>CAWACW010000001.1:0-7976 GCA_963780635.1 Candidatus Melainabacteria bacterium
TGCCTACTGCGTGTGTCGTGGACGATTGATTCCGCGCATGACCTGCTCCCGCTGAGACCGGTCCGTGCGGGCAGCGCCCCGATACTGCCCGCACCGGCCACCGATCCGCGCGCAATCACGACGAGCTGCCACCGGTTGCCCGACCGTGAGATTCGAGCAACACGGGGGTGAACTCTCGGGATCGGATCACCGCGGACACCACGGGGCCTCCATCGGTGACGGTCGCGTATGGACACACTGGAATCCCGCCGCACTGGACATTGACACCGCGACGCGATGTCCATGACGGCACGACAACCGTGTGCCGGACACCGCACGCAGGGAGGCGTGCCGATCGGGGAAGGGGTGATGGTCATGCGGCAGCGCGACTTCTTCTACTGAGCAGGACAGTAGACGGCGGGGCCACTCCTATGGCCCCGCCGCCTCCGACTGCGTGCCGAACTCGCCGACCGTCGCCACCGTGACGAGATCGTCTGACCTCAACGCGATCGGAGTCCGGTATGCCCGCGGTTCGTGTGACACCAGGAGAACCACACCATGACCACGCCCCCGTCCCGCTACCAACGTTCTGGTGTCGTCGGCGCGTGAATGCTTACCCGGTGTGGGCGGGCGAAAATGGACCCACTCCCTGACAGTAGGGAGTGATCAACGTGGAGGACTGGGCGGAGATCCGCCGGTTGCACCGGGCTGAGGGCATGCCGATCAGGGCCATCGTCCGCAAGCTGGGTGTCGGTCGGAACACCGTGCGCCGGGCGTTGGCGGCCGAAGGACCACCGAAGTATCAGCGGCCGGCCAAGGGTTCGGCGGTGGATGCGGTCGAGCCGCAGATCCGGGCGCTGCTGGCCGAGTGGCCGACGATGCCGGTCCCGGTGATCGCGGAGCGGATCGGCTGGCAGCGCGGTCTGACGATCCTCAAAGACCGGGTGCGTGAGTTGCGCCCGCTGTTCGCGCCGCCGGACCCGGCGTCTCGGACGGTGTATCAACCGGGTGAACTTGCCCAGTGCGATCTGTGGTTCCCGCCGGTCGATATCCCATTGGGATTCGGCCAGGTCGGGCGCCCGCCGGTGCTGATGATCGTGTCGGGTTATTCGCGGGTGATCACGGCCCGGATGCTGCCGTCGCGGCAGAGTGCGGACCTGTTGGCCGGGCATTGGGCGCTGATCAACGGGTGGGGCCGGGTTCCGAAGGCGTTGGTGTGGGACAACGAGTCCGCGGTCGGGCAGTGGCGTGGTGGGAAACCCCAGCTGACCGAGGCGATGAACGCCTTCCGCGGGACGCTGGGGATCAGGGTGATCCAGTGCCGGCCCGCTGACCCGGAATCGAAGGGTCTGGTCGAACGGGCCAACGGCTATCTGGAGACCTCGTTCCTGCCCGGACGCGCCTTCCGCGGCCCCGCCGATTTCAACACCCAGCTGGCCGACTGGCTGCAGGTCGCGAACAGTCGCCAGCACCGCATCCTGGGCTGCCAACCCGTCCAGCGCTGGCAAGCGGACCGGGCGGCGATGCTCGAACTGCCGCCGGTGGCGCCGGTGGTCGGCTGGCGGGCGAGCACCCGGTTGCCGCGTGATCACTACGTTCGGGTGGACTCCAATGACTACTCGGTGCATCCGGGCGTGATCGGCCGCAGGGTCGAGGTGGTGGCCGATCTGGACCTGGTCGCGGTCACCTGCCATGGACAGCGTGTCGCCCGGCATGAACGGTGTTGGGCTGATCATCAGAGCATCACTGATCCGGCGCATGCGGATGCGGCGGTGCAGTTGCGGCGGGCCTGCCGGCTGCTCCCGGTCCCGGCGGTGGATACGACGGTGCAGCGCAGGGCGTTGTCCGACTATGACCGGATGCTCGGGGTTGACGGTGGAGAAGGAGTCGCGTGATGGCCACGAAAGCCAACAGTGGTGCCACTCAGGGCCGCAACGTGTCCTCCGAGATCGTCTATCTGGCGCGGGCGTTGAAGGCGCCGTCACTGGCGGGCGCAGTCCAGCGACTGGCCGAACGCGCCCGCGCCGAGTCATGGACGCACGAGGAGTTCCTGGCGGCGTGTTTGCAGCGTGAGGTCGCGGCGCGGGAGTCGCATGGCGGTGAGGGCAGGATCCGGGCCGCCCGGTTCCCGTCCCGGAAATCGTTGGAGGAATTCGACTTTGACCACCAACGCTCGCTGAAACGGGAAACGATCACCCATCTCGGGACTCTGGATTTCGTGACCGGCAAGGACAACGTCGTGTTCCTTGGCCCTCCCGGCACCGGCAAGACGCACCTGTCGATCGGGCTCGGGATCCGAGCGTGTCAGGCAGGTCATCGGGTCGCGTTCGCCACGGCCGCTCAGTGGGTGGCCCGGCTGGCCGAAGCCCATCATGCTGGCCGGTTGCAGGACGAGTTGGTCAAGCTGGGCCGCTACCCGTTGTTGATCGTGGACGAGGTGGGTTACATCCCGTTCGAGGCCGAGGCGGCGAACCTGTTCTTCCAGCTGGTCTCCTCCCGCTATGAGCGGGCGAGTGTGATCGTGACCAGCAACAAACCGTTCGGCCGATGGGGCGAGGTCTTCGGTGACGACGTCGTGGCCGCCGCCATGATCGACCGCCTCGTCCACCACGCCGAAGTCATCTCGATCAAGGGGGACAGCTACCGTCTCAAAGACCGCGACCTTGGCCGCGTTCCCGCAGCCAAGACCAATGACTAACCATCAACACCAACCAGGGGTGGGTCCGATTTCAACCGCCCACGCCGGGTCCGCATTGAACCGCCGTTGACACTCGGCGACCGGATCGTCGGGCGTGGCTGGGCGTGTTGGCTGGGCGTGTCGTCCGTTGGGTGGTCGCCTCGGCGGTGTTGGTGGGTGGCAGGCGTGTCGTCCCCTGCACGGCCGTCTCAGCAACTGGCGCTTCCCGAAGCGCTGGTGCCCGCCGAGTGGTCGGCTCGCCGGGGTGCGCTGGTGCCCGCCGAGTGGTCGGCTCGCCGGGGTGCGCTGGTGCCCGCCGAGTGGTCGGCTCGCCGGGGTGCCCTGGCGTGTTGTCCTTTCGCTGGTCGTCTTGACCGTCAGCAGTGCCGGAGCGCGTGTCGGCTGTTGTCCATTGAGCGGCCGCCTGGACGGCCCGATCAGTGGCGATCGGTCGTGCCGCGGGTGATTGAGCGCTGCGGAGCGTGTCGTCCTTTGGATGGTCGTCTGGCGTGCGCTGCGGAGTGTGTCGTCCGTTGGGTGGGCGACTCGTCCGGCGTAGGAGTGTCTTGTCCGGTGGGCGGTCGTCTCCCTGCTGTCTGCCGGGCGGTGTGTTGGCCGTTGGGTGGTCTCCTCGGTCGGGCGTGGCAAGGTGTCGTCCGCTGGGGGGTCGAGTCGGCGGGCGGCTGGTGTGTCGGCCGTTGAGTGATTGTCTCGGCTGGTGTCGGTCCTACGGCGTGCCGTCCATTGAGGGGTCGGCCCTGCGAGTCATCCCTTGGATGGTCGTGTCGGATGACTTGCCGCTTGGCGCCACGAGATGGTGCGATCGTCCATCGCCGGCCGGCTGGAGGAGCGCCGCCTTGTCGGAGGCCTGATCGTCATCGGGCGCCAGCCGTACGGCGCGCCCGCTGACTCTGGACATGGCTGTGGGTGCCGCGACGCGCTTTGGCCTCGTCGCGACACCCTTCGCCTGATGGTCTGGTGTCGGTTCTCGAGCTCGTTACCGGCTCAGCGTTGGTGCGGGAAGACGGCCGCCGTCACCACCCCGTTGTCGTCCGTGGTGAGCTGGACCGGGTTCTTCGGCACGTTGATGATCTTGTCGCAGTTGAGGTTGGTCAGCGACGCGGCCCAGCGTTGCGCCATGAACGTGTAGAGGTTGTTCGCGGCGCCTGCGTCCGGGGTCGGCTCCTGCTGGAAGAACTTCGCGTCCTGCTGGATGCGCTTTTCCCCCATCCGGAGCGTGTCGGCGCAGTACGTCGATGCCGACTCGGTCCGGCGATTGAACGGGCCCATGTTCACGCCGGCCCGGTACAGGTTCGTCTTCCGCGCGTCGACGCGGCCGTTGTTCAACGTCATCGGGTCGATCTGCGGTACCAGCGCGATCGGGCTGTGCTGGCGCGCCGCCGCGAACAACTCGTTCAGGGCCAGCGACGACACCTGGTGGCCCGGGTTGGTCAGGTCGGGCGCGTTGAACGTCGGGCAACCCAGCGCCGGGTCCACGAAGCCGTCCAGCAGCAGGTTGTCACTGCCGTTGACCAGCGTCGTCGAGTCGGTCAGCGCGCTCGCGTTCGTCGCCGTGTCCTGCGCCACCGAACCGTCCGGGCGGACCAGGTAACTCGTGATCACGTTGTCGCTCTGGTCCTGGTCGATCAGGCCATAGTCCCTGGTCGTCATGCACGGCAGCCCGTCCTTGCCGTCCGTCAGGGCCGGAATTCTGATCTGGTGGCGCGTGATGGCCGTGTTCGCTGCGGTGAAGAATGCACTGGCGTTACAGAAGGCGAACTGGCCGAAAATGGATCCGCGATCGCCGTTGACGCAGTTTCCGATGGTCAGACTCTTTCGGTTGGCCCGCAGTGTCAGACTGTCACCGTTGAATCCGAACCAGATACCGACGACGGCATGGGCGGGCAGTTTCGGTACGACCGGTGCCGCCGCGGGCTGACTGCCCTGGTCGACGACGAGCGGCCGGTAGACCGACAGCGCTCCGGTCACCGTGTTGACGACCGTCGCCTCGACGAACGCGGACTGGCCGTCGTTCGCCTCGTCGCAGTTGCCGGCAGCCGGGTCCGTCGCGGTCAGCTGGTACGGCGTCGCAAGACCCTTGGCACTCAACGGGTTTGTCGGCACTGTCAACGTGCAGTCAGGGTTCGGATCGGTCGCAGGCGCGGTGCTGGACGACGGTGCCGTGCTCGACGATGGCGCGGTGCTGGAGGACGGTGCAGTGCTGGAGGACGGCGCGGTGGACGGTGCGGTGGACGGCGACGTGGGAGCGACACTCGACGAACTGGCCGCTGCCGACAGAGGCGTCGTCGCAGCGGGCGCCGGTGAACTGGTGACGATCGCGAAAGCGGCCGCGATCGCCGCGACCGCCACTACCGGGGCGAGGATGGACGTCAGAAAGGACCGTGCGAAAAAAGCGTCTGCGCGGGTTCCTGTGTAAACCGCGATGGCTCTGCTGGCGCAACCAAGCGCTCCTTTCGGGCAGCCGAAAACCGCGGTCGAGACAGTAGATATCTGGGGTATCTCGGCGTTGTCTCCGTTAGATCACGGGCGAAGTTAGCCCTAACCCGAACGGGAGCAGCACCCGAAAGGTCTGATATGTCCGAGTGCTGCTGTTCACAGTGCGTCGAGGATCTGTTGTCCGTACTTGGCGAGCTTGTTCTCGCCGACACCGTTGACCTTCCCCAGCTCCGCCAACGACTTCGGCCCCAGGCCCGCGATCTGGCGCAGGGTCGCGTCGTGGAAGATCACGTACGCTGGCACGCCCTGCTCCCGCGCGGTCGCCGCCCGCCAGGCGCGCAACCGCTGGAACACCGGCTCGGCCTCCGGGGACAGCTCGATGACGGCTTTCTTCGCAGCAGCGGAAGAAGCAGACGACGAAGACTTCGCGACCCGCTCGGGTTCGCGCCGCATCGGCACGTCCCGCCGCTTGCCGAGCACGTCGCCGCTGGTGTCGGTGAGCACGAGCGTCCCGTGGTCACCTTCGACCGCGAGCAGACCCTGCGCCAGCAGTTGCCGCAGCACGCCGCGCCACTCCTGCTCGCGCAGGTCGGTCCCGACGCCGAACACCGTCAGCGCGTCGTGGTCGTGCTGGATGACCTTCGCCGTCTTGCGGCCCAGCAGGATGTCGATCGACCTGCCCGGCGCCGAAGCGACTGCCGGCGCTCGCTGCTGCAGCCGGTACACCGCCGACAGCAGCTTCTGCGCGGCGACCGTGCCGTCCCATGACTCCGGCGGCGCCAGGCAGGTGTCGCAGTTGCCGCACGGCTCGGCCTCCTGGCCGAAGTACGCGAGCAGCCGGATCCGCCTGCAGCTCCACGGTCTCGCACAGCGCGAGCATCGCGTCCAGGTGCGCCGAGCCTGCCGCCTGCGATGCGCCGCGTCTCCCTCGGACGAGTCGATCATGCTTCCGCTGCTGCACCACGTCCTGCAGCCCGTACGCCAGCCACGCCGTCGACGGCAGCCCGTCGCGGCCCGCGCGACCCGTCTCCTGGTAGTAGCCCTCCAGCGACTTGGGCAGGTCGAGGTGCGCGACGAACCGCACGTCCGGCTTGTCGATGCCCATGCCGAACGCGATCGTCGCGACCATCACCAGGCCGTCCTCGCGCAGGAACCGGGACTGGTTGGCAGCGCGCGAGTCCGGCCGTCCAGCCCGGCGTGATAGGGCAGCGCGCGGAATCCCGTTGCGCGCTCAGGAACTCCGCCGTCTTCTCGACCGACGCCCGGGACAGGCAGTACACGATGCCGGCGTCGCCGGCGTGCTCCGTGCGCAGCAGGTCGAGCAGCTGCCGCTTCGGATCGTCCTTGGGCACGATCCGGTACTGGATGTTCGGCCGGTCGAAGCTGGCCACGACGTGCCTGGCGTCGCCGAGGTTGAGCCGTGACCGCGATCTCGGCCCGGGTGGCCTCGGTGGCCGTCGCGGTCAACGCGATCCGCGGCACCGCCGGCCAGCGCTCGTGCAGGGCCGACAGCGCGAGGTAGTCCGGCCGGAAGTCGTGACCCCACTGGGCCACGCAGTGTGCTTCGTCGATCGCGAACAGCGAGATCCGTGCCGCCGGTCCAGCAGGCGCAGCGTCGACTCCGAGCCGCAGCCGCTCCGGTGCCAGGTAGAGCAGGTCCAGTTCGCCGGCCACGAACGTCGGCGCTCGACCATCCGCTGCTCGTCGATGGCCTGTGTCGAGTTCAGGAATCCGGCGCGAACGCCGAGCGCGCGCAGTGCGTCCACCTGGTCCTGCATCAACGCGATCAGCGGTGACACGACGACGCCGACGCCGTCTCGTACCAGCGCGGGAATCTGGTAGCACAGCGACTTCCCGCCACCGGTGGGCATCAGCACCAGCGCGTCGCCGCCCTCGACGACGTGGTCCACGACCTCCCGCTGCGGCCCGCGGAACGACTCGTAGCCGAACACGCGGCGCAACACGTCCAGTGCGGGATCGTCCGTGGGCATGGGCCCATCGTAGGGAGCCGGTCGGTCATCGGGCGTCCTGCTCACGCCGTCCGTGGAAGGATGGCCAGGTGTCCACATCCACCCTGATCGTCATTGTCGTCGTCGTAGTCGTCGTGCTGTTGGCGGCCGTCGCGACCGGCCTCTGGCTGCGCAGAAGCAGGCGGATCAGCCTCGGTCGAGAAGGCGGCCGACCAGCCGCCTGCTCGCTACCAGGCGGGTGCGGGCATCGCGTTCGCCCCCGGCGGGCAGCGCACGGAGACCCCCGAGCACCCGGTCGCCGACCGGCCCGAGGTCGACGGCCGAGCCCGCCGTCGGCGACGACGCGTCGGTCCCCAGGGACGCACCCCAGCGTGGCCTCGTGGACGTCGGCCTGCCCGAAGCCGGGACAGAAGCCAAGACAGCCGAAGCCGCCGAACCGACCGAGACCACCGAGACAGCGCCGGAGCCGGTCACCGAACAGCTCCCGGTCCAGCAGGAACCGGTCACGGAGCAACTCCCGGTCCAGCGGGCACCCGACACCCATCAGTTCCCGGTGCAGCAGGCCGAGACCGACGAGATCGCGCCGGTCAACGGCCGGATGGAGCGGCTGCGCGGCAGGCTTTCGCGCTCCCAGTCGACGCTGGGCACCGGTCTGCTCGGCCTGCTCGGCGCCGGCAACCTGGACGAGGACTCCTGGACCGACATCGAGGACACGCTGCTGCTGGCCGACCTGGGCGCGGCCACCAGCACCGAGATCGTCGACCGGCTCCGGTCCGAGCTGGCCACTCGCGGCCTGCGGACGTCGGAGCAGGTCAGGGCGCTGCTGCGCGAGGTACTGATCGACGCGCTGCACCCGGAGATGGACCGCTCGGTGCGCGCGCTGCCGCACGAGG
>CAWACW010000002.1:0-92841 GCA_963780635.1 Candidatus Melainabacteria bacterium
CATGGGCTCGTTCTGACGCCGTGTCGTCGCGACAGCGGCTCTTCCGGATGCTCTACCGGCTGGGTTTCACCCCGTGGGACGGCCATCCGCTGTCCCAGCGCCTGCGTGACCTGGTCGAAGGCTCGGGCCCCACGCGTGCCCTGAATCCGTGCCTGGCGCTGGACATCGGGTGCGGCACCGGCGACAGCTCGATCTACCTTGCGCAGCACGGTGGCAGGTCACCGGCGTGGACTACGTCAGCAAGCCGCTGGCCAAGGCGAGCGCGAAGGCCGAAGCCAACCGGGTGTCCGTCGAGTTCGTCGAGGCTGACGTGACGCGGCTGAGCGCGACGGGCATCGGCGCCGGCTTCGACCTCGTCGTCGACAACGGCTGCCTGCACGGCATGTCGGGCGAGGACCGGGACGCCTACGTCAGGGAGGTGACCGCCGCCGCGGCGCCGGAAGCGCGGCTCGTCATCGTCGCCTTCGTGCCCGGCTCGTCATTCGGCGTGCCCGGCATCGAACCCGCCGAGGTCGAACGCCGCTTCGGCGCCTCATGGCAACTCCTGGCCTCGGGCGATGAGACGGCTCAGGATCACAACGGCAGGAATCCGGCGCGCAACTACCTCTTCCGCGCAGGGCTCGTTGAGATTGCGCCCAGGGCCGTGATCGAGCGAAAATCACTGCCCTCAGCGCAATCTCAACGCAAGGCTGGCGGAGTTGCGGGCATGGTGATCGCCGCGACCGCCGTTGCGACCGCGACGAACAGCACTCCGATGAACACTGCCGTCGCGCCGTGCACGATGACGGTAGGCCCCGAGTTCGCGTCGCCTTCGCCGAATATCGCGTTGGCGGTGGCGCCGAACACCGCGAGACCGCCCACCGCGCTGCCCAACGACCGCGCGAAGCATGTGGGTCCCCGTTACCACACCGCGCTCATGCCAGTCGACGCTGGATTGCGCGGCGATGAGAGCACGGAAAGCGGCCGTAAGACCGAGCCCACAACCGATTACGAGCAGATCAATGCGACCGCGCCGACGTTGGGTGCGTGCGCGGTGATCACCAGGGCAGCGCACCCGGCAGTCACCAGGGACACTCCGTACAGCGCGGTCTTCTTGAACCCGACGCGCAGGTAGATCCGTCCCGCGAGGCCTGCCGTCAGCGGCCATCCAACGGTGAGCGTGGTCAGCGCCAGACCGGCAAGGACCGGGGTAACCCCGAGCGATCCCTGCAGGTAGGTCGGCACATAGGACGTGAGCCCAACGAGGATCGCACCGACGCCGAGCCCCACCCCGGTCGTGGTCAGCAGCAGGCGACGGGTCAGCACCCAGGCAGGCAGGATTGGCTCGACCGCTCGGCGCTCGGCCAGGGAGAAAGCCATCAACACCACGCCGCCGACGGCGAAGGCGCCGATGCTGGGCGGAGAACCCAAGCCCAGGCCTGGCCGCCCGCGAGGATCGCCACGACCAGGAGCGCCAGCGACACCGCGAGCAACACTGCGCCCAGGTAGTCGACGGTGTGTTCGCGGCGCTCGAACCTTTCGTGGTAGCGGCGGTGCAGCATCCACGCCGCCAGGATGCAGAGCGGGACGTTGATGGCGAACACGCCACACCAGATGCCGAACTCGGCGAAGAGCCCGCCCATGGTGGGGCCAGTGACGGAGGCCATTGCCCAGACACTGGCGAAATAGCCCTGCACCCTGGCTCGTTCGGCGAGCGAATAGACGTCGCCGACGATGGTGACCGACATCGGTTGGACCGCTCCCGCGCCCAAACCTTGCAGCACGCGCGCAGCGATGAGAGCGGGCATGCTCCAAGACGCGGCGCAAAGGATGGAGCCGGCCATGAAGATGCCAATACCGAAGAGGATGACCGGCTTTCGCCCGACTATGTCCGACAGCTTCGCGTAGATCGGGGTAGTGACCGCCTGCGCCAGAAGATAACCCGTGAACAGCCAGGGGAATAGGTGGAAGTCGTCGAACTCGGCGACGATGGTCGGAACCGCCGTCGCCAACACCGTCGAATCGAGGGCCACCAGCGCGAGCGCGAGCATGATGGACACCAAGACGGGACCCCGCTCGGACGAGAACCCGACGCCACCGTCGGAAGCCGAACTCACCGACGACATGGCGACGGATCCGCGTCAATCCGCATGTGTCGACAGTATCGCCGTGCTGTGCGCGGCGATCGTCAGTCCCATCCCGTGAACCAGCGACGTCGATGCGTCCGGCACCTGTCGCGCTCCCGCGTCCCCGCGCAGTTGAGTGATGGCCTCGGTCAGCAGGAAGAGGCCGAGCATGCCCGGATGGGTGTACGACAGCCCGGCGCCGTTGGTGTTGAGCGCCAGCGTTCCACCGGGGGCGACGTTGCCGTCGGCGATGGAGGCCGCCCTCCCCCTTGCCGCAGAAGCCGATGTCCTCGATCAGGATCATCAAGCTGGCGGTGAAGGCATCGTAGACATGGGCGGTGTCCACCTCGCCGAGGGAGCGGCCAGCCATCGCGAGCGCGGTCTGCGAGGTCGTCGACGCGACGGTGCCGGTGAGGTCCGGCATCGCCGACACTGAGCGGTGATTGCTCGACTCGCAGAATCCGCTCAGGTACACCGGTTGACGCGCGAGGTCTCGCGCTCTCTCGGCTGACGTCACCACGATTGCCGCGCCACCGTCTGTGACCAGACAGCAGTCCCTGGCGTGCAGCGGGCTGGAGATCATCCGCGAGCTCACGACATCATCGACGGTCAGAGGCTTCGGGTAGGGCGGGGTGGGGTGCAACAGCGACCAGTCCCTGGCCGACACCGCAAGAGCGGCGAATTGCTCTGAGGTGGTGCTGGGTTCATGCATGTGACGTTGTGCCATCAACGCCACGGACGAGATCGGGTGGATGAGCCCGTACGGCTCCTCGTAGGCCGACCACTCGGCCCGACTGACCAGCTGCCCCTTGTCGGATCGCTGCGTGCTGCCGTATGCGATCACAGCAACGTCGCACAGACCCACCCCGATCGCCGCGGCGGCGTGCCCGAGATGGCTGATGAACACAACCCGGCCTACCTGGATCAGATTGGCTCATGGCTGCACCCGGACCATTTCGCCGATCAACGGCACGGCGAGATGTTCGCGACGCTGGTGGGGTTGTACGACGTTGGGGAACTGCGGGCGTTTCCGCGCGCCGCTGACGGTCAGCCGAACCCGGCCGCCGAGCAGCAGGCCGCACACAACATCATGGCGGTGCGCGCTGCAGCGGCGCGGAACGGGCGTGCCTCGCCCGGAGTGTTCGACTTGGCCGGTCTGTCCCAGGCCGGCGTGGGCTTAGGCGAAGGCCAGGTGGTCGGCTATGGCCGGATGGTCATCGACATGTTCGTACGCCGAGAGATGGAGCACTACGGGGTGGCCCTGGAAGCCGCGGCCACGCCGGAAACGACACGGGAGACACAGGGCAGCGCGCTGCAGACAACCCAGGACGTGATCGAGGCCAACCTGCGCGATCTGGACGCCCTGGCTCGCCGGTCGGTCGGTGACGGCGTGCCATCGCTGGCACGACCCGGCCCTCTCAATCCGATCCCGCTGGCGAGCGCACCGCCGTTGACCCTGATCACCGGGGCAATGCTTGCCCACCACCAGCGGCGTGTCATTCATGCGGTCGTCTGCGACGACCCGACGTGGCGCGAGGTCGGCGTGATCGCTCGCTTGCGTCCCGAGGACTTCGTCGGCTCCCCGGCCCTGGCCGCCACGTGGCGGGTCATCAAGCAGATGCACGCCCAAGGCGAGCCCGTCGATCCCATCACCGTCGCCTGGCACGCGCAGGGCGCCGCACAGACAGGCGGCGAGGTGTTGCCCGCGCAAACGTTGGTGAGCATGCGCGAGCCGCCCGGACACGACGTCGACCGCTCGATCTCCACTGTGGCCCGGGCAGCACTGGCCGTGTATGCCGGCGCGACGCGGGCGGAAATCCACGTGGCGGCCAACGATCGGTCGGCTCCCATCACCGAGGTCATCGGGACCACGCGGGATGCCGCGGTTCGGTTGGGGGAACACGCTGGACGGCTGGGTATCCGGGCCCGGCCGGCCGCATCGAATGCGATCGCCCGCACCCTCGCCGGGCAGCTGGACACCCCGGGAACATTACCGGTGGCCGGTCCCGTGACCCGCGGTCGTGCACGCTGACTTACTCGGCGTGGCGGACGTGGCGGAGATGGAGGCACGCAGGCCTGAGCGCCTGGCCGAGCGTCAGGAACGGGCGCCCAGGCGTCGGAAGAGTTTTTCGACAGGGTTGGGGGGGCGGTTCGGGCGGTCCGGCGTAGTGCGGATCAACGCCAGGAACGCGACACCGATCCTGGCCGCCTCGGGCGGTTCACCCGCGTCGGCCAGGCCGGCGGCCAGGACGAGCATGCGCTGCTCGGCCCGGACCGCCTCGCCGAATGCCTCGCCCGCCCGAAGGTGCTTGTCCAGGATCCGGCGCAGTGTCGGGTACCGGTGCGCCACGGCCGCCACCTGGTCAACCTCCTCGGCGCGCTCGGCCCCAGCCAGCGCCGCCGCGACCCGGCCGTGTACCTGTTGTGACCACTTGCACTGCAGGGCGAGCGCGAGTTCGTCGTCGCCGCCGAACACGTCCCGGCCGATGTCGTCGAACGCCTCGTTCCGTTGCGCCAGCGGCGGTCGATCGCGTCCCGCCGCCGGTAGAAGTGCGGTGCGGGCGAGAACTCTTATCGCCCGGTCCCGGTCGATGGTCCGGCCTCCGGCGTGGGGTCGATGGCAAGGCACGCGGCCACAGCGGCCGCGGTCTGCCTGTCGCGCAGGTGGAAATGCCCACCCGACAGGGTCACGACCCGTACGTGGGCTCTCGTGTGCTGGTTCGCAGTGCCGGCTTGTCCACGTGGTGTGGCGGGGGCGGGCAGCACGGCCAGCGCCCTGCCCGCCCCGCGTCGGTCAGCTGAGGGCGGCAGCGGGGTCACAAGACGGGCATGGCCCCGCCGCCGCGTTCTGTCAGTAGAAGTAGTCGCGCTGCTGCATGACGATCACTCCTTCCCCCGGATCGGCACGCCTCCCCTGCGTGCTGTGGCCGGCGCGAGTCGTTCGCGTCGGCATCGACATCGCGTAGCGATATCGACGTCTGGCGACACCGGAGCAGGCGGTGGAGTCCACATAAGAGCGTTGAGGACAACGGCCCACGCCCGGCATTGATCGGTCGACGTTGCGGTGGATCGGGGTATCGGCGCCTGGTTACCAGGGCACGGCAGGGAACAGCCCGGCCTGCGTGACGTACCAGGCGGCCACCGTCGGCGTGAGTAGCCGCTCACGCTGCAGCGTGGTCACGTCGTGTTGTACGCAGGCCACGTACGCCGCTCTGCTCACGTGATCAGGACCGCTCAGATGCGTGGACTGCCAGACATGCTCTTGCGTCCACGCCTGGTCCATCGTCGGCATCGCGTCGCGGAACCCGTCGCCGTTGGCGTCCACCAGCTCACCCCCGGCGGTGATCGGTTCGAGGCTGTGCCCGTCGAACGGGACGTAACCGGTCTGCGTCGGGTCACCACCCACGGGGTCACCGAAGCGGTAGCCGGTCGGACAGGCGATCGGCGGCAGATCCACTGCCTGACCGAGCGGAGGCTGTGCGTTACCGCCGCCGAGGTCGGCGATCGTGGGGGGCGGGGTGGTCCCGAGTGTCACCCAGGCGTCGAGGTTGGCGATCTGTGCCATCACCAGACCTTCCAGATCGAGCGTGTCCGGCGGGGACCCAAGCTGGTTGGCGATGTGACTGACGCCGGCGACCTCGTCGAACCGCTCCTTGCCGGTCAAGCCCTGACGTTGGTAGGCGATCTGGCCTGCGCGCTTCTCGCTGAGGTAGTTGGCCAGTGTGGTCCACGAGTGGAAAGAGGTGTACTCGGTGTGGGCCAGGGTGATCTCCGGTGTCATCTGGGCCTTCTCCGCCGCGGTGAGCCCGGCGCCAGGCGGGTAGGTGATCTGCCCGTCGCGGTCTGCCAGCAGCTGCCCTTCGGGCAGATCCAGCGGCAGCGGGAGGCCCCCGCCCGGGTCGTCAGAAAGGAACCCATCGATGATCTTGCGGCGGCCGGCGTCGCGGTTGGCCCCTGACCAGTTGAAGATCCGGCCTTCAATGACTCCGGAGCTGTGTCCGTACCACAACACGTTCGACGGGGACCGGCCCAACGCTTGGCGCAGCAGCGTCTGCGCCGTGTCGATCCAGTCGATGGTGGTGGCGACGTTGTCATTGAGTGAGGTGGCCTTGGTGGATCCGTCATCCAGCGTCGCGGTGAGGCCGTTGGACGCCTGGCGCCGCACGTAGATCACGGCATAGCCGGCGTCGATGAGTGGCCCGGCGTAGAGGTTGGTGAAGGTCTGCGGGTCGAGGCCGGTCCCCGAGCGGGGCACCAGGGCGCCGACGGGCGGCACGTTCTCCTGGCCGGGTACCAATACCACGGCCTGCCCGTTCCAGTTCGCGGTCTGGTCGGGCCACAGCACGCTCAGGCCGTTGCCGGCGCCGGGAGTGGCTCCGGAGTAGGTGGTCGTCGCCGGCGCCCAGGCAGTGTCGCCGAACTGCGGGAACAGCAGCCGGGGATAGTCGACCAAGTCGCTGCGCGGTGCCCCGGCAGTCTCCACGAAGCCTGCGGCCGTGCCCGAGATGGCGACGGTGGCCTCCGTCCACGGGTTCTGCTGCGCGTCGGTGACCGGGGTCAGGCCGGCGATCTGGCATGACGTTTCGCCGACCCGGTGACCGGCGACGACGCGTTCGGCCGGTATTGCGCTGGCTGGACAGGCGCCGACCTGAGCGGCTCCCGCCTGTGGCGCTGCACCGGCCGATGCCGTGGTTGCCGTCGTAGCCGCGGCGGTGGTTGCCGACAGCGCGGCGGCCGCCGCAATGGCCATGGCGGCGCTGATGATCCGGCGCCCTGCGGTGCGGGCCGGTCTGTAGGTGATGGCGTGTCTGGGTTCTCGGCGGCGTGGTGCCGCCTTGACGGTTCCCCCCATGGTGAAGCGTTCTCCTGTTCTCTCTTGGTGTTGTTTATTTATGACTCCGCTTGGCTAATGCCTTTTCGACGTCGCCGCCGATTCCCCAGGGCATGATTGAGCGGGGCTTTCCTGAGTGGCCATTGGGTTGTACGGCGGCCACATTCGGTCCCGCGGATCACCGGGTCACGGGCCTCGCCCGGGTGTCCCAGTTGTCGCGATGTCGGTGTCGGCGTCGCGGAATCGCGCGCCGCGGGTCGAGCCCGCACCGCCCGGCGCGAGCGCCAGTCCCGCCACAGCGAGGACCCCCACGACGCCACTGACACCGATCGCGACGGCGGGCGAAACCGCTTGGGCCACCGCCCCCGCGCCGATCAAGCCCACAGCGTTGGCCGCGCGGTTCACGCCCTGCGCCAGGCCCACGGCCTGAGCGCGGCGTTCGTCCGGCACTCGGCTGACGAACTCGGTCATCGCGGTCACCACATACGCGGAGCAAATCCCACTCACGGCCCACAACCCGGCTGTGACCGGCAGTGGCAAGCCCACGACCGTCGGGATCAGCGAAGCGCAAGTCAGCGCGGCCAGCGGCATCATCATCGAGACGGAGTGGCGCTTCACAAATCGGCCCAGAATGACCACACCCAGGAACGCGCCCCCGGGAATCACCGACCACAAGACGCCGATCGCCGCTGTGCCGCCCCCGCGCTGCGCGGCGTAGGGCACTACGAGGCCCTCGGGCACGATCGCGATGCCGGTCAACGAGACCAGAGCCATCAGGGTAGGCAGCTTTGCCGTGGTGGCCACGATATGAAATCCCGTGCGAATCTGGGACCACCAGCGTCGACCTGATGAGGCATCGGCGGCCGGGCGAGGCCGCACGCCGCGAAGGATGACGATCGCCGATATGACGAAGGACGCTGCGTCAACCACGATCCCTCCTCGCGGCCCTACCAGTGCGATCAGGGCCGCCCCGACCGGATTGCCCAGCAGTTGGCTGAGTTGTGCGGTCGACTGCATGACGGACTGCGCGGCGTGCAGCCGAACCGACGTCACTACGTTCGACGTCAGCGCTGCGCGGGCGGCACCGAACGGGGCGGTGCCGATGCCCGCGATGAGCAGTAAGCAAAACAGCAGCCATACCGGCAATGCGGGTATGGCCATCGCGGCGAAGATGATGGTTCTCGCGCAATCGCTGACGATCATGATCCGGCGCCGGGGAAACCGGTCGGCCAGGTGGCACAGCATCGGGCCAGCCGCCAGGTCAGGCGCGAACCCCGCAACTAGGGCCGCCGCCGCGGCGAGGGCGGAGTCTGTGTGGGCGAACACCAGGACCGATACCGCGATCCGCGCCGCCTGGTCGCCGATCGTGGACAGACCAACAGCGAGCCAGAGCGCGCGGAACTCACCGATTCGCCACACGCTGGAGGTGATCACGGCGTCGTTCTCCTGGACTGATCTGGTCATCGGCCCGTCCCGTGGATGCCATGTGCTCCTGAGGGCAACGTCGAACTGGCGGTCCGATCGGTCAGAGGCGGCACCACGTCGGGGGTGCCCAGCAGTCGTCGGCACTCGCGCACAAGGTCGCGCACGTCGGTCGGTCGCCCGATGGCGATGCCGATGTCCAAATAGGAGCGGGTCATGGTCACGCCACCTTGTTGCTGTCGAAGGGCCCGCCGAAGACGCGGTGCGCCCCGGCGAAGTCGCCGTTAGTGCGGATGGCGGTCTGCCGCAGTAACTCGCCCGATTGGGGAGCCTCGATCATCTGACCGTTGCCGACATACAGGGCCACGTGGTGGATCGAGGTCGGACCGCCGTAGAACAGCAGATCCCCCGGCTGCAGATCGGCCACCGCCACGGGCTGGGACTTCGTGGCGTCGTACTGCGCCTGCGAGGTACGCGGCAGGGTGATCTGCTGATTGCTGCCCTGGTAGTAGGCGTAACGCACCAGCGACGAGCAATCGAACCCGATGACGCCGGCGTCGGGGAAGATCCCGCGGCTGGGCCCATCGAGCGTGCCGCCACCCCACGCGTACTGGGTTCTGTTCTGCACCCACCGCGCCGCCGCCTGGATCACCGGCCCAGCGCGGCCGGTAACGGTCACCGGTTGCGGCGTGCGGACCGCGTATTTCGTGTTGGCCAGGTTCCGGATGCTCTGGACGTAGGAGATGGTCTCCTGAAACGGCGGGATGCCACCGAACTTGACCACGTTGCCCGGGCCGGCGTTGTAGGCGGCCAGGGCCAGGTCGACGATGTCACCGGCCAGCCCATGGGTGTTCCGGACGATGGTGACCAGGTGACACATGTAGATCGCCTGGGTCTTGATCGCGTCGGCGGGGTTACGCGGATCGGCCATGCCGTCCCCGTCGCCATCCGTGCCGTACACCGACCACGTCCCTGGCTCGAACTGGGCCAGGCCGGTGGCCCCGGACCCGGGGTTGTAGGCATTGCGATCCCAACCCGACTCGGTGTCCAGCTGCGCGGCCAGCAACGGCGCGGTGATCTCGGGGCATGTCTGCGCGGCGGCCAGCAGCGGCTGCACCGCCCAGGACGGGACTGCCTTGGTGTTGAGGGTGGTTTGGCCTTGCGCGATGGTCTGACGCGGCCCGGATGCTGCTCCTCCTCCACCTCCGAGTACGAGCAGCAGGACCATCACGACGAACACCACGGGAGCGGCGAGGCCGACGATGGCGATCTTTCGGGCGTTCATCGCGTCGCCGCCGTCGATGCAGCGGGAGCGACGCCATTGCCGGAGAAGGTGACCGCCGTGACTGTCCAGGATGGACCAGTGGCGCCGAGGGTGCAGTAGACGACGACGTCGGGCAGGGTCTGGGTCCAGGCGTGGGCGCCGTGGGCGGTGGGGTGCGCGACCACGCCAGCCGATGTTTCGTTCGCCGTGATCGGGGGTGGGTCGTCGTCGACCGGGCTGGTCCGTACCGACACCGACGCTTCGTGGGCGACCAGCGTGGGCCATTGCGGGTCGGCACCGGACTGCCCGACGAACTGGGCTTCCAGTGCGGAGGTCCCGTACAGCTGCGCGGCGCGGCGGCGCGCGTCGGAGGGGTCGTGGTCGATGACGGTGTCCGAACTGAGTGCCGCCGTGGCGAAGCGGGCGCAAACGCGGTCGGCCCCGGCGCGGGTGGCTTGCGCAGCGCGGTCCGGTGCAAAGCCGGCGGTGCGGTTATTGGCGTGCGCGCAGCCGGTCAGCGTCAGCCCGATCGCGGCCAGGAGCATGGCGGCCGCGGTGCGCCGCGGCGCGCGCGCAGCCCTGTGGCAGGCCTGCGAATGCCCTGGAGTGTTAGCGCTGTAACCGGATTTTGGGCGTGCGTCACCCACGATCGTCCCCCCTCGATTGGTGGTGATCAACGGTGCGGCGCGAGTCCCCCATCAGCGCCGTGACATTGTTTTGTGTGGATCAGGTGGTGTAGGCGGCCAGCACCTCCTCCAGATCGGCCGTGCTGATCGGGGTGTCGTCCACGCGGGCGACGAGTTCGGGATGGATCAGGAACACCGCGACCCACTGGGCCAACTCGTGTGCCGGCGGTGTTGCGGTGATGCCGAACGCGGCCGGCGCGCGGGGCGTGTCCTCGCCACGCCAGTGCACCTGTACCTGCCAGCCCTGGTGGTCCGACCAACTCAGCCGGATCCACTCGCTTTCGTGCCACATGGCTGCCAGCGGGTAGCGCTGGGTCAGGGTCATGGCAGCGCCGCGGCAGTGGTCGGCGTCGGTGTGCAGGGTGAGCTGGCCGGCCTGGATACCGTGTTGGGCCAGTTCCGCCGCGGCCGCGTGGACGTAGCCCTCGTGCGGGTGCCGTGGTGGCGTGGCGGCGGTGTCCGTCATCAGGGTCTCGCCCCTCCTTCTTCCCGAGTGGTCATCGGCTGTGCCTGTTCCGCGTGGACGGTTCGGCGGCCAGCCGGAACTGGGCGGTCGGCGCGGCGGGCCCGGTTCGTGTGCCGATGCGGCCCGCCGCGCTGCCCCAGCCGGTTGCGCCACCGCGCGCGGCGGTCGACGCGGTGCCACCGCTGGGTCTGCTCGACCCGGCCGACACGGCCGGGGCGGTCGACGCGGTGGCCAGGGACAGCTGGCGTGGCGAGGTCTGCGCGCCGACGCCGCTCAGCTCCGGTGGCGCGGGTTCGATGCGGATGCCCATCTCGGCGATCAACCGCTCGAAGATCGGCAGCCCAGAGACGATCTGGCCGGTCGCCGGAATCGTTGCCCGCAGCGCGAGCGCCGCCGGCAGCGAAGACTCAGGGGCCGGTTCGGGCCGAGATTGCGGGATCGGCAGGGTGCCGTGGAAACGCTGCGGGTCCGGTTGGACGAGCAGGACCTGGATCGGGCAGCGTCCCGGCGAACGGCGCCCATTCCCCCGAGCGGTGCTCAGCTAGTTCGGACACCGGCACCATGCGCACGCCGGCCTGCTCGACGGCGACCTGGACCACCTGCAGAGCCAGATCAACCAGGCGGGCGGGGGCGTCCTGACCGGCCGCCACCCAGATCACCGGGTTGTACGGGTCGTCGCGGTCGATTCCCGACGCGCCCGCGTAGCGGGTGCGCACGGCGCAGCCCAGCTCGGCGGCCCGGGCCACCAGTTGGGCCCACTCTCGTGCGAAGTCCTTGTCCGTGAGCATGGTCCGCGGGTCGGCAGGCTCGTGCCGGTGGCGAGGACGTCGGCGGCGCGGTCGTCCCGGAGCCCGGCGGTGTCGGGATGATCGGCGCCGTCGCCGGTCAGGTCACCGACCAGCCGCAGCACACCGCTGGCGGGTGCGGTCCAACCGCCGGGTAGCGCGGCGACGGTGCGCGAGGTGTCTCCGCCGGGCGGCTGCCGTGCTGCAGCGTCCGAGGGCGCGGCCCCCTGCGGTGGTCTGACGTGGTCGACCGGTTCCCGGACGGCGGGCGACGGCGCGGCTGGCTGCTGCGTCTGTACTGGGGCCGGTGGCATGTCCGCAGTGGGGGCGCCGGTCGGATCTGAGGCCGAGTGGGCGTCTGCGCGGTCTGGTTCGGGGGCGGTGTCCTCGTTGGCCAGGTCGGCGTAGCGCTGGGCGATCATGTCGGCCTGTGCGGCCGCATCGAGGTCGGCGTCGCCGGGCAGGTTCGAGCCGAACCCGACCTCCTGCTCGGCGTCGTCGTCCAGGCCGTCGTCCGGCCTCCCTGCGGTGGGCACCGGCGCTGACGTTGTAGTGGATGACGGTGCAGACTCGGGTGGCTGCGGCGGGATCGTGGCGTCGGACACGGCGGGCGCCGCGTTTGAGTTCGCCTCGTCGAACAGACTGATCTGATCGGCTGGCTGCACCGCCGCCGGATCACCAGACCCAGGAGGGGTTTGCTCGTCCTGCCCGATCGGCTGCCCGGTGTCGGCGAAGCGCCAGCCGTCGTCCTCGTCGAGGCTCGCCAGCCGCAGGCCGTCACTCCGATCGGCAGCCCGCGTCGCGGCTGTCTCTGTGGGGTGAGCCCGCACCTGCCACTGCTCGCCGTCCCTCCGGGCGACGCCGTGCTGGCCGGCGTCGATCAGAACGAGCCGAAGCTCGTCCAGGGTCTGGACATGGTGCGGACGGCGGTCGACGCTGACGGCGACCAGGCGGCGCTGCTCATTGACGGTGCGCCACTGCAGGACCAGCTCGGTTTCCCCGCGCCGCCACTGCTCGTAGTCCGCCCACCGGGCGGGCTGTGCGGGACCGAGGGTCCATCCGTGCCGTCGCGGGTCGACCTCGCGCGGAACGACCAACGTGCTGGCCCGGTCGACGCGGACGTCCTGCATGAACGTGACCAGCGAAGCCGGTTCGGGCACCACCGACAACTGCGGTTCGCCCTCGCCGATGGCGGGCAGGGTCCACACGGTGGGGCCGCGCTGGTCACTGGTCCGGCCGAACAGCACACCGGTCAACTGGACGTCATCGGCGGTGATCGTGGGCGGCGCGGTGAGCTGGAGATAGTCGGACGAGTTCGGGTGTTGCACGACTGCACCTGCCGGGACCTGGGCGGCAGGGATGGTGCGGCGGGGCGGGTTAGGCAGGACGGTGGCCAGTGCCGCGACGCGGTCGAGCACGGCACGCTGCGGACCGGGCAGCTCGCCGGCGGCGACCAACTCGCCGCTGTTCGAACCTGCCTTGGCGCGGCGGCGAACCCCAGCGACGCCGGCCTCCTGAGCGGCCAACCCGTCGTCGATGATCGGCCACATCGCCTCATCAAGGACGTCTTCCAACTCCCGGATCGCGGACTGAGCCATCTGCCGCTCCCCGATCGCCCAGAATCCTGGCTCTGCCGCGCGGAAGCGGTCCAACGCGGCCGAGGCCTCCCCCAGCACGCGCCGCGTGGCCGGGGTCAGCCCGGGTTCGATCCAATTGGCCAGCCGCGCCCACGAAACGATCTCGTGCCGTTCGAGCCCTTCCAGATGAATGTCGATGCCGCGGGTGCGCATGCCGACGTGTTCGAAGGCGCCGGTGTCGGGCTCGTGCGGGGTCCGCAGCGGCGGGGTGCTGTCCGGGCCGCGGAAGATCGTCGCGTCGGCGACGTGGTCAGGGTCGAGGGCGAACACGGCGAACTCGTCGCCGCGCATGCGCCACAGCACCACCGCGATGTCCGTGGCCAGCAGCGGCTGCCCCTCAACGGCCTCGTCCTCATCGTCCGCGGCCCTACCGCCAGCCTCGCTGCCAGCACCGTTGTCGGCCCGGTCCTCGGGTGTGTTAACAGCGACCGGGTCGCCGGCCCGGTCGACCGCGCGCTGGTGCCCCACGGCCGATGCTGCGGGCCGGGCGGGCAAGACGAACCCGCCTGCGCTGCCCAGGTAGTCGGCGACCTCCTCAAGGTGACCGGCGATGGCGGCGGCACCGGATTCACGCAGCGCCCTGGCCCCCGGGTCGTCGCGGGCAGGATCGCGGCGGGCACGCTCGCGCAGCGCCTCGGCCAAGGCGCGCAAGGTGATCGCCGTGGTTTCGCCCTGCCCAGCGTCAACGCCGTCCTGGCCACGCCGCTGCGCATCCCACGCCTCATTGACCACATGCGCGGTGAACGCGTCACGGAACACACCCAGCGCGCTCGAATCCAGGAACCGCTCCCGCAGCGCGGCGGGCAGGGAGCCACCGAACAGCCCCGGCAAGCGGCCCGCCTTACCCTCCAGGACAGAGCGGCGAGCGGCGAACACCGCCGCCGGGTTGACCCCGCGGAACAAGTACGCGGCGCGGGCATGGATCAGCGCGACCGGGTCGCCACCGAGCTGGCCGATCCGCTCTCCGATCGCCCGCAACCGGTCGGTGAACACCATGTCCTCGGCGACGTTGCCCAGGGCGGCGCGCTGCGCGTCGACATTGGGGAACAGCCGATCGACCTGATCGGCCAGCTGCCGCAGGCCCAAAGCTGTCGGTTCGGGTAGTGCCGCGTTGGCTGCGACGCGAAGCGCGAAGTCGTCGACGGTGAACCGGTTGCCCTCGATCAGCACGCTCTGTGCGACGGCGAGGGTGAGATGCAGTGGGCCCGTTGGAACGTCATGCAACTCGGGAGGCAGCCGCCGCATCGTGTGAGTCAGCCACTGCTGGAACTCGCCGCGGCTGCTGGCGTTCTCCGCCCGCGGATCGACGAGCAACTCGCCCAGCGTCGGCCCGCTGGGCGATGGACGCTCGTCCGGTCGAGCGGGCTGGGCAGTTCCCGCCGTCGCCGCGACGGAATCGTCCTCGTGCCCGGCAGGCGCATGTTCGGTTTCCGCGGGCTGGGCAGTGTTCGGCGAGGGGGAGGCGTCAAGCTCCAGTTGTGCTGAGGCGGGGATGTCGCCGCTGGGCGCTGCTGGCGTTGCGCCGTCCAGGAGCGCCTGTAGGGCAGCACAGGCGGCGGCAGCATCGAAGTCGGAACGGCCACCGCCGCGACGGCCTGCCTGGGCCGCCACGGCCGCACGCTGGCAGACCTCCTGATCGAGTGCGGCCAGGCGGTCTATGGCCTGCTCGGCGGCGACTCCTTGGCGGGCACGCCCTGTCAGGACGCTGCCGACCAGCGCGCGGAGCTGCTGGTCGCGGTGACGCGGTCCCAGGACGTACCGTTCGACTGAGGCTCGGTCACGCAGGTCCAGGCGGGGCATGTGGGCGGTCAACGCCACGGTTTCGCCGGTATCAGCGAACTGCCAGTCGCCGGAGTCGGCCAAATAGACCTCGCGGCGTGCCGCATCCGCTGAGATGTAACCGTGCGCGAATTCGGCCGTCGGGGTCGCGGTCAGCCACCACAGGCCAGGCTGCGGTGATGGTTCGACCCAGCCGTGCCGGCCGGCTTCGGTGAGGATCGCGCGGAGTTCGCCTGCTGTTGTGAGCTTGGCTTCCATTGCCTCCCACGGGGTCACGGACTCCACGGGGAGGCAATCGCGGTTGAGGACCCACGTGTTGGTTTGCAAGTTCAGGGTGTCGAGCAGTCGGCCATCGCTGGTCCACTGCAGGCACAGGGCCCAGTCCTGGCGCCACCAGACTTCGCCGTGTCCCAGCTCGGTGAACTCGACGTCGGCGCGCTGCCATCCGTACTGCGCTGGGTCAGCGGCGGCGGCGACATCGGCTGATACAACCGTGAGGTCGTTCTCCCGCAGGAGTTCATCAACATAGTCGGTCTCCCCGGGCTCCTCGCTCGGGTCCACGGCTGGGCCGGCCGATGCCTTCTCTGTGGTGACGTCGTCGACCGCGGCCGCGGCCGGGTCGGGAAGCGGTCCGCGTTGATCGTCGGTGACTGCGGATGCGCCTGGTACGGGAATCTCAAGGCTGGGGTGGCCGTCGAGCAGTTGCTGCAGAGCTTGCTGTGCCAGCCGGGGTTGGAAGCGGCCGCCCTTTCCGGTGCCGAGCGAAGCTACCGCTGCCCGCTTCGCCAGCGCCGTGTCGACTTGGACCAGACCGGCGTACGCGTCGCCGACCGTCATGTCTTCGCGGTCTTGTCGCGACACAACGACGTCGACAAGGTGCCGTAAGATCGGGTCGTCGCGGCGCGGCCCGAGCACGTAGCGGATCACCGCGAGCCGCGTCCGCAGTTCGGTCAGCGTGGGCATCCGCGGCGTGATGGGCAGGACCGCGCCTGATTCGTCGATCCACCCTTCATTCTCGCCGGTCTCCAGCATCACCAGCCTGGCGCCGGCACGCCGGTCAGCCTCGGCCTGCGCCTCGTCCCGGCTTGCTGCAGTGGTCAGCCACCACCACCCCGGTCTGGGTGCGGGCTTGGCAACGCCGTACCGGCCGTACTCGGCTGCTAGTTGGTCGAACTGCGCAGCCGAGCCGACGGCGGTCTCCCCTGCATCCCACGGCGTCCAGGTCCGCGTCGGCTCGAAGTTCTCGTCCAGCACCCACACTGCCGTGCGCAGATAGACTGGCGTGCACACCTGCCCGTCGGCGGTCCAGGTCACCGCCAGTTCCCAGGTGTCTCGCCGCCATAGTTCGACCTCGCCGACCCCGGTAGCGGTGTCGGTGTCGATGAGCTGCCAACCCCATCGGTCAAGACCGCGGTCCCGATGTGTCCCGGCAACAACATCGGCGTCGGGTCGAACTGTGTCTGCGGGCGGCGATGCTGGTGCGCGGTGGCGGCCCGGCGGTGGCCCGGTGGCCAGCGACCCGGTGGCCTCGGCGGCTTCGAGGATCAGGTCGGCCATGGTGTGCTGGCTGACGCCGGTACGCAGTGCCATGCGTGCCCCGACATCGGCGGCCTCGGCGCCGCGTTCGGGAATCAAGGTCGCCAACAGCGCGGCGACGTGACGGGCCGCGCCGACCTGGGCTTCCACCCATTCGCTTTCCAGACCCTCGGCATAGTCGCTGACTCTGGCCTCCGTCAGCACTTCCAGGGCCGATCGGCTGTACCGGCCGGGCTGGTATGCGGCGACCACTTCCTGCGCGGAGACCGCCAGGGCGAACGCGGCCGGATCGCGGCCCCCGGGAAGCAGCGTGATGTCGAAGTTCGGGTACCGCGACAGTGCGGCCTCACCCAGACGTCGGGCCGCCCGCATTCCGGCAGCGTCGGGGTCCGGTGCGAAGACGTGTCGCCGCTGCGGATCCACCACGGCGTCGAGAGCGTCCAACTGCTCGGTGGTCAACGCCGTGCCGCAGGGGGTCACCGTGAGCAGCGGACGCTGGGGGTGCAGGAGGTTGGCCGCCATGGTGGCGGCGACGTCGAACGCGCCCTCGACCACGACGGCGTCGGCGTGATCGACCAGGTCGCGCTGTTCGTACAGGCCCAGCAAGAGTTCGCCCTTGCGGTAGAGGGGCGCGTCATTGCTGGTGTTGAGGTACTTCGGCTCGCCCTCGCGGGGGGCCAGGGCACGGGCGGTGAACCCGGCGATCCGCCCTTGGCTGTCACGGACCGCGAACTGGATCCGGTTGCGGAACCGGTCGATCAGGCGGCCCTTCCGAGGCCCGGTTTTGACCGATGTCGCGACGCCAGCGTCGACCAAGTCCTGGTCGGCATAGCCCTGCGAGCGCAGGTGGTCGACCAGCCCAGTCCAGTCGGCCGGGGCGTATCCGATGGTCAGCCCGCCCCGGTCGGCGCCATCGCCTAGCCGGATCCGATCGAGGGTGTGCTGGTCGCCCAACCGGCTGCGCAGGTACTGCTGTGCCGTCGCGGAGTGGTCGAGTTGGGCGTCGAACCAGGCCGCGGCCGCGGCGTTGATCAGCGCGTGCAGGGCGAGCCGGGTGTCGTGGGCGTCGCTGCCATCCAGTGTGGGTGCACTGGCCTCGACCACGTTCGTGTCTCGGCCCGTGGGCGGGTCTAGGGGCTCCGGGCTGGCGTGGTCTGGTTCGGGCTCGGGCGCGGCGGCGCCCGCAGCCGGCTCGGTCCCCCGGCGCATCGCGGTAGCGACGGTCCGGCGTCGGTTCTCCCAGGTCACCTCTCGCGTGGGGTCGGCCAGTTCGGCCTGATCGAGCAGATCCAGTGCCTGCTCGTAGTCGTGGGTGTCGTAGGCCGCTTTGGCGTGATTGCTGAGGCGGTCGGCCACCTCCTTCCGCGTATCGGCCGCCTGGATGCGCTGGTCGCGGATCGCCGCGACGGCGTGCGCGGCCCGGGGGTTGAGAACTTCGGGATGCTCGGCAACGTAGGTGTTGATCAGATCCCATTCCCGTGTTGAGCCGTCCAGTTCGGACGGCTCGACGAGGTACCGCCCGACGTCGCCGGTGAAGGCCCACTGCGCGGCGTGATCGTGGATCGCGCGCACCACCTGGGCTTCGCGGTCCGGGGTCAGTTGCAGCGGCCCGGCGGCGTGCTCGGCGCTGCGCAGCGCAGCCTCGGCCGCGTCGCTGGCGCCATCGGCGGCCAGCCTCATCGCCTCGGACAGGTGGTCGGCGACCTCGGGCCGGTGATTCGAGCCGAGTACGAGGTGCGGGCTGACCTGCGCCAATCGACGGGGCCAGTCGCTCAGCCCGGTCTCCTGGTGAACGACTCGGGAGACACGGTGCTGCGATAGGCGGTGAGGTAATCCAGGAGCTGGTCGGCGGGGACAGGGCGATTTGCGCCGTCCAGCGCTTCTGTCCCGTGCCAGGGCAGACACAGCACTGCGGGACGAGGCGCGCCCGGTTCGCCGATGGTGGCGAACACCTGGTCGTCGACGCGCACCACTCGAACGGTCAGGTCGAACGGCTCGGCCATAGCTCGCAGCGTGTGCAGGGATGGCCAGATCGTCTCCGGCACCGGCAGGCCGTCCGGGTGCTGCTGCAACGACAGCGGTGTGGTCGTCCCGGCGGCGCTTGGTGCTGCGCCGGAGTCGGGTGCGGGTGCGGCGTTGTCCTGCGGTGCGTTGCCTTGGCGGGGCGTGGCGGAGGCGGGCTGGCGGGTGTCGCGGGCCTCGCGCCGTGTGCGTGGCCGCTGGACTGCGGGTGCGACGTCGAACAGGGAGTCCTCAGGCAGCGGCGGCGGCTGCGGGAGGGCATGGCCGTCGTACGCGGCGAACGCCGCGGCGATCGCATCGACCTGGTCGGCGATGTCGTCGATGCGCACCGCTGCCAGCAGCTCCCCCAGGTCATCGCCGCGGCCCGGCCGATGCCGCAGCATGGCCGCCCACGCCACCAGGTGGGCGGTAATGCGCGGGCCGGATACGTCCGCGCTGCGCAGCAGTTGGCGAGGCCATTCCCGTGGATCGCGGTCGCCGCTGTCCTGCCACAGCAGGGTGGTCACGATTTCGTGGGCCTCGGTGCTGCCCCGCCACCCGATGTCCTTGATGATGGCCCAGCTCAGGTGTGCTCGCGCCAACTCCAGGTCGCCGGCCCTGCTTGCCTGGGCGGCCAATCGGATGCCATCAGCGTCAGCGTGGTCGAGTGTGTCGCTCACGGATTGGACGGCGTGGGCGAGCGTGTCGGCCGCGACACTCGTGTCCTCGTCGATGATGGCCGCGAGGCGCGCGGACTCCGCCGTGGCCCGCACCATCAGGTCAGGCGACTCGCCGGGGTAGGGGTCACGTGGGGTGGTGCGCACCGCGTTGACGGCGGGCTTGGGCTTGTAGACGAACACTTCGCGAGTCAGCCGCAGGGTGAGCCGATCGGCTACTGCGTACAGGAGCTCGCGGGCCGTTTGGCCGGGGGCGCCGGGGATCTGGCGGTAGCCGGCGGCGTCGATGGTGTCGGCGATGGCGCGCAACTCGGCGAGTGCTTCGGGGGCGCTGGCCACGCCGTGCCGGTCGGCCTCGTATCCGGCGATGGTGTCTTCCAGGGTTCCCTGGCTGTGGGCTGCGAGCGTCTCTGTCGCGATCCGCAGACCGGCGGAAGTGTGGAAACGCTCGTCGCACCAGTGGTTGCTCCGTGCGCGGCGTAGCTGTGTGAGCAGGTCGGGCGCGGCCGGATGGTCGACCGGAACCA
Source organism: Candidatus Melainabacteria bacterium (assembly GCA_963780635.1). Taxonomy (GTDB): domain Bacteria; phylum Actinomycetota; class Actinomycetes; order Mycobacteriales; family Pseudonocardiaceae; genus DATEPR01. The sequence continues at coordinate 19,717 of CAWACW010000002.1, forward strand.
ACGGCAGGGCGATCCCTCCAGTGTGGACGATCTCGTCGGCCGAGGTGTGTTCCAGCCGCCGTAGGCGGTCGTCCATCATCGTGGCGACGGTGTCGGCGTAGGCCGCGAGGTGGTCCTGCCCGGCCAACCGCAGAATGCGGCCCGCCTGATGCAGGCTCAGGGCCCACTGGGGCCAGCGGGTGGCCTCCTGCAGGTCCAGCCAGCGTGAACCGGCCAGTGGCAACGGGAGATCGCGGCGGTGGTCGCGCAATTCACTCGAGATGCTGCCAGCTGGCTCGTCGATGTAGTCGTGGAGTGCCGTGATGGCAACGATGTCGCGGCCGGTGTCGGTGGCCAGTTCCGGGATCTCGGCTGCGCCGGCCAGGGCGTCGCGAACATGCTGGACGGCAGGGTGGTCCGCGGTGATGGCGTCGACTAGCTCCTGCAGCGAGTCTTCGGTTTCTGGGGTTGGCGAGGCTGGCGAGATGGTGGTCGGTTCGCCGTCCTTGGGCACCGGGGCGGCCGTCGCGTACGGCTCGACGCTGTCCGGCTCATCGATGGCGGGTTGGGCGGTACTGTCGGCGACCACCGTCAGCGTGGCGTCTGGACGGCACTCCATGCTGGCGCGGGGCGGGTCGTCCGGTCCGGGGTCGTCGCGCTCGACGATCACCCTGACGTAGTCGCGGCGTGAGGGCTCGACCGCGACGACGCGGCCCGTCACGGTGCGCGTAGGAGCCGGTCCTGCCAGCGGAACTGTGTCGACGGTGGGGTCGGTTTCGGTGACTTGGATGGGGTGCCCCAGGCTGGTGGCGGGCAAAGTCGGATCCCCGGCAGCCAATCTCTGCAGCGCAGCGCGGGCCCGCGACACATCCCACGCCTGCCCGCGTTTGGTGTTGCCCACAGTCGCGGTCAACGCCCGCCAGTAGACGTCGGGGTCGACTGCCTGCAGCCGGGGTTGCGCATCTGCCGGGTACAACCCTTTACGTCCGCGGCCGGAGATCACCACCGACGCCACGGCCCGCAGATCGCGGTCCAGGGAGTGTGGGCCCAGCACGTAGGTCACGACCTGCTCGCGGCTGGTCATCTCGGGCAACTGTGGGACCGAGTCGGGTGCCGACGGGCGAGGCGGTGTGCCGGGCGGGGCGAGCGCGGCGGCGGCCGCGGCCGCCGCTTGGTCGGATCCGCTGCCTTCTGCCGTGACAGGCGGCGTGGACGGGAAGGCCAGATGATCGGACTCGACAGCGGACAGCGCCTCACTGTCTGCACCGTCAACGACGACCGGGCTGTCGACAGCAGCGTTGTCGGACAGAGGCGCGGACCCTGCGTGCAGGGCGATCCGTTCTCCGATGGCCTGGAGGTCTGCGCCGATCAGGTCGTAGTGGTCGTCGCGCCAACTCGGTCGCTCGGCGTCGCTGGCCAGTCGGCGACCCAATCGCCAGGCGGTGACGCCGGTACGCAGCCCGGCGCCCGCGTCGATGTGCTGCTGGGCCAGCTGTTGTGGGTCGGCGGGGGCGCCGGTGGCATGCCCCATGAAGCAGGTGAACAGTAGGTCCAGCGACGCCGGATCCAGGTCGTAGGCCTGCGGGCGCTCGGTGTCTGTGCTGCTGAACAGATCCCGGAGGGTGCTGTCGAACAGGCGCCGCGCAATCCGGGGGTGCCCGGCCTGATATTCCTCGGCGGCCACGTACACCAGGCGAGAGTTCAGACTCAGGGCGGCAACCTGTTGGGCGATCAGGTCGATGTCGATGTCGTCGGCGGGCTGCGGGCCGTGAGAACGGTCATCGGTGGCGTTTCCGGGTGACTGCGGTGCGGCCACCGCTGGGCGCAGCACGCCATCGCCGCGCACGCGGGCCCAGGCCAGCAGGGGTCCACATGCGGGTTCCGGGTCGATCTCGACGATCACCGCTACGTGCACATCGGAAATGCGGCGTGTGTCCAGCACGATGCCGTTGATCGGCGGGTCGTCATCGCGCGTCATGGGCCCCGGGTGGGGCCAATAGTGGTGTTTGAGTTCGACCCGTTCGCCAATGCTGTTCCACGGCAGCCGTCGATCGCCGCCGGCCAGGCGCTCCAGTGCGGCCCGCCGCTCGTCGACGCCCATGAAGGGTCCCGCAGCGGTTTCTGCACGCCGATACAGCTCGGCATCCCCGGTGGCTCGCACCGTGGCCGCGGCCTCGGCCATGTCGCCGTCGAAGTGCAGGCACACCATCCGTTCGACTGCTGTACGCAGGTGCTCGTCGGTCGGATGATCACCCAGCACGTACGCCACGATGTCCTCGGCGGTGTGCAGGTCCAGCCTCGGCCAGGGCTGCTTTGGCGGCGGCGCCCACGACGGCGGGTCGTCGCCGAAGCCACGTTCGGGATCTGACCGGACGGTCTCCGGTGAAGGCACCGCCTGGGCGAGCGTGGCGACATGCTCGCGCGCTCGGGCGACCAGTGACATCGCCTCGCCGGCTGCTTCTGGCGCGGCCTCGCCACGGTGTACCCGAAGGCAGCCGGTGAGTGCGTCGACCAGCACCGTGTCGATCAAGCGGAGCAGTTCTTCGCCGTTGCGCTGGTCGACTTCGGACAGCACCAACAGGTCCACGCGACCGTAGTAGCCCTTCCACGCCTCCAGCGCTTCGATGAAGAATTCGATGTGCTCGTCGGTCACGCCAGGCGCCAGCCAGGCCGCAAGTTCGCGTCCCCGCACCGCTCCTGCTCGTAGGCGCCCGACCTCGAACTCGACGAAGGACGCCCCGGAGGCAATAGCGTCTGATGTGTAGGTGCCCGTGCCCCACGGCACAACCCGATCTGTCTGTCCGGCATCCGGGTAGCCCGCGCCACGTTGGCTTACCCAACTGCGGTGCCCGCTGCGTTCCCCTGCATCGGGATTGGCGACCATCGTCACCAACCCCTCCAGGTTCGGGGTGTAAGCCATGCCCAGGCGCAGCACCATGAGTGCGATGTCGGCCTCGGTCAAGGGCGCCGGGTGGGAGTTGGCCGGGCCGGGCGGCGGCCAGCCACGCTCGCCATACAGCTTGATGCGTCGGTAGGACTTCCGGACCGGGAACTCGGTGTCGATCGGGCGGGCAGGGATGAGGTCGGCGGGTGGTGGCTGCGCCGCGGCACCGAGCTGGTCGGTAAAGGCACGCCAAGCGGCGATGGCTGCGTGCCCCAAGTGATGCGAGGGCTGGCTGCGGGCGGCCTGACCTTGCCGCTGTATCTGGTGCTTCAGCCGACTCGCGATGAGATGGTGCGGCCGTTGGCCGCGCCAGTCCTCCAGCCGGGCACGATCCCCCTCGGGTTGTCCATCCTCGTCCACGATGCCCAGGCCGAGCATGCCGTCGTCACTGTCCGGAATCAGATCGGCATCGGGGGCTGTGTCGTCGGCCGGCCCGGAACCGTCGACCGGGTCGGCACCATCGACGTCAGGATTGACGACACTGCCGGCGGCGAGGGCGAATGCTGCATCGAACAGGCCGCCGTCGTCTAGCTGCGGGGTAGCCGTGGTCGACTCGCCAGGCTCCGCAACGGCGGCCCGATCGTCGCGGTCCGATTCCGATCCTGGCCGTTGCGGCGGCTGCAGCGGACGGATCGCGATGTGCGGGCGCCTGCCGTAGTCAGGATGGCCGAGGCGTGTGACGAGGTCGGGATGCTCGGACAGATAGTTGTCCAGCCAGCGTTTGTCCGAGGCGGTCAAGGCCGTCCCGGCGTGTTGTTCCAGGTAGTCCGCCGGTGCGGTGTCGCCGCTGCGGGCCGACAGACCACCCAGGGCATGGATGAGGAAATGCTCTCGATCTGGTGAGAGGGTGGCGCAGGCGACGTCCGCCACGGGACTCAGCCCCCGCGGATTGGGCTGGTAGGTCAGGAGCGTGGCGAGGTCGATCTCTCGGGCGCGGAAGGGCCCTGGCACCGTGTGGGGTGCCAGCGTGGTCAGCCACGGCGGTGGCTCGGTCGTGGTGAACCAATCCGGGTTGACCGCGCTGCGATAGGCATCGAGGTATCCCGCGGCGTGGGCGGCGGGCAGCGGTCTGCCTGCTCCGTCGAACACGTGGCCGTGCTGTCCCACGACGTAGCACAGCACGGCGTGGTCGGGGGTCGCCGGTTCGTGGAGGGTCAGGTAGGTGCGGTCCTCGATACTGGTGGATCGGGTAGCCAGGCCGTAGGTTGCTGCCATGGTCTGGAAGTCGGCCAGCGACGGCTGCACCGCGTTGTCGGAAGTCCCGGCGGCGGGTTGGGTCTGGGCGAGCAGTGCGGCGAGGTCGGAGCGCAGCGCATCCGCCCGCGCCGCAGCGGAATCGACAACGTCGGCGATCATGGTACGGAGCAGCTTGCCGGCGTCGCGCCGTTCTAGTAGCGCGCTGCCGATCGGCACGCTGACTCCGGCGCCGAGCTTGTCGGCGTTGCCCTTGTCGGTGTCGGTGAGCAGATCGGCGCGCAGACCATGCTCGTCGGCCCACATCCGCACCCGGACCCGGCCGTACTCGATCGCCGGGCCGGGATAGCGGATGAAGTGGGCGACCTGAGGTTCAAGCGCTGTCCGCGCTGCGGCGACCAGCATGTTCGCGGCGACCCGCGGCGTCACGCCTTCGGGCTGCTTGCCGTTGCGCGGCACAATGCCCTGGGTCTCGCGCCAGTCTCCCCGGTCGCGCAGAGCGGCGATCGTGTCCAAAGCGCGCGCGCGGCTGTGCAGGTCTTCGGCTGCCGCGGCGACCCCGGCTGGTAGCCCGCTGTACGCGACGTCGACGTACTGGCGCAATGCCGTTGCGGCCGCCTGCTGTCGATGCATGTGTACCTGGTCGGCCAGGGACGCCAGCACAAGGGCGGCGCTGATCGCGTCGGTATCGGCATCGGTGGTCGCGACGCGCCGTTCGTGATCGATCGCTGCGGCCGGGTTCGCCCCGTGCTGGTTTTCATGGCGGTAGCCCTCGTTCGCAAGCCGCCGCTCCGCAGCGATGGCCGCCTCGCCGGCCGCCTGGATCAAGGCGGTGTCGTCGACGCCGCCGGTGTTGGCGCCCGCCGCATGGAAGGCCTCGCGCATGTCGCGGATGACCGGGGCAGGCAGCTCCCCCACCTCGAACCCGACGAGGAACCCGGATCGGGTCAACCGTCGCACGGCATCGGCGAGTTGGTCGGTCACGCTGCGGTAGAACGTCGGCGGCACCTGCGCGGCGGTTCCGAACAGCCTGCAGTCGGTGTCAGGCAGCACGAGCTGGACCCCGTCGCGGGAGCTGTGACGCCACGTCCACTGGGTGTCTGCGCCCACCAGGGCTTGCGCGATCGGGCCATGTTGGTCGACCGTGCCCGCGACCATCGCTGGGTCGTGGTCGGCGGAGAACCGCAGCGTCACCCGGGGCGCGTCGGGCTGCTCAGAAGTGACATCCGGCAGCGCAGTGTGTGGGGTCCGGTCAACGCCAGGGGGTGCCGTCGTGATCACCTGCGGTCTCCGGACCGACTGGCCCGGTTGCGGGGTGAACATCGACTGGCGTGGCCAGGTCTGAATCCATGGCGTCGGCCGTAGTGACGGACCCGCTCGGCAAGGCCGGCTGTGCGGTGGGCGCGCTGGTCTCGTGAAGGTCGACCCGTTCCGCCTGGGCGGTGACGGTCGGGACCTGCTCGGCGTCCGCCGACGAGGTGAGGTAATCGCCGGGGCTGGCGAGGTTGGCCAGTTCGGCGACCCGCTCGACCAGCTCCCAGGCTCGCGTGCCGTCAACGGTGCGGTCATTGACGAGCACCAGCCGCCGCTCGTGGTCGACCTGGATGTGGAACGGGTGGCGGCGCCGGGCGGGGGGCAAGACCACGGCCTGGTAGCCCTGGGCGGCCAGCGCGTTGGCCGCCGCGGTGACCCACCACTCGGAGGTCGTCTCCCAGCCTTCCTCGGTCGCCGTGTAGCTGCGGGCAGTCTCAGGGTTGGTACTAACCAGATCGCCGAATCGATGCCAGGCCTCGGGGTAGTGCCCGCCTGCGGCCTCGGTCCGCGCCAGCGCGATGCGACCCTCGGTGACGGCCTCGCGGAACAGCCGCAGTTCGGCGGGGCTCAGTGGCGCGGCCTCGGGGATGGCCAGCCTCGTCCCCAGGTCGGCGGTGGGGAAGAGCGTGTCGGGCATGGGGTCCTTCGCCGCCGTGGCGCTCGGGTCATCCGGTCGGGTACGGCCGGGCAACTCACACAGGTAGGGCAGTCCGGCGATGTCGGCCGGCGACAACTCGGTCGTGGGTCGGTTGGCGAACAGCGAGGGCGCGCTGGGTTCGGCCGCGATCCGCCTAGACAGCCAGCGCACGCGCTCCCGCACCGGCTGGTTCCCCTCCAGCCGCCACTGTTGGCCTGCTGCGGCGTCACCGTGTGCGTCACTGTCCTGGGCCCAGACGGTGTTGTCGTCGGTGGCATCGGCGATCAGGCCGCTACGGTCGGCGAGGCTGGTCAACTGCAGCCACCGGTGGTGCCACTGGTCGTCGGTGGTCTGGGCGTCTGCGGTGCGCAGCGCGGCGTCGCGGCCTCGCACCGCGTCGACGGTGGCTGTGGCCATGGCGAGGACGGCGTTGATCGCGCCCTGCCTGCTGCCGGTGGTCCACACCGGTGGGATGGCGATCAGCCGCCTGTCGTGGTCGACCTCGACGGCCCCCGTGGTCGAATTGAGCGCGATCAGCCCGGCCTGCGCGGCCACGTCCTGCACGGCACTCCACACCTCGTGGTCGTGGCGGTAGGTGCGGGCTGGTCCGTCGTGCCGCTGCAGTGTCCACGCGATCAGCGCGTCTGGATCGGTTGTGTCGGGCAGTGCGAGCGGCTCGCCGGCCATCGTTTCGGTGACCGTGGGCAGCCTGCCGTCGGTGAGCGCCTGGAGCAGGCGGGCGTCGGGGTCGCTGCCGGCGTCCTGGGCTGTGAGATCGGCGAGGGCTTGTTCGAGGGTGACGATCGCGTCGATCGGCCCACGCTGTGCGCCGATGGTGATGCTGTGATCGTCGGCGGGCCGTAATGCGTCCTTGCCGTCGGCGATGACCACGGAGCGGTCCAGGGCGCGGGCGTAGTCGATCAGCAGCCGCCACCGGTGTTCCAATTCGGGGCGGGTCAAGGGCATCAGGTCGGAGAATCGTTGGGTATGTGCCGGACTGTGGGCCATCGGGCCCAGCAGCCGCAGGCCGGCGAGGTCGAGGGTCGCGGCCTGGCTGGCGTCCTCGGCGGCGCTGTGGTCGGCGGGGGTCTGAGGGAGCGCCTGGGGTTCCACCGTCTGTTCGGCCGGGTTGACTACGGGTTCCCTGATCACCGGTTCGAGGGTGGCCGGTTGGTGGTGCTGCTTCCGCAGTCGCCAGTGGGTCCGCGGTGAGATCCGCGTCGCCGTCCTGCTCGGTCTGGATTCTGGTGATCGCATCGTTGAGCAGGTCGAGTAGCGAGTGCCAGGCGCGGTGCCGCTCGGGCCACCGGTCGTCGGCGTGGTCGCCGGTGATGTAATCGGGGTGCCACTGCTCGGGATGGGGCCACAGCTCGTGCGGCCGCTGCAACCACTGCCACGGCGGTTCGGGCAGGGTGTCGGCCCACGCGGTGATCTCGGCTCGCCTGCGATCGGTGCCGACCAATGCCGCCAGTTCCTCCCAGCGCAACATGCGCGCCGGGGTGCGGTCCCACCCCGACCGCTCGCCCCGCTCGTGCGCGCCCGCGCCCCACTCGTGCGCATCCTCGAATCGGAGACCGTCCTTGCTCACGCAGTACGCCCAGTCGCCACTCAGCCTCGGATTGCGGGTGTCGCGGTCGCCCCGGGATCGCAGGGCTAGGACGACTTCCAGTGCTTCGGGCACCGAATCCCGCAGGCAGATCAGGGCGTCGCGGCGGCGTTGTTGAGCGTCCCGGTAGGGCTCTGCGGGCGCCGCTGCACGGGCCCGTCGGGACGAGCGCGGGGCGCGGTCGGAGTCCGACACAGGGAACAGTGCCTGGCCGGGGTCCTGGGCGCCGTCGGCGTCGTGTTGTGGGGTGGCGGGCCCGGGGGTCGCCGCGGGTAGTTGCGTGGCCGATGCTTCGGTGGGAGTGGCCCGCAGGAGGGCGATCACGTCGTGGCGGGCGTCGTCGGCTCGGTGGCCGGCGATCCGCATCGCCGTCAGCACGGCCTCGCGGATGCGGCCGGCGTGCGCGGGGTGCTCGATCCACTCGTCCGGTATGTCGATGGGGTCGGCATCATCGCGGCCCTGCACGGCCAGGTCAGCCCTGACCTGTCCGGCCGTGGCGGTGAATCGGATCTCGACCTCACCCCAGGTGAGGTGGTTGGCCCGGACGAGGTTGCGAATCTCGTCCGGGTGGTCGGCCGGGTTCTTGCCTTCGCGGGCGCAGCGTGCGAAGAAGGCCAGCGTGGTGTCGGTGGTCTGCTCGTTGAGCTGGGTGCTGATGACCGGGGCGGGGATCCGGAATTGAGGTCCGCGGTCGGTGACGGTGGTGGCGTAGGCGGTGCCGATCAGGTCCAGGGTGGTGGCCCGGTGGAACAACCTGCCTGCGGTCTCGACATCGGCGCTGGGTGCGGCGTCGGAATCCAGCCGATCCATCAGCAGTGTGCGCGCCTGGTCGTTCGCGCGCTCGCGGTGCGCGACCAACTGGTCAACCAGATCGGCCAGTTCCAGCACTTCCTCGACGCCGGGCAGTGTGTCCGGGGTCCGCAGTGTGCGCGTGTGGTGGTCGATCGTGGACGCGGCCAGGTCCGGCTGCGGGCTCCAGGTGTAAGTGGTGGCGGCCATGACGCGGCGCAGCTCGTCGCGCAGCCGCTCCAGGCCACGTTCGAAGCGGGACTGTGCATCCTGCCAGTTCAGTGCCAGCCTTCGCATCGCCTCCGGGTCATCGCCGGGGCGGATCCGGCCCTCAACCTGGGCGGCGACCACTTCGTCGGGAATCCGCAGGTGCGCCAGCTGCTCCAGCGTGTCCTCGGGCAGGTCGTGCAGGTCCAGCAGGACCGGCACATCGGCCAACCACAGGCGGGACACCGCGCTGTCGATCCGGTAAACCAGGCGATGCTGGAAGCGGCCGCGCCCGGCGCCCGGCCCATGGTCACCACGGGTGCGGGCCAGTGCCCACGCCGGCTGCCCGCCCTGCGGGGTGTCGACGGTGCGCGTGGTCCCACTCCCCTTCATCGGCGGCGAGCAACTCGGCGATCCCGTCACGGTCTTCGGCCCCCAGCAGCAGCAGGCCGTGGGCGTGGGAGTAGTGCACGGTGACTGGGGCGGGTACGGCCGCTGCTGCACTGGCTGCGGTCGGTTCGGCCGCGTCGTGAACGGCCGGTTCGCTGTCGCTGTCGTGTGCGGGCGCCTCCACGGTTGGCCTGGCAGTGTCCGGCTGCGGCGCGGAGGACACGGTGCTGGCTTCCTCGACGGTCTCCGCGTGAGCAGCCTGCGCCTGCTGGACGGCCGCGCCCGCCGTGCGCGACGACCCGGCCGCGAACTCGACGATCCACGCCAGCGACCCCAATTCCACGGCTCGCTTGGCGCGGGTGACGGTGACGTAGGCCAGCCGAATTTCCTCATCGGCGGGCAGCATCTCTTCGCCGCTGTCGGGGTCCTCGGTCGGGCCGTGGAAATCGTCGGCGATCCGCACGGCGTCCCACTCGCGGCCCTTGGCCTTGTGCGCGGTGGACACGACGAGCTCGGCGGCGCGCTGCGGATCGGTCACCTCCTCGTCGACCAGCCGCTTGGCCATCGCGATCAGGCCCTCGGGCCGGTGCTTGTCGATCAACCGGAGGAACATCCTCAGCGACGCCTCGTCGGGATGTTCGTCCACGTAGTCCTGGACGTCGTGCCAGGAGGCGAACATGCTTAGGTCGGGGTGGTTGGTCCGCAGGCCTTCCTGCAAGTTCTGAGCAGCCTTCGCGATCTTCTCGATCTCATCGCCGCCGCCCACCAGCGCGACGCGTTTCCCTTCGTCCATCGCCTCGATCACGGTTGCGACGGCGGCGGCGTTGGTCCGGCAGAGCACCGCGTCGGGGCGCTCCACAACGCCGATGTGGGTGTCGAGGCCGGGATTGCCTTCCAGTTCGAGGGGGGCGTACAGAAGGCTGAGGAACTTGTTGCCCAGCTCGGCCACCGCGGGGCCGAATCGCCACGACTGGGTCAATGGCAGCGTGATGTCGGCAGGCCACGAGGTGAGGAAGTCACGGGCACCGGTGAATCCATAGATGGACTGGTACGTATCGCCGACGACGACGAGCTGGGCGTTCTGTTCTTGGACCAGGCGTGCCTGGACTTCGTTGACGTCCTGGACTTCGTCGAAGATGATCACGTCGCCGGGGATGGTGGGGTGACCCAGCGCCCAGATCTTGCGGTAGTCGTCGTGCGTGAACGGCAACCGCGCCACGTCGGCGGGGGCGGTTTTGTCGTCCCAGATCCGGCGGGCGTAATCCAGCACGAGGTCGTCCAACCCGCCGGGGTCCGCAGGCCCGTCGCCCGTAACGTGCGCCATGACCAGTTCGGGGGCGGCGCTTTCACGGAATTTCTTGACGGCTGCCAGGGCCATCGCGATCACCCGGACGACCTCGATGGGATCCTGCAGGGTGCCGTAGGTCAGTATGTCGTCTTCGCCGTGTCCCAGGCCTTCGGCGACCTGCTTGGGGTAGCCGTCGCCTGGCGCGACTGTGTCGAGCTTCGGGGCCGTAGCGCTTGCTCGATCGCAACGCCTGCCGGGCGAAGGCGTGCATGTGTCGGCGGTGACGTTGCGCGGGAAACTGGCTTTTGCTTCGTCGGCGATGGACCGGTTGAAGGCAATGTAGGTGATCTTCAAATCGGGCAGAGCGCGGCGAGCATGCGCATGGTGGAGGTTTTACCGGTTCCCGCGAGAGCACGCACGGCCACGCTCTGGCCCGCTGCGCAGGCGTCGAGGATCGCTTGCTGCTGTGGCGTTGGCGGGTAGGCGGGTGCCCGGGTCTGTTCGTCCAATCGGGACAGGAGCGCGCGGATCGCGTCAACGGCGTCGTCGCGGCGTGCCTTGTGCGGCCGTTCGTGTCGCCATATTTCCTGCTTGGGTTTCCAGTTGAATCCGTGGGCTTTCAGCGCCTCACGTAGTTCCTTGGGGTCGCGGCTGCGGTCGGTTCCGGACACCGTCGCGGACTTACCGACCTTCTCGACCTTGATCCGGTTCGACCACGTGTCGGCTGCGCCGCCGGCCGTGGTGGCTGGCGAGGCGTGCTCGGCAGCCACCGAGGAAACGTCGGGCACTGGGAGGGGTCGCCTGCCGGTTGCCCAGTTGGCGCTGCGCCGGGATCCGTCGCGCCCTGGAGAGGCTCGGCGGCTGGATCGGGCAAAGCGTCTGACTGGTCGGGCTGAGCCGCGTCGAAGGCTGGCAGATCGGCTGTTTCGGCGTCATAGCCGGCGGCGAGCGCCCGATGCTCCGCGGATGGAGCTCGACGATCACACCCGCCGTGCCCGGAAGGTGTTCGGGAACCCGGGTTTCTGCCCGGGTGAGGTGGAACTCGGCGTCCTGTTCGCGGTGCTGGCCCGCACCGCTGGATCGCGTAGTTGATATCGGTCTTTACGAAGCGCGCGTTGTGCGGGCCGGTGAACGTGTAGGACAGCAGCTGTGCCAGCCGGCGGGCCCCGTCGGGCACGCCCGTGGCCACGTCGAAGACCTGCGCTGGGACATCGCCGCGGTAGATCCCCAGGTGGCCCCCGGCGTGGCGCAGGTCGATTGGCTCCCCGGTGGCGGTGTAGGCGATCGGCTCTCCGGTAGCGGTGAGCGGCACGATCAGTACGGGGACGTCTGGTACGGCGGGCTCGGCCAGGCAGGCGTAGTCCGCGCCGTCGACCCGGTGCTGCGCGAGGCTCAGGTCGTGACGGCCTGCCAGCTGTTCTAGTTCGGCGACATTAACCGGGCTGGCGGGCTGATCGGCCTGTGTGTCGGTGGTGGTGGCCTCGCCCTCGGGCGGACGCCGTAGCGCCGGCTCGGTGTCCTGCCATGGAAGGGCCGATGCGTCGGGCTGTCGGGCACCGGTGGGCCCGGTGGGAGCGGCGCGTCAGCGCAGGCCGCGGATCAGGTGATCGCGGGCCAGCGCGGCCGTGGCCTCCGCGTTTCGGATCGCCTCGGTCAGCGCGCCCAGCGTCTCGGAGGCCTGCGCGTCAACCGAGGCGGGCAGTGGCAGCCAGGGCGGAGTGCTGCTGGCCGCTGTCGGGGGTGAGCTGTGCGTAGGCCCTGGTCGGTCGTCGGTGAGTGTGATGTGCAGGTTGTCGCAGACCATCGGGCGGACCTGGTACGCCGGCCCAGGTCGTCCAGGTCGCCGTCGGCCGCCAGTTCGTCGCCGTTGCGCGCTATCAGGTGTGGGTCGGGACTGGCGGCGGCTTCAGCGATCCCGCGCCATGCGCCGGTTTCCTGTATCCGATCCAGCGCCCAGCCGGGCGGCCGGGCCGTGCAGGCCGGCTCGGACGACTTGCCGGGCCAGGCCGAGATGGGCGCCCGGGTCGCGGGCGTTGTCGGAGTTGAGGAGGCGTCGATGAGGTCGGTGGCAACGGCGGTGTTGGCCGCCTCGCGCGCGTCTTCCACGTGTGCGGCGAGAGTCTGCAGTTCGTCTGAGACGTCGTCGCCGGCGTCGGTGAGCACCACTGGCGATGTGGGTCGACTCCGCCCAGACCGGCGTGGTCACGGCGCTGGTGCTGCCAGCCGGCGTCGGCCAGCTCGCGGCGCAGCGCCGACCATTGCTCGTCAAGGTCGGTGCCCGCCAGCGCGTCTAGGACGGTCTGCCCGGCCTGTTCGCCGCCGCCCAGCGTTGGTGTGGCGTCTTTCGGCGGGGGCTGTAGTTCACGCGGTGTGTCCTCGTCATCGGCGAGCTGGACGGCGCGCCGGGCGGTGCCCAACGGGGCGAGTTGGCTGCGTCCTTTCCAGTCGGGTGTCCCGACTTCGCGCCACACGTCCAGGGCGGCGTGCATGCTGGGGCGTTGCTCGGCGCTGACCGGGCGGACGATCTCGGTGTACCAGCCGGCGAACCGGTTGGCCGCGGGCGAGGTGCATCCTCCCCGCCGGGCCAGGTCCACGGCTTCCTCGGTCAACGCCTCGAACTCGCGGCGGCGGGCTTCCTCGCGTTCGCGCCGTGCGATCGCTTCCGGGGAGTTGCTGTCCTCGTTGGGATCCCAGGTCTCGTCCTCCGGGCTGAGCTGCTCGATCAGTTCGTTGCGGCGGGCGACGACCTCGGCCAACCGTTGCACCCCGGTGAAGGGTGTGCCGATCGCCGCCTCCGCGGTGGCGATCTTCTCGTGCTCCTCGTGGATCTGCGCGCGGGTCCGATCGCCGGCGTCGGCAATGAGTTTGAGCTGGTTCTGCAGGCGGATCACCAGCCCGGTGCCACCGGGTAGGGCGTCGGCCAGGACGAAGCCGGCGGTGTTCTCCCGCGCGTCGGGGAAGGAGACGGTGAACCGATCCCGCGGATCCCGCAGCGGGTAGCAGGTCGCGTCGACCGTCAGTCCACCGATGACCCCGATCTGGTTGGTCAGGCCCTCCTTCGTGCGCGGCGCGGTCACCAACAGGGTGTGAAACTGCTCGCGCAGCGCCTCGGCGGCCTCGCTGCGTTTGGTGAACGTCCGCGACCCGACGTCCATGGTGAAGGTGTCGCCGTCGATGCTGACCAGCTGGCTGGCTGCCGCGTCTTGCCGCTCGGCCTGGGCCTGCAGCCGCGGGATACATTGCAGGCTGTGGGTGCGGGACAGTTTCAGGGCCTGCTGGCTGCGGCCGTGACTGGACTGCTGGCGGGTGAGGGTCTTGAGTTCCGCGTCGAGTTCCGCCTTCTCCTTGTAGCGCGGGTCCCCGGTGGCGGCGGCCATGACGTCGGCGAGGCTCTGTCCCTCGTCGTTGGGCAGTTCGCGTGAGCGTCCGGGTGGCTCTGGCGCGTACAGAGCGGAGAACATCGCCTGCTTCTGGGCGGTGATCTCCCACTTCTTGGCGTCCATCGACGGGGCCAGCACGACCCGCTTCCAGAAGTACTCGCCGTTCTGGTTGCCCTGCCGTTTGACACGGCCGATCGCTTGGGCCGGGATGTCGGGTCGCCACTGTCCGGTGATCTCGTAACCGCCGATCAGTCTGTCTTGGATGTTCAGCCCGGCGCCCATCTTCATGGTGGAGCCCAGCAGCACGGCCACGCCGCCTTCGCGGGCGCCGGAGAGCAGATCGGCCAGGCGTTGAGGCGATCTGCCTTCGTGGATGAACCGGATGAGTGCCTCGTTCATGCCGCGGGCGACCAGTCGCTCCCGCAGTTCGGTGTAGAAGTTCCAGTGCGGTGACGGCGTGGACTCGTCGCAGAACACGAGCAGGCATCCGCCGCGCACCGGGTGCTCGGTACCGTCGTCGCGGTAATAGACGTTGTCCTTGGCCAACAGATATTCGCGGTAGATGTCGTCGGCGACCTCATCGACCTTCTGTGGTTGGTCGGTCGTGATGCCCACGGTGCGCAGATCGGTGGCGGCCAGCTGGCCATCGTGGGAGATCCACAGGAAGTTGTCCGAGCCCTTCTCCGGTTTGCCGGTCAACTGTCGTTCGCGGCGGGCCAGATCGAGTGTGAAGATGCTGGCTTGTTCGGAGGCAGACACCTCGATGATCTCGATGTTGCCATCGCGCAGGGCCGGCAATTTCAGGCCCAGTTCCGCCTGCATCTTGACGTCGCTGGTCAACCGCAGCGACCACCACAGTTCGGGTTCGTTGATCGGGCGCCGGGTGCGGGTCTTGGTGCGCAGCTTGTTGCCTGGCGCCATCTCCATGTACTGGGCGACGGTGACGTAGGTGCGGGCCCACTCATCGAACCGGGGCATGCGGTGGCCCAGCCGCCGCTGCCACAAGTAGATCTCGGAGTATTTGCCGGTCCACGGGGTCGCGGTGGCCAGCACGGCGCGCGCCGTGCCGTGGGTGTCGTGCAGGTAGCCCAGCTTCATATCCAGGTCGATGGCCCGGTTGCTGCCAGGGATGACCAGGTCCTCGATCGCTGAGGGCACCAGGCCGTTCTTGTAGTTTTGTGCCTCGTCGACCACGATGAAGTCGAATCCGGCCTCGGTGAACGACACGCCCTCGACGTCGCGCTCGATTGCGGCCAAGCGCCGTTCCAGTCGTTCGGTCGCTTTCTCCATGGCGGATTCGATGCGCTTGGTCATCGATTGGCTCATCGAGTCGGCGTGGGCTTCTTTCTCCGCCCGCAGGTCATCCAACTCGGCCTGCAGGAACCCCTTCTGGATTTCCGCGGGCAACGGGATGGACTGGAACGACTCCTTGGTCATGATCACGGCGTCCCAGTCGCCGGTCGCGACGCGGGCGACGAACTCGGCGCGCCGGTGGCGGCCCTTCTGGTTCTCGGCCAGCTCATCGCTGGTGCCGGTCAGCAGGCGGGCCCCGGGATAGGCCTGCAGCCATTCACGCTCGAACTGTTGAGCGATGGAATCGTTGGGGACGACGATCACGGGCTTGTCGGCCAGGCCGCGGCGGTGCCGCTCCATCACGCCGATGATCATTTCGAGGGTCTTGCCGGCGCCGACGTCGTGCACCAGGCCGGTTCCGCCCTGGTAGATGATCCGGGCGATGGCGATCTTCTGATGGTCGCGCAACGGCTTCGCGCCATCGACGCTGAACGTCGCCGACAAGCCCGGCAGCGATAGCTCGATCCTGGTGTAGTCGACCGGGATCTCGGCGTTGAACGCGTCGTTGTAGCGGCGCATCACCTCCTGCGCACGGTTGGTGTCTTCCCATACCCAGTCGGCGAACCGGTCGCTGATCTGGGCGGCCATGTCCGCGGCCTCAGCGGTGGCCTCGGGATCCAGTACAGCCTTCTCTTTGATCTCGCCATGGCTGTCGACGTACTCGACCTTCTTGAAGACCTCAATCGGAGAGCCGATGAGCAGACGCTCGGTCAGTTCGAAGGCGTCCAGCCCGCCGCCGGCCCAAATCTGCGTGGCGTTCAGGTCGATGGCTTCGGTCTGCTTCGATGCATCCGCTGACACCAGCCAGATTCCGGCCACGGACTCGACCTGCACGAACGGATCGGGCCGGGCGACGCCGGGTTGAGTGCGGTACTTTTCACCGCCGAGCAGTTCGTGGAGGAACTGCTCCACGAATTCCGGGCCGATCCATGAGCCCAGGCGCACCTCGATCTCGTCGGGCCCCTTGTCCTCGGGGATGACCGGCTCCAGCGCGGCGACGTTGGCCTCGTACTTGGGGTCCAGTTCGGCGGCCAGCCGGGCGGTGGCCAGCTTGTGTCGGACGTTGCCGGCCAGGTAGAACGGCGCCCACACGACCTCACCGGTCTCGGGGTCGTCGAACACGTGCCCGTCCAGTGCGGCCCGGGCCTCCTGCTCGCCGGGAAGGCCCAGCAGCCAGGCGATCTCACCCAGGTCGATGCGGGAGTGCTTGTCCAGACAGATCGAGAGGGCTTCTTCGGCACTGTCCGTGCCGCGGCGCGTGCGCGGCGGGTTGATCACACGTTGGGTGAAGATGTCGGCTTTGCGGGCGGTCTGGGTGGTCGGATCGAACTTCTCCAGCGCACGGGCGATGTTGCTGAACGGGTCATGGCGGAACCCGCCCTGGTCGGGGCGGATGATGACCGTCTGCTCCAGTCCGACCTCGGCGTAGTCGAAAGCCGGGTCGGTTGTGGGCGGGGCGGCGGAGATGGCGCCGAGGGCGGCAGCGATGCTCGCCATGGGTAGCCGCGGGTCGGGCATCTTGGCCTGCTGGAGCAGCCATACCGGGTCCTTGCCCTGCAGGCGCACCTCCAGCTCGGCCGTTTCCTGCCGGTCCAGGTCCCTCAGTCGGGCCGTGTCGGCCGTGATCTTCTTGACGGCCTTCGCTGCGGCAGACTTGTACGCGGTGGCGTGCGCCTTGACGATCCCGTTGAGGTGGCGGTGCAGCTGGTCTTGGCCCAGGCCCTTGGTCGCCAGGTCGGTGAAGTAGGCGCGGAGCATCGCTGGCGACGCCGGCGTCTTGTCGAAGTCGTGCCCGGCGCACCACTCCCCGAACAGATGCCAGGCCTGCCGCTTCTGCGAGCGCTCGGCGAACCGGTTGATCGGCCCGTATTCGTGGACGTAGGCGTCGTAGACGCGATTGAGGTCGGCCCGCAGATGCCGGATCTCGTCGGTGTCATCGACGCAGGCTTGCTCGGCCTTGATCAGCGCCATCGTGACGTCGCGCACGCCCAGCAGGGCGCGTAACTCGTCGGCCTGTTTGGTGGCCGGGGTGTATGACGCGTCTTCGTGGCCGTTGCGCCGGGTGAAGGTGCCGTCCTCGTGTGCGGTGAGGAATCCCTGAAAGCGGGCAGCCTCAGGGTCGACGACGTGGACGGTGGCGGCTGGGCGCGGGGTGGTGGCGGTGCGCTCGGTCATCACCATGTCGCGGGCCACCGCGTCATCGGCGATGCGGTGGACCGCCGCGGCGAACTCGACACCCAGGTTGTCCAGCTTTCCCCGGACCTCGAGTGTCTGGGCGCCGTGCATTCCTTGACCCAGGTGGTAATCGCCCAGCACGTTCTCGGGGTGGTCGCAGAAATACTGGTTGATCTCGACCATGCCCTCGGCGCCGGTGTCGGCAGTGCCCAGCACGATCGGCGCCGCCCGGTCCCAACTCTCGGGTGCCACCACCGTGTCGTCTGGTGCGGCGCCCTCAGGGCGGCGGCGCAGGATGAGCAGGTCGGTGACCGCCTCGGTACCGGCTGCTCGCCGGTGTGCCCCGGTCGGCAGCCGGATCGCGCCGACCAGGTCAGCCAGCTCGGCCATCTCCCGCCGGGCGGCCGGGTTGCGCGCGTCCATCGTGTAGCGCGAGGTCAGGACGGCGACCATGCCGCCGGGACGGGTCAGCCGGAGGGATTTGATGATGAAGTGGTTGTGCAGGGAGTGCCGGCCGGGGTTGTGCTTGGCGTCGTTGAGCACGACCTTGGCGAAGGGCACGTTGCCCACGGCGACATCGAAGCTGCCCTCGGCGGCTTCGATGTCGGTGAAGGACCCAGTGAGGACTCTGTGTTGCGGGTAGAGCGCCGCGGCGATCGCCGCGCTGATCGGCTCCCGTTCGACTCCGGTCAGGGACGCTTCGTCAGGGGCCAGGCCGAGGAAGTGGCCCGCGCCGCAACCGGGCTCCAGGACCTCACCGGCGCGAAAACCGAGCCGATGCAGACCGTCCCACATGGACGCGGCCAGCATGGCGTCGGTGTAGTGGGTGTTGGTGGTCGAGCGGCGTGCCGCGGCGTACTGCTCGGCGGTCAGCAGGCGCCGCAACTGCGCCCGGTGCTCGGCGAAGCGATCCGCGAACTGCGCAGGCGGGGCGTCGTGCCCCGACCAGGCGACCAGCGCCTGAGCCTGGTCCGGGGACATCCGTGCCAGGACCGGCTTGATCTGCGCCCACAGCTGGTCGGCCTCGGCAGCGTCGAAGGCCAGTGTGTCGGGCGTGTCGAGGGCGTGGCGGGCTACGACGTCGCGCTCGGCCGAGTCGAGCAGGTCCTGTAGGCGCGCCCACTGGTCGACCACGTCGTGGTGGTCGAACAGTTGCGGGACCGCGCCCCATCCCGACCAGGCGGCCAGGACACGCTGTTCGTCGGCGGTGGGTGCCCGGCCAGGCCCAGAACCCAGCCGCGCTAACGCCGGTTCGGGTGAGCCGTCGGGTTGGGTGAGGTCGTCGGGGTGGCCGGCGGTGGCGTCGTCGGGAGTAGCGGGGTCGGTGTGCAGCTCGGCCAGGACGCGCAGTGCCGCGAGGTTGGCCTCGATGCGGGCACGTTGGCTGGCTGGCCCGAAGTCCTCCTGGCCTTGCGGTCGGAAGGGGGCTAGCTCGGCGAGCCCTCGGGCAGGTCGTACACCATCTCCCGCATCACCGCGGCCTCGATCGTTGTCTGGCTCAGGGTCAAAGCGTTGAGGTTGGCCAGGAAGTTCGTCGTCTGACCCGCGCCCGTCTCCCGCTCGTCCTGATTGCGCCGACGTTCGATCTCCGCCGCGATCTGGGCTCCCAGCTGGGTGAAGAACGTCTCCCGATCGCTGATCTGGCCGTAGTCGCTCGGCCGCTGGGTTTCCCAGTGCTTCTGGGCCAGTGCCCCGTAGTTGTTCATCGCGCTCACCCTGATGGCCTCCCTCGTCGTGGGGGTCATTGTTGCCGAACAGATCCTCTTGGTCACTCACCTTGTCCTCCCGACGGGATGAGCGTGTGTGGCGGTGCGAGCCCGGCTGCCGGGTCGGGACGAGCGAGTGGTCGCGGTACTCACGGCTGGGCTCCCGTCCACACGGGCACCGCCGCGGCGGGCGTCGAGCCAGGCTGGGCGGCTTGGCCCAGCGGCTGGATCGCGTCGCTGTGGTGTTTGGGCGTGCAGTTGCAGAAGGGCCCGTAGGGGCTGGTCAGCGTGGCCAGGTGCGGGTCGAGGTGGTCGCGCAGGTAGACACTGAGCCAGGTCGCGGACTCCTCGCCGCTCAGCTCTGTGTAGGCCAGGTAGAGAGCCTGGAATCGGTCGACGGCGTCGCGGTGTTCCCACCAGTGCTGACACCACCGCACTCCGCCGCCTTCCCCGGTCGTGGTGGTCTTGCGAACCAGCGAGGCGATGTGCTGTTCCACCCAGGCGTGCAGCACGCTCAGTGGCGGCGGCCCCGCGGGCGGGCCCGCCCCGTTGCCGGCACCGGCGGGGATGGCCACCGCGTGGATGCCTGCCAGCACCAGCTCGTCGCCGGGCGGCGGCTGCCCACCGGCGTACGGCCACGGCGCGGCGTCCGGTCCTGCACCCTCACCCGCGTCGGCGCCGATCTCGAGGATGCTCACGGTGCCGGCGTCGACGTCGCCCAGGTCGAGGGCATCCTGGCCATCCAGGTGGGACTGGCGTTGGGCCATCGCCGCGGCGAGCGCATCCGGATCCGGGGCGAGCGTGGTGATCTCGTCGAGGGAGTCCTCCAGGACGTCCAACCCGGCGGTGTTGCGGTCGGTCGCATCCGAGAGGCGGCCCAGCCGCAACGCCATCTCGAACAGCTCGGTTTCCACTGCCTCGATGCGTCGGTCCAGCGCGTCGCGCGGCTCGGGGGTGCTCATCGGCCGCCTCCGGCCGGTTGGTCGGCGGGCCGCTGCGCGCGTTGGGCCAGCAGCGCGGCCGCGACCGGGTTGTCCGGGCCGAGGAAGCTGATGGCGGCCTGCTGCACCTCGTCGGTGGCTTGCTTGGCGTAGGTGGTGATCTGCTGTTGCTCGTCGTCGGCTTCGAGGTACCAGGGGTGCAGGTTCAACAGGGCCGGGCGGCGGCCGGAGGTGAACAACAGGGCGTTGGACTTGGGCATCGCGGCGATGTCGGCGGCCGTGAGGATCCGCTCCGTGCGTAGCGACCGCGACACCGACGGTCCACCGCTGGAGTGGGAGGTACTGGTCTCCTCGACCTTGTGCTCACCGATCAGCCGGGAAAGGTCTTCGGTGAAGTCGGCGTCCTGGACCCCGGCGCCGATCGTTTTGACGGTGGCGGCCGACCACAGCGAATCGAAGCCCTCTCTGCCCCACACCGAGCGGCCCTGCTCACGCGACTGCAAGACGACGGTCACCATCAGACCGAGGCTGCCGAACCAGGAGAACCAGCCGGGCAGCTCGGGCAGACGGACGATGTTGGCCGCCTCATCCACGACAGGGTGAGCACCGGATCCAGCCGGCCACCCCGGGCGGAGGCGGCGCGCTGTGCGACCTCGATGATCTCGCCAACCAGTGCGGCCACCACCGGCCGGCCGCTGCCCTCCCCCTCGCGGGAGAGCAGGTACACGGTGGGGTGCGCATCGCCGACGCCGGTGATCAGCTGCCACAGGCCCAGAGTCGGCACCGACGCCGGGTCGGCGGGTGGGTCCTCCCAGGTCGCCGGTGGGGTGACCCAGCGCAGCAGCGATTCGGAGTCCAGGCACGCCAGCGCGGTGGAGACGCCCTCGAAGATGCCGCCCTTGGTCTCCGGGGGCAGTTCCAAGGTCGAGCGCAAGCTCGCGGCCTGCGCTCCGAACCCACTCCGTTCCAGGTAGATGGCCGGTTCGTCGGAGCGGGTGGCCACCCACAGCACCACGTCGCGCAGCGTCTTGCCCTCCGTCACAGCCGCGGCCAGCAGCAACTGCCGCAAACATTTCGCCGCGGCCGGGGTGAAGAACGGGTCCGCGCGGTCGGTGGTGCCGTTGCCGCCGCCCACCTCCCGCATGAAGTAGGAGGCCATCCGCGCGGCCGATTCGACGGTGTTCACCGTGGCCAACAGATCGACCCAGAACCCCTGGGGTTGGTAGGTGATCCGTTGTGGGTCGAACAGCCACACCTGTCCGACCCGTGCGCGCAGGCCTGCGGTCAACACCCACACGTCGGGTTTGTTGCTGGTGGCCACGACCGGGCCGGGCGCGGCCAGGATGTCGGGCACGACCTTCGCTGACGTCTTGTTCGACCGGGGGCCGCAGATCACCAGCTCGACGTCCTCGAAGGACTTGAACACCGTCGCGCCGCTCACGTCGCCCAGCACCACGCCGATATCGCGAGCACTCAGGTCCCGCAGCCGCCTGCCCGCCAGCGAGGGGCGCAACCCAGGCGCACGTTGGGCCATGGCCCGGTGCTGCAGGTCGGCGAACGCCGCCCGGGACGTCATCGCCGCCCGCCCATCGTGAGGACGGCGCCGCCGCATGAACACGATCGTCAGAGTGATCGCGCCGCCGACCACGACGACGATTTCGGCCAGCAGCACTACGTAGAACCAGACCGCCGACCCACTCGGCCCGATCAGGCCGCGCAACCCGCCGTCCTTGACCGCCCCGGCCGTGGCACCGAAGCCTGGTGCGGTGAACCCGCCGCCCGCCGCCGCGTGCGCGGCCGCCCACACCCCGGCGACACCCAGGAACACCAGCCCGAAGAACCCGGTGATCAGCCACGGCAGGACCGGCATCGCGCCGCTGGCGTGTTGGCGATTGTTCGGGTAGCTCATGGCGAACCTGCCGGCACCGGGCGGCCGTTGTTGTGGACGCGGTCGGCGGGCACGCCGGTGGTGCCAGCGGCCACGCCGGTCGGGTTGTCACCGGCATCGGTGCGGGCGCGCTGGAACGCGGCGTCGGTGTTGTACAGCTCCAACTCGGCGGCGTTGAGCTGCATGCGCACCGGCAACCCGGCCCGCTCCCCCGCCTTGATCAGGTACATGCCGCGGCCGGGATGGCGATGCCCGGGCACCCAGGTGCCCGCGCTTTGCCAGGACGCGAGCATGGAGGCCTCGCGACTGGACAGGCTCACCGCCAGCGAGTCCAGCTCGGTCGCGGGCAGGCCGCCATAGACGTGGATGGCGCACCGGCTGGCGATGCCTTTGGCTTTGGCGCGGTCCTCGGCGGTGGGCAGCGCCTGCAAGTCGTCCATCGAATGCGTCAGGTAGACACTCGCCACGCCCTTGTGCCTGTTCAGGCGAGTCATCCGGTCGGATCGTTCGACCAGGCCGGGCCCGGTACGCAGGGCCCGCCACGCCTCGTCCTGGACCCACAGGATGTTGCGTCCGGCGCCGGCCTGGCGGGCCTCGATCATGCCCGAGCCCCAGGCCCACGAGCACAGCATCGCGGCGGCGACGACCTGGTCGGTCTCTTCGTCCAGCACGCTGAGGTCCAAGCTGGTCGCCGACGATCCGGGATCAAGCCGGGCGGTGGAGCGGCGGTCGAACAGGCCGCGCAACGGGCCGTCGCACAACAAGTCCAGAGCGGCGAGGACCTCCCGCATCAGGTCGAAGTAGCGTTCCGGGCGGCCTTCCACCCGGGCGGCGTCCAGTAGCGCCTGCGGCGCCTGGTCGAGCACCGCGCGCACTTCGGGGATGGTGGGCTGGCCGTCGTCAGTGGCGTCGGTGGCGACGTCCAGCGCGCGGGAGACGAGGTTGCGTTCGGTCGCGGTGGGAGCCCGGTCCAGTTCCAGTAGCAGCAGGGATTCCAGCAGTGCGGTCTGGCGGGCCCGGATCGACTCGCGCAGCGCGTCGCGGGCCCGCCCGGCAGCGACGGTGGCCAGCAAGTGGCCCAGTGGTCCGGGGTCCAAGGGGTTGATCGCGTCGAAGCCGCGCCCGATCTTGATCACGTTGCCGCCGAGCCGACGCGACCAGGGGCGAGTACTCGCCTTTGATGTCGGCTGGCACGAACAGCGTCCAGCCCATCGCGACCAGGCCGACGCCCAACCGTTTTGCGAACGCGCTTTTCCCGACTCCTGGTTGGGCCTGGATCCACAGGCCCGTGTTCGTGGTCAACCCGCTGGTCAACCAGTCCCCAGGGTGCAGTCCCACGGGCTCGTGGGTGTGCAGGTCGTGTCCAATCGGGACACCGCGTACCCGTGAGCCGCTGCCGCCCACGAATGGGTACAGCCCGGCCAGTTGGCTGGTAGTGCCCTGCCAGAGCGTGGCCGACCCGACGTGATGGTCGCGGCCGCCGCCGCGCACCGGCCAGCCGCGCGCCGGTGGCACGGGCCACGAGCGCAGCTCGGCCAGCGGGTCCTCGCGGGTGGGTTGGCCTTGCGCAGCGGCGTCGGACACCATCAGCGGCACCGAGGGCGTCGCGCTGGCCGGGGGCGCGTGCCGTGCAGCGCGCCGGCCTGCCGGCGCCGGGCGGTCCGGTCGAGCGGCGGCCGGGTCAACCGCGGCCGGGTCTGGGCGCCCGGTGCGGCGGGGTCGAAAAGAGGGTCATGCCGATCGCCCCAGGGCATTCACCGGGCCGCGCGTGGGGCGAGGGCGAGGCGGCGGCAGAGACCGGGCGTGCCGGGTCGCCACCGTGGCGCGAGGGCGGCCATGCGGCGCAGACGAACCACTGCATCCCCCGCGGGGGCCAGTGCCGCCGCGTTGCTACCGATCGCAGCGCCCGCAGGAGGTCACGATCGATCGGCACGTCGACGTTGGCGGCCCACCAATGGCCCATGCCCTGCAGGTCGGCCGCCGTGGGAACCTGCTCACCGGCCGGGCCTCTCGCGGCCACAGCCGATTGGTCAGTGCCTCGACGGCGTAGATGGCCCAGGAACCCCGGGAACCGCTGCAGTGGCCTGCCGGCAGCCACCGTGATCAGCCGCCCGAGCGGGACATGGTGGCCAGCCGCATCAGTGATGATCAGATGCGCATCGCGAGCCGCCACGAGCGGCATCAGGTCCAATGCGCCGTAGCCCGACCCCGAGGTATGCGGCGGGGCCAGTGACCGGTTGCCATGGGTACCCGCGAAGTTGTAGATATCCACCGATCCTCCTTCCGCGGCCGCGTCAGTCACCACGCGACCTTTCGAGCGGGGCCTGTTCCGGGTCAGTGCCGGGCGAGTGGGCCACCGCGCCGTCATCCAGTCGCGCCACCAGGTGCTGCCGTGGCGTGCCTGGCGCGCGGTGAGCCTGCGGCGTCTCGGGCGCGGCAACCTGGACTGTTGGTTACTCATCGCGCCCACCGGCCCCTCTTGGCCAGCTCGGGCGGGTAGATCCCGGCGCCGAGACTGGCGGCGAACCCGACGTGCTGCCATCCCCAGCACCGGCGCAGCCGCAATTTCGCATTGCGGGCCCGGGCTTCCACGTCGGCGACGGCGTCGGGCAGGATCCTCGGGTCGTCGACGGTGGTGGTCACGTACATCGCCCATAACCCGACCCCGGCCCCGGCCGCTTCTTCGTCGGCTGCCTGGATGGCGCGGGCCTCGTCGGCGCGGTCGCGGGCAGTCTCGTCGATGCCCCGGCGGCGGCGCAGCTGGCGACGAAACGACGACCCGGACGCTTCCCGGGTGACCACGTCCCCGGCCCGATCGGCCGCATACGGTTGGTAGGTGATGGCGACGCGGCGGTGGTATCGGCCCGGCGCGATCAGCGGCACCAGCACGTTGGAGGTGACGGCCTGGGCGGGCAGGCCGGCCATCGCCCACGAGACAGACCAGCCCGAGTCGTGCCAGAAGTGGTCGACCTGGGCCGTGGCCTGGACCGGTCCCGCATCGGCCCACGCCAGCAGATGTCCGGCCTCCGACAGGCGGGCCAGCTCGCCCCGCGCGCCCGGGTCGTACGCCGCCCGCAGCCAGTGCGTCCACTGCGCGGCGGTGGCCCGGCCCAGGGTGGCCACCCCGGACAGCGGCAGGTCGCCCTCCAGCCCGGCCAGGGCCCGGGATACTTCGGCGACCTGTTCGGCTTCGTCCTGCGGGGCGGGCCGGGCCCGCATGGGCTGGAAGGTCATGTTGACCCGGACACTGATGTCGGCCGTGGCGCCGCGGTGGGCTTCGGCCACCTGCGTCATCACCTCACGGGCGATCGCCGGCGCGTTCGGGTCCAGCCGGTCGGCGACGTAGTCGGCCAGCTCGGTGCCCGAGGACGGCGCGGATTCCACCACGATCGCGACCCAGTCGATCGTCGGCTCGAAACCCAGAGCGGCCTGCCAGGCGGCCCAGCTGCCGATCCACAGGTCGGTCTGGGACTGGTCGGCCAGTACGGTGCCCACCGGGGCGACCCGCACGCTCGCGGTCAATCGGCCGGTGCGCCGGTCCCACAACAACCCGTAGGGCTGGCCCAGACCGTCTTGGGTGGCCAACGGCACGATCGGGGCGAGCACGCCGGGCAACTCGTTGTGCCGCGGGTGCCGGGTGAACACGGAGGACTGCCAGTCGTTCCATCCTTTGCGGCGGGCGGTGCGGGTGCGCGTCCAGATCACCAGCGCGCCACCCAGTGACGTGCCGTGGGTGCGGTGCGGAATGAGCGTCAGCGCGGCGACGATCACGGCCGCGACGATCGCGACGGGCAGGATCACCAGCGGCAGGCCGAAGCTGGCCAGCACCACCCACACGGCCAGGGGCACGAACACGCAGCCGCCCATGACCGCGGTCTGTGCTTCGCTCAGGGCCCCGATACCGAAGCCCCGCCTCGGCCGCCAACCGCCGTACATGCGGGTCTCGCTCATGCCGCGCCTCCCGAGTCGCCGGATCCTTCGGTCATCGCCCCGGCGGCCGCGTCGGCGGCGTGGTTGACGCCCTGTGCGGCGATCTGGGCCCCGGCGACCGCGGCGCCGGCCGGGCCTGCCGCAGCCGCCGCCCCACCTCCGGCACCCGCGGCCGCGCCGCCCACGGTGGCTCCAGCGCCGCTCGTACCCGCGGTCGCGCTCTTGGCGGCGCCGCCCGCGGCACCGGCGCCGGCCATCGCGCCCTGCTCCGCGCCCGCAGCAGCTTGCGAAACGCCGCTGCCACCGTTCGCCTCGCCCGATCCAGTGCCGGGCGAGGACGTGTTCGTCGCGCTCCGCCCGCCGCCGGTCGAGGTGCTGCCGCTGCCCGGGCCATCGCCTCGGTGCGCGGAGGACACCGGCAGGGCGCCCGTGTCCTGGCCGGAGCGGCCACCGGCTGTCCCGTGCTGGTCCATGAAGCGGCCAAACGCCCCGGGCCCGCCCGAGCCCAGCAGCGACGCCGCGCCGGCCGCCGCCGCGACACCGCCTCCGCCGCCCCCGGCCGTGAGCCGCTGGCCGCCCCAGTCAAAGAACCGCAACATGGTTGGCATGGACAGGACGGCCAGCGCCAGCACGGCGAGTCCGACCAGAACGGTGGACAGGCTGCCGCCCTTACCGACGAGCGTGAACCCGATCGCATCCACGATCGCTGCGATCGGCTGATACAGCAGCAGTGTGAGCGACCAGCCCAAGATCTTGGGCAGCCATGGTTTCGTGCCCTCGTTGAGTTGCCCGGCCGCCGCGGTGGGAATCAACGCCAAGAGGATCACTAGGGCGCCCATGCGGAAGAAGCCCAGCACCCACTGCACCGCCGAGAGGAGGAACAGCGCGATCGCTAGGAAGAAGATCGCGCCGGTCTGGGCACCGACCAGACCGATCATGGTGCCCGAGACGGAGTTGGTGAACCCGTCGATGCTCTGGTTGAGTACCTGGTCGGCCAACGCGATCCCGGCCTGATTGATCAAGACCGCGATCGTCCCAGCCAGGGTCGTCCAGCCCACATAGGACAACAGGCCCATGCCCGTGCTCACCAGCGGGTCGAGCTTGCGCCGGTAGATCATCATCAGGCCCTGCCAGATCAGGCTGCCGGCGAGCAGGGCTAGCCCGACGTAACGCAGCTCGGATTGGATCTGGGCGATGGCCGGGCTTTGCAGGAGGGTGGTGTGATCCGCGGTGGTCCACCAGCTCATGGAGTCGGCCAGCATGGTGGTGGCGCCCTGCGTGATGGACTTGACCAAGTTCACGAACCAGCTGTCGGCCAGGCCGCTAGCCACCTGGGAGGGCGACTTGACCACGGTCTTGGTCGCGCCCTGCCCGGTGTTCGGGTGGTCGTTGATCGCCTGGCCGCGCAGCTCGTCGACGCGCTTGACGTACTCGTCGGAGAAGCTATCCCATGCAGCGCACTGGGTCTTCTGGGCGGCCGGGGCGACGGTGCAGGAGATGTAGAACCCGTCGCAGGGTGCGCGTTCGGCGCCGACGAACTTGTTGTATTCGGCTGAGGGCGGCTGGTTGGGGTCGGCCAGGTCGGTGCAGAAGTACTGCGACTGGTGGGTGGGGTCGATGCCGATGGGAAAGCCGAAGGGCTTCTGTGAGGGGTCGGCCCCGGCCCACTGGGTCATCTGGTCCACGCAGAACGAGCCGGTGGGCAGCATCGACGGGACCTGCTGGGCCAGCGTCTGGTATCCGGCGATGATCTCGTCGTAGAGCGGCTTATCCGCGGCCGGCGCGTGCGGGCCGAACGCGCTTGCCTGGAAGAAGGCCAGCAGCGCGGGTGTGTCGTCGGCGACGTTGTTGACCCAGATGCCCACGTCGCCGCCCTTGTTCCGGCAGGTGGGTGAAGTCATCCACGGGCTGTTGTTCCAGGCCGGTGAGTTGGGCACGTACTTGGCCAAGTTCGCGGGTAGGCCGGTCAGGCTGGTCACCGGTGCGGCCTGGGCGGTCGGGACCCACAGCAGTCCGAACAGGCCCAACAGCAGCGCCAGTGCCATGCCGCGGCTGGTCGCGGGTCGCCGCGGCCGCCGGGCGGCCGAAAGGTCGAGGCGGTGCGCGCGCGGGCGGATCATTGGAGGAAGAACCCCACGATCGACGCCGAGCCCAGCACCATCGCCAGGCCGCCGACGACCCACGGAATGCCCACCGCGCCCTCGATCGCCAGGTTGTTCCGGTTGCGGCGGCCGATCGTCATCATGATCCCGATCGCGATGAGCATGGCCACGGCGCCGACCAGGCCGCCCCACTTCATCCAGGCCAACAGGGTGTTGGTGGCGGCGGTCAACTCGCCGGGGGGCGCGCTCGGGTCTGGGTTGGGGATCAGGGGGCCTGGACCTGCGGTCAGCCAGTAGTGAGCCGTTGTCAGGACGATGTGGACACTCATCTGCATTTCCCCCAAGAATGCTTGTGCGGCAACGCGGTCAGCCTCCCTGGCTGGCGCGGTAGATAGCTGTGGCGCGGCCGCTCCACGGCGGTGGCGAGGTGCGTGTGGGCGGGCCGGCGCGTGGGGCGATCCGCTGTGTGGGTGTCACTGGCGGGTGCGCCGAGCCCGGCGGCAGCGCCAGGGCCGCACTGGGTGCGGGCGGGTACATGGCCGCTAGCGCTTCAGGAAGCCGGGCAAAGGCATCGCTGATGTCCTTGGCCCTCTCGGGTAGGCGCAGACCGGGCGCCTCGTTCATCGCCGGCCATTCCTTGCGGTAGGCGATGTCGAACCGTGCGGTGATGTAGGGCTCGGCCTTGCGTAGGTGGGCGCGTGTCTCACCCGGTTCGACGGCCGCGGTGTGCATCACCACCAGAAGCGGCTTGACCGGACACAGCCGCAGCGCCAGACCGACCCGCGCCGCTGCGGTCACGGTGTTGGCGGTGATCAGGAAGTCCACCGCGCGCGTGTTGCGGCTGTGGGCGGGAAGGGCGTGGAGCCGGGCGAGTTCGTCGGCCAGCTGGATCAGGTCGCGCAGGTCCTGGATGGGTTGGGAAGGTACGGCCAGCTGCAGGATGCGGATCCAGGTTGACGTGCCGACGCCGCCCGCGACACCGGCCACCAGCAATGGCGCCTGCGGTCGCTGCCCACCCGTCACCGTGCCTCCCCTGACACTGGCTGCGTGACGCCGTCCTTGACGTCGTCACCGCCGGCCCGGGTGGGCCAGACCGACGGTCGTTGTTCCCCATGGTTGGCCGGTCAGCGACCGGCGATTCGTGCTGGTGGCCGTCCCTATCCGGTGCGGCCGTGGAGGCTCTGGACGGGCCTGGCGTGGAACCGGTCACGGCAAACCGGCGGAGGCCTCCTTGCCGGGCCCGTCCAGATCGTGCCCCCGTTGTGCGGGCCCGGGATGGTCATGGCCGCGGCGGCGAGGTGTTGTCCTCGCGAGTGCACCCCCTGATCCACTCGCGCACCTCCTTCCGGGTGATGACCCTCCGTGATCGAGATGATCAGATCAACGAAAGGGTCGCCGTCGTCCGCGTGGCCTGGTCGAGTCCGGAGATCCCGCCGAAGACGACCGAATGACTACTTACCGTTACCGCGCCTCCCCCTTCTGGGGGCGTTTCAGGTCTACATCGTCGCTGACGGTAGCGCCAGCATTCGGCTTAACTGCTGTTACGTTATCACTCGAATGGACTAGTGGTAGTGGTTGCAATCATTACTTTCGGTTACTAACGTGGCACCGTCCAGCGTGAACGCCGCACGACCGACACGACCTTGGAGACGCGCAGCCCGATGCGCCCAGTGGCGCGACTGTCCAAGATGGTCCGACCATGGTGCAGTGGCCGCGTGGTCCATACCGGGAAGCCCCTGCGAGCAAGCGGGAACGGAAGTGCTCCGCCCCCGCGGATCGGCAAGAGTGTGCGATGGTGCCCACCCATCAGAAGCAGGATTCGCAACCCGCGGCAGGACGGTTGCCTGCCGAGGTGACCACGTTCGTCGGTCGCCGAGCCGAACTGATCGCAACCAAGCGGGAACTGGCCACCACCCGGTTGCTGACGCTGACCGGCATCGGTGGCGTAGGTAAGACCCGCCTGGCGCTGCATCTGGCCGCCGAGATGCGCCGCAGCTTCGACGCGGTGTACCTGGTGTCGCTCGCTGCGCTGCGCGAACCGGGCCAGCTAGACCGCACCGTCGCCGAGGCGGTCAGCATCCGCTCCCTCGAACAGCCGTACGACGCGCTGGTCAGCTTCTTGTGGGGCCGACGCGCATTGCTGGTCCTGGACAACTGCGAGCACCTGGTGGAGTCGGTCGGAGCGCTGGTGGGACGCCTGTTGCCGCAGCTGGACGACCTGCACGTGGTGGCCACCAGCCGCACGCACCTCAACGTGGCCGGCGAACAACTGTTCCGGGTGCCGCCGTTGAGCGCGCCGCCCGCCGACACCGACGACCACACACCTGTCTCGCACTACCCGGCGATCCAGCTGATCACCGACCGGGCCCGGTCGGTCGGGGTCACCGTCACGGACGACATGCTGCCCAGCCTGGTCCAGCTCTGCCGGCGGCTGGATGGCATCCCACTGGCCCTGGAGCTGGCCGCGGTGCGGCTGAAAACCCTCGCCGTTCCCCAGATCCTGGCGCGCCTAGACGACCGGTTCCGATTGCTGACCGGCGGGGATCCGCAGGCGCTGCCTGTCCACCACCAGACCCTGCGCGCCGCGGTGGAGTGGAGTTACGAGTTGTGCTCGCCAGCTGAACGCCGTGCCTGGTCGCGGCTGGCCGCATTCGCCGGCAGTTTCAACCTCGCCGCCGCCGAGGCCGTCTGCACCGGCGAGGGTATCGCCGCCGACGACGTGCTCGACGTGGTGGAAGGCCTGGTGCGCCAGTCCATCCTGACCGTGCAGCGCGGCGACACCCAGGCGCGGTATGCGTTGATCGAGACACTGCGCCAGTTCGGCCACGAACAGCTGCAGGCTCAGGACGACGCACCCGAGGTGCGCCGCCGCTACGTGCGCTACTACCAGGACATGGTCGCCGACGCGGCCGCCACCTGGTTCTCCCCCCGCGAGGTCGACCTGCTGGACACGCTGCGCCGCGAGCTGCCCAACATCCGCGCGGCCGCCACGACCCCCACTGGTGACGACCCGGCCGGGCACACCGCCGTGCTGACCACCGCCTTGGCCCTGGCCCGGGTCCGCTACTGGTGTTTCACCTACGCCACGGGCGAGGGCCGCAGGTGGCTGGAATGGGCCGCCGAGCACGCCCCCGGCGCCTCGACCGATGAACTCCGCATGCAGGCGTGGGCCACGTCGGCCTTCCTGGCCGAGTGCCAAGGCGAGCACGACGACGCCGACCGCCTCCGCCAGCGTTACCTGGCGCTACTCCCCCGCCACCCCGACGGCGTTGGCGCGGCAGCAGTGGATTTCGTCGAGGGCGTGCGCCAACTACTGCGCAGCGCCAGTACCGATGCGCTGGACACCCTGCTGCGCGCCCGCGAGGAATTGTTGCGTTTCGACGCGGCGGGCGAGGCCCACATGGCCGACCTGTTCGCCGCCACGACCGCCGTGTTCCTCACCGACCACGCCACAGCGCAGCCGCTGGTGCAGCGCGTGGCGGCCGAGGCGGCCACGCGTGAGGCGCCCTGGGCGATGTCATGGGCCCGCTGGCTGGAAGGGCTGGCTGAGTTGCGGTTTGGAAACAAGACCCGCGCAGGGCGACTGCTGCGCGGGGCCCTGCATGCGCAGGAGCGCATCGGGGACGGATGGGGCCCGCTGTGGACCGTCGAAGCGCTGTGCTGGTGGGCCGCCGAATCCGCCGAACCGGAGTACGCCGCCCTCCTGCGAGGCGCCGCCGACCAGCTTCGCGAAATCACCGGCAGCCCCACGATGTTCGACGGCCAACGGCCCTTCGCACTCATGCGCGACGCCGCCGAAGCCCAACTGCGCACCAGGATGACTCCCGCGGCGTTCGTCGGCGCCTACAACCGGGGCGCCCAACTGGATCGGGCGCGGATCGTGCATCTGGCCCTGGGTCAGCGGCCGCCACGATCCGCCGCACGCCGCCCCATACCGCCCGCCGTCGCGGCCCCGCCGCTGACGGCGCGGGAACTGCAGGTCGCTCGGGCGGTCTCCGAGGGTCTGTCCAACCCGCAGATTGCGGACAAGCTGGGCATCAGCGAACGGACCGCGGAAACCCATGTCGGCAACATCCTCAGAAAGCTCGGCGTGCGCAACCGCACGCTGATCGGCACGTGGGTCATGCACCTCGAGGGCAGTCGGATCTGAGCGCCTCGCGCGGCCCGCCCATACGCGGTGTCCGACCGGTACGGCTGCCCGGGCGCTCGCCGGTCGGCGAGGACAACACGAGAGCACTCATCTGGTGCCTGGGGTGACCATCCTGGCGTGCAGCCCTATCACGGGGCACGCATGACGCCACCGCGATGCCGAAGACGAACCGTGTGGCCCAGACGACGAGGGTCTAGGCGCCAGGGTATGGGGTCTGTGCCAGACTGTCCGACGTCGCCCACGCCT
The DNA here is from genome assembly GCA_963780635.1 of Candidatus Melainabacteria bacterium. Classification (GTDB taxonomy): domain Bacteria; phylum Actinomycetota; class Actinomycetes; order Mycobacteriales; family Pseudonocardiaceae; genus DATEPR01. The sequence goes on from CAWACW010000002.1 coordinate 51,936, forward strand.
GTCTGCGCACAGACCCCAGTCCCCTTGGCGCGCCGCCGGTTGCGTTCCGCGCCCCTTTCACCACCACGCCGCACCAAGTGTGCAGAAATGTGACAGTAACGCGACGGTGACCGCGGCCCCCCTATCAAACTTCCGGGGACGATTTCAGTTTCCGCCGCCCGCCGCCTTCGCGGTATCCGGTGACACCCGTAGTTCACCCGTAAATCCGGGCTACGTAGGTGCGGATCGCAGCCGCCCCGAGTACTCTCACGCCGCCGCGCGGAAAGAATAGTCAGCCCAGCCGTGGCGTTCCAAGGGAATGATGCTGCTCTGGTTGCTACACGATGAGCCTGATCACGGCGACGGGCAGGCTGATGGGCCGCGCGGCGGACGCTGGCTCGGAAGGTGCCGGGGCGCCTGGGTTGTCGCCCGGTTCTGCATACGTGCCGTTGCTCTGGTGACCTGGCCCGGCATCGGTGCCCGAATCATCGGTGGGATCGTTGCCGGGTTCGGAGCTGGAGGGCTGGGTGTCGTCGAACAGTCCGCAGACCGTCCGTCGCCCGATTCACGTTGCAGAGTGACCACGCCATCGCTGGTATCCCCGGTCGCCAGCGTGGTGCGGGTGACGCGCAAATCGGGAAGTCGAAGGCCAAGTGCTGCGCGTGTCGGTCTGTGGTGGCGCTCCGGGTGGGTGCGGGCGGCTGCCAATACCGCCCGCACCCATCCCCGGGGCGGGCTGTCGGGTCAGCCCACGGCAGCCGCCGCGAGGGCGGCGGCGAAGCCTGCGTTGGGGGTGCCGACGCCGGTTTCGGGGTCCCAACCGGGAGCCGAGATCAGCGCCTGCTGGTGGGCGCCCAGATCGACAAGGAACGAGCCCTGCGCCGAGGCGCCCTGTACCGGCGCGAACGGGGTGGGTGCACACCCCGCCTGCCGGCGGTAACATCGGTGATCGCCGAGGAACCGACCTGATCAGCTGGCATGGCCTCCGAGGTACCGCCGATGGACTCCTCGACGAATCCGGCAGCGGTGGTCAACCCGATGGCCCTGCCGGTGAACGGATCAGCGGCGGCGGCGATGTCTGGGTGCTGGTCCCGCCATCAGGGTCCACGGGCCCACCCCGCAGCACTCGACGACGGGACCAGCTCGGCCGCAGCGCGACCGGCGGGCGCTGGGAAACCCACCACGCACGGCAGCTGCGACCTGTCCGGTGCCCCACGACGACGTCGGCGCGCGCAAGGGCCGCGCGTTTCGTGCACTCACCCAAGGTGAATCCGGGCGGGTTCGCTCACAGCACAGAGGAGAACACACGAGTCGAGTCGAACCAGGCCAACGCACCGAGGGACTGACTACATCAGACATAGTCCGGCAGGGCGGATCAACGAGAGTTTGCAGCGGGGGTGGCACTGGTTCGCGGCCAGTGCTGCTCGCGCGTACGAGCTCACCGATCTGGGATGCGAGCCGCACCGAGGGCGCGACGATGCACTCCTGCCGGTGCGAATCAGCGGCCGCGGTGACGTGGTGGATGTCGGCGCTCACCTTGTGACCCCCTTGAGTTGAACCCTCGGCGGCCGACGTCCGTTCGACGTTCGACGCCGATCCGCGGTACTCGGTGACGGTCCTGGCCCTGGTCCGCTACCGACGGGACTTCTGCCGGCGCGCTCCGGCCCGTAGCCCGGTTCCGCGCCCGGTGTCGATCACACGGTCTGATGTGGACCCTTCGAACCGGTATTTGCACCCTAAGCCTCGAACTGACGCTCTGTCACCAAACTGATGTTGCCGAGGCCATATTACACACTAATGGCCTAGTATCTAGCAACGGTCAGTAATTAACTGACGTTTCTCAGCGAACCGCAACTGATGTTGAGCTCGGTTTGGTGCTCGTGGTTCTGTTCTGCACTGACGCGTCCCAAGGTGCCGGACGCCTTGTTCCTTGTCTCAACGCGCGCAGGAGTGCAGGCAAGGTCGCCGGGGCTCGGGCCAGTGCGCAACGTTTGGTCGATCCCGCCAAGCAGCGTGCGTACATCTCCTTTTATATACTGTGGAACGGGCGTCGCTACCGGAAGTCGCAGGACTTGATCATGGTGATGTCCGGCGGGCTGACCTGGTCCGCGTCGAGGTTGATCACTCCCTGGGTGATGTCCAGGACCGCCACACGTGAGCACGACCACTGGGTGCTCGACGCGCTGATCGCCGACTATCTGGCTGGATGCAGCCACTGACCGAGCTACCCTGGCAGTCAGCCCTCCTCACCGAGGCACCTACGGGTGGTCCCCGACCGACGGGTCGGGGGCGTGAGGTGGCTACTCGGTGAGGTGTGGTGTTGATGGCGCAGCCAGAGCTGCCGCCTGCGGAGATCGGACGTCGCGTCCGAGCGATCCGCCGGCGACGCGGCTTGAGCCTGGAGGCCGCTGCCGGTCTGGCAGGCATGAGCAAGCCGTACCTGTCCATGCTGGAGAACGGCCAGCGCAGGTTCGAGCGGCGCGGCTTGATCGAGGACCTGGCGCGCGCACTTGGTTGCGCAGTAACAGATCTGACTGGACAGCCCTATCTGCCCGCCGATCGGGACTCGGCCGCGGCGCTGGGCACGCTGCCTGCGATCTCGGTTGCCCTCTATGACGCTGACCTCGACGAGCCGGTCGACGTGCCAGCACGCGAAGTCGCCGAGCTGGCCCGTTGGGCGTCCCGCGCGAACGAGGACACCGCGAACAGTCGGTTCGCGGCGGCCGGCGCCGATCTCGGCACGCTGCTAGCCGAGCTGCACGTCCACGCCGCCAGCAGCGACACCGATACCCGTCGCACCGCGCTCGCCGCGCTCGTCGAGGCGTGCTTCGTCGCCTCCGGCACCGCCCGGTCGTTGGGCAACTTCGACCTCGCGGTGCACGCCGCACGTCGTGCCGAGGATGCCGCCCGTCGGCTCGGCAACCCCGCGCTGATCGGGTTCGCTTCGATGACAAGCACCAGCGCGCTGTCCCGCCTGGGCGCGCGACGCCGAGCCCAGCGCGTCGCCTCGACGTCGCTGGCCGTAGTGCAGGACGCCGACCCCACCGCAGACGACACCGCGGCCGCCGAGGCCGCCGGCATGCTGCATCTGTCCTCGGCGCAGATGGCGGCGAAGGACGGCCGCGGTCAGGACGTCGACGATCACCTTGGCGCGGCCCGCGAACTGGCCGACCGGACCGGCGAATGCAACTCGCTGTGGTTCAGCTTCGGCCCGGCGAACGTTCGGGCGTGGTCACTGTCGACCGCCGTCGAGCTTGAGCGTGGGCCGGCGGCGGCTGAGCAGATCGAGCGCGAACCCGGCTACGACACCGGCCTGACTACCAGAGACCGGCGGAGCGCCCTGCACTTCGACCTCGCCAGGGCGTGGGCGCAGGCGGGCGGCGACCGGGATACCTCGGCGCTGCGGCACCTGGACCTGGCCGACCGGATCGCACCCCAGCGGATCCGCCACGACCCGCTCGCGCGGGAACTCGTGGCCGAGCTGGACAACCGCGCCAGGATGAGGGTGTGGGAACTCGATAGCCTGAAAGGGCGAATCGGCGGTACCGGTTAACAGATTGTAAACGTCCGGGCCACTACGGCTCCTAATGTCCCTCACGTGTCGACCGATGATCGTTCCGAACCCGGCGCCCTGCCGTCCACCCTCCGCCGACACGTAGGACGCCGCCGTAGGGCGATCAGCCGGCACCCCGGGTGCGGCGGGCGGAGACAGGGTGTTTCTACCCTCATCGTGCCCGGGGCTTTCCAAGTGCACATCCACTTTGGCCGGTCGCAATCGCTAACGCTGGTTTGCGCTCACTACGTCCCGGTGGGACGCCCGAAATCTAGTTGCATCACGACCACCACGACGGCCAGGTGGAACCGAGGACCACAAGTGCGTCGTTGCCTCATCGCGCATCGCACCGAATGGATTCAGCTGGACCGGCGACCTCGCCTGGTACGGCTGCTCGACGACGCTGGCGTTGCCTCTGATCCGGGTGACCTGCCGGCCGTCTGCATGCGACCGGTGTTGATGCCCTCCGAGAACGTAGCCATCAACCACGACCGCGACGGAACTCCGATTCGACAGCGGGATCTGATGAGCGCGCTCTCAAAATTGCTGGGAGTATTAGTTGAGTGACGACCTTGAGGATAACCCGCGCTGGACGCACGACGGCGATATGACTTCTCCGAGCGCATCGCGCGTCTACGACGCATACCTCGGTGGTGGTAAGAACTTTGCGACAGACCGCCTGTTTGCCGCGTCCATTCAGTCGATATTGCCGGATGTTGGGGAGCTGGCTATCGCGAACCGCCGATTTCTTACACGCGCCGTAGAATACGCCGTCGGATGCGGCATCACTCAGATTATCGATATCGGCGCGGGTATTCCGTCGAGTGGCTCTACTCATCTAGCCGCTCATCGCCTCAATTCCACGGTTCGCGTTCTTTATGCCGATCACGAGGCGGTCGCGATTGAAGCGTTGCGGGCGAGTGCGGGCGGCGACCCACGCATCGGGGTGGTGAGGGCCGACGTGCGCGATGTGGACCAACTGCTGGGTGATCCTGTGGCGACTGCTCTTTTGGACCTCTCCGCGCCTGTGGTGCTCGTCATGGGCCTCTTGCTGCACTTCATACCCAATTCTGACAATCCGGCTCGCCTGCTCGACCAGTATCGGCAGGCGGTTGCGCGCGGCAGTGTCCTGGTTATCAGCCACGACACTGCGGACGGGCGCGAGCCAGAAATGCTGCGAGTGGCGCAGGCATACGCGGACGCGGGTTGCCCGGTTGTCCTGCGCAGTCACCCAGAACTGGTGGCGCTCCTCGATGGCTGGGACTTGAAAGAACCGGGTGTCGTCCATGCCCCACTCTGGCGCCCGAATGCTGATGACTCCAGCATGAGCGACCCGAAATCAGCATGCGTCTATGCAGCCGTGGCGGTAGCCCCATGAAGCCGCTGCAGTCATCCGCCTTGATGATCTCCGAGCCTAACCATGACCACGCTGCCCGGCTTAATGACGCTCCTGCGAGCCTGAGCCAGGTAGCCGCCCCATGCAGCTGGAAGCATTATTGCGTGTACTTGGGCAAGGCGTGTGCTGGCTGCGGTCGGGTGTTCGACTCCGGCGAACTACCGGTCGCAATCGGCCCGTCTCCCCGTGGCCAACCGACGCGATATCGGTGCCAATCGTGTCCCAAGTAGAGATAGCCCTCTTTTCGACCGCTACTGGACGAGAAGCTGCCATACGCGATCAATGTCCCGATCCGATATGCATCCCGCCACGAGTCGTTGGCAACCGTGAACACAACCTGGAGACGAACGTGCGCTACACCTGTTGTTGGTGTCGCGGCAGGCTTTTGTGCGTTTGGTGCAACGGTTGGTGTTGTGCCAGCTGCTGGTGGAAGGGCATCTGCCAGTGCTGCGAGGGTGAGGGCACCATGTCATCGCCCTGCAGCCCGAACCACTTGCACGAACAGGAAGTCGCAGAAAGCAGTGTGCGGAACGATCCTGGCCTAGAGCCGGCCACTTCGGTCGACCAACGACCGACGGGCGTGCGATCAGCTATCGGTGCCATCGCACTCTGTCTGGTCGTCGCTGCCGCACTGACTGGATGCGCCACTACCACCACCGGTATAGCCACGCGCACTACAAGCGGGCGTCCGGCCGTCAGGCAACTGGCGATACCGCACGCACCGAAGGTTGTCCGGCCTCTCGACCCGTCCGCCATGGTGTCCGCACCGTGCACCTCACTAACCACGACCGAACTTGTAACTCTGGACGTCACCCGGCCGATAAGCGTTGCCCACAGCGCAACTGCTGGTACCCGTTGCACCTGGACGGGTGATTCCGGTGGCAGCGTGGGAGTGTCCTGGATCTCCGCCGACAGCAACGGACTGTCTGACCTGTACGCACAACAGTCGATTTACGGATACTGGCAACCGACCTCCGTTGCCGGCTATCCAGCCGTGTATGGCGATCCGTTGGGTGATCAACGACCACACGGCGAATGTGTGCTGAACGTCGGGGCCAACGATCATCTGCTCTTCTTCGTTCAGTACGAGCGGCCGCTCGAGCCCGCGAAGGGTTGTCCGCTGGCGGCCTCGGCGGCGGCGGACGTGATCGCCAATCTGAAGGCGACGGCATGACGGTGTCGACGAGCGACGACGCGCGGGCGGCGGTCACGTCGCGGGTGATCAGCCTGCGACCAAGTTGGGGTCCGATTCTGATCGGACTTGTCGTAGCGGTCGCGCCGCCAACTGGATGCGCCACCAGCGCCTCCGGTACAGCGACGCCGTCGGTGGCAGATCATCGCCAGGCACCACCACAAGCGCACAAAGTCCCGTCATCAGGACAAGCACCCAAAGTCCAGAAGCCATTGGATCCGACCGCCATGGTTGGCTCCCCATGCACATCTCTGACCATGGCCAACGTTCGCAACATCGGCATCGGCAGTGCGATGGCGAAAACCGACAAGGACACTCTCGGAAGCGGCTGCACGTGGGCAGGCGAGAGCGACGGCATCCTGAACATCAACTGGGAAACCATCAACAAGCGCGGGCTCGGCGATCTGTACAGCAACCAGTCCTCTTTCGCCTACTGGATCTCGACGACTCTCGGTGGATATCCGGGCGTGTACGCGGATCCAACCAGCGATGAGCGAGCGGCTGGCGACTGCCTGCTGAACGTCGGAGTTAACGCCCGCCTGACGTTCTTCATTGAATACAGCGACCCCCTGGAGCCGGATCTTGGGTGCCAGACCGCGGCGACAGCGGCAGCTGACGTGATCACCAATCTGAAGGCCGCACGCGTGATGGCGTTGATGACACCGCAAGTGACCCGTGCGAACTTCCACACCCTGGCCAGACGGACGCGAGGCTTCGCGCTCGCGCAGCCCAGGGCGCACGACTTGTACGACTGCTATCAGGGCGTCAGGGCTCGGTCCCTATGGAAGTTGGCCAATGGCATCCAGTCCGGGTGGCGCACTGATGCTGCCGACGCTGCGGGTCCGAGGTTGCCTCCTCTCGCCGTGAACCTGTTTCGCTGCCGGAACAACTCGCCCAACCGTCCAAGATCTGATCTCGCTTCAGGTCGTGAGATTCCATACCGCGGTGACCGAGTTGGTCTCATCCTGCACATCCGATCGCAGTTCACTAGTGGAGCATCGTGACGAAACACGCCTCCGATCAGCCCCGGTCGCGCTGGAAGTTGCTCCGTCCCAACCAGGTCGTGTCGATCAAGAGGCGGGTCATCCGGGTCGCGCTCATCCCCGACACTGCGTTGATCCTGCTATGGGTTTTGGCGTTTCTGTATCTGGGCGGCACTGGCTTCTACGACCAGAAGGTGGCCAGCAGTGTGCGGGAGGTTTCGATCCCGGCTGTCACCGGGTTGTCGTCCGTAGAGACGGAAAGTCAGCTGAGCCAGGCGTACCTGGCCAACCGGCAGAGCGGCCTCCAGCGCTTGCTGTCGCAGCAGAAGCAGACCGACCGGGGGCTGTCCGCGATGCGGGCGGCCGCTGGTGACGCGTTGGCACATGCACCGCAGTCGATCGTGACCAGGATGGACACGCTGGTCGGCTACATTGACCAACTGCCCGACGTCCGCGGCCGCGTCGACGCCGGGATTGCCACAACGTCGGAGGTCGCGACGTTCTATGGCCAACTGCTGGACGCGGCGACCGATCTGTTCGGCGATCAGGCCCGGGTTGTTCCAGACGCCTCCGTCGTGCCCGGAGCGATCGCTGCCACCGCCGTGTTCCACATCACTGACTTAGCCGCCCGAGCGGGCTCGTTGATCTCAGGTGCCCTGGCTGCGGGCAGACTCGACGAGGCCGACTACCTCGAGTTCGCCAACCTGGTCGGGGCCTACCACGCTCTGCTCAGCACGACCGCGCCGGACCTGCGGCCCGATGTCCAAATCAGTTACCGCACGCTCACCGGCACCGCAGCGTGGCGCGGCTTGGTCGCCGCAGAGGACGCGATCATCGTGCGCGGTCCGTGGTCGGGCGGAGTGCCGCCCGATCTGCCCGTCACTGCTGTGTCCTGGCAGAGCCTGACCGGCAGGGTCAACACCGCGCTGACCGACATGACGATCACCCAGGCCGACCAAGTCTCGGCGCAAGCCTTGTCCGACGGCAACCACCAGCTGATCGAACTGGGCATCGTATTGGCGGCCGCGCTGGTGGTGGTCGTCGGCTCGATCTGGTGGGCTCGGCGGCAGTCCACGCAGTTGGTGGACAGCGCACTGGTGACCCGGTTGGGCCATTTGCGCCAGGATGCCCAGGACCTGGTCGGCACACAGCTGCCCGCCATCGTCGAGCGGTTGCGCGCGGGCGAAGCGGTGGACATCGAGGACGAGCTGGGGAAACTGCGCTACGGCGCGGGTAACGGAGACGGCGAGGCCATTGAGGGCGATGAGATCGATCAGGTTGCCGTAGCCATTAATGACGTGCTTCGCCAGGCCGCTACGTCCGCTGCTGGCGAAGCGCAGTCCCGAAACGCGTTCCGCGTCGCGTTTCAGGGGATCGCGCGGCGCAACCTGCGTCCACTGTCCCAACTGCTCGCCTTGCTGGACAAGCTGGAGCACTCCGAGCAGGATCCCGAGTCACTCAAGCGGCTGTACGATCTGGACCACGAAGCGACCCGCGCCCGCCGCGGCGCTGAGAACCTGATCATCTTGTCCGGCGGCAGTCTGCACCAGCATCTGCCTGGGCCAATCCGGATACTGGCGATTCTGCGCTCTGCCATCTCCGAGACTAGCGACTACCGCCGTGTGAAGTTGACGGCGGTGCCCGATGTCGCCATCGCCCGGGACGCCGTGAAGGTCGTGATTCACCTGCTCGCGGAGTTGCTGGACAACGCGGCAACCTTCTCCCGGTCCCACGAGGTGCGAGTCAGCAGCAGGCAAGTGCCGAGCGGCATCATCATCGAAGTCGATGACTGCGGCGTCGGCATCAACCCCGAACGCATGCAACAAGTGAACGAGATGTTGGCCAACCCGCCCGAGGAGGACGTGACGGCCATCGGTGACGGGTCCCAGCTGGGATTCTGGGTGATCGCCTCGTTGATCAGGCGGTTCAGATTCAGGGTTCAGCTGCAGGACTCTCCCTACGGTGGCGTCCAGGCGGTAGTCCTCGTCCCCAACAAGCTGCTAGCCGGTACCAGCGCGCTCCCCGACGGGGCGGCGATCAAGGGCGTGGGCGGAGCTCACTGGGGCGCCCGCGCCCTCCCCGCGGCGGCACCAAGTGACTTGCACGAGCCGCCGACCGACGCCGACCCCGAGGCGACCAGCCAGATGCCGCCCATCGACACGCCGGAGGCGGCCGCGGTGGGCTCCCCTACCGCAGCCGATGCGCTGCCACGCCGGCAGCCGGGAATCCAGACCGGCAGGAATCCACACGGCAGCACGACGCAAGCCGGCCCGGCATCGCCGATAGCCCTCGCGGACGGCGGGACCAGCGGGCGGAACTGGCCCCCGGCTGAGAGCCAACGCCGGGACCCGGCTCACGCGCCGTCGGGGCCCGACGTGGTGGCGCCCAGCGGCACCCCTCGGTGGCCCACCGCCCACGAGGCGAATGAGCAGGCATCGGGCACGTTGCCTGCACTGCCGCGGCGATCACCCGGTACGCAACTGCACGACTCGCTCAGGGAGCAGCCAGCGGGTGAGCAGCGGATCGGCAGTGAGCGTGACGCAAGCGGATCCATGGCTCCAGTGGGCAGTCAGCTGTCGGCATTCCAACGCGGTTCGGTCGCCGGGCGCAGCGCCGGGGCAAACCACGAAGTTTTTCCGAGGACGAGGGCAGGCGAGGACGGATGACAGACGGTGCCACTGCGGACGCGACCGTTGACTGGTTGCTCGACGACATGGTCAAGCAGGCCGCCGACATACGCCACGCGGCAGTGGTGTCCACCGACGGCATGACCGTCCTCCGGGCCGCGGAGCTGGCCCGCGACGACGCCGACCAACTTGCCGCGATCACCAGCGGGATGCAAAGTCTCGCCAAACATGCAGGTCTGCACTTCGCCCAGGGCGCGGTCCGTCAGCTGTTCGTCGAGTTCGACCTGGGCTACCTCGTGGTGACCGCGGCAGGGTCAAACGCCTGCCTGGTGGTGCTGACCGAGCCGAAGGCCGAACTCGGCCAGATTGCCTACGACATGAACCGCATGGTGCAGCGAGTGGGCGAACATCTGGGCGTCGAAACGCGCGGCACGGCAGTCACCGCGCCGGACGGCCTGAGGGCGTAGCCCGGTGCCCGGGCAGGAGAGGGGTTCAGACGCGGCGACCGATCGGTTGGTGCGTCCTTACTCGCTTGCCGGCGGGCGCACCAGCACCACCTACAGCGCACTGGATATCGCCACGCAGGTCATCCAATCCAGGAAGTTCTATGACCGGGCGGGCCTCGAGCCGGAGCACGATGCGATCATCGAGCTGTGTGAACAGCCGAGAGCGGTGGCCGAGGTGGCGTCCGCAATGGACATGCCGTTGCTGCCAGCCAAAATCCTGCTGGAAGATCTGATCGACTGCGGGGCGCTCGAGGCGGGATCACGCGTGCAGGACACGTCGCCCGCGAACCTCGAGCTGATGGAGAAGATTCTCAAGCACTTGCGACAGCTGTAGTCCAAAGGACGGTGCGTGTGATCCCTCAGCCGCTCAAGTTGGTGGTAGCCGGCGGCTTCGGCAGCGGTAAGACCACGCTGGTCGGCGCGGTGAGCGAAGTCCCGCCTCTGCGCACTGAGGAGGTGCTCACCGACGCCAGCGTCGGCGTCGACGACCTGTTTGGCATCGAGGATAAGTGGTGCACTACCGTCGCGCTGGACTTCGGTCGGATCACGATAGACCCGGAGCACGTCCTGTACCTGTTCGGCACCCCAGGACAGGACAGATTCTGGTTCATGTGGGATGAGCTGGCCCGAGGCGCGCTGGGCGCGATCGTGCTGGTCGACACACGGCGGCTGGACAAGGGTTTCGCCGCCATCGACTTCTTTGAGAACCGACGTATCCCTTTTGTCGTGGCGGTCAACCTGTTCGATGGCGAGTGCCTTTACAGCGTCACCGACGTCCGCGATGCGCTGCAGCTGGACGCGTCTGTCCCGATCGTGCGATGCGACGTGCGCCGAACCGAAGAGGCCAAGGTCGCACTGATCACCCTGGCCAACCTGGTGATCTCGCAGCTCAAGGCCGCCGCGACCAGCGACGGATGACGGACCAGCCAGGTTTTCAGGTCAGCTGCTTCAGCCGCACCTTGAAGTGCCTCAATACTTTTGGCGCGTGCGTGATGCGATACCCCGGCACGCGTTCGGGGTGCTGGGCGATGCACGCGACGACGTCCGCCACGTACGCCAGGTGGCTCGCCGTGTAGACACGCCGCGGGATTGCCAGCCGAACGAGTTCCGCCGGTGCGGGGACGATCACCTCATGTTGTTCATTCAGTTGCGCCAGATACAGCGACCCCAGTTCACTACACCGGATCCCGCCATCCAGGTACAGCTGACACGCCAACGCGTGGCCCGGGAACCGGCCGGGTGGCAGGTGCGACAACAGCCGGCCCGCGTCGAGGTACACGGCGTGGATCCCGGTGGGCGCGACCGTGCTCACGCCCGCCTTGTTGATCATTTCGGCCAGCTGCGCGGTGGCGTTGGCGCGGGACCTCAGGTAATCGGGCTGCACAACTTCACGTAGGCCCTGTGCCAGACATTCCAGTTCATGCCCGGCCAAGCCACCGTAGGTTGTGAACCCCTCGGTGAGAATCAAGTCTTCCTCGCAGCGCTGGGCCAGGTCCGGGTCGCGCAGCCCGATGATCGCGCCTTCGGCCGACAGACCGTCCTTCTTCAGACTGGCCACGCAGCCATCCGCCAGCTGGAACGCTTCGGTGGCCACCTCCTGCGGGGTGCGGTCGGCGTAGCCGGACTCGCGTTGTATGACCAGCCACGCGTTTTCCGCAAATCGCGCCGCGTCAAGAAAGAACGACACACCATGCCGGCGACACAGGTCACCGGTGGCCCTGATGTTGGACATGGAGACGGGTTGACCGCCGCCCCCGTTGTTCGTGATCGTCAGTAGCACGAGACCGACCCGCGCCCCGTCCGGCCCCGACAGCAACTCTTCCAGGCCGGCCAGATCGATGTTGCCCTTGAACGGCTCCAGGCTGTCCAGGTCGGCCGCCTCGGGACAGGGCAGGTCACGTGCTTCGCAGCCGACGCGCTCCACGTTGCCCCGTGTGGTGTCGAAGTGCGTGTTGGACAGGCAGATCTGGCCGGGGCGCAGCAAGGCCGAGAACAGGATCCGTTCGGCGCCCCTGCCCTGGTGCACGGGCAGCACGTGCGGGTAGTGGGTCAGTTCCTGCACAGCATCGACGAAGCGGTACCACGAACGGGATCCCGCGTAGGACTCGTCAGCGAGGGAGGCAGCGGCGCGCTGCTGCACGGACACCGCACCCGTGCCGGAATCGGACAACAGGTCGATGGTCACCTTCTCGGACCGCAGGCTGAAGACGTTGTAGTCGACCTCGGCCAACGCTTCCGCCCGTTGCGCTTCGGTCAGGATCGGGATCGGCTCGACGACACTGATGCGATACGGCTCGAACGGAGGCATGGCTCATCTTCCCAGCTGCGCGGGTATCCGCATAGGGCGGCGTGGCAACGAAGCCCGGTAAGCCTCGGAGGAAAGGTAGACGGTCGCTCCGGGCGCACCGTGAGCGGTCAACTTCACCGAAACGTGAGCGATCAACCCCACACCCGCCCGGAGCGGCCGCCTTGCCACAGCATCGATCGCCTCGTCGATCACCGCCGTGTCGAGCCCGAAATGGTCCAGGACAGCGAGCACTCTTCGGCGTGCCTGCGCATCGTCGTCGACGTAGTCCCGGATCGGCAGATAGAGGCTGGACGTGCTCGGCCGGTCGGTATCGCCGGCGAGGAAGGTGTAGCCCGACATCGCCGGTCGTTTCGCCAACCGGCCTGCGCACCCGGTGAGCCGGAGTAGGTCGCGAACTCCCGTGTCATCGATGTCGGCGACAGCCCGTGCGGCACGGACGAGGGTCTCGCCGTCGGCGTCACGGTGTGCCACGTACAACTTGACTCGGGACTGCGGCCGAGCATGCAAATCCAGCGCGAAAAAGGAGAACCGGTCCAGCCGGTTGAGCTGGCCGGGCCGCACCCCGTGCGCCAGCGCGACGGCGTACGCGCGCTCCAGACCCAGACGCCGCAATGCCTCGGCTACCAGTTCGGGCGCACGCGCCCTTCCCTGCGCGTCAGGATTGAAATACACCTTCAGATCCGGCGACTGTGCGCGCCGGAACACCATCGAAAACCACAGACCGAAGTCGCTGCGGAGCCGATCACCGAGTAGGACCTGCCGCGCCCGTTCGAAACGGTCGAGGGTCAGGTCGAAGCGTGTCGCGAGCGCGTCGACCAGGTTGAGCGCGGCCTGTAGGTTGGCCTGACGACTGGGACTGCCGGCTAACCGCTCGGCGAGAAGCCGCAGGGTTGGGGGGCCCGCTGCGTCGACCGCCACGGAAAACTCGACCGGTGTGTGATCGTCGGAGATGTCGGTCGGCCAGAGCGCAGGCTCACGCAGCGCACGCTCACCAATTGGATCGAGCAGCGCCCGCACACCATCCAACGGTGCTGTCGGGGGCAAACCGACTACCGCACAAAGCCGACGTAACTGCCCTTCAACGAGTTCGCCTAGTAAGCCCGCGCGACCGTGCATTGGCAACTCCGATCTCAGCTAGCCAGAAGTCTCCCACGCCATGCCCGGGTGCCGGTAGAATCCAACGAAGCCAACAGGTTCCGGTACCGCCAAGTTGATGATCTGCACTCCTGGATGCGGTAACCCGTAGCAGCCGTCCGAGCGATAAGGCCCAGCAACTGGCGGCCATGCGCAAACCTTCGTCTCGATGTCATATCCATTGGCCTTCGCAGGATCGTGGGTAGGCCGACCTGCGACCTGCCCAGGGCCGAACGGTCGAGTGGTGGGCTCGTCCGGCGGCCGAACGGCACGGTAGTGGCGCAGCGCGCCGTCGACGGACATGATCCGGGCTTGCACGACACGGCGCAGGACACTCCGGCGTGGTGTGCGCATCTGGTCGAGGTCCTGCGTCATCGCCTGCTCCTGGAGCGGGGTCCGGCGATGCGCAGGACATGGCCGTGGGTGCACACGTAGCACCGGTCGACCACCGTGTAGAGGTTGCATGTGTGGTCGCCGACGGGGAAGGTCAGGACCGGGCGGCCAGTCGACGCCGCAGGCGCGGTCGCCGCGGTCATCGCGCATCAACCCCCTTGCAGTCCAAGGACATCGCTGGCCTGGGCGGGCTTGTCCAGCCCGGCGATGCCGACGGGGATGGAACCCAGTGACCCGACCGATTTCGGAGGGTTTGAGCCGGGCCACCGGGGGCTGGCACGGCACCGTTGGTCGACCGCTCAATGGCCGAATCGGCTCGTCGGGATGATCGTGCAGGTGCCATGCCGTCGACCTTGCACGTTCCCGACCCTGCGCGATAGGGAGGATCCCGGGGATGTCAAGGGGATACTTAGGGGAGGATTGGAAGCCTCCCCATCCCACGCCGAGTAGTGGCGTGCGCACTTTCCGTGCCACGATGAGCTGGTCAGATAACTGTGGAAAGGCAGCAGGATGGTCACAGCCAATGATCAGCTTCGGCTGGCACGAGAGCGGACCGAATCGCCCTCCCAGCCGGGTACATGCCTGTCCCGCCCGGAGCTTGCGCAGCTGGTCAACTCCTATGTCGAGGACCATCACCCCGACCACCATGTCAATCTGGACGCTAACTACATCGGCAAGCTCGAACGCGGCGTAATCCGCTGGCCGACCGATGACTACCGGGAGGCGTTGCGGTCGATCTTGGGAGTGTCCAGCGACGCCGCGTTGGGATTCACCAACAAACGCCGCGTGGTGGTAGAGGTGGTGGACGTGGATCGCAAAAAGTTCCTGCGCACCGCCGCACTCGGCGTTGGTGCGGTCGCTCTCGCGCCGGTCGCGGCGATGCTGCAGGGCGCTGAACCGACCCCGATTCCGGCCCGTGTCGGCGCTACGGAGATCGGCCAGATCCGCACTGCCGCACGGGTGTTCGCAGGTTGGGACCACAGTTACGGTGGTGGTCTCGCACGCGAGGCTGTGCTCGCGCAGCTGCAGTGGTCGGCTGGCCTGTTGGACGCGACCTGTCCGGCCCGGCTTCGCGGGCAGCTCTACAGCGCGGTGGGCTACCTCGCCCACACCTGTGGGTTCAACTCGTTCGACGCCTATGCCCATACCGACGCCCGCAACACTTTCCGGTTCGCCTTTGCCTGCGCTGAAGAGGCCGACGATTGGCACCTGCGCGCCAAGGTGCTCTCCTCGATGGCCCGGCACGAGATCTGGACAGGCCACCCTGACGATGGCCTGACGCTGACGGAGCATGCGCTGGTGCGCGCCGACCGGCTGACCGCCACCGAACGCGCCATGCTGCACACCGCGCATGCACGCGCCCTGGCCAAGATGAATCGGGTCCGCGAGACATTGATCGCGGTCGGCACCGCCGACGACCAGTTCGCCCGTGCCAACCCAACCAACGATCCGCCGTGGATGGTCTACTACGACGCTGCGCAGCACCACGGCGACACCGGTCACGCCCTGTTCGATCTGGCGATCCGCGGCCGGGCGGCGGGCGAGGCGGGCACGCGGTTGGCCGCGGCGGTCGCCGGGCATACCAATGCGTTCGCCCGCTCTCGGGCGATCTCGCAAACCAAGCTGGCGTCGCTGATGATGGCCACCGGTGACCCTCTCGAAGCCGTCACGATCGGCACTGCCGCACTCGAGGCGGCCGGCGCCATTCGGTCCCGCCGCGCCGCCGAGGACCTACGCGAACTGGCCCGCCACGCTGGCCGCCACTCGACGGTCCGCGAGGCCATCGCCCTGCGCCGCCGCATCACCGACCTGGTCCTCGCCCCGTGAGCGTGCCACCGACCGAGCCATCCGCTGGGCAGTTGGACATCGGCACGAGCACGGTGCTGGCCGAGGCGTGTGCACAGGCTGGGCTGGATTTTCGTGGCGCCAAGCCGATCCGGCTCGGGGAGAACGCCATCGTCGGCCTGCCCGGCGGCATCGTGGTCCGCATAGCCCGACCTGGCCAGTTTGCCGCCGCCTCCCGCGAGGTCCAGATAGCCCGCTGGCTGGCCGAGCAGGGTGTGCCCGCCGTGCGTGTCGTCGAGGGCATCACGCAACCCGTCCACACGCTCGGGCGAGCGGTGACGTTCTGGCACGAGCTGCCGCCTCACGAACACGCCACCCCAGCCCAGGTCGCCGACGCCTTGCGCCGGCTGCACGAGTTGCCGGTCCCGACCGGGTTCACCCTCGGACCGCTGGCGCCGTTCGTGCGGCTGGCCGAGCGCATCGAGGCCGCTACCACAGTGCCAGATGAGGACCGGACCTGGCTGCACCGGCACCTGAGCGCGCTGCAGGGTCGCTACGCAGAGCTGCCCGCCGGTCGGCCGCATCGCGTGATCCACGGCGACGCCTGGGTGGGCAACCTCGCGGCGACCGCCGACGGCCTCATCTGGCTGGACCTGGAACGCTGCGCGATCGGTCCACCCGAATGGGACTTGATCAACACCACCCTGCGCTACACCAGCTTCGCCTGGATCAGCGCCCGGGAGTACCGCGAATTCGGCCGCGGCTACGGCTACGACGTCACCAACTGGCCCGGCTTCGCCCTGCTGCGCGACATCCGCGAACTGCGCATGACCTGCTACACCGCCCAGCACGCGGCCGAGAACCCGGCCGCCCAGACGGAAGCACTGCTGCGGGTCGCTTGCCTGCGGGGTGAGCGCGGCCCCAGGCCGTGGCAGTGGACTCCCGCACCGTGACCGCACCGCGAACGTCCGCTCACGGCCTTTGATCGATGGGCGCCTGGTCGCCGGCAGTATCA
The DNA here is from genome assembly GCA_963780635.1 of Candidatus Melainabacteria bacterium. Taxonomy (GTDB): domain Bacteria; phylum Actinomycetota; class Actinomycetes; order Mycobacteriales; family Pseudonocardiaceae; genus DATEPR01. The sequence goes on from CAWACW010000002.1 coordinate 68,807, forward strand.
GATCGTCTCGCGCGCTTACGCGAACGCCACGCGCAAAGAAAGTGCTCGGCCTGGATGGCGAGTTCCCTGAACACGGCTAACGCCGATTCGCGTCGTTCCTGGGAAGTCCAGGCGAGCGCCAACTTCCGCGCGGCGCGTCGGTCACAGGAGACCATCAGGCGCCCTATCGCGAAGGACAACCCATCCGCACGTCTTACGACCACGTGGGCGGAGGGCTGCCAGCAGCCATCCAGACGAATGCGCAATCTTGGTCAGGTCCGACAGCGCGCTCACGGGGGTTGCTGATCGTGGCCCACATCTGCAGCGATCGGACGCACTGGACACGGTCGCCGCGTCCCGCGGACTAAAGCAACCCCGCCAACAGTGGCGGTACACCAACGTGTGCTGGTGTACCGCCACTGTCTGGGCCGGCAGGGCCCAATTCGCCTTGTTGGTCCACGGTGAGCTGTCCAACGAGAGCTGCGACCTCCGCACTTCCTCCGTGTGACTGTTCAGCGCAGGGTTCTGATCACCAGGTGATGGTTACGTGGGTGTGCGGTCGAACGATGTGGCTGGGCGAGGAGATTTGGCCATCGTGTGTGTCGATGTGTTGGGCGCGGATGGTGGGCTGGCTCGGGCGTTCCCGGTCCCAGCGGTGCAGGAGTTCGCCGACTTGGGCGGCGAGCCTCTCGCTGTCGGGTCCGTGCGCGACGACGCCCAGCTCGCTCACGCCGTCACCCTGGTCGCGCATAGCAAGGTAGGCCAGGGTGACGCCCTCGTATATCGTCGCACCCGCCCAGCGCAGTGCGGGATCGACGAGACCGCTGTTGCGGGCCACGGGCCCGACGGACAGGCGGCCGAAGCTGCCGCTGCCGGTGGTCAGCAGCCACAGGTCGAGGTGCTCGGCCGGTTCGTCGTCGCGGATCTGGATGCCTGTCCACCGTGCGTGCGCCTCATAGGTGAGCGCGCGGCTGAGGACGGCTTCGTCGGGTGTGTCCTGCGCGTCGACGTGCAGGACCACGTCGTCGGTGAGTTGCACGAACTCTTCGTCGTGTTCAGTCGAGCCGCGCATGGGGACGAAGCCGCAGACGAGCGCTGAGTCACTGATCATCGAGTCTGGCTGGTCGACGTCGAATGCGATGGCTCGGGTGAGACCGCTGCCGTGCAGGCGCAGTGGCACGACGATGCGGCCTCCGACGGCGAGTTGGTCCCACCAGGCGGCCGCGATGTCCCATGCCCCCGCGGTGATGATGAGCCTGTCGTAGGGTGCTCGGTCGGAGTGTCCCAGTGCGCCGTCGCCGCAGATCACCTCGACCTGCCTGTATCCGGCCGCAGCCAGTCCGCGGCGGGCGCCGGCGGCCAGGTCGTCATCAAGTTCGATGGTGACGACGTTGCCGATGGCGCCGGTCAACTCCGCCAGCAGGGCGGCGTTGATGCCGGTCGCCGCGCCGATCTCCAGGATTCGGTGACCAGGCCGGACGCCGAGTTGTTCGAGCATCTCGGCCACGAGATTGGGGCTGGACGCTGAGGAGAGCGCCGTCCCGTTGTCCGCGCGCTTGGTCACGACTGGTTTGGGTGCGTATGCGATGGAGGGGTCAACGCCGGGCAGAAACAGATGCCGCGGCACGGTGCGGAACGCACGCTCGACCTCAGGGGTGCGGAACGTGCCACGGCCACGGATGTGGTCGGCGAGAGCCGTCCGAAGTGCCTGCGGATCGGGGGTCGTCGTGTCCATGGTCTGGGTAGTCACCGTTCTTACTGTAGGGGTCTGGGGATGGGCCGAGCGGCTTACCGACCCGATCGTGGATGTGTCGTGGCGGTGGAAAACCACTTGGCTGGCGGCAGTGGCCAGGAGGTATTGGTGTGTGGCCGAAACGCCCAAGCGGTTGAACGCGAACATCAGATGATGGACCAGCACGGCCCGCATTCCGCGTGTGAGGTCACCCCGGCGATACAACTCGGTGAGCGTGTTGCCGGCCCTGTCGAAGGAGGCGGGCCAGGCGGGCGCGGCGCGAAGCGGGCTGCCATCGGCATCGTCAGCGGCCGTGATGAGTCGCTGCACGGCCGCCACCAGTTGCGGCGATGGCACAACCTGCACGTCCTGTGCCCGGTGCGCGGCGAGTCGGGCCCAGGCGTCGCCCTGCTCGTACCAGTCCAGTCCGGCAGCACGCAGGAGCCGGGTGCCCAGGATCAGGCCGAGTTCGCGACGCTGATCCGGATGGTCCTCGGCCAGGTGGCGCAGGACATGGCGGCTGTCAGCGTGGAAGAGCGCGTGGGCAATGTTCGTCGCCGCGGATCCGCCGAAGGCATAGATCTCGGGTTCATAGATGAGCGCGGCGTGGCGCTGGATTGCGCCTTGTGCCACGAGCGCCGCCGTCATCCTGCCCACGAACTCGGTTGCCCTCGCATCCCCGTCCTCCGTGGAACGGAACCGTACCCGCCACGATTTTCCTTTCCGGACGAACCACCAGCCGGCGATGGATCCGTCGCTTTCCGCTTCGGTCACCAGAGGCCGCAGGCCCGTCACGGCCATGTGTTCGGCGGAGCGCCAGTCCTCACACCACAGGTCCACCTGCCGCCACCGGGTCGGGGTGATGTGCCGGGTCGGGGTGATCTGCTCGGACATGACAGTGTCTCTTCCTCCTGGTAATCGGTCAGTTCAGCAACAGGCAGGTCTGCCAGCCGGTTGTTCCAGCGGCGATGCTGTGCAGGGCGAGGGCCATGCCGGCGCCGCCGTCGATCAGTCCCGACGTGTCCGCGGACAGCGGATCCTCGGCGTGTTCCAGCAGCCTGTCGAGTAGGGGGGGCAGGTGCAGCCCGACAGTCGGTGCGCGGGCGTCACTGGCGACGGACCAGGTGGTCACGAGCAGCCCTGCCCAGCCGTGACACAGGCTGCGGTCGATGATGCTGCCCAGTTGACCCGGGTCAGCCAGACACCGCGCGAGGGCGTCTTCCGCGGCCTGCTGGCGGGTGTGGTCGTGCAGCGCCAGAGCGGCCAGTTGTTGAGCACGTGCCAGGCCGGGAGTGCCGTAGCACCAGGATGGCCGCCCTGGTCCGGTGTGGACCGGCCGGCCGGTGAGCAGCTCGCTGCCACCTATGTATTTGGGCCACGACGGCCCGGCCGGTGAGTCCTGGCGCCAGGTGTCCAACCAGGCACAGATCGCTTCGACGGCGCCGGTGTGACCGTCGACGGTGATGCCGTGGCGCAGCGCGAGGGCCAGCAGGGCCAACGGTCCGGCGATGCCATGGGCCATGCCGAAGTTGGCGTGCCCGCCACGGAACCGGAGACACGTTCGCCGCGACGGGGCCTCAGCACTCCACCAACCCGGAGCGTGGCGCCCGGCCTCGTCATCGGCGCACACCGGTGACGTGAGATGCACCAGGTACTCCAGGATCCGGCCCATCAACTCGCCGTGCGGATCACGGTGCAACAGATGCGCGCCCAGCCCGGTGAGGCCACGGACCAGATCGAATTCGGACAGTTCCGGTCGCGCCCGGGCATTGATCCGCGCATGAGCAGCGTCCACGCGTCGGTGGCCGAGTTCCGTGACCGCGGAGTCGAGGTGCGTCCGCGCCCGGCGGTAGCGCTGCGGAACGGCGAGTGTGAGGGCGAAGGCGACCGCGGGCGCGCCGAACCACAGGCCGGCGCCTCGGCCGGCGCTGAGATCCTCGGCAGTCGCACGGGTCAGCCACGCGTGCACGCGCTCCTGGCTGCCGTGCCCGTCGCGGGCGCGGACACCGTGCAGGACGGCGATGCCGGCCGCTCCGCTGGACAACGACTGGTGTCGCCAGCGGCGGCTGCTCAAGCCGCGATCGTCGGATGGTTGTAGCGGTGGTGGCGATGCCAGCGCATCGCTGATCCGGGCCGACATCGCCTCAGCGACGTGCAGGCGGCGTCCGTCGTGCAGGCTCGTCACAGTTCTTCCTCGGCGGCTGCGGACCGCGCTTTCCAGGCCAGGGCGACCGCGCGGGCGACACGGTGGGACAGCGCTTCCTCGTCGGGGTCGATCCCGCGGGCGCGCACGTGGTGCATGTGCAGCAGCGATACCAGGACCGAGGACGGCGTGATGTGGCTGTTGTCGGCGCTAAGACACCCTGCATACTGAGTCGCGGCGTGGCGCCGCTGGGCCCAGGCGTGCGCGATCTGACCGCCGTTGGGCAGTGTCAACAAAGCGGGCGTAGCCGCGTTCACGTCGGCCAACTCGACGGCCTCACGGACCACAGTGCGGTCGCCTATCGGTGCGTGACCGGTGAGGTCGGCGTGCTCGAGCAGCCATCGCATGCCCCGCGACCGGCTTCCGGTCATGGCGCAGGCCAGGTCCACCAGGCTGGCTGCGATGAGCGCCCGCGCAGACACCGCGCGCGTGTTCGCCTGGGCGAGGAGTTGGATGAGGACGGCAGTGGAGTCCGCAGCGAACAGTGCCTCGGCTGCGCCCATCGTCGCGCCGCTGCCGTACCGCGCGGTTTCCGGTCGGTAGGTGCTCAGCGTGAGGTCGCCGACCAGGCCACGCCGCCGCAGGTCGGCCGCCCACACCCCGACGCGGTTGGCGGCCTGCCCGTACTCGAGTAGGCCCTGCAGGCGTAGGCGCAGCTGCGGGGTCGGGGTCCGGTACCGCGCGAACCACCACATCGGTGGTTCGTCCCAGGTTGCGAGCAGGGTGGGCAGATGCTGGGTGAGGATCGTGTCGACGATGTCGGGATGCCCGTAGACCTGGGCGTTGAGGACCGGTGATCCTGGCAGCGCGCCGTGCTCTGCCCCGACGATCGGCAGCGGCGCCGAGGTGGCCAGGACCGCGGGCGGTTGGGCCGGCGGTGCGGTCGCGGCCAGCGGAATGGTGATCTCGTGCGGGCGGCCGTCGAACCAGCCGTGGTCGGCGGCGGTGGGTGCCTCAGCCACGGTGAAGGCGCCGCCGAGCTTGTGCACGTGCTCGCGCAGCACCGCCAGATCCAGCGGGTCGTCCAGGTTCAAGCGCAGTCTGCGATCCCCCGTGCCCACATACACCGCGGCCGGTAGGCCCAGACGATCCCGCAGCGCGCCCAGCGATGCTGTCCAGTCGCTGCGCGAGGCTGCTGGGCCCGGCAACCGGCCGGGCGATATCCGCCACCGAGCGGCGGCCAGGATGCTGCGGCCGTAGCGGACCCGGGGCCGGAACGGCAGGCAGTCGGCTGCGCCCCAGTCGAACACCGACACGGCCGCGTTCGTCGCTCGCGGAATCTCGAACAGCACACGCGCGAGTGCGGGCATGGCGTGCCGCGCCGCGGCGTGGGTCAGAACCGGCTCCACAACGCGCCGCCGTGACAGGGACACCAGATACATCCGGTGGTGGTCGGCCGTGACCGCGAGATCACCGACCGGGATGCGGTCGTGCGTGTCGTGATGCTCGGCCACGGAGATCAGGTGGGGCAGCACTCGTGGTGCGTGCAGCACGTTCTGGGCGTGAGAGTTATGTGCAGGAAACGACAGTTGAGCGGGTATCGCGCCCTCGACCCCTACGGGCAGCTGCCGGTAGAGCCCGATCATACGCGCTCGATCGGCGTCGGGAAGAAGGTCGAGGAATCGACCGCTGGTGGCGATGGCCGTCGCGGCGATCCCGGTCACGGCGAGTGTGAACGCTCCCTGGGTCAGCGCCGACGTCGTGTGCGCTCGGACATCCACGCACAGGTCGATATGCGGAACCGGCCGCACCGAGGCGCCGTCACCAGCGGCCAGGCTGTCGATCATGTCCTCGTCGAGGACGACTTCCTGCGCGCCATCCACGGCCGCCTGCTGGGCGAGCGCCAGCAGGCGCTCATCGCGGCGCGGCAACCACGCCGTGGCGGCAGGGTCCGGCGGCTGTGCGTAGTGACGGGGAAACCCGAGGCCGGCCGTCGGATCGACGAGGTCGGTGACCGCGACGACGGCGTGGGGGCCATAGCGGTCCAGGAACCTTGTGTGAAAGTCGCGCCAGGCTGGATGACCGTGCGGATGCGGGGTCAGCCTGAGCAACGCGCCGGCCGCGGCCTCGGCTTCGATCGCCACCTGCGCGGGCAGCGCCGTCGTGCAGCCCAGCCGCAGATCGACCATCAACGGCTGCTCTACGGCGCCAGGCACGGCGCGCATCCGCGCGGCGACCGCGTGCCTGGCCCGTCCGTCGGCCCAACCCAATGCGGCGTCCGCTGCAAGCAGTTGTGTTCGGATCGCACGGAGCTCGCCGACCAACAGTGCGACCTCCGGCGCTCCGATGGCGTCCACTGCGGGCAGCTGATCCACGACGTGGCCGAGCCCATCGGCGATCATCGAGGGAGGCCGCAGCGAGGTGATCAGTACGCCGTAGGCGATCAGTTCACGCAGCATGGCTTCGACCGCAGAACGTGGCGCGGTCGGGAACGCCGCCGCGATCTGGTCGATCAGGTCGGCGACGCGGATGGGTGACCGTGTGGCGCGCAGGACCACCTGGACCGCTCGGCTGTGCCGAACCGACACTTCGACCGTCGCCCCGGCGTGGGAGTCATCAGCGCGTGGTCCGCCGGGTACCACCACGCGGTCACCGCGCACGACCGCCAGGGTGTTCGACGTGACGGACAGATGGGGCCACAGTGTCGGACAGGCTTCCAACAGCGTGACCACCGCGGCAAGCCACGCCGCATCGGCTCGTGTCCGGGTCTGGTGATCGTCGGTCCATCGCACCGAGGTCTGGTGGCCGAAGCGCAGCGCCGCCACACCGGCGAAGGTCCCGAACGGTGTGGCCCGCCCGCGCAGCCGTACCAGGTACCGGGCAGCTGACATGACCATGCGCCGCGCCTGCCCAGGGCTCGGACGCGGGTCCTCCCCCATCGCCTCGACGCGGGCGGCCAGTGTTGGGCTGGCGATGGCGACGGCCTGGGCAAGCGACGGCTGTGACCACACCTGGGCAAGCCATCCGCACAACGCGTCGCCGTCCATGCCGAGGTTGTTGCCGACGTTGATGCCGACGCTCAGGTCGGGCCACGGCACGGAATCCGCCTCGCCGGCATACGTGCTGGCACGCAGCAGCGCCGCGTCAATGTGCCGATACTGGCGCGCCACGACTGTGCCCCCGTCCTACGAAATCGTTGTGCCGTTAGGGAAAACCGGTGCCCGGTCCAGCCGGCCTCGTAGTGGGACCGGGCACCGGCGACTCAGCAGTCCCCGTCTTTCCGCGTGTCGCATCCGTCGTCGGTGCTACTCAGCAACGCGGCGTCGGGCCGTGCAGCAGCGACGATCGTGACGTCGAGGTCAAGTTCGCCGTCGGCAACGTGAGGGTTATCCATGGTTGTCCTCCTGTCGATCTCTCCCGGTTCCCCATTGGCCCGGGCAGTTCTGCGGTCGAAATCCCCGTGCGTCCGCGGCACCGGCACCTTCCCGTACAGGCCGACCGTGACGGCAATCAAGCCGAGATCGCTCGCCGCGGCGGCGTACGGCTGCGGTGCGCGTAACCGTGCTGGGCACGCAAGCGCTACGTCGTACGGCGCTGGGGCGTGTCGGCCACTGGGACTGGCACGGCACCGTCGGTCGACCGCTCGATGGCCGATCCGGGTCGTCGGGATGATCGCGTTGGTGCCACGCCATCGACAATGCACGCTCACGGCCCGGCGCGGAAGGGAGGATTCAAGGGATGTCAAGGGGATACTTCGGGGAGAATTGCAAGCCTCCCCTTCCGGCGCCGAGCAGCGGCATCTCCACGATGTGCGTCCGGATGGCCTGGTCAGACGCCTGCGGAAAACGGCGTCCGCCACCGTCACCGGGCCCGGCCGGACTCACCCGTGCCGAGATCAGGTACTCACGCGCCAGCCGGAGCAGCAGCGTCGGCGAGTCGTGGCGGTGGACGCGCCCGCGCGGGCGCGTCCACCGCCACGAATACTGCACGACCAAATACTGGCTACTTGACGGTCTTCGTCCCGCAGCCCACCGTCCGAGCGCCCGCGGTCGACCCCGCACCGACCCCGCTCGTGACAGAGTCTGCCACACCGCCGTCCCCCGACGTGGTCACCGAGCCGGTTAGCGCGCCGGGTGGGAAAGTGACCGTGCGCGCGGAGAAGCGGACGCTCACCCTGTCTAATCTGGAAAGGTGCTGTACCCGGCCGACGGGTTCACCAAGGGCGAGGTGATCCGCTACTACAGCCTCATCGCGCCGGTGCTACTCCCCCAATTGAAAGGTCGACCGGTCACCACGATCCGCTACCCGGACGGTGTGGATGGCCAGCAGTACTTCGAGAAAACGATCTCCTGTCGGGCGGCCTGCTCCGCGTCCTGGCCGGGGTCGCCGACTGGGCCGGCTGGCCATAGATGGCGGCTGCACAACCGTGCTCGGTCGGCCATCACGCGACCCAGCGTGCTGGTAGCAGGCAATCGGTCTTCTCCCATTCGCCACACCGCAGCATCGGGCGCTCCCATATCCAGCTGCCGCCGATCTCCGGGATCTCGGTGCAGGTACCTGTGCGTCGGTCCCATGTCCTCACCACACGAAGCCCGCAAGCGGTGTTCACGTCCGGGAACACGTGCTCCGCCATCACCGGCCTCACGCACGGCTATCTGCGGGGCGTTGAGTGGCGAAAGGCGGGCCTTGCCGACGGCGTTTGCGGATCTGGTCACCCGGCCGCACTGGTTTCGTCACGACCCAGCCCCCCACGACAGCCCACACCAGGACCGCCAGGCCAAAATCGACAATGCCGCCCCACACCAAGCTCAGTGACACGCTGATGACATCGAACAACGCATGCGCCACAATCAGTGGTATGAGCGCGCCACTCCGGCGATAGACGTAAGGAAGAAGGAGTGCCAACGGAACGATGTCCGGAATCACCTCGAAACCCTGGTACAGGTGATACCCAACGCGCAACGCCGCCAAAATGCCAATCGACCACCACCCGTACCGTCCGAGCTGGCGACCACGCCCAAGGGGGATGTAGTCCAACAAACGCGCACACACACCGAGAAGTAGTGTTTCCTCACTGATCGCCGTCAACGACGACGTCACGATCACCAGCCATGCCGGCGGATCGGACGAAAGGAATGCCGGTGCTGTGCCGACTAACCCTGGGAGCCTTGTCGCCAGAACTTTGAGTACATACAGGCCGATGACGACTATCACTGCTGGGCCCTGAAAGTAGGTGCCCGCGGTTCGTACGTGACCAGTCCAGCGCAGCGCCGGCCGCAGCCCCACAGCGCGCGCCCCGTCCGCACCAGCAAGACACCCCAGCCCCACGACCCCGAGCAGAGCGTTCAACACGTAGCTGCGGATGGCGGACGCGTCCTCGGCCGCGTGCGTCGTGCCGGTTGTTGGTGCGGAACCGTGAAGAAGAGCCGCCCACGAACTCGTCGTGATACGCCACAGAAGATACAATGCGCACACGGCGGCCGCACCTCTGAGCAACCACCGCCACCATCCGGAAGCGGGTGGGCTGTATCGAGGTCGCAGACGTGGTTTACTGGCCATGGTTCGCTTTCGTCGACTCGGCAATGGGATCTAAAGAACGAAGTTGGTAACGACCCACAGAACGCAGACCATCAAACACACGATGACCGCACGGACCGACACCACGACTGCCCCGCGGTAGTGCGGCGTACCGAACGGCCGACGTTGCAATGTTCTAGACATGACTCGCTTTTCACAGTTTCACCAAGGTCAGCGCCGGTAAGGGCGTGCGTGCGCCCACGGCCCAGCTACACGCATAGCTTCGCGATTTACTCTCGGCCGCCAGCCACCAGCGCGGGGGCGAGGAGAGATCCTCCGCATTTATTCGTGAACGCCACAATTCGCCGTGGGTGACAAGGGATGGACGTGAGCCTCGCCGCAGGATGAAGAACCGTCGTAGCAGCGCGCGGCCGCAACACCACACATTTGCCCAACGCTCGCGGTGCCGACGGGTGGGCGGCCCACCCCTCTGAGCGGAGGGCGACCGTAGCCGGTCCGCCGCGGATACACCATCGTTGCACAGCGTCGTGATTCCGCCTCCAAGGTCGAGGCGCCAACCATCCTGCGTTCTCCTTCATGCCGCACGTCATCCCCAGCCGGGCGACCTGATAGTGGCGTACACGCGACCGCGGCGGAAGATCAAACCGTCGTACATTTCCGTACGTCTATGGACATGCACATGTACGTCCCACGCACACGGAGCTGGCTCTACACTCGCGCAAAACGCGACCGGAAAGGGGCCGACCAGGTGCCGCCCAACGAACGGCTGCGAGCGGTACGAATGCAAGCTGGGATGAGTCGGACCGAACTCGCGGCGGCGGCCACCGAGTGGCTACAGAGGCGTGCCGGTGGAGGGTCCCATCGCTGTCCGCGTCGGCTGGAAGAACACTCGGTCGGGCGGTACGAGCGCGGCAATGTGGGCTCCCCTCACCTGCTGGTGTTAGCCGCTCTCCGCCACGTCCTCAAGGTCACTACGGACGCCGAACTGGGCTTTCCCGGCAATGCCGAAGCGACCGGCGCCAACACCGGCGTCGAACCGCGATCGACGATCGCCGCCACGGATCTCCTCGCTGCCGCGGCCGCGTCGACCCGGTACCTCCCCGCCGCAGAGCACACCAATATCGGCGACCTCAGCATCGAGCAATTGCACACGGAAGTGCGGCGCGTAGCCAGCAGCTACCTCAAACAGCCGGCGCCGCAACTGTTCATCCGCACCATCCAGCTGCGAGACCATGCATTCGAACTACTCGCCGGGCGCCAGCCACCCCGCCGCGCCCGCGACCTGTACGCTGCCGCCGGCTGGGCCCTGACGATGCTGGCCTGGATGTCCGTGGACCTGGGCAGCCCGGACGCCGCCGACGATCACCTTCGCGTCGCCCTGGCGTGCGCGCGCAACGCGGAGGTGCCGAACCTAGCGGCTTGGGTCCGCGCGACCCAGCACACGGCGGCCTATTGGCGCCGGGATTTCCGTGGAGCCGCCGCCTACGCCAACGCAGGTTCGCAGGAACCCGGTGTCACCGGCACCGCCGCCACCTTCCTGGCCAGCGCCCACGCCGTTGATCTCGCGCGACTAGGCCAGCACAACGAAGCGCGCTGCGCCCTTGACCGGGCCCACCGCCTTGCCGACGACGCAGAGCTGAGAGCCGACGAAATGGGCGGGCCACTGACCTGCACGCCGGCCCGAGCCGCGTCGCTGTGGTCGGACGCCTACCTCGTCCTCGGCGACGCCGCCAGCGCCTTGTCTGCGGCAAAGGCGGCGGTCGACGGACTCCAGGCCGCCTCACCCGACGTGCGGAATGTCGGCAGCCTGCGGATGTCATGGGTTCAGGTCGCCAAGGCACATCTGGTCGACGACGCCCTGGACGGTGCAGCGCAGGCACTCGCGTCGGTCCTGGCCACCCCGCCAGCTCACCGTGTAGGCCCACTACGACACCGCACGGCAGAAATCAAAGCCATGCTGTCCGGCTCCACCCGGACCGCCGCGCCAGCCATGGACATCATCGCCGCGATTGACGACTTCAACTCCGACCAACCGACTCACGCAAACCCCAGGGACGAGGCATGACTGACCTTGCGCCCATGCGAGACCACTGGTGGTGGCGCCCCGGCTGGCGGCGGGGCCGCAGCTTCTTACACCTGGCACGTGACGTTCCGCGATCAACCCGAGGTCGTCCGCTTAGCGATCGACTACGCCCCCGACCTCCGCGACCGACCACCGTTGCAGCCCATACCCACGCAGTGGCTGCACCTGACCATGCAGGGCATCGGCTTCACCGACGAGGTCGACAAGCGCGACCTGGATCGGATCATTCGGGCCGCGCAGCGACGCTGTGCCCTCCTACGGTCAGTCACAGTCACCCTCGGGCCTGCAGCCCTGGACCCCGAGGGCGTCTACCTGCCGGTGCTGCCCGTCGCGCCACTCGACGCTATCCGCCACACCATCCGCCTCGCGATCGCAGATGCGGTCGGCGACGATCAGGTACCCGAGTCAGCGGAGGGCTGGCGTCCGCACGTGTCGCTCGCGTACTCGGGTGACAACGGACCCGCAGAACCTATCGCCGCCGCGCTGGCAGCACACGAGCCGAGTTCTGCATCCGTCACTGTCACCCTCGCCGCGGTTTCCCTCGTTCGACTCAACCGGGACCAGCACATGTACATGTGGGAGGACGTAGCCGCCGCTCATCTGGCAGCGTCGTCAACACGATAGGGCTCAGATGGCCGATCTCGGTCGACGCTCCGGCCCCAGCCAACGCCAGATAGGCGTTGCACGGGCGTTGTGTGTGGCTGCCCGGGACAACATCCAGATCCACGGGGCGCTCGGCTTCACGTGGGAGCACGATGCGCACCTCTACTACCGCCGTTCCATCGCCGACGACCTGTTGCTCGGCGACGCCGCGTGGCACCGCGACCGGCTCGGTGCCCTGCTCGGTGTCTGACCGGCACCGCACGGAAGGACCGGACATGACATCACCCGACGACGACCCGGCGGCGTTCCGGGAATACGTACGCGAAGAGCTGGCTCGGCGGCTGCGTCCGCGAACCGAGGGCGCGGCGCCCCACCTGTACGGCATCCGCGACGACGATACGCAGCGGCTCGCCGGGCGTGAGTTCCTGCTCGCGTTCGCCGACCTCGGATGGGCGACCCCACACTGGCCCGCCAGCCACGGCGGCGCCGGCTTCAGCCCCGCGCAGGCGAGCATCATCGGTCAGGAACTCGCGGCGTTCGACGTGCCGGACCTGTACCCGTACGACGTCGGGCTGCGCATGGTCGCATCAGTGCTGTTCAAGCACGGCACACCGGAACAGCGGCAACGCTGGCTGACGCCGATCAGGCTGGGCGCACAGGTGTGGTGCCAGCTCTTCTCCGAGCCGGAGGCAGGTTCGGATCTCGCGTCGCGTCGCGTGGCGCGTCGCGTCGCGTCGCGTCGCGTCGCGTCGCGTCGCGTCGCGTCGCTGCGCGTCGCTGCGCTGCGCTGCGGTGCGGTGCGGACCGGAAACGGCTGGCGACTGTCCGGACGCAAGACGTGGTCGAGCAGGGCAACATACGCCCAGTGGGGACTGTTGTTGGCACGCAGCGATCCCGAGGCCGAGCGCCACCATGGCATCACAGCCTTCGCCGTCCCGATGTCGGCAGCGGGCGTCACGGTGTCGCCCATCAAGCAGATGAACGGCGACGAACACTTCGCCGAGGTGCGACGATGGCCCGCGGCCAGACACCGGGCCCGGAGGGATCGGGCTCGAAGCTGCGCACGGCCGCGGCCATGCGCCGTGTCGCCGACGTGGCCCTGCGCGTGGTCGGTCCCGCCGCCCTCACCGACGACACCTTCTGGACGGCGCTCGCACTGACGACGCCCTCGATGTCGGTACGTGGAGGCACCGACCAGATCCAGATGAACATCATCGGTGAGCGGGTACTGGGCCTTCCCCGCGAACCACGATGACCAACTCGGCCAGCATTCCTGGCCAATGCCCATGCTTCGCCCAATCGATGCGGTCCGAATCTCCAGTTGAGCGATCTCGACCCGTGCCCCCGCGGGCAGACGGCGGAGATGTGGGACGTCGCGCCACATCGCCTTGGTACGGATTGCCTGTCTGAGTTCAGTAGGCCGCCTGCGCGGCATGGATGCCTTTTCGACGGAGACGAGACCAACTGCGATGACGTACTACCCCGACAGCTACGGGCGGCTCGCGATCCATGAGATCGCCGACGTCACGCTCTATGGTCGTGTCAACCCGAGCTGGCCCTACTGTGACGGTACGATCCGCCCCCCTCGAGTCGTCGTGCAGGATGGTGTCGTGCCAGACAGTGAGTCGACGCCGACCTACGACGCTGCGTTTGACGAGCTCGCGGGCGTGCTGCTCGAGGAGTCGTATGTACTGGCAATCCATGAACACGATGGCACCGTCGAGTTCTCTCTCGACGCAGTGTTGACGCCCAGCCATCCGGCCTATCGCCCGCCCGCACCCGATGAGCAGTACTACTATCGGCGCGGCCAGCTTGTCATTGTGGGCGCCGAGCGGCCTCGGCTCCGTCACAGTGATGCGCGGCCCGCGACCGATGCAACAGGCGAGGAAGACTTCGGCAACATCGACTCTCTGTATCCAGTTGATTCAAACGGCCGTGACAGGTGGGCCATGGAGGGCGACTGGGGTGAGCTCGAAGTGGTCGAACCGCTGATCAGGTTTGTGGTGCTAGACACCTGAGTTCGAATGACGCTCTCGACCATGGGCCACCCGCGCCGCCCATGGGGTCACGAGTCGGGTGCGACGTCTTGCGGGGTGAGGTCCGGACGTAGGCGCTGCACCTGGGGCCGTATGCGGCTGGTGAAGGCCAGGACCGCACCTTCGGCGCGGACTTCCACCACCAGCGTCTGGCGGACCGCACGGTATTCCGTCCAGCGAGGGGTGCCGAAGAGGCCTGTGGAGATCCTCTTGGGTGGGCCGTCGATGACCGTGAGGTGTTCTGCTGCCTGCGCCCGCAGTAGGGGCGGCAGAGCGTGGGACAGGCCGATCCGGCGCAGTCCGCCGGGTGTGTCGGGGCGGGCGAGCACCAGTTCCAGCGGCCGTTGCGGGTCTCCGGTGACGCCGATGACCACCGCCTCGACCACCACGGTGTAGCGGACCTTCACCCAGTCCCGGCCGCGCCCCGGCTGGTAGGGCCCGTCGAGTCGCTTGATCAGGACACCCTCGATGCCGACGGCCGCGGCGTGGGGCTGCATCCACGCGGCCAAGGCCTTGGCGCGGTCGGTCGTGCTGGGCATCAGCTGCAGCGGTGGCCGGACGCCCTCCATCAGCTTTGCCAGCCGGGCACGGCGATCCCGGTAGGGCCTGCCGCGGTGGTCGTGTCGACCAGCGGCCAGCAGGTCGAATGCGACGAAATAGACCACCACGCCGCTGGCATTCCGGGTGTGGGGGCTGCCAGCCAGCGCACCAAAGTCCAGGCGGCCCTCGCGGGTGGCGACGATTTCGCCGTCGAGGACCACGTCGCCCACGGTCTGTCCAGCGGTGATCAGCTCAGGAAACCGGCCGGCGAGGTCGTGGCCTTGGCGGGACTGCAGCACGCCCTGCCGGCTGAACAAAAGGCCGCGCCACCCGTCGAATTTCGGCTCATAGGCCGCCGGGTACCGTGCGGCGCTCGGCACCTGCTTCTCCGCGCGAGCCAGCGCCAGCTCCACCGGCGAGTGCAACACGGCCATGGCGTGGTTCTCGCGTTACCCGGCGAACGGGCGGGTTCGGATCGGGCGGCGCGCGGCACCCGCGCCGCCACCGGTCCCGGACTGTCTCACCAGGACATCATCGCCCTAATTGTGCTGGTCAGCTCGCTGAAACGGCCTGCACCTCCACGTGGGGCGGGCCAGTCCACCTGACCGGACACGTCGGCGCACACAAAACCATCGGTTCTCCCGCCTGGCCGCGGATGTTGGTGTCGAGCGGCTACCGCGAACGGGCACGAAGGCGTAGCACTGGCAGGGCACCGCGCTCGGGGCGGACGACCGCCTGACCGTGCTCCTGGCCGGCGACGGCGGCTTCATGCAGTGCGCGGCCGAACTCGCGACGGCCGCGCGACACCGCATCCCGCTGCTGGTGTTGCTGCTCAACGACGCCGCCTACGGCATGGAATACCGCAAGCTCACCGACTTCGGCGACGACCTGGATTCAGTGGGAACTGAAGTTATCGTGCTAAATCTTAGAGATGGCGTGATGGCACAACTGGCGCGCAGACTCCGCCATGGCGCTGCTGACGTGTGGACGCCGGGCGCCGGCCTGGGGCACCACGCCGCGAGGGTGCGGTCCGCGGCTCTCGACGGTTCCTGCGCGCCGGCGCGGATCGCGGCCGTCACAGACTATTCGCAGGACCGCCTGGGTACCTACACGTCCTGCTGGCCAACGGTCTCATGATTCGGTCGCGCTCCACCGTGACCGCGGTCGGCTCGCTGGAGCGCACGGCGACGGTCCTCGGCGTCACAGACCTGCGCGCGATCCGGCGAAGAGACCCGGCATCGAACGCGAAGCCTTTTCATGGTGGCTGTCCGAACAGGAATGGCGCGCGCGGCCCGGCAAACAACGCGGCACACGGTGGGCTTTACGGGCCACCGTGCAGGAGCAGACCAGCTGACAATCGGGATACACGGAGTCGGGCCGCGATCCAGGTACGGCCGGTTCCCCGTGCGAGCGACAGACGGCGAGGAGCACGACCACGTGCCGCGGTTCCTGCTACGTCACTTCACCGACGAGCGGGAGGGCAGCTCGCGGTACACCGTACCGACAGTGACGAGCAACAAACGAAAGATCCCAGCCCTGCGGTACCTAGTCAGGCCGCTTGGCTAGATAGGACACCGATGATCGAAGCGGTGAGAACGCGATAGCGTCTGCCGACCTTGATCACTCTTACCGGGAACTCGCCCCGACTAACCAAGTCGTACGAGTGACTGCGACTAAGGCCGAAGACAGCACCCGCTGTGGGAACGTCAACCGTCGCCGGCCACCCCTGAATCTCGGTCAGCGTGGGCGGCAACCGGGCGGACTCAGACCGCTCAATCGACATGGCGAGTCCCTACGTTCAGTATCCGATCGTCGGAGCGATAACGAGCGGCGCTCAGACTGCCTGCGTTACACCGAGCACCAGCCGCCCCGGTCCACGCGCCCAGTGCTGCATCATCACAGGGCCCGACGGTTGCTGCCGTGCCCATACCGGCCTTAACAATCGGTCGCCGCAACGGACCGGTCGCGCTACACGTGCGTCCCGGGCAGTCGGCGAGCATCCTTCCCCCAATAGTCATGTCCTCTAGGATACACCTAAGTCATTGGCCAGTCACTAGCGAGACGGACAGGGGTCCGAGTACTCCTTGGCACCAGACCAAGGGGAGGAGGATGCCTGTGCCGATACCGTCATCAGTGTTGCGGCGCCAGCGACCTGATCCGTATCGTCCGAGTGTGCCTCGCGTGCCAAAGAACTTCCGGATCGACTCGGTGGCCATCGAGCCGGTCCCGCCGAAGGGCTACTTGGCGACAGGTCCAGACAGCGCCATACCATCTCGCTTTGAGGCGCATTTCGCCCTCGGCCTTCCCGAGGCGAGCGTCACGATTGAGGTTTTTGTGCACCCGGACCTTGGGCCGGTCGTGCTCGATATCGCGATTCGGACGAAGGCGGATGCACCGATCACCACATCCCTGCTCCGACAGATCCTCGTCGACCAACTGTTGCAACGGGCAGTGCGAGAGGCCACTGTACCTGCCGCCGTGCGGGCGGAATGGCTCGAATCCCTGCCTGCTCCCTTCCGGGACGCGGCCCAGTCGACCGACACTTCGCGCGAACCGACCCTGACAGCCGAGGAGCGCACGCGCAACCGGTTCGATGACGATGCGCGGATAGCGGCGCAGCTTTATCAAGAGGCCGTGGTAGCGGGGCGCCGAGGACCCACATTGGCAGTGGCGCAGGCGATGAACCGCTCCAGAGCACAAGCGGCTCGCTACATTCGTCGAGCGCGTCAACTCAACTTGCTACCTCAGCCCGAGTCAACCGTGTAGTACTGAGTACTGAGCAAGACTCTCTGCCCTGACCGCACATCGATCGAGCATGGATGTATCGGCCGTGACCTGCATGTTTATCGCTGTCCGCACGTGCAGCGGAGCCAACCTCACGAACGGTACGACGGCGTGACCGCCAGTTGTCAGTGCCAGCCCGGTCCTTCCAGGCGCGGCCCAGCGATCACTTGTCCGGTCGCAGTGTCCACAACGAGTGCCGCCGGAGATTCGCCCAACAGCTCACCGGTGCAATGGATGCCGTCGGCGTCTACGCGCACGACTCGTAGGTCATCGACTGCAAGGCGCGGAGAGCGCCAGGCGATACCCGCCGGTCCGATCGCCACGATGTCCATGAACCTGATCAGCAGAACTAACGGCGGGTCGGCCACGGGCACGACCTGCGCAACCTGGTCGTGCACGATGACCGCACCGTCCTGCGGCGCGTCAACGCGCGCCAGATAGACCTGACCATCCGCCACGACGCACATCTGTGCGGGCGCCGGCCCTGCGAAAACACCTTCCACACCACCCAACCCGCCCGCGGGGAACATGCCAACCCACCCTGGTGCGCCCGCCTGGCTCACACGCACGACCAGCGGTGCGCCCCACCGCGACACGAACTCGCCCGCCACATGACCTTCACGGTCGAACGAGAACACCGGGCAATGCCAGTCACCATCGGACGGGAACTCTGGGTCGACCTCGACGCTATAGACAGCCTCGAAGCCGAGGCTCTGAAACTTCCGGACATCGCCACCGCGCATAGCCACATCCTGCCGATGCTGGCGGTCAGCGGAAATCGCGGGACTTGCCGATCGCGCGTACGTCCAACGCCGCGACCTGGTCGGCGTCCAGGTTGAGCACGCCGTGCTCGTTGCGCAGGATGCCCCGCACCAGCACGCCGAGGGCGGCGCGCCAGGTCTGCCGGTAGCGGTCCCAGCACCCGGCGGAGACGATCACGTTCAGCATCCCGGTTTCGTCTTCCAGGTTGATGAAGGTGACCCCGCCGGCGGTGGGTGGGCGTTGCCGGTGGGTGATCGCTCCGCCGACCAGGACCCGGGTACCCGACTCGATCGCGGCCAGCTCGCCCAGCGGCCGCGCGCCCTCCTTCGTGAGGTGATCGCGCAGCGGCTGGATCGGGTGCGTGGTCGGCGACATGCCCGTCGCCCACACGTCCGCGGCCAGCAGTTCCCACGCGCTCATCCCGGGCAAGGCCGGCGCTGGGGCGACCACCGCAGTGCCGGGCAGCGCGTCGGGGCGTTGCCGGGCAGCGGCGCCGGCTGTCCACAGTGCCTGGCGGCGGTCCTGGCCCAGCGAGGTGAACGCGCCGGCGGTGGCCAGCGCGGCGAGCTGGTCCTCGCGCAGCCCGCACCGCTCGACCAGCTCGACCTGATCCCGGAATGGCCCGCCGGTGGTGCGGGCGGTGACGATCCGCTGCGCAGTCTCTTCGTCGATCAGCCGCACCCCGGCGAGCCCGATCCGCACGGCCTGGCCGCCGGTGGAGTCGGGGTCGGGTTCGAGGTCGGCGTGCACGTTGCTGGCGTGCAGGTCCACCCCACACACCGCGACGCCGTGGCGGCGGGCGTCGGCGACCAGCGACTGGGGGGAGTAGAAGCCCATCGGCTGGGCGCGTAGCAGTCCCGCGCACAACGCCGCCGGGTAGTAGTACTTGAGCCAGGCGCTGGAGAACACCAGGTGCGCGAACGCCAGCGCGTGGGACATCGGGAAGCCGTAGCCGGAGAACGCCTGGATCTGGGTGAAGATCGTGTCCGCGACCTCGCCGGTGATCCCGTTGGCGGCCATCCCGTCATACAGCCGGCCGCGCAGCCGCTGCATCTTCTCCTGCGAGCGTTTGGAGCCCATCGCGCGGCGCAGCTGGTCGGCCTCGGCCGCGGTGAACTCGGCGGTGTCCATGGCCAGCTGCATCACCTGTTCCTGAAACAGCGGCACCCCGAGGGTGCGATCCAGCGCGCCGGCCATCAGCGGGTGCGGATGCCGCCACGCTTCGCCGTTGCGGCGCGCGAGGTAGGGGTGCACGCTGCCGCCCTGGATCGGGCCGGGCCTAATCAGCGCGACCTGCACCGCCAGGTCCCACAGGGTGCGCGGCCGCAGCCGGGGCAGGGTGCCCATCTGGGCGCGGCTTTCCACCTGGAACACCCCGACCGTGTCCGCCGCGCACAGCATGTCGTACACGTGGGCATCGGCCAGGTCCAGGTGCGCGAGGTCGACGGTGACGTCGTGGTGGGCGGCGACCAGGTCGACCGCGTAGTGCACCGCCGAGAGCATGCCCAGCCCGAGCAGGTCGAACTTGACCAACCCGACGGTGGCGCAGTCGTCCTTGTCCCACTGCAGCACGGTCCGGCCGGGCATGCGGCGCCCATTCCACCGGGCACACCTCGCTGACCGGCCGATCCGAGAGCACCATGCCGCCGGAGTGGATCCCCAGGTGCCGCGGGAAACCCTCGACCTGCATCGCCAGCGCGGCAACATCGGCCGGTAGCGGGTCGGTCGGGTCGCTGGCCGCGTCGGCGATGCTGCCCCACCCGCCGATCACCTTGGCCCACCGGTCCAGCTGGCCGCGGCCGTGCCCCAGCGCGGTGGCCATGTCCCGCACCGCCGAGCGGGCCCGGTAGGTGATCACGTCGGCGACCTGAGCGGCGCGCCGGCGCCCGTGGCGGGTGTAGACGTACTGGATCACTTCTTCGCGGCGGTCGGACTCGATGTCCAGATCGATGTCCGGAGGCCCGTCCCGGTCGGGCGCGAGGAACCGCTCGAACAGCAGGTCCCAGGTGACGGCGTCCACATTGGTGATGCCCAGGGCGTAGCAGACCGCGGAGTTCGCAGCGGAGCCACGGCCCTGGCAGTAGATGTCGTGCTCGCGGCAGAACCGCACGATGTCCCACACGATCAAGAAGTAGCCGGGAAAACCCAGCTGCTCGATCACGGTCAACTCGTGCTCCAACTGCCGATAGGCGGCCGGGGCGTGGTCGCGGGGCCCGTAGCGGTCGGCGGCGCCGGCCCAGGTCAGCGCCCGCAAGTAGCTGGCCTCGCTGTGCCCGTGCGGTCACCGGGAACGGTGGCAGTTGCGGCGCGACCAGGTCCAGGTCGAACGCGCACTCCACACCCAGCACCGCGGCCGCGCTCACCGCCTCCGGGTACCGGCGAAACAGGTCGCGCATCATGGCGCCGGAGCGCAGGTGCGCGGTCGGTGCCGGCGGCAACCAGCCATCCATCTCCCGCAGGCCGCGGCGCGCGCGGACCGCGGCCAGCGCGGCGGCCAACCGGCCCCGCGCCGGATGCGAGTAGTGCACCGCGTTGGTCGCCACCACCGGCACCCGGTGGTCCTTCGCGAGCTGGGCGAGCAGGTCGTTGCGGACGGAGTCCTCGGGGTAGCCGTGATCGGTCAACTCCACCGCGACATGCGCGGCACCGAACCGGTCGACCAGCCACCCCAACTCCGCGGCGGCCGCCTGCGGCCCGTCCTTTCCAGAGCGAGCCGGAGCGGGCCCTTACGGCCGCCGGTCAGCACCAGGGCATGCCCGGCCAACTCGTCCACGATCTCGTCCAGGTCATAGACTGGGCGGCCCTTCTCCTGCCCACGTAGGTGCGCCGAGGAGATCACCCGAGCCAGCCGCCGGTAGCCCTCCAGTCCGCGGGCCAGGACCAGCAGGTGGGTGCCGGCCGGGTCGGGCACGCCATTCTGTGGGCCGGGCAGCCCCAGGCTCAGCTCGGCGCCGAATGCGGTGCGCACACCGACCTGTTTGGCGGCCTGGGCGAAGCGGACGACGCCGTAGAGGCCGTCGTGGTCGGTCAGGGCGAGGGTGTCGATGCCCAGCCGGGCGGCCTGCTCGGCCAACTCCTCCGGGTGGCTGGCGCCGTCGAGAAAGCTGAAGTTGGAGTGGCAGTGCAGCTCGGCGTACAGCACGCGGGGTTCGGCCACGGTCTCGCTGGTCAGCGGCTGGGCAGCGAGGTCGTCGGGTGCGGTGTAACCGTCCCGGTGCCGCCCGGTGGGGCCGGGTCGGCGTCCGCGCCGACCGGCTGGCCGGTCATCTGCTGGCGTAGCCGACGCCACGGCACCTGCGGATGTGAACTGAACCCCACGGCGGCTGTCCTCGTACTGTCTGCCCTGGTCAGGGTGGATGTCGTGGGGAAGACGCCATCAGCTATTCGAACATGTGTGCGACCTGATTGTTGGCAGGGTCGCGAGGCGCTGTCAACACGAGACCGACCTTCGTCACAATGTGGGCGAGAACAACGCTGCAGGTCAGCGGGGTTGCGGTAGGCACAGCCGCCGATTGATGACAATGACAGGAGCAGGGCAACTGGAGGGTGTCGGAGAACACCGTCGCGGCGCGGATGGCTGAGCTGGGTTTGACCGGGCGGCCACCGAAGCGGCGGCGGTCGCTGACCAGGCCGGCCCTTCGCCAGAGTCGTCGCCCGGGTGGTCGGATCATCGTTCGCAACCCGGGCGGCATCTGACACTCAGCAACAGCCAGAGGTGCCGGTCCCGACGGTGGCTTCGGCCTTGTCGTTGTCGTCGACGCAGCAGGTGGCGGCTGACAGTTCGGGGTCGGCGCCGTAGGTCTGCGAGTCGCCCTTGACGACGTAGACCTCCCACGGTTCCTGGCCCGGCCCGTGCACCCAGACCTTGTCCTGCACGGCGTAGCAACACGTGGTCTCGTCCTGCTCGTCGGTGAACAGGCCCGCGCGGACAGCCGCTCGGTCGCCTGGCTGACCTCCTCGCTGCTCTCCACCTCGACACCGAGGTGATCCATCACCGTCTTCTGGCCGGGCTCACCCTCCAGCAGCACCAACTTCAGCGGCGGCTCGGCGACCGCGAAGTTGGCGTAGCCGGGACGGCGCTTGGCCGGCTCCGCGCCCAGCAGCTTCGAGTAGAAGGCGACGACGCCTCCAGATCGGCCACTCGCAGTGCGAGTTGTACGCGGGACATGACTCTCCTCCTCGTCACAGCGGCCTACCGGGTGCGCGGTGGCACCTACCTCGTGGCCTGGATAGACCGTCATCAAATCAACCATCGTCAGATTGCACCGTACCTAGACATCTGTCAAGATAGACGTATGTCGAAGCAGTTGCGTTGGTCGACCAGGCACCGTGCTGTGCCCCGGTCATGCGGGGCACCACTGACTGAGCAGCAGTCCGTCGAGCTGGCACGGGTGTTCAAGGCCATCGCCGACCCGGTGCGCTTACGCCTGCTGTCGCTGATCGCCTCACACACGAGTGGCGAAGCGTGCGTGTGCGACCTGACCGCCGCGTTCGACCTGACCGGCCCGACGATCTCGCACCACCTGAAGGTGCTCCGCGAGGCCGGTGTCATCGACGGCGAGCGTCGCGGCACCTGGATCTACTACCGGGTGCTGCCCGACACCTTGCGCACGCTGTCGGCCGTGCTCGTCACGCCCGACGCAGCAACCATCGGATAGAGACCACGGACGAGAATGGACAGTCGCGAATGTGGTCGGAGGCCTACGGCATCGAGCTGGTCATCGACTCGATCAGCCCGCCGTGACCCGGTGTCTGAGTTGGGCCTGATCAATCTGGAACAGACGGCGGTGCCGTCGATGCGGCGGATTGTTGCCCACCGTTCGTCGTCGCCCCTATGGGTTCGATGGGAGCCTGGTGGCTCGCTGCGCTGCGGACCAGGCTTGGCCGGCGACCTGGACGGCGTCCCAAGGAGATCCTAGCGGCGGTGTGTAGGACAGATCGAGATCGCTGATCGCGTCGACCGTCATGCCGTGATGTATAGCGGCGGCATAGATGTCGGCCCGCTTCGCCGTCTCAGTGCCAAGCCGGCCAAGGAGTTGTGCGCCGAGCAGGCGGTCAGTTTTGGTGTCTGCGGTGACACGGATATGGATCGGGTGGGCCGTCGGGTAGTACCTCTTGTGGTCGTCCGGTGCGCTCTGGACGGTGGCCGGGGTGAAGCCGACCATCGCCGCTTCATGGTCGCGCAGACCTGTCCGGGCGATGACCAAGTCGAAGACCTTCACCACCTGGGTTCCCAGGCTGCCAGCGAATCGCGCGTCGCCACCGACGGCGTTCTCTCCGGCGATCCGGCCTTGTTTGTGCGCCGTCGAGCCCAACGGCAGGTAGGACACTCCCAGCAACCGGTGGTGGTTACGGCACAGTCCCCTGCGGCGAACACGTGCGGCAGGCCGGTGCGCATGGCCTCGTCAACGCTGACCGCACCACGGGGCCGGTACGGGCACCCGCGGCGACCAACAGGTCGGTGTCCGGGCGGACACCGGCCCGTATCTGGTCGACATCCGAGTCGATCCCACCGTCGACACCCTGGGCTGACCGACGCGGCGGCAGGGACCGGGCGTTTCCGGGTGTGCCGCGGCCGTTCTTGCGGTGGCTGCTCCAGGCGGTATTCAAGCCCACCGGTGCGTCCAACGCCGTTGTGGTGGGTGCCGTCCAGCTCGACGTTCGGCCGCATCCGTGAGACCTCGAGGGGTCGCTGGTGAGGGACCCGCGCAGCCAATTCAGCCGGCGGTCCGTCGACCCCGACGTCCTGAACAGCCCATTGCCCGGGACCTCGACAGCCCCGCCGCCGCACATCACGGCCAGTCCAAAGCGTATCGTGTCGTCGCCGGGTGAAAA
>CAWACW010000003.1:0-29982 GCA_963780635.1 Candidatus Melainabacteria bacterium
GCGCAGCGATAGGCGCACTGAGAGAGCGCCGACCTCCAAGAGTACGGACCAGCGCGCCGAGGGGGTCAAACCGGGCCTCATTGGCAAGGAATCGGCGCAGAGTCGGCGAAGATGACGGGATGCGACGGATGGCGGCTGCGCTGGTGCTCGTGCCGGTCTTGGTGACGGCCGGGTGCACCGCTTCCAACAAGGCGGCCGGGCCATCGGCATCGGCTCCGGCGGCGTCCTCGGACTCCTTGGCCGCGCTGTCACCCGGCTGCGTCCGCCCTCACTTGCCGGACCAGCGGCGACCTCCGCGCCCGCCACCTTCAGCGCCAGCGGCCCCCACCACCTCAGCTGCTTCGACGCCCGCCGCACCGTCTCCGAGCCCTAAGCCGGCGGCCCGGTCGAAGGCCAGCCCCTCGCCGTCCGCCCCCTCGAAGGCCAGCCCCTCGCCGTCCGCCGTTCCAGTGGTTAGACCTCCATCCGCGGGGAAGATGGTCCTGGTGAAGACCATCACCGGTCACCTCGACGAGAAGTCGGTCGTGTCGTCGCAGACCGGGCTCTTCTTCGCGCAGAACATGATGTACCTGCACACGATGAACGTGTACGACCGCAACTACCACCTGGTGAAGATCATCCCCGACTCGGTGAACCTGGCGAGTCTCGGCTATCCGCAATACCCGGGCACCTACAGGGGCGCGCCCGTCGAGGCGGCGTTCACGCCCGACCACAAGTACGTCTACGTGTCGAACTATTCGATGTACGGCGCGGCACCGTTCACCCGCGAGGGCTCCGACGAGTGCACGCTCGCTCAGCATTTCCCCAACAGCTTCGTCTATCGCGTGAACCTCGCGACGTTGACGATCGACCAGGCGATCGAGGTCGGCGCGGTGCCGAAGTTCGTCGTGGTCACGCCCAACGGCAAGTACCTGGTGGTGTCGAACTGGTGCTCCTACAGCGAAAGCATCATCGACACCGCTAGTGGCAAGGTCGTGACGACGATCCCGCTCGGCCCGTATCCGCGCGGCATCGCGATCGATCCGGTGGGCGGCACTGCGTACGTGGCGGTCATGGGCAGCACGCGAATCGCCGCCATCAACCTCTCGACGTTGCGGTCAGCTGGATTTCCGGCGTAGGCTCCGCGCCGCGGCACCTGGTGATGAGCGCCGACGGTCATTGGCTTTACGCCACGATCAACGGCTCAGGACTCGTCGACAAGATCTCGCTGATTACGCGCACAGTCGTCGCCAAGGTCGCGACAGGCAGCGCGCCGCGAAGCATGACGATCTCGCCGGACGGCAGCTACATCTACGTCGTGAACTACATGTCCAACACGATGAGCAAGGTGCGCACGAGCGACATGCACGTCGTGCAGAACGTGCCGACGAATCCCAACCCGATCGGCATCACTTACGACAACGCGACGCGCCAGGTGTGGGTCGCCTGTTACAGCGGCTCGATCATGGTCTTCCAAAAGACGGCTGACCCTACGGGCAAACTCGCGGACGGCGTCGGTCAGGGCAAGACGTGAGGCTGGCGGCGAGGTCGTCGTAGGTCACCGACTGGGACCGACGACCACGTACTCGCGGTGGCCGTCAGTGATGAATGCGACCACCTCGACGCTGCCGGTGGGGCTGGAGAACGATCCATTTCGCGCCGGGTGGCCCTGAAATGTCGTTACCGACTGGGAGACCAGCCTGGCGCCGACTCGCAGCGAAGCGCCAGCGTGGTGCGGAGGTTGGCGTCGAACGCCGAGCAGGCAATGGCGGGAGTGATGTCCGCTTCCTCGACTCCACCAGTCGGGCGTCCGCACAGCCGCGAGGTGAATAACCAAGTGGACGTTGCCGAACGAGGTAGGTATCTGGGTTTCCACGGGGGTCGACGCGAACTTGGCTGAAAAATGGCCCGCCTTGTAGGTGGTAACTCCGTCAGCACCCGCGGGCGCCGCAAGCGCTGCGCCTCGGTGACTTGTGACTCGACCTCGATGCGGGAGCGATGGCTCCGACCGCAACAACGGCGCGGCTGTTGCGATCTGAACCGGACGACGGCGGTACAGCGGCACCGGCCGCGAAGGTAGGACTGCCGACGGTTCACCGAACTGGGCCCCTGATGCGGCTGCGGCAGGCGGTGGCCAGAACTCAGAGCCCAAATCCAGGTGCGGCAGCCTCTTTGGGTGACGTCGACGGAGCGCCTGTGGGCTGGCCGCATCGTGGGCAATAGTTCGCGCCTGCGATCAGAGACTCGCCGCAGGCTGAACATTGCTAGGGCATTGCCGCCGTGGCGAAGGCATCGGAGGATCCATCCCCCACGGCCCTGTTGTCACAATTCCCCCGTAGGCAAGAACACCATCATGGGGCAACGACGCCCGCTGCCGTGTCGAAATGACCGCACCCGCTGGTCGCAACTCACGCACCGGGCAAGCAGCGGGCCAGCCAACTTCACATCCGGTGTGGTCGTAAGAACCCGCGTATTGGGCCTAATCCACGACCACACCGGATGTGAAGTTGCGGACGACCTGGGTTGCAGGCCCTGCGGGACGGCGAGGGGCTGAGGTCCGGCGGGGGTTGCGGTCGAGGCGCCGGCTGGGCCGGAGTCGTGGGCGGCCGCGGTGTGGTCGGCGCCGGCGTTGGCCTTGGAGCCTCCGCGACGACGACCACCGCGACGTGACCGCGAGGCGCCGGAGGTCTTAGCCCCCGGGGCCCGCACGTCGGAGTTCAAGCTCGCTCCGTGCGGGCCGAATGCGGCCCCATCGGCGTGTCGGCGCCCCGGACCCCCTCGGCGTCGGTTGACCGCATCCGGGGTCGGCCAGCGCTGGCGCCGACTCGGCGACGTCAATCGCACCCCGCCGTCCGCTTCGGGGCCGCGCCGCGCCCTGACCCCACGACCCCGCGAACCCTTGCCACGTGCAGCCGCGACACCGCCGGGCTCGGCTTCGAGGTCAGTGCGGGCGCGACGTGTGGATGTGTCGACTAGATCGGTGTGCACGATGACGCCGCGGCCGTTGCAGACTCGCAGATCTCCGAGAACGCCTCGAGCAGGCCGTTGCCCACTCGCTTCCGAGTCATCTGAACGAGACCGAGCGAGGTCACCTCGGCGACTTGGTGCTTGGTGCGATCGCGGCCCAGACACTCGACCAAACGGCGAAACACGAGGTCTCGGTTGCCTTCGAGCACCATGTCGATGAAGTCGATGACGATGATGCCGCCGATGTCACGCAAGCGAAGTTGCCGGACGATCTCTTCAGCGGCCTCGAGATTGTTCTTGGTGACCGTCTCTTCGAGGTTGCCACCCTTGCCGATGAACCGGCCGGTGTTGACGTCGATGACGATCATGGCTTCGGTGCGGTCGATGACGAGGTAGCCACCGCTCGGCAACCAGACCTTGCGGTCGAGCGCCTTCGCGATCTGCTCGTCGACTCGGTAGTGCGTGAAGATGTCCTCTTCCGAGGTCCACTGCGAGAGCCGCGGCACCAGGTCGGGAGCGACGTGGGCGACGTAGGCCTCGACGGTGTCCCAGTCGGAATCCGCTGACACGATGAGCTGATTGAAGTCTTCGTTGAACACGTCGCGGATGACGCGAATCGTCAGGTCGGGCTCGCTGTAGAGCAGCGCGGGAGCGTTCGCCGTCTCGGCTTCTTCTGGATGACTTCCCATTGGGCCGCCAGCCGCGCGACGTCACGGGTGAGGTCTTCTTCAGAAGCACCCTCGGCGGCCGTACGCACGATGACGCCGGCACCTTCAGGTGTGACCTTCTTCAGGATCGCCTTCAACCGCGACCGCTCGACGTCCGGCAGTTTGCGGCTGATGCCCATCATCGAACCCTCGGGCACGTACACGAGGTAGCGGCCCGGCAGGCTGATCTGGCTGGTGAGGCGGGCACCCTTCTGCCCGATCGGGTCTTTCGTGACCTGGACGACGACAGCTTGGCCTGGCTTGAGCGCCGACTCGATGCGACGCGGACCGCCTTCGAGACCGGAGGTGTCGAAGTTGACCTCGCCGGCGTAGAGCACCGCGTTGCGGACCTTGCCGATGTCGACGAACGCAGCCTCCATGCCGGAGAGCACGTTCTGCACGCGGCCGAGGTAGACGTTGCCGACCATGCCGAGGGTCGAGGCCGTGCTCACGAAGTGCTCGACAGAACGCCGTCCTTGAGGACACCGATCCGGGTGCGATCGCCGCGTGCCGAACGACCAGACGCGGTCGACCGTCGCGACGGCGAGAACTCGGACTCGGTGATGACCAGACCGCGCCGGCCAAGCCCTGGCCCTGCTCGCGACCTTCGCGGCGGCGTTGCTTCTTGGCTTCGAGGCGGGTCGAGCCCTTGACGCCCTGGACGCCGCCATTGCCGTTTCGTCGTGCTCGCGGGGTTCGCGGATGCGACGACGGATTCGGCGGATCGTCGGGCGACCGGACCTCGCCCTCGCCCGCGCCGCGGCTGCGGCGGCGACGACGGCGGCGGCGGATGCCGAGCCTTCGCCGTCGTGGTCGTCGTGGTGATCTGGTTGTCGGACGGCGAGCCGCCCTCGCCATCGGACCGCGCATCACGTACGGCCGTCGTCGGCGCCTCGCGGATCGGCTGCGTCCGATCGGTCGAGCCGCCGCCTGGCTGGCGAACTCCCCTGGCCGCCCTGCCCGCCACGACGACCTCGGCCGCCACGACGGCGCCGGCGTGGTGCGCCGGAACCTTCGCCCGTTCCGCCACCGCCACCGCCGCGCCATCGGCGGACTCGCGTGCCGAGCGGTCGCTTGCGGGCACCGCGTATCGGCGCTCGGGGGCTGGAAAAGCAGGGCGGGATCGCGGCCGGTCTGTTCGGCGTCGGTCGGGGGCGCCGTTGGTCGGCCTGATCGCTGCCGCCGGTCGCCTTCACTGCCTTGCGGGGCGCCCGCTTGGCGGCCTTCTTGGCCGCGGTTGCCGGCTCGGGGCGACTGCTTGTGACTCGTCGTGTGTTGTCTGAGGGGCGGCGGCCGTTTTCTTGGCCGCGCGGCGTCCGCCGGCGCGGCGGCGTCCGCCTCGGCGGCCGCTGCGTGTCGGCGGCAGACCCCGCTACGGCCTTGGCTGCCCTCGTTCTGGTCGCGGCGGCGCGAGGAGCCGCGGCCTTCTTGGTGCTCGTGCGCTTGCGCGCCGTCGTGGCACTGCCCCCGGCCGGTGCGTCCGGGTTGGAGGAATCGGATGGATTGGTGGGCTCGTTCTCGAGCATGCGGAAAAGTCTTCCCGTCGGGCTCCCGGGCGCCGCTTCGTCACCAGCAGAAGGATCACTGGTTGGAGCCGCACCGCACAGGAGCAAGTCGTGTGGTCGGTCGCCGTGTCCTTGCGGTCGGGCCCGGTCGGGCCCGGCTAGAAAGCAGCGCAAGTCTGTGGACGAACGAGTTCGAAGCGGGCCGGACCTACCGCGTCGCGGGGATCCCCACAGCCGGATCGGCTCCGGCGGCGGCATCCCTGTCGGGCGCCAGCGGGTCGGCGAGCTTGCCGAATTCGTCGAGGTGCCCCTGCGCCAGCCGCAACACCAGAGGGGGAAGCGGCGGCGCCAGGTCACTCACCTGGCGAAGTCCAGCGAGAACGTCGTCTGGTCGAACGGCAGGTGTGAGGTGCCGAACAACCATCTCAAGTATCGCACAGCCGGTCGCGTCAAGGTCCCCGACCACGCCGAGGTGGACGACTGGCAGGCGGGCGTCGAGGGTCCGGCGTCCATCCTTGAGCACTCTCTCGACCGGGATCGACTCGGCCTGAAGGAAGGCGGCGACGGCCACCTGGGCGTCTCGCGGGTCGACCCCGTCGAGCGTCACCTGCCAGTGCGACGTGTCGATCCGGTCGGGCAACGAGCCGCCGTGCGCCTCGAGCACCTCGATGACGTCAAACCCCGGCGGCAGCGCGGCATCGAGCTCGGCCCGCACCAGGGCCGGGTCGCAGACCCTGCGTGACCGCGATCTCGAGGTACTCGGCCTCGCTCGCCGCACCGGTCGAGGCCGCGCCGACATAGGAGATCTTCGGGTGCGGCGAGAATCCCGCGCTGAACGCGACCGGCACCCCGGCGCGCCGGATCGCCCGTTCGAACACCCGCTGGAAGTCGCGATGGCTGGTGAAGCGGAGCCGGCCACGCTTGGCGAAGTGAATACGAAGTCGCTGGACGGCGGGAGCGACGTCGCGTGCGTCAGGCTGGCGGCCCATCTCAGACGACGGTCAACGGCAGCAGCGTGCGGCCGGTCGGCCCGACCTGGATGTCGGTGCCCATGGTGTCGCAGACGCCGCAGTCAAAGCACGGGGTCCAGCGGCAGTCTTCGACCTCAACATCGGAGAGCGAGTCCTGCCAGTCCTGCCAGAGCCAGTCCTTGTCGAGCCCCGAGTCGAGGTGGTCCCAGGGCAACACTTCGGAGCGGTCGCGTTCGCGAGTGGTGTACCAGTCGACGTCGACCGGCTTCATCGGCGAGCGCGACAGTTGCCGCATTCATCCACCGGTCGAAGGAGAAGTACTCGCTCCAGCCGTCGAAGCGGCCACCGTCGAGCCAGACCTGCTTGATGATGCGACCGACCCGCCGATCGCCGCGCGAGAGCAGCCCTTCGACGATGCCGGGTTTCCCATCGTGGTAACGGAAACCGATGGCCTTGCCGTACTGACGGTCGGTGCGAATCGTGTCGCGCAACTTCAGCAGTCGCGAGTCGGTGGTCGCGTGGTCGAGCTGCGCGGCCCACTGGAACGGCGTGTGCGGCTTGGGCACGAAGCCACCGATCGACACCGTGCAACCGATGTCGCGGCTGCCACTCGCCGTCCGGCCTGCTTGGATCACTTTTCTTGCCAGGTCAGCGATTTGCAGCACGTCGTCGTCGGTCTCAGTCGGTAGCCCGCACATGAAGTACAACTTCACCCGGCGCCAACCCTGGGCGTATGCGGTGGTCACCGTGCGGATCAGGTCTTCTTCGGTCACCATCTTGTTGATGACCTTGCGCATGCGCTCGCTGCCGCCTTCGGGCGCGAACGTCAGGCCCGACCGTCGGCCGTTGCGGGAGAACTCGTTGGCCAGATCGACGTTGAACGCGTCGACTCTCGTCGAGGGCAACGACAATGACGTGTTCGTGCCCTCGTAGCGGTCGGCGAGTTGCTTCGCCAGCTGGCCGATCTCGGAATGGTCGGCGCTGCTGAGCGACAGCAGCCCGACTTCTTGAAAGCCGCTCGCTTTCAGCCGGCATCGACCATCGCGCCGATCGTGTCGATCGACCGCTCGCGCACCGGCCGGGTGATCATGCCGGCCTGGCAGAACCGGCAGCCTCGAGTGCAGCCACGGAAGATCTCGACGCTGAAGCGTTCGTGAACGGTTTCTGCCAGCGGTACAAGGGGCTTCTTCGGGTACGGCCACGCGTCGAGATCCATCAGCGTGTGCTTCGACACGCGTGCCGGAATGCCGGCGCGATTGGGGGCGACCGTGTCGATGTGCCCATCACTGCGATAAGTCACGTCGTAGAAGCGGGGCACGTAGATATTGCCGGTGGCCGCCAGCCGCTGCAGCACTTCGTCGCGGCCGCCGGGAGAACCTTCACGCTTCCATTCGCGCACGATGTGCGTGATCGCGATGACCGCTTGCTCGCCATCGCCGAGAACTGCGGCGTCAATGAAGTCCGCGATCGGTTCCGGGTTGAAAGCAGCGTGGCCGCCAGCAATGACCAGCGGGTGTTCGTGCGTGCGATCGGCTCGACTCGATCGGGATGCCCGCGAGGTCGAGTGCGTTGAGCATGTTCGTGTAGCCGAGCTCGGTGGAGAAAGAGACGCCGAAGATGTCGAACGCGCCGACCGGCCGATGGGCATCGACGGTGAACTGCGGGATGCCGTGTTCGCGCATCAGGGCTTCGAGATCAGGCCACACGGAGTAGGTGCGCTCGACAAGCACGCCGTCGAGCTCTCCGAGCACCTCATAGAGGATCTGCACGCCCTGATTGGGCAGGCCCACCTCATAGGCGTCGGGGTACATGAGGCACCAACGGACATCACAGTCGGCCCAGTCCTTGACGAGCGAGTTCAGCTCGCCGCCGACGTACTGGACAGGCTTGCTGACACTCATCAGCAACGGCTCGAGCCGAGGGAATACCGACTCAGCCTGATCTCTCGACACGCCTGAAGCGTAGCTCTAAAGGCCGCCGCTCGAATTCTGTGTCGCCTGCGTCTGGATATGCACGTTCTGGAGCAGCCCGACAGCGAGCATGCTCGCGAACAGGGATGACCCGCCGTAGGAGACGAACTGCAGCGGGATTCCGGTCACAGGCATGATCCCGAGGTTCATGCCGATGTTCTCGAAGGTCTCGAAGGCGAGCCAGCAGACGATCCCGCCGGCGACGATCCGACCGAAGAGATCGGGCGCCCGCGAGGCGATCCGCAGCCCGCGCCACAAGATGACCGACAGCAAGACGATGATCAGCGCCGAACCAAGGAATCCGAGATTCGCCCGCGGTCGCGAAAGACGAAGTCGGTGTGCGCCGCGTAGACCGCACCACTGTTGATCTGGACGCCGTGGAAAAGCCCGCTGCCGGTCAGGCCGCCGGAGCCGATGGCGAGTTGAGCTTGATGCGCATTGAACCCCGAATCCTTAAGCACGGACGGCGAGTTCGGGTGCAGATACGCCGTGATGCGGTTCACCTGATACGGGCTGAGCATGTGCAGTTTCACGCCGCGGAAGTCCCCGCCGGTCACCCGGACCGGCGGTGAGCCGTTGCCGCGCAGGGACATTGCCGGCACTCCGAGCGCCGGCAGCGCCGCTAGGAGGTCACCCATCGGGCGTTCCTGCATGCGGGCGTTGCCGGTGATGATCGTGTCGCCGGGGGCGTGGCCGGCCATGGAGATCAGGAATCGCAGCGGCGTGCCCGCGCCGCCCATGAACACCTCGTCGGCCGGCGCCCGCATCGGTTGGCCGGTCGGGGTGACGTGGATGCTCGCGGCGGCGTGGTCCAGCTCCGCCCGCACGTGCCCGAGCGCTTCGATGCCGCGGGCGAAGTAGCCGGTGTCATCGGACAGGAGCGCGCCTTCGATGAGGGTGTCCTGGCCCGACAGTGCGGCGATGGCGATGTAGCGGTTGGTGAAGCTCTTCGAGCCCAGGACCGCCACTTCGGCGTCAACGCTGTCCAGCGGCAGCACGCTCACCTCGGCCTGCTTCAGACGCGGATCGGGCTCATGGCTCATGACACGGCCTTTCTCGGTGCGGGGTGGGTGCTGTCGTGTTCACCACAGTGATCGGCGCCAACGGATGCCGTGCCTTGCGCGCGGCGCGCGACGCGGTCACTGTTGCTGGCATGGCCCGGGTGAGAGCTGCCGCAGCGGTCGCGATCGAGGAGGATTCGGGCGCGCCGAGCATCAACGACGTCATCAGCGCGAGCGAGGCCGAGGATCTGGCGCGGGTGTTCAAAGCGCTGGCCGATCCGGTGCGGCTGCGGCTGCTGTCGATGATCTCCTCGGCGGCCGAGGGCGAGGTGTGCGTGTGCTACCTGACCGACGCCTTCGACGTAACGGCGCCGACGATCTCCTACCACCTCAAGATGCTGCGCACGGCCGGCCTGATCACAGGGGAGCGGCGCGGCACCTGGGTGTACTACCGGGTCGTGCCCGAGACGCTGGCCCGCCTGGGTGGGCTGCTCGACCAGTCCACCCAGTGCACATCGGTGGGCTAACACGGCCTCACGCCCCGACCAGGGCTGAGCGGTGTGCGCGGTCGGCGGCCAGGAACAGCACCGCCGCCCCCAGCGCGCACCCGGCCACCGCGAGGAACACCGTGGTGTAGCCGCCGGTGGCGGTGCGCAGGATCGACGCACCGGTCGGGCCGACCGCCTCACCGCCGACCACCAGCAACGCCTGGATGCCGCTCAGCCGCGCGTACAGGCCGCGGGGTGCGTAGTGCGCGAGCAGATCGGGTCGGGCGATGCTGAGCAGGCCGAAGCCGAGGCCGAACAGCACCACGAACGCCACCACCCCGATCGGGCCACCGACCAGCAGCAACACGGCCACACCGACCACCTGGGCGACGAGCATGAGCGCAGTCGCCCCGGCGGTGGACAGCCACCGGGCCGACACGGTCAGCACGACCCGGCCCAGTACTTGCACCACGCCCAACGAGCCGGTGGCCGTCGCGGCCAGCAGCGTGGAGTAGCCGTGTTCGCGCAGGTAGGGCAGCAGGTGCACGGCCACGGCGGCGCTGGCCACACTGCTGAGCACCGCACCCGCGGTCAGCAGCGCGACCGGCCGGGCCATCAATGCGGGCAGCAGTCGGTGATGCGACACAGGTTCGGGTGCATCGCCGGCCGATGAGGTGTCCTGCGGTGTGTCGTCGAGGACGCCGTCGCGGTGCCAGCCGTGGTCGGATGGCCGGCGTCGCAGCAGCAGGGCGTGCGGCAGGATCGTGGTGGCCTGCACACCGGCCAACACCAGCAACGCGGTTCGCCACCCGAGGTGGCTGATCAGCAGCGCTGCGGTCGGCAGGAAGATCGTCGACGCCAGGCCGGCGGCCATGGTCAGGGTGAGCAGCGCGGTGCGGCGGTGGGTCGCGAAGTAGGCGTTGATGGTGGCGAACGCGGGCTCGTAGAGCACCGCCGCGCTGGCCAACCCGATCCCGATGAACGTCACGTACAGGGCCACCAGGCTGCTGGCCGCCGCCCACGCCACGACGCAGCCGGTGGCCAGGATCGAGCCCACCGTCATCAGGCCACGCGCGCCGTGGCGGTCCAGCCAGGCCCCGATCGGCACGGCCGCGACCCCGGTCACCAGCACACACAGCGAGAACGCTCCGGTCAGCGCGGTCAGGCTGTAGTGCAGTTCCTGCTGCATCGGCAGCAGGAACGCGGCGAACACGTAGTACAGCACGCCGTGGGAGATGGTCTCGGTGACCGAGAGCGCCCACACCATCCGCCAGCCGGGAAAATCGCGGCGCCGGACATGGCGTGGCGCCACGGAATCGGAGATCACGGTCCCGCTCAGCCCTTGGCGCGCCGGGCGTGCAGGACGATCCAGCGCAGGTCGCCGTGCCGGCACCATTCGATCTTCTTGTCCCACCGGTCCAGCAGGCCGTCGTACTCCTCGCGGGTGAAGTCGGTGAGGAAGCCGGCCACCTCGTCCACCAGGCGCTGCCGTTCCTCGATCATCGAGTCGCGCAGGTCGTCCGTGCGGTCCTCGGCTACCACGTCGACGAACCCGGCCGCTGCCACGATCTCGGCGTAGCGGGCGATGGTGATGGGGTGCTGACCGGTGGCCGACGAGTGCTCCTCGAAGCTGGGGGAGGCCGGGTCACTGCCACGGCAGTAGCGTTGACCGCGCCCGGCCTGTCCGGTTGACCACCGGCACGGCGCAGGCCGGTGTGCTGACGCGCACCGGCCTGCGCCGCGTCCTGCTCGTCCTGTGCGTCACGGAGATCACCAGCTGGGGCGTGCTCTACTACGCCTTCCCGGTGCTCTCGCCCGCCATCTCGGACACGACGGGCTGGTCGCCGACGGACGTTGACAGCCGCGTTCTCGGCCAGTCAGGTCACCGCCGCCCTGATCGGCATCCCGGTCGGCCGATGGCTGGATCGCTGGGGACCCCGGCGGGTGATGACGAGGGATCGCTGCTGGCGGCCCCGGCGGTGCTCGGCATCGCCACCGCCCAGTCGGTCGCGTGTCTTCGCGCCCCTGACCGCGCTGCTGGCCCAGCACCTGGACTGGCGGCACACGTACCTGGTGCTGGCCTGTGTACTGGCGGCCATCACGATTCCGGTCCACCCGTTCGGCCTCGCCGGTGTGTGGCCTGCCGCCAGCGAGCACGTCGACACCGCGCGAGGGGGACCCGGTCGTGTGCGATCGCGCGAAGCCACACCTTCGTTCTGCTGGCCGTCGCGCTGAGTCTGGCAGAGTTCGCCGTGTACGCGGTCGTGGTGAACTCTGCCGCTGCTGACCGGACGCGGCCTGTCCACGTCCACCGCCGCGCTGGCGCTCGGGCTGGGGGGAGTGGGCCAGATGAGTGGCCGCCTGGGATACGGCCGGCTTGTGGCGGCGACCAGCGTGCGGACCCGCACCGCGATCGTCCTGGGAGCAGGCGCTGTGGCGGTCGCGTTGCCCGCGGTGATACCCGGCCCACGGTGCTGGTGATCGCGGTCGCGATGCTGGCCGGCGCCACCCGGGGGTGTTCACGCTGGTACAGGCGACGGCGATCAGCGACCGGTGGGGTGCGGCGCACTACGGGCGACTGAGCGGGATGCTGGCCGCGCCGGCGATGCTGGCGATGGCGCTGGCGCCATGGGCGGGGGCCGTGTTCGCCGGGTGGCTGGGCGGTTACGAGCAGGTCTTTCTCCTGCTGGCAGGCGTTGGCATCGGGCCGCCGGTATCGCCGCCGCCACCGCGCCTGGTCGTTGACCACCGCGATCACTCCGCTGGTTGGCGTTGCCTGCTACCGACGTGGAAGGGCAGGAAGGCCAGGTGGATCTCTCGGCTCGGGTCGCCGTTGGCGTGGATGACGACATCGTGCCGGTCCTGGTTGGTGACCTGGCCGTCGCGCTTGTACTGGGGGTGTAGTCGATGTGCGGTGATCGCCTTGTCCATCACCGTGGACAGGTCAGCGTCGCGGACAAACAGCAGCAGGGCAGCCTTGGTGTCCCGCCAGGCCAAGTAGTCCAGCAACTGGTCGAGGGCGCCGGTGACCACCCGCTCTACGCTCTGCTTGTTTCTGGGGTCGTGGACCTTGCACTCGCCGATGAAGACGTTGCGGTCCCGCTCGCGGATCAGGATGTCGGTCTTGCCCCGGCAGTTGAAGACCTCGCCGCCTGCGCGGCCCTCGAAGTGATCATTCAGCATGACCAGGAGCAGGTCGCGGATCTCCTCCTCATCCAGCTTCTCGGTCATCGACGGGCTTCGTTCCAGGGCGTTCCGTGTGCGGTGCAGCACAGCTAGTGCGGCCTCGTAGTCGGCGTCGGCGAGCGCTGGCTCGGGCGTGTAGGGGTTCGTGGAAGTCGAGTTCGTTGGCTGGCGGGGTTGGATGGTGCGGCGGGTGAGGGGCAGGCTGTAGGTGTCGGCCGCGTCGCGTTGCTGGATGGGGAAGCCGATGCTGGCCTGGATCTTGCGGTCGGCCAGCAGCTTGGCCCGTCGGGCGACGACCTGCCCGCGGATTTCCGCCTGCATGGTCTTGTTGTGGGCTTCGACATCGGCCTGTGTCCAGGGCAGTCGTTCCTGGATCTTGTCGAGCTCTTGGTCGAAGTAGGCTTTGATCCCCGCTGGCTCGGTCATGCCGTCACAGTGCAGCAGCAACTCGGGCCTGCTGGGATTGATCCGTGCGGAGATCGGGTTGCCTGGGCTGAACGTCGTCGCAGTCATGTGGAAGAACACCGCCGGTCCGGAGATCGGGACCATGAGTGTGTAGCGAGTGATGGTCTGCTTGACCGTTCCGCCGTTGAGACTCTGGAACGGCTGGCTGATCTCCTCCGGCCGTTCCGCCAAGTGTGCCCGGTCCCGGTGAACATCCGGGACGTCGAAGGTGGCCTGGTTCAGTAGCTCGTCGACGACATCGGTCTCGGCGGCGGCGAGCAGTGCGTCCGGGTCCCAGTCCCGCAGCCGCTGGAGCGCACCCCGGCGGGCGTCCTGCAGCGCCTCCTGCAGGGGCGGGCCCATGAACAGGTGGTTCGGGTTCGACGCGTAGTTGAGGAACGTGCCCATCAGTCCATTGTGCCCGGTCGGTCCGACACTCCATCGAGCCGCGCCAAGAGGGTGGGTTCGGCGGGCCAGCCGGGATACGCGGGACGAGCACCTGCCGATGCCCTGTCCGCCTCAGGCGAACACCTCGCGTAGCGCCTGCCAGCGCTCCGGCACCAGCCGGAAGTACGCCCAGGACGCCCGACGCTCGCGGGCCAGGATGCCCGCGTCGGTGAGCACCTTGAGGTGATGGCTGACCGTGGGCTGGGACAGCGCCAGCGGCTCGACAAGGTCACATACGCACACCTCGCCGGAGGGCGAGGCGTGGATCAGGCTCAGCAGCTGCAGCCGCGCCGGGTCAGCGACCGCCTTGAGCAGCTTGGCCAGGGTCTCGGCGTGATCGCGTGCCAGCGGCTCGGCGGACACCCGCACGCACTCGTCCACCTCCACCAGGGGCAGGACGTTTGTCTGCTGCACCCCTTCACCGTACGGGAGCACATCGGTGTCCGGCATCCGCTTGTCAGGTGACATCGATGACTGTCAATATAGACGCATGTCGATACCAGAGCTGGTCCGATGAGCGCCACGGTCACCGCGACACCCACCGGCACCGTACTCGGGAAACTGTCCACCCTGGACCGCTTCCTGCCCGTGTGGATCCTCGTCGCCATGGCGGTGGGCCTGCTGGCGGCCGAGCGATCCCCGGCCTGGGCACCACCCTGGACGCCATCGACGTGGACGGCATCTCGCTGCCCATCGCCATCGGCCTGCTGATCATGATGTACCCGGTGCTGGCCAAGGTCCGCTACGACCGACTGGACACCGTCACCCGCGACCGGCGGCTGCTGGTGGCCTCGCTGGTCCTGAACTGGGTCGTCGGCCCGGCACTGATGTTCGCCCTGGCCTGGCTGCTGCTGCCCGACCTGCCCGAGTACCGGACCGGGCTGATCATCGTCGGCCTGGCCCGCTGCATCGCCATGGTCATCATCTGGAACGACCTGGCCTGCGGCGACCGGGAGGCGGCCGCCGTGCTGGTCGCGCTGAACTCGGTGTTCCAGGTCGTCGCCTTCGGCGTACTGGGCTGGTTCTACCTCTCGGTGCTGCCCGGCTGGCTGGGCCTGCCGCAGACCGACCTCGGCGCGTGTCGGGCTGGGGGATCGCCCGCTCCGTGCTGATCTTCCTGGGCATCCCGCTGCGTGGCCGGCTACCTGACGCGCCGGCTCGGCGAGACGCGCCAAGGGCCGCACGTGGTACGAGACCCGGTTTCTGCCCCGGATCGGGCCGGTCGCTCTGTACGGGTTGCTGTTCACCATCGTGGTCCTGTTCGCCCTGCAGGGACACCAGATCACCAGCCGGCCGCTCGACGTGGTCCCGCATCGCGCTGCCGCTGCTGGCCTACTTCGCGATCATGTGGGGCGGCTCGCTATGCCCTGGGCAAGGGTGTCGGGTTGGCCTACGAGCGCACCACCACGCTCGCGTTCACCGCCGCCGGCAACAACTTCGAACTCGCGATCGCGGTAGCGATCGGCACCTTCGGCGCCACCAGCGGTCAGGCCCTGGCCGGTGTGGTGGGCCCACTCATCGAGGTGCCCGTGCTGGTCGGCCTCGTCTACGTCTCGCTGGCACTACGCCGCCGATTCACCACCACCCCGTCACCGTCCGGAGGCCGACAATGACGCACCCCTCCCAGCCGACACCCGAACAGCACGCCGCATGACCTGGAGGTCAGCAACTCACCGCACGCCACGTCGTGGCCCAACTCGACGGGGCCGTCGACGAGCTGACCCGCCGGTTCGCCGGTACGTTCGCCCACGAGACCGTCCACCGCTGCGTCGACGAGTCCTACGACCTGCTGGTCGTGGGCGCCCGAATCCACGTCCACCTCCCGATCCTGGCGGCCCGCTTCGCCCGAGAGCGGCTGCAGAAGCATCGCGAAGAACGAAGGAGCCCGCGTGTCCACGACTACCCGAAGTGCTGCTTCGTCTGTGTCCACAACGCCGGCCGCTCCCAGATGGCCGCCGCGCTGCTGCACCACCACGCCGCGGGCGCGGTCGTGCGTCCGCTCGGCCGGCTCCGCACCCGCCGACACCATCAACCCCGCCGTCGTGCAGGTCATGGCCGAGATCGGCCTGGACCTGTCCCAGGAGTTCCCGAAGCCCCTCACGGACGAGAGCGTCGCGGCCGCCGACGTGGTGATCACGATGGGCTGCGGCGACGCTTGCCCGGTCTTCCCGGGCAAGCGCTACCTGGACTGGGACCTGGAGGACCCGGCCGGCAAGACCGCGGAGCGGATCCGCCCGATCCGCGATGACATCGACCAGCGCGTCCGCACTCTGCTCGCCGAGCTCGTGCCCACGGGCGCGTAGCCGGGCGCGGCCCAGACCGGCACCGGAGCACAGCGTGACTGTCCACCACATCGTGCGACGGCTGGCCTACGAGTACGACGGGCAGTTCGAGCAGCAGACCATAGAGCTGCTGTTCCATGACAGCCTGGATCGGCTTGCCGGTGCGGCGACAGTCACCGCGTTCCTGCCCACGTTGGCGGTACGGCTGACGCGCGAACGCCTCAACGCGCTGGCCCAGATGCAAGGCACGGTCGCCAAACGCGTCCCGGAGGTGCTGTCGTCTGCGTCCGCAACGCCGGCCGGTCCCAGATGGCCGCAGCGCTGACCCGGCACTATGCCGGCTCGCTGTTGCACATCCGCACAGGTGGCTCGCGGCCCGGCCCGGCGATCGACCCGGCGGTGGCCGACTCCATGGCAGCGCTAGGCCTGTCCCTCGATAAGAATTCCCGAAACCGCTGACCGACGAGGTACTGGGCGCGGCGGACGTCGTTGTCATGATGGGCTGCGGCGACGCGTGCCCGATCCTGCCTGGCCGCCGCTACGAGGACTGGCCGATCGCCGATCCCGCCGACGCCGAGCCCAGGAAGGTCGGGGCAATCCGCGACGAAGTCGATGTGCGGGTGCGGGATCTGCTCGGTCAGTTGCTCCCGACCTTGACCTGCCCGCACGGCGTAGGCCTGCGTTGTCGTCCTCTTGACCTGCTGAGACAGGAGAACCGAATGCATCTGGTGGCTGTTGGCGGAAGCGACGCCGGTATCAGCGCGGCGCTGCGCGCCCGGGAACTCGATCCCAGCGTCGAGGTGACCGTCGTGGTCGCTGACAGCTACCCGAACTTCAGTATCTGCGGCATCCCGTACTACGTCAGTGGGGAGGTCGGGCACTGGCGCAACCTCGCTCATCGCTCGATGGCGGAGCTGGAAGCCACCGGCATGCGGGTACTGCTCAACACCCGCGCTACGCACATCGACGTGCCCGGCGGGCGGCTGACCGTCACCGACGAACAAGGACGTCCCGACACTCTGCTCTACGACGAGTTGGTAGTGGGCACCGGCGCCGTGCCGGTCCGTCCGCCAATCGAAGGGCTGACCGGACCTGCCGCACTGTCGGAAGTCGACGGTGTGCACGTCCTGCACACCATGGGTGACACATTCGAGCTCACTCGGGCACTGGAGAACCGACCGCGACGGACGGCGCTGATCGTCGGCGCCGGCTACGTCGGCCTGGAGATGGCAGAGGCTCTCGCGACCCGAGGGCTCGACGTCACCCAGGTCGAGATGCTTCCCGAGGTGCTGCCGACCGTCGACCCCGAGCTGGGCGCGCTGGTGCGGCAGGAGCTGACCGCCCATGGGGTCGAGGTGGTCACCGACACGACTATCCGGCGGATCAGTCGCGCCACCAACGGCTCGTCGGCCGGGTTGCACGTGGAGGGTGCCCACAGTTCGGGGACACCGTTCCGCCGGGAGGTCGACATCGTCCTGGTGGTGGTCGGTGTCCGCCCGGACACCGACCTGTTGGTCGCCGCGGGTGCCCGTACCGGCCCCCGTGGAGCGGTCCTCGTCGACGAGGCCATGCGCACCGGCCTGCCGCACGTGTTCGCCGCAGGGGACTGTGCCGTAACCCATCACCGGTTGCTGGGAGTGTCCTACCTACCGTTGGGCTCGACGGCGCACAAACAAGGCCGGATCGCCGGAGAGAACGCCATCGGCGGCGACGCGCGGTTCGCTGGCAGCCTGGGAACCCAGGTGGTGAAGGTCTTCGACTTGGTCATCGCCCGGACAGGTCTGCGCGACCACGAGGCGGCGATGGTCGGCTTCACCCCGGCCACCGTCCAGAGCGCACCGGACGACCACAAGAGGTACTACCCGACGGCCCACCCGATCCATATCCGTGTCACCGCAGACACCAGAACCGACCGCCTGCTCGGCGCACAACTCCTTGGCCGGCTTGGCACTGAGACGGCGAAGCGGGCCGACATCTATGCCGCCGCTATACACCATGGCATGACGGTCGACGCGATCAGCGATCTCGATCTGTCCTACACACCGCCGCTGGGATCTCCTTGGGACGCCGTCCAGGTCGCCGGCCAAGCCTGGTCCGCCGCCCAGCGAGCCACCAGGCTCCCATCGAACCCATAGGGGGCGACGACGAACGGTGCGCAACAATCCGCCGCTTCGACGTCACCGCCGTCTGTTCCAGATTGATCAGGCCTAACTCAGACACCGGGTCAAGGCTGGCTGATCGAGTCGATGACCAGCTCGATGCCGAAGGGCGTCCGACCACATTCGCGGCTGCCCGTGAACGGCCGATGCCCTGGGCGGAGGCGCGAGTCTCAATCTGAAGTGAACGCATTGGCCTGGAGCGTCAAACTGCCGTCCCTGATCGCGCCCACGCAGGTCGGGTGAGGCGAGTTTTACTATTTCGTTGTCATCCAGCTCGTCGTCGGCGCGCTGGCAGTCCTGCCCGTCCGTGGTCTCTATCCGATGGTCGCTGCGTCGGGCGTGACGAGCACGGCCGACAGCGTGCGCAGCGTGTCGGGCAGCACCCGGTAGTAGATCCACGTGCCGCGACGCTCGCCGTCGATGACACCGGCCTCGCGGAGCACCTTCAGGTGGTGCGAGATCGTCGGGCCGCTCAGGTCGAAGGCGTCGGTCAGGTCGCACACGCACGCTTCGCCACTCGTGTGTGAGGCGATCAGCGACAGCAGGCGTAGGCGCACCGGGTCGGCGATGGCCTTGAACACCCGTGCCAGCTCGACGGATTGCTGCTCGCTCAGTGGTGCCCGCATGACCGGGGCACAGCACGGTGCCTGGTCGACCAACGGCAACTGCTTCGACATACGTCTATCTTGACAGATGTCTAGGTACGGTGCAATCTGACGATGGTTGATTTGATGACGGTCTATCCAGGCCACGAGGTAGGTGCCACCGCGCACCCGGTAGGCCGCCGTGACGAGGAGGAGAGCCATGTCCCGCGTACAACTCGCACTGCGAGTGGCCGATCTGGAGGCGTCCGTCGCCTTCTACACGAAGCTGCTGGGCGCGGAGCCGGCCAAGCGCCGTCCCGGCTACGCCAACTTCGCGGTCGCCGAGCCGCCGTTGAAGTTGGTGCTGCTGGAGGGTGAGCCCGGCCAGAAGACGGTGATGGATCACCTCGGTGTCGAGGTGGAGAGCAGCGAGGAGGTCAGCCAGGCGACCGAGCGGTTGTCCTCGCTGGGCCTGTTCACCGACGAGCAGCACGAGACCACGTGTTGCTACGCCGTGCAGGACAAGGTCTGGGTGCACGGGCCGGGCCAGGAACCGTGGGAGGTCTACGTCGTCAAGGGCGACTCGCAGACCTACGGCGCCGACCCCGAACTGTCTGCCGCCACCTGCTGCGTCGACGACAACGACAAGGCCGAAGCCACCGTAGGGACCGGCACC
This sequence comes from Candidatus Melainabacteria bacterium, assembly GCA_963780635.1. Lineage (GTDB taxonomy): Bacteria > Actinomycetota > Actinomycetes > Mycobacteriales > Pseudonocardiaceae > DATEPR01. Next base: position 19,367 of record CAWACW010000003.1, read on the forward strand.
TCCGGTTGTTGCTGAGTGTCAGATGCCGCCCGGGTTGCGAACGATGATCCGACCACCCGGGCGACGACACTCTGGCGAAGGGCCGGCCTGGTCAGCGACCGCCGCCGCTTCGGTGGCCGCCCGGTCAAACCCAGCTCAGCCATCCGCGCCGCGACGGTGTTCTCCGACACCCTCCAGCCGGCCTCCCGCAGGTCACGAGTGATCCGTGGGGTGCCGTAGGAGGTGCCGCCCGAGGCGGTGAACAACCTCAGGATCTGCTTGTCCAGCCGTTCGCGTCGTTGCTCGCGGGCAGTCGTCATGGGTTTGATCCACTTGTAGAACCATGACTGCGAGACCTCCAGAGCCGGCAGGCGATCGCGTGCGGAACGCCGAAACCGGTCCTCTGGGACGCGACGATCTCCGCCACGATCACTGGTTCATCCCGCCCCTCACCCACAGGACCACGGAGAGCTCGAGCACAGCACGCTTCATCTCCAACCCCGCCTTTCCTTGGCCCACTGTGCTTTCTCGGCGCGCAACCGGGCAGCTCCGCGCGCTCGTCCTCGACCAGGGGCCCTGTGGCTGCTCGGTCTGGGGCCGATCGGCCTGCACCCAGCTGCGGTCCACAAGGGGTTCGATGGTGCGCTGCAGGCGAGCTCGGCGCACTTGATGTCCCGTTCATGTCATCAAGCGCGCCTCGTGAGCGTGGGCTGCGTGCGTTCACCCTGTGTGTTCGATGTTCGGAGCATCGTGGCGTCGATAACTCCTTGACCTGCGATTCACCACATCCAGCCCTGGCCGTGTCCGACTCCGTTGCGTGAGAGCAGTCCGGGAGGCAACGTCGCGACGACCCGAGATGGAGGGGAGTCGTACGAGCGTTCGTGATAAATGTGAGAAGCTCGGTCCTTTATGGACCGAGCTTCTCGGGTGTTCTGCAAGTCTTTGACCTGCTGTTATTCAGTTCCTCGACCGTCGGGACGACAGGATTTGAACCTGCGACCCCTTGACCCCCAGGATCATGGTCGGTCGATGACCTGCAACAACAGCGACTTCTGGTGTGTTCTAGCGCGTCTCGTTGCCCACATTTCGTTCGCTTCGCCGCTGTGATGGTCCACAGGTGGTCCACGGCACGACGTCATTACCTTCGGCGCAGCACATCGCTGGCGCTTTCGCCGAACCTCGACCACCCCCGCCCCAACTCAGTGTTTTACCCGAGCGCGTATCGCTAGAGCGGCCAGGGCAAGCAGTGAGGGTTCCAACAGACGCGCAGCCATGTCTAGGTAAACGCCGGCTGTGGTCAATTCGGCATCGGGCGAACGGAAGATGACCCCGTTGAGCACGATCGGAATCGCCTTCCCGACGTCTCTCGTGTCCCGGTCCATCATGGTGGCAACACATTCGGCGGAGCGGTGCTCGATAGGTGACCTGTTCGCGGCTGACAGATTTCCGCGTTGGGCTCGGCGAGGTCATCACCGCCTTGATCCGACGAGTGCGGCGGCCAGGTGGCCGGCGTCGATGTCCGTTCGGCCCGCGCTGACCGGGCCTCGAGGTGGGCCGGAACTATTACTCGTTACGGCCTGCCGGGCGGCGGCGATGCCGGGCACGGGTTGACGCCGAACTGGATGAAGAAGTAGCCGAACGAGTGGGCGAGATCGATCGCGGCGCCAGGCGGCACAGGTAGTGTGCGGCTGTCCTGCTTGTCGAACACCCAGAAGCAGGAACCGGTGGAGCCGTTGCGGGCCGATCCGGGGTTGGGAGTCACGTCCACGCTGGAGAAGGACATCCATGACCCATTGAACGCGTCCGTGAGGAGTTGCGCTGGGCCGTCCCAGAGTGGGTAGTTGCCGGTCAGGTCGCGGTTCGGAAACACGCACACGGTGCCCGACCCACAGTTGAAGTCGACCGCATTGGCCTGCATGGTCGTCGCGAAGGTTCCCAACGACAACAAGATTCCGATCGTAACCAGTACGCCGGCCAGTCTCGATGGAAAGCGTCTCACCATTTCTCCATTTCCTCCCTGAAGCGCGCGTCCCATGATTTGGGCGTCGCCCAGTGTCGCGAAACGCCCCGCGCTTGGCGAACGTTTCGGGCACGGCCGAAAGGCTTGACACTGGGGTCACGGGCCCATCCCTAGGATCGGTTCGGGACCGTCGATGAACTCCTGGGGGAGGCTCGCTGTGCTCAGGATCGAACTCGGCGCCGACGACCTCGGTCGGATTCGCTTCGCGGCAGGGCCGGCGCCGATCTTGGAAATGGTTCTGATGTTGTTCGAACTGCGGCAGCAGTCGGGGCAGCTGCGCTGCGACGCGCCGGGATTGGCGGGCCCAGGTGCGCTCCACTTTGCCGCCGGCGGCCCGTCCGTTGCTCAAACTGGTGCCCTCCAGACAACATGCGCTGTACTTGGACGTGTTGACGTAAGACGCCGAAAGGGCGTTCGACCTCCTACACGCAACCACTCGGTCGGTGCACGAGAAGAACGTGAGCCGGATGAAGAACATGAACGTGGCGGCGATGCCGACCTGGCTGACCCGATACGCCGAGGGCGATCGCGAGGTGTTGACGGAATTCGATCAGGCATTGCGCGTCTTCCACTCGACATTCCTGGTCCCGCGATGGTCGTTGGTGACCGCCGGTTTCCACGACGACGTGGGCGAACGTTCGGCAATATTGCGCCAGTACGGGGTCAGTGCGCTGCTCAATACGCTCAGCCCGCACCTGAGGTTCACCGGCATGACCCTGGTAGGGCGCTATCCCTGGGATCGACACGTACGCCTGGACGGTCGCGGGCTCGTGCTGATGCCGTCGGCCTTCTGGACCGGTCATCCGCTGTTCACGTGGGACCCGGTGGATCCGTCCCGGTACGTCCTGATCTATCCGTCCCACCAGTGCGCGGACCCGGGCTCGGGCGCGCGCACCGACGACGCGCTCGCCGCACTGCTCGGCCCGACCAGGGCCGCCGTCCTGCGCGTGCTGCGTCAGCCGCACAACACCAGCGCCATCGCCCGTAAGGTCCGGATCAGCCCGTCCTCGGCCTCCGAACATGCCGCGATACTCCGCGCGGCTGGTCTGATCACGACCGATCGATACGGCCAGGCCGTGGTCCATCGCCTGAGTGAGCTGGGCTCTGCACTGCTGGCCAACGGGAGCTGAGCGCGCGCGGATGATGGCGTGCCGGCGCCGGACTACGGCTGCACCGCGAGCAGGTTATGTCGAGAGTCCGCTCGGAGTTGATCGGTTGCCGGCGACGACTCCGACCACGACCGATCGATCGAGGTTTACGCCTTGCGGCATGTGTCGAGCGACCCATAGCGATTCGTCGATCCTGGGTGTCCCATCAGGTGTGGGGCCAAGTCGAGGACGAGGAGTTGGCCGAACGGCACGTTCGTATTTCCGTACTCTGCTGTTGTTGCAAGTACTTTGCTTCTAGCTTGGCTCTATCCGCTCGGGTCGTCTCGCGCTTGACCTCGGTGAGGTATCGGATGGTTCCAAACGCGACGAGCACGTCCGCGCGGCCGGTGGCGACATCGCTCATCTCGACAGCACACAGGCCAGCCAGCGGGCCGGCGGCCAGCCACTGGTAATAGTCGTGTTGCAACTCCTCTTCGTGTGGCCTCTTCTCGCCCTTCTTCAGGAGGCGGCGATAGTCCTCCTTCTTGGTCCATCCCAAGGTTTTCGTCGTTAGATCGGCTCGGCTGAAGAGAAACAACAGGGTTTGCTGGACAAGGAGGCTGAAGGTGGTCTTGGTTTCGCCAGTGAACGCAGGTGATAGGGCCAGTCCTCGGAGGATCTCCTCCAACAGCGGGTCGAGGAGAGGATGCGCGGTTCTGGACCGTGAGATCGCCGCTGTACGCCAGTCCTTCGACGGTTCGAAGCTTGTCGTCGTCGAGCCCCTCGGCAAGCACTGCCGCCTGCTGCTCTCCGAGCGCCCGGGTCAGTGAGGGAGCAAGGGCGTACAGCCGTGTGGTGTCCGGTGGGTGGGGTTCGTCGTCGCCCCGGTCGACCTCGTCAGGACCTGACGAGGACGACCGCGGTTGCCGATCCCGAGCGCCACTGGCAAGCACTTCGATACGGGCAAGCAACAGTTCAGCGGTTGGCACATCGAACGCGGGCGACGTGGGCTTAGCGGCTTCGGTGATCGAGCGACTCAGCGCCGCGAGTTGGCTGTGCTTCCGAACGATCGCGCCTTCGATGGCTGGTTCGATGATTGCCGCGAGTCCCGTGCTGTCTTTACTGCTCGGTAGCGGACGCATGGAACGGGCCTCTCGATATGCCTGGAGAACCGCATCGAGTGCTTCCCAAACGTTGAACCAGACGGGGTGGGAAAGGTAGTCAGTAGCAGCATCCAGCACCAGGGCCAGCCTGTGCCACGCGAGTTCGGCTGCGAGCCTGGGACGGAGCCATGGGGGCTGATGCGTGGCGGTCAGCCAAGCATCTCGCTGTTGGAGCGCCTCGGTAAGACGGTGCTTCGCATCCGTCAAGCGATGCGCGTCCTGCGCACTGAACGCGAGGATTGCATCCAGGCTGCCGCGTAGGCGCGAGCATCGTGGCGAGCTTCTTCGGCGGCGTCCACCGTAGCGAAACCGGCCCGTGCTGTCGTGAGCGACTCCATTGCGGCGGGCAGTGTCTCGGCTGACAACGCCGTCCGCAGATGGTCACATGCAAGTTCGAACATCGCGTCAACGGCTGCGGCCTCGTGGTGGCGGAGCTGGTCCAATGCTTGACGGATTGGTTCCACGAAGGCGGAATTATCCGCCCAGCGGTCCATCGCGGCGCCGAGCAGCCGCGGAAGTCGTTCGGCGAACTCTTCAGGAACGTCCTCGCTGAGTGAGGTCAGGCGACCAAGTACTGCGAATGGGGTCACCGCGTTGGCGACGGCGAGGCGAACTGCGCCCTCCAACCGGCCTGCAGCCAGGAGAGGGGTATCGGCGATCGCGACAGCGAGCCCATCAGCAGGCCGACATATTGTGCAGGCGTGCACCCTGTGTCTGAACGGTGATAGGGCTAGCGAGTAATCTTCAAGGCTGCTGGCGAGTGCCAACAGGCTGGTCTGATTCGATAGACCTGTGACGAAGTTTGCCGACGCGCCATCAGCCTGGTGGACTAGCGCCGCCTGCTGCGGCAAGGGCTTGGGCGAGAACCGGTGCGAGCGGACTCGCTGCGATCTCTTCCGCGTGGTCGACAACTGCAAGTTGGTGAGTTCTGCCCAGGACGCGACGGCACCGTCCGCCGCGATCACGGCGAGCCGCTCAGCAAGTGCGGTCATCTGTGGCTCCAGCGGATAGGCAGTACCTGGTCTGTCCACATTTGAGCGTCGACTACCTCGGCTCGCGAAGCACAGCCTCTTCCTGTCTGTGTCACCACAGTGGATCGCCCGGCTTGGCCGCGATGACGCACTCGGCTGGGAGAGTGTCCGCGGCAAGGTGGAAGTCGGCCGTGGTGATCAGCACCTGCAGCCCCCCCGCTGTAGCGAGGCGGTTAAGTTCACGAAAGATCACCGTGGCATCGGCGTCTTGGATTTCTTCTGCTTTCGGGCTGTCGATGAGGATTAGACCGGGATGCGTCGAGATGCCGTACCGTGCACCAACCCGCAGCAAAGCCACGATCACGGCGACACGGAGGCGAAGCTGTGCGCCCGGATCCTGGTCCACGAATGGCTGTTCGGCGCCACCTCCCTTGATCACCTTAAACTGGCGGATCGGTTGATTTCCACACTCTCCAAAGCGGTATACCGAATTGGTGCGCCAGACCCACGATCTCCGCGTTCAGGTCAGCGAAGAGTAGGGACGCTGCGCCCCTACTCTCCTCCTCCAATACCTTGGACGCGGCCTTCAAGACGGTAAGCGTGACATCTCCGTTGTCTGTCGATGTGTTCGGCAGTTTGGGCAGCACCTGGAGCGCTCCTTCCCAGCGTGCCACCTCGACCTCCGCCGCGATCCGCTCACGCGATGCCTTCGCAGTCGTTGCGGTTCGTAGGTCGGCCTGCACTCTACCAGTTCAGCTGTCAAGCGGACGAGATTCGCCTTGCGGTCCCAAGTGCTTGCTTGCTAGCTTTCTCGGCTGCTTTGCTGCCCTCGACGCGCTCCCGCGCTTCGGCCTCGACGGCCTCGTGCTCGTCCTCGGCTCCGGTGACCTCGGTTGTGCACACGGCGCAGCGATGCACATCTCGTTCAGCTTGTCGTCTGTCTCCGCTGATCGGAGTCTCGCAACGGGGACAAACGCTGGGATTCAGGCCGTGGAAGAGCAGGCGAGCGACCTCGCTTTCACGTATGTCGTTGAGTGCCTTCTCGTCGAGCTGCCGGATTCGCCGAACCTCTCGGTAGCCGCGGTTGATCTCGTCCTGTTCGTCTTGGGCATCGGCGACCTGGCGGGCGAGCCCGGCAGATTTGTCCGCGAGTTCCGTCAAGTCGGGGCCAGGCGCGGCTTCTTGAAGTTGAGTAAGTGACTGGCGCGCCCAGGCGAGGGCTTCCTCAACTCGGGCGCGTTCCTCTGCCCGCTCGGCGACCGCACGTTTGGTGTTCTCGGATTGCTTGTCGGCTTCGGCCTGAAGTACCTCGTGTGTTGCTTTGACACGCGCGAGGACTGCGGTTGCCGGGAGGTCGAGGAAGACCTGTAGGAGCCGTCCGGCCAGACCTGCCATCTTCTGGTTGCCGAGCAGAGGACGGTCTCGGCCGAGCTGCAGGTAGATCGCAGAGTAGTAGGAGGGCCAACCGTGTGTCTGGGTTCGGACGCGCTCTGCGGTAGTGAACTTGTTGACGATGGGTTGGAGGTCGAGGCGATCGAGCATCAGCTCGGCCACTTTGACGGCGAAGTCATCCTGGTTATCGGCTTCGATGAGCGTCGACACGCCGCTGCCGCCGCCAGCGGCCCCGTCTATGCAGGTGAGTTGATCAGCGTCTGGAGCCGTCAACACGAATCCGGAGAGCAGGATTTCCGGAGTCAGGCTGAGTCGAAAGCCCATGGGTTGGCCGGCGATGGTCGCGTCTAGTTCGAGTCGGGTCAGCCAGCGGCGGACGTCCCCTTGCAGCTTGGCCCGAGGTGCCCCGCGGAGGCACCAGGTGATCAGTTCCAGAACGCTGGTCTTGCCCTTCAGGTTGGAGGCGACCAGGGCCGTCAATCCGTCCCTGAAGGTGAACGTCCGGTCGATCGGGCCTTCCGGCTGGACACCGACGCGGCTTCCGACAACTCGAAGGCGATGTATACGAACAGGGCGGGGCCGCGCGGGTGGGTAAGCAAGGGGCAGACCTCGCGTCGTAAAGACGTCCTCCACCTCCTCGCGGGTAGTCTTCGCCCGAGACGCGATCCGGGCAGCGATCGATCCATCCTGGTGAGAGGCCGTATCCGCGGCGGACGTGCTCATACGACGATGCCTTCCCCGCCCGTCGCATGTGACTCCAACCGCAGGTGCTCCAGACGAACACGTGCTCGAGCGCTGATGCTCCCGATCCGTGTGCCACGCTCGGCCGTGGCGTATTCGGTCTGCAGGTACTGACGTTCCTTCAACTCGTTGCCTCCACGCCCGTCGGCCAAGTCCAGCACCAACTCGATCCGCTCTACGTAGTATCGGAAAGGCGGTGCTTCCGCTACGACCGTCCGAGCGACCTCGCGCCCATGTTTTAGCAGGTAGTAGTCGTGACGCCACGTCCGATCTATGGTGCCGCGCCGTCGACGAACCACGAGACCGGCGGCCCGGAGCACCGCCAGTGCGTCGTCCAGGGGCTCGTATGCGCCGAAGTGGTGGCGCAGCATCGGGTACTGCGTACCTCTGGCTCCTCCGAGTCCAAGATTTGGCCGGCCAAGTCGAGGAGCCGTCGTTCGCGGCTCGCCTCGAAGTCGTTGAGCAGCTCGTCTGCCATGAAGTCGGGATTGCGTACCCAGAAGTCCAGCTTCTGAAGGCGGACCTGGCTCTCTACTACTCCGACAGCACTTTCGAGTGATGCGTCGTCGGCAACCGGTGCCGGCAGTGGCTTGGCCGCGCCGTCGATCAGCAGGAGTATCCGAACTGCGTCCTGTTCGCGGCTCGTGACTTGATCACGGTCATTGCTAGCCTCGCCACCGCTCAGATCATCCACAGTCCGTTAGAGTAGATGTCGGAGCGTGACACTGGCCACTGACCAGTACCGACACGTCTCGACAGTTCTCGCCGATTCCCACCGTTACGCGACGTCTGACGGCCTGACGACGGCCTGATCCTGGGTTGCCCACACCATCCGGTCCGAGCCGACATGAAGCCCGCCACGCGGCCGGTGGTGCTGTGTCAAGGCACGCTCTCCCGCCTTGACACAGTGCTGCCGGTAGCTGTCACGCTCGCCGAGGTCGGTGCAGACATCCTGCCCGGGAGGAGGCGCCTTGTAACATCCGGCACGTGGATGAGTGGACCGGTCTGCCCAGGCGTCAAGCCGGCCTCCCCCCGGACAAGGACTCGGTAGAGGGAGTCCCACCTCACCTGTCCCGCCCACTCGAAAGATGGATCAAAGGCACAATACGACGCGGCATAGATGAATATTGGGACGAAATACATCTTCGAACTGGCGTTAACGTTAGCGAAGCCGAGCTCATATGGACACTGCCGGACGAAAATTGGCTGACCATCGCTGACGCGATCCTGTACTGGTGTCCAAGGATGGATCCATGGCATGTAGCGACAGGTGTACATGACGATCCGCGTGTATGGGATGCGACTGTCTTCGAACTTAGTCGCATACTGGAAGTTGGTCGTTCCGTTTGGTGCGTGAACGCTCGTCATGATGGCCTGGAGCGGCGTATAGGCGAAGCGATCACGGCGGCGACTCGCCAAACGATCGAGACCTCGCCCCCAGTTACCGAAGATCATCTGCAATCGGCGTGGGCTGCGGTCTATGGACGTGATCCAAATCCCGACTTGGCGTACGACGAAGCTGTGCGTGCAGTCGAAAGCGTCGCGTGTCCACTGGTGTTACCGCGCGCGGACAACAATCGTACTCTGGGCAAGGTGATTAGTGCCCTGCGCGATGATTTGAGGGCGAATCGGCCGAGATGGGAGCTTGTGTTTCCAGATAAGTCGGGAAGTTCGGCCAGCGTTGAAGCTCTCATCTCGATGATGGCCCTGTTGTGGGAGGGGCAGGTGTCTCACATGGCGGGAGCTCAAAGTCGCGACGATCGAGCCAGGACGAGGCGTCGGCGGCGGTACACCTTGCGGTAACCGTTGTCCGGTGGCTTTGCACAGATGTCCTGCGTCCGCGGCTGAGCGGAGACTAGATCAGATCTTGTCACCCTGACTTACCTCAACATCCACCTGGCTAGCCCTGCTCCTGTCAGCGTCATCAATGGCGGCTGTGCCTACCGCAACCCCGCTGACCTGCAGCGTTGTCCTCCGCCAGACACTGTGACGAAGGTCGGTTTCGTGTTGACAGCGCCTCGCGACCCTGCCAACAATCAGATCGCACACGTGTTCGAATAACCGATGGCGTCTTCCCCGCGACATCGACCCTGACCAGGGCAGACAGCGCGAGGACAATCATCGTGGGGTTCAGTTCGACATCCGCAGGTGCCGTGGCGTCGACTGCGCCAGCAGATGACCGGCCAGCCGGTCGGCGCGGACGCCGACCCCGGCCCGACTGGGCGGCATCGGGACGGCTACGCCGCACCCGACGATCTCGCCATACAGCCGCTGACCAGCGAGACCGCGCCCGAACGCCGCGCCATGTACGCCGAGCTGCACTGCCACTCCAACTTCAGTTTCCTCGACGGCGCAAGCCATCCCGAGGAGCTGGCCGAGGAGGCAGCCCGGCTCGGCCTCGAGACCCTCGCGCTGACCGATCACAACGGCTTGTACGGGGTGGTCCGCTTCGCCGAGGCGCGGCGAGCAGATCGGGTGTGCCCACGATGTTCGGGGCGGAGCTGAGCCGGGGCTGCCCGGCCCGCAGGGCGGCTAGCGGCCCCACCCGGCCGGCACCCACCTGCTCGTGCTCGCCCGCGGCCTGGAGGGGTACCGGCGGCTGGCTCGGGCGATCTCCTCGGCGCATCTGCGCGGGCAGGAGAAGGGTCGCCCGGTCTACGACCTGGACGAGATCGTGGACGAGCTGGCCGGGCACGCCCTGAGACCACCGGCGGCCGCAAGGGCCCGGTCCGGCTCGCCCTGGAAGAGGACGGCCCGGAGGCGGCTGCGGCGGAGCTTGGTGGCTGGTCGACCGGTTCGGGCGTGCCCACGTCGCGGTGGAGTTGACCGACGACCGGCCACCCCGAGGACTCCCACCGCAACGACCTCCTCGCCGGCTTGCCCGGGAGCATCGGGTGCCGGTGGTGGCGACCAACGCGGTGCACTACTCGCACCCGGCGCGGGGCCGGCTGGCTGCCGCCCTGGCCGCGGTCCGCGCCCGGCGCAGCCTGCCGGCGATGGACGGCTGGTTGCCGCCCGCACCGACCGCACACCTGCGGTCCGCGCCAGCTATGCGCGACCTGTTTCACCGGTATCCCGGCGCGGTGAGCGCGGCCGCGGTACTGGGCGTCGAGTGCGCGCGTTCGACCTGGACCTGGTCGCGCCGCACGCCCTTCCCGGTCACCGACGGGCACAGCGAAGCCAGCTACCTGCAGGCTCTGACCTGGGCCGGCGCCGCCGACCGCCAACGGCTGCGTACACGCCCCAGCCGCCTATCGGCAGT
>CAWACW010000004.1:0-19712 GCA_963780635.1 Candidatus Melainabacteria bacterium
ACATTTCTAGATTTGCTCTAAAGAGGTAATCGAATCTCTCGACAATAAACGAGGTTAATATCTTAGGGAGCGGTTCGAGCCGTCGCCCGGCGAGGAGGGGATTTCTTTTCACCAGACTCTCCGGCTCAAACCGCTCCCTGAGTTTCCGCATATTACTAACGATCTCCTGACCTCGTTTATTGTCGAGAGATTCGATTACCTCTTTCATCCATCGGAGCGTTCGACGTCTGCTTGGTGGGCGAAAGGTTCGAACATCCTGCCTAGTGGCCAGCCGACGTGGAAGACTGCAAATATCGGTAGTCGAGTTGAACGGCTTCGCGGCCTCAATGTTGAGGATTTTGCCTGTCAAAGTGAGGTTCGAACCCACGGTTTCGAGGATAAGGCGTTTCTCCTGACTATTCCCAGCCAAAAACCATTCCGTGGCTCTGCTATTGAACGAAATGAGATCATCTAGGGGTTCGAACCCCCGCAGAGATGATTTAGTCTGTATCGCATTTTCGCGCAGTCGTAGTTGCTCGTGTTGAAGCGCGACCCGCTGTTGTAGAAATTCTACGTCAGTCAAGAGACTGCGAAGCCGCAACCCAGTTAGCTCGGAGAGCTGGCTGTCGATGCCTGAAATTGCTCTTTCGATGGAGTCCGCATGCGCACGATTCGTCAGCGCTATGTTCTGTGCCTCTAGAATTGCTTGTTCTCGCAGCCAGGTTTCTATTGCAGGAGCGATGGCGAGACGTCCGAGAAACGCAAGGACCTGTTGTTCCAATGATTTCAGTTCTATGGAGGGCTCTTTGCAGCTATCCAAACGACTATCCAAACAGTGGTAATAAACGTATCTGTGAGCTTGCCGATTTAGTTGGCTCCGCGGTCACGCCTTGGCCACAAGCACCGCACCTAATCATTCCGGTGAATGAAAATTCGTGCCGCTGGGCTCTCGGCCGATTCGGTCGCCGCAAAAGGCGGTGCACCTGATCAAGCTCCTGTTGCGAGACCAGGGGAGGGTGCTTTCCGGGATAGAGCTGACCACCCCATACTATCGTTCCGGCATAAAACGGATTGGTGAGCAATTTATAGATTGAGCTAACCGCGAGAGGCCGGCTCCCTTTGCGGCCCTTGTTGGGAGTCCGCAAACCCAAATTGTCACGCGCGATAATGGCGATCTGCTTGGGGCTAACGGCTCCCGTCAGCATCAGGTCGAACATCTTCCTGACGAGCGGAAAACGTATTGGGTCCGTCACAATCGTCTTATTTACCGTATCATTTAGGTACCCCAACGGGGCCTGATTTGGACGCCATCCTTTCTCGATTTTGGTTCGATTGCCTCGCTTAACGTTATCCGAAAGAGCATCCGAATAATATTTGGATTGCCCGAACATGATTTGAAGCATGAACTTGCCTTGGGAGTTATTCTCAAATGTGTATGTCGAAAACTTGAGATCCCCGATCACGTTGCAGTCGAGCAAATAGATGATCCGGCCGCCATCGATCGAGTTGCGCGCGAGACGGTCAGGCGCCCAGGCGATAATTCCCTGGCCCTCACCCCGTTCTATTCGTGTCAGCATTTCGGAAAAGAGAGGACGACCCGGACCCTTTGCACTGTATGCCTCTTCGTAGAATTCCTACGATTTCAACTTCCGGCAGTTCCGAGAATGTCTTTCGAAAAGTCGAGAGTTGCAATTCGATAGACATGACCTGCCGGTCTTCTGACTCTGAAGATTTTCGACAATAAATGAAGTATCGCATTGGATTTAAGATTTTGACTCGCAGTTTGAGTTTTGGCGAATCGGATATCCCCACCACGATCTACCGGAACGGTGGACTGGCCTAGACGGAAAATCGTGCCGAATGGGCATCAAGTCGTGTCTACAACGGAGCCGTATCGGCGTTACCGTTGGTGAGTGACCTCTGCACAACACGATCGATACAAGAAGCAATCTAAGCCGACCGTATCTGCTGTGCTGAAGGATGGCAGCATTGTTGAGCTGCTCTATATGCCGCACACCCACACCACCGCCTTTGCTGTTTTCGACGGTGACGATTGGACGCTTGAGCGGGAAGTCGAGGCGGCAGAAGGAACGTTGCTTGTTCCGTTCTCTCCGGACAACAATCTCATCAAAAATGAAGCCGTGTTGCTACCTTCCGAGCCCCGCGACTACCGAAGTGAAGGTGATCTACTTATCGAGATAAGGGCGTTCCTGCACCGCTACAGCGATCTCAGTTCTACATTCGAAGAGGTTGCAGCCTACTACGTGGTGCTCACCTGGCTCTACGATGCCTTCAATGAGCTGCCGTATCTGCGCTTGCGTGGCGATTTCGGCACCGGCAAAACCCGAACCCTGCTGACGATTGGCTCAATTTGCTACAAGCCGTTCTTTGCAAGCGGGGCTTCAACAGTTTCGCCTATCTTTCATATCTTGGACGCATTTCGTGGCACGCTAATTTTCGATGAAGCGGATTTTAGATTCAGCGACGAACGCTCCGAGATTGTGAAGATCCTCAACAACGGCAATGTTCGCGGAATACCTGTCTTGCGGACGATGATGAATCGGCAAAAGGAATTCAACCCACAGGCATTTCAGGTATTTGGGCCGAAGATCGTGGCGACCCGCGGGAACTATGAGGATCGCGGGCTAGAGAGCCGCTTCCTCACTGAGGATATGGGCGGGCGTCGATTACGAGCTGATATCCCGATCAATCTTCCGGAAAAATTTAAGGAGGAGGCGAGGGAGTTACGCAACAAGCTGCTTCTTTACCGATTCCATCGACGGCTAACCGCCAAACTTGACGATAGCTTGGTCGACCGTGCCCTTAAACCCCGGCTCAACGCGGTGGACTGGTCTCCGGCAGCGTGCTCGGCGTGTTGGTGTTGTTCCTGCTGGTGGTCGCGGTGTTCCCGCAGCTCATCGCGCACGGCGACCCGACGCTGTCGGTCGGCGGGGCGTTCACCGCGCCGAGCGGGGAGCACTGGTTCGGCACCGACGACCTCGGCCGCGACGTGCTGACCAGGGTCGTGTGGGGTGCCCATCCGATCCTGCTGGCCAGCGTCGCGGGCATCGCGATCGCCACGGTGATCGGCGTGCTGCTCGGCCTGCTGGGCGGTATGACCCGGGGCCTGGCCAGCGGCCTGGTGATGCGCATCCTCGACGTGATGCTCGCACTGCCCGCGCTGTTGATCGCCCTGATGGTCGTCGCGATCGCCGGAAACGGCGTCACCAGCATCGTGATCGCCGTCGGGGTGGCGTACATCCCGGCGTTCGCCCGGGTCGTCTACGGCTCGGTGCAACGACTCCGGACGGCCGACTATGTGGCCGCCGCACGACTGTTCGGCGCCAGCAGGTCCCGCACGGTGGTCCGCCACCTGGTGCCCAACCTGGCCACCGAGATCGCGGTCGTCGCGAGCAGCGCACTCGGCTGGGCGGTGCTCACCGCGGCCACGTTGAGCTTCCTCGGGTTCGGCGTGAACCTGCCCGCGCCGGACTGGGGCGTCGACCTGGCCTCGGGCGGGCAGTACCTGCAGACCGCCTGGTGGATCTCGACGTTCCCCGGCCTCGCCGTGACCGCGACGATCCTGCTGTCCAACTACCTCGGCGACTACGTCAGCGCCATCCTCGATCCGCGCCGCACGGTCCGGGTCCGTCGGCCGTGGCAGCTGGGCTGACGTGACGAACGACAGGGAGACACCATCGTGACGCTGCTGGCAGTTCGTGACCTGCGGACCCAGATCCGGCGTGGCCGGGACGTGGTCACGCCGGTCGACGGCATCTCGTTCGACATCGCGCCCGGCGAGACCGTCGGCCTGGTCGGCGAGTCCGGCTCCGGGAAGACCATGACCGGCATGTCCATCATGCGGCTGCTGCCCGACAGCGGCCGCATCGCGGCGGGCTCGGTCCGGCTGGCCGACCAGGATCTCGCGTCGCTGGGCGCCAAGGAGATGCGGCAGGCGCGCGGCCGGGACGTCGCGATGGTGTTCCAGGACCCGATGACGTCGCTGAACCCGACGATCACCATCGGCAAGCAGATCACCGAAGCGGTGCGACTGCACCGCACCACGACCGCGGCCGCGGCGCGCGAGCGTGCCCTCGAAGTTCTCCGACTGGTCGGCATGCCGCAACCCGAGCAGCGCCTGGGCAGCTATCCGCACGAACTGTCCGGCGGCCAGCGGCAGCGGGTGATGATCGCGCTGGCGCTGGCGTGCGAGCCGAAGCTGCTGATCGCCGACGAGCCGACCACCGCGCTGGACGTCACCATCCAGGCGCAGATCCTCGAACTGTTGCAGGAACTGCGTGACCGGCTGGGCATGGGCGTCCTGCTGATCACCCACGACCTCGGGGTGATCGCCGGTCAGGCCGACCGGGTGCTGGTGATGTACGCGGGCCGGATCGTCGAGTCCGCGCCGACCGAGGAGTTGTTCGCGCACCCCCGCCACCCCTACACGGAGGCGTTGCTCGGCGCGATCCCCCGGCTGGACCAGCAGCGGGGCGAGGAGTTGCGGTCCATTCCCGGCCTGCCGCCGGACCTGGCCCAGCCGCCTGCCGGCTGCCGGTTCGCGCCGCGCTGTGCCTTCGCCACGGACCGCTGCCGCACCGAGGATCCGGTGCTCACCGACGACCCGAACCACGCGTTCGCCTGCTTCCACCCGCGTCCCGCGCAGCAGCCTGCCGCACGGACCACACCCGTGGCCGCCGAGGCGCCCGCGGACGAGGTCGCGGCGGGCGACACCCTGCTGGAACTGGTCGACGTGCACAAGGAGTACCCGATCGCCGGTGGTTTCCTGCGCAGGCGGTCCACGGCGTTGCAGGCGGTGTCCGGGATCTCGCTGACCGTGGCGGCCGGCGAGACCTTCGCCCTGGTGGGCGAATCCGGGTGTGGCAAGTCCACCACCGGTCGGCTGATCGTGGGCCTGGACGAACCGACCGGCGGCACCATCAGCTTCGCGGGTGGGTCGACGGGTTCGCGCCGACCGGGCGGCCGGATGCGGCCCAGGGACATGCAACTGGTGTTCCAGGACCCGTCGGCCTCGCTGGACCCGAGGATGAAGGTGAGCGCCAGCCTCGCGGAACCCCTGGTGCTGCAACACGTCGGCGACCGGCGCGAGCGGGCCGCGCGGGTCGGCGAGATGCTGGACCAGGTGGGCCTGTCGCGCACCGCGCTGGACCGGTATCCGCACGAGTTCTCCGGCGGGCAGCGGCAGCGCATCGGGCTCGCGCGGGCGCTGATGTTGCGGCCCCGCCTGGTGGTCGCCGACGAACCGGTCTCCGCTCTGGACGTCTCCGTGCAGTCCCAGGTGCTGAACCTGATGCGTTCGCTGCAGCGCGCGATGGGGCTGACCTACGTGGTCATCAGCCACGACCTGTCCGTGGTCAAGTACCTGGCCGACCGGATCGGCGTGATGTACCTGGGCAAACTCGTCGAAGTCGGTGCGGCCGACGAGATCTACCGGCAGCCCGCCCATCCGTACACGGCGGGCCTGCTGGCCGCGATTCCCGAACCGGACCCCGTCCGGGAACGCGCGAAGGAACGCACACCGCTGGCCGGTGAACTGCCCTCGGCGATCGACCCACCGTCGGGTTGCCGGTTCCGTACCCGGTGCCCGCTGGCGCAGGATCGTTGTGCGACCGAGGAACCGCTGCTGCGCCGGTTCGGCGGCAACCAGCTCGCCGCGTGCCATTTCCCGTTGCGAACGCCCGAACCGGCGCCGGCATAGGGGCGGCGCGGTGTCCGGTGATTGTCAGTGCACGCCACGGCTGCGAAACCGGCGCCGTGGCTCAGAACAATGCCTGGAGCATTCCTCGCGAATCGGTGATGTGCTGACGCATCGCCGACTGCGCGACGTCGCCGTCCCGGTCGCGGACCGCGGCGAGCAGGTCGTCGTGGCTGAGCATCGCCGTCACCCGAACGGTGCGGGAGGAGAAATAGAACCGCCAGAACCGCAGATTGTGCATCAACAGACGCTCGACCTGATCCTGCAGCATCGAGTTGTTCAGGATGCGCACCAGGAACAGGTGGATCTGGTAGTCCGCCTCGAGGTAGGTCTCCGGCTCGGTGGCGGTGCGGGCCCGGTTGGCCGTGGTGACCAGCTTCGCCAACGCGGCGATGTCGTCCTCCGTCGCCCGGCGGGCCGCGATGTGCACGGCACCACACTCGATGGCTTCCCTGGCTTCGAACAGATCCAGTACGTCCTTCAGGGTGAAGGCGGCGACGACCGTGCCCCGCCGGGGCAGCACGGTGAGGAATCCGTCGGATGCCAGCCGCGCCAGCGCTTCGTGCACCGGCATCCGGCCCATCTCCAACTCGCCGGCGAGGGCCTGCTCGTTGACCACCGTGCCCGGGGACAGCCGCAGGTCGAGCAGCATCTCGCGGAGTTGCTCGTACGCCCGGTCACTCGCACGGACAGTACTGGCTGGCATCGGCGCTCCCTTGAGTGACACTCTGCTATACCAGTATGCGGCAGCAGGTATGACAGCAACAAATCACGGCACCACCGTTGCCTCACCTACCCGCCGTTACACGGATTCCGGCGCCCAGAGGGTATGCAGAGCGTCCGACGGGACGACGTCGAAGCGGTGGCGCATGAGCAACATCGACGCGTCGTGCTGCTCGCGGTCGTCACTGGCGACGCAATCCTCGGCGATCACGACGTAGTAGTCGTTGAAGCTGGCGTCCCGCGCGGTGGACTCCACGCAACCCTCGGTGGTGCAGCCGGTGACGACCACGGTCTGGATGCCGTTGCTGCGCAACAACAGGTCGAGGCTGGTGCCCCAGAATCCGCTGGACCGCCACTTCGGCACGACCAGTTCGCCGGGCAGCGGCCGGACTTCGTCGACTATCTCGTGTCCGGCGGTACCCCGCTCGGTGTA
Organism: Candidatus Melainabacteria bacterium; assembly: GCA_963780635.1. Taxonomy (GTDB): domain Bacteria; phylum Actinomycetota; class Actinomycetes; order Mycobacteriales; family Pseudonocardiaceae; genus DATEPR01. The sequence goes on from CAWACW010000004.1 coordinate 6,852, forward strand.
GCGCAGCGGCGGACCGCCTGCCCGTGCCGACTCGTGCATACGGAGGTTGAATCGCAACTGCGCCGGGGAGTCGCTCATCCTGCCCGGCAGCGTCGTCATCTGGATGTGCACGACGAGCACCCCCCGGGCACGGGCGGCAGCCAGCAGCCGGGCCAGTCGCGGGCGCATCGCCGGATACATGCTCATGTCGACCCCGAGGCGGCCGAAGAGGCCCTGCTCGTCGAGGAAGTCCCGCTGCATGTCCACCAGGAGCAGTGCCGCGTGTGCCGGGTTGACCAGTTCGGCAAGTTCGGTGAACACCTGCTTGCCCTCGATTTCGATCAACGATCCGCTCCACTCGGGGGTAGTTCAGGTGCGCGTCCTCAGCTAAAATAACATATTAAGTGTTGCACTGTGATCTATCAGTTGTCAGCACATGGCTCGATCCACCTGGAGGCGCCGTGTCGAACCGTCCGGATCCGCCCGACCATGTCGTGCGCAACGGTGTCGCCCTGATCGGTCCCGAGCTGACCGAGCGTCCATTTCGGACGTTGACCATCTCCGGTGACACGATCGGCGAGTTCGACACGGCCGACGCCGGCGGCGGGGTCGACCTGGCGGGCGCGTACCTGGTGCCCGGGCTGGTCGACTGTCACGTGCATTTCGACCTGGCCGCCCACGCGATGCCCTACACGCACTGGGACCGCAGCGGGTTCGTGCGCTCCGTCACGTGTCTGCACAACGGTTTGCTGGCGCTGCGGGCGGGCATCACGTCGATCCGCGACCTCGGCTCGGTGGATCACCTGGTGCTGGAGTACGGGCGGCACGTGCGAGCCGGCGCGGTCACCGGCCCGAGGGTCGCCGCGGCCGGCAGGCCGATCACGCCACCGGGAGGCCACGCCGCCCGCCACGCCCTGGTCGCCGACGGCCCGGACGCGGTACGCGCCGCCGTGCTGGCGCAGCTCGCCGGTGGGGCACCGGTGATCAAGCTGATGGCGACCGGTGGCATCTCCACACCCGGCGACCCCGGCGCCCAGGGCCTTGGCCAGGCGGAGATGACCGTGGCGGTCGAGGAGGCCCATCGGCACGGGGCACTCGTGGCGGCGCACGCGCACTCGCCCGCCGGCATCATCGCGGCGCTACGCGCCGGGGTGGACACCATCGAACACGGCGCGTACGTCGACGACGAGGCGATAGACCTGCTGATCAGCACCGGCCGCACCCTGGTGCCGACGGTCAGCGCGCTCAACCCCATCGCGCCGGGACTGGGCATCCCGGAGGACACCGTGACGAAGAGCGTCGCGGCCCGGGAGATCTTCCGGGCCAGCGTCGGCCGGGCGGTCAGGGCGGGCGTGCACATCGCCGCGGGCACCGACGCGGGCACGGCGTTCAACCCGATCGGCGGCCTGGCCGACGAACTCGACCTGTACGTCGCCGCGGGCATGACCCCGTTCGACGCGCTGCGGTCGGCCACCGTCAGCACGGGCCCGGTGCTCGGCGAGCGGATCGGCATGATCGTCCCGGGCTACCGCGCCGACCTGATCGCCGTCGAGGCCGACCCCCGCGCCGACATCGCGGCGCTGCGCCGGCCGGCCCGGGTCTTCGCACGTGGCCGGGCGCTGGACCCGGCCTGGCTGGAGGACACGCTCGCCGAGTACGCGGGCGTCCTCGCCGCGTGAACGAGCTTGTGAGTGAACCAGTGGGCCGTGAACCAGTAGGCCGTGAACGAGCTTGTGAGTGAACCAGTAGGCCGTGAACGAGCTTGTGAGTGAACCAGTAGGCACAGTGCGTTTCGCGAGCGTGTCCGCCGAGCGTCAGTGAGGTGGGGGCGTTCGCGAACACCATTCCGCACCAGGAGGTCGTTCGTGATCATCGACATGCACATGCACATCGACGATGTGCCCTCACTCGGCTGGGAGCTGTCCCCGCAGACCTGCGTGCGGAGCATGGACGAGGCGGGCGTGCACAGCGCCGCCGTGATGACCATCGCCGATCTGCCCGGCCCCAACCCCAGGGCGATGGAGCTGATCGCCGAGTCCTGCGACGAGTTCGCCGGGCGGCTGTACGGCTTCGTCCGGCTCGACCCGAACGCCCAGGACGAGGCCCGCAGGCTACTGACCCGGGCGGTCACCAGGTTCGGGTTCCGCGGCCTGAAGCTGCACCCGGTGTCCACTTTGGCCCATCCGGGCTCGGCGCCGACGATCTCCCTGATCCGCCAGGCGGGCGAACTCGGCGTGCCGACGCTGTTCCACTGCGGCGACGAGCCGCTGACCACCCCGACGTCCATCGCACCCGCCGCGGCGGCCTGCCCGGACGCGACCATCATCCTCGGCCACATGGGCGGCTACTTCCACGTCGACGAGGCTATCGACGTGGCCGAGCGGTACGGGAACATCGTCCTGGAAACGTCCGCGATGCCCTATCCGGACAAGATCCGGGAGGCGGTCGCGCAGGATCGGCGTCGACCGGGTCATCTTCGGCAGCGACGGACCGGTCAGCGCACCCGCGCTGGAACGGCAGAAGGTGACGCTCGCCGGCCTGACCGACGAGCAGACCGATCTCGTCCTGGGCGGCAACGCCATGCGCATGCTGGGGGTCTCCGCATGACCGTCGACGGACTCTCCTTCCTCGGCACGTCCCGGTTCGGCTACCGGCGCGAGCCCGCAGAACTGCTCGGCGAGTTGGATACCGAGGGCATCGACGTGGCGCTGGTGGCGCCGATGCACCCGCGCGACGGCAACCTGGACGTGGCCAACAAGGAGGTCGCCGCGGTCGTCCGCGACCATCCCGGCCGGCTGGTCGCGATCGCCAGAGTGGACCCGTGGGACGGCGACGACGCCATCATCCAGTTGACCAGCGCGGTCACCGACGGCGGCGCCAAGGGCGTGTTCCTGCACCCGGGCGAGGAGAACTTCCAGATCAACGACACCCGGTGGCGCCCGATCGCCGAGCGGGCGGCGGAACTCGGTGTGCCCGTCCTGGTGGCGACCGGCTACCACTGCCGGTCCGAGGCCGGGCAGGTGGCGAGCTTCGCCGAGTGGTGCCCGGGCATTCCGGTGATCATGACGAACGGTGGCCAGCTCAACATCTCCGGCCTCGGTCAGGTGGACGCCGAACTCGCGCTCGCCCTGCCCAACGTGCACATCTTCACCAGCGGGGTCTACCGGGACGACTTCCTGGAGCGGGCCGTGCGGACCTTCGGGGCGGAGCGGGTGCTGTTCGCCAGCTACGCGCCACAGTTCGATGTCGGCTACGAACGCAGGCGGGTGCACCAGGTCCACCTGTCCGACGAGGAACGGGCCCTCCTGCTGTCCGGCAACGCCACGCGGCTGTTCGCCATCGGCGGCGACCAGTGACCGGGGCACTGAGCGGCCGGACCGCGCTGGTCACCGGCGCGGCAAGCGGGATCGGTGCGGCGATCGCCGAGGCGTACGCGGCGGCGGGGGCCCGGCTGTGCCTGGCTGACCGGGCGGCGGGCGACGGGTTGCTGGCGACGGCGTCACGGTGCGGCGGCGATGTGGTGACCGTCCAGGCCGACGTGTCCGTCGAGGCTGACGTCGAGCGGATGTTCGCCACGGCGACCGACCAACTCGGCCCGGTGGACGTGCTGGTCAACAACGCGGGCATCCTCACCGAGCACCAGGTGATCGGCATGCCGACCGAGCTGTTCGATCAGATGATCGCGGTGAACCTGCGTAGTGTCTTCCTGTGCTGCCGGGCGGCGCTGCCCGCCATGGTGGAGCGCGGTTTCGGCAGGATCATCAACATCGCGTCGCAGGTCGGCCAGAAGGGTGGCCCCGGGCTGGCCCACTACGCCGCCGCGAAGGCGGGCGTGATCGGCCTGACCAAGTCGCTGGCCAGGGAGGTCGGCAAGCAGGGCGTCACCGTGAACTGCATCGCGCCGGGGCCCATCGTCACGCCGCTCGGCGGGGACCTGTCCGACGAGTGGACGAAGCCGCTGTTGGCCGGCCTGCCGCTGGGCCGGTTCGGCCAACCCGACGAGGTCGCGCCGACGGCGGTCCTGCTGGCAAGCGACCCGGGCGGCAACCTCTACACCGGACAGACATTGGGCCCGAACAGCGGGGACGTGATGGTGTGAGGACCGTTCTGATCACAGGTGCGGCGAGCGGCATCGGGCAGGCAGTGGCGGTGGCCGCGGCGCGGGCGGGGGCGAATGTCGTCGTGGGCACGTTCGACGGTGACCCGCATGACGTGGCGACGACCGTCGACCTGGTCACCGCCTCGGGTGGCCGGGCGATCGAAGTCGCCGCCGACGTGCGCAGCGCCGATCAGATGCGGGCCGCGTGTGAGGTGGCCGTCGCGACGTTCGGTGGCCTGGACGGCGTGGTGGCGAACGCGGGTTGGCTGCGCAACTGCCCGCTGGCGGAGCTGACGGACGAGTTGTGGCACGACATCGTGGACGTGGACCTCGGTGGAGTGATGCGTACCGTGCGCGCGGCCGCGGCGCACCTGCCTCGCGGTGGTTCCGTCGTGTGCGTGTCCAGCGTCGCGGGCGCGGCGGTCGGGTGGGCAGGGCACACGCCGTACGCGGCGTCGAAAGCGGGCATCATCGGTTTCGTCCGCAGTGCGGCACTCGAACTGGCCCCGAACGGTGTGCGGGTGAACGCGGTGCTGCCGGGCGTGATCGAGTCGCCGCAGTCGCTGGATCCGGTCAACTCGGGCGGTCCGGAGGGGCTGCTGCGATCCGCGGCGAAGATCCCACTCGGCCGGGTGGGCCAACCCGACGACGTGGCCGACGTGGTGTGCGCCCTGTTGTCCGACACGACTCGGTACGTGACGGGCCAGAGCATCACCGTGGACGGGGGCCTGCTGGCGGCGTGGCCAACCTAGCCGAGCGAGTCGCGCCGCGGCGTGTCCGTCACGATCGCACAGGACGTTCGCGTGGGCGGCGACGAACTCAGGCGACGAACTCAGGCGACGAACTCAGGCGCCGGACGCCTGGGCTGGTCACTCCGGTAGGAAGTCCCAGCGCAGCGGCATGGTCGGGCCGTCGGTCGACTTGACCGCGGCAGGCGGGAAGACCCGCATCAGGCTCATGGCCAGGCACCCGCCGCCGGCCGCGGCGACCAGACTGCCCTCGTCGTCCACCGTCCAGCGCGCGGGTGTGTCGGAGGGGTTGTAGTAGGGGCCGTGTCTTTCGGCGAGGGAGAGATAGCTACCGGTGTTCGCCTGGGCCGTGAACGTCCCGTCGGCGGCGTTCGTGATCGTCCAGAGCTGTCCGTCACCGCCGTCGCCGAGAACCGCCAGCAGGTCGTCGAAGTCGGTGAGAAGTCCAGCCTGTGAGCGGATTCGATAGGTGCCGTCGTCGACCATCTGAGTGCCCATCCTGTCCGGAGCAACGGAGTCGGTGCCTGCGTTTCACTGACAGTATCCGGCCGTGTACGCACTGGCATCTGGCTAACGAGTGAGCATCGTCGCCACCCGGTCGTGTCGTCCGGATCGTTTGGGTAGGCCTGCCCGCGCGTACCGTCGCATGTGGACAATTCGCCCTGGTAATTTCTTGGACAAAGATTGGGCACAGGTAACACGATCCCCGCGACTGCCGAATGGCTAGTTGTGGACGCGCCCGACATGAGGGTTGCGAAATAACGGGGAGAATGGTTGACATGACCGATCCGCGTCACCAACTACGGATTTCGGATAGTGACCGCCAGGCTGCGGCGGATCGGCTGCAGACCGCACAGAGCGAGGGGCGACTGCCGGTCGCGGAATACGATGACCGGCTCGGCAAGCTGTACCAGGCGGTGACGTATGGCGACGTCGACCGACTGTTCGTCGACCTGCCCGGTCTCGTCCCGCCGCGGCCGATGATGGAGCAGCCCATGCCACCCATGCAGCCGATGATGCAACCGGGCATGCCGCAGCAACCGATGACCGGCCCGATCGGCGGTCCGGCGGCCGTCGTGCAGAACCACATTGTGGTCTCGGCGCCGATGGTCCAGGCGAGCAGTGGTGTCGCCACGGCGGGCATGGTGTTCGGCATTCTCGCGATTTGTGGCTTTTGGATTCCGTTCGGCGACTTCTTCCTCAGCGGCCTCGCCATCCTGCTGTCCATTATCGGTCTCGTCCAGACCAGCGGTAACAAGCTCGCCGGGCACGGGAAGGCCATGGCCGGTCTGATTCTCGGCATTCTCGGCTTCCTGCCCGCGATTCTCTTCTTCACGCTGGTATTCGCGGCCGCGGCCTCCGCCTCCGCCTAGTCGGCACGATTCATGCCCGGCCAGCGACACGGCGGCGGTCAAGTTCCGACCACGCTGCCCGGCTGGCCGGGCAGCTTCGAGTCCACCCCTGCCGGGGCCGCTCCCGGGGTCACCTGCACCGGGTGAGATCTGGCCGCCGTGAGCCGTGGCCGCCGTCCAGTGGTCGCCGGTGGCGTTCACTGTCGTCATGGGCGCCTGGTTCCACACGACGTTCGTCCAGACCGGGCGCCTGCCCCTGCTGTGCTTCTTCGCCGGGATGATCGTGGGATTCGGGTTCATCCGCCTGTCGGTGCGGATGATCCGGGCGCAGGTCCGATGGTGGCCGGGCAACGTCACGCCCGGCGGCACGCACATTCACCACGTCGTGTTCGGTGTCGTGCTCATGCTGGTCGGGGGAGTGGCCGGACTGTCGATTTCGAACGATGTGGTGGGCTGGCGCGCCGTGGTCGCCGGGCTGTTCGGGATCGGCGCGGCACTCGTACTCGACGAGTTCGCCCTGATCCTGCATCTGAGCGACGTGTACTGGGCGGAGAAGGGCCGGCTGTCGGTCGACGCCGTGTTCGTGGCCGTCTCGCTGACCGGCCTGCTGGTGCTGGGGATGCGGCCGAGCTTCGTGGACGACATCGTGTCGCCAGGTCCCGGCAACGACTTCGTCGCCGTGGCGGTCACGTTCGTGATCAACCTCTTACTGGTGGTCGTCACGCTGGCCAAGGGGAAGATCTGGACCGGTCTGGTCGGCCTCTTCATCCCGTTGCTGGCGCTCGTGGGTGCGATCCGGCTGGCCCGGCCGGAGTCGCTGTGGGCGCGCTGGCGGTATGCCGGGCGCCCGAAGAAGGTGGCCAAATCCCGCTGGCGGGACCAGCGGCTGCGCCAGCCGGTGATCCGCGTGAAGATCCGCTTCCAGGAACTGATCGCCGGCCGGCCCGACGGTGAGTGAGCACCGCTGGACAGTTCCTGGACAGAAGGCCGTAGTGGCGTATTGAGCCGCACTCCTGGCCGTCACTCCCACGATGCACCCGGTGTAAAGGTCCGGGACTGCACCAGCGATATTCGGGCAGAGCGTGGGAAAGGTATACGCACATGCGTAGGCAGATCACTATGGCGGGCTTGGTCGTGGGAGTGGCCGGGCTCGTCGCGGCACTGTTGTCCGGGTCGGTGGCCACCGCCGCCGGCTCGGCTCCCGCGGTACCCGGCGGGTTCACCTCCACCAATCCGGTACGGCTGCTCGACACCCGGTCCAACCATCCGATCGGGCCCAACACGTTCATCAAGCTGCAGGTGATCGGCGCGCACGTGCCCGCCGGGGCGACCGCGGCCGTGCTGAACGTGACCGCGACCGGTAGCACCGCGGGCGGCTTCTTCACGGTCTTCCCCGACGGCACCACACGGCCGACCACGTCGGCGGTGAACTTCACCAGGAACGAGACGATCGCCAACCAGCTCGTCGTGCCGCTGGGCACGGACGGCGCGATCGACATCTACAACCTCGCGGGCACCACGCAAGCCGTCGTCGACCTCTACGGCTACTACGCTCCCCAGCCCGCCCCGACGACCGACGTCGTCAACCTGACCTCGCTCGGCACCGACGGCGCCGTCACGCTCACCCACGTCGGCGGCCGGATCGGTGACCCGGGCTTCGCGACGCCGCTGACCGACGAGGTCACGCTCCCGGCAGGCACCTGGCAGTACTCCTTCTACGCGGACGGCCACCGGGCGAACGCGGGCGCCGACAACCCCACGGGCAACGAGACCCGGCTGACCGACTTCCTGTGGGCCGACATGAACGGCGACAACGCCTACAACTGGCAGACCAACGAGGCACTCGGCGACACCGTCCAAACAGGACCGATCGCTGTCACGCCGACCGGCTCGATCGAGGCCTCCGCGACGGGCACCGGCATCATCACGCTGACCGCACCGACCAAGGTCCAGCTCGGTGGCTTCGGCTACAACTCCGACACCGGGCAGTTCGGCACCGGTACGGGCGACTTCCAGTTCCTCGGCGCGCACGCCACGTTCGTGCGGATCAACCCGGCCGGCTGACCACCGGACGAGAACACTGAGGGGCGCCCGACCACGGGCGCCCCTCAGTGCGTCGAGGTCATCCTGCCGTGGTGGTGATCGCTCAGCCTGCCCTCGGCGGCCAGGAAGTCACGCAGCAGGGTCAGCTGGTCGTCGGTGTACCCGCCGAGCAGGTCCCGCGCGTCCGCCGCGACCGGGCCGTACAGGTCGCAGGCCGCCCTCCTGGCCGCGTCGGTCAGCTCCACGAACACCCGGCGCCGATCGGCCGCGTCGCGCACCCGGCGGACGTAACCCTTGCGCTCCAAGCGGTCGATCAGCGATGTCATCGCGGCGGGGGACAGGCCACTGCGCTCGGACAGCTGCCCGGCGGACAGCCGGCCGTCGTACAACAACGCCAGGTGCCGCAGGTCCGTGCGGTTGACACCGAAACGGGCGGCCACCGCGTCGTCCAACGCGTCGGCCGCCCGGTGACAGCTGCGCACGCCCGCGGTGACGGCCTCGATCAGCGCCTGACGTTCCTCGCTCAAGCCCATCGCCCCCACCGCGTTCGACCGGGACGATTGTGCCGCTACCGGACCGATCACGGACCGGATCCGCGGATCGTTACGGGTGAGGCTCAGTGCGAACCGAGGTACGCCTCGGCGCCGTTGTCGAACGAGGCCGATGCCAGCACCGAGCCGTCGCTGGACACCAGCCGGGCACCGGTCACCTGGCTCGGGTCGACGGTCAGGTCGGCACTCCAGCTGCCCTTGCCCGCGGCCAGCGTGAACGCGCCGACTTGCACGACCTTGCCGTCGCGGTGGATCAGCTGGCACGCCACCCAGCCGACGTCCGGCTTGGCCGTCACCGTCATGTAGAGCCACGACGGCTCACCCTGGTAGGTGAAGACCTGGCCGATCTTCTGCTTGTCGGACGTCCAGAACGACGCGAAGCGGATCACGTGGTCGTCCTGCGCGCCGGGCGACGCGGTGATCGTCGACTGAGAGGTGGAGACGCTGCCGACGACCCAGCCGCCCACACCGAACACCAGCGCGGCCACGGCAGCGGCTGCCGCCACCACCAGCCAGCGCTGCTTGTGCGACTCGCGGGCCTTCGGCGGGGTCAGGCCCATCCTGGCCAGCACGCGGTCCTCGAAGCCGACCGGCGGTTCCACACCGGGCACCAGCGTCAGCAGCCGGTCACCGACCTGCGTCAACGACCCGACGTACTCACGGCACTCGGGGCATTCGTTGAGGTGTGCCTGCACCGCGGCCCGCTCCTCGCCGGACAGGATGTCCAGCGCCAGCTCGGGTGCCAGTTCTCGCATCCGCTCGCAGCTGAGCTCACTCATGATCGGCCCGCTTCACAGTCAGTTTGACCCTCAGTTTCTCCATCGCTGTTCTGATCCGTGTCTTCGCCGTCCCCAGAGGTATGCCCTCCAGCTCGGCGATCTGTTTGGCGGTCATCCCGTAGATGCCTGCCAGCACTACGGCTCTGGCCTGTTCCCTGGGCAGCAGCACCAACTCGGCCCGTAGCTCGCGCGAGTCCTCGTTGGCCATCGCCCGTCGCTCCGGTGTGTCCCGGATGGCACCGAGCATGTCGGTGATCTCCGACGGATCGATCGGTACCGGCTTCCGTGCCCGGACCACGTCGATCGCCAGGTTGTGCGCGATCGTGGTCAGCCACGTCCGTACGGAGCCGCGTCGTGAGTCGTAGACCTGTGCGTGCTTCCATGCCCGTTCGAAGGTCTGCTGCGCGACGTCCTCGGCGAGCCGAGGGTCGCCGAGCACAGCGACCGCGACCCCGAACACCGTTCGCTGGAACCTGCGCACGAAGGCGACCGCGATCTCCGCGTCGCCCGTGCCCAACCCGGCGAGCAGTGTCTCGTCGGGCAGCCCATCGACCGGTATGCCTATCCTGGCCACATCAGTGGGTACGGTCGGCTCAGCGGAATGGATTGACCTCCGGCGCTTACCTGCCATGCGCATCCTGCCTGTAGCGGTGTCGCTTTCGACACACTGCCTGTCCGAGCATTGTGCCCGTCCGAATCCATCCGTAGCGGCCCATCGAACGTACCAACATGCGACGACCAACCAAGCCGGCGTCGGAGGAGGCGAAACATGACGACGAGTGGGACCGTGCGACCGGCGACGACGCGCTCGAACGTCGTACTGGCGGTGGCCCTGCGGATCGTGGGTGCCGCGCTGCTGGTGGGCATGGCCTGGATTCACTATCACCTGTGGGGGCTGGGCTACAGCTCGGTCAGCCTGATCGGGCCGTTGTTCCTGACCAACGCGATCGTGGGCGTGCTGCTGGCGCTCGCGGTGCTGTTCATCCCGGGCCGGCTGCTGGGCATCACGTCCGCGCTGTCCTCGCTGTTCACCCTGGGCACACTCGCCGCGCTGCTGGTGAGCATCTTCTGGGGTCTGTTCGGCTTCGACGAGACCTTCCAGGGCCCGCTGGTCAAGACGACCCTGGTCGTGGAGATCGCCGGTGTGATCGTGCTCGCACTGCTGGCCGGTGTGGCCGCGCGGCGCAACGGCATGTGGAACTGGACAGCACCCAGCGCCACCGGCTGACCACGATGAGTTGGCGGCGCTCGGCACGCCGCCACGCAGTACGTTGAGCCCGTGGGTGCGGGACCTGCGGCAGACCCCCCGCCGCCCGGACAGTCAGTCCGGGCGGCGGGCCTGTCCGGCCCGCAGACCCTGACCCGATCCGGTGATGTCGCCGCGCCGAGCTGGCTGACCGAGCTGCTGGTGCCGAAGAAGGCACCGATCGACTGGAGACGGGCGGCACGATCGGCGGCCGCGATCGGCGGGCCGCTCGCCGTCGGCATCGGGACCGGCGACATCCTGGCAGGCAGCCTCGCCGCGATCGGCGCGCTGTGCGGCACCGTCACCTCGATCTCCGGTCCGTACCGGGACCGGGCGCGGCGCAGCGGGTTCGCGGTGCTGGCGGGTGCCATCGGCTTCTTCCTCGGTAGCCTGGCCGGCCAGCACGGCTGGTGGACGGTCGTGCTGATCGTGGGCGTGGCCGGCATCTCGGGGATGCTGTCCGCCGCGGGCAACAACGCGTCGCTGGCCAGCCTGCAGCTGCTCGTCTACGTCATCCTCGGCACCCACGAGTCGGCCGTGGTCAGCGCCTGGACCGCGGTCGCCTGGTATGCGGTCGGCGCGGGCTGGGCGTTGCTGCTGGCGCTGGCGGCCTGGCCGGTCCGGGCCACGGCCCCGGAACGCGAACAGGTGGCGACCGTCCTTGACCGGGTCGCCACGCTGCTCACCCTGTCCGGCACGCCGGAGGCGAGAGCCGCCCAGCAGCGATTGACCACCGCGCTCAACGCCGCCTACGACTCCCTGCTGTCCGCGCGGTCCCGGATCAGCGGCCGGGACCAGGTCTACCGGCGGCTGTTCGTGGTGCTCTCCGACGCGACCCCGGTGATCGAGGCCTCGATCGCGCTGCTGGCGGCCCGGCACCGGCCGCCGCAGTCGGTCGTCGACGCCGTCCGCAGGCTGGCCGCGGCCGTGCGGGCGGACAGGCCATCCGGTGAGCTGGACCTGCCCGACCAGGGTTCGCCCGCCCTGCTCGCGCTGATCGACGGCCTGCGCGCGGTCTCGGCCGCGCTCACCGACCCCGACCTGGACGAGCGGCTGGACCGGCGGGTCACCCAGCAGCGCACCTGGCGGGAGCGGCTGGACTTCTGGTTCGACGACGTGCTGGCCGGGCCTGCCGCCTGGGTGCACGCGGCCCGGCTCACACTGTGCATGGCCATCGCCGAGGTGCTCACGCAGCTCCTGCCACTGGAACGGTCCTACTGGCTGGCGTTGACCGTGGCGACCGTGCTCAAGCCCGACTTCGGCTCGGTGTTCGCGCGCGCCGTGCAACGTGGCGGCGGCACGCTCGTCGGCGTGGTGATCGGCGCCGGCGTGCTGGCGGTCGACCCGAACGGCTGGGTACTGGTGGTGTTCGCCGGAGCCATCGCGTTCCTGCTGCCGATCACCCAGGCCCGCCAGTTCGGCATGTTCTCCACCACGCTCACCCCGCTGGTGCTCATCCTGCTGGAGATCGGCCACCAGGGCAGCTGGGACGTGGTGGCCGCCCGGTTGGTGGACACCGCGGTCGGCTGCGCGATCGTGCTCGTGTTCGGCTACCTGCTGTGGCCGGGGAGCAGGGCACCGAAGATCGGCGGCCGGCTGGCCGACGCCGTGGACGCCGTCGCCCGCTACGCCGACCTGGCGTTGCGCGAGACCCCGGAGGGCCGCAACGCGTTGCGCCGCCGCACCTACCGGGACCTGTCGGACCTGCGCACCGAACTGCAGCGGGTGCTCGTGGAGCCCTCCGCCGCCGGCAGGTTGGCCTCCGCCTGGTACCCGGCGATCATCGGGCTGGAGCGGGTGACCGGCTCGGTGACCAGGGTCGCTGTCGAGATCGGACAGGGCGCCCCGCCGCCACCGGCCGAGGACGTCGCCAAGGTGGTCGACACGCTGCACGACATCGCCGAGGCGGTGCGGGAGGGCAGGCCACCGGCCGACCCACCCGAGATCGCGTCCGAGCAACTGGCCGGCGTGCACGCCCACCTGTGCGTCGTGGTGTCCGCGCTACGCGGGCCGGACCTGGACGAGCGACGGGCGTTCTCGTCGGTGCGCCGCTTGCTGCCGCA
>CAWACW010000005.1:0-14438 GCA_963780635.1 Candidatus Melainabacteria bacterium
AGCGAGACGAGGTAGAAACCGCCGAAGCCCGCGAAGAAGCCGAGAAAGCCCCAGGGCAGGCCGGTCGGCACACCGGCCTGCTCGACGACTGGGGGCTGATCTTCCGGAGTTGCTATAGAACTACCCGGCCACGCAGCAGGGTGAGCCCGGGGGCCGGGAGAGCGTGTCGAGGTCCGCTCGGGGGTCCTCGGGTAGACGACCAGGTCCGCGGGCGCCCCGAGCTCCACCGCAGGCCGGCCCAGCCACGCCCGCGCCGCCCAGCTCGCCGCACCCAGCGCGTCCGGCACGCCCGCCGCGTGCAGCGCCGCGACCTCGTCCGCGATCCGGCCGTGCCGGATGCCGCCACCCGCGTCCGTGCCCGCGTACACCGGCACACCCGCCTCCGCCGCCCGCCGCACCACGTCGCGGGCCCCGGCGTGCAGCTCCCGCATGTGCGCGGCGTAGGTCGGGAAGCGGCGCGCGCTGTCCGCGATGCCCGGGAAGTTCTCGACGTTGATCAACGTCGGCACGAGCGCCGTGCCACGGCGGGCCATCTCGGCGATCAGGTCGTCGGTCAGCCCGGTGCCGTGCTCGATGCAGTCGATCCCGGCAGAGATCAGGCCGGGCAGCGCGTCCGTCCCGAAGACGTGCGCGGTCACCCGCGCGCCCTCCGCGTGCGCCGCGTCGATCGCCGCGACGAGCACGTCGTCCGGCCACACCGGCGCGAGGTCGCCGACGTCCCGGTCGATCCAGTCGCCGACCAGCTTGACCCAGCCGTCGCCGCCGCGGGCCTGCTGCCGGACCGCGGCCGGCGAGCAGCGCCGGGTCGTCGAGCTCGACGGCCAGCCCGCGGGATGTAGCGCTTGGGCCGCCCGAGGTGCCGACCGGCGCGGATGATCCCCGGCAGGTCCGCGCGCCCCTGCAGCGGCCGGGTGTCGACCGGCGAGCCGCAGTCGCGGATCAGCAGGGTGCCGGCGTCGCGGTCGGTCTCCGCCTGGCCGACGGCCTCGTCGGGCGGTCCACCGCGCCGTCCGGGCCGAGCCCGACGTGACAGTGCGCGTCGACCAGCCCGGGCACGAGGAAGCCGCCGTCGACCAGCGTCTCCGCGCCCGGCCCGGCGTCGATGAACACGCCGCCGTCGACCACCCAGAGGTCGCCCTCGTCGGCTCCGGAAGCAGGACGCCGCGCAGGTGCAGCGGCGGTCACGCTACTTCTTCGTGCGAACTTCAGCTTCGACGGGTCGAGGCCGGGGGGCAGCTGGTCGATCCCACCCAGCCCCGGGGGAAGCTCGTTGAGGCTCGGCGGCAGCTGGGACAGGTCGGGCATCCCGGCGGGCAGCCTGGCCGGACCTCCCTGGCGGGTCGGGCCGGACGTCCCTTGCGCCTTCTTCCCTTCTTGCGGCTTCTTGGCCAGGCGCTTGGTGGCGCTGCGGCTGCCGAACCCGAACTGGCCCGCCATCTGCTTCATCATCTTGCGGGCCTCGAAGAACCGGTTGACCAGGTCGTTCACGTCGCCGACCGCGACGCCCGGAGCCGTTGGCGATGCGCAGCCGCCGGGAGCCGTTGATGATCTTCGGGTCGGCCCGCTCCGCCGGCGTCATGCCGCGGATGATCGCCTGCAGCCTGTCGAGCTGCCGGTCGTCGACCTGCGCGAGCTGGTCCTTCATCTGGCCCGCGCCGGGCAGCATGCCCGAGGATGTTGCCGATGGGCCCCATCTTGCGGATCGCCAGCATCTGCTCGAGGAAGTCCTCCAGCGTCAGCTCGCCGGTGCCGATCTTGGCGGCGGTCTTCGCCGCCTGCTCGGCGTCGAAGGCCTGCTCGGCCTGCTCGATCAGGGTGAGCAGGTCGCCCATGCCGAGGATCCGGCTCGCCATCCGGTCCGGGTGGAAGACGTCGAAGTCGGCCAGCTTCTCGCCGTTGGTCGCGAACAGGATCGGCTCGCCGGTGACCTGCCGGACGGACAGCGCGGCACCACCGCGTGCGTCGCCGTCCAGCTTGGTCAGCACGACGCCGCTGAAGCCGACGCCGTCGCGGAACGCCTCGGCCGTGGCCACGGCGTCCTGGCCGATCATGGCGTCGACGACGAACAGGGTCTCGTCGGGCTGCACGGCGTCGCGGATGTCCGCGGCCTGCCGCATCAGCTCGGCGTCGATGCCGAGGCGGCCCGCGGTGTCGACGACGACGATGTCGTACTGCTTCCCGCGGCGTGCGCGATGCCGCGGCGGGCCACGTCGACGGGGTCGCCGACGCCGTTGCCGGGTTCGGGAGCGAACGTGGGCACGCCCGCCCGCTCGCCGACGATCTCCAGCTGCGTCACGGCGTTCGGGCGCTGCAGGTCGCAGGCCACCAGCAGACGGCGTGTGGCCCTGCCCCTTGAGCCAGCGCGCCAGCTTGCCGGCCAGCGTCGTCTTGCCGGAGCCCTGGAGGCCGGCGAGCATGATCACCGTCGGCGGCTCCTTGGCGAACCTCAGCCTGCGGGTCTCGCCGCCGAGGATGCCGACGAGCTCCTCGTTGACGATCTTGACGACCTGCTGGGCGGGGTTGAGCGCACCCGAGACCTCGGCGCCCTTGGCCCGCTCCTTGACGCCGGCGATGAAGGAGCGCACCACCGGCAGGGCGACGTCCGCCTCCAGCAGCGCGATGCGGATCTCGCGCGCGGTGGCGTCGATGTCGGCGTCGGAGAGACGGCCCTTGCCGCGCAGGTCGCGCAGGGCCCCGTGAGCCGGTCGGAGAGGGTGTCGAACACGTAAACACTTGTCTCCAGCAGGTGGATTGGCGATGTCCCCACGAGGACGTCGCTGCGCAGCGGAGACCGTGCGCCGATGCGAACCGCCGGGCTCCGCCGCCCTCGCGGACAGCGTCTGCCGGCCGGCTATGCCGATGGCGGAGCCGACCCGCCATCGACGCCCCGCGAACGCGCATCCCACGAGGCAGCCCCCTGCACCAGCGCCATGCGGCCAGACCCTGGCTGGCCACAGCTCCTGTTGCCGCAACATGCCGCAGCCGCGTACAGCTCCGTTTTCCAGTGTTGCCGATGGCTTTGCGCTCGGCGCCCACGTAGCGATAGATCAGGTATTGGTCGCGACTGCATAGTGCTACTTAAATCACTCAACGGATCAGTTCCGCAGGAAGGGTGATCGGGCACCGCGGGAACTCATGATGCGAAGTCGCGAAAAATCTCTTCGGCGTGTCAACCCGCCGCGGCGAGCACCGCCGACTCGATGCGTCGTCGCTGGTCGCGGGCATCCCCGGGGCCCCGCCCGCGTGAGGCAGAACGAGTCGACGACCGTGGCGCCCGGCGTGATCCGGGCCCAGCGGACGTCGGCTCGCAGGCCTCCAGCGCCGAGGCGACCCGGTGCAGCAGGCCGATCCGGTCGCCGGCCCGAGCTCGAGCACCGACGCGCCGGTGGCCTCGTCGTCGAACCACAGCACGCGGGCCGGGCCGGCTCGCCGTCCAGCGTACCGCGTAGTCGTGTTCCTTGGCGTCCAGCCGCGCGGCCAGCGGCAGCGACCCGTCCACGGCCCTGCCCAGTTGCTCGCGCAACAGCGCCGGGTCGGGCAGCTCGCCGAACCGGGGCGACACCCGGAACAGGTCGACGGCGACGCCGTCGTGGCTGCCCATCGTGCCGCGTGCACGTCCAGCGAGTTCAGCGCCAGCACGCCGGCGGCCCTGGCGAGCAGCCCGGCCCGGTCGGCGCGGCCATCGTGATCGTGGCGGCAGGGGCGAACCCACCACCAGCACGCCCGCCTGCCCGACCCGGCGACCGAACCGGCGAGCTGCGCTCGTCGTCGTCCAGCGGTGCGGGCGCAGGCGGTGGCTCACCGGCCAGCACCGCGCGGCACGCGTCGACCAGCTCGGTCACCAGGGACGCCTTCCAGTGGTCCACACGCCCGGCCCGGTGGCCTTGCTGTCCGACTCGGTGAGCGCGGCGAGCAGGTCGAGCAACACCCGGTCTGACCCAGCGTCTCGACCACGCGCAGCACGGTCGCGGGATCGTTCACGTCCCGTCGGGTCGCGGTATGCGCGAGCAGCAGATGGTGACGGACCAGCGCGGACAGGATCGCCACGTCGTCGTCGGGCAGGCCGATCCGCTCGCCGATCTGGGCGGCCAGGGCCGCGCCGACGACCGAGTGGTCGGTATCCCTGCCCTTGCCCACGTCGTGCAGCAACGCGCCGAGCAGCAGCAGATCGGGCCGGTCGACGGTGGTGACCAGCGAGCGGCGTGCACGGTGGTCTGGACGAGGTGCCGGTCGACGGTCCACAGGTGCACCGAGTCGCGCGGCGGCAGGTGCGTACGCACCCCACTCGGGCAGCAGCCTGCCCACAGGCCGGTGCGGTCGAACGCCTCGACGACGTCCACCGGCCCGGGACCGGCGGCGAGCAGGCTGAACAGGGCGGCCAGGGCGGCTTCCGGCCACGGCTTGCGCAGTTCGGGCGCCCTTTCGGCCAGGCGGGTCATGGTGCCCGCGGCGATCGGCGCGTTCGCCCGCGCGGCGGAGGCGGCCAGCCGCAGCAGCAGCGCTGGGTCGCGGGCCGGGTCGGCGTCCCGGGCCAGGGCGACCTCGGTGCCGTGCAGCACGACGCCTTCGGCCAGCGGCCTGCGTACCGGACCCCGGCGCAGCCCCAGCGCCCGACGCGGTGCCTCCGCCCGCACGGTCCGGATCGCCACGTCCAGCGCGTAGGTGACGGAGCGGCCCGCGGACGACAGCGCGCCCGCGAGTTCGAAGCGGTCGGTCATGCCCAGCGAGGCGGCCACCTCGTCGCCGTCCTGTGCCCGCAGGATGTCCCTGGCCCTGCCGACGAGCCGGCGCAGCTCGGTGCGTACGTCCAGCAGCAGCGACCTGGCCTCGGCCACGTCCGGGCCGGGCCGGTCGACCAGCTGCGCGGTGGCCAGCGCGTCCAGCAGCTGGATGTCGCGCAGGCCGCCGCGGCCGTGCTTGATGTCGGGTTCGGCGCGCTGCGCCACCTCGCCGCCGCGCGCCCAGCGCTGCTCGGCGGCCACCACCAATTCCTCGATCCGGCCGCGTGCGGACGCCCGCCACGCCTGCCGGGCCGAGTCCGCGAGCCGTCGCGCGACACCGTCGTCACCGGCGATGTGCCGCAGTTCCAGCAGGCCGAGCGCGACCCGCAGGTCGTCGGCCGCGACCCGCAGCGACTCGCGGAGCGTGCGAACCGAGTGGTCCAGCCCGATGCCCGCGTTCCACAGCGGGTACCACAGTGCTTCGGCGATCCCGGCCACGTTCTCGGCACCCTCGTGCACCAGCACCAGGTCGAGATCGGAGTAGGGCACCAGCTCCCGGCGGCCGAGCGCGCCCACCGCGCACAGCGCGATGCCGCCGCCGACACCGGCGGCGGCCGCGTGCCCGGCCAGCCAGAAGTCGTGCAGGTCGACGAGCGCCTCGCGCAGATCGGCGCCGACAAGGCGACGCCGATCCGCGCGAGGGTTGATCAGCAGGTCACGCGCCCAGAGCAGGTCCTGCGTGGACCGGCCCGGGG
Source organism: Candidatus Melainabacteria bacterium (assembly GCA_963780635.1). Classification (GTDB taxonomy): domain Bacteria; phylum Actinomycetota; class Actinomycetes; order Mycobacteriales; family Pseudonocardiaceae; genus DATEPR01. The sequence goes on from CAWACW010000005.1 coordinate 5,477, forward strand.
GTTGTTGCCGCGGCACCGTCACAGTGCGTCGACGCCGCGCTCACCGGTACGCACGCGAACCACCGCGTCCACCGGCGTGACCCAGACCTTGCCGTCACCGATGTTGCCTGTCCGGGCCGCCTTGACGATCGCGTCGACGGCCCGGTCGGCCAAGTCGTCGTCCACCAGGACCTCGACCTTGAGCTTGGCCACGAAGTCCACCTGGTACTCAGCGCCCCGGTAGACCTCGGTGTGGCCCTTCTGCCGGCCGTAGCCGCGCACCTCGCTGACCGTCATGCCGAGCAGGCCGAGCTGCTCCAGGGCGGACTTGACGTCGTCGAGCGTGAACGGCTTGATGATCGCGGTGATGAGCCTCATGACGCGCTTCCCTTCGCTGCGGCCGTCGCGGAGGTGGATACGGATGATGCCGTGGCGCCCGCCAGGACGCTGCGGCCACCGGTCGGGCCACCGAACTCGTAGGCCGTCTCAGCGTGCTCCGCCTCGTCGATGCCCGTGACCTCGGCCTCCTCGCTGACCCGGAACCCGATGGTCTTGTGGATGACCCATCCGATGACGAACGCACAGACGAACGAGTAGCCGAGCACCGCGCCTGCCGCGATGGCCTGTTTGCCGAACTGGCTCCAGCCACCGCCGTAGAACAGCCCGTTACCACCGGCCGAGTTCACGGCTGGTGGCGAAGAAGCCGATCAGCAGGGTGCCGATGATGCCGCCGACCAGGTGGACGCCGACGACGTCGAGCGAGTCGTCGAAGCCAAGGCGGAACTTCATGCTCGCACAGGCGGCAGACCACGCCTGCCAGGACACCGATGACCAACGCGCCGATCGGGTCGACAAATCCACACGCCGGGGTGATGGCGACCAGTCCCGCGACGGCGCCGGATGCCGCGCCCAGTGTCGTCGGCTTGCCGTCGCGGAACTGCTCCACGACGATCCAGCCGATGAGTGCGGATGCCGTGGCGACGGTGGTCGTGGTGAACGCGACCGACGCGAGGTCGCCGGCGGCCAGCGCCGAGCCTGCGTTGAAGCCGTACCAGCCGAACCACAGCAGTGCGGCACCGAGCAGCACGTGCGGGACGTTGTGCGGCCGAGGGATGTTCCTCGGGAACGCCTTGCGTTTGCCCAACACCAGCGCCAATGCCAGTGCTGCCGCACCGGCGTTGATATGGACCGCCGTTCCTCCTGCGAAGTCGAACGCCTTCAACTGGTTGGCGATCCAGCCACCGATCGAGTTCGGGCCGGTGAAGCCGCTGAAGTCGAACACCCAGTGTGCGACCGGGAAGTAGACGATCGTCACCCACAGGCCGACGAACAGCACCCACGACCAGAACTTGGTGCGGTCCGCGATGGAGCCGGAAATCAATGCCGGTGTGATGACAGCGAACATCAGCTGGAACATCACGAAGGCAAGCGTGGGTTTCTGGTCGCCCTTCGGACCGGCCAGTACGCCCACGGTGTTCGCCAGCAGGCCGTTGTGGAAGCCCGCGATGAAGCCATTGCGCCTTCGCTGCCGAACGACATGGTGTAGCCGTAGAGCAGCCACAGCACTCCTACCACGCCGAGCGTGATGAAGTTCATCATGAGCATGTTCAGCACGCTCTTGGAACTCACCATGCCGCCGTAGAAGAAGGCGAGCCCGGGGGTCATCAGCATGACCAGCGCGGCGCTGGCCAGCACCCAGGCGGTATCTCCAGGGTTCACGTCGTCCTCCTGTCCAGACCGGGTTGCCGCAAAGCATCGGGACGCGCTGTTTCACCCGACCGCGTCGAACGTTTCCGGGCGGTGAACTGTCGACCTCCTCGTGTTACGTCCAGATTCGGTGGCCGGTCGGGCACATTGCGCGACCGGATTCCGGCACCTCCGTCCCATCCGCGAAGATTGGCGACGTGATCCCCCAAGCCGTGGTCGAGGTACTGGAGTGCCCAGTGTGCGGGGCCGCGCTGACCCTCGCTGGGGGCTCATTGCGCTGCGTCACGGGCCACTCGTTCGACCTAGCCCGACAGGGTTACGTGAACCTGCTCGCGGGCACGCGCAGTGCCAAGCGGGCTCGGCGGACACGCCGGACATGGTCGCCGACCGGGCCGGGTTCCTGGCCGCCGGCCACTACGAGCCACTCACCGAGGTCGTCGCCGACCTGGCCGCGACCCGCTCCGGGCTGGTGGCCGACGCGGGCGCGGGCACCGGCTACTACCTCGCGGCGGTGCTGGAGCGGCGAGCGGACACGGTCGGGCTGGCCCTGGACGTCTCCCCTGCCGCGCTGCGCAGGGCAGCGCGAGCGCACGAGCGCCTCGGTGCGGTCGTGTGGGACGTGTGGCGGCCGTGGCCGGTGCGGACCGGGGCAGCCGACGTGCTGCTGGACGTGTTCGCGCCGCGCAACGGGGTCGAGTACCACCGGTTGCTGCGTGCGGACGGGCTGCTCGTCGTGGTCACGCCGGGCGAGGACCACCTGGCCGAACTCGGTACGGCGGCGGGCCTGCTGACCGTGGACCCGCGCAAGGCCGAGCGGCTGGCCGACACGCTGGCCCGGTTCGAGCGGATCACCACCGAAGCGCTGCGCTACCCGATGACACTGACCGCGGCGGACGTGGCCCGCGTGGTCGGCATGGGACCGGCAGGCCACCACCATCGACCCGGGCACGCCGCGGCCCAGGAGGCCACCGCGTCGTTCGTCGTGTCGACCTACCGGCCGCGTTAGTCAGTCGCCGGACTTGGCCTTCTCGGGGGTCGACGCCGCCACGAGGAGACCGCCGAGGATGCCGACGTTCTTCAGGAAATGCGTCCGCTGCTGGCCGCGGGTGGCCGGGTCCTCGTGCTCCCAGTAGGAGTGGGCCGCGAGTGTCGTCGGGATGAGGTCGAGGGCCAGGATCAGCGCGCAGAGCCGGGGGAACCTGCCCAGTGCCAGGCCGAGACCGGCGACCAGCTTGACGGTCGCGTCGATCTTGACGATGGTCTCCGGATCGGTCGGCAACTGGGTGGGCAGGCCGTCGACCTTGGCCTCGACCTTGCCGATCATCGACTGCAGAAACGGGCTCGCGACCTTCACGCGGCCCTCCGGGTGCCGCAGGATGTCGATCCCGCTGTGGATGAATACCGTGGCCAGCAATGGCCTGGCCAACCTCTGAACGATCATGAGTCGACTCCCTACTCGAACCCTGAGGAAAAGTTAGCCCAGCAGCGCGTCCACAAACGCGGCCGGCTCGAACGGCGCCAGATCGTCGGCACCCTCGCCCAGGCCGACCAGCTTGACCGGCACGCCCAGCTCACGCTGCACCTGGAAGACGATGCCGCCCTTCGCGGTGCCGTCCAGCTTGGTCAGCGTGATGCCGGTGACGTCGACGATCTCGGCGAACACCCTGGCCTGCATCAGGCCGTTCTGGCCGGTGGTGGCGTCCAGCACGAGCAGCACCTCGTCCACCTTGGCCTGCTTCTCGACCACGCGTTTGACCTTGCCCAGCTCGTCCATCAGGCCGGTTTTGGTGTGCAGGCGGCCCGCGGTGTCGATGACGACCGTGTCCACCTTCGCCTCGATACCGCGCTTGACCGCGTCGAACGCGACGGCGGCCGGGTCGGCACCCTCGCGGCCGCGCACGACCTCGGCACCGACCCGCTTGGCCCAGGTCTCCAGTTGGTCTGCGGCCGCGGCCCGGAACGTGTCGGCAGCGCCGAGCAGCACCGTCCTGCCGTCGGCGACCAGCACCCTGGCCAGCTTGCCCGTGGTGGTGGTCTTGCCGGTGCCGTTCACGCCGGCGATCAACAACACAGCCGGACCGTCCTCGTGCGGCAGCGCGCGCACCGAGCGGTCCATCTCCGGGTGCAGCGCGTCGATCAGTACCTCGCGCAGCAGCGCCCTGACCTGCTCCGACGTCCGCAGGCCGCGAGTGGCCAGCTCGGACCGGAGCCGGTCGACGATCTCGGTGCTGGTGGCCGCGCCCAGGTCGGCCAGCAGCAGCGTGTCCTCGATGTCGGTCCAGGAGTCCTCGTCCAGGTTGCCGGCGCCGAGCAGGCCGAGCAGGCCGGTGCCCAGCGTCGACTGGGAGCGCGAAAGCCTGCCGCGCAGCCGCTCCATCCGGCCGTTGACCGGCGCGATCTCGTCGGTCTCGGCCTGCTGCACCGGGAACTGATGGGTGTCGGGTGCCCGCTGGACCGGGAGTTGCTCCGTGACCGGTTCCTGCTGGACCGGGAGCTGTTCGGTGACCGGCTCCGGCGCTGTCTCGGTGGTCTCGGTCGGTTCGGCGGCTTCGGCTGTCTTGGCTTCTGTCCCGGCTTCGGGCAGGCCGACGTCCACGAGGCCACGCTGGGGTGCGTCCCTGGGGACCGACGCGTCGTCGCCGACGGCGGGCTGGCCGTCGACCTCGGGCCGGTCGGCGACCGGGTGCTCGGGGGTCTCCGTGCGCTGCCCGCCGGGGGCGAACGCGATGCCCGCACCCGCCTGGTAGCGAGCAGGCGGCTGGTCGGCCGCCTTCTCACCGAGGCTGATCCGCCTGCTTCTGCGCAGCCAGAGGCCGGTCGCGACGGCCGCCAACAGCACGACGACTACGACGACGACAATGACGATCAGGGTGGATGTGGACACCTGGCCATCCTTCCACGGACGGCGTGAGCAGGACGCCCGATGACCGACCGGCTCCCTACGATGGGCCCATGCCCACGGACGATCCCGCACTGGACGTGTTGCGCCGCGTGTTCGGCTACGAGTCGTTCCGCGGGCCGCAGCGGGAGGTCGTGGACCACGTCGTCGAGGGCGGCGACGCGCTGGTGCTGATGCCCACCGGCGGCGGGAAGTCGCTGTGCTACCAGATTCCCTCGCTGGTGCGAGACGGCGTCGGCGTCGTCGTGTCACCGCTGATCGCGTTGATGCAGGACCAGGTGGACGCACTGCGCGCGCTCGGCGTTCGCGCCGGATTCCTGAACTCGACACAGGCCATCGACGAGCAGCGGATGGTGGGCGCCGAGTTCGTGGCGGGCGAACTGGACCTGCTCTACCTGGCACCGGAGCGGCTGCGCTCGGAGTCGACGCTGCGGCTGCTGGACCGGGGCACGATCTCGCTGTTCGCGATCGACGAAGCACACTGTGTGGCCCAGTGGGGTCACGATTTCCGGCCGGACTACCTCGCGCTGTCTGCCCTGCACGAGCGCTGGCCGGCCGTGCCGCGGATCGCGTTGACCGCGACGGCCACCGAAGCCACCCGGGCCGAGATCGCGTCCCGGCTCAACCTCGGCGACGCCCGGCACGTGGTGGCCAGCTTCGACCGGCCGAACATCCAGTACCGGATCGTGCCCAAGGACGATCCGAAGCGGCAACTGCTCGACCTGCTGCGCACAGAGCACGCCGGTGACGCCGGCATCGTGTACTGCCTGTCCAGGGCGTCGGTCGAGAAGACGGCGGAGTTCTTGAGCGCCAACGGGATTCCCGCGCTGCCCTATCACGCCGGGCTGGACGGCCGGATTCGCGCGCTGCACCAGTCCCGATTCCTGCGCGAGGACGGCCTGGTGATGGTCGCGACGATCGCGTTCGGCATGGGCATCGACAAGCCGGACGTGCGGTTCGTCGCGCACCTGGACCTGCCCAAGTCGCTGGAGGGCTACTACCAGGAGACGGGTCGCGCGGGCCGCGACGGGCTGCCGTCGACGGCGTGGCTGGCGTACGGGCTGCAGGACGTGGTGCAGCAGCGGAAGCTGATCGACTCGTCCGAGGGAGACGCGGCGCATCGCAGGCGGCAGGCCGCGCACCTGGACGCGATGCTCGCGCTGTGCGAGACCGTGGAGTGCAGGCGCACCCGGTTGCTCGCGTACTTCGGCCAGGAGGCCGAGAAGTGTGGCAACTGCGACACCTGCCTGGCGCCGCCGGAGTCATGGGACGGCACGGTCGCCGCGCAGAAGGTGCTGTCGGCGGTGTACCGGCTGCGCAGCGAGCGCCGGCAGTCGTTCGGCGCCGGGCAGGTGATCGACATCCTGCTGGGCCGCAAGACGGCGAAGGTGATCCAGCACGACCACGACACGCTGACGGTGTTCGGCGTCGGGACCGACCTGCGCGAGCAGGAGTGGCGTGGCGTGCTGCGGCAACTGCTGGCGCAGGGTCTGCTCGCGGTCGAAGGTGACCACGGGACGCTCGTGCTCACCGACACCAGCGGCGACGTGCTCGGCAAGCGGCGGGACGTGCCGATGCGGCGCGAACCCGAGCGGGTCGCGAAGTCTTCGTCGTCTGTTTCTTCCGCTGCTGCGAAGAAAGCCGTCATCGAGCTGTCCCCGGAGGCCGAGCCGGTGTTCCAGCGGTTGCGCGCCTGGCGGGCGGCGACCGCGCGGGAGCAGGGCGTGCCAGCGTACGTGATCTTCCACGACGCGACCCTGCGCCAGATCGCGGGCCTGGGGCCGAAGTCGTTGGCGGAGCTGGGGAAGGTCAACGGTGTCGGCGAGAACAAGCTCGCCAAGTACGGACAACAGATCCTCGACGCACTGTGAACAGCAGCACTCGGACATATCAGACCTTTCGGGTCGCTACTCCGTTCGGGTTGGGCTAACTTCGCCCGTGATCTAACGGAGACAACGCCGAGATACCCCCGATATCTACTGTCTCGACCGCGGTTTTCGGCTGCCCGAAAGGAGCGCTTGGTTGCGCCAGCAGAGCCATCGCGGTTTACACAGGAACCCGCGCAGACGCTTTTTTCGCACGGTCCTTTCGCGACCGTCCATCCTCGCCCCGGTAGTGGCGGTCGCGGCGATCGCGGCCGCTTTCGCGATCGTCACCAGCTCACCGGCGCCCGCTGCGACGACGCCTCTGTCGGCAGCGGCCAGTTCGTCGAGTGTCGCTCCCACGTCGCCGTCCACCGCACCGTCCACCGCGCCGTCCTCCAGCACGGCACCGTCCTCCAGCACCGCGCCATCGTCGAGCACGGCACCGTCGTCCAGCACCGCGCCTGCGACCGATCCGAACCCTGACTGCACGTTGACAGTGCCGACAAACCCGTTGAGTGCCAAGGGTCTTGCGACGCCGTACCAGCTGACCGCGACGGACCCGGCTGCCGGCAACTGCGACGAGGCGAACGACGGCCAGTCCGCGTTCGTCGAGGCGACGGTCGTCAACACGGTGACCGGAGCGCTGTCGGTCTACCGGCCGCTCGTCGTCGACCAGGGCAGTCAGCCCGCGGCGGCACCGGTCGTACCGAAACTGCCCGCCCATGCCGTCGTCGGTATCTGGTTCGGATTCAACGGTGATAATCTGACACTGCGGGCCAACCGAAAGAGTCTGACCATCGGAAACTGCGTCAACGGCGATCGCGGATCCATTTTCGGCCAGTTCGCCTTCTGTAACGCCAGTGCATTCTTCACCGCAGCGAACACGGCCATCACGCGCCACCAGATCAGAATTCCGGCCCTGACGGACGGCAAGGACGGGCTGCCGTGCATGACGACCAGGGACTATGGCCTGATCGACCAGGACCAGAGCGACAACGTGATCACGAGTTACCTGGTCCGCCCGGACGGTTCGGTGGCGCAGGACACGGCGACGAACGCGAGCGCGCTGACCGACTCGACGACGCTGGTCAACGGCAGTGACAACCTGCTGCTGGACGGCTTCGTGGACCCGGCGCTGGGTTGCCCGACGTTGAACGCGCCCGACCTGACCAACCCGGGCCACCAGGTGTCGTCGCTGGCCCTGAACGAGTTGTTCGCGGCGGCGCGCCAGCACAGCCCGATCGCGCTGGTACCGCAGATCGACCCGATGACGTTGAACAACGGCCGCGTCGACGCGCGGAAGACCAACCTGTACCGGGCCGGCGTGAACATGGGCCCGTTCAATCGCCGGACCGAGTCGGCATCGACGTACTGCGCCGACACACTCCGGATGGGGGAAAAGCGCATCCAGCAGGACGCGAAGTTCTTCCAGCAGGAGCCGACCCCGGACGCAGGCGCCGCGAACAACCTCTACACGTTCATGGCGCAACGCTGGGCCGCGTCGCTGACCAACCTCAACTGCGACAAGATCAACGTGCCGAAGAACCCGGTCCAGCTCCGACGACGACAACGGGGTGGTGACGGCGGCCGTCTTCCCGCACCAACGCTGAGCCGGTAACAAGCTCGAGAACCGGCACCAGACCATCAGGCGAAGGGTGTCGCGACGAGGCCAAAGCGCGTCGCGGCACCCACAGCCATGTCCAGAGTCAGCGGGCGCGCCGTACGGCTGGCACCCGATGACGATCAGGCCTCCGACAAGGCGGCGCTCCTCCAGCCGGCCGGCGATGGACGATCGCACGATCTCGTGGCGCCAAGCGGCAAGTCGTCCGACACGACCATCCAAGGGATGACTCGCAGGGCCGACCCCTCAATGGACGGCACGCTGAGGACCGACACCAGCCGAGACAATCACTCAACGGCCGACACACCAGCCGCCCGCCGACTCGACCCCCCAGCGGACGACACCTTGCCACGCCCGACCGAGCAGACCACCGACCGGCCAACACACCGCCCGGCAGACAGCAGCGAGACGACCGCCCACCGGACAAGACACTCCTACGCCGGACGAGTCGCCCACCCAACGGACGACACACTCCGAGCGCGCACGCCAGACGACCATCCAAAGGACGGCACGCTCCGCAGCGCGGACGACACACTCCGCAGCGCACGCCAGACGACCATCCAAAGGACGACACGCTCCGCAGCGCTCAATCCACCCGCGGCACGACCGATCGCCACTGATCGGGCCGTCCGGCGGCCGCTGAATGGACAACCAGCCGACACGCGCTCCGGCACTGCTGACGGTCAAGACGACCAGCGAAAGGACAACACGCCCAGGGCGCCCCCGGCGAGCCGGCTCGGCGGGCAATGTGCGCTTCGGGAAGCGCCAGTTGCTGAGACGGCCGCGCAGGGGACGACACGCCTGCCACCCACCAACATCGCCGAGGCGACCACCCAACGGCGACACGCCCAGCCACATGCTCAGCTACGCCCGACGATCCGGTCGCCGAGT
>CAWACW010000006.1:0-16392 GCA_963780635.1 Candidatus Melainabacteria bacterium
GGCCGAACGTCCTCGCAGCTCGACGGTGATGGCCCTGGCCATGCCGGCCACCACCAGCACCGACCCGGCGAGCTGGGCGATCACGGCCGCGTGCACCGGGTTGCCGGGCAGGAACAGCAGGCCCGTCAGCACGACCGAACCGAGCAGCCACGACATGGTCACCGAACGGTGCCTGCCCAGCGCCACCAGGCCGGGCTGCAGGGCCTGCGCGATCATCAGCCCGATGGTGCCGATGCCCAGCAGCCCCATCACCACGCCGGACAGCCGCACGTGCGCGCCGAACAACTCCTGCACCAGCCAGGGCCCGACCAGCAGCGACGCGATCGCGCCCGGGATGCCGACGGCCGCGATCGCGATCAGGATCAGCCGCATGGTCCGCCGGAACACGGCCAGCTGCCCGGTGGTCGCCGCCGCGGTCAGCGAGGGCAACAGCATCGCCTGGACCGGGGCGAACAGGAAGAACGGGATCCGCACCAGGATGAACGCGGACGTGAACGCGGCGGCCGTCGCGGTATCCGTGGTCAGCCGGGAGTCGACCACGATCGGGGCGAGGTTCGCGACCAGCTGGGACAGCAGCGTCGAACCCGCCAGCACCAGGGTCGCGCCGGCCATCCGGCCCAGCGTCCCGGCGTCGGCCCCGGCCCGCGGGTCGACCCCGACGAGTTCTTCGTCGATGCCGGTGGTGCCGTCGGCGGGGCGGCTCGCGGCCCGGCCGAGATCACGCAGCCAGGGCACACCGGCCAGCGCCCCGACTGCCGAGCCCGATGCGAACAGCAGCGCGTAGGTGGTCGCGTTCGGCACTCCGCTGGCGGCGACGATGACGCACGGCAGCAGTCGGGCGGCACCCTCGAAGGCCAGCGTCGCCGAGTAGCCGGCGAACCGGCGGGTGCCACCGAGCAGGCCACGAGCGAGGTAGACCAGGGCCGAGGTCACCGTGCCCAGCAGCACGGCGACCATCAGCGGCCACCGGCCGCCCAGCGCGCGGTCCACCAGCACCGGCGAGATGGCGGCCAGCACGATCAGCACGCCGACCAGCATCAACGCGGCCAGCGTTGCGGCCCGGCGGGCGATGGGTCCGGGCCGGCCGCCCGTGGCCAGCGTCGAGCTGACCGACCGGCTCGTCTCCTGCTCCAGGGCGACGAACACGCCGGGGCCGATGATGTTGATCATGAGGTAGAGCGACGACACGGCGGCGGCGGCCGAGGTGGACAGCGTCCGGCCGGTCAGCGCGATGAAGCCGTACCCGGCGATGCCGACCACGAGCAGCCCGCCGCCCATCATGACGGCGGGGCCGATCCGCTGGCGAAGGCTGCTCGCCGTGCTGGTCGACGCTGTCACAGCCCAACGGTAGCCAGCGGGGCGCCCCGCGCGCGACGGAGGGGCAGGACCCGTGTGGATCCTGCCCCTCCGTGCATTCGATCAGCTCAGCTGGTGGAGAAGTACCCGAACAGGTCGACCACGACCTGCGTGGTGCCCGCCAGGTTGGTGAAGTTGATCGACGTGCCCTTGGTCGGGGTCAGCACCGCGTTCGGGATCGTCTCGCCCGCCGAGTAGTTCAGGTTCGAGACGCCCGGCTTGGCCACGCCCGACGGGAACACCGTCAGGACGCTGCCGCTCACCGTCGGGGCCGTCACCGTCACGTTCAGCGCGAGCGCGCCGGTCGTGGCCGCCCCGAGCGGACCGAGGTTGCCCAGGCCGTGCACGTCGGTCAGCGGCAGGGAGAACGTCCCGTTCGCACCGATCGGCGTGTGCTGCCCGGTCGCGACGCCGGTGCCGTTGCGGGTGTCCACCAGCCGGTGCGGAGCCGACGAGTGGAACTTCAGGCCCGTGCCGGTACCGGTGTAGTAGCCCGCCAGGTCGGCCACCGCGTGGGTGGTACCGGCCAGGTTGTAGATGTCCACGGCACCATCGCTGCCCAGCTGCACCGTGACGAGGTTCGGGATCGTCTCGTTCTTGGTGAAGTTGAGGTTGGACGCGGTCGGCCGCGCCGTCCCGTCCGGGAAGACGGTGAAGTCACCGCCCGCCGTGGACGCGGTGGCCGTGACGTTGAGGACCACCGCCGTGGCACCCGTCGCGGGCACGCCGTGGGTACCGGCGATCTGCAGCTTGATCGACTTGTTCGCCCCGATCGGCGTCCGCGTCGGGATACCGATCGCGTTGCGGGTGTCCAGCACCCGAACCGGGGTCACCGGGTCGTAGAGGCTGCCGGCGTCGGTCGTGTAGTAGCCCTCCAGGTCGGCCACCGCGTGCGTGGTGCCCGCCAGGTTGTAGATGTCGACCGCCCCGTCCTTGCCCACCGGCACGGTGACCAGGTTCGGGATGGTCTCGTTCTTGGAGAAGTTGAGGTTCGACGTGGCGGGCCGCGGCGTCCCGTCCGGGAAGACGGTGAAGTCACCACCCGCGGTCGAACCGGTCGCCGTCACATTGAGGACGACCGAGGTCACGCCGCCGGCCGGCACACCGTGCGTCCCGGTCAGCTGCAACTTGATCGCGGTGTTCGCCGGGATCGGGGTCGTCCCGGGCACCCCGATCCGGTTGCGCGTGTCCAGCACCCGCACCGGAGCCACTGGTACGAAACTGCTCCCGGCCGACGTCGGCACGGTGTTGCACAGCACCTCGACGACGGCGGGCGCGTTCGGCGTACCGAGCCCGGTGGTCAGGTCGTATCCGGGTCCGGCCTGGTAGAGCCCACCGGTGAAGCCGGAGTCCAGCACGTCGTTGTTGCCAGTGGTCACGTCCCGCATGGCGGTCGGGTTCTGGTACAGCGCCGTGTTCAGGAACCCGGCGGGCCCGTTCGCCGCACACGCGGTGCTCGAGTCCGCGAGCGCGGTGATCGCCGCCCACAGCGGTGCGGCCAGGCTCGTGCCACCCGCGAAGTAGATGCCCGCCCGATCCGCCGGGTCCGAGGTCGAGAAGCCGTACCAGGTGGTGAAGCCCTCGCGGTCGTCGGCGAGCGCCGCGACGTCGGGCACCTGGCGGCAGACCGAGCCGGCGGGAGCGGCGCACGCGTTGCTGTAGCCGGCTCCCATGATGCCGCCGTGGAAGTCACCAGGCGTGTCCGTCCAGATCTGGGACACCCCACCACCGGTCGCGGCCCCGGGCGATCCCTGGGGGTAGTCCGTCGACGGGGGCAGGGCGGGCTCGTTCCACGCGGCCAGCGTCGGCGTGCCGGTACCCACCATCGAGGTGCCGCCCGCGCCGGTGACGAACGGCTGCGACGCCGGGTCGTCCACGGTCAGCGTGCTGCTGTCGAACGTGGTGCCGAAGCAGTCGGTCGACCCGCTGTCCCCGGACGCCGCGATGAGGCTCTGACCCTGGGCAGCCGCCTCCTCGAACACCGAGTTCTCCGCGGTCAGCGCGCCCTGGTCGCCGCGTCCACGTACAACTGCTCGCACAGGCCCCAGCTGCTGGAGATGACCTGCGCGGTGTCGTCGGTGACGATCTGCTGGTAGGTGGCCAGATCGGACGCATCGGTCTCCGGCAGGGCGGTCCCGGCGGCGCCGTTGCGGCCCTGGTAGACGTGGATCGCCGACAGACCCGGGGCCAGCCCGGCGATCGACTCGATGTCGAGCGCGGACTCGAAACCGACGCCGAAGGTCTTGATCGAGGCGGCCGGGTTGGTCGGGCCGCCCAGGACCGTCGTCGTGGTCACCGGGACGTGGGTGCGCAGGCAGGTCTGTGCCTGGGCGATGTCAACGGTGGAGAACGGCTCCAACTCGTACACCGCGACCGTCACCCCGGCGCCGGTGTTGCCGTAGCCGCCGTAGAGCTGCGCGGTGTTGTAGGCACCCGCCGCCGACAGGCTGTGCGGCTCCCAGTAGTCCTGGGTGTCGGTGAATCCGGCCAGGGCCTGCGTACCGGCGGCGCACAGCGTCGGCCCCGTCGAATTGGGCGCAGGCGTGACGTTGGGCCGCGGCGCGGTCTGGGCCGACAGGGAAGCGGCCTTGCGCATCCGCACGTTGTCGGTCGGGCGCGCGATGTTGTTCAACCCGAGGACGGCCGTCACCGAACCGGCCACCGACGCGGGCAGCGTGGGCGCGGCTGTGTTGGCGAAGACGGTCCTGCCGGTGGCCAGCTTGTAGTTGGCGAATCCGGTGTGCAGCGCGGTGCCCGCGGTCGCCGTCGTGGTGGTGATCGGGATGGTCAGGCCGTCGGGGCTGACCGGTCCCGGGTTGAAGCCCTCGGCCCGCAGGTCGCCGGTGACCGCGTCGATCGTGGCCTGCGTCGGCCCGAACAACGACGCGAACTCACCCTTGGCCAGATAGTGCTTGTACTCGGCCGAATGCGGGTCGGACACGGCCGTCGCGAACGCCGTGAGCGCCGCCGGGTCGCGCGGCGACAGCTCCACCGACAACTGCAGCGGGCTGCTCGTCGCCGTCGCACCCATCCGCACCGAGTTGTGCGGCAGCACAGGTGCCTTGCCGATCTGGACGGGCGTCGCCGCAGCGGCCGTCGTCGCGCTCAGCGCTGTCAGGCCCGCCGCCGGCAGGCTGACGGCCGCCGCGAACAGGGCGGCAGTGGTCAGCCACGATCTGCGCCGACCTAAACCGCCTGTGGATCTTCCGGGTTCCCCAGTCATCGTCATCTCCTGATTTCGTTGCTCAGCCGGCGAAGTAGCCGGCGATGTCCGCGATCGCATTGGTCTTGCCGCTGAGGTTGAAGAAGTCGACAGTGCCGTTCACGACCGGCACCACGACCAGGTTCGGCACGACCTGGTTGATGCCGAAGTTCACGCTCGACACGCCCGGCCGCGCTTCGCCGTCCGGGAACACCGTGAGGAAGCCGCCTGCCGTCCCGTTCGCCACGGTCACGTTCAGCACGACCGCGCTGACGTCCGCCGGGATGCCGATCTTGCCCGCGACCGCCAGGCGCAGCGTGCCGCCGGGCCCGATGGGGGCCACCTTTCCGGCCGTACCGGTCCCGTTGCGGGTGTCCAGCAGGCGGGTCGGTGACGTCGGGGTGAACTGTGCGCTGACGTCCGGCGTGAAGTAGCCGACCACGTCGGCGATGACCGAGACGGTGCCGAATCCGTTGTAGATCTTCACCGAACCGTTGGTCACCGGCACCATCACCAGGTTCGCGCGGGTCTGCCCGGCGGCGAAGTTCAGGTTCGACGCGATCGGCGGCGTCGCCTCGTTGCTCGGGAACGCCGTCAGGAAGCCGCCGGCCGTCGAGTTCGCGGCCGTCAGGTTCATGATCACGGCCGACACGGTCGCCGGGATGCCCGCGACGCCCGCCACGTTCAGCGTCAGCGACTTGCGTGCGCCCAGCGAGCCCTTCGTGCCGCCCGTGCCGTTGCGCGTGTCCAGCGCTCGCGTCGGCGTGACCGCGTGGTACGTCTGGCCGCCCGCCGTCGTGTAGTAGCCGAACAGGTCGGCCAGCACGTCCACCGTGCCCGCGAGGTTGTGGAAGGCCACCGAGCCGTCGATCACCGGCACGGTCACCAGGTTCGCCACGGTCTGGCCCGCCACGAAGTTCAGGTTCGACGCCGTCGGCACCGCCTGGCCGTCCGGGAACACGGTGAGCACGCCACCGGCGGTCGAGTTCGCCACCGTCACGTTCAGCACCAGCGACGTGACACTGGACGGCACACCGTGCGTCCCGGTCACCGGCAGGTGCAGCGTGGCGTTCGCGCCGAGTTTGGCCTTCGGGACACCGGTGCCGTTGCGCGTGTCCAGCAGCCGCACGGGCGGTGTCGACAGGAGGCCGCTGTCCGGCGTCACGATCGGCGCGCCCGCCAGCGCGACGTCGAGGTCGTCCTCGTCGATGTTGACCGTCGCGCCGCTGACGACGATGTTCTTGTTGTCCAGCTGGTGCGACTGCTGGTGGTTGGCGAAGTCGGCGGCGGGCACCACCGGGTCGGTCGGTGTCAGGACGCTGTTGAAGTGCGCCGTCCAGATCGCGTCCGGCGTGCTCAGACCGCCGTAGTTGTGCACCAGGTCGGTGATGCCCGACGACGAGCTGCCGTAGAGGCCCGCGTGGTAACCGCGCTTGTGCAGTTCCGCGACCCAGGCTGCCTCGTATGCCATCACCGGGCCGCGGTCCGCGGCGGCGTAGGACTCCAGGTCGGCGTACAGGACGCTGCCCGCCGGGAAGCCGAGGGTCTGTGCGGCGGTGACCGCCGCGTCCGCGTCCGGCCCGCCCTGGGTCTGCAGGGCGGCGTCCTGACCGAACTCGGCCTGCGGGCCGACCCACACCGGCAGGAAGTGCCAGCCCGCGGCGAACGCGGTCGACACCCAGGAAGCGCTGAAGTTCTTCGCGCAGCTGGTGTCCGAGCCGCCGATGTACACACCGACGTTGGTGTAGGGCAGCGTGGCCTTCATCGTGGCCAGCGTGGCGGTACTGGGCGCGGAGCAGGCGTCGAAGCCCTGGCCGGTGCCGTCGGTCGCCGTCGCGGGCAGCGCCGCGACCGCGGTCCGCGGCTGGAGCGCGGCGTGCGACCGGACGGCCGGTGTCGTCACTTTCGGCGTGGGCGCGGGAAGTCCGGCGCTCGCGAGTGCCGCGGCCACGGTTGCCCGGTCGCTGTTGTAGGGCGCGGTGATCGTCACAGTCGGCGTCGTCACGGCGATCTCGGCCGACGCCGTGTCGTCGACGGAAGTGGTGGTGCTGCTGGTGGCCGGCTGCACGACGAGTGCCTCGGTGCGGCCGACCAGATGCGCGGGGCAGTCCTGCTGCTGACCGGGTGTGCCGAGGTAGACCGCGTGCTGGTCGAACCGCACGCAGGTCGTCGCGGATAAGTCGATCACCGGCCAGTCGGCGGGGACGGTGAACGTCAGGCCCAGATACGACACCTGTCTGTCCGTTGCGGGCAGGCTGGTCGCCGCCGCCATCGCGGTGCCGGTCGCGAGTGCCGTGATCGTGGCCGCCGCGAACAACCCGTACCGCCATTTCCGCGCGCGCGGAATCCCCATGCTTATGTGCTCCTCGAAACCCGTGAAGTAACCCTCGTGAGATGCCGATCCCCGTGGCGGCTTTGGTGAACGTATCCATAGGACAGATCGTTGCCAACGCTCGAAACAGTGCTGTGACCTGCATCACCATTCATTGGTGTAGGCCATTCGGACGGATGCGCGGTGGCGGACGGGCGTCGGGCGGGTCCTATCCTCAGTGGACGCCCGGAGTCCGGGAAGGTTGCGGGAGGTGCGCGTGCGCGGTGAGCGGGAAGCGGCGGAGCTGGTCACCACGACGGCGCGGGCCGCGGGCTGGGCCGTGCGGACCGGCTGGCGGGTGACCCGCGCACTACCTGGTGGCGCACAGGCAGAACGTCAACTGCTCCGGCTGGAAAGCGCGCTCGTCGGTGGCCTGCACGGCGAAACCCCGTTGGTGAACGGCGTCCGGGCCCGGCTGGACGGGCTGGCCGCGCCCGCGACGCTGATCCGCCCGGCCAACGGCAGACCGGCGCCGCTGCGGGCCGCGATGGCAGACCTGCTCAACCGCTCCGTGACCACGGACCGCGAGGCCGCCGCGGCACAGCTGTACGCGACGATCCTGAGCCAGCTCGTGCCGGACGAGGCACGCATCGTCGCCGCGCTCGCGGACGGCCCGGTCCGGCCCGCGGTCGACGTGGTCCGGCGCGGTCCGCTGGGCAACGGCAGGCACGTGGTGCTGCGCAACGCCTCCACCGTCGGCAGGGCAGCGGGAGTGTCCTCACCCGACCACGTCCCGCTGTACGTGACCCGGCTACGCCGGTTGGGCGTGGTCGACATCGGCCCCGAGGACGACGATCTCGCCGAGCAGTACGACATCCTGCTGACCGACCAGGTGGTGCGGACCGCGAACGTCCGGGGCACGAAGATTGTCCGGCACACCGTGCTCCTGTCCGAGTTGGGCGGGCGGTTCTGGCAGGCGACCGACCCGGCGGTCCGGTGATCCTCGTCTTCGTCTCGATCCCGGTACTGGCCGCGGTGATCGGGTACGTCACCAAGCTCGTCGCGATCCGGATGATGTTCGAGCCGCTGGACTACGTGGGCAGGCGGCCGTTCGGCTGGCAGGGCATCGTGCCCCGGCATGCGGCCCGGATGGCGGGCATCGCCGTCGACATGATGACCACGCAGCTGATCTCGCCCGCCGACGTGGTGCGCAGACTGGACCCGGATCGGATCGCCGCGCAGATCGGCGAACCGCTGCGCGCGGTGGCGGGTGAGCTGGCCGAGGAGATCGCCGCCGAGTTCCAGCCGGAGCTGTGGCACTCGCTGCCCGAACCGGTGCGGCGGCTCGTGCTGCGTCGCGTCGAGGCCGAGGCGCCCCGGCTCACCGTGTCCGTGCTGCGGGCCGTGCAGGACGACGTCGGGTCGGTGTTCGACCTCAAGGACATGGTCGTGACGAACCTGGTGCGGGACAAGGCGTTGCTCAATCGGATGTTCAGCGAGTCGGGTGGCAGGGAGTTCCGGTTCATCACGCACGCCGGCCTGGTGTTCGGCGGCGCGATCGGCATCGTGCAACTGGTCGCGTGGGCGTTGTTCCGGCAACCGCTGCTGATGCCGCTGTTCGGGGCCGTGACCGGTTGGTTCACCGACTGGCTGGCATTGAGGATGATCTTCTATCCGGTGGAACCCAAGCGGTACCTGGGATTGGTGACGTGGCAGGGCCTGTTCCTGCGCAGGCGCGACGAGGTGTCCGAGGCGTACGCGACGCTGATCGCGCAAGAAGTCATCACACCGCGGAAAGTCATCGAAGCAGTGCTGCACGGCCCACTCGCCGACCGCCTGTTCGTGATGATCCAGCGCGAAGTCGCCAGGCAGACCGGCCCGTTCGTGCGGCTGGCCGTCGGCACCCACCGCTACCAGCGGATGAAGCACCTGATCGCCGAGCGCGTGCTGGAGCGGCTGCCCGACACGTTGAGCCACATCGAGGACTACGCCCGGGACGCGATGGACATCCGGAACCTGCTCATCAGCAAGATGCGCGAACTGTCGGCCACCGACTTCGAGGGTCTGCTGCGGCCGGCTTTCCAGTCCGACGAATGGATCCTCATCACGGTCGGCGCGACACTGGGCTTCGCGGTCGGCGAGCTGCAATCCGTGGTCCTGGAGCATTTCGCGCGCTGAGGTCAGCCGATGGCGGCGCCGAGCTCGCGCAGGGCGTCGGACAGGCGGCGCCGGATGAGGTCGGTGGTGGCCGGGGCGGCGGTCACCCATTCCTCGCCGTGGCTGACGGTGACCTGAACCGACCACCGGCCTGCCGCGGTGTCCTGATAGCCGACCGGATGCGGGATCGACTGGCGTCGCCCGGTGGCGCGGTCGCGCACGGCGACGTACAACTCGCCGGCACCGGTACGGCGCAGGGACGTGAAGGCCGACCACTCAGGCCCGCCGAACCCGGCGAGCAACCGGGCACGCGGGATGTTGATCGAGGGGCCTTGGCCGGCGCGCACCGGCGGCAGGTGGGCGAGCAGGGCCTCGGCGAGGCGGTGGGGGTCGGCGGGAGCGAGGTAGACGCCGTGGCGGCGGCGGGTGGCGACGACGGCGTCGCCACCGATGGCCGCGGCCAGCACGGCCGTTGTGGTGTCGCCTTCGGTGAGCCACCCGTAGCACTCGACGGACGGTTGGGAGAGCACGGCGAGCCAGTCGAGATCGGTCGTGAACCCGGCTCGCCGGAAGGCCTGCGCCGCCAGTTCGTCCTCGGCCCGATCGGACTCCGGGTCGTACCACACGGCGGCGTCCGCGAGCGTCGGATGCGGCTCCCCGAACCCGTTGGCGCGCAACACCCGCCGCAACACGTCGGTCCGGACGGCCGCAGGCCGGAAGAGCACCGGCTACTCGCCTATTACCGGCGGAGCAACGGCCGTCTTGTCCCCGAACACGTCCTCAGGATCGGGCTCCTTGAGATAGTCGGGAACCCGCCGCTCCCCGTCCCTGCCGCCGCGCCCCGAGCGCCCACCGAACGGAGCCATCGGCTCGCTCACCCCATCGCGCCCAGCAGAACCTTCCTCAACGGCGGCGCCGCTCCCACCCAACCGCTCAGGCGAAACCCCGGACCGAGGCGCCTCCACACCGGGCTGACCGACCCGCTCCACGGGCTCGCCGACCCGCGCCACTGGCTTGCCCACAGGAGAACCACCAGACCCGCGAGACCCACCAACGTCGCCAGAATCCCGCCCACCGGGCGGCCCCACGCCCTCCCCGAACGCACGAGAACCGCCGCCCCCCAACCCCCGAGCCCCACCCAAGCCAGGCTCGTCCGGCTCAAAGCCGCCGGCCCCAGGCACATCAGCCCCGGCCCCAGGCAGCCCCAGGTCCCCCACGAACCCACGAGTCGCACCCTGACTGCCACCCGAAGCCGAAGTCCCACCACCGCTCAACACCGACCGAATATGCGACCCACCCGACGGCGTACCCAACCCCGAGTCCCCAGCGCCAGCCGCCACGGTCGGACCCGAGGGATCGAAACGGGCCGTACCCGAAGCGTCTGAGGTCACGACACCCGGACGAGGTGGGCTCACCACGGCTCGGTGCGTGACAGGCGGGCCACCGACCCCGGACGATGGAGGCTGCCGTGCGGCTGTGCCAGATGGCGCCCGATGCCCCGAACCGTCACCAGCGGATGCCGCGGACGTGGCCGGCAAGGCAGCCTGTGGCTGTGCGACCGCGACATCTGCCGTATCCATCGCGATCCGGCCGTAGGTGGACGGCATGTTGGTCGTGTTGAACTGACTGGCTCCGTGATAGGAGCCGAAAACGTCGACATTGTGCTGTGAAGTGGCCAGGTAATTGTGCACCCGGTTCTGCATGGAGGGGATTCCGAACGCCGCCGAGCCAATGATGTCAACAGCCGAAGGCGCGGCGGGCACGGGCTGCACACTATTGGCGGCGCTGTGAAATGACCCCGTCTGCCGACTGAGCAAGTCCTGCGAAGAATGCAGATAGTCCGCCGAGTTCAAGAACTCCATAGCCAATGGCTCGGCTCCGGTCCCAGCCGCATCAGCAGCGTCACCTTGCCAAGCCGACCGCATGGTGTCCCGCAACCGCCAGATGTCCGCAGCCATGTCCCGCATGTCCTGAGCGAGCGTTTGCGCCGCGCTTTGACCGGCCGCCCACATGTCGGTGCCTTCCGCATGGGCGAAGTTGTCGTAGATTTCCTGCGCCGACATGCTCCCCATTACGCACGCCCCTTCAGCGCCTGTACGACCAAGGCCGCCAGTGTCTGCACTTTGTCGCAGGGCCGGGAGCCAGGGCTGCCCTGATAGCTCAGCACAGCGACATCGCTGTCCGTGATGCCCAAGTTCAGGAAACAGGTACCGCCCGTCCGCCCGTCCGTCAGGGCGTTCAGCACCGCTGGATATCCCTGGATAGTCACCGGCTGCCAGTAGGCCTGCTGCTTTTGTTGTCGGTAGATGTCGCTGAGACCATGCTGGATCTTGGTTTCCTGGTCAACGCCGACCTCGGTACCCGCGACTCCTACAGTTCGATCGGTCCACTCGCAACCGACCGATACCTGGGTTTGGTCCACGGCCGAGGTGGTGGCCGATGTGATCCCCACTGCTCCGAGTTGGGCGGTCGTCAGCAGCGAGCATGGATGCCGGACGAGAATCGTGTTGTTCAGTGGCGCCGGTACGTGCGGTGCTTCCACACTTGCGTGTGCTGTGGAGGGGCCGGGCGTGGCAGCAACTGGTTGGCCGAGCTGCGTAGTCGAGCAGCCCACCGCGAGGAAGCCGGCGCACACGGCCACGAGTGCGTGCCTCCTGCTCACTGCGCCGAACCCTCGCCCGCCGAGCTGAGCCCGTCCGTCACCACGTGTTCCGTGTCCTGGTATCTCTGTTGTGCTGCCTTCAGACGCGAGATGTAGTCCGTGGCGTACGTCGTCATCGACTGGTGGCTGGCCGCCAAGTCAGCTCCGGCCGTCTGAACGCGGGCGGTGAACGAAGTACTGGCGCCATCGGCGGCCGCACTGGTCGTTTCAGCCACGTTCTGGATGTGCCTGAGCTGGCTGTTGGCACGTTCGACGATGGCCTGCCACCGGTCGATGACGTTCTGCATTTCTTCTGGGCTGAACGAGTAGGACCCACCGCCGCCGCCCAGGTGCAGGCCGGACGGCGCGTACTGGACGTGTGGTGCCTGCTGGGCTGTGGTCAGTTCGACCGCGATTTCGCTGTCGAGTAGCGCATTGCTCGTGCCCGTGTCCGGATCCGTCGCCATGGCCCCTCCCGTCATGCCGGCCACTTACGGTAGCAGCACGCCTACGGTGAGAGGTCGAAATGCCGGAACTCAGCCGAACGAGCGGGCGGCCGCCAGGAAGGCGTCGTTCTCGGCCGGTTCGCCGATGGTGACGCGGGCTCCGTCGCCGGCGAACGCCCGCACGACCACCTTGTTGTCCATGCAGTGCTCGTTGAACGCGACCGTCCGCTCACCCAACGGCAGCCACACGAAGTTCGCCTGGCTGGGCGGCACGTCGTAACCGAGTGTGACCAGTTCCGTCCGCACCCGTGCACGTTCGGCCACGATCTGCTTGCACCGCGCCAGCAACTCGTCCTCCGCGTCCAGCGACGCGATCGCCGCCGCCTGCGCGATCGAGTTGACGCTGAACGGCACGAACACCTTCCGTAGCGTCGACGCGACCGGTTCGGGCGCCACGCAGTAGCCGACCCGCAATCCAGCCAACCCGTAGGCCTTCGAGAACGTCCGCAGCACGGCGACGTTGTGCCGCCCGCGCGCCCACGCCTCCGTCGTCACCTCGACGCCGTCGGGCACGTCCGGGTCGTCCACGAACTCCCGGTACGCCTCGTCGATCACGACCAGCACGTCCGGCGGCACCGCGTCCAGGAAGCCCCGCAGCTCCTGTGCCGACAGTGCCGTGCCGGTCGGGTTGTTGGGCGTGCACACGAAGACCAGCCGTGTCGCGGGCGTGATCGCGGCGAGCATCGCGGCCAGGTCCAGCCGGTGGTCCGGCGTCAGCGGCACGCGCACGCCCCGCGCGCCCACGACATGCGTGATGATCGGGTACGCCTCGAACGAACGCCAGCCGAACACGACCTCGTCCGCGTCGGTGCACGTCGCCTGCACGAGCTGCTGGCACAACGTCACCGACCCGCAGCCGACCGCCAGCTGGCCCTCGTCGACGCCGAACCGCGCAGCGAGCCGCCCGACGAGCGCGCCCGCGCCGCTGTCCGGGTACCGGTTCACCCCATTGGCCGCCTCGGTGATCGCCGCCACCACGCTGGGCAACGGCCCGGCCGAGACCTCGTTGCTGGCCAGCTTGATCGCGCCAGGGATCGACCGACCCGGCACGTAGTCGGGCAGTTGGGCCAGGTCAACCCGGGTGTACGCACTCATCGTGGTCCTCGCTCCGTTCACGTCCTCGCTGTTGAACCTACCGAACGAGCCCTGCCTCCCGCGCTGCTGATTCACTGTCAGTTCCCCGCGTCACGTTGACTGCTGTTCACCAGATCGTGGTTGGCTTGTGAGATGACCGAATCCCGTACCGAGATCATCGAGCTGACCGACGGTCGCTCGGTGCGCCTGACGATCGCCGAGCCCGACCGGCCCGTGCGCGGTGGGCTCGTCGTTCTGCACGAGGCACGGGGAATCACCGACGTGGTCAGAGGCCTGCTGGCCGGCCTGGCGGACGAAGGCTGGCTGGCCGTCGCCCCGCACCTCTACGGCGAGCGTGACGAACTGCCCGACGCCGACGTCTCGCACGAGCTCGGCAGGCTGTCCGGCGAGTCCGTGGTTGCCGACACCGATCTCGCGGCCGTCTGGCTTGCCGATCGCGGCGTGGCCCACGACCGGACCGGCGTCATCGGCTTCGGCCTGGGTGGCGCCGCGGCGATGGTCGTGGCCAGCCGCCGGAGCGTGGGTGCCGCGGTCAGCGTGGCGGGTGGCGGCATCACCGAACCGCTGTCCGAGGGCCTGCCCGCGCTGGTCGACGTGGCAGGCGAGCTGGCGTGCCCGTGGCTGGGCATCTACGGCGACCAGGACGAGGCCATCCCCGCCGAGTCGGTGGAGAAACTGCGCGACGCCGCCGCGACCGCCGAGATCGCCACCGACGTCGTGCTGTTCGCGGGCAGCGGCAGCCGGTTCGACCTGGACCCGCAGATCGGCGCGGAGGCCTGGGCCAGGACGCTCAACTGGTTCGACATGCACCTGCGCTGACCCGCAGGTTCCCGCCGGGCGCCGGATCGGCTAGGAATGACGGCATGAGCGACGACGCCTCCGCTGTGCCCGAACTGCTCTGGCAACCCGATCCCGAGCTGGTGAGGTCGGCGGGCACGGTCCGCTTTCGTGACTGGCTGCGTGCCGAGCGGGACGTCGACCTCGCCGACTACGCCGCGCTGTGGCACTGGTCGGTCACCGACCTGCCCGGGTTCTGGTCGGCGGTGGCGGAGTTCAGCGGCGTCCGGTTCCACGAGCAGCCGACGGCGGTCCTCGGCGCGGCCACCATGCCCGGCGCCGAGTGGTTCCCCGGCGCGACCCTGAACTACGCCGAACACGCGCTGTCCCACGGTGCCGACGACGACCCCGCCGTCGTGTTCCACCGCGAGGACGGCCTGACGTCCCGGCTGACCTACGGCGAACTCCGTGCCCAGGTCGCCGCAGCCCGGGCGGGGTTGGTCGCGCTCGGCGTGCGACGCGCCGACCGAGTCGTGGCGCTGGCCCCGAACTGTCCCGAGACCCTGGTGGCGTTCCTCGCCGCGGCCAGCCTCGGTGCCACATGGTCGTCCTGCTCCCGGACTTCGGCGTGCGCGCCGTGTTCGACAGGTTCACCCAGATCGAGCCGACCGTGCTGATCGCCGTCGACGGCTACGTCTACAACGGCCGCACGTTCGACATCCGGCCCACCGTCGGCCGGCTGCGCGAGGAGATCCCGAGCCTCAAGGCGACGGTCCTGGTCGACTACACGGGCAACTCCGCGCCGGACACGGTGTCCTGGACGGACTTGCTTGCCGAGCACGAAGGCGCGCCGCTGGCGTTCGATCCGGTGCCGTTCGACCATCCGCTGTGGGTGCTCTACTCCTCGGGCACCACGGGCCTGCCGAAGGGGATCGTGCAGGGCCACGGCGGGATCGTGGTGGAACACCTGAAGGCGCTGGGACTGCACTGCGACCTCGGGCCGGGGGAGACGTTCTTCTGGTTCACCACGACCGGCTGGATGATGTGGAACTTCCTGGTGTCCGGCCTGCTGGTCGGCGCCACGATCGTGCTGTTCGACGGCAGCCCCGGCTACCCGGACCTGTCGGCGATGTGGCAGCTGGCCGAGCGGGAGCAGATCACGTACTTCGGTACGTCGGCGCCGTTCATCCAGTCCTGCCTCAAGGGCGGGCAACGGCCAGCCGACCGGTTCGACCTGTCCGCGCTGCGAGTCGTCGGCTCGACCGGCGCACCGCTGTCCCCGGAGGGCTTCCGCTGGATCGCCGACGCGGTGGGCGGCACGATCCAGATCTGCAGCGTGTCCGGCGGCACGGACCTGTGCACGGCGTTCGTCGGGTCGGCCCCCGACGTGCCGGTGTGGCTGGGCGAGCTGTCCTGCCGTGCGCTGGGCGCCGCGGTGGCCGCGTACGACGAGGACGGCAAGCCGGTGGTCGATGAGGTCGGCGAGCTGGTCGTCACCGAGCCGATGCCGTCGATGCCGGTGTTCTTCTGGGACGACCCGGACGGCAGCAGGCTGCGCGAGGCGTACTTCGACACGTATCCGGGGGCGTGGCGGCACGGCGACTGGATCAAGATCACAGAGCGGGGCTCCGCGGTCATCTACGGCCGCAGCGACTCGACGCTCAACCGGGGCGGCGTCCGGATGGGCACCGCCGAGTTCTACCGCGTCGTGGAGAACCTGGACGAGGTGGTCGACTCGCTGGTCATCGACACGTCCGGAGCGACGACGCCGGACGGTGAGCTGCTCTGCTTCGTGGTCCTCGCGCCGGGCGTGACGTTGGCCGACGTGGAGCCGAAGATGCGCCGTGACCTGCGAGAACAGCTGTCGCCGCGGCATGTGCCGAACAGGTTCATCGTGATCGACGCAGTCCCGCGCACGCTGAACGGCAAGAAGTGCGAGGTGCCGGTCAAGAAGATCCTCGCCGGGGTCGACGTCGACAAGGCGATCAGCAGGGACGCGCTGAGCGACCCGGAGTCCCTGCGCCCGTTCGTCGAGCTGGCCACCTCGGGCTGACCTGGTCGGACATGGCCGGAGCCGGCGTCGCGAACCCGCTTTGCTTCGCCGACCGGCAGCTGTGTACGCTGATCGGCGAGTGGACAAGAGCCTGGGAGGCTTCGCCTAGTCTGGTCTATGGCGCCGCACTGCTAATGCGGTTGGGGGCAACACCCCCTCCCGGGTTCAAATCCCGGAGCCTCCGCAACGCCCGACTCAGGTCGGACGCTAACTGAATACGCGCGCCCGTAGCTCAACGGATAGAGCATCTGACTACGGATCAGAAGGTTGGGAGTTCGAATCTCTCCGGGCGCA
>CAWACW010000007.1:0-6877 GCA_963780635.1 Candidatus Melainabacteria bacterium
CTCAGCCCGGCCAGGCAGCGGGCGAGTTCGGCGTGCCGGTCGCGGACCGGGATGACCACCGTCACCTCGAGCCTTTCCGCCGGGCCGCCATCCAGCAAGGGATGCGCGATCCCGGTGTCCAGCAGCCGGCGGGCCAGCGCCCGGGCCTTCTCGTTGCCCGGCACCGGCGTGCCCGCCCACCAGCCGGCCACATGCCGGGCTCCGGCCGGGCTGAGCCGCAGCACCCGGATGGGATAACCGCCCGTGATCACCGCCCCGTCGGCCAGCGTGCGCGCCCCCAGGTCGGGACGCAGCCGGAATCCCGCCGGGACCAGTTCGTCGCCCGGCCCCTGGCCTGCGGGAAGCGCCGCGTCCTCCGCCATCCGCTAAGACTATTACGGCACCCCGGCCTGTCCGTCACCGTCCGTTATCACCAGGTAAGCCGAGGGCAGTCGCTGTCACGCCGAGGCCAGCACCAATGTGGAGGATCCGGGAGGTCGTCCCACGGTTAAGCCACGATGTGCAGATCGTGGCTGGTGTTGTTCAGCCTCCGTCCTCCGTCCTCGGTCACGGTCACGATGTCCTCGATCCGCACTCCGAACCGTCCCGGCAGGTAGATGCCCGGCTCGATCGAGAAGCACATCCCCGGTACAAGTTCATGGGTCTCCCCCTCGACTATGTAGGGCGGTTCGTGCGTGGTCAGGCCGATTCCGTGGCCGGTGCGGTGGATGAAGTACTCGCCGTCGCCGGCGTCACTGATCACCGTCCGGGCAGCCCGGTCAATGTCCTGGCACGTGACGCCGGGGCGGACGGCTTCGAAGGCGGCCTGCTGCGCTTGCCGCACGATTTCGAACACCCGCCGTTCCTCGCCGGTGGGTTCGCCGACATGGACCGTTCGCGTTGTGTCCGAGCCGTAGCCCTGCATGATGCCGCCGAAGTCGAGAACCACCATGTCACCGGCGGCGATCTCGCGTTCGCTCAGGATGTGGTGCGGATTCGCACCATTCGGGCCCGATCCGACCACGGTGAAGTCGACCTCGGAGTGACCCTGCTCGCGCAGCAGCCGGTCCAGGTCCGCACCGATCTCGCTCTCGTGCCGTCCGGCGAACCGCACGGACGTGATCTGTTCGAAGGCGGCATCGGCAGCGGCGCCGGCCGCGGCCAGGCGGGCGAGTTCGTCGGCGTCCTTCACGGCGCGCAGCATGGGCAGGGCTGCGGTCATCGAGGTGTACCGCGACGACGGCAATGCTGCCTGCAGGCCGAGTAGGTGCATGGCCCACGCTGAGTCGGAGATCGCGTAGCTGCCGCTCGGGTCGAGCAGTCCGGCAGTGGCCGCGTACGGGTCGCTGCCATCGGCCCAGTCGGTCAGCGACAGCGCGGCGGCTCCGGTTGCGTGCTCGGCATCCGGTCGCTCGAGGATCGGGACGATCATCGCAGGCTCCCGGGCTTGCTGGAGGACCAGCATGGTGATCCGCTCGGTGATCGCGACCGGGTGGTAGCCGGTGAAGTACGCCAGGTCGGGACCGGGTGTGACGAGCACGCCGGTCAGCCCGGCGCCGACTGCCTGCCCGGCCGCGCTAGCCATCCTGGCGGCGAAATCCTCGGTGGTGAACGGGCGGGTCATCGCGCTGCCTCCGGTGCCCGGGCATAGCGTTCGAGGAACAACGCCTCAGCCAGCGCGATGTGTTCGATCTCCGACGGATCGACGCTCTCGTTCGGCGCGTGAATGAGGCACTTCGGTTCCTCGACGCCCATCATGAATATCTCGGCGTCGGGCATTGTCTCGGCGAAGACGTTGCACAACGGGATCGACCCGCCCTGCCCGACAGTGGCCAGTGGCCGGCCGAACGCGTCTTCCAGCGCGCCCTTGAGTGTGTCGTACCCGTGGCCCTGCAGCGAACCCACGAACGGGTCGCCCAGTGCCACCTGCTGGATGTCGTACCGCAGGTTCCACGGAACTCGCCTGGACAAGTGGTCGGTCAGCGCTTGCCGCCCTTGCTCCGCGCTCACCCCCGGAGGGACACGCAGGCTCACCCGAGCGGCCGCCGAGGCCTGCACCGCGCCGGTGGACCCGATGACCGGCGGCACGTCGATACCGAGCACCGTCACGGCCGGGCGAGCCCACAGCAGATCGGCCACTGAACCGTCGCCGATCAGGTCCACACCGTCCAGGACCGAGGCGTCTGCCCGGAACTGGTCCGGCGGGTATCCGCCCCCGGCCCAGGACTGCGTATTGTCCAGACCGTCGATTGTCGTGTTGCCGTGCTTGTCGCGCAGCGAGGCGAGCATGGCGATGAGCGCGGCCAGCGGGTCGGGGGCCGGGCCGCCGAACATGCCCGAGTGCATGGCACTGGACAACGCATCGAGCCGAACGTCGACATTGACCATGCCCCGCAGCGTGGTGGTGAGCGTCGGGGCGCCGACGGCGGAGTTCCCGGTGTCACACACCAGGATGGTGTCGGCACGCAGCAGGTCGGCGTGGTCCGGGACGAACGCCTCCAACCCCCCGGTGCCCTGCTCCTCCGATCCCTCGCAGATCAGCCTGATCCCGCACCGGAAGTCGCCGTGCAACTGCTTGAGGGCACGCAGCGCAGTCAGGTGCATGACGATGTTGCCCTTGCAGTCCGCCGTTCCGCGGCCGTACCAGCGTCCGGCCTTCTCGGTCAGCTCGAACACCGGTGTCTGCCACCGGTCCTCGCCGAGCGGCGGCTGCACGTCGTAGTGGCAGTACAGCAGCACCGTCGGTGCTCCGTCCGGTCCCGGCGCGTGACCGTGTACCGCATTGCTGCCGTCCGGGGTCGGCGACATGGTGACGTCCTGGAGCCCGACCTCGGTGAACGCGTCGACGATCCATTGCGCCGCGTGCTCGCATTCCTCTGGCGGGAACTGCTTTGCGTCGGCGACCGACTTGAAGGTGACCAGCTCGGTCAGGTCGGATTTCGCGCGTCCCATGAGGCCGCTGACGGCCTCGCGGAGATCAGCGGGCATGGTAGTGGGTTCCCTTCGAAGGCGAAGTCGTGAATTCTCATGTCTGGGTCATCGCCGGGGCGTGGACCGTATGGGTCGTCGCCGCCGCAGCGGCGGCACGGTCGACCGCGCGCTGCTTTACGTAGCGGTGGCGGACCATCAGGGCCGCGAGCGCGACACCGGCCGCGCACACGATGGCCATCAGCAGCGAGGCACGCGACAGGCCGGCGGCGAGCGCGTCGCCGGCCTGGGCGCCTGCCTTCTTGTGATCGGTCACCACCGTGTTGTAGATCGTGGCCACGGCCGCGACCGCTAGCGATCCGCCGATGTAGCGCGCCATGTTCGAGATCCCGGAGGCCTGCCCGACCTGATCGTGGGAGACCGACAACGTCGAGGCCGACGACGCCGGGCCGTTCGCAAGACCGAGACCGACCGCCGTGACGATCAGCGGCAGCACGAACGCCAGGTAGGTCCACGAGGCATGGACGAACGCGAGCGTGGCGAAGCCGACCGTGCCCAGCGCGAACCCGAGGCCCACCGCCCTTCCCGGGCCGATCTTGACCGCGAGCGGCGTGATGGCAGGAGTGATCGCGATGAGTGCGGCCGCGGCCGGCAACGTCGCGAACCCCGCCTGCAGCGCACTCAGGCCGAATCCGTCGGGGTCCTGGAAGTACAGGCTGAGCACGTACATCAGGCCGTTGATGGTGCCGGCCACGATAAGGATCGCCAGCGTCGCGCCGACCAGGATGCGGTTGCGGAGAAGCCGCAGGTCGACGAGCGGCGCTGCGACCCGGCGCTCCACGAGCACGAAACCGACCGCGGCGAGAACCGAGATCACGAGGCATCCCAGCACCGCGAGCGATGCCCAGCCCCACTGCGGCCCCTCGCTCAGCGCGAGCACGAGCGGGACCAGTATGACCGCGATCAGCACCGTCCCGGCGAAGTCGATGGACTTCGGCCGCTGAGGATCGCGCGATTCAGATACGGTGAAGACGCTCAACGGGATGCAGGCGACCGCGATGCCCGCGTCGATCCAGAACAAGCCCTGCCAGCCGGTGAAGTCGACCAGGAACCCTCCGACCAGCGGGCCCAGCGCCGCGCCCGCCGCGGACGCCGCTCCCCACAGCGTGATCGCCCGCATCTGCGCCGCTCCGGAGGAGGCCACCGACAGCAGGCTCATCCCGCAGGCGAGGATGGTCGCACCGGCAGCACCCTGGATCGCCCGCCCGGCGACGACCCCGCCGCCGCTTCCGGCGAGCGCGATCAGCACGCAGGACGCCACGAACAGGACGAGCCCGGCCACGAAGACCCGGCGGCGCCCCAGTACGTCACCCAGCGCACCGGAGGTCACGATGACGGCCGCGCCGACCAGCATGTACCCGGTGACCGCCCATTGCAGCAGGGTGAGGGGCGCGTCGAGATCCTTGCTCATCGCCGGCAGCAGGATCGTCACCGCCGAGGTGTTGGCGTTGACCACCAGGGCGGACACGCACGCCGCCGTGAGCACCCCCCAGCCGGCCGGGCGGCCCGGATCGGTGGACGCGCGGGGCTCGGCCATCAGGTCTTGATCGTGTTGGCGAACTTGAACTTGCTGATCAGGTCCTGGTATTTGGCGGCCGTGTCCGGGCAGTAAGTCTGCAGGATCAGCAGCTCTCCCTGCAGGATCCGCCGGTCAACGAGCACCGGCCGCCGGCCAACGAAGTCGGCGCCGTTGGTCATGAAGTCGAGCAGCGTCGCCTTGCCCAGTGCTGTCCCCGGGTCGGCGCACACGGCACCGCCGTCGGTGCCGAGCCAGCGGGCGATGTCGTCGGCGCTGGCCGGCACCGCAAATCCCGCCTTGGCGAACGACTGGGACAGTTGCGCGGCTTTCTGCTTCGCCTCCTGGTTGTTCGTGGCGGAGTTCCAGGCGAAGAGGCCGACGATGACCAGGACCACGAGGACGGCGCCGGTCACCCAGTACACCCAGCGATCGAACCCGCCCCCGGATCGCCGGGCGTGCGCCGGGGCCGACGTGGTGGTCATGACGTCACCTCCGCCACAGCATCGGTCTTCCAGCCTGGCTTGCGCAGCCTGAGGAACAACCAGGGGGGCAGCAGTCCGAGCAGCACCGTCCCGGCCAGGATGATCAGCACGTACACGCCTGCGTTGCCGCTTTCGAACTGCGACGGCGGGACGAACCCGATCACGATCGCCGCAGCCGAGGCCAGGAAACCGACCACGCACAGGGTCGTCAGCATCGGGGCGCGATAGCCCCGCTCGACATCAGGCTGGTTACGCCGCAATCGGACCGCAGCGACGAACATGAGCAGGTAGACGATGAGGTACACCTGCGTCGTCATGACGCTGAGGATCCAGTACGCGCTGGAGACCGACGGGATCAGTGCGTAGAGAAGCGCGATCACCGTCGTCACCCCGCCCTGGACCACCAGGATGTTCACCGGGACCCCGTTCTCGTTGGTGCGCTGGAAGAACGGCGGCAGGTAACCATCTGACTGCGCGATCAGGACCAGGCCCTTCGACGGCCCCGACAGCCACGTCAGCATCCCTCCTGCCGACGCGCACACCAGCGCGATCGCCACGATCGGTACCAGCCACGAGATGCCGAAGTTGGCGAAGAACGCATCGAAGGCCTGCATCACACCCGCGGTGAGGCTCAGTTCCTGGGCCGGTATTACCCAGCTGATCGCCAACGCCGGCAGGATGAAGACCAGCAGGACGAGGCCGGCCGCTCCGAACATCGCTTTGGGGAAGTCCTTGCGGGGGTTCTGCAGGGAGGACACGTGGACCGCGTTCATCTCCATGCCCGAATAGGACAGGAAGTTATTCACGATTAGCACCAGGCTGGCGACGCCGGCCCACTCCGGGAACAGATGGCTCGCCGTCATCGGCGCGGCCGACGGGTGGCCCTGCACGAGGTAGACGATTCCGAGGATGACCAGCAACGCGCCCGGAATAAGGGTGCCGATGATGAGCCCATTTGAGGCCAGCTTGGCGACGCCATTGGTGCCTCCGCGCGCGGACATGAACACGCCCAGCCAGAACACCGTGACGATGACGATCCCCGTGTACAGGCCATTGTCGGCCAGGTTGGGATTGAACACGTAGGCCAGCGTGCTCGCCACGAAACCGAGAAGGGTGGGGTAATAGAAGATCGTCATCGCGAACTGGCACCACACCGCCAGCAGTCCCCAGGGTCCGGACAACCCCTCCCGCACCCAGCGGAAGACACCACCTGACCAGCCCGAGGCGAGCTCGGCGGCGACCAGCGCCTGCGGCAGCAGGAACACGATCGCGGGGACGACATAGAGGAACACGCAGGCCAGCCCGTACACAGCCATCGTCGGGGCCGACCGCAGACTGGCCACCGATGCGGTCGTCATCATGGTCAGAGTCAGCCACGAAATCCGGCCGGGCCGCGCGACGGCCGGCGCCTTATCCACGGCCTTGGGAACGCCTTCAGCCGGAATCTCCATCGCCGTCACGCGGACCACCTCCTGCCCAGTCCTTTAGCGGCATCTTCACGATCATGAACCTGATCCATCATTGGCTCACCCTGCCAACTTGTGGTGAGGCGTCACCGCCTGCTCGCCCGATCCGGGACGGTTACCAGATTCTGTTCGCGCCTTTATGGCGGCGTCCTCACCCTTCCGAGGGTGAAGTTCACCCATTCCGCGTACATTGGCGGTCACGGTGCCGCCCGGCAGAATGCCTTAGGTAAACACGAGCCGACTGCGCAGTTAACGGATTCCTAACGCATGGTTTCCGGCTCCAGCTCAAGGAAAAGGCATGGAAAGGCCTCCAGAAACAATCCCTGGCCGGGCTGGAATATCGGCGTCGCGCCTTACGGGTAGGACCGCCACCGCATTGGCACGCGCTGGCGCTGGGGCGTCGGCCTGGTCCGTTCGGCACCAAAGAACCCGCCGACCGTCGG
>CAWACW010000008.1:0-12823 GCA_963780635.1 Candidatus Melainabacteria bacterium
CGCCAACGTCGACGCTCCCCTCACCGCATCCTGTCCGAACACAGCACGGCCACCACGACGCGCCTGAGTTGAATCTCACGGCGGCTGGGCATCGGGGCGACGGTGACGCTCGGCCAAGCGGCCACCGTGCACACGATGCCCTTCGCCGAGTCCAATCGCGACGGCTACTTGGCGACATCCGAGCGTATTCTGTCCATTATCGACTCGATCATCACGGTGTGGGCTGGCGGGCCGTCGGGCGGACACGGCGGTACGGCGGATGTGGTCGAGGTAGCAACCGATAGGCAGATCCCGGTCATCATGGGCGCCACGGGACCGAGCGGCTGCATTGGCGGGCCGCCGGACGCCGTTGCCTGGAACGAACTTACAACTCCTAACAGAATGATCTTGGATTAGGTTGATCACGATGGGTGTTGATCACGATCGTGAGGAAGCGCCAGCAGCCACCATGGATCGTGTCCGACGAGCCGTGGGCATCCATCCAACCGTTGCTGCCGGTCGTCCTGCGACGTAGCCAGCACCCCAGCCGCCCGGGCCAATGTGGGTGTCGCCGAGGAGGACCTGCCTCACCCTCAAGGGGTGATTTGCGCCCGGCTACTGCGGGGTAGCGTTCTCGCGTAATTCCTTCACATGCGAGGCGGGAGGACCACGTGGCGTATCCGAACAGTCCGCTGCACATCGACATTCCGGTCAAGCTCGACAACGTGAAGGCGGTGTTCAGTGTCGCCAGCCTGTCCTTCGAAGGCGACCTCCCAGCTGCGCTGTTCCACCTCGGGCTCATCACGAGCGACGTCGCCGACTCTGAAGCGACATCGGATGTCGTCGTGGTGTTCCACACCAACGCGGGGCACGTCACGCTTGATGACGAGGCGTATAACGCCGACCGCGGCATAAAGACGGGCAATCCGTACAAGCACCTGGTCAAGGACCTCATGAGCCGGGGCGTGAAGGTCGAACTGTGCGGCGCGACCGCCAAGGTCCACCATTACGGCAACCAGGATCTCATCCCCGGGATACTGGTGAACACCGACGCCATGGCGAGGACGATCGAGCTCGTTCAGCAAGGCTTCGTGAAGATTTCCGAGTCGTAACGCTTGAGTCGCCCGTCGCGTTCAACTGCGGTCTTCGCGCGCGCAGCGATTGCCGTGCGATCACCCTGACCGCACCTTGACTCGGAGCAGATCCGGGCCGATCGGAAGTTGGACGTGACGGCCGGAGTCGAACGACGCTTCATGCCGGCGGCTGGAGGCGACAATGCGAACGTGCCCCGCGATCGAGCGGCTTGCGCAGCGTG
The DNA here is from genome assembly GCA_963780635.1 of Candidatus Melainabacteria bacterium. Taxonomy (GTDB): domain Bacteria; phylum Actinomycetota; class Actinomycetes; order Mycobacteriales; family Pseudonocardiaceae; genus DATEPR01. The sequence goes on from CAWACW010000008.1 coordinate 1,295, forward strand.
TCGAGAACGCGTCAGCCCTCGATGTGTCGGCCAACACGCTGGGCACGGCGCTGCGCCGCATCGTCCCGCCCGGGCCGGTTGAGGACGCACTCACTGGCACAACTCTCGGCCATCCACTGCATCCCGTCCTCGTCGCCTTCCCGATCGGCTCGTGGTCGGCCGCCACCGTGCTCGACGTTGCGCGTGCTGACAGCGGCGCACGACGCATGCTTGTCGGGTTCGGAGTATTGGCCGCTCTGCCCACCGCGCTGGCCGGCGCCGGGGACTGGCTGACAACAACCGGCTCCGCCCGCCGTATCGGCCTGGCGCACGCGGCTACAAACAGCGGGGCGCTCGCGCTGGAAACCGCCAGCGGACTGGCTCGACGGCGCGGGTCGGGGTACGTTGCTGTCCCTGGCGGCCCTCGGGTTTCTCGGCGCCGGCATCTGGCTGGGCGACCATCTGGCCTACGGGCTCGGCACTGGGGTCGACAACACTGCCTTCCAGCACCTCCCCGCGGACTGGACGGACGTCGCGCCTGAGACCGAAGTCCCCGCCGACGGAGCGGTGTGCGTCGGCGTCGACGGCGTGCCGGTGCTGCTGAGCCGGCTGCCGGGCGGGATGGGTCACCCACAGCGCCAGCGGACCGATCATGGCAGCAACCCCATCGGCTTGCGCCGCCCACACCCTCACAGAGTTCTTTGAGGGCGTCTGCTGTAGACACACGCTGAGCTCGACCAGACTCTCGGGTCGTGCTCAACGATCTTGTTCGTGCGCGGCCAACCGCCGTAGCGAACATACCGGTACACGAGATCGCCGACGCGGGGTGACCACATCGTGGACACCACCGTCACCAATCAAACGAATCTCGAACGCGACCACAGTGTGGGAGCACCTGATCGCGGGGTGTACGGATGGAACGCTTCGCGCGGCACTGGCCGTGATCCGATGCCTGCACACGAGTCCACTTGAGACCTACAGATGGCATGAGCAGCGACCGTGGCGCACGTTACCTTGCGACAACGTGACATTCCGTCCGAGCGGGACGACACTGCCATTGGGGGCAACAGGGCTGACCTTCGTAGACCACATTAGACACGCCGGGAGGTTGTGCGGTGCCCGCTGAAGTGACCGCGCCGAGACGTCCGGGCCGACGTGCCATCAGGCTCGTCCGGACGACCGGCGGGTGGGCCGATGGATCCGCGTAGCTTGCAGGTGATCGTCACCGTCCTCCTCGCGGTACTGGCACTGAGCTGGCTGGCCGTGCGCGTGCGCGTGCCGGCGGCGCTGGTGTTGCTGCTCGGGGGCGTGCCGCTGGCGTTCCTGCCGTGGCTGCACGACCTGCGGGTCTCGCCCAGCGTCATCCTGGTGGTGGTGTTGCCGGCGCTGCTGTACTGGGATTCGCTGACCACGTCACTGCGGGAGATCCGCGCGAGCCTGTCGATAGTGCTGCTCAACTCACTGGGCCTGGTGCTGGCCACCACCGGTGCGGTGGCCGCCGTCGGACACGCGATCGGGCTGAGCTGGTCGACTGCCTGGATCCTCGGCGCGATACTCGCCCCGACCGACGCGTCGGCGATCGGGGCGGTCGCGACCCGGCTGCCGCGGCGGATGATCACGATCCTGCGGGCGGAGAGCGTGGTCAGCGACGGCACAGCACTGGTCGTGTTCGCGGTGGCCGTGGCGGTAGCCACGCACCAGCAGACGTTCACCTGGACAGGCACGGTGTCGCGCTTCGCGGTCTCGTTCTTCGGTGGCGTCGCGGCTGGCCTGGTGATCGCCTGGCTGGCGGTGGGCGCCAGGAGGCTGGTGCGGGACACCCTGCTGGAGAACGGGATCAACGTGGTGGCGCCGTTCGCGGCGTTCCTGCTCGCCGAGCAGTTGCACGCCTCCGGCGTGCTGGCCGTGGTGGCGTGCGGGCTGACCTTCAGCCACGTCGGGCCACGGCTGACGTCGGGCCGGACCCGGATGCAGCTGCGCGCGTTCTGGCAACTGGCGGCGTTCCTGCTCAGCGGGACGTTGTTCGTGCTGCTGGGCACCCGGTTGCCGCACGCGGTGCAGGGCATGCACCACTACACGCTGCGCCAGGCGCTGGTGGGGATCGTGCTGGTCGGCGGCACCGCGGTGGGCACCCGGCTGGCGTGGACCGTCACCGCCGGCTATCTCACGCGGCTACTCGACCGCAGCCCGGACAGTCGCTCACGCCGGTTGCCGCACCGGCAGGTGCTGGTTCTGGCGTGGGCAGGATTGCGCGGCGGCACCTCGCTGGCCATGACGGTCGTGGTGTCCGTCACGCCGGTCGCTTGGACGGAACCTGATCGTCGTGGTGGCGTTCGGGGTCATCCTGCTGATGCTGCTCGGGCACGGCCTCACGCTGCCCGCCGTCATCCGTCACGCGGACCTGCCCGACGCCGATGAGGAGGAGCAGGAGGAGCTGATCGCCGAGCGCGCGGCGGCGGAGGCGGCGCTGGCCGCGCTGCCGGTCGCGGCGTGGCGGTTGCGCTGCCCCGACCACGTGGTCGACCTGGTGCGGGTGGTGCACGAACACCAGTTGCTCGCGCTGGACGACGCGCCCAGCGGGACCGGGAGCACCCAGGCCCCGGCCGAGGGCGAGCACACCGCCGTCCCTCGGCGCCACCACGAGCTGCTGTCCGCGGCATTGCTGCCGTACAAGCGTGCGGCGCTGGTCAGGTTGCGCGATGAACAGGTGATCGACGACATCGTGCTGCGCCGGGTGCAGGCGAGGCTGGACGCCGAAGAGGTACAGCTGGAACCGCCCGAATACGCGGAGTGACGTCGACACGGGCCCGCGGTTCATGACTCGATCCAGTGCCCCTCATCCACGGTCGGCAACGCATCCGGTGCAACGACGCTCAGAAGGGCGCACTGTGAACTGCGCCCGCAGCGTGACCGGCTACGACCGACCGCGGATCTGCGGATACGGTCTCGACGCGGGACCGACGCAGGAGGGGCAGGAATGGCACCCATCACATCTCCTCCGATCGAACAGGTCGTTTCGTCGCAAAAGGCCGCAGTCAAAGCCGCATCCGACGAGATCGAGAAGGGCAATAACCTGCCCGCGACTGCGAGCGGATGTTCCGGCGCTGGTCCGTGTGGTCAACCAGCTCACCCTGGAAAACCAGCAGCCCCGTCAGGAACTCGCGCAGTCGGGCGGCACCATCGTGCCGTTTCCCAGCAGGCAAGCCCCGCAGCGGTGATGCGACACCGCCCGATCAATCAGCACGAGAGCTGCCGAAACCGGATGATGTGTCGGTTCCGGCAGCCTCCTGCCGGGAGAACTCAGAAGGCAACTGGAGGTGTTCGATCGCCGTCCTCGCCCATTCCTGGGCACCCGCGCCCGCGCGACCACTGCGCCAGCGGCCACGGGAGCAAGCAGGTGCTTCAGCGCTGCGAGCGCACGCCGGATCTTGCCCTGGTTCGGCTCGGGCTGGGTAACCTCGGCCAGCACCTCCTGCGCGGCCTCCTCCGCGTCTTCCTGGTCGCGCTCCGGCAGGCCAGCCATCGACAGGTGCTCCAACGTTATCGCCACGGCCTGGGCGATGGGGGGCGATCTGCTGCGTGTCGGTCTGGCTCTGGTCCACGTCCCGGTTCCACCAGGCCAGCCGGGCGCCGTTAGCGTGTGGTTCCTGGCGTCGGCCCTTCGGCGTTCACCGGCACTCTGATCGGGTGCTGGTCGAATGACTCTTGTATTCCCTTCATGATCTGCGCGATCGCGTCGTGATCAATCCCGAACTGAGCGATGGCCGAACTCCCTCCTGCTTCACTTGGCCAAACTCCACGCTGCCCCGCACCAGGGGCTGGGACGATGTTTCCGACACCTCGTGGTCCTGCGGCATCAGTGCCCTCAACTCGGCCACCTGCTCCGCCAAGGCAGTGCGGACCTGGACGAGAAGCCCTCGAAGCGACGCGGCGGGCACCGACCAGTAGACAGCAGCCACGCGCCTGTTCGGCCCGGGGTTGAACTTGTCCAGCGTGTCCCCGATAAACGAGGCCCAAGACGGGACGATCTTGTGCTCGTCCACTGCCGTCCTGGAGGACCCGCACTTGCGGGTTGTGCAGGGCGCGGCGGCCGATGAGGGTCCAGCAGCGCGGCCGGCGTGAGCAACCGGGGGCACAGGCTGATGTCCGGGAGGGTGCCGAGGGCGAACTCGCGGCCCAGCCGGTCGGGACCGGTCACCTCGTCACGGCCGTTTGGGCTGACCGTCCCTCACGGTGTGCTGCGGCGGCTGAATGACACGCTGGTGGCCCTGCCCGCCACGCCCAGCCCGGTCACCGCAGCGACCGTGACCGCCCGGCTGGCCACCAGCCAGGCCCTGTTCGACCGCGCCCAGTACACGGCGCTGATCACCGGGCTGCCCGACCTGCTGGCCGCCGCCCACGAACTCGCCGACACCAGCACCCAACCAGCCGGGCAGGCCATCCTGGCCGCCTGCTACGACCTGGCCACCCACACCCTCACCCTGCCGGACGGTCCGGAGGCGCCCGGAACGGATCTGTTCGTAGATGACGGATCGGCTCACGAGCCGCTCGGCCTCGGCGGCAAACCTGTGGATCTCCCGGGAATGGTGAGCAAGACGGCCCAGTTGTGGGGAGCGTGAGTCCGACCCGCATGACGGCTTCTGTACCTGCGAAGAGTTGGAGGTCTGGCTGGTGGCCACATCGCCCCGGTGGCGTCACGATTTGCTCCCACGCGTGTAGCGGTGTTTGACACCGACCGGGAAGTATCCGGGGTCGCCGGCGGGTAGCAATACCACGTCGGGCAGTTGCCGTTCCGCCGGCACGTAATGGGCGAACTCGCTGTTGAGTCGGACGAGCTGGTCGCGAATGGATTCCGCCAGCACCGGGCGGTGACTGTTCTCTGCGAACAGATCGTTCGGCAAGCCACGCTTCCGGAGGCAGAGCGGGTTCGTCCGGTCCGAACGTCGAGTGAGGACGGTCACGTGAACCGTCCGCCCTGCACGTTCGTACACTTGGTCGTACACGGTGTTCGACAAGCGATGCGCGGTGCGTTCACCGCCATTCGAAAGGGAAGCAAGCCATGGCAGCGAACAGCGCCCACTACGACTTTGTTGTCGTGGGGGTGGGCACGGCGGGGCGTGTGATGGCCGCGCGCCTGTCGGCGGACAGCGCGGTGCGAGCGCTCCTGTTGGAAGCGGGCAGCGGCCAGCCGCTGGACTTCATGGCAGTGCCGCCGGCGTGGCCCGCGCTGATGGGGAGTTCGGCGGACTGGGCTGATCGGACCGTGCTGCAGGAAGCCACGGGTTCGACGATCTCCTGGCCGCGTGGCCGTGTGTCGGGCGGGTCCTCCGCCATCAATGCGAATTTCGTGCGGGCCCATCGGCTGCGGGTGGCCGACGCGTGCCCTCACCCGTGTCCGCCGACACCAACGCCACCGTCTACGCCATCGCCGAACGAGCCGAGGACCTGGTCCGGGGTCACAACCGCTAGGAACCCGGCTCTCCCATGAATCAATTGGAGCATGTCGCCCTGATCGGCGCGGGAGCGATCGGCACGCTGCTGGCCCACCATCTGGCGGCGTCCGGGCGGCCCGTGGTGGTCTGCGGCCGCACGCAACTGCACCGGCTTGCCGTCAGCGACGACGACGGCACCCACGAGGCACCGGTAACATGGGTTGCCACGCCCGATGACCTGCCGCCGGTAGGCTGGGCGATCCTCGCCACGAAAATCCAGGACACCCCGGCAGTAGCGGCTTGGCTCGACCGGCTTTCCAGTGATGCATACGTGATCGGCGCGCAGAACGGGGTCGATCAACAGCAGCGTGTGGGCGCGTTCACCGCGGCGCGCGTGGTGCCCGCCATTGTCTACGCCAACTCCGAACGCATCGGCCCCGGACACGTGCGCACGCACCGTACCGGTCGCGGGCTCGTGGTGCCCGACGACGAAGGCGGTCGCGCGGTCGCGCGCCTGTACCAGGACTCGAGGTTTCAGGTGGAGACCGTGCGTGATTTCCGGACCGCCGGGTGGGAGAAGCTACTGATCAATGTCGTCGTGAACCCGCTGACGGCGCTGACCGGACGCCGAATGGAGGTACTCGGCGACCCGTCGGTGCGGACGCTGGCACTCGACGTCGCGCATGAGATGGTCGCAGTGGCACGAGCGGAAGGCGCCAGGCTGACCGAGGACCATGCCGAGTCGATTGTCGACTGGGTACGGACGCTCCCGCCCGACTTGCCGACCTCGATGCTCTCCGACCGCAATGCCGGCCGCCCGATGGAACACGATGGGCTCCTTGGTCCGGCGGTGGCGCTGGGCGAACGGCACGGCGTGCCGACGCCCACGACCCGCGCGATCCTCGCGCTGCTGAGGGCGCTACCGGTGGCCACACGGTGAACAGCCCAGTCCGCGACACGCCCGCGTCTCAGCTCGCCGCCGCCAAGGGGCTCAACTCGTTGTCCCGCGGCCTGGGCAGCTCGCTCACCAGCGCGTTCGGCGCGAGCCTACTCACGGACGTTGGTCACCAAGACGTTCACCGTGCCCACCGGTCAACGGCAGCGATCAGCCGCCAGAAACTTTGCCGTTCCTCGCGCCGATCGACCCGAGGACGTCCAGGAGAATGAAGCGGCGTACGCCAGCCGCAATCGCCGCGCCTGCCCTTCCCTGCGCCACAACACACTCCTCCACGATCGAGGTGTTGCGACCACCAGTTGAATCCGCGCTGACCTGTCGGTCAGCGTCACCCCGTGGTGCGTCGTTGGGATGCCCGGTGTCGCGGGCACTCGGTCCGGCCGAACAGGATGCTCAGCGCCCTGAGCCGGCAGCACGAACAAAGGAGCCGATCGCCGAACGGGGATCGCCGGAGCGGACCAGCGCCTCACCGACCAGCACGACGTCGGCACCCCAGTGGGCCGCCGAACGGGGCCTCGATGACCGGGTCACCTTCGACGTCGCCACGGCTGGAGACTTTCCCGGTCAACGGTACGACCTGATCACGTTCTTCGACTGCCTGCACGACCTCGGCGACCCCGGCGCCGCCCTTCGCCGCACCGAGCAGGCCCTGGCCGACGGCGGCACCTGCATGATCGTCGAACCCAACGTATCCGGCAACGTCGAGGACACCACCAACCCCGTGGGCCGGTCCTTCACCGCGAGCTCCGTCGTCCTGTGCCTGCCCGCCGCACTGGCCCAGAAGGGCCCACAAGCCCTGGGCAACCACGCCGGCGAGGACACCATGCGCACCATCGCCGCGGACGCGGGCCTGCGCTCGTGGACCCTCACAGCGGAGACGATGACCAACCGCGTCTACGCCGCCCGCCGCTGACCGGCCGCGTCCAATTAGGTCACACGTATCCGGGCATCGCGGCCGGCCCGTTCATCGCGCTGAGCGCGGCGGAGAAACACGTCAGCGATCTTCGACAAACTGGGACTGCACGAGACGACGGGTTCACCAGGCGAGTGTTGGCGGTGCTGCACTACCTGAACGACTGACGAAAAGTTCGAACTCGTTGCTACGCTCGCGTGGTGACTGACCGTGGGGTTGGGGCGCACGGTCGGCGGTTGTTCGTGGACGTGCGGGGAGATTCCGGGTCACCGTTGTGTTGTGCCTGCACGGCGGCCCCGGCACGGGCTGCGGCACCCGGACCGGGTCGCCGCGGTGGTCTTCGAGAATCCGGCCCGGGACATACGCGAGACCGAGCGGATGCGTCTCCCCGCGGCGGCCGAGATCTGCGCGGAGTTGGGCGGCGTCTCCGCGGCGGCATCGTGTCGGAAAGCAGCGGACGGACGGTTGCCGGACAGCGGGTCGTTCCGGCTCGTGGCGCGCCTCGTCGAACACCGCAGGTAGCAGTTCCCTGGGAACGGGCCGTTGTCGTCCATCCGAGTTCCGCACCCCGCGTTGCTGATCACGCGAGCGCACGATCTGGTCACGGACCGCAGCAGGTGGCGGGTTTCCGTGCGGCGGTGCCGTCCCGGTCCCGGCTCACCCGCTGTGGGTGAGCGCACGAACAGGTCCGGCTGGGACACTGGGGAACTGGCTTGGACGAGCGAGGCGCTGGTCCAGCGCCGGCGTACGCCGATGACGACACCACGTTGGAGGAAGGAGCAGCCACGGCGATGAGCACGATCACCACCAGTGACGGAACGGAAATCTACTACAAGGACTGGGGCGAAGGCCCTGTCGTGACGTTCTCGCACGGCTGGCCGCTGAACGCGGACGCGTGGGACGCGCAGATGTTCTTTCTCATGCGGAAGGGCTTCCGGGTGGTGGCGCACGACCGCCGGGGCCATGGCCGGTCCAGTCAGCCGACATCTGGCAACGACATGAACGGCTACGCCGACGATCTCGCCGCCGTCATCGAGGCGCTCGACCTCAGCGACGCCACGCTCGTGGGCCACTCCACCGGCGGGGGAGAAGTCGCGCGGTATATCGGGCGCCACGGCACTGGCCGGGTGGCCAAGGCGGTCCTGGTCTCCGCGGTGCCGCCCCTCATGTTGAAAACGGAGGCCAACCCGGAGGGCCTGCCGATCGACGTGTTCGACGGCCTGCGCGCTGGCCTGCTGAAGGACCGCGCGCAGTTCTACAAGGACCTGGCCATCCAGTTCTACGGTGTCAACAGACCGGGCGCCGAGGTCTCGCAGGGCGTCCTGGACCAGTTCTGGCTGTGGAGCATGCAGTCTGGGCTCATGAACGCCTACGACAGCATCAAAGCCTTCTCCGAGACGGACTTCACCGAAGACCTCAAGAAGATCGATGTCGCGACCCTGGTCGTGCACGGCGAGGACGACCAGATTGTTCCCGTACACGATGCCGCGAAGAAATCGGCCAGGATCGTCAAGGGCGCGAAGGAAATCTACTATCCGGGCGGGCCGCACGGTCTCCAGGACACTCGCGGCGACCAGCTCAACGACGACCTGCTGGAGTTCCTGCGGAGCTAGACAGCGCTTCGGCCCAGCCAGGACACGTGGCCGGCCCCCGTCTGACGCGGCGTCGCGGCGCCAATACCGACAGTCGCACGGTGCCCAGGCACTTGCCTCGATCTCGACGAGGGCCTGGGCTTCGGCCCGCCGACCTGCGCGCGCTGCAGCGACACACCATCGGTACATCGCCGTGTCGCTGACCCTCCACCGCGCACGCTACGATCAGCCGACCGTTCCGGCTGGCCGGGGGGGCGGTGGTGAGCTGGAGCGTCGCGGTGATCCCCGCGTCACTGCGGGTGCTCGCCACGAACAGGCGACTGGGGTGTTCCCCTCGTCTCGGGCGTCGCGACTGCGGCGGTGATCGTGGCGGTCGCGCTGCAGGTCTCGTCGCTGTCCCGCGGCAGTACGGGTTACCGCCGGTGGACTGGGTGCTCGACGGAAAAATGACGGACCACGGGCGGCGCATCGAACCGACCCGGCGCCGCCGACACCCGCGCGCACCCGGAGCGAGATGAGGACGCGGAGTACAGGCGCTGGTATGCGTTCGTCGATGGTGTCCCAGTAACGCGCAAGTTCCGTCGCGGCACGTCGGAGGGCATGCCGTTGCCCAGGGCTCCGCCGGTCGAGAGGTTGATACCGCACGAGGCAAGAAGTAACCGTTCCTCCGTTGCGGCAAACGGCGCCGTCAGTCTCGGTCGGCTTGATGATCTCGCTGACCTTCAGCGGCACGCGGCGCTCCTTTGACACGCCGAGCTGAGGCTCGGCGGGATGAGCACTGTGAGTGATGACGTCGGATCTTCTGAGTCCACGCGGGAGTGAGTCTGAGCCGGCGCGGGAGCTGTCGCCGGAGCAGGCCGCTGCGACGACACTGGTGGCCGAGGCCAAGGCACGGGGCTGGCGCTGACCGGCCCGGACGGCCTGCCGTCAGCACGCGGCCGGTCACGAATGAGGGCGGCGGCATCGTGGGTCAGCGCAGTTGCGCTACTCGCCGCATTGCGGCACCAACTGGGCGAAGGTCGTCAGCAGCATCGGCACTGCCGACCTCGAAGCAGACGTGTTCACGTCGTCGGACGGGGCCTTCTACGCGGCCACGTCGACGTCGTCCTACACCGACATGTGTACGCGCCGACGCCCGTCTGCGCGTACGCGATCGCGCCGATCAACGACGGTCCATGGAGCGCCGAGGCCGTGGGCTGCTGAGCCGGTCCCCGTCCGGTGGATTGTCTCGGCATCCCACCGGACGTCAATCGCCTGACAGCGCCGTGCCGTGCGAGTCGCCGAGTTCCGATGGCGTCGTCAACCGTGGTGGTCTCGGTGGTCGTGTTCGGTGTTGCGTTGCTGTGCTTCGTGCAGTTGGTCTTCGAGGGTGACAATGCGGCACGCGGCGGTGAGGGCGGTGCCCTGGTCGACCAGCTCCCGCACCCGGGCGGCCAACTGAAGCTGAAAGCGGGAATACCGCCGGTGCCCACCAGCCGAACGCTGAGGCTCGATCAGCTTCGCCTCGTCCAGACTGCGCAGGAAACCCTGCGTGGCGCCGAGGATCTCCGCTGCCCTGCCCATCGTGTAGGCCGGGTAATGCTCGTCGTCGAACTTGTCGGCCGCGCTGCTCTCGGCCTGATCGCGTGGGTCTGGAATCATCGCGCCTCCACATCACGAGGGACCCCGGTGCCGTAGCACCGGGGTCCCGGGGTGTTGGGTTTCATCACCATTGCCCGACCATGAGGTCGGCTTCCTGAGTCCGCGTCCGCCCTACAGGCAGACCAAGCGGGGATCGTTGCTCGGTAACCGAGGACCACCTTCCAATCTGATGGGACTGCGGCTCCCGCCGGGCGACCCTGCGCCACAGCGGGCGATCCAAATGATGCAACCCTTCCCTTCTCCTCTGTGTCATCCACGGACTGTGCACTGCCTGTACCGCCTGCGACGACCACGACTGGAACCCCTCTACCGATACTGGCCCCAGCACACTGATCTCGCTGGTCACCGCCGCAACCCTCGAACCTTGACCGGATCCGGCGCGCCTGACCGTACTGCCTACTTCGGAGTGTCAGATCACCCGCCGGGACCCGTGCCTTGATCGGTCCCGCACAGCCTGACCTGTGCTGTGTCACTTCACGGGTAGTTCATCATCTCCCGTGCCCGCTTGACGTTCTCTCTCGTCGCAACGTGGAGAACACTACACACACCTGCCATCGAATGTCTACCCCCGCCACCATAGATTTACTCGACCGAGTGACACGGCAGGTCAGGTGCACCGGCCGGGCGTCGTCATCGATCTGACCGCTCGGCGTGCACGCCGAGCCCGTTGACCAACGGTCTGACCGATGGCAAGCACGCCGATCAGCGTCAGTCGCGGAAGAAGCCTGCGAGGTCGACTACGACGTTGGTGGAGCCGGCGAGGTTGAACAGGTCAATCTTCCCGTCGGTCCCGACCGACACGACGACGTGGTTGGCGACATCCGCCAGGTCCACGCCGTCATCAGTGGTGCGCGCAGTGCCGCCATCCCCCGGAACTGGATCCGTACAACCCCGGCTTCGGCCGCGCGACTACCGGACGAACACCGGCCGCAGTTCAAGCCGCCGACGGCTGGCGGCACGTGGCAGCGGCAATGCCCAGAGGCCATGCCGGCGGCCTAGGGAGCGTCGATGTTGCCG
>CAWACW010000009.1:0-12768 GCA_963780635.1 Candidatus Melainabacteria bacterium
CCCGCCGACCCGACCGCTCAGTCAACCTTGACCGCTCGCCGCTCAATGGCGAGCTCATTCGTGGGCGGTCATCTGGTCCACCGAGTGCGCAACTCGCCGGTGTGTGGGTAACTCGGCGCTCAATGGCGAGCTCATTCGTGGGCGGTCATCTGGTCCACCGAGTGCGCAACTCGCCGGTGTGTGGGTAACTCGGCGCTCAATGGCGAGCTCATTCGTGGGCGGTCATCTGGTCCACCGAGTGCGCAACTCGCCGGTGTGTGGGTAACTCGGCGCTCAATGGCCAGCTCATCCGTCGGCGGTCAACTCGCCTTCAGCGGCCGCATCCGCCGCTCAACGGCCAACTCGCCCGCCCAATGGTCATCACAGCCGCCAACGGCCAACTTGCTCCCCGGCGGTCGGTACGCCCACTGAGTGGGCAGCTGACGGCTCAGCTGACCTTGACGGCGACGGCCATGCCCTGGCCGACCCCGATGCACGCGGCCGCGATGCCGATGCCGCCGCCGCGCGCCCGCAGGTGCCTGCACACGTCGACGATGACCCTCGGCATGGACGCGCCCAGCGGGTGCCCGTAGGCGAGTGCGCCGCCGTGCACGTTGACCAGGTCGCGATCGACCTCGGGCAATTCGTGCAGGACGGAGAGCACCATCGCGGCGAACGCCTCGTTGATCTCCCACAGGTTGACGTCGCCGAACCCGATGCCCAGCCGGTCCAGCAGCTTGCGCACGGCGTCGACAGGGGCGAGCGTGAACCGCTGCGGGTCGACCGCGGCGACGGCGGAACCGAGCACCTCACCGAGCGGCTCGACGCCCAGCCGGTCGGCCACCGCGCGGGTGCCGACGAGCGCGGCGAACGCGCCGTCGTTGAGCGGTGAGGAGTTGCCAGCGGTGACCGGGCCGTCGGCGGAGAACGCCGACTTGAGCTTGGCCAGCTTCTCGGCCGTGGTGTCCGCGCGGACCGACTCGTCGCGCTCCACCGCCGACCCGTCCTTGAGCGGCACCGGCACGACGAAGTCCTTGTGCACGCCGTCCGTCCACGCGGCCGCGGCCCGTTGGTGGCTGCGCAGCGCCCACTCGTCCATCTCCGCGCGCCCGATACCCAGCGACACGGCCACGTCCTCGGCCGCCTTGCCCAGCGGCACTGTCCACTCGGCCCGCATCTTCGGGTTGACCAAGCGCCAGCCCAGGGCGGTCGACACCGCCTCCAGCCGGTCCGGGAAGGCGCGTTCCGCGCGTGGCATCACGAATGGCGCGCGCGTCATGCCCTCGACGCCACCGGCGATCATCAGGTCGGCGTCACCGACGCCGATGGCCCTGGCGGCCTGCACGATGGCCTCGCCACCGGAGCCGCACAGCCGGTTCACGGTCACGCCGGGCACGCTCGTCGGCAGGCCCGCCAGCAGCGCGACCATCCGGCCGATGTTCCGGTTTTCCTCGCCTGCCCCGTTGGTGTTGCCGTAGATCACGTCGTCCACGGCCGCCGGGTCCAGCGTGCCGGTGCCTTCCGGACCGTGCCTGCGCAACAGTTCGGTCACCGGCAGGGTGGCCAGGTCGTCGACGCGCACGCCGGAGAGTCCACCCCGGTAGCGGCCGAACACGGTACGAGCGGCATCGACGATGAAGGCTCCGGACATTGGTCCATCGTGGCACAGCGCGACCATCCATCGGGCCGTCGAGTGACGGCGGACTCACTGGCCGAGCTGGTAGGTCGCGAACGTCTCGGCGAAGGTGATGCCGCGCTGCGTGCTGAACGCGCGGATGTCCAGCGAGTGCGGGCCCGGGGCCTCGTCGCCGGTGCTGAACGCGATCTGCCAGTCGCCGTCCAGGCCCGGCCCGTCGACGGCGGTCGGCACGGCGACCAGCTTCTTGTTGTCCAGGAAGACCTCGATGCCGGCCAGCCCGGCGACCTGGCCGGTGGTGCGCTGCGTGTCGACGCCGTCCATCGTCACGTCCAGCACGGCCCGCCCGCGCGGCAGCGGCTTGCCCTGCGGCGGCGGGTTGCCGCTGGCGTCGAGCACCTGTACGGACAGCCCGGCCAGTTGCGGCGCCGGCGGTGGATCCGGGGCCTGGACGGCCGCCGGCGGGAGACGCTGCCCGGGCTTGGCGACGATGTCCACGGCCGCACCGGTGACCTGGACCTGTGCCGGATAGCCGGTCGGTGCGTCCACGACCAGGACGAACGGGAAACTGTGCACGCCGGCCAGGGCGGCCGCCGGGATTCGGGACACCAGCGAGTAACGCACCTCGGGCAGCAGTGGAGTGCCCGGCACGGCGGGTGTCGCCAGGTAGGTGTGGCCACCCAGCCGGACGGCGAACTTCGGCGCCGCCCCGTGCACGGTCACGGACGCGCCGGGGTCGTTCGGCGACGCGAAGATAGTGGTCTGCAGCAGACCGCTACCCGGCCCGGTGTCCGTGCTGTCGATCGCCTTCGCCGTCGATCCCGTTGCCACGACTGGAAACCCGGCGAAGGCCAGCCGCGGCGGAGGTACCAGCTGCGGCGCGCTCGTCGGTGCCCCGCCGAAGCCGATCATGTTGACGTCATAGCGTTTGGGGTCCAGGCTCGGCCCGCTGAACTCGACCAGCGCCCTCGCGGTCGTCCACTGTGGAACAACGTTGCCCGCGCCGACGAGCACCCCGTCCCGCAGTACTTCCACGCCGTCGGTGCGCAGCACGACGTCCCAGCGCACCGAGATGCCCGCCCTCGGGGCCGGTAGCGCGTGCAGTCGGCGCGGCACCGGCGGCACCTGCGGGGTGCCGGTGCCCGCCGCGACCTGCACGGTGTCGGTGAGCGAATCCGAGTCGCCGGTGACCGCGACCCGCACCCGGACCGTGCCTCGCGGCAGGTCGGCGTCGATGGCCGCGACGCCCGGTTTCGTCGTGGTGATCGCGTCGTTGGTCGAGCCGTCGATCATGGTCACCGGGCCGGGCACCAGGTCGATGTCGAGTTCGCCGTTCTCGCCGGGCGAATCGGTGTCGATGGTGAACCGGCCCAGCTCACCACTCACCACCTGCCGCAGCCGGAACGGCGTTCGCGCGTCGAGCGTCGCCGAGGACTGGCCACATTGGCTGAGGATCACCAGCCGTCCGCTGTCGGTGCCGGCACCGCGGCTGTCCTGCGCGCAGCCGACGGTCGACGGCCACAACTCCCACAGCCGGGGGTCCGGCACTTGCGGGCCGGTGAAGTCGTCGACGAAGGCGTTGTCCGCACCGTTGGGTGGATACGGCTGCGCGCGGCCGGTGACCGTGACCGGGCCGGACCGCTGGCCGTAGGAGTCGATCGACCGCACCTCGACCCGGGTGCGGACACCCGGGTCGATGTCGTCCAGTTCCGCGAACGGCTCGGCCACCAGCTGGTCGTGGCCTGCCCAGTGGACGTCGTAGCCGACGGCTCCGGCCGGGTCGTGGCCGCCGGGCAGCGCTGCGCCCCAGGCCAGCTGCAACCGGTGCGGGCCCGGCGTGACGGTGACGCGGCCGGGGCGGGCCGGATCCGCACCGGGTATCGGCGCGAGGACACCCTGCGCGCTGAACGGCTTGACCACGGTGGGCGGCGGCGGGACCGGCGGCGTCGCGTCCGGGTCGGGGGTGCCACCGGCCAACCGCAGGGCGATGACCGCGCCGCCGACCACGAGCACGCCGGCCAGCACCACCGCTGCCCGGCGCCGCTCCATCCGCAGAAGCTAATGCGCTGCCGGTGCGGCGGTCACGCATCGTTGCGCACCCGAAACCCGTAACGTCACGCGAGGTTCGGCGCCTGCGCGATCGCGGCCGTGCCCGCCAGCCGCACGACCCTGCCGCCGCGCCTGCCCAGCTCGGTCAGCTCGGCCAGTGCGTCGGGCCCGTCCAGGGCGATGACCAGCTCCTCGGACTCGACGGCTGCCAGCCGGTCGTAGGCGGCCCGGCCCTGGTGGCCGGTGGTGAGCGTCGCGCCGAGCGACCCGGTGGACGCCAGTGACCCGCGGGCGGCGCCGAGCCTGCCCAGCGCGTCGTCCAGCGCGGCGAGCAGCCCGTCGCGGTTGCCTTCGCACATCGCCCGGGTCAGTTCCGGGCGTGCGCCCGCGACCCGCGTGCCGTCGCGGAACGAGCCCGCGGCCAGGGCGAGCGCCAGCGGACCGCCGTCGGCACCCACAGCGGCGAGCACACCGGCCATGACGTGCGACAGGTGCGACACCCGGCCGACGGCCTCGTCGTGCTCATCGATGCGGGCAGGCACCACGTGCGCGCCGCAGTCCAGCGCGAACCCGGCCACGTCCGCCCACAGTCCGGTGTCGTCGGTGTCGTCGGTGGTCACCACCCAGGCGGCGCCGTGGAACAGGGTGGCCGAGCCCGCCGGCCAGCCGGACATCGAGTTGCCCGACATCGGATGGCCGCCGACGTAGCGGGCCTGCGGCGTCAGCCGTCGCACCGCGGCCGCGACCGGCCGCTTCACGCTGACCACGTCGGTCAACCGGCAGGTCGGCGCGACGTCGGCGACCGCGGCCAACAGTTCGGGCACGGCGGGCAGTGGCGCGGCGAGCACCACGAGCGCGTCGGTGTCGGCGGCCCTGCGCAGTGCGTCGCGCACGGTCGGCGTGACGTCGAAACCGTCGCCGGTGGCCGCCCGCTGGTCGTCCGGCGAGGCGGTGGCACCCCAGGCCGGTCTGCCCGCTGCCACCGCGGCACGCAACACCGAGCCACCGATCAGTCCCAAGCCCAGCACGCAGACGCCTCGCACGAGTCTCATCCTCGCCCATCGCCGCCGCGCCACCGACGTCATGCCACCGACGTCACGCCCCGGCGAGCGCGTCCAGGGCCATCGCCGCGTACAGCGCCACGCCGTATTCCATCGCGGACTCGTCGAAGACCGCCTGGTCGGAGTGGTTGGGCGCGGCCTTGTCCGGCGCGACGCCGGGCGGGCACGCACCGAGGAAGGCCAGCGCGCCGGGCACCTGCTCCAGCACGTAGCTGAAGTCCTCGGCCCCCATCAGCGGGTGCGCCATGGGCTCGGCGTGCCGCGCGCCGAGCACCGCGCGGCCCAGCTCCAGCGCCCGCTCGGCGACGGTCGCGTCGTTGACCGTCACCGGGTAACCGGGCTCGATCGTCACGTCCACCCGGCAGCCGTAGGCGGCACCGACGTGCTCGCACACCTGGCGCAGCTCGGCGAGCACCAGCTCCCGGATCGGGCCGGCCAGCGTGCGGACCGTGCCGTCCAGGGTCGCCGTGCCGGGGATGACGTTCGTCGTGGTGCCCGCCGCGATCCGGCCGACCGTGATCACCGCGGGCTCGGCCACCGGTACCCGCCGGGTGATCATCGTCTGCAGAGCGCCGACCATCGCTGCCGCCGCGGGTACCGGGTCCAGCGCGTCGTGCGGCATCGCGCCGTGCCCGCCACGGCCGGTGACCAGCACGTGGAACGAGTCCGACGAGGCCATCTGCGCCCCGGCCCGGCACGTGACCACCCCGGAGGTCGCGGTCGTGGCCATGTGCAGCGCGAACGCCCGGTAGACCGGCGTCGCCGCGGCCAGCAGGCCCTCGCGCAGCATCAGGGCCGCCCCGCCGCTGCCCTCCTCGCCGGGCTGGAACATCAGCAGGACGTGCCCGGCCAGCGCTGCCCGCCGGTCGCACAGCAGCCGTGCGGCCGAGGCCAGCATCGCCACGTGCATGTCGTGGCCACAGGCGTGCATCGCGTCGGCCGTCTCGGCGGTGAACGGCACGCCGCTGCGCTCGGTCATCGGCAGCGCGTCCATGTCGGCGCGCAGCAGCACCGTCGGTCCGGGCTGCCCGCCGTCCAGCACGGCGACCACCGATGTCAGCGCGTCGCCGGTGGTCACCCGCAGCGGCAGGCCGGCCAGCGCGCGCAGCACCGACGCCTGGGTGGCGGGCAACCGCAGGCCGACCTCCGGATGGCGGTGGACCGCTCGGCGCAGGGCCACGGTGCGTGGTTGCAGCACCCTGGCCCCCGCCGCCAGGCCGGCGAGCCGTGGATCGGCCCCGTCGACGGGTATTTGCCCAGGTGACCGGCCAGCTGAGGTGCCCATGGTGTTGATGGTGACACCGATCACGGCGCTTCGGGGATCTCGATCGCGAGCGCACTGTCGGGGGATCTACTTTCGGGCGGTTCGATCGGCGCATACGGTGTGTGCATGGCAGTGCAGGGGCCGGACGGCTTCGCGGTGTCCGTCGTGCGGGAGGACGGACGGTGGCGGTGTGCCCGCATGGACGACAAGGCGCTCGGTGAGCTGGACGCGGCCATCACCGAACTGCGCGGCATCCGTTCCCCCGGCGCCGTGTTCGGCATGCTCGCCGTGGACGACGAGTTCTTCATCCTGCTGCGCCCGACCCCGGGCGGCGTGTCCCTCGTGCTGTCCGACGCGGCGGCGGCCCTGGACTACGACGTGGCCGCCGACGTGCTGGACCTGTTGCGCGTCGACGCCCCGGACGAGGACGACGATGGTGTCTGGCCCGAGGGCGACCTGGCGATCCTCGCCGATGTCGGCCTGCCCGACCCCGAGTTGCAGGTCATCATCGACGAGATCGACCTGTACCCGGACGAGCAGCTGGACATGATCGCGCAGCGCTGCGGTTTCGCCGACCAGTACTCGGCGCTGCTGTCCCGCATCCAGTCGTGACCGACGCGGACCTGGTCCGCGAGGCGCTGCGCGCCGCGACGCTGTCCGGCACCGCCGACGTCCCTGTCGGGGCCGTCGTGTGGGACGCCGGCGGCGTGGAACTGGCCAGGGCGGGCAACGCCAGGGAGCGGCTGGGCGACCCCACGGCACACGCCGAGATCCTCGCGCTGCGCGCGGCCGCCGAGCGGCACGGCGACGGCTGGCGGCTGGCCGGCTGCACACTCGCGGTCACGCTCGAACCGTGCACGATGTGCGCGGGCGCGCTGGTGCTGGCGCGCGTGTCCCGGGTGGTGTTCGGCGCGTGGGAACCCAGGACCGGGGCCGTCGGGTCGCTGTGGGACGTGGTCCGCGACCGCAGGCTCAACCACCGGCCCGAGGTCGTCGGCGGTGTGCTGGCCGACGAGTGCGCGGTCCCGCTGCGCGAGTTCTTCGACCGCCCTGGCGCCGGTCTCGACTGACCGGTCCGGTATCGTAGCTCCCGGTAGCGTGTCCGAGCGGCCGAAGGAGCGCGCCTCGAAAGCGCGTGAGGGGCAACCCTCCGTGGGTTCAAATCCCACCGCTACCGCCAGGCGAAACGCCGGTCCCCATGATCCAGGGGGACCGGCGTTTGCTACGCCTGGTGGATTTGGTGGCAATTCGGCTCCAGCAGGCCATTGGCGGGCCTGTCGCTCGGGTGCCTCCGCCTGTGGTGCCGGCTTTCACCACGGCCCGTCGATGCCGGTCGCGACGTCCCGCCCGGATCGTCGCGACGACGTGCTGGTAGCGAGCCGAGTGCGACTGCCCACCGCGCACTGTCGTGCCGTTGTCGTGCGGTCACCAGCAGACGCTTGGCTTCGGCTACCGGTTGTCGATCCCCTGGGGTGAGGATGCGTGCTGTTCCATTACGCCGTGTCGGAATACGAGGCGGCGATTGGCAGCCAGTATGTCCAGCAAGCCCAGACACGGTTCGACCGTGTGTGGCGGCCCGCCGCCAAGGAAACGACACCATGAAAGACCTGACCGAACTGATGCGCCCTACCAGAGCAGTGTTATTCGACTTTGACGGGCCATTGTGTGATGTTTTCACCGGACTCTCGGCGCCAGTGGTCGCCGCAGAACCCGCGGAGCCGATCCAAGGACACGTCGACACGAGCGATCCGCCCGAAGTCCTGACGTACGCGCCTCGTCCTGATGACCATCGGCGCGGCGGGCAGAGCATCAGGATCCGTTGGAGCTGGGGGCTACCTGTCGCCGGTCGACGATTTCCGGGTCTGCCCATGAAGAAGCCGGCACCCACCGGGTATTGCCCGACCGCGGACTTATTCACGCATCTCATCGTCGGGATGGGGTCGTCACTCGACTGGTGCTCGATCTGAATCAATCTGGGTGATCGTCGGCCGTTGGGTTGGTGCTCGTCGTCCGACTGAGTCTAAATTCAGCCCCGGCGCTCGACGCGGCTGCCCGGACTCGGGCTTGTCGGAATGGCGTCCTGAAAGTAGCCAGCCCAATTTCCGATGAGTCATGCCCAGACGCGAACCGACCCCTGGCTCTGCCTAGTCGCAGTCCTTGGCGCGCCGGTTTTCGGTCGGGCGGAGGCAAACAACAATGACATTGAAGAATCCTGTTCCGGTCGGCGACACCCGTAGAAGCCGCCACCTGCGGTGGCTCGCACCGGCCGGGCTCGCGGCCGTGACCGCCGCCATCGTGGCCGTGGGTGTGGCGGCGCCGCCGTCCGCGTACGCCATTGGCACGTCTGTAGGACTGGGTACCGCGGGGTCCTACTCGGTGCTGGGTGGCCAGACCGTGACCAACACCGGTCCCAGCATGCTCGCCGGGGACCTCGGCGTGAGCCCCGGCACCGCGATCACGGGCTTTCCGCCCGGTCTCGCGGCCGGCGCCCAGCATGCCGGTGACGCGGAGTCCGCGCAGGCACAGTCCGATCTGACGGTCGCCTACAACGATGCAGCCGGTCAGGCACCCGATGCCAGCATCGCGGGAGACATCGGCGGGACCACGCTGGTTCCCGGTGTCTACAACTCGAGTGGGCCGATCGGGATCACGGGGACTCTGACCCTGAATGGTGAGGGCGACCCGAATTCGGTCTTCATCTTCCAGGCCGCGTCCACCCTGATCACCGCATCGGCCAGCAACGTTGCGCTCACCAACGGTGCGGATGCGTGTCACGTCTTCTGGCAGGTCGGCAGCTCGGCGACCTTGGGCACGAACTCGACGTTCACCGGCACGATCATGGCGTTGACCTCGATCTCGGTCACCACCGGTACCACCGTGCACGGCCGAGCGCTGGCCCGCAACGGCCAGGTCAGCTTGGACGACAACGTGTTCACGGATCCCAACTGCGCTATGCCGCCCCCGACCACGACCACGACGGCGCCCCCGACCCCGACCACGACCACGTCCAGGGGGATCCCGCCCATCACGATCATCCCGCCCATCACGATCATCGGTGGCGGCGGTAACGGTGGCAACGGCGGCGGCAACAACACCGGCACCGGCGGCAACGGCGGCTCTAGCGGCAAGGGCGGCGGTGGCGGTAACGGCGGCGGTGGCGGTAACGGCGGTGGCGGTAACGGTGGCAACGGTGGCAACGGTGGCAACGGCCTCCTCATCGGTGGCGCCGGTGGCAAGGGTGGCGCCGGCGGCTACGGCGGTGCCGGCGGCACTGGCGGCTATGGCGGCAACGGCAACGGCGGCAACGGAAACGGCGGCAACGGCCACAGCGGCAACGGCAACGGCAGCGGTAACGGCAACGGCAACGGCAACAAGGGCGGGGACCACGGCAACAAGGGCGGGGACCACGGCAACAAGGGCGGCGACCACGGCAACAAGGGCGGCGACCAGGGCAACAAGGGCGGCGACCACGGCAAAAGGGCGGCGACCAGGCGATAACAAGGGCGGCGACCACGGCAAGCCCGGCGACAACAAGGGCGGCGACCACGGCAAGCCCGGCGACAACAAGGGCGGCGACCACGGCAAGCCCGGCGACAACAAGGGCGGCGACAAGGGCGGCGACCATGGCAAGCCCAGCGGTAACAAGGGCGGCGACCACGGCAAGCCCGGTGGCAACAACAACGGGATGTACTGACCTTCTGCTGTTCAGTAAGGCCAGGACGCGTCCTCGCCGGTCGTAACCCATACGGGCAGCGACAACGGGCGAAATGAGGAGCGCCGCCGACGTTGCGTCGGCGGCGCTCCTGCGCGCGCGGCGACCGTTGTCAGCACAACGACCGGAATGAGCACGCCCAGAGGCCGGCTGGCAAACCAACCGGGTGACCAGGGCGTTCACCGAGCTGATGGACCGACCCGGCTACGACCGCTACAGGGCGCAGGGCGGCGACACCGGCGCGGTCAGCTCCCCGGCACCCGGCAGGCTCAACCCCGGCAAGGTCGTCGGCGTGCACACGAAGGGCTCGCCGCGTGCACCGAGGTCGACCCGGACCAGGTGGGGGAGCTGACCGGGGCAGAGCGGGCGCGGCCGGAGCACCCGCGGTACTTCAAGACCGAGCAGTCCGGCTACGCGATGGTCCAGGTCACCCGGCCGCAGACCCTGGCGCACGGGCCGCACGACTCCCCGGTCGGGCAGATGGCCTGGATCGTGCAGAGGCCAGGGAGTGGACCGACCCGGCAGCCGAACTGCCCGAGGACGCGGTAGGTCGGGATCTGTTGCCCACCAACGTGATGCTGTACTGGCTGACCGGCACCAGCCGGGTCGTCGGCCGACAGCCACTACGAGACCGAGCACGCCGGAGCCGGGGGCGCGAGCGAGCGTTCCACGGTGCCGACCGGGGTCGCGGTGTTCCCCTGGATGTTCGATCCGGCGAACTCGAACACAACCTCGTGCACTGGTCGGAATTCGACCGCGGCGGCCATTTCGCCGCCATGAAGGCCCCCGACCCGCTCGTCGGTGATGTCCGGGAGTTCTTTCCGCAAGCTGCGCGGAACCACCCCGACGCCCCCGTCAGCCGTCGTTTTCCTCGGGCGGATTTCCCGCTCTGCGCCATTCGGGTCAGATCATTGCGCTGGTCACGCGCGTTGTTCTCGCGTGGGCTTCCCTCCGTTCACTCCGTCCAGGCACGATGCCTCGACTGTTCTTTGAGGGAGGACGAGCGTGACGAGATTCTCGTTATCACGCCCAGCCCTGCGCAGTGCCGCTCCGGCACTCGTCGCCGGGCTGGCTTTGGCGCTGGTGTCGGCGACAGCGACAACCGCGCAGGGGGCCACGGCAGACCCGGCCGCGGCACCCACCATCCAGGACCTACACGGCAGCACCTTCCTGTCCCCGTTCAACGGCCAGGACGTCGCAGGCGTCACCGGCGTGGTCACGGCGGTGTCCACCACCGGTAGCGACCGCGGCTTCTGGTTCCAGGACCCGAACCCGAACCCGAACCTGGTCGCCAGCTCGGGCATGTTCGTGTTCAACGGCTCCAAGACGCCGGCCGTGCAGGTCGGCGACGCGGTGGCGGTGTCCGGTGAGGTCGCCGACTTCCACCCGGACGCCCCCGCGTCCAGCAGCCTCGACCTGGCGTTCACCGAGATCGAGCACGCCACGTGGACCGTCGCGTCCAGCGACAACGCGGTGCCGGCCCCGGTGGTCATCACGCCTGACTCGGTGCCCACGAAGATGGCGCAGGACGTGGGCGGCGGCGACGTCGAGTCGCTGATCCTGCAGCCCAAGAAGTTCGCGATCGACTTCTACAAGTCGCACGAGAGCGAACTGATGGAGGTCGACAACGCCCGGGTCATCGGCCCGACGGACAGCTTCGGTGAGCTGTACGTGACGACGAAGCCGACCGTCGACAAGACCCCGCGCGGCGGCATGATCTTCCCCGACTACAACGACCGCGACACCGGCCGGCTGGAGATCGTGACCGTGCCCGGCGGCCCCGCGGCACCCGTCGCGAACGTCGGCGACAAGCTCACGGGCAAGACCGTCGGCCCCCTCGCATACAGCGAGTTCGGCGGCTACGAGATCGAGGCCAGCACGGTCGGCACGCTCGTCTCCGGTGGCATCCAGCCGGTGGTGGCGAAGGCGCAGACCGCCAAGCAGCTGGCCATCGCCACGTACAACGTGGAGAACCTGGCGGCGACCGACCCGGCGAGCAAGTTCGCCGCGCTGGGCAAGGGTGTCGTGACCAACCTGGCGAGCCCGGACATCGTGGCCGTCGAGGAGGTCCAGGACAACGACGGCGAGACCGACGACGGCGTGGTGGTCGCTGACCAGACGCTCACCAAGCTGACCGACGCGATCGTCGCCGCGGGTGGCCCGCGGTACCAGTGGCGGGAGATCGACCCGGTGAACGACGCCGACGGCGGCGCCCCGGGCGGCAACATCCGCCAGGTCTTCCTGTTCAACCCCGCGCGAGTGTCCTTCGTGGACATTCCGGGCGGCGACTCGACCACCCCGGTGTCCGTGGTGAACGACCACGGCGTGCCGCAGCTGTCCGCGTCGCCGGGCCGGATCGACCCGAACAACCTGCCCGCGTGGCAGTTCAGCCGCAAGCCGCTGGCAGCCGAGTTCCTGTTCCAGGGCCAGTTCGTGTTCGTGGTGGCCAACCACTTCGTCGCGAAGCTGGGCGACCAGCCCGACGAGGGCCGCTTCCAGCCGCCCGCCCGGAGCTCGGAGTCGCAGCGCGACCTGCAGTCGCAGGAGGTCAGCAACTTCGTCCGGAGCATCCAGAAGGTGGACGCGACGGCGAACGTCGTGGTGGTCGGTGACCTCAACGACTACCAGTTCTCGCAGACGGCCAAGTTCCTGACCGCGAAGAACTCGCTGACCGACCTGATCGACACGCTGCCCGCCAACCAGCAGTACACGTACGACTTCGACGGACAGTCGGAGGTGCTGGACCACATCCTCGTCGACCCGACGATCACCAAGTTCCAGTACCAGGTCGTGCACATCAACGCCGAGTTCGCCAACCAGACCAGCGACCACGACCCGCAGGTCGTCCGTCTGGTCCCGGCAGACCGGTAGCCACCAACGTCGAAGGGCCCGGCCATCCATCACGGGATGTCCGGGCCCTTCACGTTGAGCGCGGAGGATGCGGGATTTGAACCCGCGAGGGTTTTACCCCAACACGATTTCCAATCGTGCGCACTAGGCCACTATGCGAATCCTCCGCCGAAGAGCCTACCGGAGGGCCACCTGACCACCCAAAACGGGTGGTGAG
>CAWACW010000010.1:0-775372 GCA_963780635.1 Candidatus Melainabacteria bacterium
AAGCGCTTCAGGTCGCCCTCATCGATGCTGAAATCGGCATTGAAGGGAACTGCGATGGCAGGAATAATTCCGTCGAAATTGAGCTTTGGCACTTTCATCTCCTTTTGTTCAAGTCGTCATTCGCTCATGCGTAAAGCTGCCGGTGCTTTGCAGAGCGCGCGACAGCGTCCGCGCTGCCTGCACGACAGGCTGCGCAGCCGCCGCTTCGAAATCTTTCAAATTGGTCTGGACGCCGGAGCCGCGACGCTCAATCCGGCCAACGGAATTCCGTCGGCATCGAGAACGGGGCGCGGCGATGACATAAAGCCCCGAAACCGTTTCCTGATCCGAAACGGCGTAGCCTCGCCGCTTGACCTGCTCGAGCCGCGCAAGCAGCACATCGAGATCTGTCTGCGTCGTCGCGGTCAACTGCTTGCGCGGCTGCGATTGCAGAACGGCGATCTGATCGGGCCGGGACAGCCAGGCCAGTGATGGCGTGACCGACGGCTGAAGAATATGCCGGGACGCGGCTGCCGATCCTGATATCGACGCCAAGCCTGGCGAGCCCCGCCTGCATGCGTTCGACATAGAAGACATCGGCGCCATCCAGCACGCCGACCGACGCCGCCTCGTTGATCTCGCCGACCAGCCCGCGCAGAATTGGCCGGGCGCGGGTGCGCAGGTCCGAGCGGGCAATCGCGTTGAAACCGAGATCCAGTACCTTCAGCGCGAGCCGAAATTTTCGGCTGTCGGAAACGCGGTCGACATAGCCGATCTCGACCAGCATATTGAGAAAGCGGAAGGCCGTGGCGTTATCGATGCCGGCGAGGCGCGCGACCTCGGCCATCGTGAGTTCGGGCTCCTGGAAGTGAACGCCTCAAGCACCCGGAAGCCCTTGGCCAGCGACTGAACGGTGTTTTTCTCCGAAGCGGAAATGCCGCTCTTCTTTTTCTTGCCGGGCTACCCGGGGACGCCGAACGGCCGGCGAACAGCGGCTCCCCGCTTCGGTTCGGATTGCGAATAATTATTTGATTTTTTTCGCGGCGAAGACGGCATCTGTTTCTGACCGTTATAAAAATTCGGATCGCGAACTTAAATTCGAGGAGAAATTATTTTTCGCCCGCGACGTCAAGCAACCGAATATCCATCGGAACGGCCGATCGAGAAGGAACCGGGATCCCATCGCGATATCAAATGTTTCCAAAGCCGTCAGGGACGCGAGGCGCGGATTACAATTATGAAAGGTTCGGAACCCAATTATCGCGCGCCGGTTGGCTTGACGCGTCATGTATCGGATTCAGGAGAGTCCCGATGAAAAACAAACTTCTCGTCTCGAGCGTCGTCGCAGCCTCGCTGCTCGCACCGGCTGTTGCCTTCGCCCAAAGTGAAACCGCGGCTCCCGCGGCGCCCCACGCCACCAAGACAGCGCCGGCCGCCCATCACGACATGAAATCCACACACATGAAGCCGGGTACGACGACTGGCATGAGCTCGTCGACCAACCGCACCCGTCCGGGCGGTCAATCGGTCGCGCGCAAGCCGGCGGACTAGTCGCGTTAGTAGCGTAACGTGCGCACCCCAAGGCTAGAGGCCTCGGGGTGCGCTCGCATTGTTGCTAGGCCCGCGCCAATGCGGCCGGCTTTGCCATGGCGAAACCGATCACCAGCATCGACAGCGCAAGTCCGGCATGCCCCCAGCTGTCGTTCCAGTTGTTGGTGATGCAATTGAGGATCATGCCGTTACCGACCCAGAAACCCATTGCGGCCAACGCCGCGTAGATCACGCCAAAGATCTGAAACCACAGTCGCGCGGCGCCTGCGCCCAAGGCCGAGGCAAGCAGGAAGATCACGCCGGAGGCAACATGCATCGCGCTGTGCAGCGGGTTCACCATGAAGATGCCGAGAAACATGTCGTCGACGGTGACGCCCGGCACGAAACCGAGCACGCCGCCGGTGATGAAGGCCCCGCCGTAGAAAAATCCAAGCTGCTTGAGCATCGCCAGTCTCCTTCGGATCACACGGGCACGGCCTCCGCCAGGCCGACGGACTGCATGCTGAGATTCCACAAGCGCTCGCGATGTTCCGGCGTGTTGAACGCGGTCTTGAATTTGCTGGCCTGCTCCGAGTGAAATATTTCCCGCTCACGTCCGCCACATCGGGCGATGTCGCCAGATAGACGGACGTCGCGGCACCCTGCCGCTGGTGAAATCGCAAACGGCAATGCGAGATAGGCGACCGCACGGAAGAAGCCGCGGGCATTGAGCATCATCGGCGTCCTGACGATGCCGGGATGGACCGCGTTGGCCGTGACCGGCGTATTCTTCAACCTGATCCGCAAGCTCGATCGTGAACAGCAGCATCAACAGCTTGGAATTCGCATAGGCGCCGAAGGCCGGAAAACGCTTCCCCCGTTGCAAATGTTCCGGATCGAATTTGCCAACCGTATGGACGCTGGAAGAAAGGTTGAGATCCTGCCCTGCCCGGCCGTCTTCAGCGCATTGAGCATGAGCTGCGTGAGATAGAAGGCCGAGAGATAGTTCACCTGGAGCGTCGCCTCAAACCCGTCCTCGGTGAGCTGGCGTTCACGGCGAGGATGCCGGCGTTGTTGATGAGCACGTCGAGCCTGGGGTAGCGCCGGTGAAAGTTTCGCAAAGCGCATGCACCTGGGCGAACGATCTCAGATCGGCGATGATGGTGTCGACGTCAGGATTGCCGGTCTCGAGCCTCGATCTCGCTTTTGACGGCCTCCGCCCTGTGCTGCGTCGCGCGCGGCGATGACGACGGTGAATCCCTTGGCCGCGAGTTCGAGGGCCGTGGCCCGGCCAATGCCTTCGGTCGCGCCC
Organism: Candidatus Melainabacteria bacterium; assembly: GCA_963780635.1. Taxonomy (GTDB): domain Bacteria; phylum Actinomycetota; class Actinomycetes; order Mycobacteriales; family Pseudonocardiaceae; genus DATEPR01. Next base: position 2,822 of record CAWACW010000010.1, read on the forward strand.
GTGATCAGACAGATCGGCTTTCCATCGAGAAGTTCCCGTTCGCGAGGTTGTTGCTTCAGGTGCGGTTGATCGAGGTGCCGCCGTCGACAATCAGCGCAGCCCCGGTCATGAACGAGGCGTCGTCGGAAGCGAGATACAGCACCGCGCGCGCGAGTTCTTCCGGCGAAGAGACGCGCTTGAGCGCATGCAAATTGGCGATGAAGCTCTGCGCTTCCGCCGTCGCATTCATCTGCCGGTACATCGGCGTATCGATGGCGCCGGGCAGGATCGCGTTGACGCGGATATTTCTCGGACCGAATTCCGCCGCGAGCGACTGCGTCAGCCCGATGAGGCCGGACTTGCTGGCGCTGTAACTCGCAACACCCGGAAATCCGACGGTGTGGCCCGCGATGCTCGAGGTGAAGATCAGCGAGCCTGCGCCGCGTCGGAGCATCGCCGGCAACTGGTATTTGGCGCCGAGAAACGCCGAGACCAGATTGGTGGTGATGGTTTCGACAAAGGACGCCGTGGAAACTTCGATCGTCGGCCCCATCGCGCCGATCGTGCCGGCATTGTTGAAGGCGATATCGAGCCCGCCGAACGTCGTCTCGGCGAGATGAACCAGCGCCCGCGCGTAACTCTCGTCGCAGACATCGCCGGGCAGCGCCACCGCCTTGCCGCCGGACGCCTCGATCTCGCCCACCAGCCGGTTGAGTTCGGTCGCGCGCCGTGCGCCGACCACGACCTGCGCGCCCTCTTCCGCGAACAGTTTCGCCGTCGCCTCGCCGATGCCTGAGCTGGCGCCGGTAACGATCGCAACCTTGCCCGTTAGTCTGCCCGGCCGGCGGTTTTCATGTTGGCCATCATTTCTGTAGTGATCGATATGTTATTACGCATCGTTGCGCCGCGGCGTCAAGGGATATATATCGATCGCTATGAATAAGGCGATGCCTCCCTCACGGCCGCGTGGCCGGCCGCGGGCGTTCGATCGCGACGACGCGCTCGATCGCGCGATGCATCTGTTCTGGCGGCGAGGCTATGAGGCGACGTCGGTGAGCGACCTGACGGAGACGATGGGCATCACGCCGCCGTCACTCTATGCGGCGTTCGGCGACAAGAAGCGTCTCTTTCTCGAGGCGGTCGACCGTTATCAGGGCGGTCCCGGAAGTTTTGCGCAAGCCGCGTTCAACGAACCGACCGCCGAACGCGCCATGCGCACCCTCCTGATGGACACGATCGAGTTGTTCTTCGAGCCGGGCAATCCCAAGGGCTGCATGGTGGTGCTCGCCGCGACCAACTGCACCACCGACTCCAGCGACATCCTCGATGAACTCGCCGGCCGCCGGCCGCATGGCCGAGCGCCTGGTTCGCGACCGCATCGCCGCCGGCCGCGACGCCGGTGAAATCCGCCGCCGATGCCGATGTCGATACGCTGGCGGGCACGATCGTCACGACCTTGTATGGCCTTTCGATCAAGGCCCGCGACGGCGCCTCGCGCGCCAGCCTGCGCAAGGTGGTCGAACAGGTGATGTCGATGTGGCCGCGCCCGCACCGCAAGTAGAGCGCGGCGGTCTCTTCACACTGGCGTCCTGAGAGCGCGCGCCGTGCAGTGCCAACGGTCCCCGGCATAGAACAACCACTCGCCCCTCAAAAGTCCGCTGTTGCCTTTACTGCCTGTTTTATATATAGCCATTTGGCTATGCAAAATGCGGCTACCCTTGACCTGACCTTCCACGCCCTTTCCGACGGCACCCGCCGCTCGATGATCCGCGTTCTTGCCGGCGGCCGGGCGCGGAGTGCGGGCGAACTGGGTGGCGCTTTCGCTCGGCGCAGCCGACCATTTCGAAGCATCTGAAGGTTCTCGAACAGGCCGGACTGGTCGAACGCACGGTGGAAGGCCGCGTGCATCGGTTTCGCCTGCGCCAAAGACCTCTTAAGGACGCCGAGAACTGGATCGCCCGCCAGCAAAACTGGACCGGGGCCGTCGATCAACTCGACCGGCTGCTTCAGAGATATCAAGCGATGGTTGATGAACTGCTTTTGCCGAGGTCCGCCGGCATCTGAATGCCGCGCCCGAGCAGGTGTTCGCCGCCTTTGCCGACGCGAAGCTGGTCAGCCGCTGGCTAAGACCCTCGCCGGATATCGCGATGAATGTACTCTCGTTCGATTTTCGCGTCGGCGGCGTTTATCGCTTCGCCTATCACGTGCCCAACGGACCGATCATGAAGGTCAACGGTACCTATCGGGCGATCGAGCCGCCGAGCAGGATCGCGTTTTCATGGAACATCGAACCGCCGGACGAACATGCCGGCTTGCAATCGGAAGTCGTCGTCTCGATCACGCCGGATGCCGGCGGCTCCACACTTCACATCCGTCACAGTCAGCTCACCTTGCCCGGAGCAGGCGAGCGCCACAGCGCCGGCTGGCTCGGCGCGCTCGATCTGCTCGACGATTTTCTCGGCGAGTCCAATTCACGGGGAATACCGAAATGATACGTTTCGTCGCCGCAATTCTCTCCTATCTCGTTCCCACCTTCATTCTCGGCTTTGTCTGGCATCTTGTTCTCTTCAAGAGCTACTACGAGGCGCTGGCAATGTACCGGAGTGACGTGATCATTCCGCTCGGCCTGCTGTCGATGGCCGTTCAATCTGCCATCTTCGCCTGGCTCTACATGCGAACGTTTGCCCGACACCACGACCGTTTCTGGGCGCGGACGCTGGCCTACGGACTGATCGGCGCGCTGCTGTCCTGGAGTTTCACGACGCTTGCGGTCGCCGCCAAGAACGTGATGGTGTCCGTGCCGGATTACCTCGCGATCGAAACGGCATTCACCATCGTACAGTGGATCATGGTCGCGCCGCTCACCGCGCTCGCCTTTCGCCGGCTGGCTGGAAACGCATAAACCGTCCTACGGCAGCGCCAGCAGCCCGCCGGCGACCGCCATCGTGGCGAGCGCCGACAGCGCCAGCGACCAGTGCACGCCGATCAGGCTGCCGAGCAGGCCGACCGAAATGCCGCTGAAGGCGCGCAGGCCGAGGCTCGACATGTTGAACAGGCCGATGACGCGCCCGCGCTTGTCGAGCGGCGCATTGAGCTGGACCAGGCTCTGCGCCATGGCGTTGAAGGACAATTCCAGGAATCCCGCGGCAAACAGGAAGCCGAGCGCGAGCGGATAGCTTTTGGACAGCGAGAAGATCGCCAGCGCCGCGCACCACAGCATGCGCCAGCACGATCGCGGTGCGCGGCCGCGGCGGCAGCAATCCCCCGCCTTCGAGCACGATGCCGGCCAGCAACGCCGCCGGCGGCATCGGCCGCCAGCAGCAGGCTGTAGGACGACGCCGGGATCGCCATGGCCGAGATCGCTGGCGAAACCCGGCATCTGCGAACTATAGGCATTGCCGACAAAGAACGACGCCGCGCCGGCGAGCAGCGTCATCGAGACGATGACGGAATGACCCTTGATGTCGCGCATGGTCTGCACGATGTCGCCAAGTCCGCGGACGGCGCGGCGCGGGGCGGGCGCGCCGGCTGCGAAAGCGCGGACCATAGGGCGCCTTGACCAGCCACAGCACCAGCGGCAGATAGAACACGGTGTTGAGCATGATGCCGGGGGCCGGCCCGAGCGCCAGCAGGATGGCGGCGCCGACCGCCGGGCCGACCAGCACGCGCGAGATAACGCGCCATCGCGTTGAGCCGCACCGCGCTCTCCAGATCCGACGGGCCGACGATGTCGTAGAGCAGCATCTGGTTCGGCGTCTGCCACAGCACCCCGGCGCAGCCGTGAATGACCAGGATCACCATCGCCTGCCACATCTGCAGCGTGTCGGTGACGAAGAAATAGCCCCAGCTCAGCGAGGCGATGATGAACAGCGCCATGCCGATCTGGATGACCCGGCGCGGATCGAAGCGCTCGGCCAGCGCGCCGGAGGCGACCGAGAACAGCAGGAACGGCAGCCAGTGCGAGACGACGGCAAACCCGCCCAGGGCCGGCGAGTGAAATTTCTGGAACACCATCCAGTAGCTGATGACGTGCTCGATATTGTCCGCCATCATCGCGAGCACGAAGGTGATGAACTGGGCGCGGAAGCCCGGATGGCGCATCGCCGCAAAGGACCGCATTTTCGGCGCCGGGGGTTTGGGCCCCTGTTGTTGTATCGTCCATTGAAGAAAGAATTCCCAAGTCACTGATAGCGGGATAGCAGCTTCGGCACAGGGCGCGGAAGTGGCATCGGACGCAGTGTATTACTGCGTGGGACGCAATTCGGATGAAATCCCGCTAGTGCGGCGAATTTGAAGTTCCTATCAGTTTCGCCGCGAGTTCGTTATAGGAGCTTCAAATTCAAAGCCGCTACTCGGAACACGTAAGTGCCAGGTGATTTCGAGGTTCGCAGCAGAGGCCGCGATATCATGCGAACCTCGAAATCCAGCTGAGGCCCCCATGATATCCTTCCCGCCATGACCGCCGTGGACCTGAATCTCCTGACCGCGCTGGATGCGCTGCTCGCCGAGGGCAGCGTGGCGGGCGCGGCGCGCCGGCTGGGCCTGAGCGCGTCCGCAATGAGCCGCACGCTGGCGCGGCTGCGCGCAGCTACCGGCGACCCGCTCCTCGTTCGCGCAGGCCGCGACCTCGTGCCGACGCCCTATGCCGAGGAACTTCGCGATCGCGTGCGGCAGACGGCGACCGATGCGCGTCGCCGTGCTGCGGCCCGCGCCGTGACGCCCGACCTTTCCGGACTGGAGCGAACGTTTACGATCCGGGCCAATGACGGTTTTGTCCAGGCTTTCGGAGCGCGCATCCTTGGCGCGATCAAGGACGCGGCGCCCGGCGTGCGCCTGCGTTTCGCGCCGAAGCCGGACAAGGACGTGCGGCCGTTGCGGGAGGGACTGGTCGACCTCGAGATCGGCGTTCTCGGCCGGACGGGACCGGAAGTGCGGGTTCAGGCGCTGTTCCGCGATCACTTCGTCGGCGCGGTGCGCAAAGGGCACCCGCTTCTCGCCGCCGGCAAGATCACGCCCGAGCGCTACGCGGCGTGCGATCATGTCGTGGTGTCGCGCCGTGGCGCGACCACCGGCCCGGTCGATTCCGCGCTCGCCGAACTCGGACTTGAGCGCAACGTTGTTGCCGTCGTGCCCGGCTTTTCCGAAGCGCTGGCGATTGCGAGCACGTCCGACCTCGTGGCGCTCGTCACGGCCTCGTTTCACAAAGCCGCGCTCGGCGGTCAGCCAAAAAACGCCCGCCAGCTCACGCACGCTTTTCCGTTGCCGGTGCAAACCGAGCCGGTCACGGTGTCCCAGATCTGGCACCCGCGCCTTGATGCCGACCCGGCCCATCGATGGCTCCGCGGCCTGTTGCTCGCGCTCTGCCGGAACTGAAAGCAGGCCCTCAAGCCGCGGATCACCATTATCGCGACCGGCAAAGCTGCCGGCCGTATGGCTGCTCCTCGCCGATGGCGGCTTTGTCATTTTTTGAAACAAATCAAATGTTTGCCGGGCGAAGCGCCCGCGTCATTTTAGAGATGTCATGAAACTGTCACGCGTCGTTCTAATTGAGCTTTTATGCAATGAACATTGCTTATGTGGTCCAACATGGAAGGACTGGTACAATGTCGGCTAGTAATGGGCACACTTCGTTTTCCGAAGAAACCCCGTCGCAGGAAACCAACGAAGACGGCGTGGTCGGCAAGGCGGTTGCCGCGGTAGCGGTCGTTGCGGTCGGCGCCGCATTGTTCGAGGTTGCCCTTTTGCCGGGAATTGCGCTAGATTGCCCTTTTGCCGGGAATTGCGCTCGGCGTGGCACGGTGGTTAGCTAGCCGGCATGACGCACGAGGACGTGCTGGACCCGCTGGACCGTCTGATTGCCGGCGCGCTGCAGCTCAACGGCAGAGCGGCGTGGCGGGACATTGCGTCCGTCGTGGACAGTACGGAGACCACCGTCGCCCGCCGTGCACAACGGCTGATCGATGCGGGCACGGTCCGCGTGACCGCTCCCGCATGCCCGCGTGCAGCGGGATGAGCGAGGTCCCACGGCGTACATCCGTTGCGCGGGCACGCCCGGCAGGTCGCGAGACCGTCGCCGAGCGGCCCGAGGTGTGGTCGACCGGGGTGTACGCCGGGGACGCGGACGTGGTCGCCAGGTGAACGCGCCATCCGGGGCCGCGCTGGTGGACATCTGCTCGGCGAGTTGCAGACGGTCCCGGGCGTGCGGTCGTCGGTGGCGGAGCTGATGACGCCACGTTCAAGGTGTCCTACGCGCGGGCCCGGCAACTGCTCGGCGAGAAGGCGGCCACGCTGGACGCGCTGCCGGTGGCTCACCGCAACGACGGGCACGTGCTGTCCGATTTCGACGAGGCGATCATCGAGGTGCTGCAGCCGAACGCCCGGCTGTCCTTCGCCGCGGTCGCGAACCAGTTGGGCACCAACGAGTGACTGTCCGGCGTCGCTTCGAGGCGTTGCGGCGGCAGGGATGCGTGAAATCGCCACGTTCGTACCACCCGGTGTCATGGGTTTCCAGCCGCCGATGCTGATGAAGCTGCTGCTGGCACCGGGCAGGCTCGAACCAGCGGCCGCCGCGCTGGCCGGGTACGCGGGCGTGCGCTACATGGCGGCGAGCCTGGGCAAGCTGGGCCTGCTGCTGGAGGTCAACCTGGTAACGGCGTCCGATGTCTACGACTTCACCACCCGCGTGCTCGGCGAGATCGGTGGCATCGCCGAGGTGCACATCTGGACCGAGCTGATCGCACTCAAACGGGCCTACATCCGCCTGGATCAGCCGTGAGCTCCCGTTCGCACCACCCGTTCCAGCACCGCCACGCCGCCGGTAGCGCTCGTTCGTCGACGTCGAACAGGGCGCTGTGGTGTGGTGCGATGTCGCCGCCGCCGACGCCCAGATACGTCGCCGTGCCGCCGGTTTCCTGCACCCTGGCCATGAACAGCGTGGCGTCGTCGCTGCCCAGCGCAGGCCACTCGTCGTACACCGCCGTGACCGACTCGACGCCTGCCGCTGCCGCCACGACAGCCGCCACCGGCCCCGGATCACACGGCGCCGCGCCGGCCCTACCGGTCTCCACGACCTCGCAGCCGACCCCCTGCATCGCGGCCGCGTGCTGGCAGATCATCGACCGCGGCGGGCCAACTCGGCCAGCACGGCCGAGTCGGTGGAGCGCACCTCGAACGCCAGCTCGGCCTGGGCGGGCACGATGTTCGCCGCCGTGCCCGCGACCAGCCTGCCCACGTTGACCCTGGTGTCGGCGGCCGCGAACCTGGGCAGCGCCTGCACGTTCAGCGCCGCTGTCGCCGCGGCGATCAGCGCGTTGCGGCCGGACTCGGGCGAGCCCGAGGCGTGCGCTGCCCGGCCGGTGAAGCGGGCCACGAACTTGCCGGTCGCGAACCGGCCCGTGGTCGCGGCGGCCACCGCCGCGACCGGCAGGCCCATGCCGAGGTGGGTCGCGTAGAACACGTCCACGCCGTCCACCGCGCCCGCCGCGGCCATCGCCCGCGCACCCCGCACACCCTCCTCCGCGGGCTGGAACAACAGCCGCACCCGCCCTGGGAATCGGCGATCGGCCAGCAGCCCCGCCAGCGCGATGCCGATGGCCACGTGCCCGTCGTGGCCGCACGCGTGCATCACGCCCTCGTACGCCGAGCGGAACCCGTTGGCAGTCGGGAAATGCCGGGGATCGGCCGATTCCACCAGCGGGAGCGCGTCCATGTCGAACCGCAGCGCGACCGTGGGGCCTGGCCGGTCGCCCGCCAGCTCCGCCACCACCGCCGTGTGCCCGTCGCGCAGCACGGTCACGATCTCCTCGTCGACGCCCGCGGCGCGAGCCCGGTCGACGGCAGCGGCGAGCGTGGCCCGTCGGGTAACCCGGCAAGGCCCTCGACGTCGCCGACTTCCTTGCCGTAGCGAGGTTGCCAGCCCGCCGCGGTCAGCTCGGCGATCACCCGTGCCGCCGTGCGGATCTCGGTGAAGCCCAGCTCGGGATGCTGGTGCAGGTCACGGCGCAGCGCGACCACGTCGGCCGTCATACCGGGAAGTCCGGGCCGCTGGTGTCGAACTCCTCCCGCACGGCCGTCCGCAGCTCCTTGTCCGCGAGCAGGTCGGCCCCTGTCGCGGCCAGCGCCTCGGCCATGTGCAGCATCCCCTCCTGGGCCTGCGGCGACGCCGCCGCCGTCGCCATCGCGTGCGAGTGGCCCGGCGTGCCGCGCTCGGCGATGCCCAGATAGGGATGGATCGCGGGCAGCGCCAGGCTGACGTTGCCGATGTCCGACGAACCGGTGCCACCCCGCATGACGGGTTCCTGCATCGACTCGCCGACCCGGGCGAAGTGGCCCGCGACCCGGGTCGCCATCGTGTGGTTGTTCTTGCGTTCCGCGTACACCTCACCGAGGCTGACCTCGACGGTCGTCCCGGTCGCGGCGGCGGCCGCGTCGACGCAGGCCCGCATGCGCTCCAGCAGGTTCTGCACACCTTGCTGGGTGAACGCCCTGGCCATCAGGGCGGCGCCGGCCCGCTCCGGCACGATGTTCACCGCCTGCCCGCCATCGGTGATGATGCCGTGCACGCGGGTGCTCTCCGGGATGAACTGTCGCAGCGAGTCCAGCGACACGAACAGCTGGATCACCGCCGCCAGCGCGCTGCGGCCCTTCGTGGGCGAGCCCGCCGCGTGACTGGCGACGCCGTGGTAGGTCACGTCGAGGTGCACGCACGCGGTGGCGTGCCGCCAGGGCAGTGACTTGTCACCGGGGTGGAACATCAGGGCCGCGTCGACGTCGTCGAACACGCCCGCGGCCAGCTCGGTGATCTTGCCACCGGCGCCCTCCTCGCCGGGCGTGCCGATACACCGGATGGTGCCGGTGAAGTCCTCACCCAGCGCGCGGTGCAGGGCCAGTGCCGCACCGATCCCGCCTGCCGCGATGAGATTGTGGCCGCAGCCGTGGCCCACACCGGGCAGCGCGTCGTACTCGCACAGGAACGCGATCACGGGCGCGCCCCTGCCGACACTGCCGACGAACGCCGTGGGCAGCCCGGCCACGCCCCGCTCCACGGTGAAGCCCTCCTGCGCCAGCAGCCCGGTCAGCCGGTCGGCCGCGTGGTACTCGGCCAGCGCCAGCTCGGGATGTGCGTGCAGGTCGAGCGACAGTTCCGTCAGCGTCGGTCCCAGTTCGGCCATCGCCTCGCCGATCCGGCGGTGGACCTCGTCGGGTTCGATCGCCGGTGCCGCGAACTCGGCCATCGGTTAGAGCACCTCCTCGACCACGCGGGCGACGTTGCCGCCGAGCACCGCTGCGATGTCCTCGTCCGTCCACCCGTGCGCGACCAGCCAGCCCGCCGCGTTGCGGTGTGTCTCACCCGGGTTCTCGAAGCCTGCCACGTAGGTGCTGGTGGCGGGAGGTTCGCCGGGCGGCGGAGGCATCGGGCTGGCACCGGTCGCCGCGTACAGGCCGACGTGGTCGCCGAACATCGTGTCCGGCCCCAGTGCCACATGCCGCACCCCGACCAGTTCGGCGCAGTATTCGACGTGCCGCATCACGGCGTCCAGGTTGTGCTCGGCCTGCCCGGACACCCGGGTGCTGTTCGGTGCCGCCTCGACGCCGATGACACCACCGGTCGCGGCCATCGCGCGCAGCACGTCGTCGGGTTTCATCCGGGCCGAGGCCCACACCGATCTGGCACCCGCGTGGCTGATCACCACCGGCCGCGTGCTGTGCTCGGCGGCCTCGATGCTGGTCCGGTCGCCCACATGGCCCAGGTCGACGAGCATCCCGATCGCGTTCATCAGCCGCACGGCCGCTCGGCCACGGCTCGTCAGGCCCGTGTCGTCGACGACCGCGAGCCCGCAGCCCAACGCGTTGGCCGCGTTGTAGGTGAGGCCGGCCGACCGCACTCCCAGACCGTAGAGCACCTCGACGCCGGCCAGATCCTCGCCGACCGACGTGAGGTCCTCCAACGCCAGGGTCACCGTGACGGGTCCGCCCGTCCCGACGACGTCGTCGGCCCGCAGACCGAGGGTGGCCGCGTCGGTGTGCGCGAGATCGGCGCCGAGCAGCGCGAGCCAGCGGCACAGCGCGGGCAGTCGAAGACCGCTGAGCGCGGATGCGAACACCGTGGTCAGCCCGGACTCGGCGATACCGGCGTAGCCGAGCACGTCCCGGCCGGCCTCCTGGTGCCGCTGCCAGGACTGTTCGGTGAGCGGGTCGGGCAGCCGGATCGGGTGGTCGTGCAGCGAGATCACCGGTCCGGCGGCGAGCAGGGCGGCGACCCGCTCCCGCTGCGGCCCGGTCAGCTCGGGACCCTGCTCCGGCAGGCGGTGCACATCGGTGGCGAGCGGCACGGTCGGCGCCGTAGGCGCGGGTGCGGGCAGGCCGGTCAGGTAGCCGTACGCAGTTGTCACGTGCGCGTCTCCGAGTTCGTCATCGCGGGTTCCGGTTCGTCCACAACGGACGGTGCGGGCCTGGTTTCGGGTGCCGCACGATCAGCGCGATGGTGCCCACGGAGCCGATCGGCTTGACGGCCAACGCGACCCCGGTCGGCACCACGATGCCCGAGACGAGTCGTTCGGTGCGCGCAGACCGCGCCGGATGAACGGTTGCGAGACCACGAGGAGCACCACCCACGTGGCGAGGACGATCGCCACCATGAGCAGCGGCCCGTTCGCCAAGCTCATCCGTCCTCCTGCGGTGTGGCGTGGTAGCCCGCACTTCCTTCGCCGGTATCCGGCCAAGGACATCATGCGACGCCGGTCTCAGGCAATAGCGATCAGACAAATGCAGATTTCCGGTCGGCGACTCGCCGGCGCCTGGTGGCCGAGGCCGCCGTCCTGAAGGCTGGCGGGCGGCGAGATCGGTCGGCGGAAAGGAGAGTGCGGTGCGGGTGATCAGGAGCAGGGCTGATGGTGCGAGCAGGCGCGGGGAGGGCACGTTCGTCGGCGAGGTGTGGCTGGACCCGGTCCTGACCGGCGAGGACGGCGTGATGATCAACGCGGTGGCGTTCGCTCCGGGTGCGCACACGTTCTGGCACTCGCATGAGCACGGTCAGCTGCTGCAGGTCACGTCCGGCCAGGGTTGGGTGTGCGCGGCGGACGGGTCGCCGCAGGAGATCCGGGCGGGGGACGTCGTGTGGACGCCCGCCGGGGAGCGGCACTGGCACGGCGCGACCGACGACAGCCACGTCGTGCACACCGCCACGAGCCTCGGCACCACGACCTGGTTCGAGGCACCCGCCACCGACGGGTGAGTCAGCGGGTCAGGTGGTGCTGACCGCACGGTACAGCTCGACGTGCTGACGGGCGGCCGCTTGCCACGTGTGGCGGGCGGCCAGCTCCCGGCCCGCTGTGCGGGTGGCAGGGTCGTCGTCGGCCGGTGGGTCGAGCAGCGCTGCGGCGATGGTCGGCGGGTCGGTGGCGAACCTCGCCGCGCCGTCGAACACCTCCCGCAGTACCGGCAGGTCCCGCGTCACGACCGGCACCCCGGCGGCCGGTGCTTCCATCGCCGCCATGCCGAATCCTTCCTTCGTGGCGGGAAACGCGAACGCACCCGCTGCCGCGACGAGCCCTGGCAGGTCGTCGTGCGCCACCGTCCCCTCCGGCACGTCCGGGAACGGCACCACCGCGAGTCGTACCGCCGGATCGACCGGCCGGAAGAACGTGGCCTCGCCGCCCCTGCCCAGCGTCCACACCGTGACGTCCACGCCCGGACCGGCGAGCGCCTCGGCGAGGGCGAGCGTGTGCACCACACCGCCGCGTGGCTTGGTCGAGTAGGACAGCAGCGCGACCTTCACCGGTAGACCTCGGGCGGGAACCGGGCCGGCCGGCCGAACGTCGAAATGTTCGGACACCAGGCGGAAACCTCTCGTACCATCCGGATCGGGCGGCTAGCCGAGGTCCGGCCGCGGAGGTTCCTCTCGCCACTCCTCGGCCAGATCGGTGAGCTGCCGCCGGGCGGGACGGGGTGGCGTGGGCAGGTCGGGAGGGAGATCGAAGGATGCTTCCAGCCAGGTCTGCGGAGCGGGCTGCTCGGGCCGCACGTGTCCGGGCCGGGTCGTCGCCCGAGGCCAGTGGCGGGAGTCGCCCGGGGTCGCGGGCCCTGGCCTGCGAGGTTGTCCGGGCTGTGCCCGTACCCACGTCATGGTCGGTCAACGCGGCCGGTCCGGCGCAGGTTCCCGGAGAGGAGAGCAGGGCCGATGGAGGACGCGAGGCGCCCGTCGTTCGACCAGTTGCGGGCGCAGGCCGAGCAGGCCGACCGCGCGCTGCTGGCGCGGCGGCGACAGCAGGAGGACCGGGTGTTCACCGCGCAGGACGACTGGGGGGTCGTCGAGGTGGGGGTGAACGGCCGGGGCGAGGTCGTCGAGGTCGCTGTGAACGACAGCCTGACCCATCAGGTCGCGGCGCGGGACCTCGCCGAGTCGATGCTGCAGGCGGCGCGGGCCGCACAACAGTTGAGCAGAGCCAACCGGGACCGGTAGGCCGACCGAACGGAGTGACACAGGTGCGACTGCCCAGTGACGGGGCCGGTTTCGAGACGAACCCGACGCAGATGCGAACAGCCGCGAACATGCTCGACGCCGCCGCCATCGGCGTCCGGATCGCGGGCACCCAGATCAGCCAGGGCCGCGACGGGGTCGGCGCGTTCGGCATCTCGGCCCAGGCGGAGGCGCTCGCGCAGCGGTGGGTCGCGGCACTCACGGCCAGAGTGACGGAGACCGAGCGGCTGTCCGAGACCACCACCCACCTGGCCGACCGGCTGCGCGACGCGGCCGACGGCTACGACCGGACCGAGAACGACAACACGAACAAGCTGACCTCGCTGGGGGAAGGTGACCTGCGATGACCAACTTCTCGTTCCGGCATCCCGGTCTCAATGAGGTCGTCCACAGTGAGGCGATGATCCTGCTGCACGAGGCGGCACTGAGGATTCCGACGGCGAGCCCGGTGGATGCCCTGGAGTTCGTCGACTGCGACCCGAAGGCGATCCTGCAGCTCGGGTCCGAGGTACGGATCGGCCAGGAACACTTCGATCAGGCGCAGGCGACCTTCCTGCAGGGTCAGCGGCACGCCAAGCAGAACTGGACAGGCATGGCGGCCGCGCATTTCGACCAGGACGCCACGGTCGTGCGCACCTATTACCTGCAGTCGATCGACGCCACGGATGCCACCTGCACGACGGGTGACAACATCGCCGGGCAGCTCGACCAGATCGCCGGTTCGACCGGAAACCAGGCACTACAGATCGCGGTGGCGGTCCAGCCGTCGTCCGAGGCGGTCGTGTCCGGTGCGTCCACCGTCGAGGACGTCGAGAACGTGACCAACGCGTGCAACGACGTCCTGTCGCTGGTGACGGCAGCGCTCGGCCAGATCGCCGAACTGAGCGGCGAGTTCGGCAACCTCACCACGACGTTGCCACCACCGGCGAACTATCCATCGTGATCGGATAGCGAACCCGGCGGCCGCCGAACCCAACGGCCGGGCATCGGCGTCCTGCTGGCGGCCGGCGGTGTCGTGCATGAGATGACAGCGGTTTCGGTTCGCCTGCAGTGAGTCTGCAGTAGACAGACTGTGCCTCGCTCAGGCGTTTGCCGGTGCTCCGTTCCAGACCTGTGGCGCGTAGCCCTCCGGCTTGTCGCCGACACCGATGCCCGGATTTACCTGCCAGGACTGGTATTGAGCCGTGAACATGCGGTAGACCGACGCCGGCGGTAGGGCGCTCGCCGCGTCCAGCTCCGCCCTCAGCTCGGCAGGGATGGTGAAGTCGACGGCTGCCATGTTGGCGTCCAACTGTGCCACGCTGCTCGCACCGACGATGGCCGCCGCGATGCCCGGTTGCGTTGCCACCCAGTTGATCGCTACCTGCGCCATCGTGCGGTCGACCGCTGCTGCGGTCTTACCCAGCACGTCGATGACGCCCCAGTCCTTGTCGCCCCACGGCCGGATGAACTCCGGTGCCACGTCCAGCCTGCCGCTGCCCGTCGGGCCGTTCTCGCCGCGCTGGTACTTGCCCGTCAGCAAGCCACCGGCCAGTGGGCTCCACGCCGTCACCCCGAGCCCCAGCGTCTGCGCCATCGGGATGTACTCCGGCTCGATCTCCCTGGACAGCAGCGAATACGGCAGTTGCAGGCTGATCATCGGGCTGAGGGCGTGCGCCTCGGCGTAGGTCTGCGCCCGCGCCGCATACCAGCTCGGCACGTCCGACAGGCCCGCGTAGCGGATCTTGCCCGCCTTCACCAGATCGTCGAGCGTGTGCACGACCTCCTCGACCGGCGTGATCCGGTCCCACGTGTGCAGCAGGAACAGGTCCACGTAATCGGTGCGCAGCCGCCGCAGTGACGCCTCCAGCGCGCGGATCAGGTGCTTGCGGCCGTTGCCGCCCGCGTTCGGGTCGCCCGGGTCGACGTTGTTGGTGAACTTCGTGGTCAGCACCACGCGCTCCCGCACGCCCGCCTCGGCCAGCAAGTTGCCCAGGATGGTCTCGCTCTCGCCCGCCGTGTAGAAGTCGGCCGTGTCGACGAAGTTGCCGCCCGCGTCCAGGTAGCGGCGCAGGATCGGCCGGACCTCGTCCTCCGTCTTGCCGTACGCGGCGTGGAACCCACTCGTGCCGAAGTTCATCGTGCCCAGGGCCAGGCGGCTGACCCGGAGACCGGACCGGCCCAACAGGTAGTACTGGTCGAGCGCCATGTGGTCGCCATCTCCCATCGACAGTGGTTAGACTGTCGGAACGGAGCGGGGCCAGTCCCCGCTTTCCCCGTCGACGTTATGGGGACTGTCCCCGCTTGTCAAGGACGGCCGCCAGGGAAGGGATGTCCGCATGCCCGCGCGCACGGAACGGCCACTTCGGGCGGACGCGCAGCGCAACCGCGACGCCATCGTGACCGCGGCCGGTGAGGCCTTCGCCGAGGGCGGGACCCAGGCCTCGCTCGACGACATCGCCGTGCGTGCCGGTGTCGGCAACGCCACGCTCTACCGGCATTTCCCGAACCGCGACTCACTCCTGGTCGCCGCCCTGCACCTGCGCCTCGCCGAACTGGACGACGTCGCGACCCGCCTGGCACAGGTCAGCGACCTCGACACCGCGCTGCGGGAGTGGTTCTTCGCCGCGGCCAACCACCTGCGGACGTGGAGCGGCCTGCCGGACTCGGTGGTGGCGGCACTGCGGACGGACGACTCGCCGCTGACCGACGCCTGTCAGCCGCTGCGCGCGACCACCGGGACGTTCGTCGACAAGGCCAAGGCCGCCGGGCTGTTGCGGCCCGAGCTGCGGCCCGCTGACGTCTTCACCATCGTGGCCGCACTCGCCTGGGCCGCCGACAAGCGCCGCGACACCGACGACGACCTCCGCCGGATGATCGACGCCGTGCTGCTCGGCATGTATCTGCCGTGACGATCAGCGGTAGTGGCCGGCGAAACGGTCGCGCAGGACGTTCTTGCGCACCTTGCCCGTCGACGTCCGCGGGAACTCGTCCACGACGATGACGTCCTTGGGGATCTTGTAGCCGTCCAGCCGGCCCCGCAGCGCCGCGCGGACCGCATCGGTGTCGATCCGCTCGCCCGGCTTCGGCACCACGACGGCAGTGATGGCCTCGCTCCACCGCTCGTGCGGCAGGCCGACGACCACGACTTCCGCGATGTTCGGGTCGGCAGCGTAGATCGCCTTCTCCACCTCGATCGACGCCACGTTCTCGCCGCCGGTCTTGATGACGTCCTTCGACCGGTCGGCGAACCACAGCATGCCGTCCGCACCGAGCCTGCCGACGTCGCCGGAGTGGAACCAGCCGTGCGCGAAGGCAGCGTCGGTGGCGTCGCTGTCGCGCAGGTACTCGGTCATCACCGAGGGCGCGCGGTAGACGATCTCACCGGTCTCGCCGGCAGGCACCAGCGTGCCGTCCGGTGCCATGATCGCGACCTGCACGCCGGTCAGTGCCGTGCCCACGGCGCCGATGTGCGTGAGCTGGTGCTCCGGGCGGAACAGCGTCGAGATGGGACTCATCTCGGTCTGCCCGAACAGCAGCGCGAAGTCGCAGCCGAACCCGGCCAGGCAGGCCCGGATCAGCTCGTCCGGCATCGGCGCCATCGCGTACACGGCCCGGCGCAGGCTGGTCAGCTCCCGCTCGGCGAACGACGGGTGCTCCAGCGCCGCCCGGAACATCATCGGCAGCCCGAACACCTGGGTGATCCGCTCGCGCTCGACGGTCTCCAGGAACGCGGCAGGCTCGAACGCGCGCACGAGGTGGATGGTCGCCCCGACGATGATCGCGGGCGTGCAGAACGCGTTGAGCTGGGCGGTGTGGAACAGCGGCAGCATGGCGACGAACCGGTCGTCGGGGCGCCAGCCCGAGTCCAGCGCCGCGGACATCGACTCCAGGTAGATGGCCAGGTGCGAGCCGACCACGCCCTTGGGGAACGACGTGGTGCCCGATGTGTAGAGGTAGCTCAGCGGGTCGCGATCCTCGACGAGTGCCGAAGGCACGCTCGCGTCCTTGGCCAGCACCGATGCCAGCGGCGCCCAGCGGCGGTCCGCCAGAGTGGACTCGACCGGCGCCCCGGTGCCGGGCGCGACGATCACGTCCACCACGTCGGGCGCCTTGGCCAGCGCGTCGGTCATCGCGGTGACCAGTTGGCTCTCCACCACCATGCCCCTGGACCGCGAATGCTCCAGCACGTAGGCGACCTCGTCGGCCCGCCAGCCCAGGTTGATCGGGACGCAGACCACGCCGAGCTTCGCGCAGGCGTAGTACACGGCGAGGAACTCGGCACTGTTGCCGGACGCCAGCGCGAGCGCGTCACCCCTGGCGTAGCCGAGGCCCGTGAGTCCGTTGGCCAGCCGGTTGACCCACCCGTCGAACTCGGCGTACGTCCAGGATCGGTCGCCGTCGACCACGGCGAGCTGGTCGGGCCGGGTGACCGCGCTGCGGGTGAGCGAGTCACCGACGTTGACGCGCTGGGCGAGATTGCGGGCGACGGCGGGATTCACGCGGCGGATTCATGCGCGGATTCACTGGCGGCGGGATTCACGGCGCCGGGATTCACGACGCCGGGATTCACGACGCCGGGATTCACGACGCCGGGATTCACTGCGTCACCTCGACGTCGGCGTAGTGGGAGCCATGGCTGGCACGCAGCTTGTACTTGAGCACCTTGCCGCCGACCGTCTCGGGCAGCTCGTCGACGAACACGACGTCCTTGGGCGACTCGTAGCCTGCCAGCCGTTCCCGGCAGTAGGTGACCAGCTCGGCTTCGGTGACCTCGTGCCCGGCGTTGCGGACGACGACGCCGGTGACCGCCTCGCCCCAGTGCGGGTGCGGCAGTCCGATGACCACCGCCTTGGCCACCGCGGGGTGCTGCCCGAGCACCGCCTCGACCCGCAGGCTGGACACGTTCTCGCCGCCGGTCTTCACGATGTCCTTGTAGCGGTCCAGCATCACGCGCAGCCCGTCCTCGTCGTACGCGCAGCTGTCGCCGGAGTGGAACCAGCCGTACCGGAACGCCTCGCGGGTGGCTGCCTCGTCGCGGTAGTAGCCGGACATCATCGACGGCGACCGGTAGACGGCCTCGCCGGCGACACCGGGGGAGCCGGCCAGGTCCTCGCCGAACGGGTCGAGCACGGTGGACGCGAGGATCGGGCTCGGCACGCCCACGTAGTTGTCCTGCGGTGCGGTCCGCGCGTACAGCTCGGGCCAGCGGTCCGGCCAGAACCGGTGGCACGAGATGGACTCGGTCTGCCCGAAGATCTCGAAGACCAGCAGGTCGTCGCCGCAGTGCTGCTTCAGCGACGTGAGCACCGCCGGTGACAGCGCCGCCCAGCCGTAGACGATCACCTTGAGCGAGCGGGCATCCAGTTCGGGCCGCCGGGTGAGTGTGGCGTCCAGCGCGCCGACCATCGCGGGCGACCCGCTCCACAGCGCGGTGACCCGGTCCTCGGCGATCATCTCGGCGATCGGGTCGGCGGCCGGACGCCTGCCGAGCACCAGCGTGCCGCCGGACAGGAACACCGAGTACGTGAACGGCTGGTCACCGACGTGGTAGATCATCGGCAGGAACGTGCCGACCCGCAGATCGGACTCGAACCTGAGGCCCCGGGTCAGTGACAGGGCGAAGCCGAACGCCGACAGGTAGCTGCAGGTGTGCGAGATCATCACGCCCTTGGGCAGCGCCGTCGTGCCCGACGTGAACAGGATCTCCCAGATGTCGTCGCCGTGGATCTCGACGTCCGGCTCGGTGGTCGGCTGGTCGCGGACGAAGTCGGTGAACGACGCACTGCCGGGCACCGGGTCGCCGCCCACGGTGATCGTGACGGCGACGTCCAGGCCGGCCGCGGTGAACGGCGCCTCCGCCCGCGGCCACAACTCGGCGTCGACGACGGCCGCCTTCGGGGTGACCAGGTCGAGCATGGCGGCCACCATGTCCGGCGCCATCATCGGGTTCATCGGTGCGGCGACCAGCCCCGCCTTCGCGATGCCCAGCTTCGTCAGGAAGCCCTCGACGGTGTTCTCGCAGAACATGGTGACCACGTCGCCGCGCTGCAGGCCCCTGGCCAGCAGCGCGTTGGCCACCTGGTTGGCCAGCTCGTCGGCCTGCCGGTAGGTCAGGCGCCGGAACCGCTCGTCGGCGTAGGCACCGGGCCTGCCCACGATCGCGTCCTTGTCCGGGAAACTCCACGTCATCCGTTCGAGCAGGTCACCGACGCTGGTGCGCTCCCAGCGGTGCACCGCCCTGCGGCCGTGGAGGCTGGTCACGTCCAAGTTCACGTCCATACCGGCAGCACCCTCTGCGTCGAAGTGACTTGCCATTCACTGAACAGGCAGCGTAGACGGCGCTGATCGTGTTGGGAAGAGGACGGGTGTCGGCGAAACCAGCAGGTTGGCGACATCTCACCGACACCGCATGAGGCGGGGGTCACGCTTGGCCAATGCGCGTCCGGGTGGCGCTAATGTGAACCATCGTAAACTTAGCCGCCCGAGGGGAGGGCCAGTGCCGGTCCTGCGATCGAGCGTGGACACGTCGAGCGAGACCTACCTGAACAACAGGCAGGGCCAGCTCGCCGCGATCGCCGCGCTGAACGAGCAGTTGGAGCTGGCCAGGGCGGGCGGCGGCGAGAAGTACGCGCAACGGCACCGGGCTCGCGGCAGGATGCTCGCGCGTGAGCGCATCGAACTGCTCGTCGACCGCGACTCGCCACTGCTCGAACTGTCCACGCTCGCGGCCTGGGGCACCGAGTTCTCGGTCGGCGCCAGCATCATCACCTGCGTCGGCGTCGTGTCCGGAGTGGAGTGCGTGCTCATCGCGCACGACCCGACCGTGCGTGGCGGTGCGATGAACCCGTACACGCTGCGCAAGACGTTGCGGGCGCTGGAGATCGCGCGCCGCAACCGGCTGCCGGTGATCAACCTGGTCGAGTCCGGCGGTGCCGACCTGCCCACGCAGTCCGAGCTGTTCGTGTTCGCGGGCAAGATCTTCCACGACCTGACCGAACTGTCCGCGATGGGCGTCACCACGATCGCGCTGGTGTTCGGCAACTCCACCGCGGGCGGCGCCTACGTGCCCGGCATGTGCGACTACGCGGTCCTGGTGGACGGGCAGGCCAAGGTCTTCCTCGGCGGCCCGCCGCTGGTCAAGATGGCGACCGGCGAGGACGCCGACGACGAGCAGCTCGGCGGCGCGGACATGCACTCGCGCGTGTCCGGCGTCGCCGACCACTTCGCCGTGGACGAGGTCGACTGCATCCGCATCGGCCGGGAGATCGTCGAGCAGCTGCGGTGGCGCAAGCTGGGCCCGCCACCGAGCCTGGCCGCCGACGAGCCGCGCTACGACCCGGAGGAGCTGCTGGGCATCACGTCCGCCGACTTCCGGGTGCCGTTCGACCCGCGCGAGGTGCTGGCCCGCGTCGTCGACGGGTCCAGGTTCGGCGAGTACAAGCCCCGCTACGGCACCAGCCTGGTCACCGGGTGGGCCTCGATCCACGGCTATCCGGTCGGTGTGCTCGCCAACGAGCGCGGCGTGCTGTTCAGCGAGGAGGCCAAGAAGGCCAGCGAGTTCATCCTGCTGGCCAACCAGAGCGACACCCCGCTGGTCTTCCTGCAGAACACCACCGGCTACATGGTCGGCACCCGCTACGAGCAGGGCGGCATCATCAAGGACGGCGCGAAGATGATCAACGCGGTCGACGAACTCGACCGTCCCGCACATCACGGTCAACCTGGCGGCGTCCTTCGGTGCCGGCAACTACGGCATGTCCGGGCGCGCCTACGACCCACGGTTCATGTTCGCGTGGGCCAACGCGAAGCTCGCCGTCATGGGGGCGCAGCAGCTGGCCGGCGTGATGTCGATCGTCGGCCGCCAGTCGGCCGAGTCGAACGGCCGCGAGTTCGACGTCGCCGCCGACGAGCAGCGCAGGGCCCAGATCGAGGCGCAGATCGAACGCGAGTCGCACGCGTTCTTCATCACCGCCCGGCTCTACGACGACGGCGTGATCGACCCGCGCGACACGCGCGTCGGTGCTCGGGATGTCGTTGTCCGCCGCGCATTCGCAGACCGTCGAGGGGCGCCGCGGCTTCGGCGTCTTCCGGATGTAGGGGCGACGGCATGCGGAATCCGAAAGCTGCTGATCGCCAACCGCGGCGAGATCGCGTCCCGCGTGATCCGCACCGCGCGGGCGATGGACATCGACACCGTCGCCGTGTTCGCCGACCCCGACGCCGACCTGCCGTTCGTGCGCGAGGCCGACGAAGCCGTCCGCCTGCCCGGCTCGGCGCCCGCCGACACGTACCTGCGTGCTGACGCCGTCATCGCGGCGGCGGCCTCGGTCGGGGCGGACGCGGTACATCCCGGTTACGGCTTCCTGTCCGAGAACGCGGCGTTCGCGCGGGCCTGCGCCGCGGCGGGCCTGACTTTCGTCGGTCCGACGCCGGAGGCCATCGATGCGATGGGTTCCAAGATCGCGGCGAAGCGGCTGATGGCGGCGGCAGGTGTGCCGGTGCTGCCCGGGGCCGTGTTCGACGCGGCGACCGAGCCCGATCCGGCGCGACTACGCGCGGCCGCCGAGCGAGATCGGCTTTCCCGTGCTGGTCAAGGCCGCGTTCGGCGGTGGCGGCCGGGGCATGCGGATCGTCCGGGACGGCGACGAGGTGGTCGACGCGGTCGCCGGTGCCCGCCGGGAGGCGGCGTCGGCGTTCGGTGACGGCACGGTGTTCCTGGAGCGGTTCGTCGAGGCTCCCCGGCACATCGAGGTGCAGATCGTCGGCGACCAGGCGGGCACCGTGGTGCACCTGTTCGAGCGCGAGTGCTCGATCCAGCGGCGCTACCAGAAGATCATCGAGGAGGCGCCGTCCCCCGCGGTCGATGACGCGCTGCGGGCCGAGCTGTGCCACGCGGCTGTCACCGCGGGCAAGGCGATCGGCTACGTCGGCGCCGGCACCGTCGAGTTCGTGCTGGACGCCGCCGGCCGGTTCTACTTCCTGGAGGTCAACACCCGCCTGCAGGTCGAGCACCCGGTGACCGAGCTGATCACCGGTGTCGACCTGGTGCGGGTGCAGTTGGAGGTGGCCAACGGCCTGCCGCTGCCGCCGCGACGTCACCGGCGCGACCTTCACCGGCCACGCGATCGAGGCCCGCCTCTACGCCGAGGACGCCCCGGCGGGCTACCTGCCGACCAGCGGTGACCTGCACACCTTCGAGATCGACCCCGCCGGCGGACTGCGGGTGGACGCCGGATTCGCGTCCGGCACCCGGATCAGCACGTTCTACGACTCGATGCTCGCGAAGGTCATCGGCCACGGCCCCACCCGAGCGGCTGCCACCCAGGTACTCGCGCGGTCGCTGTCCCGCGCCAGGCTGCACGGTGTCGTGACCAACCGCGACCTGCTCGTCGGCATCCTGCGCGAACCGGAGTTCCAGGCCGCCGCGATCGACACCGGTTACCTGGACCGGCATCCGCCCGCCGAACTCTGCGGTACCGCGAGCGACACCGCCGTGCGGGCGCACGCGCTGGCGGCCGCACTGGCCGATCAGGCGACACGGCGCCGGGGCAGCCCCGTACTGGCCACGCTGCCCTCGGGCTGGCGCAACAACCCCAGCGCCCCGCAGCGCGCGACCTACGAGCTGGACGGCCGCGGCATCGGCGTCAGCTACCGCATCGGCCGGGACGGCGTGTCCGCCGAGGTCGAGGGCATCGAGCTGGCCGACGTCCTGCTGCACAGCGCGACTCCCCGGCCGAGGTCGATCTGGAGATCGCGGGGTACGCGAAGGCGCATCGCGGTGACGAGGATCGGCGACACGTCCTACGTGGACAGTCCACTGGGGCACACCGCGCTGGTCGAGGTCGACCGCTTTCCTGACCCGTCGGCCTCGGCGCAGGCCGGTTCGCTGCTCGCGCCGATGCCGGGCACCGTGGTCCGGGTCGACATCGCCGTCGGCGACCTCGTCGAGGCGGGTGCGTCGATCCTGGCCATCGAGGCGATGAAGATGGAGCACACGATCCACGCCCCGGCTCGCGGCATCGTCACGGAACTGCCCGTCGCCGTCGGCGCGCAGGTGGACAGCGGCGTCGGTGCTCGCCGTGCTGGACGAGGAGGAGTCGAGTGAGTGACCCGGTCCGGTACGAGGTCGTGCGCGGCGTGGCGTGGCTGACCATCGATCGCCCCGAAGCGCGCAACGCGCTGAGCAAGGCCGTGCGGGAGGGCCTGTTCGAGGGCGTCCACCGGTTCAACGCCGACGGTGACGCCAAGGTACTGGTGCTGACCGGTGCGGGGGACCGCGCGTTCTGCGC
This sequence comes from Candidatus Melainabacteria bacterium, assembly GCA_963780635.1. Lineage (GTDB taxonomy): Bacteria > Actinomycetota > Actinomycetes > Mycobacteriales > Pseudonocardiaceae > DATEPR01. Next base: position 25,550 of record CAWACW010000010.1, read on the forward strand.
GGGTGGCGACCTCAAGGAGATGGCGGACAGCTCGCTGACGATCCCGCCGCCGGACTTCCTGCCGCAGTTCGGCCGCAACATCGAGATCACCAAGCCGACGATCGCGGCGGTCAACGGCGTCGCCTACGCGGGCGGGCTTCCTGCTCGCGCAGAACTGCGACCTGTGCGTTGCGGCCGAGTCGGCACGGTTCGCCATCACCGAGGCCAAGGTCGGCAGGGGAGCCCCGTGGGCGGCGCCGCTGTCCTGGCTGGTGCCGCCCCGGATCGCGATGCAGATCCTGCTCACCGGCGACCCGATCAGCGCCGCCCGTGCCTACGAGGTCGGCTTGGTCAACGAGGTCGTGCCGGACGCGGAGCTGGTACCCACGGTCCAGGCCCTGGCCGAGCGGATCGCCGCGAACGCGCCGCTGTCGGTGGCGGCGGCCAAGCGCACCGCCTACCTGTCGGCGCACCTGCCGCTCGCCGAGGCCTACGCCGAGGCGGAACGCGTCTGGGCGCCGGTCTACCTCAGCGCCGACGCGCAGGAGGGCCCCGCCGCGTTCCGCGACAAGCGCCCGCCGGTCTGGACGGGCCGCTGATGGCCACCGACCTGCGCCCGCTGCGCGACGACCTCGTCGCCGAGTCCGAGGTGGTCCTGGGCATCCTGGCTGCGTTGACCCCGGACCAATGGCTGCTGCCGACACCAGCGGCAGGCTGGACCATCGCCGACCAGGCCAGCCACCTGGCCTACTTCGACGAGGCGACGCTGCTGTCCATTGTGGATCCTGAGCGGTTCCGCCGCGAGGCAGCGGCGCTGGTGGCCGACGGCGCCGACTTCCCCGACCGGATCGCCGCGGACCACCGGCACCTGACCGGCGCGCAACTGCTCGACTGGCTGCGCACCAGCCCGCACAGACCTCGTCGACGCCTACACGGCGGCCGATCCGGGCACACGGCTGCCGTGGTACGGGCCGGACATGGGCGTCGCCTCATCGATCACCGCGCGGCTGATGGAGACCTGGGCGCACGGCCAGGACATCGCCGACGCCGTGGGTGTGCACCGCATCCCGACCGACAGGCTGCGGCACGTCGCGCACATCGGTATCCGTGCCCTGCCCTACAGCTTCGCCGTCAACGACCAGCCGGTACCCACCGAACCGATCCGCGTCGAACTGGCCGGGCCGCACGGCGACCTGTGGCACTGGGGCCCCGATGACGCGACCGACCGCGTGAGCGGGACAGCCCTGGACTTCTGCCTCGTCGTGACGCAGCGACGACACCGCGACGACACCGGCCTGACCGTCAGCGGATCCACCGCGAACGCCTGGATCGCGATCGCGCAGGCATTCGCCGGGGCCGCCGGGCCTGGCCGGAAACGGGAGTCGGCATGACGGACACACCACGGCGCGCCGTGCGCATCGGCAACTCGTCGGGCTTCTACGGCGACCGCGACGCGGCGACCCGCGAGATGGTCGACGGCGGCCCGATCGACGTGCTGACCGGCGACTACCTCGCCGAGCTGACCATGCTCATCCTCTGGAAAGCCCAGCAGAAGGACCCGTCGGCGGGCTACGCGCGCTCGGTGCTCGGCCAGCTGGAGCAGGTGCTCGGCACGTGCCTGGACCGCGGTATCAAGATCGTCAACAACGCGGGCGGCCTGAACCCGGCAGGCCTCGCCGAACGGCTGCACGAGCTGGCCGAGCGGCTGGGCCTGCACCCGAAGATCGCCTACGTCACCGGCGACGACCTGCTGCCCGGCCTGGACTCGCTGCTCGCCGACGGTCAGTCGCTGGCCCATCTGGACACCGGAGCCGCCGCTCGCGGGCAAACCGGTGACCGCCAACGCCTACCTGGGTGGGTGGGGCATCGCGGCCGGGCTCGACGCCGGTGCCGACATCGTGGTCTGCCCCCGGGTCACCGATGCGTCACTGGTCGTCGGCCCGGCCGCGTGGTGGCACGGCTGGAGTCGCGACGACTTCGACCAGCTGGCGGGTGCGGTCGTCGCAGGGCACGTCATCGAATGCGGCCCGCAGGCCACTGGTGGCAACTACTCGTTCCTGGACGAGATCCGCGACCGCCGCTATCCCGGTTTCCCGATCGCCGAGGTCGCGCACGACGGCAGCAGCGTGATCACCAAGCACGACGACACCGGCGGCCTGGTCTCGGTCGGCACGGTCACCGCGCAGCTGCTGTACGAGATCGCCGAGCCCGCCTACGCCAACCCGGACGTCGTGACGCATTTCGACACGATCGTCCTCGACCAGGACGGCCCGGACCGGGTCCGGGTGTCGGGTACGAAGGGCAGCCCGCCGCCGGCCACCACGAAGGTCGCGATGAACTTCCTCGGTGGCTACCGCAACACGATGACCCTCGTGCTGACCGGGCTGGACATCGAGGCGAAAGCGGCCTGGGCGGAGCAGGAGCTGTTCGAGATCCTCGGCGGCCGCGAGCAGTTCGCGGACGTCGACGTGCGGCTGCTGTCCTTCGACACGCCGGACGCGCCCAGCAACGACCGGGCGACCGCGCACCTGCGCGTCACGGTCAAGGACCCGGACCGCCGCAAGGTAGGCCGCCGCTTCTCCAACGCCACCATGGAACTGGCGCTCGGCGGCTACGCGGGCTTCCACACGACCACGCCACCCACGCCGGAGAGCGCGTACGGGGTCTACTGGCCGACGCTCGTCCCGGCCGAGGTGGTCGGCCATCGCGTCATCCAGCCGCACGGCGCCGTCGTGTCGGTTCCGCCGACGCCGACCGGCCCACTTCGGCACACCACGACACCCGTCGCCGGTGGCGACCTGGGAGCCGGCCCGACCAGGCGGGTCCCGCTGGGCACGCTGTGCGGTGCGCGCTCCGGCGACAAGGGCGGCAACGCCAACGTCGGCGTCTGGACACGCGAGCCGGCCGCCTATGACTGGCTGCGCGCTTACCTGACCGTCGACCGGTTGCGGGCACTGCTGCCCGAAGCGGCCGAGCTGGAGGTCCGGCGGTTCGGCCTGCCCCGGCTGCACGCGCTGAACTTCGTGATCGTCGGGCTGCTCGGCGAGGGCGTCGCGTCGTCGACCCGGCCGGACCCGCAGGCCAAGGGCCTGGGGGAGTATCTGAGGTCGCGGTCGGTCGACGTGCCCGTCGAGCTGCTGGGCGGCGACGGTGGCTGACGCGGCCGTGGACCGGCCACGGCGGCGTGACCCCGAGCGCAGGCAGCGGATTCTCGACGCGGCAGCGGAACTCGTTGCCGAGCGGGGCTATCACGACGTCGGGATGGCCGACATCGGTGCCGCGGCCGGCGTCACCGGGTCGGCGATCTACCGGCACTTCGAAGGCAAGTCCGCGGTGCTCGTGGCGATGTTCGACCACGTCATCGACGACCTGGCCCGGGATGCGGCCGAGATCGTCACGTCAGGCGTCGAGCCCCGGCAGGCGCTGCGCAGGCTGGTCCGGGCGCAGGTCCAGTTCGTGCTCACCGATCGGACACTGGCGCAGGTCTACCACAACGAGATCACCAACCTGCCCGATGCCGATGCCCATCGGCTGCGCCGCAAGCAACGCATGTACATCGAGGAATGGGTGCACGTGCTGACGGTGCTGCGGCCCGATCGCGGAGACACCGAACTGCGGGCACTCGCGCACGCGGCCATCGGCGCGATCCAGTCCACGCTGTTCTACGCCAGCGGCCTGCCCGCCGAGCAACTCGCCGACCTGATGTGCGCTTGCGCCGAAGCGGTGCTCTTCAGCACCGGGACCGACTGAGGAGGTCGTCCACGATGGACTTCACCAGCAACGTCGAGCACACCGCACTGCGCGACGCCGTCATGGCGGTCACGCGCTCGTTCGGCGGCGCGTACTACGCCGAGCACGCCGAACAAGGCCTGCCCACCGGCGAGTTGTGGCGGGCGTTGGGCAAACAAGGCTTCATCGGCGTCAACGTGCCCGAGGAGTTCGGTGGTGGCGGTGGCGGCCTGAGCGAGTTGGCCGTCGTCTGCGAGGCGACGGCGGCGGAGGGCTGCCCGCTGCTCCTGCTGCTGGTGTCCAGTGCGATCTCCGCCGAGGTGCTGCGCCGGTACGGCACGGCGCAGCAGCAGCGGACGTGGCTGCCCCCGATGGCGGCCGGCCAGAGCAAGGTGGTCTTCGCGATCACCGAGCCGGACGCCGGTTCCAACACCCACAAGCTGGCCACCACGGCGACCCGCGACGGTTCGGACTGGCTGCTCAACGGCACCAAGTACTACATCTCCGGCGTCGACGACGCGGACGCGATCCTTCTCGTCGCGCGCACCGGCACGGACGAGTCCACCGGACACGCACTGCTGTCGCTGTTCCTGGTGCCCACCGACGCGCCCGGCCTGACCGCGACACCGCTGCCGGTCGCCGCGGCTGTGCCGGAGCGGCAGTTCACCCTGTTCTTCGACGACGTGCGGGTAGGTGCGGACCAACTGGTCGGCGAGGAGCACCAAGGGTTCGAGCAGGTCTTCCACGGCCTCAACCCGGAGCGGATCACCGGGGCGGCGGTCTGCGTCGGCGTCGGCAGGTACGCCCTGCGCAGGGCCGCTTCGTACGCGAGCACCAGGAAGGTGTGGGACGCGCCCATCGGGACGCACCAGGGCGTGTCGCACCCGTTGGCGAAGGCGGCGATCGAGGTGGAACTGGCGGCGCTCATGACGGCTCGGGCCGCCTGGCTGCACGACCACGGCGAACCGGCAGGCGAGGCGTCCAACATGGCCAAGTACGCCGCCGCCGAGGCAGCGCAGGCGGCCGTCGACGCGGCCATCCAGACACACGGCGGCAACGGCCTGTCCAGCGAGTACGGCCTCGTCCCGCTGTGGGGCATCGCACGGCTGCTGCGCATCGCACCGGTGAACCGCGAGATGATCCTCAACTACGTCGCCCAGCACACTCTGCACCTGCCGCGCTCGTACTGAGGCGATCCGATCGACTCGTCGCGGCCGACCAATCGGCCGCGCGGCCGAGCGGCAGCGCGATGATCGAGTCGTCCTGGTCGGGTGGCACGATGCCGGGGCCATGTCGACCACCCGGCGCCCACCGAACCCGGCCGGCCACCTGGAGCGCGGCGATCGCATCGAACGCGGTCGCGGCGGCAGCGCGTATCCCTCTCCGTGACGGCGACAGGCGCTCATGGTGAGTCGCTTCGCTGCTCGGCGCAGGCCTGCCGGACCTCCTCACGCAGCGTTTCCTCATCGCGACCCCATCCGCCGTCCCACTCGTCGTCGACGCCGGCCAGCCTGCCGAGCGGCAGCGCGATGACCGAGTCTTCGTAGTCGGGGTGAACGATGCCCGCGACCATGTCGACCACCCAGCGCTCACGGACTCGGCCGGCCACCTGGAGCGCGGCGATCGCATCGAACGCGGTCGCGGCGGCAGCGCGTATGTCGATCTCCGTGGCGCCGCACTCGGCGAGTGCGCGCCCGAGCAGGTCGCGGATCTCCTGGCCGTCGTCACGGTGCAGGCCGGCGAGTTCGGCGAGCGCATCGCCGTCGTATCCGGCGACGAGCCAGTGTGCCGCCCAGAGCGGAATCCGGTCGGTCGCCAGCAGGCCGAGTGTCAGCCACGCGAGCACCAACGGCGGCGGCGGAATCCCGGCGCTCGCCTCGTTCGGCCAACCCATCATGACCGCATCATGCCGGGGTCCTGGCGCACCGGTCGCGTCATTATCCGGTCAACCAACGAAAACGCCGGCACCGCGCCATCGCTGCCGATGACGCGGTGCCGGGTGAGCTTCGGTGGGATCAGACGTGGCTGACGGTGTTGTCCACGCCCGTGTCGTGCACGACCGGGGCGGTGCCGTTCTGCCACGTGACGTGGTTGTCGCGGCCGGCGACCGTGACCGTGCCGGCGCCTGCGATGGCGACCTTGTCGTCCGAACCGGTGATGGACACCGACGCGCACGAACCGGTCAGCGTGATCTTCGCGTCGCTGCCGCTGATCGTCACCGCGCGACCGTTGCACACGAAGGTGGCGTTCAGTTCCCGGCCCGAGATGGTCGCGGGCGCGACCTGGCCGATGGCGCCGGACCGGGCGACCTCGTCGTGGTCGCCACCACGGTCCCGGTCGCCGTCGTCGTCGCCACCGCGGTCGCCCCCACGGTCGTCATTGGCGTCGTTGTCGTCGGGGTCGTTGTCGAAGCCGCTGGCGCCGCCGCGGTCGTCGTTGGCGTCGTTGTCATCGAGGTCGCGCCGGGTGGTCGGCGATGTCGTCGGTGATGTCGTCGGCGTGGTCGTGGACGTGGTGCTGGTCGTGGGTGTGGTCGGGGTCGTGGCGCTGGAGGTCTGGAGCTGCGAGGTGTTCGCGGTCGGCGTCTCCTGCGGGGTCGAACCGCAAGCCGCGATCGTCACAGCCGCCGTCCCCGCGCAGGCGGCCACCATGATTCCCTTGACGAAGCCGTGCATGACGTTGTCCTCTCCGATTCGTTCGGTGCCGCTACCTGCCGGCACGATCTCCCGTGCCGCCGCGGAACGCTGGGGCGACAGAGCGAGCATCCTGTCGCGGCCAGGCGCTGACTGGGTGATCCCAGCGAGTGCCATGCCAACAATGGTGTCCGGGAACGAGTCGTAGCTGCCATTGGACGTTGGTATTACTACGAACCAACGTGGTGCAGCGGACATGGCGTCCGGCCGCGGCAGGACGCACCGCGGTCCTGGCGGGGTACACAGGCGGAGAACAGGGCGCCGACCAGCCATGGGGCGTCCCGAGACGCTATCGCGACCACCGGCGCCCGGTACACCCTGTCCGATGGTGTTAGCACCTCCCGACCGACCAACGCACAGCGGCAGGCCACGTTGCCGAGGGGACAGCCCCACGGCAACGTGGCCTCTCACACGGTGTCCGTCAGTTACGCAGCAGGCACAGCAGCGAGCAGGCGACCGCGGACGAACTCGCCGTGGTGGTCGGGCTGGTGCCCGGCGGCGAATTGGCCGGCAGGAACGTCGCCGACGCGGTGTTGGTCAACGGCAGCAGCGACACCAGGATCGACGTCGAGCAGAAGACCTGTTTACCGGCTCCCGGCGCGAGATCGAATGTGCCCGCCGCGGTCACGCACGACGGCTCGACCGAGTCGTTGAGCCGGACGCCCGACGCGGCCCCCTGACCGGTGTTGGTGACCGTGATCCGCCAGCGCGGGTGCGCCAGCAGCAACCCGAGCAGGCCGACCGGCGTCTGTTTCACCCACGGGCCCGCACCACCCGGCCCGCAGTCGACGTTGTCGGTGGACGCGCAGATCTCCTTGTTCACGGTCACGTGCGGCGCGCAGGCGGTGCCCGGCGCGACCGCGAGTCGCACCGTGTTGGACGTGAACGTGCCTGTCGCGTCGGTGCCATTCGCGGTGTCGGTCACGCCGGTGACAGTGCAGGCGGCCGCGACCGTGGTCTGGAAGCACACCTGCGGCGGGTCACCGACGTAGGACACCACGACATGCGGCTGGTTGCCGGCAGTGAAGTCGTTGCTGTTGCGCAGCACCAGATGTACCGACACATCGATGCTCGGATGCGTCACGGGGGAGATGCCGGACAGGTCGATCGTGCCGTCCGGCGCGAACGCCGGGGCGGCGATCTCGGTGCCGTCCGCGTCGGTCACGTCGGTGGTGGACGCGGCGAGGTCGACATCGGCCAGGTTCATGCCCTCCAGCGTGGCGTCCTGATAGGCCTGGATGTGGTTGGTGGCACCATCACAGTAGAACGACGACGGAGACAGATTCACCGAAGCTCCACTGTGGATGCACGGCGAGGCACCGGTGGTCGGGTCCTCGGAGAACAGGAAGCCCGCGTCACCGAGCCCGAACAGGCACTGTGTCGTGGTGTCGTAGGAGTAACCGTAGTCCCGGGTGGCACCGCCGTTGACCGTCGGATGGGTGCTCGGTACCGGGAATCCGGGGCACGCGGCCGCGCGTCGTCCAGTCCCAGCAGACCGTTGCTCCGCCGACCGCACCCCAGATGCCGAAGTAGCTTTGCAGGTCGCCGTCGGGTGCGCTGGCCGTCTCGGCGTTCCACACGTTCTCGCTCGGCAGCGAGTTGAACACGGTGGGTGCCGTGATCGCCGAGCCGTCCAGGGCGTAGCAGGTGCTCACCGAGTTCGGGCTGCCGACGGTCGTCGCGCAGGCACCCACGGCGTTGCCGGACGTGTCGAACGCCGTGTAGGCATTGAACGTCGACGAGCCGCCCGGACCGACCGGCTTCGGTGTGGTCCAACCGGTGCACGCGGCCTGCGTCGTCGGGTCGAAGCAGCCGAGCACCGGCGCCGTGCCGCCGCCCTGGGACGACGAGGCGAACACCTTGCCCGCGGCGACGGTCAGCGAGCCCATGAAGTTGCCGCCGGCGCCGATGGCGTTGCCGGGGACGATCGCGGCGTACGGTTCGTTCGCGCACGGGGTGCGGGACGAGATGGTCATGCACAGCACCCTGCCGTCGCCTGCCACCCCGTAGAGGTCACCGCCGGTCGTCACGAAGCCCGCGAGGGTGGCGGGGCCACCGGTCGCCAGCGGCACGTAGCCGCAGTTGGCCTGCGCGTCCATGTCCAGGCAGCCGACGCCGATTGACGTCGCGGTGATGGCCGCGTAGTAGACGACGCCCGGCCGGGTCGGGTCCTGCACGTACTGCGGGGTCAGGGTGCTCGCGATGTCACCGGTCGCTCCGGCGCCCAGTGGGCCCACAGCGGTGTTGATCGGCCGTGGCCACGGTCCGCCTGTGCAGGGCGAGCCGGTGGTGAGGTCCGAGCAGACCACCTTGGGTGCGGCGGCGCCCAGGTGGTGGTAGATGTTCCAGGCCTCGACCTCGCCCGCGGTGGTGCGGTGCACGATCGGGGTGAAGCCGTCGCCACCGGTCGCGGTCGGCGTGGGCTGGACGGGGGCGAGCAGCAGGTTGCCCAGGTTCGTACCGCCCTGTCGCGCGGTCGGGTTGGTGGCCTGCACGGCGACGGTGCCGGTACCGGGATCGGTGTGCTGGAACGTCGTGCCGTCGGTCGACCAGGATGGCGTCCACCCTGGTGGCACGCGCAGCGACCCGGGCACGTAGGTCTGGTTGGTGCCGGCGGCGTCGATGGGGTCGGTGATGGCGGCGGCCGAGGCGCCCGCCGGCCCGTTGTCCGCGTAGCTGAGGACCCAGTTCAGCGTGTCGGCGTGACCGACGGGGTTCGCGCCGGGATGGGTCACATCCTGCGCCGACTTGATCAGCGTCGACGGATCGCCCGCAGCCGCGGCGGCCGGCGTGGACACGCCGACGGCCAACGCGGTCACGGCGAGCCCGGCACCCACGACGGACAACGAGCGCAGCAGTGCGCCCGCGGTTCTTCGTTGCATTGTGTCCTCATTCCCACGGTTGAGAAATGATTTCGGGGACATCCCGCAGCGATTTTAGGAACGCGCCGATAACGGCGGCAACGTACGTCACCGAGTCGCCAGCGCCACCCATCCGAGTGGCCTAGCTGCTGCTACCGACAGGTTCTGGACTGCGCTATCACGCAAGGAAATGATGCCGAATGTCTGCGCCAGACCGCAGGCGCTCCGATTCTGGCATCGCTCGGGATTCGGCGAATGGCTCGGCCGCGGCTCCGAAATGCCTCACGCGCGGTGTTCCCCGGTTACCCGGGACGCCGGGAGCGGGCCGGCTTTCGACGTGCCGGTCCGGGCGTCACCGCCGCGGCTTGCGGCCGGCTCGCGGGTCAGAGGGTGAGGCTGTTCGGCAGTGCCGAGCACGTGGCGTCCAGCAGGGTCGCGAGGTCGGCGCGTTGCCAGTCGGTGGAGAACATGGCCGCGATGCTGGCGCCGACGATGGCGCCCGCGAATGCGCGTACCTCGGTGTCGGTGGCCGGGCGGCCGGTGCGCAGCGCGACTTCGTCGGCCAGCAGGTCGATGCCGCCGACGAATTGGTCCAGCATCTGCGCGCGCAGGTCGGGCACCGACTGGATCAGCGCGAACCGCTCCCGTTGCCGGACCATGTCCTCCGCCGACATGGTCGACAGGACCGATCGCATCGACGCCCGGAAGGCCTCCAGGGACGTCTGTTGCGCGGGTTGGGCGCGGAAGGTCGACACGAACAGCGGGTCGAGCTCGTCGGCCATCACGACGTCGGCCTTGGTGGGGAAGTAGCGGTAGAACGTGCTCTCCGAGATGACGGCTCCCTCCGCGATCTGCTGCACCGTCGTCTCGTCGTAGCCCTGCTCGCCGAACAGCCGCATCGCGGTCCGGTAGATCTCCTGGCGCACCTTCGCCCGCCGCCGCTCCCGCAGGCCCGTTCCCGGAGTGTCACCGGACTGCTGCGCTGGCGGCACTGTCGAGCTCCTCTCGCGGCGGACCGCCCGACCGGCTCCGGTGGGGCAGGAACACCAACGCTAGCGCGAGGCCCACCACGGCGACGCCCAGCGACACGACGAGGGCCACGTCCAGCCCGGCTACGAACGCCGACCGCACGTTCGTCAGCAGCGGCGTCGAACCGGCGACCGCGACGCCGCCGAAGACGCTCGCCCGGGCCGCCGCCGCGGCCGGTCGGGGCAGTCCCGCCAGGTCGAGGTGGCTCCGGTAGACCGTCAGCTGGACGCTGCCCAGCACGGCCGCGCCGAGCGGCCCGCCGATCTTGTTCACGGCCTGCAGCACCGCCGAGCCGATGCCGCCCTGCTCCTCGGTCAGCACCGCCAGCGCCGTGGCCGACGCCGTGGCGAGGGCGAGCCCCATGCCCGCGCCGGTCACGCCCAGCCACACCGCGATGAACCCCGTCCCGGACGTGGCCGTCGTCGTGGCACCGACCGCGATCCCGGCGACCAGCAGGGTGAACCCGCCGGCCACCGTGAGCTGCACGCCCAGCCTGCGTGCCACGACATTGGCCGGCACGGCACCGAGCACCAGCCCGCCGATCAGCGGCAGCAGCCGCACGCCCGAGCCGAACGCGTCGGTGCCGAGCACGCCCTGGAAGTACTGCGGCATCAGGAACAGCACACCGATCATGGCCAGGATGGCGATCGCCACCAGCAGCACACCCCAGGTGTAGGAGCGGGACCTGAACAGCGCGGGATCGACCAACGGCTGCCTGGCCACCCGCGCTTCGTAGCGGCAGAACCAGAGCAGCAGGACGACGCCGGCCAGCAGGGGCGCCACCGTGGCCGGCGACGTCCACCCGTGCCCACCCGCACTGATCAGACCGAAGGTGACGGCGACCGCGGCGACGGTCGACAGGACGATGCCCACCCAGTCCACGGCAGGCCGCCGGGCGGTGCGGTACTGCGGCACCAGTAGCGCGGCCGTGGCCAGCCCGATCGCCGCCACCGGCACGTTGAGCAGGAACACCCAGCCCCACCAGTAGTGCGAGAGCAGCCAGCCGCCCAGCAGCGGCCCGGCGGGCGTGGCCAGGAAGTTCGCCGCCGACCACACGCCGATCGCCTTCGGTCGCTCCTGCTCGTCGAACAGCACCGTGATCGACGCCAGCGACATCACGATCACGCCCGCCCCCGCCACGCCGACCACCATCCGCGCGGCGGCGAACGCGGCGGCGGAGGGCGCGAACGCGCACGTGGCCGAGCCGATCGCGAACAGGGCGAGCGACCCGACCAGCACCGTCCGGCGGCCGTAGCGGTCACCGAGCAGACCCGCCGGCAGCATCGCCGCGGCCACCGCCAGGAGATAGCCCGAGGTGAACCACTGCAGGTCCGACTCGGACGCGTGCAGCGCGCCGGCCAGCGTCGGCAGCGCGACGGTCAGCACCGTCCCGTCGATGCCGACCGCCAGCACCGCCAGGTTGAGTGCTGCCAACGCCAACCAGCGAGTGTCCCTCATATTGAGGCAAGCTATCACCATGAAGGTGACTGTCACAATGACTGGAGTTCGGTCACCTCACCTCGCGTGGGTGACCTGGTACGCCACCGCCGATGCCATCCTCCGACGACACCGACGGGGGAGGTCTCTGCGATGACGGGTGCTCACGACCACGTCGACGTCCCGGCTCGGGCATGACGCACAGGCAGCCCGGGGTGAGGAGTCCGGCGCGCGGCCGGCTGGCCCGCATCGGCGGCTGGTGCGCCCGCAACCCGTGGCCGGTGATCCTGATCTGGCTCGCGGTCCTGATCGGCGCGACGGTCGCCAACAGCGCCGTCGGTGGCACGTTCACCGACGACTTCAGTCTGTCCACCACGGAGTCCGGCCAGGGCAGCACCCTGTTGTCGCAGCACGGCATCGCGCCAGGCGCGGATACCGCTCGACTGGTCTTCACGACGGATTCGGCGCAGTTGTCCGCGCAGCGCACCGCGATCGAGAACGGTGTGGACCAGGTCCGGCACGTGCCGCACGTGGTGTCCGTGTCCGATCCGCTCACCGCCGCCACGACCGCCCCCAACGGGCGCGTGGCCTATGCCACGATCCGGTTCGACGGCAATCCGGCGACGATCGGCACCAGCCTGGTCGACGGCATCGATCACGCGACCGACGGCGTGCGGTCGGCAGGCGTCGCTGTCGACTACACCGGCAACCTCGGCACGGCTGCCGAGCCGTCCGGCGGTGATCTCAAGTCCGAGCTGATCGGGATCATCATCGCGATCATCGTGCTGCTGCTGGCATTCGGCAGTGTGTTCGGTGCGCTGCTGCCGATCGTCACCTCGATCGTCGGCGTCGCGACGGCACTGGCCGGGCTGGGCCTGCTGGCCAGTCAGATCACGTTCGCGACGGCGTCGCCCACGCTGGCCATCATGATCGGCCTGGGAGTGGGCATCGACTATGCGGTCTTCCTCACCACCCGGCATCGGCAACAGCTGATCAACGGGGCCGATCCGATCGCGGCGGCGGGCGAGACGATCGCGACCAGTGGCCGCTCGGTGCTGGTCGCGGCCACCACCGTCGTCATCGCCCTGCTCGGGCTGTTCGCCGTAGGGGTGAGCTTCATCGGCAAGCTCGGGCTCGCCGCGTCCATCGGTGTGGTGGTCGCCGCCGTCGCCGCGATCACGCTGGTGCCCGCGCTGCTCGGCCTGGCGGGGCGGCGGATGGACAAGTTCCACGTGCGGCGGCCGGTCGCCGAGGAGTCCACCGACGGCTCGGCCGGTGCCTGGCGGCGCTACGCCCGGATGCTCGAACGGCACCCGTGGCGCTATCTGTGCGGTGCCGCGCTGATCGCGCTGATCCTGGCGATCCCGACGCTGTCGTTGCAGCTGGGGCATGTCGACGAGGGTGCCGATCCGGCAGGGAGCACGACCCGGCTGGCGTACGACGCCATCAGCTCCGGCTTCGGTGTGGGCGCGAACGGCCAGTTCACCGTGGTCGTCGAGCCGCCTGCGTCGGCCGGTTCGACCCAGCGAAACGACCTCGGCACCAACCTGCAGCACGCACTGGCGGGCACCCACGGCGTCGCGTCCGCGACTCCGGCCACGCCCACCCAGGACAACGCGCTGCTGGTCTCGACGGTCACGCCGACCACCGGGCCGCAGGACGCCGCGACCGACGACCTGCTGCACGTCCTGCGCGAGCAGACGATCCCGCCGGTGATCGCCGGCACCGGTGCGCAGAGCTTCGTCACCGGGATGACGGCCGGGCAGCTGGACTTCCGCGACATCGTGTCCGCACGGCTGCCCGAGATCATCGCCGATCGTGGTCGGGGTGGCGTTCCTGATCCTGCTGTTGACGTTCCGCAGCCCGATCCTGGCGATCAAGGCGGCGGTACTGAACCTGTTGTCGATCGCGGCGGCGTACGGCGTGATCGTCGCGGTCTTCCAGTGGGGCTGGCTCGGCTCGCTGTTCGGCGTCGACGAACCGGTACCCATCGAGTCCTACGTGCCGATGATCATGTTCGCCATCGTGTTCGGGCTGTCGATGGACTACGAGGTCTTCCTGCTGTCCCGGGTGCGCGAGGCGTGGCTGGCCAGCAGGGACAACCACGGCAGCGTCGCGACGGGCCTCGCGGTCACCGCGCGGGTCATCACCTCGGCGGCGTTGATCATGATCTGTGTGTTCTTCGCGTTCCTGGCGTCGTCCGATGTCGTCATCAAGATGCTGGCGCTGGGGCTGGGCGTCAGCGTGCTCATCGACGCCACGCTGATCCGGCTGGTCATCGTGCCGAGCGCGATGTTCCTGCTCGGCGACCGCAACTGGTGGCTGCCCGCCTGGCTGGACCGGATCCTGCCGCACATCGAGCCCGAATCGGCGTCAGCACCCGCCGAACCGAAGGAACCGCAACCGCAGCGGTGAGGGTCAGCGAGCGCACGTGATGCAGGTGCGGGCCGATGGCCGGGCGGCGAGGCGCTCCAGGGCGATCGGCCCGCCACAGTGCTCGCACACCGTGTAGACGCCCGTCCGCACCCGCTCGGCGGCCCGGTCGAGATCGGCCAGCTCGACGCGGGCCTGGGCGAGCATGTCCTGCACCTGAGCGCGTTCGAACGCGATGGTCGCGCCTTCCGGGTCGTGCTCGTCGTCGTTGGTGGTGAAGGCGGAAGCCTCGACGATAGCGTCCTGCCGGTGCGTCAACGCCTCGACCAACCGCAGGGCATCGGCCCTGGCGGCCGCGATGAGGTCGGTCGGATCGTCCATCTCAGGTGCAACGGGCAGGCTGACCAGCTCATTCCTGAGCCCGCTGCGCGGTGGCCCTGCGTAGTGCCCACGCGGCGACGGCGAGCACGGACAGGCGGGCCAGGTTGCCTCGATGCCAGGTCGCGATCAACGCTCGGCGCTCGGCCGGGTCCAGCGGAGTCGCATCGTGCAGCAAGCGGAGGTTGACGGTCCGCACCAGATACGCCGTCAACCCGGCTGCGGCGGCAGTGCTCGCGGCCGCGGTGGTGATCGCATGCCGATCGCCGCCGGATCGCCAGCTGTCCACCAGCGTGGCGGCGGTGGCTGCCAGGGTGACGGGCGCGGCCGGCAGGTAATAACGCAGTGGGCTGCCCGCGCCGAGCAGTCGCGGCTCCCGGTCGGGCCGCGCGTCAGCCAGCAGCCGCGGTACGTCGACCACGGCCTCGTACAGGTTGCCGAACAACCACTGGAGCTGACCGAGACGGGCGACAGCGGCCCACGTCCTCGAAGACTGAGTGCGCATGCCCACCAGCATCGCAGCCGACGCCACTCGCCTGGCTCGTACCACTGGCATGGACAGGCCAGGTTTGCCGCGGCAGCGCTACCCGGACCGGCAGCCGCCGGCAGAACGCACGCGGCGCGGGACTCCCCGGCACCAACTCCACCCCGAAACCGCCGGCCGCAAGCCAAGCGGAACCGCCCACGCGACGCCGAGCGGTTCACCGGTAGCGGTGGAATCGCCTACGCGACGCCGAGCGGTTCACCGGTAGCGGTGGAATCGCCTACGCGACGCCGAGCGGTTCACCGGTAGCGGTGGAATCGCCTACGCGACGCCGAGCGGTTCACCGGTAGCGGTGGAATCGCCTACGCGACGCCGAGCGGTTCACCGGTAGCGGTGGAATCGCCTACGCGACGCCGAGCGGTTCACCGGCAGCGGTGGAATCGCCTACGCGACGCCGAGCGGTTCACCGGCAGTGGTGGAATCGCCCACGCGACCCCGAGCGGTTCACCGGCAGCGGTGGAATCGCCCGCGCGGACCCAAGCGGTTCACCGGAACCGCTCGCTCGCACGAAGTCGGTCTTGACGCCAGTGTGGTGGTGTCATGGGGAATCCGCCCCAGGTGGGTTCTGGCGCAGCGACGCGTCAGCGCCCGGCCGACCGCCCGCACCGGCGCGGTTTCTCCCCGCTCTCTCGGGCTTCGGGACTGCGACCCGGCCCAACCCAGCCCGTCTCCGCTCACCCAGCGCCGTCGAACGCGCGGACGTAGAGTCGGATGGCCCGCCGGCCACAGCCAGCCCCTGGAGGCCTCCATGCCGACAGTTCTCGACGCGGAAGCGATCGGGCCGGTCGACGTCGCGGTGATCGTGTTCGACAGCCACGACTTCACCGGCGACGTGGCGCCTGCGCTGACCGAACTGAACGACAGCGGGACCGTGCACATCATCGACCTGGCGTTCGTGCGCAAGGAGACCGACGACTCCGTGTCGTACGTCGAAGTCGAGGACGCCGACGTCGCGCGCGAGTTCGAACGGCTCAACAGCGACCATTTCGACCTGCTCAGCGACGAGGACCTGACGGAGATCGCAGGCGACCTCGAACCCGGCACCTCGGCGCTGGTGATCGTGTGGGAGAACACGTGGGCCGGTCGCCTGGCCTCGGCGGTGCGGGCGTCGCACGGACGCCTGGTCGCGCAGGAACGGATTCCCCGCGACACCGTGGTGCGCGCGATCGCCGCACTCGACGACGAGTAGGGGGACAGCCATGCGCCGACGGATGGGACGGCCCGGCCTGCTGGGCACCGTGGCCCGCACGGCAGTCATCGCGGGTACCGCCTCCGCGGTGGCCGGTGGCACGTCGCGCCGCGCCACGCGCCGCGCGGCCGAGCAGGACCAGGTGGCCGCCGACCAGCAACAGGCGCTGGTCGACCAGACGGCCGCGCAGGTCCAGGCGCAGCAGCAGACCGCCGCGCCGGACGATCGACTGGCCCGGATCAGGGAACTCGGCGAGATGCGGTCCAGCGGCTTGCTGACCGACGAGGAGTTCACCACCGAGAAGGCCCGAATCCTGGCGTCGTGACTCGGTGGGATCGCCCACGGCACGCTGGTCGACCAGCGATCGGACGCGGGCAGGACGGGCAGATCGAGTCGAGGACGTGGAATCCCACCACCGGCTGCGACATCATCAGCCCAGGCTGCGACCACTGCTACGCACTGGGATTCGCCAAGCGTCTCAAGGCAATGGGCAATCCTGGGTACCAACAGGACGGTGATCCGCGTTCCAGCGGTCCCGGCTTCCGCATCACCGTGCACCCCGACCGGCTCGACGTGCCATTGCACTGGCGGGCGCCGCAGCTGGTGTTCGTCGACTCGATGAGCGACCTGTTCCATGCCGGCGTGCCGACCGACTTCGTCGCGGACGTGCTCGACGTGATGGCCCGCGCGCCGCAGCACAGGTTCTTCGCGCTGACCAAACGACCCGCCCGGATGGCGTCCGTGCTCAAGCGGCTCCGGCCGGAACCGCTGCCCAACACCTGGTGGGGCACGACGATCGAGAGCGATGAGTACGTGTGGCGGGCGGACCGCCTGCGTGCGACTCCGGCCGCGGTCCGTTTCCTGTCTCTGCAGCCGTTGTTGGGCCCGCTGCCGGATCTGGACCTCACGGGTCTCGACTGGGTCTACGTGGGCGGCGAGTCGGGGCCGGATCATCGGCCGATGGCGGCGGAGTGGGTGCGTGATATCCGCGATCGCTGCGTGGCCGCGGGGATTCCGTTCCTGTTCAAGCAGTGGGGTGGCCGCACGCGCAACGCGGGCGGTCGGCTGCTGGACGGGCGGACCTGGGATGAGTTGCCGGGCTGAATTGTCCGCCTTCGGTGAACTCCGCCGCGCTCCCGAAAATGATGCGGAAGGCTGACGGCCGTGCGCTTGCCGGTGCTGGCGGCACGCGTTTCGGGGGCACGGCGGTCGTGGCCGAGGCCGTCGCCGGGAGCCGGCCGGTGACGGTGTTCGACCGAGGCGTGACCCGGTCCGGTACCGATGGGTGCGTTGCACGGTGACCGTATGGTCCCGGCTGACCTGGTTCCGTTGGCAGGGCAGGGCAGGATTCGGGACCCGGTGGTCGACACCTGGCTCGGGCCGCCCGGGCGGTGGCGGACAGCGCCTGGCTGCCGGCCGACCGCGTCGGGCAGTATTGCGACGTGTCCAGTCGGCAGGCCGGCCGTGTCGAACTGCGGCCTCACAAAGGAATTCGAGCGCGCACTACTGTCCTGATGAGACTTCGGACCGCACCGGTACGGGTGGTGCCGTCCGGATGACCCGGGTGGGTACCGCGAGCGTCACGAGCGCGATGAGGCCCGTCAATGCCATGCCGCGTTCCACCAGGCCGAGCGGAATGAGTTGCCACCACCGCTCGTCGGCCACGGCGGCGATGACGACCGCACCCAGGATGACGCCGAACCACGCGAGCGCGGCGATGGCCAGCACGCGCACGGCGGACCGGCGGCCTGCCGAGCAGGGGAACGCGGCGCGGGCCGCGGCGAGTACCGCGATCGGCAGGCAGACGAAGGCGACGACGCTCGCGGCCCGGTGCAGCGTGCCGCCCGCGTTGAACCCGCTGACCAAAGCCCAGTTCGCCTTGGGGACCGCGACGATCACGAGCAGGCCCAGCACCCAGCCGGCACCGAAGACCGTCGCCGCGGTCGGCAGCCTGCGCTGCTGCCGCAGCGTGCCGAGGATGAGCACCGATCCTGCCGCGACGAGCAGCACCGCGACGTTGAACACACCCTTGTTGTCGCTGAGCCCGTACTGGCTGATCGTCTGGCGAATCACACTGATGTCGTTGGTGGGCGGGATGAACGCCAGCAGGATGACGAGCGCGGCTCCGGCGGCGAGTCCGACGATGCCCAGCCATGCGAGGACGGCCGGGTGGCGGCGGGATGCGACAGGGGCCATCTACGCAGCGTAGCCGCCGAACCCGTGGGGGTCCCGTGTGGCGGGATTGTTGCGCCTCGACCGCTCGGGTGCTGGTCCGCGTCAGCGGTGGAGTCGGCCGCGGCTCAGTGCGGCCTCGTGTCGCTGCCGCGCCCGTACGCCGTCCCAGCCGTCCGGTTCGACGTGGGCCACGAGTACCCCGTCGCGTTCCTCGACGGGGTAGCGGGACATGCTGAGCAGAGCGAGCCTGACCGGCGTGCCGGTCGACCTGTCGAACGTCCAGGAGTGGTTGGGGCACTGGAAGACGTTGCCACGGTCCTCGATCTCGCCACCCATGTGCGGGCACACCGCGGCGAGCAGCCGCCACTCGTCGCCGTCCCTGGTCAGGAAGTAGGTCGCGGCCATGATCTCCAGCCGCGCCGGGAGGCGAGCGAAGTCCGCCACCCGGCCCAGCTCGACGGCGGATGTGGCGGACTCGACATCGGACACACCCCGACCGTAACAGTGCGCCGTGCGGCCAGGTCCGGCCCCACCGACCCGTGACCGGTCAGCCGGCGGGCTTCGCCGCCCAGTAGTCCGCGGCGGCCCGGGACGCCTGCGCTGCCTGCGCGTCCTCGAAACCGGGTGCCATCGATGCCGACGTGCCCGCCAGGTACTCGTGGTGCCCGATGTCCAGCAGCCGGATCCAGCTCTGCTGGCCGTAGGTCAACGCGATGCAGCACCCCAGTTCCACCAGTTCCGGCTCGGAGAAGTGGGCGTGCAGACGTTGCCAGAGTTCCGGGCTGTTGGTGCCCCACGCGATCGCCTCGGCGTAGGCGAGTGCCGCCTTCTGCCGCTCGTCGTAACGCGGCGACGACTCGAAGTTCAGCAATTCGTCATACTGCTGTTCCTCGATACCCGCGGACGCGGCCTTGGCGGAGCGCTGGTTGCCGCAGAACTCGCACTTGACGGTCCGGGAGATGTAGACGCGGCACAGGTCCTTGATCGCGTGGTCGCAGACACCATGGTGGAACAGCGCCTGCCACGAGTCGGCGAACGCCCAGAACGCGTTGGGTGAGTGAGCACGCACGGCCGAGCTCTCGGGACGTGGCGTGCCTTCCCTCGCGCAGCGATGCATCTCCTCGCGCATCCGCGCGTCCATCCGGTCGAGCGGAACGTAGCTGATCGCTTGCTGCTCGGTCATCGCATACTCCTTGTCGGCCAACGGATCGGACGTCAGGCGAGGATCTGCAGCGGGTGTTCGAGCGTCGCGACGAACGCCCGCATCCACTCGGCCGCGAGCGCGCCGTCCACGGCACGGTGGTCGACCGAGACCGTGCACCGCAGCACCGAGCCCACCCGGACCTCGCCGTCCTGGGCGACCGGCTCGTCGCTCACCGCACCGACCGCCACGATCGACGCGTGCGGCGGGTTGATGATCGCGGCGAACTCCTCGGTGCCGTACATGCCGAGGTTGCTGATCGTCGCCGAGCCGCCCTCCAGTTCACGCTGCTGGAGGCGGCCGGTCCCGGCCCGCTCGACCAGGTCGCGGATCCGGGTGGCGACCGCGGAGATGCTGGTCGACTCGACCGATCGCAGCACCGGGGTCACCAGGCCACGCTCGGACGCGATCGCCACCGCGAGGTCGACGGTCTCGAACTGCCGGATCGCGTCCGGCGTCCAGATCACGTTCATTCCCGGGACGAGCACGTGCGCGCGGGCGACGGCCTTGACGATCAGGTCGTTGACCGAGATCCGCACCGCCGGGTTCGACTCGTTCAGCTCCCGGCGCAGCGCCAGCAGCGCCTCGACCCGGGCACTGCCCCGCAGATAGAAGTGCGGGACGGTGCGCTTGCTCTCGCTGAGCCGCTCGGCGACCGCGCGCCGCGACCGGCTGTGTGGCACGTCGACGTAACCGGTGGTGTCGGTGGGCGTGGGTGCGGCGACCGGGGCTTCGACCGGCGTGGGCGCGGGTGCGCTGCCGTTCGGTGACTGCGCCGGCACCGGCGTGGCGGGTCGGGTGACTGCCCGCTCGACGTCCCGCCGCACGATCCGCCCGCCCGGCCCGGTGCCGGTGAGGTCCGCCAGCGTCAGTCCGGCGTCACGGGCCATCCGGCGGGCGAGCGGGCTGGCGAACAGCCGCCCACCGTTCGCCACGGCCGGTTGCGGGCCGGGGGAGGGTTCGGGGGCGGGCGCAGCAGCGGGCTGCGCGCCGACGCCGAGCGCACGCATTGCGGCGGCCAGGTCGGCGACCGACTCGCCCGGGTCGCCGAGTACGGCGATGGGGTCGCCGACGCCGACGTCGGTGCCCTCGTCGACGAGCCGTTTCAGGACGACGCCGTCGGTCTCGGCCTCGACGTCGACCACCGCCTTCGACGTTTCGACCACCGCGATGACGTCGGCGCGCGGAGAACGCCGTGTTCTCCGCGACCGGCCAGGAGACGAGTGTCGCCTCGGTGTCGTTCGCGGCGATCTCGGGGACGCGCAGCAGGTGCGGCACCGTCAGTACCTCGCGATCTCGGTCAGCACGGCGACGATCTCCTCGGTGCGCGCGATCGCGGCCCGCTCCAGCACCTCGCTGATGCTGGGGGACGCCTCGCCGCCGGTGATCCGCCGCACCGGGGCGTCGAGCCAGTCGAAGTAGCGGCGTTGGATCTCGTCGGCGAGCCACCCGCCGTAGGACGTGCCCAGCGCGCCCTGCTCGGCGATGACGACGTGGTTGGTCTTGCGGATGCTCGCGCCGATGGTGTCCCAGTCGATGCTCGCCCGGTCCAGCCAGCGCAGGTCGACCACCTCGGCGTCGACCTCGCCCACCTGCTCGACGGCATCCAGCACGAAGTTGGTCATGGCCAGGTAGGACAGCACGGTCACCTGCGAACCGGTGCGCCGCACGGCGGCCTTGCCGACCGGCAGGCAGTGGTCCCAGCCGTCGTCGGCCACCTCGCCGGTCGTGGGGTAGAGGTCGACGTGTTCGAGCACCACGACCGGGTCGTCGCAGCGCAGTGCGCTGTTCATCAGTCCGATGTAGTCGGCGGGCGTCGACGGCGCGACGATCCGCCAGCCCGCGGACGTCGCGAAGATCCCGGCCGGGTCCATCGAGTGCTGGGAGCCGTACCCGGTGCCCATCGCGACCTTGCTGCGCAGCACGAGCGGCATCGCATTGCCGCCGCCGTACATGTGCCGGGCCTTCGCGATCTGGTTGAACAGCTGGTCGGCCGCGACCCACATGAAGTCCGCGTACATGAACTCGACCACCGGCCGGAACCGCCCGTCCAGCGCGATCCCGCCCGCCAGACCGCTGAACGCGTTCTCGCTGATCGGCGTGCCGAGCACGCGGTCGGGATGGGCTTCCTTCAGACCGCGGGTCGCGCCGTTCGTGCCGCCGTTGAGCCGGTGCACGTCCTCGCCGAGCACCACGATCCGGTCGTCCTCGGCCATCCGCCTGCCCATCACCCCGGCGACCGCCTCGATGAACGTGGTCTCCTTGGTCGGGCCTGCTGGTGGGCCGGCCGGGGCGTCGGCGAACTCGCTGAGGTCACCGCGCACGCCGACGTCGACGAAGGCCGGGTCTGGCCACTCGGCCGGCTTGATCCGGCGCTGGCCCGGTTTGCCGCCCGGCAGCGGCTCGAACACGACCGAGCCGACCTCGGCCATCAGCTCGCCCGCACGCTCGACGGCCGTGCCGGCCGCTGACTCGGTGAGGATGCCGCGGCGCACCAGGTGACCGGTGAGCTGCTTGATCGGGTCCCGGTCGCGCCACTGCTGTTCCTCGTCCCGGGTGCGGTAGCGGAACGCGCTGCCCGGGAACGGGCCGTTCTGGTGGAAGTAGCGGTAGACGTCCGCCTCGATCAGTGTCGCGCCGTTGCCGGCCCGCATGTGCGCGACGGCCTGCTGGGTCGCGAGGTGGACGGCGAGTACGTCCATGCCGTCGACTTTCCAGCTGGGCAGGCCGAAACCCGGCCCGCGCGCGGACAGCCGGGGCTCCGCGGTCGCCTCGTCGACGTTGGTGGACACCGCGTACCGGTTGTTCTCGATGAAGAAGCAGACCGGCGCCTGCCAGGCGGCGGCGAGGTTGAACGACTCCAGCGTCGACCCGATGTTGGCCGCTCCGTCGCCGAAGTAGGTCACCGCGACCGCGTCCGTGCCGGCGTGCCGGTGCGCCCAGGCCGAGCCGACAGCCTGCGGCACGCCGCCGCCGACGATCGCGTTCGTGCCGATCGCGCCTGCCTGCCGCCACTGCAGGTGCATGGACCCGCCCCGGCCGTGGCTCCAGCCGCGGTCCAGCCCGCAGATCTCGGCGAACGTGCGCAGCACGACGTCCCGCACGTCGTCGGAGTAGTCGGCGGCCGGGTCGATGCCCTTCGGCTCGACGTAGTGCAGCACCTTGGCGAGGAACTGGTGGTGACCGCGGTGCGAGCCGTTGACGGAGTCCTCGGCGGTGAGCGCGAGGACCGAGCCGACCGCGCCGCCCTCCTGGCCGATGCTGGAGTGCGCGGGCCCGTGGATCAGGCCGTCGGCCGCGGCGGCCAGGACGTACTCCTCGAACGCGCGGATCAGCACGAGCTGGCTGTAGGCGGCGGTCAGCAGCGCGGGGTCGGCGGCGTCCCAGTCGTCGTCGGTCGCGACGATCTCGGTCCACGGTGCGGCCGGGACGAGCGAACGGTGTCGGGTCACGGGGCTCCTCGGGTCACGCCGGAATGGATCCATTCTGTTTACACGAGCGGGCCATCGCCAGGACGGCGCCTGTCGTTTAGTATGGATCGGATCCAATCGAGTATCAAGGGAGGAACCGATGGCCGGGGTGCCAGGGTTGAGCCGGGTCGACCACATCGGGATCACGGTGCCCGATCTGGCTGCCGCGTCCCGGTTTCTCGTGGACGTGCTGGGCTGCGAGTACATGTACACACTCGGTCCCTTCAAGCACGACGACGACTGGATGAGCGAGCGCCTCAACGTGCACCCGCGCGCGGTGATGAAGCAGCTGCACTTCTTCCGCTGCGGTGGTCAGGCGATCTTCGAGGTGTTCGAGTACTCGGCACCCGAGCAGGAGCAGACCCCGCCGCGCAACAGCGATGTCGGCGGGCACCACGTCGCGTTCTACGTCGACGACCTGGACGCCGCCGTGGCCTACCTGCGGGCACAGGGCGTCCAGCTGCTCGGCGAGCCGACGGCCAGCAGCGGACCGAGCGAGGGGCAGCGCTGGGTCTACTTCCTGTCCCCGTGGGGCATGCACTTCGAGCTGGTCTCCTATCCTCACGGCAAGGCCTTCGACCACGACCCGAGCCCCTGGACAGGAGAGATGCCGCGTTGACCTCGCAGCAACAGGACGCGCCGGAGGTCGCCAGCCAGCGGATCGCGGCCTACCTGCGGGCGGAGATCCTCAGCGGCCGGATCGGGCCGGGGGAGCGGATCCGCCAGGAGGACGTCGCGGCCCGGCTGGGCGCGAGCCGGCTACCGGTGCGGGAGGCGCTGCGCATCCTGGAGGCCGAGGGGCTCACCGAGCACACCGTGAACAAGGGCGCCCGGGTGCCCTCGCTGAGCCAGCGCGAGGTCGACATCCTCTACCGGATCCGCGAGCGCGTCGAACCGCTCGCGCTCACCGAGGGCCTGCGCCACGTCACCGCGGCGCATGTCGACCGGCTCGCGGACCTGGAGGCGCGGATCGAGGCGGGCACCGACGTCGGCGAGTTCCTGGCGCTGGACAGGGAGTTCCACCTGCTCACGTACGCGACCTGCGACCAGGAGCTGCTCACGTCGATGATCGTCCGGCTGTGGAACTCCACCCAGCACTACCGCCGGGCCTACATGACGATCACCGGCATGAGCCAGCGCTGGGTCGTGCACGCCGAGCACAACCTGCTGATCGAGGCGATCCGCCGCGGCGACCCGGTGGACGCCGAGCGCTACCTCGCCGGCCACATCCGCCGCACCCGCATCGAACTGTCCCGCCACCCGGAAGCCTTCACCGCGTAGTGGCGCGTCCGGTAACCCTCACCGGGTGGTTCCGGCCCCAGGCGGAGACCTCACGGCGTTGTCGTCGGCCCAGGTACAGCAGAGGTACCCGGGCCTTCTCCTGCTTGCGATGCGCCCACCTGGAACGGGAATTCCGCCGTCATGGTTACTGGACACACCACCAACGGCTCACCACTGCACCGCCACGTAGCGGGACTCGGTGTAGTCCAGGACGCCTTCGTGGCCGCCTTCCCGGCCGATGCCGCTCTGCTTCACGCCACCGAAGGGGGCCGCGGGGTCGCTGACCAGCCCGCGGTTGAGGCCGAGCATTCCGGCCTCGATCCGCTCGCCCACCCGCAGGCCCTTGGCCAGGTCGCGCGTGTAGACGTAGGCGACCAGGCCGTACTCGGTGTCGTTGGCCAGCGCGACCGCCTGGTCCTCGCCGTCGAACACCACGATCGGCGCCACCGGGCCGAAAATCTCCTCGCGCAGCATCGCGGAGTCGGCGGGCACGTCGGTCAGCACCGTCGGGTCGAAGTAACAGCCCTCACGAGCGGGCCGCGTGCCGCCGACGAGCAGCCGGGCACCCGAGTCGACGGCCTGCCGGACGAGCGAGTCGACCTTGTCCACCGCCTCGGTGTTCACCAGCGGCCCGACCTGCGTCCGCTCCTCGACACCAGGCCCGACGACCAGCGCCGCCATCCGCTCGGCGAGCCGCGTCGCGAACTCCTCTGCCACCGGCGACTCGACGTAGATCCGGTTCGCGGCCGTGCACGCCTCGCCGCCGTTGCGCATCTTCGCGATCATCGCGCCATCCAGCGCCGCGTCGAGGTCGGCGTCCGCGAACACCACGAACGGCGCGTTCCCGCCCAGTTCCATCGAGGTGTTGACGACATTGTCCGCGGCCTCGTGCAACAGCAGCCTGCCGACCTCGGTGGAGCCGGTGAACGACACCTTGCGGACCCTCGGGTCGTGCAGCATCGCCGACACCACCGCACCCGAGCGGCGCGCGGGCAGCACGTTCACCACGCCCGACGGCACGCCCGCCGCCTCCAGGATGTGGCCGATGGCCAGCGCGGTCAGCGGTGTGTCGCTGGCCGGCTTCAGCACCATCGTGCAACCGGCCGCGAGCGCGGGACCGATCTTGCGGGTCGCCATCGCGGCCGGGAAGTTCCACGGCGTCACCAGCACGCAGACGCCGACCGGCTGGTGCGTGACCAGGATCCGGTTGGCGCCCGACGGTGCGGTCGACGCCGACCCGCCGATGCGTACCGCTTCCTCGGAGTACCAGCGGAAGAACTCGGCGGCGTAGGCGATCTCGCCGCGCGCGTCGACGAGCGCCTTGCCGTTCTCCAGGCTGATCAGCGCGGCCAGTTCCTCGGCCCGCACCGTCATCAGGTCGAACGCGGCCCGCAGGATCTCCGCGCGGGTCCGTGGCGGCGTCGCCGCCCAGCCGGCCGCCGCGTCAGCCGCGGCGGCCACCGCGGCCAGCGCGTCCTCGACGGCAGCGTCGGCGACGCTGGCCAGCACGGCGCCGGTCGCCGGGTTGAGGACGTCGAAGCGCCGCCCGTCGGCGGCCTCCACCGCCTTGCCGCCGATCTGCAGGTTCGTTCGCAGGTTGTTGATCAAAGCGTCGATGTCGGTCATGTCCAGCCCTCAGTAGGCGTTGGCCACGAACAGATCGTCGGCCGGGAACTTGGTGATCACTCGGGGCCCGGACTCGGTGACCACGATCTCCTCCTCGATCCGGGCCGCGGAGAAGCCGTCCGACGCCGGGCAGTAGGTCTCCAGCGCGAAGACCATGCCTGCCTGGATCTCGATCGGCTCGGTCATGCTGTTGAGCCTGCTGATGATCGGCCGCTCGTGCAGCCCCAGCCCGAGGCCGTGCCCGAACTGCAGGCCGAACGCGGCCATCTCGTCGGCGAACCCGAAGTCGGTGGCCGCCGGCCAGACCGCGGCCACCTGGTCGGTGCCGACACCTGCCTTGACGACGTTGATCGCCGCGTCCATCCACTCCCGCGCCCGGGTGTACGCGTCGCGCTGGGCCGCGGTCGCGCTGCCGACGCTGAAGGTGCGGTAGTAGCACGTGCGGTAACCGTTGTAGCTCTGGATGATGTCGAAGAACGCCTGGTCGCCGGGCCGGATGATCCGGTCGGAGAAGTTGTGTGGATGCGGATTGCAACGCTCGCCGGACACCGCGTTGATGGCCTCGACCTGGTCGGAACCCATCTCGTAGAGGCGTTTGTTCGCCAGCGCGACGATCTCGTTCTCCCGCACGCCCGGCTTGAGCGCCTCCACGATGTCCTGGTAGACGCCGTCGACCATCGCCGCCGCCTGGTTGAGCAGCATGATCTCGTCCGCGGACTTGATCTGCCGGGCGTCCAGCATGGACTGCTGCGCGTCGTGCACGGTCAGGCCGGCGCGCTGCAACTCGTTCAGGAACGGCGGTTCGACGATGTCCACGCCGATCGGCTGGCCGTCCAGTCCGTGGTCACGCAGCAGACCGTGGATCTCGCGCACCGCGGACTCCATCAGCCCGGCCGTGGGCGCGATCGCTCCGCGCAGGCCCAGCATGCCGGCCCGGCAGTTCTCCGGCTCCAGCCACGGCGAGTACAGCTGGTGGTGCTTGGCGGCGGAACCGAAATCCCACAACATCGGCTCCGCATCGCGCATCAGCAGCGCGTACCGGGTCATCTTGTCCCCGAGCGCACCGCCGATCCAGGTCTGCGTCGTGTAGCGGATGTTGTAGAAGTCGAACAGCAGGAACGCGCCACAGTCGCTGGCCTCCAGCGCGGCGCGCGCGCGGGCGAGCCGGTAGGAGCGCAGCCGGTCGAAGTCGACGCGCTGCTCGAAGTCGACGCCGCCGTGGCCCGGTGCGGGCAGCGGTCGCGCCTCGCTCATCGCACGAGTGTCGGTCATGCCGGTGCCAGCCCGTCGTCGATGACCGCGTCCTCGGACGTCAGCTCGATGCCGGAGCGGCGGGCCTGCTCCAGCAGCAGCGTCGCGAAGTCCTCGGTGCGGTGCCCGGCGCCCAGCGCGGACGCGACGAGTGCCTGGGTGAGCGCGGCCACCGGCATCGGCACCTCCAGGTCGTGCGCGGCGGCCATGCCGAGGTCGAAGTCCTTGAGCAGCAACGGCATCGTGAACGTCGGCGAGAAGTCGAGGTTCACGAACGCCGGCGACTTGTACCGGCTGAACGTCGAGCCCATCACGGAGTTGTTGAGGAACTCCAGGAACGCCGCCCTGGACGCCCCGCCCTTCTCGGCGAGCAGGGTGATCTCGGCCAGCGACTGGGTGACGACTCCCAGGAACAGGTTGTGGCAGATCTTCACCAGCCGGGCGACCTCGTCGGGGCCGACGTAGGTGACCTGCCTGCCCAGCAGCGACAGCAGCGGTTGCGCCGCGTTGAACGTCGCTTCCGGACCGGACACCGCCAGCGTCAGCTTGCCAGCCGCCACGACCTTCGGGTTGCCGCTGACCGGGGCGGCGAGGTAGTCGGTGTCGCGCTTCGCGGTCGCCTCGCGTACCTCGGCGGAGGCCTCCACGGAGACCGTCGAGCAGTCGACCAGCAGACCGGGCGCGACGCTCGGGTCGGACAGCAGGCCGTCCTGGCCGCCGACCACCTGGAGCAGGTCGGCCGACGCGGACACCATGCTGAACACGATGTCGCGATCGGCCAGTTCGGCGGGCACGTCGACGGCGACCGCACCCTTCTCGACCACGGGTGCGCACTTGGACTTGGTCCGGTTGAAGATGGCGACGTCGTGGCCGGCATCCACCAGCCGCCCGGCGAGCTGCAGCCCCATCCGGCCGGCACCGATCCACCCGATGCGTGGTCGCTTCAGACCCTGATAGGCCATCGTCGAATCCCTTTCGTCAGTTGCGGTCGTGCCCGGCGGGGCAGTGACCGGGCGGGCTGACCAGGCGGGCTGGTCAGGCGAGCTGTTGGGCGACCCAGTCGGCGGTGCGGTACCGGTGCATGGGCGCGACATTGGCGCAGCCGTGGTTGCCGATGTCGATCGCGAGCAGCCGCGCGCCGGCCACCTCGTCGGCCAGCCGCTGCCCCTGCTGCCACGGAATGAGCCGGTCCCGCTTGCCCACCACCACCAGCAGTGGACACCGGATCAGCGAGGTCCGCCCGGCCATGCCCAGTTCCAGGGCCGCCCGGCGGGCCTCGTCGTCGCTGTTGGTGTAGCTGCGTACGCGGAACGTCTCGCGGGTGAGCTGGGGCAGGCCGTCCCACACCTCACCGAAGTTGTAGGGGCCGCACAGGCCGACGCAGGCCCGGACCCGGTCGTCGCCGCTGGCGATGCGCGGCGCGTAGTAACCGCCCAGACTCACGCCCCAGACGGCGATACGGTCACCCGCGATCTCCGGGCGAGCGCTCAGCCAGTCCAGCAGCGCGCGGCCGGGCACCTCCCAGTCGCCGCGAATCGGCAGGTCGTACTCGGCCTCACCCTGGCCCGGCCCGTCGATGGACAGCGTGGCCAGTCCGCGCTCCAGGAACAGTTCCTCGGTGGAGCGGAACTCCTCTTTGGTCGAGTCCAGCCCTGGCACCATCAGCACGGCCGGGTGTGGGCCCTGACCAGGCGGAAGTCGCAGCACGCCGAAGATCCGGCCGTTCTCGAACGGGATCTCGACGTGCTCACCGGGCGGGTCCAGATAGGGCAGCGCCTGCTTGAGACAGCGCACCGCGGCGGCGTGCGCGGTGCGCATCTGGTCCAGGTCCTCGACGAACACGAACTTGGCGAAGTGGTAGTACGTGGCCGCCTGGGCATAGTGAGCACCCGCGGACCGCATTCGTTTGTCGTCCAAGGCCTCGTCACCGAGTGCCTCGTGCTCCGCGGCGACCGCGCTCCACGCTTGGCACCATGCGCTCCACCGGTCGATCGAGCTCGTGATTCGCTCGAAATCGCCTGCGGTTACACCATTAGTGGTGAACCTGGGGGCCCAGTGCGAGATCGCGGACGCGAGCCGATCATCCACCGCTCTACCTCCGTCGGTGCGCAATAACTGCAATCGAGTGCACTCTCCACGTTCGAACGGTCGCGCGTCAATGCCCGGATGAATTTGTCACAGTCGGCTAGCCTTCGCCCATGCAGCAGTTGAGGGTCACCCTGCGCGATGTCGCCGCGCACGCCGGCGTGCATCCCGCGACGGCGTCGCGGGCACTGAGCGAGGGCACCCGGCACCAGGTCAACGCCGAGACCGCCGCGCGTGTCGTCGCGGCGGCACTCGAGCTGGGCTACGAGCCCGACCTCACCGCCCGCACGCTGCGTACCGGGCGCACGGCCACGGCCGCCGTGCTCATCCCGGACCTGACCAACCCGCTGTTCCCGCCGATCGTGCGCGGCATCGAGGACACGCTGGCGGAGCGCGACTTCACCGCGCTGATCGCGAACACCGACAACGACGGCGGCCGCGAACGCCGGGTGCTGCGGGCCATGCGGGCACGCAACGTCGACGGGTTCATCCTGCTCACCGCCCACCGCAACGACGAGACCCTCGCGACCCTGATCCGCGACCAGATCCCGGTGGTCACGGTCAACCGCACCGCGTCCGGTTCCGACGTCTCGTCGGTCAGCCCCGACGACAACGCGGGCATCAACGCGGTCGTCGACCACCTGGTCACACTGGGTCACACCCGCATCGCGACGGTCGCTGGTCCGCGCACGCTGAGCACCGGCCGCGCGCGGTACAAGGCGATCACCGCGGGCCTGCGCCGCCACGGCCTGCCGCTGCCCGCCGAGCGGGTCGTGTTCGCCAGGGCGTTCTCCGAGGAGGAGGGCCACCGCTGCATGAACGAGCTGCTCAGCGGCACCGACGCGACGGCCGTGGTCGCGGCCAACGACACCCTCGCCGTTGGCTGCCTGGACGCGCTGCGCGACCGCGGCCTGCGCTGCCCGCAGGACGTCTCGGTGACCGGTTTCAACGACATCCTGTTCATGGACAAACTGGCCACACCGCTGACCACGGTGCGTATCCCGCACACGCAGATGGGTGTCGAGGCGGCGCGGATCCTGCTGGACGAGATGCTCGGGCGCACCGACGCCACGAAGCACGCGGTGCTGCCGATCCAGCTCATCGTCCGGGAGTCGACCGGGGCGCCGAAGCGCTGATCACGCGGCTTGCCCGGGCATACCTGCCGTCGATTGCAACGAAAAGACATCGTTGACAGCCCGACCGTCCGTGGTTACGTTCCCGGACAGCGAACGATTGCAGAAGCCTTCAACGGAGGGGGCGAGTGGTGGCCGATCATGTGTCGTCCTCGTCCGGTTTCGAGGTCGTGTCCCACCACGAGCTGGGCGGCCGCGGTGACGGCATGCAGGTCGTCCGCGACGGTGATTTCGTCTACGTCGGCCACACCGGCACCACCGGTGCGGGGACGAGCATCCTGGACGTGAGCGATCCCGCCGAGCCCAAGCTGGTCGAGCAGTGGCCGGCGCCGGCCAACTCGCACACGCACAAGGTCCAGGTCGCGGACGGGCTGTTGCTGGTCAACCACGAGAAATTCCCCTACCGCACGCCACCGGCCGGACCGGTCTCGGCCGGACTCGCGATCTACCGGCTGACCGATCCCGCACACCCGACGCGGATCGGCTTCTGGCAGTGCGGCGGGCTCGGCGTGCACCGTGTCGTGTGGACAGGTGGGCGGTATGTCCACCTGTCGGCCACGCCCGACGGCTTCCGCGACCGCATCTGGGTCGTGCTGGACATCAGCGACCCGACGGCACCGACCGAGGTGTCGCGGTGGTGGTGGCCGGGCCAGCGCACAGCGGAGCGGCCCGACTGGCCGGCCGGGCAGCGCTACGCCGCGCACCACGCCCTGCTCGCCGGTCCCCGTGCCTACCTCGGCTACGACGACGCGGGCATGGTCGTCCTGGACGTCACCGACCTGGCCAACCCGACCCTCGTCAGCCGGCTGGACTGGGGCGGTGGCGCGACCCACACCTGCCTGCCGCTGCCCGGCCGCGACCTCGTCGTGGCCACCGACGAGCAGCAACACGACGGCCCGAACGCCCCGGAACGCACCATTCGCGTCATCGACGTGTCGGCGGAACCACGCGTGCTGGCGAAGGTCCCGGCGCCCCGGGGTGACTTCGCCCGGCTGCCGATGCGATTCGGCGCGCACAACCTGCACGAGAACCGGGCAGGCTCCTACCGCAGCGAGCGCATCGTGTTCGCCACCTACTTCAGCGCGGGCCTGCGGGTGTACGACCTCACCGACCCGGAGGCACCCGTCGAGATCGCGCACTGGGTCGGCCCGGCCCCCGAAGGCCAACACGTCCCGCAGGCCAACGATCTCTGGGTCGAGTCGACCGGACTGGTCTGGGTGACCGATCGCATCGGCGGCGGGCTCACCGCGGTGCGCCCGCAACCGTGGCTGCAGGACCGGCTGGACGGAGCGCGGGCCGCATGACCACTCACGTCGTGACGAAACGCCGGGTGCGTGCGTGGTCGGGCTACCTGGCCGGCATCGTGCTCGGCGCCGCCGCGTGGCAGATCGTCGGCCTGCACATGAGCAGCGAGACGTTCGTCCCGCTCACCTCGACGCTGAGCAGGCTGGGGCAGTTGTTCGCCGACGGCACGCTGCCCGCCGCGCTGTGGACGTCGTTCCAGTCCTACCTGGCGGGTATGGCGATCGCCCTGGTGCTCGGCGCGTTCGGCGGCCTGCTGCTGGCCCGCAGACGCCTGCTGCGCACCGCGTTCGAGCCCTACGTCGTCGCGCTGTACGCGACGCCGATGGTCGCGTTGATTCCGTTCCTGTTGGCGTTGCTCGGTTTCGGCTTCTGGCCGAAGGTCGTCGTGATCGTGGTGTTCGCGTTCTTCCCGGTGCTGCTCAACACGCAGCGCGGCGCGCAGAGCATCTCGCTGGAACTGCTCGACGTGGCACGCTGCTACCGCTCCAGCGAGCTGGACGTGTGGCGGCACGTGATCGTCCCGTACACATTGCCTTTCCTGATGACAGGGGTGCGGCAGTCGCTGGCCCGCGGGCTGGTCGGCATGATCGCGGCGGACTACTTCCTCAGCTCGGATGGCCTGGGCAGCCTGCTCATCACGTCGTCGGAGCGCTTCGACACCGCGGAGATGCTCGCGGTGACCCTGACCATCACGGTGATCGGACTGATCCTCATGGCGATCGGGCGGTTCGCCGAGTCGTACTTCGCACGCTGGCGGGTGGGCGAATGAGCAAGTCGGTCGCCACGTTCACCGACGAGGTCACCTCGCCCGCACCCACGCCATCGGGCACGGCCACCTCGGGCGAGCGGTCCACGCGGCGCAGGCTGCTGGACTCCGCCGCGCTCAAGGTCGGCGCAGGCGTCGTACTGCTCGCGATCTGGCAGTTCGGTGTCACCCTGTTCGCGCCGAGCTACATCGCCACACCGCTGGACACGCTGCAGCGCATCCCCGCGGTGCTGGCCGATCCCGACTTCGGTGCCGACGTGCAGACGACGCTGCTGGCGATCATCGAAGGGCTCGCGATCGCGGTCGTCATCGGCACGGTGCTGGGCCTGATGATGGGCAGGCTGCCCGACCTGAACCGGGTGCTCGGCATGTACGTCGGCACGTTCTACGCGATGCCGCTGATCGCGGTCGTGCCACTGCTCACCGTCTGGTTCGGCTACACGCCGACCGCCCGGCTGGCGATGGTCGTGTTGGAGGCCGTGCTGCCGATCATCTACAACGTCGCCGAGGGCGCGCGGCTGGTGCCGTCGACCTTCATCGACGTCACCCGCATCCACCATGCCCCGTGGTGGCGGGTGTGGCTGGGCGTGGTCCTGCCCAACGCGTTGCCCTACGTTCTGGCGGGACTCGACCTGGCGATCGGCCGTGCGCTGATCGGCGCCGTGGTGGCCGAGTTCGTCACGGCGATCCCTGGCCTCGGCTACTACATCCTGTTCAACGTCCGTTCCTTCCACGAGAACGAGGCGATGGTCGCGCTGCTGGTCCTCGTGGCCTTCGCGCTCGTTCTGCGCGCGCTCATCAACCTCGCGATTTCCCGCGGGTTCCGGTGGTACCGACCCGCTTAGGAGGCCCTGTGACGGCCAATGGCGAAACGAAGATCCGGGTCGACGCCCTGGAGAAGCGCTTCGGCGACCGGGTCGTGTTCTCCGACGTCAGCTTCGACGTGCGGGAGGGCGAGATCGTCTCGATCGTCGGCCCGTCGGGCTGCGGCAAGACGACGCTGCTGCGCTGTGTCGTCGGATTGATGCGGCCGGACGGCGGCGCGGTGGAGATCTCCGGCGAGAAGGTCGTCGACCCGCCCGAGGGCGTCGCGATGGTGTTCCAGCACTTCGGGCTGTTCCCGTGGAAGACGGTGGCCGCGAACATCGCCTACGGACTGACCGTGGGCGGAGTGTCCAAACGGGAGGCCGCGCCGAAGGTGGCCTCGCTGATCAAGCTCGTCGGCCTGGAAGGCTTCGAGAAGTCCTATCCCTACCAGTTGTCCGGCGGCATGCAGCAGCGGGCAGGCCTGGCCCGCGCGCTGGCGATCGAGCCGAGCGTGCTGGTGATGGACGAACCGTTCGCCGCGCTCGACGCGCAGACCCGCGACATCCTCCAACTCGAACTCCTGCGCATCTGGGACACCCGGCGCGCGGCGATGATGTTCGTGACCCACTCCATCGACGAGGCCGTGCTGATGGGCGATCGCATCGTGATCCTCCGCGGCAGGCCGAGCAGCATCTTCGACATCGTCGACGTCGGCATCCCGCGGCCCCGCGGCCGTGCCGCCGTCGACACGGAACGGTTCCGCACGGTGCGCGACTACGTGTGGCGTGCCGTCATGCAGGATGCGGAGCTCCCCGAAGCCGAACGTCCCGCCGATGCCGACGCGGCTCGCGTCGGCCACTGACTCGTAGTCCACTGCACATCTTGGTACGGAGGAAGCGAACATGGCACGACTGTCGCTCTCCCGGCGCATCGTCGCGTCGGCAACGGCCGCGGCCCTGGCGGCGCTCGCGCTGGCCGGGTGCAGCAGCTCGAGTTCTGCGACCGGAGGCGGGTCGAACAGCTCGCTGCCCACGGTCGTCCTCGGCTCGCCGGGTATCCCGCCGGTGATCTCCGGACTGCTGCCCTACATCGCTCAGAAGCAGGGCTACTACCAGAAATACGGCGTCAACGTCACGATCAAGAGCTTCCAGACGGGCACCGACGCCACCCGGGCCGTGGCCGCGGGCCAGATCGACGTCGCGATCATGCCGCCCGCGCAGTTGATCGCACTGGCGTCGCAGGGCAAGAAGCTGGTTGCCTTACAGGGCCAGGAGTTCCCGGACTGGGTCGTCGTGTCGACGGACCCGGGCGTGAACTCGTGCCAGTCGCTCAAGGGCCAGACCGTGGGCGTCGACGCCATCGGCGGCATCCGGTACATCGCCCTGCTGCAGATGCTCAAGAGCTGCGGCCTGAGCATCAGCGACGTGCACCCGCTCGCCTTCCCCGGCAACGCCAACCCGCAGGCGCTGGCCGCCGGTCAGCTCAAGGTGTCCGTGCTGCACCTCAACGAGGTGATCGACGTCCAGTCGCAGGGCAAGAAGCTGACCACGGCGGTCAAGATGTCCCAGGCCGTGCCCAACACGATGTACGAGATGTACGGCACGACCAAGGACGAGCTGTCGAAGAACCGCCAGACGTTCGTGAAGCTGATCGCCGCCCAGATCGCGGCCATCAACTGGATGAACGACCCGAAGAACGCCGATCAGGTGGCTCAGCTCGCCACGGTGGTCGGTGACAAGAAGTCCGATCTGCTGAACTCGATGGCCCAGTACCGGGCGCTGAACTTCTGGTCCAGCGACGGTCCGGCGCTGCCGCAGACCAACATCGACAACACGATCAAGGCGCAGGTGGGGGCGGGCAACGTGAAGGCCTCCCAGGCACCGACCTACCAGCAGCTGGTCGACCTGTCCGTCTACTCGGACGCGGCCAAGCTCGTCTCCGGGAACTGACAACGGAATCGGCCGGACGGGCACCCGCCCGTCCGGCCGATCGCCGTGGGCACCGAACCCGACAGCCGACAGCCGCCGAACCCGAACGAACCACCCCGGGCGCACATCCGCCCGGCAACCTGAAGGCCGCGAGCGAACGAGACCACGCGCGCTCTTCGGGATGGCCCCAGGTGTAGGACGATCTCCGCATCAAGCTCCGGCGGTCGCGCGTGTCGCGAAACGCGGGTCGACGATGCCGGTGTCCAGCACGTTGCCACCGGCCGCCGACAGCGCGGCCGTCAGATCAGCCACCGCACCGGGCCGCCCGTGCCGGGCGCGCAACGCCAGCACGGCGTCGAGTGCCGCGCCATCGACGGCGCCACCGCGGATCACGCCCTCGCGCGGGTCGTGCAGCACCCCGCGCATCTGTTCGACCGCCGCGCCGCGGACGTCGAAGGCCTGCTCGATCAGCGCGTCCCGGCCAGGATCATCACCTGAGGCGAGCACCCGGTCGACACCGAGCTGCCATGCGGCGCAGAACCGCGTGACCTCGTCACGGTGCGCGTCCAGCCAGGTCGTCGACGCGGCCAGGACGGTCCCGAGATAGGGCTGGACGTGTTCGGCCAGACGGCCCAGCACGGTGCATCCCGCGGACCGGGCCGCGATCGTCAGACCGCCGTAGAGCAGGGTCGCGTCGCACTCACCTGCCGCCAGCGCGACCGCCCGGCGGGGCGTGGCACCCAGCGCCACGACTTCGTAGTCGGTGTCGCGACCGAGTCCGTGCGCGGCGAGGAAGTCGTAGAGCCAGAAAGCGAAACCCGATTCCGGCACGTCGACGCCGACCCGCTTGCCGCGCACGTCCTCGGGAGTGCCGATACCGGCCGTGGCCATCAATGCCAGGCCGAGGCCACCGTCGCATGCCTGGACGATGCGGACGTCCAGTTGCTCCTGCAGCGGGTTGTGGCTGCCGAACCGGTACGCGGCGACGTTGTCGGGGCTGGTCAGCACCAGGTCGTACTCGCCGGCCGTCAGCGAGCGGAACTGGGCGGCCGACGACCGCACCGGCTCTGCCGCCACGGTCAGGCCGTGACCGGCGAAGACACCGTCGGCGGCGGCCGCCAGCACGACGGAGGCCGAGAAGTAGCCGACCCGGAGCTGTTGTGACACGGGATTCCTCGATTCTTGGCAATCGAATGCAGTCGGTGGCGGTTGAGAGATGAGCCACACGGGCGGTGTCATTCGGCGGTGAAACCGTGTACTTGCTGCCTCATCGTGCCGTGCTCGCCCGACCCGGGCAAGCCACGACAAGGTCGCGTTGACAGTTCTCGACAGCCGTAACTACGCTTTCACCACGAACGATTGCAGCGACCGGAACGGGGGTTGCGTGCGTGCCCGACACCTTCTCGTTGCGTGTCAACGGCGTCCGGCACGAGGTCCACTGTGAGCGGGACACACCGCTGCTGTACGTCCTGCGCAACGACCTCGGGCTGACGGCCGCGAAGTACGGCTGCGGCCTCGGCCTGTGCGGAGCGTGCAACGTGCTTGTCGACGGCCGCGCCGTGCATTCCTGCGACACTCCGGTGTGGTCGGTGGTCGACACGGACATCACCACGCTGGAGGGTCTTGGCGACGAGACGAACCCGCACCCGTTACAGCGCAGGTTCATCGAACAGCAGGCCCTGCAGTGCGGCTACTGCACCGCCGGGATCATCGTGACGGCGGCGGCGTTGCTGAAGCGGCAGCCCGACCCCACGGACGCCGACGTGCGCACCGAACTCGCCGGGAACCTGTGCCGCTGCGGCGCCCACAACCGCGTCGTGCGGGCCGTGCTGGCCGCTGCCCAGGACCAGCGGGCGACGGCACGGTGACCACCCCGACGCCACCGAACGTCTCGCCGAGCCTCGCGGCCAATCCGGACCCGGGCACGTGGATCAGCCCCGGGCCCGAGGGCACCGTGCTCGTGCGCACCGGGAAGGTCGAGCTGGGGCAGGGCGTGCTGACGGCGCTCGCGCAGATCGTCGCCGACGGGATGCGCGTGCCGCTGGACCGCGTTCGGATGGTCGCGGCCAGCACGGACAGCAGCCCCGACGAGGGGTACACGGCGGGCAGCCTGTCGATCCAGCACTCCGGAGCCGCATTGCGCGCGGTGGCCGCGGCCTGGCACGCGACCCTGGTCGAGGCGGCGACCGCGACCTTCGGCGGACCGGCTGCTGTCGCGGACGGCACCGTCACCGCACCGGACGGCCGCACGCTGACGTACTGGGACCTGCCCGCGGACCGGGTGCACGCGGCAGCCGCGGCGACGGAGCCCGCAGGCGTGCCCACGGTGGTCGGCACCAGCGTCGGGCGGCTGGACATTCCGGGGCGGGTCTTCGGCACCCGCCGCTACCTCCAGGACGTGCGGCTGCCCGGCCAGCTGTTCGGCCGCGTGCTGCGGCCGCCCGGCCGGGCCGCCCGGCTGCTGGAGTTCGACGACGGCCGGGTTCGGGATCTGCCCGGGGTGGTCGAGGTGGTGCGCGACGGTGACTTCGTCGGCGTCGTCGCCGACCGGGAGGACGTGGTGGTGCGGGCGGTCGCCCTGCTCGCGGACTGCTGCACGTGGAAGCAGGAACCGAGCCTGCCCGACGCGCACGACCTGGCGGCCTACCTGCGTGCGGCGCCCGCCGACGACACCGTGCTGGCCGAAAAGGGCACGCCGCCGGTGGATCGGTCGCCTGGCATCGTCGCGTCGTTCAGCCGTCCGTACCTGTCCCACGCTTCCATCGGGACGGTCACCGCGATCGCGTTGTGGCAGGAGGGACGGCTGCGGGTCTGGTCGCACAGCCAGGGCATCTTCGCTCTGCGGGCCGAGTTGGCCCGCTGGTTCGAGCTGGAGCCGGACGCGGTGACCGTCACGCACGTCGAGGGCGCGGGCTGCTACGGCCACAACGGCGCCGATGACGTCGCCGGGGACGCGGCGCTGCTCGCGGCGGCCGTGCCCGGGCGGCCCGTGCACGTGGTGTGGTCACGGCAGGATGAGCTGGGGTGGGCACCCTTCGGCCCGGCGATGGCCGTGACCGTGAGTGTCGCCGTCGACGAGGACGGCAAGCCTGCGCACTGGTCGCAGGAAATCTGGAGCAACGGCCACTCGGCTCGGCCGTCGTCGGCCGGCAACCCGCCGCTGCTGGCCGCCATCCATCAGGCCGGTGGGGGAGAGGTGGTCGCCTCGACCGACCCGCCGCTGGCCCGCGGCGGCGGATCGGCCCGCAACGCGGTGCCCGGTTACACCGTGCCGGGACTGCGGGTCGTGTCGCATCGGCTGACCGAGATGCCGCTGCGGACCTCGGCGATGCGGGCACTCGGCGGGCACCTGAACGTGTTCGCGATCGAGGCGGTGATGGACGAACTGGCGATCGCCGCGGACACCGACCCGGTCGAGTACCGGCTGGCCCTGCTCGGCGACCCGCGTGGGTGTGCCGTGATCGAGGCGGCGGCTCAGGCCGCGAACTGGGGCACGGCGCGCTCCGCCGCGGACGCGGGTCGCGGGTTCGGCTACGCCCGATACAAGAACTCCAGTGCTTACTGCGCGGTAGTGGCCGATGTCGAGGTCACTTCGCGGGTGGCGGTCACGCGGCTGACCCTCGCAGTGGACGTCGGGCTCACGGTCAACCCGGACGGGGTGCGCAACCAGATCGAGGGCGGCGCCGTGCAGGCACTGAGCTGGACGACCGCCGAACAGGTGCGGTTCGACGCGCACGACGTGACGAGCCGGACGTGGGAGGACTACCCGATCGTCGGCTTCCCCGACGTGCCGCCGATGGAGACCGTCATCGTCGACCGCCCGGACCTGCCGTCGCTGGGCGCGGGGGAGGCGTCTCTCGGCCCGACAGCGGCCGCCATCGGCAACGCGGTCCGCGACGCCCTCGGCGTCCGCATCCACGACCTACCGCTCACCGCCGAAACCCTGATGCGCTCCCTCTGACAGCACCACCCGGGCTGTCAGAGGGAGCGCTCGCCGGTCAGTTCCGGCCCGGACCGGCCACCGGACCGACCTGCTCCCACGCGAGGGCCTCGACGGTGACGCCCGCCGTGGCCGGCCAGGAACCCTTGTTGCCGAACGGGTTGTGCCCGGTACTGACCGCGCGCATGCCGACGACGTGGTACGTGGCCGGGTCCAGCAGGAGCTGCGTCTTGCCGCCGTTCGCCGAGACGCCGACCGCCTGCTGTCCGGCTGCCGTGGTGACACCACGCCGGCTGCTGACGCCCGGCATGGCCGCCATCGCCCGGAACACCGCCGCCTCGGCCGACGGCGGCGCGCCCGTCACGCCGTTCCACAGGAGCTGGGCCAGATAGTCGAAGCCGGCTTCGGTCTTGCCGGCCGGTGCGTACAGGCCGATGGCGCCCGACACCACGTCCGCCGCGGCGATCGTCGCCACGTGCTGGTCGATCACGGTGAGCAGCGCGTGCGGATCGGTCGGCAGCGAGGCCAGCGCGGCGTACGCGGTCGCCGGGGTGCTGTTCGCGTCGTAGCGGTCCAGGGCCGTGCCGGTGGTGCCGCCGGGCACGGTCGGGCCGGTGTGCACCACGAGCTTGCCACCCTGGACATAGGCGCTCTGGCTGCCGTCGAAGCGGATCCAGTTGTCGTTCGTCGTCGTGGGCTGCCCGTACTCCTGCGCCACGGTCTTCGTGTGGATCCACTGCTGTGGCGAGGGTTCCGGCGCCTGCTGCTGGGCCACGGTCGTCGACGCGCTGTTGAGCAGCTGGGCGGTCAACGTGACCTGTGCGCGGACGGGCGCGGTACTCGTACCGGAACCGAGTACGGCGACAGCGGCCACCGCGCCTGCCACGGCCAGCACACCGACCGGCACGACGATCCGGGGCAGCGGCCGGCCAGGCCGGACCGGCCGGGCGGGTTCGGCGATCGACGTCATCAGCCGGGCGCGGCCTCGGGCCAGCCGGTCGGGGGCGGACGACGGCACGTCGGCGCGGACCTCGCCGAGCACATCGAGATCAGTCATGGCAGAACTCCTCACGCAGCAGGGTCGAGTCGTGGCCACCCAGGGCCGCACGGGTCTTCTTGCGCGCCCGGTTCAGCCGGGAACGCACGGTGCCGATGGGGATGCCGAGCGCCGAGGCGACCTCGTCGTAGGACAGGTCGGCCCAGGCGACGAGCAGCAGCACGTCCCGGTCACCCGCGGCCAGCGCGGCCAGCGCGGCGGCGAGTTCGCGGTGCACGGCGGCCGCCGATACGCGGTCGTCGACCCGGTCGGCGTGGCCCTCGGTGACCGGGTCGACGCCGGTCCGTGCGAAGGTTCGCAGCATCCGGACCTCGGCCCGGTGGTGCTTGCCGATCAGGTTCGCGGCGATCCCGTAGAGCCACGGCCGGGCGTCCGGCCTGGCCAGGTCGTAGCGGTGGCGACGGCGGAAGGCGGCCAGGAACGTCTCCGCCACGACGTCGTCGGCGGCGGTCTCGCCGAGCCTGCGCGTGACGTAGCGCAGGATCGGGCCCGCGTGCCGGTCGTAGAGCTCGGCGAACGCCTCGGGTTCCTGCCAGGACTGCTCGATCACGGTGGCGTCGTCCGCGCGTTGTCGTGCTGGCGCCGTCATAGGTGCTCCGTTCGATACGGTGTTCCAACACCTGTTATCACCCGGAGCCCGCCATCGGGTTCACGGCGGCAGTCAGTCGAAGTGCCGTAGTTCGGGCCAGAGCTGTGCCCAACTGCCGCGTGGCCGCTGACAGACGAAGATCGCGGCGCCCTGGCTCTCCTCGTTGCGTATCCCGCCGGGCAGTGTGATCGGTGCGATCTCCCGCACCTGCGCCCAGAACCGGTGCAGGTACCGAGTGTCCCATTCGCCCACGCACAACACGGTGTCCGGCCGGCCGGCCGGTGGTCCCCAGTACGTGTAGTTGTTGTGTCCGCTGAACACCGGCGCGTGCACGCCCGCCGCGGGGCCGAGGATCGTCAGCGCGCCGGCCTCGCCGTAGTTGCCGGTGAAGATCGGCGTGCCCGGCGGCAGCGTCGCGGCCGCCGTGGCGACCTGGTCGACGAACTGCGGCCAGCCGTAGGTCTCCATCACGGTCGGGTTGACCGAGTACTGGACACCTGCCGCGTCGACCGGCAGCACGGGTAGCCCGACCAGCACGGCGATCAGCCCGGACACGGCGAGCGCTACCGGCCAACCGGCCCGGCCCCGTACGCGGCCCGCCCGTTCGATCCGGACCGCACCCGCGGCGAACAGCCCGGCCAGGGCGGGGCCGGCGTAATAGGGTTTGCCGCCACCCGCGGTGAACGCCACGATCAGCCACCGCAGCGACCACCAGCGCCCACCGGTGCGCACGCCCCGCCGCCGAGCCCAGCCACCGCACCCCGATGACCCACAGCACGACCAGCGGCGGCCCGGCCAGCAGAATCGCCAGCACCGGCACCTGTGTCAACGACCCGAGCGGGCCGCCCTGCTCGGCCGCCAGCGAGTGGTCCATGGTCAGGTTCGGCCAACCGTGCAGTTCGTCCCACAGCAGGTTCGGCAGGGCGAGAGCGATCGCGACGCCACCGGCCAGCCAGGGCCCCGGTGTGCGCAGCACGTCCCGCCGCACCAGCACCAGGCCCACCGCGATGCCGGCAAGGAGGACGGCGATCGTGTCCTTGTTCTCCAGGCCGAGCCCGGCCACCGCGCCCGCGGCCAGCCAGGCCCGTGTGGTGCCCAGGCGCAACGCCCTGGCGACCAGCACGGTGACCGCCAGCCAGGCCAGCTGATCCAGCACCGTGGTGCCGAACAACAGCGACGCGGCGACGAACACCGGGCACGCCGCGACGGCCGCGGCGGCGATGCACTGGGCGCGCCGCCTGCCACCGAACTCGGCGGCCAGCACGGCGGCAAGCAGGACGCAACCGACCTGGGCGACGATGGCGAGCACGCGCAGCGGCAGCACCCCGCCGGGCAGCGCGGCGGCCAGCCGGGCCAGCAGCGGCGCCAGCGGCGGCTGGTCGACATAGCCCCACGCCAGGTGCCTGCCCGCGATCACGTAGTAGAACTCGTCGCGGTGCCAGCCGTACCGGGTGGCGACCGCGAGGTGCACCCCGGCGACGACCGCGGCCACCACCAGGACCGGGCGCCACGCCACCGACCCGGTCTGCTCGGCCAATGGGACTGTCCGGGTGAGCTCTGCCATGCCAGTGCTGCCTTTCATCCGGGTAGGTACGCGGCCAGCAGCAGGTGGCGGACCGTGCGATGGCAGGCCTCGTCGTCGAGCATGGCCGAGTCCGGATCACCGTTGCGGTGCATGGCGAACCAGGCGATGGTCTCCACGATGAACCGGGCCGCGACCGGCACATCGGGCACCTCGCGCAGTCGACCCGCGCTGATCCGGGCGTCGA
This sequence comes from Candidatus Melainabacteria bacterium, assembly GCA_963780635.1. Lineage (GTDB taxonomy): Bacteria > Actinomycetota > Actinomycetes > Mycobacteriales > Pseudonocardiaceae > DATEPR01. The sequence continues at coordinate 68,145 of CAWACW010000010.1, forward strand.
GATACTCGCCGAGGCTCTCGATCATGACGCGGCGCCGCTGCACGAAGTACCACTGGGCCAGCTCGGGCAGGTCGGCGGCGCAGTGCTCGACCAGCGTGAGCGTCTGCCGGTTGTGCTCGATGAACTCGTACAACTCGTCGACCACGCCACCCAGCTCGTCGGCCACGGGTTGCGTCGCGGGGCTGCCCGCTGCCCGCGTGAGCAGGGGAAAACCGGCCCGGGTGCTTGCCCAGGTGTCGACCAGTCCGACGATCTCCGCCGGCTGCACTGCGGTGACCGGCACGGCCAGGGTGTCCACCGCGTCCGGCTGGAGTGTGCGCAGCAGGGCGAGGTAGAGCAGTGCGTGCTTGCTCTGCACATACGTGTAGAGCGCACCGTGGCTGAGCCCGAGAGCCGAGGCCACGTCCGAGATCCCGGCCTGCCGGAACCCCTTGTCGATGAACACGCGCACCGCCGCATCAGCCACCTCGGCCAGCGGCCGCAACGGCACCCGTCCACGCATGTCCCAGAAGATAGACTGACTCAGTCAGTCAGTCAAACCGCCACCGGCGGTCGAGGAGTGGTTCGGTCGTGTCGACGGGTCGTCGCGCAGCGGGCGTCAGTGGCGCTCGATGGAGGTGCGCCGAGTTCGGTGCGGCCGATGGGTCCTCAGTGGACGGCCGGCTGGCGGCGCTCGAAGGCGAGAACGTCCTCGACGTGCCGCGCCGCTGCCAGCAAGGCCATGTCGGTTTCCGGTGCCGATGACAGCTGGACGCCGATGGGCAGTCCGTCGGTGCTCCACCCGCACGGCAGCACGATCGCGGGTGCGCCCGTGACGTTGTGCACCGCGGTGAACATGCCCTCTGCCTCGCCCTGCGGCGTGTCCACCGGCGGAGTCGTCACCGGGGCCACGAACGGCGCAGCGGGCGTCAGGAGGACGTCGATGCCGGCATACCGCGCGATCGCCGCGGGCAGCACGCGGGACCGTTCGGCGAGCGCGCTCTCGTAGGCGGAGCGGGTCACCTGCGCGCCGGACCGCAGCAGCCGCAACGTCTCGGGCCCGTAGTGATCGGGATCAGCCGTGACGCGCGCACCGTGCGCCTGCCACGCCTCGAACAGCAGGATATCCGTGAACGTCGCCTCCAGTGCCACGAACGGCGCGTCGTCCACATCCACGAACTCACAGCCCGCCGCCCGCAGCGCCGCCACCGCGGCCCGCAGCGACGACGCCACATCGGGCGCCAACTCGGCCCGCTCCAACTGCCCGGGCACCACGCCGATCCGCGGCGACGAGCCGGCAGTTACCGGTGCGAGATCCGTCAGCGCGGCGAACACGTCGATGGTCGTGGCGACGTCCTTCGTCAGCAGCCCGACATGATCCAACGTCGGCGCGAGAGGTTCGACTCCGTCCGCGGGCAGCGCACCGTGGCTCGGTTTGAACCCGACCGTCGCGCAGTAGTGCGCAGGCAGCCGGATCGACCCACCGGTGTCCGTGCCCAGCGCCGCCACGCATGCCCCCACGCCGACCAGCGCGGCCGATCCGCCGCTGGACCCGCCCGCCGTTCGCTTGGGGTCGAACGGGTTCATCGCCTCCGGCACATCGGGGTGGACCGCCCCCGCCGCGTACTCCAGCAGTGACGTCGCCGCGAACACGTCCGCCCCCGCTGCCCGCAGCGCACTGACGATCGGTGCGTCCGCCGCGGCTGCCGCTGCCCGCATCGACGCCGGGTTCCCGTTGCCGCGCGGCCGCCCCTCGATGTCGATCATGTCCTTCACCGCGACGGCGACACCGTGCAGCGGCCCGGACGGTGCCCGCGCCGGTGCCGGCAGCAGTTCGACCACGGCGTTCAGCGGCCGACCCAGCCGCTCGGCGCGCTCATAGGTGGCGAGCAGTTCCAGGTTCGCCACCTCGCAGGTCCGCTCGCCGCGCTCGATGGCCTCGATCAACCTGCCCACGTGCGTGGTCAACGGACCGGTCAGGTCGCGGAGCAGCTCGTCGACCTCGGTCTTGCGCTTGCGCACCATCAGGTCGCGGTAGATACCGCTGTGCGACTTGGCACTCGCCCGGTTGAACGCCACCAGCCGGGCCAGGGAGCCCTCCAGGTCGTCCGGGTCGAAGCCGTCGAACGCCTCCGGCCGCACCGGTGACTGGGCGAGCACCTCGCGTGCGACCGACAGCATGAGCGGCCGCCAGCGTGGCTGTTCCAGTGAGTCCGCGATGGACAGCTCCGACACCGCGCCCGCCCACAGCATGGCGCCGTAGGCCTCCTTGCCCCACAGGTAACCCAGGATGTTGTCGGTGGCCTCGGCGTAGGGGAGTGCCGCGACCAGTTCCAGCAGCCGGGGGGTCAGCTCGCCGGTCAGCTCGCCGACCCGGAACGTGCCGACGTTGCCCTGCATGATCTTTCCGGGTCCGAGCACGTCGGCGCCGAAGTTCACGAAACTGACCAGCAGCCGCTCGGTCCCGACCACGGCCGCCAGTTCGTCGGCCGTGAGACCGTTCTGGAAGCTGACCAGATAGCCGTCCGGCGACAGCCGCTCGCGCAGCGGTTCGGCGGCCGTCGCCGTGTGGTGGCTCTTCACGGCGATTGCCACGCGGTCGAGCCGGTCGGGCAGTTCGCCGGGTACGACCGCGCGGGCCGGGACGGTGAAGTTCTCCACCGGACCCTCGATCGTCAGACCGTGCCGATTGATCATCGCGACGTGGTCGGGGTCGGCGTCACAGAACAAGACCTCGTGGCCGGACCGGATCAAGTGGGCCCCGATCGTCCCGCCGATGGCACCCGCACCGATGATCGTCAGTTGCATCAAGGCCCCCAGAGATAACGGCTTCCGGTCGTCCGATGCTGGACACTACCCAAATCAAGTTGCATGATCTAGCCTCAGGTTCCATCGCAAGTGATGGCCAGGGTGGGGCATCAGCCTTACGTATGGCAGGAAACCCGCACGTAATAGTTGCGGTGCACAATCCACGCTGCCGATGTCGACAGTCGACAGCAAGTCCCCACGGCCGGAACCACTAGGAGCTGGTATGTCCGACCAGAGTGCCGCGCGCTCGATGGCCTCCTCGATTCCGGCGGGCATCCGCGTGCCCGCGATCAGCCGCCGTCGCATGCTCCAGCTCAGTGCGCTGGGTATCGGGGCGATGTCCGCCGGTCCGATCCTGGCCGCGTGCGGTTCGTCCGCGTCCGGCACGGGCAGCGCTCCGGCGAAGGGTGGCGACCTCGTCATCGTCCGCGCCGAGGACTCGGTGAACATGGACAAGACGACGGTCTTCAGCAACGCGTCGCTGTGGGTGTACCAGCAGATGTACGAGAACCTCGTGGAGATGACCCCCGACGGCCAGGGTGTGCGGCCGTGGCTGGCGGAGAGCTACCAGATGTCCCCGGACAATCTGACCGCCACGTTCAAGCTCCGCAAAGGCGTCACGTTCCACAACGGTCAACCGTTGACCTCGGCGGACGTCAAGTTCTCCATCGACCAGTCCAGCGCCACGAAGGGTGGCTGGGAGTTCATCAACACGGCGATCAAGGAGGTCACGACTCCCGACCCGCTGACCGTCGTGGTGACCACCAAATACCCGTGGGCGCCGCTGCTGGCCGACCTGAGCTGCCCGAACAACGGCATCATCCCGAAGGACTACGCGGGCAAGACGTCGAAGGACTTCTACGCCGCGCCCGTCGGGACCGGGGCGTTCCAGTGGGACGTCTGGCAGAAGGGCAACTTCATCCGCCTGAAGAAGTACTCGGGCTACTGGCAGAAGGGCAAGCCCGCACTGGACACCGTGTCCTGGAAGGTCGTACCCGACGACAACTCGCGGGCCATCCAGCTGCAGGGCGGCCAGGCCCACATCAACGAGGCGCCGCCGTTCTCCAGCATCCAGCAGATCCAGAACACGCCCGGCCTGGCCCTCGACCTGTTCCCGTCGACGCGCACCGATTACGTTCTGATGAACCAGACCCGGCACCCCTACGCGGACGTGCACGTGCGCCGGGCGATCTCCTACGCGATCGACCGCGAGGCACTGGTCAAGAACATCCTGTTCGGACACGGCACCCCGGCGAACTCGTTCATGATGCCCGCGGGCCCGTTCTACGACAAGAACAGTCCTGGCCTGACGTACGACATGGACAAGGCCCGGCAGGAGATGAAGCAGTCCAGCGTGCCGACCGGCTTCACCACGACCTGGCTGGCCAGCTCCGGTGACAGCACCGACGCTGCCATCGCGCAGATCGTCCAGGCCTCGCTGAAGGACCTGGGCATCACGATGAAGATCCAGAACGTCGACGCCAGCGCCCAGCACGACCTGACGACCAACCTGAACTACGACATCGCGCACTCGTACTGGACGAACGACCTTGCCGACCCGGACGAGCTGGCCCAGTACGCGCTGGACCCGGCGTCCGGCGGGCACTCGTTCAACACCGGGTTCGACGACAAGACGCTGACCGGGCTGATTCACCAGGCCGAGCAGGAGTTCGACAAGACCAAGCGCCAGGCGCTCTACAACCAGATCCAGCAGCTGGCCGCCGAGTCGGCGTTCCTCGCGTTCCTGTTCTACGTGCCGTTCCCGTACTCGCGCAGCAGCAGCGTCAAGAACTTCAAGGTGTTGCCCACCGGTTACTACCATTTGGAGGACGTGTCGCTGTGAGCGCGGGAGGGCCACGGGAACGGACGGATCGATGAGGTACGCCGTCTACGTCCTGCGCCGGCTGGTGTCGCTGATCCCGGTGCTGCTGGGCATCTCGCTGATCGTGTTCTTTCTCGTCCGGTTGATCCCGGGCGACCCGGCGGCGACCCTGCTGGGCACGCACGCGACACCGACAGCGGTGCGGGAACTGCGCGCGACGCTGGGCCTGGACAAGCCGCTGTGGACCCAGTACCTCACGTTCCTGGGGCACTTGTTCCAGGGCAACCTCGGGTTCTCGTACTTCTACGACAGCCCGGTCAGCGGGCTGATCGCGACGAGCCTGCCGGTGACGTTGTGGCTGCTCGTCGCGGGTGTCGTGTTCACGCTCGTGACCGCCGTGCCGCTGGCGGTGCTCGCCGCGGCACGGCGGGGCGGGATCGCGGACAACATCATCCGGGCGGTGCCTGTCGCCGGTCTGGGCCTGCCCGCGTTCTGGGTCGGGATCATGCTCATCCTGATCTTCGGCCTCAAGCTGCACTGGCTGCCGGTGGCCGGTTTCGGCACGAACGTGCCGCAGCACCTGCGCAGCATGGTGCTGCCGGGCATCACGATCGCGCTGACGCTGGCGCCGATCCTGATCCGCAGTCTGCGCGCCAGCATGATCGAGGTGCTGGGCAGCGACTTCATCGTGACCGCGCAGGCGAAGGGCATCGGCACCGGGCGGGTCGTCTTCGGCCATGCGCTGCGCAACGCGGCGGTGTCCTCGATCACCGTGCTGGGCGTGAACATCGCCTACTTGACCGGATCGACGTTGGTGGTCGAGCGGGTCTACTCGCTGCCGGGCATCGGCCAGCAGATGATCAACTCGATCCTCAGCCGGGACTTCCCCACCGTGCAGGGCATCACGCTGGTCTTCGCGATCCTGGTGGTGGTGGTCAACCTGCTGACCGACGTGACACACGCGGCACTCGACCCGAGGGTGAAGCTGACATGACGGCCATGACGGTAGATCCGCTGGAGCCCGCCGAGCCTGCCGCGGTCGGCACGGTCCGGGCGCGCCGTGGCCGGTGGAACGGGCCGCTGGTGGCCGGTCTGATCCTGTTCGGGCTGATCGTGGCGGCCGCGGTCTGCGCACCGCTGCTGACCGACTACAACCCGATCACGCAGAACCTGAACGCGGCGTTCCTGCCGCCGGGCGCACCGGGACACCTGCTGGGCACCGACTCGTTCGGCCGCGACGTGCTGGCGCGGCTGCTGTACGGCGGCCGGGTCGACCTGGAGGTCGGCGTCCTCGCGGTGGTGTCGCCGTTCGTCATCGGCAGTGTGATCGGCCTGATCGCCGGCTGGTTCGGCGGCTGGGTGGACACCATCATCGGCCGCATCGTGGACATCGTGATCGCGTTCCCGTTCCTGGTGCTGGTGATCGCACTGGTGTTCGCGATGGGCCCCGGCACGACGAGCATCTACACCGCGATCACCCTGGTCGGCTGGGTCGCGTACTGCCGGATCGTGCGCGGCCAGGTGCTGGTGGCCAAGGAGCAGGAGTACGCGATGGCCGCCAGGGCCAGTGGCCTGCCGACGTGGCGGATCCTGCTGCGCCACCTGGCACCCAACGTGATCTTGCAGGCGTTCATCTACACGATGAGCGACATCGTGCTCACCCTGCTGGCCATCGTCACCCTCGGCTTCCTCGGCCTCGGCGTGCCGCCCCCGACCCCGGACTGGGGCACCATGATCCAGGAAGGACAGCAGTTCATCCTGACCAAGTGGTACCTGTCCACGATCCCCGGCCTCGCCGTGGTGCTCACCGGCATCGCGCTGGCGCTGATCGCGGACGGCATCGTGGACAGGTCGAACCGGTGACCGCGCTCGCCGGCGTACTTCCTCCCGCGGAGGCGACATGACTGCCGTTGTCGAGGTGCGCGATCTGCACGTCGACCTGCCCTTGCCGCACGGCACTCTGCACGCGGTACGTGGGGTGTCCCTGTCCGTCGGCGGCGGGGAGTCGGTCGGGCTGGTCGGCGAGTCCGGTTCCGGCAAGAGCCTGACACTGCGCGCGTTGCTGGGCCTGCTGCCCAGGCCGGCGCGGATCACGTCGGGCACCGTGCTCATCGACGGCGAGGACGTGACCGGGCTGCCGCCGCACCGGCTGCGGCGCAGGCTCACCGACACCATGAGCATGGTGTTCCAGGACTCCCTGACCGCGTTGAACCCGGTGATGCGGGTCGGCGAGCAGATCGCCGAGGCGCCGAGGCGCAAGCTGGGCATGTCGCGCGGGCAGGCGAAGGCGACCGCCGTCGAGCTGATGGCGAAGGTCGGCATCCCCGATCCGGAGCGCCGGTACACGCTGTACCCGCACGAGCTGTCCGGCGGTATGCGCCAGCGGATCTGCATCGCGATCGCGCTGTCCACCCGGCCCAGGGTGATCCTCGCGGACGAGCCCACCACCGCACTCGACGTGACGATCCAGGCCAGGGTGCTGGAGGTGCTGCGCCGGCTGCGCGAGGAGGAGCACGTCGGCCTGCTGCTGGTCAGCCACGACCTGGCGGTGATCGGGCAGACCTGCTCGCGGCTGTACGTGATGTACGCGGGCAAGATCGTCGAGTCGGGCCACCTGGCCGACCTGACCACGACGCCGCACCACCCCTACACGTTCGCGCTGCTCCGCTCGGTGCCCGACCCGGACCGGCGGGTGGCCCGGTTGCTGTCCATTCCCGGCCAGCAACCCGACCTGCGCCTGCCGGTGATCGGCTGCTCGTTCGCGCCCCGGTGCCCGTTCGCCACCGACGCCTGCGTCCCCGCCGAGCCGGAGCTGGTGTCCATCGGCGGCCGCGCCAGTGCTTGCGTGCGGTCGGACACGGCCGCGAGCTGGACCGGCATCGTCGCGGTCGAAGGAGTGGGGCAGCACTGATGGCCAGCGACGACATCCTCGCGGTCGAGGGCGTGAGCAAGCACTTCACGTCCACGGTATCGGTCACCGACCGCCTCTTCGGCACCAAACCGACGGTGAACCGGGCGGTCGACGGCGTGAGCCTCACCCTGCGCAAGGGCGAGACACTCGGGCTGGTCGGCGAGTCCGGCTGCGGCAAGTCGACGCTCGCCCGCACGATCGTCGGGCTGCACCGCGCCGACACGGGCGTGATCCGCTACGCAGGCGACGTGTTGCCGGCCCGCCGGACGCCGGCCCAGCGCCGGGCGATCCAGATGGTCTTCCAGGACCCGTTCAGCTCGCTGAACCCGAGGATGACCGTCGGCCAGATGCTGTCCGAGCTGCTCAGGTTCCACCAACTCGTGCCGCGCAACCGGGTGGCCGAGCGCTGCCGGGAGCTGATGGACCTCGTCGGACTGCCCGACAGCGCGCTCGGCCAGCGGCCGCGGCAGTTCTCCGGTGGCCAGCGGCAGCGCATCGGCATCGCGCGGGCACTGGCCGTGGAGCCGACCGTGCTGATCGCCGACGAGCCGGTGTCGGCGCTGGACGTGTCGGTGCAGGCCACCATCATCAACCTGCTCACCGATCTCAAGCAGACACTCGACCTGTCGGTGATCTTCGTGTCGCACAACATGGCCGTGGTGCGGCAGATCAGCGACCGGACCGCGGTGATGTACCTGGGCCGGATCGTCGAGACAGGCGAGACCGAGGCGCTGTTCGACGGGCCGGTGCACCCCTACACCAGGCTGCTGCTCAGCTCGGTGCCCCGGCTGGGCGCGGCCGCCGCGGCACCGCCCGGCGACGACACGACCACCGAGGTCGCGCGGGAGGTCCTCGCCGACGCCTCGACCGCCCGCACCACCCCGTGCCGTTACCTCGACCGGTGCCCGGTCGCCGAGCAGGCGTGCGCTGTGGAACCGGGCCTGATCGCCGACCAGCGGGACGCCGACCGCGCGGCCGCCTGCGTGCACGTGCCCTGGGTTGCCACCCGGATCGCCGACGCGGTGCGAGAGGAGATCGTATGACCAGCCCGGTCGTGATCGGGAGCGAACGCAGTGAGGTCGGGTTGCCCGCAGCGATGTCGATCCTCGCCGACGGAGGTTCGGCGCTCGACGCGGTGGAGGCGGGTCTGCGCATCTGCGAGGACAACGTCAACGACCACTACGTCGGCACCGGCGGCCTGCCCAACGCGCAGGGCGTCGTCGAGCTGGACGCTTCGGTGATGGTCGGCTCGACGCGGGCGTTCGGCGCGGTCGGTGCGGTGCGCGGGTTCCCCAACCCGATCTCGATCGCCCGCGCTGTGCTGGAAAAGCTGCCGCAGCACAGCCTGCTGGTCGGTCCGGGCGCGGAACTGTTCGCCGAGGAGAACGGCTTCACCAGGGCGGAGCTGCTCACCGACGAGTCGAAGAAGCTCTTCGTCGAGGCGCTGGAGTCCTCGGGAGAGTCCGTCGAGGGCGAGGACACCGCGGCGATGGACGGCGACGAGCGCTATCGCCGGGGCGCGCTGGAACTCGTCCGCAGGTTCGCCCCGCACGACGGCCCGTGGGGCACCATCAACATCCTGGCGCTCGACCGTGCGGGCGAGCTGGTCGTCGGCGTCTCCACCAGCGGTTATCCCTGGAAGTATCCCGGTCGGGTCGGCGACTCCGCGGTGCCGGGTGCGGGCAACTACGCGGACGTGCGCTACGGCGGTGCCGCGTGCACCGGCCGCGGTGAGCTGAGCATGCGTGTCCTCGGTGCCCGCGGGATCGTGGCCGGCCTCGCTCGCGGTGTCGACCCGTCGGTGGCGTGCCGGGCGATGCTGGCCGACGCCGCGACGCTGCCCGACGAGTTCCGCGCCGAACTGCGGTGTCTCGCGCTCACGCCGGACGGCAGGCACGGCGCGGCAGCCGGCCAGACCGGCTCCGTGTACGCGGTGCTGACCGAGACGTCGACCGAACCCGAGTTCCATCCCAGGAGCGTGCTGTGAAGATCTTCATCTCCTCCGACATGGAGGGCACGGCCGGTGTCGTCGACTGGGACCAGTGCATCGCGGGCGGTGCCCAGTACGCCTACTACACCGACCTGCTCACCGGCGAGATCAATGCCGCGATCGAGGGTGCGATGGCGGCGGGAGCCACCGAGTTCCTGGTCAACGACTCGCACTCGAAGATGACCAACCTCAAGCCGGACGCGCTCGTCGGGCGCGCGGGCTACCTGTCCGGCCGCTACAAGCCGATGTACATGATGCAGGGGCTCGACGAGACCTTCGACGCGGTCTTCCTGGTGTCCTACCACGGTTCCATGGGCAGCACGAGCTCCACGCTCTCGCACACCTACTTCCCGTCCGCGTTCGCCGAGGTCACCGTGAACGGCGCGGTCGCGGGCGAGGCGGGCATCAACGCGCTGGTCGCCGCCGCGTACCGGGTGCCGATCGTCCTGGTCACCGGGGACGCCACCACGGCCGAGGAGACAACGCGGTTCTGTCCCGGCATCAAGACGGCCGTGGTGAAGAAGTCGGTCACCCGGTTCGCGGCCGAGTCGCTGCACCCGGCCGCGGCCCGCGACCTGATCCACCATCAGGCCCGGGCCGCCGTCGCGGATCTGGCATCGGCCGCCCCGCCTGCCATCGACTCGCCGGTCACCCTGGAGATCTCCTTCCGCAGCAGCGACTACTGCGAACTGGCGGCCCGGATCGCCGGCGTCACCCGCACCGGTGACCTGACCGCGTCGATCACCGAAGGCGATCCACTGTGGACCTACCAGACGTTCATCACGGTGGTGCTGCTGTGCCGTGGTCTGGTGGAGTGAGGAGGGTTCTTGGTGCGCGTTTTCGACAGCAACTGGATGCAGATCGCGAAGTATCTCGAACACGACGACCGGATCGTGCTGCCGGTCGGATCGACCGAACAGCACGGCTACCTGTCACTGGGCACGGATGCGCTGCTCGCCGAGCGGGTGTCCGTCGAGGCGGCCGAGCCGCTCGGCGTGCCGGTGCTGCCGGTGCTGCCGTTCGGCATGGCACCGTATTTCGCCCAGTACCCCGGCAGCATGAGCCTGCGCATCAGCACGTACCTGGAAGTGGTGCGTGACCTGCTGGACGGCTTGGCGGGGCAGGGTTTCCGGCGGATCGCCGTGGTCAACGGGCACGGTGGCAACGCGCCGGTCGCCGGCATGATCCGCGAGTGGATCTGCCGGCCGCGCCCGGATCGCGTGCAGGTGTTGTTCCACAGCTGGTACAACGCGCCACGCACCGCGGCCGCGGCGAGCACGTTCGACGATGACCAGTACCACGGGTCGTGGCTGGAGAACTTCGCCTGGACCAGGGTCGAGGGCGTCACGATCCCGGAAGGCAGTAGCAAGGTGCTGCCCCGGTCGCTGGTGAACAGCGTGACGGCCGAGGAGATGCGGGCACTCGCGCCGGACGGCGCCCTCGGCGGTGCCTACCAGCGCTCGGATGAGGACATGCAGGTCGTCTGGGACGCGGGCGTCGCCGAGGTCAGGGAACTGTTGGAGGACGGATGGCTGGACCTGTGAGCCCGGGGCGGGTCGCTGTCGTCACCGGCACCGCACACGGCATCGGCTCGGCGATCGCCGCCGCGCTCGCCGAGGACGGCGTCACGGTGCACGGCATCGACAAGGACACGGTGGACGTCACCGACTCCGCGGCCGTCGCGGACTTCTTCGCCGGTATCGGCCCGGTGGACGTCCTGGTCAACAACGCGGGCGGCGTCGCGGGCCAGGTCCACCACCCGATCGAGGAGATCACCGACGACGCCTGGGCGGCGGTGGTCGGCGTGAACCTGACCAGCACGTTCCTGTGCACCAGGGCGGTCGCTCCCGGCATGAAGGCACGCGGCTGGGGCCGGATCGTCAACATCTCCTCCGGTGCGGGCCGCAGTGTCAGCCTGACCGGCATCCAGGCCTACGCCAGCGCCAAGGCGGGCCAGATCGGCTTCACCCGGCAGATGGCCCACGAGCTGGGCCCCTTCGGCATCACGGTCAACACGATCGCACCCGGGTTCGTGCTGTCCAATCCCACCACGATCCAACAGTGGGAGAGCTACGGCGAGGACGGCCAGGCGTCGCTCGTCCAGGGCATCGCGACCCGCAGGCTCGGCGTACCGGAGGACATCGCGCACGGCGTGCGGTTCTTCGTCGCCGAGCAGTCGTCCTGGATCACCGGCCAGACCCTCTCGATCGATGGTGGACATGCTCTCTTTTGATGACGACGACGCCAACTACATCGCCGAGCTGACCACGTACGTCGGCGTGCCCAGCGTGAGCCGGGACGCGGCGCCGGAGACCATGCGCGCGGCGGCGGACTGGCTCGCCGCGCAACTGTCGTTCGCGGACGGGCGGGTGGTCGCCACCGAAGGCCACCCGGTGGTCCGCGGCGACTGGCTCGGCGCCCCCGACGCACCGACGATCCTGGTGTACGGGCACTACGACGTGCAGCCGACCGGTTCGGACGCCGAGTGGGTCGCTCCGCCGTTCGAGCTGACGGTCGACGGAGACGTGCTGCGCGGCCGTGGCGTCAGCGACGACAAGGGCCCGGTGTACATCGTGCTCAAGGTCGCGCAGGCGTTCATCGAGCAGGAAGGCGCGCTGCCGCTCAACGTCAAGTTCCTGTTCGAGGGCGAGGAGGAGATCGGCAGCCCGCACCTGCCCGGCTACCTCGCCGAGCACGCCGGCGAACTGGCCGCCGATCTGGTGATCTCGGCGGACGGCGCGATGTGGCGGCCCGGCGAACCGTCGCTGTCGATCGCGTCGAAGGGCCTGCTCGCGTTCGACATCGAGGTCACCGGGGCGAACGCGGACCTGCACTCGGGCCGGTTCGGTGGCACGGTGGCCAATCCGGTGCACGCGCTGGCCGAGCTGCTGGCGAGCCTGCACTCGGCCGACGGGCGGGTGGCGGTACCGGGCTTCTACGACGGCATCCCCGAGCTGACCGCACAGCGGCGCGCCGACATCGCGGCCGTGCCGTTCGACGACGACACCTACCGGCACGACCTCGGGCTGGCGGAGACGTTCGGCGAAGCAGGCTTCAGCACGCTGGAACGCCTGTGGGAGCGGCCGACCCTGGAGGTCAACGGGGTGCGGGCAGGCGGCAAGTACACGGTCATCCCGCACGTCGCCGTCGGCCACGTGTCCTGCCGGCTGGTGCCCGGCCAGCAGCCCGACGCGGTCCTGGCAGCGGTGACCAAACACGTGCTGGACCATGTGCCACCGGGGGTGGAGGCCGCGGTCCGGCCGGACTCCGGTGCCGTGCCCGCGTACACGATCCCGGCCGATCACCCGGCGATCCGCGCGGCGAGTGCCGCGCTGGAGCACGTCTACCCGGGGCAGGGCGTGCTGCTGGCCGTCATCGCGGGCACGCTGCCCGCGACCGCGTTGTTCGAGAACGTCCTGGGTGCCAAGACGTTGTTCTTCTCGTTCTCCACGGCCGACGAGAACCTGCACGCTCCCAATGAGTTCCTGCGCGTCTACCGATTGCGCGAGGGCATGCGGGCCTGGGAGTGGCTGTGGCGGCTGCTGGCCGACGGACCGCACAGATTGGAGCAGTCGGCATGACGGACTCGCGCTTGGCGGCCCTGTCCGACGAGTTCTTCGAGCTCAAGCACAGCACCGATCCGTTCAGCGCCACCTTGCTGGGCGTGGCCGGATTCGACGGCCTGGTACCGGATCCCAGCCGTGCGGCCGCGGCCGCGACCGCGAAGCGGTACGCCGACCTGGAGCGGCGGCTGGCCGAGATCCCGGTCGACGGGCTGGACGAAGCCGACCGGATCAACCACGCGGTGCTCGGCAGGTTGTCCTCGGCCACGCGGTCGGACCTGGAACACGGCCTGTGGGAAGCGGGGGTGTCCGCCGAGGGCTACGTGTCGCCGCAGTCGATGATGTTCATGGCATTGCCGACCGCGCCGATGCGGGACGAGGCCGACGCCGACACCGTTCGGCAGCGGCTGGCCGCGCTGCCGGAGTTCCTGGACGGGCTGCTCGACCGGTACCGGCAGGCGGCCGCCGACGGGCGGCGGCCGACGAGGGCGGGTGTCGACCAGGCGATCGCCCAGCTCGACGGGCACCTGGCGACCGCGGACACCACCGGCGGGTTCCCGCTGCTGCAGGCCAGCGTGTCCGAGCTGATCCTGGACGGCGTGCTGCCCGCGTTGCGGCGGCTGCGTACCGGGCTCGCCCAGGAGCTGCTGCCCATCGCCCGGCCGGACGACCAGGTCGGCATCCGGTTCGTGCCGGGCGGCGAGGAGGGCTACCGGGCTGCGGTGCGCAGGCACACCACGACCGACCTCACGCCCGAGCAGATCCACCAGATCGGGCTCGACCTGCTGGCCGACCTGCGCGCCGAGTGGGCCGAGCTGGGCGGGAAGGTGCTCGGCACCGACGACCTGCCCGAGATCCTGAGCCGGTTGCGCGAGGACCCGTCGCTGCGGTTCGACAACAGCGCGCAGATCGTGGCGACGGTGACCGATGCGCTGCGCCGCGCGGAGGAGGCCAGGAACGACTGGTTCCCGGCGTACGACATCGGCGACTGCGTGATCGAGGAGATCAGCCCGGTGGAGGACGGCAATGCCGCGCTCGCGCACTACCGCCCGCCCTCTGCCGACGGTTCGCGGCCCGGCGCGCACTGCGTGCTGACCACGCGGCCGGCGGAACGGTACGTGTACGAGTACGAGGCGTTGGCGTTCCACGAGAGCACACCGGGCCACCACCTGCAGATCGCGTCGGCGCAGACGTTGACGGACCTGCCCGCGTACCGACGGTTCCTGGACGCGGAGGTGTGCGGTTACGTCGAGGGCTGGGGCCTGTACTGCGAGCGGCTCGCCGACGAGATGGGCCTCTACACGTCCGACACGGCCCGCCTCGGCATGCTGTCGTTCGACGCGCTGCGGGCCTGCCGGCTGGTCGTCGACACCGGCATGCACCACCTGGGCTGGTCACGCCAGCAGGCCAGGCAGTTCATGTTCGACAACACGGCGACCACGTTCGCCAACGTACGCAACGAGATCGACAGGTACATCGCGTGGCCCGGCCAGGCGCTCGCCTACGCCATCGGCCGCCGCGAGATCCGCAGGTTGCGAGCAACGGCCGAGGCACGCCTTGGCTCCCGCTTCGACGTCCGGGCATTCCACGGCACGGTCCTCGGCCACGGCGCCGTGCCCTTGGACGTCCTCGACGGCATCGTCACCGGCTGGACCGAATCCGTGTGACCGACGATCGGTTCGCTGCCGCACGGACCGCCCGGCTCGCCGCTCCAGGTGGTGACGCCGTCCGTCAGCGACGTCGACCTGGCAGCCACCTGCTACACCGGACAGGCCGACTTCAGCCTGGACGTCGACCACCACCGGTTGCCAGAAAGAACCGCCGTGTACCCGAGCAGGGCCTGCTGAGTTCGTTTCCCGGCTGTGCCGCGGCCGTGGCGGCCCGGGCTCGGCTCAGGACGGACTGGCGGCGGACGTGACCGGGGCCGGCCACAGCCGGGCGGTGATCACGTCGAGGTGGTCGCCGATCACGGCCATCGTGGTGCGCAGTGCGGCGGCCGACGTGCTTGCCGGGTCGGGGATGTCGTTGTCCTGGAGGTCCGAGGGTGTCAGCGCACCGCGATGCCGCACGGTCCAGTGCACGAGCTGCAGCAGCCGGTCGGCCCGGTCGGCGTGGTGCGGGGTCGGCCTGCGTACCGCGGCGCGCGCCAGCTCGGGCAGGGTGACCGCGTAGGGGAGTGACTTCGGCCGGATCCGCAGCACTTCGGACAGCTCGGCCACCGTCATCGTCACCACGGCGTCGGCCGCCGCGAGCAGTTGGCTGGTCACGGCCGTGGACCGGAACTCGGCCGCGGCAGCGTCCGCCAGGACGGCGGCGCATTCGGGCAGCATCGGGCTGCCCGGGTTGGCACGGACGCCGGCGCTGTACACCGCGATATCGGCCTGCGCGTCATATCTGCGCAGCGTGGCGCGAAAGTGCCACTCGGCCAGTGCCGACCGGCATTCGTTGGCGTTGCACACGAACAAGACCGTCGTCACGTCGTCGCTCACCGAGCCGCCCTCTTGACCAGTCGGGGATACATTCCTCGTACGCGCTGATCGCCGACCACGCGGCTTCGCGACCGTCGCGTTGTGTTACGGGCCGGGATTGTCGGACAGGATGGCAGTTATCGAGCCGACCTGCTGCCGACAGCCGATAAGAGGTGCACGAATGCCGTTTATAGGACGTGCGATCTTGATACTGCGCGTGTCGATCACCCGTACGTGGATGCGTGAGCTTCGCCCACTCGAATGAAATGCCCGACCGTGACCACACTCAAGGCGCCCTTGATCGAATCGCTGGCACGATCGAGTCAACTTCCATAACGGATCGACGTCAGGCGTCCAGAGTGAGCGCGCCGAGTCGCACTCTCATCGTGAGCAGATTGCCGATACCCCGGTGGTCGGTGACCCGTCCGTCGACGACCCGCGGCACGTCGACCGTCTCGAACTCGATGGTCCGGCCCGTGGGGCGACGCCGAGAATCGACCCGGTCCGGGTGCCGTGGTAGATCTTGTATGGTCGTGCCGAGGCCCGCCGAGGCGAGCTGCCAGCGGACTTCAGGGCGCAAGCCGGGGCGGCCCTCGCGCATCGCCTGGTACAGCTTCAGTGCTCCGGGCTTGTCGGGCGTGGTGCCGGGTTGCGGGGTGTGGCCGACGAAATCGTCGGCGATCCCGCTGTGCCGATCCCGCTGTGCCGATCCCGCTGTGCCGATCCCGCTGAGCCATCCGGCCCGTTGTCCTGACGATCGGCGAGTCCTACCGTGGACCGACGCCAACGATCGCGGATCGACTCGGCAGCGGTGGAGGACCGACATGGGCAAGTACGTCATCCAGCCACACCATCGGCTCCAGGAGTGGGTCGCCGAGGAACACGGCTACTTCGCCGCCGAGGGGCTGGACCACGAATTCCAGGCAGAGGGCTTGGCCGGCGGCGCCAGGCAGACCTCGACGGTACGGTCCGCCGACGCCGCGCCCGTCCAGGTGCGCAGCGGCGCGTTCGAGGACATGTCCGCGGGTCGCGCCTGTGACGTGTCGTCGGCATGTCACTGGGCGGTCAATGGTGTCGCCGCCGCGGGCGCCGGCAAGATGTGGGGACACGCGTACACGATCACGCCATCGGGCGTCTTCGCCGCCCCGGACAGCGGCCTGATGAGTCCCGCGGACCTCGCCGGCGTGCCGGTGTCCGTCGGCTACCACTCGGGCAGCCACTACTCGGTCCTCCAGGCACTGGAGCCGTTCCTGGAACCCGCGCAGATCAACCTCAGCTTCACGGGCCTGCCCAACGACCGGGCGCGGTTGCTCGTGCGCGGCGAGAGCCAGGCCGCGAACCTGTTCGGGGCCCAGTACTACCTCGCCGAGCAGCTTGGCTTCCGCAAGATCACCGACGCCACCTTCATGGTGGGCTTCCTGATCGCGCCCGACGCCGACCCTGAGGACACCCGCAGGTACTTCCGTGCCCTGGCCCGCGCGCAGGCCGACATCGACCTGCAGGTCGAGCGGTACAAGCACTACTGGCTGCGCGAGATGCCGGCGGACCTGGCGGCACTGATCGACGTGCGACGGTTCGGCCCCGGCGAGCGGATCGTCTTCGAGCCGTACACCAGACAGATGTACGAGACCACCCAGCGATGGCTGAGCGCCCACGACCTGCTCGACCTGGCCGACGGGACGTCCAGCTACCAGGAGGTGGTCCTGACCTGACGACCTCGGTCGGACCGATGCTGCATCCCTGGGCTGGTGTCGGTGCATCCCTGGGCTGGTATCGGTGCCCGGTCGCGCCGAGGTGATCGGCGCGACCGGGGGAGTGGTCAGGCGACGAGGCCGGAGCCGCCGTCCACTCGCCATACCGCTCCCGTGACGTACGGGGACAGCACCTGCGTGACGATCACTCGGGCGACGTCCTCGGCGCTGGCCATCCGGCCGAGCGGGATGTCGCGGACGGCCGCCGCCCTGGCATCGCCCATACCCTGCGTCCACGCCGTGTCGGCGATGCTCGGCGCCACCGCGTTCACCCTGATCTTCGGCGCCAGTGACACGGCGAGCATCCGGGTTTGCTGGTGCAGCGCGGCTTTGCTCACCGCGTACGGGATCGACGAGCCGCCCGGCTTGATGCCCGACAGCGAGCCGACATTGACCACGACGCCACCGCCGGGAGCGGCATCCAGATACGGGCGGGCTGCCGTCGTCAGCACCCACGGCGCGACCACGTTCGTCGCGTACAGGCGCTGCCAGATCTCCGGTGTGGCCGCCTCCAGGTCGCCGTGCGGGATCACCTCCGTGGTGCCCGCACTGTTCACCAGCACGTCGAGCCGCCCGTAGCGCTCGACCGTCGCCGCCACGAGATCTCGCGCCTGCTCGGGATCACCTACGTCAGCGGGGAAGAAGGCCCCGCCGATCGACGCGGCGACGCCCGCACCCGGCCCGCCGACCGACCGGGCGTTGACCGCGACCGTGCAGCCCTGCGCGTGCAGTCGCCGCGCAGTCTCGGCTCCGATGCCACTGCTGCCACCGGTGATCAGCGCGACGCGGCCGGCCAGCTCACTCATCGCCGCGCTCACGCGATGGCCGCGACGCGGTCGGCGACCTCCTGGACGCCCAGCCGCGGGCTGGACAACACAGGCACGCCGGTCTCCGCCCGCAACGTGTCGGTCATGCGCCACATGGACGCCTGCGCGAGCACGATCACGTCGGCCCGTGTCGCGAGATCGCGCGCGTTCTGAAGGATCAGCTCGTCGTGCTTCGCTCGATCGCCCGCCATCAGCACGTCGAACGCGCCTTCGGCCAGCCTGGTCTCGACGGTGATCCGCTTGCCCGCCCGGTCGGCGGCGCTCTGGATCATCGCCGCCGTCGGGGCGAGCGTCGTGGGCACGGTGGCCAGCACGCCGATCCGGTCGCCGGTCGCGACCGCCGTCGCCGCCATCGAGGCGTCGATCTTCACGATCGGCACGTCCACGTTCGCTGCCGCGACATCGACTCCCGGGCCCAGCGACGAGCACGCGGACAGAATGAGGTCAGCGCCCGCGGCCTGCGCTGCCTGCGCGAGGTGCACCATCCGCGACGCGCTGGCCTGCGACACCGAGCCCTCGCGGACTACGGTGGCGAGCACGTCACTGTCGACGAAGTGCGCGATCTCGGCGTCGGGCACCAGTTCGGCGAGCAGGTCCGTGATCACCGGATCGACGGACACGAAGACGAAACTCGTGTGCAGCACGGCGACCTTGGTCATATGAGTGATCCTTCCGCTGCGGTGACCGCCGTCAGGTCGTCCTCCGACGGCGTTGGGGACAGGGGCATGGCAGGCACGACGACGACCTCGGCCAGCTCCCGGAACGGTTCGAGCTGTTCCTCGGTGGCGGTGTCGTCGGTCACGAGGGTCCACGGCGGCGACAGCGGAGCCCACGCGTTGAACGGCGCCTGCCCGAGCTTGCTGCTGTCGGCGAGCACGTAGACGTGCGTCGCGCGCCGCATCATCAGCTCCTTGGTCCGCGTCTGGTCGACGCTCGCCTCACAGATGCCGTAGCTGGCGAGCAGTCCGTCAGCGCCGAGGAACACGCGGTCCGCCGACAGCCGCTCCAAGGTGAGGTCGGTCAGCGGGCCCACGAAGCTCTGGCTGTTGTGCCGCAGCCACCCGGCCAGCACGATCATCTTGATGTCGTCGTCATCGGCCAGCTCGTTGATCGACGTGATGCCGTTGGTGATCACGGTGATCCGATCGCGCCCGCGCAGGTGATGCGCGACGCGGCTGACCGTGGTGCCGGCGTCGAGGATCGCCGTCTCACCGCTGGCCAGCTGCCCCGCTGCCCACCGGCCGATCGCGTTCTTCGCCGCGCGGGCATGCCGGGACCGTTGGTAGAACGTCGATTCCGTCGCCAGTGCCGACGAGATGACAGCGCCGCCGTAGGTGCGCGCGACGTTGCCGTCGCGGGTCAGCTTCGCGAGGTCACGCCGGATGGTGGACGCGGTGACGTTGAGCATCTTGGCCAGCTCTTCGACGTTCACCTCGCCGTGGGCCGCGAGCAGTGCCTGGATCTCGCGGCCCCGGTCGTTGGTGCGGGGGCTCACGTCTGGCCCTGCGCCAACCGGGCGGCGGCACGACGCGGCGCGAGCGTGACCGCCTGCCGGATGGCCTCGAGCATGCTCGCCTCGTCGGCCTGCCCGGTGCCCGCGATGTCGAACGCTGTGCCGTGGTCGACCGAGGTGCGTACCACGGGCAGGCCGACCGTGATGTTCACGCCGACGTCCAGGCCGAGCATCTTGACCGGGGCGTGGCCCTGGTCGTGGTACATCGCCACGACGAGGTCGAAGTCGCCGCGGCCGGCGCGGAAGAACGCGGTGTCGGCGGGCAGCGGACCGCGAGCGTCGATGCCCTCGGCGATGGCCCGTTCGACGGCGGGCACGATCTTGGTGGCTTCCTCGCCGCGCCCGAACAGCCCGTTCTCCCCGGCATGCGGATTGATGCCGCACACCGCGATGCGCGGCTCCGGGATACCGGCGTCGACCATCGTGCGGTAGCCGCGCTCGATCGTGCGGTGGACAAGGCCGTCATCGATCAGCTCGACCGCGTCGATCAGCCCCACATGTGTCGTCACGTGGATGACCTTAAGGCGGTCACTGCACAGCAGCATGGACACTTCCGGCACGCCGGTCAGCGCGGCCAGCAACTCGGTGTGCCCTGGATAGTTGTGGCCGGCGGCGTGCAGGGCCTCCTTGTTCAGCGGGGCGGTACAGATCGCGTCGATGGTCTCGTCGAGCGCGAGTTCGGCGGCCTTGGCGACGTAGCGGTATGCGGCGTCGCCCGCCGCGCTGGACAACTCGCCGAACGGGAGATCGGGCGGCAGCCCCGGCACGTCGAGCACCGAGGGTGCGCCGCCGTCCAGTACGTCCAGCGGGCTGTCCACCGTCGGCAGATCGAATGCCAGTCCGCAGATTCGCGCCGCCGTCGACAATCGCGTGTGATCACCGATGACCACCACCTGGCACAGTTCGGACAGCTCCTGGGTGTGCGCGAGTGCCTTGACGATGACCTCGGGCCCGATGCCTGCGGCGTCCCCCATGGTGATGCCGATGACGGGCTTCGTGCTCATAGCGCTCCTAGTGGGCGGGTTCACGGGTTAGCGGGCGGGCACTTGGTGCAGCACGTCGATGAGCGCACGTTCGTCGCCGAAAGCACCCGCCTTCGTAATTACGTGGGTTCGGCGCCGATGGTTGGCGATCGAGAGGACGACACCGGGCCGCAGCTCCCGCATCACGTCGAGATAGTGCACGCAGCAGGCGTCGAGCACCGCACGGGCCGTGGCACCTCCGGTGACGAGCAGCAGTTCGGCCGCCGACGCCGCCGGTGCGACGAGCCGCGCCAGCGTGTCGGCCACTCGCGCCCGCTCGGCGGGACCACGGCCTGCCGGGCCGTCGCTCACCGCGTCGGTCGCGGCGATCGACACCACGACGCTGTGCCGTCGCGCCGCCTCGGCCACCGTGGCCGCGACCGCGCCGACGGTGGCGGGGTCGTCGTCCAGTAAGACCTGTGCGGCCACCGGTAAGCCCACCGCGCCGGCCGCGACCAGCGCGTCGGCCTGGGCCTGCGCGATGTGCGCGGCGCTGCCGACCACCGCGAGGAACCGCGTGGGCCGCGCCCACGGCGGCTCGGTGTCGGGCGTGGCCGGATCGGCGGCCACCGCGGCCAGCGCGGCTGCCAGGCCTGCCGAGCCGATCCACACCACGGGCCGCCGCATCGCCAGGCCCGCCTCCGCGATCAGGTGCAGGTCGCGGTCGGTGAGCGCGTCACAGACCGCCACCTGTCCGGCGTCCGCCGCCCTGACCAGGTCGTTGTCCAGCCGGTGGCCGCGGACCTGGGCGAGGGACAAGCACGTGGCACCGTTGCCTGCCAGCACATCCACCACCAGGCGGGGGGCTGGCCGCTGCTCGGCGTGCCAGATCCGGCTCAGCCGCAGTTCGACGCCGTTGACCAGCGGCACGGCGTCGCGGATGGTCCGGCCGGTCGCCGGGAACGCGGGCGCGCAGATCACCGCGTGGTCCGGCAGTGCTTGCCGCACACCGGCGACGGCGTCGGCGATCCGGCCACGCAGGGTCGAGTCGATCTTGAGGTAGACGTGTCTGCGATGACCCGCCCTGGCTGCCTCGCCGGCGTAGATGGACCGGACGTCGACATCGAGCGGGGCGTCGCGCACGTCCAGGTCGACCGACCGCACCCGCGGGTCGACCGGTGCGATCGGTGCGCCCGCGTCGGTGTGCCGCCGCGGGCTCGGGCGTAGCCGGACGCGGACGGGCCGACCGCAACGGGTGAACGCGGCCGCGGTATCGGCAGCACCGGTGAGGTCGTCCGCCAGCACGTCGATCGACAGAGACATCGACACGGACACGGGACCAACTCCTGTCGGTTCCTCGCCGGCTCGGTGTGAGCGAGCGGGGCGGCGTGACAGTCGCCGTGTCTGCACAGTAGCTCCGTCTGCGCGGAACATGCAATTACGAGATTGGGTCTTGCGTGTTTCGTGCACGGGGTGCACTGTGGTGCCTCAGATCACCCCAGGCCCTGCGCTTACTGCGCAGAATCGGCAGCCTCGCTGCGCGACCCGCATGCCAGATGGAGGACGAACCGGTGAGAACTCGAACGATGGACGGCCGTGTTTTCCGATCGGCCGGTGCCTGCGCGCGGGATGTCTCGTGAACCCGGGACGAGGAGCCGTCACGTCCCGGTCGAGCCTGCGCAGAACGCGCGGTACGGGTACTGAGGGTGCGGGCGAGCCCGACCAGGCCCGCAACGCGATCGACGTGCACGACGTCGTGATGCGCTATCCGGCCCGCGACGGATCGCAGGTGCTCGCCCTCGACCGGCTGAACATGCACGTCGGACCTGGTGAGTTCGTCGGCATCGTCGGCCCGTCCGGCTGCGGCAAGAGCACGCTGCTCAAGCTCGTCGCGGGCATCGGCAGCGCGACCGAGGGCACGCTGTCGCGGGCAGGGGAGGTCATCGCGGGTCCGCAGCCCGACGTCGGTTTCGTCTTCCAGTCGGCCACCTTGCTGCCCTGGCTGACGGTCCTGCAGAACACCACGCTGCCCGCGCGGGTACTGGGACTGCCCAAGAAGGCCGCGCACGAGCGGGCTCGCGACCTGCTGGCATCGGTCGGCCTGGCGGGCTTCGACAACCAGTACCCCGGCGAGCTGTCCGGCGGCATGCAGCAGCGGGTGGCGATCTGCCGCGCGTTGCTGCACGAACCGAAGCTGCTGCTGCTCGACGAGCCGTTCGCCTCGATCGACGCGCTGACACGGGACCGGCTGGCGACCGAGCTGCAGACCATCCTGCTGACCCACCGGGTGCCCGCGCTGTTCGTGACCCACAGCATCCCCGAGGCCCTGTTCCTCGCCGACCGGGTGCTGGTCATGTCGGCCCGGCCGGGGCGGCTGCTCGCCGAGTTCGCCCTGACCAGCCCGAAACCGCGCGTGCTGGAGGAGGCCTATGCCGACCCGGAGGCCATCGGCGCCGAGATCCGCAACCTGTTGAGTGGGGAGCACCAGCTATGAGCGTCGCAGCGCCGAGCCACCGGCCACCGCGCCAGGTCCTGCGTGCCGTGCGCCCGAGGCTCGTCAGTGTCGGCTACGTCGTGCTCGCGATCGTGCTGGTCATCGTCGTGTGGGAGCTGGTGCTCTCGCTGTCGAACCTGCCCGGCTACGTGCTGCCCGGGCTGGGCGACGTGTGGCGCGCACTGACCAACGTGGTGAATCCCGGCTCGACCAGCAGCATGTGGGCCAACTTCTGGAGCACGGTGCTGGCCACGGTCTACGGATTCGTCATCGCAGGCGTCGTCGGCATCGTGGCGGGCATCGTGATGGGCGAGTTCCATTTCGTCCGGCAGGTCGCGATGCCTTATATCGTCGCGATGCAGAGCGTGCCGAAGGCCGCGCTCGTCCCGCTCATCATCACCTGGGCCGGATACGGCGACGCATCCAAGATCGTCATCGGCTTCATGCTGGCCGTGTTCCCCGTCATCGTGAACACCCTGCAGGGCGTCAGCGACATCGACGACGACCGCATCAACCTGGTGCGCTCCCTCGGTGTCGGGCGGTGGCGGGAACTGCGGTTCGTGCGCTGGCCGTCGGCCCTGCCCAACATCTTCGTCGGCCTCGAACTGGGCATCGTCTACTCGCTGCTCGGTGTGGTCGTCGCCGAAGTCCTCGGTGCGCAGAGCGGTCTGGGCGTGATGATCGCCCAGTTCGAGACCGTCTCCGACACCGCGGGCATCTTCGCCCTGCTCATCGTGCTCGCTGTCATCGGCTTCGTGCTCAACAAGCTCGTCGCCCTTGGCCACGCCCGCTTCGCCTGGTGGGACCGAGGTCGCGGCCACCGCCGCAGCCTGCGGGCCAAGCGCGCCACCACTCCTGTCCCCGATCCGAGCTCACTCAAGGCCGAGAGGCAGAAGGATCACCATGAAATGTCGCACTAGAGGTCTCCGCATCGGGACCATCGCGGCGGTCTGCGCCGCGGCGCTCGCCCTCGCCCTGTCCGCGTGCGGATCGAGCCAGGCGGACCTGGCGAAGTCAGGCGGCCTGACCCAGGTCGTCATCGGCACCCCGAACGCGGGCTTCTCGCCGCAGGGCATCAACTACCTGATCGCCGACCGGCTCGGCTACTTCAAGCAGCAGGGCCTGTCGGTCAAGGTGGTCAACCTCGGCACGGTCCAGGGCATGCAGAGCGCGCTGGCCACCGGCAAGATCGACTTCGCCACGTACGCGGACACCTTCCTCGCGCAGGTCTACGCGAAGCACCAGGACCTGCGCGGCAAGGGATTCTACGAGTTCACCTACCCGTTCAAGTACGGCATCGCGGTCAACCCGAACAGTGACATCAGGTCGCTGTCCCAGCTGGCGGGCAAGACGGTCGGCACGGTGTCGTTCAACCAGAGCGACTACCTGGTGGGCAAGAAGCTGGCCGCGAACGCGGGCGCCGGTGGCGTCAACTGGATCGCCACCGGTATCGGCACGCTGTCCGGCCGCGCGCTGCAGTCCGGCAAGGTCGCGGCGCTGGCCTACTCCGACACCGGGTTCGGCCAGATCCTCGGCGCGGGCATCCCGTTGCGGTTCCTGCCGGTTCCCAACGACCACCCCGATGTGGGCGGGCAGGTCATGGTCGCGAGCGACAAGATCTGGAACGACCACCGCAAGCTGGCGCAGGGCTTGGCGCGAGGCATCTCCGAGGCGAGTGTCTACACGCTGGCCAACCCGACGGCCGCCGCCTACCAGTACCTGAAGGCGTACCCGACCGCCGCGCCGGCCGGTGAGTCGCTCTCGGCGCAGCTCGCCTCGATCGAGCAGTCCGTGGTGCTGCGGTCGAAGCTGTTCACCGACGGCTCCCAGCCACTGGGCACGGTGAGCAAGCAGAACCTGGACGGCGCACTGACGTTCTCCGGCGGCGACACCACGAAGATCGACATGAACACGTCCTTCTCCAACGCGGCCGTCTCCTACGCCAACCAGTTCGACGCCGCTGCCGTCAAGAAGGCCGCACAGAGCTTCAAGGTGCCCGGCCTGACCGGACCGGTACCGCTGCCGGACTTCCCGCCCGGCACACCCTGACAGCGCTGGGGTGGGACCGCGTCAACGCGGTCCCACCCCGTGCGCACCGACGAGACCATCCGGACGGAAGGAGTCGAACGTGGCGGACGAGACCACGCTCGCGATCGCACGCATGTCCCACGCGCTGGCAGGCGGCACACTGCCCGCCGATCTGGCGACCGCGACGCGGCTTCGGGTCGTCGACACCCTCGGGTGCGCCGTCGGGGCCTACGACAGCCCGCCCGCCGCGGCAGCCCGCCGGGTCGCGCAGCGCTACGGCGGGCAGGACACGGGCGTCGCGCACGTGATCGGCTGGCAGTCCACGACCTCGGTCGAGCTGGCCGGATTCATCAACGCCGCGATGGCGCGCTACCTCGACTACAACGACACGTTCACCAGCGCGTCGCCCGGCCACCCCAGCGACATGATCCCCGGCCTGCTCGCGCTCGCCGAGGCCGAACACCTCTGCGGTGAGCGGCTGCTCACCGCGATCGTCTGTGCCTACGAGGGTTTCGGCGTCATCGCCAAGCAGTTGTCGGTCCGCGAGCGCGGTTGGGACCAGGGCGTACTGGTCGGCCTGGGCGCCGCCTGTGGTGCGTCGGCATTGCTGTCGGCGACCGAGCGGCAGACCGCGGAGGCGATCTCGCTGGCCGTCACGGCGGGCGTGCCGACCCGGGCATCCCGGGCCGGCGCGCTGTCCATGTGGAAGGGCTGCGCGACCGCGTCCTCGGCCCGGATCGGCATCTTCAGCGCGATGCTCGCCGCCGAGGGCATGACCGGTCCGGACCGCGCGATCGAGGGCAAACACGGACTCTGGGAGCAGGCCACCGGGTCGTTCGAGGTGGCGCCGTTCGGGCCCGAGGACCCGTGGGTGCTCACGTCGTCGTCGATCAAGCTCATCCCCGCCGAGTACAACTCGCACGTCGCGGTCGAACTGATGTTGGCGCTGCGCGCCGAGTGCGCGCCCGAGGAC
Source organism: Candidatus Melainabacteria bacterium (assembly GCA_963780635.1). Taxonomy (GTDB): domain Bacteria; phylum Actinomycetota; class Actinomycetes; order Mycobacteriales; family Pseudonocardiaceae; genus DATEPR01. Next base: position 94,234 of record CAWACW010000010.1, read on the forward strand.
ATCGAGTCGGTGCACGTGTCGACGTACTGGAACGCCTTCGACGAGATCGGCAACGATCCGCAGAAGTGGCACCCCGAGACCCGCGAGACCGCCGACCACAGCCTGCCCTACCTGCTCACCGTCGCGATGTTCGACGGCTCGGTGTCGGCGGCCAGCTTCGACGACGCGCACCTGGCCGACCCGCGCGTCCGGGAGTTCATGCAGCGCATCACCGTCGCCGAGGACAAGGCGATGACGGATGCCTGGCCCGCCACGGTGCCCGCCCGGCTCGACGTGGTGCGTACCGACGGCACCCGCTGGAGCCGGACGCTGGACCACCCGCGTGGCCACCCGAAGCGCCCGGCCACGGTCGAGGACATCGAGGGGAAGTTCCTGGCCCTCACCCCGCGCGTGCTGGGCGACGCGCGGGCCCGTGAGGCGCTCGACCTGCTCAGCCGACTCGACGAGTTGGACGACGTCGTGACCATCTTCCCCGCCCTGGCCGCCCGGTAGCCGCACCCGTGCACACTCTTGTCGAGGAGACCGCTGTGAGTGACCTGACAATCCGCAGCATCGAAGGCTTTGCCTGCTCAGCCGATCTCAAGGAGCCCGTGCGGATGGGGCTGGGCCTCGTCGTGAAGCGGGAAGCGGTCGTCATCAAGGTGACGACCGAGGGCGGACTGGTCGGCTGGGGCGAGGCGCACCACGCGCGATCGCCGCGGGCGATGGAGATGCTCGTCAACACGACGATGCGCGACCTGCTCGTCGGCATGGACGCGTCCGCGACCACGCAGGTCTGGCAGCGCGTCTACGCCAACCAGCTGGCGACCCACGGCATGGGCTCGGCCAGTGTCACCGCGCTCAGCGGTATCGACATCGCCCTGTGGGACATCCGGGCGAAGGCCGCAGGCTGGCCGCTGTACAAGCTGCTGGGCGGGCAGTCCCGGCCGATACCGGCCTACGCGGGCGGTGTGTCCCTCGGCTTCCAGAGTCCGGAGTCCCTTGTGGACGAGGCCCGCCCGATGGTCGAGTCCGGCTACCGGGCGGTGAAGCTGCGCATCGGCGAGACGGTCACGGCTGACCTGGCGCGGATCGAGGCGGTGCGGGCGGCTTTCGGCCCGGAACTGAACATCTTCGTGGACGCCAACGCGCAGTACACGATGGACCAGGCGACGCGGATCGTCCCGGAGCTGGAGCGGCTGCAGGTCGGCTGGTTCGAGGAACCGTTCACCCCCTACGCGTACCGGTCCTACCGCGATCTCAAGCAGTTCACCCGGGTGCCGCTCGCGGCGGGGGAGAACCACTTCACCCGGTTCGAGTTCCAGCGGCTGCTCGACGAGGGTGCGGTGCGGATCTTCCAGCCGGACGTGTCCAAGACCGGCGGCATCACCGAGATGCTGCGGATCGCGGGCATGGCGTCGGCCAGCCACCTGCCGTTCTGCCCGCACTCGTCCATCACCGGCATCAGCATGTCGGCGACGCTGCACCTGATGGCCGCGCTGCCCAACGCCGAGTGGTTCGAGGCGGAGCTGGCGCGGGGCAACGGCCTGCGCGACGAACTGTGCGAGGCACCCTACGAGGTGGACAGCACCGGCAGCGTCGTGCCGAAGGAAGGGCTGGGCGTCGGCGTCGAGGTCGACGAGGACTACCTGCGTGCCCATCCGCTCAGCGCCGGCCCGGCGTTCGTGCCGGCCGCGGCCTGACCCGACGGCCACGGCGACGCCCTGGTCGTCCTGCCTCGCGGACTACGAGAACCGGCGCGCCGGGCGCGTCGACGAGATGGAGAAGCGATGAGTACCGAGATGTCGGTCGCCGAGGCGGTGCTGCGGATCTTCCGCGCCGCCGGGGTCGACACCGCGTTCGGCCTGCCAGGGGTGCACAACCTGGCGTTCTGGCGGTGCGCAGGCCCTGATCTGCCGCGGATCATGGGGGTGCGGCACGAGCAGACCACGGTCTACGCCGCGGACGGCGTCGCCAGGGCGACCGGCGGGCTCGGCGTCGCCCTGACGACCACCGGACCTGGAGTGGCCAACGCGGCGGGCGCGTTCGGTGAGGCGGCCGCGTCGAACTCGCCGGTGGTGCTCGTGGCGAGCGAGATCTCCACGAAGATCGCCCGGCCGGGCGTGATGCGCGGTGCGCTGCACGAATCGCTCGACCAGGCGGGCATCTTCGAGCCGCTGGCCAAGGCGGTCTTCCGGCCACGCACCGCCCAGGACGCGGTCGAGCAGACCGCCAGGGCCGTCGAGACCGCGCTGGCGTTCCCACGCGGCCCGGTCTACATCGACATCCCCACCGACGTGCTCGACCAACCCGCGCAGCCGGTCGCGCTCACGCCTGCGGCCAGGCTCGAACCGGACCCTGCCGCCCTCGACGCGGCGGTCGCCGCGATCGAGGCCGCGCGGGACATCGTGATCTGGGCGGGCGGCGGAGTCGTCCAGTCCGGCGCCGACGAGCAACTCGTCCGGCTCGCCGAGCGGTTGCAGGCACCCGTCGTGACGACGTTCGCCGCACGCGGTGCCGCACCGCACCGGCACCCGCTCACGGTCGGCCTGCCCGCACACGAACCCGAGGTCGCCGCCCTGATCGGCGCCGCTGACCTGCTGATCGGCGTCGGCACCGACTTCGACGGCACCGACACCCGCAACTGGAGCATGCCGACCGCGAAGCAACTGCTCAACATCAACTGCGACGCGGCGGAGGTGGCGAAGAACTACGAACCCGACGTCGCTGTCGTCGCCGACGCGAAGGTGGCTCTGGCCGCACTGACCGAGCGGCTCGCCCAGCGCGCCGAACCGAGCCACGATCTGCCTCGGCTGCGCGACACCGTGTGGCAGCGGATCTTCGCCGAGCCGAGCGGGCAGGCCGCCCGCGAGATGCTCGACGCGATCGACAGCGCCAGCGCGGCGCACGACGCCGTGGTCGTCGCGGACATGACCATGATCGGCTACTGGGCAGGCGGTTACGCGGCCTTCCAGCGGTCCCGGCAACTGCAGTACGCCGTGGGCTGGGGGACCCTCGGCTTCGCGTTGCCGACCGCCATCGGACCAGCCGCGCTGCGCACGAAGCCGGTGCTAGCGCTGTGCGGTGACGGCGGCTTCATGTTCGCGGTGGGGGAGCTGGCGGTACTCGCCGAGGAGGGCCTGCCCGTCACCGTGCTGCTGGTCGACGACGGCGGCTACGGGATGCTGCGCTACGACCAGGTGCACGCCGGCGACGCCACCCGCGGCGTCGACCTGGGCCGCCCGAGCTTCGCCGGCCTCGCCGCCGCGTTCAAGATCGACGTGGTCGAGCTGCAGGCAGGTGACCCCGGTCTCGCGGCGGCACTGGACGAGGGTCTGGCGTCGGGCACCCCGCGGATCGTCGTGCTCAACGCCCGGCTCGACCCGCCGCGGACGATCTCGGCCCGGTGGCACGAATGACGGACACCAACGCGGTGGCCGAACGCGTGGGCTCGACACTGGTGCTGGGCACGATGACCTTCGGCGCGCAGGTCGACGCGGACGCGGCCCGCGGCATGCTGGACCGCTGCCTGGCAGCGGGTGTGGTCGCGATCGACACCGCCAACGTCTATGCGGGCGGGGCGTCCGAACGGATCGTCGGGCAGCTGATCCGCGGTCGCCGGGACGAGGTCGTCCTCGCCACCAAGGTCGGGCTGCCCACCGACGAAGCCAAGGGAGACCCGCTGCTCTCACCTGCGGCGATCCGGCGCTGCCTGGACGCCAGCCTGCGCCGGCTGGGCACCGACCACGTGGACCTCTACTACCTGCACGCACCCGATCGCGGTACGCCGATCGCCGACACCCTGGCGACGATGGACGAACTGGTGCGCGCCGGCAAGATCGGCCGCGTCGGTGTGTCGAACTACGCGGCCTGGCAGCTCGCGGACATCGACGCGTGCGCCGCGGCGCACGGCTTCGTGCGCCCGACCGTCTCGCAGATCCTCTACAACCTGCTCGGCCGCCGGGTGGAGGACGAGTACGTCGAGTTCGCGGCCACCCACGCGCTCACGAACGTCGCCTACAACCCGCTGGCGGGCGGGCTGCTCACCGGCAAGCACGCCGCGAACGCCGTGCCCGAGGGGGACGGCAGGTTCGGGGTGTCCGCGCTCGGGCCGCAGTACCGGCAGCGATACTGGCACGACGCGACGTTCGCCGCGGTCGCCGCCCTGACCGGCATCGCGGTCGGTGCCGGGCTCACGCTCGTCGAGCTGGCCTACCGGTGGCTGCGCTCCCGGCCCGGTGCCGACGCGATCGTGCTCGGCGCCTCGTCCATCGACCAGCTGACCGCGAACCTGGCCGCCGCCACCGGACCGGACCTCTGCGCGGACGTGCTCACCGCGTGCGACGACGTCTGGGCACGGCTACGGGGCCCCGCACCCGACTACAACCGATGAGCGCACGGCGCGCTCGCCAAGGAGGTACGACGTGATCACCGACTTCGCCCGCCGCTTGCGTTCGCGGGAGACGATCGCCGGGTACTGGATCTCGTCCGGCAGCCCCGTCCTCACCGAACGTGTGGCGCTGACCGGCTACGACTACATCTGCCTGGACATGCAACACGGCCTGATGGACTACACGGCCTGCCTGAACTCGCTGATCGCGGTGCAGGCGGGCGGTTCGGTCGGTGTCGTGCGCGTGCCGACGCACGACCCGGCATGGATCGGCCGGGCCCTGGACGCGGGCGCGGAGGCCGTCATCGTGCCGCTGGTGAACAACGCGGGCGAGGCGGCGGCCGCCGTCGCCGCCTGCCAGTACCCGCCCAACGGCGTCCGCAGCTTCGGGCCGACCCGCTCCTCGCTGCGCATCGGCCCCGACCCGCGCGACGCCGAGTCGTCGGTCGGCTGCATCGTGATGATCGAGACGGCCGAGGCGATCGAGAACATCGAGGCCATCTGCGGTGTACCGGGCCTGGCGGGCGTCTACGTCGGACCGCAGGATCTCGCGCTGGCCCTGGGTGCGCAGACACCGCGGGAGGGGATGGCGCTGCCCGAGTTCACGAGCACTCAGGACCGGGTGTGCAAGGCGGCCGAGGCCGCGGGGATCGCCGCGGGCATGCACTGCTTCACCGGCGAGTCGGCCGCTGCCGCGCTGCGCAGCGGGTTCACGTTCTTCTCCCTCAGCAACGACCTCAACCACCTCGAACAACACGCCCGCCGTGAACGTGAGCTGGCACTGGGGCTGTGAGGAGCGAACCGATGGCGTTCGACAATCTGATCGACGGCCGGTGGCGGTCGTCGGATTCGGTGATCCGCAACGTGAACCCCTCCGACACCACCGACATCGTCGGCGAGTTCGCCGCGGCGACGGCGGACGACGCGGCGGACGCGGTCGCGGCGGCCGAGGCGGCGGCACCGGGCTGGGCGGCGACCACCGGCCAGCGCCGCTTCGAGATCCTCGACGCGGCCGGGGACGAACTGCTGCGCCGCAGCGCCGAACTGGGCGACCTGCTGGCCCGCGAGGAGGGCAAGACCCTGCCCGAGGCGGTCGGCGAGGTAGCCAGGGCCGGACAGCTGATGAAGTTCCACGGCGGCCAGGCACTGCGGATGGGCGGCGAGCACATCGGGTCCACCAGGCCCGGCGTGCAGGTCAGCACGTTCCGCGAACCGCTCGGCGTGGTCTGCCTCATCACGCCGTGGAACTTCCCGATCGCCATCCCGGCATGGAAGCTCGCGCCCGCTCTCGCCTACGGCAACGCGGTCGTGTTCAAACCCGCCGAACTGGTGCCCGGCTCCGCGTGGCACCTCGCCGACATCCTGCACCGGGCCGGTCTGCCCAACGGCGTGCTGAACCTGGTGATGGGACGGGGCCGCGAGATCGGTGACGTCCTGACGGCGTCGCCGGCGGTGCGCGGGGTGTCGTTCACCGGGTCCACCGGCACGGGCGCCCGCGTGCTGGCCAACGCGCAGGGGCACGGCGCGAAGGCGCAGCTGGAGATGGGCGGCAAGAACCCGCTCGTGGTCGCCGACGACGCGGACCTGTCCGTGGCCGTCGAGGTCGCCGTACAGGGCTCCTACTACTCCACCGGCCAGCGCTGCACCGCGTCGTCGCGGCTGATCGTGATGGACGCGGTGTACGACGAGTTCGTGGACCTGCTCACCGCGCGCGTGGCGAAGCTCGTCGTGGCCGACGCGCGGGCGGCGGGCACCGAGCTGGGACCGGTCGTCGACGAACGCCAGCTCGCCCAGGACGAGCGGTACCTCGCGCTGGCCGCCGCCGACGGCGGCGAGGTGGTCGGCGGCGAGCGGCTGGACCGGGCGAAGCCCGGCTTCTACCTGTCACCTGCCGTGTTGCTCGGCACCACGAACTCGGACACCGTCAATCGTGAGGAGATTTTCGGTCCGGTCGCGTCGGTACTGCGCGTTGGCGACTACGACGAGGCCGTGGCGGTCGCGAACGACACCGAGTTCGGCCTCGCGGCGGGCCTCGTCACGACGTCGCTGCGGCGGGCGGCGGATTTCCAGCGCCGCTCGACGGCGGGCATGGTGATGATCAACCTGCCGACCGCGGGCGTGGACATCCACGTACCGTTCGGCGGTCGCCGGGCGTCCTCGTTCGGTCCGCGCGAGCAGGGGCCGGCGGCGATCGAGTTCTACACGACCATCAAGACCTCGTATGTCGCTGCGTGAGGCGGGCATGACCGGCGCGACGATCGCGGAGAAGTTGCTGTCCGCGCACAACATCGCGGGCACGGACGTGCGGGCGGGCGACGGCATCGACGCGACGGTCGACGGGCTGCTGGTGATCAACTACCACACGATCCGCGCCGAGTACCACGCGATGGGCTACCCGGACGGGCCGCCGACCGTGTTCGACCGCGACAGAGTCTTCCTGATGAACGAGCATGTCCAGCCGCCGCGGTCGGTGAGCGCCGCGCTGAACAACCGGGCTTCGCGGGTCGACGCGCAGCGGCTCGGCATCGCGCATTTCATCGAGTCCGAACCCGGTGTGTGCCACCAGATGATGCTCGACCGGCGGTTCGTCCGGCCGGGCCAGTTGGTCGCGGGCAACGACTCGCACGTCACCGCCTACGGCGGCATCAACGCGGCCGGCTTCGGAGTCGGCGCGCTGGAGGCGGCCTACCTCTTCGCGTTCGGGCAGATCTTCCTGACGGTGCCGCGCTCGATCCGGGTGACGCTGCGCGGTGCTGCCCGGCCGGTGCCATTCGGCAAGGACATCGTGCTGCACCTGGCAGGGCGGTACGGGGCGGCGTTCGCGCAGGACTGCTCCCTGGAGTTCGCCGGGCCGGTGGTCGACGCGATGTCACCCGCCAGCCGCATCACGCTGGCCGACCACGCCGTCGAACTGGGCGCGAAGTTCGGTTTCGTCGCGGCTCGGGACACTGAGGGGTACCTGCCCGACGACGACGCCGACTACGTACGGCGGATCGACGTGGACTGCGACGAGATCGGCTTCCAGGTGGCGAAGCCCTTCACCTTCGACAACGTCGTGCCCGTCGGCGATGTCGAGGGAGTGCGGATCGACCAGGCCAGGCTCGGCTCCTGCGCGAACGGCCGATTCGAGGACATCGCGATAGCCGCACGCATGCTGGCCGACCGGCACGTCGCCGACGGCGTCCGCTTCTACATCTCGCCCGCGTCGACGGCCGTGCTCGGCCAGGTCGCCGAAGCGGGCCTGCTGCCGATCCTGCTGCGCGCCGGGGCACAAGTGCTCGACCCGGGCTGCGCGATCTGCCAGTCGCCCGGCATCGTCCTCAACGAGGAGGTCTGCATCAGCGCCACCACCCGCAACTACCGCGGTCGTCTCGGCGGCAGCGAATGCGGCGACGCGCGGATCTACCTGGCCGGTCCCGCGACCGTCACCGCGAGCGCGATCGCGGGCCGCATCGTCGACCCCACGGAGTACCTGACATGACCGGCCTGGACACGACGCTGCGCGGCCGCGCGTGGACGGTCGGCGACTCGATCGACACCACCCAGCTCGCCGGCGGGGGACTGGCAGGCACCGACCCGCAGGACACGTTGCGTATCAACTGCCTGCGTGCGGTGCGCCCGGAGTTCCCGGACGCCGTCCGGCCGGGGGACCTGGTGGTCGCGGGCGGGAACTTCGGCTGCGGATCGAGCCGCCAGACCGCCGTCGAGGCGCTGCTGCTGTCCGGTGTGGCGGGAGTCGTCGCCGAATCCGTGGCGCGCATCTTCCGGCGCAACAGCATCGCCCTCGCGTTCCCGGTGTTCGTCGTGCCGGGCGTGACACAGGCGGTCGCGGACGGCGACGTGATCAGCGTCGACTACCCGCGCCGACTGCTGACCAACACGACCAGTGGCGTGTCGCTGCCGATCGAGCGGTGGTCCGGTGGCGTCGAGGAGATCTACGCGGGCGGGGGACTGGCCCGCGTCATCGCGGAGCGACTCACCGCGCGCGGCCACCCGCCCGTGACCGGCAACCTGTCTGGAAGAGGATCCGCATGATGTCACCGTCCGGCGCCGACCAGCTCGCCGACGAGTTGTTCCTGGCCCGCCGCCACACCGGTCGCACGGTCGACCTCACCCCGCACGGGCTGAGCCGGTCGGATGGTCTGGCGTTGCAGCTGAGGGTGGCCGACCGCTACGCCGCCGATGGCGACGGGATCGGCGGCTGGAAGGTCCCGTTCACCTCGGGCGGCCAACGGGATCGGATGGGCGCAGGCTACCGGCCGTTCGGGTTCGTGCCTGCGAGCCGGGTGCTGCGCTCCGGCTCCACTGCGCCGCTGTCGGCGTTCAACAAGCCCGGTATCGAGATCGAGCTGTGTCTGCGCGTCGGCGAGCACGGCGACGCGGTCGGCATCGCGCCGGCGTTCGAGCTGATCGACAAGCGGACCGCAGCGGGTGCGGACGACGCGACGACACTCGCCGACGCCGCGTCGAACTGGGGCATCGTGGTCGGGGAGTTCGTGCCGATCCCCGCCGCGTCGCTCACCTCGTTGCGGGCGACGCTGCGGCGCGAGGGCGTCGTCGTGGACGAGTGCGTGCCGGGCGACACGATGGACGACCCGATACAGGCGCTCGACCAGCTGCGGTCGCGGTTGGCGGAGCACGGCAGGCAGCTCTCGGCAGGCCAGGTCGTCATCACCGGCTCGATCACCAAGGCGGCCGTCGACGGCCCGGGATCGTGGTCGGGTGAGGTCGACGGGCTGGGCTCGATCGAGTTGACCTACACGTGACCGCTCCACTGTCCGGGCTGCTGGTCGCCGACTTCAGCCGGGTGCTGGCAGGCCCGCTGGCGACGATGACGCTCGCGGATCTCGGGGCCACCGTGGTGAAGGTGGAGCGGCCGGGGGTCGGTGACGACACGCGGAGTTGGGGTCCACCGTGGACGGACGACTCGTCCAGCTACTTCGACGGGGTCAACCGCGGCAAGTACAGCGCGGACTTCGACCTCACCGTCCCCGACGACCTCGCCGCGGCGGTCGAGCTGGCCAGACGGGCGGACGTGGTCGTGCAGAACTTCCGGCCCGGCGGTCTGGCGCGATTCGGCCTGGACCATGAGTCGGTCGCGCGGGCGAACCCACGTGTCGTGTACTGCTCCATCTCCGGGTTCGGCTCGGGTCCGGGTGCCGACCGGCCGGGCTACGACTTTCTCGTGCAGGCGCTCGGCGGGCTGATGAGCGTCACCGGCGAGGTGGACGGCGAGCCGCTGAAGGTCGGCGTGGCCCTGGTCGACGTGCTGACCGGCAAGGACGCCGTGATCGGCATCCTCACCGCACTGGCCGCGCGGGCACGGACCGGGCGAGGCGACCACGTCGAGGTGAACCTGCTCTCCAGTCTGCTCGGCGGGCTGGCGAACCAGGTGTCGGGCTACCTCGCGACCGGCGTGCCGCCGGGGCGGATGGGCAACCGGCACCCGTCCATCGCGCCGTACGAGACACTGCACTGCGCCGATGGCGTGCTCGCGGTGGCGGTCGGCAACGACCGGCAGTTCCAGCGGCTGGTTTCGGTGCTGGGCGTGCCGGAGCTGGGCACCGACGAACGGTTCGGCGCCAACCCGGCCCGGGTGGCGAACCGCACGGCGCTGGTCGCCGCGCTGGAGGCCGCGCTGGGGAAGTCGTCCAGTGCGGACTGGGAGCAGCGGTTGACCTCGGTGGGCGTGCCGGCAGGCGTGGTCGGCGACATCGGCACGGGGGTGCGGCGGGCAGAGGCATTGGGCCTGGAGCCGTTGCTGGATCTGGGGGCTGGCCGCCCGCCGCAGATCCGCCACCCGATCACGTATCACGAGGCACGACCCGCCCGCCCCACCCCGGCCCCGAAACTCGGCGAGCACACGGCACTGCTCCGCACCTGGCTGAGCGCGTCCACCGAGGAGCGGCTGCCGCACCCGTCGCTCTGAGGCGCAGCGCAGGGCAGTGTGGCCGTGTTAGTGTGTGCGAGGCAGTTACCGTTCACCATCGCGAATGCCGTGAATTCGCCCGGCATCCTGGTTTCGAGCGTCTGGCCACCGGATCACGCCACAGCCCCGTCGTGGGCAGGTCGGCGGTCCCTGTCGCGGTCCGCTCATCAGTCCACTGTGGAGGCAACGTTGATCTCGTTCATCTGGTCTCCGGGAAATCCACTGCCCGCCGGCACCGGTGGCTCGGAGAACTACACCGTCGGTCAGGTTCGGGAACTTCAGCGACGCGGTGTCGCGGCACAGGTCGTGACCGTCGGTCTGGGCGTCCACGATGGCCGCGACGACTTCGCCGACATCCCGTTCCTGTCCCTGCCGACGCTGGCCGCGGTCGGTGAGCTGTCCGGCACCGTCGTGTTCGTGAACGAGCCGCATGCCGTGCGCACGAAGGAACCCGCGTTCCTGATCCTGCACAACCCGCCGCCCAACCGCGGGAGTTTCGCCGTCGAGGGCACCAGGGATCGCGCGCTGATCGCGACCAGTCGGTACGCGGCACGGCTGTGGTCGGCCTATCTGGACGTCGACGTCTCCACCATCAATGTCGTGTACCCGTTCGCCGAACCGTGTTTCGCGACGCAGCCCCGCCCGCGCAACGAGACCGGCACGACACGAATCCTCTTCGCGGGCAGGCTCAGCCCGGAGAAGGGCGTCTACACCCTGCTGGAGACACTCCACATCGATCTCATCGAGCAGGACGCGGCCCTGACGTTCACCGCGACCACCGCCGGTGCGGACAAGCCCCAGGGAAAGATCATCGAGCGGCTGCTCGGTGAGCACCCTGGTATCTCGGTCGTCACCAGCCGCCGGACGCCGGACACGATGGCGGCGTTGATGGCCGCCCACGACATCGTGGTGATGCCGTCCAACAGCCAGTACTGGCACGAGACCTTCGGCATCGTGTCGATCGAGGCCCAGCACGCCGGTTGCCGCGTGGTCGCGTCCGACGACGGCGGCCTGCCCGAGACCGACTGCGGCGGCGTGGTGCTCGTCGCGCCCGACAACGCCGAGGCGCTCGCGTGCGGGATTCGTGCCGCGGTGGACAGCGGATCGCTCCGGCCGGACGTCCGGCGGGAGGCGGGCACGATGTTCACCGTGCGCGAGTCCGTGGACACACTGCTCGACCTGTTCGCCCGGCCGCTGCCGAGCACCCCGGCCACCATCGTCCGGCAGCTTGAGGAACTGATTCGAGTGCCCTCGGCAGACGAGCCCCACCCGCGCGGGTCGCTCACCGAGACAGCGCCCTAGCCAAGTTGTCGTGATCACCGTCGTAGAGGTGCCGCAGGACGGTCGACGCGGCCGGCATGACCATGTGGACCTCCGCCGGCAGGCGCCGCGGCTCGTGTGCCGGCAGGAACCGGGGCGGGGTCATCGCGTCACGGCGACGCCTAGACCACCCCGGTGAGCTGCGGAAACGGCTAACGCACGAAGGCCGTCGGGCACGCGGCCCGATGCAGCACCGTGTCGTTCGTGGAGCCCATGATCGCGGTGGCGACCCCGCCGTGCCCCCGTGATCCGAGGACCAGCAGTGCCGCGTCCGCGCTCGCGTCCAGCAAGGCCTGTCCCGCGTTGCCGGCCACGACCCGCTCGCTCACCTGGACGCCCGAGTAACTGGTGGCCCGCCTGCGCAGCCACTCGTGCAGCTGTCGCTGCGCGTCGGCCGGACCGGACCCCGCCGCCGATGCGTCGTCGTAGGCATGAACCGCGTGCAGGGGTGCCTGCCTGCGGGCGGCCTCCGCGAACGCGAACCGCACGGCGATGTCCGCACCGGGCGACCCGTCGACGCCGACCACGATCCGGCCGTCCGCACTCGGCGCCTGGTCACGCTCGCTGTCGTCGTGGGTGACGATCACCGGGCAGTGGGCGTGCCGCGCGGTCTGGACGCTGACCGATCCCGCGCGCGGCCCGGGCACGCCACCGCAGCCGTGTGTGCCCACCACCAGCAGGTCGGCGTCGGTGGATGCCCGGATCAGTCGCTCCGCGGGGTTACCGCGGACGAGCTGAGAGGTCAGAGCGACGGCACTGCCGTGCGCGGCGCCGTGCTTCATCCCTTGTTCGAGAACCTGCTCGCCCGCCGCGACGAGGACCCGTTCCGCCTCCGCGGCCTCGTCGTGGTCGTCCGGCCAGTGCCACACGTGGCAGGCGACGACCGCCAGGTCCCGCAGTGGGGCCTCGGTCATCGCCCAGTCCAGCGCGGCCAGGCTGTCGGACGAGCCGTCGAATCCCACCACGATGCGGTGGGTGCCGTAGTCAGACATGATTCGCTTTCCGTCCTGGGCAGTCGTTCCGGGTCAGCGGCGTCGACGCCGGCTGAGATGACGCAGCTGGGTGATCCGCGCGGTGCCGAGGATCAGGGTGAGCAGGACCGCGCCGGCGGCGGCGATCAGCAACGCTAGCGAAAGCGATGTGTTCGCATGCATCCAGAGGAAGTGGAGCCGCGCCCGGCCGGTGTTCTGCGCCAGGAAGACGATGAACGCGATCGCGAGGATCGCCGCCGCGGACAGGCCGATCCAGGCGGAACCGACACGAGTCCGCGGCACAGGTCGCCCGGTGTTCGGCCGCACCGGTTCGTGGTTGGCCTGAGCCGCTGTCGGCGTGGCCTCCGTGCGCGGCGCTGGCACGGTCCCGGCCGCCGGTCCGGACGTCGATGGAGGGGGAGTGCCGTCGGACATGAAGTACCGCGATTTCCGGGGGATTGCCGTAGTGATGGCATCTCTGCTGGGACGTCACCTTGGTCCGGTTACTCTCGATCATACTCGCGCGCAGCGTCTGGTGGACGGCTGACCTGGCACCTGGATATGTCCGAAATGGACGCGGCCGTGGGCTCAGGTGGCCGCGGACACCAGCTGCTCCGTGGCCGGGCTGCCGGTGGGGCCGGTGATGAGATCACGGTCCCGTCTGGACATCCCGCCCCAGATACCGTAGGGCTCGCGGACCGCGAGAGCGTGCTTGCGGCACTGCCGCAGGACCGGGCAGGATTGGCAGACCGCCTTCGCCCTGTTCTCCCGCTGGTGCCTTGCCGGTCCGCGTTCCCCTTCGGGGTGGAAGAAGAACTCACTGTCCAGCAAGCGGCACGCGGCCTTCAGTTGCCAGTCCCATGCCGACGTCTGGGTCGGTGGCAGTCTGCGGGTGTCAGCCATGTGGCCGCCCCGGCCCCGCGTTCGGTCGGGCGACGACCGTAGCCGTTACCCGACCGAACGCGGGATATGTGGCCCCCCGGCCACAACTGGAATGCTCTCTGCGAAACACCGCCGCCCACCCTCTCGCGTGCACAACTTCGTTGTACCGCCGGGGACCGGAGCGGCCATCACCCGAGGACGCCGAGCGTCGCTCAGGGTGTCACCGCGAAGTTTAGACCCAGGTGCAACCCGTGGCTACACCGCTCGACGGCAATGTCGTTGTCGCGAACATGGATTTGTTTCAGCTGGTCGTGATTGACGTCAGGGTAGTGTTGCGGATACCGAGAGCACTTCGTATATCGGCATCTTGGCCGGTCTCGTCCTCGGCGCAGCACACACCGGTCGTCGTGATCGGGACGGGAGTGCCGACATGACGTCGGTCGCAGACGTTCACCCCACCGCTACTCCGAACGCGCCTGCCCCGATGGACGCGCGACACCTCTTGCGATTGAGGCTGAAGCCAAAGGCACTCCCGACGGGTTACCTCGACGGCGGCTGGTGGCCGCGTTCGGGCGACCTGCTCGCCGAACTGCCCACACTGGCCGAAGTGCTCGCCGTGCGACTCGGCGCGGTCATCCGGGTGATGTACCCGATGGGCAGCTGGGATGCCGCGCCCAGACGTGTCGACGTGGCCGGTCAGTCCGTTCGGCTGGAGGGCTTCCACTCGCAGGACCCGCACGTCGTGTACGTGTCCGGTCCGGATCGTCAGCGGATCAGCCTGCTGGTCGTCCCGCCGGCCGCCGATGCCGGCGCCGCGCACGAGGCGCTGATGACCGCGTCCGGCCGCGGCAACGCCGACCGGCCGGCGGACATCCTGACCGCCGCCGGAGTGCTCGGCGCGGAGGCCGCCCCCCGACCTGGTTCGGCGGGTGACGCCACGGAACGCTGGGAGATCGACGGTGGCCGCGTCGCGGAACCCGCCTAGTGCCACCGGCGTGGCGGCGGGGGACCGCCGCCTCGGCGTCCTCAGGAGCGGGCGGTGCCCGGCGCCGGACGCACCACGGGTACCAGGATGTGGTCGAGGTCAGCGGTTCCGTCGGCGACGGTTCGGGCCAGGTCCGACAGGCGCAGGTTGTGGGAGCGGGCGTAGCCGCGTAGCGCGGTGAACGCCTGCTGCATGTCCACTCGGCCGTGCGACGAGAGCACGCCCTTGGCCTGCTCGATCACCACGCGCGAGTTCAGTGCGGTGTGCAGTTGCTCCACCACCACGCCGCCGTCGTGGATGGTGCGTTGCTGGAGCATGCCGATGGTGGCCACGTCGGCCAGCGCCTGACCGAGCCTGACGCTGTCCGCGTCCACGCCGTTGGAGCGCGTGTCCAGCAGGTTCACCGCCCCGATCACCGTGCGCCGCAGCCGCATCGGCACCGCGTGCGTGACGGCGAACCCAGCGGCTCTGGCGGCCGGGGCGAAGCGCGGCCAGCGGCCGTCCTCGACGCCCAGATCCGTGCTGGACACGGGTGCTCCGGTTCGGACGCAGTCCAGGCACGGCCCATCGTTCGTTTGCACAGCAAACAATTCGATGAGCCGCGCCCGCTCGGACGACGCGGCGGCCATCGACAGGCCGCCCTTCTGATCGGACAGCACGACGCCGGCAGCGGCGACATCCAGCAGTTCCACGCATCGTTCGACCAGCATGTTGAGGAACTCGAGCATGTCGAAGTCGTCGACCAGGGTGTCGGCCAGTTCTACGAACACCCGTGCCAACCGTTGCTCGTGGTGGTCGCTCACCTGTGCTCACCTCCGCAGGTGTGTTGCCCTCGACGTTTCGTCATTCCGTCTCCAGTATCAGGTCACGTCGCACGATTTGTTGCGCCACGATGGCGACCGATAGGTCGTTGACGTAGGCGTAACCGCGAATCCGCAGCAGTGCGGCCGCGATCGGGATGCCCAGTTGGTCCATGACCATCCCGGAGGCCTGGTGCACCTCGGCGTGGATGTCACCGATCCAGCCCAGGTCGTCGCGGTCGCGGCCGGCGACCTCGGCCAGCACCGCCTCGAAGGCCATCTCGGTCAGGAGCAGCGCGTCGGTCACCTGGTCCGGGTGCAACCGCCCGACGGTATCGCGGTAGCAGTCCAGCGATCCCAGGCGGATCGCCCCGAGTGTCAGTGGGAACGCGAACACGGCGGCCGCGCCCACGGCTTGGGCCCCGGCGGTGAACGCCGGCCACCGCGCCCCCTCGGCGGCCAGGTCGGGCACCAGCACCGGACCTCCGGTGGCGGCCGCCGTCAGCCCCGGTCCCTCGCCCACGGTGAGCTGCAGGTCCTCCAGCCGGGCGGCCACCGCGTCGCTGGCGCGCACCAGCCGTTGCTGTGCGTCGACCGTGCCCGCACGGTCGATCAGCACGACGCCGGCACCGGTGACGGCCAACTCGGACACCGCAACCGCGCAGATTCGTGCCAGTGTCGACAGGCCGTCGTGGTCGGCCGCCAGCAGGGCTCGGATTCGCCGTCGCCGGTCCCCGCTCATGCCGACGCCTGATCAGGGGGCACCATGCCGACCGAGCCCTGCGCGACCGGAACGCGCACGGAAACCGTCGGTGGCGTGCCGGTGGTCGGGCGAGGGGCAACGGCGGCCGCGCTGGTAACCCGCGAGGCGGTCGGCCAGCGTGCCGGGCCGGGGCGCTGGTGCCGGGTCGGGGGCATCGCCCGCCAGCACGCCGGCTACGAACTTCGCGACCAGGGACGGTGCGGGGAGGACGTCGCCGGCCAGGCGGGCCAGCACCACCGGTGGCTGCGCCGGGCGACCGGGTTCGGTGGCCAGCGTCCAACCGCCGACAGCGGACCAGGTGAGCATGAGATCCAGGTCGGGCTCCGTCGGACGGTGGTCGGCCAGCGCGATGTAGGCGGTCGCGGTGTCGGTGACCTCGTGGTCGACACCGGCCGGCCAGAGCCCGAGAGCGCGGGCGACGGCCTCCACGTAGCCACTCAACCCGTCCACCGGTAGCGTCGTGACGTCCGTGGGATGGTCGGGCACTGCTCGCAGACCGGTCTGCTGGGCCAGGCCGGTCACCGGCTCAGCGGACGGCGACGCCTTCGCTTGCATGCCACGCCTCCTGATCGCGCCACGTGAGGCCACCAGGGTCCGGGGTGGTTGAAACTTGCGGTACTGCGGGATATCTCGTTGTCGGGTTGCTGAACATCCTTTGTGGACTCATCGGCTCGGCGTCGAGTCGGTCAGTCGTGCGGGCACACGCAACCGCGGGCCAATGCCGCTGCCACCGTAGCCGTGCAGAACCGTGCGCTGATCACGTCGTGGCCTGACCACGGGTGGGCGCACGCGAGGCATGCGTCGTCGGCGTCCTGGGTCTGGTCGATCGTGGTGACGTCGGCTGTCGCCGGCATCGTGTCGGTCGTGGCCATGTCGCCGCTTCCCTGAAAATAACGTCGGCTCAAGAGATCGAGCCGGTGATTCGCCGATATCCGCGTCCAGGCCGGACACGGCTTCGGTCACTCCCAGCATCCTCGCCCCACAGCGTCGAATCAAACCGGAGGACGGGTGGTGCCCGGGAGTAGGCTCGGTGGAAATCGGCGGAAGGATCGTGTCATGCCCGACGAGTTCACCGTGCTGCCGATGGAGGTCAATCACCGCTTCCTGTTGGCGCGTGAGGCGGTCACGTCCGCGCTCAAGGCGCTCGACGACACTCATGGTGCCGGCAGCCCCGCGCAATATCAGGCAGTGATCGACGCCCGGCACCAGGTGGCGCGCGTCTACCGGGAAGCCCGCGCGATCGACAATCGCACCGCGCTGGACCAGACGCTGTGGTTCGCGCTGGACGAAGCCGCGCTCTGGCAGGACCAGGAAGCCGCCCGCTACGGCCAGGCGGCCGAGGATCCGCCCGGCCAGAGCGCCAACCTCGACTGACCCCCTGGCCGCGGGATTCTCGCTGTGCCCGGCCGTCGCGGCCTACGCTGGCGGTGAGCGAAAGCGGGTACTGACGATGGATCGTGACGTCCGGGCCTCGAACGCCGAACGTGAGAAGACTGTCGAGGCCCTGCATCGTGCGGTGAGTGAGGGCCGGATCACGATGGCCGAGTTCGAGGAACGCGTAGGTGTCGCGTACTCCGCGAAGACCCGTGCCGAACTGGACGTGCTCACGGCCGACCTGCCCCGCAGCCTCTGGTAGGCCGGGGCAGGTCGGCCGGTGAGTGCTCACGCCGGGTTGGCCACTCCGTTGCCGCTCAGCGCGCCGTCCACCGGGGGCTCGGCGAGTGCCGGCTCGGCGACCGCCGCGTCGATCGGCGTGCGATACCCGTTGGGCAGCTCGGTGGGGATCACCGGCGCGGGCTCGACCGTCGGCTCGGCGTCAGGCTTGGCCGCCGCCTGCGGCTCGGGTGCCGTGGCGCGTTCGAAGAACCGCAGCAGCTCGACCGGGAATGGCATGACGAGGGTGCTGTTCTTCTCGGCCGCGACGTCGACCACGGTCTGCAACAGCCGCAGCTGCAACGCGCCGGGCGTGTCGCTCATCGCTTCGGCGGCCTGGGCCAGCTTGCTGGACGCCTGGAATTCGCCGTCCGCGGCGATGACCCTGGCGCGGCGCTCCCGCTCCGCCTCGGCCTGCCGCGACATCGAGCGCTTCATGCCTTCAGGCAGTGCGACGTCCTTGACCTCGACCCGTTCGATGTGCAGGCCCCACGGTCCCTCGGTCGGGGCGTCGATGACGGCCTGCAGTTCGGCGTTGATCTGGTCCCGGTCGGACAGCAGGGTGTCCAGGTCGGCCCGGCCGATGATCGACCGTAGCGACGTCTGGGCGACCTGGGAGACGGCCGTGGGGTAGTGCTGGACGTTGATGACGGCCTTGACCGGGTCGATGACCCGGTAGTAGACGACGGCGTCGACGGTCAGTGTCACGTTGTCCCGGGTGATGGCTCCCTGTGCGGGAATGCCCATCACGACGGTCTGCATGGACACCTTCCGCATCCGGTCGGCGAACGGCATGAGCAACCGCAGGCCGGGTTGGCGGATCTCGGGCAGCAGCCGGCCGAAGCGCAGCACGATGCCCTGTTCGTACTGCTGGACGAGACGAATGCTGCTGCCCAGCAGAATGAGGATGACGACGAGGATGGGGATGAGGATGGCAGCGATCATGATGGTGTCCCTGATGGTGAGGTGAAGTACGGGCGGCCGAACGCGCGGGGACCAGGCGTGTTCGTCAGAAGCTGTCGTCGTCGACGGCCCAGCCGGACCCGAGGTCGTCGGACACGAGGCGCAGTCGAGGCACCAATGTGTCCGGCACGATGTCATCGGTGGCCAGAATCTCTACGGGCCGCTCGGCGTTGCCGTACCGGGAGGCCGTCATCATCGCCCGGTGGGCCGCGGTGCTCGGCGCCTCCGGCGGGATCACCAGCAGGCTCAGGTGCCGACCGTCCGAACCGGACACCCGCACGATGTACTGGTCCTGGGCACGAAATCCGGCCAGCCGCACGGCGTCGTCGGCATCGGTGAGCTGCCGAGGTGCGGTCTGCCACGCATCGGGCGCGAACGTGACCCTGGTGACCACGCCAAGTCGAGAGAC
Organism: Candidatus Melainabacteria bacterium; assembly: GCA_963780635.1. Lineage (GTDB taxonomy): Bacteria > Actinomycetota > Actinomycetes > Mycobacteriales > Pseudonocardiaceae > DATEPR01. Next base: position 113,278 of record CAWACW010000010.1, read on the forward strand.
AAGCTCGTCCAGCAGGCCGGGCAATTCGACCGACAGGTCGCGGGAGTGGGGCCACCACCCACCATCGACGTAACCTGTCGGCGCCGCCTCGGGCGTCAGCCGCAGCCGCAGACCCGGCAGTGGACGGTCGGCAGGCAACGACTGCGTCGCCAGGGAGGGGAGCGGATGCGTGTGCGGGACCGACATCATGTCGGTGCTCCCGTCTCCGATCGACCAGCGACCGGGGATATTGCTCGCCGAGGACGTCGCCGGCTTGGCTGCCGGCGTGCGAGGAACTCTCGGTAGTGCCGACGGTACACCGGACGAGGTGGCCGAAGTGACGATCGGGTGGTCGTCCGGTGAAGTCAGGGTCGTCGCCGTGTGTGGAGGTGCCGAGGCTGTAGGCTGAGGCCACGTCGCGGTCCCGCCGTGACTGGCAGATCCCAGACCCCGGTGTGCCGTCAACGCTACATCGGAGGAACGGATGACCTCGGCCCAACCTGCGGCCGCCCCGGTACAGCCGGGCAGCGAGTACGCGGAGCTCTCCCGGACCATCCGTGATGCGGGCCTCCTGCGCCGGCGCTACGGCTACTACCTGCTCACGATCGGCCTGACGATCGGCGCGTTCGCCGCGGCCTGGGTGACATTCGGCCTGCTCGGCGACTCGTGGTGGCAGTTGTTCGTCGCCGCGTTCCTGGCACTGGTCAGCACGCATCTGTCCTTCATCGGCCACGACGCGGGGCACAAGCAGATCTTCCGCGGCCGCCGCGCCAACGACGCCGTCGGCCTGCTGCACGGCGGCCTGGTCGGCTTGAGCTACGGCTGGTGGGTGTCCAAACACAACCGGCACCACGCCAATCCCAATCACGAGGACGACGATCCGGACCTGGACATCCCAGCTCTCGCGTTCACCGTCGGCCAGGGCAGCGGCAAGGTCGGGCTGACACGTTTCATCGCGAAGTACCAAGCCTTCCTGTTCTTCCCGCTGTTGCTGCTGGAAGGCCTGAACCTGCACTGGGCGAGCATCCGGGCGGTGTTTCAGGGCGAGGTGAAGGCGGGGCGGCTGGAGAGGGCGCTGCTGGTCACGAACATCGCCGTGTACCTGGCCGCCGTGTTCCTGGTGCTCTCGCCGGGCATCGCGGTGCTGTTCATCGTCGTGCACCAGTGCGTGTGGGGCGTGTACATGGGTTGCTCGTTCGCCCCCAACCACAAGGGCATGCCCACGCTGCGTGCGGGGCACACCCTGGACTTTCTGCGCAAGCAGGTGCTGACCTCCCGGAACGTGCAGGGCAGCTGGTGGGTCGACTTCACCCTGGGTGGACTGAACTACCAGATCGAGCACCACCTGTTCCCCAGCATGCCGAGGTCGAACCTGCGCCACGCCCAGCCGATCGTGCGGGACTACTGCGTGGCCAGGGGGATCGACTACGCCGAATGCGGCGTGCTGCGGTCCTACGCCACAGTGCTGGCCCACCTGAACGCGGTCGGCGCTCCCCTGCGACGGACAGCCGCCGCCCAGCAAGCCTGATCACCACGCCCCCAGCAGAAAAGGACACCTTCCATGGCCACTGACCGACCGTTCGTCCCGTCGGGCTACCAAATTCGACTGAAGATGGTCACCGAAGCGGTGAAGGAGCACTCGAAGCTGGGGGAGAAGGCCGCGAACGACGTAGCGGTGCACGTACTCCACTCGCTGGACACGATTCCGGAAAAGGTCCGCTGACCGTTCCCCGGCAGTAGAGCTGACTGACAGCACACGCGACCTCCTGGCCGACCGGCCAGGAGGTCGCTGCGCTGTCGGGGCTGATGCTGATCAGCAGGTCGGCACGAAGCCGGCGGGAGACTGTCCGGCAGCTCTGCCCGACACCGCCGGTCGCCGAACCGAGTCGAGCGGCGCAGGACTGTCCGGCACCGGCCCCAACCACGACAACCGGCAGCCGCTGAGCCCGACCGAACCACCCCGGCGACCCGTAGCGGGTCACACGCACCGCTCCCTCGGACAAAGCCGATCTCGACGCTTGATGTCATGCGGTCGTCGCAACACTCGTTCTGGAAGGCCCGACCGAACCACCCCCGGCGACCCGTAGTGGGTCACAGGCAGCGTTCCCCCGGACAGGCCGATCTCGACGCTTGATGTCATGCGGTCGTCGCAACACTCGTTCTGGAAGTGGTGTGGCGATGTGGCATGGCAGGCAGTTCCAGGCGGATTCTGCCGTGGTGGCAGCATTCCTGGATCAGCGAGCGGTGGTCAGTGTCGGGGATGTGGGTACTGCGCCGACCGGTGCTGGAAGGACAAGATCGCCGGGTTCTGGATCACTCCGTCGCGGATCTCGATGGCGCGGCGGACGCTGTCGTGTTCATCCCACGCGTCGGCCCCCGCCAGCACTACCGGCAGATGCGGCAACAGGGCCTCGCTGATCTCCCAGGTGGCCGAGTCCCACAACAGCGACGGGCTGTGGTCGACGCCGTAGTAGGTGACGCCGTTGCCGACGACGAACGTCGGTTCGGTGAAGGTCGTCGGCCGCGCCCAGCTGAAGCCCATGCCCTCGTCGCACGATACGTCGACGATCAGGCTGCCCGGGGGGAACGCCCCGAGGTCCTCGTCGGCGAGGAACGTCAGCGGTGCCGCTGGATCCTGCAGCACGCAGTTGACCACGATGTCGTGTCCGGCCAGGAAGTCCGCGAGCGGGATCTGCTCTTCCTCCACGACGGCATGGCTGATGCGCTCACCGCTGTCCTCGGGATTGAAGTGGACGATGCGCGCGGAGTGGATCGGCGACGCGACGGCGGTGACGCCGCGCTGGGTGAGGACGTCGACGTCGTGCACGCCGTGCGCGTTCAGCGCGGTCACCGCACCGCGGGCGGTCGCGCCGAAGCCGATCACCACCGCGCGCAGCCTGCGGCCGTAGTCGCCGGTCGATCCGATGGCCTGCAGGGCGTGCAGCACGGAGCAGTAGCCGGCCAGCTCGTTGTTCTTGTGGAAGACGTGCAGGTTGAACGTGCCGTCGGAGTTCCAGTGGTTCATCGCTTCGAATGCGATCAGGGTCAGCCGCAGGTCGATGGCCAACTGGGTGATCCGCTCGTTCTGCACGCAGTGCGGCCAGCCCCACAACACCTGGCCGGTGCGCAGCTCGGCGAGGTCGGCGGGCTCCGGTTTGGGCAGCAGGATGACGTCGTTGTCCGCGATGAGCCGCGCCCGGTCGGCCAGGCCGCCCACCGACTCGGCCAGCTCGTCGTCGGACACGCCGAAGGGCTCTCCGTAGCCGCGTTCCAGGAAGACGCGCTCTCGCAGTTCCGGATCGATCCGGTCCAGGTGCCGGGGATGGATCGGCAGGCGGTGCTCGTGCTCCTTGTTCGACTTCGCCATGACACCGACCGTCAGTTGGTCCACGTGATTCCTCTCCGGCTGGGCGGCACGCGAACGCGTTAGCTCGTCGGCCTGGTTGTGCCCAGCAGTTCGTCGGTGCCGATGTGCCGGGCGATGACCATGCGGGCGACGTCGCCGAGCTTGAGATTGTGACTGCGAGCGTATGCGCGCAGGGCGCCGAATGCGGCATCCATGTCCACACTGAGACGTTCGGCCACCAGCCCCTTGGCCTGCTCGATGACCACCCGGCTGTGCAGCGCGGTCTGCAGCTGCTCGGTGATCACCTCCTGGTGACGGATCGCCCGTTCCTGCAACAGCCCGATCGTCGCGATGTCCAGGAGAGCCTGGGCGTCCCGCAGTGCCGTGCTGCTCAGCTCGCCGGCTTCGGAGCGGAACAGGTTCAACACGCCGATCACGTGGTGGCGCAGGCGCATCGGCAGCGCGTCCACCGCGACGAACCCGGCGTCGACGCTGGCCGCGGCGAAGCGCGACCACGGCGTGCCCGCGCGCAGGTCCCCGTTGCTGACCCGGACACCGGTGGCGTACGCGTCCAGGCACGGTCCTTCGTCGTTCTGCAGTTGGAACAGTTCGAGCAGCCGGGCGTGCTCGTTGGAGCTGGCCATCACCTGGAGGTGGCCCTGCTGGTCGGCCAGCAGCAGACCGGCCGCGTCGACGTGGAGGAGCTCGACGCACCGGTCGACCAGCAGGTGCAAGAAGTCGATCACGTCGAACTCGTCGATCAGGGTGTCGGCCAGCTCGACGAACGTGTCCACGAGGCGTTCATCAGCCATTGTCGTCGTCTCCTCTGTCGTGGTCAGCGTACTGGCCGTGACCAGTTGTCGACGATGTCTCGCGCCTGTCATGAAGCCTCATTCGTGGGGTCGAACCGCAGCTGCCGGGCCACCACGTCGGCGGCCAACTCGGCCAGCGGACGCTCGTTGGCGAACGCCCGGGCGCGCAGCCGGTTGAAGGCTTCTTCCATGGTCACGTCCAGTTGCGCGGCGACCATTCCGGTCGCCTGGTGTACCTGGGCGCCGTGTAACCGGAGACTGTCGGTTTCGGCCGTGATGAGGCCTACCCGCGTGTCGAGGTGCAGACGCAGTGCCAGGTCGGCGAACGCGATCGAGTCGGAGATGCCGTCGGCGTCGAGGTGCCGGGGTCGCCGCGCGTGCAGTGCCAGGGTGCCGACCCGGATCGTGCCGACGGCCAGGGGTAGCACGAACAACGCCCCGGCGCCGTTCTCCACGGCGAGCGGCGTGAACAAGGGCCACCGCCGCTGAATGCCGGGAGTGTCCAGTTCGGGCACCAGCACCGGACCGCCCTCCCGCCAGACGTCCAGGGCAGGACCCTCGCCGACGGTCACCTGCAGGTCGGCGAGCCGCGCGCCCAGTTCGTCGGTGGAGTACCTGGTCTCGGGCCAGCCGGAGGACATCTCGACGGTCTGGGTGACTCCAGTGACGCCCAACCGCACGACAGCGGTCTCGCACAGCGTCGGCACGGACACGGGCGCGCCGAGCCGATCGGCCCGTTCGGTCACCCAGCCGAGTACCCGCGTGGCCCGACCGTTGCCGTCGGCCGCAGCCATGACCTGGCCCTTCCAGCCGTCCTGTCCGCACACGCTCGTCCGGCGTGCCGACGCCACGTCTGGGATGAAGGGGCGAAGATATCTCGGCTGCGCGAGAGAATACCCCTGATCGGCTTCGTCCGCTGCGCATCGAATTGTGGTGCTTTTGCGAGGAATTCACCTCGGGCAACGATTAGCGACGTATGTCATCAAATCCGTTACTTCAGTGGCAGATGAAACGGCAGGCGCCGGGACTTCCGGGTCGATCGGCGGACGGTACGGGCCACCCGTTGCCGGGCGGCCCGTACCGCGGCTGCGCCGCGCTGGTGGCTACGGCACACCCACCGGACCCTCCGCCGATCCGGACCCCCGCCCGGCGTACCGAGCGGCGTCTCGTGGGGTACCGCTCAGTCGGTGCCCGCCTGGAACTCGACCAACGGGAACGACCGGTTCCGGCGCGGCGGGATCAGGAAGTTCTGTCTGCGGGTCGTGGTGATGAACCGCTCCAGGCCGTTGTCCTCCGGCAGCATGCCGAACTGCTGTTCCAGGTCCACGGCAGCCTGGTTGGAGCGCATGGTCTGGAAGAAGTCACTCGTCGGGACGAAGATCGAGAACTGCAGCTTCGGCTGGATCGAGCCGTCCGGCACGTCCATGTTGTCGAAGCCGGGGCCGTCCATCCGGCTGTGGATCGGTGTGCCGTCGTCGGCGCGGGAGGACCGTTGCAGCGCGGACAGATGTCCGCAGCGGCGGTCGGTCACGCCGACACCCGAGGCGGTGAGGGCGGCGTAGTCCGGCCCTCGGTTCTCGTTCTGCAGGATCGACGGGCCGCCACCGTTGAGGAACTGGTCGTTGCGGCCCTCGTTGATCGCGGGGGCGTGGAACATGTACTGCACTCGTTCGTCGAAGGTCGAGTCGGGTCCGGGCGGCTGCGTCGGGACGGACATGTCGAACCACTGCAACATGTCCAGGATGTTGTGCGAGAGATGCTGGATGGCGCCGTTGTCGAAGTAGTCGCCTGTCACGGCCGTGGTCAGGTGGGCGGACGAGTTGCCCGCGAACGTGCAGATCGGCGCCGGGCCTGCCCCATTGGTGTGCTGGTCCAGGAATCCCATCCACATGGGAGAGTCAGGCTGCATGTACTGCGCGTAGGGCAGGCTGTTCTCGTCCGCCATGGAACGCGGCAAGCCCTGCTGGACGAACATGTGCCTGCTGGACGTGAAGTCCAGGACCCCGTCCCACGCGGGCGATGGCCGCTGCACGCCGCGCAGGAAGTTGCTGCCGCGCAGCCACTGGACGGCGTCCTGCAGGAATGCCGGCATGTCGCTGCGCAGCACCATGAGGAGGTCGTTGCCCTCGATGACGACCGGCACGTTGTACCGCAGCTTGGTGATGCCGTTGCCCGCCACCACATCCTTCGGTGACGGCACCGCTTCCTCGAGCACCGACCGGGTCGGGTCGGAGGCCAGCTTGGGCATGTGGGGATCGACCAGGGTCGGGTCGAACCGGTTGAAGTACGGGAGTCCATAGGCGACGAACGTGACCAGGCCCGCCGCGGCCCACGGGTAGGCGTCCTCCAGTTGGTTGAGCGCGCGGGTCATTTCCTGGCGGCCGGCCTTGTTCGGGTGATGCGTCAGCCTGGCGGTGAGGAAAACCGTGTGTACGGGGGGCATCTGGTACGTGATGCCCTCCCATGTCTGCGCGACCTGGATGAAGTTGCCGATGTCGAACTGGATGTCGGACGGTGCGAGCGTGGCGGCGTTGGCACGGTTGGGAACCGTGCTCAGCCCGCCTGCCATTTCGAGTGCGCCGACGGCGGTGGCGACCGAACCGGCGGCGAGGAATGTTCGTCTGGAGACAGAGGGAATTTTGCGCACGATTACTCCTGGAGCTTTGCGGAGGTTGCGGAGAATCCGGTTAGGACGCTACGTAGCGCGGTGCGCGGCGGGACATGACGGAAATCCCCCAAGGGGTCGCCCGATCGGCGAGCGACGCGGCCTTCGCTCGACGCGTCGCGACCGGCATGCCGCGTCGCGGATCACCCGGCGCGGGGCGATCGGCCGCACTAACACGCCGTCGCGGCCGGTCGCGGGATCACGGACAGATTGGGGGGAACGGGGACCCCAATCAGGGGGGTGGCCGGCCGGCGGCCCGCACGTCACGGCTGTCCGTGTCCCCCGTTCGGACCAGACCGTCGAGGGTTCTCCAAGGTTTTCGCAATACCCGTGGTTCACCCTGCGCGTGGGGTTCGCCGTCGTGGCCGGCGGCGGGCCGGCGCGGATCGGAGAGGGGACGGACCCATGTCAGCGTCAACACACGGGGTGCGACGCGGTTGGCGGTTGCCGCTGCACCACCTGTTGGCCATCGTCGCGGCCTGCGCACTGCTGATCACGGCTCTCGCCGTGGTCGCGTCCGCGGCGCCCGGCATCACCACGGTCTCGGGGGTACTGACTCCGCTCAACGGTGTGTGGCTGGACTCCACCGACGGTGGTCACTACTGGGACGTGAGCGGCAACGGCATCTGCCGCGTCGACAACACGGCGAAGGGTTCCGTCGAGCGGCGGGCGACCTGCGATCTTCAGTCGAAGAAACCGACCCAGGTCGCGCTGGGTCCGCAACGCGCCGACGGCACCTACTACCTGTACGTGTCGGACATGTCCAGCAAGAGCATCGGCCCACTCCGGCTGGTCTACGACCCGGCAGGGAACGCGGGCGCGGGCCAGATCGTGCCCAACAGCGCGAACATCATGGGCGGCGTGAACACCGACGGCTTCTTCAGCGCCGCCAAGGCGGCGGCCCCGCCGGGCGGTGGCAACGACGCCGGTGGCACCGGCAGCTTCCGCGTCTCGTCGCTCGCGCTCGGCCCGTGCAACTCCACCATCACGACGCCGTGCACCGCGCTGTACCTGGCTTTCGAGAAGTCCAAGAAGATCGAGCGGATCAACTTCGCCGACCAACCCCTGACGTCCCAGTCGATCGAGACGATCTCGATGACCACCGACCCCCGCAAGGGGGTGCGCTACGGCATCGCGGACTTCCACAACGCCGACGGGACCGACGATCTCTACATCACCGAGCTGGGTGGCGAGGGAGTGTCGGTCATCAAGGACGTGGCGACCTGCACGGCATCCCAGGGCTCGCCCCTGCCCGGTACCGTGACCCCGCCGGTGAACACGCTCGGCGGGTGCGCCGCGACCCTGGTGCCCGGTATCGCGACGAACTTCGCGCAGGGCATCGCGGTGCAGAAGAACGCGGACGGCACCGGCCGGTACCTCTACGTCGGCGACTCGCCGGAGAACGCCACGGCGACCGTGCTGCGCTACCACCCGGACACCGGTTTCGAGGACGTGGTGTCCACCACCGTGTCGCCGTACGACTCGCTGCTCAATCCCGGTGAGACGGTGTCCACCTACACGGCGATCGGCGGCCTCGCTGTCAACCCGCACAACGGCGACGTGTACGTCGCGGACGACCCGACGCTGCTCAACGAGCTGGCGGGGGAGACAGCGGTGGGCCACATCTTCCGTATCGCGGGCGACGGCACCCAGACCGCGCCTGCCGACTGCACGGGCAGCGCGACACAGAAGTGCATCCCGCCCATACCGCCGGGCACCGTCACGGCGAGCCTGTACGCCTACGGCGCGACCAGCCCGACCGGTGGCCTGACGTTCCTGCCCAGCGACGACGGCGGTCACGTGTGGATGGCCGACGAGTTCGCCGGGCTGTGCCGCTTCGATGTGGTGCCGGGGGCGCCCGCACTGCACGCGTCCAATCCGTCGTCGTGCGATGACGGCCAGCTGCTCGGTGCGGGCGGCCAGGCCGTCTACGACGACTCGGTCGTGCCGGGCACCACGAACCAGCACTTCGTGTACGTGGCGCAGAGCGACCATCTGAGCCCGGGTGTCATCCGGTTCACCTTCGATCCCAGCGCGGACGGCGGTGCCGGCGGTCTGGTGCCGAATTCGGGCGTCATCATGGCGCCGAACGCCGGTCTGAACGGTGACAGGGCCAACGGTCTGGCACTCGGTCCGTGCACGGCCAACGCACCCACCACGTGCAAGCACGCGCTCTACGTCGCCGGCCTGATCGACGGCTTCATCCGCCGGATCGACAACCCCGAGGACGACCCGCGCAACCAGACCGTCGACATCGTCGCGGAGACAGCACTGGGGAAGAACGGCACCCCGAGCGGCGTCAACGGTTCGATGGGCATGCTCGGCGACAACCTGTACCTGCCGGAGGACCAGGGCTTCTCGGTGGTGCGCAGAGCGAGCACCTGCGGGGTCAACAACGTCGTCTGCGTGACGGCGGGGCTGAACATCGGCATCTTCGGGTCCATCACGGGCACCGCGATCGCCGTAGACCCCAACCCGCAGCACAGCACCGCGGGTCTGGTGTACGCGTCGGAGTCGCCGGACTCGGCGCGGGCGACGATCTACCAGTACGACGTGGCGACCAACACCTCGCGGCTCTACACCAGCGTCGGCGAGATGCCACCGGCCGGCTCGGCCGCGGCGACGGCGCACTGCACGTTGACGTGTACCGAGCCTGCCGACCCGAAGTACGCGCCGGGCGACGACCAGGTCGCGTTCCGGTTCGCACAGGGCCTGTTCGTCAACCCGACCGGGGACGACGGCACGCTCTACATCACCGAGGACAGCACCGAGGGCACCAGAGCCGAGCGGGGCCACATCTGGACATCGGCGTTCCTGCCCTACCCGTCGAGCACGGGCGCGGTGGCACTGCGTGGCCCGGACACCACGACGCACACCTGTGCCGTCACCGTTGCGGTGCCCGCACTGGCGCAGGGCCAGTCGTACTGGGTGCAGTTCCTGGCGCACGACGGCGGTTCGCTGAGCTCGACGTGGCAGACCCCGGTGGCGCAGTCCGCGCAACTGGTGCTGCACTCCGGCAACCCGTACGCGGGAGCCGCCGACCCCGTGGCCGGGCACCCGGACAGCGTGTCGGTGGCGAGGCAGGAGTCGCTGAACTCGCAGGACTTCTCGGTCACCACGGCACCGACCACGGAGCCGGCCGGGACGTACACGGCGGAGTTCTACAACGGCGGCCCGGCGTTCGGCGCCACCACCGGCACGATCGCCTACAGCGACGACGCCGGGACGACCTGCCCGGCATCCCCGGTGGTGGGCCACGTCGTCAACTGACGACACACCAGGCTGACGACGACACCCGCCTCGTCGCCCGCCCCGACCCGCGGCCGCGGCACCAACGCGCAGCCGCGGGTCGGCTGTCTCCGCTTGATCTTTGACGCGTTCTTTGCGCTCGATGCGTCACCACCTTGGCAGGCTGAGGGGGTGGTCATGACAACCGGCATCAGGGATGCCGGTCCGGCACCGGTGCTGCCCCGGTTCTGGAGCACCCCGCGGCGGCTCGTCGCCGTCGGCGGCGTCGTCGCCCTGCTGGCTGTCGGTCTCGGTGTGTACTCCGGCAGCACGGTCGCGGGCGTGCGCAACGGCTTCACGGTGATCGGCGGACGGGCGGCACCACAGGTCCAGGTGTCGGCCGACCTGTACTTCGCGCTCAGCGACCTGGACGCGCAGGCGGCGAACGTGCTGCTGGTCGGCACCGATCCGACGCCGGCCGCCGACAGGGCCGACGCACTGCGTCTGTACGAGCAGCGCCGCGTCCAGGTCGACCACGACCTCGACCAGGCCGCCGGGGACGCGGGGGACGATCCGGTCGCCCAACGGATCATCCGCACCGCGACGGATCAGCTCGGGCACTACGAGTCGCTGGTCGCCCAGGCCGTGCTGATCGGCCAGCAGCGTCATGACCCGGTCGGCAGGCCGTCGCAGGCGGCGCTGGTGTTGTACCGGCAGGCCACCGATGGCATGCGGACCACCCTCACCGGGGTGCAGCGGCTGATCACCCGCAACCACGACCTGCTCGACGCGACGTACGCGAGCGAACGCGGCGCCGCCCTCGGCGCGCGGGTGTGGCTCGGCCTGCTGGGTGGTGTGGTGATCGCCGGCCTGGTCGGGCTGCAGCTGTTGTTGCGGCTGTGGCTGCGCCGCACGGTGAACCCGGCCCTCGTGGTGGCGACCGGTGTGGCGATCGCGCTCACCGTCGGCTGCATCGGCGTGCTGTCCGGTGCTGCCGGTCAGCTCAGGGTGGCCAAGTCCGACGCATTCGACTCGATCGTCGCGCTGTCGCAGGCCCGTGCGGTCAGCTACGACGCCAACGCGGACGAGAGCCGGTTCCTGGTCGACCCACCACGAGCCGCCCTGTACCAGCAGGCATTCCTGGCCAAATCACAGTCTCTTGTAGACCTTCGAGGAGCCGGGCTCTTCCGGTACGACGCCGTGCTCGCGACGGCACTACGCGCTTACCGGGCGAGCCACACGGATCTCCGGTTCACCGGTTTCTTCGGCGCCGAGATGCGCAACATCACCTTCGTGGGCGAACGGGCCGCCGCCGAACGGGTCCTCGCCGCCTACCAGATCTACCAACTCGGCGACCGGCACCTGCGGGCGCTGGCCGACTCGGGTGAGCTGACGGCCGCGATCCGGTTCGATGTCAGCACGGCGCCGGGCAACTCCGACTACGCCTTCACCCAGTACGACAACGCTCTGGTCGCGCTGATCCAGATCAACCAGCGTGGCTTCGACACGGCGGTCCGGGACGGGCAGGGCGGCTTGGCGGGCTGGGACCTGGCCGCGCCCGGACTCGCGGTGCTGCTGATGGCCGGGCTGGTCGTGGGTGGCTTGTGGCCGAGGGTCGCCGAATACCGGTGAGCATCGGCAGTGCCAGTCGATCACGACGGCGAGCCTGTCTTGAATGGACAGCGGTTGCCTGCCGTTCCCGCGCTCGGTCCGAACTGGTCGGCGCTCGGTCACCGGCCGGTGACCGTAGGGGCTCGTCATCACTCTCCGCCGTCGCGTGCATACCACAACGGATTGCCGGCCGTAACGGCAAATCGTGGACAGCCGACTGTCACCTAGCGCGGACGTAACGACACTGAACGAAACATCGCCAGCTCAGCACCATGGTACCTTTTAATTGAGCGAACAATTACCGCGCATTGCTCATCGGCTCGAGTATGTCGACCCTCAAGTCGGGGGGTCGGGTGACCCTCCAGGTCAGGCTTTCTCGCCGCACTCGCCAACGGAAACCTTGCCTTGTCGGATCGAGAATCCGACACCCGAGAACGAACCGCCGTGCTCCAGAATGCCTCGGGTGGATGTCAAGAGGGGTGCTGCCTTAGGTGGCGCTGACGTCCATTCGAGGTTCTGAATCCCGGTGGCGGTAACACGCGCGCTAAGGCGGGTACAAATGAATCTGAAACGAAAACTAGGACTACTGCTGGTCATAGCCCTAATAGGCACCGTGCTGTCCGTCATTTCAGCCGGCGCCGCTTCGGCGAGCCCCGCCTGCGGTGGTTGCGGCGGCGGCAGCGGTGGCGGCAGTGGCAGTGGGGGCGGCAGCGGCGGTGGTGGTGGCAGCGGCGGTGGCGGCACCGGTAGTGGTGGTGGCGGCACCGGCAGCGGCGGGGGCGGCACCGGTAGTGGTGGCGGCGGCACCGGCAGTGGTGGCGGCGGCACCGGCGGCGGCGGCGGAGGAGGCGGTGGTGGCGGCGGCGGCGGTAACGGTCGTCTCCGGGTGACCGGCTCCTGCGGTGACCTCCTGGATCTGCGGCTCAAGACCGTTGGTGGCCCGATCACCCTGGACGTCACCATCCCCAGCGCCGACCCGTCTGAGGTGTGGAGCCTCAGCGCGACGCAGCAGGACTACAACGCGGTCACGGGTGCGCGGATCGGCAACCCGATCACGCTGACCTCGACCACGCTCCCGGCGCTGGCGTTCAGTACTGCCGAAGGCGGGTTCTCCACGACAGGTGACGTCACCAACACGGCCGCGCTGACCCACGGCTTCAGCTACACGGCCACCAGGACGGTACCGACTCCGCTGACCTGCACCAACGTCGGCTTCTGGACCAACCCGGGTGCCACGGCGGGCCCGACGGCGGAGAACCCGACCGGACGTCCCGACACGGCACCGGTGCTGACCGGCGCCACCGAGGCGGACACCGGAACGCACGACGTGCTCCTGCAGTTCGACCAGGAAATGCTGTCCACGATGCAGGGCGTTCCGGCGACCAACCGGTTCACGGTGACCGTCAACGGCACGACTCGCGCCGTGACGGCCGTGGCGGTCACGGACGACGTACCGCCGAACAAGGCGGTGCTGGACCTCACCCTCGCGGGCGCGGCTCTCGGCGCGAGTGCGGCGGTGGCGGTTACGTACCACCCGCCGCTGAGTTCGACAGATCCCGCTTTGCAGGATCTGGAAAGCCTCGAGACGGCGGGCTTCGGGCCCATCACGGTCCCGGTGTTCTGATTTCCTCTCCCAGGGCCGCCCGGCGGATTCGTCCGCCGGGCGGCCGCTCCCATTTCCGGGAGTCAATGGCCCGGCGGAGAATGACTGTTCCCTGTGGCGGCAATGTCGGGCCGAGTTGTACCGGCAATCGGTCGGTGTGACGCTTCGATATCGGACGGCCTCTCCGGTCGCGCCGAGTTCACCCGGTGGGCAGTCCGAACAGGGCGTGCACGAATCGACAAGTCATCGACGCGGTCCGGAACAGACACCGTCGGACGAGGTCGCGGTCGCGGCCGCCAGTGCCGCCGTGCCTGGCGCTCGGCGGGCACTTCGTGAGCACGGCGTGCCCGACTGGGCCGTGCGGCGGTCGCGGCGCAACCTCAAGCGTCCTGGCATCAGGCCCCGGAACGCCGGTTCCTCGGCTTCCAGTGCGTGGCCGTCGACTTCGACGTGGCAGCGAAGCCCGAGTCGCGGGTGGAGGCCCGTCACCGGGCCGGCACCGTCGCCCGGCAGCAGGCCGAGCTGTACCCGGAGGCCAGCGGGGTGCGGCCGGGGGCCGTGTCGCGCATCGAGGACGTCGACCCCGAGGAGAACGAGCGCTACCGAGTGCACGGCTGGGACGGAGCCGCGTCCGCCGAGGACCGGCCACGCGGTCGTCGCAGCGGCGGTCATCCTCGGTTTCGCGATCAACCGCAGCGGGCGGTCAGGCGGGCCGCGATGCGGTGAGCAGCGGGCTGTCCGTCCCGGTGGCCGCGACCTCGTGGCCCGCGGCGCGCCAGAACTCGCCGCCCGCCAGGTACATGCCCACCAGCCCGATGAGCGCGACCGCCACGTCGACGCTCTTGCGGCCGTCCTTCGCCCAGTACACGTCCCGCAGGTCGAGCAGCAGGGCCAGCTCGTCCACGATCAGGGCGGTGCCCGTGCCGTACGCGGTGGACACCACCGGGTGCAGCCGGTACCGGTCGTCGCCGCGCATGGCCACTGCCCCGACGGCGGCCAGCAGCGCGATACCGAAGTTGTAGTGGTGGATGTGCCTGCCCCTGATCATGATCCCGCCCGCGCTCCCGGCACCCTCGCGGTGCAGCGCGTAGGTGATCGTCCTGGTCACCCCGAACGTCACCGTGAACGCACTCCAGCCGACCAGCACCGACCGCCGCATGTCGCTGAGCTGCGACCGGTACACCCGGTTGATCCGCTTGCCGAGGCCAAGGGAACGTGAGTTCATGACGGCGAGTGAACCCCTATTCGATCAGCGACGCCAGGGTGATCACTCCACGGCGTGGCGGTGCGACCCGTCGAGTCGAGGCACGTGCTGACCGGCCACCGAGACTCCAGGATCCCTTCTGAGAGTGTGGGATCACTTCTGTACAGTCGCCGTCGTAGGACACGCCGGTTCCGGATCGTGTCACACGGGGAGACCACCACCATGAGCGGCTCGGACACAGCGGCGCCGATCGGTGGGCTGGGAGCCGACCACGACGCGCAGCCGGGCGATGTCGTCTACCCGGACGGGTCGGTGCGCGCCGAACCGGGTCGCGGCCGGCTGGTCCACCGTGGCCCGACCCGCGATCTGTAGGGAGCTGTCGATGACCGAAATTGGCTTGCTGCGCGGCCGATCCGCCGTGGTGACCGGGGCGGCGAGCGGTATCGGTGCCGCGATCGCCGAGGCGTTCGCCCACGAGGGCGCGCGACTGTGCCTGGTGGACCGGGCCGCGCTCGACGCGACCCGGGATCGCTGCGCCCAACTGGGTGTCGAGGTCACCACCGTGCGCGCCGATGTCTCGGTCGAAGCGGATGTGAACACTGCGATCGCCGCTGCGGTGACCACGTTCGACGGCCTGGACATCCTGGTCAACAACGCCGGGATCTTCACCGCCAGCCCGGTGGTGGACATGCCGGCGCAGCTGTGGGACGACATGCTGGCCGTGAATCTGCGCTCGGTGTTCCTCGGCTGCCGTGCCGCCCTGCCGACCATGCGGGCCGCCCGCTACGGCCGGATCATCAACATCGCGTCGCAACTCGCGTTGAAAGGCGGCCCAGGACTGGCGCACTACTGCGCGGCCAAAGCAGGCGTCATCGGCTTCTCCAAGTCGCTTGCCCGTGAAGTCGCCGCCGACGGCATCACCGTCAACTGCATCGCGCCCGGCCCGATCGACACACCCCTGACCGGCAGCACATCGGAGACCACCGAGGCGACCCGGCTCAACCTGCCGCTCGCCCGGATCGGGCTGCCCGCCGAAGTCGCACCCACCGCCGTCCTGCTGGCCAGCGAGCCGGGCGGCAACCTCTACACCGGTCAGACCCTCGGCCCCAACAGCGGCGACGTGATGCCCTGACCCCGTGTGCCGCTGAGTAGTCTGCGCGCGACGAACCGGGCGGATCGCGGAGGTGACACATGACCGGCGTCGACGTCGTCACCATCGGCGAGACGATGGTCATGCTCGTGCCGCTGGAGGAGACGCCGTTGGCCGAGGCCACCGGCCTGGCCGTGCACATCGGTGGTGCCGAGTCCAATGTGGCCGTGTATCTGGTCGAGCTGGGACACCGGGTCCGGTGGGCGAGCAGGCTGGGCGACGACCCGTTCGGCGACCTTGTCCTCACGAAACTGGCGGCCGCGGGCGTCGACACACGTGCCGTCGTGCGCGTGCCCGGTGGCCGCACCGGTTTGTACGTCAAGGATCCGGGAACGGACCAGACGACCGTGCACTACTACCGCGACAAGTCGCCTGCCAAGGACCTGGCACCGGAAACGCTGCACGACCCGCTGCTGGCCGGCGGGCGAGTCCTGCACCTGTCGGGCATCACGGCGGCGCTGTCCATGACCGCCCGCGACCTCGTGCTGACCGCGGTGCGGCAGCGAGCGGACCCGGACCGGGTGGTGAGCTTCGACGTCAACTACCGCCCGAAGCTGTGGCCGGTGAACGTGGCCGCTCCGGTGCTGGCCGAGATCGCGGACGCCAGCGACCTGGTGTTCGTGGGGTTCGACGAGGCACAGCGGTTGTGGGGCTGCGCGACGGCGGCGGACGTCCGCGAACTACTGCCCCATCCGCGGACCGTCGTGGTGAAGGACGGCGCGATCGGCGCGCACGGCTTCGGCCCCGGTGGCGAGGTGTTCGTGCCGACGCCCAGGGTGAGAGTGGTCGAGCCGGTCGGTGCGGGGGATGCGTTCGCGGCGGGCTACCTGGCGGGGGAGCTGCGACAGGACAGCGAGCAGGCGCGGCTGCGCCTGGGCCACCTGGTCGCGGCGGCCGCGCTGAGCGTGCGCAGCGACCACGCACACCTGCCGCCAGGGGAGTGGCTGCGTGAGCAGGTGGCGATGCCTGCCGACGAGTGGGCGAAACTGGACCTGTCCGGGCGGTTGTGAGGGAACATGACTGACGATTTCTTCGACGAGTTGTTCGCGGGGCAGCGGCTGTTGGCGATCCTGCGCGGCTTCGACCCGGCGCGGACGGTGGAGTTGGCGGAGCGGGCGTGGGAGTTGGGCATCACAGCGGTCGAGGTGCCGGTGGAGGTGCCGGAGCAGGTGAGGTCGCTGCGGGCGGCGGTGACGGCGGCCAGGGCACACGGTCACGGGGTAGGCGCGGGCACGGTCTACACGACATCGCAGGTCGATGCGGTGGTCGAAGCGGGAGCGGCGTTCACGGTCGCGCCAGGCCACGACCCGGAGGTAGCGGCGTACTCGCGGCTGGCGGGCCTGCCGCACCTGCCCGGGGTGGCGAGCCCGACGGAGGTGCAGGCGGCGTTGCGGGCGGGGCACAAGTGGCTCAAGGTGTTCCCGGCGAGCGAGCTGGGTGCGGGGTACATCAGGGCGCTGCGCGGCCCGTTCCCGCACGTGCGGATCGTCGCGACCGGAGGCGTCCACGCGGGCAACGCGCGCGACTTCCTGTCGGCGGGTGCCGACGTGGTGGCCCTGGGCTCAGCGCTGGCCGACCCGGCGCAGCTCACCGAGGTCAGCGCCCTGCTGCACGGCTCAGCCGACGTTGCGTAGCACCCGGGCGACGAACCCGGTCACGATCAGCCAGAACACCGCGGCGGCCCCGTAGTCGAGGATCACGGTGAACTGCGGGCTGCTCGTGCTGAACAGGTGCACGAACCAGAGCCCGACGACATCGGCCCAGGTTGCCACCCAGCTCACCAGCGGGTTGTCCGGATCGGCGTGGAACAGCACGAACAGGATGTGCGCGATCAGCAGCAGCGCCAGGGCGCTGCCGACGAGGTTGACCACGCCGGCGAACGTGCGCCGACCACTGTCGAGCTGGTAGCTGGCCATCCGGACCTCCTGATCACGACCCCGACCCACCGGTTGCCGCGATGGCCGGAGTTCCTGTGCTCTCGCTGTGCGTGACGGAGGCGGTCGAAGCCTCCCTACAAAGGCGGACGTGTGACCGGACAGCAGGTTGCGCCACACCGAGGCGCAGGACCGCCCTCGTCACCGCGTCCGCCCGAACCTACGTCGTGGGCGCGTTGATCCATCAAGACCCGGGAATCAGCCGGCTGGCGGGTGAGCCACCCGGCGAAGGGGGCGAACGACGCGAGCGCCGGCCACAACTCGTGCACCTCGGCGGCGATGTCGCGCTCGAAGGTGCGCAGCATGTCGAGCAACGCTGTCCTGGGCACGGTCTTTCGTGGCCTCCGGTGGCGTCCAGGCTCCCCACGACTCGCCCGCCATCAGAAACTCAACCCCTGCACGCCCTGCTGGAAGTTCGCGCCGTGCTGGCGCATGGTCTGGGCATGCGTGCGCAGGGCGGCTGTCCGGGTGCGGACGGCCTCGGCGTGCACCGAGATGCCGGTACCGGGCGTACCGCCACCGCTGCACCGCCCAACTGCGACACGCACAACAGGCGGCTGCCGCGGTCACCGCCGCACTGACCTCTCGGGACGGACTGGTCAGGGGTGACGATCGGTGCGGGCGGACTGCTGACGGACCTGCACATCGCACCGACGGCGTTCGACCGCACCAGTCCCGGGGAACTGGCCGGGACGGTCGGCGATCTCGTCCGGCGGGGCACGCTCCAGGTGCGACAGCGGACCGCCGAGTTGATGCGACCGTTGACCGAGGATCTGCCGAACCTGTCCGACGTGGTGGACGGAGCACCCTCGTTCCAGGACGTGGTGCCCACGATCCCCGAGTATCCGGCGTCCGAATCGCTGCCACCGAACAGCTATTCGCCGTCGGCGCCGCTGCGGACCGGCGACCCGGACTCGGAGGACCTCCCGAACACCTGGCTGCAGGACGGCCACTGACCTTTCGCCCCGTGTCCGGGGACCGATCGCCCGAATCCAACCCCGCGCCTGGGCCCGCGACCGTGCCGCCCGCTGTCGCCGCGCTCACGTGACCCTCGATGGAGGCGGAACCGAGGGGTAAGTTTGGCCTGCGACGAACATCAACGAGGGAGTCAGTGTGCGGTATCGGACGCTCGGTGACAGTGGCCTGCTGGTTTCGGTGGTCGGCCTGGGATGCAACAACTTCGGGCGCAAGTTGGACGTCGACGGGACCAGGGCCGTCGTCGACGCCGCGATCGACGCGGGTGTCACGCTGTTGGACACGGCCGACGTCTACGGCGAACTGGGCGGTTCCGAGACGTTCCTGGGTGAGGTGCTGGCCGGCCGCCGCGACAAGGTCGTGCTGGCAACCAAGTGGGGTGCCCAGGGCGGCGACATGGGCTACGGGCCGGCCGCGGGTGCCAAGGGCGGTCGCGCGTACGTCCGGCGGGCCGTCGAGGAGTCGCTGCGCCGGCTGCGTACCGACCACATCGACCTCTACCAGCTGCACACCCCCGACCCGGAGACGCCGATCGCGGAGACCATCGCGGCCGTGAGCGAGCTGGTCGCCGAGGGCAAGGTGCGGTATGTCGGGCACTCGAACTTCACCGGCTGGCAGATCGCCGAGGCCGCGCACACCGCGCGTGAGGTCGGCGGCGTGCCGTTCGTGTCCGCCCAGAACCACTGGTCGTTGCTGGAACGCGCCGCCGAGCAGGAAGTGGTGCCCGCCGCGCGCCACTACGGGCTCGGCGTGCTGCCGTACTTCCCGCTGGCCAACGGCCTGCTCACCGGCAAGGTCCGCCGCGCGACCGGCATCCCGGAGGGCTCCCGGCTGGCCGGTCGCAGCCACCTGGTCACCGAGGAGCGGCTGGACACCGTCGAGCGGCTCGTCGCCTGGGGCGAGAAGCACGACCGCAGCCTCCTGGAGATCGGCATCGGCGCGCTCGCGGCCCAGCCGGGCTGTTCGTCGGTGATCGCGGGCGCGACATCGCCGGCGCAGGTCGTGGCCAACGCGCAGGCGGGCGAGTGGACCCCGACAGACGAGGAACTGGCCGAGATCGACGCGGTGCTGGCAGGCTGAACGACCGCCGAGTTTCAGGGCTCGACCAGGTGGCGTGGCGCCGTCGCCCGCGGGCACCCGACATGATGGCGGGATGAGAGTCTGCATCGTGGGTGCCGGCGCTGTCGGCGGTTTGCTCGGCGCGCGGTTGGCGGCTGCCGGGAACGCTCAGGTCAGCGCCGTCGCGCGTAATGGCACGCTGGCCGCGTTGAGCGAGCACGGCTGGCGGCTGCACGTCGATGGCACGGTGATCCAGGCGTCCGCGACGGCCTCGGCCCGGCCGGCGGATCTCGGGCAGCAGGATCTGGTGATCCTGGCGCTCAAGGGCTACTCCCTGCCGGGTGTCGCGGCGAGCCTGCGGCCGCTGCTGGGTCCGGACACCATGGTGGTGCCGTTCATGAACGGCGTGCCGTGGTGGTTCGGTCACGGCACCGAACTCGGTGCCGAGCCGTTGCGCTCCGTCGACCCGGACGGCTCGATCGCGGCGTCGATCGCCGTCGAGCGGGTGCTCGGCGGCGTCGTGCACGCCAGCTGCGTGGCCGTCGCGCCCGGCGTCGTCCGGCACGTCACCGGCAACGGCCTGATCCTCGGTGAGGCGACCGGTGGCGGCTCGGAGCGCGCCGAGCGGGTCGGTGCGCTGCTGCGCGACGCCGGTTTCGACGTCACCGTGAGCGCCGATGTGCGCGCCGCCATCTGGTACAAGCTCTGGGGCAACATGACCATGAACCCGATCTCCGCGATCACCGGCGCGACAGTCGATCGCGTGCTGGGTGATCCGCTGTTGCGCGAGTTCTGCACCGGTGCGATGCGGGAGGCGTCGCTGATCGGCGCGCGCGTCGGCTGCACCATCAGCCAGACGCCCGAGGACCGCCACGCCGTGACGGCCGGACTGGGTGCCATCAGGACGTCGATGCTGCAGGACGCCGAGGCAGGCCGCCCGATCGAACTCGACGCGCTCGTGGGTGCTGTCCACGAGATCGGCAGCCGACTCGGCGAGCCGACGCCGAACATCAACGCGCTGCTGGGTCTCACCCGGGTCTTCGCCCAACAGCACGGGCTGTACCCACAACCGCCGGTCGGGCACTGATTTTCGGACAACCGGTGGCTCCCGAGAGGACCGGGCACCTAACCTCGTGACGTGGCCGTCCACGAGCTGTCCCGTGCGGACGCGCGCCGGATCGCGGTCCGTGCTCAGCTCCTGGACAGCGCGCGGCCGACCGACCTGCTGGACGTCGTGCGCCGCCTGACACTGCTCCGAACGCCGAAGTGCAGGGCGAACTGGACTGGTCGCTGCGACACCTGCTGACACGCACCCCACACGGCGTTGCACCTCCTGTGCGGCGTGATCTGGAGTGATTTCCAGATCCATCGTCGGCCTGGACCGGCAAGCCGACGGCGACACCCACGCGGCCGGCACCGCCGACGTCGGCGCGATCGTGGTCACCGGCACCGAATCCAAGGGCAATAGCAACAAACGGATCCGCCTGGAGGTCCGAGACCGAGCCTGAGATCCTACGGATTCCTGGCCGCCGACGAACAGTTCCCTGCCGCTGATCGATCGTCACGCCCCGGGCCGCGCGATGGTTCACTATGGACCAGGGCACTTCGTCATTCTGAAGGGGAGCAGCCATGGTCGAGCTCATCGAGTCCAACGACCCGGTTCTGATCTCGTTCGCCGCATCGGTTCTTGCCGACGCGAAGATCGAGCACAGCGTCGCGGACACACACATGAGTACGATCGACGGGTCGATCGGCGCGATAACGAACCGGATCCTGGTCGCCGAGAGCCAGTTGGCCGAGGC
The DNA here is from genome assembly GCA_963780635.1 of Candidatus Melainabacteria bacterium. Taxonomy (GTDB): domain Bacteria; phylum Actinomycetota; class Actinomycetes; order Mycobacteriales; family Pseudonocardiaceae; genus DATEPR01. The sequence goes on from CAWACW010000010.1 coordinate 134,646, forward strand.
CCGCCGTCTCCTCGCGGACGCGGGCGTCGAGCCTGAGACCTCCTAGCCGGGCGGGCTGCTGGTGTGGCTCACATCGACTGGGGGACACCGCGGGTGACGAGGCTGCGAGCGCAGTCGACGACCGTGTCGGTCGCGGGTCGCGGATGCCAGCCGAGCCGGCGCTCGGCCTTGGCGATGGAGTGGCTAGCGTGTCGGTTCCTACCCGCGCAGTCCGGGGAACAGGCCGGGGCCGGGCAACGACGGTGACCGCCCGGGTCACCCGCTGTCTCGTACCACGACCAACGTCGCGGTGAGCATCGACAGCAGTGCGCCGCCGACGGTGATGATGCCGCCGTAGAACACGACCGAGGCGGCCGCGGTCCACAGCCACCCCAGTAGTACGCCCGGAATACCGACGAGCAGCAACATGGCACCGAAGGCGAACTCGGCGCTGGGCAGGATGGCCGTCGCGATCCCCGGCAGCGGCAGCAGCGCGACGGCCGGCATCACCGCGCCGACGGTCAGACCCGTGACCGCCCAGCGCCAGTCGTGGGTGCCTGCCCAGGCGACCATGCCGGCCAGGCCGGGGCCGAACACGCCGATCACCAGCACCAGCTCCCGGGCCCTGCCGGACACCATCTCAGGCAGGCCGGATCTGCCCGGCAGCAGCGCGCGCAGGACGCGGTAGTGCACACGGGCGCCCAGCAGGACGGCTGTCACGGCCAGCCCGAGGACTTCCCACCAGCGATGACCGGTGGCGAGCCACGCGACCAGACCGGCGACGACACAGCAAGCGCCGACCACCATCGAGGTCACCCAACCCGGCCGCGGGGAGGATTGCGGGCCGGCCGGCGACACGTCCAACGCGCTCACCACTGCGGGACGCCGCGTGATGCCGGGTATGACGGCGTGCGCGTCACGAGCATCGAGGCTGAACGAAACGGGGACGGAACCGGCGCGCCGCTGGTAGGTCATCCCGGCATTTCCTTCCACGCACTCGCCGATCCACGACACGACCACGCGGACGTCGGGCGACGTGAACGCGACTGCGTGGGCCGGGCCACCATGCACGTACGTATGACCACATCTTCATGCATCAATACACCATCATGGCCGGGCACGGATAGGGTCGATGCGGCATCTACGGGCCGTGGGTGAGGCACGCCGCCCGGGTGGCCGACGCCGCGTTCGGTTGTCTGGCCCGTCGGTGATGGGCTGTATGCCGGATTCGTGACGTCAAGCAATGGTCGCGAACACTGCGCGACCACTGGCAGTCCTATGAGGACATCCGGCGCCGGCCGGCGCCATCCCGTGGACAACTGGCCGCGACCCGAGCCGGCTGGCTTGAGCGGATGGTCAGAACCTCGACTGTTCGAGCCACTGCGTGACCAGTGCCCGGTCGCCGGTGATCTCGACGTCCCCCCGCCCAGGTTCGAGCCGCCTGGTCAACACGAGCAGCAGTTCCCGTGCCGGCGCCCGGATCGCCGCGTCGGCGGAGTCCCGGCCATGCCGCCAGCTGACGCCCGCCGGAGACCGCGTCACGTGCCAGCACCCGTCGGCCAGACCCAGCTCGGTCACCTCGAATCGCAGCGTCTCGCCCGAGCCGGCGAGCTCGCGAAACGGGCGCTCGTGGGCACCGGGACAGCGTGGCGATGGCCTCGAACCAGTCGGACACTCCGTCGACGGCCACCTCCGGTGCGAGGTGGCCGAGGCGGGGGACGGCGAGTTCGGCGTCGAAGCGATGGATCACCTCGTCGTGCGGCATCTTGCGGAGCCAGAACCCGGCGGTGGTGTCCTGCTGCCAGGTCGATACAGGCCGTTCCGGCCCGCGGTCGCGGATGGCGGCGACCAGTGCCCGGGCACCGACGCCAACCAGTCCGCCCACGTCGCCGGGTCCCGCGGTGCGTCCACGACGGCGTAGGGCGGCGGGTCCTCGTCCGGCCGGGCGACGATCCCGGTCGCCCCGCGGTGCCCGGTCCCGACATGACTGACCAGATCCGTCATGGTCCAGCCGGGACAGGTCGGCACCGGGGTCGACGGGTCGAGTTCGCCGGCGACCGCAGCGAGCCGCGCGGTCTCCGCGCCGAACTCCGCCGCGTATCGGTCGAACGCCAGCCAGACCACCGGCTCAGCCTGAACCGGCTGTCAGTCCCAAGAAGTGGCTAGCGACCACCGCCCCACGGACCGGTGACGTGGACCGGTCCGTGGGACGGACAAGGCGCATCAGCCTACGGCTGCCGCCAGCTCATTTCGCACCACGACGCCGTCCTTGGCGACGAGGACCACTTGCGAGACGGCCGTGATGTCCTGGGTCGGGTCGCCGTCCACCAGGACGAGGTCGGCTCGCTTGCCCACCTCGACGGTGCCGACCTCGTGCAGCACATCCATGTTCTCCGCCGCGTTGCGCGTCGCGGCGACGATCGCCTGCATGGGGGACAGGCCCAGCTCCACCATCAGGGCCAGTTCGCGGGGGAGGTCGTCGTGTTTGTTGTACGGCGTCCCCGCGTCGGTGCCCGCCGCGATCTTCATACCCGATTTCACCGCGGCGACGAAGCTCGCCCGGCCGTACTCCGCCTGCACCTGGGCCTTCTCGACGATCCACGCCGGGATGTCCTCGTGCGCCTCGATGATCCTGGCCACCGCCACCAGGGTCGGCACCAGGAAGGCGCCGTTGTCCAGTGCCAGTTGCAGGGTCTCGTCGTCCAGGTGCATGCCGTGCTCGATGGAGTCGATGCCCGCGCGCAGCGCATTGCGGATACCGGCGTTGCCGATGGCGTGGGTCGTCACCCGGCGGCCTGCGTTGTGCGCCTCCCTGGCGACGACGGCGAGTTCGTCCTCCTGCAGGGAGGTGCTGTTCGGGTCCACCCCGGCGGTGAGCACACCGCCGGTCGCCATCACTTTGATGAACGCCGCGCCCTCCTTCAGCTCGGCCCGCGTCGCCCTGCGGACGGCGTCCACCCCGTCCGCCTCACGGCCGACGAAATGGCCGTGCCCGCCGGTCATCGTGATGACCCGTCCCGCCGCGACCACCCGGGGGCCGACGAGCAGCCCGTTGTCGATGGCCCTGCCCAGATCCAGCACGATGCCGCTGGCCGCACCACAGTCCCGGACGCTGGTCACGCCGCTGTGCAGCGTCAACGCGGCCATCTTCGCCGCCCTGAGGGTGGCCATCGGGATCGAGTCGGTGCGGACCTGCTCGGCCAGGTCCGGGCTGCCGTCGGCGCACAGGTGGACATGCGAGTTGATCAGCCCCGGCAGCAGGGTGCGGCCACCGGCGTCGACCACCGCGTGCGGCGCCACTGCCGGTGCGAGATCGTTCGGTCCGATCCACTCGAACCGGCCGCGGTCGACCAGGACCGAGGTGCCCGCACTCGCAGCTGTGCCGGTGCCGTCGACCAACCGGACATCACGCAACAGCAACGGATCGCTCGCCGGGTTCACCGTGCCGCCACGAAGTCGACGACGGCGGCCAGGAACTTCTCGTTCTCCTCGATGTGCGGCATGTGCCCGCTGTCGTCGAAGACGACCAGTGTCGAGTCGGGCAGCAGCTGGTCGATGAGCTGGGACTGGTTCAGTGGGGTGACCCAGTCGTAGCGGCCCGCGAGGACGAGAGTCGGGATCGACAGGCCGGGTAGCAGGGCACGAACGTCGTACTTGGGGATGATGTTCGCCATCATGTAGTTGGCGACCTCGTAGGCGCCGGTCATCCGAGCCTCGACCTGTTCGATGACCGTGTCGTCGGGATGGTGGAAGTACAGCGGCATGCAGACCGCCCACCAGTCGTCGAACGCCTGCTGCGACTGGATCTCGCCGTTGAACAGTGCCGGGATCGCGGCCAGCTGTTCGGGCGTGGCCATGGTGCTGGCCGCGTCCTGCGCCTCGTCCCAGAACTGCATCGACGGCGTGGTGTCGGCCAGCAGCAGCTTGCTCACCGACCCGGGGTGCCGGGTCGCGTAGACCTGGGCGACCATGCCGCCGAAGGACTGGCCCAGCACCAGTATCCGGCCCAGACCGAGGTACTCGCGCAGCGCCTCGACGTCGTCGGCCATCTGCTCGATCGTGTAGGTCGACTCGTCGGTCCGGCTGGACCGGCCGTTGCCGCGGTGGTCGACGAAGACCAGCTGGACGTGTTCGGCCAACGGGTGCAGCCACGGCCGGAAGTAGGTGTGGTCGCAGCCGGGGCCGCCGTGCAGCACGAACATGACCGGCTTCTCCCGGTATGTCGTGCCTTCGGCGACGTAGCCGGACCCCTCGACGTCGAAGAACAGGTCGACGCCGTTGACGTGTGCGTACATGAGGGAACTCCTGAGTTCGGCGGACGCGGGGTTCGATCAGGCCTTGAGGTAGCGGTCGAACCATTCGGTGAGCGCGCCGAGCCGCTCGGTCCGGCCCGCCAGGTCGGCCACCACGTACGGGCCACCGTGGAACATGCCGGGCAGCCGCAGCATCTCGGTGGTGCGGCCGGCGAGGTGCAGCGCGTTGTAGAAGACGTCGCCCTGTCCGCTCGGGCAGCGCAGGTCGGCCTCGTGCTCGACGATCAGCATCGGCGTCTCGCAGTCCGCCGCGTACGTGGCCGGGGACAGCCGGACGTAGGGCACCATGCTCTCCGGACCATGGCCCGGCGATGCGTCCATCCACCGGCCGACGACCTGCGGGATGTCCGAGCCGACCATGCCGTTCCAGTCGGTGACCGGGCATTCGGCGATCCCGGCGGCGAAGCGGTCGCTGTGGGTCAGCAGCCACGAGGTGAGGTAGCCACCGCCGGACAGGCCGAACGAACCGATCCGCTCGGGGTTGACCAGGCCCAGGGACACGGCGTGGTCGATGCCCGCGAGCAGGTCACCCGCGTCGTTGTTGCCCCAGTCGGCGATCAGCGACTTCGCGAAGTCCTCGCCGTAGCCGGAGGAACCTCGATAGTTGACCAGCAGCACGCCGTATCCGGCCGACGTGAACAGGTGGTTGTCGATGGAGAAGTTGTAGCCGTAGACGGCGAACGGCCCGCCGTGGATGTTCAGCACCGTCGGGTAGGGGCCCGAGCCGTCGCGCGGTTCGAGGAACCAGCCTTCGACGGGGATGCCGTCGGCGCCGGTGAAGTGCAGTTCGTGCACGGTGAACGGAGCCTCGGCCAGCCAGCCGCGGTCGAGGGCCGCCACCGGGCTTTCCTTGCGATCGTCCAGGTCGAACACGCTCAGCGAGCAGGGGTCCGCGAACGACGTGCGAGCCAGCAGCAGCCGCCTGCCGCGCAGGGCGATGGGTGCGACCGCGAAATCACCGGTGTGCACGATCTCCGACTGGCCGTCGGTGGTCGCGATCCTGGCCACTTCCAGCCGGCCCCCGGTCTGGATGTAGAGGTAGACGTCGTCGGTGGCATGGTCGACGACGAGCGGCGCCTCGAACAGGGAGCTGTTCATGCCCATCTGCATCAGGCCGCCGATCTGCCCGGGCAGCGTGACCTCCAGGCGTGAGTCGGCGCCCGTGGCGGGGTCGTGCACGACCAGGTTGAGCAGCTTGTAGACGCCCCAGTCCGTCGTCCGCACGACTCGTCCGTCGGACAGCCACGCGGCAGCGGGCGGGTACACGAGGTACTCGCTGTCCAGCACGACGTGGGTGTGCAGGCCGTCCGCGGTGACCGTGCGCAGGGTGACGGCCGAGGTCGACGGCTCGGCGAAGCAGTCGTAGAGCAGGGCGGTGCCATCGGGCGACCACTGGATCTGGGCGACCACACCCTCGTGGAACGTGAGCCGGGTCGGCGTGCCGCCGCCTGCCGGAATGGTCCACACGTCGGATTTGACGTCCTCGATCAGGCCCATCCCGTCCCGGCGCCACACCGGCCGGGTGACCCGGTAGGGCTTGCCGGGCTCGCGCACCGGAGCGTCGGACGCGCTGAAGGCGAGAGTCGTGCCGTCAGGGGACCAGCGGGGTGCGCCCGGGCCGACGCCGCGAGGGAAGTCGGTGAGTACCTCGGTCGTGCGGTCGCCGATCGTGAGCACGGCGATCTGCGGCTTGTCGTCCACGTGCTGCAGGTAGGCGACCCGGGACCCGTCCGGCGAGAACGCCGGCGCGCTCTGCGAGGACTCGGAGTCGCTGAGCAACGTGGGCTCATCGCCCAGCTCCAGCCGCCAGAGCAGGGTTCGCTCCAGCGTGGTCGTGCCGTCGGCGGTGGTGGCCGCGTAGACGGTCGAGCCGCCGTCCGGCGCGAGGTCGGCGGCCACGATCTCCGGCAGCCGGGCCAGGTCGCCAGGCGTGAAACTCCCGTGCTGTGCCATGTCTTTCTCCTCGGTGTAGGTCAGTCGTCAGCGTTGACGCGCACAAGCGGGAAGTGGCAGGCGGCCGCGCGGCCTGGTTGGTCGGCGAGCAGGTTGAGCGGCGGCGGTACATCGAGGCAGCTGGCGCGGTCGCCGAGCACCCTGGGGCCTTGCGGGCAGCGCGGGTGGAAGGAGCAACCGGCGGGCGGGTCCGCCGGATCGCCGGGATCGGCCGCGACCACAGGGGGTGGCTCGTCGTCGAACATCCGGCCGCTCGGGTCGGGCACGCTCGCCCGCAGCAGCTCGGTGTACGGGTGCGCGGGCCGGCCGAGCAGGCCGATGTCGCCCTGCTCGATCACCCGGCCCAGGTACAGCACGCTCACCTCGTCGCACATGTACCGCGCGATGGACAGGTCGTGGGTGATGAAGACCAGAGCGAGATCGTTGCGGCGCTGCAGGTCGAGCAGCAGGTTGAGGATCTCCGCCTGCACCGACGAGTCCAGGGCCGAGGTCACCTCGTCGGCGATCAGCACCCGCGGCTGGACGGCCAGCGCGCGGGCGATGACGATCCGTTGCCGCTGCCCGCCGGAGAACTCGTGCGGCAACCGATCCGCTGTGTCCGCCTCCAGCGCCACCGTCTCCAGCAGCTCGGTGATCCTCGACCGGTCGACCCGGCGCAGGGACTTGCCCGGCTCGATGGCCTCGGCCAGGGCACGCCCGACTGTCATCCGTGGGTCGAGCGACGCGTACGGGTCCTGCGGCACCAGCTGGACCTGCCGGCGGGCAGTGCGCAGTTCGCGCCTGCTCATCGTCGCCACGTCCCGGCCGTCCAGCGACACCGAGCCGGCCAGCGGCGCCAGCTGCCCGACCAGGACGCGGGCCAGAGTGGACTTGCCGGAGCCCGACTCGCCGACCACACCCATGGTCCGGCCCGGCATGATCGACATCGAGACGTCGCGCAGCACCCGGGCGGAACGGGAGCCGGCCCCGTACCCGGCGCTGATCCCGTCGACCCGCAATGCCGGTGCGATGGTGTCCGGCGCGCTCATACGACCACCTCGCTGGCGCTCGGCGCCCGCATTCGCGGTGGCGCTGTGCCTGTTGATTCGCTCGCACGCTCGCTCATGCGACCACCTCGCCGGTGTTCGGCGGCCGCATTCGCGGTGGCGCTGTGCCTGTTGATTCGCTCGCACGCTCGCTCATGCGACCACCTCGCCGGTGTTCGGCGGCCGCATTCGCGGTGGCGCTGTGCTCGTTGATTCGCTCGCACGCTCGCTCATGCGACCACCTCGCTGGCGCTCGGCGCCCGCATTCGCGGTGGCGCTGTGCCTGTTGATTCGCTCGCACGCTCGCTCATCGGACGTCCACCAGTGACCTGTCGATCGCGTGGCACGCGGCCGCACCTCCGTCGGGTGTCGGGAGCGGCATCGGTTCCTCCTCCTGGCAGCGTGGCATGGCCAGCGGGCAGCGAGGCGCGAAGGAACACGCGCTGCCGACCTCACCGGGCCGTGGCGGCCGCCCCGGCAGTGGCCGCAGCGGATTCGTGGTGCGGTCGGCATCCTCCGCGGGCGACGCGGCCAGCAGTGCCTTGGTGTACGGGTGATGCACGCGGCCGGCCCGCAGGTCGGCGACCGAGACCTCCTCGACGATGCGCCCCGCGTACATCACGCACACCCGGTGGCACAGCGCCGACACCACGTTGATGTCGTGGGAGATCAGCAGGATCGCCGTGCCACGCTCGGCGTTGATCTGGTGCAGCAGGCGCAGCACGTCGGCCTGCACGGTGACGTCCAGGGCGGTCGTCGGTTCGTCCGCGATCAGCAGCCGCGGCTCGGACAGCAGCGCCATGGCGATCATGGCGCGCTGGCGCATACCGCCGGACAGCTCGTGCGGGTACTGATGCATCCGGCTCTCCGGTGAGGAGACGCGCACCTCGCGCAGCCGGGCGATCGCCTGCTTCGCCGCCGCACGGCGCGGCACACCCTTGTGCACGCGCAGTACCTCGGTGAGCTGGGCCCCGACGTGCAGCGCGGGGTTGAAGCAGGTGGACGGGTCCTGGAACACCACGCCGATGTCGGTGGCGAGCCGGTTCGGCGGTGGCACGTCCGGCCGGTGCAGGTCGGTCCCGTTCACCCGGAGCCGTTCGGCCGACCAGGTCAGCGTCGCGGGCAACAACCGGGACATCGCCATCGCCGTCACGCTCTTGCCGGAGCCCGATTCACCGACGAGGCCGACGATCTCGCCTGCCCCGATGTCGAGCGACACCCCGCGGACGACGGCCGCGCCGTGCGCGGACACCGTCAGATCGCGCAGCTCCGCCACCGTCTCGCGGTCGGTCGCCGACGCTGCGGCGGCAGGCGGGGGAGTGGACAGGCCGCGTCGCCGGGACCGGGCGGCCCGGCCGGTCGACGCGTGCTGGCGCGGCTCCCAGTACCGGGCGAGCCCGTCACCGACCAGGCCGGCACCGAGACCGGTGAGCATGATGGCCAGGGCAGGGCCGAGGGACTCGATCGGGTTGACCGAGAGGTCCCGCAGACCGGAGGCCAGCAGCGTGCCCCAGTCGAAGGAGGGCTGCTGGACGCCCAGACCGAGAAAGCTCAACCCGGACAGCGCGACGATGCTGGTGGCGAAGCCGACCGAGATGAGCACCAGCACCGGTGCCGCGATGTTCGGCACGACGTGCCGCATGAGCAACCGCGTCCGCCCGGTGCCGAGCAGCCGTGCGACGACCACGTACTCCCGCGAGCTGACCGACGCGGCCAGGGTGTTGGTCAGCCGCGCGAACTGCGGGCAGAACGCCAGCCCGATCGCGAAGACCACCGAGACGCGGCCGGGCGAGAAGATCGCGGTGACCGCGAGCGCGATGATGATCGGCGGGTAGGACACCAGCAGGTCGATCACGCGGGCTCCCGTGCCGCGCACGAACCGCCCGGCCAGCACGACGCCGACGCCCAGCACGGCCCCGATGCCCGCGGCGATGCCGGTGGCGCACAGCGCCATGATCAGGGTCAGCCGGGTCGCGACCAGGGTCCGCAGCAGGATGTCCCGGCCGAGGGAGTCGGTGCCCAGCAGGTGGGCTGACGAACCACTCTGCCGGATGTCCGCGGTCAGTGCCTGTGCCGTGTCGCCCCAGACCAGGGGTGCGACCACGGCGACGACGATCATGATCAGCAGCAGCACGCCGCCTGCCACCAGCATCGCGGGCAGCCGGGTGCGCCGCGCCGGGCTCATGCCGTCCTCCGGCTGAGCACCCGCGGATCGAGCAGTCCCAGGGTGATGTCGACGGCGAGGTTGATCAGGACGGCGATGACGCCCAGCGTCAGGATGATGCCCTGCACCGAGGGGTAGTCGCTGCGCAGGATCGCCTGCACGACCTCGGTGCCCAGCCCGCTGATGTTGAAGACGTTCTCGGTGATGACGGTGCCTCCGAGCAGGGCGACGAGCAGCAGCCCGCTGAGGGTGAGGGTGCTCGTCACGACGTTGGGCAGGACGTGCCGCAGGAGCAGCCGGGCCGAGGAGAGCCGTTTGCTGGTCGCGGTGGTGATGTACTCCTGGGACAGCACGCTGACGGTCTCGTTGCGGACCAGCCGGGCGAGCACCGCGGCGGGCGGCAGCCCGACCGCCAGCGCGGGCATCAGCATGGCGGTGAAACCCGGGCCGCCCTGGACCGGCAGCCAGTCCAGGGTCAGCGCGAACAGGTAGACCAGCAAAGTGCCGGTGATGTACTCCGGCAGCGCGCCGACCAGCGAGGTCACCGCCGTGAACGGTGCCGTGTACGCGCGGCCCCGGCCACCGTGGTCGAGCACGCCCGCGGTGACGCCCAGCAGGAAGCCGACGACCAGCACGACCACCAGGGCGCTGACGGCCAGCTGCGCGGTCAGCGGCAGCCGCTGGGCGAGCATCTGCGTGATCGGCTGCGAGTTGACGAAGGACACACCCAGGTTGCCGTGCACCAGCCCGGAGACGTAGTGGCCGAACTGCTGCCAGAACGGGTCGGTCAGGCCGAGCTGCACGCGGACCTGCTGGACCTGGGCGGCGCTGGCGTTGAAGCCGACGATCAGCCGGGCGGGGTCACCGGGGACCCAGCGCACGATCATGAAGGTCAGCAGGACGATCACCACCAGCACGGCGACCACCCCGCCGAGCCGCCGGGCCAGGTAGCCCAGCCACAGTTTGGCGACCCGGCCCCGGGCGGCCGGAGCATCGGTTGCCTCCGGCACACCCGGGTCGACGACGCCTGTCAGCGTCTGCGGACCGCTCGTCATTTCTGGCTGATCCGGATGGACGACGGCTGGACGAAGCCCTTGACCACGGCCCCGCTGGTACCGCCCGCGAACAGCACGTGCACCGGCACCGTCGAGAGCGGCAGCATGTCGGCGTTGGTGATCAACGACTTCTGGAAGGCGCCCAGGGCGGTGCACTCCGCGGCCTCGGAGGTCGCCGTGCCTGCCGCTGCCAGCTGCGCCGCGGCGGTGGGGTTGGCGACGGCGCCCAGGTTCTGACCGCTCGGCGGCGCGTGTCCGACGAAGAAGCCGCCAGCGGCGAGCAGGCTGGACAGCAGGTTGCCGTAGCCCAGGATCGCCACGTCCCAGTTGTTGGTGCCGCTGAACAGCGCCTGCACGTAGGCGGAGTTGTCGACGTTCTGCAGCTTGCCCTTCGCGCCGACGGACTCCAGCGCGGAGAGGACGTAGCTGTTGGCGTCACCGCCGGCGAACACGTTGGTGCCCAGGATGTTCAGCGACGTGCCCTTGAGGACCTGACCTGCCGAGGCGGTGTCGTAGCGGGGGATGACACTGCCCAGGGACTTGTCGTAGCACTGGTAGCTGGGCTGGCCGAGGTTGGTGATCAGCTGCCCGGCGCCGAAGCTCTGCACCTGGTTGAGCCCGTCGCGGTTGACCGCCTGCGTGATGGCCTCGCGGACGCGCTTGTCGGCCGTCGGGTGGCCGGGCGCCTCGTTGAAGATCAGGAAGGTGTCGGTCTGGTTCGACGTCGCCGACGTGATGCCCTTGGTGGACTGGAACTTCTTCCAGGCGTCCGAGGCGAACGCGCCGATCTGCAGGGCGCTGGTCGCGAGCAGGTTGGCGCGCGTGTTGTCGTCGGTGAGCACCTGCATGACCAGCTTCTTCGGGATCGCGCCCGTGCCCTGGTCGGCGTACTTCGGGCCCCACGTGTAGTCCGAGCGCCTGGTGAACGTGTAGCTGGAGCCGGCGACCTGGGACGCGGAGACGAACGCGCCGGTGCCGGAGGACTTCGTCTGCAGACTGCTCGGGTCCTTCAGCCCGGCGGGACAGATGATCCCGGCGAACGGGGAGGCCAGGCCGGGCAGCAGGCCGACCCAGGGCTTGGCGAGCTTCACCGTGATCTGGTCGGCACCGGTGGTCACGGTGGCGGGGTTGTTGCCGCCCGTCACCTGGGACAGGAAGGGTGACGCGGTCGCCGGGGCCAGGAAGCGGCGGACCGACGCGGCCACGACGGCCGGCGTGACCGGAGTGCCGTCGGAGCAGGTCACACCCGACTTGAGGGTGAACGTGGCGCTGTCCGGGGTGGATTTCCAGGAGGACGCCAGACCTGCCACGAAGTCGCCGTTGCTGTCGGTCACGAGCAGGGAGTCGTAGAGCGCCCACGCGACCTGGGCGTCCTGGAAGCCGCTGCCCTTGGCGGGGTCGTAGCTGGTCACCGGGCCGCTGAGGTCCATGGTCACGGTGCCGTTGGTGACCGTTTTGGGCGTGGCCGCCGCGTCGGATCCGCTGCCGCCCCCGCTGCAAGCGGACACCAGGGTGAGAGTGACGAGGCCCAGCGCCACGCCCATTCGGGTCGTTCTCGGGCTTGTGCGTGTCATGGAGGGCTCCTTGCGGCTTCGTGCGGGCAGCCGTCATCACGAGCGGAGCCGCCACTAGGGCAGGCCGCGCTCGAGCGTGGTCGCTGCGGTGTCAACGGCGCTCGGGGTCGGGGAATCTGTCTCGGGGTCAGCGTCGGGTCATTCGTTCACTTTGTTGAACGAGTTGCGCTTATATTCACCAGGAACGTCTGACCTGTCAACGAACCCCTTGTAACGTTCGTGGATCCGACCACGGGTCGCCCGGTTCGAGTCCGAGAGGAGCTCCACGTGGACGACGGCTCGGCCCGGAGCAGATCCGGTGGCCACGGGGCTGCCAGCACCCGTCTGGCGGCCCAGTCCCTCGAGGTCGACACCGAGGTGGCGGCAGCGCCGACGATGCAGGCCGTGGGTGCGCTGGTCCGCAGGCTGCGGGTCGAGGCGCACCTCAGCCTGGCGTCCCTGGCCGCCTCGGCGGAACTGAGCCCCGGCCTGCTGAGCCAGATCGAGCGGGGCATCGGCAACCCGTCGTTCACTACGTTGATCAAGCTCGCGCATGCCCTGGAGGTGCCGGTCGGGCGGTTCTTCGTGAGCGAGAAGAAGACCGGTGCGCTGGTGCGCGCCGGTGAACACCCGCGGCTGCTGCTGGCCGAGGCCAATCTCGTGTACGAGCTGCTGACCCCGAGCATCGACGGCAAGCTCGCCATGATCCGCGCCCAGATCGCCGCGGGCTGGAGCAACGAGTCCGAGCCCTACCTGCACGAGGGCGAGGAGTGCGTGATGCTCACCCGGGGGGAGTTGAGGATCAGCGTGGGCGGGGACATGTACGTCCTCGGCGAGGGCGACTCGTTGACCTACGACCCGGGCCAGCCGCACTGGTACCACAATGCCACCGAGCACGACGCGGAACTCATCGGGTCGATGACGCCGCCGTCCTTCTGACCTGTTCGGTCGCTCCCTGATACCGGCTACCTGGCAGTCGCGATGCCGGTCAGCCTCAGCATCGAACGGCCGCTGGCAGCGATGCCACGACCGGCGCACCAGGGTGACCCTGTCTGTAGTGATGTGCTGAGCGAGCGCTCACCATCGCCTCAACAGGAAGGACCCCATGGAACGCCTAGACTGGATCGACGCCGGTTTCGACGCCACCCAGGCCCGATTCCTCATGCTGACCGCGATCACCCATCACCGGTTCGGCGCGCGAATCTGGGGAGAGTCCGAGGTCCTGAAGCTCTACGCCGAGTTGCGGGAGATCGAGATCACGACGCGCCGCGAGGTCGGCCCGATCCAGCCGAATCCGGGCGACGAGTGGGGTACGAAGCGCTACGAACTCGCCCGCACTCCCTGAGTCGCTGCTGTCCCCAGTGCGGGGTGATGGCCGGGCGTCAGGCGCTGTCGACCATCCGCGGCGCTTCCGCGAGGAAGTCGCGGCCGGCCACCGTGTCGGGATGGCCGGCGCCGAGCACGTCCGCCCGCGCCCGCACGACAGCGGCGCACTCCCGCGCCGGCTCCCCCAGCGATGCGGCGCGAACCAAGTCCGCACGAGATTGTTCCGACTTGGCAACGTATCCGGATGATCCGGCCGGATACCTCGGTGCGCGGGCCGATCATCTCGCGGTGGTGGGTCTCCTCGTTGACCAGGCGGCCCAGCATGCGGAACGCATGTCACGCGATTGACGACAGAGACGAATTCCTGCCTGCGGTGGCCGGATGGCTCACGGCGGAGGTCGGTCGCGACCCGCTCGATGCCGTGCCGTGCCGGGATGCGGCCGGATCGCCGGGCCGATCCGCCGACTGAGGTGTGTCCGCTCAGCGACCCGGCGCGTGCCTTTTGGCTATCCACCAACTCGCCACGAACGGTGTACTCGCGGCCAGGACCGCGCCGAGCGCTGACACCCAGCCCTGGTGCAGGCTACTACCCAGAGTGACCAACGCGAAGCCGCTGACCGCAGCCAGCGCGATGGCGATGATGACGACGGCCGATGTTGCCCTGGACTCGGCATCGGCGCCGCAGAGCAGGCGTGCCAGGCGAGGATCGTCCGCGGCCAGCGCCCGACCGAGCACGTCGAGTTCGCGACGTTCTCGCTCGCTGAGCATCAGGTCGCACCCCTCGTCTGGCTTGTCGACTGTCGCGCCCGGGTCCTGTTCGCCGGCGTCCCGACCAGGGACCGTCAACGGGTAACGCGGTAGAGGTAGCCCGTCACCGGCACACCCAACCCTCCCCACGTGGGGTGATTCCGCGCTTCGAGTGGCTTCGATCTTCGTTGCCCGTCAAGCGATTGATCAACTCCGCTCGGTCGTCGAGGTGACACTGGTCGGTCGCATGTGGACTGCGAGGTCAGGAGTCGGGTACGAGGTCTCGGCCGTTCCAGGCGAACCGCGCTGTCGTGACCGCGTCGTCGCCGTCGTTGTCCGTGATCAGCTGGTGGATCGGACCTGACTCACCGGCAGACCCGAGGACAGCCGGTGGTGCGCGGCCTGCCACAGGGGTGCGAGCGCGGGGGAGACGTCTCGGATCGGTCCTCCTACGACCAGATTCGCCACGACCGTACGTCACGCTACCCAGCCGGGCCTGCCGCCTGATCCGATGCCGATGCCAGGTCGGGGCCGCTCAGCCGCCTGCGTAGGACGTGCGCGTGGCCGAGCCGAACGCCAGGGTCCACCACTCCTGCGCGAGCACGGTCGGCGGCGTCTCCGGGTGTGCCACCACGTACTCGGCCGCGATCCGCAACGCGAGCGGCACACCGCGACAGGACACGGCCAGCGACCGCACCGCCGCTTGATGCGCTGCCGCTCGACGCCCGATCAGCGCGCCCAACAGTGCGACGGAGTCGTCGAGCGGCAACGGGTCCAGCTCGATGCGCTCTGCCCCGGGCCGTCGTACCAGATCGGCCAGGGGATCCCGGCTGGTGACCACCACCCGGCAGCACGCGGCGCCCGGCAACAGCGGCAGAACCTGGTCGACGCAGGTCACGTCGTCCAGCACGACCAGCACGTGGCGGTCGGCGAGCAGGTCGCGGTAGCGGGCCTGGCGTTGCGCCGGGTCGGCGGGCACGGCCCGGGCCGGCATGCCCAGCCCGCGCAGCAGCGTCGCGAGCGCGTCGGCAGGCGGGACCGCGTCGCCCGAATCGTGGTCACGCAGATCGATATGGAGGCAGCCGTCACGGAAGCGCGAACCTACCTCATGCGCCCACTGTGTCACGAGGGCAGTTTTACCGACTCCGGGCGCTCCGAAAACGACAACAACAGGCGAATCCGCCGCATCCAGCTCGACGAGTTGGGCGACCCGTCCGGTAAATCCTGGCACCGCGCGTGGCAGTTGTAGCCGGGTGATTTTTGTTGACGTGTCGTAGCGCGCCATGTTATTACCCGATGGTCGTTCCCTGCCGAACTCCTCGACCCGGTCCCGCGCGTTCGCGAACGTGACGATTTCCGCCGGGGTTGCGCCGAGCAGACTCACCAACACATCGAAACGATCAGTGGGTGGTAGTGTCTTGCCGGTGAAGTAGTCGCCGATGACACCGTGTGCCCAGCCGGTACGCCCGGCCAGTTCTCGGTACGTCAGCGGGGAATCGCCGCGCTGCCTGGCGTGCCTGCGCCGCAGCCTGCGGAGTTCGTTGGCCAGTTCCGCTTTGGTCAGGATCTCTTCCATATCAGCCGGGGAAAGCGCGGTCGCCCCATTTCCCGGCTGATCGGCCATATCCGTCTCCGTCGTGAGTCCGCGCCTGCGCGGCCAGAGTAATCCCGATGGGCCGGACCGGAATACCCCCGCCGGTGTGACTGCGCTGCTGTAACACCTCTTTTCGCACCAGGTCCGTACAGCGCGATTACTGACCGTCGTATCCGGCCATTCGCGCATTCCGTGAGGATTACGCCGGACCGTTGTCCGGTGTTGTCCGGCCGCGTCCGGAATACGGTCCCGGTCGCGCCGCGGTTTGGCACCATTCGCTGGTTGGCGGGCGGATCCGCCTGCCGATCTATCCAATGAGGACTCAAAGGAGTTGGGCATGAAGAAGATCACCGTGCGCAAGACGGGCACCGTGCGGCTGACCTCGGCTGCGGCGCCGCTCTACGGCTCCACCTGCGGCATCATCCGGACGGCCTGACGCGGATATCACAACCAGTGGTGACCGCACACGCGGGAGGTGAACTGCGATGAAGAAGATCACGGTACGCAAGACGGGCACTGTCCGCCTGACGTCGGCGGCAGCGCCGCTGTACGGCTCGACCTGCAAGCTGATCCTGGCGTGACCAGGACACGGTGAAACGTGAGTAGGGCCGGTCGGCCGGCATGGCCTGCCGCGCCGACCGTGCCGACCGCCGACCCGACCGAGGTGCTGACGATGACCGTGTCGTTCGACCCGGACCTCCCGCTGTCCGTATACCCCCTGACGTATCTCGACGAAGGTGACGAGGTCACCGTCGGCCGTACGGACACCAACACCTTCGCCGTCCTGCCCGTCGACGGTGCCGCGCTGCTGCGCCAACTCGCCAGCGGCATGTCGCCACGGCAGGGCAAGCAGTGGTACGCCGAGCAGTACGGTGAGGATGTCGACATCGACGAGTTCCTCGCCGTGCTGGACGAGCTGGAACTACTGGCCCCGCAGGACACCCAGCCGGTGGTGGCCCAGCCGGTGCGGGTCCGCTGGCAGCGGCTCGGTCGCGCGATGTTCTCGCCGGTCGCCTGGGCTGGCTACGCCGTCCTGCTCGTCGCTGACGATCGTCGTCATGGCGCGCCAGCCCGACCTGGTGCCCCGATACCAGAATCTGTTCTTCACCCGGTACCTCGTGCTCCTGGAACTGGGCATCTACCTCGGCCAGATCCCGCTCATCCTGGTGCACGAGGCGTTCCACGCGCTCGCGGGCAGGCGGCTCGGGCTGCCGTCGAGCCTCAGCATCGGCCGTCGCCTGTACTTCGTCGTGTTCGAGACGGCGCTCGACGGGCTGGTCGTGGTGCCGAGGCGCCGTCGGTACCTGCCGATGCTGGCCGGGATGATCGCCGACGTCCTGATCATCGCCCTGTTGACGCTGGTGGCAGCCGCGTTGCGCGGGGGCGGCGGCACCGAGGCCGCGATCAGCCGGTTCCTGCTGGCGCTGGCATTCGGCACCGTGCTGCGCCTGGCCTGGCAGTTCTACTTCTTCCTGCGCACCGACATCTACTACCTGGTCGTGACGGCGTTGGGCTGCGTCGACCTGCACACCGTGGCCCGCGACCTGCTGGCCAACCGGTTCAACCGGCTGCTGGGCCGGACCGGACGGCTCGTCGACGAGTCGGCCTGGCATCCCCGCGACCGCGCTGCCGCCCGCTGGTACTCCTGGCTGATCCTCGCCGGCTACACGTTCGTCATCGTGGTCGCCGTCGTCGCGCTGATCCCGGCGATCGTGCGGATGATCAGCATCTTCCTGTCCCACCTCGAGGGCACGTCCTCGGCACTGGGTGTCGCCGACGCGCTCGTCTTCCTCGGCCTCAACGTCGCGCAGTTCGTGATAGCGGGTGTGCTCGCCGTGCGGGCCAGGACCAAGACCCGCGTCGCCGTCGCCTGACCACCTCCCATCCCTGTCCTGGAGCAGCACATGACCGAGTCACGCCACCAGTGGATCGCCGCGTCCTCACAGGCAGAACGGGCCGAACTCGCTTCGGGGCTGCGGCTGCCGGCCACGCTGTCGCCCGACGTCTCCGCGCACCGTCTGCACCGGGGCCCGTACACGGCGGCAGGCGCGATCCTGCGCTCGGTGGTGCCCGCCGCGCTGCGGCAGCACCCGGCCGTGGTCAGCGGCCGGGACGTCGAACTGCTGTCGGTGGCGCCCGAGCTGGCGACGCTGATCCAGGCGACCAAGGAAACGCTGACCTCGCTGGCCGTACCGGACGAGCGGACCAGGTTCTACTCGCGGCTGCGGACACTGCGGCTGACCCATGGTGTCGTGGAGTTCCTGCGCGATCACGTGGCCGCACTGGCCGACGGGCCGCGCTCGCAGGTGATCTTCGATGTCGGCGACACCGACCCGACGGACATCGAGTTCGTCGCGGTGGCACTGCGCAGGCTCGATCCCGCGCTGGTCACGCTCGTCGTGTGCACGGGCACCGGTGAGTTGCCCGAGCAACTGGCCGACGCACTGCGTACCTACGCCGTGCCGGTGACGGGCGCGACACGGGCCGCCGAGGCGCTCGCGACGACCGACCCGGTCGAGCTGGCGAACAGGTACGTCGACTCGGACGGCACCGACGACCGGGCAGAGCCGCTCGCCGCGTACGAGGGCCTGGCCGCCGACGTGCGAGCCGGACTGCACGACGCCAGGGCGGACGAACTGGCGCGGCTGGGCGAGACGTCGCCGGCGCTCGGTGCGATCCCGTGGCACCGCGAGCGGGGCAGCGACCCCGCGGGTGCGGGCGCGCAGGCGCTGCGGGTCGCGTTGGACTACTGCATCGACATGGGCTTCTACGACGCCACGGTCGACTTCGGGGTGCGCGGCCGGGCCGTGATCGACTGGACCGAGCAGTTCGAGCTGTGGTGGATCTTCACCACGAAGATGACCACGTCACTGGCCGCGCTCGGCAGGCCGGAGGAGGCCGAGGAGCTCTACATCGAGGTGCTCAACTTCACCGACGCACCGACGGCGCACATGCAGGTCGCCTACGCCACCGGGATGCTCTACACCCGCCATCACGACGTGGGGCACCGCGACCACCGCAGGGCGAAAGGCCTGCTGCACCAGGCGATCGCGTTCGCGGGACTGGTGTTCGACGGCAAGGAGAGGCTGTTCCACACGGTGTTCAACCGCAACGGTCTGGCGCTGGTCGAGACGCACCTGGGCAACCTGCCCGAGGCGCTGCGCCTGGTGACCGACGGGCTCGCCCTGCTGGACCGGGAACTGGAGCCGGACGAGCACCGGCTGCACCGCTCGGTGCTGCGTTACAACCGGGCCCAGGTGCTGGTCGGCCTCGGCAGGCTGGCGGAGGCCCTGGCCGACTACGACGCCGTCATCGGCGCCGACCCGAACTATCCCGAGTACCACTTCGACCGCGCCAACCTGCTGCACCGATTGGGCCGCGACGAGGAGGCGCTGGCCGAGTACGACATCACGATCGCGCTGGGACCGCCGTTCCCGGAGGCCTACTACAACCGTGCCGAGCTGCGGCTCGACGCGGGCGCGACGGATCACGCACTGGCCGGCATGAGCTACGTGCTGGAGCTTGATCCCGCGTTCCTGGACGCCTACATCAATCGCGCCGGCATCCTGCTCGCCGACGGCGACCTGGACGGCGCGCTCGCCGACGCGACGGCGGGCCTGCTGCTGGAGCCGGCCAATCCGTACCTGCACACCGTGGTCGGCCAGGTGCATGCCGAGCGGGAGGAGTTCGCCGCCGCACGCTCGGCGTTCGACGAGGCACTGGCGGGCGCCCCGGACCTGGTATCGGCACTGGCGGGCCGGGCAGGGGTGGCCTGCGAACTGGGCGACGTCACGACGGCGATCACCGACCTGTCGGCCGCGGTCGCCGCGTCGCCCCAGGACGCCGGCCTCCAGTTCAATCTGGCGTTCGCCTACCGGTCGGCACAACGCTGGGACGACGCGCTCGCGCACCTGAACGCGGCGGCCGAGCTGGCGCCGGGCGACCCGGAGATCACCCTGGCACGGGAACAGTGCCGCGAGAAGGCGTCCGCGTGAGGTGTCCTCGCCGGGGCCGGGTCCGCGTCATTCCGGTCGGGGATCCCAGCGGAAGCGGCGGATCGCGACAGCCGCGCCGACGACGCCCCAGATCAGCAGCACCCCGAGGTGCGGCCAGTCGAAGCCGGCGTGCTGGGCGAACGGTCCGAGCAACGCCTGGTTGAACGGCCGCACCGGCAGCACGCCCGCGATGCCGTTGAGCACATCGGAGTGGATCGGGAAGTAGGTGCCCGAGATGAACACCAGCGGGAACAGCACGAACTGCACGACCGCCGGTGCCGCTTCGGAATTGCGGATCAGCGAGGCGACGGCCACACCGAGAGCGCAGAAACTCGCCGCACCGAGCACGAGGGTCACCAGCAGGGCGCCCCAGTGCGTGGGCAGCGGCACCCCGTAGAGCCTGCCGATGCCGATGATCAGGGCGACATCGACGATGCTGACCATGATGCAGTGCGCGAGCAGTCCGACGAAGTAGATCCACGCGGGCAGCGGGGTGGCGCGCAGTCGTTTGAGGATGCCGGTCTGCCTGCGCGCGGCCAGCACGATGGCGAGCTGGCTGTAGCAGGCGCCCAACACCGACAGCGCGGCGATCGTGGGCACGTAGTACTGCAGGCCGGAAAGCCCGTTGTAGAAAGGACTCGGCCCGCTGCCGGCGAACACGGCGCCGAAGATCAGAATGATCACGACCGGGAACACGAAGGTGAAGAACGCGCTCTGCGGATTGCGCCAGAACGACAGCTGCTCGTAGCGGATCTGGTGCCACAGCAGGCCGAGATTGCGCTGACCGGTCACACTCGGGACCGGCGCACTGGTGGTGGTCATCAGGCGTTCCTCATCTCGGCGCGGCGCCGGCGGGACTTCTTGGGCGGTGCCGGATCGTCGGCCGGGTCGCCGGTCAGGCGCAGGTAGACGTCCTCCAGGCTGGGCCGGTCCACGGCCAACCGGCTCAGCGTCAGGCCGTGGTCGAGTGCCCAGCCGGTGAGCCGGTGCAGCAGTTCGGTCGGCTCGTCGGTGTGCAGGGTGAGCAGCCCGTCGCCGTCGACCGTCGGCTCGAACGGCAGGTCGCCGACGACGTATCCCTGGGGTGGCGCGAAGCGAATCCGGGCCTGGGCGGTGTCGCGGCCACCGATGGTCGCCGGTGGGCCTGCCGCGACGATCTGTCCGGCGGTGATGACCGCGACGCGGTCGGCCAGTGCTTGGGCCTCGTCCATGTAGTGGGTCGTGAGCAGGATCGTGGTGCCTGCCGACCGCAGGTTCTCCACCACCTGCCACGCCCCGCGCCGGGCGTTCGGATCGAACCCGGTGGTGGGTTCGTCCAGGAACAGCAGACGAGGGTTGCCGATCATGCCCAGGGCGAGGTCCAGGCGGCGTTTCTGCCCACCGGAGAGATCCTTGACCTTCTGCCGCAGTTGGGGAGTCAGGTCGACCAGGTCGATCACGCCGTCGACGTCGCGCGGGTTCGGGTAGTAGCCCGCGTTTCGGGCGACCGTCTCGCGCACCGTCAGATACGGCTCGACCGCGATGTCCTGGAGGACCAGCCCTATCTGTTCCCGCAGTGCCCGGCCGGATGCCCGATTGCCGGGGTCGTAGCCGAGCACCTCCGCCCGGCCGGTGTCGCGGGACCGGAATCCCTCCAGGATTTCCAGGGTGGTGGTCTTGCCTGCCCCGTTCGGCCCGAGCAGTGCGAAGATCTCGCCTTCCTCGACGGTGAAGCTGATGCCGCGAACCGCCTCGACCTGACCGTAACTCTTGCGCAGGTCGTCCACCACGACAGCACTCATCGCGCACCACCGGAGCGTCCCGGGCATGCAGCCATCACAAGAACCTTCCTTCCACGGCCTGGAATGCGATAACCCCTGCGGCCAAGTATCGGCCACGGCCGTCCACATGTCTGGTCCATTTGTCACTGTCGGATGCCATTGATATGTCAGGGCCCCAGCGTGGTGAATGCGTAGTGCTGCGGATGCGACCTGGGACTGCTGGCCGTGCTGAGGACTGGCCGCGAACACCGCCGCGACGAGTCCGTGATCTCGGCACTCGCGATCGTCGGGCGCGGGATGTGGTTGCTGCTCATGGCGCACCTGGACATGGTCGCGGCGCACTGGCGGGCCCGCGTACAGCGCGATCGTGGCCGCGCCGGCACTGGTCTTCGGTTGGCAGGCCACCACGATGTACCACCGAGACCCGACCACACGGCTGACGGTGCCGGCAACCGAAGCCGCGCCCCGGCCGCGTCGTGGTGGCTCAGGGCAGGATGGTCGAAGGACGACCGTGTGCGCTCCATGGCCTGACGTGCCGGCTACTGGACCCGGAACGCGGCCGGCGTGCTCACCACCCGATCGGCGGCAGCCATGCGCGGCGAACCGCTCGCCGCACATGGCGACCTGATCCCGGCATCACTGCGCTACTGGGCGTTTCCGTTCAGAACAGCGTCGGGTTGATCTCGGACGGAGGTTTGCGCAGCCGGGTGGCCTGCTCGTAGGCGAACGCATACCCGACCAGGACCGGTTCGCTCCACGCCTGGCCCAGGAAGTCGATGTTGAACGGTCTGCGGTTGGCCTGATAGCCGGCGGGCACCGTGACGGACAGGTAGCCGCTTTAGGTCGGGAACGAGTTCGCCAGCGCCACCGAACCCGCCGTCGTCGTCATGCCCTTGACGTCGATGTTGTCCTTGAGCAGCACCGGGATGCCCAGCAGCGGTCCGTGCGGGCCGCGCCTCGCCTTGTCGGCGGCCTTCGCCTTCGGCGATGGCCTCAGGGTTGATCGCCCGTACCCCGTTGAGCGACGGGCCTGCGGTGCTCAGCGCCGCGATGCGCTCGAGGTAGGCCGTGACCAGCTCCTCGCTGGTGATCCTGCGGGCGTCGAGCAACGTGCCGAGCTGGGCGACGGTGGCCGTCTCCAGATCGACCAGCGATCTCACCTCGGCCGATCCCGGCGATGCCGCCGCCGGGATCGCGGGCAGTCCGGCAGCCGCGGTCGCTACTCCGGCAGCGGCCGCGCCACGTAACACCGTGCGACGGGACATGCCGTTCCGCTGGTCACTCACAGGTGCCTCTCGTTGGTTGGATGATGGCGCAACGAACAAACAGTGGGTGGCACCTGTTTCCCTTGCCCGACGGGGGAAATGACGGTTCTGTCAACCACCCCCGGATGCGGCCCGACACTCGTCCGCGGCGGGGCGCTGTGGCCGGCTGCCGCTGGAGTGACGCTGAGTGAGGGCAACGGCAGGGTAGGTCGGCTGCGAGGCGCATACTGGGCACAGCGAGATCGGAAGGAGCGGCCCATGACCCAGTCGCCCGAAAACCTGCCCAGCCAGGCCGACGCGGTCGACGCGATCGCCGAGCCGGTCACGGACTACACCGACAGCGGCGTGCCGACGGTCGACTACGTGCGCGACCAGATCGAGGGCAGGTTCGCCATGTCGCTCGGGACCGCCGAACTCGCCGGGGAAACGGAGCCCGTCCAGGCACTGGACGAGCAGTTCGCGGCGCGGGAGAAGGCCGGCAAGGACCGGCTGGAGCAGATCCGGCGATCGATGCGGAAGGACACGTGACGCTGCTGGTCGTGTTTGCGCCCGAGGGTGGCGGTCAACCGTCGCCTGACGCGACCAGGGTGGCGGTGCACAGGGACAGCAGCGCGCCGCCGACCGTGATGTTGGCGCCATAGAACAGAACCGGTGTGTCCGCGGTCCACATCCAGCCCAGCACGACACCCGGAGCACCGACGAGCAACAGCACGGCGCCGAAGATGGACTCCGCGCTGGGCAGGATGTCCGCCGCCATTCCGGGTATCGCCACCAGCGCGATGCCGGGCAGGACAGCGGCGATGGCGACGCCGGTGACCGCCCAGCGCCAGTCCTGTGTGGTCGCCCACGTGACGATGCCTGCCACGACGACGCCGAGCACACCGGCCAGCACGAGAAGGCCCAGCGCTCCCGGGTCCGGCGCGTCCACCAGATCGGGCCCTCGGCCCCCCGTCCGTGGCAACGCGCGCAGCAGTGCACGCAGGACACGAGAGTAGACGCCGGCCCCGAGCAGGACGGCTGTCGCGGCAAGTCCTACCAGCGACCACCCTTGAGCACCCGTCGCCACCGACGCGACGGTCCCGGCGACGAGACAGCAACCGCCTGCCGCGAGGGAGATCGCGGTCGCCCACTGACGCGGCGGCGACACAGGCCGTGCGCCGTCCGGCGCCGCGCCACCGAACCGTTCCCACTCGTCGTCGAAGTGCGTCGTCGCACCGGTGTCCGGGTCCCAGGCGCGCCATGAGGCCGCGCGCTCGCCGCGCGCGAAGGGGATCGGGGCTTCGTCGACGGGGTTGTCGACAGGTAGTTCGTGTGTGACGTCGTGGACGAATGTCGCCCAGTGATCGCAGGTGAAATGCAGCGCTGACTCCGGATCGCCTCTGTGGACGCTGCCTGCGGTGTCACGCATGACGATGCGTGCGTCGCGGGTAACGGCACCGAGGTCGAGCGAAACGAGGACGGTACCGGCGCTTCGCTGATATGTCATGCCAGCATTTCCTCTCCGGTCTCCTGACCGATCCACCGAGCGTGGCCGGACTTGCTCTGGGCGTCGTGGTCGAACGGGCAGTCAGGCGCAGCGGGCCGGAATCCGTTCGAGGCAACGAGATTCAGCTCGCCATTGTGAGGCGCCGGCGAGCGGCCGTGCGGAACGGTCGACGGGCAGGAGCGGCGACGAGCGCGCGCTCACACAGAAACCGCGGCTCCCTGCCGAACGGATCTCGACTGCCGTGAGATGCGTCCGCCGACGACGGACTGTCAGCCACCGGGGGCTGGAGCGACGCGCTCACAGTACGCCGTAACCTCGCCAGTCGCGAACTTTTCTTTCCGAAACCTGTCAGCCGGAAACCTCGATGTGAGGCGGCTGATCTGACGACCACAATCGGCCACGGCGTGCGAGCAGTCGACCATGGCCTGCCCTGGTCCGCTCGCGGAGGGATGATGGTGACCATGGTGCTGTCCACGGCGTTCACCACGATGTTCTCGGTGCGGTATCCCATAGCGTTGGCGCCCATGGGTGGCTCGGCCGGCGGTGCGTTGGCGGCGGCTGTGTCCAACGGTGGCGGACTGGGTTTGCTCGGTGGTGGCGGCGGGCATCCGGAGTGGCTGGCGCGCGAGCTGCCGATCGTCGCGGGTGGTACCGACAAACCGTGGGGAGTCGGCTTCCAGAGCTGGGCGATCGACGTCGCCACGCTGGAGCGCGCGTTGGCGCATCAGCCGACGGCCGTGATGCTGTCCTTCGGTGACCCCAGCGCGTTCGTCGCACCGGTCCGCCAGGCGGGCGCGGTGTTGATCGTCCAGGTCACTGACCTGGACGAGGCGCGGCAGGCGGTGGACCTGGGCGCCGACGTCATCGTGGCGCAAGGGACCGAGGGCGGCGGGCATGGTGCCCTGCATGGGCGGTCGACGTTGCCGTTCGTGCCGCTGGTGGTCGATCTCGCCGGACCGACACCGGTGCTGGCCGCGGGCGGGATCGCCGACGGGCGCGGTGTGGCGGCAGCCCTCGCGCTGGGTGCGGCGGGAGCGTTGATCGGGACTCGCTTCCAGGCCACTGTCGAGGCGCTGGTGGACCCGTCGACCAGCAAGGCGATCCTGGCCGGGCGCGGGCAGGACACCGAGCGCAGCACGGTACTGGACATCGCCCGCGGGTCACGGTGGCCGTCGAACTATTCCGGCCGGACCCTCGGCCATCCGTTCCTCGACCGCTGGCGGGGCCGGGAAGGCGAACTGGCCGCCGACGCCGACGCCAAGCAGGCCTACCAGGACGGCGTGGCGCGCGGCGAGTTGCCCGAGGAGCCGGTGTGGGCAGGCGAGGGTGTCGACCTCATCGACGACCTGCCGCCCGCGTCCGATCTGGTCGGCGCGCTGGCCGCACAGGCCGAGGAGGCGCTCGCCCGGGCAGTGGGCACGCGCGCACACTGACCCATCCGGTCGGCCGACGACCGGGCTGAGTCCGCGGCCACGAATGTCCTGCATCGTGAAATCGCATCTGTCCCTATTCGGGAAGGTTGCGAAATTCTTGGGGAATGTGCCGACGGCCGGCACAACAGGTGTTGGCAGTCGGATTCGTCGACTATCTTACGGAATTCGCCGACGAACAGCCGTCGGCTGGAGCCATCTCGCCTGGGCCGTCCTGGTGATGGACCACGGGCGTGCACCGCCTGTCGGCCTGCGGCTCGGTGGCGGCGCGATCGTGGCCGGAATGGACGCTCCTGGCGGTCGGCCGCGCGAGATGTGGTTGGGTTCGGGGAGGGAGGAACATGACGTGGGTGTGATCGAGGCGCGACGGTCGGTAACCGGCCGTGGTGTGCTCGCGGGTGCCGGCGGTACGGGCCTGCGGGCCGGCCGGCTGCTCGCCGTGCTGTCGCTCGCGCCCGCGCTGGTGCTCACCGCGTGGGTGCTGGCCGCGTTCCCGTTGGCCGCGGTCGGCCAGTTCCGGCCGTACCTGGTGATCCCGCTCGCCGTGGTGGTCGCGGTGGTGCTGGTGCCGCTTGGCCTGAGCCTGGCCGCCAGGGTGCGGGTGGTACCGCGGGCGCCGTGGTGGTCGGTGGTGGCGGTCGTCGCCATCGCGGTCGCTTTCGCCGTGTTCGCCGCCCTGACCCACGACGAGCACGTCGTGCCACGGCGGGATGCCGGCTCCTACGCCCAGATCGCGTACTGGCTGGCCCACCAGCACGGGCTGCGCTACCAGCCGCCACTGGCCGACTTCGGTCCATCGCCCGGCGCCCTGGGATTCGCCAGCCCGGCCTTCTTCCAACCCGACGACACCGTCATCCCGCAGTTCATGACCGGGTGGCCGATCGTGCTGGCCGGCGCCGACTGGCTGGCGGGCTGGACCGGCCTGCTGGTGGCGCCCGCGGTGATCGGCGGCTGTGCCGTGCTGGCCGTCGGCGGGCTGGCCGCCCGGGTGCTCGGCGCACGGTGGGCGCCGTTCGCGGCCGCGTTGACCGCGCTGGCCTGGCCGCTGCTGAGGGTGTCGCAGGAGACGATGTCCGAACCGCTCGCGCTGCTGCTGCTCGCCGCGGGCTGCTGCCTGCTGGTCGACCTGGTGCTGGCCACCGGCAGGCATCAGCTCGACCAGGCGACCGGTGACCTGCGTCGCCGGATTCACCGGCTGGCGTTCGCGGCCGGTCTGCTGCTCGGTACGGGCGAACTCGTCCGGATGGACTTCGGCGTCGATCTCGCCCTGGTGCTGCCGCTGCTCGGCTGGCTGGTGCTGAGCCGACGGCCCGGCACGGTGCCGTTCCTCGCCGGTGCCGCCATCGGCGGCGGGCTGGGCGCACTGGACGGCGTGTTCGTCACCCGCCCTTACATCGCGCTCAACCGGCCCTCGGTCCTGCTGATGGTGCTGCTGTTCGTGGTGGTGGCCGTGGCGGTCGTGGTGGCCGTCGTCCTGCTGCGCCGCTTCGGCGGCGCGGTGCGGGCCGCCCGGTGGTGGCGGCCGGTGCCCGCCGTCGGGACGGCACTGCTGCTGTTGATCGGGATCGGGCTGTTCGTCCGGCCCTGGGTGTCGGTCGACCATTCGACGTCCAATCCGGGCATCGCCGACTTCATCGAGACCATGCAGCAACACCTCGGCCTGCCGGCGGACGGCACCCGCGGGTATGCCGAGGAGAGCCTGCGCTGGGTCAGCTGGTACGTGGGCTGGCCGCTGCTGATCGCCGCGCTGGCCGGGGCCGCCGCGCTGACCTGGCGGGTGCTGCACGGCCGGGACACCCGATGGCTGCCGGTCCTGCTGCTGTTCCTCTGCCCGGCCGTCCTGGTCCTGGTCCGCCCTGGCATCACACCGGACCACCCGTGGGCCGACCGCAGGCTGGTCGTCGAGGTGCTGCCCGCACTGATCCTGACCGCCACCTGGACGGCGATGACGCTGAGCCGGTACGGCAGGTTGCTCGCGCGACGGATGCCCGCCCGGCGGCCGCTGCTCGTTCCCGCGATCGTCGTGGCGGTCCTCGCCCTGTTCGTCGTGCCGATCGTGCTGGCCGACGCGCCCGTCGCGACCAAGCGGACGGAACAGGGGGAGTTGGCCGCGACCGCAGAGGTCTGCCGCACGCTAAGGCCGACGGACACCGTGGTGCTCATCGACCCGCAGTGGATGCCCACGATCCGGGCCCAGTGCGGCCTGACCGTCGGCCAGTTGCTCAAGCCCTCACCAGCCGCTGTGGCGCGGGTGGTGGCGAGTATCCGGGCCGCGGGACGCACCCCGGTCATCGCGGGCTCGCAGGTGGACAGTCCTCGCCCGCTCGGTCTCACCCCGACCGCCACCGTCGAGCTGACCACGACCGAGGACCAGCAGCAGCTCGTCCGGCGGCCGGATGGCACGAATTCGTTGTATCTGCGGTTCTGGCTGGTTCGATTGTGAGCGGGGCGGCATTGCCGGTGCGGAGTGCCGGAGAACTGTGTGCCGACCCGCCGGCCGCGGACTAGGGCACCCGATGCCGGAGGGGATCGTCACCCTGCCGCGGCCGGTGACCGGTGCGCCGACGGCGCGGCCGAGGCGCCACCGGCTCGCGGTACTGGTGCTCTCGCTGGTCGCCGCGGCGATCTACGCGGCCTGCGAGTTCCGGCAGTTCCACACGTTCCACTCCGGCACGTACGACCTGGTCCTGTTCGATCAGGCCGTGCGGTCCTACAGCCACTTCCGGCTGCCGGTCGCGATCGCTGCCGGGGTGCACCGCGGGTTCGGCACCGGCTTTTCGCTGCTGGGTGACCATTTCTCACCCATCCTGGCGCTGCTGGCCCCGCTGTACTGGATCCATTCCGGCCCGCAGACCCTGCTCGTCGCGCAGGCACTGCTCTTCGCCGCCGCCGTGCCGCCGCTGTGGGTGTTCGTCCGCAGGGAACTGGGCAGGGCGTGGCCGGCCTACGGCGTCGCCGTGGGCTACCTGTTGTCGTGGCCGGTCGCGCAGGCCGTTTCCTTCGACTTCCATGAGGTCGCGTTCGCTCCGGTGCTCACTGCCGTGCTGTTCGAGCGGTTGTCCGCCCATCGCGCCGGCCGGGCACCGTGGTGGCAGGTGGCCCTGCCCGCGTTCGGGTTGCTGCTGGTCAAGGAGGACGTGGGGCTGCTGGTCGCGGGCTTCGGCCTGGCCGTCCTGGTCAGGTCATGGCGCGCGCCACAGCAGGTCCGGCGCCCGGCCCGGTGGCTCGGCGCCGGATTCGTGGTCGCGGGCCTGGGCACGGCCGTGGTCACTACCGGGATCGTGCTGCCCGCGTTCGGCAGCCGGCCGAAGTACTACTGGCGTTACGGCGAGTTCGGCTCGACCGTGCCCACCGCGGCCTGGCACCTGATCACGCATCCGCTGGTCGCCGCGACGACCTTCGTGACACCGGAGACGAAGGTGCACACGATGGTGTGCCTGTTCGTGCTGACCGGTTTCCTGGCGCTCGGCTCGCCATATCTGCTGGCGGTGCTGCCGTTGCTGGCCGACCGGATGCTCGCCGACGCGCCGAACTGGTGGGGACTGGACTTCCACTACAACGCCTACCTGGTGGTACCGGTGCTCTGCGCCGGTGTGGACACGGTGGCCCGGCTGGCCCGCTGGTCGGCGCGCCCAGGCCGCAGGCCATCGGTGCGCCGCACCGGTCTCGGCGTCGCCACGGTGTGGCCGGTGCTGGTGCCCGTGGTGGCGGTGCTGCTCGTGCCGTCGTTCGCCTTCGCCCCGCTGCTCCATCCGTCGTCCTGGCGGCGCGCGGCCCGGCCAGCTGGCGGCCGCCGCGGCTGTCCGACACGTGCCGTCCGGCGTGACCGTCGAGGCGGCCGACAATCTCGGCCCGCAACTGTCCAGCCGGACGACCGTGCTGCTGTGGGATCGGCTGCCGCGCTGGGCTCCGTGGGTGGTCGCCGAGGTCGGCGCGCCGGTGTTCCCGTTCTGTGGCCGCGCGGACCAACAGCAGCGGGTGGTGTTCCTCGAACAGCACGGCTATCGGGTGGTATTCGCCGACGACGGCTATCTGGTCCTGCACAGCACCGGGCCGCTGCCCGCGCTGGACACGGCCCAGTCGCCCGGCTGCGCCTGACGATTCTCGCCGCGAGTCGCGCTGGTCAGGTCAGGTCGGCGATGACGTGGTCCAGGCTGTGTTCGAGCGGTCGCTCGTCGCCCTGGAGTTGACTGAGCATGATGCCACCCTGCATGGCCGCCAGCAGCGCCGTCCCGGCAGCGCCGGGATCGACATCGGCGCGTAGGTGACCCGCGTCCTGGGCACGGCGCACGAGGCCGGTGATCGCCAGGCGCCACTGATCGAACAGGCCGGCCAGTTCCTTGCCCAGTACAGGTTCCTCGACGACCTGACCGGCGAACACCCCGAGCGGGCAGGTGCGCGACCGGCTCTGCCGATACGTCCGCACGATCTCGTCACGCCAGGGACCGATGTCGTCGGACGACGGGTCCAGCAACGACGGCTGTGAGCCCAGTACCAGCTCGAACTGGCGGCGCAGCATCGCGACGGTCAGGTCCTGCTTGCCGCGGAAGTAGTGGTACAGCTGGGACTTGCCCGTGCCGCTCGCGGCGAGCACGTCGTCGACGGATGTCGCGGCGATGCCCCTGCGGCGCATCAGCTCGGCGGCTGCCTCGACGATGGCGTCCCGTGAGCGACGCCCCTTGGCAGTCGCGGGCACCGGTCTCATACCCACACGGGCATCCTTCCCGCAGTACGCACCGACGTCGCCGGATCATGACGGATGTCACAGTCTGTACCAGACAGTACGAGAGTTTTGTACCGTCCAGTCCATACTGAGTCGCACGAGTGGATGAGGAAGTCGGCGATGGCGCATTTGTGGAGCCCGATCCAGCTGGGGCGTATCACGCTCCAGCACCGGCTGGCTATGGCGCCGATGACCCGCAACCGGGCACTGCCCGACGGCAGCCCGACATCGCAGGACGCGCTGTACTACGCCCAGCGCGCATCGCTGGGACTGCTCATCGCGGGCGGCACCCAGCCCTCCGTGCAGGCGCAGGGGTTCGCCGACACCCACGGCATCCATACCGACGCGCACGTCGCGGGCTGGCGGCGGGTGGCCGACGCCGTCCACGCGGCGGGCGGGCACCTGTTCGTGCAGCTGATGCACGCCGGCCGGATCGCCCACCCGGACAACACGCAAGACCGTGGCCAACCGGTCGCGCCATCGGCGATCCCGTCCGGACTGCGGATCCACACCGCGGTGGGGTCCCGGCCGACGCCGTTACCTCGCGCGCTGAGCACCCGCGAGGTCGTCGACACCGTCGAGGACTTCCGCCGGGCGGCCGCGTCGGCGATCGCCGCGGGTGCCGACGGTGTACTGATCCATGGCGCCAACGGCCTGCTGGTACAGCAGTTCCTCGCCCCGAACACCAATCACCGGACCGACAGGTATGGCGGCTCGACACCCAATCGGGCACGGTTCGCGATCGAGGTCGCCGCCGCCGTCGCGGCCGAGATCGGTGCCGACCGCACCGGCATCCGGCTGGCACCCGGCGACCGCACCTTCGGCGTCGACGAGGGCACGACCAGCGCGGAGACCTACCGATATCTCATCGCCGAACTCGCCGCGCTGGAGCTGGCCTTCGTCCACCTGACCGACTACGGCCAGGACGCTCTGCTCAGGGAAATACGGGCCGCGTGGTCGAATCCGCTGCTGCTCACCCGGCCCGGCCAGGACCGGCACACGATCGCGGCGGACGTCGAGAGCGGGCTTGCCGATGTCGTCGCGGTCGGGCGGCTGGCGCTGGCCAACCCCGATCTCGTGACCCGGCTGCGCCAGGACGCCCCACTCAACGAGCCACGGCCGGACACCTTCTACGGCGGCGACCACCGCGGCTACACCGACTACCCGACCCTCACCGAGCGGGAAAGGACACCCTCGTGTCACGTGTGCTCGTGATAGGCGGCAGCGGCGGACCGGGCGGGGCCATCGCCCGGAGTCCGGCCGGCCAGATTTCCAGAACCCGGCGCACACCACCACTGCGATCGCGGACTTCCTGACCCGCCGGCCATCAGCTCTCGCCCACCCACAGAGGATCTGACATGCACATCGACTGGGACGTGCCGATCACCATGGACGACGGCGTCGTCCTGCGCGCGGACGTCTTCCGCCCCGACGACGACGAACACCACCCGGTGCTGATGACGCACGGTCCCTACGCCAAGGGCCTGGCCTTCCAGGAGGGCTACCAGGCGATGTGGAGCAACCTGGTGGCCGAGCACCCGGATGCCCTCGCCGGATCGTCCAACCGCTACCAGAACTGGGAAACCCCCGACCCGGAGAAGTGGGTGCCCGATGGTTACGTGGTGATCCGCGTCGATTCCCGCGGCGCCGGGCGGTCACCCGGCTACCTGGACATCTTCTCGCCGCGCGAGACGCGGGACTACTACGAGTGCATCGAGTGGGCGGGTGTACAGCCGTGGAGCAGCGGCAAGGTCGGCCTGCTGGGCATCTCCTACTACGGGGTGAACCAGTGGCAGGTCGCCGCGCTGTCCCCGCCGCACCTCGCGGCGATCTGCCCCTGGGAGGGTGCGACCGACTACTACCGCGAGTTCACCCACCACGGCGGGATTCTCGACATCTTCGTGCAGCAGTGGTACCCGATCCAGGTCTCCTCGGTGCAGCACGGCGTGCCCGACGGGCCACGCAACCCCGTCACCGGCGTGCCCGTCGCCGGTCCCGACGTGCTGAGCCCGATGCCGAACTCGCGGCCAACCACGCCGACACCGTGGCGGAACTGCGGGCCCACCCGCTGCTGGACGACTACTACCGGGAACGCACCGCGGACCTCTCGAAGATCACCGTGCCGGTGCTCTCGGCGACCAACTGGGCGCACAATCTGCACACCCGCGGCGGTTTCGAGGGATATGCGGGGGTCGCGAGCGACCAGAAATGGCTGGAGGTGCACGGCCTGCAGCACTGGGTCGAGTTCTACACCGAGTACGGCGTCGCACTGCAGAAGCGCTTCTTCGGCCACTTCCTCAAGGGCGAGGACACGGGTTGGACCGAGCAGCCACCCGTCGCGCTGCACGTGCGCAGGGTCGACGGGTCCTTCTCCGAGCGCGCCGAGACCGAATGGCCACTGGCGCGCACCCGGTGGACGAAGTTCCAGCTCGACCTCGCCGGGGGCAGGCTCACCAGCGACGCCGACACCACCGAACGCACGGCCCGGTTCGACGCCCTGGGCGAGGGCCTCACCTTCTGGACCGAACCGCTGGCCGACGGCATCGAACTGACCGGACCCGCTGCCGCCACACTGCGAGTCGCGTCCACGACGACCGACGCCGACCTCTTCCTGACGCTGCGGGTGCAGGACCCGGACGGCACGGACGTCACCTTCGCCAGCGCGATGGACCCGCACGGTGTGGTCGGCCTCGGCTGGCTGCGCTCGTCGCTGCGCGCCCTGGACCACGACCGGAGCCTGCCGTTCCGCCCGTGGCACACCTTCGGTGCGGCGGCGCCGCTCACCCCGGGCGAGCCGGTCGACCTGCAAGTGGAGATCTGGCCGACGTCCGTGGTCATCCCGGCCGGCTACCGGCTCGGGGTCTCGGTGCAGGGCAGGGACTTCGAGTTCCCGGGGGAGGGTCCGTGGCCCTCGGCGTACGGAGTGTCCATGCGGGGCAACGGCATCTTCGTGCACACCGATCCGCACGACCGCGGCTCCGAGGTGTACGCGGGCACGACCACCCTGCACAGCGGCGGTGACCATCCCTCCTACCTGCTACTGCCTGTCATACCCTCGTCCTGATCACCCGGGCCGGGCGGATATTCGGTTGTCGCTGCCGAGGCTCGTCGTCGATGCTCGTGGGCATGGGCGCGGCCAGGATGCATGTCGATGAGATCGGCACGGACGTCGCACTTGTGCGCCGGCTGCTCGCGGCGCAGTTTCCTCGGTGGGCCGGTCTACCGATCGAGAAGGTGGCGTCCTACGGAACCGACCACGACATCTATCGGCTCGGCGACCACCTGGCCGCACGACTGCCACGCATCGGCTGGGCCACCGCGCAGGCGGCCACAGAAGCGCGCTGGCTACCGAAATTCGCGCCGCACCTGCCGCTCAGTGTCCCGGCGCCGGTCGCGATGGGCCGGCCGGCCGACGGGTATCCCTTCGAGTGGTCGGTGTGTG
The DNA here is from genome assembly GCA_963780635.1 of Candidatus Melainabacteria bacterium. Classification (GTDB taxonomy): domain Bacteria; phylum Actinomycetota; class Actinomycetes; order Mycobacteriales; family Pseudonocardiaceae; genus DATEPR01. Next base: position 168,456 of record CAWACW010000010.1, read on the forward strand.
AGTGGCTGCCGGGTGAGAACGCCGGCGGCACGAACGCCGATCTCGATCAGGCGGCCGTGGATCTCGCGGCGTTCGTGACCGCGCTGCGTCGGATCGACACGACCGGCGCGGATCCGCGCTCGCCGGGTAGCCGAGGTGGCGCGCTGGTGGAGGGGGACGAAGCCGTTCGACGGTCGATCGCCCGACTCGGCGACCGGATCGACGGCGCCACGGCCCTCCGCTCGTGGGAGGAGTCGCTGGACGCCGCCGCCTGGGCAGGTCCGGAGGTCTGGGTGCACGGCGACCTGCTGCCGGGCAACCTGCTCGTCGTCGACGGCCGGCTGTCGGCGGTCATCGACTTCGGTGGTCTCAACGTGGGCGACCCCGCCTGCGACCTGCAGCCCGCCTGGAACATGTTCGCCGGAGCCAACCGCAGGCGGTTCCGCGCCGAACTCGGCGTCGACGACGACTCCTGGCTGCGCGGCCGCGGCTGGGTGCTCCGTCAGGTCGTGATGGCACTGCCGTACTACTGGGACACCAACCCCGGAATCGTCCGCCAGGCCTCCCATGCGCTCAGGCAGGTACTCGCCGACGATCTCGACTGAACGACCAAGCCACTGCCCGGGTCAGCCGGCACACGGCCCGGCTGTGCCGACCGCGGCCCGGCGAGAGCGGTCAGCCGAGGGTGACGAGCCAGCCGACGCCCAGGGCGCGAGCGGTGGACTGGAGTTGCAGGGTGAGCCAGGACAGCTGGTTGAACACCAGCAGCAGGCCGAACGCGCCCAGCAACACCGCCGAGCCGGACACGATCGCCACCGAGTGCCGCCGGGTCCAGGCCAGCGCGCCGACCATCCGGCGGAAAGCCAACCCGGTGACCAGGAACGGCAGTGCCAGGCCCGCTGAGTACACGGCCAGTAGTAGCCCGCCGCGGGCCACCCCGTCCTGGGTCGCGGCGATCGCCAGCACCGAGCCGAGCACGGGTCCGATGCACGGGGTCCACCCGAACGCGAACGCGGCGCCCGCCACTGGCGCGGCCCACGGGCCGTACCTTGACAAGTTCAGGTGCAACCGCGCCTCCCTGACCAGCCAGCTCCGGTGCGCCACGGTGGCTGCCAGCAGAAACCCGGCCATGGCGATCACCACGATGCCCGCCACCCGGGTGATGGCCACCTGATTGCGCAGCAGCGTGGCCCCCAGCACGGTCACCGACAGTCCGAGCGCGATGAAGACGAGCGAGAAACCGGCGACGAACAGACCGGCGCCGCGGGCCACCGCTCGCATGGTGGACCGCCCGCCGCCGGACAGTTCGGCGACACCGATGCCGGTGGTGACCGACAGGTACACCGGCACCAGCGGCAGCACACACGGGGACAGGAACGACACCACCCCGCCGCCGAAGGCGATCGCGTAGCTGATTCCGCCCGCCACTCAGCCTCCTCCAGCGCCCGCAGCCAGTTGTATGACTAAGGACTATGCACCCTACAAAGGGCAGTGCAAACCCCTACCTTGGTCCGGTCGCCAGGGTTGGTGACCGGCAATCGGGCGTTGACCGGGGGTAGCGGCGGGCATACGCTCCTCTATCACCAACATGATTTGGTAGTACTGCGAGGGTGCGATGAGCCTGCGTGAGCGCTTGGTACGGACGCGGCCGCCAACCCGCCACATGTCCGGTACCGCGGTGCCGGGGTCCGGTACGGCGGTCGGACTGCGCGGGGTGACCAGGCTGTTCGGTGCCCTGCCGGGCCTGGTGCGGGTGACCCTGCACGTCGACCGCGGCGAGACCGTCTGGCTGTGCGGGTCCAACGGCTCGGGCAAGTCGACGCTGCTGCGGGTGATCGCCACCGCGCTGTCCCCGACGTTCGGCGGCGGCACCGTGCTCGGCTACGACCTGGTCCGGACGGGTCCCGATCCGGGCCCGCACCGACCTGGCTCGGCCACCAGACCCGGCTCTACGAGGACCTCACCGCCGCCGAGAACCTGCGGTTCACCTGCGACTCTACGGGCTCCCGGCAGGCGATCGACGCGGCGCTGGACCGGGTCGGGCTGGCCGAGGTGGCCGGCGTGCGGGCCGGCAGCTTCTCCCAGGGCATGCGGCAGCGACTGGTGCTGGCCCGCTGCCTGGTCCGCGTGCCCCGGACCTGGTGCTGCTCGACGAGCCGTACGCCGGACTCGACCTGGACGCCCGGGTGGTGGTCGACGATCTGCTCGCCGGTGCCCGGGAGCAGGGCCGCACGGTGCTGCTGGCCAGCCACGAGCCACCGCCACCCGCCCTGATCGACCGGACCGTGTCGATGGACGGCGGCCGGATCACCAGCGACACGGGCACCGCCGGGACCACCGGCACCGCCGGGACCGACCAGATCAAGGGGAGGGTGGCCCGATGACATCGGTGACTCCACGTGCCGCGGACCTCGACGCCGGGCCGACCGCGGCCACACCTCGGTGCGCCAACCCGATCCGGGCCGGCGCGGGCGGCCGGCGCGGTGGCGCGGATCGCCGGGTCGCCCGGGCGATCGCGGCCAAGGACCTGCGGATCGAGGTCCGCAGCCGGTCCGCGTTGAGCGCGGTGCTCCCGTTCGCGGCCACGATGCTGCTCGCGTTCGGTTTCGCGCTCGGCCCGGACCGGCTGCTGCTGCACAGACCGCGCCCGGCCTGCTCTGGCTGGCCGCGCTGTTCGCCTCGGTGGAACTGTGCCACCGCTCCTATCTGGCCGAGGTCGGCGAACGGTGCGCTGGAAGGGCTGCTGCTCGGGCCGGCCGACAAGGGCGCGGTCTATCTGGGCAAAGCGGCCGCGGCGTTCGTTCAGCTGATCGCGCTGTTCGTGCTGACGACCGGCCTGGTGATCGTGCTTTCGGGCTGCCCGTCGGCCCCGCCCGGGCTGCTCGCTGCTCACCGCGGTGCTCGGCATCGCCGGGCTGAGCGCGATGGGCAGCGCTGCTCGGGTTGCTCTCGGTCGTCAGGGCCGTACCCGGCAGGCCGCGCTGCCGGTGCTGGTGCTGCCGCTGGTCAGCCCGGTGATGATCGCCGCGACCCGGGCGACGGCGCGGTCTCAGCGCCGGCACACCGCGGGTCGGCGGCTGGCTGGGCCTGCTCGCGGCGTTCGACGCGGCCTTCCTGGCGGCCGGCTATCTGGTCTTCGCCCATCTGCTCGAAGACTGACCGGCCCGAGTGGACATTGACAGTCCTTGGGGAGACCGAAACTCTCTATAGCAAAATTTCATTAGTCATAGATGCGAGGTGATGGCATGGCGGATCCGGACAGCACCGACCAGACCGTCGAGGAAGAACGCAACCGCATCGACCCCGCGCAAGTGGGGCGACCCGGCGGTCGCTGTTCGTCCTCGGCGTGCTGGCATCGGCGCTGTCGCATGGTGGCGTTCAAGTCCATCGGTGGTGCGCCTTCGGCGGCCGCGGCGCAGGTCAGCGTCCAGAAGCCGGCAACAATGACGCAGTCGACGCCAATGCGGCCCTGGTCAAGGACGGGAAACAGACCTTCCGCTTCGACACGTTCGGCGACCAGCCGTTCTGGGGTGGCACGCTGCACCTGGACCAGGCCATCGCGGGCGCTGCGAACGGCGGAGTCGGCCCGGGCGTCAGCCCGAAGACCGCTCTGTCGGTCGGGCTGAAGGTCGACGTGGACGCGCTGCCGGCCTCGGTGCAGGCCGGGATCAAGGCGGGCACGGTCGAACCTGAACAACCCGGCCGCCACGGTGGCGTTGCTCAAGCTGAATGCGGTGCTCGGTGTCAAGGGCACTTCGACGCGGCGGCAATCTGCAGCGCCGTCGGCATCGAGTGCGCACTGTGCCACTCGACTGTCGACAACTCCCTCGCTCCAGGGATCGGTCACCGGCTGGATGGCTGGGCCAACCGCGACCTGAACGTCGGAGCGATCGTCGGCCTGTCGCCGAACCTGACACCGATCGCCAACCTGCTGCACACCGATGTCCCGACCGTGCAGAAGGTGCTCGACGCCTGGGGGCCCGGCAAGTTCGACGCCGAGCTGTTCCTCGACGGCAAGGCGATTCCAGCCGGACGGTCGTTCCGCGGCGGCGCTGATACCGCCGGCGTTCGGACTGGCCGGGGTCAACCTGCATACCTGGACGGGATGGGGCTCCGTCCCGTACTGGAATGCGTTCGTTGCGGTGTTGGAGATGCACGGCCAGGGGAGCTTCATCGATGCGCGGCTGGACAACGCCGCACAGTTCCCGATCGCGGCGGAAAACAACTTCGGTCATGTCAGGGCGACCAAGTGGACCTGGTGTCCGCGAAGTTACCCGCGCTGCAGGCCTACCAGCTCTCGCTCAAGGCGCCCACACCGCCGAAGGGATCGTTCGATCCAGCGGCCGCGGCACGCGGGAAGGTGCTGTTCAGCGGGCAGGCCGAGTGCTCGACCTGCCACGTCGCCGCCAACCTTCACCGAACCAGGTGAGAACCTGCACTCCGGGTAGCGAGATCGGCATCGACAACTTCGAGGCCGACCGGTCGCCGACGCACATGTACCGCACCAGCTCCGCTGGCCGGTCTGTGGACGCACCAGAAGGGCGGCTTCTACCACGACGGTCGGTTCCCGACCCTGCTCTCCGTGGTCCAGCACTACAACAACACCTTCAAGCTCGGCCTGACCGGCCGAGCAGAAGAACGACCTCGTCCAATACCTGCTCTCCCTGTAGTACGCATGGCAATCGGTAGCACTCGCAAGTAACTGTCGAACCAGGAGGTCGGTGTGGAGCTTTTACCGACGCGCTCGCCAAGGCCGGCAGCCGTCGGCGCCCAGCGCATTATCGGCTGGGCGACCGTGGCTGGCCTGGCGCGACCGGGGTGTTCGCCCTGTTCGTCGTCCCGCCTGATGCCGGCCCAGGGCGATGTGCAGCGACTCATGTACGTACACGTTCCGGCGGCGTGGGTGGCTTTCGCTGTCGTTCGGCGTGGTGTTCCTCGCCAGCGTCGCCTACCTGCGTACCGGGCGCATCCACTGGGACCGGGTCGCGGTCTCCTCGGCGGAGATCGGTGTCCTGTTCTGCGCCCTGACCATCGTCCTGGGTTCGTTGTGGGGCCGCCCGGTGTGGGGCACCTGGTGGACCTGGGACCCGCGGCTGACCACGACCGCGATGCTGCTGCTCATCTACGTCGGCTACCTGACGCTGCGTCGCGTCGCCGACAGTCCGACCCGGCGGGCCCACTGGTCGGCCGTGATCGGAGTGGTCGGGATTCGTCGACGTACCGATCACCCACTGTCGGTGACGTGGTGGCGTTCGCTGCACCAGGAGCGCGACCGTGCTGCGCCTCGGCTCGCCGACCATCGCGCCGATCATGCTGGCGACCCTGATGTTCGCGCTGCTGGCGTTCTCACTGGCCTACGGCTACCTGATGGCGGTACGGATGCGGGTGGGCCGGTCGGAGGACCGCGCCGCCAGCACCGTGGTGTCGTCGCCTGCGCCGCGGGCAAGGGCGCCGCGTCCGGCCAGCCCGATGCCCAGCCCAGTGTCCACAATGGCGGGACCAGAAGGCGGAGACCATGCATGACCTGGGCTACATCGTGGCTGGATACGGGCTGACCGCACTGGGCATCGTCGGCTATCGGTGGCGGCTGGCGGTGCGCGGTCGCCGCGCGACCGGACTGGTCCGGGCCGCGGCCGGGCGCAAGATCGTGGGCGGGAAGGCGCGATGACCCAGCTCGCCGGGGACGGCGCCCGGCCCGACGACGGCGTGACTTCCGAAAGCCTGATGCCCGACGACTTCCTGCCCGAGGACTTCCGCCCCGACCCGGCACCGCGCCGGCACGGGCTGCGGCCCGCCCAGTGGCGGCTGATGGGCTGTCTGGCCGTCGTGGTCGCCGCCTTGGGCTGGGTGGCCATCCGGGCCTGACCGGCAACTTCGTCTACTACCTCACCCCGACCGACATCAGCCAGCACAAGGCCGACGTGGGTCAGCGGATCCGGCTGGGCGGCTTCGTGGTGCCGGGCAGCGTGGGCCGGGCAGGCCAGTTGCTGAAGTTCACCGTCACCGACGGCACGAAGTCGATGACCGTGGTCGACACCGGCAGCGTGCCGGAACTGTTCAAGGCAGGTCAGGGCGTGGTGGTCGAAGGATGGCTGGGCAAGGACGGCCGATTCCACTCCGACACGTTGCTGATCAAGCACAACGGTGACTACCAACCGCCCAAACCGGGGGAGAAGCCGCCGAACAGCGCAGACCTGAGTCAGGGAGGCTGACGTGGATCAGCTCGGCCGCTTCGCATTACTGCTCGCCCTGGCGCTGGCGGCCTACGGCATGGTGGCCGGCGCCATCGGCGGCAGGCGCCGCCGCCCGGCCATGGTCGACAGCGCCCGGCGCGCGACCTTCGCCCTGTTCGCCGCGGTGGCCACCGCGAACGGCGCCATGGTGGTCGCGTTGCTGCACAACGACTTCGCGATCCGCTACGTGGCGGAGAACTCCTCGTTGGAGACCCCGACCCTCTTCAAGGTGCTCGCGCTGTGGGCCGCCGACGACGGCTCGCTGCTGTTCTGGAACCTCATCCTGTCCGGCTATCTCGTCGCCGTGGCGCTGCGGTTCCGCCGCTACCGGCCGGTGACCTTCCCCTACGCGCTGGCCGTGCTCTACGCGGTGCAGATCTTCTACCTCATCCTGGTCAACGGCCCGTCCCGGCCGTTCGGCACCCTGGTCAACCCACCGGCTGGACGGCCGGGGGCCGGCCCGCGCTGCTGCAGAACCATCCCCTGATGGCCGTGCACCCACCGTTCCTCTACCTGGGATTCATCGGGTTCACCGTGCCGTTCGCGTTCGGCATCGCCGCCCTGCTGGTCGGCGGCGGCTCGGACCACTGGGTCGCCCTGATCCGGCGCTGGACCCTGATGGTCTGGTGCTTCCTGAGCGTCGGGCTGTTCCTCGGCGCGCTGTGGTCGTACTCCGTGCTGGGCTGGGGCGGCTACTGGGCCTGGGACCCGGTGGAGAACGTCGCGCTGTTGCCCTGGCTGGTGTCCACAGCGTTCCTGCATTCGGTGATGTTGCAGGAAAGACGTGGCATAGCCCGGCTGTGGAACATGGTGCTGGTGATCGGTGCGTTCGCGCTGACCACGTTCGGCACGTTCCTGACCCGGGGCAACGTGCTGTCCTCCGTGCACACCTTCTCCACGACCGGCGTGGGACCGGCCTACCTGGCGTTCCTGGCCCTGGTCCTGGTGGTCGGGTTCGGCCTGGTCGCCTGGCGACTGCCCACGCTGCGCTCGCCCGCCCGGATCGACTCGACCGTCTCCCGGGAGGCGGCGTTCGTCGGCAACAATGTGCTGCTGCTCGTCGTCACCGGGATCATCCTGCTCGGCACCGTGTTCCCGCTGGTGGTCCAGGCGGTGACGAACCGGCAGGTCACCGTCGGCGGCCCGTACTTCCGTGAGTCGCTCGCGCCGGTGTTCCTGCTCTTGCTGATCCTGGTGGCCGGCGCGCCCCTGCTGCCCTGGCGGGTGGCCAACCGGACCCGAGCGCTGCGCAGGCTGCGGCTGCCCGGCATGGTGGCAGGCGTGGTGGTGATCGCGTTGGCGCTGGCCGGTGTCCGCGATGTGTACGCCGTCGCCGGCTTCGCGCTGGCCGCCGCTGTCGCCGTGGGCAACGGCGCGGAGATCGTCACCGGGCTGGTCGCGGCCCGCCGTGGGGTGGACCGTGGCTGGTGGACCGCGCTGCGCAACGGTCGGCGGCGCTACGCGGGGCTGGCCGTGCACGTCGGCCTGGCCGTGGTGGTGGTCGGCATCACCGCGTCGTCCAACTTCGCCCAGCAGACCGAGGTGACCCTCCAACAGGGACAGTCGACCACGTTCGCCGGATACACGCTGCGCTACCTGAGTCTGGACAGCGAGCAGCAGCCGCAGCGGCAGGTGCTCACCACCCAGGTGGCGGTCACGGACAGCTCCGGCACGCTGCTGGACCCGCTGCATCCGTCGCTCAACCTGTACCCGTCGGAGTCCGAGCCCATCGGCACACCGTCCATTCGGCACGGTCTGGTCAACGACCTGTACTCCTCGGTGATCGGACTGCAGAGCAACGGCAAGTCGGCCACGTTCCGCTTCTACCTCAACCCCGGCGTCACCTGGCTGTGGGTGGGCGGAGCGATCATGGTGCTGTTCGGGCTGGCCGCGGCGCTGCCGGGCAGGCGCCGGCCACGGCGCAGGTCGGATCCGGTAGCCGAGCCGAACCTGGCCGGAACCGCTGAACCTGTCGAGACGGGAGCGAACTGATGTCCACCCGGGCCCGCCGCGCACTGCTGCTGACCGGGGTGTTCGTGGCGGTCGCGGTGGTCGCGGCGCTGCTCGCCTCCGGCCTGCGGCACGACCCGTCGGTGACCGCTTCACCACTGGTCGGCCGCACCGCGCCCGACTTCACGCTGCCCGAGTTGGACGGCCCGCCCGTGCACCTGGCCGCCCTGCGCGGCCAGGTCGTGGTGGTCAACTTCTGGGCGTCGTGGTGCGCCGAGTGCCACACCGAACAAGCCGCCCTGAACGCGACGTGGGCCAGGTTCCGGGATTCCGGTGTCGTGGTACTCGGCGTCGACTTCGAGGACAACGACGCGGACGCGCGCAAGTACGTCGTCAGCGAGGGCAGCGACTACCCGGTCGTGGTGGACGCCGACTCCAGCACCGCGTTGGCCTTCGGCGTGCGCGGCGTGCCCGAGACGTACGTGCTGGACCAGACCGGGCGGATCGTCGACCGGGTCATCGGCGCGGTGGACGCGGGCACGCTGGCTAGCACCCTCGACGTGCTGGTCCGAGGTGCGCAGTGAACGCCGCCGGGGTCGTGCGGCGCGGCCGGCTGTTCACCCGGCTCACCAGCCGCGCCGGGATGGCCGTGCTGGTCGTGGTGGCCGCCGGGCTGATCGCGCTGATCGTGGTCGCGGTGCGCGGCGAGGCACCACCGGCCACCCTCGCGCAGCAGGCACACCAGATCGCCGCCACCCTGCGCTGCCCGATCTGTGAGGACCTGTCGGTGGCCGACTCACCGGCTCCGCTGGCCGGGCAGATGCGCACGCAGATCAGGCAGGAACTGGCCGTGGGCAAGACGGCAGACCAGATCAAGCAGAACTTCGTGGCCTCCTACGGCGACTCGGTGTTGCTGACCCCGGCGCACCAGGGCATCGGTCAGGTCGCCTACGCACTGCCCTTCGTGGTGGTGGGCGCGGGACTGGTCGCGGGAGTGCTGCTGTTGCGCGGCGGCCGGCGGACGGCAGCCGCGCCTCGCGACCGCCCCGGCGCCCGGCAGACCGGCCTGACCGTCGCTGATCGGGACCGCCTGGCCGACGCACTGGCCCGGTTGCGCGAGGAGGAGCCGTGATCGTCACCCTGGTGGTCCTCGCGCTGGCGTGCCTGGCGGGCCTGGCCGTGCTGCGACCGTTCGCGGCGGGCCGGTCCGGCGCCCTGCACGCCGACGCCGACCCGGACGAGGACCTGCGCCATGCGCTGCTGCGTCAGCTGCGCGACCTGGACAACGAGCTTTCCGCGGGCAAGCTGACCGATGAGGAACACCGCGCGCTGCGCGCGCCGGTGGAGGCCGAGGCGGTCACAGTGCTGCGGCGGATAGACCGGCGGGTCGGCAGCGGTGAGCTCACCACAGGGCTGCGCGAGATCCGCCCGGTCGAGAAGCCGGCGCCGGTACCGTCCGGCCGGCGCCGGCTTCGGCTCGTGGTCGGGTTCGCGGCCGGGCTGGTCGTGTGCGGCGGGGCGGTGGTTCTGCTCACCGGCGCGGTGAGTCCACGCCAGGCGGGTGCCGGCATCACCGGTGGGGTGGCCGCCCAGGGTGCACCGGTCACACCGGTCGCGCCGAGCGGCTCGTCGGCCCCGATCGCCTCGGCCCAGGCCCAGGTGAAACAGCACCCCCAGGATGTCGTCGCCCATCTGTCCCTCGCCCAGGCGTACCTGGCAGCGGGCAAGTCCGACCAGGCGGCCATCGAATATCTGGCGGTGACGCAACTGCAGCCGGACAACGCCGCGGCCAGTACGGGCCTTGCGCTGATCGCGTTCCAGGACGGGAACACCACCGAGGCCAAGAAAATAGTGGACCAGGTGCTGGCGGCCCAACCCAGGTATCCCGAGGCGCTCTACACGCGCGGCATGATCGAACTGATGGGGCTGGGACAGCCCGGTCCGGCCAAACAGGACCTCGACGGCTATCTCGCCGCGGCGCCCTTCGGCTCACACAAGCAGACCGTGCAGTCGCTGCTCACCCTGATCGCGGAGGCGCCGGGTAAATGACCACTTTGGACTGTGTCTCGCTGGCCGGTTGCCAGGCGTCGCTCGACCTGCTCGAACGGGCGACCTACTCGGGGGATGAGTTGGCGCAGCGGCTGCCCGCGCTGCGCACTGCATGCGGCGCGGACCAACTCGCCGTGCTGTCCACCTGCCAGCGCACCGAGCTGTACGTGGCATGGTCGGGCACGCCGGAGCCGGACCGGCTGCTCGCGGCCTTCGCCGCCGACAGGGGACTGCCGGTCGACACCGTCCGTGATGCGGTGACCTGGAGGCGGGACGACGACTGCGTCCGGCACCTGCTGCGGGTCACCAGTGGCCTGGAGTCGTTCGTGCTCGGCGAGACCGAGGTGATCGGGCAGGTCCGGCTGGCCGCGCAGATCGCCCGTGCGGCCGGGGTGTGCTCCGGTGAGCTCGACGCGTTGCTGCGGGCCGCGGTGAGCGCGGCCCGCCGCGTGCACCGGGAGACGTCGTTCGTCGCTACCGGACGGTCGGTGGGCACGACCGCGGTGGATGCCGCCGCTGCCTGGTGGTCACTGCGGTCGCTGCCGCATACGACCATGGCCGAAGCCGAGTCGGTCGCCTGCTGCCTGTGCGGCACCGACATCGACACGAGCCCCGTCGCCGCCCTGGCCGGGCGCAGGCTGCTCATGGTCGGGGCAGGCCAGATCGCCAACGCGGTGGTCGCACGAGCCGCCCAGTCGGGTGCCGTGGTGACGGTGTGCAACCGCACGCTGCGGCACGCCGAACGGTTCGCCGCCGCCGGGGCGGCCGTGGTGGACCTGACCGAGATGGAGGACCACCTGGGCCGGTCCGACGTCGTCGTGCTGGGTACTGCCGCGCCCCACCGGCTGGTCGACGCGGACATGCTCGGCCGGGTCCGGACCGGCCAGGGCGCGCCGCTGCTGCTGGTCGACCTGTCGGTGCCGCGCAACGTGGACCCGCGCGTCCGCGACCTGCCCTGGGTCGAGCTGATCGACCTGGCCGACCTGCGTGGCTCCGGTGCTGCGGACGCGGCCACGCTGTCCGCGGACGTGGCCATGGCCGAGCAGGTCATCGACGCCGAACTGGTCCGGTTCCGCCACTGGCTGCGGGCCCGCACGGCGGCCTCGGCGGTGCGGCGGTTGCGAGCCCAGGCCGACGACGTGGGCAGGCAGGAGTACGACCGGGTGGCTGTCCGGCTGCCCGCCGACGCCCGCGCCCTGCTCGAACTTGCCGTGCACCGGACCGTGCACCGGCTGATCCACGCGCCCACCCGGGCCCTGCTGGATGCCGCCGCCACCGGCGACGGGGAACTGGTCGAGACGCTGGCCCGAGCGCTGAGCCCGCAACCGGCCATACCTGCCGAGACGGCGGTCTGACCGCCGGTACCCGGTCCGGGCCGCTCGCCGGCGTCAGGCGCTGATCAGGCGGGCGCAGCACAGACCGTCGTCGGTGGATCCCGAGGCGGCCCGCAGCCCGGTCAGGTCGGCGCCGGCGAGAATCCCGCCGACCAGGGCCGCGTTCAGTGCGCAGGTCAGCTCGCGGTGCGTTTCGGCCAGCTCGGCGAAGATGCAGTTGCCCAGCACCAGTTCACAGCCGCGCTGGTGCGGTTGGAAGCCCAGTTCGGCCAGCGTGCGCTCGACAGCGCCCCGACGGGCGGCGATGCCCCGGTGTTCGGCGCGCAGAGTGCTGCCCAGCCGCTCGCCCACCTCGGTGGCCACCCGCTCCACCGCGGCCCGGCCGTTGCCGTTGAGGTCCGGCCGGGACAGCGCCGTGGCCATGATCGCCGCGGCCAGCGCGTAGCCGGTCTGCGGGACGGTCACCTCGAACCGGCGCGGGGACACGGTGTACAGCTTCGCAGGCCGGCCGGCCCCTGGACCGGCCTTGCCGGAAAGCCGCCGGTAGTCCACCGCGAGCAGGCCGACGTCGGCCAGCCGATCCAAGTGGAACGCGGCGAGCTTGCGCGAGATGCCGGCCGCCTCGGCGGCCTCGTCCCTGCCGACCGGACTGTGGCGGTCGCGCACGTAGGCATACAGCCGGCGCCGCACGGGCTCGGCGAACAGCGCTACTGCTGCCAGGTCATCCACCGTGTTCATCCAGCCGCACCCGGGGGCCCGGGGTGCCCTCCCTCTTGGATCCACTATATGCCGAGCTGCTGACCTGCGGCGGGATGGGCGGATTACGGCCGACGTCAGATCCCGAGCCGGCTATCCGGTCGCCTCCGCCGGGTCGGGCGCCGAGCCGGCCAGGGGAGTGGTGTCGAGGTATCTGATCTCGTAGACGCGCTCCGCGAACTTCCAGCCGTCCGGGGTGCGCTGATAGCGGTCGTGGAACACCGCGTAGTTCACGTGTGAGCTGCCGTCGCGCATGCGACCGACCTCGCACAGGTAGGCGCGGCCGACGGCGGTGTCGCCGGCCAGCTGGATCGTGCCCGGATGCGTCGTTTGCACGAAGTACTCCCAGGTATCCCGCAGCCGCTCGATCCCGGCGCGAATCTCCTCCCTGTTGCCGAAATCGACGCCGATCTGCGGTATCCGCCACGAACCGTCCTGTGTGAACAGTGACGCCATGCGGTCGAGGTCGCCCATCATCCCTGCGTCGGTGTACTCGCCGCGCAACGCCTCGATCTCGACGCGGTCGGCAAGAGCCTGCATGTCGGTCATCGGTTTCCTTCTTCGTCTGTCGTGTCGTCGGTGAGCAGCGTCACCGCGAGTGCCACGTTCACGTGCCGGCCGACCAGCCTACGGGCGGCGGTGACGCCGAACGCGAACCGGTCCAGTCGCGCGGTCGCGACCACGTCGATCCGGTTGTCCGTGCGGCGCACGGCACGGATGTCCACTGTGGTCGCGACGGTGTCGCCGTGCATGGTCAGGCTGCCTGGCGCCGCCGTGAGGTCCGGCGGCACCGTACCCACGAACCGCACCGCCGGGAACCGGTCGACGTCGAGGAACCTGGCCGAGCGCAGGTCCTTGTCCCGCCTGCGGTTGCCGGTCGCGATCGCGGCCGGGTCCAGTTCGGCCGTCACCCTGGCCGAGCCGTCGGTGATCTCCACCGATCCTGCGCGGATGGGAATCTCACCGCGCGAGGTGATCAGCCCGAACACCATGTCGACGGTGAAGCGGGCGGTGCTCGTGGTCGGCGCGATCCGATACCTGCCCCGCGTGGGCAGCTCGGTCACCGTGGTCGTCGTGTCGGCGCTCATGGGGCACTCGCCACGGCCATCCGTACCTGCATGATCGTCTCCTTGTCACATCGGACGGCTTCGAGGTGTCAGCTGTATGACCCCTGGCGGCGAAGGAATGTGACCGATGAGCGAGTCCGATTCGCCGGCGGCGAGCTTCGAGCACAACGGAGCGAGTCCGCCTGGCCGGCCTCGCCGACTCACGGTCGCACGTGCGCGAACACCCTGGACACGGTCTCGGTGGCTCTCCTAGGGTGAGGACTCGCTGCGAGGGAGGCACAAACACCATGACATCTCTGCCCCCACCCGACGCGGGCCGACTGGCCGCGCTCAACGAGCATCTCGGGTTCGGCCTGTCGGGCGAGGAACTCGACGAGTTCGCACCGGCGGTGGCGGGCACGCTCGAGGCGTCGCTCGCGGTCGAACGGCTTTACGAACGCACGGCGCCCGTGCCGCCGAAACGGTCCTGGGACAGCCCCGATCCGGAACACAACCGGCTGGGTGCGTGGTACGTCACGACGTCGATCAACGAGTCGGCCGAAGGCCCCCTCGCCGGGCGCACCGTCGCGGTCAAGGACAACATCGCGGTCGCGGGTGTGCCGATGATGAACGGATCGCGCACGGTGGAGGGGTTCGTGCCCCGTCGCGACGCCGTGGTGGTCCGCCGGTTGCTGGCGGCCGGGGCGACGATCACCGGCAAGTCGGTGTGCGAGGACCTGTGTTTCTCCGGCGGCAGTTTCACCTCCGCGCCGGGTCCGGTCCGCAACCCGTGGGACACCAGGCGCAACGCGGGTGGCTCGTCCAGCGGCAGCGGTGCCCTCGTGGCGACCGGCGAGGTGGATCTCGCGCTGGGCGGCGACCAGGGCGGGTCGGTCCGCATTCCGAGTGCGTTCTGCGGCGTCGTCGGGCACAAACCGACGCACGGGCTCGTGCCCTACACCGGAGCGTTCCCGATCGAACGGACGATCGACCACCTCGGCCCGATCACCCCGACGGTGGCCGACGCGGCCCTCATGCTGACCGTGCTGGCGGGGGTCGACGGGCAGGACCCTCGGCAGCCCGATGTGCTCGAACCGGTGGACTACCTGGCCGAACTCGCCAGGTCGGCGGCGGGGCTGCGGGTGGGCGTGGTGCGTGAAGGGTTCGGCACCCCGGTGTCGGATGCGGGCGTCGACGAGTCCGTGCGCGGCGCCGTCGAGGTGTTGCGCTCGGCAGGGCTCACGGTCGCGGACGTGTCGATCCCGTGGCATCTGGACGCGATGCACGTGTGGAACGTGATCGCGACCGAGGGCGCCGCCTACCAGATGATCGACGGCAACGCCTATGGCATGAACGTCGAGGACTTCTACGACCCCGAGCTGATCGCCCACTACGCCCGTGGGCGTCGTGAACACGGCGCGGAACTGTCCAAGACGGTCCAGCTCGTCGGGTTGTCCGGCAGGTACACGTTCGAGGTCGGCGGTGGCAGGTACTACGCGATGGCCCGCCACCTCGCCCGTGAGCTGCGTGCCGCCTACGACGCCGCCCTGGCCGAGCACGATGTCCTCGTCATGCCCACACTGCCTTACACGGCAAGGGAGATCCCGCCCGCTGACGTCTCGCTGGCCGGCTATCTCGACACCGCGCTGTCGATGATCGGCAACACCGCACCGTTCGACGTCAGCGGCCACCCCGCGTGCTCGGTGCCCGCCGGGCTGGTCGACGGTCTGCCCGCGGGCTTGATGATCATCGGTAAGCGGTTCGCGGATGCCACCGTGTTGCGGGTGGCCCATACCTACGAGCAGGCGGTCGGCGGGTTCGCCAGGCCGCCGGTGGCCGTGACCGGATCCCGCTGATCCAACCGCTGTGCGCCCGCCGAACCTGGTTCGGCCTGCTGGGACGTTCGGCGGGCGCAGCGCGGCAAACCGGGCGACCGCTGCAGCCACAGTGGACGCTGCCCGAGGTCAGGCCGGCCTCCTTGTCGAGGAGGCCCACCAGTCCGCGCCACCTGCCCAGGGCTGCGCAATGGCCGATGTGCTGATCAGGATGCCGGTGGATCTTGCTGGTCGGGGCCGGTGGCCGACCCCGGTCTGTCCTGTGGCTTTGCGGTAACGCGGCTGATCGGTTCTCCGGCGATGGTGCACCGGATACCCGCGACCATGGATACGCGCGGTCAGCGCGAGACCGTAGGCCTTCTTCGCCGGCACGAGGGCGGGGCGAGCAGAGTCACCGGCCAGGGCGACGCTGGAACGGTGGTCGCCCACTATGGTGAATTCGGCCAGGCGACGTAGTAGGAGATGCGTACAGCGTCCCGAGCGTCCGTCCTGCCGACCGCACCGTCCTGGATCTGGGTGGCCAGGCCGCGACGTCCATGGGGGCACCACCATGCGGTGGCGCCCGGGTTCGGTGGGCAGCCGAAGTCGCCAGGCACCTGTCACAACCTGTCACCGAGGCGGCATATCGGCTTCCCGAACGCGGCGGTGGCATTTCGGACCTAGGATCGCTTTCCTCGTCGTCGACGGCGTGGCCGGCGCAACGTACCGGCAGGCCCGCCGGGTTGGCCGGTCGTGACGAGAACCCCAGACGCCGTCACCCCAGGTGGTAAGGAACGCGATGGCCCTGCTCGACGCACTCCCGGCTGACGCTGCCCGGCTTGCCACCCGCCTGGTCAGCGGGCCCGCGGGCGCCGCGCTGCTGATCACCGGTGGTGTCGGTACCGGGCGGAGCACGCTGGCCCGTCGGATCGCGGCGGTGCCACCGGCCGCGACGACGGGTTTCCTGTCGGTCCGCCTCGGCGCAGGCACACCGACCTGGCTGGGCAGGGAGATCGTGCGGCTGCTGACCGGCCGGGCGGACGGGCGGTCGACGGATCCGGCCCAGGCGCTGCGTCAGGTGCGGGAACTGCTCGCGGCGCGCCCCGACGGCGAGCGCACGCTGCTGGTCGTCGACGACGTGCAGTTGGCCGACCCGGCCGGCGCGGAGATCCTCACCGGGCTGCTGCGCGCCCGCGCCGACCATCGGCCCCGGCTCGCGCTCACGGCGACCAGTGGCTGGGCCGGCCGCGTGCCTGCCGCGCTCGCCGCCGCGCTGGCCGAGGTGCCACACCACGAGCTGTCCGCGCTGGATCTGGCTGGTGTGCTCGACCAGGCCACCGAGGTGCTGGGCGTGCCGCCGTCGGACCGGTTCGCCGCGGACCTGCTCGCCCAGACGGGTGGCAACCCGGCGGCACTGCACGGTGTGCTGACCGACGCGCTGGCGAACAAGGCCGTCGTCGTGATCGACCGGCGAGCATGGCTGTCGCCCCGCCACCGGCTCGGCCTGCCGGCGGACCATCCGTTGCCGGACCGGCTGGGCGAACTGCCCGGTGCGGCGGCCCAGGTCGCGGAGGTGCTCGCCGTCGCGGGGCCACGCCCCGTGGCCGAACTGGCGCGGGAGTGCGAGCTGGCACCGGCCGACGCCCAGCGGGCGGTGGCCACGCTCGTCGCGGCCGGGGTGCTCGCCGACGACACCCGCCTGACGATTCCCGTGCTGGCCGACGCGCTGAGCGAGCGGGTCGCACCGTGGCGGCGGGCCGAGCTTCAGGCGCGGATGCTGGCCACGTCACCCAAAGGCACCCGGTTGGTCGAGCTGGTCGGGCATGTCACCGGGCGCGGCGGCCCGATGCGACCTGCGGATCTGCGGGCGTTGCGGGCCACCGGTGGTGCCGACACCGACGGCCGACACCGACACCGACACCGACACCGACACCGACACCGACACCGTGGCCGACACCGACACCGACACCGTGGCCGACACCGACACTGACGCCGTGGCCGACACCGAAGACGCCGTGGCCGACACCGACACCGGCGCCGACGCCGCACCGACGCCGTGGCCGCGCGGGTAGTGGCCTGGTGCGGGCCGTTGCCGCCGGAGGACGTTGCCGCGCCCGCGATCCGGCACTGGGCGCGCACCGGCAACTGGTCGGCGATCGCGGCGCTGCCGCCCGCCTCGGTGCCTGCCGAGTCGCTCGTCGAACGGGTGCGGGCCGTGCTGTGCACCGCGGGCCGGATCGCCGCGCAGTCCGACCTGGACGTGTTGTCCCGCTCGATCGGCAACGAGGCGTGCGACCTGCTGCGTGCCGAACTGCTCGCCTCCGACGCCACGACGACGACGTCGTCCACCGCTGCGCCGGCGCACCCGGCGATCGCTGCCGACGCCGCCTTCCGGGCATGGTCGCGGGGCCGCTGGGACGACGTGCTGGAGCTGGCCGTCGCCGACCGCCTCACCGGCGCTGCCGCGCACGGGCTGTGCACCGCGGAGGAGAGTGCCGCGCTCGCCGCGGACATCTGGTTGCAGCGCGTGCGCCCGGAACTGGCCAGGCGTTGGCTGGACGGCTCCACCCCGCCACCGGACGAGGCAGCCCCACGGCCGCTGACCGAGTGGGCGAGGGCAGGACTGGACATGCTCCTGCGCCGATCCCGCGACGCCGTCGACCGGCTCGCCTCGGTGCTGGCCTGGATGGCGGACAACCAGCAGGAACGCCACCGGGACCTGTTGCTGCTGCGGTACGTGGTCGCGTTGACCGAGGCGGGGGACACCGAGACCGCGGCCGATCGCCTCGCCGAACTGGGCACCGAGGGCCACGACCGGCTGATGTGGCTACAGGCCACCATGGCCGTCGCGGAACGAACCGACGGCCCCGGCGATCCTGAGACGCCTGCCGCCTACCTGGCCGAGGCACAGGCCCGTCAGGCGCCGTTCGACACGGCCAGAGCCCAGCTCCGGCTCGCCGCGACCACCGGCGACGCGGCACTCGCGACCACCGCCGCGGCAGGCTTCGGGGAACTGCGCGCCACGCTCTGGCAGGTACGGGCCACGGCGGTCGCCCGCACTCTCGGCGTCGATCCCACGCCGTTCACCCGCAACGCCGGTCTCGATGAAGTCATCGGCGAACTGGTCGCCGCCGGGCTGAGCAACGCCGATATCGGGGCCGTCCTGCGTCGCGACGAGGCCTACGTCAAACGCCAGGTGAGCCGGCTGTTGCGGGCGACCAACAGCAACCAGCGCGCGGAACTGATCGCCAGGACCCGACCGCCGTCGGCCCCCCGCGCGGACGACTGGTCAGGTGACCCGGTGGCCGCGCTGCTGGCCGCGGGCCCGGTCGCGATGCTGGTCGGACCGCCCGGCTCGGGACGCCACACCACCATGACCCTGCTGCGGACCGCGCTGGCCGCAGGCGGCGCCGGCCCCGTCATCGTGCTGCGGGTCGATGGCAAGGCCGTTCGCCGCGAACAGCGTGGTGTCGCCGCGGCGGTGCTGTCCGCGCTGGGTGCTGCCGTTCCTGGTGTGACCGGCCCGGTCACGGCCGCGCTGGCCACGACCGACCGCACCGTCGCGGACGCGGCCGCCGACGTGCTGCGCACGGCCGGCCGGACCCGTCCGATCGCCGTGCTGCTCGACGACGCCGACGCGCTCACGGCGCAGGACCGGTCCCAACTGGGCGTGCTGGGCGCAGCCGCAACCGGCAGGTGCCGGTTGGTGCTCAGCGTGAACCGGTTCTGGCCGTGGCTCGCCGACGTCGCCGGCAGCCCGGTACCGCTGCAGGCGTGGGGCGCCACGCAAACAGCGGCCGCGGTCGCCGAACTGGTCGACAAGTGGATCGACCCGACGACCGCCGAGCTCGTGTCCCGCCGTGTCGGCGGGCGTCCCGGCGTGTTGCACGAACTGCTGGCGGCGGCATCTCCCTCCAATGCCGCCGCCCCCAGCGATGCGCTGCCCAACGCGCTGCGCACCGCCGTGCTCGATCCGACCTCGCCCGCGTTGCGCGGTCTGCCCTCTGCCGACACCGAGGCGGGCCGCTGTGTCGCACTGCTCGCCGCCCTGGCCGGTCCCCGACTCCCCGAGGTGCAGCCCGCGCTGGCCGAGATCGGCCTGCCCGCGCGGACGGTCCGCTCCGTCTGCGCGGCATTGCTCGCCGACGGAGTCCTGGCGTCCACTGTGGATGGTCGACTGACGTTCGCCGTTCCGTTGGTCGGTGAGAGTGTCGCCGCCACCGCCGATCCCGGCCAGGTGCGCAGTCTGCATAGCAGTGTGGCGGAATCGATGCTCGCCGATCGAGACCGTGGTGTACCCGTCGACTACCGGACGCTGGCCGAGCACATCGTCGGGGCCGACGCGACGCTCGGCCAGGCCGAACTGGCGGAGTTCGCGGAACGCATCGCGCCGACCGATCCGCGCCGTGCGCAACGGTGGTGCGCCGCGCTGCTCGCCGCGTCGCCGCTCGACGAGCACGTCGAGGCCCGCGTCACCGTGGTGGCCGCCCGCGCGCTCTACGACCTGGCGCGTTTCCCGGAGGCCGCGCAGGCCGCCCGGCGTGCGCTGGACCTGCTGCCCGAGCAGGACTCGCTGGACGCGCGCACCACGCTGATCAACTCGCTGCTGCGCATCGGCGATCACGACGCCGCCCTGGGCGTGGCCACTGAGGACGGCCAGACCGCCCGGTCGGTGCCCGACGGCATGCAGCAGGCCCGCATTCTGCTGCTGCGGGAACGGTTCGACACAGCGCTCGGAGTGTTGTCCGCGCTGCGGCCTGCGAGCCGTGAGCAGCGGATCGCACTGGTCACCGGGGTGCGCATGCTGGCCGCCATCGGTGCCGACGGCGGCCGGTGGCGCGACGCCGAACAGCACGCCGACGCCGCGCTCTCGCCGCTGACCCCCGATCAGGTCGACACTGTGCGCACGGCACTGGCCTGGGGAGACCTCTACAACTCCGAGCGGGCCGTCATGCCCGGCACGATGCCCAGCCCGGCGGCAAGGCGCAAGCCGCCGCCGTCGCTGGCCAGGCTGTCGGCCGCCGCGGACGCGCTGCGCGATGGCCGTTGGCCCGCCATCGTGGAGCTCCATGAACAGAACGCGGCCGACGCCGCCGAACAGACCTATGTGGACGGTTTGCTGCGGGCTCTCGCCGCGGAGGCACTGGTCCGCCAGGGGCAGCCCGGCGAGGCGGAGCCGTTGCTGAGCGGCGTGTCCGCCGAGCAGTTGTTCGGACACGTCATCGCCTGGGCGCACGCCGGTCTGCTGCTGGCCCGCGGCGAGCCGGCCGACGCGATCGAGGAACTGCGCGCGACCGACCAGCGCTGCCGCACGCTGGGTTATCTGACCGGCCGTGAACTCGTGCTGGCTCGGTGGGTGGACGCCTGTGTCGCCACCGGCGACACCGCGGCCGCCCAGGCGGTCAGCCGTGAACTCGGCAGGCTTGCCGCTCGGGTGTCGACCGTGCAGGCGACGCTGTACTGGCTGGTCAGCAGGCTGGCCGTCCGGCCGGACGAGCACACGGTGCGCTCGGCGGCGCAGTTGGCGCACCGTTACGGCGACCCGTTCTTGGCCGCGCGAGTACGTTTTCACGAGGCCGACCTTGGCCGACTGGACGCCCTGCGCACCGCGCATGCCGAGTTCCGCAGGCTGGGCGCGGCGGACTGGCAGCGGCGAGCGGCGGAACGCATGACGGCGCAACGCATGTCCACCCGGGTCGTCGAGACGATCGGCGAGTCGGATCGGCGACTGATCGAGCTCATCGCGGCCGGTGCGACCAACCAGGAGGCGGCGGCCGCTCTGGGTGTGGGGGAGAAGGCGATCGAGGCGCGGCTGACCCGGCTGTACCGGCGCACCGGCCTGCGCTCGCGGGTCGCCCTGGTGCGCGAGTACGGCGACCAGCGCTCGGACACCGCCTGACCGTTCACGCGGCGTCCGACCTGTGCCCCGTCGGGGCGGCCGTCGTCGCAGCCAGATGCGTGGCCAGCCGGTGCCGGGCGGTGGCCAGTTCGTCGGCCGTCTCGATCCGCAAGGCTCGTGCCAGGCCGTAGCGGTGCAGCAGCGGCGGGAACCCGTACTCGCCGGGTGCCAGCCCTGTCAGCATGTTCCGGTCGACCAGGTCCTCCAGCAACAACTCGACCCGCTGCACCGGCCAGGTGGTCATCGCCGCTATCGAGGCGGCCGTCGGTGGCCGGTCCCGCGACAGCGCCGCCATCCGGAACACCTTGGCCTGCAACTGGTCCAGTTCCGCGTATCCGCGGTCGAACAGTGGCCGCAGATGCATGTTCAGCGACCAGTCGCCGTTGTCGTCGGCGAGGCGGTCGGCGTAGTCGGCGATCGACCACTCCGGCCGTCTGGACAGCAAATCCGCCAGTGACAACAACACACTCGGGATACCGGCCGACGCGGACACCAAACGCTGCACCGCGTCCGGTTCCCGGTCACAGCGCTGCCCCCCGACCACCATCCGGAACAGTTCTCCCGCACTGTCCGGTCGCAGCGGCGGAACCCCGATCCGCCGTGCCAGTGGTAGCAGCCTGCAACGGGACCGACTGGTGATCAACACTGTCACGTCCGGGCTGGCTGGCAGCTCGGGCCGCACATCGGCGGCCGGCGTGACGTCGTCGATGATCAGCAGTGCCCCTCTAGCGCGTTCCACCCTGCGCAACACCGCGGTGCTGTGTTCAGGGTCCGCGTCGGCCGGTAGGAAGAAGCGACCGCCCGGAAATCGGTCGGTCGTTTCCTGGGCCGCCCACACCGCTGTCGCGGTCTTGCCCAGGCCGGCGATGCCGTGCAGCACCACTACAGGTGCGTTGCGGCCGACCGGCGTGGTCAGGGCGTCTATCAGTTCGGCCAGCACCCCATCCTGGCCCAACAACCACGGTTGCCGGGGTGGGCGACCCAGCTCTGGTTCGGCGGCGGTCACCGGGCGCTGCCCGACCACCAGCCGGGGCGCGGTCACCGGACCGCCGGTGTCGCCGGCCAGCAGCCGCTGCTGCAGGCGGCGCAACTCGGCGCCCGGTTCCACACCGAGATCGGTGATCAGTGTCCGTCGCGCGAGGGTGTACGCGGCCAGTGCGTCCGCACGCCTGCCGTTGTGGTGCAGCAGGCGGATGTGCGTCGCGAGCAGCCGTTCGTGGTACGGGTGCGCGGCCAGAAGTGACGTGAGATCGTGGTCGACGATCGTGTCGGGCTGGTTGAGCAGGTCGAGTTCCACCAGATCGAGGTACGCGGCGAGGCGCTGCTCGGCGAGCTTGTCGCGCTGCCGGGCGGCGAACGGTCCTGGCACGCCCGGCAGGGCCGCGGTGTGGAAGACGGCCAGCGCCGAGCGGAGCAGGTCGATCGCCCGCACCAGGTCGCCCCGCGTGCAGGCATGATCGGACTCGCCGATCTCCCGCCGGAAGCGGAAGACGTCCAGCTCGATGTCGTCGGGATCGACGAGATAGCCACGGTCGACCGACTTGATGATCCGGCTGGGCTCGTGCGGCCTGCGGTCGGACTCCAGTGCGCGCCGCAGCGCGGACACGTGGACCTGCAGCGTCGCCGTCGCCTTGCCCGGTGGCCGGTCGCCCCACACCGCGTCGATCAGTTGTTCGGTGCCGACGGTGCGCCCGGCGTCGATCAGCAGCACGGCGAGGACAGCTCGACGCTGTGGCGGGCCGAGCACGATGTCGGTGTCGTGCCGACGCGCGCTGACACTGTCCAACAGCGTGAACCGCCACAGATCGTCGTGTCGATCTCGCAGGCCGGGGCGCATGGACAACGGTCTATCGTGCCGCGCTGCCCCGTGGCCGCCCGCGCGCCCGGATGTAGGGGAAAGTTCGGGTGCGAACTGGGCTACCGTGACGGAACGTGGTCGGTCCGGTCACGCAGCGTCGTGCGCGCGCGGAGTCATCGGTCGTGCCACCCCAAGGGCACTGCCGATGAGTCTGCGGGTGCACGCTTGTCGGATCCTTGTCGCATTCGGGCGACTCGATCGTGGACATCGCGAGGTGGCCGTCCAGCCACCCCGGTGGCGTCGACGGATCGGCCGGCACTTCCGGGCTGCGTGACACGTGACTGCGTTCGGCCTGGACGGCCGCGCTCTGCGAGCGCCCAGTTTCGCCGCGCCGCGGTGTCTGCATCGGTGACAGCCGACAATGCCAACGATGTGGAGAACCGCGATGGGCAAGATCGTGATCAGTGAGAACGTCTCGCTTGACGGAGTCGTCGAGGACCCGACCGGCGAGGAGGGCTTCCAGCACGGCGGCTGGTTCGAGCAGTACATGGGCGAGGATCGCGGAGCGTGGGCCGAGGTCGAGTTCGCCGAGGCACTGGGTGCGGAGGCTCTGCTGCTGGGCCGGCGGACCGACGCGTACTTCGGGGCGCGCTGGGGAGCCCTGAAGGGCGACTGGGCGGACAGGTTGAACAGCCTCCCCAAGTACGTGGTGTCCGCCACTCTGACCGACCCGGTGTGGGCCAACTCGACGGTCCTCAAGGGCGAGGTCGTCGAGGAGGTCACGAGGCTGCGGCAGGAACTCGGCGGCGACATCGTCGTCTACGCCAGCCGCCCGCTCGTCCGCACGCTGATGGAGCACGATCTGGTCGACGAGCTGCGGCTGATCGTCTTCCCGGTCGTGCTCGGGGCAGGCGAGCGCCTCTTCGGCGAGACCAGCGACAAGAAGTCCCTACGCCGTCTCGACGCCAAGGCCGTCGGTCACCACCTCAGCCGCATCACCTACGAGGTCGTCCGAGGCGCGTAGCACAACCGCGAGCGAGTCCGCTGGGGCACCGCCGGTGCGCGGGGCGGTGCCCCAGGACCGCGTTGGCTGACTACTTTCCGCGGGCTTCGCGCAGCATCATCGACAGCAGGCTGGGGTTGTCGGCGGTGGTGATGACGTGCCCGATCTTGCCGCAGAAGCGCGGATCGTCGAGTTGGCGGAGCATCGCGTCGGCGAGGTCGACGCGGGCGGTGAACCGGCCGGGGCCGCGTTCCTCGGTGATCGAGTAGTGGGTGATCGCGGGCAGCTGGTAGAGGCCGGAGGGGCGCAGGATCGTCCAGTCCACGTCGCTGGACGAGACGAGCTCCTCCATGCGTCGCATGTCGTCGTAGACGGTCTTGCCGATCTTGTTCATGAGGTAGGGCTGCAGGACGCGGTTGAACAGGAACCCTCCTGTCGGTTCGTCTTCCCCCGTCACGGCGCCGGAACTGAGCACCACCAGCCGAGGCACGGCGTGCCGCTTCATCGCGTCGAGCAGGTGCCCGGCGCCGCGTGAGTACACCGTGACGGGCGCCTTCCCGAACGGCACGCCGAGCGCCGAGAGCACCGCGTCGCTGCCTTCGACCGCACCGTCGACCGCTGTCCGGTCGAGCACGTCGCCGCCGAATACCCGCAGGCGAGAGTCCCGCAGCGGGAACGCGTCCGGCCGGCGGGTCACCGCGAGTGTGTCGTGCCCGGCGGCCACGGCCTGCGCGGTGAGCAGGCGCCCGGTGGGGCCGTTGGCGCCGAAGATGGTGATGCGCACGGTTGCTCCTTCCACATCGGCGTACCGGCGTCCAACCGGTTACTATGAGACCGATACTATATGAGATTCATAGTAAGTGTCGGGAGGACCGAGCAGTGACCAGCCGCGAGCGCCGGCGCAAGATGACCGCGGTGCTGGGCGCGCTGCGCGATGTACGCATCGAGCTCGCCGTGCTCAACCACCGTGTCGGCAAGCGTGTCGAGCTGAAGGATCTCGACTTCGACTGCCTGGACGTCATCGCGCGGCATGGACCGATCAGCCCCACTGCCCTGGCCGGGCGGGTGGGCGTCCACGCGGCCACGATGACCGGGATCCTCAATCGCCTCGAAGCGGGCGGCTGGATCGAACGAGAGCGGGCCGAGGACGACCGTCGCGCCGTGGTCATCGCGAGCACACCGCGCCGGCAGCGCGATCTGTACGAGGTCTTCGGCGAGATGAACACCCGGATGACCACGATCTGCGATCGCTACACCGACGAGGAACTCGACACGATCGCCGACTTCCTCGACCGCACGATCGCCGCGGGGCGCACCTCGGCCGACGAGATCAGCTGAGCCGGGCGGCCTCGTTCACCCCCTGAGCGTGAAGTCCGCGTGGCCGAAGCGATGCCCGTTGATCTGGACGAGCGCGTGCGCGCCGGGATGGAGACGGCGGGTGCTGACCGGTCGGAACGACTGGCGGCGCGCGATGTCCACCGTTTCGGCGGCGGCCAGCGTGCGCTTCGCCAACGTGAACACGCGAGGTGCCGATGCGCCGTTCGCCTTGAGGTAGTGGATCACGTAGTCGATCGCCGGCGTCACCGGCTCGTCCGCCGTGTTGGTGACCCGCGCGTCGAACGTCAGGTCGTGCCCGACGGCGACGGTCTTCGCCCGCGGTGTTGGCCCGACGACGCGGAGCGTCTCCCGATCACCACGCAAACCCAGCAGCGCCAAGGCTTCCGGACTGCCCTGCTTGACGAGCGTGCGCATCGAGTGTCCAAGTGTCCAACCAGGCCTGCGGTGTGGTCGTCGGGCGCCGCCGACCAGCGCGTCGCCGCCCCGACCGCGACGGCCGGGTCCAGCCGGGAGATGTCGCCTGAGATGGTTGGCCACCGACCTGCGCACGAAATCCGACGGATCCCGGTAGGGCAGGTCGAGCAGGGGCAGCGTCGCGGCCGGCCGACGGGCCGGTTCCGGGACCCGCTTCGCCCACGGCAACCGTGGGCGAGTGCGCTCACCGGCCAATCGCCGCACCGCCGGATCGTCGTCCTTGATCCACGTCGCGACCACGCCGAGGGTGCGGTCGAGGTCGGTGTTCAGGAACGTCCGGATGGCGAACTCGCCGGTCGACCGCGGGGTGAGCGCGGCGAGCAGGGCCAGGCCGTCGTCGAAGTCAGCGGGCCGCGCAGACTCGGTGGCTGTGCTGGCCACGGCCTCGGCGACCGGCCACACCATCCAACCGGACAACGCGGGCGACCCCAGCGCGACGCGGACGACCACGGCGAGCGCGTGGTGGCCGCCCGGTTCGTCGGCCAGGATGGCGTCCCGCACCGCGCGGGCCCGCTCGCTGAGCCCCGAGTGGGCCCAGCGCCGAGGCACTCGCGGCAGTGTGTCGCCAGTTGCCGTGACCGGGCGCGGTGGCCCGCAGGATCTTCGCCAGATGCCTGATGCCGGCGACACTGATCAGTTCTTCCGCGGTGGGCATCGTCTTGCGGATCCTGTCCTGGTTTCGCCGACGTGGACTGTGGCTCGGCCACCGGGCTTGTCGCCGACGATGATCAGCCTACTGATCTGGTCGCCGTCCACAACGGAGTAGAACGCCAGCACGAGCGTGTCGGGCAGACCGGTCTTGGCGGGCCTGCCAGCCGGAACTCGGCCTGACGCCGGCCGCGTACCGCCGTCGACACCGCGAACCAACGGCCTGACGCTTTGTGCAGAAATGTCGACCACCCCGATTCGGCGGGAGCGAACCCCCAATTTTCGGCCTTTTCATGGCGAGGTGTCTGTGTGCTTCTTCGCCGAAGCGCACGTCGTCGGACCGCCCAGGTCCCCAGGCTGCCAACAACAAAATAGCGACACGGAGAATGACGTGCCCGCGGCACCGGAGCATGTATAACATCGTGCATGAATCGGCCACGGCAGGGTCGGCGCCGCGACCACTGCCGACCGAGCGGATCACGGTGCGGAACAGCCATATCGTGCTGGACAGCTGACTGGAGTAGTCGGGCGTCGCCGACGCTGAACCCGTTCGGCTACTCGGCCACAATTCGAGGAGTTCGTCATGACAACAGCACGCTGTGCGGGACCGGCCGTGCCATCGAACGCGACCGGCAGCGCCGAACCGGAGGGCGCGGGCGCCGGCGAGCAGGAGCCGTCTGACGGTCAGCTCAGCCGCCGCCAGTGGGTGCGCGGCGCGGCGATCGCGGGCACGGTGGTCGCCGCGGGAGTGGGCCTGGCGGCATGCAGCACGTCCACCCCGAAGGCGTCAGGACCCGCGCCCGGATCTGTGGCCGCCACCTCGCCTTCAGCCACGCCCGCGACCGCCACGACCACGACCACTACCGCGCCCACAACCACGCCCGGCACCGCGACCGCCGACACGTCCGCGGACTCGTTCCCGGCGATCGTGGTGACCAAGACATCGGCGATCCCGGTCGGCGGCGGCGTGGTCTACGCGACTCACGGCGTCGTGGTCACTCAGCCGACAGCAGGCACGTTCAAGTGCTTCAGCTCGTCGTGCACCCACCAGGGCTGCACCGTCAACAAGGTGGCGGCAGGCCTGATCCAGTGTCCGTGCCACGGCGCCAAGTTCAGCATCGTCGACGGCTCGGTCAAGGCCGGGCCTGCGACGCGACCGCTGACGGCCCAGGACTTCACCGTCAAGGACGGCGTGGTCGGACTCGACTGACCCGAGCGGTCACCAGACCTCAGCACGCTGCCGTGAGCCGGGCCAGCAGCGTGGTCGTCGGCCCGAGGCTGAGCATGCCGGTGCCCGCTCCGATGAGTTCTCCGGCGGCCGGGGCGAGTGCCTGGCGGACAGCGCGGCCGGTACGGGCGTCTCCGACCCGCAGGGCGGCCTCGCCCAGGAGGGCCCACCGCAGCTCGACGAGGTGGTCGGGCGGGGGAGCGGGAGCGGCACGCAGCAGATCTCGGGCGGCGTCCGCATCGCCGGCCTCGGCTGCGAGCAGGGGGCTGACATAGGGAGTGTTCGGTCCGAAGTCGGCGTCACAGAGGTCGGCGAGTCGTGCGTTGTGACGCAGGCGGAGGCAGAGCCTGGTCAGCGGTGCCAGCCCGCGGCTGACTCCCGGCATCCCGCAGCCGGACAGGGTGGCGATCGCGCGCTCGTAGCCGGCCTCGACGGCGGGTCCGTCCTGGTTGGTCAGCGTGGTCCGTAGCGCGTGGTACCAGGTGGTGAAGACGCCGACGAGGTCCCGTTCGTGCCGGGTGCCGAGGTGGTCGGCCGCGGCGGCGTGGCGGTCGGCGAGGCTCACGTCGTTGGCGGCGGTCGCGGCCTGGAGGGCGACGAGATGCCCGAGGATCTCGTAGGTGGGCAGGTCGTGGCGGTGGGAGACAGTGACGAGTTCGTCGCCCATGGCGGCGCGGTCGCGCCGGCGGCCGATGGTGTGGAAGGACTGGAGGAACTGGGCGTTGAGCGCCGGCACGAGGATGGCCGGGTCGCCGAGTTCGCGGGCCAGCGCCTCGGATCGCCGGGCCGCGTCGAGGCCGGCAGTGCCACGGGTGCCTCGGGACTCGATACCGACGAGAGCGAGCAGCCGGGCTCGCAGGGTAGGGCCGGCCTCGTTGCCCAACTCTGCCAGGCACGAGCGCGCCGCGCTGACGGTCTGAGCCGACCGGGCCGGGTCATCCGGGGATGCCCACACACCCGGTACCTCAAGCCGGGTGAGGACCTGGGCGGTCAGCTCGGGGTCCTGCAGGGACTGGAGCTGGTCCACGGCGGTGGCTCGTCCCGACTGGGCCAGGGTCAGCCCGGCGGCGTCGGTGACCGCGAGCCCACGCAGCAAGTCGGCCGATGCGGCGAGCAGACTTCGGGGGCCCGCATCGGCGTACGCGGCGGCGGTGTCGCGCCACAGCTGGTGCTCGGGCGCAGGGGAACCGTTGGCACGCAGGATCTCCTGCTCCATCCGCGCGAGGCGGGCCGTCGGGTTCAGCCCGAACTCGGTGACCAGCCGGGTCCGTGCCCGACGGAGCAGGGCGAGCGCGTCCTCGGTGCGGCCGGCACGTTCGAGCGCGCGGGCCTGCAGCAGCCACGCCTGTTCCCGGCCTGGATGGTCATGCAGGTGGGCTGCCAGGTCGGCGACCGCCTCCGCGGGCCGCCCGTGCCGCAGCCGCGCCGCCGCGAGCAGTTCCACCGCGGTCAGGCGCAACTCGGTCAGTCGCGCGGCCTCGCCTGCTGCCCATGGCTTCGCTGTGAAGTCGCCGAACGCCGGTCCTCGCCACATCGCCAGTGCTGTCTCAAGGCACTCGATCCGGCGCGCCCACGGCAGGTTCGGTGCCGCGCGGACGTGGTCCTCGAACTCCCATGCGTCGACGTCGGGACGTTGCGCCTGAACGCGGTATCCGGTGCCCTCGGTCGTCACGATCCGGGACGGTGAGCGGGGCGCGCGGCCGGGTTCGAGAGCGCGACGCAAGGCCGCGACGAAGGTACGGACGGCCGCGACGGCTCCCGCAGGTGGGTCGTCCCACAGATCGTCGACGAGGACGCTGACCGGTAGCACCCGTCCCCGTGCGACGACCAGCCGCGCGAGCAGCTCGCGGTGCCGTGGTCCGGGCAGCGCCAGACGTGCGCCGTCGGGGGCCCACGCGCTGAGCGGCCCGAGTACCCCCAGGCGGACCCGGCCGGAAGCGGCGCTCATCAGTTGCTCACTCGCTGCCGCCAGCCTGGACACCACACCCAGTCAGCCTAGAGAAAGCGCGCACATGACACCCACCATCCCTGGCTTCGCCTACCACACCGTCCCGGTCACCGGCGATGTGAGCCTGAACGTCGCCGTCGCAGGCAGTGGGTCCCCGGTGGTACTGCTGCACGGGTTCCCGCAGACCCACCTGATGTGGCGACACGTAGGGCCCGTCCTCGCGCGGCGGCACACCGTGATCTGCCCGGACCTGCGCGGCTACGGCGCCAGTGACAAGCCGGCCGCGACAAGCGAGGACACCTATTCGAAGCGGGCGATGGGCACCGACGTCGTGACACTGGCCGCCCACTTCGGCCACGAACGGTTCGCGCTCGTCGGTCACGACCGCGGCGCGCTGGTCGCGATCCGCGCCGGCCTCGACCACCCCGACCACGTCACCCACCTGGCCAGCCTCGACGTGCTGCCGACCCTGGACATGTGGGACATCCTGCACGGCAGTACCGCCGCCGTCGCGTTCCACCTGTATCTGATGGCTCAGCCACCCGGACTGCCAGAACGAATGATCCGCGCCGGCGCCGACGACTTCTTCGGCCACTTCCTGGACGCGTGGTGCCTCGACCGCGCCGCCATCCCCGCCGACGTGCGAGCCGAGTACCTGCGCGCCAGCGCCGCCGCCGTCGACTCCATCGTCGCCGACTACCGCGCCTCGGCAGGCATCGACCTGGCACACGACCGCGCCGACCGCGCCGACGAGCGCGTCCTGACGATGCCGGTCACCGTCATCCAGCAGGACTGGGGTGGCGCACTCGGCTACGACGCCGAAGCGATCTGGCGCACGTGGGCACCCGACCTCGACCATCGGACCCTCGCGCTGGGCCACTTCATGGCCGAGGAATCCCCGGCAGCGGTCACCGCGGCGATCACCCAGCTCCTACGCCGATGAGACCGCCCGATCGGCGTCGGCCGTGCGGTTGTGGCTGCGCCACCCGGGGTATCCGAAGGTCGGCGCGTTGCCGCCGAGAGCAAGGAGGATCCCATTACTGCCGAGGTCGAAGGACGCGGGTCCACGCCCACCGCCGTCGAACGCGTCGCCCATGCCTACTGCCCCCTGTGCACTCCGAACCCGCAGCCAGGCGATCGCATCACCGCGCTGTGCGGGGCCACCCATTCCTTCTGGGGCCGCCGTGACAGGCCGACCAGCAGCTGCGAGGTCTGCCACACCCTCGCCTCGGCGGTCGTCTACCAGTGCGGCCACGCCGCCCAGAACATGTGACCGTGACGCGTGGCCGGCTTGTCAGTGCGGCAGGCGCAGTCCTGCGATGACCAGCTCGACCATGTGGCGCGCGTCGTAGCCCGTGTCGTTGTCGGCACCGATGCACAGGTTGCCGATGCCGCGCATCAGTTCGTAGGCAGTCCGGTCGGAGCGGATCTCGCCTGCCTCGGCGGCCGCGTCGAGCAGCTGGGTGCACACGGGGACGAGTCGGTCGAGGAAGTAGGCGTGCAGGGTGTCGAAGTCGGTGTTGCCGGACTGCAGCACCGAGGCGAGGCCGTGTTTGGTCACCAGGAAATCGACGAAGAGGTTGATCCACCGAGCCAGCGCGGCGTGTGGCGTGTCGCTGTCCGCCAGCAGGGCCGGACCGGCTTCGGCGCACGCCTCGACCTGGTGGCGGTAGACGGCCACGATGAGGTCGGCTCGGGTCGGGAAGTGGCGGTAGATCGTGCCCGTCCCGACACCGGCCTTGGCGGCGATGTCGCGTACCGGCGCTTCGACGCCTGACGTGACGAAGATGGCGGCGGCGGCGTCGAGCAGCGTCTGCTCGTTGCGCCGGGCGTCGGCCCGCTTACGCGAGGGCGCCGGCCCTGGTCGCCCGTCGGTGTCGGCCACCGCGCGTCCCTCCCGCCCTGATCGACAAACGGAACTGCGTTCCCTATCGCTACAGGAACGCGGTTCCGCTTGCCTATGATGCCAGAGCGGACGACCGACGACCCAACACCTCGCCGCGGTCACCGCCTCCCGGGTGCGTACCCCACCCGACCCCGATCGAGGCCTCGCGGTCCTTCGGATCACTCCAGCGCGGCCGCCTTGCGCAGCAGCACCGACCGCTCGCGGACGTTGCGGCACAGCCGGGCGGCGAGTTCCAGCTCGGCCCGCGCCTCGGCGGTCCGGCCGAGCCGGGCGAGCAGCTCGCCGCGCACGCTCGGCAGCAGGTGGGACCCCGACAGCCGGTCGGTGGCGACCAGCTCGTCCACGATGGACAGCGCCTGCCGCGGTCCGTTCGCCATCGCGACGGCGACGGCCCGGTTGAGCTCGACGACGGGCGACGGCGCCACCCGGCCGAGCGCCTCGTAGAGGAGCACGACGCGCTCCCAGTCGGTCTCCGCGCACCGAGGGCGCCGACGCGTGGCAGGCGGCGATCGCCGCCTGCAGCCCGTACGGTCCGAGGCCGCGCCCGAGCGGCCGAGGCCCGGCCGAGCGCGGCCAGACCGCGGCGGATCGCCGACCGGTCCCACAGCCGCCGGTCCTGGTCCTCCAGGAGCACCGCCTCGCCGTCCGGCCCGGTGCGGGCCGGGAAAGCGCGCGGCGGTGAGCTCGAACAGGGCGAGCAGCCCGTACACCTCCGGCTCGTCGGGCAGCAGCGCGGCCAGCATCCGGGCCAGCCGGATCGCCTCGTACGCGAGATCGGGGCGCAGCAGGTCGGTCACCGGCCGTCGCCGTCGAACCCTCGGTGAAGATCACGTACAGCACGCTCAGCACACCGCCGAGCCGCTCGCGCCGCTCCTCGGCCGGCGGCAGCTCGAACGGCACCCCGGCCGCGGCGATCGTCTTCTTCGCCCGGGTGATCCGCGCCTGGACCGTCGGCACCGGCACGAGGAACGCCCGGGCGATCTCCTCGCTGGCCAGGCCGCCGACCGCGCGCAGCGTCAGCGCCACCCGGGCCTCGGGCGAGAGCACCGGATGGCAGGCCACGAACATCAGCGCGAGGACGTCGTCGTCGACCCGGTCGGGATCCCACGGCAGGTCGTCCGACCGGTCCGGCGGGAGCGCCGCGCCCGAACTCGCCTCGCCCTCGGCGAGCTGGCCGGCGAGCATGGCGTACCGCTCGTCGAGCGCCGACCGGCGGCGGAAGCTGTCGATGGCGCGCCGCCGCGCGGTCGCGAGCAGCCAGCCCACCGGGTTCGCCGGCGCACCGTCGCGCGACCAGGTGACGAGCGCCTCCGCCACCGCCTCCTGCGCGACGTCCTCGGCGAGCCCGAAGTCCCCGGTGTAGCGGGCCAGCGCACCGACGATCCGGGCGGACTCGATCCGCCAGACGGCCTCGACGGCCCGCCGCGCCGCCTCGGTGCGCGGCGGGCCGTCGGTGGCCGCGGGCATCAGAGCTGGCCGGTCCGCTCGCGCCACGCCCGCTCCTTGACGATCCACTCGTTGTCCTGCGGGAACTCGTCGATGCCCGGCACCCGGCGGATCTCGCACTTCGAGCCGGCCATCGCCGGGATCCGCTTGGCCCACTCGACCGCCTCCTCCTTCGAGGCCACGTCGATCAGGTAGAAGCCGCCGAACAGCTCCTTCGTCTCGCCGTACGGGCCGTCGGTGACCACCGGCGTCTCGCCGCTGAAGTCGACCACCACGCCCTGGCCCGGGTCGTCCAGGCCCTCGGCGGCGACCAGCACGCCGGCCCGGATCAGCTCCTCGTTGAACCGGCCCACCGTCTCGAGCATCTGCTCGAACGGCGTCTCCATCATCTTCGCGACGGACTCGTCCGTGCCCCGCATGATCAGCATGTACTTCGCCATCGTCGATCTCCTCTGATCTCGGGGGCCGCCTCTCGACCCTCTCACCCCAAGGTCGAACGGGGCGGCCGCGGATCGACACGACGCCGGCATCGGGCGGCCATCCACATCAGGCATCTGACCACGCAAGGCCGGTCCGTGCTGGACGCCGCCGCGTTCGCCCTGTTCAGGTGGTGTGGTCGCCGACCTGTTCCGTCGCGGCGTGGCGTTCGAGAACGCGCAGGATCCGTTGCTGCCGGGCCCCCGGCCCGGGGGAGCCGGAGCCGCCTCGGCCGGTGGTCCGCAGGAACACCATGAGGTCCGACTCGTCGGCGGCCATGCCACACGGTAGCCGCCGGCCGGTATCACGGTCAGCTGAGCAGGGTGGGATGCGGACTTCGGCCGGGAGCTAAGCGGTCGGCCTGAGCGCGGCATACAAGAACATGTCCACGCGCGTGCCGCCGATCTCCTGATGGCTGCGGAGGAGCCCCTGTGGATGTCGAGTGTCAACCACTGCTACTTCAGTGATCATTGAAGATGATGCTGCCGACGGCGGGTTGCCCGACGACGAACCAGCAACGGCGAGACCAACAGGTTGAATTTCCACCAGTAACACCCCGGGTCCGTCCGCGATGGGCAAGCTGGGGCCGGGTGCGCGAATGCCCCATCGAGCTGGGGAGAGCGTCGATGAGTCCTGCGGGCAAGAGAGGTGTCCTGATCGGCGCCGTCGTGGCCATGGTCGCGATCGTGGTGGCCGGCGTGGTGACACTCAGGGGCGGTAACCCGGCCCCGGCGGCTTCGGCCACGGCCGGGCCGAGTGCGTCCGTGCTGGCAGGTCCCTCGGCGACCAACCCGGCATCGGCCGCGCAGCAGTACCTACAGGCGTTCGCAACGGGCGATACCGTCGGAGCCAGTCTGTTCACCGACGACCCGGACGCCTCGGCGGCCGCACTCGGCGAGGCCTGGGACGCCCTGCATCCTGCCGAGGTCCAGACCAAATTGGGGCACGTCGGCACAGCGGCCGCGAACACGGCATCGGCCGCCTACACGGCGACCTGGACGCTCGGTGCGGGGCGGGTGTGGTCCTATGACGGCACGTTCGACATGGTGCGGACGACCGCGCGGAACTGGCGCGTGCACTGGACGCCCGCCGTGCTGTACCCGAAACTGCGGGCCGGGCAGCGGCTGGTGATCACCACCGTCGCGGCAGACCATCCCGCCGTGGTCGACCGGGACGGCAAGCCGCTCGTGATCACGGGTGCCGGCGGCACGCACCTGGCCGACACGACCTTCTCGCTCCTGCAATCGGCGCTCGTCGGGCGAGTGCCGGCCAGCTCGTCGGCAGCCTTCGCCGTCCAACGCGTTGACGCCGCGGGCGACGTCCTGGACACGTTGTTCGGCAGCACCAGTGGCGATGCGAAGCCGGTGAGGTCCACGCTGAGCACCGCCGTGCAGTCGGCCGCCCAGTCGGTGGTGGACGCCTACAACGGCGATGCGGTGATCGTGGCGCTGCGGCCGTCGGACGGGGGCCTGCTGGCCGTCGCACAGAACGCGCGCAGCACCTCGTCGCCGTTCAGCGGGCTGTACGCGCCGGGCTCGACGTTCAAGATCGTGACAGCGACGGCCGCCCTGGAGAACCGGATCGCGACCGAGGACTCCCAGGTGCTCTGCCCGCTGACCGAGCGCATCGGCACCCGCACGATCTCCAATGAGGGCTTCGATCTCGGCACGACCACGCTGCACCGGGCGTTCGCGAGATCGTGCAACACCACGTTCGCGCAGCTTGCGTCGCGGCTGCAGACCGACGGGTTGGCCAAGGCCGCCACGCAGTACGGCCTGAACGCCGACTTCGACATCCCCGGCCTGGCCACCCAGACCGGGAAGGTCATCCCGGCGGCCGATCCCGATGAGCAGGTCGAAGACGGCATCGGCCAGGGCAAGGTGCAGGTCAGCCCGTTCGGGGAGGCTCTGATGGCGGCGACCGTGGCGGCGGGCCACCCGGTGACCCCGCAGCTGTGGCAGGACGCCGACACCAGCGTCGCCACCGGTTACTCCGCGCCGCCCGCCAGTGTGCTGAACTCGGTGCGGAGGATGATGCGGGAGGTCGTCACCGCCGGCACGGCTACCGGTCTGGCCGGCTCCGGCCCCGTCTACGGCAAGACGGGCACCGCACAGTTCGGCTCCGGCGCCGAGGCCAACGGCTGGTTCGTCGGCTATCGCGACGACATCGCCTTCGTCGTCTTCCTCGCGGGCGCCAACGACTCGGGCCCCGCTGTCATGCTGGGCGCGAAGTTCCTGGCCCGGGTGAAGTAAGAGCTGCTGACACAATAACTGTTCGGCTCGCGTCGCCCAGGCACGCCAGCTGCGGCGTTGTCGTCGGCCCCGGTACAACAGCGGTACCGGGACCTCCTCCGCCTTGCAGCCGGCGCACCTGGACGCCGCTCCCTGACCGAACGCCATTGTGTCAGCAGCTCTGACTCACCGTCCGCTCAGGACGTTTGGTGGCCGCCACATCGATGCTGCGGGCACTGTCGGTGGCACTTCAATACGATGGGGAAGGCGGCGCTGCCGGCCGACGGCGCCGCGGCGGTGACGGGGCACGCCGGGAGTACGTCTTTCGACGCGGACGGACCATTCCGGAGGACGGAGAACGCATGCCACAGGGGCGAGTACTGGTGCTCGGAGTCGATCCCGCCAAACTCGATGGCTGGGATCCGGAGCCGGTCCAGGCCGCGATCAAACTCGGTCAGGACCGTTTCGGTGAGCTTGGCGTCGACGCCGACTTGTGCCTGGTGGCACTCGATGCGAGCGCCGAATCAACGATCGCGGCGGCGCTGACCCGTGAGGATTACGCCTGCGTGGTCATCGGAGGCGGTATCCGCAAACACGAGCCGTTGCTCGAGTTCTTCGAGACTGTGGTCAACCTGGTCCGCCGGCATGCGCCTGGCGCGGCCATCGCCTTCAACACCAGCCCGATGGACAGCGCCGACGCCGCACTGCGGTGGCTGCGGTAGCGGTCGGGGCCGCGGTGATCTCGTCGCGCGTGGGGTGGCCTGGATCTGGTGGTAGCTGTTGGTGGTCGCGGTGTGGGTGAGGTAGCGGCCGGTGCGCCGGGCAAGCCGGTGGCGGTGAGCGCGGCGGCGATGATGGCGGCCACGTGGGGCGCTCGCCGGTTCGTTACCGCGAGGGCGGCCGGGCCGATGGTGAGCGTGGCCGGCGGCGTGGCCCAGCACGCGACCTGACGCAGCTCGCCGACCTGGGCCGAGGTAGGGGCGTGGCCGTGCTGGTCGGTGCACGTCGTCATCCGTGGCAGGCGCCCCGGGATGGCGGCGGTGAGCAGGGCGCCGACGGCCACCTGGCGGGATGACTGTCCTTGGCCGTGCATGCGAGCGTCCTCCGGCCTCATCGTGCGATCGGCGGCCTATCGACCCCTTGTTTCGCCGCCGACCGGGAGCCGGCTCACTATCTGGAGTCGCTCAGATATCCAATGGGACACCAATCCGCGAGAAAAGCTGGGAAAGGTCCCAGATGTCGCTTGGCTCGGCGTTCGGGGGAAAACTGGGCCAATAGTCGCCATTTTCGGCCAGACTTCCACAGATCCGGTTGTTCGGTGCGTTTACTGGATGTGCAGTACTCGCGGGCGACCGATGGGGGAGGTATGCCAGCGACATTCCAGGACTTCGTCGACGAGCACCTCCACTCACTCGTGCGCTACGCGACCGCGCTGACATGCGACCCGCACCTGGCGCAGGACGTGGTGCAGGAGGTGCTGATCCGCGTCCATCGGGACTGGCTCCGGATCGGCGCGGTGGACGATCCGGGCGCCTACGCGCGGCGCATGCTGGTCAATGAGTACCTGTCGTGGCGGCGACGTCGCGCCAATCGCGATCTCACGGTGTCCGATCGGCTGCCCGCACAACTCGACGCGATCGTCGACGACCCGGCGACCGGGGTGGTGGAGCGGGACGCGATGCGAGTACGGATCGCGCGGTTGTCGCCACGGCAGCGCGCGGTGATTGTGTTGCGCTACTACGAGAACCTCACCGACCCGCAGATCGCGCGGGTATTGCGCTGCTCACCGGCGACCGTGCGCAGCCACGTGTCGCACGCCTTGGCGGCGTTACACGCCCAGGCCATGACCGAAGAACGTCTGGTGCCGCTGCGCCGACCCGGCGAGGGGGTCAACCGTGCCGTATAACAGGCGATCCGAAGAGATGCAGATCCGCGCGGCGCTGACCGCCGAGGCAGATCGGGCGCCCGCCGTGGCCGGCATACTCGCAGCGCTGCCCGACGCGATCGCGCGGCGTGAGGCTCGTGACCGCCGGTGGGGGATGGCCGGGGCGGCCGTGGCGATGGCGGCCGTGGTGATCCCCCTGGTACTCGTGGTGCACAGCGGCACCCGCTTGACAGGTCGTGGCCAGCAGGCGGGAGCCACCGACAGCCGGACACAGAGCGCCCCGCCGTCGTCGCCTGCTGCGCCGACCTCCACCGCCGCACCGAGCACGACCGGTGCAGCGGCCCCGCCGTTCGAGGGCCCGATCTTCCCGGCGCGCTACCTGCCGACCAGCCTGCCGCCGGGCTGGGTGGCCACCGACCGCGCCACGTGGCTCAATCCTGATGGCCTTGAGTCGGTCGCGGGGTGGATGGCCCCCGGGGCGCCATCCGACTTCCCGTCGGGTGCGGCCTTGTCCATCCTGAGTGCGCCGGTGAGGACCCTGGTGGCGACCCAGGTCGGCGCGCTGCGGCAGGTCGACGTGAACGGCGCGGTGGGCACGCTGCGGGTGGCGACCCAGCAGGTCGGCGACGTGAATACCTCGCTGTACTACGACGACCTGTGGTGGTCGCCCGAGCCGGGGGTCGTGGTCACGTTGTCGATGGGCAATGCGACCACCGATCCCTCGGCGCTGCTCATCCCGATGGCGCGGTCGGTGGCTCCGAGCAGGGTCACGACAGAGGTGCCGTTCCGGCTGCCCGCCCTGCCCCACGCGACGTCGCTGGTCAGCGAGTCGGTGCAGGGCACACCGCGGAACTGGTTCGTCGACGGCGTGGTCGGCCCGCACGGCGGCACGGTGCTCAGCGTGTCGTGGGGCCCCGGCTACCAGGCGACCGTCGGTAAGCCGAACGTCACGGTGCGCGGCGTCCCGAGTTACTTCAACGGCAACGACGACGACGCCTACATCACGACGAAGGTCGACGGCTACCTGCTCACCGTCCAGCACGATGGGCCCATGAGCGAGGCGACCCTGGTGCGGATCATCGACGGGATGACGTTCTACCCCGACGCCCGGTACTCCTGGCTGAACGCACCGTAGTCCCGGAAAGGACAAGCGATGTGACCGCTACGACGCCCGGACGGAACGAGCCGCTGTCCGTTCGGTCGATCTGGACCGCGGCGAAGTTGCGGTAGCCGGGGCCGCCGGCTACCGCACGGCGCATCCGTTGCCGCACGCCCACTTCGAGCACCTGCTGACGGCGGGACCGCAGATCCTGCAGGCGTTCCGGGACTGGACTGTCCGGAGTGGACGGCAAACCGGGTGGATCCAAGGGCGGGGTATCCGCAGGACCACTGCCATCGAGTCATGCCGGATCAACGCCACGAATCAGTTAAGAGCTGCCAACACAATAACTGTTCGGCTCGCGGCGTCCAGGCACGCCATCTGCGGCGTTGTCGTCGGCCCCGGTACAACAGCGGTACCGGGGCCTCCTTCGCCTTGCAGCCGGCGCACCTGGACGCCGCTGTCTGATCGAACGCCATCGTGTTAGCAGCTCTTAGAGGCTGGTCAGCTCCCTCGCGCGTGAGCGTGCCCATTGTTCGGCCTCGGCGATCACCTCCAGGGTGACCTCACCATTGCCGACATGGTCGTGCTCGTCGACCACACGGGCGAGGATGTCAACGATGCCGATGAACGAGAGCCGGCCCCCCGCGAAGGCCGCGACGCACTCCTCGTTGGCGGCATTGAACACCGCGGGCATGGTGCCGCCCGCCTCTCCGACCGCGCGGGCGAGCTTGACCGCGGGAAACGCGGCGTCATCGACCGGGTGGAACTCCCATGTGGACGCTTGGGTCCAGTCGCAGCCCGGCGCGGCCTCGGGCACTCTGTCCGGCCACCCGAGACCGAGGGACAGCGGCAGCCTCATGTCAGGAGGGCTCACCTGCGCCAATGTCGACCCGTCAATGAACTCGACCATGGAGTGCACCATGACCTGCGGGTGGATCACCACATCGATACGATCGAAGGGGATGTCGAAGAGCAGGTGCGCCTCGATGGCCTCGAGTCCCTTGTTCACCAGGTTGGCGGAGTTGATCGTATTCACGGGTCCCATGGCCCAGATCGGGTGTGCCAGGGCCTCCTCTGGAGTGACGTCGGCCATCTGGGCGCGGGTGCGGCCACGGAACGGGCCACCGCTTGCGGTGAGCACGAGCCGGCGCACGGCCTCCTGCTTGTCGCCCTGGAGACACTGGAAGAGGGCGGAGTGCTCGGAATCCACCGGGATGATCTGTCCGGGCTTGGCGCGCCTCTTGACGAGTGGGCCACCGACGATCAGTGACTCCTTGTTGGCCAGGATCAGCCGGCTGCCCGCGTCCAGCGCCGCGAGGGTGGGGGCAAGGCCGACAGCACCAGTGATGCCGTTGAGTACTGAGTCACAAGGCAGTGCGGCGAGCCGGGTCGACGCATCGGGTCCGGCAATGACCTCTGGCAGCGGGGAACCGTCCCTGTCGGAGCTGTTCGCCTCAGCCTTGAGGGCGTCGGACAGTTCGGCTTCCGCCCCGGGCGTGGCCACGGCGACCGTCTCCACGCCCAACTCCAGGGCTTGCTGAGCCAGCAAACGCAGGTTTCCGCCTCCCGCGGAGAGTGCTTTCACTCGAAACCGATCCGGGGCCCGTCGGATGACGTCGATCGCCTGTGTGCCGATCGAGCCGGTCGAGCCAAGGATGACGATGTCGCTGATTTCGGTGTTGTTCGCGGTCACGGCGTTCATCATATTGATCAGGCACTCGTGGGGCCGCTCGTCCAGGACGTAGCGGACGTGTGGGCCGCCGCAGTGGCCACGGATGATGTGCGGTTGCCGTTGACGCCCTTGGTACTGGTCGCCGACATCGTGTTCACCGAGAACCGGCCCCCGCTCCGCCGTACGACCGGAGTCCTGCCCTTCTCATCCCAGGTCCGGCCGGCGACCTGGTCGGAGCGGACGCCGACCTGGTCGGCGAAGAGGACCTCACCGCCGTCCCGCTTCCCGCGCCCGCGGCCACGTTTCATCGTGCCAGCCTGAACACGGTGTCCCGCGGCATCCCGCTCCTCGCCCACTTCGCGGACCAAACCAGGGCATGGGGTGGTGGCGCTCGCAATGTACGCGTCGGCAGGCAGCCGCGTGACCAATCCTGAGTGTCGCGGGTCAGAAGAATCCGCCGTTGACCGGGATCGTGGCGCCGGTGAGGTAGGCGGCGTCCGGGGAGACGAGGAACGCGATGGCCGCGGCGATCTCGTCCGGTGTGGCGAGTCGGCCGAGTGCGGCCATGGTGCGCAGCTGGGTGGCCTCGTCCAGACTCAGTGCCGGATGCTGGTAGCGGTGGGCCACTTCGGCGGCCATGTCGGTTTTCGTGCCGCCAGGTGCGATCGCGTTGATCGTGATGCCGCGTTCGGCCAGTTCCGGAGCCAGGTTGAGGGCGATGGCTTCCACGGCGGCTTTACTGGCCGCGTAGACGGCATGGTCGAACACCGGTTTGTGGGCGCTGACCGACGACATGAGCAGGATGCGGCCCCCCGCGCCGAGATGCCGGGCCGCGTGCTGCGCGGCGAACAGTTGGCCGCGGGTGTTGGTCGCGAACACCCGGTCGAAATCCTCCGGCGTGATTTCGGCCAGCGGCGCGAAATACTCCACGCCCGCGTTGCTGACCAGGATGTCGAGGCCACCGAGCCGCTCGACGGCCTCGTCCATGAGTCGCCCGGTCTGCGCTGGGTCGCTGACATCGGCCTGCACGGTGACCGCCCGGCGCCCTCGTCCGATCAGCTCCCGGGCCAGGGTCGAGGCCGATTCGTGGTCGCGGTGATAGTTGACGACGACGTCGGCACCCTCCTCGGCCAGCCTGATGGCCACCGCGCGACCGATACCTCGGCTCGCACCCGTGATGACAGCGATCTTGCCCTGCAGCCGGTCCATGCGACAGCTCCCGTCACGTGTGGGCACGATTCTCCGAGCCGAGAGATTACGCGTCGGTCGGCTGGGTTCGCCGCTCGCGGCGGGCTAGGTCCCCGCTGCTGCCATGAGGCATACCCCGGCCGGCCTCGACGTGGTCACGCAAGCTCACGATGAAGTGGTCCCAGCCGCGAGTGCACTGGTCGATGCACTCCAACTCCGGTGTCAGACCATGGTGGCGGAACCGGAGTTCGGACGCGCCACCGTCGACCGGGGTGATGGTGAAGGTCGGACGCGTGCCGACCCAGTCGCGGAGAAAATCGCAGGCGGTCACGGTCCATCGCACCGATGTCGGCCGCGTCGCCTGATCGACACGCATCACGCACGGTTCAGGGGAATTCATGAAGAATCTGAGTTCGCCGCCGGTCTCGCCGGATCCCGTGACCCGGGTCCACCAGGCAGCCAGGCCGGAGAGGCTGGTGAGCGCCTCGAACAGCGCCTCGGGTTGTGCCAGCACGCGGATCGTCCGCTGATAGTCCAGGTTCACTTGCGTTGCGGAGGATTGTTCGGTGTCCGTCATTCGATGGACTCCTTTCATTCGACGGGCTCGGCCGGTATGCGCGAACCTCGATACGGTCGGTCGGCACTCAATCCGTCGATCGCGACGGCTGGATCGACTCGGCGATCGTCTTGATGCGACGCAGTCGCGCATCCCACGCTGCGCCGACGGAGGTCAACTGCTCGACGGCGTGGGCGAACCGCGCTTCGTTGACCACGTAACGCACCTCGCGGCCGTCCTTGCGGGGCGCGACCAGTTCGGCGCGCTCCAGGACGCCCAGGTGCTTCGCGACCGCCTGCCGCGTCACCGGCATGCGGCCACTCAGGCTCGTCGCCGTGCCGAAGCCGTCGGCCAGCAGCAGGTCCAGCAGACGGCGCCGGGTCGGGTCACCGAGGGCCGCCCACAGC
This sequence comes from Candidatus Melainabacteria bacterium, assembly GCA_963780635.1. Lineage (GTDB taxonomy): Bacteria > Actinomycetota > Actinomycetes > Mycobacteriales > Pseudonocardiaceae > DATEPR01. The sequence goes on from CAWACW010000010.1 coordinate 210,823, forward strand.
TCGTCGTCGATCGCCAGGGTCACGTTCGCACCAGATCGGCCGCGTACGCCGCCAGGCTCGGGAGGTGCTCGTCCCAGCCCGCACTGTGGTCGCGGTGGTACGCCGCCAGCCGTGCGGCCTCCCAGCCGATGTCCCGGAAGCCTGCCTCGGTCAGTCGCAACAGCGTGCCACCGTCGGCAGGCACCAGTTCGAACGTCACGAGAAACGAGTTCCGTGGCGTCGCTTGCCGGCCCTCCGGCTGACCCCACCGGAACACGAATCGCCGCGGAGCATCGGCCTCGACGACGAAGACCGGCACGACGACGGACCCGCTCCCGTCCCGCCGGTCCCGGGTCATCCGCCCGTCACCACCCGGCATCGCCGGGAACGACGCGTCGAAGCCCCACCAGTCCGCGATGTGCTCAGGCCGCGTGATGACCTCGTAGACCACCTCGGGGGAGGCGTCGATGTGGATCTCGCGTTCGATGGTGTCGTGCTCCATGGGCCTCTCCTCAAATCCGCAACCAGTAGTTGCACTTTAGGTCACGAGATCGCGACGCGCAACCATGTGTTGCAGGTCCTCAGTGTCGCCAGGACGCCAGCGCGACACCGGGCCTCTTGATCGCCTCACCAACGAGGACCGTTTCGACAGTGGTCACGCCGAGAGCGGCGACATCCCCGGTGAGGAACTCGTAGAGCTGATCGAGATCGCGCAGCCAGACCGCGACGTTCAGGTTCGCGACCCCCGTGGTCGCGAGCACGCCGTGCACTGCCGGATGCCCGGCGAGTGCGCGCGCGACCTGATCGAGGCGGGCGGGTGGCACCGTCATGATCAGGTTGGCATCGACGTTCAGAGCCAGCCGGGCGGGGTCGACCACCACGGAGGTCCGCAGCACACCTGATTCGGTCATGGCGCGGAGCCGGCGCCGCACGGTCGTCGCGGGGACCCCGGACTGCTCCGCCACCGACGCCGCACGGGTGCGTGCATCCCGCTCCAGCACCGCGAGGATCCGCACGTCCGGCTCGTCCGCCTGGGCGCGACCGCTGGTCGAGGCCGGCTGGAGCGCTGCACGCTCGCTCGGGCTGAGCACATCGAGGCGCCAGTCGTGGGCCTGGGAGTGAATCCGCAGGACGGTTTGCGCGGTCACCTCGGTGACCGCGCTCGCGGCGACGAACTGTTCGAACAGGAGCCTGCTCCGGGCGCCTGCTGACGGCGTGACGATGACGGCGCTGATCTCGTCGCCTGTGCTGGTGATGTCGACGAAGGGCACGTCCGGCCGCCGGGCGAGCGCGCCGGCGATGATGTCCACCTTTCCGCGCAAGACCTTCACCCGCAGAAGAGAGATCCGCTCGCCCGGGTCTCCGGGGCGCACGGCCACCACCCGAACCACGCCGTCGCCCAGCAGCGCGTGCAGCCGTCGGGCCACGACACGCTCGGACAACCCCAGGGCGGCCGCGAGCCGTTCCGGTGCCGCCCGCCCGTCGACCTGGAGTGCCGCGATCAGCCGTCTGCCGACCTCATCCAGTACCAGTTCAGCCATCTGCGGCCTCCGCAGCGCATATTTCCACCAGCTAGTCTCAGATTACGGTCGTCGGAGGCCAGGCCGAATCAGGATGGGTGTGTCGAAGACCGAAGGAAGGCACCCATGGCTGACCCGACCACCCCGCTGCTGACCTCCCTGAGCGCGGCCGCGCGCAAGGCCGGCGAGACGCTGCTCGGCGCGCCCGTTCCGCCGCGCGTACCCGGCCTCGCCGAGTTCCGTCGCGTGTTCGACCGGATCGACGAGGCCACGTCGTCGCTGCTCAGCGGCGAACTCGCGGCCATCCGGCCAGGAGCGCCGATCGTCGATGACTTCCGGGTCCAGCTCCCGGAGACCGGCGAGGCATGGGTGCTCGACGCCGTCGATGGCGCCGTCCAGTACCTGCACGGCTTGCCCCAGTGGTGTGTGTCCGTCGCTCTCGTCCACGACGGGCAGACTGTCGCGGCCGTGCTCCACAATCCGGTCCTCGGCGAGACCTACACCGCGGAGGCCGGTCAGGGCGCGACGCTCAACGGCAGGCCGCTGCGGCCTGCCGAGACCAGGGAACTGCGGATCGCGCTCGTCGCCACCAGCCACCCGCCCTTCGTGCACACGCAGCCCGAGGCGGCGACCGCTGCCGGTGCCGCGCTCGCCGCGGTGCTGCCGCACGTGGGCGGCATCCGCAACCTCGGCCCCACCTCGTGGCAGATCGCCGACGTCGCGGGAGGCAGGCTCGACGGGTTCTGGCTCTTCGGCCGCGACCCCGGCAATCTGCTGGCCGCCGCGCTGATCGCCCGAGAGGCAGGCCTGGCTGTCACCGACGTCCACGGGAACGAATGGACAGCACGGTCCGACAGCTTCCTGGTCGCCGCGCGCGTCTTGCATACCCCGTTGCGAGAGCTGCTCGCGGCCGCCTGAGCCGATCACCCTGTCTCAACGGACAGGCGCCGGGGCGAAGCCGCCGTCGCGTCGGGCGGCGACCGATTCGACCGGGCGCGCAGGTGTCGAGGTGTCGTGCGCAGCAGCCGTCGGTTCGGTGCCCCTGGTCAGCGCCGTGGTGGCGCGGAGAGGATCTGGACGGCGAGCCGCTCCGTGATGCCGAGGCGCGGTGCGGCCTGGCGGGCCCGCTCCGCGATACCTCGTGGGCTCAGGCCCATGTCGTGGTAGAGCCGCACCAGCTTCTCCTGCTGCGGTGTCCACGGCCTGCGGGCGGCCGGGCGTGGCCGCGTCGATGGCTTGGTCGAGGGCTGCTGCTTGGGTTGCGGGGGATCGGAGTGACCGGTGCCCGTCGATCGGTAGTCCAGCCCGAGGCTGGTGTCCTTGATCGCCAGTTCGCCTGCCTCGCCGCGGCGCTGGACCTCCTCGTCGTCGCCGAGCACGAGGACGTCGGCACCCTTGTTCGTGCCCACCACGGTGACCCGCAGGCCGCGGTAGTGCTTCTTCTGACATGCGTCCTTCGTGCAGTAGGCGTAGCCGAGCTCGGCCCGCCCGGCGGGCAACTCGTCACCGCACTCGATGCACCGCACTGTCTCAGTCGTCGCGACCACCTCCGCCAGGTATAACGCCTGGTCAGTGCGACTTCTTCCAGGCGCGCGACGACGGCGGCAGTCAGCGGCGCGATCGGGCGGCGGTCACTCCCGAGTAGAGGGCACCGTCCGGGCCCAGAGCACGGTGTCCTCGTTCACCACCGCGGCCGGGACGACAAGCTCAGGCGCGGATGTGACGGTCGCGCAGTGTTCCCGGTCCAGGGCGAGCGCGGCCTGCGCCGTCTCGACGGAGCTCAGCGGGTCGATCACGATGACACCGGTGTCACCCTCCACGAGCGTCATGGTCGAGCGATCAGGGCCGCGCACTTCGTACACACCCGTTGCGACCTCGTACAGTCACTGGCGCGCACAGTCGGCTCTGCCGCCACAGGCCGGGGTTGGCCGTGGCAGGGCAGTCGGCGTCGAGGAACGCGTACCCGTCGGTGTCCCGGCTGACGTGCCCGTCGTCGGTCTTGAGCTGCGTGGGGCCCAGCATGCCTACCCGGCCTCGATCAGCGTCCGCGAATCGGTCGTGTCGTCGAAGCCGGTTCCGTCATCCGGCCGTCGTCCTGGCGACCACGGGGCAGGCACGTCATCCGTCGCGGGTGATCCTGCAGGTCGTGCCGTTGCTGAGCGGTTCATTGATCGCCGAGTGCCATCCATTTCTCCGGCTTCGTCAGGGGCGTGAACCCCACCCTGGCGTAGATCGCGTGGGCAGTGGTGGTGGCCAGCAGGATGTAGCTGACGCCGTAGGGCGCGAGGTGGTCGCGGACGGCGGCGGCCAGGGCCGTGCCCAGGCCGTTGCCGCGTGCGGCTGGGGCGACGTAGACGTCGCAGAGCCAGGCGAAGGTGGCCTGGTCGGTGACCACCCGGGCGTAGCCGACCTGAGCACCGGACGTGCTGTGGTAGGCACCGAAGTTGAGGGAGCCGGCGATCGCCACGTCCTGCTTCTCACGGGTGCGGCCGAGTGCCCAGTAGGCATCCGACGACAGCCACTGGTGGACCAGTTCGGCGTCCAGGCGTGCGGGATCAGTGGAAATCTCGTAGCCGTCCGGAAGATCACGGTTCATGCCCCGATCCAAGCAGCCCGGCCCGCGGCAGGACCAACGCATCCCGCGTGGCGCCCTCACCGCCCGATCACGTGGCCGTGGCGGGATAGGTCGCGCGGACGAGCTCGACGAGCGCACGTACCGCCGCGCTCTGCGGCCGTTCCTTCGACGTGATCAGCGATACGGTGAACTCGGGGCTCGGCCGCACTCGCCGCAGGGAGCGCCGATGGCCTTCGGGAACCGTTGACGGGCTTACGAAAGCGAATCCGAAGCCCGCGCTGACGAGGTCGACCATGGTGGGAATGTCGTCCACTTCCACCGCGATCTGACGCTGCAACCCGGACTCGATGAACAACCGGTCCACGCTCTGCCGGGTGCCCCAGCCGGCCGGGGAGTCCACGAACCGCTCGCCGGACAGCTCGTTCAGGTCGATGCGGCGGCGGTTGGTGAACGGACGGTCCGGTGGGCAGGCGAGCATCATCTCCTCGGATGCCAGCGGCAGGACCGACAGCGCGGGCGGATATCCGGCGGGGAGAGCGGCGAAGGCGAGGTCGAGCCCGCCATCGATCACCTCGTTGGTGAGTTCGGCGGAGCCGCCGTGCAGTGCGCTGGGCACGAGGTGGACCTGCGGTCGGGCGCGGTGGTACTCGGTGAGCAGGACCGCGAGGTCGATCAGCGACAGGGCATGCATGATCCCGATCCGGACGGTGCCGCGCAGCCCGCCGTGCACGGCGGCAACGGCGTCTCGCGCCGTCTCCGCCGCGGCGAGTGTGCGCCGGGCCTCGGGCAGCAGGGCCTGCCCGGAATCTGTCAGCTCGACGCGGTGTGTCGTGCGGTCGAACAGGCGAGTGCCCAGTTCCCGTTCCAGCCCGCGGATCGACACCGACAGCGCGGACTGCACGAGGTGAACGCGGGCAGCGGCGCGGGTGAAGTTCTGCTCCTCTGCCACCGCAACGAAATGCTCCAGATGCCGCAGCTCCATCCCGTACTCCGATCATGCATGCCATTCATGGCAGCATTGAATAAGCTTCGTTGGACAGCATAACCGCATGATGGCAACGTCGTAGGTACAGTGATTCATGACGGAAGGGCCACATCATGTCGGCTGTCACAGCGACGCAGTTCACACACTCGGTCCGGAATGGACGGCGGTACTCGTTCGGATTCTGGATCGTCGCGGTAGCGTTCCTGGTGAACATGGGATTCTCCGCTGTCCCGACCCCGCTGTACGCGTTGTACGAGCGGCGGGACCACTTCTCCACGCTCGTGGTCACCGTCGTCTACGCCGTCTATGCGGTCGGCGTCATCGCCAGCCTCTTCCTGGGCGGTCACGTCTCCGACTGGGTCGGGCGCAAGCGGGTGCTGGTGCCTGCCTTGCTCGTCAACGTGGCCAGCGGTGTGATCTTCCTGCTGGCCCCCAGCCTGCCGGGGCTGCTCGTCGCGAGGATCGTCTGCGGTGTCTCGGTCGGCCTGACCACGGCGACCGCGACGGCGTACCTCAGCGAGTTGCAGGTCGGGCGCTTCCGGGGTGGAGCACCACGGTCCGGACGCCTCGCCCAGATCGTCGCCGCCGCGGCCAACCTCGGCGGTATCGGCGTCGGGCCGCTCGTGGCGGGCCTGCTCGCCCAGTACGCGCCGCGACCCCTGGTGCTGCCCTTCGTCATCTTCGGTGTCGCGCTGATCGTCCTCGCAGTGCTCGTCGCCGTCTCACCCGAGACAGCGCTGCGGCCGGATCCCGCGCCGGCGTGGCGTCCCCAGCGCGTCGCCGTACCCGCCCAGGTGCGGCGCACTTTCTTCGCGGCGACATCCGCCGGTCTTGCCGCGTTCGCCGTCTACGGCGTGTTCAACTCGCTCGCCCCGGGCTTCCTGGCGGACACCCTGCACCAGGGTTCCTTCGCGCTGGCGGGTGCGGTGGCCTTCGCCGCGTTCGCCAGCGGTGCGCTGGCGCAGATCGCACTCGGGCGCGCCGGGGTGCCGACCACCCTGCGTACCGGCCTGCTCGTGCTCATCCCCGGCCTCGCGCTGCTCGCCGGCGGGATGTGGGTGCCGAGTCTGGCGATGTTCGTCATCGGTGGTGCGATCACCGGCGCCGGCGCCGGTCTGATCTTCCGCGGCGCGCTCGCCGCGGCCGGGTCCACCGCCCCGCCGGAAGCCCGCGCGGAAGTGCTCGCCGGATACTTCCTCGGTGCGTACGTCGGCCTCTCCGTGCCGGTCGTCGGTCTCGGCGTGGCGACACAGTTCGCACCGGCGCGCGATGTCATGCTCGTCTTCGTGGTGATCGTCGCCGTCGCGATCACGATCTGCACGCGGGCCGTCCTGGCCGAGACGACCCGCCGGTGAAGCCGGGTATGTCGCGTTACCCGTTGCAATCCGGACATTAGGCTCTCACCATGAACATCTGTGTCTTCCTCTCCGCCGCCGACCTCGACGAGCGTTACACGCGGCCGGCACGCGAGTTCGCGGAGCTCGTCGGCAAGGGCGGCCACACCCTGGTGTGGGGCGGATCCGATGCCGGGCTGATGAAGGTCGTCGCGGACGGAGTGTCGGAGAGCGGCGGACGGCTCGTCGGGATCTCGGTCGGCTTTCTGCGCGACTGGGCCAGGAAGGCCGCCGACGAGATGGTGATCGCCAAGGATCTCGCCGAACGGAAAGCGCTGCTGCTGGCCAGGTCGGACGCGGTGGTGGTGATGGCAGGCGGTTTGGGCACGCTGGACGAGGCGACCGAGATCCTGGAGCTGAAGAAGCACGGATTGCACGCCAAGCCAGTGGTTCTGCTGAACACGGTCGGTTTCTACGACGGGTTGATGGTCCAGCTTCGGCGGATGGAGGCGGAGGGATTCCTGCCGGTAGCCCTGGATGAGTTGGTCTTCGTCGCCGACGACGGTGCCGGCGCACTGGCCTACCTGGCGGAGTTCGTCAGGATGTGAGTGGCTACGGCAGCACGCTGGACAGTGCGTCCAGCGCTCCGGCCCACGCGCTGTCCGAGGGAGCCGCGTAGTTGACCACCAGCGCATCCAACTCGGGCAACCGCCAGCCGGAGTCCGCCACTTCGTAGCGGAACTCGGCCATCCCGCTGACCGCCAAGCCGTGCCGGGCCGCGGCCTGGACGACCGATGGCTCGGTGCCTGGCGGTAGTTCGAGCACCGCCTGCAGCCCGGCGGCGATGCCGGTCAGGCGGACGGCCGGTGCGCAGCGTGCCAGGGTCGTGACGAGTTGGTCGCGGCGGCGCCGGTAGCGCAGCCGCATCGAACGCACCTGGCGGTCATACGCGCCGGACGCGATGAACTCCGCGAGCGTCAGCTGCTCGAGCGCGCTGGTCGTCCAGTCGGCGTGCCCCTTGGCAGCCACGATGTCCGGGACCAGTTCCTCGGGCAGCACCATCCAGGCCAACCGCAGCCCAGGCGCCAGCGACTTGCTGACCGTGCCGAAGTACACGACCCGCTCCGAGTCGAGGCCCTGCAGTGCCCCCACCGGTTGCCGGTCGTATCTGAACTCCCCGTCGTAGTCGTCCTCCAAGATCAGACCGCCGGTGGCACGCGCCCAGTCGACAGCCGCCGCCCGCCGGGCAGGGTGCAGTGCGACCCCTGTCGGGTACTGGTGCGCCGGTGTCAGCACTACCGCGCCGATTCCGCGCAATCCGGCCAAATCGTCGGTCCGTGCGCCACGTTCGTCGACGTACAGGGGCGGTAGGCGCAGACCCGCGTCGGTCAGCACGTCGCGATGGAGGTCGAGGCCGTACGACTCGACGGCCACCGCGCGTACCCGCCGCGCCACGAGCGCCTTCGCCATCAGCGTCAGACCGTGGTGGAAACCGGAGCAGATGACGACCCGTTCCGGCCTGGCGTCGACCCCGCGAGCCCTGGCCAGATAGCCCGCGAGCGCCGTCCGCAGCTCTATCCGCCCGAGTGCGTCACCGAGGCCGAAGGCGTCGTCCGGGGCCGCGGTCAGAGCGCGGCGGGCCGCGGCGAGCCACTGTGTCCGGGGAAACCCCGCCAGGTCCGGTGTACCGGGCACCAGGCCATACGTGGGGCGGCGCTGGGCCTGCCTCGTACTGGGCGCGGCCGGCGTGGCCCTGCGCGGTGCCAACCGCCTGGCCACGCGAGTTCCGGAGCCCTGCCGGGCGGTGAGCCAGCCCTCGGCGACCAGCTCGCTGTAGGCATCGGCCACCGTGTTGCGTGCGATGCCGAGGTCGGCGGCGAGCGAACGCGATGGCGGCAGCCGAGTGCCGGGAGCCAGGCGTCCGGTGCGCACGGCCTCGCGCAGGGCGTCGGTGAGCCCGCTGCGCCGCCCGGGTCCGGTCGGCTCGACGTGCAGGTCGATACCGAGCGAGGAAGGCCGGGCGGCCGCGGAATTGGCCCGGAAATCCACCATGGAATTGGACCATACTCCAGTGCCAAGTGGTGCGTAACGTCGTTGTCGTGAGGACGATCGGAACACCGCAGCCAGGGCAAACGCCGCACGTCAGCGTGTGGCATCGCCTCGTCCACCTGGCTGGGCCCGCTCACCACACGTCGGCACGCGAACACCAGGAGGTCATGGTGGGTACCGCTGCTTCTCCGTCACGCAAGCTGTCACTGGCGCGCGCCGCCGACGAGTTCGTGCTCACCACCGTCCTGCTGTTCCTCGCGGTGACAGTCGTGCGGTGGCTGCGCGATCCGGGTTCGGCCCTCTACATCGCCGACCTGAATGTCGCACTCGCGGTCATCGGCACGGTCAGCGCCGCCATTCTCAGCGGGCTGATCCTCAGTCCGCTCGGCAAGCGCAGCGGGGGGCACATGAATCCCGCCGTGACGGTCGCCCTGTGGGCGATGGGCGCCTTCGCCGGCCGCAAGGTCGCGCCGTACGTGGTCGCCCAACTCGCGGGTTCCGCCGCGGGGACCGGTCTCGCCCGCTTGCTGTGGGGGCCCGCCGTCTCCCTGCACCAGGTCGCCTACGGCGCGATCAAGCCCTCGCCCACCTGGCAGCCCGCGTCGGTGTTCCTGGCCGAGACAGGCGGCATGCTCGGTGTGATCGTCGTCGTCGGCTTCCTGATGGCCCGCCCTGGCTTGACCCGGCTGGTGCCGTACGCCATCGGACTGTCCGTCGGACTGGTGATCGCTCTGCTCGGTCCGCTCAGCGGGGGCTCGATCAGCCCCGCACGCCAGTTCGGTCCCGCCGCGCTGTCCGGGCAGACCGTCGACATGTGGATCTATCTGACCGCGCCGATTCTGGGAGCTGTTGCCGGGGCGTCGATCTACCGGCTGTTCATCCGGCGAGTCCACGCGCGCCGGCCGCTGATCCACGCGGCGCCGCTGACACGCAGCGCGTCGTCGCCGGAAACCGCCGGCCCCAGTGGGAGCGCGAGGCTCACCCCGTCCTGCCAACCGAATCTTCTGGTACGTCAGACGCCAGATCACCAAGGCCCGCCCGGTCGCACAGCCGCTGCATCCTATGTGGGCGAACACGTCACGATCTTGTTACCGTTGTCGCCAGCCAATGCGAGGCCGGAACCGGACCGTGTAGAGAAAGGAAGATTTCCATGCATGTCTTGATCGCAGGCGCTACCGGTGCGGTCGGCCGACTGCTCGTACCGCTGTTGCTCGACGCCGGACACCAGGTCACAGGGACCTCCCGCTCACCTGCGGGGGCCGAGCGAGTACGGCGTCAAGGCGCCTCGGCGGCCCAGGTGGACGCATTCGACAGGGATGGCCTGCGACAGTTCGTCACGACGGCCGCACCCGATGCGGTGATCCACCAGCTCACTGACCTGTCGGCCGCGGACGGCGAGGCAACCAATCGGATACGCCGGGAGGGGACGCGGAATCTGGTGGACGCGGCCAAGGCCGCCGGCGTCGGCAGGATCATCGTCCAGTCGATGTCCTGGGTGTACGTGCCGGGAGACAAGCCCGCCGACGAGACCGTACCGCTGGACATCGCCGCGGCGCAGCCGCGAGGTGGGATGGCGGACGGTATCCGGGCGATGGAGGAAACGGCGGCTGAATTGGATACTGCCGTGTCGCTGCGGTTGGGCGTCCTCTACGGCCCTGGCACGTGGTACGAGCCAGGCGGCGCCATTGCCGCGGCCCTGGCGGGTAATCCGGGCCCGCCTTTCCTGGCGAACATCGTGGCGGATCATTCAGTGACGTCGTTCGTTCACATTGTCGATGCCGCAAGGGCCTCTGTGGCAGCGCTCGACTGGCCGGCCGGGCCGGTCAACATCGTGGACGACGAGCCTGCGGAAGGTCGCGAGTGGCTGCCGGTCCTGGCCACCGCTCTCGGCGTGCCCGCGCCCGAAGTCCGGTCAGGACGACTGGGCTGGGCGCGAGGAGGGTCCAACGGGCTGGCCCGCTCCAGAGGGTGGCAGCCCGAGTACGTGTCGTGGCGAACGGGCTTCGCGGCACAGGACTCCTGACAATCGTCAGTCACAGTCCGTGGAAAACGCCACACCCTTTTGTCCTCGTACGTCGTCCAACCGGGTTTCCAGTGCCGCTGTCATCGCGGTCCAGGCGTCACTGCCGAGCACCAGGCGGCGTGGCGCCGGGGTCTGGTCGACGGTGTCGATCATGAGCGTGGCCATGCGGGCAGGGTCGCCGATCGACACGCTCGTTTTCTCTTCCAGGACACGGCGGATCGCGGCGGCGGGGGAGATGTCGTAGGCATCGATTTTCGCCGCGAGCCGCGAGCCGCCGTAGCGGAACTCGGTGCGGGCGCCGCCCGGTTCGACGATCGTGACGCCGATGCCGAACGGCGCGACTTCCCCGGCGAGCGCGTCGGCGAAGCCTTCGATGCCCCACTTCGTGGCGTGGTAGAGCGATCCGCCCGGCCAGGCGACCTGCCCGCCGACCGACGACAGCTGGAGGATCCGGCCGCCGCCGTCGGCGCGCAGGTGGGGGAGCGCGGCGCGGATCAGCTGGATCGACCCGAGCAGGTTGGTGTCGATCTGGTGCCGTACCTGCTCGTCGGTGAGTTCCTCGGCCGCGCCCATCAGGCCGTAGCCGGCGTTGCTCACCACCACGTGGAGCCGGCCGAAGTGGGCGTGCGCGGCGTCGACCACTTCCCGGATGCGCGGCGGTGTCGGTCAGGTCGAGCAGGGCCACGTGGCACGCGTCGCCGTACTTCTCGGTGAGGTCGTCCACGGAGTCGAGGCGGCGGACGGTGCCCGCGACGCGGTCGCCGCGGGCCAGCAGTTGTTCGGTGAGGTGCCTGCCGAAGCCGGTGTTCACGCCGGTGATGAGCCAGGTTCGCGTCATGCGGTTCAGCCTCGGCCGGTCGCGGGCAGGCAGCCAGCGCCCTGACGACAGGGGTGCCGTCAGGGCCACCCTCGGTGACCTATCGTCGGGGAATGGCGGGAAACCCGATCGGCGACTACCTGCGCGCCCGGCGTGCCCAGGTGCGGCCGCAGGACGTCGGCATCACCGTGAACAGCCACCGGCGGGTACCCGGTCTGCGGCGCGATGAGCTGGCGATGCTGGCCGGGATCAGCACCGAGTACTACACCCGCCTTGAGCAGGGCCGCGACCGGCACCCGTCGGCGCAGGTGCTGGACGCGGTGGCCGGCGCGCTCAGCCTGGATCGGGAGGCCACCGCACACCTGCACGACCTCGCCGATCCCGCGCCGCGCCGCAGGCGCATGCCGTACCGCACTGAACGCGTCCGGCCGAGCGTCGCCCGGTTGATCGAGTCGTGGGAGCTGACGCCTGCCTACGTCCAGGGCCGGTACCTCGATGTCCTCGCGTCCAACCGGATGGCGGTCGCACTGTCCCCGGTGTACGCGCCGGGCACGAACCTGCTCCGTGCCGTCCTGCTCGACCCGGCCGCGCAGGCATTCCTCACCGGCTGGGAGTCCAGAGTGGGAGGGCTCATCGCCAGTCTCCGCGCCGCGGCAGGCGCCGACGTGGACGATCGGCGCCTCGCCGAGCTGGTCGGCGAGCTGTCGGTGCGCAGCGACCTGTTTCGCCGACTCTGGCCACGTCACGACGTGCGCCCGCAACCCGGCGGCGGCGTCCACCACCTGCACCATCCGCGGGTCGGCGATCTTGAGCTGCAGTATGACAAGTTCGCCGTCACCGGCGCCGAGGACCAGCTGATGGTGATCTACCACGCCGAGCCGGCCAGCCGATCCGGCGAAGCGCTCTCCCTGCTCGCCTCCCTGTCCGACCGGCGAGCATCGGCAGGGGTCACGCCGTAGCGAAGCCGGGTCCTGGCGACGTCACTGCTGAGCGGTTCGCGTGCTGCCCGGGAGCAGAGTTCGAATCCGACGGTGACGAGACCGCGTCGAGTCGTCGCGCGTACCCGGCCAGGCATGTTCGGGCGCCGTGTGGGCACGCCGTGCAGAGGAGTTCGTCCAGCGAGGTCGTCAGTCGAGGGGGCCGCGCGCGGTGATGACCACCCTCAGTACGTGCTCGACGGCGGAGGGGAACATGGCGCCCCGCAGCTCGCCGCGGGTGGCCAGGTTGCGGGAAGCGAACTCCAGCACACGGTCCGGGCCCATCCGCCGGACGACGAGCGCGGCGATCTCCTCGATGTCGATATCGCGGTCGGGGTGGTCCAGGCGGGTCAGGGCGAACTCGATCAGGAGTTCCTCGTCCGTCATGGTCCCTCCCTCCCGACTTGGGCCTGCCCGCACAGCATGTTCCCGAATCTTCGCACTGTGCCGCTAGCCCCTGGAGAGCGGCAACCGGACGGCCGGTGGCAGCGGTGCCGGGACGGGATTCGCCTGGAACGACTGGATCATCAGGGCCGCGAAGCGACATGACGCCGCCACCCCCAGCTTGGGCGACTCGACGTTCCCGTATCGACCGGATTCGACGCGGCGGGCGTGGTGGGCGAGATCGGCGACGGCGTCACGGGCGTCGGCATCGGCGACGAGGTGTTCGGCATGACCACGATGACCGCGCGCGGCGGCCAACGCAGAATTCGCGGTCCTGGCCGCCTGGGCGCCCAAACCGGCCGCGTGAAGCTGGGAGGAGGCGGGCGGCGCCGCGGGCGCGATGGAGTCGGCCACCCGGGGTCTCGACCGGCTCGCGGTCGGCGCGGGGCAGACCGTGCTCGTGCAGGGCGCGGCCGGTGGGACGGGCACCGTCGCCGTCCAGCTCGCGGTCGCCCGCGGTGCCACTGTCATCGGCACGGCCGGCGAGCGCAACCACGACTTCCTGCGTTCCCTCGGCGCCCAGCCGACGACGTACGGGACGGGACTCGTCGAACGAGTCGGCGCGCTGGCACCGGCGGGAGTGGACGCGGTCTTCGACTGCGCCGGAGGGGCGCTGCCGGACCTGATCGCCATCGCGGGCGAGCCATCGCGCGTGGTGACGATCGCCGACCTGACCGCGGCCCACGGCGTACACATGTCACACGGAGCACCGGCCGTCGAGGCCGGTGCGGCCGTGGGAGCGGCCGACCCGCTGGCGGTGCATGGGCTCGCGATCGCGGTCACGCTCGCCGGCAAGGGCAGGCTGCGGGTGCCGGTCGCGGCGACGTTCCCGCTCGCCGAGGCCGGGGCAGCGCACGAACTGAGCGAAACCCGCCACGCCCGCGGCAAGATCGTGCTGGTGAGCTGATCGGAGTGCACGGCCGGGCACTCCGACCCGGATATTCGCGGGCGCTCGCAGCGCACGCCGCGGTAGCGTCGGCCGGCCGCCCCCCGATGATCACCGATCACCGCGCCAACGAGGAGATGCTGCCCCATGACCGAGCCGTACGCGCACGGCATGCTGGACGTCGGCGATGGCAACCAGGTGTACTGGGAGACCTGCGGAAACCCGGCAGGCAAGCCCCTGGTGCTGCTGCACGGCGGCCCCGGCCAGGGCTGCAACGAGCGGATGCGCTCCGGGTTCGACGCGGCGAAGTACCGGATCGTGCTCTACGACCAGCGTGGCTGCGGCCGCAGCACGCCCAGCGCCGCCGACCCCGCCACCGACATGCGGCACAACACCACCCAGCACCTGGTGGCGGACCTGGAGTCGCTGCGCGAGCACCTGGGCATCGACCGCTGGCTGGTGCGCGGCGGGTCCTGGGGCTGCACCTTGGCGGTGGCCTACGCGCTGAAGCATCCCCAGCGGGTGTCCGAGGTCGTGCTGTCGGCCATCTCACTCACCCGCCGCAGGGAGATCGACTGGCTCTACGGCGGGGTGTCCCGGTTCTTCCCGAGGAGCACGAACGGTTCGTCGCGGGCGCAGGTGGAGTGGCCGACGTGGTGCCCGCCTATGCCCGGCTGCTGGCGGATCCGGACCGGGCGGTGCGGGAACGGGCGGCGCTGGCCTGGGGGCGCTGGGAGGAGACCGTGCTGTCCCTCGAGCCCAACGCCAAACCGACCTCGTTCAGCACCCGCGCCGACGACGAGCTGATCGAGTTCGTCCGGATCTGCTCGCACTACTACGCCAACTACGGCTGGCTGGCCGACGACGAGTTGATCGGCGACGTCGATCGGCTGGGCGCCATCCCCTGCGTTCTGGCGCACGGCCGGCTCGACCTGAGCTGTCCGGTGGAAACCGCCTACGAGTTGGCCAGTGCCTGGCCGGGCGCGGAGCTGTTCGTCTGCGACGAATCGGGTCACCGCGCCAGCGACGCCAAACGGGAGTACCTGCGTGCCGCCCTGGCCCGGTTCGGCGCATGACCGCCTGAGTCACGTACTCCGCGGCAGCCCGGGCGACGTCGTCGGCCGCGAGCCATGGCGCGACGGCGTGCCGTCGGCGTGACCCCGGCGAAAGCCAGGACGCCCCGATGCAGCTGGGACTGGTCGAGCGTGGCCACTCTGGTGTATCGCTCCGCGATGTCAGGTCTGATCACTTCCCGGCAAAACCGGCAACCTGGCGACGCCGGGACGAACATCCGGTGCCGCCACGATGCTCCTATCTTGCTTGGTAGGACGAGAGAAGCCGACTTCACCCGTCTGGGTGCAGCGCGTAACGCGATAGGGGAGCGGAGCGAATCAGGGGGTGCGATGCGCGACGGCAGGCGTGCCTGAGCGCGGGCACCGCAGGTGTATCCACAAGCCACAACCGGCCTCTTGTCGCGGTGCTCAGCAGCGGCAGCAGCTACTTGAGCGTGCTCAACAGTCCAATTAGGACGGTGGCGACCACGTCACCCGTTTTGCCGACCGCACCGACGCGGCGGCGTGAGCTGAGGAGGTCATGGCTTTGAACAATGGTTCCTGGTGCCGAAGAACGGTGACAGCGGGGTTGCTGGCCGTGCTGGTCGCGGCCGGAGTCGTCGCCGCGGGGACGCCCGCGTCGGCGGACACCCCGGTCGTCGCGTTGACCGCGTCCCCGTCCACCGTGACACCGGGCGACACGCTCACCGTGACGGAGACCATCTCCAACAACAACTTCTTCACCATCCTCGGGCCGACCGCGGAGCTGTTCAGCGGCCCGGACGCGCTGACCGGCTACACGACCCTGACCGGCTGCGACGCGGGCCCAGGCGGATCGTGCGACACGGTCACCGACGGCGACGGCAACCCGATCGGCTACCGTGCCGTGTTCAACGGGGCACTGGGCGGCAACCAGCAGGCGGTCGCGACGTTCACGCTGACCGTCGACCCGGACGCCGGCAGCGCCACCGAGGCCCTGCAGGGCGAACTGGCGGCCGTCAACTTCGACTCCGGCCGGGTCGACGGGCCGGCGCTGACCATCGACGCACAGGCCGACCTCGGCGTCGTGCTGACCGGCACCCCCGTGCACAGCGGCCTGCTCGGCCTGAACCTGACCCTCGACTTCACCGTCACGGTGACGAACAACGGCCCCGGCACGGTGCGCGCCGCGAAGGTGGCGGCGACCATCCATCCAGGACTGAGCGCCATCGGCTCGTCGACCTGCACAGCGACCAGCGGTGGGGCGCGGTGCACGTTCGGCACGATCGCGGCGGGCCACACGGCGACCGCCACGTTCAGCGTGCCGGGCGGCCTGCTCGACATCGGCCTGCCGTTCCAGTTCTCGGCCGACAGGATCAGTTCGACACCTGCCGATCCGAACAGGGCCAACGACAGCTCGTCGACGACCTGCACCGTGGTCAGCGTGTTGCTGGCCAGTTGCTCAGCCTCCTGAGTCACAGCCCCGTCGTCGCACACCCGCGTGAGCTGGTGCGCGACGACGGGGCAGCGGCTCTGGATGTGGTGTGACTGCAGTCGAGCACGATCCGGGTGGGCAGGCGGCCCTGGGCGGCGTGGGTGCGGAGCCGGTTCGCGGCCGGGAGGCGTCCTCGGCGAACGTCCCGGCTGGGACGGGGTGCAGGGCTTCGGTCTTCCAGAACTGGGTCGCGCAGCTCAGCCACGCAATCTGGCGATCGCGTCCCGGCCGGGTGCCGACTTCTCGGGGGCGATCGAGTCCGGGTCGACGGCCGCCTGCACCACGTGGTCGCCCCCGCCTGGCCGCGGATCAGCCGGGCGAGCTCAGGGACGGCGTTTCGCACCCGCCGTGGGCACCTCATCCGCCCGCGCGTCGTCCTCGGCCTCCCAGCGCAGCAGGTCGCCCGGCTGGCATTGGAGCACCTCGCAGAGCGCGGCGAGCGTCGCGAAGCGCACCGCCCTGGCGCGGCCGTTCTTGAGTACCGCCAGGTTGGCGGGAGTGATCCCGACGCGGTCGGCGAGCTCGCCCACGGACATCTTCCGCCTGGCCAGCATCACGTCGATGTCGACGGTGATCGGCATCAGATCACCTCGTCCAGCTCGGCCCGCAGCTGCGCCGCTTCGACATCGCGCGCGACGGCCTGGGCGAGCAGCATCCGCAGCACGAGCACGATGAGCGCGACCCCCAGGATGGCCACACCAATCCCGCCCATGATGAGGGTGACACCCGGGTCTGCCCGCTGGCCCGGCGCATTGATGGCCGTGACCGCGAACCACACGAGGGCAGCCGCCACGATCGCGCCGATCACGACGTCCACGTACCGGAAGGCGGCGTGGGAGAACACGGTTCCGCGTCGCACCATCGTCACCAGCCGCCATACGCAGACCAGGGCGACCTGGACCGAGACCATGCCCAGGATCGTGACCACGCGCAGCGAGGTCAGCGGGAGCGACCCGTCATCCGGTTTTGTGGCCAGCGCCAACACCATCAATGCCTCTACGAACACGGTGCCGGCGAGCACCAGCGCGAGCACGGCCCGCAGCGCATGCACTGTCAGCTTTCCCATGACCCGTCCTCCCATCGAGTTACGATGGAAATCTATCGATTTTCGATAGCTGAAGCAAGGGCTGGGACGGTGGATGGGCGGCTGTGTCGCACCGTGGCGGGACACAGCCGCCCTCCCATCTCATAGCGTTCACGCGAACCTTCTTGATCTTGTCGAAGTGGGCATCGCGTGAGGACACATCGGAGCACCCGACTACGCCGAAGCCCTGATATGGCGCCAAGGGTGTAAAATAAGGCGTAGGTCATGCGGATGATGTCGCGTGGCCCCGGACGAGATGTGCGCCGTACCCGGTCCGC
The DNA here is from genome assembly GCA_963780635.1 of Candidatus Melainabacteria bacterium. Classification (GTDB taxonomy): domain Bacteria; phylum Actinomycetota; class Actinomycetes; order Mycobacteriales; family Pseudonocardiaceae; genus DATEPR01. The sequence goes on from CAWACW010000010.1 coordinate 228,300, forward strand.
CAAGACGACGCTCCGCAGGGAGTCGAGTCGTCGTGGGACAGTTCGTGGGAACAGCGGTGCAGATCATCGGTTCCCTGTTGGTGCTGGCTGCTTTCGCGGCCGCACAGCGGGGCTGGATGAACCCGAAGTCGAAGATCTATCTGGTGTTGAACCTCATCGGGTCATCGGTGCTGTCGGTGGAGGCTGTGCTCGAGGGGCAGTGGGGGTTCCTGCTTTTGGAGGGTGTCTGGGCACTGGTGTCCGGCGCGGGTCTGGTCGCGGTGCTGCGCGGCAAGGCGGTGCGGTCGGTGCCGCGCTAGTGGCTTCGGGAGTACAGCGGTGCCCGATCAGGTGCAAGGTCGGATCGCCATGGCGAAGCGGCGGCAGATGTGCACCCGGGAGAACTCGCGACGAAGTTGCTGCTCGTCGTCGAGCTTCGCGTGCAGGAAGCCCGTTATCAGACGCAGGCCAGGTCGCTGGCTGCCCACGGCGCGACCGGGTTCGCCGGCATCGCTGTAGTGGTTGGCATGAACGTGCAGATAGTGCTCACTCTCGGCGAAGCCCATCGCCCGGTACCACCGCAACGTGTCCGCGTCGTCCCGGGTCCAGGCATCGAGTGCGGTCACCGCCGCGAGGGCGCGGGCTCGGGCGATGGCCTCCGTCAAGAGGCTGCGGCCGATGCCCCGGTGCTGGTGGTCGGGATGGACCGCGACCGTGTCGATGGTCGCCAGTTCGCCCTCGGCCGTGACGTCCATGATGCCGACGACTGTGCCGTGTTCGTCGACCGCGACCAGTTCGAAACCGGCAGCTGCGACAGGTGGCTTGGCTCGCACGACATCGTCGTAGTAAGCGGTACCGAGGAAGGCGAGTACCCGGCAACGCAACCACGACGTCTCGTCGGCGCTGGTGTACTCACGTATGTCGTAGGCCAAGGCTGTGATCCTCAACGAGGGCAGTGGTGAACGGCCGTCGGCATCAGGTCGAGGCCGTTGTCACGATCGCCGCGGCGATGGCGAGTAGCAGGGGCGACGATGATGCAGGTGGTCGCCGTTCGAAGCATCCTGAACTTCTTGGCTCCGAGCTGAGCGACGACGAGCAACCGTTCGCGATACCACTGTAGAGAGTCGGCCGCGACGCGGCTCAAGTGCTCGGTGAGTTCGGCATCGGTCATCGGTTCGTAAGTGGCGAAGCCACTTCCGCGCAACCGTGGTCGTACGTTCCACAACAACAGCAGCAGCGCACCGGCGAGCAGGGCCACCGCGGCCCAGAACAGGAGAAGGGCTGCCAGCGGTGTCGAAGCCCGCGGCAGGACGACCAGGCCAACGGTGAGAATCGGGCTGAACACCGCCAGCAAGATGCTTGTCTTGGTCTCCGAGCGCCCGAGCGCGACATCGCCGCGGTTCAGCTCTTCCTTGAGCAGACCCTCCACCCTTTCCGGATCAGGACCTTCTCGATGAGTAGCGATCATGTCACTTCCCGCTTCTGCCGTAGCCGCATCATGCCCAACGTCATCCGGGCAGGAAAATGACCTCCGCGTCGCACCCTCGAAGGCGGGACGCGGAGGCCACCGGCACCCTGGGGCCGGTCACCGGGCATGAACGGGGGAACCCGGTGACCGGCCAGGATGTCCGGCCTATTCGCGGGCGCCCACCAACCGGACCGGCGCGGTCCGCGTGGCCGCCAGCGTGGTCCACACACTCGTCAGGCCGACCACCACGAATGCCCCCAGGGCGACCAGCCCGAGCGGTCCCCACGGCACGTCGAACTCGGCATGTCCGGTGAACTGGCTGACCGCCGAACCGATCCCGATCAGCGTCCCGGTCGCGCCCAGCAAACCCAGCAGCAAACCGATCGTGGTCACCGCGCCTGCCTCGACCAGCGCCATTCGCACCACCTGGCCACGATCCAGGCCCGTGACCCGAGCCGTGGCGAACTCGGCCTTGCGGTCGGCCGCCCCGATCACCACCGCGTTGATCACCGCGACCAGTGCGTACAGACCGGCCAGCCCCATCAGCACGGTCATGATCCCGGAGTTCATCCTGTCCTGCTCCGAGGTGTTGGCGGCCAACCAGGCGGACATGGTCCGCACCTGGCCCCCATCGGCCTGGATGGCTTTGGTCACGAGCGCGGGCTCAGCACCGGGAGCGAGCTTGACCACGGTCTGTGCCGGACCGGCCAGCAACGACGCGGGCACCAGATCCCTGGGCATCAGGTAGTCCTGCCCGCCGTCGAGGGTTTCCGGCAACAACCCGACGACCCTCAGCGTCAGGCTCCGGTCGCCGATCCGCACCGTCGCCGTGTCACCGAGCGACAGGTCGTCACCTTGGTCGACAACCATGCTCTGGCCGTGCAGGTCGGCGAGCGATCCGGCGGCGAGCGGCAGCGGATGGGTCGAGCCATAGGCGGTCGGATCGATGGCCAACACGGTGGTGTCCCGCGTCTTGACCTTCTCCTTGTCGTGCTTCTCCTGCTCGGTGACCACGGTCGCCCCGACCTGCACCTGCGCGGATGCCACCGACACCCCTGGCGTGCCGGCGATCCGGCCGGCCACCGCACCGCCGGAGTCGACGATCAGGTCACCGTGGACCGTCCGCTGCAGGTCGGCGCGGCCGGCCAGGGCGATGGTGGACAACGTGCCCAGCAGGCCGATCACCAGCGCGACCAGGACCAGCAGCGGCGCCGCGGTGGATGCGCTGCGCCGCACTCCGTCGCGCAGGTTGGCCTGGGCCAGGCGGCCGATCGTGGTGCTGCGCAGTACGAGGCCGAACACCCGGCCGACCAACGGCACCACCAGCGGGCTGAGCGCGGCCAGCGCCACAGCCGCGGTGATCGACACGAAAATCGATAGTGGGATGGCGCCGTCCGTGCCGGCCAGCGGCGTCAACACCATCAGCGTGATCGCGCCGGCCAGGAACAGCAGGCCGAACGACCAGCGCACTCCGGTCATCACCCGCTGCTGCGCCCCGGTCGCCCGTAGCGCCTCCAGTGGCGCCACCTTGGCGGCCCGCCGCGCGGCCGCGGACACCCCGATCAGCGCCACACCGATGCCGACGCCGAACGACACCGCCAGAATCCAGTCCTGCCATCGCGCGGTGAACTGCGGTGGCACGAAACCCAGTCCGCGCAACAGGTTCGACTCGACTTGCATGGCCACCAGGCCCAGCGGGATACCGATGCCGCAGCCGATCACGGCCAGCAGCGACGCCTCGGCCAGCAGCAGTCGGCGCAGTTGGCCCCGACTCCCGCCGACCAGTCGCAGTAGCGCCAGGTCGCGGCGGCGCTGGGCCACGGTGAACGCGAAGGTGGAGCTGACGATGAACACCGCCAGGAAGGCGGCGAGCGCCAGCACCATGGCCAGCAGCGTGATGGCGCCGGTGTAGCCGTCCGCCAGCTGCGCACGCCGGCCCGGCGCGAGTCCGGCCGGGATGACAGGGGACGCCGCCGAGATCAGCATCAGCAGCGCGGACTGCACCAGGGCCACCCCCATGGCCACCGTCAGCATCGCGCCGATGAACAACTGCCAGCGCTCACGGAAGGTCCGTAGCGACAACCCGAACATCGCTCAGCGCTCCAATCGGGCGAGCCGGTCGGCGACCTCGATCGCGGTGGGCCGCACGGCGCGGTCGACGAGCCGCCCGTCGGAGAGGAACAGCACTGTGTCCGCACTGGCCGCGGCGGCCGGATCGTGGGTCACCATGACGATGCTCTGCCCGTAGACGTCCACCATCCGCCGCAGCAGTTCCAGCACCGTGCGCGCCGACGTGGAGTCCAGTGCCCCGGTGGGCTCGTCGGCGAACAGCACGGCCGGCTGGGTCACCATGGCCCGCGCGATCGCCACCCGCTGCTGCTGGCCGCCGGACAGCTCGCGGGGCCGGTGGCGCAGCCGGTCACCCAGTCCGACGCTGTCGAGCACCAGCCGCACCTGCTTGGTCGACACGCGCCTGCCGGACAGTTTCAGCGGCAGGGCCACGTTCTGCTCGGCGGTCAGCGAGCCGATCAGGTTGAAGCTCTGGAACACGAACCCGACCGAGCGGCGGCGCAGTTCGGTCAGTTCCCTGTCGTTCGCGCCCGTGATGTCCCGGCCGGCCAGCACGACCTTGCCGGAGGTCGTCCGCTCCAGGCCGGCCGCGCAGTGCAGCAGCGTGGACTTGCCGGAACCGGACGGTCCCATCACCGCCGTCCACGAGCCCGCCGGAAAGCCGACGCTCACCCCGTCCAGCGCCCGCACGCGCGCCTGCCGCGTGCCGTATTCCCTGGTCACACCATGCAACTCGACAGCGGTGGAAAGTCCCACCACCTGGCCGATATCGGTCCCGTTCATAGGTCAACCTCATCGCACAGTGCGCCCGAGATCAGCGGAGCCAGCACCCGAATCGACAGTGGGGTCCGCCCTACCCCCGACCGACCGGCCGGCCACACCTCGACGAATCACTGGTCCAGACCGCGTGTAACCCTGGGCCGTATCCCTGTGCTGACGGACATCTGCCGTCACCACAGGAGGAGGATTCCATGCGTTTGCGCATTCTGGGCAGCGGACTGGTCATCGCGGCCGCCGCCATCGCGACCACAGCACTGGCCGGACCCAACGCCTACGCCGGCCAGGGTGGCGGCAACGGCGGCGGCGGCTGGGAACGGCGGCGGTGGGCGGCCGTGTGGCACCGCGTCGGCCACGGCAGGGCACGGGACGCTGGGCTCCGCGTTCACGCTCAAGTCGATGTACGACGACGACGGTGCGGTGCCGGGAGTGGTCGTCGGCGAGGAGTTCGAGGTCGACACCGAGGCCGTCGGTCAACAGTGGACGGTCCAACTGGCCGACAACGGCGTGGTGTTCTTCAACCAGACCGTGATCTCCGGCATCGACGGGATCAAGGGGATGAGCATGACTGCCGCGCAGCCGGGCAACCAGGTGATGACCGCGCACGCGGTGAACACCGCCGATGGCGAGACCGTCGACGGCACCGTCACGCTCGGCCCACCGCCGGCGAAGTGCGGTCACTGAGCCGCAGGTAGGGGAACCAGTCGGCCCGGCCGCCAGTGCGGCCGGGCCGACGCTTGTCCGAGCCAGGTGTAACCCGGGTCCGTATGGATGGGTGTGCGGGTGGGACGCGGGAGCGGCGATAGAGCGGACGAACAGGACGGCGAGCGGGCGATCGACCCGCCCCGCCTGCGGGCGGTAGGCGCTGACGTCTACCCGAACTGGGAGGCGATCTACCGGGACAACGTCGGCTGGGTCTACCGGATGCTGTTCGCCAAGGTGGGCAGCAGGCCGGACGCCGAGGACCTGACCACGGAGGTGTTCCTGGCGGCGCTGGGTCCGCTGCGGGTGTCGGCGTCGGTCCGCGAGGTCCGGTCGTACCTGGTCGCGACCGCGCGTACGGTCCTCGCGGACCACTGGCGGCGCACCCTGGGCCGAGAACTCACCACGCTGGACGAGAACCTGGCCGAGCCGGCGCCGGACGACGGTGGCGGGGACCCCGATCGGCTCGCCCACGCGGAACGGATACTCGCCGAGCTGCCCGAGAACTACCGGGCGGTGCTGCGCCTGCGCTATCTGCTCGGCCATTCGCTGAAGGACGCGGCCGGCGTGCTGGGTGTCACGGTGGGCAACGTGAAGGTGTTGCAACACCGGGCACTGCGGGCAGCTGCCAGGATCGCCGAGCGGATCGGGGTGTGAACATGTTCGGAGCCCGGCGGTTCGTGGAGAACCTGTTGCGCCAGCGCAGGCACGGTCGGTTGCGAGTCGATCCGGCATCGGACGCCGAACTGCGCACGGCGATCCTGCTGCGCTCGGCCCGCGTGGGTGCCGACTCGGTGCGCGAGGAGTTCGTCTCGTCGCTGCACCAGCGGCTCGCCGTCGAGCTGGGCGACGTGCCGGCGCCGGTGCCGCTCGCGAGGCGTGGCGCCATCGTGCGGCTGGGCGCGACCGCGGCCGCGTCGGTCGCGGTAGGCGCCGGGCTGGACCACGCGCTGTCCGCACACCGCACACCGGCCCGGACGCCCGGCACACCCGAGCCCGAGCAGGAACTCACCCCGGACGACGGCGTGTGGAGCACCGTCGCCCAGGCCGCGGATCTGCCCGAGGGCTCGGCGATCCGATTCGACGTCGGTGGTGTCAACGGCTTCGTCACCCGGACGAACGACCGGGTCCGGGCGGTGTCCGGGATCTGCACCCACCTCGGTTGCCGGCTGGACCTGGACGCGCCGGCCAGGACGTTGAACTGCCCCTGCCACGGCGCCACCTTCTCGGTGACCGGCGCCGTCGTGGCACACCGCCTCCGGGTCCCGCTGCGACCGCTGCCACGGATCGAGGCCCGCGAGATCGACGGCACCATCCAGGTGTTCGCCCCGCCGGCGTCGGGCGGGTAGCGAGCCGAAAGCCGGTGTGGCAGCGGGTGGTCCGTGTCATTTCCTCGCCGGGAGACGAACTCGCGATCGTGGACGATCTCGCGCGCATCCGGCGCGATGGGCGACCTGATCGACCGCATGGCACCCGAGCGGTGGACCGCGCCGACGCCGTGCACGGAGTGGGGCGTGCGCGATCTGGTCGGTCATCTCGTCGGGCTGACCTGGTGTTCGTGGCGATGTTCGACGAGAGCCCGATGCCCGAACGTTGGGGTCGACCGCCTCGGCGCTGATCCAGCAGGGGCCTACCGGCGATCCGCCACGGCGTTGCGGGCCGCCGCCGTCCGCCGGGGGTCCTGGAGCGGCGCCCGGCAGCGCAGGCCCGACGAGGGCGTCGAGGTCGACGAAGAACCTGATCACCTACCCGACATTGCCTGACTCGGGCACTAGCCGTCGGGTTCCGTCATCGCCGGGTAGGCGGGTCGCAGCAGGTCGACGACGTCCTGCCTGCGCAGCGTGACGGGCAGCGGGTCGAGCTGGTCCAGCAGGGCATCGGGTGGCTGACGTGGCCCGTCCACGACCGCCGGTGCGACAACGCCGAACGGAGTCGGCTCGGTCCAGAACGACTCGACGCTGTCGGCGAGCGGAGGCGCCTGCCCGCCTCCTCGGCTGCCGTCGGCCGTGTCCTCCGACCGGTCGCGCAACGCACGCAACCGGTCGAGCAACTCAGTCCTGGCCCGGCCACGCCAGGCGAGGATCTCGAACGGGTCCTCGTCGAAGGATTCGGCCAGCAGGTAGCAGGCGGCGGCCAGGTGCTTGCACGGGACCTCCCAGTCCGGGCAGGTGCAGTCCATGGTCAGCTCGCGCATGCTGGTGGGGAACAGGTCGAGGCCAACCGAGGTGAACACTTCCTCGACGTCGGTGGGCATTTGGCCGGACAGCAGTTTCGCGGCATACAGGGCGCGCTCGGCCAGTGCCCGCTCGACTCGTCGCCAGTCGCTGTCCGAAAACGCGGTCACCGCGATCCGGACCCGGTACGGCGTTTCGCGCGACCCCTGCACCTGCCCGACGACCAGGCTGGTCGACAGCGACAGACTCAGCACCTGGCCGGCACGGGCATAGCGTTTGCCGCGCTGCAGCCGCCCGCCCATGCCGAACGATTCCAGCACCTCGATGAACCTGCGAGACCACCACGACTGGGCGATGTCACCGCGTTGGCTGCGCGCCTTGATGCCGCCCTCGACCCGGCGCGGTGGACCGAACTCCCGCCAGTCAGTCACCGACGGCGTCCGATGACAGGCTGACGAGTTCGCGCAGTTCGGTGGTGGACAGGTCGGTCAGCCAGCTTTCCCCGCTGCCGACCACCAGCTGCGCCAACGCCTTCTTGTCCTCGATCATCTGGTCGATCTTCTCCTCGATGGTCCCGATGCAGACGAACTTCCGCACCTGGACCTTGCGGCGCTGTCCGATGCGGAATGCCCTGTCCGTCGCCTGGTCCTCGACCGCGGGGTTCCACCAGCGGTCGAGGTGCACGACGTGATTCGCCGCGGTCAGGTTCAGGCCGGTGCCGCCTGCCTTGAGGGACAACAGGAACACCGACGGCCCGTCGGCGGACTGGAACCGCTCGACCATCGCGTCCCGGGCCTTCTTGGTCGTGCCGCCGTGCAGGAACAGCACCTCCGTGTCCAGCCGTGCGCTCAGATAGGGCACCAGCATGCCGGGGAACTCGGTGAACTGGCTGAAGCACAACACCTTGTCACCGTCGGCGAGGGCCGCATCGAGCAGTTCCTCCAACCGTTCCAGCTTGCCCGAGCGGCCCGCGATTCGTGAGCTGTCCCCGAGGAACTGCGCCGGGTGGTTGCACACCTGCTTGAGTTTGGACATCGTGGCCAACACGAGCCCCTTGCGTTCGATGCCCTCGCTGTCACTGATCCGTTCCAGCATGTCGTCCACGACAGCCTGATACAGCGAGGCCTGCTCGGCGGTCAGGTTGCACAGCGTCTTCATCTCGATCTTGTCCGGCAGATCGTCGATGACCGTCGGATCGGTCTTCAGTCTGCGCAGCACGAACGGTGCGGTGACCCGGCGCAGGCGAGCCGCGGCCTCCTCGTCACCGTGGCGTTCCACCGGCACCGCGAACCGGGCTCGGAACGTGGTCACCGAGCCGAGTACCCCAGGGTTGGCGAAGTCCATGATCGACCACAGCTCGGCGAGCCTGTTCTCCACCGGTGTCCCGGTCAGGGCGACCCGGTGGCGGGCGGTCAGTGCCCGGACCGCCCGTGACTGGCGGGATGCGCTGTTCTTGATGTTCTGTGCCTCGTCGAGCACGACCCGGTCCCAGGTCGTCGCGGCCAGGTCGGCGGTGTCCCGCGCCGCCAGCGCGAACGTGGTGATCACCAGGTCGTGCTCGGCCGCGACCTTCGCCAGCTCGGCGCCTGCCAGCCGGTCGGCGCCGTGGTGGACGTACACCGACAGCGTCGGGGCGAAGGTGGCCGCCTCACGCTGCCAGTTGCCCACCACCGACATCGGACACACCAGCAGCGTCGGGTTCCGCTTCCCGCCTGCCCGGGCCAAGGTCTCCAGGGCGAGGATCTGGACCGTCTTGCCCAGCCCCATGTCGTCGGCGAGACAGGCACCGAGGCCCAGCCGGTCGAGGAAGGCCAGCCAGGCCAGCCCCCTGCGCTGATAGGGCCGCAACGAGCCGTGGAAACTCTCCGGCGGCTCGACCGGTTCGAGGTGCTGCTCGACCTGCCCGGACAACAGATCCCCCAGCCAGCCGTCGGCGACCACACTGGTCGTCACCAGGGGCAGGTCGGCGTCCACGGTCTGTGCGGTCGCCCGCGCCAGCACCTGGGCCGCGGGCATCTGCCCCGTGCCTGCCGCACGCAGGAAGGCGAGCCCGGCAGCGAGGCCCTTCTGGTCGATGTGCACCCACTGGCCGCGTATCCGCACCAGGGGCACCTTGGCCGCGGCCAGCTCGTCGAGTTCCTCGCTGGTCAGCGACTGGTCGCCGAGGGCGAGTTCCCAGCGGTAGTCGACCAGGGCCTGCAACCCGAGGGCACTCTCCGTGGCGACCACACCGGCCGCGGACGTGCTGGTGGCGGTCAGCCGCAGGCCCAGTTCGCCGGGCCTGCGCCAGCCGGACGGCAACAGCACACCGAAGCCCGCCTGGTCCAGTGCGGCAGCGCGGTCCAGGAACCGGTAGGCGCCCTCGGCGTCCGTCGCCAGCTCGACCGGATGCGCCGCCAGCAGCGCGGCATCCAGTTCGGGCAGCGTGCGGCTCGCCCTGCCCAGGCCGGCCAGCAGTACCTCCTGGGGCTGCGCCACCCAACGTGTCAGCACGCCGTCGCGTTCCCGCCACACCTGGGCGGCAGGCACCAGCACGCTGGGCTCGTCCACGGCCTGCAGCAGGAACTCCACCCGCCAGGTCGCCTCGTCGTCGGCCGAGCCTGGATCGGCCTGGTCGGGGGAGCGCAGCCGGAAGCAGGTGCGCACCGCGCTGTCCTGCGCACCGCTGGCGCGCCAGGCGTCCAGTTGCTCGGCAAGGGCACCCGCCGGTGCCGCGTCCGCCTCGAATTCCGGCTCCCCGACCAGTGCCCGCAGCCACGCCTGGACGGTCACGTCAGCCGCCGCGATCCGGCCTCGTGCCTGCGGGGTGAGCCGCACGGACCGTCGCTCCAGCCGCGTGCGGACGTCCGCGTCGACGAACGCGTCGAGGAGCGTGTGCAGGACATCTGTCGGCTCGCGGCCGTCGAGCAGGCCGGCATCGACCTGCTCGGCCCGGCAGGCAGGCGGCATCGCGTCGCGCAGTGCCGCGAACCACACCGATGCCGCGCCCGACAGTGCGGGCCGCCACCGTGCCGCCCAACGGTTCCCATGCCGCACGAGGGACGGCAGCACCCGTCCTTGGGACACCAGATCCCTGGCCAGTGCCGCGACGGCGAGCAGGTAGCGCACCGACGCGGCCGGCCGGCAGTCGGGCAGTTCGAGCAGCCGGTCGTCCAGGGTGGACAGGGCTCGCTCGGGACCCAGCCGGACAACAGGCACCAGCCAGGGGCGCAACCGCAGCGCACCCCGGTGACCCGACCGCGTGGCCAGTGGGTCACGGACCAGCGCGGGCGACGCGGCAGGCGCTGAACCGTAGGAGGGCAGCAGCACGGGGATCGTCGCCTGCGCGCCGGTCCCGGTCACCGCACCCCATCGATCGGCCAGTTCCTCCGCAGGCACCGCGAACGGGTGAGCGGCGACCGCACCCTTGTCGCGGTGGCGCGCGGGCAGCCCGGAGTCCTCGGCCCAGAGGGCGAGGTCACCGGCCACCGTCGGCAGGGCGTGTAGTACCAGCACTGTTCGTCACCCCCTGGGTCCCGGACGGCCCGGTTCGGGTGCCGCTTCAACGGTCAGGGTAATGACGACCCGTCCTGCCGCCGCGAGGACGTGGGTGTGGCGCGGGTTCGATGTCAGATCTGGTTCAGGCCGCCGTCGACGTAGAGATTGGCGCCGGTGATGAAGCTGCTGTGGTCGGAAGCCAGGAACAGCACGACATCGGCGACCTCCTCCGGGCGTCCCATGCGGCCGAGCGGCACCTGGGAGGCCAGGAAACCCTTGAGCTGTGCGGCTTGCTCATGGTCGGCGGCCAGGCCGGTGATCCCAGGGGTGTCGATCGGGCCAGGGGCGATGGCGTTGACCCGGATGCCGCGGCCCTTGAGTTCGTTGGCCCACGTGCGGGCGAAGGAGCGGACGGCGGCCTTGGACGCGGCGTACACGCCGAGCGACTCGGCGCCGCTGGTGGCCGCGGTCGAGCCGGGCAGGATCACCGACGCGCCGTCGTTGAGCAGCGGCAGCGCCTTCTGCACCGTGAACAGCAGGCCCCGGACGTTGATGCCGAAAGTCTGGTCGAAATGTTGCTCGGTGACCTGCTCCAGTGTGGCGAAGGAGCCGCCGCCCGCGTTCGCCACCAGCACGTCCAGCCGCCGTCCGGCACCGCGGATCGTGTCGTAGAGGCTGTCCAACTCCGCGAGATCGGCGATATCACCCTGGACGCCGGTGGCGTTCGCGCCGATCGTCTCGACCGCGGCCTCCAGCTCGGCCCTGCGCCGCCCGGTGACGAACACGTGCGCGCCTTCGCCGGCCAGTCGCTGTGCGACCGCGAGGCCGATGCCTGTGCTACCGCCCGTGACGAGCGCGGTCCTGCCGTCGAGCTGTCCCATGATCCTGGTCCCCAATCGACTCGGATGCGATCGGCACGTGCCACTGTACCTGCGACTACTTTCGTACCGATCGGTTGTTAACGACCGTAGCACGGATCGCCGAGTTGTGTACCGATCGATTCGGAAGGGGTATCGTGAGGGCATGAGCACCGCCGAACGCCCCATCATCGGCCGGCCGCGAGCCTTCGACCCCGACCACGCGCTGAGGTGTGCGCTGGAGGTCTTCTGGCGGCAGGGCTACGAAGGGGCGTCGCTGGCAGATCTCACCGAGGCGATGGGCATCAACCGGACCAGCATGTACGCGGCCTTCGGCAACAAGGAGGACCTGTTCCGCAAGGCGCTGGAGCTCTACACCAGCGGTCCGGCCGGCTACGTGGCCAGGGCTCTGCGGGAACCGACGGCCCTGGGTGTCGCCGAGCACATCCTGGCCGGTGCCGTTCTGGCCACCACCAACCCCGAACACCCGGCGGGCTGCCTGGGCGTGCAGGGCGCGCTGGCCACCGGTGCCTCCGGCCAGCCTGCGCGGGAGTCGTTGATCGAGTGGCGACGCGACGGCGAGGCCACCATCGCCGACCGGCTCGCCCGAGCCGTCACCGAAGGCGACCTCCCACCTGGCGCGGACCCCGTGGCCCTGGCCCGCTACCTGCTCACAGTCGCGTACGGGATCGCCGTGCAGGCCGCGACCGGCGTGCCCCGCGGCGAACTGCGTGCGGTGGCCGACATCGCCCTGTCGTCGTTCCCCGGCCGCGACGATGCCGCAGCGTCCGCGGAATCCTGAGTACTTCCGGTCCCACAGCCGTAGATCGCGCCGGTGACCTGCGATGTCGCTGGACGCAGGGCCGTCACCCGGTTCGGACGCGGTCGGTGATCTATGGTGAGCAGGGAGTGCCGGTGCGGCGTCCCGGCGGGTGGCGTACCAACTCATTCGGGAGTACGGCATGGGCCTCGTCCACATCGAGCTGTTCGCAACCCTCGACCTCGTCGGGCAGTCGCCAGGCGGCCCCGACGAGGATCCGGTGGGGTTCGCGTTCGGCGGCTGGCAGGCGCCTCTGCTGGACGAGGTCACCGGGGCGCAGGTCGGTGCCGCGTACGAGGGCACGGACGCCCTCCTGCTCGGCAGGCGGACGTATGACATCTTCGCCGCCTACTGGCCGCACCAGCAGGGCGGCGAGGACAACGAGATCGCCACGCTGTTCAACAGCGTCCCGAAGTACGTGGCCTCCCGCGGCAGGCCCGACCTCTCGTGGGCCGGGTCCACGCAGCTCGGCCCGGATCTGGCCGGCGCGGTGCGCGAGATCCGTGACCGGCACGAGCACGTGAAGGTCGTCGGGAGCCTGAACCTGGTCCAGACCCTCCTGCGCGAGAAGCTCTTCGACCGTCTCGACCTCTGGGTGCACCCGATCGTCCTCGGCGCCGGTAAGAAGGTGTTCGACGGTGGCGCGATGCCGACGAACGTCACCCTCCTCGAACCGCCGGTAGCGGGTCCGAAGGGCACCGTGTACCTGCGCTACGGGCTCGCCGATGGCACGCCCGGCACGGGGGACATGAGCGCACCCGATCGCGGAGTCGACGGCACGTGATCGGCAGGCGGCGTCGTAGACCTCGTCGCCTGCGACCCATCGGGCCCGGAGCCCGGTCATCCGATGCGGGAGTCGTGCCCGGCATGTCCGGCCGGCGAAGATGCCGTCCAGCACGTCGATCCCGCTCGTGCGGCAGGGGCAGTCACCAAGGACACGCTGTCTGGCGAGCCCGATGTGGTGTCTGTGCACGATCGGCTCAGTGAACGCAGCACGGGACTGATCGGGGCGAGGGAACTCGCGCCCAGGAAACCAACCGCGGTTCTGATCAACACTTCCGGGAGCGGATCGCGGACACCGCCGCCGCCGCACCGCACTCCGGGCCATCGGCGACGCGGCTCGCCATACCTTCGAGGAGCCGCCACCGCGCTCACGGACTCCCGCGTCGAGCGTGCACCCGGCGATAGCTCCAGATCAGCAATGCGAACACCACGAGACCGGACAGCATCAGGCTGGATCCCGTGCTCCAGCCGCTGAGCGGCAACCACGGCACCAGTCCCCAGACGACCCCGGCCGCGATGAGCAGCGCGCCGACGGTCGCCGAACCCGCGATACGCAGCGGCGAAGCCACGCTCTCCTGCGCTGCCCTCATGGCCCGCGTGCGGACGGGCTCCACGTAGCGCTCGACGGCGCGAAACTCCGACGACAGCACCAGCAGCCCGGCGAGCACGAGCAACAGCCCAGGTCCAGGCAGCACCAGCAGTACCACGCCCACGACCAGGAGCACGGCGCCGGCAACCGCGATGAGGATCCGCTTCAGCGATCTGCCAACTCCCACGTGCCACCTTCCGTCCGGATCACACCAGTCTGCCGGGATGGACCGGTGTACGCATGCTCGACGTGATCGCTCCGGCGCCGGACTCCCCTATTCCTTGCCTGCCGGGCCACCGGCCACCGCGGGCGTGGCCGCGCGCCGCCTGCGCACCAGCCACCACACCAGGGCGCCCAGTCCGCCGAGCACCACCACGAACGGCAACACCGCACCCAACACCACCAGCAACACGCCGAGCGCGGCCAGGAACGCGTGCCAGCCCGTGTCCAGACCACCCGCGAAGCCGCTCGGTCCGGACACAGCTGCGCCCGGCGCGGCGAGCCGGCTGAGCTGCACGGTCACCGACGACATGGCAACCTGGCTTGCCAGTTCCCCCTGCTGCTGTTCCAGGGATTCGAGGTCGGCCTCCCGTTTCGTCAGCTCGCCTTCGACGCTCACCACGTCGCCGATGGAGGTGGCCCTGTCCATCAGCGCACGCACCCGGTTCACGCTGGCCTGCTCCGTCGCCAACCGGCTCCGCACGTCCACCAGCTGATCGGTGACGTCCTGTGCCTGCTCGGTCCGGCTGGTCTGCTTACCCAGCTGGGACAACTGGTCCAGCACTCCGTCCAGCTTGGCCTGCGGCACCTGCAGGGTGAACGACGCCTGCCGGCTCCTGTCGTCCTCCTGGCCCGCGAAACCGCCCGCCACCGCCGCGATCCGCCGCACGGTGGCTTCCGCGTCGCTCAGGTCTCTCACCCGGATCCCGATGGTCGCGGACCGGACCACCTCACGCCCGGGAACGGTCAACGGCTGCGCCACCTGAGCAGTTGGTGCCGACTTACCTGGCGAGCCTCCAGGTCGCACGGCCGCGCCCGGCGCCCGGTCGATCGCGACACCCGCCGCCCCGGCACTGGCGCCGGCTGATCCGCCGCTGCCACAGCCGGCCGCCACCAGTCCACACACCGCCAGCGCGATGATCCCGGACGACGCGCGCGTTCGTGCTCTCATGATCGTCCCCATTCAGTCCGCTCGGTGTGGGAAGGACGGGAGTCAACGGTCATCGCGTTGTCGCACCACTGATCACGATCGCGTTGCGCCGTCGGCGAATGACGACGTGACGACATCAGCCGCGATGCCATGATCAGCGCTTGGTAACGGATCGGTCGCTCAGTGCGACTGACGAGAGGCGGTGTCTCAGCAAACAGCGGTCACGCGGAGGTCATCAGATGAAGATCGACCTGTTCAACGAGATCCAGAATCCACGGCCATGGTCGGCGGGCCATGAGCAGAAGCGATTCCAGCAGGCCATCGAACAGGCGAAGCTCGCCGACGAACTGGGCTACGGCTGCTGGTGGCAGGTCGAGCACCACGGTGCCGAGGAGTTCAGCCTGTCCTCGGCGCCGGAACTGCTGCTCACCGCGATTTCCCAGCACACCAACAGGATCCGGCTCGGGCATTCGGCCGTCCTGGCGCCGGCCCGGTTCAATCACCCGATCCGGGTGGCCGAGCGGGCCGCGACCCTGGACCACCTCAGCGGCGGCAGGCTGGAGCTGGGGCTGACCCGGTCGACGATCCCGGAATGGCGCCTGTTCGGCATCGACAGCGACGACGTGCGCCCGCAGACACAGCAGGCCTTCGAACTGGTGACGAAGATCTGGACGTCGGACCGGTTCTCCTACGAGAGCGACAATTTCCAGATCACCGACGCTTCGATCTCGCCGAAGCCGCTGCAGACCCCGCATCCGCCGCTGTGGCAGCCCGCTGCGAGCCCGTCGTCGTTCGAGGAGGCCGGCCGCCGAGGTGTCGGCGTGCTGGGCACCACCATGTGGGAGTCGCTGGAACGCGCGGGGCGCATGGTGGATCTCTACCGGGCCGCGGCGCAGCGGTGCACCGAGCCGGTCGGCTCGTTCGTGAACAACCAGGTCGCGTTCTTCACTTTCGTGCACTGCGCGGAAACCGACGAGCAGGCGATGCGCAACGGCGCCGCCGCTGCCGCCGCCTGGTACACCGTCACCGCGCTGACCTTCTTCGAGGCGGCGGCCCAGTTCGTCAGCACGACGCGGTTGCAGAACGAGTTGCTGCGCAAGCCGGACGGTGGCGGCCTCACCGGCCAGTTCCTGCGCGCCGAGGCGGATGACGCGATCACCGAGGGCAAGATGCTGATCGGGCGGATCGTGCAGGGGGAGGACGTGTCCGATGACGAGATCTTCACCGTGCTCAGCGCGCAGGACTCGCTGATCGTCGGCAGCCCGCAGACGTGCCGCCGGAAACTGCAGGCGTACGCGGACCTCGGCATCGACCGGATGATGTGTCTGCAGCAGATGGGCAACATCGCCCACGACGACGTGCTGACGAGTATCCGGCTGATCGGTGACCTGATCGCCGACATCGACCACGGCTGACCCTGATCCGGCGCGGCCGCGGCGACCGTGGTCGCGCCGGTTCGGTCGGCACCGTGGGTGGAGCCACAGGGTCTAGGCGATCCCGGCTTCGATGAGTTGCCGCCAGATCACGCCTTGGTCGACGACGTCGACGCCGAGTTTCCCGGCTTTGGTGAGCTTGCCCGCGCCGACGCCGGCACCGGTGATCAGCAGGTCAGTGCTTGCCGAGACGGCGGACGCGGTGGTCGCGCCGGCCTGCTCGCAGAGTCGCTGAAAGGTGGGGCGGGGCACTTTCTCGGCCGAGCGGGGGTCGCTGATCGCACCGGTGATCACGACTGTCTTGCCGGCGAGTGGGGCGTCGGCGGCCACGACGGGCGGGAGGTCCTCCTCGCGAACGTCCAGTGAGACACCCAGTTCGCGCAGGCGTGCGATTTCGGGCCGCAGCCGGGTGAGGTGCTCGGTCAGGGAGGCCGCGACCTTCGGCCCGACGTCCTCGACGGCCACGAGCCGGTCCTCGCCCGCGTCGGCGATGTCTTCGAGCGACCCGAAGCCGGCGCGGCACAGGCGCGCGGCCGTACCGTCGGACGCCATCGGGATCGCGAGCCCGATCAGCGCGCGGCGCAGTCCGACCTGACGGCTGGTGTCGATCGAGTCGATCATGCGCTGGGCCGAGACCTCGGCGATGCGGTCGAACTCCAGCAGCCGCTCGGTGGTGAGCGTGTAGAAGTCCGAAGGACGTTCGAGGTCTCCGGTTTCGGCCAGGCGCTCGATCCACACCGGACCGACTGCCTCGATGTCGGCCGCCGCACGGGAGGCCCAGTGGATCAGGCGCCGCACGGTCTGCGCGGGGCAGGCGACGTTCGTGCAGAACAGCTCGCGACTGTTGCCCTGTTCGGTGAGCGCTTGGCCACAGGACGGGCAGGCGGCAGGCGGCACGATGTCCTGCTCGGTGCCGGTGCGTTTCGCAGCGTCCAGGACGCCGGCGACGAACGGGATGACGTCGCCGGCCCGGCGGACCAGCACGGTGTCGCCGATCTTGATGCCGCGGGCGCGGATCACTTCCTGGTTGGCCAGCGTGGCGCGGGTGACGGTGGTCCCGCCGACGAACACCGGCTCCAGGTGGGCGACCGGCGCGACCTTGCCGGTCTTGCCGACGTCCCAGAGCACGTCGGCCAGGACGGTGGTCTTCTCCTCGGCCGCGAACTTGAACGCCAGTGCGCCACGGGGCGAGGCCGACCGGGTCCCTGCGGCCGCGTAGGCGTCGCGGTCGGCCAGCCGCAGCACGGCGCCGTCCAGGTCGTAGTCAAGGTCGTTGCGCTGTGTCTCGATTGCCGCGATGACCGCCTGGGCGGCGGCCGGATCACCGCAGTGGCGCATCTCGGCGGCGTCGAACCCGAGCCTGGTCAGGCCGTCCTCCAGGTCGGCCCTCGCACCATCGACATCGGCGGGCATGTCCAGGTCGAAGGCGAAGAACCGCAACCGCCGCTCGGCGACCGTGGCCGGATCCTTGGCCCGGAGAGTGCCCGCGGCAGCGCCACGCGGGTTGATCAGCGGCCGGTCCGGATGGGCGGCGTTGTAGGTGGCGAACGTGGAGCGCAGCATCACGGCCTCACCGCGCACCTCGACCCGACCCCGCGCGTCGACCCGCTGCGGCACCCGGTCGACCAACGCCCGGACGAGCATCGTGACGTCGTCGCCGGTCGTGCCGTCCCCGCGGGTGATCGCGCGCACCAGCCGGCCGTCCTGGTAGACCAGCGCCAGCGACAGTCCGTCGAGCTTGGGCATCACCACCACGGGCTGGCCGGGGAAGCGGCCGAAGAACGCCTCGACCTGCTCGGACCGGGTCGCCTTCTCCAGCGACAGCATCGGCCGGGAGTGCCGGATCGGTGCGTGCAGCACGCTGGGTGCGCCCACCTGCTCCAGCGGATTGGGCTCCGGCGTCCACTGTGGGTTCGCCCCGATCAGTGCGCGCAGCTCGTCCTCGATCGCGTCGTACTCCGCGTCGGCCACCGACGGCGAGCCCTCGTAGTACGCGTCGCGCAGCGCCGTGATCCGGTCGGCGAGTTCCTGGATCCGTTCGCGGGCACCCACAGAGCGAACGCTACCCGGGTCTACTGACAGCCGTCGCCATCCGGGCCGGTCAGCGGGCCGGCCCGGACGCACGGCCGGCGGTCAGATCGTCAGCGTGAGCCCCGTCAGCCGCTCCGATTCGTCCCACAGCGCTCGTGCCGCGGCGACGTCGCGGGTGTGCGGTCGCGCGGTGGACCGCGCGGGGCGACCGGTGACTTCCTGCCAGCCGCCCGGACCCCAGTACTCACCGCCCTGAACATCCGCCGCGGCAGCCGCGTGCACCAGGGGCCGGGCGCCGGCGTCCTTGCCCTGGCACAGCGATCCCCGCGTCAGCTGTGCACTTGCCCGCAGCAAGGCCGACGGGCGGTCGAGGTCGGGTCGCGCCGGGCTCAGCGAGTCGAGGGAGAAACCGGGATGGGCGGCGAGTCCGCTGAGCTGCCGCCCGGCCTCGCGGGCGCGCCGGTCCAGCTCGAACGCGAACATCATGACGGCCGACTTGGTGCGGCCGTACTGGCGGAACGAACGGAAGTTCTTCGCCGCCTGGAGATCGTCCACATCGACAGGCGACCAGCGGTGCGCGATGCTGCCGACGGCGACGACACGGGCGCCGGGCCGCAGCGCGGGCAGCACCTGGGCGATCAGCGCGAAGTGCCCGAGGTGGTTCACGCCCATCATCCACTCGAACCCGTCCACGGTCGTCCGGCGCTGGGACGTGCCCGTGGAGCCCGCGTTGCACAACAGCGCGTCGATACCGTCCAGCGCCCGAAGTGACTCCGCGGCGGACGCGACGCTGCCGAGGTCACCGAGGTCGAGCCGCACCGAGTCCAGTTCCGCCGCCGGGTGCAGTGTGCGCACGGCCGCGATGGCGGCGGCGGCGCGATCGGGGTTCCGGCAGGCCAGCACGACATGGGCTCCGGCAGCGGCGAGTTGCTCGGCGCTGAAGCGGCCGATCCCGGCATTGGCGCCGGTCACGACGACGGTCCGACCGGTCAGGTCGGGCAATGGGTCGAGGGTGGTCATGTGGTCATCTTGCTGGCCGGCAGCGCCGCGGCGTCGCGGGGATGGGTGATTGTGTGCCCCTGGGGCCGAGACGACAATCGGCCACCGGGCAAGGCGGTTGCCGGATGGGAGAGCCACGCATGGACCCGATCGTGCTCGACCCGGCGGGCCGCGACATCCACGGTGAGTCGGCCGCGCTACGGGCCAGGGGTCCGGCCGCCGAGATCGAGCTGCCGGGTGGGGTGCCGGCGTGGTCGGTCACCGGTTACGTACTGCTCTGCGGTCTGCTCACCGACCCGAGGGTGTCCACCGACGCGTTCCAGCACTGGCCCGCGATGATCAACGGGCAGCTCGCGCCCGACTGGCCGCTGCACGTGTGGGTGTCGATCCGCAACATGTTCACCGCCCAGGGCCCCGACCACCGCAGGCTCCGGTCCCTGGTCTCGTCGGCGTTCACCGCGCGCCGGGTCGAACAGTTGCGGCCGTTCGTCGAACGACGCACCGCGGGCCTGCTGGACGCGCTGGCGACGGCGCCCCTCGACCAGCCCGTCGACCTGCGCGGCCACTTCGCCTACCCGCTGCCGCTGGACGTGATCAGCCACCTGTTCGGCGTACCAGAGCCGATGCGGCCCGACCTTCGACGCGTTGTCGCGGCGGTGTTCGACACGAGCACGGCGCCGACCGCCGAGAGCGCCGCCGAACTGGCGGGCCTGCTCGGCGGTCTCGTCGCAGGCAAGCGGGCCACGCCCGCCGACGACCTGACCAGCGCGCTGATCGCGGCCAGGGACGCCGACGACGGCGCGCTCGACGACGCCGAGCTGATCGGCACGCTGCTGCTGATGCTCGGCGGCGGCCACGAGACCACGGCGAACCTGATCGACCACGCGGTCGTCGGCTTGCTGGACAACCCTGACCAGCTCGACCTGGTGCTGTCCGGCCGGGCGTCGTGGCAGGACGTGGTCGAGGAGGCCTTGCGCTGGCAGGCGCCCGTCGCGAACATCCCGCTGCGGTACGCCATCGAGGACATCGCGACGGGAGACGGCTGCGTCATCCGGCAGGGTGACGCGATCCTGGCGTCCTATGCGGGCGCTTGTCGCGACCCGCGCCACTACGGCGACACGGCGGACCGTTTCGACGTGACGCGCGCCGCCCGCCAGCACCTGGCGTTCGGGCACGGCGCACATTTCTGCCTCGGCGCGCCGCTGGCCAGACTCGAGGCCACGGTGGCGCTGGCGGCGCTGTTCGAGCGATTCCCCGGGCTCGCGCTGGCCGTGCCCGCCGCCGAGCTGGCACCGTTGCCGTCCTTCATCTCCAACGGCCACCAGGCAGTGCCGGTCCTGCTGGGCACGTCCGCCGCCGGCCACTGAGCATCGACATCGGACGGACCGCCGGTGGCCATCCGGCGGTCCGTCCGATGATCGTGGTGCTCGGTCAGCCGCCTCGGTGGCCGTTGCGGGTGAAGGGTTCGAAGACGTGGGAGAACTGCCACGTCGTCTGGGCGACACCGGAGCAGAGGCCCTGGCCCTGCAGGCCCGGGCAGGTCCCGTTGTCGCGCTCGATCGCCCAGAACGACAGATAGCTGATGTCGTGGGCGACGGCCCAGTGCTGGACTGTGGTGGCGTCCGCGAGGGTGAACGTTTCCGGTGCGCCGAAGTCGTCGATGCCGACCATCTCGGTGACGCCGACCATGGACCACAACCGCGCGTTGGTCCGATTGGGGAACAGCGCGTGCAACTGGCCGATCAGGCCTGCCGCCGCCGTCGTGGTGTCGGTGGCCATCTCGTGGGTCAGACCATCGAAGTAGTCGAACGTCATGATGTTGACGATGTCGATCCGCGCGTGATTGGCGACCGCGTTCTGCAGCACCGCGAGGCCGGTCGGGGCGAGCCCGGTGGGGGTGGTCGGGAGTGTGTAGGTGAACTGCACGGTCCGGTGGTGGGCGGCCGCCCAGTCCTCGACCAGCTTGATGGCCTTGTTGCGCCGGTCGATCCCGGCCGTGTTGGTCAGTGACTTGTCCTCGGTGTCCAGGTCCAGCCGGGACACGTGATAGGTGGTGATGACGTTCTCGTAGGCGGCCGCGATCGCGGGGACGCTGGTGCAGCTGTCGGCGATCTCGGTGCTCGTGTCGTCGGCCGCGAACCCGCCGAAGGACGGGATGACGTCGCCACCGGCCGCCCGGATGGTCTTGATGGCGGCGCCGAACGTCGACGGTGCGATCGGCGTGGCGGGGTCGCCGTTCCAGTCGACGGTGCAGGAACCCACGGCGGCGGTCTGGATGAACGCCATCGTCAGGAACTTGGCGCCGGACTGCTGGGACAGCGTGGCCGGATTGTCGTTGTTGAACGACTCGTAGAACGGCGCGAACAAGTGCGCCGGCAGCGCCTTGCCGTCTGGCTGGTGGTGGGAGGTCTGTGCCTGGGCTGCGGACGCCGGTGTGACCATCGCGACGACGGCCGCTGTGGCGGCGAGGCCGGCGATGATCGTTCTGGATAAACGCATCTGCGCTCCTGTGAGCACTCGGGGACTGAGACCGCATGCACGGGGAGAAGGGGCGATTGGTCTACACCACTATGGCACGGTCGCTTCGAACGGTCCATGACCACGTTCGTGGTGAGGACGCGCCGCATTGGGCTGGGCGATTCGGTGGCTGACCCGGATCAGTGCGCGGCGATGGCGCCCTGGAGCAGGCTCTGCCGGACGAAGGCGAAGGCTCGGGCTTCACTCGTCCGTGCCTGTTCGTGGAAGCGCAGCCACAGGACCGAGCGCAGGTGCACTGCCATCTCCGCGGGCCCGGCGATGTGCCGCACGGTGCCCATTTCGACGCCCTGCCGGAACAGTTCGGCCATGGCGTCGAGTCGTCGTTGTGTCGCGACGAAGTAGTCGTGTACCGGGCTCGACGCTGCCTCGCGCCCGAACCAGCCGAACATCACGATCCGTGATTCCTCACAAAACCGGCGAGTCGCGTACCCGAAGACCCGCGTCAGGGCATCGAGGCATTCAGGTTCGGACGAGCCTGCGGACATGACCGCACCGAACGCCTGGTCCAGATACTCCGCATAGGCGTCGATGATCGTCCGCAGCAGTGACTCCTTGGATTCCACGCGACGGTACAAGGTCGCCATCCCCACGCCCGCGGCGGCGGCGATGTCGCGGATCGTCGTGGCTTCGTAACCGCGGCGGGCGAACTCGCCGCGGGCCGCGACGAGGACGTCATCGGTGACGGCCTGGGCGGGTGATCCCCAGCGCGAGATGGCGTCCTCGGCCGCCTGGCGGGCGGGGGAGCGGTCCAACTCGGCGTAGGGCGGAGCGTCGACAACGAGGCCGTGCAGCAGCACGTCACACAGCTGATCCGCGATGTCCTCACCCCGCGCCTCCGCGGCGTAGTAGAGCGGCGCGCGCGAGGTCAGTTGCTGCAGCGCGAAACGGAGCAACCCCAGGTCGGCGGCAGGCTTGATGCCGGCGGGCACCAGCGACTGCACGGCTGCGCGCCACGCCCGGTCCAGGGCAGGGGACCTGAACCGGATCGCCGCGCTGAAACGCTCCGTCGACACGCTGGGTGCGTCGTAGGCGCTCAACCGGACGGCCGCCGGATGCCGGAACGCGAGTGTCGCGACATCAGCGGCGAGCTGCCTGATCAGGCTCTCCGGCCCGACTGGTGACGTCCGGGTGCGGCGGCCCGCGGTTGTCCCCAACTCCGCGAGGTCCCGGTTGTAGGCGGACAGCAGGTCGAGGGCGATCTCTTCCTTCGAAGCGAAGTGGTTGTACAGGCTGCCCGGCAGGATGCCCACTGCCTCGGCGATCTCGGTCATGGTCGTCGCCGAGTATCCCGACTTCTCGAAGAGGATGGCCGCGCTCCGGCGGACGTCGTCCGTCCTGGCACGGACGGATGATTGGCCCTGCGCCGAGGTCCTGGGGGGAGCTGCCATACGCAGAGTATGACGGGTACGTCAGTCGCGTGTGACCGGTCCCAGACGCGGTGCTCCGAGCCATGATCAAAGCAAATCTCTGTTCTCACTGCTCTTTACGCGCGAGCCCTGTCGTGTATACGGTGCTGGTAACACGGATCGGGTGACCGACCTGCCAGAGCTTCAGTCGTTTGCTGTGACCGCAGTCGAGCGGTCTAGCGGAGCAAATATTTGTTACCGGAGGTGGAGATGGCCGAGTCCGAGATCGAGATCAACGGTGGGATCGTCGTCTACGAGATCGTGGGGCCCGACGACGGCGAGGTCGTGGTCCTGACGCCGGGCGGGAGGTTCAGCAAGGACTACGGCGGCGTCCATGAACTGGCATTCGCCCTCGCGGACGGGGGCAAGCGCGTCCTGCTGTGGGACCGGCCGAACACCGGCAAGTCCGACATCCAGCTGTACGGCCGGTCCGAGTCGCACATGCGCGCGGAGACCCTGGGCCTGATGATCAAGGAGCTGGGCATCGATCAGGTCATCGCGGCGGGCGGGTCGGGCGGCGCCCGGGACTCGATCGTCTTCACGATGATGTACCCCGAGCTGGTCAAGAAGCTGGCGGTATGGCACATCGTGGGTGGCATCTACAGCCAGTTGGCGCTGGCCGGCGTGTACATCATGGGCGAGCTGCGGACGGTCAGGTCACAGGGCATCGAGGGTGTCATGAAGATGTCCGGCCCGGCAGGCAGCTGGTCGGACCTGGTCGCGGTGAACCCGCGGAACAAGGACCGGCTCGTCCAGATCGGCGCAGCAGAGTTCGAGCGGGTCATGAACCGCTGGCTGGACGCCTTCGTGCCGAAGCCGAACGAGCCGATCCCCGGGGTCAGCGACTGGGAGTTCGAGCAGGTCAAGGTGCCTACGCTGATCATCCGCGGCGGCGCCGGTGACTACGACCATCCCAAGCGGACGTCCCTTGAGGTGCACAGCCTGATCAAGGGATCACGGCTGATCGAGCCCCCGTGGCCGGAGGACGCCTGGGAGCAGGCTGCCAGGAACGTCGGTGAGGGGCGGGGGAGCCTGTTCGACCCCTGGGTACAAGCTGCCCCCGAACTCCTCGCCTTCATTGACGGCGCCCCGGAGCAAACCGCATGAGTTCCCCGGATCAGCCGCTGGTCGACGCCAGCGTCCACATCTTCTTCAAGTCGGCCCGCGAACTGCGGGACTGTCTCAACGAGCCGTTCGCCAGCCGCGGCTACCCGGATCCCGACGTAGCGTGGTTTTCCCCGCCGGGCCCGCGGTACGCCGAAGGAACCGAAGGGCCCGACGGATCACACCCGGGCTCCGACCCGGAGCAGGTCGGCCGGGCGATCTTCGACGATCGCGGTGCCGACTTCGCGATTCTGCACCCGATGTCGGCTGCGGCGATCCTGCCCGACTGGCACCTGGGATCGGCGATTCTCGCGGCGACGAACCAGATGATGGTGGAACGCTGGCTGGACTCAGGGACCTACGCGGACCGGTTCCGGGGCACCATCCGGGTCAACCCCAACGACATCGACGGGGCCGTCCGGGAGATCAAACGGTGGCAGGAGCACCCCCGCGTGGTGCAGATCGGCCTGCCGATGCAGACCCAGCACCCGTATGGCCGGTCGTATTTCAAACCGCTGTGGCGGGCCGCCTGCGACGCCGGTCTCCCCGTCGCGGTGCACATCGAGATGGGGGTGGGGATCACGCACCCGCCGACGCCGTCCGGGATCACGCGAACCTACTCACACCATGTCGGATACCAGCCGATGACCTACATCTGGCATCTGCTGAACATGATCGCCGAGGGCGTGTTCGAGGAGTTCCCGGACCTCAAGGTCATCTGGGCGGACGGCGCGGCCGACATGCTCACGCCGTTCATGTGGCGGATGGACACGTTCGGCCGCCCGCACCTGGAGCAGACCCCGTGGTCACCCGACATCCCCAGCTCCTACCTGCCCGACCACGTCTATTTCGTGCACGGCAGGCTGGACGGCCCGGGTGACGCCGACTTCGCCGGTGAGTGGCTGCGCATGACGGGTAAGGAGGACATGCTCCTGTTCGGGTCCAGTTACCCCGACTGGCAGCACGTGAGCCCTGGTGATCTACCCCAGGGCTGGTCGGCCGACCAGCGGGCAAAGGTCCTCGGGGGCAATGCGGCCGGACTCTACGGGCTTCGGGCGGGAGCAGCCGCCACCGCGTAGCTCAGCCATCGACTCATCTGTCAGGGACGAGGGATCACATGTCAATCGAAGTCCAGCGGAATCGCCAACTGAGTGCCGAGCAGGTGCAGGTCCGGGTGGTCGACAGCGACGTGCACCCCTACCCTCGCCGCGGCGAACTCGAGCAGTTCGTCCCGGCCGCCTTCAGGGACCTGTTCGCCAAGCGGGCGGAGGGAGCCGGGAGCCAGAACTACTACGACCCACCGGACTACGCGCACGCCTTCGCGATGCGCACGGACAGCTTCCCCGACGACGGCAACTTCGCGGGCTCCGATCCGGCCATGACGTTCCGCCAGCTCATCATGGACGCGGGCTCCGACATCGGCATCCTCGGGCCGCTCACCGGTGGTGGGCAGACCGACGAGGAGACACACGCCATCGCCGTGGCCACCAACCTCTGGCAGGACACGTGCTGGCTGGACAGCGAGAACAACTGGCACCAGCGCTACCGCGGGTCCATCTGCGCCGCCATCGAGTCACCAACGGCTGCGGCACGGGAGATCGAGCACTGGGCGGGCCACCGGTTCATGTCCCAGGTACTGATCAACGCCGAACCCCGCCCGGCCTGGGGTCATCCGCGGTACGACCCCATCTGGGAGGCAGCGACCCGTCACGGCATTCCCGTCGCCTGCCACCTCAGCCGTGGCCAGCACAACGAACTTCCCATGTCCCCGGTCGGGTTCATGACCTACAACCACGACCTGATGGTGAGCTACTCGATGCTCGCCGTGAACCAGGTCATGAGCCTGATCTTCGACGGGGTGTTCGACCGCTTCCCGACGCTGCAGATCGTCTTCATCGAGCACGCCTTCAACTGGATACTGCCGCTCATGTGGCGGATGGACAACGTGTACGCCGCCCGGGGGCCGGAGAACGGGCTCAAGCGCAAGCCGTCCGACTACGTGAAGGACCACATCTGGTTCACGACGCAGCCGCTGGACTACCCGGAGGACAAGCTGGAGCTGTCCAAGGCCCTCGAATGGATGGCGGCCGAGAAGATCCTGCTCTTCTCCTCCGACTACCCACATTGGACGTTCGACGATCCTCAGTGGGTGGCCAAGCACATCCCCGCGTCGATGCGCGAGAAGGTCATGTTCCAGAACGCGATCGACCTCTTCCACCTGCCGAGCACCGTCCCAGCCCTGGCCGGACAGAAGCGGCCCTTCTGACAGTCGCTGCGATGACCCCTCTCCCCGTCGAGGGGTCGTCGCAGCGGCCGTTGAATCCGGGAAGGAGTTCGCTCATGCGTGCAGTCGTGTTGACCGACGAGGCGGAGATCGCCCTCGCGGACCGACCCGAGCCCGTGCCGCGGGACGACGAGGTCCTCGTTCAGGTCGGTGCCGCCGGTATCTGTGGCACGGACTTGCACGCACCACTCATGCCCGCGATGTTCCTGGACAACGTCGTGCTCGGTCATGAGTTCTCCGGCACCGTCGTCGACCGTGGCGCGGGCGCGCGCTTCGAGTCCGGTCAGCCGGTGGTGGTCAACCCGATCGGACTCTCCTGCGGGTCGTGCGCGGCGTGCCGGCGCGAGCTGACGAACCACTGCGCCGCCGCGCTCGCCCAGGTCAGCGGCGTCGCCCGGGACGGCGGGATGGCGGAGTTCGTGACCGCCCACCGGCGCTGCCTGCACCCGATTCCCGACGGCCTGTCCATTCAGGACGCCGCGTGGACCGAGCCGCTCGCCGTGGCTGTTCGCGCTGTGGCCCACGGCAACGTGCGCGCCGGATCGACCGTCGCCATCGTCGGTGCCGGTGCCATCGGGCAGCTCATCCTGCAGTTGGTGTGCAATCTCGGCGCGGGCGAGACGGTCGTCGTCGAGACCTCGCGGCTGCGGCGACAGGTCGCCGAGGCGTGCGGCGTCGCGCAGGTGGTGTCCCCGGACGAGGTTTCGCTGCTCGATCGGCTGTTCGACGTGGTATTCGACTGCACCGGGTCGGCAGAGGCGTTCCCGAACTCGCTGGCCCTGGTGGGATATGGCGGTCGGGTCGTCGTGCTCGGCTCGTATCCAGCGCCGATCTCGTTGACGGGTATCGGCAGGGAGGCATCCGTGGTCTTCAGCGCCGTCTACCGCGACGACCGGGAATTCGCCGGAGCACTCCGGATTCTCGCTCGCGGACTCGTCGACGTACGGGCGCTCACCACGGACATCGTGCCGATCGGCCGCTATCGCACGGCATTCGACTCACTTCGTGATCCGGAACGAGCGGTCAAGATCTTCCTGGACCCGACGGCGACGAACGTCAGCTGACGACGGTCATTCGGGATAGCCGCGATACCACTGCGCCGTGGGCGGATTGCCCGTCAGGTCCAGCGCGGTGGTCAGCTGCATCCGCCCGGCGGCGGCGCACTCGGCCAGGTCAGCGGCCGCGGCCTCGACGTCGGTGTCGTCCAGCTCGTAGATGGCGAGATAACGGTACGAGGGCTCCGGTGCCGCCGGATCGACCAGCTCGTACCGAGAGACCGCGGTGATCGAGGGGACCGCCGCACGGATCTGCGGGATGTGCGTGTGCTCGTACCACTCGTCGTACTCGGCGGCCTGCTCGCGCGATCGCGGACTGGACCAGGCGAGCATGACTGCCTTGGCCATCGTCGTACCTCCAGTGCAGTTACTGTGCCGTGGGGAAGTTGTAGCTGGCCGCGTGCGAGCCGGAGCTGTGCCACCGCTGGGTGACGGCCTTCGCGCGGGTGTAGAACCGCACGCCTTCCGCACCGTGGACGTGGTGATCGCCGAACAGCGAGTCTTTCCAGCCGCCGAACGAGTAGTAGGCCATCGGCGTGGGGATCGGCACGTTCACGCCGATCATGCCGACGTGCACGCCACGCTGGAATCGCCGGGCGGCATCGCCGTTCTCGGTGAAGATGGCCGTGCCGTTGCCGTACGGGTTGGCGTTGATCAGCTCGATCGCCTCGTCGAGTGTCTTCACCCGCACGACCGCGAGCACGGGTCCGAACAGCTCCTCGGTGTAGACGTCGGCGGCTGTGTCGACGTGGTCGACAAGAGTCGGCCCCAGAAAGAACCCGCCCTCGTGTCCGCGCACCGTGATGTCACGGCCGTCCACCACCAAGCCGGCACCATCCCGCTCGGCGGTGCCGATGAACCCGGCGACTCGGTTACGCGCGGATTCGGTCACCAGCGGCCCCATGTCGGAACCGGGATCGCGCCCCGGGCCGACGTGGATCTCCTTCGCCTCCCTGGCCAACGCGGCCACCAGCGGGTCGGCGGCATCGCCGACCGCGACCGCGACGGACACCGCCATGCACCGCTCCCCGGCGGAGCCGTAGGCCGCGGCCGCGAGATGGCTGGCGACGTATTCCGGATCGGCATCCGGCAGCACCACCGCGTGGTTCTTGGCGCCGCCCAGTGCCTGCACCCTTTTCCCGCGCCGGGAAGCGTGTTCGTGGACGTACCTGGCCACCGGCGTGGAGCCCACGAAGGACACGGCGGCGATCCCGTCGTGGCCGAGGATGGCGTCGACGGCGACCTTGTCGCCCTGCAGCACGGTGAACACGCCGTCGGGCAGTCCAGCGCGCTGCCACAACCGGGCAAGGATCAGCGACGCCGACGGATCACGTTCGCTCGGCTTGAGGATGAACGCGTTGCCGACGGCGATGGCAATGGGGTGCATCCACAACGGGACCATGGCAGGGAAGTTGAACGGGGTGATGCCGGCGACGACGCCGAGTGGCTCGCGGAAGGAGAAGGCGTCGATGCCACTGGAGACCTGGTCGGAGAACTCACCCTTGACCAGGTGCGGGACGCCACAGGCGAATTCCACCACCTCGAGGCCGCGCTGCACCTCGCCGAGCGCGTCGCTGAGCGTCTTGCCGTGTTCATCGGTGATGACCTCGGCGATCCGGCCGGCGTCTTCCGTGAGCAACTCGCGGAACTTGAACAGCACCTTGCTTCGCGCGGACAGTGACTGCTGGGACCAGCCCGCGAACGCTTCGGCCGCGGTCCGAACGGCCACGTCCACGTCGGCGGGTTCGGCGAGCAGGACCTGGCGGGTTTCGACGCCGGTCGCCGGGTTGAACACCGGGGCGGTCCGGGTGGAGAACCCGGTGACGGACCTGCCGCCGATCCAGTGCGCGATTCGCGTGTCGCCGGTCATCGTCCGCCTCTCGTGGCTGACCCGCTCGAGTGGCCCGCCTGACCGGCGGCCTACCGCTCGAAAGTGGTCGGTTCGTGCGCGATACCGAATGTTTGTTATCACGCTAGTCACGCGGACACGTGCGGTCAAGACTGGTGACGAGGGGACAGGTCGCTGAATCCGGTCACGCACGGCGGCTTGCGCGCGACGTGCCGTTACGATGGAGGTGTGCCGAAGACTTCCCTGGCTAGCCGACAGCGCCGGCGTGACGAGATCCTCCAGGCCGCTGCCGGTGTGTTCGCTCTGGCGGGTACACGAACACCTCGATGCGAGAGGTCGCGGCGGCGTCCGGAATCCTGCCCGGCAGCCTGTACCACCACTTCGAGTCCAAGGAAGCCATCGCGGTCGAGCTGGTCGAGGACTTCCACGCCGAGCTGGTCCGGGTGGTCCGCGAGTCCCGCCCGAACCCGGGCGACCCGCTGGCCTCGAGGGCCGGTTCGCGCAGGAGATCGCCAACGTGTCGTTTCGGCACCAGGCCGCGTTGCTGATCAGCGTGTTCGACGCGCCCGGCACGGCCAGCTCCAGCCTGAGGACGGTGGTGCACGCCGAGCCGGCCAGCGTGGACCGGTACTGGCGCGGCCTGATCAGCGCGGCCGTGGCCGACGAGGTGATCGAGCCCTCGGTGGACAGCCGCATCCTGCGGCACGTGCTCAACCGGACCATCGCCCAAGTCGGGCTGGCCTGGGACTATACGACCGAGTCGGACCAGGTGACGGACTGCATCCTGGCCCTGCTGTTCGACGGCTTGGCCATGCTCGGCCGAGCGACTGCGAGGATCGGTCCAAGCCTGCTCGCATCGTGGACGAGGCCCGGCTGCGCTGGGCCGAGCAGGACGCGGCCCAGCTGACCCAGCGCCGCGGCCAGATTCTGGACGCGGCGAGGACCGAGTTCGCCCAGCGCGGTTTCGACGCCACCACCGTCCGCGACATCGCCGACGCGGCCGGGATCAAAGCGAGCAACCTCTACCGGTACTTCGAGTCCAAGGACTCGATGATCCGGCAGATTCTCGGCGACTTCTCCGAGCAGCTGCTGGCCGCCTATCGCGCCGTGATCGGGCCGGGGTGGTCGACAGTCCCGACCCTCGACGCGATCTTGTGGCTGTTGAATCAAGCCGGCCGGCAGTTCAACCGGGAGGTGGAGATCCTCCAGACCTTCAGCCGCCTGCTGGCCCTCGGCGTGGCCGACACCTACCACGAGGGGGCTCAGGCCCGGCTGACCCTGCTGTCCGACCTGATCGCCCGGGGCGTGGCCGCCGGTGAGCTCAACGACATCGCGGACCCCGCCCTGGTGGCCACCTGCCTGCGCGAGATCATGTGGGCCCCCATGCGCAACCTGGTGCACATCTCCCCGCAGCGGGTCCGCGAGTTCCACCGCCAGTCCGTCCTGTTCGGCCTCGGCGCGCTGACCTTCCGGCGCTCTCGCCCCCCGTCGCCCGGGCGATCATCGCCGGGGCTGATGGCCGCCGGTGGTGTTTTAGGCGCGACATCGCCCTCTTGATTCGCGGTTGGAGCCGGTGCTACCGGTCCCGGTGACAAACGTTACGGTAAACCCAGCCGGTGACCGTCGCGACGACAAAGGGTAGGCAGCCAGCACGATGACGTGGTCGCCCCAACGCGGGTCAGCGCGGGCCTGCAGGAAGGGGCATCGCCGGCATGGGGCATCCGGCGAGCGGCCGCCCGGCCGCAGCCGGGTGATCGACGCCAGCGTGCACGTGTTCTTCCAGTCGAACGACGATATGCGCAGCTACATGCGTGAGCCGTTCGCGAGCCGTGGCATCCCGGACGTCGAGATGGACTGGTACGGCGCGCCGGGCGGCGAGTACGTGCCCTGGGCGGAGCTACCGGGCATGTACCCCGGCTCGGATCCGGACGTTCGCCGGCAGGCAGTTGTTCGGCGAGCGGGCGTGGACATCGCGATCCTGCACCCGATGACGCGCGGCTGCGGGCCCGACCGTCATCTGGTGTCGGCGGTACTGGCCGCGCACAACGAGATGCTGGCCGCAGCGCTGGCTGGACCACGGCACGTACGGCGAGCGGTTCCGCGGCACGATCCGGCTCAACCCCGAGGATATCGAGGGGGCGCTCAAGGAAATCGAGCGCTGGCGGGAACACCCGCGGATGGTGCAGATCGGCGTCCCACTCCAGTCGCACACGCTCTACGGCAAGCCGCAGTTCTGGCCGATCTGGCAGGCGGCGGCAGACGCCGGCCTGCCGGTCGCCGTGCACATCGAGACCGGCACCGGTATCGACTTCGCGCCGACGCCGTCCGGTCCACCGAGGACATATCCGCAGTACGTCGCGTTCATGGGACTGAACTACATCTACCACCTGATGAACATGATCGCGGAGGGCGTCTTCGAAAGGCTGCCGCACCTGAAGATGGTGTTCGCCGACGGCGGCGGCGACCTGCTCACCCCGGTCATCTGGCGGATGGACACCTTCGGCCGCCCGCACCTGGAGCAGACACCCTGGGCTCCGGAGATACCGAGCGCCTACCTGCCAGGGCACGTGCATTTCGTCCACGGTGCCCTGGACGGACCTGGCGACCGGAACATGGCCGCCGAGTGGCTCCGGATGACCGGCAAGGAAGACATGTTCATGTTCGGGTCGAGCTATCCGCACTGGCACACCAGCGACCCGTACGCGCTGCCCGCCGGCTGGACCGACGAGCAGCGGGACAAGGTGCTCTACCGCAACGCAGCCCAGCTGTACGGCCTGGAACTGGCCGTAGGGCCTGCCTAGTGGCGCGTCCAGTCACCCTCACCGGGTGATTCCGGTTCCCGGCGGACACCTCACGGCGTTGTCGTCGGCCCAGGTACGACAGAGGTACCCGGGCCCGCTCCGCCCTGCGCTGCGCCCACCTGGAGCCGGAATTCCACCGGCATGGTCACCGGACACACCACTGGCGGTCGCGTGCGCACCCAGAAGGGACGAACTGTCATGACGATGATCGAGACACAACAGCGCGTCGCCAGCCCCGAGCGGGTCGCCGTCCGGGTCGTCGACTCCGATGTCCACCCGGTTCCCCGCGCGGGCGAACTCACCCAGTACGTGCCGGAGCCGTACCGCGGCAAGTACCTCAATCACAAGGTGGGCGACACGATCAACTATGACGCCCCCGACTACGCGCACGCCATGGCGATGCGCACCGATACGTTCCCGGCAGACGGCGGATTCCCCGGCTCCGACCCGGATCTCGCCTTCCGCCAGCTCATCCTGGGCGCCGGTTCCGACATCGGCATCCTGGAGCCCGGGGCACGGGGCCACATTATTCCCGAGGTCACCCAGGCGCTGAAGATCGCCACCAACCATTGGCTCGCCAACCACTGGCTGGACAGCACGAACAACTGGCACCAGCGCTGGCGCGGATCGATCTGCGTGGCGGTCGAGGACCCGGCGGGGGCGGCCCGGGAGATCGAGTACTGGGCCGGACACGAGTACATGTCCCAGGTCCTCATCAACTCCGAGCCCCGGCCGGCCTGGGGCGATCCGAAATACGACCCGATCTGGACGGCGGCCGTCCGGCACAACCTGCCCGTCAGCTGCCACCTGGGCCGCGGTTACCACGAGAACCTGCCGATGCCTCCGGTCGGCTTTCCCAGCTACAACCACGACTTCATGGTCACCTACTCGATGCTGGCCGCGAATCAGGTGCTGAGCCTGATCTTCGACGGCGTGTTCGAGCGGTTCCCGACCCTGAAGATCGTGCTCGTCGAGCACGCGTTCACCTGGATCCTGCCGCTGATGTGGCGGATGGACGCGGTCTACCAGGCACGCAGGGGCGATGTACCCGAGCTCAAGCGCAAGCCGTCCGAGTACGTGACCGACCACATCAAGTTCACCACCCAGCCGCTGGACTACCCGGAGGACAAGCTCGAACTGACCCGCGCCATGGAGTGGATGGGCGCGGACAAGATCCTGCTCTATTCGTCGGACTATCCACACTGGACCTATGACGACCCGCGCTGGGTCGTCAAGCACATCCCGGAAAGCATGCGCGACCGGATCATGCGGGAGAACGGCATCGAGACCTATCTGAACGTGCCTCGCACCATTCCCGCACTGGAAGGCCAGGCGTTCGTCTACTGAGCCGCAATGGCTCCGGACAAGACATGGAGGGTCGCGCATGGTGGCCACCGAACCTGCTCGGTCACGATCGCTGCCGCAGGGCAGGGAGCACGTGGTCTGCACGGAGGGCGACATACCACCCGGTGAACATCGCGTTTTCCCGATCGGCCGGCATGGCGTCGGTGTGTACAACGTCAATGGCGTGTTCTACGCGATCGCGAACTACTGCCCGCACGAGGGCGGCCCGTTGTGTTCCGGGCGGGTGCACGGCCGGAGCGTGGTCAGCGACCACGCTCCGGGCGATGCGACCGTGGTCCGCGACGGCGAATACATCTACTGCCCCTGGCATCAGTGGGGCTTCGAGCTGGCGACCGGTACGACAGCCGTCAAGCCAGAGTGGAGCATCCGCACCTACCCGGTGAAGGTACTGGACAAGAAGGTCATCGTTACGGCGTGACACGTCGAACACGTTGAGCTGCCATCCGGCGACCGACCGGCCGGGCACACCTGCTGACCAGAGTTCGCCCCTAGAGCTGCTAACACAATAACTGTTCGGCTCGCGTCGTCCAGCCACGCCATCTGCGGCGTTGTCGTCGGCCCCGGTACAACAGCGGTACCGGGACCTCCTCCGCCTTGCAGCCGGCGCACCTGGACGCCGCTCCCTGATCGAACGCCATTGTGTTAGCAGCTCTTAGATCTACTAACACAATAACTGTTCGGCTCGCGTCGTCCAGGCACGCCATCTGCGGCGTTGTCGTCGGCCCCGGTACAACAGCGGTACCGGGACCTCCTCCGCCTTGCAGCCGGCGCACCTGGACGCCGCTCCCTGATCGAACGCCATTGTGTTAGCAGCCCTTACCCAACGGCATGTAAAACGCGCAGCCATGACGCCCAGAGCGGTGCGTCACAGGGAGGTCGTCGTGTCCGAGACTTCAGTAACCCCTGCTTCCGAAACCCCCAAATTCCAGCCGAAAGATCTCGTTACCTTCCGCGGATACTCGCAGGGAGCCATCGCGTTCGTCCTCTATGGCACCGCGACAGGTGCCGTCTACTTTGTCGTGGCCCCGCTGTTCGCGGCGATGCTGCCGGACGTCAAGTGGAGCCTGGGCGTCATCTCGACCGCCCTGCTGATCCGCGGCCTGCTGAGCATCGTGGTGTCTCCCGCGACCGGTTGGCTGGTGTCGCGCTTCGGCGTCCGGCCGGTCGTCATGTTCGGCACGGTGTTCACCGCGGCGTTCACCGCGCTGACCGGGACCGTGAGCAACCCGGTGGAGTTCGGCTTGATCTTCGGTGTCGCGTTGAGCGTCGCCGACGCCTTCATGGGCTTCATACCTGCCACCACCGTCGTGCACAGATGGTTCATGAGCAGGCGCGGCGTTGTGATGGGCTTCGTCAACTCCGGCGCCGGTTTCGGCGGCCTGATCTTCGCGCCGCTCATGTCGGTGCTGGTCGGTCACTTCGGCTGGCGGCACGCGCTGTTCGTACTGGGCGCCATCATCCTGGTCCTGGGCATTCCGTCCATCTGGCTGCGCAACAAGCCGCAGGACGTCGGGCAGTGGGTCGACGGGGTGCCAGGCCGCGTCATCCCGTCGGCAGGCCGCGCCGACGCGATCGGCACCGTGCAGTTCACCCTGAGGAAGATGGCGCGTTCCCCGCTGTACTGGGCCATCTTCGCCATCTTCGGTATCGAGTCGTGGGCCCTCGGCGTCTACGCGGCGGACCAGGTGCTCTACCTCAAGACCATCGGCGTCGGCTCGCTGACCTCATCGGGCGCCCTGGGCACCGCCGCGGGCATCGCAGCGGTGTCCGGGATCGTGTTCTCCCGGCTCAGCGACCGCAGCAGCCCCTACTTCGTCCTCATCTTCTCGACCACACTGATGGCCCTGGGCTCGATCGCGTTCCTCAGCGCCCACAACACCGCGCTGCTCTGGGTCTACTCCGCCCTCTTCGGTGCCGGCTACGGGCTCACGGTACCCACGATCCCGGTGGCGCTCAGCCGCTACTTCGGTGCTCTGGACTTCTCCAAGGCGTTCGGTATGGGGCAGATTCTCTCGGGCACCATGGCCGGGCTGGGCCCCTGGGTGACCGGTCAGATCGTCGACCACACCGGTAGCTACACGATCCCGATCTACCTGATCACCGGTCTGCTCCTGCTGGCGATGGTGATCGCGATCGTCGCCCGGCCGAGGGGAGCGGGTCTCTCCACCAGGGGCCAGGCCGTGAGCGGGTCCGTCCCGGACGGCTACGTCGCCGAGAAGATGCTCGCTCCGGAGTAGCGGCCGACTCCGGTCACGCCAGATCTCGTTTCCGCACCCGCACGGCAGAAGGAGGAACTCCTCGTGGCATCGATGGAGATTCACGGCGGACAGGTCGTCTACGACGTACTCGGCCCCGTCGACGGCCAGCCGATCGTGCTGACCCCCGGCGGGCGGTTCAGCAAGGACGTCCCCGGCCTTCGGCCGCTCGCCGACGCGCTGGCCGAGGGCGGGTTGCGGGTGCTGCTGTGGGACCGGCCCAACTGCGGGGCCTCCGACGTCCAGTTCTACGGACGCTCGGAGTCCCACATGCGGGCCGACACCCTCGCCGAGCTGCTGACCCGGCTGGACATGGCGCCCGCAGTGATCGCAGGCGGCTCGGGGGGCGCCCGGGACTCGTTGCTGACCGTCATGCGTCACCCCGAGGTCGCCACGAAGGCGATTGCCTGGTCGATCGTGGGTGGCGTGTTCAGCACCCTCAACCTGGCCGGGGTGTACATCCTGCCGAACATCAACACGGTGCGGCAGCTGGGCATGGAAGGCGTGGTGAACCTCCCGGAGTGGCAGGCGCTGATCCAGGCCAACCCGCGGAACAAGAGCCGGCTGCTCGACGTGGACCCCGACGAGTTCAGCGCGGTCATGTTGCGCTGGCTCAACGCCTTCGTGCCGAAGCCGGGGCAGACGATCCCCGGTGTGGAGGACGAGGAGTTCGCGAAGATCCACGTACCGACGATGATCATCCGTGGCGGCGACGGCGACCTGGACCATCCCAAGCGCACCTCCATGGAGGTGCACTGCCTGATCAAGGACTCTCGGCTGGTCGAGCCGCCGTGGCCGGAGGACGCCTGGCAACAGGCGGTCGCGGCGGCCGCCCGGGGCACCGGGAACATCTTCGATCCCTGGGTCCAGGCCGCCCCGCTCATTCTCGACTTCGTCCGCGAATAGGCGGGGCGGCCGGACCAGCAGCTCACACGACGACGATGCGTACTTCACAATTGAGCGCCGCTTCCAGGGCCGTATGCAATCTGCTCTCGCCGACATGGGCGGCGTCGGCGCGCGAAACCGTAAATACGGCGATCTCATCGTCACCCTCGTGCAGTCGCCGCATTTCGGCGCTGATCCCGAATGCTGCGACGACGCCCAGCGCGTCTTCGTCGGTTCCCCGGCTCAGGAACGTCGGCCGGGTGGCCTGCGGGCCAGGTGCGCCAAGAACGTTGGCGCACATGGTCTCGGCCCAATCCCGGAGGGCTGTGGGATCGTCGCCGGGGACGATCAGCTCGATCTCCCTGGCGCCCGGTGGCAGCGTGTCGAGGGCAGGCGCGAGTACTTCGATCCCACGTGATCTCAGTTCTTCGACAACGCGTTCCAGATCGCCGGCCGAACGACGACCATTCGGGTCCAGATTGACTCTTATCACCGCGGTTCTCATGGACTGCAACATACTTCATCCGGGAGGGGCAGGGACATGGTCGGAAACCAGATCATGTGTGGCGTATCAATGGCAGGAGGTGATTAGGTCATGCGATCGATGACCACCGGCGTGCATCCGGCGGTTCGCCCCCGGCTGATGGTGGCGCAACAGCACAGGGAAGAACGGACCGGTTACGAGGCACGTGGCGGCTACCGAGTCGGCCTGAGTGGGGCCGACCTCGTCGCCGCGGTGAGCGCGGCCGGCCTGCGTGGCCGCGGTGGTGCCGCGTTCCCGCTCGGCCGCAAGCTTGCCGCGGTGGCCGGCCGGCCGGGCGAACACGTGCTGGTCGTCAACGGCGAGGAGGGTGAGCCCGCCTCCGTCAAGGACCGCTGGCTGCTGCGGACCCGTCCGCATCTGGTGATCGACGGCATGCTGCGGGCCGCATCGGCCATCGAAGCGACCGTGGCGTACGTCTACGTGTCCGATCCCGCGGCCGCCGACAGCGTGCGTCTCGCCCTCGCCGAACTGGACGCCCCGGCCATCCCGGTGCACGTGTGGACAGTGCCGCACGGCTACGTGGCCGGCGAGGAAACCGCCGCGGTCAGGGCGATCAACGGTGGGCAGGCCAAACCGTCGGACAAGCCGCCGAGGCCGTTCGAAGAGGGTGTCGCGGGCTGCCCGACCGTGGTGTCGAACGTCGAGACGATCGCCAACCTGCCCCGTATCGCCACCGGTGGTGACGACGGCCCGGACACGTTCCTGATGACGCTCACCGGTGACTGCCCACGGCCTGGTCTGTACGAGGTCCCCTTCGGCGGCACCCTGGGCGAGGTCGCCGAAACCCTCGGCGGGCTGACCACGGCACCCCGCGGCTACCTGATGGGCGGCTACTTCGCCGGCCTGCTCAACAGCCGTGGGCACGGGCTGGTCCTCGACTACGACGTGTTCGCGGCCGAGGGCAGCGGGCTGGGCTGCGGCGCTGTGATCGTGCTCGGCCCCGCCGACTGCCCGGTCGGTGTGGCAGCGCAGGTGCTGGCGTACTTCGACCGCAACAACGCGGCGCAGTGTGGCTCCTGTTTCAACGGCACCGCCGCGATGAGCGGAGTGGCGTCCGCGCTCGCTCACGGCGCGGCGGGCGAGACCGACGTGCGCCGCCTGCGTGCCTGGTCCGCGACCCTGCCAGGCCGGGGTGCGTGCGCCACGCTCGACGGCGCCGCGAACGTCGCCCGCACGCTCCTGCGGGAGTTCCCGTCGGAGGTGGAAGCGCACGTCGGCGACCGCTGCCCGCTGTGCGCGGACATCGACTTCACCGCGGACACAGCGCCGTTCGCCGCGGCACCCTATGCGGAGACCGTTGAGGAGACCGCACGATGAAGATCAAATTGGACCGGACGATGTGTGACGGATTCGGCAAATGCGCTGAGCACGCACCGTCCATCTTCTCACTGGACGAGTGGGGTTACGCGTCGCTGGCCGGTGCGGCGGACGTGCCATCGGACCACGAGCCGCGAGTCCGCCGCGCCATATTGGACTGTCCGGTGGATGCGATCACCGAGCGCGACACGAAGCGAACCGGCTCCCAGGATCCCGCGTGACGGCGCCGTCATACTGAGTAAGGAGTAGTGATGTCGGTAATCGAGATCAACGGCGGCAACGTCGTGTACGACCTGCTGGGCGATGCGGGCGCGCCGGTGATCGTGCTGACGCCGGGTGGGCGCTTCAGCAAGGAGATTCCTGGCCTGCGGCCACTCGCGAACGCTCTGGTCGAGGGTGGACTACGGGTACTGCTGTGGGACCGGCCCAACTGCGGCGAGTCCGACGTGCAGTTCTACGGCCAGAGCGAGTCGCACATGCGAGCGGAGACGTTGCACGACCTGCTCACCGCGCTCGATGTCGTCCCGTGCGTCATCGCGGGCGGTTCCGGCGGGGCCAGGGACTCCATGCTGACGGTGATGCTGTACCCGGAACTCGCCACCAAGCTGGTCGTGTGGAACATTGTCGGCGGCATCTTCGGCACCTTCAGTCTCGGTGCGTACTACGTGCTGCCCAGCATCCGCGCCGTGCGCACGACGGGGATGGCAGGCGTGGCGGAGCTGCCCGAGTGGCAGGCGTTGGTCGAGGCCAATCCCAAGAACAGAGAACGAATCCTCGCGCTCGACCCGGAGGAGTTCGAGCTGACGATGCATCGGTGGCTCAGCGCGTTCGTCAGCAAACCCGGGCAGACGATTCCCGGGGTGGACGACAACCTGTTCCACAACATCAAGATCCCCACCCTGATCATCCGGGGCGGCGCCCAGGATCTCGACCACCCCAAGCGCACGTCGCTGGAGGTCAGCTGCCTCGTCGAGGGCTCGACCCTCATCGATCCGCCCTGGCCCGAGGACGCCTGGGAACAGGCCTCAAAGGACCGCGCGGCCGGGAAGGTCGACCACTACAACATGTTCGACACGTGGGTACTGGCAGCGGGAGAGATCCTCGACTTCGTGGGCCGGCCCTGACCCTGATGCCACCCTCGCCGACCGACGGTGAGGCTGCGGTGGCGCCACGGACCTCAGGTGGCGTTGCCGCCGGCGGCAGTGGCCGCCAACCGGCACGCAGGTAGGCGAGGACCGGCCGGCTCGGTGAGCCGGCCGGTCCCTTCTGGCGTCACTGAACGTCGGACGGGATATCCGTGCCATGTGATTACGACCTGCGAGAACGGGTACCCGCAGCTCGGTTCCGACCGCTGCCGGAGGTGTCCTGATGAGGCGAACCGTACTGGTGATGCGATGAGCGCCGGCCGCGGTGCGGTCGAGCCAGGGGTCGCGCAACAGGACACCGAGCGTACGTTCGAGCGGCTGGTCGACGAGGGCCGGCAGCGCCTCGGTCGGTCCTGGCACGGCTTGATCGCCACCGGTCTGCTGGGTGGGCTGGACATCGGCGTCGGTGTGCTCGCATTGCTGCTGGTCGAGGATGCCACCGGTAGCGTGTTACTCGGGGGTTTGGCCTTCTCGATCGGCTTTGTCGCGCTGACGCTCGCAGGCAGTGAACTGTTCACCGAGGATTTCCTGGTTCCGGTCGCCGCGGTCGTCGCCAAGTCGAACACGGTGGGATCGCTCCTGCGCCTGTGGATCGTGACCCTGCTGACCAATCTCGCGGGTGGTTGGCTGATTACCTGGGTCATCATGTTGGGGTTCCCGGCACTGCGTGCGACCGCCATCCATGCCGCGTCGTTCTACATCGAACTCGGTACGACCTGGCGCGCGTTCGCGCTGGCCGTGGTCGGCGGTTTTCTGATCACGCTGATGACCCACATGCAGCATTCGACCGACTCCGACGGCGTTCGGCTGGTGCCCGCGACGACGATGGGTTTCCTGCTCGGCGCCGGCCACATCAACCATGCGGTCGTCGCTTCGTTGCTGTGTTTCGCGGCCCTCGACGCCGGGGCGTCGTTCGGGTACGCGTCCTGGTCGGGTCTGCTCGGCCTCGCCATCCTGGGCAACATGGTGGGTGGGCTGGGGCTCGTCACGATCCTGCGGCTGTTCCAGGCCTCGCACAAGGTGGCGGCCGAACGTCGCGAGCCGGGCTGAGTAGCCGCCATTCGGCTGGTTACCTCACCGATGTCCGAAACATACGGGTGTGTCCGCGGTTCTGGCCACGTCGCCATGCCGCTCGATCTGGATGACGCTTGCTGTGTCGGCCCGGTGGATCGGGTTATCATTTCCAGCGAACGCCCCAGACCCCGGCGTGAGGACAGGCATGACCATGACCGACACACAAGACTCCGAACCCGCGCAAGCAGGGCAGGCCAGACCGCTTCCTGGCCGTGCCGCGTTGCATGTCGGTACGTACTGGAGCGGTCGCAGTGAGGTGCTCACCGTTGCCGGGGAGATCGACCTCAACGTGGCCGGTCCGTTGCGCGATGAGATCACGCAGTGCCTGGATGCGGGCCCTGAGGCGCTGATCGTCGATCTCAGCGCGGTGACGTTCCTGAGTTCGTCCG
Source organism: Candidatus Melainabacteria bacterium (assembly GCA_963780635.1). Lineage (GTDB taxonomy): Bacteria > Actinomycetota > Actinomycetes > Mycobacteriales > Pseudonocardiaceae > DATEPR01. The sequence goes on from CAWACW010000010.1 coordinate 269,620, forward strand.
GCTTGTCCGCTCTCGTGGACGCACACCGGATGAGCGCACCTGACACGGCAGTGCGCATCGTGGCCGCCGACCGTGCCGTTCTGCGCCCGCTGCAGATCACTCACCTGGACCGGGTATTGCCCGTGTACCCCACAGTCGACCGTGCACTGGCCGCCGACTAGAAGTCCGGACCTGGATCGCGACCGCCACCCGTCGTGTGCCGGGCGGCACCCCGGCCGGCAGTGAGCCGGTGCTGAGACACGCGCTCACTGCCGGCCGGGGTGAGCACCCTGGCACACGTCACCCGTGCGGGTGAGCCGGCCGTGCACCCGGGGGCGTCGGTGACGGCCGCCAACGCGCTCAGCCGTTACTCGTGCCGACCGTCGGCCAGACCAGGCTGTCGATCACGTCGGTCAACCGTCGTCGCCGGGCGAACACCGCGCGTTGTCGATCGGCGCCGCCACCGGTTGCCCGCAGCGTGGCCAGCGCCTCCATGACGTAGGCCTCGTCGCCGGTGGAGCGCAGCCACGGCCGGACATCCTGCACGAGAGCCTCGACGAGGTGCCACGTCGGCGCCGGCTGTCCGGTGCGCGGATCAACACACTGGCCGGACAAGCCGTCCCGTGCCGCCTGCCACAGCCGAGCCCGCAGTACCTCCTGGGACAGATCCACACCCGCGGCCGCACCCGTGCCGTCAAGCGCCTGGCCGGCCAGCGCGCGGATGAGGACCGCGAGCAACGCTGCCTCCTCGGGGGTGCCCGCCACGTCCGCGATCCGCACCTCGACGGTCGGTTGCTGCTCCGACAGGCGGATGTCCCAGTAGATCATCCCTCGATCCAGGATCGCGCCCGCCCGCATGAGTCCGTCCACTCTGGACTCGTAGTCATCGGCCGAGTGGAAGTGCGGCGGCGGGCCGGCCGAGGGCCAGCGCGTCCACATTTCGTAGCGCCAGCTCGCGTACTGGGTGTCGGCATCGCCGTGAAAGGGGGAGTTGGCCATCAGTGCCAGCAGCACGGGCAGCCACGGCCGAACGTGATTGCTCACCGCGAGACCGCCGGCGCGGTCCGGAATGGCGACATGCACGTGGCAGGCACAGGTGAGCGAGGCTCGCGCCAGCGCCCCGAACTCACGGCCCATCCGCTCGAAGCGGGCATCGGGCGTGAACCTCGGCGGCAGGTCATCGGTCAGCAGGGCGGTCGCACTGGGCAGTAGCCGCAGGCCGTGTTCGCCGGCCTCGGCGGCCAGGCGGTTCCGTAGTTCACGCAGACCGCCGACCACGTCGTCGACGGTGTCACACACGTTCGTCGCCGACTCGATCTGGCAACGCCGCAGCTCGTGCTCCACTTCACCGGCCGGGGGGTCCAGTGCCTCGGACACCTCCGGACCGACCGCGCCGAACCGTCCGTGCTGGTCCACCAGCAGGAACTCCTCCTCGACACCGAGTGTCAGCACGCCATCGGCCGTCACGTCCTGTCGGCCGCGTTCGCCGGGCTGCAGGGCCACGTCAAGCGTGGGTGCCCGATTGTGGTCCATGCCCCCAGTAGTGCCCACGCGGCGGGGAATGGAAACGGCAGGCGTCCGTGCGGCGGGCAGCGCCGGGTCACCAGTCGACAGGCCCGTTGGCGTCGAAGAACCCGCCGGTGGGGCCGTCCGGGCCCAGCTGCGCCATCCGGACGATGACCTCGGCGCCCTCCTCGACGGTCTGGGTGCCGGCGTGGTGGTTGAGGTCGGTCGCGGTGAAGCCTGGGTCCACGGCGTTGACCCGGACAGCGGGGAATGCCTTCGCGTACTGGACGGTCAGCATGTTCACCGCCGTCTTGGACGCAGGGTAGGCGACGTCGGGGTAGAAGTGCGTCGGCGACTGCGGGTCGGTCAGTTCGCGCACCAGCGACAGGCCGCTGCTCACGTTGACCACGACCGGCGTGGCGGACCGCTGCAGGAGCGGCAGGAAGGCGTGCAGGGTCCTGATCATGCCGAAGACATTGGTCTCGAACACCGACCGCATCGAGTCGGCGGTGAGCTCGGCGACGTCGAAGAAGCCGCCATCGGGTGTGCGTGGCTCGATGCCCGCGTTGTTGACCAGGACGTCAAGTCGGCCGTCGGCCTCGATGGTCTTGGCGGCGGCGGCGACCGATGCGTCGTCGGTGACATCGAGCTGTACGAACCGCGCGCCCAGTTCCTCGGCGGCGCGTCGGCCCTTCTCGGGGTCCCGCGCGCCGAGGTAGACGGTGTGACCCGCGCCGATGAGGCGGCGGGTGGTTTCGTAGCCGAGGCCCTTGTTCGCTCCGGTGATGAGTGTGTTCGTCATGAGTCCAGAATTGCCTCCGGGCCGCGGGGCTGCCAGACGACGCGTTTTCCTAGGACTGCCAGTACCAGGTAAGTCGGCGCCCGGACCGGAATAGACAGGCGGGCGACAGCGTCGTGGAGAGTGAGTTGCGAGCACCGTAGGGGCGTGGCAACACGACGGAAGGATCCCAGCATGGCCGACAAGCCAATCCTCCAACCCGGCCCTGACCACCCGATCACCGTCGAGCACAACCCGACCAGGGTGGTGGTCACGCTGGCGGGCACCAAGATCGCCGACACCACTGATTCTTTGACGTTGCGTGAATCGACCTACCACGCGGTGCACTACGTCCCGCGCAAGGACGTCGATATGACTCTGCTCTCACGCACCGAACACGCAACGTACTGCCCGTACAAGGGCGACGCCTCGTACTACACGATCAACAACGGTGAGCACCCGTTGGCCAACGCAGTGTGGACCTACGAGCAGCCCTACGACGCCGTCTCCGGGATCAAGGACCACCTGGCCTTCTACGCAGACCGCGTCGACGTGACCGAACAGCCCTGACCCAGGAACTGCCGACGCTGCCGACCACGTCGCCGACGGGCGCCGTGGTCGGCGTCATAGCTACCAGCTCAGGTCGACACCGTGGCCGCGCGGAGCAACTCCAGTGGGTGCCATGCCCGGCGACCGGTGCCGTGCGCGATCTGCTGCCTGCAGGAGACGCCGGTGGCGACCACGATGACGTCCTCAGCCGCGGCCCGCACCGCCGGGAACAGCCGATCCTCACCGACCGACATCGACATGTCGTAGTGCTCGGCTTCGAACCCGAAGGAGCCCGCCATGCCGCAGCAGCCGGCATCCAGCTCCTCCACCCGCACTCCGGGGATCCGTCGCAGCAGCGCGACCGTGGCGGCGGTCCCGGTCGCTGCCTTCTGGTGACAGTGACCGTGGAACAGCAACGTCCGGCCGGCCGGCCAGGCATCGGGATCCAGCCGCAGTGCGCCAGCGTCGATGGCCTCGCCGAGCAGTTCCTCGGCCTGCCGGACCCGCGCGGCAGCCGCGGTCGCGGCGGCGTCGCCCGGCAACAGCATCCGGTACTCGTCGCGCACCATCATCAGGCAGGACGGCTCGCAGCCCACCACCGGCCCGTCGGTGGTGGCGAGTTCGCCGACCAGTGCCCGTGCCTTGTGCGCGGCGTCGTCGACCAACCCCTTCGACATGCTCGCCCGGCCGCAACAGCGATCCGCCGCCAGCCGGACGCGCCAGCCCGCCGACTCCAGTAATTCGATGGCCGCCCTGCCGATGGCGGGCTCGGTGAACGTGGTGAAGGAGTCAGGCAGGAACACCAGTTCCCGACCGCCTGCCGGGTCGACGGATCGGCCGCGGAACCACGTGAGCAGGTTCGCGCGCGCGAACGTCGGCAGGCGCCGCTGGTCCGTGATGCCCAGCAACCGCCGGAACAACACCCTCGTCAACTTCAGTCGGCTGAGCACATTGGACAGTGGAGCCGTGGCGGAGCCGACCCGGTTGAGTGACCTGATCGCGCCGAACACGCGGGACCGCAACGGCACGCCGTGCAGGTCATGCTGGTGGGAGAGGGCTTCGATCTTCAGTGACGGGATGTCGACGCCCAGCGGGCACTCACTCGTGCATGCCTTGCACAGCAGGCACAGGTCCAGGATCTCGTGCAACTGTCCCTCGGCCAGTGCCTGTTTCGGATCGGGTTGGGTCAACGCGTGCACCAGCGCGTTGGCCCGGCCGCGGGTGGAGTCCTCCTCCCGGCCGGTCGCCATGTAGGACGGGCACATCACGCCGCTGCCCTGCTTGCGGCACAGGCCGATGTTCATGCACCGGTCGGCTGCGCCACGCATGCCGCCGAGCACCTCGAAGTCCAGCTTGGTCCGCAGCGCGGGCGCCGGGGGCAACGCGGGGTCGCGCAGGTGCTCGGTCATCGCGGGCGCATCCACGATCTTGCCCGGATTCAACCGGTTGTCAGGGTCGAAGACGTGCTTGACACGGCGCATCGCCTCATACAGGTCGTCGCCGAAGATCTCCCGGTTGAACTCGCTGCGCGCCAGACCGTCGCCGTGCTCGCTGGAGTTCACCCCGCCGTACTCGGCGACCAGATCCTTCACCTGTTCCGCGACGACCCGCATGGCCCGTACCTGTGCCGGGTCGGTCAGGTCGACGAAGGGACGGATGTGCAGGCAGCCGACCGAGCAGTGGCCGTAGAAGCCCGCGGTCAGGCCATGCCGGTCCAGGATCTCGCGGAACCGGGTGGTGTAGTCGGCCAGGTGGATCGGCGGGACCGCCGTGTCCTCGACGAAGGCCAGCGGCCTGCGGGTGCCGACGCTGGCCGCCATCAGCAGGCCGAGGCTGGACTTGCGGACCTTGAGCAGGATCGACTGCTGTTGCGGTGTCACAGCGCGCAGGGTGTGGTAGCCGTGCCCGTTGGCCGACCACAGGGCGGTGAGCTGATCGAGGCGGTCGTCCAACTCGGCCGGATCGTCGCCGGTGAACGTCACGAACAGCAGCGCGTCCGGGTCGCCCACCAGCGAGGAACCCAACGCGGAGTACTCGATCTTCGTGCGGGACAGGTCGAGGATCGTGCGGTCCATCAGTTCGACCCCGGACGGATCGCAGGACAGCGCGTCCTGCGTGGCCTCGATCGCGGCCACCGTGGAGGTGAAGTGGCCGACGGCGATCACCGTGCGGCTCGGCTTGGCCACGAGGTCGACCAGCGCCTTCGTCACGACGACGAGCGTGCCCTCCGCGCCGACGACGAACTTGGCCAGATCCCGGGGATGCGCGCCGGCCAGCCGGTCGAGCCGGTACCCGCACGCGCGCCGCCAGTGCGGCGGGAAGCCCTGCGCGATCGCGGCCGCGTCCTCGCGCAGGATCTCGCTCGTCCCGTGGTAGATCCGTCCCTCCAGCGTCTGCAGACGGGCCCTGCGATCCCACTCGGCCGTGGTCAGCGGCGCGAACCGGGCGGTGCTGCCGTCGGCGAGCACCACGTCCAGTTCCCGCACGTGATCGATCGTCATGCCGTAGCGGATCGAGCCGCTGCCCGCGGAGTTGTTGCCGATCATGCCGCCGATGGTGGCGCGGTTGCTGGTCGACGTGTCCGGGCCGAACATCAGGCCGTGCGCGGCGACCGCCGCGTTCAGCTGATCCTGCACGACACCCGGTTCGACCAGCGCGGTGCGGGACTCGATGTCGACGTCGAGGATGCGGTCGAGGTGCCGCGACATGTCCAGCACGATGCCCTCGCCGACGGTCTGCCCCGCCAGGCTGGTGCCCGCACCGCGTGGCACGACCGACACGCCGTACTCGGCGGCCGTGCTGACGACGGCCGCGACGTCCGCCGCGTGCCGGGGATACACGACGCCCAGCGGGGTGATCGCGTACATGCTGGCGTCCTGGGCGAACAGGTGCCGGGTGTAGTCGTCGAATCTGACCTCGCCGTCGACGAGATCGCTCAGCCGCGCCGCCAGGTCCAGGGTCATCGTCATCCTGTCGTTGCCTCCACCCGAGTCACGTGCCGCCGAGAACCTCCATGGCCGCGGTCATCCCGTCCGGCCGCACCGGCACGCCTGCCGCTCGCAGCCCGAGTTGCACGCCGCCGAGCGCGCCGATCAGCGTCAGCTCGTTGAGGTGGCCAAGGTGACCGATCCGGAACACGCGGCCGGCGAACCGGCCGAGGCCGACGCCGAGGGACATGTCGTAGCGCGACAGTGCGGCCTCACGTACCGCGTCCGCGTCCTGGCCGTCGGCCAGCAGAACCGCCGTGACCGACGCTGAACACGCACGTTCGTCGGCGCACAGCACGTCGAGGCCCCAGCCACGCACTGCCGCGCGAGTCGCCCTGGCGAGACGGTCGTGCCGCGCGAAGACGGCCGGTAGTCCTTCGGCGTGCAGCAGGTCCAACGCGGCGGCCAGCCCGAACAGCAGATTCGTCGACGGCGTGTACGGGAACGAACCGGTGGCGTTGGCATCGATGATGGGCTGCCAGTTCCAGTACGACCGGGGCAGCCGGGCGGCGCGGCCGGCCAGCAGTGCCTTCTCGCTGACCGCGTTGAACCCCAGGCCCGGCGGCAGCATCAGGCCCTTCTGCGAGGCGGCCACCGTCACGTCGACGCCCCACTCGTCGTGCCGGTACTCCATCGATCCCAGCGAGGACACGGTGTCCACCAGCAGCAGGGCCGGGTGGCGGGCCGCGTCGATCGCCCGCCGGATGTCGGCCACCGGACTGACGACGCCGGTGGACGTCTCGTTGTGCACCACACACACGGCGCGAACCTCGTGGGTGACGTCGGCGGCCAGCGCGGCCCGCACGGCGTCGGGGTCGACGCCGTGCCGCCAGTCGCCGGGCACGAAGTCGACGACCAGGCCCAGTGTGGTGGCCATCCGCTGCCACAGCGTGGCGAAATGGCCGGTCTCGAAGGCCAGCACCCGGTCACCCGGGCTGAGGGTGTTGACCAGCGCGGCCTCCCACGCGCCCGTGCCGGACGACGGGAAGATCACCACCGGGGCCTCGGTGCCGAACACGGGGGCCAGCCGGGCCAGCACGTCATGTGTCAACGTCGCGAACTCGGGGCCGCGGTGATCGACAGTGGGCCTGGCCATCGCCGACAGCACCTGATCGGGGACGTTGGTCGGCCCGGGAATCTGCAGGAAGTGCCTGCCGGTGTGCTGGCTCACGACGGCCTCCTGGGTTTCACGTCGGCAGCCCGGCGCGCACAGTTGAAAGACCAACTACCCAGAGATATCACGTTGCCGCCGGAACGTGTAGTGACGGTGGCCCGCCCAAGCTCGTTGGCAGGCACGTTCCGGTTCGACACCGCCCCGCCGGGCGGACCGGAGCGGTCTGGTAGACGTGAGCACATGACCGACCTCATCGACCTCGCCGGCAAGACGGTGATCGTCACCGGGGCCTCCTCCGGAATCGGCGCGTCCACAGCGCGCCTGCTGCATGGCGCGGGGGCCCATCCGGTGCTGGCCGCGCGCCGCGCCGACCGGCTCGCGGCGCTGAGCGAGGAACTCGGCGGAGCGCTGGCGGTGCCGACCGACGTCACCGACCCCGCGCAGGTGACCGACCTGGTGGCCGCCGCACTCGACCGCCACCAGCGCATCGACGGACTGGTCAACAACGCGGGTGCCAGCCTCGGCGGAGCGCTGGATCAAGTGGATCCGGCGGAGTTCACCGAGATCCTGCGGCTCAACGTGGTCGGCCTGCTGGCGATGACACAGGCAGTGCTGCCTGCCATGCGGGAGCAGGGTTTCGGCCGGATCGTGAACGTCAGCTCCGGTAGCACCCGACGAGCGGCGGTCGGCATCGGCGCCTACGCGGCGACGAAATCGGCGGTCAACATGCTCAGCTCCGTGCTGACGCAGGAACTGGCCGCGGAGGGCATCGCGGTGTCGCTGCTGCTGCCCTCGATCACCGCGACCGAATTCAGCGACGGCATCTTCACACTCGGCGCCGCACCCCGGCCGGGCATGGTCGTGCACAGCCCGGACTACGTCGCAGGCGTGGTGCTGCGACTGCTGCGCACCGGCGAGGAGTCGTTCGACATCCCACACGGCCCGGAACAGCCCGACCTCGCTCGCGGGTGACTCGGCGACGATCGGACGCCCGGCGAGGTCACGGGCGCCGACCGCCCCGATGGCCGACGCGGTCGGCGCCGTCACATCAGGATTTCGCCGACTCCTCCGGAGTGGGCGTCGGCTCCAGCTTCTGTTCGAGCCGGCGTACGTCTCGGTTGGCGATCATGCCCACGATGGTGATCCCGACGATGCCCGCACCGGCGAGCAGCGTCGGTTCGACGCCGATGGCCAGGACGGCGGGGCCCGCCGACACCTGCCCGATCGGCACCGCCAGGTTGCTGCCGAGCGCGTCGTAGGAGTAGACCCTGGCCAGCTTGTCGGCGGGGACGTGCTGTTGCATCGTGGTCTCCCATGCCACGGAGAACACTTCCAGGCCCACACCCGTGAGCAGCGCGGCGCCCAGCAACACCCCGAGCTGTGGAGCGAGCGCGAGACCGAGGAGCAAGCTCACTTCGCCCGCCGACCACAGCACGCCGGTCAGCAGCAGGCGGCGCGCCCGAAGCCGCATGCCGATCGCCGCGCCGATCAGCGAGCCCGCGGTCTGGGCTGCCAGCACCAGTCCCCAGCCGGCCGCGCCGATCGTCTTGTCGGCCACCGCGGGCCCCAGCACGAGCAGCGCACTGGCGTAGACCGCGTTCAGGAACAGGAAGCCGAGATCCGCCACCCACAGCCAGGTACGGCTGGCGAACTCGATCCACCCCTCCCGGAGGTCATTGAGCATCCGCCGTCGCGGTTTCGTCCGGTCTCGTACATCCGGCACCCGCACCAGCGCGAAGCAGATCGCGGCCACGACGAACGTCGCCGCGTCGAACGCCAGCCCGACTCCCGGGCCGACGAACCCCACCACGATGCCGCCGATCGCCGCGCCCGAGATCATGGCGCCGTTCTGCCCGAGCCGGTTGATCGCGTTCGCCTGCTGGCGGATCTCCGCAGGCACGGTCTGGGGCAGCATCGCCGACGAGGCGGGGAACGCGAACGCCGACACCGTCCCGTTGACGACAGCCACCGTGACCAGCAACGGAATGCTCGCATGGTGCGTGAGCACCGAGACCGCGGCGACCGCCTGGGGCAGAGCCGCCGCGGCGCTGGTCGTCACCATCACCAGCCGTCGTGGGAACCGGTCGGCGATCACACCGCCGGCGAGCAGGATCACCATGCTCGTCAGTGATCTGGCGCCGACGACCAGGCCGAGGTCCGTCACCGACCCGGTGAGGTCCAGCACGGCGAACGCGAGCGCGATCGGAGCGACCGCACTGCCGAGCCTGCTGATCGTCCGCCCGGTGACCAGCCACCGGAACGGGGCGTGGCGCAAGGCCTCCAGCGAGGGGACGCCGATCATCCTCGCACCGTCATCGCTGACCCGACCCGCGCAGCGCCCAGTCGCGAGGAATCACCGAGGGTCCGAGCGGTGCAGGTCAGCGGCGTCGTGCCGCTGACCGAGGCACATACGCACATGGCAATCCTCACTCGACCACCTCGAATAACTCGAATATCTCGCTGGCATGTGACGGATGGTTTCGGAATCGTAGCCGGATTCCGCGCAGGCAACCAGGAGGTGCGTTGCGGCATTTTGCAGGCAGTTTTCGGTGCCACCCGGCCCGCTTTATTGCCGGGAACCTGCTGGTATTCCGCCTGGGGTGATGTGCGACCGGGAGCTTACGTTGTACCAACGATTCCCTAGCGGCCGCCGGCTGACTTGCGATGAGCAAAACGTCATTCGCGATAGTGGAGGTTGGTGTGACGAACCCATTCGAGAACGAGCAAGGTTCCTACCGGGCGCTGGTCAATCACGAGGGCCAGCATTCGCTGTGGCCGGTGCTCATCGACGTGCCGGACGGCTGGACGTCCGTGTTCGGCCCCGCGGATCGACAGGCCTGCCTGGACTACATCACCGAGCACTGGGCGGACATGCGGCCGAAGAGCCTGGTCGAGGCGATGGACGCCGCCTCCGCCGCCGGCGATTAGTGGTCGTCGACGACGAGAAGGGTGTCCATGTACGAGGACGAACCAGCGGCCACGGTCTTCGGGACGGGACCGCGACCGGCCGCGGCATCACCAGGTGAATCGGCGGCGTCCACGCTGCCTGAGCTGTTCGAGCGGCAGGTGCGGTTGACGCCGGAGAACGTCGCGGTCAGCTGTGCCGGCCGGTCGGTGACCTATCGCGAGCTCAATGCCCGGGCAAACCGGTTGGCCCATCTGCTGATCGCGCGAGGCGCCGGTCCGGAGCGGCTGGTCGCTCTGCTGCTGCCCCGCTCGATAGAGCTGGTGGTGGCGGTGCTGGCGGTCCTGAAAACAGGCGCCGGTTACCTGCCGATCGATCCGGGCTATCCGCGGGCCCGGATCACGTTCATGGTGGACGACGCGAAACCTGCCTGCGCGATCATGGCCGCCGATCAGGACCGCGGCGACGGTCTGCCGCTGCCGGCCGCCGCCGCTCGCATCGTGCTCGGCGATCCGGACACCGCTCGGCTGCTCGACGAGCAACCCGACCGGGACCCGCGGGACTCGGCCCGGACGCACCCGCTGCGGCCGATGAACACCGCATACGTCATCTACACCTCGGGATCGACAGGCCGGCCGAAGGGCGTGCTCGTCCCGCACCACAACGTGCTGCGGCTGCTCGCCGAGACCGAGCACTGGTTCGGGTTCTGCGCCGAGGACGTGTGGAGTCTCTGCCACTCCTACGCGTTCGACTTCTCCGTGTGGGAGCTGTGGGGAGCCCTGGCCTACGGCGGCCGGCTGGTGGTGGTGCCCTTGCAGGTGAACCGGACACCGCGGGAGCTGCTTCGGCTCCTGGTTGCCGAACGGGTCACCGTGCTCAACCAGACGCCATCGGCGTTCTACCAGCTCATGCGGGACGACCACGAAACGCCCGGCCTCGGCGACCGGCTGAGCCTGCGGCTGGTGATCTTCGGCGGCGAGGCACTCGATCCGGACCGGTTGAGCCTGTGGTGCCGACGGCATCCGCTTGGCTCGCCCGCACTGGTCAACATGTACGGCATCACCGAGACGACGGTGCACGTCAGCTACGCCGCCCTGGATGACGAGATCCTCCACCAGGCAGGCAGCCGGATCGGCCGGAGCATTCCCGACCTGCTCGTATACGTGCTCGACGACGACCTCACACCGGTGCCCCCCGGGGTGGCGGGGGAGATGTACGTGAGCGGGGCCGGTCTGGCCCGGGGGTACCTGGGCCGTCCCGGGCTCACCGCAGAACGGTTCGTCGCCGACCCGTTCCGGTCGGGCGGCGCCCGCATGTATCGCACCGGCGACCTGGCGCGGTACGACCACGGCGGCGCACTCGACTACCTCGGGCGGACCGACGACCAGGTCAAGATCCGCGGCTTCCGGGTGGAGCTGGGAGAGATCGAGGCGGCCCTCGTCCAGCGGCCCCAGGTCGCACAAGCGGCCGTACTACGGCGTGAGGACCAGCCGGGGGACGCCCGGCTGGTCGCGTACGTCGTCCCGGCCGGCGCGCACACCACGGCACTCGCGACCGACCTGCGAGCCCAGGTGGCGTCGACCCTGCCGGACCACATGGTCCCGGCAGCGGTGGTGGTGCTGGACGCGTTGCCGTTGACGATCAACGGGAAGCTGGACCGGTCCGCGTTGCCGGCGCCGGACTACGCGGCGAGCGGCGTCTACCAGGCTCCGCGTTTCCCTCGGGAACAAGTCCTGTGCGAGATATTCGGCCAAGTGCTGGGAGTAGCTCGCGTCGGTGTGCACGACAGCTTCCTCGACCTGGGTGGACACTCCCTCCTCGCCGCGCGGCTGATCAGCCGGGTCCGGGCCGTACTGGGCGCGGAACTCGACCTGCGAGCGTTGTTCGACACCCCGACCGTGGCCGGCCTGGTGGACCGGCTGACACCGTCGGACCGGCCGGTACTGACACCGAGGACGCGACCGGCACGAGTGCCGCTGTCGTCGGGCCAGCAGCGGTTGTGGTTCGTGCACCGGACCGAACCGAGCGCGGCGTACAACGTCCCCCTGGTGCTGCGCATGGCCGGCCACCTGGACCGGACCGCGCTGGTCGCCGCGGTGGGCGACGTCGTGGCACGCCACGAGCCCTTGCGCACCGTGTTTCCCGAGGACGCGGGCGTGCCGTTCCAGGAAGTGGCGCCCAGCGCGCAACCGTGGACGCGGATCGTCGAGGTCGGCCGTGCCGACCTCGACGCCTCGGTCGCGCTCGCGGTCGGCCACGTGTTCGACCTGGCGACGGAGACACCCCTGCGGGCGAGCTTGTTCGCGGTGTCGCCGTCGGAACATGTGCTGCTGTTGCTGTTCCACCACATCGCCGTCGACGGCGTGTCGATGTCGCCGTTGCTGCGGGACCTGGGGGTGGCGTACCAGGCACGGGCGGCCGGTGGGCCGCCGAACTGGTCGCCGCTGCCGGTGCAGTACGCCGACTACACGCTGTGGCAGCGAGAACTGTGCGGCGACCGCGCCGACGACGACAGCCTGATCGCACGTCAGCTGGAGTTCTGGCGTTCGACGCTGGCCGGGATACCCCAGGAACTGAGTTTGCCCGCCGACCGGCCACGGCCCGCGGCGCCCACCCGCCGGGGCGCGACAGTGCGGATCGACATCGAACCGCGGTTGCACCGCGGGTTGGCGGAGCTGGCCACCGCCACCAGGACGACCCTGCCGATGGTCCTGCAGGCCGGGGTCGCCGTCCTGCTGTCGCGACTCGGCGCGGGCACGGACATCCCCATCGGTACGTCGGTCGCCGGGCGCGCCGACGAGGCGTTGAACGAGCTGGTGGGGTACTTCGTCAACACGCTGGTGTTGCGTACCGATACCTCCGGCGACCCGTCGTTCCGCCAATTGCTGGCCAGGATTCGTACTGCGAACCTGGCCGCCTACGTGCACCAGGACGTGCCGTTCGACCAGGTCGTGGGGGATCTCAACCCGATCCGGTCGGCGAGCGTCCATCCCTTGTTCCAGGTGATCGTCGACGTCGCCGACGACGACGGGGCGGGCACGGCCTGGCCCGCGGAGCTGCTGGTCACCTGGGAGTGGGCCCACCCTGAGGTGGCGAAGTTCGACCTGGAGATGATGGTCTACGAGAGCCGTGACGAGCACGGGGCACCCGCCGGTGTGACCGGCACCGTGGAGTACGCCACCGACCTGTTCGACGCGTCGACCGTCGAACTGCTGACACAGCGGCTGATCCGGCTCCTCGACGCGGTGGTCGACACTCCGGACCACCCGGTCGGCGCCGTCGAACTGCTCTCACCGGACGAGCTGCGCCGCGTCCTGCTGGACTACAACGCCACCAGGGTGCCGGACCAGGGGCCGACCACCGTTCACGAACTGTTCGACGAGCAGGCACGGAGGTTCCCCGACCGTATCGCCGCGTCCTGCTGCGGCGACGTGTTGACCTACGCACAGCTGACCGAGCGGGCGAACCAGGTGGCCCGTCGCCTGACCGCGGCAGGGGTCAGGTCCGGCGACGTGGTCGGCGTACTGCTGCGACGCTCGCTCGATCTGGTCGTCGGCACGCTGGCCGTCCTCAAGGCCGGTGCCGCATACGCGCCACTGACCGGGGGCAGACCGCCCGCGCAGGTGCGGACGATCATGCGCGAGTGCGGGGCGTCGACCATCCTGATCGATGCGCACCACGGGGAGAACGACGTGGTGCTGGCCGAATCGGCGCACGGCACGGGCATCGTGCGCGTCGACGAGCCACCGGCGCCCGAGACACCGGCAGGACGCCCGGTGGCGGGGGTGGACCCGGCGCAGCTCGCCTACATCATGTTCACCTCGGGGTCGACCGGTAGGCCGAAAGGCGTGTCGATCACCCACGGCAATGTCGTGGAGTTGGTCCGCGACACGTGCTGGCGCATGGAAAACCACGAGCGGGTGCTCGTGCACTCCGCGTACGGGTTCGACGCGTCGACCTACGAGATGTGGTTGCCCCTGCTGTCCGGCACGCAGGTCGTCATCGCACCGGCCGACGCGGCGGACGTCCACGGGCTGGCCAAGGTGATCGAGCAGGAGCGGGTCACGGCGGCCTACTTCACCACCGGCCTGTTCAACATCATGGCCGACGAGTGCGTCGAGGCGTTCGGCCGGTTGCGGGAGACGTGGACCAGTGGAGACGTCGCGTCCGCGGCGGCGATCCAGCGGGTGCTCGACCACAGTCCGGACATCACCCTGGTGCACGGCTACGGGCCGACAGAGACCACGGTGTGGTGCAGCTACCAACCGCTCGAACCACCCCATTCGCGCCAGGTGGACCTGACGCTCGGCGTACCGATGACCAACACACGGATGTACGTACTCGACGAGAACCTGCGACCAGTGCCACTGGGCGGGGTCGGCGAGCTGTACGTCGCCGGGTCACATCTCGCCCGCGGGTACATCGGCGCTCCCGGTCTGACGGCCGCCCGGTTCGTGGCGGACCCGATATCCGGTGAGGGTGAGCGGATGTACCGGACCGGCGACCTGGTCCGCTGGACCAGCCGTGGCGCGCTGAAGTTCGTGGGCCGAGTGGACGGCCAGGTGAAGATCCGGGGGATCCGGGTGGAGCCAGGCGAGATCGAGGGCATCCTGGGCACCGATCCCTCGGTGGGCCAGGTCGCCGTGCTGGCTCGTGAGGAACGGCCGGGAGACCGTCGGCTGGTGGCCTACGTGGTGCCGGCCGACGGCGGCGGAGTGGACACGGCGCGGCTACGCCGGCTGGTCGCGTCGGTGCTGCCGGACTACATGGTCCCGGCAGGCTTCGTCGAACTGGGCGCGTTGCCGTTGACGGTGAACGGAAAGCTGGACCGGGCGGCGTTGCCCGCGCCGGAGTACGCGATCGGTGGCGTCCACCGGGCTCCCCGCACCCCGCAGGAAGAAGTCCTCTGCGGATTGTTCGCCGATGTGCTCGGTCTACCGCGATTCGGTGTGGACGACGACTTCTTCGAACTGGGCGGTGACTCCTTGCTCGCGGTCCGCCTGGTCGCGCGCATCCGCGCCACGATGAACGCTGACCTGGATCTACGCCTCGTCTTCCAGAACGGGTCGACCATCGCCACGCTCATCGGCCACCTGAAGCCACTGGGTGCACAGCTACCGACGTTACGGCAGCGTGCGAGAGCGCGGGAGGAATCATGATTCCGTTGTCGTCGGGTCAGCAGCGGTTGTGGTTCGTCCACCGGTCCGATCCGAGCACGGCGTACAACGTGCCGCTGGTGGTGCGGCTGTCCGGTGCGGTGGACCGGGCCGCGTTGCTGGCCGCGGTCGGTGACCTGGTGGCACGCCATGAGCCGCTGCGGACGGTGTTCCCCGACAAGGCCGGTGTGCCCTGCCAGGAGGTGCTGTCCGGGGTCGAGCCGTGGACGCAGGTCGTGGAGGTCGGCGGGGACGAGTTGGCGGCCCGGTTGGCGGCCGCTGCTGATCACGTCTTCGACCTGGCGATCGAGACGCCGCTTCGGGTCACGTTGTTCGCGATGTCGGAGTCGGAGCACGTGCTGTTGCTTCTGTGCCACCACATCGCGGTCGATGGCTGGTCGATGACGCCGTTGCTGCGGGATCTGGGGGCGGCCTATCGGTCCCGCGTCGACGGTGGGACACCGCGGTGGCTGCCATTGCCGGTGCGATACACGGACTATGCGTTGTGGCAGCAGGATTTGTTGGCCGCCGGAGATGATCCGGAATCGTTGGTTTCCCGGCAACTCGAGTTCTGGCGTGGTCAGTTGGCGGGGATGCCGCAGGAGTTGAACCTGCCGGCGGATCGGCCGCGGCCCGCGGTGCCGACCTGGGTCGGCGGGTGGGTGCCGTTCGAGCTGGACGCGGCCGTGCACGAGCGGTTGCGCGAGCTGGCGCGCAGTTGCGACGCCACACTGTTCACTGTGCTGCAGGCGGGGTGGGCGGCGCTGTTGACCCGGCTCGGTGCCGGCGAGGATGTGCCGTTGGGCACGGCAGTGGGCGGTCGTGCCGACGACGCGTTGGACGACCTGGTGGGGTTCTTCGTCAACACGGTGGTGATGCGCGCTGACATGTCCGGTGACCCGACCTTCACCGCCTTGGTCCACCGGGTGCGAGAGACCTATCTCGCGGCGTTGGCGAATCAGGACGTGCCGTTCGACCAGGTGGTGGAGGCGGTCAACCCGGTCCGGTCGGCGTCGCGACACCCCCTGTTCCAGGTCATCATGACATTGGACGAAAGAGGGCAGGCCGCTGATTTCGGCAGTGTGCGGGCAGAGTCCTCGTGGGACTACCTGGAGGGCGTGACCACCGCGAAGTTCGACCTGGCGCTCGGTTTGGCAGAGCGGTGGGAAGGTGACGGACCGGCCGGCATCGAGGGCAAACTGGAGTTCGCGGGGGAGCTGTTCGATCGGGCGACGGCGCAGGCGATCGCGGACCGGCTCGCGCGTTTGCTGACGGCGGTAGCCGCTGACCCGCGAGTGCGGGTCGGTCGGATCGACGTGTTGGGGGTTGGCGAGCACGACGAGCTGCTGGCATGGGGTAGTGGCGCGACTGTGCCGACGGTGGACGACACGGTCATCGGGTTGTTCGAGGCGCAGGTGGCGCGGACCCCGGATGCTCGGGCCATCGCGTCCGGGGCGGTGGCGCTGAGTTATCTGGAGTTGGATGCGGCGGCGAATCGGTTGGCGCATCGGCTGATCGCCGCTGGGGTGGGGCATGAGTGTCCGGTGGTGATGTTGCTGGAGCGGTCGGTTTCGGTGGTGGTGTCGATGTTGGCGGTGTTGAAGGCCGGCGGGTTCTTCGTGCCGTTGCCGTCGAGTTTCCCGCTTGCCCGGATGGAGCGGGTGGTCGCCGGGCTGGGAGCGCCGGTTCTGCTGATCGATGGGATGTTCGGTGACCATCCACTGGTGGCCGGGTCGGACGTGGCCGTGGTGATGGCCGACGAAGACGACGGGACTGGTGACCGGCTCTCGTCGTCGCCAGGTGTGGTGCTGGATCCGGCTCAGCTGATGTATGTGATGTACACGTCGGGTTCGACCGGGGTGCCGAAGGGTGTCGCGGTCAGCCACCGGACTGTGGTGACCTTTATCGCTGACAGGGCGTGGCGCGATGCGGATCGGCAGCGGGTGTTCACTCATTCGCCGCATGCTTTTGATCCGTCGGTTTATGAGTTGTGGGCGCCGTTGTTGTCGGGTGGGGAGTTGGTGGTTGCTCCGCCGGGTCCGTTGGACGCGGCGATGTTGGAGAAGTTGGTTGGCGAGCACGAGTTCTCCTCGGCGGTGTTCACTGCCGCGTTGTTCGACTCGTTGAGTGTGGAAGCGACAGCCGCGTTGAGTCGTATTCCGTTCGTGTGGACCGGTGGCGATGTCGTCTCGCCGGCTGCGATCGCTCGGCTACGGGCGCACAATCCGCGGATTCGGGTCGGCAGCGGCTATGGGGCCACCGAAGCGACGGTGATCTCCACCTGGTACTCCGTGGACCCGGACCGGCCGGTGCCCAGCGTCCTGCCGATCGGCACACCGATGGACAACGTCCGGGTCCATGTCCTCGACGCCGGGTTGCGGCCGGTGCCGGCGGGCGTGCCGGGCGAGTTGTACATCGCCGGGTCCGGTCTGGCCCGGGGTTACTGGGGCCAACCCGACCTGACTTCAGAGCGGTTCGTGGCAGACCCGTTCGGACGAGCCGGTGCGCGCATGTATCGCACCGGCGACGTCGGCCGCTGGAACCGCGATGGCTGCTTGGAGTTCCTCGGCCGCGTCGACGATCAGGTGAAGGTCCGGGGGCATCGGATCGAACCCGGCGAGATCGAGGCGGTGCTGCACAGCTTGCCGGAGATCCGGCAAGCGGCGGTGTTGCTGCGCGAAGACCAGCCCGGCGATCACCGGCTCGTCGCGTACGTGGTGCCCGCTGATGGCAGCGGCGTCGATACGTCACGGGTGCGGCAGGCTGTGGGATCGGCGCTGCCCGACTACATGGTGCCCGCCGGGTTCGTGGTGCTGGACGCGCTGCCGCAGACGACCAATGGCAAGCTGGACCGGGCCGCGCTGCCGGCACCCGACTACGTGGTCACCGGTACCTATCGGGCTCCCCGCACTCCGCAGGAACACGTCTTGTCCGGCATCTTCGCGGAGATGCTGGGAGTAGCCCGGGTCGGCCTGGACGACGACTTCTTCGAACTGGGTGGGCATTCCCTGTTGGCGGCGCGGTTGATCGGCCGAGTCCGGGCCGGCGCTGAGCGCCGAGCTCGACCTGCGGGCATTGTTCGACGCGCCGACGGTCGCCGGCTTGGCGGGCCGGTTGATACCGTCGGACCGGCCGGCGCTGACACCGACAGCGCGACCGGCCCGGGTCCCGTTGTCGTCGGGTCAGCAGCGGATGTGGTTCGTGCACCGGGCCGAACCCAGCACGGCGTACAACGTGCCGCTGGTGTTGCGGCTGTCCGGTGCGGTGGACCGGACAGCGTTGCTGGCCGCAGTCGGTGACGTGGTGGAACGCCACGAGCCGCTGCGCACCGTGTTCCCCGACGAGGCAGGAGATCCATCCCAGGAACTGCTGTCCGGTAGTGAACCATGGACACGGATCGTGGAGGTGGACCAGGACGGGCTCACCGCCGCCCTGGCGACGGCCGCTGGTCATGTCTTCGACCTGGCGATGGAAGCGCCGTTGCGGGTCACGTTGTTCGCGGTCTCACCAGCCGAGCACGTGCTGTTGTTGCTGTGCCACCACATCGCCATCGATGGCTGGTCAACGACGCCTCTACTCCGCGACCTCAGGGTCGCCTACCAGGCACGGACAAGCGGCCACACACCGCTGTTCGCGCCGTTGCCGGTGCAGTATGCCGATTACGCGTTGTGGCAGCGGGAGTTGCTGGCTGCCCGCGATGATCCGGAGTCGCTGGTCGTTCGTCAGCTGGAGTTCTGGCGTGCCGCGTTGGCGGGGATGCCGCAGGAGTTGAACCTGCCGATCGACCGGCCGCGGCCCGCGGTGCCGACCTGGGATGGCGGGTCGGTGGTGTTCGAGCTGGACGCGGCGGTGCACGAGCGGCTGCGGAGGTTGGCGCGGAGTTGTGACGCCACGTTGTTCATGGTGTTGCAGGCGGGATTGGCGGCGCTGCTGACCAGGCTCGGTGCCGGTGAGGATGTGCCGCTGGGCACGGCGGTAGCGAGTCGTGCCGACATGGTGCTGGACGATCTCGTCGGGTTCTTCGTCAACACGGTGGTGTTGCGGGCAGACACGTCCGGCGACCCGACCTTCATGGCATTGGTCCAACGGGTGCGACAGACCTACCTCGCGGCGTTGGCCAACCAGGACGTGCCGTTCGACCAGGTGGTGGAGGCGGTCAACCCGGTCCGGTCGGCGTCGCGGCACCCGCTCTTCCAGGTCAGCGTGACCTTGGATACCCACGAGGAGGATGTCGACCTCGGCGGTGTGCGGGCCGATCCGTCGTGGGACTCGATGGATGGCGCGACGACCGCGAAGTTCGATCTGTCGTTCGGTCTCCTGGAGCGTCGGGACGGTGGCGAGCCGGCCGGTCTCGACGGGAAGTTGGAGTTCGCGGGCGAGCTGTTCGATCGCGCGACGGCGCAGGCGATCGCGGACCGGTTCGCGCGCTTGTTGACCGCGGTGGCCGCCGAGCCAGCAGTGCGGCTCGGCGAGGTCGCCGTGCTGGGAACCGGCGAATACGACGGGCTGCTGCGGTGGGGAACTGGCCCGATTGTTCCGACGGTGGACGACAGTGTCATCGGGTTGTTCGAAGCGCAGGCAGCGCGTAGCCCGCACGCTCCGGCCGTGGTATCCGATGCGGTCACGCTGAGCTATGCGGAGTTGGATGCGGCGGCGAATCGGTTGGCGCATCGGCTGATCGCCGCTGGGGTCGGGCATGAGCGTCCGGTGGTGATGTTGCAGGAGCGGTCGGCTGCTGTGGTCGTGTCGATGCTGGCGGTGCTCAAGGCCGGCGGGTTCTTCGTGCCGCTGCCGTCGAGTTTTCCGCTTGCCCGGATGGAGCGGGTGGTCGCCGGGCTGGGAGCGCCGGTTCTGCTGACCGATCACGTGCTGCGCGACCATCCGTTGGTGACGGGTTCGGACGGGCACGTCGTCGTGGTCGACAGCGACCAGGACGGTGAGTGGTCGGCGGCGTCGACCGGCGTGACCGTGGATCCGGCTCAGCTGATGTATGTGATGTATACGTCGGGTTCGACCGGGGTGCCGAAGGGTGTCGCGGTCAGTCATCGGACTGTGGTGTCGTTCATCGCTGACACGGCGTGGCGCGATGCGGATCGGCAGCGGGTGTTCACTCATTCGCCGCATGCTTTTGATCCGTCGGTTTATGAGTTGTGGGCGCCGTTGTTGTCGGGTGGGGAGTTGGTGGTTGCTCCGCCGGGTCCGTTGGACGCGGCGATGTTGGAGAAGTTGGTTGGCGAGCACGAGTTCTCCTCGGCGGTGTTCACTGCCGCGTTGTTCGACTCGTTGAGCGCGGAAGCCACCGAGACACTGAGTCGTATTCCGTTCGTGTGGACCGGTGGTGATGTGGTGCCGCCGGCCGCGATCGAGCGACTGCGGGAACACAACCCGAGCATCCGTGTCGGTAGCGGCTACGGCGCGACCGAGGCCACCGTGATCTCTACTTGGTACTCGGTGGACCCGGACCGGCCGGTGCCCAGCGTCTTGCCGATCGGCAGGCCCATGGACAACGTCCGGGTCCACGTCCTCGACAAAGGACTACAGCCGGTGCCCGCGGGCGTGCCGGGCGAGTTGTACATCGCCGGGTCCGGCTTGGCCCGGGGTTACTGGGGTCAACCCGACCTGACCTCGGAGCGGTTCGTGGCAGACCCGTTCGGCACAGCCGGTGCACGCATGTATCGAACCGGCGACGTCGGCCGCTGGAACCGCGACGGCTGCCTGGAGTTCCTCGGCCGCGCCGATAACCAGGTCAAAATGCGCGGCCACCGGATCGAACCCGGCGAGATCGAGGCGGTGCTCCACAACCTGCCGGAGATCCGGCAAGCGGCGGTGTTGCTGCGCGAAGACCAGCCAGGCGATCACCGGCTGGTGGCCTATGTGGCAGCGGACCACGGCGCCGAGCTGGACACCCCGGCATTGCGCCGATCCGTCGGAGCGGTGCTGCCGGACTACATGGTGCCCACCGCCTTCGTGGTGCTGGACGCGCTACCGCAGACGACCAACGGCAAGCTGGACCGGGCCGCGCTGCCTGCCCCCGACTACGTGGTCACCGGCGTCTATCGGGCTCCCCGCACTCCACAGGAACACGTCTTGTCCGGCATCTTCGCGGAGGTCCTGGGAGTAGCCCGGGTCGGCCTGGATGACAGTTTCTTCGACCTCGGCGGCCACTCGCTGCTGGCGGCACGCCTGATCGGGCGGGTTCGGGGGATCCTGGGTGCGGAGCTCGACCTGCGGGCATTGTTCGACGCGCCGACTGTTGCCGGGGTGGCCGAGCGGTTGACCCGGTCCGACCGGCCGATGTTGACACCGATGGCGCGGCCGGAGCGGGTGCCGTTGTCGTCGGGTCAGCAGCGGTTGTGGTTCGTGCACCGGTCCGAACCCAGCACGGCGTACAACGTTCCGCTGGTGTCGCGGTTGTCCGGTGCGGTGGACCGGGCCGCGTTGCTGGCCGCGGTGAGTGACGTGGTGGCACGGCATGAGCCGTTGCGGACCGTGTTCCCCGATGAGGCTGGTGTGCCGTGGCAGGAGGTGCTGTCCGGAGTCGAACCGTGGACGCAGATCGTGGCAGTCGACCGGCACGAGTTGGCAGCTCGGTTGGCGGTGGCCGCTGATCATGTCTTCGACCTGGCGATGGAAGCGCCGTTGCGGATCACGTTGTTCGCGGTCTCGCCGTCCGAGCATGTGCTGCTGTTGCTGTTCCACCACATCGCCGTCGATGGCTGGTCGACGACACCGTTGCTGCGGGATCTCGGCGCGGCCTACACGGCCCGGACCCACGGTGGAGTGCCGCGGTGGGCGCCGCTACCCGTCCAGTACGCGGATTACGCGTTGTGGCAGCGGCAGTTGTGGGGCGACCGCACCGACGACGACAGTCTGATCTCTGAGCAGTTGGAGTTCTGGCGCGGTGCGCTGGCGGGCATGCCGCAGGAGCTGAACCTGCCGATCGACCGGCCACGGCCGACGGTGGCCGACTACCGCAGCGACGCTGTCGTGTTCAGCCTGGACGCCACCGTGCACGCCGGCCTTGCCGCGGTCGCCCGGTCGTCCAACGGAACGCTGTTCATGGTGTTGCAGGCGGGACTGGCCGCGCTGTTGACCCGGCTCGGCACCGGCGAGGATGTGCCGGTGAGCACGTCGGTCGCCGGACGCGCCGATGTGGCACTGGACGACCTGGTGGGGTTCTTCGTCAACACCCTCGTGCTGCGAACCGACACGTCCGGCGACCCGAGCTTCACCGCCCTGGTGGAGCGGGTACGGGAGACCTATCTCGCGGCGGTGGCGAACCAGGACGTGCCGTTCGACCAGGTGGTGCAGGCGGTCAACCCGCTGCGTTCGCTCGCCCATCTACCGCTGGCGCAGGTCAGCCTGGTGATGCCGGACACCGGCGAGCTGACCGTCGACTTCGGCGGGTTGGCGGTCGAGTCCCTGCCGGACGCGATCGAATCGGTCGCACCCCGAAGCGACCTGCAGTTCATCCTGGCCGAACAGCACGGCGGCGACCAACCGGCCGGGATCGACGGGGAGCTCGCGTACCGAGTCGACCTGTTCGATCGGGAGACCGCCCAGACGATCGCGGATCGGTTCGCGCGGTTGCTGACCGCGGTGGCGGCCGATCCGTGGGTGCGGGTCGGCCAGGTCGACGTCTTGGGGGCTGGTGAGCGAGACAGCCTGCTGCGGTGGGGTAGTGGCCCGGCTGTGCCGGTTGCGAAAGACACCATCATCGGGCTGTTCGAAGCGCAAGCAGCCCGCAGTCCGCAGGCCCCGGCGGTGGTGTCCGGGGCGGACACGCTCACCTATGCCGAGGTGAACGCGCGGGCCAGCCGGTTGGCGTGGTTGCTGATCGGTCGTGGGGTCGGGCCGGAGGACGTCGTCGGGTTGGTGCTGCCGCAGTCGCTGGAGTTGGTCGTGGCGATGCTGGCGGTGCTGAAGTCGGGTGCGGCATATCTGACCGTCGATGTGGATCATCCGGCGGAGCGGGTCGGGTTGGTGTTGGCGGATGCGCGGCCGGTGTGTGTGGTGGCGACGGCCTCGACCGTGGCCGGTCTTCCCGACACCGGTGTACCCGTGCTGATGTTGGATGATCACGATGTTCAGGCGGCGCTGGACGACGGGTTCACGCCTGATCCGGGCGATGGGGATCGGCGGTGTCGGCTGACCGCCTCGCATCCGGCGTATCTGATCTATACCTCGGGTTCGACGGGTAGGCCGAAGGGTGTGCTGGTCGAGCATCGGTCGGTGGTGGATTACCTGACGTGGACGAGTCGGTCGTATCCCGGTGCTGCGGGGACCTCCGTGTTGCATACACCGGTCGGGTTCGATTTGACGGTGACCGCGTTGTATACGCCGTTGGTGACTGGTGGTTGTGTGGTGTTGTCCTCGTTGAAGGACAATGACCGGTTGCCGGTGTTGCCGGAGGAGTTGCCGCCGTTCACGTTCATCAAGGCGACGCCCAGTCATCTGCCACTACTGGCCGATGCCGGCTGGCGCTTCGCCCCGGATGTGGAGTTGTTGCTGGGTGGTGAGGCCCTGGCTGGGGAGGCGCTGCACGAGTGGCGCCAGGCCCATCCGAACTCCACGATCTGGAATGTGTATGGCCCGACCGAGGCGACGGTGAACTGTACCGAGTTCCGGATCACGTCGGTCCTGGCTGGGCGGGTGCCGATCGGTCGTCCGCAGGGTAATGCGCGGGTCTATGTTCTGGATGCTGGGTTGCGGCCGGCGCCGGTGGGGGTGTCGGGTGAGTTGTACATCGCCGGGTCCGGTTTGGCGCGCGGGTATCGGGGTCGGCCTGGGCTGACGGCGGAGCGGTTTGTGGCTGATCCGTTCGGACCCGCCGGTTCCCGGATGTATCGGACCGGTGATGTGGCTCGGTGGCGGCGCGATGGTTTCCTGGAGTTCCTGGGCCGCGCCGATGATCAGGTCAAGATCCGCGGTCACCGCGTCGAACCAGGCGAGATCGAAGCAGTGCTACGCGGTCTCGCCGGGGTGCGGCAGGCCGCCGTCGTGTTGCGCGAGGACCAGCCCGGTGATCACCGTCTGGTGGCCTACGTGGTCGTGGACATGGGCACCATGGTGGACACGGTGCGATTGCGCCGGTCGGTCGGATCGGTGCTGCCGGAGTACATGGTCCCGGCCGCTTTCGTGGTGCTGGACGCGTTGCCGTTGACCGTCAACGGCAAGTTGGATCGAGCGGCGCTGCCCGCGCCGGACTATGTGGTCGGTGGCGCCTACCGGGCTCCGCGGACTCCGCAGGAGGAGGTCCTGTGTGGGATCTTCGCGGAGATCCTGGGTGTGGCGCGGGTCGGTCTCGACGACAGCTTCTTCGATCTGGGTGGGCATTCACTGCTCGCTGCCCGGCTGATCGGCCGGATTCGGGCGGTCTTGCGGGCGGAACTCGACCTGCGGGCGTTGTTCGACACGCCGACGGTGGCCGGTTTGGTGGGCCGGTTGCGGCCGTCGGACCGGCCGCCGCTGACATCGATGCGGCGGCCGGAGCGGGTGCCGTTGTCGTCGGGTCAGCAGCGCCTGTGGTTCGTCCACCAGTCCGAACCCGGTACGACCTACAACGTTCCCCTTGTCCTCCACCTGTCCGGCGTCCTGAACCGGGCCGCGTTGCTCGCCGCGGTGAGTGACCTGGTAGCTCGCCATGAACCACTGCGCACCGTCGTGTCCGACGACGCTGGAGCGCCGTTTCAGGAAGTGCTGTCCCAGGCGGAGCCGCGGACGCAGTTCATCGAGGTTGACCAGGACGAGCTGGCGGACGCCACGGCGGCGGCCGCCGACCACGTCTTCGACTTGGCGACCGAGATACCGCTGCGCGTGACGTTGTTCGAGGTGTCGCCGTCCGAGCACGTGTTGTTGCTGCTGTTCCATCACATCGCCGTCGACGGCTGGTCGATGACACCTCTGCTGCGCGATCTCGGCGTCGCATACCAGGCACGGATCAACGGCGAGGCACCCCACTGGACGCGACTACCGGTGCAGTACGCGGACTACGCGCTGTGGCAGCGGGAGTTGCTGGCAGCCAGGGATGATCCGGAGTCGGTCGCGTCCCGTCAGTCCGGGTTCTGGCGCTCGGCGCTGGCGGGGATGCCGCAGGAGCTGAACCTGCCCGTCGACCGCCCGCGGCCCGCGGTTGCGTCCGCGGCAGGCGGGTGGGTGCCGTTCGAGCTGGACCCGGCGGTGCACGCCGCCCTCGCCGCTGTTGCCCGAGCGTCGCACGTCACGCTGTTCATGGTGTTGCAGGCCGGGTTGGCCGCCCTGCTGACCAGGCTCGGCGCCGGCGAGGATGTGCCGCTGGGGACGGCGGTGGCGGGTCGTGCCGACGAGGCGGCGAACGACCTGGTGGGGTTCTTCGTCAACACGGTGGTGCTGCGCACGGACACGTCCGGCGATCCGAGCTTCGCGACGCTGCTGGGTCGGGTGCGGGAAACCCAGCTGGCGGCGTTGGCCAACCAGGACATCCCGTTCGAGCGGGTGGTGGAAGCGGTCAACCCGGTCCGCTCGGCGTCCCGGCACCCGCTGTTCCAGGTCATGATCGCGCTCAACGGCAGGCAGGTCACCGGGATGTCGCTGCCCGGGCTGCAGGTGGCCGTGCGGGCGTTCGAGGTTCCGGTGGCGAAGTTCGACCTCGGGTTGGGAGTGACCGAGAACCGCGACCGGCAAGGAGCGCCGGCAGGCATCGACGGCGGGTTCGAGTACGCCACCGACCTGTTCGACCGGGCCACCGTGGAGATGATCGCCACCAAACTGGTGGGGCTGCTGGCGGCGGCCGCTGCCGATCCGCAAGCGCGCCTGGGTGACCTGCCGTTGCTCTCCGCATCGGAGCGCCGGCAGCTGGGGACCTGGAACGACACGGCTCGCCCCGTGCCCGAGACCACCCTGCCCGAACTGTTCGAGGCACAGGTGGCTCGCACACCGTACGCCGTGGCGGTGCAGGACGACGACACCAGCTGGTCCTACGCCCAGCTCGACGAGCGCGCGAACCAGGTCGCTCACTGGCTCACCAGCCGCGGAGTCGGCGCTGAACACGTCGTCGGCGTGGCTCTGCCACGATCCACCGATCTCTCCGCGGCCCTCCTCGGCATCCTCAAGGCGGGCGCCG
This sequence comes from Candidatus Melainabacteria bacterium, assembly GCA_963780635.1. GTDB lineage: Bacteria > Actinomycetota > Actinomycetes > Mycobacteriales > Pseudonocardiaceae > DATEPR01. Next base: position 295,695 of record CAWACW010000010.1, read on the forward strand.
GGTATGTCCCGCTGGACCTGGACCATCCGGCGGAGCGGCTGGCACACGTGCGGGAGGACGCCGGGGTCCGGATCGTGCTGGGCGAAACGGAGATGGCCGCGTCCAGAACGGAACCGACAGCTGGGGCATGGCCGCCGCCCAGTCCTGACGGCGTCGCCTACGTGATCTACACCTCCGGCTCCACCGGGCGGCCGAAAGGGGTGGCGAACAGCCACCGCGGCGTGGTGAACCGGTTGCTGTGGATGCAGCGCGAGTTCGCCCTCGACGAATCCGACGTCGTCGTGCAGAAGACGCCGTTCGGCTTCGACGTCTCGGTGTGGGAGCTGTTCTGGCCCTTGCTCACCGGAGCCCGACTGCGGTTCGCCCGCCCGGGCGGACATCGGGATCCGGAGTACCTGAGGGACCTGTTCGTCACCACGGGCGTGACCACCGCCCACTTCGTGCCGTCGATGCTGGCCGCGTTCGCCGCCGCGGGAGGACCGCAGGCGACGCCGTCGCTGCGGCGGATCATCTGCAGTGGCGAAGCACTGCCGCCGCATCTTGCCCGCGACGTGATCGCGGCGGCCCCCGAGTGCGGGCTGTACAACCTCTACGGCCCGACCGAGGCCGCCATCGACGTGACCTGGTGGCGCTGCGACGGCGGCGCCATCGTGCCGATCGGCCGCCCGATCGACAACATCCGGATGTACGTCCTCGATGGCGGGTTGCGGCCGGTGCCCGCGGGTGTGCCGGGCGAGTTGTTCATCGCCGGCGTGGGTGTGGCGCGCGGGTATCGCGGTCAGCCCGGGTTGACGGCGGAGCGGTTCGTCGCTGATCCGTTCGGGCCCGCTGGTTCCCGGATGTACCGGACCGGCGACATCGGCCGCTGGAACCGGGACGGCTGTCTGGAATTCTTCGGTCGCGCCGACGACCAGGTCAAGATCCGCGGCAACCGCGTCGAACCCGGCGAGATCGCGGCGGTGCTGCACGGCCTGCCAGGGGTGCGGCAAGCGGCGGTGGTACTTCGTGCGGACCAGCCTGGTGATCACCGGCTGGTCGCATACGTGATCGCGGACGAGGGCGCCGAGCTGGACACGGTGGCGTTGCGCCGCTCGATGGGCACCGTCCTGCCGGACTACATGGTGCCTGCCGCGTTTGTGCCGCTCGATTCGTTGCCGTTGACGGTGAACGGCAAGCTGGATCGGGCCGCGTTGCCGGCCCCGGACTACGCGGTTGGCGTCTACCGGGCGCCGCGGACTCCGCAGGAGGAGGTCCTGTGTGGGATCTTCGCGGAGATTCTGGGTGTGGCGCGGGTCGGCTTGGATGACAGCTTCTTCGATCTGGGTGGGCATTCACTGCTCGCTGCCCGGCTGATCGGCCGGATTCGGGCGGTCTTGCGGGCGGAGCTCGAGCTGCGGGCGTTGTTCGACACGCCGACGGTGGCCGGTTTGGTGGGCCGGTTGCGGCCGTCGGACCGGCCGCCGCTGACATCGATGCGGCGGCCCGAGCGGGTGCCGTTGTCGTCGGGTCAGCAGCGGTTGTGGTTCGTGCACCGGTCCGAACCCAGCACGGCGTACAACGTTCCGCTGGTGCTCCACCTGTCCGGCGAGTTGGACCGGGCCGCGCTGATCGCCTCGATGGGCGATCTGGTGCGGCGCCATGAGCCGTTGCGTACCGTCTTCCCCGACGAGGCAGGAACACCGTGCCAGGAGGTGCTGTCCGAGGTCGAACCGTGGACGAGGGTGGTGGGAGTCGACCGAGACGACCTGACTGCCGAACTGGCAGCGGCCGTTGGTCATGTCTTCGATCTCGCGACCGAGACGCCGCTGCGGGTTACGTTGTTCGCGGTGTCGCCGTCCGAGCATGTGCTGCTGTTGCTGTTCCACCACATCGCGGTCGATGGCTGGTCGATGTCGCCGTTGCTGCGGGATCTCGGCGTGGCATATCAGGCCCGGACCGGCGGTGAGGTGCCGCGGTGGGCGCCGTTGCCTGCCCAGTACGCGGATTACGCCTTGTGGCAGCGGGAGTTGTGGGGCGACCGCACCGACGACGACAGTCTGATCTCTGAGCAGTTGGAGTTCTGGCGTGGTGCCCTGGCGGGCATGCCGCCGGAACTGAACCTGCCCGTCGACCGGCCGCGGCCTGTGGTGCCGTCGTGGGCAGGCGGGTCGGTGTCGTTCGAATTGGACGCGGCGGCCCATCAGCGGCTGCGGGCGTTGGCGCGCAGTTGTGACGCGACGCTGTTTCCTGTGTTGCAGGCCGGAGTCGCGGTACTCCTGACCAGGCTCGGCGCGGGCACGGACATTCCCATCGGGACACCGGTCGCGGGCCGCACCGACGATGCGATGACCGACCTGGTGGGATTCTTCGTCAACACGCTGGTACTGCGCGCCGACACGTCCGGCGACCCGAGCTTCACCGCCCTGGTGGAGCGGGTGCGCGAGACCTACCTGGCGGCGCTGGCGAATCAGGACGTGCCGTTCGACCAGGTCGTGGAGACGGTCAATCCGGTCCGGTCGGCATCCCGGCACCCCCTGTTCCAGGTCATGCTCGCCCTGCAGAACAACGACGAGGCCGTGTTCGACCTCGACGGTGTGCGGGTGGACCCATCCTTGGATGCTGTGGGTGGAGCGACCACCGCCAAGTTCGATCTGGCGTTCGGCGTGGTCGAGCGATGGGACGAGGACGAGCCTGCGGGTCTTGAGGGGAACCTCGAGTTCGCGGGCGAGTTGTTCGATCGGGCGACGGCGCAGACGATCGCGGATCGGTTCGTGCGGTTGTTGACCGCGGTGGCGGCCGATCCGCGGGTGCGGGTCGGCCAGGTCGACGTGCTGGGCGCCGGCGAGCACGATCGGTTGCTGCGGTGGGGTAGTGGTCCCGATGTGCCGGTGGTGGCCGACACCGTCGTCGGGCTGTTCCAGGCACAGGTGGCTCGCACCCCGGATGCCCCGGCGGTGGTGTCCGGTTCGGTCACGCTGACCTACGCCGGGTTGAACGCCGCGGCGAACCGGCTGGCGTATCGGCTCATCGCGGCCGGGGTCGGGCCCGAGGATGTTGTGGGGCTGGTGTTACCGCAGTCGCTGGACTCTGTTGTGGCGATGCTGGCTGTGCTGAAGGCGGGTGCCGCGTACCTGACTGTGGATGTGGATCATCCGGCGGAGCGGATCGGGTTGGTGCTGGCGGACGCCCGGCCTGCGTGTGTGGTCGCGGCGGCGTCGACCGTGGCCGGTCTGCCGGACACCGGCGCACCAGTACTGGTTGTGGATGAACACGACGTGCGGATGGCGCCGGCCGTTGATCCGCGCGATGGGGATCGTCGGTGTCCGTTGCTGGCGTCGCATCCGGCTTATGTGATCTATACGTCGGGTTCGACGGGTAGGCCGAAGGGTGTGCTGGTCGAGCATCGGTCGGTGGTGGACTACCTGACGTGGACGAGTCGGTCGTATCCGGGTGCCGCGGGGACCTCGGTCCTGCATACACCGGTCGGGTTCGATTTGACGGTCACCGCGTTGTACACGCCGTTGGTGACTGGTGGTTGTGTGGTCCTGTCGTCGTTGAAGGACGACGAGCAACTGCCCGCTCTGCCGGCGGAGTTGCCGCCGTTCACGTTCATCAAGGCGACGCCGAGTCATCTGCCGTTGCTGGCTGATGCGGGTTGGAATTTCGCTCCCGACGTGGAGATGTTGCTGGGTGGTGAGGCGCTTGCCGGAGAGGCGTTGCGCGAGTGGCGCCAGGACCACCCAGGGGCCACGGTGTGGAACGTCTACGGGCCGACCGAGGCCACAGTGAACTGCACGGAGTTCCGGATCCCGTCCGAGGGGTCGGCGACGGCTGGGCGGGTGCCGATCGGTCGCCCGCAGGGCAATGTCCGCGTCTACGTTCTGGATGAGAGCCTGCGGCCGATGCCGGTGGGTGTACCCGGCGAGTTGTATATCGCGGGATCTGGTTTGGCGCGTGGATATCGGGGTCGGCCGAGGTGTGACGGCGGAGCGGTTTGTGGCTGATCCGCTCGGCCCTGCCGGTTCCCGGATGTATCGGAGCGGCGATGTGGCTCGATGGCGTCGCGATGGCTGCCTGGAGTTCCTGGGCCGCGCCGATGATCAGCTCAAGATCCGTGGCCACCGCGTCGAACCCGGCGAGATCGAAGCCGTACTCCACGAGCAACCGGAAGTCCGGCAAGCGGCAGTGGTATTGCGCGAGGACCAGCCCGGCGATCACCGGCTGGTGGCCTATGTGGTCGTCGACGAGGGCGCAACCGTCGACACGCTGCGGTTGCGGCGATCGTTGGGCAGGGTGCTGCCGGAGTACATGGTCCCTGCCGCGTTGGTCGTGCTGGACGCGTTGCCGTTGACCGTCAACGGCAAGTTGGATCGAGCGGCGCTGCCCGCGCCGGACTACGTGGTCGGTGGCGCCTACCGGGCTCCGCGGACTCCGCAGGAGGAGGTCCTGTGTGGGATCTTCGCGGAGATCCTGGGTGTGGCGCGGGTCGGCCTCGACGACAGCTTCTTCGATCTGGGTGGGCATTCGCTGCTCGCCACCCGGCTGATCGGCCGGGTCCGGGCGATCCTGGGCGTGGAACTCGACCTGCGGAGGTTCTTCGACGCACCGACCGTGGCGGGCTTGCTGGGCGAGGACCGGCCCGTGAGCCAGTCGCTCAACGTGCTGCTGCGCCTGGGGTCCGAGGGGACGGAGCCGCCGCTGTTCTGCCTGCACCCCGCCCTCGGCATGAGCTGGTGCTACTCAGGGCTGGTCCGGCACATCGCGCCGGAGCGGCCGGTGTACGGCCTGCAGACCAGGGGCCTGCTCGAAGCCGGGCAACTGCCCGGCAGCGTGGCGGAGCTGGCCGAGGACTACCTCGCCGAGATACGGACGGTTCAACCACACGGGCCGTACCACCTGCTCGGGTGGTCGTTCGGCGGGCTCGTCGCGCACGCGATGGCCACCCGGCTGCGTGAGGACGGCGAGCAGGTGGCCCTGCTGGCGCTGATGGACGCCTACCCGCTGGCCGGGCTGCTCCCCGCCGAGCCGGCGAGCTGGGCCGAGGTGCTGGCCGTGCTGCTCGCCAAGCCTGCGGCCACCGTGGAGACCGGCTGGGGCGAGTTGCCTGCCGCCTCCGCGCCCGATGACGTCGCAGCGATCGTGCGCGAGCACAACCCGGTGCTGGCGCCACTGGCCGTCCACGAGATCACCGGGCTGACCGGCGCTGTCGCCAACCACCTCGCCATCGGCAGGGGGTTCGTGCCCGCGAGCTTCGACGGCGACGTGGTGTTCTTCCGCGCGATGGCAGGCAAGCCGGAGGGTGCGCCGACCGTCGATCTGTGGCAGCCGTACGTGGCGGGCAGGATGGTCGTCCACGACGTCGACTGCGCGCACCTGGAGATGGCCGACCCGGCCCCGCTCGCCGAGATCGGCCGCGTCCTGGCGTCGATCCTGAAATCCCGCCGCATCGCGGTCGGCATCTCCTGACCTCCAACGAGGCCGCCGGTCCGGTGCCACTGGGCACCGGACCGGCGGGTTGGAGTCGATCTCGGGATGCCTGCGCCGCGTCGGCGACCGCTGCACGGTCCCAGCCTGGGGCAGTGGTCGCGCTCAGGACGAACGCGCGAGGTCTTGCGTTCCTGCCATCACTTCGGCGTGGGACCGGCGTTGCCAGGCGTACCAGCTCCACTCGTCGCCGGAGATGGCCGGCCGCTCGACCCTGGTGGGCTCAGTGGGCACCAGAACGTCCTGGTGCCCACCGGTGGCCAGCCACTGGTCGTCGTAGACGGTGTCGAGGTAGCGATAGCCCTCGTCGGGCAGCATCACCACGGTCAGCGCGTCGGGATGGGTGCGAGCCCACCAGCGAGCCACCTGATACGCCGCTCCGCTGGTCGGACCCATGAACAACGCATGACGCTGGTGCAGTTGGCGGGTTGCCAGGTAGGCCGCCGATGCCGAGCACCAGTGCACACTGTCGAACACGCGGTGGTCCAGGTTGCCCGGCATGACGCTCATCCCGAGCCCACGCAATGACCGTGGCCGGTCCGGGTGCCCGAAAAGGAGGCTCCCGGGCGTGTCCACCCCGACCGCCTGGCACTCGGGGAGCACGGAACGCAGACTCGTGACGGTCCCGCACATCGAGCCGCCGGAGCCGACGGGGCCGACCACGCAGTCCACCTGCCCGAGGGCCTCCACCAGTAGTTCCGCGACCACAGCGTACGAGCGCGGGTTGTCCGGATTGGTGTACTGCTCAGGGCAGAAGCTGTCCGGAAGTTGGGCCCGGATCTCCGCCAGCCGGCTCAGCCGGGCGGCTTGATAGCCGCCGGCCTGGCTGCCCGCCTCCGCACCGACCCTGTCGACGACCGTGCCCAGATCGGTCAGTCTGCGCAGCAGCCGGTCGTCGATGGCCGGGTCGCTGACCAGGATCAGCTTCCGATCGAGGTGCACCGCCTGCATCGCCAGCGCGAGCCCGAACGTGCCCGAGGTGGTTTCCACGATCACCGTGTCGGGGCCCAGCAGGCCCGCCGCCTGCGCACGGCGGAGGATGTGGCGCGCCGGGACGAGCTTCATCAGCGTGAAGGACGCCGCGTACAGGTTCGGTGCCAGCCGGATCAGCCGGGGCAGCAGGTAGGCCTCGGCCGACTCCGGGGAACTGGTGCGGATACCCATCAGGCGGGCACCTCGGCGGGACTGCCGGTCCGGTCACCGATCGAGTCGTACCCGATCGCCACCGGGGTCGGCTCGGGAGCGACCTGATCGGCGGCGAACACTGCGTCGGCCTGGTCGACCCTGATGACCGTGGTCACCGGCAGACCGAGCGCCTCGATGCCTGCCTTGCACTCGGCCACGGTCTCCTCGATCCCCGGTCGGCGTGCGTCGAAGATCAATCCGGCCACGGTACCGCTGTGGGCGACCTGCAGCCCCGCGCCACCGAGTCGCCGGGACAGCTCGACCAGGTCGGGCAGGCTCGGTTTCGCCAGGAACCGCTGGTTGATGCGGGCGCTCGCGGTCGCCACCCGCCCCAGCAGCGCGACGTCCTCGGTGGCGACCGCGCGGCGCAGACCCGCTCGCAGCACCCGGAAGCGGGCGAGCTCGTCGTCGTGGTACTCCGCAGGCGGGCAGCGCAGCGTGTCGACACTGCCGCCCGGGTCCGTGTTGGCACCCACGACCAGCAACGGAGGTAATCGGTGCCCGAGGTTCTCCAGCACCAACCCGTCGCGATGGGCGAACAGGACCACCCGGTCGTCGAACATGATCGAGTCCGACGCGGACTCCGCTTGGACCGCGAGCCTGCCCACGTCCTCACGGGACATCGACAGCCCGTGGTGGTCGGCGACCGCGCGGATGGTGGCTGTCACATCGCTGGTCGAGGAGCCCATACCCACTCCGTGCGGCACGTTGCTCGTGATCTCGATCCGCCCGCCGGGCACGGGCGACGTGCGCTGCCGCAGCTCGCGAAGCGCCAGGATCGCGGCCCGGCGGGACTTCGCCAACTCGGGCCGGCCTGCGACGTCATCGTGGTGACCGGCGTGGAACACCGCCCGGCTGCCCCAATCGGGCAACGGCAGTGTCACCAGCGCGCGCCGCCAGTGGCCATTCTCCTCGAAGATGCCCTGTAGCAGCTCACCGTGATGAGCCGAGGCGTAGCCGACCCCCACCGCGTCAGGCCCGCGCATCCGGAACCCAGTGGGGGAGCGGGGTTGCCGCGGCTGGACTGATGAGCTCAGGCGTGAACCGGTCGCGTGCCGTCATGGTATGGCTCCGACTCCTAACCGGACATGGCCACCAGCACCCGGCGTGGGCCGGTGAACGGCCGACGTCCGTGTGCTACCAGCACGTTGTCGATGACCATCAGATCGCCCGCGCGCCAGTCGACGTCGACTGCCGCGGCGAGGCCCCGATCGCGCACCTGGAGCACGTACTCCGGCGGGATCGGGCTGCCGTCGGCAAAGGTGACCGACTGGGGCAGCTCGTCCGCCGAGTACATCTCGGTCAGCGCGGCCGCTGTCTCGGCGTCCAGCGCGGCCGTGTGCCACTGGTCGGATTGGTTGAACCACACCTCGGTACCGGAGACGGGATGCCGGGTGGTCGCCGACCGCACCATGGACACCCGAATCGCGCCGTCCGGCCGCCATTCCCACGTCGCCCCGGTGGCGGCGAGGAACGCCTCCACCACGTCGCGTTGGTCCGTCTCGAACGTGTCCTGCCAGCTCCTGCCGAAGCCGATCCCGGCGTGCAGGTTCTGGGTGTAGCGAACGCCTTGCCGATAGGACTCGCGGACGTCCGGGTCCAGCGAGTCGAGCCAGAGGCCGGCGTCCACCACCGGGGTCGCACCCCCGGTGGTGGGGGGACGATCGCAGAAGAAGGCCAGCCGAGCCGGCCACCGGTGGGCGTAGGAGAGCTCGTTGTGCATGGAGATGGTGAACTCAGGCGGGTATTCGGTCGACGTGTAGAGGTTGTCACCCACCTTGGCGCGAGGAGAGTTGCCGTGCACGTAGGCCAGCCGCTCCGGCAGCAGCAGATCCAGGGCAGGCTCCAGCGTCTCGGCGGTCAGCCCGAACCCGCGAACGACGAGCGCCTTCTCCCTGACCAGTACCCGGTCTATCTCCGCTTTGTCGCCGAGATACTCGAGCAAGGCATCGGTTCCGGCTCCGCCGACGTGCGCCGGCGTGATTTCGAACGGTTCCCACATCTCATTGTCAGCCACAAGCAAAATCCTTCGTCGCTACACGGCCGAAGAAAGCCCGGTAATACGTTGAGTCCGCCCGACACGGCGGCCGACGGCAGTCCTGAGTCGATTCGAGCTTTTCCAGTGGATCCTCACGAACTCGTACTGCTAGCCACCCTTCACTGTGGATCGAGAATAATCTGTGTGCGCTATGACGGCAAGAGGCTGGTCGACTGCCACGCCGCGGCGGCAGCAAGGAAGGCGTCGTTGTTCGCCCGCGATCCCACCGAGACCCGGACACCTTCGCCCGGGAAGACCCTGACTCCGATTCCTCTCTCGTCGCACCATCGGCCGAATGCCGTGGCTGCTCCGTCGAGGCGCAGCCAGAGGAAGTTGGCCTCGCTGGCGGGCACATTCCACCCGCTCTCCAGCAGAACCGTCCGCATCCGGATCCGGTCGGCGACGATGGCATCGACTCGCCCGCACACCACGTCGCGCACCCGCAGGGCCGCCAGAGCGGCTGCCTGCGCCGCCGCGCTCACCGAGAACGGCAGGCACGCCGTGCGCAGCCGCGCGACGATGTACGGATCGCCGATCAGATACCCGGCCCGCAGACCCGCGAGCCCATAGGCCTTCGAGAAGGTGCGCAGCACCACCACGTTCGGCCGATCCCGGCACAGTGTGAGACCGTCGGGTGCGTCAGGATCGCGGACATACTCCCGATACGCTTCGTCCAGTGCGACCAGACAGTCGGCAGGCACCCGGTCGAGGAAGTCCTCGAACTCGGCCCGGTGGGCCACGGTGCCGGTCGGGTTGTTGGGATTGCAGACGATGACCATCCTGGTGCGTGAGTTCACCTGGTCTGCCATCGCCCGCAGGTCGTGCACCTCGTTCACCAGCGGAACCCGACGGCTGCGAACGCCTGCCAGATCCGCCAGCACGGGGTAGAGCTCGAACGATCGCCATGCGTGCACCACCTCGGCATCCGGCTCGGCGACCGCTTGGAACAGCATCTGCAGCAAGGCGACCGACCCGGCACCGAGCGCGATCCGGTCCGCGGAAACCTGGTACAGACCGGCGAGTTCGCCCATCAGCTCGGTCCCGTGGAAGTCGGGGTAGCGGTTCGCTGTCGCGGCCGCCGCTGCCACAGCCTCGACCACACCCGGCGGCGGGTCGTCCGGGGACTCGTTCCCCTCCAGCAGGTGGCTGTGGGCGCTGGTACCGCGCACGGCGGGACCCGGCTGATACGTGGCGAGCTCGTCCAGTACGGGACGTACTCGGGGACGGCGCATTTGTCCTCCACGTCGGCGGCTTGAGATAGCTCAGGTGCCCAGCTCGACAATAGACTGCGGCGTCGCGGTGAGCAAAGGTCTGACGGAGATTGGGAAATTGGCCGCTCCATGCTGGACTAGCCGAGATGGACAGTGGAAAATGGCGCCTGATGGGGAATGCCGGATCTTGTGCCGAACGCCGGTAGCCACCTTCCTAGACATCCGGAGCCGACATATGAGCAGTAATCACTCCAGCGAAACCGCCGCCGATCTGGCAGCTGTGGCGGCGCTGCTTGAGATCGCCGAAGAAATCGGTGTCTCGCCGTTGCTCGACCGGGCCGAACCTTTCACACTTGACGAGCTGGCGGACGCAGGCGGTGTGCCCGAGGAAGGCGCCGCGGGCTTGATCGAGGCCCTGGTGGCCTCCGGTCTCGTGGAACAGACCGGCGATCCGCGGAAGTTCTCGCCGTGTGCCGACATGGCCGACCGCCGTTACGAATCGGGCTACCTGTCGTGGGCGATGAACGCGAACCGGCCGTTCATCGAGCACGCGCCCGAGTTCCTCCGCGATCCCGGCGGAGCGGCCGCGAAGTACCAGCGCGATGGCCGCCAGGTGGCGGTGTCGTCGCGTTGGGTCGGGTCGAAGGGCTTCTACCCGGTGGCCTTCTCCACCATCATCGAGTCCCGGCCGGGGCGGATCACGGACCTCGGCGGCGGTGCGGGCGCGCTGGTGATCAACGTGCTGCGTACCCTCCCCGCCAGCAGCGGGTCCGTGCTCGACATGAGCGCGGCCGCGTGCGAAGAGGCGACTCGGGCAGCTGCTCGTGCGGGCGTGGGGGAGCGGTTCCAGGTCGTGAACCGGAAGGTCGAGTCGCTTGTGGACGATCCGACGCCGATCGAGGGAGCCGATCTCGTGCACGCGGGCTTCGTGATGCATGACGTGTCGGCCGATCCCGAAACCTTCGACGCGGTGTTGCGCAGTTGCCGCACGGCCATGGCGCCGGGTGGACGGCTGGTCGTCACGGACGCCGTCCCGTACGCGGACGACTCGCGCGAGCGCAGGTTCAGTACGCTGTTCACGTACCTGCACGCCGCGTTCATGGCGGTCCGGCTGCCCACCGAACAGCAGTGGGCAGCGGCGTTCCGCGCGGCCGGCTTCGCCGATGTCACCTGTGCCGAGCACCGGATGCCCGGCGCCCGGATGTTCGTCGCCACCGTGTGAGGCCTCGCGTGAGGACCCGGCCCGCCGGGTCCTCACGCCGGTGCCTCGGTGGCGTCGCGCAGCGCGATGGCGACGTCGACGACAAGGTCTTCCTGCCCCGCGATGACCTGCCGGCGGCCCAGCTCGAAGAAGACGTCGCGTGGATCGACTCCTTCGCGGCCCGCGACGTCGAGCACACGGTTCTTGAACCCCGAGAAGACACCGGCCAGCCCGCTCACCAGGCTGACCGAGCTGATCGTCGGGGGTGCGGGCATCAGCTCGCGTTCCGCGATGTCCGCCGCGTCCAGGAGGGCGTACAAGTCGATGCCGGTGGCATACCCCATTCGTTCGAGCACCGGCACCACGACCTCCAGCTGGGTGTTGCCCGCACCCGCACCGAAGCCGCGGGCGCACCCGTCGATGATCCCGGCCCCTGCCTGCACGGCAGCGACCGAGTTGGCGACGGCCATGCCCAGGTTGTTGTGCCCGTGGAAGATCACCGGTACGTCGACAGCGTCCGTGATGGCGGTGATGCGCTCGCTGACGTCCCCTGGCAGGTAGTGGCCGGCCGAGTCGAAGATGCCCACGGCGGTCGCACCGAACCGCACCATCTGAGCGCACTCGTCGGCGAGCCGTTGCGGGCTCGCCATGTGGCTCATCAGCAGGACGCCCTGGCCCTCCACCCCGGCGTCGCGCAGGAAACCCAGATGGCGCTCGGTGAGATCGCTTTCCGTGCAATGGGAACCGATCCGTACCACGTCGACGCCGCGTGCGATGGCGCCACGCAGATCGGTGGTGGTGCCCCAGCCGGGCAGCATGAAGACCGCCATCTTGCTGTGCGGCAGGGCCTCGCGGACGACGGTCTGCATCTGCGCGTCGGTCAGCTTCGCGAGGCCGACCTGCAGCGAGGAGGCGGCAAGGCCGTTCCCGTGGCCGACTTCGACCACCGGCACGCCTGCCGCGTCCGCGGCAGCCGCATACGCGCGCAACTGGTCCTTGCCGAGCAGATGGCGCACCGCGTGGTGGCCGTCGCGCAGGGACGGATCGTAGATGAGCACCTGTCGCGCGTTGTCGGCGGCGGTTTGCTCGCTGTGGTTCATGGCACCTCCGCGGCGATCAGGGGGACACGGCTCGCCGCGTGCTGCTCGGCGATGAGGACGGCGGCCGAGTTGATGATGTCGAGATTCCCGGCGTACCGGGGGATACGCTCACCAGAGGCGGCGACCTCCACGGCGACGAAGGCTCGCTCCTCGGTCACCGTGCACGCGCTCACCCGATAGCCCGGCACGAACGCTCGGACCTCCGCCGCGGCCGCGGCCACGAGTGAACGCACCGGCTCGATCTCGAGCCCGGGCGCGACAATGGACATCGCGACCCGGAACATCGTCGCCGGCCGGGCCGGGCTGAGGTTGACGATGGTCTTGACACGCTCGACGCCGGTGAACGTGCGGACCGCGTCCTGCGTCGTCTCGATGTACTCGTCCAGGTTGAGCCGGGTGGCGCGGCCCACGCTCCGGCTGGCGGCGGTGGTGACCAACTCGATGTAGTCGCACCGGTATCGCTGGGCGAGCCGGTGCAGGATCGGGATGGCCGTCTGGCCGCCGCAACTGATCAGGTTGACGTTCGCGTGGGCCGCAGCGTCGGCCGCGTTGACCGTGGGCACGACCATGTGCCCGACCATGCTCGGCGTCAGGTCGATCAATGTCGTCCCGAGCGGTTGCAGCCGGGCCCAGTGCTCGGCGTGGGACATCGCGTTGGTCGCGTCGAACACGATGTCGAACGGGCTCGGTGCCGCGACCACGGACTCGATGCCGTTCGCGGCGGTCGGATAGCCGAGTTCGGCGGCGCTGCGCAGACCACGGCCCTGGTCGTCGCGGCCCACGACCAACCGGCAGTCCAGCGACGGAGATCGCTCGATCTTGGTCAGCAGGTCGATGCCGATGAGGCCGGCACCCAGCACGGCCACTGTCAGGGTTTCACTCTGGTTCATCGGAGCGCCGGTCAACTGCTCGTCTGGGTCAGCCGGGCGGCCGCCCGCTGTGCCACCAGGTCCGCGATGTCGGCGACCGTCGCATCGTCGACCAACTCGTCGTCGGTGAGCTCGACGCCGTACCGCTTGCTGAGCACCAGGGACAGTTCCACCATCGCGAGGGAGTCCATGCCTGCCTCCCGGAGCGAGGCATCGGGACGGATGTCGTCCTCGGCTAACTGGAGATCATTGACCAAGATGGACTTGAGCTTGTCGTACAAGGCTATTCTCCTCGTCTGCGCGCGACTATGGATTTCCTGCGGCTATGAGGGACACTTCAGATCGGGCCAGACGACCGTGGTCGCCCCCCAGGTAAGGCCGCCGCCGAAGGCAGTGAGCAGGACCTTGTTGTCCGAGACCAGGGAGCCGCCCGCGGCCGATTGCGCCAAGAGGATCGGTATCGAGGCGCCCGCGGTGTTTCCCACGTCCTGGATGTTCTGTGCCCTGCGGTCCGGCGGGATGCCCAACTCGCCTGCGACCGCCGAGATGATGCGGGCGTTCGCCTGATGAGCGACCAGCCAGTCGACCTCGTCCATGCGCCAGCCCGCGGCTGCCGTGGCCGCTTCGGACGATTCGCTCATCCGCGTCACCGCCAACCTGAACACCTCGCGCCCGCGCATCTGGAAGTAGCCGGTCCGCGCGTCACCGTCGTGATCGGCGGCCGAGCCGCGCGGGTGCACGGTGATGAGGTCGTTGAGCTGCCCATCGCTGCCCAGCACGATCGGTCCGATGGCGCCCGGCTCGGCACTCGACCCGCGGCGCAGCACCACCGCGCCTGCGCCATCACCGAAGATCGGCACGGTGGTCCGGTCGTGTGGGTCCAGGAGGGTGGTGAAGTTCTCGGCGGCGATGAGCAGTATCCGGTCCGCTAGTCCGGCGGCGATGAATCCGGCGGCCGTCGCCAGTCCGTAGAGAAAGCCGGTGCACACCGCGGCGACGTCGAAAGCGGCGATCCCGGTCAAGCCCAACCGGGCCGCGACGTCCGGGGCGGTCGCCGGGCAGGGCCGGTCCGGCGTGGTCGTGGCCAGCACCAGCGCCTGCACACCGCCATCGCCCGCCGACTCCAGGGCCCGTGCCCCTGCCTCGACAGCCAGGTCGGAGGTCATCATCCCGTCCGTGGTCACCCGCCGGGTCGAGATGCCGGTCCGGCTGCGAATCCACTCCTCCGACGTGTCCAGCCGCGCACAGAGGTCCGCATTGGTCACCTCCGTGGGCGGCAACCAATGGCCGATCCCACAGATGACCGCGGCGCGGTCCCGGATACCCGCCCGCGGACTGCTGTCGATCATCATCGACTCCCACCGAAGAGCCGCTGCCGGAACAGCGCCACCCCACTCATGCCTCGACTCCGGCGCTGACGGTGACCGAACCGAGCCGATCGAACTCGGCGGTGAACTCGTCACCCGGCTGCATGGCGACCGCCGCGTGCAGGGCACCGGTCATGATCAGGTCGCCTGCCTCGAGTGCGATGCCGTGCTCACCGAGGGTGTTGGCGAGCCAGGCGACGACGGCGACCGGGTCACCGAGGGCGGCAGCGCCTGCCCCGGTGGCCTCGAGTTCGCCGTTGCGGGTGAAGACCATGCCGATCAGCCGGGGGTCGATGTCCGCGATGGGTACGGCGTTGTCGGCAAGCACGACGGCGCCGTTGGACGCGAGGTCGGCGACGGTATCGGCGAGCATGACCCGCCAGCCCTCGATCCGGGAGTCGACGATCTCCAGGCCGGCGACGGCCTCCGTGATCGCCGCACGTGTCTGGTCGCGGTCCACGCCGGGACCGGCGAGGCGACTGCCGAGTCGGAACACGATCTCGGCCTCGACCTTGGGAGCGATGAACCTGCCCACGTCGATCGTGTCGCCGTTGGCATACATGGTCGACGCCAGGACGGGGCCGTAGTCCGGCGTGTCGACGCCGAACATGCGCTGCATCGGAGCGGAGGTCAGCCCGGCCTTGTAGCCGATGACGCGGTCCCCGTCGGCGAGCAGCATGGTCACCAGCTCCTGCTGGATCGCGTAACCGTCCGCCATGCCCAGCGTCGGCTCCCGGTCGGTGAACGGCGCGATCGGCGTGCGGGTGGCACGTGCCTGATAGAGCGCCTGCGCCTTGGACTGAAGGTGGGGAACGGACATGACGCTTCAGCTCCTTTCACCCGGCGATACGACCGTGGTCGGTCGCCGGTCCTCACACCGGCGGATGCGGTCGCGGGCGGCACGGGCGGCGGCCGTGGATGCGTCTGCCCGCGCAGCACTGACGACGGCAACATGGACCATGGTGACTTCTCTCAGCTCCGTCGACATTGATACAAATCCGTCAGCATCGACATTGACTGCGCGAGGGCGAGTTCTGGGTATTCGTTTTCGGCCGCTGATCTGAATTGAGAGTAGGCCGCGGGATGCGCGAACGACAAGAGGCGGCTCCATTGCCCGAGTCACCCGTACTTCTGCCGGTATTCTGCTCGTGTTCTGCCTCGACAGGGGCGGATTCGCCGCATCGGGCGGATCGCGTCCCGGGTGAGCTGACGGCGCGACCACGGTATGGGCAAGTGGTTGCGCCGTAACGAGTTACGAGTGTGTGAGCTGTGTCAACTCTCGGCACGAGCAGGTGGGCAGTCTGACCTGGTGTAGCAGTTCAGCCCGCTTACCCGACGAGTCCCTAACCCCTTGCCGCGCGAAGCTCGGGCACTTTCCGCAGCTCGGTATCGACCTCGCGGACGGGCGCGTCCAGCATTTCGGCGAGCTCGGCCGCGTAGGCGCGGAGGAGTTTGTGGGTCCCGAAGAATCCTGGACGTCGTTCCACGGTCAGGTGCGCGTGGGACAGCTCGTCGAACGCGACTCGAACCTGCCGTTCCGGGATACCGGCGAGCATTGCCGCGGTCGCCGGGGCGAGGTCGACGCTCGGACCGCGGCCGAACAGCCGGAACAGCCGCGCGGCATCGGCGCCGAGCGCGTTGTACGACAGTCCGAAACTGGTCCGCACCGCCGAGCTCGCACCGCCGAAGGCGGCCAGCGCTCCGTGTGTGTCGCGTAGCTCCGCGGCCCGGGTCGCCAACGGAAAGTTCGGGCCGGCCGCCGCACGGCTGGCGAACATCGCCATGGCCAGCGGGAGCCGGGCGCACCGCTCGATGATCTCGTCGACGGCCGCGGGCTCGGCCAGGACCCGTTCTCTGCCCAGGCGGCGTGCCATCAGCTCGCGCGCCTCCGTCTTGGTGAGCAGATCCACCGTCAGTGGGGTGGCGCCCTCCACCGCGATCAGTCCGATCAGCTGCTGGCGACTGGTGACCACCACCAGACAGCCGGGGGTGCCCGGCAGCAGTGGCCGCACCTGCTCGGCGTCCCGGGCATTGTCGAGTAGGACCAGTACCCGGCGGCCGCGCAGCAGGCTGCGGTACAGGCAAGCCTGTGTGTGCAAGTCCGGGGGGACCTGCTCGCCCGGGACGCCGAGCGCGCCGAGCAGGCCGCAGATCGCCTGCGACGACGACAGCGGCCCGTGCTGGTCGAAGCCGCGCAGGTCCACATACAGCTGCCCGTCGGGAAAGCGGTCGCCGACCCGATGCGCCCAATGCACGGCCAGCGTGGTCTTACCGACCCCGGGCCCACCCCCCACGGCGGCGACGACCACGGTGGGCCCGTTGTCCGCGCGCTCGACGAGGGCGTCGAGCTGTGCGAGCTCACCGGCCCGGCCCGCGAAGACCGGCGTATCCATCGGCAAGTGTGCCGGCACGGCCCACTCGCCGGACGCCGGCAGCGCCGGCTGCCTGGCGATGGTCACGTGCCCGTCGGTCCGTAGCGTCCCCGCGGGCCAACCAGTGTGGCCTTCGGCCGCAGGCTGATGCATGCCGGCGGCGGACAGACCATCGATCGTCGGCAGGGACACGACCGGCGACAGCCGTTCCCGGTCGGCCGGCGGTGTGACTCGGGGCGTCCGCGAGGTCAGCTCGAACACCTGTCTCGCCTCACCGACGAGCCCGAGCGCGGCGGCCAGCAACCGGACCGACTTTCCGCGCGGACACGACACGCGACCCCCCTCCAGGTCTCGGATGGTTCGTACCCCGAGGCTGGACAGCTGTGCCAGCTGCTCCTGACTCAACAGCGCCTTCGTGCGTAACGAACGCAGCAGTTGACCAAAGGGTGTCCGTAGGTGGTCGCCTGACATCAAGGCGTCAGCGGGCATGTTCTTCCCCTCGCGTGGCGCCGTCTCGTCGGCGTGCGAACGAACAGCCGATCGGCACGGCAAGCGTCCTGCCGACTGTTGGTTGCCGTCTGGCGCTGATGACGCCACATAGTGAACAAGAACTGTCCGGTCGGGGATCGCCCCGCCCGGCTGGTTCATCTCGGCAGACGGCGTTGTCACGCGCGTCGTCGGGACGACGGTGGTGTCGTTCCACCGCACGAGCGGCCGGTGCCGGTCCGCCGCGCTCACGGCTGATCCGACCCGATCACCACGTCGAGTGCGCCGCGGGCTTCGCCGAGGGCACCGACGACCTCGTCGCGGGAATCACCGCGGGCCAGCACGTAACCCAGCCGGTCGTAGGCGTTGCGCGCCGGCCGGACCGCGGCGCCGATCCGCCCGGTGACCGCGACCCGTTCCACCCCGGGGACCGCGCTCGCCCGCTCGGTTCCGTGGACGCCGACCAGTACACCGGGCCGATCGGCCAGCAGGAACTGGATGCCCGCGTAGCGCCTCGTGTCCCTGGCCAGTACCGGCGGCAGGCCGGCGAACACCCGCAACTGCTGGTCGAGCATGCGGATGCCGGTGGCGAGCCGGACCAGTTCGGGGATCATGCCGCCGGCGAGGCGGGCATTGATCTCCACGAGCATCGGGCCGTGGGCGGTGAGCCTGATCTCGGTGTGCGCGGCGCCCAGCCGTAGGCCGACCTCGGCCAGCGCGCGCTCGACCGTGTCCCGCACCGATGTTTCGACCGCTGCTGGCAGGTCGGCGGGGAAGATGTGCCGGTGCTCGACGAAGTACGGCTCGCCGGCCACGCTTTTCTCGGTGACGCCGATCAGGTGGGTCGTGCCCTGCCAGCTGAACGTCTCGACGCTGATCTCCGGACCGGCCAGATACTCCTCCACCAGCGCCGTGCGCGCGGTCGGCAGCTGACGGACGTTGGTGTGGGTGGCGACCACGCGTCCGACCTGCGCCATCGTGGCCGCCAGATCGGCGCACTTGAGCACGTCGTTGGAGCCCGAGTCGTCGACCGGCTTGACCACACACGGAAAGCCGATCCGCGAGATGGCCGCGGCGGTGTCGGCGACCTCGGTGACGGCGGCGAACCTCGGCTGCGGCAGTCCGGCCTCGGCCAGGGTTCGCCGCACCGTCGCCTTGTTCCGGCACACGGCGACCGCGGCCGCGCTGTTGCCGGGCAGACCCAGCCAGTCGGCCAGTTGCGCGACGACCGGGAGATAGAACTCGCTCGTCGTGACGATCCCGGTGAGGTCCTGGCGGCGGAAGCGCTCCTGGATCGCCGCCCGCAGGGCCACCACGGAGCCGGTGTCGCACTCGATGATCTCGCAGCCGGTCTCGGCAAGACCGTGGTAGCGGGAAGCCGCCGCGGTCAGCAGGACCGGCCTCAGGTTCAGGTCTCGGGTGGTGGTCAGCGCGAGCATGCCGGTCCCGGTCGTGTTGGACTCGACGAACACGAGGTGCCCCGGCTGGTCGCCGACCTTGTGCTCGGCCCGCGACCAGCTGTCGACGACGGTGCCCGGCTCGACGGGTTCGGGCGTGGCCGCCAGGGGAAGTTCGGTGAGCCGGTGCTGCGCGAAGTAGCCGTCGTCGTACACCGTGTCGGTGTACCGATCGCCGCGGTCGGGGAGGATGCCCACGATCCGCGTGCCCGGCGCGGCGCCCGCGGCCACGGCGCCCAGCACCCGGTAGACCGATCCGGACGTGTTACCTGCGAAGATCTGCTGCTCCCGGGCCAGGTCCCTGGCCGCGAGGAACGCCTCGTGGTCGTTGAGCCAGTGAACCTCGTCGATCTCCCGGTGGTCGAGATTCTTCGGCTGCAGTGAGTTGCCCAGTCCGCTCTGCAGCCGTTGCGGCCGGTCCGGCTGGCCGAACAGCGCGCTGCCCACGCAGTCGATGCCCACCACCCGCAGGTTGGGCAGCGTCTCGCGCAGCGCGCGGGCGGTGCCGCAGAGCGATCCGCCGCTGCCCACCGAGCCGACCAGCACATCGATCCGATCGAGATCGGCGACGAGTTCGGCGGCCAGTGTCCGGTAGGCGCCCGGGTTGTCCGGATTGCTGTACTGCTGTGGCCAGAACGCGCCGGGCAGCGTGTCCAGCAGCTCGGCCAGCCGCTCCAACCGGGCGCTCTGCCACCCGTGGCTGGTCATCGCAGGCACGACATGCACCGCGCAGCCGAGCGCACGCAGTTTCGCGATGGTGATCCGGTCGATTCGCGGATCGGTCACGATGTGCACCGGATGCCCCAGCGCGGTGCCCACCAGGGCGACGCCCAGCGCCATGGTGCCCGACGAGCTCTCCACGATCGCCGCGCCGTCGGCCAGCACTCCCAGCCGTTTCGCTTCCAGGATCACGTTCCTGGCCACGCGGTCCTTCATGGCGAACAGATTCTGCAGTTCGAGCTTGGCGTAGACAAGGACATCGGGTGAAGCGTCGAACCGCAGCCGGACCAGCGGGGTGTGTCCGATCGCGTCCACCGTGTCGCGAAAGAGCATGTGGTCGTCCTTTGTGGAGTATTTGCGCTCAACGGGGCGAGTAGGACGCTGTGCGGTGGGAATGTCGATGACGACGATCGGCCGCCGAGCGCGAGTTCACCGCGAACGCCGAGCCCGGCGGCGCGGCACACTCACGTGACGCGTACTGGACGCGGCCGGTGCCGGTCTGATCGTCGTTCCTGGGCAGTGCACCCTGCGGCAGCTCACCGAAAGTCCCGAACGCTGCGCCGACGCCCACGTTGTTCGACTGATCGTTCACGCGCTCTGGTCATCCTTCCTCGATGCCGTGGGCCAGCCGGGACAGTTGATCGCGGACACTCCGCTCGCGACTGTCCCAGTCGGCGGCGGCCCGCTGGTAGCCGGCGGCCTGCTGGTCGAGTAACCGGCGGACCGCCTCCGGATTGGCCGAGCCGGACGACTGCTTTCGGGACAGGCTCCGCTGGACGTCGAATGCCTCCCGCAGCGCGGCCGCCGGATCGATGGACCGGTAGCCATGCCGGGCCGCCACGTCCGCCAGCAGATCCGGGTCGTACTGCTGGGGTGTCAGCCCGCGCTCCACGGCCGCGACGATGTACTGCCCGGTGATCACCTGGGCGGTCCGCCAGGGCACGCCCGAGTCCAAGGTCAGGAGATTGGCCAGGGTGAAGCCACCCAGATACTCGCGTTCGCACGCGGCTCGCATCCGGTCGGCGTCGAACCGCATGCCGGCCACGACCGCGGTGGCCAGACGCAGTATCGTGCTCAGGTTGGCGCAGGTGTCGCGCAACGGTGCCGTTGCCTCCTTGGACACCTCGACGCTGTTGGCGTACGGGGTGTTGCGCAGGCCGAACAGCAGATCAACGTGTGCGGCGACGAGATGTCCCGTCTTTCCCCGGATCCTTTCCAACACTGGGAAGTTCTTCTTCTGCGGCATCGCGGAGGAGATGCCGGACAACTCGTCGGGGAGGTCCACGAACCCGTACTCGCCACCCGCCCACGCCATCAGGTCCGTGACGAACCGGCTCAGGGTCACACCGAGCAGCGCGAGTTCACCGGTGATCTCGCTGGCCCACGCCCTGGACGCGACGCTGACCAGCGCGTGCTCCCGCACCCCCGCGAAGCCCAGCAGGCGGGCCATCCTGGGGCGATCCCACGGCAGTTCCTGGCCTGCCATCGCGCCTGCCCCCAGCGGGCAGTGATTCAGGTCGTCGTACGTCGTCCGCAGCCGATCCAGCGCGTGCTGCACCTGGTCGGACAACGCCGCGAGGTAGAAGCCGGGAGTGATCACCTGGGCGGGCTGGAGGTGCGTGTAACCAGGCATCGGAACGTCGGTGAATCGGCAGGCGGCCCGACGCACCTCGTCGCCGAAAGCCCGCAGTTCGCCGGCCAGGCCGAACAGCAGGTCGCGGCCGAACATCAATTGGGCGCAGGACTGCAGATCGTTACGGCTGCGATCGACATGCCACCGGGTGATCGGCACGTCGACGTGCTCGGCGACATATCGCTCGATGGCGAACGCGATGTCCGACAAATTCACGGTCGGGTCAGCGGTCAACGTCGATGGTTCGATCTCGTGTAATATCCGCCGGACCGTGGCAGCCTCCCCGGCGGTGATCAAACCCATTCTGCGATATTCCGACGCAAGGACGGTCTCGATCGCCAGGTAAGCCGGCAGCAGATGCTCGACCTCGTACCGAAACTGCGGCTCAAGCACGTCTTCGTGCAACAACCGCGCCGGATCAGCACCGACGCGACCGGTCAATGTCACCACGACCACCGTGCTTCCTGTCTGTCAAGGACGATCTGGCGCGCCCGATCAAGTGACCGGTCGGTGCTGCACCAATCGGAGCAAGCTTGCTCGGTCAGGCGTTGGTGATTGCTTTGGAACACTTGAATCCACTGGTCACAACGGCTATGACGGAAACGCGGCGGTCGTCGCGGGGGCCGGGGACAGGGGAGGACATCGTGGCGGTTGCCGATATTCGGTTGCTCGGTGATACAGAATTGCGCATCAATGATCAACCTGTTGACATCGGCCACGCCCGACAACGGTCCGTTTTGGTGGTATTGCTGGTTGAGCCGAATCGCACCGTGCCCGTGAGTCGGATGGTGGAGCGAGTATGGGGTACGCAGCGGTTGCCCGCACGTCCGGAGAAGGTGCTCCAGACGTATGTCACGTTGCTCCGACGGGCCTTGTCCGCCGCGGGCGAGCTGACCCTCACTCGCCGTCAGTCGGGTTACCAGCTCACGGTCGACCGGGAGCTCGTCGACCTGCACCGGTTTCTCGACCTGGTCAAACGGGGTCATCTGGCGGAGGATGACCGGACCGCGTCGACCGCGCTGGAACAGGCCATCGCGCTGTGGCGTGGTGAGCCGTTCGCCGATCTCGACACGCCGTGGTGCCAGGCGATTCGGGCCTCGCTGGCGCAGCGGCATCAGATCGCCCAACTTGACCTGGCCGACATCCGACTGCGCGCCGGTCGACACGCCGAGCTGCTGGCGGAGCTGACCAACTGGTCCAGCCTGCGCCCACTGGACGAACGCCTCGCCGGACAGTTCATGCTGGCGCTGTACCGCAGTGGACGGCAGGCCGACGCGTTGCGTCACTACGAACGCCTCCGCAAACACCTGGCCGGCGACCTGGGTACCGACCCTGGCCCGGCATTGCAGCGGTTGTACCGGCAGATCATCACCACCGATCCGGCGCTGCTCACCGAAGCGGTGCCGCCCCGCCAGTCGGTGCACGTCGTGGTGCCACGCGAGCTGCCCGCGGACGTACCGTACTTCGCAGGCCGGGCAGGTGAGCTGGCGTCGCTGGATCGCATTCTGGCCGGCGGCGAGCAGCCGAGCACGGCTGTGATCTCCGGCATTCCGGGGGTCGGCAAGTCGGCGCTGGCCGTGCACTGGGCGCATCGCGGCGCCGACCGGTTCCCGGACGGCCAGTTGTACGTCGACCTCCACAGTCTGGACCGACCCGAGTCCGTGTTGCGGTCCGTCCAGGCGCTGCACCGGTTCCTCGAAGCCCTCGGTGTGCCACCCATCCGCATTCCGGCGGACCTGTCCACCGCGGTGGGGCTCTATCGCAGCATCCTGGCCGACCGGCGGATGCTGGTGCTGGTGGACAACGCGCGGGACGCCGAACAGGTCCGGCCGCTGCTGCCGGGCACCTCCGCCTGCCGGACGCTGATCACCAGCCGTGACCAGATGTCGGGGCTGGTTGCGACCAACGGGGTGAATCCGATCCATCTCCAGCCGTGCACCTCGGCCGAGGCCACCGAACTGCTCAGCAGCCGTATCGGCCCGGAGCGTGCGAGCATCGAACCAGTGTCGGTAGCGGAGATCGCCGGCTACTGTGCCGGACTGCCGCTCGCCCTGGTCAACGTGGCCGCCCAGGTGTCCACCCGGCCGAACATCGCCCTGCGCGCGCTCGTCCGGGAACTGCGGGAGAGCCGGGATCGGTTGGACGCGCTGGCCAGCGACGACCCGGCGCTGGATCTACGCACCGCGTTCTCCTGGTCCTACCGGATGCTGACCCCGGCGGCCGCCCGCCTCTTCCGGCTGATCGGCCTGCATCCCGGGCCCGAGGCCGACACTCCGTCCCTGGCCGGTCTCGCCGGTGTGTCCGATGCCCTGGTGCGGCCGGTGTTGATGGAACTCGCGCGAGCCCATCTGATCACCGAGTGTGGCCCCGCGCAGTGGACCTGCCACCCCCTGCTGCACGCATACGCGACCGAACAGTTGCACAGCACCGAGACCGAGCCTCAGTGCCGCGACGCTGTCCAGCGCATGCACGAGCAGCGGATCGACGGCGGCGGCGTGGTCGCCTGGGCGGGTTCGACGTGATGGTGCTCGTCTGCCCGCGACAGCACTGCGGGTCCGCTTTGGCGTGTGCGGGTGCCTGCGTCGTCCGGCCGGGGCATGCGGATCGAGGCCGGACCTGTCGGCATCATGTCAGCAAGGCGACGCCGACCGACCCCGCTGCTCGACATCGCTGACATGGCAGCACTCGGCGGCGTGGTCGCCTGGGCGGGTTCGACGTGATGGTGCTCGTCTGCCCGCGACAGCACTGCGGGTCCGCTTGGCCTGTCCGGGTGCCTACGTCGTCCGGCCGGGGCATGCGGATCGAGGCCGGACCTGTCGGCATCAGGTCAGCAAGGCGACGCCGACCGACCCCGCTGCTCGACATCGCAGCACTTGCCGCCGTGCACCGCTGCCGACATCCCGGATCCGTTCACCTGGCGGCCCGGTGCGCGAAGACCCATCGGTTGGCGGCCAGTGCGTCGTTCGGCTCCGGTTCCGGGCCGCGGCCGAATTGTCTGGTGAACTCGAACGGGGTGCGCATCGACGTGCACCAGCCTCGGCTGGTCAGATCGCGCGCTGAGTCGGGGCGCGGTTCGTCGTCGAACAACGCGAGCAGGTCGACGCCGATCTGCTGTCTGGTCGAGATGTAGGTCGGATTCGCCTGGACCTCCCGTGACTCCGGCCAGAGCTTGATCTCCAACGCCATGGCGCTGCCGGCGGTCGCGAGCCGGTCCACCGTGTCGATGAGCCGCCGTTCGGCGTCGCTGGGCAGGTAGAGCACGAGGCCCTCGGCCAGCCAGGTGCTCGGCGCTGTCGGGTCGAAGCCTGCCTCGGCCAGTGGGCCTGCCCAGTCGTCACGCAGATCGGCCGCGATCGGTCTGCGGGTTGCCCGCGGTGTCGCGTGTAGACCGTCCAGGACACCCTGCTTGAACGCCAGGACTTCGGTCGTGTCCAGTTCGTAGACGACGGAACCGGGCGGCAGGTCCAGCCGGAACGCCCGCGTATCCAGCCCCGCGCCGAGCAGCACCAACTGACGGCTACCGGTACCCATCGAGTGCCGCACGAAGTCGTCCAGCACTCTCGTGCGCAGGCCGAAGTAGCGCGCCAGGCGGCCCCACAACGGGTTGGCGTCGCCGCCCTGGACCTGCCGGGGGTCGACCGGCCAATGCGCGGACGCCCGCGCGGCGCGCACGAAGTGTTCGGCGTAGACGTCGCGGGCCAGGGAGTCCGGCCGGTGCGTCTCGATCGCGCGTGCGGCGGCGACCATCAGGGCGGTCCGCCCGACGCCGACCTCTACGCCTGTCGTACTGACCACGTGTCCCTCACCTCAGCGCGGATCGAGCCCAGCCATGCCCGGCGGAACTGCCAGTGGTGCTCTGCGTCCCTGCCGCATCTGCGGTGCCACCGTGTTCCCGCCACCTCGGTCCTCCGGTGGTCAGTCCGCGACGTTGCCGACGAGATGGTCGCCCGGGATGCCCGTCAGGTCCGGGCTGTAGTACTCCTTGATGCCCGTGATCCACACGGACACCTGGATCCGGTCCTCGGCCGAAGGCTCGAAGGCGTCGAACAGCTTGTCGATGTTCGCGCGCCCGAACCCGATCGCCGTCATGAGCGCCATGAAGAGCGGCCGCTCGATGAGGCCATCCCCGTCCGGATCACCCAGCGCGGCAAGCGATTCGGCGAAGTCGCCGATCGTCTCCTCGAACCGCTCCGGCGACAGGACGCAGGCTTCGTACTCCGCATAGCTCACCTTGCCGTCCCGGTTCGTGTCCAGCTCGGTGAGCAGCGTCGCCCAGTACCGCCGGAAGGCGGCCAGCATGGCATTCTTCGCCCGGTCGTCGGCATCACCCGCCGCCCGCACGACACGCTCCGCCATCAGCTCGAAGTCGTCGGCTTCGAGCTGCCCGTTGCCGTTGACATCGAACAGGCCGAACACCACCTTGACTCGGTCCACCGCCTCAGCGCGCACGGAAACACCACCCTTTCTGGATGCCGAAAACGAATACCGGAATGATGATCTCGTTCGGCCGGCCGGCGACTTGTCCCACTGTGCCAGGCGTTACCTGATGAACATACGTCCAGAAGTGTCATCACCAGAAGGGGTGAATTTCCTACGCACAGCGTATTTACTGGGCCGAATGAGTGACCCGCGTGACACCTGGTCGAATTGCTGAACGCCTGCGATCACGATGTCTGGCATAGCCAGCGGCCGGTACTCGTTGCCGCACGGCGGGTTCATGCACGTGCGAAAGCCCAGCGATGTCGCCAGTTGCCTGAGTTGGGTCCTCACGCGACTGACCATTTGCCGGATAGCCACTGTGCCCGCGGTGGTGGTTGCCTGGCATCCGTCGACGGTCGCCGGCCACGAGGAGGAAACACAATGCTCGGAAAGCGAAAGCTCGCGACTTTCGTCGCCATGGCGGGATTGGGGCTGGCCTGCACGGTAATGGCGGCACCCGCCGATCAGCCCGGCAGCAGACCGGCCAGGCCGGCGTAGCCCATCTCGACCAGCCGCTTGCCCGACAGGGCGAAGTACGTGTCGTCACCGCGGATTCCGGTGCCCTCGACCAGACGGTTCATGAAGTTGAACAAGGCGCAGACCAGCACCGCATGGTGGAGTGCCCGCTCGTCCCAGCCCGCCGCGTACACGGCGTCCGCGTCCTCCTGCGTGACGCTGGCCGGACTACGGGTGAGCTTCCCGGTGTAGCGCAGCACCGGCCGCAGCGGTTCGGGCATGTCCGCGGTGTCCAGATCGTCGACGGCGGCCGGGATCACCCCGGCAGGCACGCCACACTCCTCGGCGGCCGCCGTGTGCACGCCGTGGCAGTAGCCGCACCTGTTCAGCCCGGACACGTAGGCGGCGATCAGCTCACGCTCGGCGACCGTGAACGGCGACGGGCCACGCATGACCAGCTCGTGGTAATCGAGCAGCGGTTTCGACGTCTCCGGGTACTGCCGGAACAGGTCGAGGAGCACTCCGGCCGCGGGCAGTGACGGCAGGTACGGCATCACGATCCTCCTTGTCGGGGACGGTGTCGGTGCGCGGCGGTGTCAGTGCGCGGCGAGCGCCGCGTCGGCTGCCGTGTCCATCTCGGCGCAACGCAGCCAGCAGGTGGCCAGCACGGCGTGCCGGGCGTCGCTGTCCGCACCCTCGGGCGCCGGCTCGGCGGCGAGCACGGTGCGCAGCGCTCGCTGCCATGCCTGGCGGATCGAGGCGGACATCGACGGCGCGTGGTCGGTATCGCCCAGCAGTGGGCGGGCCGCGCGCCACCGCCGGGCACCCTCGGCGACCGCGCCGGCCAGCGCGCCACCACCGGTGTGGCGGAGCAGGTCCATCCGCAGGACCAGCGTGCTGGGCGGCACACCGTCGTCGGCGAGACCCAGGCCGGCCAGCAGCCGGTCGGTGGCCAGCCCGGACAGGATGACGCCGATCTCGGACAGCGAAGGCTGGTCGAGTGCGGGCAGTTCGAACCGGTGGTCCTGGCGGTTCTCAGGCACGGGCGGCCACCTCGTCCTCCCCACCTTGGTACACGGTGGACTGATCGGGGGACCGGGCGCCGAGACCGGCCGCGACCGCGCCTGCGACCCTGGCCGTCGCCACCCGATGTCCGTCGATGTTGCGCGCGGCCGGCCCCAGCACCATGCACGCCGTCGCGCCGACCGCGAACACGCGCGGTGCGGCCCGGTAGGCGAGCGTGCGGGCATCCAGGTCCGGCCAGCCGTCCCGTGCCGCGACGACGGAGTCGGACAGCAGGCCGGTGCCGATGGACGGCGTCGTGCCCAGGGCGAGCCGCACCTGCCCCGCGCGCACCGGATCGCCGTCCCGGAACCCGATCTCGACCTCATGCGCAGGGCCTGACCGGATGGTCGTCACGGCACGGCCGCGGTGCACGACGAGCCTGCCGTCTCGCTCGGCGGCGGCGAGGCCGGGCTGGAACTCGAACATCACCGACGCCCTGCGCTCCCTGCCCATCAGCGCCAGCCGATCGGCCCACGAGGTGCCGTCGAACCGGGCCCTGCCCTCGGCGCGGAAGAACGCGGCGTTGACGTCCGAACACTGGTAGCGCTCACTGGCCGATCGCATCACCCAGTGCACGGTGCGGCCGCCGTCCAGGGCACCCGCCACCAGGTGCGCCGCTGTCAGGCCCGCTCCGATCACGGCGACGGGGCCGTCGCCGTCGTGGCCCGGCTCGTCCCAGTACCGGACCGACGCGGGCCTGCGGCCGTCGGGCCACCACCCCGCGGGCGCCGGTGTGCGCTGTTCTCCCTGGCACAGCACGGCGAAACGCGCAGCCAACGTGCCGTCGTCGGTGCGCACCAGCACGCCGTCGCCGGCCTGCCGGACCTCACGTACCGTCGTGCACCACGTGCGGTCGTACACGTCGTGCACGGCTGCCACGTGGTGGCAGAAGGCCTCGAACACGTCGACCGGCACGACCGACCGATGGCCTGCCTGTGCCATCCGGATCTCCCTGCGCTCCACGGGGCTCAGCCATTCCCAGTGCAGCCGGGCGAAGTCGAGTAGCTCGCAGTCGTGGTAGCCCTCCACGCCGGGATGGTGGTCGTAGGGGGATCGCAGCACCCGCTGGCCGAGCCCGTCGATCCGCCGGAAGAACCGGTCGCACGGCACGCCGTCGCGGTCGAGTACGACCACGTCCCGCACCCCGAGATGCCACAGCGCCGCCGCCA
Source organism: Candidatus Melainabacteria bacterium (assembly GCA_963780635.1). Lineage (GTDB taxonomy): Bacteria > Actinomycetota > Actinomycetes > Mycobacteriales > Pseudonocardiaceae > DATEPR01. The sequence goes on from CAWACW010000010.1 coordinate 323,966, forward strand.
TCGCGAGCCCCGCTGGGCCGGCGCCGATCACGACCACGTCCGCTCGCGCGGGCGGCCTGCCGGTACGCACGCCAGGGGCGGGCCCTGGATGAGCAGGCCAGTCCCGCGCGCGTTCGGCGGCCAGCAGAGCGGGTTCCGGGACGAAGGTCAGCACATCGGTCTCCGTTCCATCGCTGCCCGCGTCAGCTGATCACCGTCACCGGCACTACCAGTTCCAGCACCGGCCGCTGCGGCATCCCGTCGGCCACCATGCGTTGCAGCGCTGCGTCGATCTCCTCCACCGACTGTTCGGGGCCGCCCGCGTCGAGCCTGCTGTACTTGGCGTGCGCATAGACCGGCGTACCCCCGGAACACTCCAGGTCGAACACCTTCATGGCCGACTCGCCGGGGCGCACCTCGCCGTCGTAGAAGGTCAGGCGGCGCTGGTCAGGGGTCATGAACGTCTTGCCGAACTGCGTCGAGGCGATCACCGAACCACTGTCGTTGACGAACGTGGTGTCGTCGTCCGTGGTGATCTGCATGGCGACCCAGGTCTGGTCGGTCAGGTTCGTCTCCGACTTCACGATCTGCCAGCGCCCCGGCTCAGGCAGGCTGATCGACATCGAGACGTCATGGTCGGTGGCGTCCACGGCACCGGAGATCATCAGCATCCGGCGGCCGAGATGCGCCACCGCGGTCATCGGGATGTCCCGCGCCCGGACCCGGCCGGATACGTCGAGACCGGGAACCTCCATCGACGACATTGCGCCTCCTAGGGAAATTCGTCCGACAAGATCGGTGAGAGAGACTTGAAATCCAAGTGGGACGTTATCTGGACAGCGGAATTCGCGCGAATTCACACACGAATGCAGCAATGGTGCTGTCAGATCAGGACGCATCGATACCGCCGTCTGGCGTAGCGATCGTGCCTCAGGCGGCGTTCCGGCCGATGTCGGGCGCGTCCGCGGCAGAACCGATGTAGATCACGCTGAACGTGTTGAACGGATGAATACCGATCTTCACCACGAGATCATTCCGCACGAGCACGAAACACTCGCCGTTGCGGCGCACGTCGTCCAGCACCTTGTAGAGGTCGCGGACAGTCCCGTCGGCGACGGCGAACAGCGCCTCGTAGACCAGATTCTTCTCGGCCTGGCTCGCGTCGGCCGCCCAGTTCGCCAGGCACCCGATACCCGTCTTGAGCCGCCGCGGCTTATGCTGGCGATTCATTCTGCTGCGCCTCGATCTCCGCTATCACGTCACGAATGTCGCGCAATTCGCCTGGTTTGTCCGGCCGTTGGACGGCGGCCAGGAACGACGGGCTGCGTTCCATTCGGGCCGTCATCAGGAGGCTCTCGGCGAAATGTTCGATGACGGCGGGGTCACCAGTGCGATGGTGCTCGTCGATCGTGGTCAGTAGCCGGTCGTAGACGACCTCATGGTGCCCCCACGCCAACGTACGCAACGTGCCGACGATCAGCCGGGTGGCCGCCGCGGTGCGTGCGGCCGGATCGCCGTCCTTGCTGGGCACGGGTGGCATGTCTGCTCCCTCCGGTTACCCATCCAGTGTCGCCGCCCTTCCCGGCCACGGACAGTGGCCACGTCATGCGTCGGCCGTGGATCCCTCACGGGTGCCGTAGGGCGCCGCTCATGGCCGGGCCGACGTACGCGTCCGGGGGATGACGGCATACGGCGATGCCATCCGGCGAAGCGGCACGGCCATGCTCCCCGCGTTATCCCGACGTCGATGCTGCCCGGCGATCTGCGCGAAGCCTGCCGGATCGAACGCGGCCTTGCCCCGCATCACCTGTCGCCCTGAGTCCTCTCGACGGTTGTTCCGATGGGCGGCGCCGAACAGAACCAGGAGGCCTGCCACCGCCGCTGCGGGCCATCAGGCCCGCGACCGCTCATGGAACTCGCGGTGCAACTCGCGGACGTCCGCCGCGAGGCCTGGGATCGGGCCGATTACCTCGACCCCGGGAACCAAGTCCTGAATGGACAGTGGTCGCACCGGGCTCGGGGACACGCCCAGCTCCGCGAGCCACGGGCCGACCTGTGCGGACGACGTCACGTACACGATCCGGCCCAGGCCGACCCAGCCGTGCGCGGCAGAACACATCGGGCAGTGCTCGCCGGACGTGTACACGGTCGCCGCAGCCCGGTCCGCCGGTCCGAGATGGGTGGCGGCCCACCTGGCCAGTTCGAACTCGGGGTGACGGGTCGGATCCCCGGCGGAGATCTCGCGGTTGCGGTCCTCGGCCAGCACCGTGCCGTCCGCGGCGACCAGTACGGACCCGAACGGGAAGTCACCGGCGGCCACCGCCTCGGCCGCCAGCTCCACGCAGCGCCGCAGATGCGTCAGATCGGTGTCGGTGACGGCACTGGCCGGTTGTTCGTCGGCGCTCGTCATCGCTGTTCCTCTCCGTCGGATACGCGGTCCGGTCCGGAGCGCGGCACAGCAGGCTACGACAGTGATCGACGTCGTGGGGCGGGCACCCACCATGGCGGTCGGACCGCGGCGCCGGGTCAGCGTTCGATCATGTCCATCTGCGCCTGGCCATGATGCTCGCCCGATGGCGGCGTCAGCTCGGTGAGCCGCGTCAGCTGTGCCGGCGTCAGCTCGACGGTGTCGGCCCCGATGTTCTCCTCAAGGCGGGCGACCTTCTTGGTTCCCGGGATGGGCACAACGTCCTCGCCCTGCGCCAGCAGCCACGCGAGGGCGACCTGGGCAGGGGTGGCCCCGATCTCGCGGGCCAGGGACCCCACCTCGTCGGCCAGGTCCAGGTTGCGCTGGAAGTTCTCGCCGGTGAACCGGGGGTTGGTGCGCCGTGAGTCGTCGGCGTCGAGGTCGTCGAGCGAGCGGATCGCGCCCGTGAGGAAACCCCGTCCCAGCGGGGAGTAGGCCACCAGGCCGATGCCGAGCTCGCGCAGCAGCGGCAGCATCTGCGCCTCCTGGTCGCGGGTCCACAGTGAGTACTCCGACTGCAGCGCGGTGATCGGGTGCACAGCGTGCGCGCGGCGGACGGTGGGTAGCCACGCCTCGGAGAGGCCGAGATGGCGGACCTTGCCCTGCGTGACGAGCTCGGCCGCCGCGCCGATCGTGTCCTCGATCGGTGTGTTCGGGTCCACTCGGTGCTGGTAGAGCAGGTCGATGTGGTCGGTACCGAGCCGCCGCAGGGACCCCTCGACCGCGGTGCGGATGTTGGCGGGGCTGCTGTCGAGGTTGCCGGGTCCGGCACCGGCGTGGGAGACCATGCCGTACTTGGTGGCCAGTACGACCTGGTCGCGGCGGTCGGCGATGGCACGCCCGACGAGTTCCTCGTTGGTGTAGGGCCCGTAGATCTCGGCGGTGTCGATCAGGGTGACCCCGAGCTCAAGGGCCCGGTGGATCGTGCGGATGGACTCCTCGTCGTCGCGCTCGGAGGCGGAATAGGCGGCCGACATGCCCATGGCGCCGAGACCGATGCGACCGACCCGCAGTGAGCCGAGATGGTGTGTCCTCATGTCGTACATCTTCCCGGCGGTAGGACGGCCCACGCCATCCGGCCCAGCGTGGGTCCGGTGCCGCGCCCATGACGGTCAGGCAGGAGGGGTGGTCGGGTGGAGCAGGTCTGCCAGGCCGATCCTGCGCAGGAAGTCCGACCGGATCCGGTCGGCAACGGCGTTCACCACGGCGGCCCCGTCATCGGACGGGTCGATGTGCACCCGGAAGGGCCGGTCGCCCTTCGGCGTGGCCACGACGGTCACGATGGCGCGGGCGACGTCCGCGACATCGGCTCCGGGTGGTTCGAGTTCGGCCAGCCGACGGCCGACGTCAGCCATCAGGTTCGGGTACCGCACCTCGTAGGCGCTGGCGACGGCGTCGTCGGCGGGGCTCCCACTGTGTGCGAAGTGGCTGGTGCCATGGGTGAACGAACCGGGCACGACGATGGTGGTCTCGATCCCGAAGCGCGCCAGTTCCAGCGCGTAGCTGGCGGCCATGGCGTCCATGCCCGCCTTCGCGGCGAAGTAGGGTGCCAGATAAGGCGGTGTGCCACCCCGGGTGCTCGAACTGCCCACCCACACGACCAGTCCGTCGCCGCGTGCACGCAGGTGCGGGAGCACCGCGCGGTTGAGTCGCTGCGTGCCCACGACGTTGACGTCGTAAAGTTCGGCGACCTGCTCGGGGGTGAACGCCTCGGCGGGGCCGGTGACCATGTGGCCCGCGTTGTGGATCAACACGTCGAGCTGCCCCTGCTCGGCCAGGACAGTGGCCGTGGCGGCGACGCAGGATTGCGCCGAGCTCACGTCCAGCTCAACCGGGTGGATCGACCCGCCGCCGGTCACTGGTCGGGTGCGGGCCAGTTCGGCCTGCTGTGCGTTGTGCCCGGCGATGTCCCGCATGCCCGCGTACACCGTGTGTCCTGCCTCGGCCAGCGCCTGCGCGGTCAGCGCGCCGAAGCCACTGGAGGCGCCGCTGATGAGTACGGACGGCATGTGTGCTCCTCGCTGTCATCAGGCGGGCGTCATCGGGCGGCCGGCTTGATGTTCGGGTTGAGGTGGAACACGTTTTCCGGGTCGTACACCGCTTTGATCGCGGCCAGCCGGTCGTACTTCCGCGGCCCGTACGCGGCGCGCACCCGGTCGCCGTCGAAGTCGAACATGAAGTTGACGTAGCCGCCCGCGCCCATCGCGTGGGGAGCCAGCGCGTCGTAGAAGTCCCGGACCCAGGCGCGGTCGGCAGCCAGCAGCTCAGGCGTCGGCGCGGCCGCCGCCATGTTGAGCACCGCGCCGGTGCGCCTGCTGCCGCCGAAGGCCGTCGCTTCGTCGGGCACGTCCCCGAACGCGCCGCCCAGCATGAACATCGGCATGATCGACATCGGCGAGACCTTGCGCGGCAGGTACTCGGCTACCACCGAGATCACCTCGTCGGTCACCGACTCCAGGAACACGGCCTTCTCGTAGGCACGGATGCCCCACGGCGCGCTGTCGTCGATCATGCGCTGCAACTGCACGTACGGCACCTCGGTGACCAGTTCGAACACCGGCGGCAGCAGGTCGCGCACACGCTCCACGAGGGCGGCGTGCACAGCGGGGTCGCCGAATCCGGGGACCATGAGCGCGTAACCGGGTGCCACCTGATACTGCTCCGGCACGAACGGCTCGGGCGGCGCGTTCAGCCCGACCATCAGCGCACCGAGGTCCCGGTGCAGGTCGGTGGTGACCTCGCGGGCCACCCGCATCGCCTCGACGCCCTGGTCCAGACCCCAGAAGAACAACGACAACTGCACCATCGGGCCGACCGGGAACAGCCGGAACTCGAAGTCCGTGACGACCCCGAAGTTCCCGCCGCCGCCGCGGATCGCCCAGTACAGGTCGGGATGCTCGTCGGCGGAGGTGTGCACGACCTCGCCATCGGCCGTCACCACGTCGGCGGACAGCAGGTTGTCGCAGGCCAGGCCATGCCGGTTGGTCAGCCAGCCGAAACCGCCGCCCAGCGTCAGCCCGCCTACGCCGGTGTGGCTGATCGTGCCCGCGGGCACGGCGAGACCGTGTTCCTGGGTACCGGCGTCCAGGTCGGCCATCGTCGCGCCACCTGCGCAGTGCGCCCGCTGGGTGGCCGGGTCGACGGTCACGCCGCGCATCGCGGACAAGTCGATCATCATGCCGTCGACGGCGACCGCGGCGCCGCCGAAGTTGTGCGCGCCGCCGCGCACCGAGATCTCCAAGCCGGCATCTCGGGCGAACCGGATCGCTGCACCCACGTCGGCCGCTCCCGCGCACCGGGCGATGACCGCGGGACGCCGGTCGATGTCCCCGTTCCACACGCTGCGTGCGGTGTCGAAATCGTCGTCGGACGGGGTGATCAGCCGCCCGGCGAAGCGTGCGCGCTGCTCGTCGATCGTGCGGTCGGTGATGGACGTCATGGATAGGCCCCCATGGGTCTGGCGTGGACATAGCGCCCCCGGATCTCCATCGGACCAGGGTCGGCTCGGTCCGAAAAGGGCCGGAAGTCCCTGGCGACACGGTCCGGCGGCCCCCCCGCCCACGGCCACCACACCTCGGATCGGTCTGCCTTCTCCAGGCCGAACCGGACGGTGTCGGCCGGCGAGCGGGCCGCAGGAGATGACGCCTACGTCCGCAAAGGGGATGTCGAGAACGTCGAACACGCGTCCGGCGGAAACCGGGAAGCGGCTCGCGACGCCAAGTCCGCTGTGGTCGGAAAGGGCACGGGCCGCCCGGCGAGTGTTCCGCCGGACGGCCCGTGTGTTGGGGGAGACGAGTTAGGAAACGGGGATCGAAATCGGCCCGAAGGCCGGCGTCTTCAGGTTCTCCAGATCCTGCAACGCGGGATCGGAAGAGCTCGTCGACTGGTGGTACGTGACAGCCACCGTCGCCCCGGCAGGCAGCACAGCGCCGGCGAGGGTCAGGTCGAGCGTGGCCTTGTCCGGAGGTGTGTCGTCCGTGAGCGCCACAGCGGACACGGCGCGAGCCACGCCACCGACAGTCACAGTGAACAGACCCGGCGCCGGGACGCCCTGTCCGGTGGACAGCATTTCCTGGTCGAACTGCAGCACCACGTCATCAGTCCCGGCACCGGCCCGGTTGGTCCCGGTCAGCGCGGGCGCCGTGTCGGGACGACCGGTCGGGTTCTGCGCCGTCGGGCCCGGCCCCGCACTCGGGTCGGACCAGTAGCCGACGTTGGTACACGTCAGCGGAGTCGGTGACGTCCTGGTGGCCGTGTAGCTGAGCCCGTGCGTGAGCGTGCTGGTGTCCGCGATGGAACCAGACGTGGCGAAACCGTTGCCGGCGGCATTGAACGTCAGGGGCGGCAGAGTGGTGTGGGGCACCGGGAACGGGTTGCCGAACCGCCCACCCGTCACCACGTCGTACTCCTGCTGGGTGGCCGTGAAGGTCCACGCGTCTGACGAGTTGGTGCTGGGAATCGTGATGTTCACGACGATCGGATCACCGAGCTGCCCGACCTGCATGGTCATCACGTCGCCGCACGTGCCGGTGACACTGAGGGTACCGCCGGCCGGAGGAGTGGTACCGCCACCGCCGCCGCCGGAGCCGCCACCGGAGCCGCCACCACTGCCACTGCCACCACCGCTACCGGAGCCGCCGCTGCTGCCGCCGCCACCGCTACCGGAGCCGCCACCACTGCCGGAGCCGCCACCACTGCCGGAGCCGCCGCCGCTGCCGGACCCGCCGCCACTACCGCTGCCGCCGCTGGCGGCAGCGATGCAACCACCGCACGCCGTTGCCGACGCGGCTCCAGCGAAAATGATGGACAAGGCGGAACCGAGAAGGGCTATCACGAGTAGTAGACCGAGTCTTCGTTTCGATCGCATCGCGCACCTGCTTTCGTGCATGGGTTACCGCCGCCGGATTCAGTGCCCCGTGGACGTCAGCGCCGCCAAGGACGGCACCCCTCACGACATCCAACCGGGACGTTCTGTCCTCACGGCGGTGCGTTCTCTGAGGTCGGATTCTCGATCCGACAAGGCAAGATTTCTCTTGCTCAGTTCAGCCGGAAAGCCTGAACGGGAGGGTCTTGTGACCCCTCGACTTGAGGGTTGACCCCGTTGCTACCGCGGCACAATGGCACGTGATCCGGCGTTCGGTAACGACATGGAATCCCGCAGCGATAAGCGTGTGATCCAGTAGCGGCGGACCGGTCGGGGCTCGGTGACAAGGGGAATGTGGTCCGCGCGATTCCGGAGAATGCGCGATGTGCACGCACACCGCCGGGTGGCGTGAGCGCCGCCGGCCACCCTTCGTACGGCACCGGGCCGGCTGACCACGTCGTCAGCCGGCCCGATGCTCGTTCCTGGAACTCGCGACAGATCGCTACGGCAGGGTCCAGCGCTGTGCCACCGTCCCGTTGCAGTCGAAGATCTGTAGCTGCGTGCTGTTCGTGGTGGACGCGGCCGGATCGTCAAGGCAGCGACCGGATGCCGGGTTGAGCAGCGAGCCGTTGGCCTGTGGCTGCCAGACCTGCGCGCCCGTGCCGTTGCAGTCGAACAACTGCACCTTGGTGTTGTTCGCGGTACCTGCCGCCGTGACGTCCATGCATTTGCCGAGTACCTGGAGCGTGTCGCCCGCGGCCACCGTCCACGACTGCGCCGTGGTGCCGTTGCACGTGAAGATCTGGATCGGGTTGTTGTTCGTCGTCAGTCCCGCCCGATCGTCGACGCACAGGCCTGCCGATACCCCGGCCACGATCGGCCCGGTGACCGCCGTCGTGGTCACCGGCTTGGTCGCCGTCCACACGAATGTCGTGTGGCCAACGGCTCCGGTGCCGTCGGTGGCGGTCACCGTGACCGTGTTGGTGCCCGCCGTGGTCGCACTACCGGAGATCACACCATTGGTCGCGTTGATCGAGAGGCCCGCGGGCAGGCCGGCGGCCGTGTAGGTGAGCGTCTGGCCCGCCGCCGAGTCAGCGGCACTGACCGGCAGGCTGGCTGCCGTGCCGACCGGGCTGCTCATGCCCTGCGGGTCGGTCACCGTCACCGTGTTGCCGGTCGCCGTCGACGTGACGGCCAGCGTGCCCGCCAACTGCGGGCTGGCGGACGTGTCGCCGACCAGGATCTGGTAGGTGCCCGTCGCCGTGTTCCACGCACTCGTGGTGTCGTTCCAGAAGGCCAGATCGTGCAGCGTGACCGGGAAGCTGACTCCTGTGCTGGCGCCCGGTTGCAGTGTCACCCGCTGGAAGCCCTTCAACTGCTGCGGCGGCTCACCGGTCGTCGCCGGATCGCCGACGTACAACTGGGCGACATCCGAACCGGCCTTGGTGCCGGTATTGGTCACCGTCGCCGTCACGGTCGCGTTCCCGTGCGCGTCCAGCGCGGACACGTGCAGGGCGCTGAACCCGAAACTGGTGTAGGACAGGCCGAAACCGAACGGGAACAGCGGAGTGATGCCCTTCGCCTGGTACCAGCGGTATCCGACGTCGATGCCCTCCGAGTACTGCACGTTCCCGCCCGTGCCCGGCCACTGTGCCGCGGTCGCGGCGGGCACGTCGGCCAGGCTCTTCGGGAAGCTGACCGGCAGCTTGCCGGACGGGTTCACGTCGCCGAACAGCACAGCCGCGATGGCGTTGCCGTCCTGCTGGCCGGGATACCAGTTCTCCAGCACACCGGCCACCGAACTCAACCATGGCATGGTGACCGCGGAACCGGTGTTGAGCACCACGATGGTGTTCGGGTTGGCGGCGGCGACCGCGGAGATCAGCAGGTTCTGATCACCCGGCAGGTCGATGCCGGACAGGTCGCTGCCCTCGGACTCGAAGTTGTTCGCGAACACCACGGCCACCGTGGACGTCCTGGCCAGATTGACCGCGGCCGTGATAGCGGGCGTGGTGAAGCCGGGCGGTGCCCAGCCGAGGCTGACCTGGCTGGCGCCGCCGTCCTGGAAGTAGTCCAGTTCGATGGACACCGGCACACCCGCGGTCAGGTTGATGGTGCCGGTGGCGGTGGTGGCCGCCTGGTCCTGGAACTGGTTGACGATCTGCTGGCCGTTGACGAACAGCCTGCTGCCGTCGTCGCTGGTGGTGGCGAACGTGTAGGTGCCGGTGGTGGTCGGCGTGACCTTGCCGGTCCACTTGGCCGACCACTGGGTCGCGCCCACGCCGGTACCCGGCGACGCGCCGTTGAAGTTGAAGTCGACAGGGGCATCGGTCCTGGTGAACGCAGGAGTGCCGGACAGGTTCATGTTGTTGAAGTACTGGCCGGTCAGGCCGCTGCCGGTCCCCGTGGCCGGGGTGAGCGCGGCGGCCGGAATGTCGGGCAGTGTGTCGTTGGCCGAGTTGCCCGCCGAGAACCCGACCGTCACGCCGGCACCGGCGCGGCTGGTGATCCCCTGCAGCGGGGTGACCGTGCCGGACGACGAGACGCCTGCGCTGCCGCCGCCGTCGGTCTGCGGTGCCGTGCTCGCGTCGGTGCCGATCACCGCGATCGACTCGGTCGTGGCACCCAGTGGCAGCGCGTTCGCGTTGTCGCGCAACAGCACCGTGCCCTCTTCGGCGATCTGCTGCGCTGTCGCCTGGTGCGCCGCGCTGGTCACGGTGGCGGCCGTCGAGCCGTGCGGCGCGTTGTCGAACAGGCCGAAGGTGAACTCCTCGGTCAGGATCCGGCTGACCATCGAGTTCAAGGTGGCCATGGAGACCTGGCCGTTGGTCACCGCGGTCTGCAGCGCCGCGCCGAAGAAGCTGTCGTCGGGCATCTGCATGTCCAGGCCGGAGTTGGCCGCGGCGACCGTGGAGTGGGTGCCGCCCCAGTCGGACGTGACGAAGCCGGGGAAGCCGAACTCGGTGTCCAGCGCGTTGTGCAACAGCGTCGGGTTCTCACAGGCGTCGGTGCCGTTGACGTAGCTGTACGAGCACATCACCGAGGACGCCGCACCCTGCTGCACGCTGGTCTGGAACTGCGGGAAGTAGATCTCCTGCTCGGTGCGCGGATCGATGACCGCGTTGTCGGTCGGGGTGTTGCGGTTGGTCTCCTGGTTGTACACGCCGAGGTGCTTGACCTGGGCCAGCTCACCGGTGCCCTGCACGCCCCTGATCTCGGCGGCGCCCAGTTGGCCTGCCAGGTACGGATCTTCCGACATCGACTCGAATGCCCTGCCCCAGCGCGGATCCCGGACGATGTTCACGGTCGGGCCGAGGTCGATGCTGGCGCCCTTGCCGAACTCCTCGCTGCCCACCACGGCGCCGTACTGCTGCTCGGCTGCCGTGTCCCAGGTTGCCGCCGCGGCGACCGGGGCGGGCAGTTGGGTGACGCCGGTCAAGCCCTCGCCGACACCGGCCGGCCCGTCTTCCAGGCCGATCGCCGGAATGCACAGCGCCGGGATGGCAGGTGTGTTGCCGACGTAGGCACCCCCTGTCCCGTGCACCAGCGAGATCTTCTGCGCGAGCGTCAGCTGTGCCAGCACCTGGGCGACGCGCTGCGGCACCGGTGCTGTTGATCCGACCCATGGACAGGCCGGGTTGACGGCGGTCACCGCCGATGCGGTTGGGCCGGACAGGCCCGCTGTGACGAGTCCGGCGACTCCGATGATCCCGACAATTCCGAGCCAACGACGACGTAACACGGACGCCTCCTCACTGAAGCGACACGATCAGGCACGTTCGGTGATCACCGGTGGCCGCACTCCGCCGGCTCTTCAGAACCTGGCATATGTTGTGGGCCACAACAATCACGATCAGGTAACACTTGAGCGGTTCAGAACCATGTCCACGCATGCGTCGCGGCGACGGGCCGGTGGTTATTCGCGGGCGCCCACCTGAACCACGGATCGGCCGTCAGCCGAGCGAGTCGTCGTCAGCGTCGATCGCGGGGGAGCGGGCGCGGTGGGCGGCCCGGCGGATCTCGTCGGCCCGGGCGGCCGACCGTCCTCAGTGGATCGGGCACGCGACACGGTCCTGCGGCGGTTGGCCGGCCGGCTCACCGTCCGATCAGGAATCGAGAAGCGACCCGGTGTCGTCCGGCATAGCCTTTTCTCAGCTGGTCGGCAGTCCGCCGATCCGGGATGGAGGGCGGGAGAATGGCCGCGAGGAGTTCGCACACCGAGTCCGATGGCTTCAGCGCCGAGGAGCGTGCCGCGATGAAGGAGCGCGCCGCGGAGCTGCGCGCCGAGGGGAAGAAGGGCGCCAGGAAGGCCGACGGCCTGCAGGCGGTCCTGGACAGGATCGCGGAGATGGCGCCGGGCGATCGTGCGCTCGCCGAGCGCGTGCATGTGGCGATCACGGCCAACGCCCCGCGGTTGTCGCCGAAGACGTGGTACGGGATGCCCGCCTACATGAACGACGACGGCAAGATCGTCGTCTTCTTCCAGGACTCGGGCAAGTTCGACTACCGGTACTCGACGCTGGGCTTTCAAGACGCGGCCAATCTCGACGAGGGGGACCTGTGGCCGGTCGCGTACGCGCTGCAGGACTGGAGCCCCGTGGTCGAGAAGAAGGTCATCGAGCTGGTCAAGGCCGCGATCGCCTGATGGCGCGGCAGCGCTACCCGTCCGGGCGACACACGCCAAACAGGTAGAGTCCACCGTCCTCGGACCACCCAAGGAGCGCGACATGACCGGCTGGGACACCCTTGAGGTCATCGTCGGTGGCGCGTCCGCGGCACTCATCGGAGCCCTGTTCGTCGCGGTCTCCATCAAGATCGAGACCATCGCGCGGTCGGTCGAACTGCGCAACCGGGCCGCGCAGGCGCTCGGCGTCTTCGTGACCCCGCTGCTGGCGACGATCCTGCTGGCCATTCCCGGCCAGCCTGGGTTCGTGCTGGGTGCCGAACTCCTCGCGCTGGCCCTGGTCGCCGGTGGCACCGCGCTCGCACTGGACCGGCGCGCGAAGCGGCACCGCGACAACACGACGGTGGCGCGCGTGCTGGAGGTCGCGACGCCCAACGCGATCACGTCGATCCTCATCGCGGTGGCAGGACTCCTGCTGGTCGTGCACGTCGAGGCAGGGGTCTACCTGCTCGTGCCCGCATTCGTCGCCGGTATCACGGGTGGCGTCCTGAGCGCTTGGCTGTTCCTCACCCGGATCGCCTGACCACCGGCCGAACTGCCCCGCCTGCCGCGTCGTCGTACGCTCGATCGTGGACGTGACAGGCACGCACATCACAGATCGCAGCGACAGAGAGCAGCCTCGTATGACGGCCGGCGACGTGACAGCGGACGGGCGCATCCGCGTGCTCGCCGATGGCAATCGGATACCCATGCTCGGCCTCGGCGTCTGGCAGGTCGCCAACGGGCCGGAGTGCGTGAACGCCGTGCGCTGGGCCCTGGAAACGGGATACCGCCACATCGACACCGCGCAGGCCTACGGCAACGAGGAGAGCGTCGGCCAAGCGCTGCGCGAGAGTGGCGTGCCCCGCGAGGACGTCTTCATCACCACCAAGTTCGATCCCGGCCGCGACGATCCCACTGCCGAGGCAGAGCAGAGCCTGCGACGCCTCGGTGTCGACCAGGTCGACCTCTACATCGTGCACTGGCCGCAGGGCGGTCCGACCTGGGCGTGGCCGGGAATGGAGCGGGCAAAGGAACACGGCCTCGCCCGGTCCATCGGCGTCTCCAACTTCGATGTCCGTGACATGGACGAGGTACTAGCCGTCGCCACTGTCCCGCCTGCGGTCAATCAGGTGCAGTTCAGTGCGCTGAAATACCGGCGCGCGCTGCTGGAGGCAGCCCTGGAGCGGAGTGTCGCGCTGGAGGCGTACAGCCCGCTGGGCACCGGCAGGCACCTCAACAACAAGACGGTTCGGCGGATCGCGGATGGCGTGGGGCGGACACCCGCGCAGGTGTTGCTGCGCTGGTGCGTGCAACACCGCCTGCCCGTCATCCCGAAATCGACCCACCGCGAGCGGATCGAGGAGAACGCGGAGATCTTCGGCTTCGCCCTGGCCGACCAGGACATGGCGGCCCTCGACGCGCTGGACCAGACCACCGGTACCGACCGTGCCCTGGAACGGAAGTGGTGGTGAGCGCGGTGCAGCCCCGCGTCGCGCCGTTCACCGGTCGCGGCCCGGGATCGGCTCCGCCAGTGCCGCTCGCGAGGGAGGCGCCTGGAAAGGGTCGGCGAAGTACTGGGTCTCGTGCGTCACGAAACCATCGGTGAACTCCATGATGCTCACCGAGTGGGTGGGTGCGCCGTCGTAGGTGATCACGCACTCGCTCACCCAAAGGTCGCTACCGCCCAGGATCCGGCTGACGGTGAAGTGTCGCTCGGCCGGGTGCCCGCCGCGTTGCGCCTGGATCGTCGAGCGGCCCTGGAAGCGCTCCCCGGACTGGGGGTAGTCCAAGATCGCGTCCGCCGCGTAGATCGCGTGCTCGGTGTCGACGTCCCCGAGCTCGGAGGCCCGCCAGTGCTCCGCTATCCGGGCCCGGGTCTTGGCGTCACGATCCATGGTGTCTCCACTCAGTCCGCATGGGGAATCTCGGTGCGTTCGTCCCAGCCGTGGAAGGACCGGAAGTCGCCCGCGTCCCAGGCCTCGCGCAGGCCAGGAGTGCTCAGGTCCCAGTCCGGCCTGATCTGCGCGGTCGCGGCCCGCAGGTCGTGCCACAGATCGACGATCGACGGACGGCCCCAGAACCAGTAGCCGTTGTAGATGCTGTGCACGATCAATCCAGGTTTCAGCACCAGCGTGTGCGGGATCATCGGATCGTTGTCCGGATCGGTGTACTCCTGGATGTCGAGGTCTCGCTGGATCGTCCGGCCCGGGTCCGAGAGGAACGTCCACTGGGCGCCGACCGAGGCGCGGAACTCCTGCAGCGTGTGATGGTCGTCGGTCGCGATCGTGACTATCCGGGCGTACCCGACGGCGAGCTTCGACTGGAACGCCGCCAAGTCGAGGTGCTGCTGGTGTTCCTTCGGGCAGTAGTGCCCGCGCGCGAGTGTGAGAATCAGCGGGTCGTCCCCCTGAAGTTCGCTGAGCGAACGGACGTTGCCGGTGTGGTCGGGCAATGAGTAGTCAGGGAACGTACCGCCGGGGACCATGTCAGAGCGCATCAGGGACGGCCTCCCACCGAGCGTCCTATCCGGACGTCCGACGCTACACCGCAAGCCCCTGGCGCACCTGCCGACGCCGGGCGCCGGGTGGTGACCGGGCGAGCCGGTCACCACCCGATTGTCCGCTACAGGACCAGGCCCGCGGTCGCGTTCGTCGGCAGGGCCGAGTTCAGTGCCCCGCTGGAGAACACGTACTTGCCGTGCTCGACCGACGGTGGTGCTGTCGCGTCGATGTCGCCCTGGGTGATGGCCAGCCGGGACACCGGCACGGTGACCGTTGTGGTCGCCTGCTGGCCCGCGGCGAGGTGCACCCGGGTGAATCCGACCAGCCGTTTGACAGGCACGATCGGATCGCTCACCGGCTGCGAGACGTAGACCGGCACCACGAGATCGCCGTCCTCGGTCCCGGTGTCGGTCACCGCCACCCGAACCGTCACCGACGAGCCCGACCTGGCCGCCGTCACGGCGCCGAACGCGTAGCTCGTGTAACTCAGGCCGGCGCCGAACGGGAAGAGCGGCTGGTACGTCGCCGAGCCCGAGTTGCCGGTGTTCGGCAGCGTGAGCAGCAGGTAGCTGTTCGGGTTGTCGGTGGTGAGCTTCGGCCAGGACACCGGCAGCCGGCCGCTCGGGTTCACGGCCCCGTACAGCACGTCGGCCACGCCGGCACCACCCTCGGTACCGGGCCGCCACGCCATGACCAGGCCGGCCGCGGTGATCCCGCCACCGGACCTGACGAGCGAGCCGAGCGCCAGTGGCCGGTCGTCCACGACGACGACGACCACCGGCTTGCCGGTGGCCACCAGCGCCGCCACCTCGGCCTGCTGGGCCGCGGGCAGGCTTGGATCACGCTTGTCGTTCGGCCCTTCGGCGCCAGGTCCGTTGCCCACCACCACGACGTAGTCGTCGGTGGTCGCTGCCGCGGCGACCGCGTCAGCCTGGCTGGCCGCGAAGTCGACGTTCGCCCCACCGTCGGCCTGGAGTCCCTTGAGGACGGTCACCGCCTGCTCGGGACTGCCGGCAGGCACGCCCTGCCAGCCGATGCTCCAGCCGCCCAGGGTCGACGGGATCGAGTCGGCGTTCGGCCCGGTCACGGTGATCTTGGCCGTGCCGGCCAGCGGCAGCACGCTGTTGTCGTTCTGCAGCACCACGCTGGACTCGGCGGCGGACTGCCTGGCCAGGTCGGCATCCATGCCGACCGTCTGGTTGGCCTTCGACGCGTCCACGAACGGGTGGTCGAACATGCCGGTGCGGAACTTCAGCGCCAGCACCCGGCCCGCGGCCTGGTTGATCCGGGACATGCTGATCAGGTGGTCGGCCGACCGCGTCCTTGACGGCGGTGGTGAAGCTGTCCGCGTTGGATGGCTCCATGGCCATGTCCACGCCGGCGTTGATGGCGATGGCGGCGGCATGCTCGTAGTCGGCGGCGAGGTGGTAGTTGTTCTGCAGTGCCGCCACGTCGGCCCAGTCGCTGACCACGAGGCCGGTGAAGTGCATCCGGTCGCGCAGGACGGTGGTCAGCAGATAGTGCGACGACGTGGCGGGCACGCCGTTCACCGCGCCGGAGTCGACCATCACGGTCTGGCCGCCCGCGTCCAGACCCGCCTGGTAGGACGGCAGTTCGTCATCCTGCAACCACCGGACGGACATGTCGGCGTCGGTGCGGTCCAGCCCCGCGCTGGCTGCACCGTAGCCGGCGAAGTGCTTGACGGTGGCGGCCACCTGACCGTTGGCCTGCAGGCCGGTCACGCCTGCCGCCTCCATGCTGCCACTGAGCGTCGGGTCCTCACTGAAGGACTCGTTGTACCGGCCCCAGCGGGTGTCCCGGTCCACGTCGGCGATCGGGCCGAAGCCCCAGCGCACGTTGGTGGCCAGCGCCGCCTTGCCCGCGGACACCTGGGTGGCCTGTTCCAGCGCCGGGTCGTAGGTGGCGCCCATCCCGATCTCCGCCGGGAAGATGGTGTCGCCGAGCACGTTGTTGTGCCCGTGCACCACATCCGCGCCGTAGATCACCGGGATGTGCAGGGGGTTGTGGTCGATCGAGTACTGGACGATCTCGTTGACCCCGGTCGCCCAGTCCTGCGGGCTGTCGGCGCCGTTGATGTCCTCGGTGGGCGGCGCGCCGCCGCCGGACAGGATCGAGCCCGCCGCGTCCGTCCCGAGCACGTCCTGCGCGCAGGTCTGGTTGATCGGTCCCGGCCCGTCGTTGCAGTTGCCGACGATCTTGCCGACCTCGATCTGGGTCATCTGGCCGATCTTCTCGGCGGTCGTCATCCTGCCGAGCAAGTCGTTCACCCGCGCCTGCACAGCGGCATGCGGGTCGAGATAGGTGGGTCTGTTCGCGGCAACGGCTGTGTTTTCGCTGGTCCCGAGCATCGAAGCGGTGATCAAGCCTGCCGACGCGGCGAGTATGAGGCCGCGCGTAGCCACTTTGCGTAAGCGCTTACTCCACATGTCGTCCGATGTTTGTCCGCGCCCGTGGACGAGTCAATATGTAACAGTCTGTCCGAAGTAGTTACCTGTTGACTGGTGCGGTCGAAGCGAGCGGACAGCGCGGTGGTCCCGGCCGGCCGGCCGGCCCGAGCGCCCCACACGGGCCGGTCCGGACCACCGAGCTCAGCGGTTGGGGCCGTGTTGGAGTCCCGAACGGGTGGACCCACGAAACTCGGTGCGGCGGAAGGATTCCGTTGGACGGGGAACGGCCAGGCAACACAGTGGCGTGACCCTGCCGACAGTGCGGGGTGCGAGGCGGCCGAGCTGGGGAGAATCGACGACCATGTGTGTCGCCTGTGGGATCTCCACGCATATCGCCGAACTCGACGCCGTGCCGGTCACGGAACAGCCGGCGACCGGGGGTGGGTCCGGCGCCCCGGTCACCGCGCCGGGCAAGTTCGCCGCGCTGCGCAATCGGGACTGCAGGCCCTACCTGTTCGGCGCGGCCCTGGCGATGATGGCCGACAACATCGAGCACGTCATCACCTACTGGGTGCTGTGGCAGAAGTTCCACTCGCCCGCTCTGACCGGCTTCGAGGTGATCAGCCACTGGGTCCCGTTCCTGCTGTTGTCGGTGACCTTCGGCTCGCTCGCCGACCGGCACGACTGCCGCCGCATCATCCAGGCGGCCCAGGTCCTGTTCATGCTCGTGTCCGCGTTGTGGGGCGTGTTGTTCCTGACCAACTCGCTGCAGATCTGGGAGGCATGCCTGCTGCTGGTGCTGCACGGTTGCGCGGGCACGATCTGGGGGCCGGGGGAGCAGTTGATGCTGCACGACTTCGTCGGCCGGTCCGAGTTGCCCAGCGCCGTGCGGCTCAACGCCACCTTCCGCAGCCTGGGCATCCTGTTCGGCCCGGTGGTCGGCTCGGCGCTGCTGTTGGGGCTCGGCCCGGTGGCGGGCATCTTCACCAACATCGCCTTCTACCTGCCGTTGACGCTGTTCCTGTTCCGCACCAAGTTCACCGGGCACACCCGCGATGACGGTCCGGTCCGGCCCCGGGTGGGTATGCGGGAGTCGCTTCGGGTGCTGCGCCAGGTCGGCGCGAACCACACCCTGATCAGCATGATCATCCTGGCCGGGCTGGGCTCGTTCTTCGTCGGCGCGTCGTTGCAGTCCTCGATGCCGATCTTCGCGCAGGATCTCGGCGCGGGCAGCGCGGGCACCGCCTACGGCGTGCTGTTGTTCGCCAATGGCGCGGGCGGCGTGATCGGCGGGATCCTGCTGGAAGCGACCGGCAGGGTCAGACCGAGTGTCCGGGCCGCCGTGATCAGCACCGTCATCTATGGCGTGAGCAGCATGTTCTTCGCGTTGACCGCGAGCTATCCACTCGCCGTGCTGCTGCTCGTGGTGGGTGGCGTGGCGAACCTGGCTTCGATGTCGATCGCCCAGACCGTGGTGCAACTGGAGGCGCCCGCGGCGGACCGGGGCCGGGTGATCGGCGTCTATGGCATGTCGGCCAACGGCCTGCGCGCCGGCAGCGGCTTCACTGTCGGCCTGCTCGGCGCGGCGATCGGCGTGCACTGGTCGCTGGGTCTCAGCGCCGCCGCGCTCACCGTCGGCACGCTCATCGCCGCCGGCTACGCGCTGCGCGGCCGCAAGGCGGTCCCGGCTTAACAGCTGCTAACACAATGGCGTTCGATCAGGGAGCGGCGTCCAGGTGCGCCAGCTGCGAGGCGAAGGAGGCCCCGGTACCGCTGTTGTACCGGGGCCGACGACAACGCCGCAGATGGCGTGCCTGGGCGACGCGAGCCGAACAATTGCTCTGTTAGCAGCTCTTTGCCGGTGTCAGGCGCCGACGACCCTCACCAGCTCGGCCCGCAGTTCCTCGGTGCTCGCGGAGGACACGGGTTCGTCCGGCAGTAGCCCGCGCAGGATCACCATGCCGAAGTAGAGCGCCACCACCATCTCGGCGCGTAGCCGGCGGTCGCCCTGATCATCCGGTCCGGACGCGATGAGGGAGCGCTCGACCTGGGCGATCCCGGCCAGCAGCGTCTCGCGGCGCAGGCGCCGGCTGGCGGGGTCGTCGGCGGCCTGCCGCACCATCAGCATGACGGGGTGCTCGTTGCCGTACTCCGGCCACGCCTCGGGTTCCAGGCTCGCCAGCAGCATGTCCAGCACGGCGCGCCGATCGGTCCGCCCGCCGGCCGCGTCGGTGGCAGCCGGGGTGAACAGCCTCGTCGACTCGTTGAGGACCTCCAGGTAGAGGCCTTCCTTCGAGCCGAAGTACCGATTGATCAGCGAGATGTTCACACCGGCGCCCGCGGCGATGTCGCGGGTCGTCGTGCGTTCGTACCCGAGGATGGCGAACCGCCGCCGCGCGGACCGCAGTAGGCGATCGCGGGTGGCGCGAGCGTCCCGGCGATGCACGGCGCCATTGCCGTCGTCGTTGGTCATGTAGCCCTCCTACGCGCTCCGATCGACGCTGCCGAACACCTGTGGTCAGCTGATTGATTGCCCGGTGCACCCAGCGTACGACGCCACGTAGTCACGTGATCACACAAGTAGTCAGCGCGTCGGTGACCATCACCCACCCTGGGCGGTTTCGACGTCCCGGCACTGCTCGCGTACCGGCTCCTGTTCGCCATGTACGCCGGAGCGGCAAATGCGGCCGCGGTACCCGGGCTGGTGATCAATCGTTGCCGGACCACCCCTGCGGCCGGTACGTCGTTCCAGCGGACCGCAGCCCGGCTCGGCAGTGAGCGGGTGTCGTGGGAGTGTCGTTACTCGACGAAGAACGCCTCGATCGCGGTTTGCACGCGCAACGCGGCGGCGAAATCGGCCAGCTCGGGCTGCGGCTCGCCGCGAACGGCCTTGGCGAGTCCGGCCAGCGTCGCACCGCGACCTTCCACGGGCAGTTCCACACGCGACCAGGCGCCACCATCCGATGTGTACAGCTCGGTCCAGTTGCGCAACTGGTAGGAACGAGCGCTACCCCACAGTGTCCACTCGTCCGCACCGGGGCCCGCCATGCCCGCGCGGCCGGACAGGTGTACCGGCACGGTGCCCGCCCGCAGCAGGCCGTGTGCCGCGATCTCGCTGACCGCGGGATCGGCCGGGTACTCGACGCCCGCATCGACCGCATGGAGTGGGCCCACCAGCCGGTCGGTGAGGTAGGCGAAGTGGGAGAAGACCTCGCGCACGAAGCCGCCCTCGGCACGCTCGCCGACCCAGCCGGCGGCGGCCTGGAACGGCCTGGGCCACACCGGATAGCGCAACTGGACGTCGACGGCCAGGATCTCACCGGCCTCAGCGGCCGACAGCCGCTGCTCAAGATGGCTGGTGGCCGCCATGGTGGCGAACGGGAAGTTGACCACGTTGACCATGCCGGTCTCGACGCTGACGTCGTGCATCCGTGTGCCGTCCGCGATGTCCACCGCGAGCGGCTTCTCGCAGAACACCGCCTTGCCTGCCCGCATGGCGGCGATGGCCAGTTCCGCGTGGGAGGCCGGTGGCGTCGCGATGTAGACGGCGTCGACGTTGTCTGCCGTGGCCACGTCGGCCGGCGCGGCGAACGCGAGGTCGGGGTGGGCCGCGCGCACCCTGGCCAGCGCCGCGGTGCTCTGATCGGCGACGCCGGTCACCACGACGTCAGGGGCGGCGAGCGCGAGTTCCACCATGGCGCCACCCATGACGCCCAACCCGATCATGCCGAGGCGAACCCGTTGATCTCCCACGGCGCGAGGGTACTACCGGGCCGCTGCATGTCAGGGTCGGTGGACGAACCCGACGACAGCGTCCGGTGCGGTCGCGTGGCGGCACGACGGCAGCGGCCGGCTCGGTCTGGAAACGACCTATTTCCTGCGCCAGGACGACGGCCGGCTGTTCAACGGCTCCACCGAGGCGACCGAGGACGGCGAGACCTGGCAGGTCGGCCACCAGCTGATCGTCGACGCGGCGTGGCGGACGCGGCGGGCGGCCATCAGCCTGCGGATCGGCGACGAGACGCGTTCGGTCCTCGTCACGGCGGACGGTGCTGGGCACCGGCAGGTGGACGGCACCGACGCGCCGCCGCTGGACGGTTGTCTCTGGACGTGGATCTGGAGTCGTCGGTACTGACAAACGCGTTCCCGTGCACCGGATGGCCATGGCGGTCGGCGACTGCGCCGGCGCTCCGGCGGCCTGCGTGCGGGTCGCGGATCTGGCCGTGCGACGACTCGCACAGCCGGTACACCCGGGCGGCCGACGACGAGCTCGGCGAACGCTACGACTACGTGTCCGCGGACTTCGACGTGCAGTGCGGGGTGTCCTACGACGAGACCGGATTCGTCCGCGCCTACCGGGTAGCGCGCTGGGGGTGTGAGTCAGGGCGCGATCGCCCTGCTCGCCAGCGGACTGGAGTAGACGACGCTGGTGGTGACCGAGCCGAGACCCGCGATGCGGCCGGTGGTCAGTTCCAGGTCACGCATGGACCTGGCCAGCACCTTGAGGACGAAACAGTCCTCGCCGGTGACGTGGTGGGCCTCGATGATCTCCGGCGTGGTGGCCAGCAGGTCGTGGAACGGCTTGTAGTTGCCCGATGGGTACCGCAGCCGGACGAACGCCAGGATGCCCAGGCCCAGCCGTTCCGGGTCGATGACGGCCGCGTAGCCGCGGATGACGCCACTGTCCTCGAGGCGGCGCACGCGTTCGGTGAGGGCGCTGGCCGACATCGACACCGTGCGCGCGAGCTCGGCGTAACTGGTCCGCCCGTCCTGCTGCAGGGCGGCCAGGATGCGGGCATCGGTTTCGTCCAGCGAATCAACGGCCATGTCGACTGTCTACCATGAGATCACCGGCTGATCGACGACAACGCCGGTGATCGTGGGTTCCGCCATGCTCGTCCGGTCCGTAGCGTTCTGTGCCATGACCAGCGCAGATGCCGTCGCGTTCTTCACCGCCAGGTTGAGCTTCCAGACCGACGTGTCCGACGTACAGGCCGCACTCGACTCCGGCGAACCGGGGTTCGTCCTCGTCGACTCGCGGTCGGCTCAGGCGTGGCGCCAGGGGCATGTGCGGGGAGCGCTGCACTTGCCGACCGCCGACATCCCGGCCAGGGCAGGCACCATGCTCGACCCTGAGGTGCCGGTCGTCACCTACTGCTGGGGTCCTGGCTGCAACGGCGCGACGCGGGCCGCTCTCGCGTTGGCGCGCCTGGGTTATCGCGTCAGGGAGATGATCGGGGGCGTCGAGTACTGGATCCGTGAAGGGTTCCCGGTGGACACCGGCTCGCAGACGCTGCGGCGGGACGCGGATCCGCTGACCGCGCCCGCCGCGTGCGGCTGCTGACGTCGCTATGGCCGTCCGCCGGGGCTACAGGCGGAGCAGGCGGGCGGCGTTGGTTCTGGCGATCTTGGTCAGGTCGGCCTCGTCGAGTTCGAGTCGGTCGAACCACGCGGCCGCCTCGCGCATGTCCTCGAACGGGTAGTCGGCGGAGAACAGCAGGTGGTCGGCGCCGACCTCCTGGATGGTGTCGAGCAGGGCGGGTGTGCGGAAGTTGCCCGCCGTGGTCAGGTAGAAGTTGGTGCGCAGGTAGTGCCCGAACGTGTGGTCGACGGCGAGACCGCGGGGCGCGATGGCCAGGCGGTGGTCGGTGCGCCAGATGTTGAACGGCAGCAGTTCGCCCAGGTGTCCGAGGATCACCCGGAGACCGGGGTGCCGGTCGAACAAACCGCTGCCCATCAGCCGCAGCGCGTGCGTGCCGGTCTCGACGGAGAACGCCCACGCGGCGCCGTACAGCCAGGGGTGCCCGTCGTACTGCGGGTTGGTGCCGGGCAGGGGATCGCGCGGGTGCAGGTAGACCGGGACGTCGAGTTCGGCGACGGTGCTCCAGAAGCCGGCGTAGCGCGGGTCGTCCAGGTACACGATCGTGTGTTCGTCGCCGACCTGGGAGAACCCGTTGACGAGCGCGCCGACCAGGCCCAGTTCGGTCACGGCGCGCCGCAGTTCCGCTGTCGCCGCGTCGGGGTCCTGCAGGGGGAGTGCGGCGAAGGACGCGAACCGGTCCGGCCGGGCCGCGACCTGGTTCGCGGCGTAGTCGTTGAGCCTGGCCGCCCAGTCGATCGCCCGCTTGGGCTCGTACAGCGACTGGATGCCTGGTGCGAGCAGGGAAAGCACGGACTTCGCGATGCCGCACTCGTCCATCAGCGCGAGCCGGGTGCTGTGGATGTCCAGCAGCATGGCGCGGTGGCTCGGCCACGCGTCGGCGGTGAAGTGTGCCGACGACTGTTCGACGATGTCGGGGTCGGTTGCGCCGAAGTGCTCTTCCAGGGCGATCTTGTCCATCACGATCCTGGTGCTCCTTGAAGGTGGGCGACCTGCCGTCGGCTCCATGGTGCGACGCGTGGGCCGGCGAACACGCCGAGCGGCTCGCACTGTGCACCCTGAGGGAATCAAACGATGCCCGCGGACGCTGGGAGCTCACGTGAAGAAGATTGGATTCCTCTCCTTCGGCCACTGGTCGTCGAACATGCACTCCGAGACTCGGTCGGCTGCCGACTTCCTGCACCAGTCGATCGACCTGGCGGTCGCCGCGGAGGAACTCGGCGTGGACGGCGCGTACTTCCGCGTGCATCACTTCGCCCGCCAGGCGGCCAGCCCGTTCCCGCTGCTCGCGGCCATCGGCGCCCGCACCTCGAAGATCGAGATCGGCACCGGCGTGATCGACATGCGCTACGAGAACCCGCATGTACATGGCTGAGGACGCAGGTGCCGCCGACCTCATCGCAGGCGGCCGACTCCAACTCGGCATCAGCCGTGGCTCACCCGAGCAGGTGATCGAGGGCTGGCGTTACTTCGGCTTCGCTCCCGCCGAGGGTGAGACCGACGCGGACATGGCCCGCGGGCACACCGAGGTCTTCCTCAAGGTGATCGAAGGCGAGGGCTTCGCGCAACCGAATCCACGGCCGATGTTCGCCAACCCGCCGGGTCTGTTGCGTGTCGAGCCGCACTCCGAGGGCCTGCGCGAGCGTATCTGGTGGGGCTCCAGCTCGAACGCGACCGGCGTCTGGGCCGCACGGCTGGGCATGAACCTGCAGAGTTCCACCCTCAAGACGGACGAGACCGGCGAGCCACTGCATGTCCAGCAGCGCAAGCAGATCGAGGCGTACCGCGAAGCGTGGCGGGAGGCCGGCCACGGACGAGAGCCGCGGGTGTCGGTCAGCCGCAGTATCTTCGCCCTGACCAACGACCTGGACCGTGCCTACTTCGGCCACGACCGCGACTCGCAGGACCAGATCGGCATGATCGACGACACGACCAGGGCGATCTTCGGACGCTCGTACGCCGCCGAGCCGGACGTGCTGGTCAGGCAGCTCAAGGAGGACGAGGCCATCCAGGCCGCCGACACCCTGCTGCTGACCGTCCCCAATCAGCTCGGGGTCGACTACAACGCCCACGTCCTGGAGAGCATTCTCACCCACGTGGCACCGGAACTCGGCTGGCGCTAGGCGACTACCTGGACGTGACTGGGACCAGCCACCGTGGGCTCGCGCGACCGGCTGTGGCGCACTGAGAATTCCCGTTGCGTGGCGCGCCCCGAGCACCTAGCTTCGGTTTCGCCGTGGGCGCTTCGGACGCGCCGTGGCCGCGGTGTGAGTCAGCGGATCGGAGGTGCGTCCCGGAATGGCGTGTCACGTCCTCGCGCTGTGCTTCGATGCGAACGACCCGCTGCGTCTCGCGCGCTTCTGGGCAGGTGTCCTGGGCTGGGAGTCGGCCGACGACGCCCAGGAGGGCATCACGCTGGTGCCCCGCGATGACACCGGGTTCCGGCTCCGATTCCTGCCCACTCAGGAGCGGAAGGCCGGCCAGAACCAGTCGCACTTCGATCTGACGAGCGCGTCTGCGGAGGACCAGCGGCAGACGGTGGCGAGGTCGCTCGAGCTCGGCGCCCGGCACATCGACGTCGGCCAGCGCCCCGAGGAGGGACACGTGGTGCTCGCGGACCCCGAGGGCAACGAGTTCTGTGTCATCGAGCCGGGCAACAACTTCCTCGCCGGCTGCGGCTTCATCGGGGCGCTCGCGTGTGACGGTTCGCAGGAGGTCGGGTACTTCTGGCGCGAAGCGCTGGGGTGGCCGCTGGTCTGGGATCAGGACCAGGAGACCGCGATTCGTTCGCCGCTCGGCGGTCCGAAGGTCACCTGGGGCGGTCCGCCACTGATGGCGAAGACCGGGAAGAACCGGCTGCATTTCGACCTCGCTCCTCCGGCCCACGGTGATCAGCAAGCGGAGGTCGACCGTCTCGTCTCCCTCGGGGCGACTCGTATCGACATCGGCCAGGGCGAAGTCAGTTGGGTGGTCATGGCCGATCCCGGCGGCCATGAGTTCTGCGTGCTGACCCCGCGCTGACGCGACCAGCTCCGGGCCGTCGGCGGCGATCCGGTGAGGACGTCGACGCCATCGACCTTTGGCCGACCTTGACACCTCGGTCGACCCACGCCGAAGGCGCGCACCGAATTTCCCTACATCGGTGCTGCGAATCCGATCCAGTGAGGCCACAGCGTCCTCATGTGGACGGTGGCCGCCTGCGGGCCGACCCACTCTCGTCGGTAGTGGACGGCTGCTTGCCCTGCGACCAGGGCCATCGCCCGGTGATCTCGATCTCCAGGGTGAAGCTGAGCACCGTCCTGATCACCACGATGAGACCGAGCACGGCCACGCTGGTCAGGGAGGTCTCCACGATGATCGTCCGCACGATGTCGCCGACGATGAGGATCTCCAGGCCCACCAGGATCACTCGGCCCATGTTGGCGCGGAGCTGCTCGTAGCCCAGCGAGTGCCCCTGGCGCAGGAAAACGCCGATGCCGAATCGGGCCAGCACGACCACCACACCGATGGCCATGATGACGACACCGATGCCCTCGATGACGCGGGCGACGGTGGCGAACACGGACTCGAAGGTCACGCGGGGCACCGATTCGGGACCAGGTGCACGACACGTCCTCCCGGTGTTCCGCCGCGACCGGATCGACCGGACGCCAGAGTTCGATATCTGGACGGCCAAGGGCAGTCACCATAGCCTCCGGTGACCGACACCGCTCAGGACATCGAATCACACCAATGTAGTACTGGCATCCAGAGCGGACCGATGCCGGATCGCAGTGGACCAAATGGTCCCAGAACAGACCCAGAGGAGGACACATGCCGACGTCTGCGACGGGCCGGCGGCACGGCATGCTGACCGCCTACTTCGGCACGACACTGGAGTTCTACGACTTCTTCATCTTCGGAGCCGCCGCGGCCACGGTGTTCCCCGAGCTCTTCTTCCCGGCGCTGGGCAAGACCGGTGGTCTCGTGCTGACGATGGTGGCCTACGGCGTCGGCTATGTGGACCGGCCGCTGGGCGCGTTCCTGTTCCGGCGCTTCGGCCGCGGCCGTACCGACACGTGGCTGCTGACCGCCGCCACCCTGATCGTCGGTGTGTCGACGACCGCTATCGGCCTGCTTCCGACCTACCAGGCGGCCGGAGCGGTCGGCGGTGTGCTGCTCATCGTGCTGCGCGCGATACAGGGAGTGGGCCTGGGTGGCGAATGGGGCAGAGCCACCCTCGCGATGGCAGACCATACCGACGACTCCCACCGGGGACTGCGGGCGAGTCTGGTGCAGCTCGGCTCCCCTTCCGGGCTGCTGGCGGGTAACGCCCTGTTGGCGGTCGCGGCGGCGGTCGCGCCAGGGGATGAGTACCTGCGGTGGGGCTGGCGGGTTCCGTTCGCGGTGTCGGGGGTGCTGATCGTCGTCCTGCTGATGGTGCGACTGCGCTCGCTCCGGCTGACCCGCCCGATGGCGGACCGGACCGAGGTCGGCATGCTCGCGTTCTGCCGGCTGCACTGGCGGCAATTGCTGATCGCGATCGGCGTGCGCACCGGCTCGGACGTGGCGTTCTACGTCCTGGCGCTGTACGTGCTGGGGTATGTGACCCGCCATCTGGGCCTGCCGAGGTCGGTCGGGTTCACGGCCGTCATCGTGGGCGCGATCGCCGAGATCGTCGGCATCGTGGTGTTCGGCGTGCTCGCTGAGCACGTCCGGCGCAAGTGGATCGTGGCCTCCGGCGCGGCAGCGTCCGCGGCGTGGGTGTTCGCGTTCTTCACACTCCTGGACACCCGCGTGCACCTGCTGATCTACGTGGCCACCGCGGTCGGGGCGTTCCTCAACGCGGCCATGTGGTCACCCGCGCGGGTGTTCATCCCCGAACTGTTCCCGCCTGGCCTGCGCTACGCCGGGACGGGGCTGGGTTTCCAGCTCGCGGCGGTGCTGGGTGGAGGCGTGGCTCCGCTGGTGTCCGTGCTGTTGGTCGCGCGCTTCGGGTCCGGCATGTCGGTCGCGGTGTATGTCGCGGCGATGCTGGTGCTCAGCGCGGTCGCTGCGTGCCTGGCCAGGACCGTGGTGACGGCTCCCGGCGGTCAGGTCTGGAAAGTCCGGATGTAGTCGTTGGCCATGTCCAGCGCGACCTTCATCGGTTGTCCTGCCGGGTCTTCGTGAGCAGGTGACGACCCTGAAGAGCCGCCATCACAGCGGTGGCCGGCTTCTGATCGCCAGGTGGCCACAACCGGGTCAGTATCGGTCGGGTGCGAAGTTGACGCTGATCCGCGGACCTGCGGGTGTGGCCTGCTTGGGCACGCTGTGGCGCCAGTCGTGCTGACTCCGCCCGCCCATCACCACCAAATCGCCAGTGGCGACCTTCAGCGAGGTGCTCGCGCCGCCTTCGGCCGGCCGGATCAGGAATCGCCGGGTGGCGCCGAGGCTCAGCACCGGTACGACACTCTCCTGCTGCACCTTCCGGATCAGGTCACCGTGCCAGCCGGTCGAGTCCCGGTTGTCGCGGTACAAGTTGATCCACAGGGCCTGGTAGTCCACCCCGTAGTGCGAGGACAGTGCGTCGGCCACCGTGTGCAGCACCTGCTGGGGTGCTGTCGCGATGTCCCGGTACTCCGCGGTCAGACGCGGCTCGACGACGCGCCGGGTGAACATCCAGCGGTCCCGCTGCTCCCATGGTGCGGTGTCGAGCAGTTCGTCGAACAGTCGCTCGCTCCCGCTCAGCCACCCCGGCACGTGTTCGATCCACGACGTCGCGTCGAGATCGATGCGACGGGCCGTCGAGAACGCGGGGTCGACGGCAGCCGCAAGGCCACCGAACAGGTCGGACTGGACGCCGGCCGGCTCCGGTACGACACCGCGCGCGACACGCTCCTCCGCGCCGAGCCGCGGGATCGACAGCGCCCGAAAGCTGGTCCTGGTGGTGCCCTCGGCTCGGGTCGGGCAAACGGCGGTGGCCATGGGGGAGGGCGGCCACGATGGCCAGGTCGCCATCCTCGGCAGAACGACTTCTACAAGCATGTAGAATCTCATCAGGGCACCCCAGGATTGCGCCCGCGACGCGAGCGGGGTGCCCGACCCCGGCGTGCTCGGCGTGGCGGGGCCGCGGTGCCCCGGCTGGGCGGGTGGCGAAAACCGTTCAGGTTCCATGGCATGGCCGGACCTGCGGTGATGTCCGGCCAGCGCCGGGCCGGGTGAGCACAGGGCCCGCCGTCCAAGTGTTGCTCCACTGATCGGAGGGCGTTGCTGTCGTGAGTCACCTGACCTATCTGGAAGCGATCGTGGTGGGGGCGCTGCAGGGCGTCACGGAGCTGTTCCCGGTGTCGAGTCTGGGGCACAGCGTGCTCGTGCCCGCGCTGGTCGGTGGTTCGTGGGCGCGGGATCTCGACGTCGCCGCGCCGGAGTCGCCCTACCTGGCGTTCATCGTGGGTCTGCACGTCGCCACGGCGGCCGCGCTGCTCGTGTTCTTCTGGCGGGACTGGGTGCGCATCCTGGGTGGACTGGTGACGTCGATCCGGTACCGCGAGGTGCGCACTCCCGCCCAGCGCCTTGCCTGGCTGATCGTCAGCGCGACGATCCCGGTCGGGCTGGCCGGGCTGGCGCTGGAGCACGTGTTCCGCACGACGTTCGGCCGTCCTGTTCCGGCGGCCGCGTTCCTGATCGCCAACGGTGTCGTGCTCTACGCCGGGCAACGGCTGCGCGACCGCGCACCGGCGCCTGATCCGGTGCTCGCCGCGGCCCACGTGGCAGGCGGCCACGCCGTGGCCGCCGACGCCGGGCCCCCGGTGACCGACCGCGATGCCGACGCCGCGGCGGACGACCGGCTGGCGACGCTGTCCTTCGGCCGGGCGACGCTCATCGGGTCGACGCAGATCCTCGCGCTGCTGCCCGGGATCAGCCGCTCGGGCGTCACCATGGTCGGTGGGCTGTTGCGCGGCCTGTCCCAGGAGGACGCGGCGCGCTTCGCTTTCCTGCTGGCCACACCGGTCATCCTCGCCGCCGGCGTGCTGAAGGTGCCGGACCTGTTCGGGCCACTGGGCGCGGGTATCGGCGGTCAGGTGCTGGCAGGGAGTGTCGCGTCGTTCGTCTGTGCGTACCTCGCGGTGCGCTACCTGACCCGCTACTTCCACACCCGCACCCTGACCCCGTTCGCGATCTACTGCGTGCTCGCCGGGACCGGCGGCATCATCTGGCTCACCGTCCGCTCATGACCACTGCCGCCTGCACCCACCGATAACCGACGCTCACGAGAGCTGAATCAACCCCGAGTGTCCGTCGGACCGAGCATCGCGGCGTCATCGTCCGAACGCCCAGGCGACCATCAGTGGGAACTCCTCTCGCCAGAACGCGTCGCCATGCGATCCGACCCGCTCGGTCATGACGACGTCCGCGCCTGCTTCGCGCAATGCCGCTGCCCACCGAGTCGCGTTCTCGTGGAAGAACGGCTCTAGCGTGCCCGCAACGAAGTACGCGCGCGGAGGCGAACCCGGCAGCACGGCAGGCGGCCGGAAACCCGCGCCGGGAGAGGCGCAGAAGATCGCACCGTAGACGTCCGGATACCGAAGCCCCAGGGCGAGCGCCAGCTCTCCACCCGCCGAGACTCCGCACACCGCGGTTCGTCCGGCGGGCAGCGCCACACCGAATCGCGACCCCGTCCATCGGCGGACACCCTCGACGAAGAACCTCTCGTGTGCCGCGAACCGTTCCGGGTCAAAGCTCGGCGAGTACTCATGCAGGCGCAGTGTCTCATCGGCCGGCCGGTGAACACCGACGATCAACGTGGACGGCACATCGGCCGCCTCGAGGACTCCGCCCCACTGCGAGAGCATCTGACCGTCGCCGGCGAACACGACTGCCTCGGGCGGATCCGGCGGGACGTACACCGTGACCTGCCGACCACCCTCGTAGTCGAACGTCGCGGTGACGAACTCGCCCACGATGGACGACATCGTCGGTACCTCCTTGGCAGTAACGGCGCGACGGCGTCGAGTCGCAGTCTAAGCCGTCCGGGGCCAGGTCGTGATCACGACTGGAAGCGCGGCCACAACCCCCGTCGGCGACACAACTCGCCCGGCCGGCAGGGTGCTGGCGGTCTACGCCGCGGAGCGCACCCACCGATGACCGACTCTCACATGAGGTGGCTCAGCTCTCGCTGTCCGGCCGGCACAGCCGAGCCTTCGACGTGGCGCGGGCACGCGGAACCGGCGGCCGGGAAGATCGTCGGGCACGACGCAGGTGACACGCGCAAGCTGGACTCTCCACCGAATCCTTTAGTTGGGGCAACAGGCCAAGCACATGACTGAGACGATCGCCGGCATCGACATCCCGGACACCGAGCTGGCCCGCGAGGCCACCGAGTTCGTCCGCGAAGCAAGTACCCCGTTGTTGTTCGACCATTCCCGCCGGGTGTTCCTCTTCGCGAGCCTGAAGGGCCGCTATCGCGGGATCGAGGGCGACCCCGAATTGGTCTACGTCGGCGCGATGTTCCACGACCTGGGCCTGACCGAGCGCTACCGGCGCACCGACCAGCGATTCGAGGTCGACGGCGCCGACCTGGCTCGGGACTTTCTGCTCGACCACGGGCGGAGCCTCGCGGAGGCGCGCGCCGTGTGGCTGGCCATCGCGCTGCACACCACCCCGGGTATCCCCGATCACCTGGAGGCGGAGACGGCACTCGTCAGCCTCGGCGTCGAGGCTGACGTGCTGGGGATGGATCTCGACCAGGTCACCGCCGAGGAGGTCGAGGCCGTCGTGGCGGCACACCCGCGACCTGACTTCAAGAACAACATCCTGCTGGCCTTCTACGACGGGATGAAGGATCGCCCCGACACCACATTCGGCACGATGAACGACGACGTGCTCGCCCACTTCGCGCCCGGCTTCACACGTGCGGATTTCGTCGACATCATCAACGGCTCGCCGTGGCCCGAGTGACCACGCCGATCCACTGGCATCCTCACCCGTGACCGAACCGGGGCGAACCGGTGTCGAGCTGGGTCGCCGAGCCCAGTTCGCTCTCGAAAGCGGCTGGGATGTCGGAAAATGGTGCGACCTGAGGCGACATCGTTGTGGTCACGACAACTTCCTCTCGGTCGGCTGGCCGGACGTGCCCGAGGTGGGCTCCTCGAAGCGGAGCTGACGGCGGCCCTCCAGGGCGAACAGCAGTGCGAAGGACGGGACGACCAGGACGACCGCGGCGATCGCCACGACGACCAGTGCGACGAAGGTGGCCTCTGGCGCGCCCGCGTTGGCCAGCGTCACGTCCGTGTTGGGCAACAGCACCGGGTACTGGGCGAGGCCCCAGCCCCACACCACGGCGGCCAGGCCGAGAGCGGCCACGGCCCGCATCACCATGGGCCGGGCCACACCGATGAGCGCGAACACCGCCAACCCGCACACCCCGGCGAGCACCACCAGCGGGAGCGCCCGGCCGGTGAGGCGGTCGAACTCCGCTGGATCCGACGTTCGCAGTGCGAACAGCGCCGCGAGCGACAGTGCTCCGGCCAGCACGGCGGCCACCCGGGCCCGCAGCGCGAAGTACACCCGCAGCCGCTGGTCACCGCGGGCCGTCGCCTCGCCGACCAGGTAGACGGCGGCCAGGTAGCCGCACGCGGCGACGAACAGGAAGCCGGCGAGCAGGGCCGTGGGGCTCGTCCACGCCGACACAGCTGGCGTGAGTGGAGTTGGCAGGCACGCTCCCGGTCGCGATGGCGCCGATGACGGTGCCCATGAAGAACGGTGTCATGAGCGAGGAGAAGGCGAACACCGCACCGGCCGCGCGCTCCCACCGCAGCCGGTCGAGTTCCTTCCGGAACGCGAACCCCGCGCCGCGCAGCACGATCCCGGCCAGCGCGAGCCAGATCGGCAGCGCCAGCGTGTTCATCACCGCGGTGAACGCGCGCGGGAACGCGGTCCAGAAGATGACGAGGTCGAAGACCAGCCAGACGTGGTTGGCCTCCCACACCGGCGTGATCGACTCGTCGATGAGTGCGCGCGGGCGACGACCGCGAGCCGTGTCGCCTGCCAGCAGATCCCACAGGCCGCCGCCGAAGTCCGCGCCTCCCAGGACGACGTACAAGGTGACGCAGGCCAGCAGGATGGCCCCCACGGCATCGGCCATCACGGCTCCATCGGGCCTGCCGGCCGCTCCAGGACCGTGGGTGGTGGACCGTAGGGGACAGCGGCGTCCGGGTCGTCGTCGCGATGCCAGCGCCGGGCCAGCAGCCGCAGGATGGCGATCGTCGCGGCCCCGAGCACCACGTACATGATGACCACGAAGGCCAGGCTGGTCAGGACACCGCCGTTGCTCGTGGCCGCGTCCGCGGTGGTCAGCAACCGGTAGACCACCCACGGCTGGCGGCCGACCTCGGTCACGACCCACCCGCATTCCATGGCCACGATCGCCGCTATCCCGCAGACCGCACCGAGCTGCCAGAACAGCCGCTGCTCCGGTAGGCGGCGATGCCGCCACCACGCGTAGAGCGCCCACAGCCCGGCCAGCAGCAGCAGGAAGCCCAGCCCCACCATGACGTCGAAGCACAGGTGGATCAGCCAGACGACCGGTGGCCGCTGGCTGGGCGCAACGCTGTCCCACCCGACGACCACGGTGCTGGGACGGAAGCCCACCAATAGTGAGTCCAGGTACGGGATGTTCACCCCGGCGTACACGTGCCCGTTGACGTAGACCCCGGCGAGCCACTCCCCGACGTTGCGCGACGTGTGGGTCACGTATTCCATCGCCGCGAACTTCACCGGCTGGTCGCGCGCGATCGCACGGGCCGCGGTGTCGCCGACGAAGATCTGGACCGGAGTCAGTATCGCGGCGGGGACGAACGCGATGGCGAACCCAGCGCGGTGGTAGCGGTCGCGCCGGCCACGCAGGATGCCGGCCGCGTACACCGCGGCGAGGGTGAACCCGGTGACCATGTAGGCCGCGAAGATCATGTGCGGCATCTCGTACAGTGCCGCCGGGTTGAAGTAGACCTGCCAGGCGTTGACGGAGGTGATGTGGCCGTTCGCCTCGGTGAAGCCGGTCGGCTGGTTCATCCACGAGTTCACGGCGATCACCGACATCGCGCCGAAGATCCCGCTGACCGCGATGGGCACCCCGGACCAGAAGTGTGCCCAGCCGGACAGTCGATGCCAGCCGTACAGGTAGATGCCGGCGAAGATGGCCTCGAGGAAGAAGAACAGGCCCTCAGCGGCGAACGGGATGCCCAGCACCGCCCCGTACCGGGTCATCAGCCCCGGCCACAGCAGGCCCATCTCGAACGAGAGCACGGTGCCGGTCACCGCACCCACCGCGATCAGCACCCCCATGGCCTGCGACCAGCGCCGGGCGAGCAGGAGCGCTGCCTCGTTGCGCCGCCGCCGCCCGATGTACTCCGCGAGCAGCACGAGAGTCGGAAAGGCGATCCCCACGCAAGCCAGGATGATGTGGAATCCCAATGTGGTCGCCATCTGCGCACGGGCCGGAACGACGTCCCCGGTTGCCTGCGCAGCCGTACGCAGCACCAAGTTGCCGGCCCACATCAGAAGTCCGTCCGGTCTCGTGCCATGCCTTCCCTTTCCGAAAAAGCATTGCCCGTGGCGTCTCGTCGTCCCACCAGGATTGGTCAGCATCGCACGGTCTGGTGACCCGCGCAGGCCGACCGCCAAGGGGTCGGGACCGACGTCAGCCGATGGCCGCGCGCCGCGCGACCGCGCGACCCGCTCCCACCGACCGGCTCGGACATCGCTCGGTCCGGCCCGGCAGGCGTCGCTGATCGGGTCGGTGACGAATCGCCGGACGACGGAATGTGGATCGTCGTCACCGTGGTCGGCGGCATCCTGTTCCTGGGCTACGCCAGGGTCGAATCGCCAGACAGACGGCGAGCGGACGCCGCAGCGCAGTCGGACGCATCCGATCTGTCGATGATCTCCCGGACCCGCTGCCTCTAGCGGGGCGGGCTCGGCTCACGGGGGCTCACCAGACCGCTCTGGTAGGCGAACACGACCAACTGGGCGCGGTCGCGGGCACCGAGCTTGATCATCGCCCGGCTGACGTGGGTCTTCGCGGTGGCGGGGCTGAGCACCATCGTTTCGGCGATCTCGTCGTTGTTGAGCCCGCGAGCGACCAGCGCGACGACCTCGCGTTCCCTGTTGGTCAGCGACTCCATCCCCGCCGCGGCCAGCACGTCCGGTGGCCGGGCGACGAACTCGCTGATCAGCCGCCTGGTGACCGAGGGGGAGAGCAGCGCGTCACCGCGCGCGGCCACTCGCAGCGCCTGGAGCAGATCGGCGGGCTGGGTGTCCTTCAGCAGGAAGCCGCTCGCGCCCGCCCGCAGCGCGCGGAAGATGTGTTCGTCGAGCCCGTAGTTGGTGAGAATGACGACGCGGACGCCGGCCAGCCGCTGGTCGGCGACGATCTGCCGGGTGGCCTCGATGCCGTCGAGCACCGGCATCTGGATGTCGACCAGTGCGATGTCCGGGCGGTGCCGCACAGCCAGCGCGATCGCCTGCTGCCCGTCGGCGGCCTCGCCGATCACCTCGATGCCGTCCTCGGCATCGAGCAGCGCGCGGATCCCGCTGCGGATCAGCGCCTGGTCATCGGCCAGCAGGACACGGATCAGGTCACCGTCCTCACCGGTCACGACGCGGCCCGCACCGGCAGGTCGGCGCGCACCCGGAAGCCGCCGTCCTCCTGCGGTCCGGCGTGCAGGCGCCCACCCAGCGCGGCCACCCGTTCCCGCATACCGATCAGGCCGAGCCCCTGGCCTGCCGACTGGGCGCTGGGGACGTCGCTGGGGTTGTCCACCTGGACGGTCAATTCGCCCGGGCGGTAGCGCAGTTGGACCGTGGCGCCCGCGCCCCCGGCGTGCCGGGAGACGTTGGTGAGCGCCTCCTGCACGATGCGGTAGGCCGCCTGGTCGACGTCCTGTGGGAGCCGGCACCGCGTGCCGGTCACCGTCACGGTGACCGACAGGCCGGCCGTGCGAGCCCGTGCCACCAGGCCCTCCAACTGGCCGAGGCCGCTGCTGTCGCCGTCCTCGCTGGTGCGCAGCACGCTGAGCGTGGCCCGCAGTTCCCTGGCGGCGTCCGCGCTCGCCTCCTGGATCGCCAGCAGCGCGGGCGGCACCTCATCGCCGCGCTTGCCTGCCAGGTGCACCTCGACACCGGCCTGCACCTGGATCACCGAGATGCTGTGCGTGAGTGAATCGTGCAGCTCCCGTGCGATGCGCAGGCGCTCCTCCACGGCCCTGCGCCTGGCGGCCTCGTCCTTGGTTCGCTCCGCCTCCTCGGCGCGCTGCTCCACCTCGCGCAGGTGCAGTTGCCAGATGCGGGCGGCGACGAGCATGACGCCGGCGGAAATGAGCCATCCGGCCCCGTAGAGCCTGCGCAGGTCGCGATCGGTTCGCATGCTGCCGAGGATACGAGCCGGCCCCGCGGACGCATCCTCCCACCGGAGGCATTGCGGACTACTCCGCCGGTAGTACCGGGGCGGCCGGCTGTGTCCCTGCTGACCAGGCGAAAAGCAGGCCCTGTGCCCGACGACAGAGTGCCTCCCGGATCGACACCATCGTCCCTATGACACAGACATCGAGTGGCAGACGTTCCTCGCCGGTGCCGGCCGCGCTCGGCGTGGTCGCGGAGGTGCTGGTGCCGGGGGACGACGGCTACGCCGAGTCCGCGGCGATCTTGTTCGCCGACGGCACCCCTGACGTGGTGGTCCGGCCCCGCGACGCGGCCGGGGTGGCGGCAGCGCTGCGCCACGCGGCCGATGCAGGACTGGCCGTGACGGTGCGGTCCGGCGGGCACAGCATGGCGGGACTGAGCACGAACACGCACGGCATGCTCATCGACTTGCGGCGGATCAGCGATGTGCGGCTGGTGCACCCGGCCTCCGGGCTCGTCCGCGTCGGCGCGGGCGCGACCTGGGGCGCGGTGGCCGCGGCTTTGAGCCCACACGGGCTGGGGCTGACCGCGGGAGACACCAATCAGGTCGGTGTGGGCGGACTGACGCTGGGCGGCGGCATCGGCTGGCTGGTCCGCCGATACGGGCTGGTCATCGACAGCCTGGTGGCGGCGCAGGTGGTCACCGCGGACGGGCGGTTGATCAACGTGGACGCCGTGGAGCACGCCGACCTGTTCTGGGCGCTGTGTGGCGGCGGAGGCAACTTCGGCGTCGTGCTGAGCTTCGACTTCATCGCCGAGCCGGTCACCACCGTGCACTTCGGAGCGATCAGCTACCAGGCCGACGACCTGCCGCGGTTCATCGCGGGCTGGCGCGATCTGATGCGGGCCGGCGACGAGAAGCTGACCACGACGCTCAACCTCATGCCCGCGGTGCCCGGGCAGCCCAGCGGCGTCACGCTGGTGTGCTGCCACTCCGGCCCGGACGACGGCGATGCGGCGGCGGCGCTACGGCCGTTCCGCGCGCTCGCTCCGGTCACCTGCGACGACATCAGGGCCATGCCCTACGTCGACGTGCTCGAGGACATGGGCCCGTTGCCGCCCGGGCTGCGCATGGAGCTGCGCAACACCTTCTTGAGCGCGCTGGACGACGCGCGTATCGCCGCCGTCGACGGACTGTTCACCGGCGGCGGGGCGGCGGTCTCGCTGCGCAGCATGGGCGGCGCGGCCGCCCGCGTCAGCCGGGACGCGACCGCCTTCGCCCACCGGGACGCCGAAGTCATGGTCACCGCGGCCTTCCTGGTGCCCGAGGCAGCGCCGCCCGGCATGCCGCACCAGGCGCTGAACCGGTGGTCGCGGCTGGCCGCCCTGGGCTCGGGTGCCTACGTCGGCTTCCTCGGCTCGGCGGACCCCGCGGACGTCGCACTCGCCTACCCGCCGGACACCTACCGGCGTCTCGCGGCGGTCAAGCGGCGCTATGACCCCGCCAACGTGTTCCGGCGCACCCACAACATCCTCCCCGCCCCGGTGGCGGCACCATGACTGCGTTTCCGCTGATCCTGACCGTCTTCGGCGCCTGCACTGTGGCGGCGGACCATCGTCCTTGCCGCCGGCCTGGCCCGCGAGTGGCGGTCGACCTGCCAGGGCATGGCGGCGGCTCTGGTCGTGCCGGCCCGATCGTGGCGGCGCTCGGGCCGACGATCGCACTGCCGTCGCTGACGGCGCCGCGGCTGGTGGTCGGCGCCCCGCTCGTCAGCTCCACGCCCGGGCAGCAGCTCGGTGGCGCGCTCCGGTGAAAAGGTGGTCAGCTCGTGCAGCGGCTCAAGTCGATCGGCGCTTTCTGGTACGACTTCGTCATCGGCGACGACCGGCGCGTCGCGGCCGTCGTGGTGGCGGCCCTCGCGCTGACAGGGCTGCTGGTCCACGCGGCCGGGGTGAACACCTGGTGGCTGCTGCCCGTGTGCGTCATCGCCGCGCCGGGCTGGTCGCTCCGCCGCGCCACCGCCGGGATACGGAAGGACGTCAGGGGACCGGTGTGAACGCCCTCGTCGACACGACCGAAATGTACCTCCGGATCATTTACGAGCTGGAGGAAGAGGGCGTGGTGCCGTTGCGGGCCCGGATCGCCGAGCGGCTGGGGCAGCGCGGCCCCACGGTCAGCCAGACCGTGGCCCGCATGGCACGCGACGGCCTGCTGCTGCTGGCCGCCGACCGCCATCTCGAACTGACCGGCAACGGTCGCGAACTCGCGGTCGCGGTCATGCGCAAGCACCGCCTCGCCGAGCGCCTGCTGGTCGACGTGATCGGCCTGGAATGGGAGAACGTGCACAGCGAGGCATGCCGCTGGGAGCACGTGATGAGCGAAGCCGTCGAACGCAAGCTCGTGCGGTTGCTCGGCAACCCCACCACCTCGCCGTACGGCAACCCGATCCCTGGCCTCGACAAGCTCGATGCCGGCGACGCGGCCGCGCCACCGGGCCCGGAGCTGGTTCGGGTGGACGAAGTGGCCCGATGGGGCGGCGGCAGGGTGGAGATCCGCAGTATCGGCGAACGCGTGCAGTGGGACATCGGGGTGCTGATCGAACTGAAGGCGATCGGGCTCATGCCGGGCCGCACCATCCACGTGGCGCCGATCGGGGATCGTGCCGTCACGGTCGAGGTTCGCGGCGCCGGTGATCCGGCCTGGATCCCGACGGCGGTCGCACACGCGGTGCTGGCGCACACGCGGTGACCACGGCCGGGCACGCGGGCGCGGTGCTTCTCTCACCGCCGGCTGGGCACCGGCGGCGTCGTCACGTCCGGTCGAACAACGCCTTCGTGCCGAACGGCAGGCGGTTGTGCCGCGCCGCGTCGCCGAGTGAGGTCATGATCGCGTCCCGCAGGGCCCGCACGGCGCGCGTCGGTTCCACGTCGCGCCGGTATGCCAGTTGTACGGTGCGGTTGAGGCCGGGCGCGTTGAACCGCGTCGTGCGGAAACGGTCGCCGACGACCGTGCTGGGCACTACCGCCAGCCCGATCCCGGCGCTGACGAACTCCAGCACGGCGTCCATCTCGCCGCCCTCGATCGCGAATGTCGGCTCGAAACCCTCCGCGCGGCAGGCTGCCACCGTCGCGTCACGGAGGTCGTAGCCACGCCGGAACATCACCAGCGGACGGTCCTTGAGCGCGCGGATCGGCATCCGGGCGCCGTTCGCGGGGGCGGGCGAGCCCTTGGCGGAGATCACCACAAGTTCCTCGGTGAGCAGGGGTGAGGTGGACAGCAGTTGATCGTCGCGCAACCGGGAGTCCACGATGATCGCGAGATCCAACGAACCGTCGGACAACTCCGCCTGCAGGTCGCGTGAACCACTCTCCCGGATGACCAGCTCGATGCCCGGATAGTCACGCCGGAACGTCGCGAGCATCGTCGGCAGCAGACCGGTGCACAGGCTCGGCGTCGCGCCCAGTCGCACCCGGCCCCTGCCCAACTCGTCCAGTTCGCGGATCGCCCGGTACGCCGTCTCGGTCTCGGCGAGGATGCGCCGCGCGATCGGCAGCAGTGTCTCGCCTGCCTCGGTGAGTGTGACGTTGCCCCTAATCCGGTGGAACAGGCTCGCGCCGACGTCGCGCTCCAGTGCCCGCACCTGTTGCGACAGCGAGGGCTGCGCGATCTGCATTTGTTCTGCGGCATGGGTGAAGTGACGGGTCTCCGCGACGGCCACGAAGTAGGCGAGTTGGTGGAACTGCACCTACCCATCATAGCCAATGCCTCTGAAAACGAGAGCCGTCCTGTGTTTGCCCTCTGTTAGATCCGTGTCTAGCGTCGGGTTCGTGTTGGTTGACGTGGGGCCTGGCAAGCGGTCGGCGGCGCGCACCTTCTGGGCGTCGACGATCGGCAAGAAGGTCGTGATGGCGGTCTCCGGACTGGTGCTCGTGCTGTTTCTGCTCGCGCACATGTTGGGGAACCTGAAGATCTTCTTCGGCGCGGCCGACTTCAACGGCTACGCCGCGTGGCTGCGCACGATCGGCGAGCCGCTGCTGCACTACGCGTGGTACCTGTGGATCCAGCGGGCGCTGCTGCTGATCGCCGTCGCCGCGCACATCGTGGCGGCGGTCCAGCTGTCCGCACGCGACCGAAAGGCCAGGCCCGTGCGGTACGTGCACGGTCAGCGTCCCAAGGCGACGTTCGCCACCCACACGATGCGCTGGGGCGGTGTGATCCTCGTCCTGTTCGTCGTGTGGCACCTGCTCGATCTCACTGCGGGCGTCGTCAATCGGGACTTCGAGGCGAACAGGCCGTATCACAACGTCGTCGTCGATTTCCAGGTCTGGTGGGTCAACCTGATCTACATTGTCGCCGTGCTGGCGCTGGGGCTGCACATCAATCACGGCTTCTGGAGCGCGACGCAGACACTGGGCATCAACCGGCCGTCCAGGGACAGGACGATCAAGGCCGTCGGCTCGGCGCTGGCGTTCCTGATCACGGCGGGTTTCGTCTTGATACCCGTCGGCGTGATGACAGGACTGGTGAGCTGACATGCTCGAATACCTACTGGGCACGTCCATTGCCGACGCGAAGGCACCCGAGGGCCCCATCGAGGATCGTTGGGCCAAGCGCAAGTTCGAGGCCAAGCTGGTGAACCCGGCGAACCGGCGCAAGCACCGCGTGATCGTGGTCGGCACCGGCCTCGCGGGGGGTTCGGCCGGCGCGACACTGGCCGAGCAGGGCTACCACGTCGTCCAGTTCTGCTTCCAGGACTCGCCCAGACGCGCGCACTCGGTCGCCGCGCAGGGCGGCATCAACGCGGCCAAGAACTATCGCAACGACGGCGACTCGGTGCACCGCCTGTTCTACGACACGGTGAAGGGCGGTGACTTCCGCTCGCGGGAGTCCAATGTGTACCGGCTTGCGGAGGTGTCCGGTCAGATCATCGACCAGGCCGTGGCACAGGGTGTGCCGTTCGCGCGCGAGTACGGCGGCCTGCTCGACACGCGATCGTTCGGTGGCGTGCAGGTGCAGCGCACCTTCTACGCACGGGGCCAGACCGGCCAGCAACTGCTGATCGGGGCCTACCAGGCATTGTCGCGGCAGATAGACGCGGGCAACGTCGAACTGCATCCGCGCACGGAGATGCTCGACCTCATCGTGATCGACGGCCGCGCGCGAGGCATCGTCGCGCGCGACCTGGTCACCGGTGAGGTGACGACACATCTCGCGGACGCTGTCGTGCTCGCCACCGGCGGCTACGGCAACGTGTTCTACCTCTCCACCAACGCCAAGGGCTCCAACGCGAGCGCGATCTGGCGTGCGCACAAACGCGGCGCGTACCTGGCCAACCCGTGCTACACGCAGATCCATCCCACGTGCATCCCGCGCTCCGGCGAGCACCAGTCGAAGCTGACGTTGATGAGTGAGTCACTGCGCAACGACGGCCGGATCTGGGTGCCGAAACGGCAGGGCGACACTCGGCCCCCTGGTGACATCCCGGAGGGCGAACGCGACTACTACCTGGAGCGGATGTATCCCAGCTTCGGCAACCTGGTGCCGCGCGACATCGCATCGCGGGCCGCGAAGAACCAGTGTGACGCGGGCTACGGTGTCGGCCCCGGTGGCCTGGGCGTCTACCTGGACTTCGCCGACGCCATCGCGCGTCTGGGCCGCAGGGCCATCGCCGAGAAGTACGGCAACCTGTTCGAGATGTACGAGCGCATCACAGCGGAGAACCCGTACGAGGTGCCGATGCGGATCTATCCGGCGATCCACTACACGATGGGTGGGCTGTGGGTCGACTATGACCTGCAGAGCACGATTCCGGGCCTGTTCGTCATCGGGGAGGCGAACTTCTCCGACCACGGTGCCAATCGGCTCGGCGCGTCCGCGCTGATGCAGGGTCTGGCCGACGGTTACTTCGTGCTGCCCACGACGGTCAACGACTACATAGCCCAAGGCGGCTTCGGCGATGTCGCACCGGATCACCCGGTCATCACCCAGGTCGAGGCTGAAGTCACCGAGCGGCTCGCGAAGCTGCTGGCGGTGCGGGGTGACCGCACGGTCGACTCGTTCCATCGGGAGCTGGGCTTGTTGCTGTGGGACCACTGTGGCATGGCCAGGAACGAGACGGGCCTGCGCAAGGCACTGGGCCGGATCCCGTCGCTGCGTGAGGAGTTCTGGCAACGCGTGGTGGTGCCCGGCACCGGGGCGCAGCTCAACCAGGAATTGGAGAAGGCCAATCGCGTCGCCGACTTCCTGGAGTTCGCGGAGCTGATGCTGCTCGACGCGCTCGTACGCGAGGAGTCGTGCGGTGGCCACTTCCGTGAGGAGCACGAGACTCCCGACGGCGAGGCCCAACGCGACGACGAGCACTTCAGTCATGTCGCGGCGTGGGAGTACACGGGCGATGTTCCCGTGCTGCACAAGGAAAGCCTCGAATTCGCCTACGTTCACCCAGCTCAGCGGAGTTACACGTGAAGCTCACCCTC
This sequence comes from Candidatus Melainabacteria bacterium, assembly GCA_963780635.1. Lineage (GTDB taxonomy): Bacteria > Actinomycetota > Actinomycetes > Mycobacteriales > Pseudonocardiaceae > DATEPR01. The sequence continues at coordinate 366,067 of CAWACW010000010.1, forward strand.
AGGATCTGGCGACAGGAGAGCCCGGACACGACGGGGCGGATGGTCGAGTACCAGGTCGACGACATCGGTCCGGACATGTCTTTCCTGGAGATGCTCGACGTGCTCAACGGAAGGCTGATCCTGGAAGGCCAGGAGCCGGTCGCGTTCGATCACGACTGCCGTGAGGGCATCTGTGGATCGTGTGGCGTCGTGATCAACGGCCGGGCGCACGGTCCCGAACAGACCACAACGTGCCAACTGCACATGCGGGCCTTTCGCGACGGTGACGTGATCGACGTGGAACCTTGGCGGGCCAAGGCCTTCCCGATCATCAAGGACCTGGTGGTCGACCGGTCGGCGTTCGACCGAATCGTGCAGGCAGGCGGTTACGTCACGGCGGCGACCGGCAGCGCCCCGGAAGCACATGCCACCCCGGTACCGAAGGCCGATGCGGACGCCGCCTTCGACAACGCCACCTGTATCGGTTGCGGCGCGTGCGTCGCGGCGTGCCCGAACGGTTCGGCGACGCTGTTCACATCGGCGAAGGTGACCCACCTGAGCCTGCTGCCACAAGGCGCCCCCGAACGCGAACGACGGGTGCTGGACATGATCCAGACCATGGATGCCGAAGACTTCGGCGGCTGCACCAACAGCGGGGAGTGCGTGGCGGCCTGCCCCAAAGGAATCCCGCTGGCCAGCATCGCCACGCTCAACCGCGAGTTCCTCCGCGCCAACCGCGCGGCCAAACACTGACCGTTCGGGCACCGCGGCATCGGTGAGTCGACCCTCCCCGTACATCGTGTGCTGCCCGCTGGCAGGGCATCCCGGTGATGTTCGATCGCCGGTCTGGTCGAGCGTTCGGTGCTTGGGCGGTCGCCGGATCTGCCCACCCGGACCGTAGGCCTTCGGCGTCTCTGAGCTGCGGCTGCCGTTCCAGTACCAGCGGTCGCACCCCGGCCAGGCACAGCTCGCCGGCCAACGTCAGGCCGGTCGGACCGGCACCGGCGACGATCACGTCGGCGTCCACCACTGGCGACGCCCCGCCCGGTCGTTCGCCACGTGCCCGGTCGTCGACGACAACGCACGCACTTCGCCAGCCCCATTTCCGCAGGTCCCGGCCTCGGCCGGGGATGCCGCGGCACGACCCGGGTCTTGCCGCAAGCCCTCCGGTGCGTTATAAGTCGGCAGTGGACGGGCGTGCGCCGCGCCCGTCGAGCCCGGAGGATCTGCCTCCGGCCTCGGGACAGTGCCCTCGGCGATCGTCCCGTTGGCGTCGGCGGAACCGGCACCTGTTCGCGAGCGCCGGCGAGTTACGTACGTGGAGCCCGCAGCGAGTCCGTCGGGATCAGGCTCTCGAAGTTCGCCGGGCTGCGGACGCGGCACGAGACAGTGCCAAACCGATTGTCGTGCCGTTGTCTATTGGACCTTGGCACCAGCCCGCAGTGAGGGGATATCGATCGACCGGATTGGGCTACCGCAATCTCACGGATTGTGCTATCGCGGGCCACGCGGCGCGCCACGTCCGCGACTGTGCCTCCGGCGGAGAGCATTGTGTTCCAGTTGGCCCCGAGATGTCCGGGCGCCCAACACACAGCACTATCTGGGCGAACTCGTCATCCGGCGCACACCCGCTCCAATACGGCAGCCGGGCAGGTAGAGCCCGTGTCACCTGCCCGGCTGCCGTGCGCGGAGCAGGCGGCCCGGATGGACGAGCTGAACCACGGGCGTGGCTGGCCGTCGGGTTGCGGCGGACTCGGCCGGTCGAGGTCCGGTGCCGGATCCGTGTCCTGCGCGCCCACCGCGACTGTCCTAACCAGGCTTGCGAGACCTGCTCAGGCCGCCGACCCGCCGCCCGGTGATTCAGTAGGCCTACCGAGGGCGCATGCGCGGCCTAGTACCAACGTCCAATACCTGGTGCGCCTTTTGATCGACAAACTTTGACCATGGCACTGCGGGGCACAGCGGCCCGTCACCCGACCGTCCGTAAGCGGAGCGCCGTCCGCCCGGATCCTCGTCGGTCTGCAAGTCCTGCCAGGAGGCCCCGGGTCTTCCGTCCGTACAGGATTACCGCCAGCGCCAAAGCCAGGCTCGGGCTCGCATCGATCGCAGTTGCCGTGACTGACCCAGCGGGTTCGCCGAGACACCAGAAATACGGATTCATCCGAACCATTTCGAGTCGAAGGCTGTCGCACGCCATCGGAGATGCCGCCACCGCGCATCACGGTGCTGCGAGGCGATCAAGGCATACGAAGGTAGGAAGAATATGAAGCTCACACGGAAATTGGCTGTGGTGGCCGCCACGGTCATCATCGCCGGCGCAGGCGCGACCCTGATCGCCGAAGGGACCGCGTCCGCCAAGGGCGGCGTTGGCGGCGGCGGCACTGGCGGCGGCGGCGCTGCTGCTGGCGGCGGAGGCGGCGGCGGGGGCCTCGGCGGCGGCGGCGTTGGTGGAGGTGGCGGCGGAGGCGGCGGCCTCGGCGGCGGCGGGGGGCTCGGGGGCCGCGCGTCCGTGCTCAACGTCCTCGACAGCTGTGGCGGCACGCTCAGCCTCCAGGAGAAGGTCGCCGGCTCGCTCAGCGTCAGCATCAGTGAGATCAGCACCGACCCGACCGACGTCTGGTCGCTGCAGGCCACGCAGCAGGAATACGACGCCACGACGGGCGGTCGGCTGGGCGATCCGATCGACCTGGTCCCGGACACGATCCAGCCGCTGGCGTTCAGTGCGCTCGACCTCGGCTTCACCACCACGGCCACCATCGACGACACCCCGAATGTGACCCACGGCTTCACCTACGTGGCCACGCGGACCAGCCCGTCGCCGCTGACCTGTACCGCCGAGGGTTTCTGGACCGACCACAACGGCACCACGACGCCTGACCCGCTGAACCCGGCGGGCAAGCCGGACACCGCCCCGGCACTGACCGGCACCAACGTGGCCCCTGGCGGCACGCACGTCGTGTCGATGGTGTTCGACCAGGAAATGCTGGCGGTCGCGCCGGGCATCCCGGCCGTCGGCAGGTTCGTCGTCACGGTCGACGGTGTGCGTCGCGCCGTGACCGCCGTGGCTGTGAAGGACGACAGCCCGCCGAACAAGGCGGTCGTGTCGCTGACGCTCGGCGGTGCGGCCCTGGCCGTCGACGACGCTGTGACCGTCGAGTACAAGCAGCCGCTGTTGGCCTCCGGTCCTCAGCTGCAGGACCTGGACAGTCTCTCGGCTGCCAGCTTCGGTCCGGTCACCATCCCCGTGTCCTGACCGACAATGTTCTGAACACCTGACAAACCATGCGGGCCGCCCGGTCACCCCACCGGGCGGCCCGCCTGCGTCTCCACCGAAGCGCCGGTGCTGATCATGTTCAGCAGTCCGGCGGCTGTTCCGTGTAGATCTCAGGGGCGATCAAGGCCCTGATGGCTCACCGGCGAAGATCGCGTTTGGTGTGCGCCTCGGGCACCATCCTCGCTCACCACGCGTGCCGTCTCGGTCGACTTTCCCGGTTCGGCCGGACGTGGTAGGCAAACATGATGAGCGAGCGGGTCGATGTCATGCGGATTGGCCACCTGGCGTACGGCGCCACGGTGCACGACGGCAATGACACCACGCACCACAAGGTGACCATGTCGCCGGCGTTCCTGGAGGATCTGCTGGTGCCCGATGTGGACACCGATCGCGTCGCTGAGGAGACCATCCGGTACCTGCTGGACCGGGAATCCGGTGACGCCATCCCACACGAGGTCGACCTGGACCACCTCAGCCACCACAACGACGCGTTCGTGGGCGAACTGCGCGCCCGGCTCACCGGCGGACGGCAACGGGGCGTGGAGGACGAGTAGCCCTGCACCAGCCGCGCGGTGCCTGCCTCGGGTATGTCACGTCGGGCAGAGCAACAAGCACCGTCCGTGACCTGGGCAAAGTCCAGTTCCGGTTGTTGTCCCGCCGAGAGCAGGAAATGGGCGACGAACGTGACCTCGCCGTCGAGTGCGTCGAACCGGGCGATGCGGGCGCCCTCGGCCTCGTAGAACCCGTCACCTGGCGTCAGCACGACAACGGGTTCGCCCTCGACCTGGTAGGCGACCGAACCCTCGACGATGCTGCCGACCACCGGCAGTCGTGGATGTGCAGGCCGGCAGGTATGCGGATGCGCCGGGTCTCGATCCGCTCGATGTTCTTGGCCTGTGCCAGCGCGATGTCGGCCAGCACTGTACGGGTGATCGATTCGGTCACAACGGACAGCCCAGTGCGCGCCGATGATCGCAGGGCCGGCCGGCGGAGCCGGCGGGGGAGCGGTGCTGCTTGTGGTCGGGAGCCAGGCGTCAGCGGAACATCAGCCGGGTTCGCCGACGAGCTGGACAGCTTCGATGCCGGCGAGGGCGGCTTGCTCGTCGTTGTCCGAGCTGTCCCCGGAGACACCGATGCCGCCGAGCAGACCGGCCGCCTGGTCGCGGATCAGGACACCGCCGGGCACGGGCACCAGCTGGCCGCCGATCGCCGCGCCTGCGGCTGCGATGAAGTAGGGCTGTTGCTCCGCTCTGGTCATGAGGGCCCGGGAGCCGAGCCCGAGGGCGAGCGCGCCGTAGGCCTTACCGCGGGCGATCTCGAATCGGCTCATCGATGCGCCGTCCTCCCGTTCGGCCGCGACGAGGTGGCCGCCGGAGTCGAGTACGACGACGGTGAGCGGCTTCAGGCCCAGCGTGCGCCCGGCAGCCCGAGTGGCGGCGATCATGGACCGAGCGGTCTCCAGGTCGAGGCTCACGCATTCCTCCTTCTGCTCGGTCGCCGCCAAGCTCAGTGATCGCACGCCTGCGAAGCCGGATCGCCTCGCTGCCGTCGATGATCCACAGACCACATACTCTAGCCCGCTCGTCGGTGCCGGACCCGCACTCGCCGACGCCGCAGGTCAGTTCGTTGATCGAGTTCACCGCAACGAGTAGTCCCCGGTCGGTTCCTGGCCGCTGCCGGCCAACCGTCGTCCTGTCGACGTCGTAGTCGAACCTCCGCTGAGTCGAGGCAGTCACCCGAGCCCATAAGAATGGCATCGGCGGTGGGCACTTGCCGCCCACCGCCGATGTCGGTGCTCTCTTGACCAAAGGCCGCGTTATCGAACGGGCAAGCTGACCCCCGGCACATCGAGATGTTGGTCGAGGCACGAGATCTTGCCCGTATTCGTGACCTCGCCGCCGGAGTTGGGGAAGTTGTCGCGCCGGTTGCCGTCGGAACTCGTGGTGCACAGCGTCCGGCCCAGGAATACCGGGCTCGTGGGGTTCTCGAGTGGGCCGTTGTTACGCCGACCGGTGGTCGCGTCGACCGGGTTGCGGAAGAACTCCGTCGCGGTGCCGTTCGCTGCCACGACGACGATCGCCTGACGTTCGTTCGCGTCCACCCACACCCGGCCGGCAGTGTCGAGAGCGATGCCGTCGGCGCCTTCCATGGCTGGGTTGTCGGCGAACACGTCGTCGAGGCACAGCGTGTCGGCCGTGTACGTCTGGTCGCAGCCGGTTGGGCTCGTGACGTTGCCCTTGCTGTCCAGCCGTACCTTCCACAGCGCGCCCCGAGCGGTGTCGGCCACCACGATCTGGCCGTCACGGGTGAACACGATTCCGTTCGCGACGATGTCCTGCGGGTTCGGCGCATTCGTCGGCGTGGTTCCCTGAAGGGTTCCGTTCTGCCGGCCGACGCCCATGGAGTTGGCCATCGGCGGCACCCGGAACACCTCGGACGCGGCGCCGCCGGCCCGGCCGACTCGATAGACGATGCCCTGCTTGTTGTTGCCGTCGGTCGCCCACAGGTTGCCGTGCTTGTCGAACGCGACGCCGTTCGCCTGCGCCACCCCGGTGGCGAAGACGCTCGCTTGCGTCGTCGCGTCGCCTGGTGTCAGCACGTCGATCTGGTCGAGCGCGGGTGCGTCCGCGCCGGTGATGTACAGCCGATGGTCTGGTCCGAACGCGAGTCCGCTCGGCGAGCACGGTCCCGGCACGAAGCCGACCTGCGTCCTGCTGCCGTTCGCCACCGCGATCTGCCATACCGGGCATGGCTCACTGCCCGCGCCGCGCTCGGCGACGTACACGTTCCCATGGTCGTCGCCGGTGAGGCCCTCGATGCCCGCCTTCGTGCCTGTGAAGATTGTCGTCCACGTCGCGTTCTTGCCGATCGCCGTCAGCGATATCGGATGGGTCGCCGCCCCGGAACTGCCTGCCCAGCCGACGAGGACGCCGGTCGTCGTGACCGCCACCGCAAGCAGAACCGCCGCGCGCCACGCGGCGCGTCGCTTCGTGCTCACATGAGCCTCCTTGGGTTAGGACTAATGGTCTGACAATATTACTGATGCGCGCCGATCTGATGGCAAGGCCGAGGGTCGCGAATTCGAGCGAACACGGCGGGACCATTCGGGCGTCCGGCGTTACCGGAGCCGGCGATCGCGTGTGCGGACCGCGTCGCGCACGGCGACACGATGCCGTGCGGACATCGGCTCCGTGAGCGGCCTGAGTGCTGTTCGGGCAGGAACCTGTGCGAGGAGCGCGTGAGTCGGCGATCACGTGTTCGTTGAACTCCGGCTCGCGTACCAGCATGGAACCGTTCATCGGGCGGCCGTTTTCGTCGTAGTGACGCCGGTGCGGTCCGAGTCGTCGGTGAGTACCTGGGTGATCACCCGGGCCGCTGTCTTCGGGTTGCTCCAGTACTTGATGAACGGTGGCAGCGGTGAGAGCACGCGGGCGAAGGCCGGCACGGTGGCGAGGGTGCACTGCTTGGACGCGGCGTCGGCGTCCCCACCAGGAAGTTCGGCACCGCCCGGCGCCAGAGGTAGGAGAAGTGGCCGGTCAGTCGATTCAGCCGTCGCCGTGCGAGACGAGCACGGCTTGTCGGCCGACCCGGCGGGGCGGCGTGACCATCCGGGGTGTGGCGGTGCACACTCCAGCATCGATACGAACACACGTTCGAGAGGTCGCCATCCGATGATCACCACCCTGGTCCAGGACGCCACCCGCCATCGCACACTCCTGCTGCTCGCCTGCCTTGTCGCGGCGGTCATCCTGTTCCTGCTGCTGGTCCGACCGGCCGTGCGCCTGGTAAGGCGCTTACCCGCCGGTACACCGTGGTTCTACTACCTGGCCTCCGCCGGTGGACTGGCGGTCAGCCTGAACACGTCGTGGCGTTTCTTCGGTGAGCGGCTGGGCGTGACCGGCGCCGAGCGGGTGGTCATGTTCTCGGTGGTCGAGCTGGCGCTGATCGCGTGTGCGTTGGGCATGCGCGCCAATGTGCGACGCCTCGACCCGGCCACCGGCCGGTCCGGTGCTCCCGGCGCGCCCCGCAACGTCGCCTGGGTGCTGTGCGGGCTGTCCGCGTACGCCGCGCTGTTGCTGTCCGGCCCGGTCGACGGGGTCGCCAGGGTGGCCCTCGGTCCGCTGCTGAGTCTGGTCATGCTGCACCTGGCGCTGGGCATCGAGATCCGCAACCGCACCACGGCGCGCACCGGGACCTGGGCTCGCATCGCCCGCGAGATGCGGGAGCGCGCGCTGTCCCGGCTGGGGCTGGCCGACGATGACCGCGACGCCCTGACACGCACGAGGGAACGGGCCGCCCGCCGGGTGGCCCTGCTCGCCCTGAGCGGCCGGACACCGCTGCGCACCGCTCGCCTGTCGAGGGCCCTCCGCGCCTCGAACGTCGCCCACGACGACCGGATCCAGCAACGGATGCTGGCCGAACTGGCCGTACTGCGCCACGCAGGCGAGTTGGCGACGCTCGCGTTGCCCTCGCCGTGGACCCTGCCGAGCCCGCCGAGCGCGCCGGACGGGCCACGCCCCGCGACGACCGAGGCGAGTGTCCCGATGCCCGTGCCGAGCGCCACCACCAGCCGCGCTCGCCCTACCGATGGCCGTACCCCGGCCAGCCACGCCGCGATTGTCGCGGACGCACCCATCCCGGGCGCCGTCACCGAAGACGAGCGACCCGAACAGCGCGAATCCGAACATGCCGAACACACCGAGCGGCCCCGACTGGTCGAGCAGGCACGCGAGCGCCCCGCGCGTGGCCAACCGGTGCCGGAACGGCGTCAGCCCACCGGACGCGCCAACCGCGAGGACACCTATACGAACGGGATGCTCGACAGCGTCCTGCTCGCCGCGCACACCTCACCGGAGTGGGCCAGCGAGACCAGCCAGGAAGCCGCCATCGACCTGGCCGACGAACTGCTGCCTGACCGGACACCCCGCGAGATCGTGGTCGCCCTCGGCCAGATCGGTGTGACCGTCGCCGATTCCAGTGTCCGCCACAGGCGGGCGCAACGCTTCGACGGTGTCGATCAGGCCGATCAGTTCGACGAGCAGGAACGCTCGGCCGGCTAGTCCTCACAGGACGGTGACGAGATATTCGGTCGCTTCGGCGATGATGGCGTACTGGGCTACGGCGTCGTAGCCGGCCCGATCGGACAGGATCGCGACGACGAGCGGTGCGCCGCCGGGCGGCCAGACGACGGCGATGTCGTTGGCGCGGCCGTAGTCGCCGTGCCCGGTCTTGTCGGCCACGGTCCACCCCTTCGGCACACCGGCACGAACGTCCTGCGCGCCGGTGGTGCTGTTCTTCAGCCAGGCCGTGAGGATGGCCCGCTTGTCCTCGGGCAACGCGTCGCCGAGCACGAGCTGTCGATAGTCGGCGGCGATCGCGCGGGGCGTGGTCGTGTCACGCGGGTCGTCCGGGGCGTCGCGGTTGAGGCCCGGTTCGTACTGGTCCATTCTGCTGACCGTGTCACCGAGGCCGCGCAGGTACGCGGTGAGCGCGGCCGGCCCGCCGATGTCACGCATCAGCAGGTTGCCTGCGGTGCCGTCGCTGTAGCGGACGGCGGCGTCACACAGCTCTCGGATGGTCATGTCGGACCCGATGTGCCGCTCGGTGATCGGTGAGATGGAGTCCACGTCCGACTTGGTGATAGCGATTGACTTGTCCAGGTAGGACAGTGGGTGCCGGTGCAGGACGGCGGCAGCCGCCGGTGCTTTGAATGTCGAGCAGAACGCGAACCGTTCGTCCGCGCGGTAGGCCACCGACGCCCCGCTGCCGGTTGCGACGGCGTACACGCCCAGGCGGCTTCGGTATTTGTGCTCGAGCGCGGAGAATCGCGCGTTCGCCGCGGTGGTGTCGATGTGCGGCGCGGACGTGGGTGTGATCGAGGTGGGCGCGCGTGCGGCGGTCGGCCGCCGTGGGACCTGGGTGGCGCAGGCGGTCAAGGGGAGCGCGAGCGCGCCGAGGACCAGGGTTCGACGGGAGATCTTCATGATCCGTTTCTCGGTCGTGGTCGGCTGGGCGAGCCGGGTGCCGGGTGCGGCGGCCGGGTATCCGCAGTCTGACCAGCTCGGTTGATGCCGTCCAAGACCCATCTGACTTGTTTGATGCGATATCGGCATATGGTGTCGTCGTGGACCTGATCGGGAGCTGCCGGGCGTTCGTGAGCGTGAGCGAGACAGGCAGTTTCACGGCGGGTGCGGCTGCTGCGCGCATCCCGCAGCCAGTCGCGAGTCGCCGTGTCGCCGCGCTGGAACGTCACCTCGGCGAACGCCTCTTCGACCGTTCGGCCTTCCGCGCCCGGCTGACCCCGTTCGGGCGCGACATGCTCCCGTCGGCCACGCGGCTCGTGCGCCTCGCGGACGCCATGGAGCACGACGCGCAGCGCGCCAGGCTACGTCCGCTGCAGCTCGCCGTCCCCGGCATGTGCACCACCCGCCTGCTGGCCGAACTCGATGCCGACGCACGGGTGCTCGGCATCCTCCTGGAGTTCCGGCCCGCCGCGCCCGGCGAACGTGCGGAACTGGTGCGCACCCAGGAGGTTCGTGCCGCGATCATCTCGGTGCCCGAGGACGTGGCCGTCTGGACCGTGCCGCTGGGCCTGGCGTCGGGTGGCGAGCCGGACGCGAACGTGATCTACCTGGAGACGCTGCGCGCCGGCCGCACGGGCCGGACCGCGCGCCGGGTGTGGATCCAGCAGGAGGACGACGTGCCGCACGTGCGCGACCGGCTCCTGCGGGTGCGTGACTCGGTGGGTCTGCCGCCCGCACAGGTGGCTGTGGCCGACTCGCTGACCAGCGCCGTCGCCGCTGTCTACACGTCGGCGGACTTCCTACTGTGCTCGGCGGCGCAAGCCGAGGAACTGGACCTGCGCTGGCGGCCCCTCGGTGAGCTCGACCTGGCCCGCGGCTTCGACGTCGCCGCCACGCTGGGCGAGGACGCCGAACGCATCCGCACCCACCTGCGCTCGGGCATCGCCCGCTGCCTCGGCGCCCGATCGGAGGACGAGTCGTGACCACCGCGGCGCTGCTGTACCAACTCCGCGCCGAACTGGCCGACGGCGGCTTGCGTGGCTCGTTCCTGGTCCGCGACCTGCATACCGGCCGGCAGCTCGGCATCGACCCGGACCTGGAATTTCCCAGCGCCTCACTGGTGAAGATCGCGCTGGCAGCGGCCACCGCGGAGCGGATCCGCACCGGCGAACTGGATGGTGCTGCCCACATCGACGTCGCACCCGGCCGCACCACGACTCCGGGCCCCACCGGTCTGAGCAGGTTCCGCCACCCGGTCCGCATCGCCATCGACGACCTGCTCTACCTGTCGGTCGCGATCAGCGACGGCACCGCCTCCGATGCCCTTTTCGCGCTGACACCACCAGACCAAGTGACGTCGATGCTGCGCGCCTGGGACATCCCCGGGATCACCGCGCGACACTCGCTGGGCGAGCTGGCCGACACTCCTGCTGAGCGCTTCGAACCGGACGAAGTCCATCTGGCCCAGTCACTGGCCATCGGCGCCACCACGCCTGGTGGTGGCCACCACGTCCCGCAGTTGGACACGACCCGGGCCAGTTCCGGCTCGGCGCGGGCATTCGTCACGCTCCTACGAGCACTGTGGACACCGTCGGCGATCGACGACGCGGTGTGCGGACGGGTACGGGAACTGATGTCCCACAACGTCTTGCGCCAGCGCCTGACCCCGGACTTCGCCTCGGACGCGACCGTGTGGTCAGCCAAGACCGGCACCCTGCTCAACCTCCGCCACGAAATAGGCGTCGCGGAACACCAGGACGGCCGCACGTTCGCGGTGGCCGCGCTGACCGAGTCGACGGTCCCGGCCGTGATCCAGCCGGAGGCCGAGGCCCTCATGTCCAGGGTCGCCAAAGCGCTGCACGATCACCTGCGCGCCGCTTGAGCCTGAGCAGGCCCGGATGTGGGGGAGGAACTGACCCGGCTCGCCCGCGCCACGCCGGTTCGGTCGCGGCCGCGTCGGGCCCCACTGTGAGACGAACAGCACCGTTCTGTCTACATCTCAACCCCGACTGATACACGTGGATACTGCCGTACTCGGGGACGAACGGCTGCATGCATCTGTCTTGACGTGGATACACCCTCCCAATACGGTTGCGTTACGTCTTGTTGCTGCCGACTGGTGGTCGCCCCCGCTGTGGATCCGCGTCGTCTCATCGTGGATCCGCGAGCTCTCGGGCGTTACCGAGCCGTGCCCGAAGAGCTGGGAGCAGGGATGAGCAGGCACAACTCGCAGTGGCGTCTCACGATCGGAGTGCTGGCCGTTGTCGCGGGCAGTGTGCTCGCCGCGTGCGGCAGCTCCGGTGACCCGGCCCCGTCCGGCAGCGGATCCGGTTCGAGCGGTTCGTCGGCGCTGACGACGATCAAGATCGGTACCCCGCTGGCCAACGCGGAAGAGGTGCCCATCTGGCTCGGCGAGGCGAATGGGGTCTTCAAGAAGTACGGATTGGACGTGACGACGGCGGCACTCGGCTCGGGCGCCATCGTCACCAGCGCGCTGGCCAGCGGCTCTGTCGACGTTGCCCTCGACGATGCGACGACCTTGCTGGCCGCGGTCAAACGCAACGTGCCTATCGAGTCGGTCGCGCAGTACTCGGCCGCCACGCCATCGGAGCTGATCGCCAACAAGGCCTGGGCCGCCGCGCGACACCTGACGTCCCGATCGCCGGTGTCCGACATCGTGCACGCACTCGTCGGCGCCCGGGTCGGGGCAGCCAGCACGGTGATCACCGGGCACGAGAACGTGCTGCTGAAGAGCGAAGGTGTCGACCCTCGATCGGTCAAGCAGATCGCCGTCTCCTCCAGCGCCGCGGAACAGAATCTGCTGATCTCCGGCCAGATCGACGCGTTCGTCGCAGGACCACCGCTACCCAACGAGATGCAGGCCGCGGGCCGGGGCGTGATCCTGGTCGACGAAGGGACCGAATCCGCCTGGTCGGACAGCGGTATCAACCTGACCCTCGCCGCGAACACGACCTGGGCGCGGGCCAACGCAGGCACGCTTTCCAAGCTCATCAGCGCCATCCACGAGGCGACGGCCGACCTGCTCGCCAACCCGACCTCGGCCACCGCCGTCGCACAGCAGAACCTGGCCGGCACGTCGGAGAAGGCGCTGCTCTTCACCTACCCGCTCGAGGCGTACTCGAAGTGCCCGACGCAGGACGCCGCCATCTGGCAGAAGGACATCCAGGTCGGTCAGCTCGCGGGTGAGGTGCAGCCGGGAACGGCCGCGACCGAAGGAAAGGTCTGGACCAACCAGTACATCAAGGTGAAGTGCTGAAGCGCGGATCGTGCACGCCGATTGTCGCTGACTGACGAGAGTGGGGTACGGGTGGATACCGACTTGACCGGCCGGGTGGCCGTCGTGACCGGAGGCTCGCGCAACATCGGGCGGGCCATCGCGGAGACGCTGGCCGACGCGGGCGCGAAGGTGGCCGTCGTCTGGCAGAGCAACGAGGAGGGTGCGAAGGAGACGGTCGAGGCGATCACCGCCGCGGGCAACGCGGCCCAGTCGTTCCACCTCGACCTGCTCGATCTGGGTTCGATCGCCGGGTCCGTGCAGGAGATCGAAGCCGCGCTCGGCCCGGTCGACATCCTGGTGAACAACGCCGCGATCCGGCCTCAGCGCGAACTCGCCGATGTCACGTCCGAGCTGTGGGACGAGATCTTCGGTATCAATGTCAAAGGGCCGTTCTTCCTTTCCCAGCAAGTGCTTCCTGGCATGATCGAGCGCCGTTGGGGCAGGCTGGTCAACCTCGGTGGCCTGCACGGCTACGTCGGGAGCAGGCACCGCACGCAGGTCCATTCCAGCAAACTCGCACTGCTCGGCATGACGCGCGGTTTCGCATTCGAGGCCGCGCCCTACGGGGTCACCGCGAACATCGTCGTCCCAGGTCGCATCGACACCACACGCGGCGCCGCGGAGCTGTATGGCGCGCAGATGGACACCGGCGAGGCGGCGAAGAAGGTGCTGATGCAGCGAATGGGCAAGCCGCAGGAGATCGCGAGCATGGTCCTGTTCCTCGCCTCCGACCAGGCCGCCTACGTCTCAGGGCAGGAAATGTTCGTCACCGGTGGCGTCTTCCCGCTGGTTCCCGGGCTGTAGGGGCGCGCTGACATGAACGACGACATGCTGGGCCCGTTCACGATGACTGTGGACGGCGCCGCCCTCCAATCCCCTCGCCAGTTGGACGTGATCAACCCGGCCACAGGTGAGGTCGCGTTCCAGGTGCCCGACTGCGATCGCGATCAGCTCGACCAGGCGATGCACAGTGCCCAGCGGGCGTTCGCCGGATGGCGCGACGATGCCGCTCTGCGTCGTGAGGTCATGTATGCCTGCGCGGCGGCGGTCGAGGAGAGTGCCGAGGAACTCGGGCACATCCAGACGATCGAGCAGGGCATGCCGATCAAGCTGAGCATCGACGCGGCCCGCCACGCGGCGCAGACGTTCCGGCTCTACGCCGACCTGGAGATCCCGAGGGTCGTGGTCAAGGATGACGACGACGTGTTCATCGAGGCGGTCCGCAGGCCACTCGGGGTGAATCTGGCCATCACCGCATGGAATGGTCCGGTGGTACAGGCCATCAACAACATCGCTCCGCCGTTCTGGACCGGTAACACCGTCGTGCTCAAACCCTCGCCCTACACACCGGGCACCTCATTGGCACTGGGGGAGAAGCTGCGCGAGATCGTGCCCGCGGGTGTGCTCAATGTCGTTTCCGGCGCCGACCCCCTCGGGCAGTGGGCGGTGGAACACCCGGTGCCGCGGAGTATCTCGTTCACCGGCTCGGTCGCGACTGGCAAGTTGGTCAACCGGACCGCAGCCACCGACCTCAAGCGCGTGTTGCTGGAACTCGGCGGTAACGACGCGGCGATCGTCCTGGACGACGTCGATCCGGAGGCGTTCGCTGAGCGGTTGTTCTGGTTGGCCTTCCGCAATTCCGGCCAGATCTGTCAGGCTCCGAAGCGGATCTACGTGCCGGACGCGCTGCACGATCGGATCGCGGGCGCACTGGCCCGGCGGGCAGCGGAGGTGCGGGTCGGCGATGGCATGGTCGAGGGCGTCGAGCTGGGCCCGATCACCAATGCCATGCAGTTCGAGCGGGTGCAGGGCCTGGTCGCCGACGCGCTCGCCGATGGCGCCACAGCGCTGGCGGGCGGCAAGCCGATGGACCGGCCCGGCTACTTCTTCGAGACGACGATTCTCACCGATGTCCAGGAGGGCTCGCGCATCGTCGACGAGGAACAGTTCGGTCCGGCGTTGCCGATCATCAGGTATCACGACGTGGCTGACGTGATCGAGCGGGCGAACGCCACCACCTATGGCCTGGGAGCGTCGGTGTGGTCGGCGGACCCCGTCCGGGCGCAGGCCGTCGCCGAACAGCTGGAGAGCGGCAACGCCTGGATCAACACCCACGGGCAACGGACGCCGAGCGCGCCGTTCGGGGGTACCAAGTGGAGCGGGCTCGGCCGCAAGAACGGGCTGTGGACACTCGACTCACTCACCGATGTGCAGACCGTCTGGCGTTCGAAGAAGGCGCTGCCCGGAGGTGTGGCATGACCGGCGAACTGCGCGCCGGCCGGCTCACCGCGACGCTGGCCGACTACAGCGCGACCACCGATTTCGCGACACTGACCGACGACGTCGTCGACCGCTGCAAGCGGATCGTCCTCGACGAGCTCGGCTGCATGGTCCTCGGCGCCACCATGCCCGCCGGTCAACGGATGGCCGCGTATGTGGCGAGCCAGGGGGGCGTGGCCGAGGCGACCGTCATCGGGTCAGGGCCGCGGACGTCAGCCGCGCTGGCGGCGCTGGTCAACGGGACCGCGGCCCATGCCGATCAGCTCGACGGCGTGCACGTCACCCAGAGCCACCCGTCCGGGGCCGCGGTGGCCGCCGGCCTGGCCTTGTGCGAGGCACACTCGCTGGGCGGCAAGGAGCTGATCAACTCGGTGGTGCTCGCCTACGACCTGGCCTGCCGACTGGTCGAGGCGTTCGGTGGCGGCCACACGATCCGGCGGGTGCACCACTTCCACGGCGGGCCGCTGTCGGCGATCGGTGTCGCGGCGGGAGCCGGACGATTGCTCGGGCTCGAACCACTTCAGCTGCGGCACGCCATGGCATTGGCAACATTGAATGTCTTCGTGCCCGCGTCGTTCTACGCGGAGCGCAACCAGATGAGCAAGGCGATGAACCAAGGCCAGGCAGCCTATGCCGGGGTCGTCGGGGCGTCCCTGGCCTCGCACGGCTTCGAAGGACACGACGGCATTCTGGAGGCCGAGGATGGTGTGGTCGACATCTGGCGCACCGACCGCACCGACCTCTCGGTGCTGACCGAAGGCCTCGGCACGAAGTACAGCATCATGGACAGTGGCTTCAAGTACTACCCGGTGGGCTACCCGATGCAGTCGGCCATCGCGGGCGCGCTGCGGATCGCCAGGGACGAGAGGGTCGGTCCGGACGACATCACCCGGATCACGGTCGGCATGGCGCCCGGCAGCGCGAACATGGTCGACGGCAAGTCGGTGGCCCAGCTCAGCCTGCAGAACATGCTCGCGCTCGCGTTGGTACTGGGTCGGCTGCGGTACGACGACGTGCACGATGCCGGCCTGCTGGAGCGGCCTGACGTGCGGCGGCTGCGCGACACCGTCGAGGTCGTCCGGGACGGATCCCTGACCAAGGACGCCGAGGAGCGCAGGGCGACCTGGGTGGAGCTGGCGACGACCGACGGGCGCACACTGCGCGGACCGATCAGCATCGCCCCGGGCCACTGGGAGCTGGGCGGCATACCCTGGGACGACCTGGAGGAGAAGTTCACCGGCCTGGCCGAACCGAGGCTCGGCGCCGCCGTGAGCAAGGACATCTACGCCTTCGTGCGGCAGCTCGAGCAGGCCGACCAACTCGCCGAACTGACCGGGCTGCTCGGCCGCCGCTGAGGCCGGTCCGCGCGGCGGGCGGCACGCCATCCGTGCCCCGAGCCGCGGCCCGGGAAGTTGTCCGGCAACGGATATCCCGACGCGTCGGGGTCGATGTCCGCCTGTCGTGTCTCTTCCGGGATGCCGGCGATGCCGGTCATTTCTCGCGCTGCCGGAGCAGGCGCGCAGCGCGCTCTCCAGCCGCTCGGCGTTGTCGCCGGTGTCCGAGGGGACGCCACGAGCCGGGGCCACCCTGTGCACATGGCGATCCGGGCGGCACGCCTCGCCGGTCCTAGGCCCGCCGTCCTCTGAACCGTCTACCACTGGGGTTTCAGTGGACATCGAAGTCAGGTGCCGACGGCCAATTGATCACGAACAACGCGCCGAGGCCGGCGGCACCCGAGGTGGGTCCGGTCTGCTCGGCTGCCGATGTGGCCGGAACCCCGATACCGGGCATCGTCCTGATGGAACGATCGGGTGGGTGCCGACGTGGCGCGGCACCCACCCGATCGCGCTCCCACCTCAGTCGGTGCCGCTGAGGTCGACGAGGTAGTTCTTCTGGATGTCGCCGGCCGAGGGCGCGGGCTTCTTCGCCTTGGACGCCGCCTCAGCGAAGGCGGACTGCATCGCCGACAGGTCGGCGCTGTCGAATGCCGGACTCTTGGCCCAGACGCCGAGGAAGAACTGGTAAGCGGCGTCGACCTGGGTTTCGTCCTTGATCCCGGTGTACTTCACGATGGCGGCCTTGGTCTGGGTCGGATGCGACCGCAGGTAGGCCAACCCGTCCACCTCGGCCGCGTAGAACTTCTTCGCCACGGCCATGTTGTCCTTCAGCCAGCTGGCCGACACCACCGCGGCCACTGTCGCGTTCGGTGTGTTGGTCATGGTCGCCAGCAGCTTGAAACCCTTGCTCTGCAGCGTCAAATCGTTCGGCGGAGCACTGAACGTCGCCGACGCGGCATGCGTCTCGACCGCGGTGTATTCGGCGGCGGTGGTCCCGACGTAGACCCGTTGCACCGAGTCGCTCGGGACATTGTGCTGCTTGAGGTACTCGGTCAGGGCGTAGTCGCTCTCGGTGCCGGGTGCACCGACGGCGACCTTCTTGCCCTGGAGGTCCGCCGCGCCGGTGATACCCGGCGCCGCCCACAGCCGCAGGTTGTAGGTGCTCTGGGAGATGTCGATGAACTTCAGCGGAATGCCTTTGAGGATGGCCGAGGCGCTGTTGACCGCCGGGCCGAGACCGATCTGGCTGTGCCCGCTGACCAGCGCCGCATCGAGCTCCGAGCTGCCCTGCAGGGCGTTGAAGGTCACCTTCAGACCGTGCTTGGCGAAGATGCCTGCTTCCTGCTCGGCATAGAGATTGCCGTATGCGGCGGTGATCGCCGAGTAGGTGATGTTGATCGTATCCACCCCGCCGGACGAGCTGCTGCCGGATGAACCCGACGAACCACACGCGCTCACCATCGACGTCAAGGCCACGGCGCCGATAGCCGCTGTTCTCCAGTAACCCTTTCGCATCGCAATCAAAACCCTTTCCGGCTCGGTATTACTGGGGCTCAGCCCAGAGGGCGTATCGCCGGTAGAGGCCACCGACGATGTTGTTGAGTACGATGGCGACGACGGCCAAGATGACAATGCCCGCCATCGACTCGCTGGTATTGAACTGTGCGGCCTGCTGTTGCACGAAGAAGCCGAGGCCGCCGCTACCCATGAAGAACTCGGCCACGATGGCACCGACGAGGGCCCGGCCGATGGCCAGTCGTACGCCGGACAGGATGTACGGCACCGTGGCCGGCATGGCCACCCGCGAGAAGTAGATCGTCTTGGGGGTGCAGAAGACCTTGGCCACCCGCGAATAGTCACTGTCCAGACTGCGCACGCCGGCTATCGTGTTCATCATCAACGGCAGGATGCCGCTCCAGATCACCAGCACGATCCGGGACTCGTTGTCGATGCCGAACCAGAAGATGATGATCGGCAGGAACAACACGAACGGCACCGAGTAGAGGATGTCGATCATCCCTCTGGTGAGGTGGAAAAGCGTGTTGCTGGCGCCGATGATCAGGCCCAGCGGGATGCCACCCACGATGATGATCAGCAGGCCGATGAGCAGCTCCCAGCCGGTCTTGCCCAAGGTGCCCCAGATCGTGCCGTCCTGGAAGATCGTGTATTCCGCTTTGGCGATCTCTACCGGCGAACTCGTGAAGGTCGGATCGACCAGCTTCGTGCTGGCACAGATCTGCCACGCCACGAGGACGATCAGGATGCCGAGCAGGGAGAGCAGGCCGCCCTGGCTACGGAACCAGAAGTTGCTGCCCCGTGAGGGTCGCTTCGGCATGATCGGCCTGCCCGCCGCGACCGCCTCGTCGATCACTGTTGTCATGTGCCGCCGCCTCCTGAGCCGCGCCGGTTACCGCCGTGCAGCGCTTCGAGCAGTTCGTCGCAGTATTCGGAGAACTGCGCGCTACGCTTCCAGCTGGCGTCCCGCGGCCGGGGAACGTCGATCTTGACCTCGTGCGCGACGTGCGCCGGAGCCATCGAGAAGACGAACACGCGGTCGGCCAACAGGACGCTTTCTGCCACGTCGTGAGTGATGAACAGGGCCGTCTTGCCTTCGCCCCGCCCGTCGTCGGATTGCCAGATTTGCAGTAGCTCCTCCTGCAGGGTCGCGCGCGTCATGGCGTCCAGCGCCCCGAACGGCTCGTCGAGCAGGATCAGGTCGGGATCGGTGGCCAGGGCCCTGGCCAGGTTGGCCCGTTGCCGCATACCGCCGGAGAGCTCCTGGGGCACCTTGTGGGCGTGATCTCGAAGACCGACCAGGTCGATCAGGTGCTCGACCCGCTCCTGATCCTGTTTGCCGTGCCGCCGCTGGGCGACCAGACCGAAGGCCACGTTCTCCCGCACATTCCGCCACGGGAACAACGACGCCTGCTGGAAGACCAGTGACCGCCGCTGGTCCGGACCCAGGATCGGCTGTCCGCCGAACGTGAGTTCGCCACCGTTGACCGGCACCAGGCCGGCCACCGCCTCGAGGAAGGTCGACTTGCCACAGCCACTGGGACCGACGATGACCGCGAACTCGCCGCGGTGGATCTCGAGGTTCATCCCGGCCACCGCCGCGTTGAACTCGCGGTGGCGTCCGACCTTGTAACCGAGGGTCAGCTCACGAGCTCGCAGGCCACTGGCGTCGGGGGAGTCCAGCGTGACCGACCCGGTCGTCGTGGCGGGAGCATGGAAGCCGGACACGGCTACAGCTCGCCTTTGCAGAAGGCCGCGACCAGGGTGTTGAAGCCGGTGGGCTGGTCGACCCAGCAGAAATGGTTGGCGTCGTCGAAAACGTGCAGCTGTGAGCCCGGAATCTTCTTGAACAGCTCGATTCCCTTGTCGATGCCCTTGTTCGAGTTGCGGCCCCAGAGGACCAGGGTCTGCATGCTCAGGTTGTGCACCAGTTCGCTGATGTAGGTGCCGTCGATCGAGTAGCCGGCGTACTTGCGTTCCCACGCGGTGGCCGCGTCGGCCCAGAACTGCCGCTGGTAGTTGTAGTGGATCTCGTTCCACTTTTCCGACAACGTGAGCATGCGCTTCAGATACGGTTCCGGAATGTCCTTGTGCTGCACGAACATCCGGGCATGCTCGCGTACTCCGTCGATCGTCGAGAGATTCTGGGTCGGCACCATGTTGTTCTTCTCGAACGCGGTGTCGAAGTACGGCAGGTGCCGGCTCTTGCCGTCAGCCGACCAACCGGAGCCTGCCGTGCTGCCGCTGTCGACGATGATCAGCTTTTCGACCAGGTCGGGCCGGGTGAGGGCGATGTAGGTGACGATCCAGCCGCCTTCGGACTGGCCGAGCAGGTGGAGCTTGCTCAGACCGAGCGCCTCGATGGTGGCGATGACGTGATTGGCCCGCTGCGTGGGGTCGCACAGCTTGGTCAGGTCGCGCGGGGCGTCGGTGTCGCCGTAGCCGAGCTCGTCGATCGCGAAGACGTGAAAGCCCTTTTTGGACAGTGGACCGACCACCGGGTACCAGCGGTCCGAAGCCATGCCGAGCTCCATGCCACCGCCGTGGACGAGGAACAGTGGCGGGTCGGTCGGCGAACCGGCCTCGAGGTAGTGCGTGCGATAGCCGTCCGCCTCGACGTACTGACTGCTGACCGAGTCGGCGTCGACGAAAAGCTCATGCTGTACGGAATCGATGGTGGATGTCATCGGGGTGTTCTCCTGAATGGCTGGTCGGTTCAGAGCACGTACTGGATCGAGTCGCGGATCGACGTGGCGGCGATACGCCCGATCAGCGGGCGATCATTCCGGCCGACAGATCGATGTCGGCTCCGCAGAGGCCCGGCATCGTCAACATCGCGACGGCCGCCTGTCCCACCTCCTGTTCGGTGACCATCCGGCGCAAGGCCGTTCGTCGCAGGAATTCGGCTTCGACCTGCTCATAGGTCGTGCCGTCCAGGGCGGCCGCCCGCCGGAAATTCCCGTGCATGCGCTCGCTGTCGACGTAGCCCGGTGAGAGCGTGTTCACCGTGACGCCCTGGGGACCGACCTCGTAGGCCAGCGTCGCGGTCAGCCCGATGACGGCCATTTTCGAGGCGGTGTAGGGCGTTCGGTTGACCAGTGGTCGCTTGCCACTGACCGAACTGAGGTTGATCACGTCCCCGCCGCCCCGCGCGATCAGGCGAGGCAGGAAGGCCCGGCACATCAGGAAGACGCCACGCACATTGGTGGCGAAGACCTGCTCCCAGTCGGCCGGCTCAAGGTCGATCAGCGGGCTGGTCGGTCCGGGGATCCCGGCGTTGTTCACCAGGATCGACACGTCGATCGACCCGGTCGAGGCTGCCAGCGCCGCCACGGCGGCCTCGTCCGAGACGTCGCAGGTGCGCACCACCGGCGTGGCCACCGGACCGGGCAGTGCCGAGATCTCCTTGGCCACCGCGTTCAGCTTGGCTTCGTCCCGGCCGACCAACAGCAGGCGTAGCCCCCGCTGGGCGTAGCTCAGGCTGATGGCCCGGCCCAACCCATTGCCCGCCCCGGTGACCAGAGCCGTGCGACCCGCGAGCACGTCAGCCGACATGCTCGCTCACCTGGTCCACGTTCCAGGGCAGGTCGTCGCCCGCGTACTTGGCCGTCCGGACGTCGCCGGAGCGGGCGTGGCCCTCGAACAGCTCGACCCGGGCGGCCCGGCCGCACAGCCGGCCGAGCTCGGCGCTGGACGTGACGTCGGTGACTTCCTGGTAGGTCGTCGTCCTGAGGTACTTCCCGGTCCACAGCCCGCCGGTGTAGCGCGCCGCACCCCGCGTCGGCAGGGTGTGGTTGGTGCCGATCACCTTGTCGCCGTACGAGACGCAGGTGCCCTCGCCCAGGAACAGCGCGCCGTAGTTGCGCATCGACTCGAGTGCCTTGCGGGGTTCCCGGGTCAGTACCTGGACGTGCTCGCTGGCGAACGAATCGGCGACCGCGAACGCCTCGTCCTCGTCGTCGACGACGACGACCTGACCATGCTGGGTCCAGGCCGGTTCGGCGAAGTCGCGCGTCGGCATGCCGGGCAGCAGCCGCTCGACGTGGGCCATCGCCTCGCGGGCCACGCGCTCCGAGCTCGACACCAAGATCGCCGGCGAGTCCGGGCCGTGCTCGGCCTGGCTGAGCAGGTCGACGGCGACGATGAACGGGTCGGCATCCTCGTCGGCCACGATGAGGATCTCGGTCGGTCCGGCGAACAGGTCGATGCCGACCTCGCCGAACAGCTGTCGCTTGGCTTCGGCGACGTAGGCGTTACCCGGGCCGGACAGCATGTCGACCCGCTCGATGGTCTCGGTGCCCACGGCCATGGCCGCGACAGCCTGGACTCCGCCGAGCAGGTAGATCTCGTCGGCCCCGGCCAGCGACATGGCGGCGATCGTGGCCGCCGGGATCTCACCTCGGATCGGTGGCGTGCAGGCAGCGACCCGGGCGACCCCAGCCACCTTGGCCGTCACCACGGTCATGTGGGCCGAGGCCACCAGCGGGTAGCGGCCACCGGGTACGTAGGCGCCGGCCGCGTCGACCGGCAGACTGCGCTGGCCCAGAAAGACGCCGGGCATGGTCTCGATCTCGAAGTCGTGCAGCGACTCCAGCTGCCGCTGGGCGAAGTTCCGCACGTTGGCCTGGACGGTCACGATGTCGTCCAGGACCTGCTGCGGCACCTGGGCCTTGATGCGATCGACGTCATCGGCACCGAGGCGGAAGCTGTCCGGCGACCACTTGTCGAATCGTTCGGAGTACTCCCGGACGGCGGCGTCGCCCCGCTCGCGGATATCGGCGATGACGCCGGCAACGACGTCAGCTGTCGAGTCGCCCGACCTTGTCGGGTCGGACCCCGATGCTGACTTCAAGAAGCACTTCATTGCACTTCCTCGACTTGGAAACGAAGGGAACAATGGTATGCATTCGCATGCATGTCAAGAGTTGCCGCCCGAACTCCGAGACATGGCTGGGAGTTCGGTGAGTCTGTCGATATCGGACTGTCGCGGCAGGATCTCGACGTGGCGCAGCGGCTGGGCTATGCTCCCGTCCGCCTCGGACGGGTACTGGTCAGCCGCCGCACCCACCTGTTGGAGAGGTGGCCGGCGATCTGAGCATGGCGTGCCACGCGGCGTTGTCGGTTTGTTTCGCGGAACGAGACGCGGGCAGCAGGGATGACGAGCGCCCTCACCCCGGCCGAGGCGAAACATTCGGTCGACGGACGGCTCCCGCCACGGCGTGATCCTGATTACGTCCGGGCTTCATTCCACTGTGCCCGCGGATATTCTGTCCGGCGGAATCGCGTTGGTTAGCGACCCGTTGTCCTTGGCTATTCATCGCCGGCCGGCTCTGGTTCGAGGCCGGCCGCCCGGACGGCGGCGATCGCACAGGCCTCATCGACCTCGGAGGTATCGCCGCTGACCCCGACCGCACCGATGATGTCGCCGTCCCGGCGAATCAGCACACCGCCCGGCACCGGAATCATGCGTCCTTCCGAGGCCGCGCTCATCGCCGCCGCGAAGGGCGGGTTGTTGGCCGCGCGGCGGCTCAGCTCGCGGGAGCTGACCCCCATGCCCAGTGCTCCCCACGCCTTGCCGGTGGCGATCTGCACTCGCAGAATGCCCGATCGGTCCTCGCGGTACGTGACGACGACGTGCCCGCCGGTGTCGAGCACGACGACGGTCAGCGGCTTGGCCTGCTGCTCTCGTCCCCGAGCCAACGTGCCGGCAGCGATCTGGATGGCCTGCTCAAGGGTGATCACTCTGCGCTCCTGTCATCGAGACGGTCGTTGGCCAGCAGCGTGAGCAGCGCCGCGGCGTCGTGATCGCCCAGCCCGTCGGTCTGGGCGCGGGCATAGAGCGACGCGCACACGTCCAGCAGGGGAGTGGGCAGATTCAGGCGCTGCGCGTAGTCGCGCACGATGCCGACGTCCTTGACGAACATCGAAATCTTCGCGGTCGCGGGGACGTAGTCCTCGTGGATCATGAGCCGGCCACGCTTGTCGAAGATGACCGAGCTGCCTGCGCCGTCCCGAATGGATTCCCACAGCTCGCCACGGTCCAGTCCGGCCCGGATGCCGAGCGCGAAGGCCTCGGCGGTCGAGACGTTGTGCACGGCCACGAGCAGGTTCGCGATGAACTTCATCACCGATCCGTTGCCGAACTGGCCGAGGTAGCGCACCGACCGGGCGAACGCCTCCAGCACCGGCAGGGTCATCCCGAACGCGCTCGGGTCGCCACTGGCGTAGACGACCACGTCGCGGGTCAGAGCCTGCGATCCGGTACCGGACAGTGGACAGTCGAGCAGGTCGATGCCTGCGTCGGCCAACAGGTCGCGGCACTCGAACTTGACCGCCGCCGGCATCGTGGAGGTCTCCACGACGACCGTGCCCTGGCGGCCCACCTGGGCTATCTCGGCACAGGTGAAGGCGACCGCCTCCGGCACCGGAAGGGAGAGAAGGATGACGTCTGCTGCCGTGGCGACCTCGGCGGCCGACCGTGCGGCTGTGCCGCCCGCGGTGCTCAGCGGGGCCAGCCGGTCCGGATCGGTGTCGTAGCCGACGACGTCGTGTCCGGCGGCGAGCAGATGGGTGGCCATCGCCGAACCCATGATGCCGACGCCGATCAGGCCTGTCTGGGTCATCGTCCGCCCCTTCGTTGGGTCGCTTCACGAACATCTGCCCGGACGACCTGCAGTTATGGAAGCAGCTCGTGTGACCTACGTCTTGCTCTGATCTGAGCAATCGCTACCGATCATCTTCACGGATTCGAGCAAGACGGCGCGACCGAGAGACGCCTAACGTGCTGCTTTGCAAGTCGCGAATGCAGGTCGCTTCGCTCCTGGGCCTCCCGCGCCGCCGGCGCGCCAGGCACCCACCCAGGCGCACTCTTCGAGGGGTTTCCATGACGCAGACCGAGAACGTGGAAGTCACGTTCGACCTCTTCCACGAGTACTACCGTTCCTGCTCGAACTGGGGCCGGTGGGGCACGGATGACCAGCGGGGCACGCTGAACCACATCACCGCCGAGCACATCCGTCACGCGGCCGGTCTCGTCCGGACCGGCAAGGCGATCTCGTTGCAGTTGCCGCTGGACGACAAGGGCCCGCAGACCGGGGCGTTCGGGCGGGTCAACGCCGTGCACTCGATGGTCGCGACGGGCACGGACCACCTGGCGAAGGTGCAGCAGTACAGCGGTGACCCACTCGGCTGGGGCTTCGCCGACGACAGCCTGTTCCTGTTCCTGCAGGGCGGGACCCAGTGGGACGCGCTCGGCCACATCTTTCGCGACGGCCAGATGTACAACGGCTTCAGCGCGGCAGACGTCACCTCGCGCGGAGCCGCGCACGGCGGCGTCGAGAACATGCCGACCGTGGTGGGTCGCGGCGTCCTGCTCGACCTGCCCCCGGTCTTCGGGGTGGCGGCGCTCCCGCCCGGGCAGCCGATCCGGCCCGAGCATCTCGACCAGGCCTGCGAACGGCAGGAGATCGCCGTCGGCCCGGGCGATATCGTGCTGATCCGCACCGGGGACATGGCCGCCCGGCGCGACAAGCCCGGGTGGGCCGGCTACTCCGCCGGCGACGCCCCTGGCCTGTCGATCGCGACCGCCCCCTGGCTGCACGAACGACAGGTGGCCGCGATCGCCACCGACACGTGGGGCGTCGAGGTCCGGCCCAACGAGCTGGCAGGCACGTTCCAGCCACTGCACCTGATCCTGCTGGTGAGCATGGGCATGCTGGTCGGCGAAATCTGGCAGCTCGACGATCTGGCCGCCGACTGCGCGGCCGACGGCGTCTACGAGTTCCTGTTCGTCGGACCTCCGCTGATCGTTCCGGGCGCGGTGGGCTCCCCGCTCAACCCTCAAGCGATCAAGTAGTCGTCCACCCTCCCGAGGAGGCTATGTGAGCAGGCTCGTCAGTGAGGATGGCGGCGCGGACGTCGATCTGGTCGTGCGCAACGGAACGGTCATCACCCCGCAAGGCCGCGTCCACGGCGACGTGCTGATCCGGCAGGGCCGCGTCGTCGACATCGTCGGCGGCTGGGACGGTGCTGCTCGCGCCGGCATCGACGCGACCGGCCTGATCGTCTATCCCGGCATGATCGACACGCACGTTCACCTGATGGAACCCGGTGATGCGAGCCGGGAGAGTTTCGCCGAAGGGACGACGGCAGCCGCCCGTTCCGGAGTCACCACGATCATCGAGCACACGCACGGCTGGCCGGTGAACGAGCTGGAGCGGCTTCGGGAGAAACGTGACCATCTCGGCGGTCGTGCTCACGTCGACTACGGGCTGGCCGCCCACGTCTGGCCGGACCGGCTGGAGCAGATCGAACCGCTCTGGCACGCCGGTGTCGGGTTCTTCAAGATCTTCACCTGCACGACCCACGGCGTGCCCGGTCTCGGCGCCGACCGGCTGCTGGACGTCTTCGGCCGGCTGGCCGAACTGGACGCGCGGTGCCTGGTGCACTGCGAGGACGAACTGATCACGGCGGCGGCCGAGCGGTTGCTCAAGGCGGCCGACCGGCTCGATCCAGGCGTGCTGACCGAGTGGCGATCCAGGGAAGCCGAACTGGTCGCCGTCTCGCAGGTGGCGGCGGCCGCGTCGTTGACCGGAGCGGTGGTGAGGGTCGCGCACGCCAGCAACCCCGCGGTCGCGGGTCTCATCGCCCGGGCGCGCACCGATGGAGCCGCCCTGAGCGCGGAGACCTGCCCGCAGTACCTGGTGCTGCACGAGGACGAGGTGCTCACCGAAGGAGCCCTGCGCAAGTTCACCCCGCCGGCGCGCATCCGCACCGAGGCCGACCGGGCCGCGATGTGGGACCTGGTGGCCCGTGGCGAACTGGATACGATCGCCAGCGATCACGCGCCATCGACGCGCGAGCAGAAACTGGCCGGTGACATCTGGTCGGCCCCGTTCGGACTGCCCGGCCTGGACACGACCTTCTCCGTGCTGCTCGACGCGGTCAGTGCCGGGGCGATCACCCCGGAACGGGTGGCCGAGGTGTACTCCCGCAGGCCGGCCACCCATTTCGGGCTGGTCGACAAGGGCCTCATCGCCCCAGGTTATGACGCCGACCTGGTGCTGGTGGACCCGGACGAGGCATGGACCGTCCAGGATGCCGACGTGCTCTCCCACGCTGCGTGGTCACCATTCGCCGGGCGGCAGTTGCGGGGCCGAGCGGTGCTGACCGTGTTGCGGGGCGAGGTGATCTGCGAGGACGGCGTCGTGTCGGCCGAGCGGATCGGTCGCTTCGTGCCCGGCCTCGGAGCCCGGGTCGCGGTCTGACGAGTGCCGCCGGACTCGGCGCCACTAGGATCCGCCGGCCGAAGTGGATTTCCCGAGTCCGAGCAGGACTCCGCGCGCGGGTGGCTTCGGCCGGCTCCACATCCGGGCTGGTCACTTACCATCTCCTGTGGTCACAGTGCGGGAACGGAGGCCCATGAAGTCGACTCGGCCGGCTCCGGGCTCACTCGAGCGCGGCCATCAGGTCACTGTCGGTGAGTTGGCCGACCGATTGGCCGCTGGCTTGATTCTGCTGGTGACCGACGGGCGGGACCCGTACCGGCACCTGGAGGATGTCGTTCTGTGGGACGCCGAGTCGGCCGTGTCGTTCGAAGGCTGCGCGGTCGCCGTCTTCGGCCAGCGCGAGGTGGCCCGGCTGATCGCCGTGCTCGAATCGGTCGCCGAGGCCGGGGGAGCCGGTCTGATCGTCGAGGACATCGCAGGCGGGTCGGCTGCGGCGCTGGCCGAGCGGGCCGACGAGCTGGGCATCGCGGTGTGGCGGCGCGGCGGCAGCCCGTGGCTTGAGGTCATCGACGCGGTCCGTGGTGTGCTCGCCTCGGCTGCGGACGCCGACAGGTTCAACCGGGTGGACGTGCCACGCGGCGATCTGACCAGCCTGGCCGACACGCTGGCCGATCTGCTCGGCGGCCCGGTGATCATCGAGGACGACCGGTTCCACGTGCTCAGCTACTCCAGCTTCACCGGTGAGGTCGACCGGGGCCGCGACATCGCCATCCTCGGACGACAGGTGCCGACCGAGTGGTTCAACCATCTGGAACGGGTCGGCGCCCTGAACACCCTGCTGACCTCGGATGATGTGGTCGACCTGTCCGACGGGCCCTGGCGGGCCCGTCGCCGGATCCTGACAGCGGTGCACGCGAACGGTCATCTGATCGGCATCTTGTGGGTGGCCGAGGGTGCGCGGCCGCTGCCGGACGACGTGGCCGACCGGATGCGCGAGGCCACCCGCATCGCCGCGCCGCGGCTGCTGCAGTACCGGGAAAGCCTGTTCGCCGAACGCTCCGAACGGGCCCGGCTGCTGCAGGCGGTGCTGCACGGCGGCACGATCTCGCTGCCACTGCAGGAGGAACTGGACCTGGTACCGGCAGCCAGCCACGTCGTTCTGGGGCTCCGGATGACGGCCAACGCGAGCCCCAACTCGCCTCGGTACCGGCGACTGGTCGACGCCGCCGCCCTGCACTGCAGGGCCTATCACTGGCGGGCGGCCACGACGTCGGTCGGCGGTACGACCTACTGCCTGATCGCTGTCTCGTCGCGACAGCGGTTGGAACACGTGCGTCAACTGGCCGACTCGCTGGTGCGAACGCTGAGCCGGATCGTCGACAGCCCACTGCACATCGCGATCAGCGATCCGGCGCCCCGGCTGTCCACTGTGGCCGAGCTGCGCAGTCAGGTTGACGACGTGCTCGGGCTGCTGCACGGGAGCGCGGCCAACCGCGGCCGGGCGATGGCCTACGCCGACGCCGTGGCCGGGCTGGTGCTGGATCAAGCTGTCGCCGCTGCCGAGCAGACCAGCGGGCACCGGTTCACCAAGCTGGACAAGCTGCGCGCCTACGACCGCCGGCACGGCAGCGACTACACGATCACGCTGGCCGCGTATCTCAATGCCTTCGGCGACGTCAACGCCACCGCTACCAGCCTGGGCATCCACCGCACCACGCTGCGGTATCGACTACGGCGCATCACCGAACTGGCGTTGATCGACATCGATGATCCGAGCGAGCGACTGCTCTGCGCGCTGCTACTACGGGAACGGTCGGTCCCCAGCCGACCCCAGACCGGGACGGACTAGCCGCCGTGTTCCTCGGGATGCGGCTCGTCCGGGTGCCGAGGCGGTCTCCGCCCGCGTGCGCCTGGCTTCTCAACGCACTCACGCCACTGCGGGACAAGCGTGCGGGCAGGGTGCCGTGCGGTGATCGTTACCCGACGACCAACGGCAGTCGCCCCACACCCAACATCGCATAGGGATTTCGCAGCACCACGTCCGAATCGGGATCCACGTCGAATTCCCGATAGCGCGACAGCAGAATCGACAGCGCGATCCGCGCTTCGAGGCGCGCCAGCCGCGCGCCGATGCAGAAGTGGATGCCATGGCCGAACGCCACGAAGCCGCTGGTGTCGCGATGAATGTCGAACCGGTCGGGGTCGGCGAACTTCTCGGGGTCGCGATTGGCCGATGCCAGCCACGGGATCACGAGCTTGCCCGCGGGGATCGTCCGTCCGCCGAGCTGCACCTCGACCTTCGTGGACCTGGCCAGCCGAGGGAATGGCGATCGGTACCGCAGTACCTCGTCGATGGCGCCGACCAGCAGTGACGGCTCGGCGCGCAGTTGCGCGGCGACCCCTGGATGCTCCAGGAAACAATAGACGGAGTTGCCCAGGGTCGCGGTCGTGGTGATGTGCCCGGCGAGCAGCAGCGTGGCCGCGAAGCCGACGATCTCCGGGTCGGTCAGCCCTTGGCCGTCGGTCTCGGCGGCGACGAGCAGGCCGATGAGGTCGTCGGCCGGCCGTTGCCTGCGCTGCCGGATGTGGTCGAGCAGGTAGTCGTTCATCGCGCTGAGCGTGGGCGCCATGGCGTCGAACATCGCGGCGATCTGCTGCTCATCGGGTATCGCGGGTGAATCGGGAGCTGACGCGTCGCCGAGCAACGCCTCGGCCCAGCGGCGGAATGTCGGCTGGTCCTCGATCGGCACGCCGAGCAGGTCCGCGATCACGATGATCGGCAGCGGGTGCGAGAGGGCGTCCACGAGATCGAACCTGCCGGTCGTGTCGGCGGCGTCGAGCAGGTCGTTGGTGACAGCGGCGATCCGCGGTTCGAGCGCGTCGACGAGCCGCGGTGTGAACGCCTTCACGACGAGGCCGCGCATCGCGCGGTGCTTCGGTGGGTCCATGTTGATGACGTTGCCCTTGGCGAACGGTTCCATCTCCGGCCGTGCCGGTACGAACCTCGTGGTGTCCGACGAGAACGTCGCCGTGTCCGACAGTGCCCGCGTCACGTCCTGGTAGCCGAACAGGTGCCAGGCGCCGTTCTTGTCCTCGTGCACCGGGTCGGTGTCGCGCATCGATGTCAGCCAGGCGAAGAAGGCATCGGTCGCCGCTGTGTCGGTCATCGTCATCACCCCTGTGTCGCGTCGTGGATCGTGTCCGTGTTCATCGCAGGGTGAGCGGGGTCTCGGATTCGACGCGGGACAGCTTTTCCGGGTTGCGGACGTAGTAGAGGCCGGTGATGCGGGCGTCCTCGACCCGGATCGCCATGACGCCGTCGATCTCGCCGTCCAGGCGTAGGACGAGCGCCGGGTTGCCGTTGACCACGGTGGGTGTCAGCGGTGAGCGTCGCCTGCGGTCTTGCCGAGACCGCCGACGATGAAGCGGACCACCTTCTCGCGCGCCGACGATCGGCCGCAGCGCGGCCTGCTTGACGCCGCCGCCGTCGCTGACCAGGACGACCTCGGGGGCGAGCACGTCAAGCAGGCCCTGCAGGTCCCCGGTTTCCAGCGCGCGCTGGAACGACGCCAGAGCCGCCCGGGTCTGCGCTCGGGGAGACCACCTCGCGAGGGCGGCGGGCATCGACGTGCTGGCGGGCGCGGTGCGCGATCTGGCGGACGGCCGCGGGGCTCTTGTCGACGGCGGCCGCGATCTCGTCGTAGCTGACGTCGAAGGCCTCGCGCAGCACGAAGACGGCGCGCTCGGTCGGCGACAGCGTCTCGAGGACGAGCATCAGCGCCATCGACACACTCTCGGCGAGCTCGACGTCCTCGGCCACGTCCGGCGCGGTGAGCAGCGGCTCGGGCAGCCAGGGGCCGACGTACGCCTCCTTGCGGCGCTGCATGGTGCGCAGCCGGTTGAGCGCCTGCCGGGTCGTGATCCGGACCAGGTAGGCGCGCTGGTCGCGCACCTGCGCCAGGTCGACCTTGACCCACCGCAGCCAGGTCTCCTGGAGGACGTCCTCGGCGTCGGCCGCCGATCCGAGCATCTCGTAGGCGACGGTGAAGAGCAGGTTGCGGTGGGCGACGAACGCCTCGGTCGCCGGGTCAGTGTCGTGGTCGCTCATATCTCGACCCTCTCTGCTTCGCGCCGGCCCGCTCAGGCTGCCCGTCGGCCGGCGGCCGGGGCCTCGCCGCGCCCGGCCCGCGGCGACTGCCGGCGCTCGTCATCCTCAGCCGAGGCCCACTTGAGCGAACCGGGCTTGCGTGCCTCGTCGGCCAGCTGCTTGACCGTGCCCCAGCACACGAACTCCTTGAGCTTCGCACCAGGCCGGCCGCCGACGTGGAGCCGCTTCGCGGTGTCGTCCCTGTGGGCGAACTGGAAGATGCCGGCCCGACGACCCAGGCTGATGCACTGGCCGGCGAATCCCAGGTCGACGGGCGCGGGTTGCTCGCCGGCGATCCGGCTGAGCACCGTGTCGGCGGCGTGCGCGCCCAGCGGACCCGCGGCCTGGCAGCTCATCCGGAACGGCAGGTCCGACGGTGCCGCCGAGTCCCCGGCCGCGACGATGCGTACGTCGTCCACGCTGGTCAACGTCTCGTCGGTGAGCAGGCGGCCCACGGCGTCGGTGCTCAGCCCGCTGCGGCCGGCCAGGTCGGGCACGCCGAATCCGGCGGTCCAGATGGTCACCTGGCTGGGCAGTGTGCGGCCGTCACCGAGCCGCACGGCATCGCGCGTCACCGCGGTCACCATCGCGCCGGGGCCTTCGAGCACGGTCACACCGAGCGTGGCCAGCCGCTTGGCGACCGAGCGCCGACCCCGAGGGTGCAGGTACGGGCCGAGCACCTCACCGCAGACCAGGGTCACGGTGCGGCCCTGCTCCGCCAGCTCGGCCGCGGTCTCGATGCCGGTCGGACCGGCTCCGACCACCGTCACCGCGGCCGTTGCCGGCGCGGCGTCGATGACCGGCCGCAGCCGCTGCGCCTCCTCCAGGCTGGCGATCGGGTAGGCGAACTCGGCCGCTCCGGGCACGCGCGGGTCGGCGCTGCCGCTGCCCACCGCGTAGATCAGGTAGTCGTAGCCGACCGTGCCGCCGGTCGCCAAGGTCACGCTGCGCTCGGCCGCGTCGATCCGGGTCACGGTGTCGACCACCAGCCGGACGCCCCGGCCCAGGACTCTCGCGTAGTCGACGACCGCGTCGTCGGACCCGGCCACCAGCTGGTGCAGCCGGATCCGCTCGACGAAGACTCGGGCGCGCGTTGATCAGGGTCACTGTCACGTCCTCGCGCTGCGTCAGCCGATTGGCCGCCATGACGCCGGCGTATCCGCCGCCGATCACGACGACTTCGGTGTTCTCAGTCATGGTGTCTCCTTCGTTCAGGGTTCGGCCACAAGACACCGCGCGGTCGCTCGTTGTGACATGCGTGAGGCAGCTCACTCCGCTGGCATCTACAACGATGTCGTACTTCGAGTTCGGCGCTACCCGGCATGACGGTGCCCAGCGTGCGGCCGGTGCGCATGGCACAGTCCTCACTGTGCCGTTGGACGGTGTGCCGGACTGGTTGCCGGTGTGGTGTCTGGACCAGTTGGGCAGCGAACCCGCAGACGTGCTGTTCCAGCTGGCACAGACGTCGATGGTGTTCGGCCTGCGATTGGCCGATGGTTCGGACGTCGTGGTCAAGGCGCGCGCCGATGACGGCCGGGCCATGTCGTGCGTCGCGGCGCAGGCCCGGTTGGCCGAGCGCGGGTTTCCGTGTGCCCGGCCGCTCACGCCGGTGGCCGGTGTCGGTTCGCTGGCCGTGCACGCCGAGGAGTTGCGGCCCGGCGGCGACGTGTTGCGCGGGGACTCACCGGACGTGGCCGTGCGCTACGCGGAGGTGTTCGCCCGGCTGATGGCCGAACTGGCCGACGTGACCATCGCGCCGCCGCTGCCCAATCCGCGCTGGGTGCGTTGGGACCACACGGATTCCGGGGTGTGGCCGGCGATCGAGTTCCTCGATGACCGGGACCAGAGCGCCGTGCCCGCGTACGTCATCGACACGGCCGAGCGGGCTCGCGTGCGGATAGTGGCCGCGAACCTGCCATGCGTGCTGGGCCACGCCGACTTCGAGGCACAGAACCTCCGCTGGCACGGTCGGCAGGTGTGGGCGGTGCACGACTGGGACAGCCTGGCGTGGCAACCGGAGGCGGCGCTGGTGGGAGCGGCGAGTGGGGCGTTCGCCAGCGCCGGGCCGCCCACGCTGGCGCCGATCGAGAGTTCCGAGGCGTTCCTGGTGGCTTATCAGGACGTTCGCGGGCGCCTGTTCACGGCCGTGGAGCAAGAGATCGCGTGGGCGGCCGGCTTGTGGCCCGCAGCGCACAATGCCCGATGGGAAGCACTGCACGGCGATACCGCGGTGTCCGGCGCCGCGCTGCGCGCACAAGCGGCCGAACGCCTCCGCCGGGCGGGGGCGTAGCACCATTCATGTGACCGCGTCCGGCGCTCGTTCCGGGGTTCGTCTCGGTCACACGGCTGCGCCGGGGCTGGCGGCGGATCGATGTCGTCTGGGTCGGCGAGGTGGCACCAGCCGTCCGCGACCGGTATTCGTCCGCCGACGATCACGGGGTGTCCCTCAGATCCGGGTTATTCGCTGAGGTCAGCGGTGGGGAGGGTGCCCAGCAGGGCGAACGCCGAGAGGTGGGGGGTGAGGTCACCGCGCGTGGTCCAGGAACGGAGCTGGGCCGCCGAGCGTCGGGTGACCAGAGCTCTGGCGAGGTCGAAGTCGGAGGCGCGGACCACGACTTCGGCGTCGTCGGGGTGAGTCGCGGAGGTCCATTGCCAGCCGGGGCCGGACAGGGTGATGGCTGGGAGGTCACGGACATGGGTGGCGAACCGGCCTGCGAAGAGGTCGCGGATCGCGGCCAGTGCTGGTGTGTCCTGCGCGCCGGGGACGCCGAGCGCGCCACGGATGTCCTGCTCGTGGATGACCACGTCGTTGAGCGGGCGCGGGCCGTTCGCCCGCATCCAGTCGGTCAGCGGCCTGGCGACCCGCCGCCACTCCGCGACCAGGGTCGGCACGTCGTGCCCGGCGCGCTTGCGTACCTGTGCGCTGGTCCAGGTCGCGTTGTGGTCGTCCGGTTCGTCCCCGGCGGCCACGTCCGCGCCGAGGCCGACCATGTGCGAGAGCAGGTCGCGCACGGTCCAGTCCGGGCAGGCGGGCACGGGCCGGGTCAGCTGCTCGGGGGTAGCGTGCTCGACCAGCGTGATCACCCGCTGCTGGGCCTGGGTCCACTCGTCGATCGGGTCCACCAGGCGAGTCAAGCACACCGCTCCACTCGCCGCAAAGAGTGTCCACTGCGGATTGTCAGCGGTGGAAGGCTCGGCTGCTGATGGTCACCGGCACGCCCGCCTGGATCGGTGTCTGCCTGCTGGTGGCGCTCACCGCCACGTCGAACTCGGCGGGTTCGCTCCCGGCTGATCGAGGCGGCGCGCGGAACCCGGCGACATCATTCGTCGCCTACCGGTGCGCGGCGGGCCGTCGCGGTTCGATGGTGAATCCGAGCTTGCCGAGGACGGCGACGGCGCCTGCCTTGCCACCCTCGAAATCCCCGGCGGCGAGGCGGTGACCCGTGGCGAGCTCATAGGCCGTGCCCAGGATCGCCTTGTGCGGGTAACGACGTTCGTCCCAGACGAGCTCGTAACTCCTCGACGGGCCGAAACCGTGCTCGGCGAAGAACTCGTCCGGCCCCAGCCGGTCGTATTCCTTGATCGCCCGCACCACGTCGGTACGGGTCACCTGGTCCCACGTCACCATGCGCTCGCCCTCCTCGGTCAACGGTGAGGTCCTGGACACAGCGTGCCGCTGGATGCGTCCCGTTCGCGTCGAGGAACACCCCAGTCGGTTCTCCGGCACGCTCGAGAGGCATCGCCGACTGGGGTGTCGGCTCGGGAGTTCCTCGATGCGATGGCGACCGCCCGCGGTCACGCTGGCGGTAGTGCCGTTGTCCACATACCGAAGCGTAGAGGCCGAAATGAACAGTGTTGAGAACTCTCTCCTGGCCGACATCCTGGTCATCGGCTTCGGCAAGGGCGGGAAAGCCGTCGCCGGAGCCATGGCACGGCTCGGCAAGCGTGTCGTCATGGTCGAGCAGTCCGACCAGATGTACGGCGGTACCTGCCCAAACGTCGGTTGCGTGCCGACGAAGGCGCTGGTGCACCGCTCGAACAACCGTCGGCCGTCGGATCCGCCACAGGAGTGGTACGAGCGTGCCGTCGGCGAGGTGCACGCCATGACATCGCTGTTCCGCAAGGGCAACTTCGACGCCCTGGACGGCTTGGACACCGCGACTGTCATCACCGGGCACGCGGAGTTCGTCGACCCGCATACCGTCCGCGTGGACACCGGGGACGACCACGTCCGGGTCAGGGCCGAGCACATTCTGGTCAACACCGGATCGAAGCCGGTCATCCCGGATGTTCCGGGCCTGCGCCCGAGCAAGTATCTGGTGACCAGCACCGACCTGGTCCACCGGTCAGTGCTGCCGGAGCGGCTGGCCATCGTCGGTGGTGGCTATCTCGGCATCGAGTTCGCCGCCATCTACCGCCGGTTCGGTGCCCAGGTCACCATGTTCGAGTCCACCGCCGCGATCCTGGACCGCGAGGACGACGACATCGCCGCGGTGGCCGAGAAGATTCTCGTCGACGGGGGCATCGAGATCCTCACCGGCGCGCACGTGACCGAGGTCCGGGATGGTGCCACCGAGGCGACCATCCGGTACATGCACGACGGTCGAGAGCGCACGCTCGCCGCGGACGCGGTGCTGGCCGCTGCCGGACGGGCGCCCGCGACGGAGGGACTCGGACTCGCCGCGGCAGGCGTCCGCACCACGGCGAGGGGAGCCGTCGAGGTCGACGAGTTCCTGCGCACCAGCCAGCCACACATCTTCGCGCTCGGCGACGTCAACGGCGGGCCGCAGTTCACCTACGTCTCCCTGGACGACAGCCGGATCGTGTTGGACCAGCTTGCCGGCGAGGGCAAGCGCGCGACGACCGATCGGGTCGCCGTTCCCCGGACGCTGTTCATGACACCGCCGCTGGCGAACGTGGGCCTCAACGAGCGGGAAGCCCGCGCGGCCGGGTATCAGATCAAGATCGCCAGCCAGCCGGTCGCCGACATCGCGGCGATGCCGCGCGCCTACGTCGTCGACGAGACACGCGGGGTGATGAAGTTCGTGATCGACCTGGAGACCGACGACATCCTTGGCGCCACGCTGCTGAGCGTCGACGCACAGGAACTGATCAATACCGTCGCCCTGGCGATGCGCCACGGCATCAAGGCCGGTCAGCTGAGGGACGCCATCTACACCCACCCGTCGTCGACCGAGGCGTTCAACGACGTCATCGGCACGGTCGTGCGCAGCGACCAGCCGTAAGCGCACCTCCACAGTGGACTACATGCGCGGCGGTGCCGGTAGGTCAGCTCAGGTTGCCGGCGAGCACCAGGTGGAGTTCGGTCCGGGACGTGATGCCCAGTTTGGTGAACACCTTGTGCAGGTGGTACTCGACTGTGCGCGGGCTGATCGACAGCACCGCTGCGATCTCGGGATTGGACCGGCCGTCGCGTGCCAGCGACGCGATCCGCGTCTCCTGCGGGGTGAGCTGGTCACGCGTCTCCGCGACGCGCCGCCGAGCCCGCTCACCGGTCGCGAGCAGCTCCCGCGTCGCACGGTCGGCGAACGCCTCCGCGCCCATCTCCACGAACGACTGCTGCGCGGCCCGCAGGGGCACCCTCGCGTCGACCCGCCTGCCCTGCCTGCGCAGCCACTCGCCGTACACCAGCTGCGCGCGGGCCAGCTGGGTCCTGATGCGGGAGCGCCCCAGCAGGTCGATCGCCTCCACGTACAGAACCTCGGCGGCCTGGCCGTCCGCCAGCAGTGCTCGCGACCGGGCTTCGACCCCGAGCGCCCAGTTCGTCCCGCTCAGACACGCGCGTTCGGAAAGCCGGTCGAGGGCCGCGGCAGCCGTGTCGAGTTCACCGGAGCGCACCGCCCCTTCGACGAGTTCCACCAGTGACCAGCTCTGCACCCCCAGTGCGTCGCCCTCCATCAGCCCGCGCGTCGCGGCGACGGCCTCCCCGTAGGCGCCCAGCCCGTTGCACAGCACCGCACTCGCGTAGCGGGCGATGGCGGCGGCCGTGCCGGTACCCCTGCCTGCCGTTTCCAGCGCCGGATGCTCGTGGCCGCGCCACGCGGCAAGCACGACAGCCGCATGGACGAACGGCGACGCCCCTGTGCTGTCGGTGACGGCTGTCGCCTCGGCGACCAGCGATTCCGCGGCGGTGAACTGCCCGGTCTGTATCTCCAGGAGCGCACGGTGGCCGAGCACATACGGCAGGGTCGACCGGGCCCCGACCTGCCTCGCGCGTTCGACCTCGGCGTTGGTCAGTTCGTGCCAGGTGTCGTCCGCCCAGAGCTCGGATGCGACCAGACAGGCCAGCAGCCGCGAGTGCGTGTCGTCCTCGTGGTCGCAGTCGAGGGTCTTCAGGGCCAGCTTCAGTGGCTCGACGGCTGCCGCGTACCCGGCGGTGCAGCGCAGCGCCACGCCTTCGAGCAGCCGGTCGGTCCCTCTCGGCTCCTGTGCGGCCAGCCGGGCCAGCACCGTGTCGACGACGTCGAGGTGACCACCGAAGATCGCCGCGCTCAGGGCCTCGAGATAGGTGGCCTTCGCCAGTTGTGGGTCGCAGGTTTCGAAGTCCTCGGCGGATCGCACCAGCTGGGCGACGGCGACGCGACCGCGACTGGCGTCGAACGCGATGCGGGCACGTACCCGGCCCAGCCGCGCCCGGGACCGCATGTCGACGGGGCCTAGTTCGGCCACGGTGAGCAGTTGGACGGCCCGCTCGCCCGCGCCGGCAAGGTGGTACGCGTCGGCTGCCGTGATCGCCCGCTGCACGCGGCGGCTCGGCTCGGCCGTGCACAGCGCGGCCCGCTCCAGGAACGCGGCCGCCGCCGCCAGGCCACCCCGGTCCCGGGCCGCCTCCGCGCACCGGGCCAGCTCGTCGGCGATCGCGTCGTCCGGTCCGATCAGGGCGTGCGCGAGGTGCCACACGTGGCGATCGGGCTCCGCCAGGTGATCGGTCGCGGCGGCCAGCGCACCGTGGACCTGGCGGCGTTCGGTCGGGGACGCCAGCGCGTAGCTCGACCACCGCGAGCGGGGATCGCGGAACGTGACTCGTGAGCCGATGGACAGCAGCCCCGCCGATTCGAGCTGCTCGGCGGCGTTCGCCCTGATGCCGAGTGCGGCGGCGGCTCGCCACAGCCGCGCCGGGTCACCCAGCGGCTCCGCGGCCGCCAGCATGAGCAGCAGCCTGCTGTCCGCCGCCAGCGTGGCCGGCGCGCCGTCGTCGGTGTCGATCGACGAGGCGACCACCCCGTAGCCGCCTGCGAACTCGATCAGCGAGGCTGTCCGTGCCGATTCGATCAGCACGAGTGGATTTCCCCTGGCCTCCGCGACGATCCGCTCGACAACGACCTCGTCCATCGACGCGGTCAGCGCCGAGTCGAGCAGCAGGCGGGCGTCATCGTGGCCGAGGCCGCCGAGGACGAGGTCCGGGAGGCAAGCGAAGCCATCCCCGGAGTCGGCGAACAACAACGCGACCGGCGCGGCGGCCAATCGCCGGGCGACGAAGGCGAGCACGTAGGCCGAGGCCGCGTCGAGCCACCGCACGTCGTCGACGACGCAGAGCAGCGGTTGTGTCTGGGCCGCCACTGACAGCAACGTCACCAGGGCCACGCCGACGAGCAACCGGTCCGGCGTGGGACCTGCGCGCAGGCCGACGGCCGTTTCGAGGGCCTCGCGCTGGTGCGGCTCCAGCCTGCCGAGGTGGGTGACGAGGGCCGAGCACAGCAGGTGCAGTGTCGAATACGGCAGATCGGCTTCGGTAGCGACACCGCGAACCCAGATCACTCGGTGTGAGTTCGCGGAGGTCTTCGCAACGTGCTCGAGCAGGGCGGTCTTCCCGATCCCGGGCACACCGCGGACCACGGCGGCGGCACCCTGCCCGGCCTCCGTCGTCGCCAGCACGTGCCGCAGCCGCGCACACTCCAGGTCGCGGCCGACGAGCGGGAGCACCGGGTGCTCGACACGCACGCCGTTCCCGAGCGGGTCGCCGCGGGCTCCTCGCGTCGTCACGCGTCACCGCGCCGAGGTCTCGGGAAAGTGGCAGTTGGTGCTCGCCTGTGGACAGTCGCGCACCCGTAGTGGACTGTCGCCATCTCTGCTCCGTTCGATACTCGGCGACACGTCCGTCGTCAGTGCCACCGCCGTGCTTGTCCCAGCCTGTCGCTGTGGGGCAATTGGCTGCATCCCCCGATGGCTAGCCATCTCGGCGGTGCGCCGCCGATGTGGCTAGCCGTTACCGTGATGCAGTGCATGTGCCCGCCGATCTGCCCAGGTGGCGACGCACGGCGGAGTTGACAGGCCGCCGCGCCGAATGCGCGGTGCTCGACCAGCTGATCGCCGCCGTCCGGTCCGGTGACAGCCGGGCACTGGTGGTGCACGGCGAGCCCGGCGTCGGCAAGACCGCGCTGCTGGACTACCTGGCCGTGCAGGCCCTGGGCTGCCGGGTGGTGCGCGGCAGTGGCGTCCAGTCGGAGATGGAACTGCCGTTCGCCGGGCTGCATCAGCTGTGTGCGCCGTTGCTGGCGGGGCTCGACCATCTGCCGGGACCACAGCGGGACGCACTGGGGACAGCGTTCGGTATCAGCGCTGGGCCGACACCGGACAGGTTCCTCGTTGGCCTGGCCACGCTGAGCTTGCTTTCCGATGCCGCCGAAGAGCAACCGCTGATGTGTCTGGTCGACGACTATCAGTGGCTCGACCGCGCCTCAGCGCAGATCCTCGCTCTCGTCGCCCGGCGACTGGGCAGTGAGTCGGTCGGCATGGTCGTCGCCGGCCGCGTCGCGGGTGGCGACCTGAGTGGCCTGCCCGACCTGACGGTGGCCGGCCTACGGGCCGTCGACGCGGGAGCGCTGCTGGACACGGTGCTCAGCGGCCCGGTCGACGCGCGGATCCGGGATCAGATCATCGCCGAGACGCATGGCAACCCGCTGGCCCTGCTGGAGCTGCCCCAGGGACTGACGCCCGCCGAACTGGCCGGAGGGTTCGGACTGCCGGGTGCGGTGCCACTGTCGGGCAGCATCGAGGAGAGCTTCGCCCGTAGGGCGGCTGCGCTGCCGGAGCAGGCCCGGCGGCTACTGCTGGTGGCCGCGAGTGACCCGTCCGGTGATCCCGCGCTGGTGTGGCGGGCGGCCGCCCGGCTGGACATCGGAGCCGAGGCGGCGAGCACCGCGGCCGAGTCGGGCCTGGTCGAGCTGGGTGTCCGGGTCCGGTTCCGGCACCCACTGGCCCGCTCCGCGATCTATCGGGCGGCCTCCGCGGCGGAGCGACAGCCGGTGCACCGCGCCCTGGCGGAGGCCACCGATCGGCGACTCGATCCGGACCGGCGCGCCTGGCACCGCGCTCAGGGCGCATTCGGGCCTGATGAGGATGTCGCGGCCGAACTGGAACGCTCTGCAGGTCGAGCCCGGGCTCGCGGCGGGCTGGCCGCGGCGGCCGCGTTCCTGCTGCGTGCGGCCACACTGACGCTCGACCCGGCGCGCCGAGCCGGTCGGGCGCTCGCCGCTGCGCAGACACAGGTCCAGGCCGGCGGTTTCGACCCGGCGCTCGACCTGCTGGCCATGGCCGAAGCCGGGCCGCTCGACGACTTCCAGCACGCGCAGGCCGACCTGATCCGTGCTCAGTTGGCGTTCGTCACGAACCGGGGCAGCGACGCGCCGCCCCTGCTGTTCAAGGCCGCCAAGCGGCTCGCGCCCATCGACGCCGGTCTTTCTCGCGCGACCTACCTCGACGCGTTGTCCGCCGCGATCTTCGCAGGCCGGCTGGCCTGCCCGGCGGGTGATGTGCTGGAGGTCGCCAGGGCGGTCGACGCTGCACCGCCGCCACCGGAGCATCCGCGGGCACCCGATCTCCTGCTCGATGGCACTGCCGCGAGCTACAACCACGGGTACGCGGCGGGACTGCCGATGCTGCGCCGAGCATTGACGGACTTCGGTGTCGGGATGTCCGCCGAGGAGGAACTGCACTGGCTGTGGCTGGGCAGCATCACGGCGATGCAACTCTGTGAGGACGGTCGCTGGGATGTGCTGTCCGCCCGGCACGTCAAGCTCGCCCGCGACACCGGCGCGCTCAGCGAACTCCCGCTCGCGCTCACCGTGCGTGCCTTGAGTGTCCTGTTCTCCGGTGAGCTGACCACCGCGGCGGCGCTGGCTGACGAGGCGCAGGCCATCAAGGACGCGACGGCGACCAACCTCGCGCCGTACGGAGCTCTTGGTGCCGCCGCGTTCCGCGGTGACGAGGTCGCGACGCAACGGGTGTTCCAGGCCACCATGGAGGATGTGACCAGGCGCGGGGAAGGCGTCGGGATCACCATGGCCGAATGGGCGCTCGCGGTCCTGTGCAACGGCGTCGGCCGCTACCACGACGCCGTCGCCGCGGCCCAACGCTCCACCGCTTACGGCCCGGATCGAGGCTCGCTGGTCCTGCCCTGTGTCGAGCTGATCGAGGCCGCCGCGCGCAGTGACCAGACCCAGGCCGGGGCCGACGCCTACCGGCGGATGGCCGAAGTGACCGGCGCCAGCGGCACGGACTGGGCGCTGGGTCTGCAGGCCCGGTCGGCGGCCGCGCTGAGTGAGGGGGACGCCGCCGACGGCCTGTACCGCGAGTCGATCGCGCGCCTCGGCCGCACCCGGCTGCGTGCCGATCTCGCGCGTGCCCACCTGGTGTACGGGGAATGGCTTCGCAGGCAGCGCCGTCACGGTGCGGCGCGCGAGCAGTTGCGCACGGCCCACACCATGCTGGAGACGATGGGCATGACCGCGTTCGCCGGACGCGCCAGCCGCGAGGCGCGGGCCGCCGGTGCGAAGGTCGGCAAGCGCATCCGTGCGAGCAGGCACGACGAGCTCACGGCCCAGGAGGCTCAGATCGCCCTGATGGCACGGGACGGACTGTCGAACCCGGAGATCGCGGCTCGGCTTTTCATCAGCGCACATACCGTCCAATATCATCTGCGCAAGATCTTCACCAAGCTCGGCATCACGTCCCGTGGCCAACTCGGCGCGGTCCTGCCGCGCAGCCACAGCGCTTGACAGCACCCCACACTGGGGTGCCACACCCGGGGTCACACGGATGCGATGCGGCAACGGTTCTGGGCACACTCAACCCGTATCCGATGTCGGTCTCCGGGAGCAGCGATGACCATGTCACGCGACGAACGACGAGAGCTGGCCCAGATCAACCAGTTCCTCTCCGACGAAAGCGAGTTGGCGGAACTGGCCGCCCTGTTCGCCGAACCTCCGGTGTTGTCGCACGCGGGAGCGGTACCGGTGACGAGCGACCGTGACCGACCGCGACACCTGTCGGGTTCGGTCGTGGTTGCTCTCGTCGCCGTGGTGCTCGCCGTGGTCGGCGGCTCCGTGATCGCATCCGTGGGCGACCCCACGGCGATCGCGGTGGCGGCGGTGCTGGTGGTGTCCTCCGGCCTGGCCCTGGCCGCCGCACTGATCAGGTACGCACGCCCGGGGTGACCAAGCGGCGGCGGACTGCCGTGGCGTCGATGGTCTCGCCTGGATGTGGGAGCCCCTGCGTGGACGAGGCGGAGATGGCGGCGACATGAGCCGCGATGAGATCCGGGCGTTGACCAGCCGGACGCGGGCGCCTTCGCCGACCT
Source organism: Candidatus Melainabacteria bacterium (assembly GCA_963780635.1). Lineage (GTDB taxonomy): Bacteria > Actinomycetota > Actinomycetes > Mycobacteriales > Pseudonocardiaceae > DATEPR01. The sequence continues at coordinate 408,746 of CAWACW010000010.1, forward strand.
GTGTGAACGGCGCGGCGGCGGGTTGGATCGTCGCCCGACTGGCGTTTCACCTGCGTTTCCGTGCACGTGATCCCGGTCCTGTTGGGTGGCGGGACCCCGCTGTTCGGTGCGCTCCACTCGGCGATCACCCTCGAACGCACCCGGGCACTGGTGACCCCGGCCGCGACACACAGTGGTTTCGCGTGGTCCGCTGAGCCGTAGCCGGCGAATGCCTGGCAGTCGACCACGGTGGCATCTTCGGCGAGCGCCACCGCCGAGCCGCCGTCGGCTACTGTGGCCGAGCCGCCGCCGCTTTCCAGGTCGTCCGGTCCGGGTTCGTGCGGAGGGGACGCTCCGCGACAGCTTCGCCGTCGGCTTCAGCGGCCCGGCGCCGGCTCGGCGCCCGTGACACCGCGGATGAATGATCTCGGGTCAGCGCCTCACGGTACGCGGCCGTGCACATGGCTGCCGGGCCGTTCAGCGCTGCTCTTGAATGCGGACCAGGTTGCCCGCGGGATCGCGGAAAGCGCAGTCACGAACACCGTACGGTTGCTCGGTCGGCTCCTGGACGACCTCGGCGTTGCTTGCCTGCAACCGCTCGAAGGTGCCGTCGAGGTCCTTGGCGGCCAGCAGGATCCAGCCGTAGGTGCCCTTGGCCATCATCTCGGCGATGGTGCGGCGCTCGTCGTCGGTGATGCCGGGGTCGGCGGCCGGCGGCGCCAGGAGGATGGACGTGTCTGGCTGGCCGGCGGGGCCGACTGTGATCCAGCGCATCTTGCCGGATCCGACATCGGCGCGGACCTCGAAGCCGAGGATGTCGCGATAGAAGGTCAGCGAGGCCTCGGGGTCGTCGTGCGGGAGGGAACTCGCGTGAATGGTGATGTCCATGGCGATCACGCTAGCTACAGCTCGCCGGTCGGCGCTTCTCGATTCCTGATCGGCCTGGTCACCTGTTTCGCCACGCACGCCGGCAGCCCCGCGGTCGCACGAGCCGCCTGGCGTCGGTAGGTGCTGGGCGGCATGCCGGCCAACTCGGTGAAGCGAGTGCTGAAGGTGCCCAGCGACGAGCAGCCGACCGCGAAACAGACCTCGGTGACGCTGAGGTCGCCACGACGCAGCAGCGTCATCGCGCGCTCGATGCGCCGCGTCATCAGGTAGCTGTACGGCGACTCGCCGTAGGCGAGCCGGAACTGACGGCTGAGGTGCCCGGCCGACATGTGCACACCGCGCGCGAGTGCCTCGACGTCCAGTGGCTGCGTGTACTCCCGGTCGATCCGGTCCCGGACGCGGCGCAGCGTCGCGAGGTCGCGCAGGTGCTGCGTCGACGCGGGTCTGCCGGTCACACCCACGACCGTACGTCACGCAGCAGGTGCGTGGTCGGTCGACAGCCGGCGAACCGTCGTGGAAAAGATCTCAGGCGTGCTCGCCGCGCTCACGCTACGGTTGTCGGTCATCCACGCCAGGAGGCCGCGATGACCACGGAGGCCCGCAGTCGGGAATCGAGCGTGACGGCTGACGTCACGGACATCGACATGAAGCTCGAAGTCGTCGTCATCCCCGTGTCGGATGTCGATCGCGCGACAGAGTTCTACGGCAGGCTGGGGTGGCGACTGGACGTCACGCCACCCGGCATCGTCCAGTTGACGCCGCACGGTTCCAGTTGCTCGGTTCAGTTCGGTGCGACCCTCACGTCGGCGACCCCCGGGTCAGGCAAGGGTTATCTGGTTGTGTCCGACATCGAGACAGCCCGGGACGCGCTGGTCGCCGCGGGGATCGAGGTCAGCGGGATCTTCCACATCGGCCCCGACGGCCCAGCCCCGGGGTTGGATCCGGAGCGGCGCACCTACCGGTCGCGGGCGACCTTCCGCGATCCGGACGGCAACGAGTGGCTCGTCCAGGAGATCACGACCCGGCTTCCCGGACGCGTCGACGCTGCCGAGACGTCGTTCGCCACGGCGAGCGATCTGGCGGCCGCGATGCGGCGTGCGTCGATCGCGCACGGAGAACACGAGAAGCGCACCGGTGCGGCCGATCCCGACTGGCCCGACTGGTACGCCCGGTACATCGTGGCCGAGGAAGCCGGCACAGAGCTGCCGACGTGACGACCTTCCCGCACGCGGACCCGGACGACCGGACGGACCGACGTCCTGAGCGGCCGCAACGCTGACATCGGCTTGGAGACGACCAACACGGCGTTCACCGGCGCCGCGTATGACGTCGACGGCGGACAGCAGTCGGTCTCGTGATGAAACGCAGACGGCCGAGCAACGCTCGACGGCGAGGAGGTCACTACACGGTCAGGCCACTGGCCGGCGATCGGGTCTGCCCGCCGGGCAGCCGATCACCGGCGCTGCCGGGCGCCGGACCCGGTCGACGGCCGTCGGCTCGTCGACGAGGTGCACCGGCTCGCTGGCCTGGTCAGAGCGGCCCACCCAGGTTACGGTCGGCGGCGGGCACCTCGGTGTCCATTCGGGACCAGCTGGGCGTCGAGCACCGCCAGACCGCGCCGGACTCGGACAGCGCCACCGCGTCGTGGACGACATTCCCACGCCACAGCGGCTTCGTGCGGGTCGGGGTCCGTCGGCCGTCCGGGGCGTCGACACGACAGTGCCGACTGCGATGATCGCGATGGCGAATCCGATCTTTTTGGGCGCGAGATTGGTCCTCGCGGCCTGCCACACCTGCTGCGCGAGGTGGCCCTGAGTGCGCGGTCGGTCGTCGCTCTCCGAAATCACGCCGACCCGGTGGCGGTGTTGCCCGGGCCGGCGCACAGTGGTGGCGATGATTGAGCAGGAGATACGGCAAGGGTGGCCACGGCTGCGGCTGGCGGACTGGGCCGAGACCCGGGACACGCTGCACATGTGGATCCAGATCGTCGGCAAGGTGCGGCTGGCCCTCGCGCCCATGGTCAACCATTGGTGGCAGGTCACGCTGTATGTCACGCCGCGCGGGCTGACGACCTCGGCGATCCCGTACGAGACCGGGACGTTCGAGATGGAGTTCGACTTCGTCGACCACCGGTTGCAGGTGCGTTCGAGTAACGGCGGTGAGCGGCACGTCGCGCTGGAACCGAAATCCGTGGCCCGGTTCTATGCCGAAACCATGGAAGCGCTCCGCGAACTGGGGATCCGCACGCGCATCTGGGCCAGACCCAGCGAGGTCGAACCGGCCATCCCGTTCGCCGAGGACGATCGGCATGCCTCCTACGACCCGCGCGCGGCGCAGCTGTTCTGGCGCCAGCTCGTGCAGGCGAACCGGGTGCTCGGCCGATTCCGGTCCGGGTTCGTCGGCAAGGTCAGCCCGGTGCAGTTCTTCTGGGGTGCGCTCGACCTGGCATGCACCAGGTTCTCCGGGCGGCCGGCCCCGCCGCATTCGGGTGGGGTGCCGAACTGCCCCGACTGGGTGATGGTGGAGGGCTACTCACACGAGCTGGCCAGCTGCGGGTTCTGGCCAGGCGGAGGTGAGGAGGGCGGGTTCTACGCCTACGCCTATCCGACGCCGACCGGATTCGCCGGCTATCCGATCGGCCCGGCCGGGGCGTTCCACAGCGAGCAACTGGGCGAGTTCGTGCTCCCGTACGAGGTTGTCGCCGACTCGGCAGACCCGGACCAGGCGCTGACGGAGTTCCTGGATACCACCTACGCGGCCGCCGCGGAGCTGGGCGGCTGGGATCGCCGGGCGCTGGAGGCAGATCCGCACCGCGGGGACCGGCCGCGTCTGTAGCAAGCCGGGCCGCGGATACCGTCGCGGTATCGCATGGCCGGTGCCCGAGGCCGAGTGCGGGTTCAGGAGCCGGCGGTGTCCGACGCTTCGGCGGAGCCGTCCGCGATGGCGATCGCGGCGAAGAGGCGTCACTGACGGTAGCCACGTGTTGTTCCTAGGACGAGTGAACGGGTCGGCGTTGCGGCCCTGTGACCCCCCATCGCACCTGGCAGTCCCCAATCCCGCAGGAGATGGCCGAGGGCAGCGGGGACGGTGCCGCCCTCGCGACAGGCCGGATCAGGGCGTCGCGGCGGCCAGTTCCGGGATGTGCCGGTGCAGGCGCACGGGGCTGCGGTGGATCCAGATGCCGTAGACGATCCAGCCGAGCATCGACAAGCCGAGCCAACTGATGGCCCGGTAGATCAGCACGGTCGCGGCGGCAGGGCCGACGGCGGCGCCCGTGGCCACGATGACGCCCAGCAGACCGGTTTCCGCCAGCCCAGCGCCGCCGGGGAAGATCTGCAGCGCGATGCTGCCCTGCACCACGAGGAAACCGACCGCCAGCACCGGCCACGGCACGGGGAAGCCGAGCGCCGCGACGACGGACGTCAGCGTGAAGTAATCCAGCGCCCAGCTCGCCACCGCCAGGCCGGTGAACAGCAGCCAGCGGGACGCGCCGGGGCGCAGCAGCGCGAGCCGGTCGGCCAACCGCCGGGCGCTGGCCTCGGCCCGCGCGTTGCGCGCGAAACGGCATTCCGAGCAGCCGACCGGGATCAGGTTGCCCAGCCGCAGCAGCCCGTGCACGCCCTTGCGCAGCACGACCGGGTGGGTCAGTACCGTCCAGCCGCCGACGGCGACCGCCGCCACGGCCAACGCGAGGACGACGCCGAGACCGAACGGAATCCGGTGCGCCCAGGCGAGTGCGATGCCACCCAGCGCCACGAGGACGAGCGTGTCCAGCAGGCCCGCGACGAGCACCGACCACGACGCCAGGGCCGCGTCGACGCCACGCCTGCGCAGCTGGTCGATCGCGTACGCCAGCGCTCCAGCACCGCCGACCACGGGAATCGTGGTGGAGACGGCGTTCTGGACCATGTTGATGCCCTGCACGGTGGGCACGGAGAGCCGGGCGTCGCCGACGAGGAGTAGCCGGCGGTGCAGCTCGCCGTACACGACAAGCGCGCCGATCGCGCACCCGATGGCCAGCGCTATCCAGCGCCAGTCCAGGTGCGCGAGGATCGAGCCGGAGTGGGCCACCTGACCCACAAAGCCGGGTATGCGCCAGGCCAGGAAACCGATCGCGGCGCCGACGATTACCCAGTGCGCAGCCTTCTGCCAGTGGTCACGAGCGAACGCACGCCAGGTTGCCACGAAATCACCTCACTGCAGGGGTCCTCATCGCAGTGTCCACGCTGACCGGCGGGTCGCGCGAGGCGTGCGCCGTCCGGGACCACCGCGAGGCGCCGACCGATCCGAGAACCGGCGGCCGACCTGATCGGGCACCGCGGGACTCGTTGGCTGGTCCACGGCTCGTATCCGGCCGGGGCCGATCGTGCTGTCGCCGATGTTCACGGTTGTCGTCGGCGTTGTGCGTTCGCTTTTGCGCCGATCGCTTTCGGCGTGCGGAACGTCAGCTCCGCCGGCTGTGGGCGTCCGCACCACACAACGCCGTCGACCTCGTCGAAACCGACGACGCGTTCCATCAGGCCGGCGCGGCTGCCGGTTGCTGACCCGAAGGGTGCGGGGTAGTGGCCGCGCCCGGTCAGGTGCGAGGTGTCCAGTCCGCAGAGATCACGGTCGGACCGCGGCACAGGAGCAATGTGGACTGCCCGGTATGCGTCGGACACCGATCGTGAAAGAGCTCGGACTAGCCGAGATGCGCGGAGAGCAGCCACGCCGGAATCGATGTGCGCCCGTTCGGCTCGTCGCGCAGGAGTTCGGGTGCCTCGATGGGGGGAAGGCCTGCGGGCAGGACCGCGTGGATCCGTGCCGGCCGGACCTCGTCGACGACCCAGTATTTCGACACGATCTCGCGCAGCTCGTCCTCGGTCACCGGATGGGTCCCAGGAATGGGCACCCCGGCTTTGTCGAAGACCAGGACGAAGTACGAGGCACCCGGCGCCGCGGCACGCACGATCGACTGTTGATAGCCCTCGCGCAGCTCGACCGGGATCGAGTGGAACAACGTGCTGTCGACGATCGTGCCGAACCTTCCGTCATAACCGGTGAACACGCTGATATCGGCCACCTCGAAAGAGGCGTTGGTCAAGCCGCGCTCCGCGGACTTCGCTCGGGCGAGGTCGATCGCGGTGGGTGCAAGGTCGAGCCCGACGGTCGTGAAACCGTGCTCCGCGAGAAACAGCGACATCGCCGCCTCGCCGCAGCCGACATCGAGCACGTCGCCGTGGAACTTGCCCTGCTCGATCAACGCGCCGAGTTCCGGTTGCGGCTCGCCGAGGCTCCACGGCGGCTTGACCCCCATTCCCAATTCTGCGGCCTCGCCCCGGTAGGCGGATTCGAAATCGATGTCCTGCCCTGGTGTGCTCATGCGTCCGGTATAGCAGCACGCTGGTCAGGCGGCGGTGCCGCCGATGACCGGCAGTACCACACCGTCACGTATGACGCGCGATCGCTGAGCAGCCGCGCGGCCGACTCGGCGATCTCCGCCGGCCTGGCCGCGCGGCCCAACGGTGTGCCGGTGATGATCCGGTCGATCACTCCCGGGTCGTGCCGGGTCCAGTCCTCGACCATCTCGGTGATCGTCAGGCCCGGGGCAATCGCGTTGACCCGGATCCCGGCGATGCGTACGTCACGGCCGCCGACTCGGTGATGCTGTTGACGGCACGCTTGGCCGCCCCGTACGCGGGCAGCGCCGGATTGCCTATCAGGCTGCCCACGCCGGTGGTGTTCACGATGGCCCCGCCACCGCCGCCTGGTTCACGGCCTCCACCTCGGCCGATACGGCTTGGCGGCACGGCGGCTCACGAGAGCCTGCGACTGCTGTCGGTGATCGGCCCGCAGCGCACGAGCCAGCGAAGACCGCGGCGACAACTCGTGATCGTGCGGCGGACTCGCTCAGTCGTTCTCGACCTCGAAGTCCCAGGAAGCGACGATCTTCTTGTCGACAGGCGCCCAGCGCAGGAGCCCTTCGCCCACCTCCATCACCGTCCTGAGCTCGAAGGTGACCGGGTGACCGGGCGTCACCGTCGCGGGTGGCACAGGGCTGCCCGGCACCACCGTCGGGTGGTAGACCCGCCCCTCGTGGTCCAGCGTGGTGAAGTCGGCGATGACGATCGGGACAGGTGCGCTCGCCGCGGTCAGCGTGACTGTCCAGGTGCACGTGGTGGCGTTCGTCTGGAAGGGCAGGCCCTCACCGGGGACCTCGGGTCCGGTCACGGTGGCCAGGACCGAGGCGCGCGGCAGGCCGACCCGCACGCCGTCGCCCTCGGTCGTGAGTGCGGGCCGCGCGGCCGTGCCGGTCAGGACGCTGTCGGGGGTGAAGGACGGCTTGGGCAGGAACGAGGGCAACCCGCCATAGGACTGGTCAGCGGGCGGGGCTGCCTCGGTGTGGACGCCGGCGCCGGCGCAGCCCGGCCAGGACCAGCCCGGCCAGCGCCACCAGGACGACCAGCACACGCCGCTGCCGGCGCCGGATCACGAACCCGGCGCCGGCAGCGGCGAGCATGTCACTGCCGGTCAATGACGTGCGCCGCTCGTGCCGGCGTTGTTGAACACGTCTCGGCCGAAGGGGGCCAGCCCCGGCTGGGCGGCGAAGCCGAGGTGCCCCTCGCCGTCCAGGCCACCGGACACCGTGCCGACGGTGAGCGGGGCGTGGTCGCGCCCGTCGCCGACGTTGAAGATGTCCTCCATGGTCCGCAGCCAGCTGTAGTGGTTGTAGAAGGTGCTGGTCGTGGTCCCCGGGCGAATGAAGGGGCTGATCAGCACGCTGCCGGTGTCGCCGCCACCGCGGGTGGCGTCGTCAGCGTCGTAGAGCGGGTCAGCCGTCTGACCCGGTGCCAGGAAGCCGGGCGCGCCTTCGGCGCTGAGGCTGATGGCACTGACGGGGCCGGTCGGCGTCACGGGTGTGCCTGCCTGGTTGACCAGCTGGAACGAGCCGTCGACGACCGAACCCTTGGACGAGGCGGCCAGCAGCGGACCGGTGTCGCTGACCGTGCCGACGAAGGTGTCGGGCGGGATCGGGCTGGTGCCGCCGGGTCCTGTCGTGTCCGCCGTGTCGGTGACCTGCCTGCCGGTGTCGTCGGCGAGGATCGCCGGGTCCAGCACATAGGTCGAGGACGCGGTCGCGGCCACGGTGTCGGCGCGGGCTCCCGGCGAGTTACCCGAGCCACCCCGCACGATGTCGGGTACGCAGTTGGCAGGCACCAGCGTCGGTGTCGTCTGCGTGCACACCGGTGGGCGGTCGATGAAGGAGTTGTTGCCGGGTCCCGGGAAGAGTTGGTGGCCCGCCTTGTTCGTCGCCAGCGTCGAGTTGGGCCCGGTCGGCTCGGAGCGGACCGTCTTGCCGTCGATGGTCTCGCCCGCGGCGTCGGCGGCGATTCCCGCGGAGGCGTCGGGCTTGTCACCCAACGTCGGACCGTAGGCGTTGGCGTTGTTGAAACTGTTGCCCGAGTACGTGAACGGCGGGTTGCCCTCGTCGAACGTGATGTCGATCAGGCCGCCGTCCTTGAACGCGGGCGACTGCTCGATCAGCGGGATGTAGTACTGCAGGAACAGATCCGACGCGTGGAGGCCGCCGGTGAAGTTCGTCGGGGTCGTGGACTCCGGCTCGGGCGTGGGCTTCTGGTAGATCGGCTGGCCGCTCTTCGTGAACGAGCCCGACAGGTTGTTGCCCTGGCAGATCGCATCGTGTGCGTCGCTGCAGTTGTTCGGGGTGATCCAGCTGAACGCCGGGGTGGTCGAGTCCTTCTGCAGATCGTGGAACAGGCCGTCGCTCGCGCTGTCGAGGTTGGCCACGTGTGCCGGGTCGCAGTCGGTGCCGCCCTGCACGGGCTTGGTCAGGGCAGGGGTGGTGGTGCCGTTGGCGTTCACGGTGCCGGTCAGGCCGTGGAACCACGGGAACGGGAAATGCTTGGCCACGTACTGGTCATTGGGCTGGGCGCCGGTGAAGCTGGTGACACCGGTGGGCAGCGGGTGCGCGGCCGTCGCGCTCATGAAGGTCGGGTCGGTGGTCGGGTTGTTGGCCGCCGAACCCGGCCCGCCGCACAGTGCGTCCTCGCGGCCCGGCTGGTCGCCCAGGTCCTGGGCGTAGCCCTTCCACGTCTCGCTTGCCGCATCGAGCTGGTTGAACAGCGTCGGCGCGTCAGTGGGGTAGGTGCAGCCGTTCGCACCGTTGGGGGCATTGGCCCCACTGGGCTGCGCGGCGTTGGCGCCGGAGGCGACCTGGCCTCGGTTGACGCCGCTCTTGACGATGGTGGAGTTGCTGCCGAAATCGAAGTCCTCGACGCTGCAGTCGGACTGCGTGTCCTCCTCGGGTGCCTGTCCCGAGACCATGGACAGATAGTTGTCCTGGCTGGAGTGCCCGGTGCCGAAGTAGTTTTTCAACAGCACACCCTGGCTGGGCAGCGTCTTCCACAGGTAACTGTTCTGGTTGAGTCCGGTAAACGTGGCGTCGTAGGACTTGTTTTCCAGAATGATCAGCCAGACGTGCTTGATCTGCCCTGGCTTCAGACCCGTACTGGTGATCGTCGCACCGGTCCGACTCGAGGCCGCTGAGGCGCTCGACGTGGTGGTCGCCGTCACGCCGGCCACCAGAAGTCCAGCCGCCACAACCGCGACAGGCAGTTGCACGCGGCGTTTACCCTTGCCCATCCATCGCATTCACATTGTCTAGCAGCCGGCACGTGACTGCCGCCATACTCGTGCGGAACCCTCCAGGTGAACACCAGCTGAACGTGCCCGCCGGCAAAGCCGTTCGACCCAAAACCTCCAACTTGTCCATATCCGTCGCGGAAACAAGGGGATTTGTCTCGCGAATCCGGATCGCCAATTGAAATGGGGTTCTTCCGCTCGCCAAAAACGCGTCGGTGACAGTTCCGAATGCGCAGCGGTCGCGTCGACGACGGTGGGCCGCGCCACCGGAAATGAAACGGCCGGCTGGGCCACCCGGCCGTGACGACCGGTGGGGTCCATGCCTCAGCCGTCGACGAGCAGGCCGCGCACCGGACCACCAAGACGTTCCGAGCGGCGGGACACGTGCGGCAGCATGGTAAGCCGGTGGGTGCGTGGCGCACCGCGGCGTTCCAGCTCGGCTTGCCGCTCGGCGACTGGTCGCCACCTCGTGTCGACGACGTCCGTGGGCTCGCCTGCCACGTCGTCGGTCGTGGTCTCCAGGTGCTCGGCCCACAGCCGCAGCCGCGTGTCCCGGACCAGATCGTGGTCCCGCAGTACGACGTTGACCTCGGTGTCGTTGAACAGGGAGTGTTCGTTGAGGTTGGCCGAGCCGATGGTCAGCCACCTGTCGTCGACGATGCCCACTTTCGCGTGCACGTAGAGCGGGCCGGTGGTCTCGCCGTCTCGCGCGCTGAGGGTGGTGGCCAGCAGCCTGCCGCGGCCGGCGTCGGCGGCGGCCAGTTGGCCCAGCTGGCCCCGAGTGGTGTCCGCACCGTCGCTGGGCCTGCGCGGGAGCACCAGGACCATGCGGAACTGCGCGCTCGGTGGATGGGCCAGGAGTTCGGCGAGCACGTCGGCCACCTCGGCCGACCACAGGAACTGGTTCTCCAGGTACACCAACGATCGCGCTGACCGCAGTGCGTGCAGGTACGCGTCGAGGATGCCGAACTCGCCATGCCGCGCGAAGCGGTAGGTGCGTTCGGGCACGGTGCGCACCAGTTGGACGGACACGTCGCCGGCCGGCGACGGCACGGCAGGGGCGGGGAGTTCTTCACCTGCCACCTCCGACCAGCGCTGCGCGAAGTGGGTGGCGACGTCCGCGACAATGGGCCCGCGCAGCCGTGTCGCCACGTCGTGCCAGCCCAGCGGACGATCGGGCACGTGCTCGGTGCTGTCGTGCCGGTCGCCCTGCAGGGCCGTGAAGTCGATGCCGCCGACGAAGGCCACCTCGTCGTCCACCACGACGATCTTCTCGTGGTGGCAGTGCATGCTGCGTTCCCGGCTGTCCAGGACGCACCGCACCTTGGTCCCCGAGGTGAATCCGACGGCCGCCTCCCGGACCATCCGCCGGGTGGGTTGGAACACCGGCAGCGGGGGACCGGCCCACAGCAGCATCCGCACCGGCACCCGCTCGGCGACATCGGCCAGGATGTCGCGCAGCGGCAGTGCGTCCGGGCCCCGCGTGGGCCGGAAGTCGGGCGATGAGTGCCAGCCGGCGATGTGCACGTGCGAGCGGGCGTTCGTGATGGCATCGACCATGGCCGGCAGCGCTTCCTCACCGTCGAGCAGGACGCGCACCGCATTGCCCTGCCGGGTCGGACGCTGGTCGGCCGGCGGCTGGTCGGGCCCGGCGCGCAGGGCACCCTCCCAGCCCAGCCTGCGCAGCCGTCGGCGATGGTGTGCGGACACCCACTGGTCCAGCCGGTCACCGAGGTGCCGGTCGACGTCGTCCAGGATGGTGCTCCATGCCGACATGGTGAGTCCTTCCTGCTGACGACGTCACCGGCCGGGTGCCCCCTCGGCCGCCCCGCCAACCGCCAGGACACCTGCTCCCGGGCCGATCAACCGGCCCGGGAGCCCGGAAGCGTCGATCAGTACCAGTGGGCACGCCCGCCGACCCGGCGACCGGTACCGCCGAGAATCGCCATCACCACACCGGCCAGGGCGAGCACGATGCCGATCGTGTAGAGCACGGGAATACCGACGAGGAAACCAATCACGATCAGGATGACGCCAAGAACAATCATTGCTGATGCTCCTTTCGGGATACCGAAGTCAGTCATGTCGACTGGTCATCGGGTTGGCCCAGGGTTGGCCTCCCCGGCCGTCACCGAAACTCGGCCATTCGGCCTAAGTTCGGGCCTGATGTGGTGGTGTCTGGTGGTGTGCGAGGTCCGAGGAGGCCGCAGCCGTGGCGAGGACCTGGTCGGCGGTGCGCCCAGGCGGCGAGCAGTCGTCGACCGGGCGGGGCAGAGGTGGGGCCAGGCTTCGGCGACCGTCCAACCTGGTCGGCCACTGTGCGGGCCATGTCGACGACGTACGCGCGAGGTCGCTCGCCATGGGCAAGCCGGCACCCCGGAAACGGCTGGTTGTCGACGGGCTTGTCGCTGTTTCGTCCTGGCGTCCTGGCGTCCCGCCGAGGGCCACACGGACGTCCAGTGGCCGGAGGGCGAGCAGCGGCCGACTCACTGGTTCCGGTTCCGGTCGCTGCTGCGCAGTGCCGGCCCGGTCGCACCTCCACACCGTCACCGTGGCCGTGCCCCGTTCCCCGGTTGCCCTGTTCCTGCCAACGCAGCCCGCGAGGCAGAGGACGACAACGCATCACCCATGGCGGGCGATCACGTCAGGTCGGCTCCCGTTGATGTCGATCCGCCTGCGATCAACGCGGCGGCCGCAACTCGTCACCGCCGGGTGAGGCACTGCCGCGCTGACGCGGCCACGGTGGTGGGCAGCACCGCATCGGAGGTAGCAATGACCGAGACAGCGATCGCCGACCACGGGCTCATCGGGGATCTGCACACGGCCGCGCTGGTGAGCACCGACGGTTCGATCGACTGGTTCTGCTGTCCCCGGTTCGACTCGCCCAGCGTGTTCGGCGCGCTGTTGGACGAGCACCGCGGTGGCCACCTGTCGACGCACCCGGCGACGGCATACGAGACAAAACAGATGTACTTCCCGGACTCGGCCGCGTTGATCACCCGCTTCTTCACCGACGACGGGGTCGGCGAGGTGGTCGACTTCATGCCGCCCCTCGGCCGCACGGTGACGGACAATCACCGGCTGGTGCGGATGTTGCGATGTGTGCGTGGCCGGATGACGTTCGAGGTGGACGTGGCACCCCGCTTCGACTACGGCCGCGCGCAGCATCGCACGGAGGTGACCGAGCACGGCGTGGTCTTCACGACCGACGCGCTGACACTCACCCTGCATGCCGTGCGCGAGCCCGATGACGAGCACCTCGCGCAGTTGCGGGTCGAGGACGGCGACGTCCACTCGACACTGCCGTTGGTTGCGGGGCAGGTCAGAGGCGTGGTGCTGGAGTCGGCGGCGGACGGTCCGCCGCGGGAGATCCGGGTCGCCGAGTTCACCCGGATGTTCGATGACACCGTGGCGTTCTGGCGCTCCTGGCTGGACCGCTCGACCTACACCGGGCGGTGGCGGGAGATGGTCGGGCGCTCGGCGATGACGCTCAAGCTGATGACGTACGCGCCGACCGGCGGGCTGGTGGCCGCGCCGACGATGGGGCTGCCCGAGCAGGTCGGTGGCGAACGCAACTGGGACTACCGGTACACGTGGGTCCGGGACGCGTCGTTCTCCGTGTACGCGCTGCTGGGGCTGGGCTTCGTGGAGGAGGCCGAGCAGTTCGGCTTCTGGCTGGGCGACCGGATCCGGGAGCAGGCGGGTGCCAAGACCGGCCCGCTCAACATCATGTACCGGGTCGACGGGTCGTCCGACCTCACCGAGGAGGTCCTCGATCACTGGTCGGGCTACCGGGGCTCCCGTCCGGTCCGGGTCGGCAACGGTGCTGCCGACCAGCTCCAGCTCGACATCTATGGCGAGGCGCTGGACAGCCTGTTCTTCGCCGACCAAGCCGGGCTGCAGGTGCCCTCCCGCGGCTGGGCCGCGGTGCGCGGTGTGCTGGACTGGCTGGCCGAGAACTGGGACCAGCCTGAGGAAGGGATCTGGGAGACCCGAGGTGGCAGGCAGCCCTTCACCTACGGCAGGTTGATGTGCTGGGTCGCGCTGGACCGCGGTATCCGCATCGCCACCGCGCACGGCAAGCCCGCGGCTGTCGATCGGTGGATGACCGAGCGGGACGCGATCTACGAGCAGATCATGGCCCGCGGGTGGGATCCGGCGAGGCGCGCGTTCGTCCAGCACTACAACACGAACGTGCTCGATTCGTCCCTGCTGCGGATGTCCACGGTGGGCTTCATCGCGCCGAGAGACCCGCAGTGGTTGTCCACTTTGGATGCGATGAACGACGAGCTGGTCACCGACAGCCTCGTGTACCGCTACGACCCGGCGGCCTCACCCGACGGGCTGGCCGGCAGCGAGGGGACGTTCTCGCTGTGCACCTTCACCTACGTCACCGCGCTGGCACAGGCGGGCCGGGTGGACGAGGCGCGCCAGGCGTTCGAGAAGATGCTGACCTACGCAAACCACGTCGGTCTGTACTCCGAGGAGATCGCCCTGAACGGCGAACAGATCGGCAATTTCCCGCAGGCGTTCACCCATCTCGCGCTGATCGACGCTGCCATCACCCTCAACGACGCGGTCGACCGGGCGGGCGCGCACCACGCCGCGGTCACGGCATGAGCGAACATTCCGCTTGTCGTACATGGTGCGGCTTCTCATCTCGTCCGGGTGGTGTGACCACCGACAGCACGCCGCCACCGTGGGGAGGCTCCGGCAGCGCGGCGGGTGGTCTCGCGAAGACGTAGCCGCGATCGGCGCCGGATCGTGGCCTTGCTGCCCGGTCCGGATCCGTGGTTGCGGCAACGAGAACGAACCCGCCGACGTGTGTGCTCTGCCCGACACCGACGTCGGCCGCACGAGGAGGCAGTGCGGTGACCGAGACGAAGACCAGGCGAGAGCCCCGAGCCGGCGGGTCCGTGTTGCTCACCCTGGCGGCGGGGCAGTTCGTGATGGCGCTGGACACGACCGTGATGAACACCGCGATCGCGACCGTCGCCAAGGATCTCGGCACGACCGTCACCGGGATCCAGACGGCGATCACGCTGTACACGCTGGTGATGGCCTCGCTCATGATCACCGGCGGGAAGCTGGGCGAGATCCTCGGCCGCAAGCGCGCGTTCTCGATCGGTTGCGTGGTGTACGCGTGCGGGTCGCTGACCACCGCCCTGTCGCCGAATCTCGTCGTGCTCATCATCGGCTGGTCGTTCCTGGAGGGACTCGGAGCGGTGCTCATCATGCCGGCGATCGTGGCGCTCGTGGCGTCGAACTTCGGCAAACCCGAGCGGCCGAAGGCCTACGGTCTGGTCGCGGCGGCGGGTGCCATCGCCGCCGCGCTGGGTCCGGTGATCGGCGGCGCGTTCACCACCTACGCGTCGTGGCGGTGGGTGTTCGCCGGTGAGGTGCTGATCGTGCTGGTGATCCTGATCCTGGTCAGGCGCGTGCACGACACGCCCGCCGAGCGGGGGACGAGCCTGGACCTGGTCGGTACCGGCATGTCCGCACTGGGACTCGGGATGATCGTGCTCGGCATCCTGGTCTCCGGGAGCTGGGGCTTCATCCGGCCCAAGCCCGACTCCCCGACGTGGCTGGGGCTGTCGCCGGGGATCTGGCTCGTGCTCGCCGGCGGTGTGATGTCGGCGGTCTTCCTCACCTGGGAGAAGCGGCGGGTCAGGCGGCACGAGGGCGCGCTCGTCGACCCGGCATTGCTGCGGGTCCGACAGCTGCGCAGCGGTGTCGGGTCGTTCCTGTTCATGTTCCTCGTGCAAGCCGGCGTCTTCTTCACCATCCCGCTGTTCCTGTCCGTCGCGCTCGGGTTGTCGGCGGTGGAGACCGGTGTCCGGCTGCTGCCCCTGTCGTTGACGCTGCTGCTGTTCGCGGTAGGCGTCCCGAAGCTGCGGCCCGACGTCTCACCACGGCGGGTGGTCAGGCTCGGGTTCCTCGCCATCTTCGCGGGCATCGTGCTGCTCGTGGTGCTGCTCGATGTCGGTGCCGGGCCCAAGATCATCACCTGGCCGCTGCTGCTCGTCGGCTCGGGCCTGGGGGCGCTCGCGTCACAGCTGGGCAGCGTCACGGTGTCGGCCGTGCCGGACGAGATGAGCGGTGAGGTGGGCGGCCTGCAGAACACGGGAACCCAGCTCGGCGCGTCGATCGGCACCGCGTTGGCCGGCGCTGTCGTCATCTCCGCGCTGACGGCGTCGTTCTTCAGTGGCATCCAGGACAACCCGGACGTGCCTGCCGATCTCTCGGCACAGGCGCAGACGCGGCTGTCCAGCGGCGTGCCGTTCCTGTCCGACGACCAGTTGCGAGCCGCTCTGGACAAGGCGGACATCCCCACGGCGACGGCGGACGCGGTGGTCGACACCAACGCCCAGAGCCGGATCACCGGGCTGCGGTCGGCACTGGCGGTGCTGGCGATGCTCACGCTGCTGGCGCTCGCCGTCACCGGGGGCATCCCGAGGGAACAGCCCGGTGCGCATGCGAAACCGGACGCGCCACCGGGGTAGCGAGTCCGCTCCGGCAGCCGGCGAGCTGCGTCGCCCCGGCACTCACCGCGGGCGCTACCGGGAGTGGTTGAGCACCCGGGCTCAGGAGAGCTGCCGGGTCGCGGGCAGGCGGCTGCAGATGCGCCGCATCGCGGCCGCGCGGGCGGTGAGGCCACCGTTGTCCAGCGCGCGGACGTTGATCGAGCCCCCACCGTGCCGGGCGCGGATGTCGGCGATCCGTTCGTCGAACGTCACCTGCCTGCCACACGGGTCGGTGGTGAGGTCGCAATACCACAGGGCGTCGCGCAACGTGCTCTGCTCGTCCGGGAACACCGCCAGTTCGGCCGTGAGCCCACGCAGCCTCGCCGTGACCGTGGCAGCCGAATGGTTGGCGACCAGGTTGCACAGCAGGGGCGGCGCTCCCGACTCGGCCAGGAACACCGCGCCGTCCAGCGGATGAAATCCCGAGTGGACCAGCGCGCGCGAGTAGCCGATGTCGTGCAGCAGCGCGGCGGCCACCAGCATCTCCTGCTCCTCTTCAGGGAGCAGCCCCGGTCCGATGCGTTCGGCCTGTCGCCGCGTGCCCTGCACATGTTGCCAGCGCTGCGGAATCGTGCGAGCCAGATAGGACTCCGCGAGTCCGGCGGCCCAGCGGGTCAGATACCTCATGGGAACAGCCTGGGAGTCGTCGTCGGTGCCGGAATCGCCTGTGCGAGGTGGGAAATCCGGTCGAGCCGCCCGTTCGGAGCCGACTGGTGCCCGGCGAGCGCGCAGCCGCTGATCACGAACATCGGTACGGCGGGGGCTGAGGACGCCGGACCGACCCCGAACGCCGACATGACATCGTCCGGGGAACACGAGCACCAGCGCCCCGGCCGTGTGGTCGGTCTGCCTGTCATGCCCGCCTCCGGTCCCGGTGGCCTAGTCGTCCTCGTGGGCCGACGCGTACGGATCGGCCGGTGCTCCCTTGGGTGCCTCGGCCTCGAGTTGCTTCTTGACCACGGCCAGGTCGCGCCGGGCCGCCGCACTGACCTCGGGGTACTGAGGGTCGATCCGCATCAGTGTGTGGGCGAGGACCGCGCCCGCGCTGATGCGCGCGAACCACTTGCGGTCGGCGGGGATGACGTACCACGGCGCCCACTCGGTGCTGGTGGCCGACAGCATCTCCGAGAACGCCAGCTGGTAGTCGTCCCAGTAGCGGCGTTCGCGTACGTCGGCCGCGGAGAACTTCCAGTTCCGCTCCGGCACGTCGATGCGCTTGAGGAACCGGGTCCGTTGTTCCTCCCTGGACAGGTTCAGGAACAGCTTGACGACGAGGAAACCGTTGTCGGTCAGATAGCGCTCCCAGTCGTTGATCTCCCGGTAGCGCCGGTGCCAGACCTTCTCGTCACGTGCGTGCGCCGGGAGCTGCTGCCTGCGGAGGTTCTCCGGGTGCACACGCACCACGAGCACCTCCTCGTAGTGCGACCGGTTGAAGATGCCGATCTCTCCCCTGCGGGGCAGATGGGACGCGTAGCGCCACAGGTAGTCGTGGTCGAGCTCCTCGGACGAGGGCACCTTGAAGCCGTGCACGCTCACGCCCTGTGGGTTCACGCCGCTCATCACATGCCGGATCGTGCCGTCCTTGCCGCCCGCGTCGAGCGACTGCAGGCAGACGAGCACACCGTAGGTGTCCTGTGCGGCCAGTCTGCGCTGGTAGTCGGCGAGCAGTTGAATGCCGGTGCGCAGCAGTTGTCTGCCTTCTTTTTTCTTGGTGATGCCGGCCTTGAACGCGGGATCGAAGTCTCGGCCGAGCCGCACGGCGGAGCCCGGCTCGACCCGCAGCGGCTCGATGAACTTCGCGATTCGTGGTGCTCTCTCGTCGGCCATCGGAGGTCCGCCTTCCGGTCCTTCTCCAGCGTCATTCGCGTTCCTGACGCCCAGATAGGGTCGTTCGGTCATCGCGGCGGGGACTATCGCCCCCGGTGGACGCTCGCGACCTGCCTCGAATGGACCGTCGGGGCCGCTGCGAGGGGTGGGCCGACGTCCCAACTGGTGCCGGGAACCCGGCTCGTCACGTCCTGTCGCCGTGCGGCGTCGGCTGCCTCGGCTCAGGCGGTATCCCGGCAGGTGGACTCTCCGGGGCGGGCCGGTCCAGGAACTGGATCACGCCCAGACAGACGACGAGGATCGCCGCGATGACGATGACCGTCACACCGCTGGGCTGGTCCAGGAACAGGAACACCAGGACGGCGATGACGAGCACGGCGATGCGCAGCGGAACGCGGTACGTGTGCACCCATGCGGCGACCGGCCCGCCTTCCCGGCCACCGACCGGGATGTGCTCGCGCAGCCACGCCACGGCGGCGACCGAGCCCTGCCGGATGCGCACGGCGGTCGTCGACGGCCCGAACAGGGCAGCGCCGATCGCGACCACGATGCCGACCACGAAGATCGTCCGCAGGCCGGCGCGCAGGAACGCCACCATGATGCCGAACGACGAGGCCACCGCGGCCGTGGACCGTTCGGGTACGGTGCCGACGACGGCCCCGCGTGCGACCAGCAGCACCGCGCCGAGCACCAGCATCGAGAACGCCACCCCGAGCCCGGCGTTGCGCAGCGCCTTGCGGTGTCCTCGTGCCAGGTAGATGCCGGCGGCCAGCAGGAGCAACGTGAGCCACGGCAGCCACGTGGCAACCTTGTCCAGCAGGCGGTAACCGGTCTGGGCGCGCACCAGGGTGCTCGCGTCAGCGACGGCCACGGTCGGGTGGACGCTGGGGATGGCATTGGCCGGCGCGAAACCTTGCGCGACGAGCCGCTGTTTGACCCGGGCGATGAACGGGCCGAGGTCGAGCATCACCTTGCCCTGGCTGATGGTCACCGCCGAACTGTTGCCGGACAGCGCCGAGTCCAGTTGCTCGTGCACCACGGTGAGCGAGCGATTCCACAACTGCGCGAACGTCGGCGATGCGACGAACTGTCCGACCCGGCCATGCACGAAACCCTGCAGGCTGGACTGCAGCGGACCGGCCAGTCCGCGCAGCCGGTTGGCGGTCTGCGGCGGCAGACCCCTGCTCTGCAGCGCGTCGATGGCCTGGTTGGTCAGCGCGGTCACGTTGACGTAGGTGAACACCGTGTCGGTCAGCCTGTCGGTCAGCGCGGACTGCACCGCGGGGTCCTGGGCGAGCGGGCCCGCCGTGGCGACGAACCGGTCGGTGTTGGCGATCTGGTTGTGTGCCCAGACAGAGGCGACGGTGATCGGCGCCAGGATCACACCCAGGACGATCAGGACGGCCGAGGCGATCGCCCGCCAGGGCACCTGCCTGCGGCGTTGCTTCGCATGGCGCAGCGCCTCGTTCTCCTGGCGGAGCAGGATCAGTTCGCTGCGCTCGTCCGCGTCGAGGGCACCGGCCACCGTCGCGGTGCCGGGTTTGGCCTCGGTGCCGGTGCCGGTGGGCTTCGCTGGCTCCCGCTGTTCGACCATGACGGCCTCCCCCACTGGCCTCGGCGATGAAGTCCGTCCTCGACCATGGTGCGCCGGGTGGTGTCCGGTCACCTCACCCGGCGGGGGTGACGCGTCGGCGGTGGGTTGTGTCCGATTCTGTTGGTATCCCGTCGGACGAACTAGGAGTGACCGAGATGGCGATCGGTCCGGTACAGCTCATCGTGCTGGGTTTTCCAGAACCGAACTTCCACGGACAGGTCATCGCGGAGCTGGAACGGCTCCGCGAGAGCGACACGGTCCGCGTGATCGACGCATTGGCCGTGCACAAGGACGACAACGGCGAGATGGAAGTCGTTCACCTGAGCAACCTGACCGATGAGGAGGCGATCGAGCTCGGCACCAAGGTCGGTGCGCTCATCGGGTTGGGCATCGACGGTGAGGAAGGCATGGCGGTCGGCGCCGAGATGGGTGCCGAGACCGCGGCGGCGGGGGGCATGCAGGCGTTCCCCGACAGCGAGGCGTGGGACGTGCTCGAGGAAATCCCCAACGGCACTGCCGCGGCGTTGCTACTCATCGAGCACCACTGGGCCGTCCCGCTGCGTGACGCGATCGCGGCGGCGGGCGGATACCGGATCAGCGACGGCTTCGTCAGCCCGCTCGACCTGATCGATGTCGGTCTGGTCACCGCGGCCGAGGCACAGCAGCTCCACGAGATGGAGACGCACGCGCCCGCGACGGCCGGCAGCTGACGAGCAGTCTTTGGAGGCAGGCATGTTCAGGTCACGCAGGATCGCGCGTCGCACCTCTCGGCGTACCGCACGCCGGGTCGTCCGCCGCCGCAGCTGATCGGTCACGGCTGCGCCGGCGTCGGTCGGCGCACACCACGGTTTCACCGTGGCGGATCTCGTACGCACACTCAGCGCGGACTCGACGTGTTGTTCGGTGCCGGCGCGGCCGCGAAGGCCGGGCCGGCTGGTGCGTAGCCGAAGGCCCGTGATGGCGCGCGCCATCGCGGGCCTTCCTCGGCGGCCCGGCTACACCGCCGTGCCGCGCTCGGCGAATGCGTCGAGGCCGGTCCGTTGCGCGGACAGGGTCCACAACCGCTCGGCCTGCTCTGGATCTGTGGCCCAGTCGCGTACGCCGGTGGAGATCTCGGTCTGGTCGGACGGCGCGAGCTCGGCGATGTCGCAGTCTTCGCAGTACACCCCGCCGAGTCCGGCGAGCAGCGGTGACGTGGCGGCCCAGACCTGGGTGGCGGCCCCCTGCCCGGGCGACTTCAGGCCGGTGTCCACGACGTTGCCATCGGCGTCGATCCAGCCGCGTGCCATCATTTCCTCGCGCGGGAGGTGTCGTTGCAGCGGCGTCATGATCCCGCCGGGGTGTACGGAAAACGCTCGCACGCCGTCGGCGCGAGCGAGCTTGTCCAGCTGCAGTGCGAACAGAGCGTTGGCGGTCTTGGCCTGCGCGTACGCCCGCCACTTGTCGTAGCCGTGGGTGAAGTCGATGTCGTCCCAGCAGATGCCGTTGCGACGGTGACCAGCCGAGCTGACCGCGACCACGCGGCCGCGCCCGCGGGAGATGGCCGGCCAGAGGCGGTTGACCAGCGCGTAGTGGCCGAGGTGGTTGATCCCGAACTGCGACTCCCAGCCCGGGCCGACCGTCGTGTAGGGGTTGGCCATCACGGCGGCGCTGTTGATCACGAGGTGAATGTCGCGCCCGGAGGCCAGGAAACGGTCCGCGAACTCGCCGATCGAGGCCTGGTCGGCCAGATCGAGCGTGTCCACTTCGACGCCCGCGATACCGGCCACCGCAGCTCGCGCGACGTCCGGGCGGCGGGCCGGGACGACCACGTGGGCTCCCGCGCCGGTCAGCGCGCGCGTGGCCGCCAACCCGATGCCGGAGTAGCCGCCGGTCATCAGCACCAGCCTGCCGGTCAGGTCGATCCCGCCGAGCACGTCGGCCGCGGTGCTGGTCGCGTCGAACGGCGACCCGATCGGGTGCTGTGCGGGTTCCGTACGGGCGTTCGCCATGGCATTGACGCTATGCCCTGGAGTGCGCTCCAGCGCAACCTGCGACGGTGGGATTGGGCGGTTGGTCACAGAGGTCGGTTACAGGGTGCTCGGGCCTTGATCGCTGAAGAAGCCGCCCTCGCGGTGCGCGGTCGCCGCCGAGTGCGAGAGCAGCGATGAGCCGTGCTCCATCTTCGGGGGTTCGGTAACCGGTTGTCGAACGCGGTCGCGCAGTGACCTGGGGCCGCGGCGTTGATCCTGACGCGGCCGCCGCCGCGTTCCAGTTGGTAGGCGAGGTGCTGGGTGATCGAGTTCAGCGCGGACTTGGACGAGCTGTAGGCCATGGTGGGTTGGGTGAGGAACGCGACCCGGTGGGCGATGGCGCCCTTCGGGCGCGGTGTTGTGCGCTTTCGTGCGCAGCGGGTCGGCCACCGGGCCTTCGCCGACGCCCAGCGACGACGCTCGGATGACACGTTGACGATGCGCCCGGCCTCGGCAGCCGGCAGCGGCAACGCGGCCTGGATCACGTCGACGACGGCGAAGACGTTGACGTCGAACACAGCTCGCATCTCGTCGGCGCTGACCTCGAACGCGGGCTTCGGGCCGAAGGCGCGGGCGGCGTTGTTCACCAGCACATCGAGGCGGCCGCCACGGCGATCCGCCGCCATCTCGTCAGCCGCATCCCTGTCTCGGATTTCGAACGTGTCGTCACCGTTCTCGAACAGCTGACGACGCCCGATCGGTGACTCCCAGCGGTGCCAGGCGGTGCACTGACCCGACACAGTGGACTGTGGTACTCGACGGACTGTGGTACTCGACGACACGCCATGAACGCGTACGACCTCGCCGATGCGGGGATGTCGTACGCGACAAGGATCACCTTGCCGTCCGCGGGCCTGGACCGCAACACAGGAAGCGCTCCCGAGCCGCCGACGTGCGGATCTTGGTCGATCGCACGTCGGTTCGCTCTGCTCGCGGGTCAGGCAGTTCGACCAGCGACTATGTGTGACCCGACCGGTCAGGGGGTAGCCACGGGAGGGCGGCTCGTGGTCGGATGGGTGACGCGGAACCCGCTTCGAAGGCCTTCGGGAAGCCATACGGAGGGTGTGGATGCGCAGCGAGCAGCTGGAGAGCCTGGTCGTCGGTGACGTACTCCGACAACGGGCGATCACGCATCGTGCCGAAGTATTTCTCAGGTTTCATGACGGCGAACTCAGCTACGGCGAGGTCGACTCGATGGCCGACCGGGTGGCCGGTGGCCTCGCCACGCAGGGTATCGGCAGTGGCCAGCATGTCGCGGTCATGCTGCCGAACTGCGCCGATTTCCTGTTCACGATCTTCGCCCTGTCCCGGCTCGGCGCCGTGGCCGTGCCGATCAACACCGCACACCACGGCGAGCTGCTGCGACACGTGCTGGCCAGCTCCGACTCCGCCACGTTGATCGTCGACGCCACCTACGCCGACCGCGTCACGCCACTGGCGGATCGCCTGCCCGGGCTGGGCCGGGTGATCGTCCGCGGTGCACTGGACCGCCCGGTCGGCAAGCCGACACTGCGCTTCTCGGACCTGCTGGCTCACGGTGCCGAGCCGGTACACCGCGCCGTGGCGTTCTCCGACCTGCAGGCGATCATGTACACGTCCGGCTCCACGGGCCCCTCGAAGGGTGCGATGTGCTCGCACGCGCTCGCGTTGACCTGCGCTATCGACTCGCTCGACTACCTGGACCGATGGGGTAAGACGATCTACTGTCCGCTGCCGCTGTTCCACGCGGCCGGCCTGTGGGATGGCGTGTTCTCGGCGATGCTGGGCGGCGGTGCGATCGCGGTGACCGATCGGTTCCACGCGACGGGGTTCTGGGACGACGTGCGCGCGTTCGGCGCCGAGGTGTGCATGAGCGTGTTCTCGATGATCCCGATCCTGATGAACAAGCCGCAAACCGCTCGGGACAAGGATCACCCACTGAAGACCTTCTACATGGGAAAGTCCATTCTGGATGCTCCGTTGTTCGAACGGTTCGGGGTGCGTTCGGCGGAGACGTACACGAGTACCGAGGCCGGCATCGTCACCGGCAGCCCGTACGGCGAGTGGCGGCTCGGGTCGTGCGGCACGCCGAACGAGCGGCGATTCGAGGTCGGCGTGATGGACGAGCAGGACCGGCTGCTCGGTGCTGACGAGCCCGGCGAACTGGTCGTCCGTCCCAAACAGCCGTTCGTGATCACCACCGGCTACTACGGTGCGCCGGAGGCGACCGCGGAAGCGTTCCGGAACCTCTGGTACCACACCGGGGACCGGGGGTACCGCGACGAGGACGGGTACTACTTCTTCCTCGACCGGATGAAGGACGCGATCCGTCGGCGTGGCGAGAACATTTCCGCGTTCGATCTCGAGTGTGAGGTGAATCTGCATCCGGACGTGGTCGAGTGCGCGGCCACCGGCGTGCCGTCCGAGCTGGAGGACGAGGACGTCAAGCTGACCATCGTGCTGCGGCCGGGGACCGTGCTCGCGCCCGAGGAGCTGGTCGCGTTCTGCGAGGACCGGCTGCCCCGGTTCATGGTGCCGCGGTACGTGGAGTTCGTGGACGCGTTGCCGAGAACCCCGACGGACAAGGTCGCCAAGTACAGGTTGAAGGAGCGGGGCGACCATGGCCTCACGGACTCGACCTGGGATCGCGAGGCGGGCGACGACCGTCCGGCGGAAAGGACGGCGTGACCCTGTGAACTGGGAGGACTCGCCCGAGGAGGCGGCGTTCCGGCGGGAGGTGCGTGCGTTCATCGGGGAGAGCTTTCCCGCCGGATACGTCCCCGACGACGACGCAGAGCACTCGATGGAGCCGGAGGACGTCTGGGGCTACAACTGGCCGGTGGATCGTGTGTCCGCCGATCCGGCTCGCCGGGACGGTGCACGCCGATGGGCGGCGGCGTTGGCGGAAAAGGGATGGATCACGCCGCACTGGCCACGGGCTTACGGTGGCGCTGGGCTCTCCACACCGCTGGAGTTCGTACTGCAGGAGGAGATGATGCGCGCGCGGGTGCCCACCGTGAACGGCATCGGCGCCTTCCTGCTCGGCCCGACGCTGCTGGCGCACGGCACCGACGAGCAGCGGTCCGAGCATCTGCCGAGGATCGCGCGCGCCGAGGCGACGTGGGCACAGGGGTTCTCCGAGCCGGGAGCCGGGTCGGACCTCGCGAGCCTGCGCACCCGCGCGGTGCGCGACGGCGACGACTACGTCGTGACAGGCCAGAAGGTCTGGACCTCGCTGGGCCAGTATGCCGACTGGTTGTTCCTGCTGGTGCGCACCGATCCGGACGCGCCGAGGCACAAGGGCATCACGTTCCTGTTGCTGGACGCGACGACATCGGGCGTGACCGTCCGCCCGATCACCGACATCCGCGGTGGAGCCCCGTTCGCGGAGATCTTCCTCGACGAGGTGCGGGTGCCGGTGGCGAACCGGGTCGGCGAGGAGAACAAGGGCTGGTACGTGGCGATGGACGCGCTGTCCTTCGAACGCGCGGGCATCGGGGCGTGCGTCAAGATGGAACAGGCCCTCGCCGACCTGGTGACCTACCTGCGTTCGGAGGAGGGCAGGCGTTTCGTCCGCGCCGACCGTGGCGCGCTGCGGCACGAGATCGCGCGCCGGTACACCGAGATCAGGGTCGCGTACAACCTCGCCAGGTACACGAACTCGGTGCAGGCGAAGGGTGGGGTGCCAGGCTACGAGGCTTCGGTGAACCAGTTGTACGGCGCCGAACTGCTACAGCGGCTCGCGCGGACCGGCGCGACCGCGTTCGGCCCGTTCTCGCAGTTGTGGCAACGCGAGGACGCGCCGCTGCACGCGACGTACGCGCATCTGCGCGCGGATGCGGTCGCGGCAACGTTCCTGGGTGGGACGACGGAGATTCAGCGCAACGTGATCGCCACCCGTGGACTCGGACTTCCGAGGAAATAGAGGAAAGAGAAGAACCACATGTACGAGACGCTTGACGTACAGATCAAGGATCGAGTCGCCTGGCTGACGCTCAACCGCCCGGACAAGCTGAACGCGCTGACCCCGGGCACGTTGCAGGAGCTGCGCCAGGTGTTCACTGAGATCGACGACGACGAGGACGTCTGCGTGGCTGTGCTCAAAGGTGCGGGGGAGCGGGCTTTCTGCGCCGGGATGGACCTGGACTGGTCCGAAGGTCTGACCAAGAAGGACCGGATCGAGCAGGGCAGACTCGGCGAGAAGACATTCGCGATGATGGCGCGATTGTCCGTCCCGGTCTTCGCGGCGGTGCATGGTTACGCCGTCGGCGGCGGGCTGGAGCTGGCGTTGGGCGCGGACTTCATCGTGGCGCACGAGAACGCCAAGCTCGGGCTGGTGGAGATCACGTTGTCCGCACGGGCGCCGTACCAGCCGAAGTTCATGGACGGCAAGGAGGACCCGGACCAGCCCGAGGTCGGCGGGTCCGCGCCGGGCTGGGGTGGCGTCAAGCGGCTGCCGCAGCGGATCGGCAAGGCCCGCGCCATGGAGATGCTGTTCACCGGGGTCCGGCTGGACGCGGAGCGCGCGCTGCGGCTGGGCCTGGTCAACGACGTCTATACCGCGGACGAGTTCGACTCGCGGGTGGCAGAACTCGCCACCCGGATCGCCGCGATGAACCGGTACAACCTCCGCCTGGTCAAGGAACTCGTGCAGAACGGCTACGACTGGATCGAACCCCACCCGTCCTGAGGAGAGGAGTCACTCGATGCGGATCTACCGGATCGACCATGTCGCGCAGGTGACGTCCGACCTGGACGGCCAGGTTTCCTTGCTGCGCGATGTCTTCGGGTTCCGCCCGACACGCCGCTGGGACAACCCGGAGCAGGGTGTCACAGGCGTCCGACTCGCGGTGCCCGGTAGCTGGGGCCAGGACTGGGTGGTTCTCTCGCCCTCCGGCGAGAACTCACAGCTTCAGTCCGCGCTGGACGAGCAGAAGGGCAGGCCGGGGTTCCACCACGTCGGTGCCGAGGTGCCCGACCTGGACGCGGTACGGGCCGAGCTGGACAAGCGCGGACTGGCATACGCGGACTCCGGGCACGGATGGATCGAGACGTCGCTGACCCCGCCGGAGCACGGGCCGGGTGTGCGGTTCCGGCTGCGCGGCCCCGGAACCCTGGCGCTGGCCGGCGACGAGAACGCTGAGATCGTCGACGAGGCCGAGGTCGCCGGTCCAGTCGTCGGGATCGTCACCATGGACCACATCTGCCAGGCCTACCCCGACCGCGAGGCGCTCGCCCAGTGGTACGCGGACCTGGCCGGGTTCCTGCCGATCTGGCAGACCCCGATCGACGAGCTGCCCGACATGGCCGACCTGGTGCTCAACATCCCGGGGTCCTCGGTGTGCTGGGAGATCATCATGCCGCGCGGCGAGGACTCGTTCATCGACCGATTCCTGGGGAAGAACGGGACGTCGGTGCACCATGTGACGTTCCAGGTCGCCGACTGGGACGCCGCGCGCGCGGCGCTGGCCCAGCACGGTATCGAACCGTTCGACGATGAGGAGGGCGTCACCGACGGCGCAGCCTGGAAGCACACCTTCGTGCACCCGAAGCAGACCGGTGGCGTGCTGGTGCAGCTGTTCTGGGAGGAGAAGCCGGGCGTGTGGGTCCGGTCCGACAAGATCCCGGTGGATGCCTAGTGGACCTCACACTGACCGAGGACCAGCAACTGATCCAGACCACGGCGCGGGAGTTTCTGACCGGACGCCGTGCAGTGGACAGGGGCGAGTTGTGGAAAGAGATCGTCGAGCTGGGTTGGGCTGGACTGGCAGTGCCGGAGTCCTACGGCGGAGTCGGCGCGGACTTCCTCGACGTGTGCCTGCTCGCCGAGGAGCTGGGCACGGCCGGGGTGGCAACGCCGTTCGCGTCGACCGTCGCCGGCGCGTCGGCCGTCGCCGGATTCGGTACCGAGCAACAGAAGCAGCGGTGGCTGCCGGCGGTCGTCGGCGGCAGGGCGATGGGCTACGTGCGCGCGGAGCCCGGCGGTCACTGGGGCACCGGCGGGTCCGACCTCGCCGCGACACAGTCCGGCGACGGGTACACCGTGGATGGTCGTGCGCCTGTTCGTTCCGTTCGCCCTGGAGGCGGCTGACCTGCTGGTGGTGGCCGCCACACCGGACGGCCTGGCCACCGCCCTCGTCGACGGCGGCACACCCGGGATCACCGGTGAGCGACTCGACGTGGTCGGCAACGAGCCTGTCTACGACGTGACATTCGACGGGGTTTCTGTTCCGGCGCACTGTGTTTTCTCTGATGGAGAGGCCACCGCGGATGCGATGACGGCGTACGCCACGGTCCTCACCTGCGCTGAGATGGTCGGCGGCGCGCAGGCCGTGCTGGACCTGACCGTGGACTATGCCGGGCAGCGCCGTCAGTTCGACCAGCCGATCGGCGTGTTCCAGGCGGTGCAGCATCACTGCGCGAACATGGCGATCGACGTACTGGGCTCGCGGTTCGCCACGTACGAGGCGGCGTGGCGGCTCGGCACCGGATCGGACGCCACCCTGGAGGTCAGCATCGCGAAGGCGGCCGTCAGCGACGCGTACCAGCGTGTCTGCGCTCTCGGCCACCAGGTGCACGGCGCCATCGGGTTCACCGCGGAACACGACCTGCACCGCTACCTGCGTCACGCCACCGCCGCCGCGCTCACCTACGGCGATGCGGACTTTCACCTCGACCAGCTCGCCACCCGGCTGGGGTTGTAGAGAGCGCCGAGGCAGCGCTGGTCAGACGCGTACGCGAGCGTGGGGCCAGTGCTGGTCCCGGCGATCGCCGATCATCCTGGGTGGGACGTAGTCGTGGGCCAGGCGATCACCGCACGCGTGTGGCCGCCGGTCACGAAGTGCCCGCTGTCCATGGCGCTGAGCACGATCCTGCCGACTCTCCGCGTCGGAGCACCTGCGCCTGCCACCTGCCTCGGCATGCTCTGACCGAAACTCGATTGCGAATACTCCCTTACAAATCGAGCGGTCCGTACCAGTGGTAATCGGGTCACACCAAGAACGTTAGCGGTCAATAATCCGCACCTTTTGGCTCTGTGCTGAATGCGGCCGGCTGGCTTGAATTTGCGTGTGTGCCAGGGCTATCGCCTGGTCACACGCGCATGTTCTGTCCCCCTGCACTTCCGGCGACGCGCGATCCGCGTCGGCGGGAGAGGAGCATTCGTGAAATCGAATTCCAGACGTAGCCTCGTCATTGGCGGTGTCCTGGCCGTCGGCCTGCTCGCCGCGGCCACTGCGGTGGCTTCGCCGATGATGCCGACCGGAGCCGCAACACCGTCGACCCCACAACCCAATTCACCCCAGGCCGTCCGGGCACTGGCCGTGCAGGCCGCCGCGTCGGTTGTGGCGGCCAGGCCGGCCTACCTGCACGCCAGCACGGCCGACGCCTTCGTGGCACACGCCGCGATCTCCGGCCAGGGCGCCCAGTTCGTGCCGTACGACCGCACCTACCAGGGTCTGCCGGTGATCGGCGGCGACTTCGTGATCGTCACCGACAGCACCGGTCACGTGATCGACCACTCGGTCGACCAGACCCAGACGATCAACCTGGCGTCGGTGACACCGAGGATCAGCGCCGCCCAGTCGCTGACCACCGCCAAGGGCCTGATCGACCGGGTCGACTCGACCACGACCCCGACGCTGTCCGTGTTCGCCAAGGGCACCTCGCGCCTGATCTGGAACGACCGGGTCACCGGCACCAAGGCCGGCAAGCCGTCCAGCCTGTCGGTGTACGTCGACGCGCAGACCGGCACGGTGCTCGGCACCCAGGAACACGTGCTGTTCGGCGACGGCGACGCGGCCTACAACGGCCCGGACCCGGTGCACATCGACACCACAAAGGTAGGCACCACGTTCGAGATGGTCGACCCGACCATCCGGAACCTGAACTGCGATGACCTCGCCACCCAACGCGTGTTCACGAAAGCGACCGACACCTGGGGCAACGGCGACGCCACCAGCGAGGAGACCGGCTGCGTCGACGCACTGTTCGCGGCGCAGACCGAGAACAAGATGCTGCACCAGTGGCTGGGCCGCAACGCCCAGGACGGCAACGGCGGCGCGTGGCCGATCCGCATCGGCCTGGACGAACTCAACGCGTTCTACGACGGCGTCGAGGTCGAACTCGGCCACAACGCGGCCGGCCAGTGGATCGGCTCGATGGACGTGATCGGGCACGAGATGGGTCACGGCGTGGACGACCACACCCCGGGCGGCATCTCCGGCAGCGGCACCCAGGAGTTCGTCGCTGACACCTTCGGCGCGGACACCGAGTGGTTCGCCGCCGAACCGGCGCCGTTCGACACGCCCGACTTCACCGTCGGCGAGGAGATCAACCTGGAGGGCACCGGCCCGATCCGCATCATGTCCAACCCGTCCCTGGTCGGAGACCCGAACTGCTACTCCAACGCGATTCCCCGGGCGGAGGTGCACGCGGCGGCCGGTCCTGGTGACCACTGGTTCTACCTGCTGGCCGAGGGCAACCACCCGACCAACGGCCAGCCGGCCAGCCCCACCTGCAACAACGGCAACGTCACCGGCCTGGGCATCCAGAACGCGGCCAAGATCATGTACAACGCGATGCTCATGAAGACCGCCCGTTCCTCGTACCTGACCTACCGCACGTGGACGCTGAAAGCGGCCAAGCTGGTGTTCCCGACCGACTGCACCGAGTTCAACGCGGTGAAGGCGGCCTGGAACGCGGTGAGCGTCCCGGCGCAGCCGGGTGACCCCACCTGCACCGCGCCCGCGACAGGGTGATCGACGTGCGCCACTAGAGCGGCTGCCGGCCGGCACGTCCGTCACGGATCAGGCCGGCCTGCCCGGCGCCGGTGTCGGTGGACCACCAGTTCACCGACACCGGCGTCGCCGTGTCCAGGCCACTCGCGGTCTGACGGCGGATGGCCGGACACGGCCTAACCGATCGGTGGCTGTGCGACGACGAGGAGCAGGGAGCCGTCGAAGGTTGGCTGGTGGCGGAGCGTGCCATGGCCGCGGTCCCAGGTGCCGTCGGCGAGGTCGCGTGTCAGCTGGGCGGTGAATCGGTCGTGGACCGTGTCATCGACGAAGCTCCAGGCGGAACACGCCTGGCGCGCGACCGGGTCCAACAGCCGCTCCGGACGCCCGTAGTACGCCTCGTTGAACCCGTCGGTGCAGTCCAGTGGCACCGGGATGGGCACGATCTGGGCATCGCCACCGAGTGTGCCGGCGATGTCCGCGATCGCGGGGTAGCGGCGGGCTTCGGTGTCGAGCACCTCGGGTGCGTAGTCGTACAGCCAGAACCGGCGCACGAGTCGTGGGTCGCAGGTCAGGATCACGACCGGGCCCCGTGTCACCCGGCGCAGCTCGGCCAACCCGGCACGCAGATCCCGCCACTGGTGGACCGTGAACGTGGCCATCGCGGCGTCGAAAGCGTTGTCGCCGAAGGGCAGGTCCTCGGCTGTCGCGTCGATGGCAGGACGGTCCGCCGGTCTGCTGGCCCGCATCGACGCGGACGGCTCGACTGCGGTGACGTCGCGGTCGGCGGGCTCGTACGAACCGGCGCCCGCGCCGACGTTCACCACGGTCTTGGCATCGCCCAGCGCGGTCGTGAGTACCTCGCCGATGCGTGGATCCGGGCTGCGGTAGCCCGTGTAGACCTTGCCGATCTCCAGGTAGTTCGCGTCACCGGCGCTGCCGTCGCGCATCCGTTCGCTCACCTGAGCAGCATAGGAGTGCGATCGTCCGGCTACGGCTACGGCTACGGCTACGGTCTTCCGGCGTCGGTCCGGTGATCGAGTCCGACGGACTCTTCGCCGAACGTCCAGGGTGGCACAGGCTGGGCCGGTGGATGCGAGGCGGACCCTGCGGTGTGGCCGAGCCGTCATCCGCGCGGCCTGCCACGTCTGACGACTGCGTGGATCGACGGTCGGCCGGTCAGTAGGGAAAGACGCGGCGCCCGTGGTGGACGGAGATCCACTTGAGCGTGGTGAACTCGGCGAGGCTCCACTCGCCATTGAGCCGTCCGAGGCCGGATCGCTTCTCCCCGCCGAAGGCGACGATCGGCTCGTCGTGGATGGTCGCGTCGTTGATGTGGATCATGCCGCTTTCGATCCGCTGCGCGAAGGCGATGCCACGCTCCACATCGGCGGTGTGTACCGCGCCGCTGAGCCCGAACTGCGTGTCATTGGCCATCGCCAGGGCTTGTTCCTCGGTGTCGAACTTCATCAGGCAGACAACCGGGCCGAACAGTTCTTCCTGGGCGATCGGCATGTCGCTGGTCACGTCGGTCAGGATGACGGGCTCGTACAGGTTGCCCGATGGCGTGCCGCGCAGGATGGGCCGTGCTCCTTCGTCGACCGCACGGTTGACCTGTGCGTCGAGGGTGGCGACCTGTTTGGCGTTGATCAGCGGCCCGATCACCGTGTCGTTCGCGCGGGGGTCGCCGACCTTGAGGTTCGCGACGCGGGCAACGTAACGGGACTCGAATTCGTCGTAGATGTCGCTGTGGATCAGCACTCGGTTGGCGGACATGCAGATCTGGCCCTGGTGGGTGAACCTGCTGAAGACGGCCGCGTCCACGGCCAGATCGAGGTCGGCGTCGGCCAGTACGACCAGGGCGCTGTTGCCACCGAGTTCCAGGATCGGCTTCTTGAACTCCCGGGCCGCCACTTCCGCGACGTGCCGCCCCACCGCGCTGGACCCGGTGAACGACAGGACCCGAGGGACTGGATGTTCGATGAACGCGTCGCCGATGGTCGGGATGTCGGTCACGACGACGTTGAGAACGCCCGCGGGCAGGCCTGCCTCCTGAAGGATCCGGCCGATCACCGTGCCACCCATGATCGGCGTGTCCTCGTGAGGTTTGAGGACGACGCCGTTGCCGGTGGCCAGTGCGGGGGCCACGGACTTCATCGAGAGGAAGAACGGAAAGTTGAACGGGCTGATCACGCCGACGACGCCGACGGGTAGCCGGTAGACGCGGTTCTCCTTCTCCTCGATCGGCGAAGGCAGGATGCGGCCTTCCATGCGCAGGGGAAACGTGCCGGCTTCCTTGAGGATGTCCAGGACGAGGCCGATCTCGAACGCGGCCTTCAACCGGGTGCCACCGAGTTCGTCGATGATCAGTTCGGTGATCTCGTGGGTGTTGTCTTCGACGTAGCGGACGGCGCGTTCGAATACGGCCCGTTTCTGGTAGGCGTTCACCGCCGCCCAGTGCGCTTGGGCCGCTTTCGCGGCGGTGTAGGCGTGGTCCACGTCGTCGACGTCGGCCATCGCGAACTCCGCGACCGCCGTGCCGTCGTAGGGGTTGGCGTCGACGAGGCGTTTGTCGTGGTGTCCGTCGCGCCAGATGCCGTCAATGAATTGTTTGTCCAGGTTGGTCCGGAACTTGTCCTGCGTTGAAGTCATACCCCGATATAACAGACAGCGCGCTGATGCCCGTCCGACCGTGGAGTCTTCATCCTTGCTTCGTAACGCGCCGGGCCGCTTCGAATGTTCCGATCGCCGTGGCCTTCGGCGATCCTGATCAGGGGCGGAGGAGAACCTTGATGGCGCGTCGTTCGTCCATGGCCGCGTAGGCGTCGACGGTCTGGCTCAACGGCATCTCCGTGTCGAAGACACGACCCGGCCTGATGGTGCCGTCGAGCACCTCCGGCAGAAGTTCTTCCATGTAGTCCCGGACGGGCGCGACGCCGCCCCGGACGCCGACGTTCGTGCCGAACATCGTCGGCACGGGCAGTTCCGGTCCGCCTGCGGGCACCCCGACGAAGCCGACCTGACCACCAGGACGAGCGGAGTTCAGCGCTTGGTCCATCGACTCCTTCGTGCCGACGCACTCAAGGACGATGTCCGGTCCGATGCCGTCGAACATCTTCTTCAGCGTGGCGATGCCGTCCTCGCCACGCTCGGCGACGATGTCGGTCGCGCCGAACTCGCGGGCCAGCGCCTGCCGGTCCGTGTGGCGGGACATGGCCACGATGCGCGAGGCACCCAGTCGGCCGGCGGCGATGACGGCGCACAGACCGACCGCGCCATCGCCGACGACGGCGACCGTCGAACCCGCTCGCACCCCACCGGAGACGGCGGCGTGGTGGCCCGTGCACAGCACATCGGACAGCGTGAGCAAGTGCGGAATCAACTCGGCCCTGGGCTCTCCGCCTGGCACGGCGAACAAAGTGCCGTCAGCCAGTGGGACACGAACTCGCTCGCTCTGCCCAGCGCCCGCCGTGCCTTCGCCTGCGATCGGCAGGCCCCATGCCCCGCCGTGCAGGCAGTGCACGGTCCACCCGTTGCGGCAGTTCACGCATGTGCCGTCGCAGACGTAGAACGGGGCGATGACGAAGTCACCGACCTTGACGTTCGAGACGTTGGCACCGACCTCTTCGACGACGCCGACGAACTCGTGCCCCATCAGGCGGGGCTGCTCGATGCGCCGCACACCCCGGTAGCCCCACAGGTCCGACCCGCAGACACAGGAGGCGACGATGCGCACGATCGCGTCGCGCCCGCTGGCTCCAGGGCCGACCGCGAGCGTCTGATCGGGAAGATCTTCCATGCGGACGTCGCGCTCGCCGTGGAGAACAGCAGTCAGCATGCCTTCGTGCTCCTTGACGCCCCAGCACAGGGGCCAGTTGGATCTTCGCGGTACACCAGGGTGTGGTGGTCAACGCACCAGCGCCGACATCGGTGACGGTACATCGAACCTACCCTAGCTCAAGCGGATACGGATATCCTCTTCCGGTTCGACTACGATCGGGACATGACCGGCAACAGGGCCTCGCGCCCGTTGCGCGCCGACGCGGCCCGCAACCGCGAGCTGATCCTGGCGACCGCGCGAACGCTGTTCGCCGAGCACGGGCCCGGCGTGAGCCTCAACGACATCGCCCACGAGGCAGGCGTCGGCGTGGGCACAGTCTATCGGCGGTTCCGGGACAAGGACGCGGTCCTCGACGCCCTCGCGGAGGTCAAGCTGACAACTCTCGTCGAGCTGATCAACGATGCCCTGACCGTGTCGGACCCACGCGAGGCGCTGCGTGACTACCTCCGCGCGGCCCTTCAGCTTCGCGTCCGCGAACGTGCCCCGCACACGTTTCCGTCCCGTGTGGACACCGGCTCCGGCGAGGCCGCGCACCGTCGCGCGGAGCTCGCGGCCGGCGCGAAGAAACTCGTTCAGCGCGCCCGGGATGCGGGCGCCGTCGACGACGACTTCAGCTCCGCTGACGTCGCCGTACTCATGAGCATGATCGGCGCCATCGCTGACGAGCCCGACGGCGGCGACTGTGATCGCTGGATCGACTTCCTCGTCGACTCCGCATGCCCGCCGGCGCGGCGCAACGACACAACCTCACTCGTCTCGACAACGCCCGCTTCGCGACGCCGCCCTCGGCGCGACCCTCAGCGATGATCAACGACCATCGTGGGGGAATTCGTCGACGGCAGGGTCCATGGACTCACGCCAACGCCTGCCTGAGCCAGGCAGAATCCCCCGATGGGGCGTCTGACATCACCGGCGAAGGTGGCCAGGTCGCGATGCGTCGCCTCAGCCGGCGATGAGCAGACGGTAGCCGTAGTCGACGGCTTCGGCCTCGAGTAGATCTTGATGGCGCTCACGCCAGATCCCGGACTCCAGATCTTGCCGGAGTCGTCCCATGGCCGGCTCGACAACGCTGGCCGGTAGGGAGGCGAACGTCGAACTCGCCGCTCGCACCACCGGATCCAGGTAGGCATCCGGCCGGCGCCAGAAGGCAGGTTGGTAGCCGTCACTGAAGTCCCATGGGATGGGGAACGGGACCACGGGGTGTGCGCCCATGAGCTCGACCATCTGGTCCAGCGAGGCAAATCGGGACCGTTCCAGCCGGCGAATCTCCGGCACGTACTCCTCGACCACCCACAGGACGCGATCCCAGCCCGGGTCCCAGGTGAACACCAGTCGACGCCCGGCAACCCGTCGCAGCTCAGCCAGCCCACTGCGCACGTCAGGCCAGTGATGCACAGTCATCACGGCCATCGCCGCATCGAAAGTGCCCGAACGAAACGGCAGATCCTCGGCAGTCGCTTGTACGCGGCACCGGCCTGGATGTTGAGCCAGCATCACGGCCGACGGTTCGACCGACACCACACTGCGGTCGGCAGGTTCATAGGAACCGGCCCCGGCTCCGACGTTGACGACTGTCTCGGCCGTACCCAGACCCGACGCGATCACAGCGGCCAACCGCGCATCTGGGCGGCGGATCGCGGAATAGCCGCGCCCGATCTCGTCGTATACCGCGATTGGCTTGCCGCTCATACCCTCATCGTGCCATCCGCTCGACGAAGGCCGCCCCCTGTCTGGACCGTGTGCACGGGCGACTCCGTGGCACCAGAGGGGAGGAGCAGGTCATGCATACCGGGCGGCAAGGGCCTGCAGGGTTTTCGTGATGCCCTCGCCGTTCTTCTTCGGATAGCCGAAACGCTCCAGCGACGCGGGCGACTTGGCGTCGCCGTAGTCGAAGGTCTCGGTGACCCGGGTGACGTCCGGCTCGACTTCGGTCAGTTCCCAGCGCCAGCGGTGCCCCATCGGGTGCTGCCACTCGACCACGTGGTTGTCCTCGAACGCGGTCACCGTCGAGGTGATCTTGTAGGGGAAGCCGTACTGTTTCATCTTCACGGTGAACCGGTCGCCGAGGGCCAGTCGCTCCGGGCCGGTCACCGGGGCGGTCCGGACGGTGCCGGAGCCGTCCAGTTCGGGGTGCCGGTGGGGGTTGGCGACCAGCGCGAACAACTCGTCGACAGGAGCGTGTACCAGCGCCTCCCGGGTCACCTTGCGCGGACCGGAATCAACTGTGGTCACGGACACGTCAGCCATTCGCCAACCCTAGTGCCCACCATCGCCGCGGAAGTGCCCGACAGTCCCGGTCGGCCTCACATGCCGTAACCGCCAAGGTGAACACGGGCTCGCGGCCGGGGCCGCCCGCGGTGCTGGACCGGTCGCGCCACCACCCGACGCGCACCTCCGGTTCGGTGGATTCGCCGGGCTCGGCCAGTTCGCCGGTGAACGTGAGCAAGCGCGGAACAGCGCCGAGCCGAGGGACTGCGGCGGCCGCGTAATTGGGTCGCGTGGGCAGTCCGGAGCGCCGAGGATCGGTCCATGACCACGACGACTGTCTGGGCGCCGCCGATGTCCTCCTCCGCTGCCGCGCGGCGGGCGCGGCAGCAGCCCGGCTGTCCACGGAGGTCGACTCCGTACCGCGCGTGAGCGCGACTCTGGTCGCGGGTCTCCTGGCTGGCTACGGCATCGCCGTGCCGGTGGGAGCGATCGCCGTGTACCTCGTGGGCCTCACCGCGCGGACGTCGTTGCGGGTGGGTGTTTGTGCCGCATTGGGTGTCGCGACCGCTGATGGCCTGTATGCGCTGATCTCCGTGATCGGCGGGTCGGCGCTCGCACCCGTGATCCAGCCGATCACGCTGCCTCTGCGGTGGGCCGCCGGCGTGGTGCTCATCGCACTGGCGTGCCGGACCGCCGTGACGGCCATCGTCCGGGACCGCAGGCAGCAGGTCATGAGTAGGGCTGAGCGCGAACCGGCAAGCCCGGTGCGCGCTTATCTCGGCCTTCTCGGTATCACGATGATGAACCCGGTCACCGTGGTCTACTTCGCGGCGCTGGTGCTCGCCGGTCAGGGCAGCATCGTGCTCGACCCATGGGACAAGGCAGTGTTCGTCCTGGCTGCCTTCGTGGCCTCCGCCAGTTGGCAACTACTGCTCGCCGGCGGCGGAGCCCTGCTGGGGCGCATGCTGACCGGTCCTCGTGGTCGTTTGTCCACCGCCCTGGTCTCCAGCGCCGTGCTCGTCGGCCTCGCCGCTCGTCTGCTGGTTTCCCATTCATGATCGACGGACCACCTGGCCCGCACCCATCAGGTGCGCTGCCGTGCCTGCGCCGACGGAGGCGCTCAGCGCGGAGTGACGGCCCGTGCCAGCTCGACGATGCCGGTGACGGACACGTCCCAGTCGTCGTCGGCGGCGAGGTCGGTGGTCTGGTTCGGCCCGTGCTCGGCCGGCCGGGCGATGAACGCTGTCGCCAGCCCGACCGATCGCGCATGGCGCAGGTCGTCGTTGTGCGCGGCGGCGAGCATGATCTCGCCGGGGGCGAGGTCGAGTAGTTCGGCGGGCGCGAGATACGCGTTGGGGGAGGGCTTATAGGCCTTGCGTACGTCCGAGCCGAGGATCACGTCCCACGGCAGGCCCGCGTGTTTGGCCATGTCGGTGAGCAGCGATGTGTTCGCGTTGCTGAGCGGCCCGATGACGTAGTGTGCCTTGATCGCGGTCAGACCGTCGACGCTGTCCGGCCACGGCGGCAGCTCGTGCCACGCGTGCACCAGCGTGTCGATCTCGCGTTCATCGAATTCGCCGGCCATTCCACGTTCTGCCAGGAGCGACCGGAGGCTCTCCCGGTGCAGTTCGTCGAGGGTGACGAAGTCGCGCAGGCCGTCGCGGATCGGCGCCATGGAGGGCTGGTACAGCCGGCGCCAGGCATCCGCGAAGGGCGCGCCGTCCGCCTCGACACCGTGCCGTCGCAGCAGTTCCGTCGCGGCGGCGGTGATGCCGCCGCGCCAGTCCACCACGGTCCCGAACGTGTCGAACAGCACCGCCCGCACGGTCCTGCCGGTGGTGGGTGATCGAAACGCGAGCGGCATGCGGTCACTGTAATGCGCTGGTCGCGGTCAGCCCGGGCGTTGGGTCCTGGCGGTGGGGTGAGGTGTTCGCTTGCCGTCTTCGTCCATCTCCGGGCGGCCGCGGCAGCTCCAACGGCAACCGGCTCGCTGGGCGTCTTCGTGGTCGAACGCCGCGCGCAGCGCGGATTCCAGGTCGTCGGCGTGTTCAGCCCGAGCGTGATGGCTACCTTGGCGGGTCCCTGGGGACTCAGGCTGCGAGGTCGCCGACTACCGCTCGCTCCAGCAGTCCGATGGGCGGCATGCCCAGCGCGAGCAGCGCGTCGTGGAAGCGACGGTGCGTGTAGCCGGCCTGCCAGACGTCCATCGCCCGTTGACGGACTCTGCCGATCTCCACCTTGCCCAGCGTGTAGCGGCCGTAGGTGGGGTCGTAGGTGCCGCGCCGTGCCTCGCCGGCGGCTGCCGTGCCGCGCAGGAACGCCACGGCCTCGAACCGGGCGGTGGCGTCCTCGACCGACATGCCGCCGGTGTGCAGGCCGATCGAGCAGTACAGCCGGGTGGCGCGCAGCAGTGCCTCGACACACATGCCGATCACGTACCGCGGATCTCCCGCCCGGAATTGCTGCTCGGCGTACATCTCCTCGCTGTAGTGCGCCCAGCCCTCCACGAACGCCTGTGAGGACAGTGACCTGCGCACGTCACTCGCCACGCCGCGCAGGGCCCGACCGTGCGCGTAGTGTCCCGGCGTCACCTCGTGCACGGTGATCGCGGGCAGCGATGTGCGGCTGAACACCGACAGCCACTCCTCGATCTCGTCCGCCGACCACGCCGGGTCCGGGGGCACGATGTAGTACCAACTCGGCGCGTCCGCCTCGTAGGGCGCCGACCAGGACATCATCGCCTGCGCGTACGAGCGGGACGCGGGCGCCGGTCCGACCAGGCAGACGCCACCCGGGTCGCCGATCAGGCCGTGCTCGACGGCGAACGTGGTCACTTCGCTGATCAGCGCGGACGCCTCGGCGATCACGTCGGCCGTGGTCACCGGGTGGTCGCGCATCAGCGCGGGCACGACATCGGCCGGCCGCGCGCCTGGTGCGTGCCGCTCGACGGCCTCGGCCAGAATCGCGCGCAGCCGCGCTGTTTCGCGTTCCGCCGTGTCGGTCAGCGCGGCGAGGTCGAACGCCATGCCCTCGCCGGCACCGAGCAGCCGGAGGAACTGCCCGGATCCCAGTGCCGCCGACGGCTCGCCGTCCCGCGCGGCTTTCTGCACGTGCGCGGTGAACCGTGCCACCGCGGCCAGGATCGCCGGGTCGTCGATGCCGACGGCCAAGCCGCGGACGGAGGCCAGGGTGGCGGTGGCCACCGGCGCGGGGACGCGGTCCAGCGCGGCCACGGCGTTGTCCACGGCTTCCGGCCAGGACCGCAGGTGCCGTTCGCGGGCGTCCCGCCGCTCGGCGGCGGGTGCGTACTCTCGGTCGTAGCACGCGAGATCCATGGCGCTGACGTGCACGAGCGGGTCCAGGCGGTGGATCTGGGTCTCGGCGAAGCGGGCTCGCAGGCCGTCCTCGTAGACGGTCAGCACGGCTGCGTCGAATGGGTCGGCCGGCAGCGGGCCGGCGCCGACCGGGGCGAGGGCGGCTGCCACACCGCCCGGTGACAGGTCCTGCAGGACGCCGTCGTACTCGTGCAGTCCGACGTACTCCCGCGCGCTCGCCAGATCGAGTTCGAGGGCTGCGCGCACGCGGGTGTCCCGGAGTTCGGCCATGCGGTGAGTCTGCCATGGCGGTCACTTCGACCGGACCGAAGTCCGCGCTCCTTGCCCGAGGACGACGGCGGGGCCGGGCGAGCCGGCGATGTGTCCTTTGTGGCGTATCGCGAGTACCGATCGGGTACGCCGTGGGCCGAATTGCACGATACGGCACTTGTGTGTGGCTTCGCTGAAACTCGGCCCCCGATCACTGTGGGTGTCGTTGCGGCGTCATCACCCTGCGGTGTCCGCCGCACACGCTTACTGTCGGAGAGCTTGACAACTGGTGCCGGCCAGCACGGAGACCTCATGCGCCCCTTCTTCAAGGACGACGGCTTCAACTTCCAGACCGAGATCGCCCTGGGTGCGGCGTATCAGCAGGCCGCCGACGTGGGAGAGGTCCTGGCCACAGTCGAGCGGATCCGCAACGGCAACGCCCGGTCCTGGGTGGACGAATGGACCGCCACCGCCGACCGCCTGGCCGCCGAAGCCACCACCAACGCGGACTCGGGACGGGCGCGGTCAGCCGCCTGGCAGTTCCTTCGGGTGTCGTCGTACTACTCGATGGCGAGCTACGCGGCGGACGGAACCGCGGACTCATCGCTCTTCGCGGCGGTGTGGGAAAAGCACCGCGCCGCCTGGGATCGCTTCGTCGACCTCGTCGACATCCCGATCGAGCGCGTCGAGATCCCCTACGAGGGCACGACCCTGCCCGGCTACTTCTTCCGCGCCGGACCACCTGACGAGCCCCGGCGGACACTCATCTACAACAACGGCAGCGACGGCCCGGTCACCGGCGCCTGGGTCCAAGGGATCGCCGACGCCCTGCGGCGCGGCTGGAACGCCGTGACCTTCGACGGACCCGGCCAGAACGCCGCCCTGATCCGCCAGCAGCTGACATTCCGCCCGGACTGGGAGAAGGTCATCACGCCTGTGGTGGACCACCTGGCGACCCGTCCGGACGTCCAGGCGAGCAAGCTGGCGCTGCTCGGCGTGAGCCAGGCCGGCTACTGGGTGCCCAGATCGGTGGCCTTCGAGCACCGCATCGCCGCCGCCGTCGTGGACCCTGGTGTCGTCGACCTGTCGACGGCGATGATCTCGCAGGTTCCGCATTTCCTGGTGAAGCTGCTCGACGCGGGCGAGGGGGACAAGTTCGACCGGGACATGGAACTGGCGCTGAGGTTCTCGCCCGCGACCCGAGCGATGATGGCGTTCCGAATGCGGCCTTACGGTGTGACGTCGCCGTTCGAATTCTTCACCGCGGCCCGCGCCTACACCCTCACCGACGACGAGATCGGACAGATCACCTGCCCGACACTCGTCACCGATCCCGACAACGAGCAGTTCTGGCCCGGCCAGTCCCGCGAGCTGTACGACAAGCTGCCCGCGCGGAAGGATCTGGTGCGCTTCACCGAGGCAGAGGGCGCCGACTCACACTGCGAGCCGGCGGGTAACGGCATCCGCGGCGAACGCGTTTTCGACTGGCTGGACCAGCAGGTACCCGCCTGAACGGGCTACTGCGACCGTCCGTCCAGCCACAACGTCCACGGCCGGACCGACCGCAGACGCAGCACACCGCTGACCACCCACGGGTCGACCGCGAACGTCCGGTGCACGTCCTCGGCGTCGGGTAACTCCATCACCACCAGTGCGACATCCTCGGCGTTACCGTCGTCGCCTCCGGTGCCGATGGGGCCGCCGAAGATCGTCACGCCCTTGTCCACGAGCTCGTTCGCGAACGCCGCGTGCTTGTCCCAGCCGTCCTGGTCCCGGATGTCCCGTGCCGGATCCCATGCCGCGCCCCTGGCCGTCGTGACCGCGAATACGCCC
Organism: Candidatus Melainabacteria bacterium; assembly: GCA_963780635.1. Taxonomy (GTDB): domain Bacteria; phylum Actinomycetota; class Actinomycetes; order Mycobacteriales; family Pseudonocardiaceae; genus DATEPR01. Next base: position 450,393 of record CAWACW010000010.1, read on the forward strand.
ATGCCGCCACCTCCTTGTCGGTGCCGGGATGGTGGCACGACGACCTGACAGTGCTGAGGCGAACGCGTTCGGCTCAGTCAGGATCGGCGAGCCATCGCCTCTCGGTCGCGGTGAGCGGCTCGCCCGGCACGACACCCGGCTCGGCATCATGCGGACGGCGGCGAAGCTGGTCGGCGGCGAAGCTGGTCGGCGCCCGAGAGCCGGCCGTTGGCGCCATGGTGGAACTTTGGTGAATCTTCGTCCGGGGTAGGCGACATCACGACGGCCGGCCCACCTCCCCGGTGGACCGGCCGTCGTGATGACCGAGGCCGCACCCGCTCGATGCGGACTCGGTGGCGGCCGGCGATCGCCACTCCCATGGCGGTCGTCCGGCCGCGTTCCCCCCGGACCGGCCTCGGGTTGGCGCCCCCCGCGGTGCCGTGACCCGATGCCGGTCCGTGTTCCCCCGGACCGGCCTCGGGTTGGCGCCCCCCGTGGTGCCGTGACCCGATGCCGGTCCGTGTTCCCCCTTGACTGGCCTCGGGCCGGCGCCCCCCGCGGTGCCGTCACCCGATGCCAGCCTGGTGTGCCCCGCGTCGCGGGACAGGCCGGGACCGCGTCCACGAACAATGCCGCAGTCCCGGCGGAGGCCGGTGGCCCAGTCACAGGACGGGTGGGCCACCGGGCATCTCACCTCAGTAGCGGTCGTGGCCCCTGCCGCCGCGGTCGTGGCGATCGTGGCGCCTGCGGCCGTGACCGCGCCGGCGGTAGTCGTCGTCGTCACCGCGATCGAACGAAATGGTGCCGTTGATGTCGATCATCGTGCCCATCTCCCTTCCTCCTCAAGATGCCCGGCTGGTTGCCGGGACGAATGTGGTCACCCTGTCCAGCTCGACCGTGCGGTCGGCGATCGCCGCCAGGTCGCGGTCATGGGTGATGAGCAGCACCGTGCGGGACACGGTCGCTCGGCTGATGGCTCGCATGACTGTCTCGGCCGACTCGGGGTCAAGACCGGTCGTGGGTTCGTCCAGCAGGACGAGCGGGGCGGGGGATACGGCAGCCCTGGCCAGCGCGACCCTGCGCCGCTGACCACCGGACAGCCGCACTCCGCCTTCGCCGACCTCGGTGTCGTAGCCGTCCGGCAGGTCGTGGACGAACTCCTCGACCAGTGCCGCGGCGCCTGCCGCGAGGATGTCGGCGCGTGTCGCGCCCGGCGCACCGAAGGCGATGTTGTCGGCGATCGTGCCGTCCAGCAGCCACGGATCCTGCGGCACGAAGGCCATCCGGCTGCGCAGGCTGTAGCGGTCCATCGTCCGGACGTCGATCCCGTTGATCAATATCTGACCGCCGTCGACGTCGTAGAGCCGCAACAGCAACTGCAGCACCGTGCTCTTGCCTGCCCCGCTGCGTCCGAACAGGCACAACGTCTCGCCGGGGCGCAGGGTCAGGCTGAAGTCGCGCAGCACCGGCACACCCGGCTCATAGGCGAACGTGACGTGGTCGAAGCGCACGTCCCGGATCGACCACGGAGCGGGCAGCGCGTCCGGTACATCCGACACGGCCTCGGTCGCCGAGAGCACATCGTGCACCCGGGCGGCACTGGCCCCCGCCTTCGCGAGCGAGCCGGACAGCTTCGCCAGCCCTCGAACCGGCGAGTACAGATCTTCCAGATACGCCAGCACCACCAGCAGACCGCCGACGCTCAGCGCACCGCTGAGCACGTGGGCCCCGCCGACGATCAGCACCAGTCCGCCGCCGCAGGCCAGCACCAGGTCGGCCATCGGAGTCCAGCGGGCCTCGACGCCGATCGCGGTCAGGTCGGTGCGCAGCAGCTCCCGGTTGCGGGCACCGAAGATCGACCTGGTCAGGGCGATCCTGCCGAACGCCTGCACAGCGCGCACGTTGCGGAACAGGTCGGTACTCAGCGCGGCCAGCCTGCCCGACTCGTAGCGGGCGTCCTGCTGGGCGTCGCGCACCCGCCGTCGTTGCCGCACGGCCAGCACAGCCAGTACTGGCACGACGGCCAGACCGACGAGGGCGAGTTCGGGATCGATCGTGGCGAGCACGCCGAGCACGGTCCCGATCATGACGATGTCGGGCAGGACCGTCGTGGTCACGGCGATGATGCCGTCCAGCAGCCTGCCGACGTCCGACGTGAGCCGCGCCACGAGTTCGCCGCTGCGCATCCGGTCGTGCCAGCGCAGGGACAGCGACATCGAACGGTCGAACACGTCCTGCCGCAGCGTCGCGCCGATGCGCTCGGCGGCGCGTTCGCCACACAGTGCGACCGCGATGTCGAGGACACCGACAACGGCGTTGAGGACCACCAGCGCCACGCCTGCGGCGATCAGCAGCTCCAGCGGCGACAGGGTGCCGAAGCGGGCGAGCGCCCCGGTCAGCGGAGCGCGATCGATGGCGTGATCGACGGCGATGGCCAGCGGCCACGGCTCGGCGAGGGTCACACCGGCGCGCACGAGTGACAGCACCGCTGCACCGGCCAGCGAGGGCAGGTGCGGGCGGGCAGCCGGTGCGGCAACTCGAAGCGCCAGTGGAAGTCGCATGCCATCGATACTTGTCGCCGAAACACGTTGGCGCCATTGGACTTTGGTACTAAACGGGCCGATAGGTCCGTAATGGACGTCACGTCAATGTTCGCGGATTCTGCGGAATAGCACGGGAATACGCTCTCCAGCGTTCGTAACGCGAGTGTGCACAGTGGCGCGCGTTACGTACGTCCAGGACGCGGATGTCGGTGCACTGTGTGGACAATTGTCGTTGCCGAGGCGGCCAAAGGAGGGCGCGAGGGCAGGCACAGGGAGAATCGATGATCAGCATTCTCATCGGCGACGATCAAGCGGCGCACCGAAGGGGACTGACGGAATTGTTTGGTACCAGTGACGATCTCGTTTTGCTGGGTGAAGCTCCGTCAGCGCGCAGCGCGGTCATCATGGCGCGGGAACTGCGGCCCGACGTCGTCATGATGGACCTGTCGTCCACCGGGGCCGACGGAGTCCAGGCCACCGCCCGCATCGTGGCGGACAACCACGACACGCATGTTCTGGTGGTGACCTCGTTCGCCGAGCCGGAACTCGTCGTGGACGCGTTGACGGCGGGAGCGGAGGGATATCTGCTCGACGACAGCGAGCCGGAAGTCATCCTCGCTGCCATCCGCGAGCTGATGCGCTGCCCGACACCACCGGACCCGAGAGTGGCGCGCGTGCTGCTGCTGCGCCGCCGCACCTCGCCGCCTCGCGTGCACCTGACCAGCCGCGAGTGGGAGGTGCTGCGCATGGTCGGAGACGGCCACTCCAACAAGGAGATCGCCCACCGCCTGAACATCACCGAGCGGACGGTCAAAGCCCACCTGACCAGCGTGTATCACCGCCTCGACGTGACCGACCGGACCCAGGCGGCCCTGTGGGTGCTACGGCATGGTGACGGGAGGGAGGGCGAACTCTACTGAGCGCCACTGGGTCCGCTACCCCAGTCGGGAGGCGGCGGACCCAGCGGGCGGAGCCGTGACAGTCGTCGATGGTCAGTTGCTCAGTACCCGCAGCCGGCCCAGCTTCGGCCGGATCACCTGATCGACACTCCACGTCGTGCCCGCGGCGCAGCACAGAAGCGCGAGCGAGGCGATCACATAGGCCGCCGACGGGCCGACATCCGTGATTCCGGGTCTGTTCCAGGGCAGGCCGAATGCCTCGGCCGCCGACCAGACACCGAACGAATAGATCGCGCTGCCGACGAAGACGGCGTTGGAGAAAGTTCCGGTGAGCAGACCGAGGGCGATCAGCGTCTCCACCACCGCCGTGCCGATGGCGAATCCCGGCGGGCTCGCCGCGGCCAGGTGACTCCACAGCTGGATCCACTGGTGGATGACAGGCGTGGTGACCTGGTCGTGCTTGGCGAACTGACGCGCGAGCACCTGTCCGTGGACGAATCCCGGCCGCCACTTGAACGTGGCATCGACGGCCCAGACAAGACCGAAGGCGATCCGTATGACGGCCGCGAAGTGCGGCCGGCCGGTCGAGGGTGCCACCGTCAGTGCTGAGCCTGCGGCGCGGTCACGCGTGATGAGGGTGTGCATCGAAACAGTCCAGTGCGATAGGAGACAACGACATGTCGCTGCACTGCGACCTCTGTCGAATACAACGAATACGGGATCGGCATGTATTGCCGCAGTGGTCGGCCTCACGTCGTCCTCGCGGGTCGTGGCCGGCCGCCCGGCCCTGTTCAGCCTGGCCAGGGCCGGGTTGTGACACGCACCTCGATCGGTCCGTGTCTCAGTGGGTGGACAAGGGCCAACCCGTACCGGGCTGCGATGTCGTCCAACCACTCGGTTTCCCGTAGGTCGGGCCGGACTCGCCGGCGATCCCGGTGAACGCGGGCAGGCGTGTGCCGAATCGGGCCTGCCGAACCGGCTTCGGGGCAGAGGTTCAGTTCACTCAGGCCCTGGCGGCAGGTCTCGAACCCCCTCGATGATCCGGCCACCCCTGCTGCCGGCGGTCCACATGATGGGAGCTGGTCGCGCGGCCTGGTGACCTGGCCGCCGGGCCCGAGGACGAACTCGCTGTCGTCCGAGCGGAAGCCGATTTCGCCCTCCGGCACGGCCCGGTGTGCGGCCTCGCCGGTCTGCTCGTGCTGCGCGGTGATCGCACCGGCGGTGCGGGGATGCTCGACGATCGAGACCTCGCCGCCACGATCTCGGTCGGCACCGGCGCTGACGAGCATGTCGCACTGGTCGGGTTCCGTCAGCCTTTTCTCGGCCAGGCCGCGGGGTTTCCCACCAGCACGAGCCGGACCGTGCGCGGTCGGCGAACGTGGTGAGGTCTCCGTCGCCATGCCTGCGGGGTCGTCGGTCACCGAGCGGGTCGCGCTGCCGCCCGGCAAAGCCGCCGCCGCGTCATGAACGTCACCGTCCCCGGACCGACGAAGGCCGGCTTCGTGCTGGTCGGCCCGGATCCGCTGCTCGCCGGCCGCGGGCGGGCCACCTCCACCCGGCCGGGACGCCCGCCACCATGCCGCCACCGGCCGGCTGGTCACCCACCGCGGGTCCGGTTCCGGCGCCCACCCGTAGGCCCCACCAGCGTTGCGGCAGGCATCCGGCCACCCAAGCAACCTGGCCATCGTGGTGAACACGGCCAGGTACCGGGCAGCCAAGCCGGTCCGGGTTGGCACACTGAGGCCGTGGACCTACCCGCCGACCTGCCCGACCTGCCCGTCCGAGCGGTGCTGGCGGAGGTCGTCGCGGCGCTGGGCGAGCACGGTACCGCCGTGCTGGTCGCCCCGCCGGGCACCGGCAAGACCACCATCGTCCCGCTGGCCCTTGGCGCCGCCATGACCGGCCGGATCGTGGTCGCGGAACCGAGGCGGTTGGCGGCCAGGGCGGCGGCCGCCCGAATGGCCGATCTGCTGGGCGAGCGGGTCGGCGGGACCGTCGGCTACGCGGTGCGCGGCGACCGGCGCACGTCCGCCGCGACCCGCATCGAGGTCGTGACGAGCGGGTTGCTGGTGCGCAGGCTGCAGGCCGATCCGGAACTGGCCGGTACGGCCGCCGTGCTGCTCGACGAGTGCCACGAACGTCACCTGGACGCCGACCTGCTGCTGACCCTGCTGCTGGACGCCCGCGCCGGACTGCGCCCCGATCTGCGGTTGCTGGCCGCGTCGGCCACGGTGGCCGGGGAACGGCTGGCCGAACTGCTCGGCCCCGGCACGCCGCTGGTCCGTGCCACCACGCGCAGCTACCCGGTCGAGATCACGTACGTGCCGCCGGCCCGCGCCGAGCGCATCGAGAGCTGCGTCGCCAGGAGCGTCCGTACCGCACTGTCCGAGACGGACGGTGATGTGCTGGCGTTCCTGCCTGGCGTCGGCGAGATCCGCAGGGTGACGGAGCTGCTGGCGGGTGTGGCCGTACTGCCGCTGCACGGCAGGCTGGCCGCCGGCCAGCAGGATGCGGCACTGCGGCCCGGCCAGGCCCGAAGGGTGGTGCTGGCGACCGCGATCGCCGAATCCAGCCTGACCGTGCCGGGGGTGCGTGCGGTGGTGGACGCCGGCCTGGCCAGGGTGTCCAGGATGGACCACCGCCGTGGCCTCGCCGGTCTGGTCACCACCAGGGTGTCCGCCGCCGTGGCCGAGCAGCGTGCCGGCCGCGCGGGTCGGCAGGCACCCGGCCGGGTGTACCGGTGCTGGCCCGAACGTGAGCAGGTGACACTGCCGCGGTTTCCGGAACCGGAGATCCGCACCACGGACCTGACCAGGCTGGCACTGGAGCTGGCCTGCTGGGGTACGCCGGACGGCGCAGGCCTCGTCTGGTGGGATCGCCCGCCGCCAGGCCCACTGGCCGCCGGGCGTGCGGTCCTGACCGCGCTCGGCGCACTGGACCGGTCGGGCGATGTGACCGACCGGGGCAGACGGATCGCCGGTATCGGGTTGCATCCGCGACTGGCCAGAGCACTGCTCGACGGCGCCGAGGCCGTGGGCACCCGGGCCGCCGCGGAGGTGGTGGCACTACTGGATGACGACACCCTCGCGGTCGGCCAGGACGTCGGTGAGGCGTTGCGGCGACTGCGGTCCGACGACCGCGGCGATGGCGCCCGCCGCTGGCGCAGGGAGGTGAGCAGGCTGTCCCGGCTCGTTGCCGACCAGCCGACCGGATCGCGGCCGGACACGGCGCTGGTGGTGGCGTTGGCACATCCGGAGCGGCTGGCCCGGCGGCGTGCTGCCGGATCCCGCGTCTACCTCATGGCCGGCGGCACCGCTGTCGAGGCGGCCACCGGAGCAGATGCGGAGTGGCTGGCGGTGGCCAGCGCCGACCGCACACCGGGCAGCGCCCAGGGCCGGATCCGGCTGGCGGCGACGGCCGACCAGCAACTGGCCGAACGGGCGGCTCCCGCCCTGCTGTCCACTGTGGATGAGGTGTTGTGGGTCGATGGCGACGTCGTCGCCCGCAGGGTGAGAAGGCTCGGTGCGATCGTGTTGGGGGAGCGGCCACTTGCCGTACCGGCCCGCGACGAGGTGCGGGCCGCCCTCGTGGCGGGGCTGCGTGCCGAGGGTGTCGGCCTGCTGCGCTGGCCGGCCGAAGCTGTTCGGCTGCGCAGCCGGATGGCCTTCCTGCACCGGGCGATCGGCCTGCCGTGGCCCGCCGTGGACGACGAAGCGCTGCTGGCCGACCTGGACCGTTGGCTGGGGCCGGAGCTGGGCCGGGCCCGCAGGCGATCGGACCTGATCCGCGTGTCCACGCACGACGCGCTCTCCCGGCTGCTGCCCTGGCCCGCGGCCGGCAGGTTCGAGGAGTTGGCGCCCGACCGGCTGCCCGTGCCGTCCGGCTCGCGGATCCGCCTGGACTACTCCGGCGACGAACCCGTGCTGCCGGTTCGGGTCCAGGAGGCGTTCGGGTGGACCGACACACCGACAATCGCCGACGGCCGGGTGCCGGTACTGCTGCACCTGCTCTCACCCGCCGGCCGGCCGCTCGCCGTGACCAGGGACCTCGCGTCGTTCTGGCGGACCGGCTACCGGCAGGCAAGGGCCGAACTGCGCGGGCGCTACCCGAAGCACGCCTGGCCCGCCGACCCGGCGACAGCCAGCCCGACCCGCCGCCCGGCCCGCGGCTGACGTGGGCGAAGCTAGCCTCTGACACGCAGAGGAGTACGCCGTTCATGTCATTGACCACGCAGTTGCACGACGGTGAGCTCGCGCGCTGGTGTGCGACCAGGCTGCCGGGCACCAGCGCCGTGGTGGAGGCGGTGGCCAGAGCCGCCGCGGGCCACCAGCCGATCCGGCCGGTCGGGGACGTCGCCCGGCACCACTGGGCAGCGGTCGGTGGCACGCTGGGCGTGCGCCTGGCATTCCTCGTGCAGCATGCGCCGCCCTACTACAGCCTGCTGGGGCTGGCCGGGGGCGGCATCACCACCCGGCGGTGGGCCGACCTGAGCGCGGCGGCCTGGCCGACGCACCGCAGGCTGCCCGCCGCCCAGCAGGCCCGTGCCCTGCAACTGCGGCCGACCCCGACCGGCTGGGCCGACCTCGGTCCAGGCGTTGACCCCGGCGACGACGACACCAGCCAGGAACGCCTGCTCAGCGACTTCTTCGACCGCACGCAGCGCAGCCTGGAAGAGCACGCCCCGCCCGGGCAACTGGCCTCGCCGGCCGTGGAGACAGGTCTGCTGCGGGCTTGCTACGTGTTGTCGTCCTGGGAGGACATCTACCGGTCGGGCACGCTCGTCGACACCCTGCTCGCCCTGCACGAACGCGGCAGTTACTACATGGACGAGCTGTGGGCGCTCGCCCCGGAGGCCGTGATCACCGAGCTGCTACGGCTACTGACACTGACCCGGACCTCCGGTGTGCTCAGGCAGTGGCGCGAGGCGGCGGGCCGGCCCGCGCCGGGGCATTCGCTGGGCGTTGCCGCGCCGGTGATCGTGGACAACTGGGCGGACGGCGACCTGCTGATCGGCCGACCGGGCACTGCGAACGGCCACACCCTGGTCGACGTCAAGACCGTGGTGCGCGTCGACCACCCGGAGCGCACGCAGCGGTGGCTGTGGCAGATCCTCGGCTACGCATGGCTGGACGTCACCGGCAGGTGGGGCATCGACTCGGTCGCGCTGTACTTCGCCCGGCACGGTCTGCAGCTCACGTGGCCGCTGGACGAGCTGGCCGGGGAACTGGCCGGGCCAGGAGTGCGGATCGACCAGCTCAGAGCCGAGTTCGTGCAGGTCGCCGAGCGGATTCTCACCGAGGAAGGCGCCCGGTTCCCCGCCCCCTGAAGGCCCTCCACCGGGCGATCGTGTGCTCGCCGAGCGTGCACGGGTGGCTACGGCGGCGGTCGCTTGGTCACGGATGCGGTGTAGATCTCCGCGATCGAGGCGTCCAGTGTGGCGGTGAACTCGTCGTCGGTCTGTTGTGCCGAGAGCCCGTCCAACAGGGCGCGGGAGAAGCTGGCGATCATGCTGCTGTCCTGCGCGAGGAGCCGGCACGCCTCGTCGCGGGAGTAGCCGCCGGACAGTGCGAGCACCCTGAGGACCCGCGGGTCGGCGGCCAGTCCGGCGTACCAACCGGGCCGGGTCGGGATGGTGAGCTTCAGCATGATGGTGGCGTCGGCAGGCAGCGCGGCGATGTGGTCTGCCAGCGCGGCGCGCAGCAGTTGCTCAGCCTCGGCCTTGTGCGGACTGGTGATACCGACCTCCGGCTCGAGGATCGGGACGAGGCCGGCGGCCATGATCTGGCCGGCGAGGTCGAACTGCTGGTCGACGATGGCCGCCACACCCGTCGCATCGGCGTCCTTGACGACCGAGCGCATCTTGGTGCCGAACACGCCCTGACGCGTGGCGCGCGCCAGCAACTCGTCCAGGCCCTCGATCGGTTTCATGCGCTGTACGCCGTGCCAGTCCTCGGCCAGTCCCTTGTCGACCTTCAGGAAGGGAACGACATGCTTGGTCTGCCAGAGATACCGGCTGGTAGGAATGCCTTCGATCTCACGGTCCATGGTCTGCTCGAACAGGATTGCCGCAAGGATGCGTGAGCCATCGAACGCGGAGTTGGTGATGACTCGGGTCCGCATGGCGTGCACGAGATCGAACATTTCGTCGTCGTTGGTGTACCAACCGGCGTCCATGCCGTACTCGGCGAGCGCCTTGGGGGTACTGCCGCCGCTCTGGTCGAGCGCGGCGAAGAAGCCCGGAGCCGACCTGACGATCTCCCGTTGCACGCCGTCCATGGTCTGCATCATCGCAGCAGCTCCCGACCGCGTCGACCGGTAGGGCTGTGACCTGCGCATCGACGTCTTCGGTGCCGCTGATGATGGCGGCTCGGCTCGCTGACGGACTCGCCGTTCACGTGGATGTGTGATTGCGAACGCCGAGCGAGTTGCCCGCTCGCGCGGCGTGCCACGGACTGTCCCGTCCGGACGGGACGGCCGGGCAAGGGGTCGGCCTGGGTCGCCGAGCGTCGTCGCGGTCCGGCGCCGGTAAGGGGTCAGGGATTGGGCAGGCCGAGGTAGGGGAAATCGGCCAGCAGGTCGTCATGCGGGTTCAGGCCGGTCGGGCCGATCTTGCCGTTGGTCAGCCAGGCGAAACGCATGCTGAACACGTCATCGGTGAGCGCGCGACCGTTGGGGTAGGCAGCCGGCTTGGTCCGGTCGTAGCGCAGGATGTCGGGCAGTAGCTGCATCGCGGTCGCCTGGGCCTGATCGGGTGAATAGCCACCGTTTTCCAGGAGCTTCGACCACGGGCCCAGGTAGTTGGCCACGTCGTCGGCAGGCTGCCGGGTGTTGTAGCGGTCCTTCTCGTCGTCCGGGTTGATGAACGGGTTGACGGTCGGGTTTCCGCCGCGGTCCAACTGTTCGAGCATGCCGTCGTCGCCACGTCGGCTGACTGTCGCCCAGATTCCGATCAGCGGGCTCTCGCCGAGGATGTCATCGGCTATCTCCAACACGATGGAGTCCACGTTGTTGCCGGCGAAGTCGTCGTGCGCGGTCCACACGAGTCCGTGCAGAGCGCCCTCGACGTCGGCGAAGAACGGGTCGCTGCGCAGTCCGGCGCACATGCGGATCCGGCCGGCCTGGTGCGGCCGGACCACGCCGTCGAAGCTGACCGGAATCGAGGAGGTGAGCACCTCGCCGACCGGCCCTGGCTCCCGCGCCTCGCTGCCGGTGGCATACCAGGCGGTCCCGGTCTGTGTGCCGTTGTCGTATTCGGAGAACACGAACGTGAACGCGACGTCCGCCTGCGCGTCACCGTCGGTGTCGACATTGATCCGGTAGACCGCGCCCGGATAGAACTCCGGCCCGGTGACCGGCTCGGGGATCGGCGGCGGTGCGGCCGTCGGATTCGCGTCGATGATCAGCACGGTCGTACCGGTGTCCGCAGGCGAGGTGAACGCGTACACGTCGGTCAGGTCAAGGCGGCGGTCGTCACCCGGGAACCCGATGTTCTTGGCACTGAAATGGTTGGACATGGTGACCCCTTGGGCAGGTAGTGAGGGAGGAGTCAGTCAGGTGCGCATCGACCTGGCCGACGTGCTGAGCGATGCCGTCTGAGAGCGCGTCGCTGACGACGACTGGGCTCCGACCTCCGCGGATCGCCCGCGCGCGGATCAATGCCCGGCAAAGGCCGACTCACCCCCAGCATGTCGCGGTCGTCGTGAGGCCCTGCCGCCCCGGGCGCAGGCCAGGAGCGTGCGGGCCCCGTCGTGCATCCAGCGTGCGCGTTCATGGGGTGGCCGCAAGTCGATCGTGGTGATCCGCGTCAGTCCGCGGGGAACAGCGCCCGGTCGAGGTTCTTGTCCCGTGAGGCGAGACCACCCTCGGCGGCCACGGCATACGCGTCCCGCGAGGACGCTCGCCCCTGGTGCGCTGCGGACTCACGAGACGTCAGCTTCGAGAGTTGGCGCGGAGGATCACTTCTTCAGCGGTCAGCGCGCTACTCGGGTGGTGGCTCAGGCACATCGGCGTGCGTACTTTGCGGAACTCCGATCCCTCGCCACCCAGGTAGAACTCGCCGGCGCGCAGCCGGGAGATGTCCAGCACGGTGCTGGCTTTCGCGGACGCCATCTCCTTGGCGGCGGCGACCTGGACCGGACTGTTGATGAACCCGAAGAGCTGGGTCGCCGCGTTGCCGACGATGCGATTGTGGATGCCCTTCGGCGCCTGGGTGGCGAACACCAGGCCGAGGCCGTACTTACGGGCCTGGGAGGCCAGCGCCAGGGTGCTGGCCGTGCACGCCGTCTTCCCGTCGGAGGGCGCCAGGGTTTGTGCCTCGTCCATGACGAACAGGCCGCCCAGTGGCCGGTCGCCCGCCGGGTGTCGTTTGATCCATGCGAACAGTGCCATCTGCAACTGGTTGACGAAGCCCTGACGCTGCGGGTCGGTGGGCAGGCCGACCATGCTGATCACCGAGATCCGGGCTCGTTTGCCGCGACCGGGCGTGAGCAGCACGCCCGGGTCCAGTGGCGTGCCCGTCCCGCCGAACAACGGGTCGTTGATCATGGCCGCGCGCAGGGTCTGCGACATCTCCTGTGCGATGGACCACGCCCGGCTGAGGGTGCCTGCCCCCTCCGGCAGGTCGGACAGGAAGGCGAGGAACGTGTCCAGGCCGCCGCCACCTTCACGGGCGAAGGTGGACAGCGCCTCTCGGAGCACCGCGCGTCCCTGCTCGGCTTTGGCCGTGTTGCCATCCGTCCGCGCCCGCGGTGCCAATGCGGCGACCGCTGTGTCCAGTGCCATGCCGAACTCGTCCGGGTCGCCGACCAGCGAGACCAGATCCGGCAGCGGTTGCAGGCTCAGCGGCCTGCCCGCCTCCAGGCGGGGCGTCCACACCAGCACCTCGGTGTTCGCCAGGTAGTCCGCCGCTTTCTCGGCGTCTCCGGGCCGCCAACCGCGCGGTGGCCGCGGCCAGGCGTCACCCAGCCGCGCCAGGTCGTTGTTGGGGTCGAGCACGATCGCGGAGACGCCACGCAATGCGCACTCCTCGACCAGTCGCCGGATCAGCACGGTCTTCCCGGACCCCGACCCCGCGAACACCACAGTGTGCTTGCGCAGCGACTCCAGCGTGACGCGCGACTCGACATCGGACTCGGTCTCCCAACCCAGCCCGACGTCGTCGGTGCGTGCGATCGGGGTCTGCTGTTCTGCGGTGCGCGGGCCGGAGTCCACGGCGTCCAGATCATCCGTCGGCCAGACCTGCGGTGGCGCGTCCCGCGGTTCCGGTCGCGGGTCGGGCCGTTGCTCGTCGGCCATCTCCGGGTCGCCGAACACGTGGCGGAACAACGCTGTCCGGCCCGCCGGACGCCGGGCCCGCAACCACGCGGCGAACGCCGGACCGGGTGCGCGGGACATCCGCTCCAGTGCGTCGAACACGCTCAGGTCCGCGACGTCCAACTCCTCCACCACGACACCGCCCGCATCCCGGAAGTCCGCCAGCAGTTCGCCGGTCCTGGGGGTGTCCTGTCGCCACGACCCGGTGCGCAGTAGGAACGCCTTGCGCTTCGGCACCAGGGGATCGAGTCCGGCCACCTCGTGCAGTCGGCGGATCCTGTTCTGCGCCGCGATCGCGTTCGTGCCCGCGATCGCCCGGAACACCCAGTGGATCTCGTCTTCCGTCCGCTGGTCGAGGATTTTCCGGAGCCGGGCGTGGATCGAGGGATTGCTGCCTCGCAGCCGGTCCAGGTCGTAACCGTCCTCGTCGTCGAGTTCCTTGATGTAGCACCGAAGGCCGGCGTGCAGCAGCCGTGGCATCCGGGCATCCTCGGTCGACTTCGTGAGGGCTGCCGACGTGTCGGCGCGGCCGGTGAGGTCGGCGAACTCGTCGTCGAGCCGCGTGAGGTCCGACTCCGGTTGCGGCGCGGGTGGCGACGTCGGCTGTGTCGTGGCCGCGCTCGCGCTCGCGAAGCCGGCCATCGGCAGGACGGTGCCGGTTTCCAGGCACACCCGCACGTGCTCGTCGATGCGCATGAACAACTGGCGCGGTGTACGGGCGATCGCCTCGTCGAACGCCGTCGGCAGCACGGGCCAGGTCGGGTACGGCGGCCGGAACCCCAGCCGTTCGAACCGGGGCGCGAACCTGGCCGCCACCAGAGCTCGCCCGACCTCGGCCGAGTCGAGGGCCCGCAACCGTGACTCGCGGCGAAACCGTTGTCCCGCTGAGGGTTGTGAGTTGCTGATGTGTTCCCACGCCTGCGCCTGGCACGCCACCACGGTGACCGTGCGGCGTGTCGACTCGCGCAGGTCCATCAGGCCGACCGCGATGCCGGCCATCAGATCCTCTCGGGGGAGGTCGACCGGGCTTGCCACGGCGAGGTCGGTGGAGCGAGACGACTGCGAGATCAACGTGTCGATCTGATCGATGGCCAGCATGCTCGGGCCGGTGAACGCGAGTAGCCGGGACAGCTCGCCGACCACCTGATGCGCGCGCTTGGGCCGACCTCGGATGCCCCATTCCGCTTGTTCGTGCCGCATGTCGTCGGACTCCGAGGTCAGGTACGCCTCGGCGACGTCCCGGGCGTCCGGGTTGCGCGCGCCCAGCAGGACCAGGGCCCGCGCGGTGTGCCTGCAGTCGGTGCCCCACTCGGGCTCGGCAACGCTCAGCGCGGCGACCGCCTCGTCCAGCGCAGCCCTCGTCAGTGGGGTGGCGCCGGTGATCTGCGCGCTGATCGCGTCCGGCAGCTTCAGCCGGGCCGCGAACCGACGCAGCAGGGCGCGGAGCTGCGACTCACCGCCGGTGCCCAGATGGTCCAGGCCGATCAGCAACGCTCGCCGGATGTTCTGCCAGAAGTTGTGCCCGTGCAGCAGGCTCACCAGGAAGAAGTAACCGTCGCGACGCAGGACCTCGTCCTGCGCGCGACTGATCATGTGGGTCTTGCCCGCGCCCTGCTGGCCGACCATGGCCACCCCCAGCGGGCTGCGTCCGTTGCTGGCCGCGGCGTCTTCGAAGGCGGCGAGCACCGCGTTCAGCACGGCGGCGTTGAGTTCGTCGACGTGGCCCTCGACGGGCCGCCACACGTCCTCGTGAGTCGGCGCCCAGTCGAACCGCAGGCTCTCCAGTGCCTGGCGTTCGTGGCTGTCCATGCTGGTCATGACCGATCGATGGACAACAGGTGCTTGGCCTCACCGCCCAGTTCGACGGCCGCCGCCCTGTCCTCGGGGGTGAGGATCTTCTGGTTCGCCTCAGGGATCAAGTACACCTGCGGCCTGCGGCTGAGCTGCCGGAGCGCGTCATCCAGCTCGTCGCGGGGGATGCCCCCCAGTGCGCCACGCAGGCGGGTCAGACTGACCCAGCCGCCGCGCCGTCCGACCAGCGAGTCGTACGCCGACTCGATCCACTCGGTGACGTCCGCCGCCGCGCCTTGGTCGACCTCCTGGTTGGGATGCAGGAACGGTTCGAGATCCTGGTGCGTGCGGGTGAGGTGGGCGTCGATGGCGCGCAGCACGCCGTGCAGCACGCGGAAGGACTTGTCGGCGCGATCGGGGAGGGGCTCGCTCAGTTCGTGCCGACCGTGTGCCCAGCCCGCCTTGGTGAGCGTGTGCACGTAGTGCCGCCGGGGCTGGTCTTCGATGTGGGCGTCGATCAGGCCACGCTCGGTCAGCGCAGCCCGGACAGGCTTGTCGATGACGAATCGGTAAGCGTCCTTGATCTCGGAGTTCGAGGCCTCTTTCCCCATTAGCATGAGCACCAGCAGGGCCGATTTCGCGGGAACGGTGAGTTGTTTGTTCGCCATAATGCTGGTTCCCCAAGCTGCCAGTCGCTGTTGACCGTCGCGATCCTAGTGGGGGTCGACCTCCGTGCGGCTGATCGATCGCTCATCTGGAGCAATCGTAACTGACGACCACCCGGTGACCATGATCGACACCACGGTCGGGAGTTGGACAATTAGTGGTCATCTGCCCGGGAGCCGGACAAATCCTGGCGTTTTCTCTGGTTTCGCCGCGCCCGGTGCCACTAAGGTCGCCGCCGGAGGTCTTCGTGCCGGAAAACCAGGGAATGCTGGACGCCTTTCCCGGGTATCGCCTGCCGTCCCCGGAAGAACTGGACGACGCGCTGCGCCGTGCGCTGGTCGTGATCGACGCCAACGTCCTGCTCAACCTCTATCGGTATGCCGAACCCACTCGTGCTGACCTGTTGACGGTGCTGGGCGGGCTCGGGAACCGGCTCTGGGTCCCGCACCAGGCGATCAAGGAGTTCTGGCGGCACCGCCTCGGCGTGCTCACGACCCCCAACAACGGCGCCGCCACCGTGCTCGCCGCGCTCGGCAGGCCGCGGAAGGCGGTCGAGGACGCACTCACCCAGTGGGCCAAGATGACCGGGGTGGCCGACGCTGTGCGGAACGGGCTGCTGGAGAAAGTGCGGGTGCTGCACGAGGACCTGGACAGCGCCATCGCCGTCACCGCGCCCGCCGTACCCCGCACAGCGGAGGAGATCCGAACCGAGCCGGTACTGCGCGACCTGGAGCCGCTGCTGTCCGGTCGCGTCGGACCACCGCCCGAACCCGGCCAGGAAGCGGCGTGGATCGAGGAGGGCAACCGCCGCGTCGACGCGCAGGAGCCGCCGGGCTACTGCGACGCGGACAAGATCGAGTCCGAGCTACCCGAACGCGCCGCCGGTGACTATCTGGTGTGGCAGTCCGCGATCGTGGAGGCCGCACGCCGGGACCTGGACCTGCTACTGGTCACCGCCGACGAGAAAGAGGACTGGTGGCTACGGCACCGAGACCAGTTCCTCGGCCCGCGTATCGAATTGGTCGCGGAATTCCGGCGGTTGTGCGGTCGTCGGCTGTTCATGCTACGGCCGGCCGGGCTGCTGGAACGGGCGGCCGCGTTGGAGATCTCGGTCCGGCGCGAGTCCGTAGCCGACGTGACACGGGTCAGCGAGGTCCGCGAGGTCCGTGACAACGGTGGCGACGACGACGTCGAACCCGCGCTGTGGACCAGCGACGGCGTACACGCCCTGCTCGCCCGGCTCGATCACGAGGGCTTGAAGCATGGCGTGATCATCCGTGCGGCCGCCAGGGAAGGCGGTTCCATCGACCGGGATGACGTCTACCGCCTGGCCGGCTACGACAACAGCCGGATGCTCCGGGGTTTCACCCGGCCACCGTCGCGCATCACCCTGGACCTGCAGGCGGCAAGCTTGGTCGCGGACGGGGTGGAACCGCCGCTGACACCGATCTACGACGGCATGAAGGCAATGGCGTTCGTCATCCCGCAGGAAATGGTGGCCATCCTCGCCGAGGACGATCAGGAATCGGCACAGCGCTGATCAACGCACGGCCGTGACAGTGGGTCGCGCGTGGTGGTGTATCACCCGAATACGTGCCGGTCGCCGTCGCGGGCGGTCGCGCTTCCCGCTGCGGTGCCTGGTGATTGTGGTGGGCCGGTGGATGGTCACGTCAGTCGTGACGGTCGTGCGCGACCGAGACCACGCGAGTCAGAGGAAGATCACGGCGCTCGCGCTGAACCAGGACACCGACTCTGAAGCGGCGACGGCAACCGCCCACAGGGAACTGGTGCGCCGCGGAATCCGAAATCCGTGAGGTAGCAAGCCACGAAACAGGCATCGTTCGTCCTGGACGACATCGCGATCGGTCCGTGACGATCGCCTCCGCCACCGACATTACGCACGGAAGTAGTAGCCCGAGGGCACGCGATATGGTGCGATGGAATCGCTTTCGGTCACCGGAACAACGGCGAAAGTGGGCCATCCGTGCGCTTTCTCGAATCGGCGGAATCGATTCGGTGCGCGATGCGTCGCGGACCATGGCTCAGGTCCCAGATGCCTCCGTCGGCGCGAGGGATAGTTGACCAGATCTCGCGCGCGATTGCGCAACTGCCATGCCCTGGCAGGGCTTCCGGATCGCGCGACGTGATGGGGACTCCAATGAGGCAGGCAGACCTCCGGCGCTGGGTGCTCGATCGGGGCATCGCGGTACCAAGGTCTGCACTGGCTCGTTCGAAGTCGTTCACCGCAGTGTTGGTCGACCTGCGCTCAGCGAGCCTTGCCGCTGTTGGGGTCGATCTGCAGTCCGCTGGTGTCGACTGCCTCGAATTCGCTGCCGTGCAGGGTGTCCAGCGTGCGCAGGTCGTCGTTGTTCCACCGCGGGTCCGGTACGCCGGAGATGTACCAGGCCGAGCCGTTGTCGGCGACGATCACGCCCTCGGTCTTCATCGCCTGGGCGATCACCCGGGCCTGCGGGGGCAGACCGGAGATGTCCACGTCGGCTTTGAGTCGCAGCCGCAGGCCCATCGGCGGCAGTGCGGGGTCCGTGCCGGTGGACGTGTCGTGTCGGGCCGGCCAGAGAAACGCCTGTTGCGTGCGTGGCACGGTGACCCGGATCGCGTGGTCGATGTGACCGGCCGCGACCTCTTGGTAGCGGACGAGGCCCGGGGTGATCGGGAGTCCGGCCGCGTCGGCCGATGTCCAGCCGCGCGGGCGCAACTGGTCGGAGGTCAGGTGGTAGACGGCGCCGGAGTCGGCCTGCCACGAGCCGTCCGCGTTCGGGTGGGCGTTGTACAGCTCGTACAACGTGCACGTGCCGGTGTCCACGACGAGCACGTGTCGGTCCCCGTCGCTGTTCGCGCCGCCCTCGACGGCCGCGTTCGCGGGGATCGGATACGGGCCGGGATCACTCTCGTCGCTGTCGTCGCCGAAGTGCACCGGGACCAGCCGCTGCCCACCGGACACATACGTCACCGGGATGCCGATCGGACCACCGTCCCAGACGCCGGCGCCGAAATCGGCCTTCACGCCCGCGTCGGCGCCGATGCCGGCGACGTACTGGGCGCTGTGGGCGAGCACTGGCAGCGACGTGGCGGGCGCGTGCCAGACGTTGTCGGCGGGCAGGTTCGGACAGCCATCCAGCGAGCCGCCCGGCGTGGGGCGCGCGGTGGACGTGGTCACCGAGGTGGTCGCGGCCGTGGTGGTCGTCGGTGAAGTGGTGGTCGCTGACGGCGGTGTGGTGGTGGTCGTCGGTGCGGTCGCGCTCGACGTCGACGCGGCCGGGTTCGATTCGTGGAGCGAGACGGTCTGGGTGTGCCAGGAACCCGACAGCGCCAGCGACGCCACCAGCGCTACGACGCCACCGGCCGCGGCCGAGATCAACAGCCCTTGGCGGCCGATCCGGCGTCGAGCTTCGCGTGTCACGAATGGCGATCTTCGCCAGTCGTCCCCGGATCGTCAATGCCTGTTCGCGGATCGTCTGGTTGCGTACGCCCGTGTCCCAGGTCACCCGCGGCCGCGGGTCCGCGCGTTCGCGCTGGACTAGGCGGCAGCCTTGCTGCCCACGAGGTTTCCCTTCATGAGCCACGTCGGGCCGTCGGCGTAGGCGCCGGCTTCGGCGAAGAACGCGCCGAAGTAGGGGCCCTGGGCGTGGGCGTCGAAGGCGTCGACGTCGGCGTAAACCTCGTTCAGGTAGAAGACGTTCGGGTTCTCGTCGTCCGCGATGACCTCGAACCGCTGCGAGCCCGGCTCGTTGGCCAGAGAGTCCCGTGCGGTCTTCTCGGCCACTCGGACGAAGTCGTCGCGGTGTTCCGGCTGGACGGTGAAGGAAACGAGGAACTGGTACATCGGATGGTCTCCTGACAACTGGTCTCGTGCCGGTGCGGTGATCGCCCTGAGGCGAGACGGAAGTTCAGTGAGTGAACTGGCTACGACCATAGCACGGAGCAGTTCAGTGAGTGAACTGTCGAGGTAGGGTGGCGGCATGTCTCTTCCCAGCACCTACGCGGACCGCAACTGCTCGCTGGCGCGGGCGTTGGAGATCGTCGGAGAGCGGTGGACGCTGCTCATCATCCGCGACGCGTTCTACGGGGTCCGCCGGTTCGGAGACTTCGCCAGCCAGCTCCGCATCCCCCGCGCCGTCCTGACCAACCGGCTGAAGCTGCTCGTGCGGGAAGGCGTGCTCACTCGTGCAGACGGAGCAGCGGGAACCGTCGATTACCAGCTCACCGACAAAGGTGTCGCGCTGTGGCCGGTAGTCCGCTCGCTGATCAACTGGGGCGACGGGTTCTATTCGCCGACCGGAGTGAAACGCACTCTCCGTCACGACGAGGACGGAGCCCTGCTCGATCACGAGGGACGTTGCGAGCAGTGCGGTTCGGTCGTCTCGGTCCCCGAGATCCGTATCGAGCCCGGCCCAGGGTTCGAACCGGCCGACGCCGAGCCCGATGCCCTGTCCGCCGCGATCAACACACCACGACGGCTACTCGAACCGATCACGGCATCGCGTGCCCCGTCCGCTGACCGAAGCTGATCGACGTCGCCTGGCACGGCGGCCCGGCCTGGAGCCTTCACACGGGTGGGGACCGGCTGGGCGTAGGCCGACACAACGCGACCTGCGAAAGCGCGGGGAGCTCTACGGAAAGAAGCCCGATGTCGACGACCCACACCCGGCGCTACGTCCTTGCCGGCCGCCCGGCCACCACTACCGGGCCGATCGGTGACGGGGTCCTGCGCTACCAGGATGACGCACCGGTGCCTCCGGTCGAGGACGGCCAGGTGCTGGTGAAGGTCGAGTGGCTGTCGTTGGACGTCGCGACCCGCGGCTGGATGAACGACGTGCGCAACTACCTGCCGCCGTCCCCGCTCGGCGAGGCGATGCGCGCTCTCGGCTCAGGCGTCGTCACCGAGTCTCGACATTCCGACTTCGCCGTCGGTGACAGGGTGTCGGGGCTGCTGGGCTGGCAGGAGGACGCGGTGGTCGACGGCTCGACCCTGCGGCAGGTGCCCGACGGTGTGCCGCTGCAGGCCGCGCTGCACGTGCTGGGCATCTCCGGGCAGACGGCGTGGCTCGGCCTGCGCGACATCGGGCAGCCGAAACCAGGGGAGACGGTGGTCGTGACCGCTGCGGCCGGCGCCGTCGGTTCCATCGCTGTACAGCTCGCCGTGGCCGCCGGCGCCCAGGTGATCGGCGTCGCGGGCACCCCGCAGAAGTGCGCGTTCGTGCGCGAACTGGGTGCTGTCGACTGCGTGAACTACAGGGAGCAGAACGTCGAGGCCGCGATCGCGCGGCTGGCCCCTGACCGGGTGGACGTCGTGTTCGACAACGTCGGCGGGGCAATCCTGGACGCCCTGCTTCCCCAGTTGGCGGTCAATGCCCGGGTCGTGCTGTGCGGTGCGGTGTCCCGCTATGACAGGGACGGCCGCGGCACGGTCCCGCTGTACAACTGGTTCCACCTCCTGCCGAACCGAGTTCGGATGGAAGGCTTCATCTACCTGGACCACAAGGACCGCTTCGACGAGGTCGAGGCAGACCTGCTGCCCCGGGTCCGGCGGGGCGAACTGCGGTGCCAGGAGCACATCATCGACGGGCTGAAGGCCGCACCCGACGGGATCCAGGTACTCCTCAACGGCAGCAACAACGGCAAGGTGCTCGTCAACCTGAGCAGCGACTGATCCATCCCGCTGCCCGCTGCCCGCTGCGCACGAGCCCGGGATCAGCTTCGGTTACGCAGGCCTTGAACCGTGGCCGTCGTGCTCGGCGAACGCAGGGCCGCTGCGGCACCGAAACGTGTCGAGTGCGCGTTGGGCCCTCACCCATCCGTTTCACCCAGTGCAGCCCAGGTCGCTGTCGCGAGCAAGGAGATCACGTTGCCATCGCATCCGCTGGACAATCCGATCTACTCGGCCCTGACCGGGCCGCACGCCCGCCTCGCTCAGCGGCGTGGCAACGCGGTCCGCTACCCGGCGGACGTCTCGCCGTTCATGGCACTGCCTGACAGTCCTGACGACGCCGACTGGGCGGACATCGCGGCAGTCGCCGGTCCCGGTGCGCGGGTCACACTCAGTGGCCCCATGGACGAGCCGCCGGACGGCTGGGACGTCGTCGCGCGGGTGCCCTTGCTGCAATTCGTCGATGACGGGATCGCAGCCGCGCCCGACGAGGACGCCGTCCTACTCGGCGAAGCGGACGTTCCCGAGATGCTCGCCCTGGCAGAACGCACCAAGCCAGGACCGTTCCTGCCACGCACGATCGAGATGGGTACCTACCTGGGCATTCGCCACGCCGGGCGGCTGGTCGCCATGGCAGGCGAACGACTGCACCCTCCGGGTTGGACCGAAATCAGCGGCGTCTGCACCGACCCGGACTGGCAGGGAAAAGGGCTGGGGACGCGGCTCGTGCTCGCTGTCGCGGCCGGCATCCGGGAACGCGCCGAAACGCCGTTCCTGCACGTGCTTACGTCCAACACCAATGCCATCCGGCTGTATGAGTCCCTGGGGTTCCGACTGCGCATCCGGACCGCGAACCGTGTCCTCACCCCACCTCAGGCCGCACTCTCAACCAGCTGAGTGACGTGCTGTCAACAGCTCTCCTCAAGACCTCGCCATGCTCCGAATACCTCAGCGCAACGGCCACCTGCACTGCTTACGGCGACGCACGCGCTGCCGGCCACGGGTTCGCCGCCGTGCCGGGCAACCGCGAACGTGTCGCGCCGCCAACTCACCTGGCCAGGGTTGGCACCTGCTCAGTGCGTGAGGGTGCCGCTGGAGGCGGCGAAATGGTTGGCCGTGGCGGCCAGTGCGTCCGTGTAGCGATCCAAGGCGACCGCGTTCACGTTGTCGGTGCGGTCGCACGCCTGGTGGTAGCAGGAATCGAAGTCCGCGCCGGCTTGCCCGCCCCACAGCGCGGCCTCCTGGCGGGTCTTCTCTTCCTCGTCGCCGCTCTGGACACCACCCGATGCGATGCCGGCGTCGACGAACGGCTCGAAGTCGGAGTCGCCTCTTTCGAAGGGGACGATCCGTGGCGTGGCGCCCGCTGCGGTCAGCTGGTCGGCGAGGACCTGCCCGACCGTCGCCGAGCCCGGCGGACCCGACTCCGACGTGTCGCGGCCCGCTCCGCCCTGGACGAAATAGCCGATATTGGGCGAGGCCACCATGTCCACGTTGATGTAGAGCAGGATGCTCTCTCGTTCTCCGGACGACAGTGAGCTGACGTACCCCGTGGAGCCTTGGAGCTCGTCCTCTTCGGAACCCCAGAACGCGAACCGTATCGCGTTGCGCTGGGTGGGCGAGCCACCCAGCTGGGTCGCGATCTCCAGCAACGCGGCCACGCCGGACCCGTTGTCGTTGATGCCAGGGCCCCGCCGCACCGAGTCCAGGTGCGCACCCAGCATCACCACGTGGTTCGTGGCACCGGTCGTCGTCTGCGCCACCACGTCCCGCGCGGTGGTCCCGTGGCGGCGGGACACGGTGTAGGACGGGGTGTCGACCCGATAACCTGCCGCGCGCAGGACGCCGGCCACGTAGTCGACGCTCGCTTCGTACCCAGGTCCTGGCGTGGCCCTGTTACCGCCGTTCCGGTCCGCTATCTGTTGCAGTGGCTGGAGGTACTTGATCGCCCCCGCGCCACTCACCTCGCTCGGCGACACCGGACCGTTCGGGTGCGGCGCGGGTGCGGGCAAGGTCGATGTACACCCCGCCAGCAAAGCCATGCTGACGACGGCGACCAGCGTCACCAGCACGATCAGGCGAGACTCCGGCATGACGACAGTGAACGCCACGAGCCCCGGCCCGACGACCCCCGCGCGCCGGATCTCACCCACCGCAGGTGACCGCAGGCATGCTCGCCGGGATCTTCCGGACGCCGCCTGGGCGCCGACTCAACCGCCGATGTGTGACGGCGCCGCCGTGAGCGTGTCCCATGCGGCCATCGCGCAGGTGATGACCGCTTCCAGTTCGGCACGGGTGGCGCCGTCGCGGGCTTGGACGGATAGTCCCTGCACCACGGTGGTGTAGTAGCGGGCGAGGGCGTCACGGCCGGCGGGCGGCGCGGTGAGGTCGCCGTCGATCACGCCGCGGGCGAGCCGGTCCTTGATGGTGGTGAGCATGTCGCGCCGGAGGTCGGCCAGGAACTGCCGGACCGCGTGGTTTTCCACGGCGCCGATGGGCGCGGCCAGTATGAGCATGCAGCCGTGCGGCGTGTCCGGGCGGGTGATCTCATCGGCGGTGGCGCACAGCATGGCGTGGACCGCGGTGCGTGCGGTCGGCTGTTCGCGCAGCGCACGCCTGGGGGGCTCGCCCGAGGTCGTGCCGTAGAGCGCCATGACCTTGCGGAACAGGTCCTCCTTGCTGCCGAAGCAAGCGTAGATGCTGGCCGAGGCGATACCCATGGCCTCGGCGAGGTCGTTGAGCGAGGTCCCCTCGTAGCCACGTTCCCAGAACAGGTCCAGCGCCCTGCGCAGGGCGGTGTCCGGGTCGAACGTGCGCGGCCTGCCGCGAGTAGCCACCTGGATGCCTCTCCATACTTGTTTGCCGTTCGATCAAGTTTACCTTGACCTGCGCAGTATCGTCGTGACACGATTTGTTGGTCGTTCGGTAAACAAAAGGAAGCCGACTGTCATGAGCGTTCCCGCGACCATGCGCGCCCTCCAGCAGACGTCATTGAACGGCCCGCAGGACCTGCGGCTGATCACCGACGCGCCGGTACCGAAGCCAGGCCCGGGCGAGGTCCTGATCCGGGTCACCGCCGCCGGCGTCAACTTCGTCGACATCTCGCAGGCCCGTGGCACATTCGCGGGCGGCCCGCAGCCGCCGTATCTGGCGGGCATCGAGGGCGCCGGTGAGGTCACCGCCCTCGGCGAGGGGGTGACCGACCTGCAGCCGGGCAACCACGTCATCGGCGTCGCCATCACCGGCGGCGCGTTCGCCGAGTACATGGTGCTCCCCGCGGCCGCCACGCTGGCGGTGCCGACGGGCTGGGCCGACGAGCAAGCGCTGGGCCTGGTCGTGAACTGGCCAACCGCGCTGGCGGCACTCAAGCCACTGGGCGGCGTCACCGCCGGGCAGACCGTGCTGATCCACGCCGCTGCCGGCGCGACCGGCCAGGCCGCGGTGACGATGGCCAGACACTACGGCGCGACGGTGATCGCCACTGCCTCGCCAGGCAAGCACGAGGTGGTACGGGCACTGGGCGCCGACCACGTCATCGACTCCCGCGGCACCGACATCGCAGCCGACGTCCTGCGGCTGACCGGCGGCGCGGGCGTCGACCTGGTGCTGGAGTCGGTCGGCGGCGCCACCTTCGACGCCAGCCTGGCCGCGACCAAGCGGGTCACCGGCCGGGTCGTCGTCTACGGCGCGGCCGGCGGAGAAGCCGCGATCACCAACTGGGAACTGGTCTACCAGCACCAGATCCATGTCATCGGACTGAACATCGGCATCCTGATCCAGGCCGCACCGCAGATCTTCGGCGAGGTCATGGGCCAGTTGTTCGAACTGCTCGCGGCCGGGGTGCTCGGCCCCAGCCGGCCCACTGCGTACGAACTGGCGGCTGGGCCGAAGGCACTCGCGGAACTGGAAGCGCGCGCCACCGTGGGCAAGCTGGCACTGCTGCCCTGAGCGGACCAGTGGTGTGTCCGGCAACCATGCCGGTGGAATTCCGGTTCCAGGTGGGCGCATCGCAAGACGGAGCAGGCCCAGGTACCTCGGTTGTACCTGGGCCGACGACAACCCCGCGAGGTGTCCGCCTGGAACCGGAATTACGTGGTAAGGGTGACCGGATACACCACTAGGACACCAGGTGGCTGTCTCGGCGGTCTCCCCGGCTTTCTGAGCTGCCGGTAGGCAGGCTGGTCAGGGTTTCGCGCATGTCTGTTGTTGTCCTGGCCGCGACCGGGATCGAGTCCGGTGTGGTACGCCACCGTGAGTCGTCCAGACCAGGCCATGGTCGCGGTCAACCCAATGATTCGCGCACAGCCGCGAGACCCGGAGTCCAGGACGTCCTTGTGGCGGCCGAAATCGAGTCGCGCCAAGTTCCGGCCATCGCTAGCGTGTCGTCGACACTCAGCCCTCGGCCGGAAAGTCGCGCTGGTTAGCGTGACCCGTGCCAGGCACACCGTTGCCCCGGACCGACTCGGTAAGGAAATCCGTTGTACAGCAGCCAAGACTGACGCGCCGAGTGCGCGCCGCGCTGCACAGGCCACCGCAGGGGCTCAGACGCCTTTCGGGGTTGGTCCACCGAGCCATGCGCGGCACGCACCCGGGGTAGGACTCTGCGTTCCCGGCTCTTTCGGCATTAGAGCTGCTAACACAATAACTGTTCGGCTCGCGTCGCCCAGGCACGCCAGCTGCGGCGTTGTCGTCGGCCCCGGTACAACAGCGGTACCGGGACCTCCTCCGCCTTGCAGCCGGCGCACCTGGACGCCGCTCCCTGATCGAACGCCATTGTGTTAGCAGCTCTTACTGCGCCCCGGCGCACCCACGTTCGTCTGACGTGACGCCGCGGATGGCGGGGTTTGCTCCGCCCGTGTCGAGTTTCGAGATCGCAGCCCGTTGCCCGTAAACCGTAGTCAGGCGTTCGCCGTCTGTGCTGCGTGGGCTTCGCGTGCCCTCTGGGGTCCTATCGCCATCTCACCGCCCGACCGACGGCTTCGACCAGCCACCTGTGCTCCGGCCTGCGCGAGACCTGCGCGGGGAGTGCGGTGGCGGGTGGTCGATCAGTGGCCGGGCGTGCCGCGGCGCTGTGCGCACAGCGCCGTCTTGCTTCGGACTTGTCCTCCAGATCGGCATCCAACAGTGAATGACTTTATCTCCAGGCACCAGGCTTCGGCGCAGTGGCTTGTGCACCGTACGGGCATGCCGCTGATCCGCAGGCGGTGCCTCACCTGCGTCAGCTCGCGATATCGGGCGACGGGCGCCTTCCGTGTCAACGCGAACGGCAAGATTCTCGACATCTGGCTGCTGGCGATATGCGTCCGCTGCGAGCAGACCATCAAGCTGGAGGTGCTGGAACGGGCCCACGTACGCAGCGTGGACCCGGTCCTGCTCGATCAGCTCCACAGAAACGACGCCGGACTCGTGCTGAAGCTACTGACCGACCCTGCCACGCTGTACCGCAACCAGGTGACTCTCGACTGGCAAGACGCTTGGGAGTTGCGGGCCGACCCCATGGATCTTCGCACGGTCGGGGTGATCGACGCCGTCGTCTGCTTTGAACATCGCATTCCGGTACGGCTCGTGCGGTTGCTCGCGCAAGGACTGCGCATTCCTCGTACCGAAGTGGAAAGGCTCATCACCGTAGGGCGGATCACCTCGACGGGCCGACTCAACACGACGGTATCCAGCGACTTCAGCTTCACGCTGGACGTTCCCTGAGCGCCCACGTCCGAACCGAGGAATGTCGGCGATGCCACGGCGACGGGGGCCGGCTGCCCAGGACGCGCCGACCTGTGGACATGCGACCTCCGCAGGTCGGCGCGGCCGCGTCGAAGCGGCACGTCCCGCCAGCGCCTTGCCGACGACGTCCTCGGAGTCGCCATAGACGTCCGCGTCGATGAAACGGGCCAGGGGCCGCTGACGCATACACTACGAAACATGAGGTCTGGGGCCCCGGAGTGAGTGTGCACATTGATGAGTTCCGGCGAATCGTGGACGCGCTGGCCGGCGTGCAGCGCGCGGAGGGCACCGAGTACACGTCGTTCAGTGTGCGCGGCAAGCGGTTCGGCTACTACTGGCCGCGGACCCGGACAGTCGGCCTGAAGCAGATACTGTCCGAGCAGAAGGCTCTGGTCGCCGAGCGGCCGGACGTCTTCGAGGAGCAGTTCACAGCCGGCGGATTCGGTTGGGTGGTTGTCTACCTGGCAGGGGTCGAGGTCGAGGAACTGTCCGAGCTGGTGTACGAGGCTTGGCGGCTGTCCGCTCCGGATGAACTCGTCGCCGAACTGCCGTTCCCCTGGTAGCCGGCGGCCCCGGAGGGACGACAGCCGACCCGTCGGGCCTCATGGTGCTGTCCGGAAACCAGAAGTGGCGGCGGTGTCGGATCGGGGCGGAGGTGTTCGTAGTAGGGGTGAGCGGCCGCCCACGAGGGACGTCCCGAAACACAGGAGATGATCTTCCGATGCAGTATCTCTTTTCCGTGATCGACGACAACAGCGGCTCCGCCACCCAGTCCGAGATGGACGCGATCGACGTGTTCAACGAGGGGATGCAGGCCGATGGCCACTGGGTCTTCGCCGGTGGCCTCGGGTCGCCCAGCACGGCCACTGTCATCGACAACCGGGGTGGGGAGGCGGTGTTCACCGATGGGCCCTTCCTGGAGTCGAAGGAGTACCTCGCCGGCTTCTGGATCGTCGAGGCCGCCGACCTCGACGTGGCGCTCAGGCTCGCCGCCGGGGGGTCGAAGGCGTGCAATCGGAAGGTCGAGGTGCGGCCGATCCTGGCCGAGTGAGCGTGCTCGACGTCCGGGAGGTGATCACCCGCGCCCACCACGCAGAGTGGGCGCGGGTGGTCGCCACCCTGACCAGGCGTTTCGGTGACCTCGACATCGCAGAGGAGGCAGCGGCTGAAGCGTTCGCGACCGCCGTCGAGCGGTGGCCGGCCGACGGCGTACCGCCCAACCCCGGCGCCTGGCTGACCACCACCGCCAATCGCAAGGCCATCGACCGGATCCGGCGGGAGAACAAGCGCGACGACAAGCAGAAGGAGGCTCACATGTTGTACGACGACGACCCGCCCGAGCCTCCTGACAGCATCGACGACGAGCGGCTCCGGCTGATCTTCACCTGCTGTCACCCGGCGCTCGCGATGGAGACCCGCGTGGCGCTGACGCTGCGCATGGTCGGCGGTCTGACCATGCCCGAGATCGCCCGTGCCTTCCTGGTCCAGGAGACCACCATGGGGCAGCGGATCACCCGCGCGAAGGCCAAGATCAAGGCGACGCGCATCCCATATCGGGTGCCGTCCACGGAGGATCTGCCGGCACGCGTGGGCGGCGTACTCGCCGTCCTCTTCCTCGTTTTCAATGAGGGCTACCTGGCGACCGGCCCCGACACCGATCCCGTACGTCACGATCTGACGGCCGAGGCGATCCGGCTCACTCGCCTGATCCGTGCCCTCATGCCCGAAGACGGTGAGGTGGCCGGACTGCTGGCGCTGATGCTGCTCACCGAAGCCCGCCGCACCGCCCGGGTATCGGCGAGCGGCGAACTGGTCACCCTCGCCGAGCAGGACCGCGGGACCTGGGACGAGGCGCTCGTCGCCGAGGGGCATCGGCTGGTGCGTGAGCGCCTAGCCATGCGGGTGGCTCCGGGTCGCTACCAGATCCTCGCAGCGATCAACGCCGTGCACACCTCCGCCCGCGACGTACGCGACACCGACTGGTCGCAGGTCGTTGCCCTGTACGACCAGCTCGTCAGCCTCGACCCCTCGCCGATCATCGCCCTCAACCGGGCCATCGCCGTCGCCGAGCTCGACGGCCCGGAGGTAGCGCTGGCGGCCGTCGACCGTCTTGAGGACACATTGGCCGGATATCACGCCTTCCACGCGACCCGCGCCGACCTGCTGCGCCGGCTGGGTCGTAGTCAGAAGTCGCGCGTGGCGTACGACAGAGCCATCGAGCTGGCGGGCAACACCGCCGAGACCGCCTACCTGACCCGCCGCCGCGACCAGCTGGGGTAGCTGCACCGGACGCTTCGACCGCCTTGGGAAGGCTGGTCACCCCACACTCGCCCGATGAGTTGCCCAACCGACAGAACGTGATTGGCCTCGACCAGTAGCACCGCCAGCACGCACCGCAGACGGGCGTTGCCGACATTTACCCGGTGGTCGGCGTCGCCAGCACGCGACACTGCACAGCGCCACCCTCGGGAGCTGATCGGGCTCGGCACACGCATCGGTCGGGCAGGCGTGGCTGGTGCGGACGTCGCCGTCAACGCTGCGAACTTCAGCCCGTCGCTCGCCGCGGTTCGGTCAGCAGCACCCGGTCGGCCGCGTCCTCCGGCATCAACGGTATCGTCGCCGCTCGCTGATCCCGGTCCCGCACCGCACACGTGGGCGGATGCGACTGTTGCCAGGAGGTCCCTGTGCTCGAAATGCGTCCGAGTTGCGAACGATGCGACACCGATCTGCCGCCGGAGTCAGCGGACGCGCGGATCTGCAGCTTCGAGTGCACCTTCTGTGTCAACTGCACGGACGGTCCGCTCGCCGGGAGTTGCCCGAACTGCGGAGGGGAGTTTCGCGTGCGGCCGACGCGCGCATCGGAGCTCCTCGTCAAGTTCCCCGCGACGACGAAGCGAACCCATAACCCGCCGTCAACCACTGAGGACCTCGCCGCAGTCGACGTGTGACTCGCCCGCGCGCGTTGCGACGGGAGTAAGCGGCACGCCACGAGAATACTGTCACCACGATGAACACCAGGAGTGCGATGGCTGCCCGATTCCAGCTCGTCATTGACTGTAAGGACCCCGAGTTGCTTGCCCGCTTCTGGGCGGCCGCCCTGGGATACGTGCTTGAACCGCCCCCCGAAGGGTTCGCGACCTGGGACGACTGGCGGCGCGACATCGGGCTTCCCGACAGTGAGCTGGGAATCGGCGCGGACAGCATCATCGATCCCAGCGGCGACGGCCCCCGCATCTGGTTCCGTCTGGAGCCGGTCGCCAAGGTGGTCAAGAACCGCCTCCACCTCGACATCCACGTCAGCGGCGGCCGTGCGGTGGTGGACCGGAACGTCCCGCTCGCCACCCGCACGCAGCGAGTCGACGCCGAGGCCAGGCGGCTGGGGGATCTCGGGGCCACGATCACCGGGGCCCTCCGCCTCGACGGCCTCGATCACTACGCGGTGGGGATGCAGGACCCCGAGGGCAACGAGTTCGACATCAACTGATGCCTTTCGCCCGTCGCGGCTCCTCGGGCCGGTGCCGTCCCGCTGCGGCCACCAAACCGACCTGGAACAAGCAACCGGCCGAGCTCTCCGCGCTTTCCGCCGACTCGGCCAACCCGGACTGCCCGGCCGCCGGACTGACGTGGGTCGCCACCCAAGCCCCATTCGGATAGCTACCTACGTCGGTCAGATCTCCCGGATTGGCGAAATATCGCCAATCCGGGGGCCCGACCATAGGTGGTGTGACGGAGCCAGTGGGTGGAGATGCCGTCGACGGCTCAGGCAGGCGCGCGCAGATCCGTTGACCCTGCTCGATCCCGAATAGGCGGCTGGCGACTCGGCCTCGGCAGCACCACAGCTGCCGACCAGCAGCCCGGCTTGCACCGCCGCTTGGGCAGAGTGGCCGGCCTGCTGCTCGGCCTAGCCGTCGACGATCACGCCGTCTTGGAGGTGCAGCACGCCGTCGGCGAGGTCGAGCAGCGTGTGGTCGTGTGTCGCCACCAGCGCCGAGATTCCCTCCGAACGCACCACTGTGCGCAGCAGTCGCATGATCTGACGGGCTGTCTCCGAGTCGAGTTGGCCGGTCGGCTCGTCCGCGATCAGCACCTGGGGCGCTCCGGCGAGGGCACGCGCGACAGCCACGCGCTGCTGCTGGCCGCCGGATAGCTCGCCGGGTCGCTGGGCCGCGTGGTCGCCGAGGCCGGTGATGTCCAGCATCAGCTGGACCCGCTCCTCGCGCTCGTGGCGAGGCATTCCGGCGATCCGCAGTGGGACGCCCACGTTCTCGGCCGCGGACAGGATCGGGAGCAGGCCGAAGGCCTGGAAGATGAACGCCACCTTCCTCCGGCGCAGGTCCCGCCGCTCGGGCTCGGTCATCGCGCTTACTTCGGCGCCGTCGACGCGCACTGCGCCTGCGGTCGGCTGGTCGAGTCCGCCGACGATGTTGAGCA
Organism: Candidatus Melainabacteria bacterium; assembly: GCA_963780635.1. Lineage (GTDB taxonomy): Bacteria > Actinomycetota > Actinomycetes > Mycobacteriales > Pseudonocardiaceae > DATEPR01. The sequence continues at coordinate 481,403 of CAWACW010000010.1, forward strand.
GCGTCGTCTTGCCGGAGCCGGAGCGGCCGCGCACCGCGATCAGGGCACCGCGCGGTACATCGAGCGAGACCCCGCGTAGGGCATGCACTGCGGTCGCGCCGGTGCCGAAGATTCGCTCGACGTCACGCACCTCGACCGCGTTGGACACTGCCGCAGCAGCCGGTGCCGCACGCTGCGGCGCGGTGGCCGCGGTTCCCTCGGCCGCTTCTGCACCTGTCATGTCCGCTGCTCCGTCCGTTCCGCGTCCCCGGCCTGGCTGCTGCTCGGGGCGCCAGTGCCGCTCTCGACAGCGGGCCGGACCGCGATGTGGTCGGTCCGCTCGTCCAGCCGGACCCGCTCGCGCATCCCGAGGCGTTCGGTCATCCGGGCCGGCAGCTGGAGCCGGCCGTTGCGGTCGAGCACCGCGTACTCCACCCGCCTACTCTGCTCGGCGGCCTCGCTCCCCTCATCGAGACCCTGCACGGCCTCGCGCAGGGTCTCGATACTGGTGCGGCCGTTTCGGATCGCGACCGTCCGGTCCACCTGCCCGGCGACCTCGACGTCGTGCGTGACGATCAGGACCGTGGTGCCGAGGTCCTGGTTCACCGCGCGCAGCGCTCCGAACACGTCCCCGGCGGTGTGCGAGTCCAGCTCGCCGGTCGGCTCGTCGGCCAGCAGCAGCCGGGGATCGTTCGCGCAGGCGGTGGCGATCGCGACGCGCTGCTGCTCGCCGCCGGACATCTGCTGCGGATAGCGGTCCCGGCAGTAGCCGACTCCGACGGTCTCCAGCAGCTCCATCGCGCGGTCGCGGCGTGCCTTGCGCCGCACGCCGGCAAAACGCATCGGCAGCTGCGCATTCTGATGTGCCGTCAGGTAAGGCACCAGGTTGCGTGCGGTCTGCTGCCAGATGTAGCCGATCGTGTGGCGGCGATAGTCGAGCCAGTCGCGCGGGCCCAGCTCGGCGAGATTGTGTCCGGCGACGCGGACCGTGCCGGCCGTCGGCTTGTCCAGTCCGCCGAGGATGCTCAGCAGCGTCGACTTGCCGCTGCCGGAGGCGCCGACCAGTGCGGTCAGCTCGCGTTCGGCGACCAGCAGGTCGAGGCCCTGCAGCGCTTGCACCTCGACGCCCTCGGCGGAGAAGATCCGCACCAGCTGGTCGCAGACGACCAAGGCGTCGGTGCCGTACTCGGTGTGGCGGGAGCGCGCCAGCGCGCCGAGTTCGGCGAGACCCGCCGCCGGAGCGGTGGCGTCGCGCGACTCGCCGCTGATCGCGGTCCGCGTATCGTCAGGTGAAGGTGCGTTCGCCGTCACCGCGGCCTCCTCATCACTGGTCACCGCTACTCACCGTTCCCGAGTCGCAGGGCCGCCGTCACGCCGCGCCGATGCGCCGCCGCGGTATGCCCGGCCAAGGCCACCGCGGCGGTCACCGCGATGGCCGCGCCGGCGAGCGTCAGGGTCAGGGGATCGACCTGGAGCGGGACCCCATGCTCGGTGCCGGTGAACACTCCCAGGTCGATGCCCGGACCGATCAACGCCGCGATCGCCAGTGTGCACACCACCCCGCCGATCAGCGCCGCTGCCAGCGCGGGCAGGTTCTCCAGCAGCACCAGCCGGTTGGCCTGACGGCGGCTCAGGCCCATGGTGGCCAGCCGCGCCAGCGCCTGCTCGCGCGAGCGCGCGCCCATGGTCAGGCCGGCGAGCAGCGCGACGACCGCCAGCAGGGCCGCCGCGAGCATCGACAGATCGAGCGTGTCGAAGGTGTCCGCCTGGAAGGGCGCGTGGGTGAGCGCGGACAGTGCGGTGGCGCGCTGGGTCAGGCTCGCGCCGGGAGCGACCCGATGCAGCGTCGCAGTCAGCGTCGTGGCGTTGATTCCGCCGTCGAGCATCAGCACGGATGGCGGAGCCGCGGTGATGCCGTAGCGGCCGAGCACCCAGGGCGGCAGGATCACGAACTCGTCGGCGCCCGGCAGCGCGGCGGTCGCGGTGGTGACGCCCACTTGCTTGATCGGGAAGTGGACCCCGTTGATCACCATCGAGCTACCGGGGGCGATGTCCGCGGCGACCATGGCCGAGGCGATGACGGGGACCGGCGCGTGCGGGTCCGCCGGCTCGGCCAGGCCGGAGGGCAGCTGCGCGGCCGGCGTGCCCGCGGTCAGGGCGCTGTAGTGCGCTGGGTCCACGACGACCACGGTGGTGCCGGTCGGCAGGTGGCTGGAGATCGGCGTGAGCGTGAAGAAGCCAGGGTTGACCACACCGGCCGCAGCGCTGCGGGCGACTCCGGGCAGCGTGGTCAGGGCATGCACGGCGGCCGGGCTGAATCCAGTGCTCGAACTGGGGGCGGTGATCACGTCGTCCGCGCCGACCGACGCCCACGAGCTGTCCACCTCGCCGGAGCCGACCGTGTCGTGCACTATCGAGCCGACCGCGACGACGGCCAACGTGAGGACGAGCGCGAGCGAGGGCAGCCAGGCGATCGTCGAACCGCGGGAGGCACGGGCCATCGCGATGAACGGGACTGCGTCGCGCCTGCGCGCGGCTGCGAGGGTCAGGGCTCGGACGACCGGCGGCGTCAGATAGTAGATGCCGATGGCGATCGGGACCGCGATCAGGAACGGGGACAGCGCCGCCAGCAGGTTCGATCCGCTGCCGTAGTGGCGCAGCACCGCGACCGCGCCGACGCACAGCACGAACGCCGCAGCGCTGCCGACGGCTCGGCGGATCCGGTCGCGGCGGGCACCCGCACGCGGTGTCCGGACGCCGACTGCCGCAGCAGACCAGCGGTCCGTGGATTTCGCTGCTCGCGCACGGTAGCGGATCGCCGCCGCCACGCCGGGCCCGGCGAGAGCGACCAGGGCGATGAGTGCGGGCACCCACCAGTCGGCCACGATCGGGAGCGGGCTCGGCACGAGCGCACCGCCGAGCAGCATGCCCGCGGCGGCCGGTATCACGCTGATCGCGCTGGCTCTCGCGGCAAGCAGCGCGACTTGCCGACCGGAGGCGCCGCGAGCGCGCAGCAACGTGAACTCGGCCGAGCGTCGTTCGGCGAGCAGCAGGATGCACAGCAGCAGCACCGCCGCGCCGAGTGCCGCGAGCGATCCGACCACCATGGACAGCACCGCGTCCACGGCCTGGCGCTGGCTCAGGAACTGGCCCAGCAGCAGCGTCGGGCCGCCGGCCAGGTCGACCGGCAGCTCCGTCGGCACGCCCTGCGTGCCGGCGTCGCCGGGCAGCGGGAGGTCGATGGAGTCGGAGGTGGCGGTGACGATCGCGTCGGCGAGGGGCTGCGCCTGATCGCTGGTCAGGTGGGAGAGATCGAGCGGCAGGGCGTACACCAAGGATCTGTTCTGGCCGCTGAACGCTGCTTGGAGCGCGCCGACCTCGCCTTGGCCGACGAAGAGGTCGGACTGCCAGTACGGCGGGTCCTCCCCGGGAGGCTGGATGAGCTGGGGCACGGCCGCCGTCACGTCGTAGCTCCAGAAGTCGCCGGCTGGGTCGCGGACCTTGAGGATCCCCGTGACCTGCAGCTGGATCGCAGTCGCGGCAGCGGAAGCCAGCGTCAGGGTCTCACCGACGCTCAGGTGGAAGGTGGCCGCGGTCTGCTCGGTGACCGCGACCTGGAAGAAACCGGGCCGGTCCGCACCCGCCGGGCTTGTCGCGCGGTCCGGCATCGCGCCCTGGACGAGGACGGCGTGGTCGGTCAGGTCGGTGCGGTAGTTGAGCGCCGTGAGGACCTTCGGCAGCGCGGTCTGCGCGGGCGTCGCGTTGGTGAACCCGACCCTGTCCTGGCTCGTGTTCAGGCCCTGCCAGTAGTCCGCCCGATCTGTGGACAGCGGCACGCCGAGCGAGGCCAGCTCGGTGCTCAGAGCCTTTTCCGGCACAGCCAGCTGATTGATGGAGATCAGGCTGTCGGGGGCGGCCGGATGGAGGCTCTGCGCAAGGCTGCTCAGATCGGACCGGCCGAACAGCGCGGAGGTGCCGGGGCCGGCCGCGGCCAGTTCAGTGTGCAGCGCGGCGCTCTGCGCTTGGGCGTTCTCGCGCGGCACCACGGTGGCGGCGAAGGCTCCGGCGCCGGCCAGCAGCGCGAGCACGAGGGCCGCGCCGAGCCCGCTCCCGGCGACGGCGCCGACGATGGTGATGATGCGCCTCGGCGAGGAGGCGGTGCGCTGCTTGTCGCCGAGGCTGGTCACGACACCACCTCGCTGGCGCTCGGCGGTGTCGTGACCGGTGGTGCTGTGTTGGATGGTTGCCTCGCAGGCTCGGTCACGACATCACCTCGCTGGCGCTCGGCGGTGTCGTGACCGGTGGTGCTGTGTTGGATGGTTGCCTCGCAGGCTCGGTCACGACATCACCTCGCTGGCGCTCGGCGGTGTCGTGACCGGTGGTGCTGTGTTGGATGGTTGCCTCGCAGGCTCGGTCACGACATCACCTCGCTGGCGCTCGGCGGTGTCGTGACCGGTGGTGCTGTGTTGGATGGTTCCCTCGCAAGCTCGGTCACATGACCTCCGGCGAGCGCAGTCGGGTGGCGGCGTCGGCCCGGGTCGCCACCACGGCCAGCGCGGCGGCCAGGGCCGGGCCCGCGACCAGCGCCGCGGCCAGAGCCAGCGAGGGCAGCCAGGAGACGACGATCACGATGGAGGGCACCGGAATCGTCGCGGCGCTGGTCAGCGTCAGGTAAGGCAGCATCAGCCGGGAGAGCAGGATGCCGATGGCGAGACCGGCGACTGCCGCCGGGCCGGCGACCGCGAGGATCTCAGCGGACTGCAGCAACGCCTGTCTGCGCCCTGAGATGCCGAGTGCGATGAGGACAGCCTCCTGGTCGGCGCGCTCGCGGCGGGCCGCGGCTACGGCGGCCCACAGGGCCGCGATCGCCAGAATGCCCGCGGTGATCCCGAGCGCGAGCAGGCTCTGCTGGATGAGCTGGGTGAGCGGGTCGTCGGCGAGCGCCGATTGGGTCGCGGCGAGGGTCGTGACCCCCACCCCGCCCTCCGGCAGGCCCGCAGGCACCGCCCCGCCGGCCGTCTTCAGCCAGTAGGAGGTCGCGGTCAGCGGCGGCAGGCCCTGGTCGAGCACCCGGTATTGCAGCGCGTTGTCATCGACGACCAGGCCTCCGGTGAAGTCGCCGCTGATGGTCGGGAAGGCCGCGACGCTGCCGACGATTCGGGCCGGGATGTTCAGTCCATCCGCGCCGACCTGGGTGATCGAGCCGATCTTGAGCCCGCTCGAGGCGAGGAACGAGCCGGTGGCCAGCGCGGGCAGCTGAGCGGGGGCGGTTGGAGCGACGGTGAGCGTCACCTGCGCCGGAGCGCTGCCGGCCGCCACCAGGCTGTAGCCGGGGGCGAAGCCGAGCGACCAGCCGCCCGATCCGCTGCCCTTCGGCGATCCGGCCAGCTGGGCGTTCGCGGCCGGCAGGTTCGAGGCGCCGGACCGCAGTGCGGTGGTCGCCTGCTGCAGGTCGGCTGACTGGATCTGCTCGGTCCAGTCGCCGAGCCGCAGCGCGGTCGAACCGGCGGACGAGCGCAGCGCGCTGACGGTCAGGGTCTCGTTCGCGGCCTGCGCCCGCGGGGCCAGGTAAGTGAGGGAGATCTGGGCGACGCGCAACGGGTAGTCCGCGCCCGGCGCGATCGGGAAGGTCAGCGGGTGCGGTAACCCGTCATCGGGCAGCGACTGCGCGGTGAGCTGGGTGAATCGGTCGAGTGAATCTTCGACGGTGAGCGCGACCTGGGCGCCGCTGACGGCGCCACGGGTGGCCGAACCCGGACGGGACAGCGTAGCGGTGAGGCCGACGGTCGTCGGGCGTCCGGGCAGGGGCGTGTCATTCGGTGAGCCCATGCGAAGGTTCGCCCACAGCGCCGTTGGCGAGGACGAGGACTGGTCCGGGCGGGTCAGCACGGTGTGAGGGGCGGTACGGCTGTCCATGGCCAGCACCTCGCTACCGTTGTAGCCGGTGGTCTGGACCACCGGGGTCGCGGCCCGAACCGACCGGTCGGCGACGACCGCACCGGAGACCGCCGAGGCGAAGCTCGACCCTTTGATGTCGAGCCGGACCTGGGCGCCCGCGCTGTAGTCGCTCTGGTCGGCGATGGAGAGCTGCCGGGTGGCGTGCTGGCACAGCGCGAAGGTCCCGCTGGCGACCGCGAAGACGATGAGCAGCGCTGGACCGGCGTGGTGTCTGGGGCGGCGGCTGATCTGCCAGACCGCCAGCGCGGAGCCCACGCGACGGCCGCGCGCGGCGAGCCGGTCGCCGAGGCCGGCCAGCAGAGGCAGCAGGCGCAGGCAGAGCAGGGCGCAGGCGAGTAACGCGAGGGCCGGCGCGAGCACGAGCAGCGCGTCGGCGGGCGTGCCGGAGGACAGGCTGCGCAGCTGCCAGTACGCCGCCGCGGCGAGCGCGAGCACGGCCAGGTCGACTCCGGCCCGCCCGATCCCGGCCAGGCGGGACTGCCGGCCGGCCCGCTCCAGCCGACCGCTCGGGGAGAACCTGCGTGCGGCGGCGATGATCACGATGGCGGCTGCGAACAGTGCGACGCCCAGTACAGCGAGCCAGGCGTCGCCGGGCGGCAGCGCCGCGTCGAGGGCGGGCACAGCCGCCGCGGCGGCTCCTGTCCCCGACACTCCGTCACCACTGTTGCTGCCAGTGCCCAGCGGTCCGTTGCGTCCGAGGAACACGGCCAGCAGCGTGCCTGCGGGCGCGGCCGCCAGCATGGTGACCACACCGAGCGTGGCCGCCTCGGCGACGTTGGCGAGCGCGGCTTGTCGGCGGCTGCGGCCGCGTAGGGCGAGCAGATAGGTCTCGGCCGCGCGCTGGGCGCCGAGCGGCCGGGCCGTGATGATCAGCGCTGCGACAGTCAGCGCAAGAAGGATCAGCGCGACGCCGGCGAGTTCGGTGCGGGCCGTGTTCCGCGCTGTGGATAGCGCGGAGAGCTCCGTGGGCAGCGTCGTGGCGACCTGGGGCGTGCCGAGCGTCGCGGAGTTCAGTAGCGCCGAGTTCAGGGTGTGTACCGCGGCGGAGTCGGCGTCCGGGCCGCGGCCGGCGAGGACCAGCGGCGAGGGCTGGATATCCCAGCTGGTCTGATTGGGCGTCACCAGGCCGTTGGCGAAGACCGCCGGATCGACGTCGAAGGGTCCGTAGGTGAAGAAGGGCTGCGCCAATCGCACGCCGGTGCCGGGGATCTGGTCCAGTAGCGCGTAGGCGCTCTCGGAGCCCAGCGGCCGGTAGATCCCGACGATCCGTATTCGGACGCTGCCGTTGGTGATGGTGTCCCGGACGTCGACGGTCGATCCGACGGCCAGCCGCAGCGAGGCCGCGACCGCCTCCGGCACGGCCGCCGAAACGGTGCCCTCCGTCTGCGCGGCGCCGGGCCACTGTCCTTTCAGCAACCTCGCGGAGTCACCCAGGGGGCCAAAGCCGGCCAGGAGCGCCTGATCCTGATCGGCCGGCCCCGCGCCCGGCACGGCGCCGGCCGGCAGATTCTCGGAGTTGGACCACATCACGGCGGTCACGGCACCCGCGCCGGCGCCCAGCGCTGACGTCTCGGCCGAGTGCACGACCGAGGTCTGCGCTGCGGACTGGCCGGCCGACGAACTTGAGGTGGTGACGGTGATCGCGGTGTCCGCGCCGGCGAGCCGCTCGAAGGCGGCCTCGTGCAGCGCCCTCGCGTCGTACACGGCCAAGGCGGCGAGCACCGCCCCCATCATGAGGGTGATGACCAGAACGGTCACCAGGACCGTGCGATATGCGGCCATCCGTGCGAGCACGAACGGCGGGCGGAAGTATGACAAGTAGCCGTTCCTCCGTCCGTTCCCGGGCAGCGCTCCCCACCCGCTCCGACGGATGACTGTTTCATACGATGTCGAAAGGTGGGAGCGGCTTTTGGCGCCACCGGGTTGCTGTCGTTACCGATTCGTAGCAATCGGGTTCACGTCGGTGACCCCGTGCGCAGCATGGCACGCAGCGCGGCGGACAGGATGGCCAGGTCTCGGCGGGATGAGCGAGTCGGCGATCGTGTCTGTTGAGGACTTCACGGAGGCGCGACCGATCCGCCGGGCGACGGCGACTGGTGGGTTGGCGACGGCGCGCAAGGCGGATCGCGACGGGCGCGCGTCGACTGAACTGGCGCATCCCTTCCGTGGGCGAGTCGAGCACACCGGGACCACCCACGCAGGTGATGGCCCGGGCGAAAGCCATCGGTGACTCTGATCAGGCGAAGCAGGGCTGGTGGTGTCATGCGACGGCTTGAGGTGGCACCGATCGACGCGGGACTGATAGCCCAGCGGGTTCGCCTGCGGTCAGATCGGTCAGCCGCAGCCGAGCATGGGTGCCACCGCCGCTCGGCACTACCGCTGGGCCGGCTGGGGTGGGTCTGGTGTACTGAGCCATGGCCTCTGACCTGGATCGGCTCGGCGCCGAGAAGTACGTGTTGCTGACCACGTTCCGGAAGGACGGCCGGGCGGTGCCCACACCCGTGTGGGTCGGGCGCGACGGCGATGAGCTGGTCGTGTTCTCGGCTCCGGATGCCGGGAAGGTCAAGCGCATCCGGCGGGACGGCACCGTGCTGATCGCGCCGTGCGACTTCCGGGGCGGGCGAAAGGGTGACGACGTGCCCGGCCGCGCCCGGCTGCTACCCGAGGCGGACGCACGCCGTATCTACGCCCTGATCACGAAGAAGTACGGCCTGATCGGCTGGCTGACGTCGCTGGGCAGCAAACTCCGCCGCAGGCGGACCGGACCGGGCGGTATCGCCATCGCCCTCGACTGATCTGGCGGCTGCGCTTCACACAGCCGCCAACAGTTCCGCGATCGGCGTCGAGTCAGCCGCGCTGATGGCGCACTCGCCTGGTTCGCCGGCCGCGAACATCCTCTTGTGCCGCATGGAGCGCGTCCGGCTACGACAGACAGTCCGAGGCGCGGCGAATCTACGGCCTGGGCGACCTGATGGGCCCCATCTTCCAACCGCGCATCGGCGGATATCCGGGTTCCCGCTCGGCAGCACGGTCCGTGCACATACCGCGGAAGCGTTGCGACGTCACCACGACGTACCGGTATCCGACCACCGGTTTGTGCACAAACGCGGCTACGGGGCGTCCCGGTCGGGCTCGGCCACGTGCCGACCTGGATCCTGCCGGTCAGGCGTCGTGGCGTTGTTGCGCCACGTGAGTGTGACGTTGAGATGGCCGTCCATACTGGTTTTGGCTATCACGGCACCGGCTTCGGCTGTCAGGCGGACGCCGAACTCCACCTGTACCTCGTCCGGGCACTCCGCCATGCCCCGGAACTGGCCCAGTACCACCGTGGCGGCGTTGCGGACATGGCCCAGCGCGGAACTCAGTGACACTCCCGCCGACTCGATCATGTTGCCGGCTCGGGACACCGGGCTGATCTCCGGGGCGTCCTGTGCTACTTCCACGAACACCTCGTCGCCGTCGTCCAGTTCCCAGCGCATCAGCTCGGCCATGTGGCTCCCTTCATGGACACAGCGGTCCCTGGTAGGCCCCGGAGGGCGTCACGTTTCTCGCCGCCGCATCCTCGTTCGGCTCACCCAGTAGCTCGCACAGCCTGCCTGCGGACAGGTCCGATCCGTCATCGGGGCCGTTCATCCGGTTCACCGGTGGTTGCGTACCCGGATGGGTCAGCAGCACACCCAGCGTGCTGCCCTGCACCAGCACCAGGGGCGTGTTCTTGCCGGTGCCGAGCGGCCACACCGAACTCCACGCCGGGTCGTAGGAGTAGGAACCGGCGTGGGCGCCGCTGGGCAGCGACCGCACGGTGACCCGGTTCTGCAGCTCCGGCACCAACCGCTCGACGTCCGTCGGCTTCGCGGTGCCTGCCGCCTCGCGGGAGGAGATCCAGGCCGACCTGCCGGTCGCGTCCAAGGCCAGCGCGCCGTGTGCCTCCGCGTCGGTGAGTCCCGAAATTCTGGCGGTCACCGTGCCGGTGGCCGCCGCCCACGTGACCAACTGGGCGTCGGGCAGCAATGCCGCGAGGGTGTTGCCGTCCAGGCTCCGTGCCACCGCCGTGCTGCTGGTGACGCTCGGCGCCAGTTCCCGCCTGGTCGCACCAGGTGGGCCGATCGTGACGAAGGACAGGGCCTCGCGGTCCAGGCCGAGATCGTCGTCGTCGTCCATGCCTTCGGAGAAGATCGCCGTCCTGCCGCCGGGACCGAGCCACAGTTGGCCGACCACGCTGCGCCACGGCACCGGCACCCGGCGCAGCAGCCGGCCGGTACGCAGGTCGTACAGGTACAGCGTGTTGCGGAACGCACCGGCGGTGCGCGGTAAGCCATTGGCGGACACCACCGCGCCGAGCACCCGGCCGGTGGGGTCGATGCTCAGCGCGCTGCCGCCGAGCAACGGCTGGTCGATTTCCTTGGCGACGACCACCCGGTGGCTGGTGGTGTCGTACACGACCAGGCAGGGCACGATCGTCGCGATGTTCGGCGGGACGCACGTGCGATATCTGCTCGGATCGACCTTCGGCAGGCCGTTCTGGTCCACGGGACCGTTCAGGTCGTTCGGGTCCACGTTGGCGCCGACCATCTCCGTGAAGGCGACGTAGCGGCCGCCGCGGCTGACCACCGGCGCCGCCGCCGTGAGGTCACCGGGACCGAACAGGCCGGCGAGCGACTCGGTCGCCACGTGCTGCCCGTCCAGGTGCCACACCACGACGTGGGCCGCGGGATCGGTCGTGACCATCGTCCTGCCGTCCGCCGACGCCGCCTGCGCCAGGTCTTGGATCTCGTAGGGCGAACGCAGCTCAGCGGGACTGGCAGTCGCAGGCTTGCCCGCTGTGGCGGGCGGTCCCGCCAGGCTGGCCGGCACCGCGAACCGGTAGTCGGGCAGCAGCTTGTCGACCGTGCCGTACGTGCCTGACGACCCCGCGCTGCCGAGGCCGACCGACGAATCGGTCCGGTACGCGCGCAACGCCAGTTGCAGGGCGCCGTACGAGTCGTAACCCCGCATCGCGTCGACCTTCGCGGCCAGATCCTTCGCGGTGGCCTCGGCGACCTGGCCGCTACGGTGCTGGTAGACGAGCACGGTGGCGACCAGGGCGACCACCACGACCGCGGCGATCCGCGCCCCCCGCCGCCTGCGGCGCACCGTGCTGGTCCTGATGAACGCCCGTTCCCGCTCGCTGAGGTGGCTGCCGTGGGTGCCGACCCAGTTGGTCGCGTCCCGCAGGTCCGCGCCGGACAGCAACCTGGCGTCCGCGGATCGGCTGTCCGACCAGAGGGCCATCCGTTGGCGCAGGGTTTCCTGCCACAACCGGAAATCACGGTACTTCTCGGTCAGCGAACGCAGCGCCGCCCAATGGGTCAGCAGCGAGTCGTGTGCCAGTTCCACACCCGGCCCGACGGCCTTTCCCGCGTGCACTTCGTGCAGCACCAGCAATCTGGTGGTGGCAAGGCGTTCCGCGACCGTCCACTCCGTTTGGTCGCAGTCGGCCCGTATCACGGTGCGGCGCACGGCCAGCTCGTCGTCCGGCAGTGGGCGGACCAGTTGCACCAGCAGCCGTTGCGCCGTGTCCTTGGTGTCCGGAGCGAGCCCACGCCAGATCCGCTCCGCATAGCGGGCCAACGCGTTCGCTATGCCGCCGATCCGCTCGTACGCATCGTGGGTCAGCCAACCGGCTGACCGGCGCTGCCACAGCTCGGCGAGTGTGAACTCCAGCAATGGCAACGGATTCGGCGTCCTGCGCAGGTCGTCGAGAATCCGTTCCACCAGGCCGTCGGCGAAACCGACCGTGCCGACCCGCCGTAGCGGACCCGTCATCACGCGCCGCAGTTCCGTCTCGGTCAGCTCGCCCAGGGTGACCGGCCGCCATCGCCTCGCCAGTTCGGCGACCGTCTTGTCCTGCCACGCCCGGCCGAGGAACGTGTCCCGCAGGTTCACCAGGACCGACAGCCGGGACCCGTCGGCCAGGCTCGCCCGCAACGCGCCGGCGAACGCGGCCCGGTCGTCGGCGGGGACTGCGAACGCCTCCTCGAACTGGTCGACGGCGACCAGCAGGCGACGCGCGCCGAGTCGGTCCAGCACCGAGGCGACCGCGTCGGGCATCGCGCCCGCGGCCAGCCGCTGCGCCAGCGCGGCCACCGCGTCCAGCCTGCCGACGGTGTCCCGGTCGGGCACCAGCAGCTTGTCCAGTGCGAACGCCAGCGCGTGCAGCGGCGTGCGGGAGTCGGAGGGGCGGACCGTCACGATCTCCAGACCGTCGTCCGCCCGCAACCGGGGCAGCACGCCCGCATGCCACAGCGAGGACTTGCCGACACCGGAACCGCCGATCACGCCGATCACCGGCACCGGTGTCCGCACCAGGTCGGCGATCTGTTCCGCCTGCTCGTCCCGGCCGTAGAACAGCTCGGCGTCCTGCTCGCCGAACGACCGCAGGGCGCGGTACGGCGGGTGTCGCTCGATCACCTCGACCAGCTCCGGCCACGCGGTCAGCAGCGCGTCCACCAGCACCATATAGCCGATCTTCGCCTGGGCACCGGTGACTTTGTAGACGACCATGCCGACGACGGCGTCGGTGTCCGGGCTCCACACCGGCGTGCCGGAGAACCCCGGCGCGAGGGTGGCCTGCCGCGTCGGGTCGCTCTCGATCTCCACCCAACCGGTGGCGACCGGTCCACCCCGCCTGCCGTACACCCAGGTGCCCAGCTCAAGGCCGCGCGGAAAGCCGACCATCACCAACTGGTCGGCTGCTGCGCCGCCCCGCCTGCTCAGCACCACCGGCCGCGCACCCACCGGTGCCGGCTCCAGCAGCCGCAACCCGGCCACGTCACCGCCCGGTTCCGTGCCCGGCGGCCGCCACGCGACCACCTCGGCGGTCAGGCGCCGATCAGGGGCCAGCAGGGGGAAATCGACCACCACCGTGGCGCCGTCGGCGGGAGCGTCGCCGGGGGAGAGGCCCAGCACGTCGGCGATCAGGTGGGCAGCGGTGAGGACCTGGGTCGGTCCGGCCATGAATCCGGCCCCCATCGGCACGTCACCACGCCACACCCGGACGAGCGCCACCTCCAGCGGGCTGCGGCCACCCGAACTCACGCCACCCCCACACGGCCGTCTCCGGACAATCGATCGAGTTGAGTGTGCCAGGTCAGCACCACCCGGTGTCGTCGATCCGGGCGACGGCGGCCCAATACCCTCCGCGGTCGGCTACGCCACCCGAAGTGGCAGGGCGTTCACCATGGGAGTGGCGCCGTCCGTCGCGTCCTGCGTACCGATCGACGGTGCCGGGTCGACGTGGGCGTTCAACGCGATCAACGCATGACTCAAGGACGTCGTCCAGCCGGGCATGCCCGGCAACAACGCCGCCGTCGGCTCGACGACCGGACGCGACGACTTGAGGAACGGCACCGTCGAGTGGGCCGAGTCCGACATCCGATCCGGCTTCAAGGACGGCACCCACGGCGAGCCACGAGAACGGTGTTCTCGCGGTTCGGCCAAGAGGAGGATGTCATCCTGCTGCCGACCAGCCCGATCACCGACCTGGCGGACGGCATCGCCGAGCACGACGTGTGCCGTTGGTCTGGGTGCTCACCCCGGTCACTTTCCCGGCCGACCTCGCCGGCCTCTTCGACATCGGGACGCCCACACGTCTTCGGACGATGACCGACGCGATCTTCGCGGCCGTCCTCTTCCTGACCGGCCGGAACCGCATGAAGGAAGGTGACCTCGCCATCCACCCGAGGCAATGCTTCCTGTCCAGGGGCAAGCACCAGTCCGAACGGAGACAACGACCAGACAGGGAGACATCTGTTCCATGAAGATCACGCCACAGGACGGCATCATGGGCGCCACGGTCTCGGGCTTCGAGTCCGGCCGTGCGTCCGAAAAGGACTTGAGTGATCTCCTTGAGGTCATGTACCGCGACAAGATCCTCGTGCTCAAGGACCAGCACCTGAGCTCGGCGGAGTTCATCGAGTTCGGTCGTGCGCTCGGCACCGTCGAGGCCTACTACGAGCCGATGTACCACCACCCGGAGTACCCGGAGATCTTCGTCTCCGCGACCAAGCCCGAGGAGGGCGACCAGGTCGGCGTGCCCAAGACGGGCAAGTTCTGGCACGCGGACTACTCGTTCATGCCCAAGCCCTTCGGCATCACGATGATCTACCCACAGGTGGTACCGAAGACGAACCGCGGCACGTACTTCATCGACATGGGCGCGGCGTACCAGCGGCTGCCCGCCGATCTGAAGGACTTGGTCACAGCCTCGATGACCGAGCACAGCCCGCGCCGCTACTTCAAGATCCGGCCGAGCGATGTCTACCGGCCGATCCGCGAACTACAGGAGGAGATCGAGAAGACGACGCCGCCGGCGGTGCACCCGACGGTGTTCGACCACCCGGTGACCGGCGAGCAGGTGCTCTACCTGTCCGAAGGATTCTCCTGCGAGCTGAGGGATCCCGACGGCGCACCGCTGCCGGAGGACCTGCTTGACCAGCTGCTCGCCGCGAGCGGACAGCTCGACTCGTCGTTCACCCATCCCGGCATCCACACGCAGCGCTTCACCGAGGGCGACCTCATGATCTGGGACAACCGCAGCCTCGTGCACCGCGCCCTGCACACCACCACGCCCGAACCCGCGGTGTCGCACCGGGTGACCGTGCACGACAAGTACCCGTTCTACGAGGGGGTCGGCCGGTGAGCCAGCACATGGCGAACGCTCCGGGCCACGTTGCCGGCGACGACGTGGCACTGCGCGAGCGCGTACTGAACCCCTACCGGGAGAACTGCAAGTATCTCCGGTCGATCGAAGTACGGTCCGAAAAGGACGCTGTGGTGGCAACGGGCGAGTTCGGCGTCGAGGAGTCCTACTACATCGACAGCACCGGCCACTTCAATGCGGTCGAGTACAACATCTGCTACAACCAGGCGGCCTACTACCTGATCGCGCAGTCGATCCAGCATCAGCTGCTGCCCGCTTTCAAGGGCTGGTCGATCGACGACTTCTGGGAGCGACAGCTGGGCGACGTGCTGATCGTCGAGTTCAGCACCACCTTCCAGCAGCAGATCAGGCCGCACAAGTTCAGCGGGGAGCTGACCTTCGGTAAGTCGTGGACGCAGCCCGCCACGCCGGCCAGTCCGCCCCTGGTCGCCATCGAGACCAAGTGCAAGTTCTGGGACGCGACCGGCGGCAAGTGCCAGGGCCGGGCGCTGCTCGCGGTCACAAACCCGCCGGAGCTTGCGCGGTGATCGCGCCGAGCCCGCAGGTGCGCCAGGTCCTCGCGCTGCCCAAGGCCGGCCGCCGCGCGGCGCTCGAGGAGCTGGTGATCGCCGAGTTCGCGGAGATCCTCGGGCTCCCCGATGGCGCGGAGTTCCCGCGCCGCACAGGGTTCTTCGACCTCGGCATGACCTCGTTGCGGCTCACCGAGGTCCGCCAGCGACTCACCCGGCTGCTGGGCGACCAGGTCCGCGTCGAGACGCTGTTCGAACACGCCACTATGGACAGTCTGATCGAGCACCTGGTCACCGCCGTGCTCCCCGAGCTCGCTCACGACACCACCGAGGACGCGCCGCTCGACCCACCCGCACAGCTCGACGAGTTGCTCAAGCGGCTCTACCGCTGAGCGGCGAACGACCTAGGAGATCGGAATGCCCAGCACCGAGGACACCCAGGAGCTGCTCGAGCGGCTGTTGCTGGAGAAGTACGAGCCGATCGCGATCGTCGGCACCGGGATGCGGCTGCCGGGCGGCAACGACTCGCGCGAAGCACTCGCGGACTTCCTGCGCGACGGGCGCTCGGGCATCGGGCCGATCCCGGCTGACCGCTGGGACGTACCCGCGTTCGCCTCGGCCGCCGCTGCCGGCGAGCCGGTGGAGCGGGGAAAGATCGCGACCGCGGGTGGCGGCTTCCTCGACGACGTCGACATGTTCGACCCCGCGTTCTTCGGGATCTCGCCGAAGGAAGCGAGCTATGTCGACCCGCAGCAGCGCCTGATCCTGGAGACCTCGTGGGAGGCGCTGGAGGACGCGGGACTGGACGCGACGGCGCTGCGCGGTGCCAACGGCGGCGTGTACGTCGGCGTGAGCGCGGCCGACTAC
This sequence comes from Candidatus Melainabacteria bacterium, assembly GCA_963780635.1. Lineage (GTDB taxonomy): Bacteria > Actinomycetota > Actinomycetes > Mycobacteriales > Pseudonocardiaceae > DATEPR01. The sequence goes on from CAWACW010000010.1 coordinate 497,417, forward strand.
ATGGTCGCCACCGACGAGCTGCCACACGACGAGCTGGACGGCTACCTCGGCGCGGGCACCGCGCACAGCGCCGTGTCCGGACGGCTCGCCTACTTCCTCGGCTGGCAGGGGCCGTGCGTCAGTGTCGACACCGCGTGCTCGTCGTCGCTCGTCGCGTTGCACATGGCGGTGCAGGACCTGCGCCAGCGGCAGTGCGACGTGGCGTTGTGCGGCGCGGTCAGCCTGATCCTGCACCCGCAGGCGCACATCGTCACCTCGCAGGCGGGCATGCTCGCGCCGGACGGGCAGTGCAAGACGTTCGACGACGGTGCCGACGGCTACGCCCGCAGCGAGGGCTGCGGGGTCCTGGCGCTCAAGCGGATGTCGGACGCCAAGCGCGACGGCGACCGGATCCTCGCGCTGGTCCGCGGTACCGCGATCCGCCAGGACGGCGAGAGCGGCGGGCTCACCGTGCCCAACGGCCGCGCCCAGCAACGGGTGATGCGGGCCGCGCTGGACAACTCGGCGATGCGGCCCGCGGACATCCAGTACATCGAGGTGCACGGCACCGGCACCGCGGTCGGCGATCCCATCGAGGTCGACGCGATCGCCGGCCTGTTCGCGCAGTCGCACGACCGGGACAACCCCGTGCTGATCGGCTCGGTGAAGACCAACCTCGGCCACTCCGAACCCGCTGCCGGAGTCAGCGGAGTGCTCAAGGTGCTGCTGCAGCTCGCCGACCGGCGGGTGTATCCACACCTGAACCTCACCACCCCGTCGAGCCGGATCCCGTGGGACGACATCCCGGTCGCGGTGCCCACCGCGGGTGCGGACTGGCCCGCCGCACCGACCCGGCGTGCACTGGTCAACTCGTTCGGCTTCGCCGGCACCATCGCCTCGGCGGTCGTCGAGCAGGCGCCGCCGGAACCGCGGGAACCGCCGCGGGGGAGCGGGCCAGGCGTGCTGACGCTGTCGGCGAGGAACCGCAAGGCGTTGCGCGGCCAGGCACAGCGTTACCTCGACCATCTCCAGGCGCACCCGGGCATCGACATCGGCGCGCTGTGCCACGCCAGCAACGTCGCCCGCGCGCACCTGCCCGCCCGCCTCGCCGGCGTGGTCGCCGATCGGTCGGGCGCCCGTGCGCTGCTGGAGAAGCATACGGGGGACACCGCCGAGTCACGCAGGTTCGGCAAGGTCGCGTTCCTCTACACCGGGCAGGGCGCCCAGCGCCCGGGCATGGGCGCGGACCTCTACCGGCGGCACCGGGCGTTCGCCGTCGCGGTCGACGAGTGCGACGCATTGTTCGCCGCGCACCTCGACGGCCGCTCGATCGCGGAGCTCATGTTCGGCACTGACGAGGAACTGCTCGGCCAGACCCGGTTCACCCAGCCCGCGCTGTTCACCCTGGAGTACGCGCTCACCGCGCTGTGGGCGTCGTGGGGAGTCCGGCCGGACGTGCTGATCGGGCACAGCATCGGCGAGGTGGTGGCAGCGACCGTCGCGGGGGTGTTCACGCTGCCGGACGCGGTAACCCTGGTGGCCACCAGGGCCCGCCTCATGCAGTCGGTGACCACACCCGGCGGCATGCTCGCCGTGCAGGGCTCCGCCGAGCGGGTAGCGCCCTTGCTGGCCGGGCACGACGACCTGGCGCTCGCCGCGATGAACGCGCCCGACCAGTGCGTGGTCTCGGGCGGGCAGGACGCGCTCGCCGCGGTGGCCACCGAGCTGGAGCGCCACGGCCTGTCCGGCAGACAGCTGCCGGTGTCGCACGCGTTCCACTCGCCGCTGATGGACGAGGTCACCACGGAGTTCCGCGCGGCCATCGCGGACATCGAGCTGCGCGCGCCGGAAATCGCGTTCGTGTCCAACCTCACCGGCGAGGTGGCGAGTGCGGCCGAGGTGTGCGACCTGGACTACTGGGTGCGCCTGATCCGCGAGCCGGTGGACTTCGCGCGCGGGATGCGCACGGTCGCCGCCCGCGGCCCGCACGCGATGCTCGAGATCGGACCGGGGCGCACCCTGGTCGACGTGGGCAGGAGGTGTGTGCCCGCGGCAGAGCACACCTGGATCGCCTCCCTCGACCACGGAGCCGCCGAGCTCGCGCTCGCCGCTGCCTACACCGCGGGCCTGCCGGTCGACTGGGCCGGCGTGCACGAGGACCGGCCCCGGCCGCGGCTGTCGCTGCCCACCTACGCGTTCGACCGCAAGCGCCACTGGCTGCCCGCGGCCCGCAAGCAGGCGCGGTCGGGCCACCCGCTGCTGGGCGCCGAGGTGTCCACATCGGATCCGGGCGTGCGGGAGTTCGCCTGCCCGGTGAGCGCCGAGCAGCCCGCCTACCTCGCCGACCACCAGGTCGCCGGGCAGGTCGTGTTCCCAGCCGCCGGGTTCGTCGAGGCGCTGGTGGCAGGCTTGGACGCGGTCTTCGGCGACACCACGGCACCGATTCGCGACCTCACGATCCACGAGGCGCTGTTCCTTACCGGTGAGCAGTGCGTGCTGCGCACCAGGGTGACCCCCGCCGACGACGGCAGCGCCGCGCTGGAGATCGTCAGCACGGTCGGCGACATCGAGCGCCGGCACGTCACCGCCACGGCCGCGGCGCCAGGCGACGCGGCCGCCGGCGAGCTGGCCGAGCTGGCCGCGGCGATGACCGGGGACGGCGAGCGCGCTGCCGCCGATGGTGCGCCCGGCGAGGTCGCCGACCTCTACGACGACTTCATCGAGTCGGAGATGGAGTATGGCCCACGGTTCCGGCTCATCCGTTCCTTCAAGCGCCACGGTGCGGACCTGTCGGTCGCGGAGCTCACCGGTCCGGGTGGGGTGCCCACCGAGCACCTGCCGCCTGCGGTGCTGGACGCCGCGCTGCAGTCCCTCGCGACGGTGATCCAACCGGGCCTGCCGGTGCGGTTCCGGGCCTTCCGGCTGCTGAGCCGCCCGCGCGGGGAGCGGCTGCGCAGTGTCATCCGGCTGCGGCCGGCGGGCGAGACGTCCGATGTGGACTACGTGGCCGACGTGCTCGTGCGCGACGACAACCGCACGGTCTGCGTGCTCACCGGGCTGGAGCTGCGCCACGTCGCCCGCTCGCCGGGCTCGCGCCGCCGCCTGTACCACGAGCCGCGCTGGGTCGAGCGGCCCGCGCCCGCGCCCGGCCCCGAGCGCCCGGTCGTCCTGCTGCACAGCCCCGGTGACTTCGACCAGGTCCGGGATCCGCAGGCCGACGTGTGCTGGTTCTGGCGTGCCGGTGGCGACTCGGTCGCCGAGGATTGCGAGCGCAACCTCACCGAGTTGCTGGACCTGGTGCGGCTGCTGGAGAAGAAGGGGTTCGGGGGACGGCTGTGGCTCATCACCCGTGGCGCCCAGCGGTTGCCGGACGATCCACCGGGCGCACCGGCCGCACCGGCCGCGGCCACGGTATGGGGTTTCGGCGCGGTGCTCGCGAACGAGTATCCAGCGTGGCGGGTGACGATGCTCGACCTCGCGGCGGATGAGCACGACGGTGTGGCCGCCGCGTGCCGGACCACGCCCGACAACGAGCTGCAGGTGGCGTTGCGCGGCGATCGGCGATACGTCCGCAGGATCGAGCAGGCCGACCCCGAGCAGCGACCCGAGACGCCCACTGTGGACGGCGAGCACACCTACGTGATCACCGGAGGCTTCGGTGGGCTGGGGCTCGCCGCCGCGCGCACGCTGGCCGGGCTCGGCGCCCGCCACCTCGCGCTGGTCGGCAGGCGGGTGCCGGACCAGCGGCGGCTCGCGGAACTACGCGCCGAGCTGGGCGTGGAGGTCACCGGGCGTGCCGCGGACATCGCCGAGCCCGATGACGTCCGCGCGCTGTTCGCGACACTCGCGCAGAGCGGACCCCCGGTCGGCGGCGTGATCCACGCGGCGGGGCAGCTGGCCGACAAGCCGGTCACCGCGCAGACCTGGGCCGACCTCGACACCGTGTTCCGCGCGAAGGTGTACGGCAGTCTGCTGCTGCACCAGGCCACCGCCGACCTGCCGGAGGTGACGTTCTTCGTCGGCTACGCCTCCAGCTCCACCGTGTTCGGGCAGGCGGGGCAGGCCAACTACGCGGCAGGCAACGCCTTCCTCGACGCCCTGATGCACTGGCGGGTGGCGAATGGGCTGCCCGGCGCCGCGATCGACTGGGGTCCCTGGGACGAGATCGGCATGGCCGCGGGGCTCAGCGAACGGCGCCGCGACGCCTACGTCCGGCAGGGCATGCGGTTCGTCCGGCCCCGCGACGGCGGTCGCGCGCTGGCGATGATCCTGGCCCGGCCGGCGCCGCAGACGGTGGTCGGCGAGTGCGACTGGAACACGTTCGCGAGCACCCGGCCCCTGCCCAACGCGCAGTACGAGCAACTGGCCCGGCCCGCCGCAGGCGCGACGGTCACCGTGGACCTCGCGGAGTTGGCGGCCCTGCCCGCAGCGGAGCGGCACGCGCGGCTGACCGAGCTCGTGCGCGCCACGATCGCCGACGTCCTGCTCTTCGACACGCCCGAGGACATCCAGCCGGACGCTCCGTTCGCCAACCTGGGGCTCGACTCGCTCGCCGGCGTGGAGGTCAAGAACAAGGTCGAGGCCGTGCTCGGCAAGGCGCTGCCCACGTCGGTGATCCTCGATCATCCCGACACCGAGGCGCTCGCGTCCTATCTGGACACCGTGATCACCGGCGATGGCGACGGTGGCGGCGAGGACGGCGGCTGGGACCTCGACGACGCCGAGGCCGAGCTCGCCGCGCTGAAGGAGGCCGGCTGATGCGCTCCTACATCGAGTCGCTGGAGGAGCTGACGCGCAGCCAGCTCATGGTGCTGCTCGCCCGGCGCCGCCGCGCCGACACCGAGGGCCTCGCCGTGGTCGGCATGAGCTGCCGGCTGCCCGGCGGTATCGAGGACCCCGCAGGGCTGTGGGAAGGCGTGCACGCGGGCCGGGCAGCCGACACGGCGGACGTGGGCGTGCCCACCGACAGCCGGGGCAGGCCGCGGTGGAACCTCGACGCACCCGACATCGAGCCCTACGCGGACGCGCTGCGCAACGGCGCCTATCTGTCCGATGTGGACCTGTTCGACGCGGAGTCGTTCGGCATCCCGGACGAGGAGGCCCGCTGCATCGACCCGCAGCACCGGATGCTGCTCACCCAGGCCAGGCACGCCCTCGACGACGCCGGGATCACCGATCGGCGCGGCACCAGGGCCGCGGTCTTCGTGTCGGTCACCGCGCCGGAGTACGGCCTCGCCGCCGTCCGCAACGGGATCAAGGAGCTTTCCGCGGCCATGAGCACCGGCACCGTGGTGAGCGCGGCCGCGGGGCGGGTCGCGGCCACGTTCGGGCTCAGCGGACCCGCGCTCACCCTCGACACCGCCTGCTCGTCCACCCTCACCGCGGTCCACCTCGCCGGGCGGGCCCTGCGCGCCGGGGAGTGCGACGTGGCGCTCGTCGGCGCGAGCCATCTGCTGCTGTCGCCCGTCACCACCGGCGTGTTCGCGGGCGCCGGGCTGCTCTCGCCCTCCGGCGCCTGCCGCCCGTTCACCGCGCGCGCCGACGGCTATGTTCGCGGCGAGGGCGCGGTCGTCCTGGTGCTCAAGCGTGAGCACGACGCGGAGCGGGACGGCGACAAGCCCTACGCGGTCATCCGGTCCAGCGCGGTGCACCAGCACGGCGGCCGGGCGGCGCTGAGCAGCCCCTCGGCGGCGGGCCAGCGCCAGGTGGTGCAGGACTGCCTGCGTGCGGCGGAGGTGAGCCCTGCCGAGGTCGGCTACGTCGAGGCGCACGGCAGCGCCGACATGGTCACCGACGCCGTCGAGGCCGACGCGCTCGCCGCGGCCTACGAGCGCCAGTCGGCGGACGCATGCCCGTTGTACATCGGGTCGGGCAAAGTCAACGTCGGCTACCTCGAGACGGCGGCCGGTGCCGCCGGGCTCATCCGGGCGGTCCTCGCCGTCGGGCACGGCACCGTGCCGCCGCAACCCGACTTCACCGACCCGGCCCCGGACATCCCGTGGCAGCGCATGTCGCTTTCGGTGCCGACCGGGGCGACGCCGTGGCCGGACACCGGCCGGGTCCTGGCCGGGGTCAACGCCTTCGGCTTCACCGGCACCAATGCGCACGTGCTGCTCGAGGCGCCCTCGCGCTCCCGGCCCGATGCGGAGCCCGGCCGGATCCGGCACACCGGCCAGCCGTACTGGCTCGACTCCTACAACTGGGATTGATCGCGAATGACCACACCCGACACCCTGCGGGCCACGGTGCGCGCGCACGCGGCGCGGCGGCCTGAGCACCCCGCGCTGGTGTGCGGACGCCGGGTGCTCACCTACGCCGAACTGGAGGAGCGGACCGACCGGCTCGCCGGGGCACTGCACGCGTTCGGCGCGGGGCCCGGCACCCGGCTCGCGCACTTCGCCCGCGACTCAGAGCGCTACTACGAGCTGCTGCTCGCGTGCGCCAAGACCGGCGCGGTGCTCGTGCCGGTCGACTGGCGACTCACCGCGAACGAGGTCGGGCACATCCTGACCGACTCCGGCGCGCGGCTGCTGTTCACCGACTCGGCGTCCGCCCCGGTGGCCGCCGAGCTGGCGCAGTACCTCGACCACACCGTGGTCCTCGACTCCCCTGAGGCCGACCGGTGGTGGGCGGGCGGGCCCGCGCCCGACCTCGCCGCCGACGACCCCGAGCGCGCCCTCGTGCAGATCTACACCAGCGGTACCACGGGAGCACCCAAAGGCGTGGTACTGGCCGACCGGACGTTCGCCGCGATCGCGCACCTGCTCGCCGAGCACGACCTCGACTGGATCGACTGGCGCCCGGACGACCGCAGCCTGCTCGGCGTCCCCGGCTTCCATGTGGGCGGGACCTGGTGGGCCGCCCAGGGCCTGCGGGCCGGCGTGACCAACGTGGTGGTGCCGGCGTTCGACAGCAGGCACGCGGTCGAGCTCATCCGGACGCTGCGGATCACCACGACGTGCATGGTGCCCTCCATGTTGCGGATGCTCGTGGACGAGCCGGGCGCCGGTCCCGCCGACTTCGCCTCGCTGCGCAAGGTGGTCTACGGCGGCTCGCCGATCTCCGACGTGCTGCTGGCGCGGTGTCTGAAGACGTTCGGCTGCGAGCTCGCCCAGATCTACGGCCTCACCGAGTCGGGCAACACCGCGGTCTGCCTCCCGCCCGCCGAGCACCGCCCGGGCAGCCCGCGGCTCGGCGCGGCCGGGCTGCCCTACCCCGGTGTTTCGGTGAAGGTCATCGACGACGCGGGCACACCGCTGCCCGCGGGGATCATCGGGCAGGTGTGCGTGCACACGCCCGCGCGGATGATCGGCTACTGGAACCAGCCGGAGAAGACCGCGAGCACGCTGGTCGGCGGTTGGGTCCACACGGGCGACGCCGGCTACCTCGACGAGGACGGTTTCCTCTACATCTGCGACCGGATCGGCGACACCATCATCGTCGCCGGGGAGAACGTGTACCCCGCCGAGGTCGAGAAGGCGCTGTGCCGCCATCCCGGCGTGCGCGACGCGGCCGTGGTCGGCGCGCCGGACGACACGTGGGGGGAGTCCATCCACGCGTTCGTGGTGCCGCGCGAGCCCGGTGCGCTGACCACGGTCGCGCTGTCGGGTTTCCTGCGCACCGAGCTCGCCGGGTTCAAGGTGCCCACCCACTACGAGTTCACCCATGTCCTGCCGCGCAACCCCAGCGGCAAGATCCTGCGCCGCACGCTGCGCGACGAGCTGTGGGCGACCAGGCAACGCAAGGTCAACTGACGGAGGGAACCGATGCTGACACAAACCCCACGCGTCGCCGCCAAGTACGGCGTGCAGCGGTCCGTCACCGAACTGCTGGCGCTCAAGGGCGACCTGGCGGCCAAGCTCCTCGGAGTCCGCCAGCGCAAGGACCCCTTCCCGCTCTACGAACGGATCCGTGCGCACGGAGAGGTGTACGCGAGCAGCCTCGGCTTCTGCTGCACGGTGTCGCATCCGTTGTGCCGCAACGTCCTGACCGACGGACGCTTCGGCATGCCGCAGCCGCCGCCCGAGGCCGACTGGAGCATCAGCCCGGGTGACCAGCGGCTGCTGGCCCACCCGGTCGAGCACTCGCTGCTCGTCGCCGACCCGCCCGACCAGACCCGGCTGCGCAAGCTGATCGCCCGCTGGTTCACCGTGCGCGCGCTGCGCGAGCGAGAGCCCCGGGTGCGCGAGCTGGTGAGCGAGGTCCTCGACAAGCTCGCCGGCCGCGACGAGTTCGACTACGCCACCGAGGTGGCCGCGCGCGTTCCCCTCGAGGTGATCTGCGACCTGCTGGGTGTCCCGATCGAGGACCACGACCGGTTCATCTGGTGGGGCACCGTCCTCTCCAGCACGATCGACGGGCCGCGGACGCTCACCGAACGCCGTGACGTGCGGGCGTCGCTCGGCGAGATGAACGCGTTGTTCGGCGAGCTGGTCGAGCGCTACCGGAGGGCGCCGGAGGACAACATCATCAGCGAGCTGGTCGCCACCTCCGGAGAGCACGAGGACTTCGGCCGGCGTGACCTGATGGCGCTGACCGAGCTGCTGTTCGTCGCCGGCCTGGAGACCACCGCCAACCTGCTGGGCGACACCGTGCGGCTGCTGCTCGCGCACCCGGATCAGCTCGGGCGGGTGCGGGCCGACCGCGACCTCGTCCCCGGCGTGACCGAGGAGGTCCTGCGGTTCGACCCGCCGACGAAGTACACCGCGCGGATGGCGCTGCAGGACGTGGAGCTCGCCGGGCACACGATTCCGGCGGGCGGGTTCGTGTTCGAACTGCTGGCGGGTGCCAACCGCGATCCGCGGGTGTTCACCGACCCGCACGTGTTCGACATCGGCCGCGCGAACAGTAGGGAGAACATCTCCTTCTCCGCGGGCGTGCACCACTGCATCGGTGCCGGCCTGGCCCGGCTGGAGGCGGAGGTGACGCTGCGCGAGGTGCTCGACCGTTTCCCCCGGCTCGCCGCTGCTGGCCCGAGCAGGATCCGGCTCGCCCGAAGCGTGCGCGGACCGTACGAGCTGCCGGTTCGGGTGTGAGGCCGCCATGCGTGCCGACGAACTGCGCAACCGGTTCACCACACCGCTGACCGCGCCCGCCTACCCACCGGTGATCCCGCGCTACACCGGGCGTGAGTACCTCAACATCTACTACCGCACCGATCCCGCCGCTGCCCGCGCGGTGACACCGGAGCCGTTGCAGGTGGGTGACCCCGTCGTCCGGTTCGAGCTGATGCGGATGAACGAGGTCACCGGCTACGGCCCGTACCTGGAGGTGGGCCAGGCGATCGCGGTCTCGCTGGACGGCGAGCCGGGGGAGTACATGCACGCGATGTACGTCGACGACTTCGCTGCCGCGTCGGGCGGGCGCGAGGTCGGCGCGTACCCGAAGGTGCTCGGTAGTCCGGCGCTGCGCACCGAGCACGGCGCGCTCGTCGGCACCCTTGATCACGGCTCGGTGCGGGTGGCCACCGCGACCATGGGCTACAAGCACCACCCGCTCGACCCGGCCGACGCGGCGTTCGCCCTCGCCGTGCCCGCCTACATGGTCAAGTACGTGCTCGGCTACAACGCCGAGCTGCGCGTGTGCGAGTTGGCCACCACGAGCGCGCGGGACATCACGATCACCGAGGCGTGGACCGGGCCCGCCAGGCTGCAGCTGTTCGAGCACGTACTGGCACCGCTCGCGGACCTGCCGGTGCGCGAGGTGCTGTCGGCGAGCCACATCATCGCCGACCTGAGCCTCGGCGAGTTCAAGCCGGTGCACAACTACCTCGGGTGAACCCGGGGGTACCGAAAGGACGGACGATGGCGCAGAAGTTCAACAACGTGATCGCGCGGCTCTCCTTCCCCGGTGAGTCCGCCGAATACCGGCAGGCGCGCGACCGCCTACTGGAGCGGGAGATCGAGCTGCGGCGCGGGCTGGAGTCGGTGGCGGAGCAGCGCAGGCAGCTGCCGCCCGGCGGGTTGGTGCCGGACTACGTGTTCACCGGGCTCGACGAGCACGGCCAGGAGACCGAGCTGCGGATGCGCGACCTGTTCGCGCCGGGGCAGGACACCCTCGTGCTGTACAACATGATGTACGGACCCGAACAGGAGGAAGGCTGCCCGGGCTGCACCAGCGTGCTCGACGGGCTCAACGGCACCGCGCGGCACTTCACGCAGCGGTTCTCGTTCGCCGTGGTGGCGGCGTCGCCGCTGTCGCGGATCCAGTCGTTCGCGAAGGAGCGCGGCTGGGACGGGGAGGGCATGCGGTTCCTGTCCTCGGCCGGCAGCACCTACGACGTCGACTACTACGGCATGGCCCCGGACGACTCCCGCCGGTCGCCGATGGTCAACGTGTTCCAGCGCGAGGGCGGCGGGGTGCGGCATTTCTGGGGCAACGAAATGCACTACTCGAAAGCCGACCCCGGCCAGCACTACCGCAACAACGACCTGATCCACCCCGTGTGGGGCCTGATGGATCTCACTCCCGGCGGGCGCGACCCGGAGTGGATGCCGGCGGTGACGTACTGATGCCCAGGATCGTGTCCCGAGAGGATTGGTTGGCGGCCAGGAAGGCGTTCCTGGCCGAGGAGAAAACCGCGGCGAAGGCACGCGACCGGCTCAACGCGCAGCGGCGCGAGCTGCCGATGGTGGAGGTCGACAAGGAGTACGTGTTCGAGGGCCCGGATGGCAAGGCCACGCTCGCCGACATGTTCGAGGGCAGGCGTCAGCTGATAGTGCGGCACTTCATGTTCGACCCCGAGTGGGATGAGGGCTGCCCGAGCTGCTCCTTCATGGCCGACGACGTCGGGCCCCTGGACCACCTGCACAACCGCGACACGTCACTGGTGTTCGTCTCCCGTGCTCCCCAGCGGAAGCTGGCAGCGTTCAAGCAGCGGATGGGCTGGACGTTCCCCTGGTACTCCTCGTTCGGCAGCGACTTCAACTACGACTTCGGCGTGACGCTGGACGATTCGGTGCGGCCGATCGAGTACAACTACCGGTACTACGGCACCAAGGAGGCATTCGAGGCGCCGGGCCAGTACTTCAGCGGCGAGCTGTCCGGGACGAGCGTGTTCTTCCGCCAGGACGGGCGGCTGTACCACACCTACTCCACCTACGCGCGTGGGGACGAGCTGCTCGGCAGCACGCACGACCACCTCGACCTCACCCCGCTGGGCCGGCAGGAGGAGGGACTGCCGTATCCGCTCGCGTGGGCGCAGCTGCACGACAGCTATTCGTGACTGTCGCTGGTAGTCCGAAATAGACAGTCGCTGTCGGGGGGGTGGCGGAACGATCCACCGCACGGGACGCATGTCTGGCACGCGGGTCACGTACAGCGCTCGACGGCCAAAAGGTCAACGCCGATCCGCGGCACGCCGCGGTCCAGGTTCGCCCCGCCCCGGTGCCCTCCTGTCCTCGCCCCGAAGGAAGACAACGCGAACGGCTCTGAGGTGAACGGTTCGACAACCTTCCTGCCGTCGTCGTAGCCGGTGACCTCGACGATGCGGTTGCCGGCGACTCGCGGCGGTGGTGAATGTGCCGCACGTTCCGAGGTGCCCGCCGGAGTCGAGGCGCCATACGGTCAGGTCATGACTACTACGGACAGCCGCCGGGTCTGGCTCATCACCGGCGCTGCCGCCGGTCTCGGACGCGCGGTCGCCGAAGCGGCGGCCGAGCGCGGTGATCAGGTGGTGGCCACCGACCGTGACCTCGCCGGGGCGCAGAGCTGGGCCGGGAGCGGGGTGCACCCGGCCGAGCTCGACGTCACCGACCGGCTGTCGGTCGACCGGGCCGTGGCCGAGGCGGTCGCGAAGTTCGGGCGTATCGACGTGCTGGTGAACAACGCCGGCTTCGGTGTGTTCGGCTCCCTCGAGGAGTTGCCGGAGGAACAGGTGCGCCGGCAGTTCGAGACCAACACGTTCGGCACGTGGAACGTGACTCGGGCGGTGCTGCCCCAACTTCGCAAGCAACGCAGCGGCCACATCGTGCAGATGTCCTCCTTGGACGGCGTCGCACCGGAGGCCGCAGGCGAAACCGCCTACGCCGGCTCGAAGTTCGCCGTCGCGGGCATCTCCGAGTCGCTGGCCAAGGAGGTGGCGCACCTGGGCATCAAGGTCACGATCGTCGAGCCAGGTGCGGTCCGTACCGATTTCGGCGCGGCCGCGGTCTGTCAGCCGGTCGAAATCTCCGACTACGCCGACAGTGTCGGCACGGCGATCGGATGGTTCGAAAGCCTGGTCGGCAAGCAGCCCAACGATCCGCGCCGGGTCGCGGCGGCGATGCTGCGTGCGATCGACTCGCCCGACCCGCCGTTGCACCTCGTGCTGGGCCCGGAGGCGGTCCAAGCGGTGCGCGACAAGCTCGACGCGCAGCTGCGCGAGCTGGAGGCCTGGGCCGAGGTGGGCGCTGATACCGCGTTCCCCCCGAGCTGACGGCGGTCGGTCAGGCCTCCAGGTGGCCTTGACGCCCACCCATTAGCTCAATAAAGTTTGAGTCAATGAGTGCTGAGGTTTCATCAGAGGTGCGACGGCGAGCGCAGGTGCACGCGGCGCTGGGCGAGCCACTACGACTGGCGATCGTCGACCGGTTGACGATCGGCGATGTGTCCCCGACGGAGATCGGCGACGAGCTGGGCCTGCCCAGCAACCTGCTCGCGCACCACGTGAAGTTGCTGGAGCGCGCTGGTGTGGTCGCACGATCCCGTTCCGAGGGCGACGGTCGGCGTACCTACCTTCGACTGCGACCCGAGGCTCTCGTCGGACTCTCCGCTGTCGGCGCACGGACAGCGCCGAGGGTGGTGTTCGTCTGTACGCACAACTCGGCACGCTCGCAGCTGGCCGCCGCGCTGTGGCAGCGGCACAGTCAGGTTCCGGCCGCGTCCGCGGGTACGCACCCGGTACCGCAGGTGCATCCTCGCGCCGTCGCCGTTGCCCGCACTGCCGGGCTGGCCCTGGCACCGAATCGCACAGCACAGGTGGCGGACGTCCTGCATCGGGACGACCTCGTCGTCGCCGTCTGCGACAACGCCCACGAGGAACTCGGTCCAGGCGACCGGCTGCACTGGTCGGTGCCCGACCCCGCCCGTGTTGACACCGACGCGGCGTTCACCCGCGCTCTCACCGACCTCGCTGACCGGATCGGCCGGCTCGCGCCCGCCGTCCGGCTTCCCCGGAGCACGTCATGACGGACACCGATCACGAGCACGGACCCGGCCGGACGCCGACCGTGTTGTTCCTGTGCGTGCACAATGCCGGTCGTAGTCAGATGGCGCTCGGCTTCTTCCGGCACCTGGCCGGTGACCGTGCGGCCGCGTGGTCGGGTGGCTCCGAACCGGCCCACGAGGTCAACCCGTCGGCGGTCGCCGCCATGGCCGAACGCGGCATCGACATCACCGGCGAGTTCCCCAAACCGTGGACCGACGAGATCGTCCGCGCCGCTGATGTGGTGGTCACGATGGGCTGTGGCGACGCCTGCCCGGTGTTCCCCGGCAAGCGCTACGTCGACTGGGAGCTGGACGACCCCGCAGGCAAGCCGGTCGAACAGGTCCGCCCGGTCCGCGACGAGATCGAACGCCAGGTCCGCGCGCTGCTCGCCGAACTCGGCGTACCCGCCGTCGTATGACCGGACAAGCGAACGAAAGAGTTCTGATGCAGCCTCCGTTATCGCGCAAGCTGGTGGCCGAGTACGTGGGTAGCCTGCTGCTGGCCGCGCTGGTGATCGGGTCCGGAATCGCCGCCCAGCGGCTCTCGCCCGGCGACACAGGCTTGCAGCTGACCGAGAACGCGGCCGCTACCGCCGTGGGCCTGTTCGCGATCATCCTCATGTTCGCACCCGTCAGCGGCGCCCACTTCAACCCGATCGTGTCCGGTGTGGACGCCGCGTTGGGTGGGCTGCCATGGCGGCATGCGCTGGCCTACATGCCGGTCCAGGTCGTCGGCTGCGCCAGCGGCGCGGTGCTGGCGAACCTGATGTTCTCCGCCGACGCGGTGAGTATCAGCACGAAAGACCGCGCTACGGCGGCGCACGGTCTGTCCGAGATGGTTGCCACGATAGGGCTGGTGGTGGTGATCTTCGCGCTGAGCCGGTCCGGTCGAGCCGACCGCGCACCCGCTGCGGTGGGCGCGTACATCGGGGCCGCTTACTGGTTCACCAGCTCCACCAGTTTCGCCAACCCGGCCATCACGATCGGACGCGTGTTCAGCGACTCGTTCGCCGGGATCGCACCCTCGTCCGTGCCCCTGTTCCTCGCCGCCCAACTCGTCGGCGGCGCGCTGGCGGTGTTGCTCGTCCGCGGCCTCTACCCGATCGCGGCGGCGTCGGAGGCGACCAGTACGTCGGAGAGCGTGCGCAGCGTTTCAGACAGCACCCGGTAGTAGATCCAGGTACCGCGACGCTCGCCGTCGATGACACCGGCCTCGCGAAGCACCTTGAGGTGGTGGGAGATCGTCGGGCCGGTCAGGTCGAAGGCGTCCGTCAGATCGCAGACGCACGCCTCCCCGCCCGCGTGTGAGGCGATCAGCGACAGCAGCCGCAGGCGCACCGGGTCGGCGATGGCCTTGAACACCCGGGCCAGCTCGACGGACTGCTGCTCGCTCAGGGGCGCGCGCAGGACGGATGCGCAGCACGGCGGCTGGTCCACCAACGGCAGGTGTTTCGACATATGTCTAGGTTGACAGGTATCTAGATAGAGTGCAATCTAATCTCGCTTGATTCGATGATGGTCTATCCAGGCTGCAAGGCGGGCGCCACTGAGCACCCGGGTAGGGCCGTCGCGACGAGGAGGAGAGCCATGTCGCGCATACAACTCGCGTTGCGGGTCGGGGATCTGGCGGCGTCCGTCGCTTTCTACACGAAGTTGCTGGGCGCGGAGCCCGCCAAGCGACGCCCCGGCTACGCCAGCTTCGCGGTCGCCGAGCCGCCGTTGAAGCTGGTCCTGCTGGAGGGTGAGCCAGGCCAGCAGACCGTGATGGATCACCTCGGTGTCGAGGTCGAGACCAGCGAGGAAGTCAGCCGGTCCACCGAGCGGCTGTCCGCACTGGGCCTGTTCACCGACGAACAGCACCAGACGACGTGCTGTTATGCGGTGCAGGACAAGGTCTGGGTGCACGGCCCTGGCCAGGAGCCGTGGGAGGTCTACGTCGTCAAGGGCGACTCGCGGACCTACGGCGCGGACCCCGAATTCTCGGCGGCCACCTGCTGCGTCGGCAACAACGAGAAGGCCGAGGCGACAGTGGGGTCCAGCGGGTCCGGCTGCTGCTGACCGCGACGTGGCGCCTGCGCCGCCCATGCCGCGAAGCCGATCACTTACCGACAGTAGGGTGCCGAGGTCCGTGCACAGGTCCTGCCGGCCGAGTCGCTGGACACGGCGGCCGATGCCACGATTGTGTGGGTATTCGCGCGGGGAACCGTGCCGGGCCGCTGGAGAGGGGACAGGCGATGGGCGTACGGCAGTGGGTCGAGGACTGGCCCGTCTACCGGCAGGCGACCGGCGGTGACCCGGCGGGCAAGGCGGCGGCGGCCAAGAGCCAAGCCAGTGATCAGGTCGTCGCGCGGACACAGGTGGCCGACCGCGTCGTCAAGTCGATCTGCCCGTACTGCGCCGTGGGCTGCGCCCAGAACGTGTATGTCAAGGACGAACGGGTCGTCCAGATCGAGGGTGACCCGGATTCACCGGTGTCGCGCGGCCGCTTGTGCCCGAAGGGTGCGGCGAGCAAGCAACTGGTGAGCGGCCCCAGCCGCGTGACGACGATCCGGTACCGGCGGCCGCACGGTACGGACTGGGAAGAACTCGGCCTGGACCAGGCGATGGACATGATCGCCGACCGGGTGCTGCGGTCGCGGCGCGACGGTTGGCAGTGGGACGTCGACGGCGTCCGCACGCGCCGGACGATGGGCCTGGCCAGTCTGGGCGGGGCCACACTGGACAATGAAGAGAACTACCTGATCAAGAAGCTCTTCACCGCCCTGGGCGTGATCCAGATCGAGAACCAGGCGCGTATTTGACACTCCGCCACTGTGCCCGGTCTGGGCACCACGTTCGGTCGCGGCGGCGCCACGACATTCCCGGCGGATCTGCAGAACTCCGACTGCATCCTCATCGAGGGCTCGAACATGGCCGAGTGCCATCCGGTCGCGTTCCAGTGGGTGATGGAGGCGAAGGCCCGCGGCGCGAAGATCATTCACGTCGACCCGCGGTTCACCCGCACCAGTGCGGTCGCCGACCTGCACGTGCCGCTGCGGGCGGGGTCGGACATCGCGTTCCTCGGTGGCCTGATCAACTATGCGCTGACCGAGGAGAAGTACTTCCACGACTACGTACTCACCTATACCAACGCAGCGTCGATCGTCACCGAGGACTTCGTGGACACCGAGGACCTGGACGGCGTGTTCTCCGGTCTGGACGTCGAGCAACGCGTCTACGACTTCCACACCTGGCAGTACGAGGGTGTCGAGCTGCAGGCTCCCATGGGTGAGCCGGACCTGGAGTACGGCGATCAGGCGTCGATCCGGCAGGCGGCTCGCGGCGAAGCCCACGGCTCGGGTGGCGCCGAGTCCGGCGAAGCACGCCGCGACGACACGCTGCAGCACCCTCGCTGTGTCTTCCAGATCCTCAAGCGGCACTTCGCGCGGTACACACCGGAGCTGGTCGAGCAGACCTGCGGCGTCCCGGCGGAGACGTTCCTGCAGGTGGCCCGGGCGGTGACGGAGAACTCGGGCCGGGACCGGACCACGTCACTGGTGTACTCGCTGGGCTGGACCCAGCACACCGTCGGTGTGCAGTACATCCGTACGGGGGCGATCCTGCAGAGTCTGCTGGGCAACATAGGCAGGCCGGGCGGCGGCATCATGGCGCTGCGCGGGCACGCTTCGATCCAGGGGTCGACGGACATCCCGACGCTGTTCAACCTGCTACCCGGTTACATTCCGATGCCACACGCCCACAGCAACGAGGATCTGGACTCCTTCGTGGCGGCCGAGTCCACGCAGAAGGGCTTCTGGGCGGAGATGCGCTCCTACGTGGTCAGCCTGCTCAAGGCATGGTGGGGCGACGCGGCCGATGCTGACAACGACTTCTGCTTCGACTACCTGCCCCGGCTGACGGGCAGCCACGGGACCTACGACACGGTGATGGCACAGCTGGCGGGCGAGTGCGCCGGCTACTTCCTGCTCGGCGAGAACCCTGCGGTGGGCTCGGCGAACGCGAAGCTGCAACGGCTCGGTATGGCCAAGCTGGACTGGCTGGTGGTCCGGGATCTTGTCGAGATCGAGAGCGCGACATGGTGGCGGGACGGGCCGGAGATCCAGAGCGGTGAACTGCGCACCGAGGACATCGCGACCGAGGTGTTCTTCCTGCCCGCCGCGGCCCACACGGAGAAGGACGGCAGTTTCACCAACACGCAGCGCATGTTGCAGTGGCACCACCAGGCCGTCGAGCCACCCGGCGACGCCCGCAGCGACCTGTGGTTCATGTTCCATCTCGGCAGGCTCATCAAGGCGAAGCTGGCCGGCTCCACCGACCAGATGGATCGCCCCATCCTCGACCTGACCTGGGACTATCCGACGAAGGGCCCGCTCGCGGAACCGGATGCGGACGCCGTGCTCGCCGAGATCAACGGTTTCGACGCGAACGGTGGGCCACTGAGTTCCTACCTGGAGCTCGCCGAGGACGGCTCGACCAGGTGCGGCTGCTGGATCTACTGCGGCGTGCACGCGAACGGGGTGAACCAGGCGGCGCGGCGCAAGCCCGGCGCTGAGCAGAACTGGGTGGCGCCGGAGTGGGGCTGGGCCTGGCCCGCCAACCGGCGCATCCTCTACAACCGGGCCGCTGCCGACCCGGAGGGCAGACCGTGGAGCGACCGCAAGGCACTCGTGTGGTGGGACCAGGACCAGGCGAAGTGGGTCGGCCACGACATCCCGGACTTCACCGCGGCCAAGTCGCCGCACTACCGGCCGCCGCCGGACGCGCGCGGTGATGCGGCCTTGTCCGGTACCGACCCCTTCGTGATGCAGGCCGACGGGAAGGCCTGGCTGTTCGCGCCCTCCGGCCTGACCGACGGTCCGCTACCCGCGCACTACGAGCCACAGGACTCGCCGGTCCGCAACCCGGTCTACGGCCAGCAGCGCAACCCGGTCCGGGAGGTCACGCCGTATGTGCACCCCGCCAACCGGTTCGGGCCGACAGGGGGCACGCCGGGCTCGGACGTCTTCCCGTACGTGACGACGACCTACCGGCTCACCGAGCACCACACGGCGGGCGGCATGTCGCGCACCCTGCCCTATCTCGCGGAGCTACAGCCGGAGTTCTTCTGCGAGGTGTCCCCGGAACTGGCCGCCGAACGCGGGCTGGAGCACCACGGCTGGGCGACGGTGGTCACGGCACGCAACGCGATCGAGGCCAGGGTGCTGGTCACCGGGCGGATGACGCCCCTTGTCGTGGCGGGCAAGCGGCTGCACCAGATCGGCCTGCCGTGGCATTGGGGCCCCAATGGTTACTCGACCGGTGACGCCGCCAACGAGCTCACCTCGGTGAGTCTGGACCCCAACACGCACATCCAGGAGTCCAAGGCGCTGGCCTGCGACATCCGCCCTGGTCGCCGGCCGACCGGGCAGGCTCGCCTCGACCTGGTGCGGGAGTACCAGCGACGGGCCGGCATCACCGAGCGGACCGGCACCGAGAGCTGACGTTTCCGGCCGTGGCCGCGAGGTGGCCACGACCAGTGGGACCGGGTGTGGAGCGGCGCGTCGCCTGTCGGTCAGGGCTGGACCCGGAACGCACCGGCATCGGCGTGGTGCGGTGTGGAGGGTGCAGGATGCCGCGGCGATTCCGGCGAATCGTCGGCACACCGGTCGGCAGCTGTGGAATCGGCAGCCGACCCGACCATGGACATGCTGTTACCCAGGGTCTGCTGGTGAGGCGTGGCGTGGGTGGAATCCGGCGGGGGAGTGGGTGGTCTCGCGTGGCGTCGCGCATCAGCTGTTGGTGAGCCAGCCACGGGGACTGGTAGCATAGATGATGCGTCGAATCTAAGAGAGGGGTGTCATGAGCCGCGCGTCACAGGCCCAGGCCCAGGAGAACCGCAAGAACATCGTCGCCACCGCGTCTCGCCTGTTCCGTGAGCAAGGTGTGCCGAAAGTGCGGGTCGCGGACCTGATGAAGTCACTGGGCATGACGCACGGGGGCTTCTACAGCCAATTCGCGTCGAAGGACTCGTTACTGACCGAAGCGACAGCTCATGCCTTCGCGACGCTACTCGACCAGCTTGCGGGCTTCGACGAGGCGGCAGGCGAACACGGTGCCGCGCAGCGCGCGCTGGTCGACTACTACCTGTCGGCGGAACACCGCGACGATCCCGGTGACGGCTGCCCCACCGCCGGGTTCGCCGGCGACCTGGCCCGGGACACGACAGAGCCGCAGACGCGCCAGGCCTACGGGGACGGCGTGCAGAGCTTCGCCGACTGGATGTCCACCGAGGACGGCGATGGCCTCTCGCGCATCTGCACCCTCGTGGGCGCGATCCTGCTCGCGCGTGCGACAAGGGATTCCCCGCTCTCCGCGAAGATCCTCCAGAGCGCGCACACCAGCGTGCTGGACACAATGGACTGATCCGCCGTCGCGGCTGCCTGCCGCAGGGATCCGGCAGTGAACCAGGACTCGCCCCATCTTGTCCAGCTTAGATTGGTATGATAATTTAAAGCGGGTCGAGGTGCACATCGCACCCGAAGTCGCCCGTATCCGTAAACCCGTCATCTGTTGACAGAGAGTGGTTTCACATGACCGACAACACCCGGCCGGGCACGGCCGTCGTCACCGGCGCGTCCACCGGACTGGGCGCCGACTACGCCAGGCGCCTCGCCGAACGCGGCCACGACCTGATCCTGGTCGCCCGCACGAAGGGGCGTCTGGACAAGCTCACAGCCGAGATCACCAGCAACACCGGCCGCAAGGTCGACGTCCTGGTCGCCGATCTGACCGACGCCCGGCAACTGCTGGAGGTCGAGGAGAGGCTGCGCGGCGACGACACGATCGACGTGCTGGTGAACAACGCAGGCGGTTCCCTGTTCGGCCCGCTCAACGGCGCCGACCCCACCGCGCTCGAGAATCTGGTGACCCTGAACGTGACGTCGCTGACCCGCCTGACCACCGCGGTGGTCGGCGGACTGGTGGCGCGCGGCCACGGCACGATCGTGAACATCTCCTCGGCCCTGGCGCTGAACATCATGCCGGTCTCCGCGACCTACAGCGCCACGAAGGCTTACGTGCTCGCCTTCACGCAGAGCCTGCAGCAGGAACTCGCCGACACGGGCGTGCGCGTGCAGGCCGTGCTGCCGGGCGCGCTGCGCACGGAGTTCTGGGACGACTCGGGCATCGAGCTGTCCGCGTTCCCGGACGAGTGGGTCATGACCTCCGCTGACGCCGCCGACGCGGCCCTCGCCGGCCTGGACAACGGCGAGCCGGTGACCATCCTCTCCCTGCCCGAGATCAGCGAGTGGAAGGACTACGAGGCCGCCCGCCAGAAGCTGATCCCGAACCTGTCGCTGTCGACCCCGGCCGCGCGCTACACCGCCTGATCGCGAGCGCCCGGCGACAGTACCGAGCTGTGGTTGCCCACGGCCCCCTCCCCACCGTGGGCAACCACACTTTCCCTGGTGTCGCGGGATTTACCGCGGTTCGGCGACTGCCGAACCGCACCCGGCAACGGTGCTTGTCGACCGTCGCCACGCTGACCCCCGGACCGCGCCACGATCGCCCCCGCGCGAGACCGCCCTCGGCCGGTGGTTCCCGCGTGGCCCGCGGCGTCGCGTCCGGCACGCGCGGGCCGCGTGGCGACGGTCGGATGTGCTGCCTGGATACCTGTTCTGCTCAGCGTGCTGCGACATCGGCGTGGTCGGTCGACACCGACAGGTCGTGCCAGGTCCGCTGCTCACCAGCGACGAACTCCAGCTTGCTCGCGATCGCGGTGAACGAGTCGCGGCCCAACTGGATCCGCAGCGGCGGCCGCTCGGCCGAGGCGATCTGCACGATCGCCGCGGCTGCCTTCGCCGGGTCACCGGGCTGGGCGTGGTTGACGTCGGCAGCCCGTGTCCGCGTCGCACCCGCGGTCTCGGCGTAGTCCTCGATCACGGCGGCCTCGGTGTGCAAGCTGGAGCCGTCCAGGAAGTCGGTGCGGAAGTAACCGGGCTCCACGATGGTCACGGCGATGCCCAATGGTTCGACTTCCCGTGCCAGTGCCTCGGAAAAACCCTCCACCGCGAACTTGGTGGAGTTGTAGATGCCCCAGCCGGGCGACCCGACGAAGCCACCGATCGACGAGATGTTCACGATCCGCCCCGCACGCTGGCCGCGCAGCACCGGCAGCACCGCACGCACCACGTTCAGCAGGCCGAACACGTTCGTGTCGTACAGGGCGCGAACCGCCGCGTCGGACGCCTCCTCGACCGCACCAAGCAGCCCACGTCCGGCGTTGTTCACCACGACGTCGATTCGACCGAACCGCTCGACCCCAGCCTGGACGGCGGCTGCCGCCTGGGTTTCGTCGGTGACGTCCAGCGCGACGGCCAGTAGCTGGTCGCCCGCCTCTGGGAGGCGATCGACGACCGCCGCCGGCCGGCGGGCCGTGGCGATCACCTGATGGCCGGCAGCCAACGCCTGGGCCACAACCTCTGCGCCGAATCCCCGCGACGCCCCGGTGACGAACCACACGCTCACGAGAGGATTCCTTCCATGGACAGGGGCTGATGATGTCCGGCCGCCGCAGACAGCCGTCATGAGGGCGTCGGACAGGGCATCTCGGTGGCCAGCGGCAGCTGCGAGGGCGTGGCGCCGTGATCCCGGGTCGATCGTATGGTGCAACAGGTACGGGCGCAGGTCGATCGCCCAGCCATCCGCGCCGCCCGCGTCCTCACCCACCCCGCGGGTGCTGGAGTTGTGCTGGTGGTCAGCGCTGTTCATGCCCACATTCTCGGCACCATGACGGCGTCCGCGGGGCCGGACCGCGGACCCGTCCGGCGACCGGTCCGACCTGAACCGCGGCCCCTACTCCCGCGCCAGCATGACCTGGGCCTCGCGTTCGAGGTCCAGATACGGGTCCCCGCTGACATCGACGGCGACGCGTTTGATCGTGCCGCCGGTGAAGGCGTACGGGTATGCGCCTGGGTAGTCTCCGGTCACCGCCTCGCCGCTGTCGCGGCCCACGCACAGGCCCTCACCCGCGATCATGAACAACCCAGGCTGCGTCTTGATCCGGCGCTCACCGACCTTCTTGTCGTCGTGGTAGAGCGACAGGATCCCGGTCGCGACCCCGCGTGGATCCTCGCCGTCCTTGTCGAACGAGGCCGACAGGACGAGGTCGTTGCCGATGGGCAGTTCCTTGGTGCCGTCGATCTTCTGCTCCGTCATACCGACGAAGTTGTTGACGTAGTGCAGGCGGTTGCCCTTGAGGTAGAGGGCGTGCCCGCCGAATCGCGATCCGTGCGCGAACAGCACACCCTCCGCGCCCACCGTGGGCAGGTCGACGAGCGCCCCGATGGTGAAGGACCGGTTGTGGATGTTCACTGCCTGCGCCTCAGGTACTTCCGCGAGGTCGGGGAAGTAGACGTGCCGATTGCGCGGCAAGGCCAGTTGCGGCCGCGGCGTGATCATGATCTCCAGCGCGGATCGATCGTCCAACGGGAATGCACCGTTCTCGCCCGCCTCGGCGAACCAGATGTTGACCAGCTCACGAACCTTGTCCGGGTGCTCGGCGGCCAGGTCGTGCACCTCGGCGCGGTCGGTGTCGGTGTGGTACAGCTCCCAAGTGTCGTCGTTGAAGTGACCCCAGCCGCTGATCGTCGGATGAGTCGTGACGGCCTTCCAGCCTTCGTGCCAGACTCCCCGCGATCCGAGCATCGAGTAGAACTGCGTCTTGCGGGCCGATGGCACCGTGGCATCCTCGATGCTGCCGCGCATGCTCACGCCGTCGAAGCGGCTCTGCACGTTCCCCTTGATCGTGGCCGGGGCCTGCACTCCGAGGAAGTCCAGAATGGTCGGCACGATGTCGATCGCGTGGTGGTACTGATGGCGTAGCTCACCCTTGCCCGCTGTGACCGGCGGCCAGGAGATGATGCACGGGTCGGCGGTGCCGCCGTTGAACTCGTATCGCTTCCACATCTTGAACGGCGTGTTGAAGGCCATCGCCCAGCCGTTCGGGTAGTGGTTGTAGGTCCTCGTCCCGCCGAGCTCGTCGATCATGGCCAGGTTGGTGTCGATGTCGTCCGGGATGCCGTTGGCGAACAACATCTCGTTGACCGATCCGTCGGGGCCGCCCTCGCCGCTCGCCCCGTTGTCGGACACCAGGATGACCAGCGTGTTCTCCCGCTGGCCGGACTCCTCCAGGTAGTCCAGCAGCCGGCCGATGTGGTGGTCGGCGTGCGCGAGAAATCCCGCGTAGACCTCGGCCATCCGGGCGAAGAGCCGCTTCTCCTGCGCCGACAGTGAATCCCACGGCCGCGTGACGTCCAGCGGGGGGAACGGCTCGCCCCCGGGACCGGTGCGGGTGTCCGCGGTGCCGATCGGGTTGACCGGCGGCAACTCGGTATTGTCCGGGACGATACCCATCTGCTTCTGCCGGGCCAGTGTCTGCTCCCGCATCGCCTCGTACCCCATGTCGAACCGGCCCTTGAACCGGTCGGCCCATTCCTTCGAGACATGGTGCGGCGCATGACAGGCGCCTGGGGCGTAGTAGAGGAAGTAGGGCTTGTCCGGCGCGACCACCTTGGCGTCCTTGATGAACTCCAGCGCCTTGTCGGTGAGGTCATCGGTGAGGTGGTAGCCGTCTTCAGGCAGCTTCGGCTGGTCTACCGGGTGGTTGTCGTGGATCAGGTCCGGGTACCACTGGTTGGTCTCCGCGCCGAGGAACCCGTACGAGCGCTCGAATCCCCTGCCGGACGGCCAGTTCCGCCGAGTCGACGCGAGGTTCATCTCCACGGTCGGGCACAGGTGCCACTTGCCGATCATGTAGGTGTTCCAGCCACGCTCGCCGAGGATCTCGGAGAGCATGCCGTTCTCCGGCGGGATCATCCCGCTCGCGTTCGGAAACCCGCTGGCCGCCTCGGTGATGCACGCCATCGAGTTGCGGGTGTGGTTGCGTCCGGTCAGCAGGCACGACCGGGTCGGCGAGCACAGCGCCGTGGTGTGCCACTGCGTGTAGCGGACACCATCGGCGGCGATCCGGTCGATGTTCGGTGTCTCAATAGGACCGCCGTAACACCCCATGGCCGAGAAACCGACATCGTCCAGAACGATGCAGACGACGTTCGGCGCGCCGTCGGGCGCCTTCGGCGGCTCGAACGGTGTCCAGTCGGGGACCGAGTCCCTGATGTCGACGTTGATCGTTCCCTTGAACGGCTCGCTCATCGGCGCTCCCTCGATCATGCGGGCAGGAGAAAGTGCACCCTGCGGATGAGGGCCACTGGAAGGGCACGACACCACGACCGGTGTCCCGTACCTACGTTCCGGTGCCGCACGACGACGATGGCACCGGCACCACGCGCCCACATCACCCACCCGAGGTGAGCCGGCACGCCTACCGGCCGGCGATTCGTTCGGACTCGGCCACCAGGCCGTTGACCAGGGCGTGGACGACGCTGCGCACGGCAATGGCCACGCCCGGGAACCGGGACGTCATGGTCACCCGCCAGAGGATGTCGGTGGCCCCGGCGCGCCCGGTCAGCGTCGTCTCGCCGACGTAGTCACGGACCGGGAGGCCCGACAGCAGCCGGTAGGTCAGCCGCACCGGAGCGTCGACGTCGGTGATCTGCTCGCGGATTCTCAGTGGTGGCCGGGACAGCACGCGGATCGTGCCGACCCCGTCGGGCGGTGTGTCGCCCTGCCGTTCCAGCGTGACCTTGCTGACCGGTGCCCACGCGGCCATGCTCGCCTGCGTCGCGAGCACCGACCAGACCGTCTCCACGGGAGCGGCAGCTCTGGCTCGCGCCTGGATCTCCACCACGGCGACTCCTCGACTCGACCGCTTGTGGCCGCCGATCCGGCGGCACCGTGAGCTGTCGTGGACACTCTCATCGGAGCACCGGTTCGGCCCTGGCCTGCGAGTCCCCCCATGCGCGGCGGGCGGGCGGCCACGGCGGCGGCCGGTCGCGGGCTCTCAGGTGCCGATCCGGATCGCGGCACCGGTGGCGTCGTGCCATCCGCGGGGCAACTACACCTGCGCGGCCCCGCTGACGGTCGCCGGGAACACGGTCGCCCAGTCGTCGCGCATGCTCGCGACCGCCCATCCGTCCCGGGCGGCTGTCGCGAGGGCGCGCTTCGCCTTGTCCTCGTATGCGTACTCGCGCTCGGCGTCGTCATGGTGGACCAGCAGTGGGAAGCGCGCGGACTGAAGCATCTCCACGTCCCCGTCGGCGTTCCCGCCGGCGAAGGCCGGTGGCCTGCCGACCTGATGATAGATGTGGACCGGCTTCCCGGGCCCGTCGTCGACCCCGCCCAGCGCCGTGGGCAACCGGTACAGGGTGCCGTCGCGGTACTCGTAGTCGGGTGCGGTGCCGATGACCCGTTCGCGGAGCACGCCATAGCTGGGCTCGGAGATCACCCGCATGAAGTCCCGGCCGCCACCGGACACGATGAACACCCGGAACTCGTGCGCGGTGAGCAGGTCGAGCAGTTCCCGCATGGGCTGGTACACCACGTCTTGATATGGCACGCCGAATCGGGGGTGGTGCACCGTGGCGAAGAAACCCCGGACGATGTCCTCGAACTGCTCG
This sequence comes from Candidatus Melainabacteria bacterium, assembly GCA_963780635.1. Classification (GTDB taxonomy): domain Bacteria; phylum Actinomycetota; class Actinomycetes; order Mycobacteriales; family Pseudonocardiaceae; genus DATEPR01. The sequence continues at coordinate 523,135 of CAWACW010000010.1, forward strand.
GGTGTGGTGCCGCTGAACGCCTCCGCCATTCCCTTCATCAACTCGGGGATGTGCTGCTCGTACGCCCGCAGCCAGTCCGCATCCAGCTCGACCGCGGCGCGGTAGGGCTGCTGGGTCCGCTTCGACGGGTCGGCCTGAGCCATGGCCGCCCACTGCCGCAACACGAAGTCGAACTGAGGGGGGAGCGGCTGCTCGCACCACAGCGTGCCGTCGTTGTCGAAGGTCGCGACCCGATCGGCGGTCTCCAGGTGATCGGGTCCGTCACGGGTGACACTGGCCAGGAAGCCGAGCACGGCCTGCCGCGCGGCACCATCGTGCCAACTTGGCAACACGGGTACGTCCACCGTGGTCCGAGCGTTTGTCATCCGCGCACGCCGTTCATGCCACAACGTCTTCCTGCCAGCAGCGCCACCGAAGTCACCAGCGGCCGGCTCGCGATGCAGAGCGCCGTCTCCGTCCGACGGCGAACCTCGCGAACATCGTGCGGCCACGGCCGTCGTGCACCATCACCTGAATGTGATGACCTGCGATGCGGGGAAGTGGGGGCGGCACGGCACCCGACGACGAGGGCTTTCGTCTGCTTCGCGAAGGCCGTCTGCCGATCCCGCACTGTCCTGCGCCAATGCGTCCGAATCGGACGCCATCCAATTTGCGTGCATGCGACCGCATCGTGGACCGCCGATCGCGCGCCACCGTTGCCGGGCAGCAGTATCGCCAGCCAGGACGACACTCCGCCCGCTGGCGCGTGAACGTTGCCTTTTCTTCGCCCAGGTGGGCCAACCCTGCCTGCGCGGTGACGACACGTCGGTGGCGGATCGACAGCTCGATCATCCATCTGACCCGACGCATCGAGAGCTACCGGCCTACCGCAACGGTCGGGAGAGCACATCACTGGTCTCCATCGGCAACTCATCCCCGGTGGATGATGTGGCGCCGCCCGCAGGTGTCCAAGGATTGGGTTCGATCTACCGGCCGTTGGCGCTGACTCCACGAGCTGATCTGCGAACATCAGGGCTCGGTGCTGGAGCGGAACGGCATCGACGAGATCGCGGCGAGGCCGACGATCGGAGTCATCCCGTCGTGTGGACTGGACAGGCGCTACGAGCAGCGACTCGCGTCGTCGACCGGAGTGCGCAGCCCCGCCCAACGCGCGGCGGCGAGTCGAGCGGGCGTTGGGCGCGCGGACGCGGCCGGCGTCCGTCCTGGCCGGGACCGCCGCCCCTCGTCCACTCGAATGTCGTCGCGGAGGCGCAGCTCATGCCGGAAGCACATGTCGTCACCGACGATTCGCACCTTGTGCTCGGCATGGTGTCCGAAGTGGCTCTCAGCCACGCGGGGAAAGGGCACCGGCAGGCGCACCGCATCGGGCGCGGCAACCGACGATCGCGCTGGCGGACCGGCCGACCGTGCGCCCAGGATCTCCTGGACCCAGCGCCGGTCACGGTCGACATGAGCGCCGATGTCCGGACTGCCGCCCCGCTCCCCGGCCATCGCCGTGCGGCCCGGTTGCCCGTTGTCGACCCGCTCGGTCGGCTCGCGGGCGTGGTGACCAGGTGGGACCTGATGCGCGCAGATGGGCGGGCCGGCTCTGGCACACGCTCCATCGACAGCATGCCGCTACCCGAAGTGACATCCTCCGCCCCGATGAACTGCGCACCCGGCCAGGATGACGGGCCCGGACGGTGGTTCCGCGCGCCGGACACGCCGCTGGGCGGGACTGGTGAGCACTACTGAGAGCAATCCCGAGGATGACCCATTCGGTGCAATGGCACGAGGACGAGGGAGGTAGCGGAGGGCCATGTTGTCCGAAGCTGTTCCTGCGGCGTTCGGTGCGGCGATCTACCCGCCGGCCTTGCTGTTCATGGCGTTCCTGCTGGTCAACCCGCAACCCAGAAAGCGGGCGCTGATCTTCCTGGCCGGGGCCGTGCTCATCACCCTCGGCTTTGGCTTCCTCTCGGTGCTGGTGTTGCAAGCCAGCGGAGCCGAGAGCCGCAAGCACCGCACGGTGCCGCCCTGGATCGACCTCTCCATCGGCATCGTGCTCGTGGCCTTCGCCCTGGTGGTCTACTTCCGGCCGCCGCGCGGGCCCAAGGCCGCCAAACAGCGCCGCGAACTTGGCGTGGTCGGGTTGCTGAGCATCGGTCTGCTGATGTACACGCCGTCACCGCTGTACCTGGCCTCGCTGCATGCCATTGCCAAGGCGCACACCAGCTTGCTGGTGACCGTGCTGAGCATCATCCTCGTCGCCGTGATCTACATGCTGCTGATCGAGATACCGATCGTCGCCCACGCCATCTGGCCGGACACCACGATCCGCTGGGTCACCGCCGTGAACGCCTGGCTTGCACGACACGGCCGCACAATCATCATCATCGTGGCGGCCGGCTTCGGTATCTACCTCATCACCTCGGGCATCGTCCACCTCGCGTGACCAACCGGCGGTCGCCAACGGGGACATCTGGGTCGTTGTCGCATGGCCGGACCCTGCTGGCGGCTGACACCTGCCGTGGCCGGCAAACCGGGGCAAGCTCAACACGCCGTCGCGTGGACGAACGCGTCCAGTTCACCGAGACGCTCGGACTGTCGGCCACATTCGGGGTGTGGTCGGTCTTCGGTGCGCTGTTCCACGGGGAGCTGTTCACCCGTCCGCGCTCGGCTCAACCCATGCTCGTGCGGACCGCCACCTGGACCGTCCTGCTCCCCGTGGTGCCGCACGGATCGTGCTGCGCGAGAACCGGGGATCACCCGCCGTGGGTGGCGCTGTGCGGCGCGCGTGGGCGGGACGATGACTCCCACCGGGCGCACCGGTCGCCCGGTTCGGGGGAGAGGAACGTCATGGCGACACCGGCCGCGACCAGTTCCGTGTCCGTGTCCGGCACACAGCGGCTGGTCGCTGTGGTAACGCTTCTGGCCGGTGTCGTTGTCATCGGGTTTGCCGTCTACGTGCTGGTGTCCCGGTTCCCGGCCGGTTTGGGCGCTTTTGGCTGTGTCGCGGTCGCATTGGTGGGTTCGTGGTTCGTGGTGGCCCGTCGCGGCGGGCTACGCGTGATCGGGGTCGTCGTGACCGTGTTGGCCCTCGTCGGTGTCGTGGTCTTGCTGTTCCGCAACGGTGGCTGGCCGTATCTGGCCGTTTTGGTGGTGGGCGTCGCGATCGCTAACGTCGCCGCCCACAGGGCCTTCCGGGTACGCGTCCGGCTGGCGGCCGCGGAGCCACCGCGTCAGCCGGTGTTGTTCGTCAACCCCTGGTCCGGCGGTGGGAAGGCTGCCAAGGTCGGGCTGGTCAAGGAGGCTGCGGCCCGCGGTTTCGCGACGGTCGAACTGCGCAAAGGGGACGATCTCGAGGTGCTCGTCCGTGACGCGGTCGCGGCGGGCGCGGACGGACTCGCCGCCGCGGGTGGCGACGGCACCCAGGCCGTGGTGGCCACGGTCGCCGCGGAGCACGGTCTGCCCTTCGCGTGCATCCCGGCCGGCACTCGCAACCACTTCGCCCTGGACCTGGGGGTGGACCGCGACGACGTGGTCGGCGCACTGGACGCGTTCACCGAAGGTGGCGAGCACTGCGTCGACCTGGGTGAGGTCAACGGCCGGGTCTTCGTCAACAACGTCTCCATGGGTCTGTACGCCGTTGCGGTGCAGAAGAAGGGCTATCGCGATGCGAAGATCCGCACCCTGCTGGAGACGGCACCGGCGGTCCTCGGCCCTACTGGTCCTGCCTTGGACCTGCGCTGGGACTCCGCGGACGGCACCGCGCACGCGTCCGCGGCCACCATCCTGGTGTCGAACAACCCCTACCGGCTCGGTCGCGCGGTCGGCTCCGGCACCCGCCCGCGGATCGACCTCGGCCGACTCGGCATCGCCGTCGTCCAGACCGGGGACACCCGCGCCCGGGGCGAGAGTCACGGCCTGTCGTCGATACTGCTGCAGTGGTCGGCGTCCGAGTTCCGTGTCGACTCGGCGCAACCGGTTCCGGTGGGCGTCGACGGGGAGGCCATGACCTTGGAGCCGCCCATCCGGTTCCGCACGCGGCACGGTGTGCTGCGAGTCCGGATCTCGCCACGGCACCCCGGAGCGTCACCATCGGCCATCCAGCCCGCTCGCGTGCGGGAAACCTTCCGCGCTCTGGCTGCGATCGCCGCGGGCCGGGTCCCGCCGAACGTGGGGCTTGTCGCGGCCGGTTCATCACGTAGCTGAGGCGCTCCGGGTCGCACCGCAGCGAGTGCTGCTTGGCCTGTTCAGCGCGTCGTCTCGATCCGTCGACGGACGATGCGTTCGACCAAGATGGGAACGTAGGTCTGGACGGGAGCGTCGATGAACTCAGCCGCGGCCTCCTGGACCCACGCGGTGATCTTCGAGGACTGTCCGGCACCGGTGTGACCGAAGCGGCGGTGCAGCCGTGCGACCACATCGTCGAGTCCCCGCGCGGCGGGCGCGCTCAAGGTGTTCGGTTGCGCGCTTTCGCCGCCGGTAGCCGGTGCGAGCCCAGCACCTCTCTCCGAGGCCTCGTACGCGGTGAGGCGAGAGGGGGTCATGCGGCCATCGTCGGCTGGCCGTGGTCGCGCAGCATCACCTGAATGGGATGACGTGAGGCCAGACACACTCCGTACGGTCACGACGATCAACCTGTCGTTTGGTTCATGGTCCAGTGCGCTGGGTAGCCGGCGCCACGGCTTCCCGGCCGGGGTTGTCAGGTCGGTGCCATCGCCGGGACTGGCCCGGGGCTGATCGAGCGCGTGATCCCGTACCGGTTTGTGGCCGGGCCGTCCCGCCGTCGACACCGCTCGGCCCAGACCTGCCGGACCTCGGATGTGCTCGCACTGGCCATCTGACTCGGGCTGGTCAACACGACCTTCCGCCACAACTCTCCCGGCCCGTGCGCCGAACTGCCCCCCTCCGCGCGACCGAGCCCCGAGGGCGACCGTCCGCGGCCATGGAGCCCGCGTGCTCGAACCGTGTACTCCCGGTGACCGTCAGTCAGCACTTGCACCTGATGGCGCGAGTCGAGCCGCACACACGCAGCTGGGCGGGACGTCGGCCTGCCGGCATCCCTCTGCGCGGTGAGACCGGAACGCCGCGCTGATCCGGACGCCGTGTTCACCTCTGTGGGGGGATGCCATCCCGGCGTGGAGGCGGTGGTGTGGTGGTAGCACCGAGGAGCGATCCGCGGTGCCTGAGGATGGGCGGTGTCACGCCGCCGCGCCCGGAGGGAGTGGCTATGACCGAGACGGCTGATGGGACCACGAGTAGGAGGTCTGGCGCGCAGACAGTTGGCCGAAGCCGGGCGCGGTCTGAGACGGCGAAGCGTTCGAGTCGCGCGGACCTGGTGGCGCAGGGCAAGGATGCCCGGGCGCTGGCTCCGCTGGACTCGCACGCCGAGTTCCGGCCGGGTGGGTCCCGGGATCCGGTGGGATTGCTGCTGGGGCAGGCGGCGTCGCGGGTGCCGGAACTGGTGCCCGTGCGGCACGGGCGGATGCTGGTATCCCCATTCACCTTCTACCGGGGGGCTGCGCTGCCGATGGCAGCGGATCTGGACACCACGCCCACATCAGGGCTGCGCGTGCAGCTGTGCGGGGATGCACATCTGTCCAATTTCGGTGCGTTCGCCTCCCCGGAACGGCAGCTGGTCTTCGACGTCAACGACTTCGACGAGACCGTCCCCGGCCCATTCGAATGGGATGTCAAACGGCTGGCCGCAAGCCTGGCGGTGGCGGGGCGGGACAACGGGTTCACGGCCAAGGCCTGCCGCAAGATCGTCCTGGCGGCGGCCGAGGGCTACCGCACAGCGATGCGCGGGTTCGCCGAGCAGCCGCTGCTGGAGGTCTGGTACGCGCATCTGGACATTGAGCCGGCCATGCGTGACGTCCGGTCCCAGGTGAAGCCGAAGAGGTTCAAGACCGCCGAGGCGATGCTGGCCAAGGCGCATACCCGCGACAGCACCCAGGCGCTGGGCAAGCTGACCACCGTCGTCGACGGGAGGCGGCGGATCATCTCGGACCCGCCGATGATCGTCCCGGTCGAAGAGGTCTTCGCCGATGTGCGGGCCGATGCGCTGTACGAGCAGCTCCACGCCGTGCTGACCAAATACGGGCGCAGCCTGCAATCGGACCGCCGCCACCTGCTGGAGCAGTTCACGATGGTCCAGGTGGCCCGCAAGGTCGTCGGGGTCGGCAGTGTCGGCACCCGCGCCTGGGTCGTGCTGATGGAGGGCACGGACGGGGTCGAGCCGCTGTTCCTGCAGGCCAAGGAGGCCCAGCCATCCGTGCTGGCCGGCTACTGCGGCCGCAGCAAGTACGCCAACGAGGGCGAACGTGTCGTGGCCGGGCAGCACCTGATGCAGGCCCAGAGCGACATTTTCCTTGGCTGGACCCGCGCTGTGGGCGCGGACAATACGGAGCGCGACTTCTACGTGCGCCAACTGCGGGACTGGAAATTCTCCATACCGGTCGAGCGGCTGCGCCCCAAGGGTTTGACGATCTACGGCCGGCTGTGCGGGTGGACTCTGGCCCGGGCGCATGCCCGCTCCGGTGACCGCGTCGCGCTGGCCGCCTACCTCGGCGGCTCCGCCAAGTTCGACCACGCGATCGCCGAGTTCGCCGACACCTACGCCGACCAGAACGAACGCGACTACGCCACATTCCAACGCGCCGCCAAGGACGGCAAGGTTGAAGCCACCACCGAGATCTAGGCGGTACCCACGGTTGCCGAAGCGGGCAGCTGCACTCGCGAATCGACTGACCAGGACACAGCCCGCGCTGTCCTGCGCGATCCGTGGCCGCGAGGAGAGTCTCGGTGCCGCCGTGTTCGTTCGCGGCCGCCACGATATGCACCTGACCAGTGCGGGCCACATGCTGACTGGCGACGCGCGGGGCCTGGCCGAACTCACCCGTGCGGCACTGGCCAGGGCGTCACGCGCAGGGCGTGACGGACCGCGCCGACACTGATGGTGTTGCCGGCGGTCTGGCCAACAGGATCGGCCCGACGACCTTGGTGGTGAACGACAGGCCCATGATCGCGGGGTCGAGCCCGCCCACCAAACCCTTGGCGCGCACCGAGTCAGTGAACACCAGGTGATCCACCTGGCCGAGACGTTCGGCCAGCACAGGGATGCTCGCATCCATCCGCCAGGTCGACGTACTCGACGGATGCTTCCGGGTCGCCGTAGGCGCCGGTCAGGGTAAGCGCGCTGTCTCGGCCTGCTCGCCGCGTCCGCGCGCCTGGCCTACCTGCCGCGCAACGAGCACCTGGCTGTCGTGCCACCCGCAATGGCTTGGGCGCTGCCGACGGCCTGATCTGGCGCTTGCCCGGAGCGCGGCCTGCAACCGTGACCTCTGGGTCATGAGGCCACCTTGCGTTCCGCACAAGCGAGATGCGATCACCTACTCGGTGGCGTCCGAGCGCTCACTCCTCGGCCGCTGAACGAGCGTTGTGCCGTGTCCTGCGCAATCGAGCTCTTGGCACCGATCACTACGCCTCCGCGGGCGTGAGCACGAAGATGGGCATCGTCCTGGTGGTTTTCTTCTGGTACTCGGCATAGTCCGGCCAGGCCGCGACGGCGCGCTCGAGCCAGGCCGTGTATTCCTCGCCGTGGACTTCGCTGGCCTGGTAGTCCTTCTTGACCGGACCGTCCTGGAGTTCCACCTGCGGGTTGGCCTTCACGTTGTAGTACCAGACGGGGTGCTGGGGCGCGCCGCCCAGCGATGCGACGACGGCGTACTGGCCGTCGTGCTCGACGCGCATCAGTGGCGTCTTGCGCAGTTTGCCGGTCTTCGCGCCCACCGAGGTCAGCACGATCACCGGCTTGCCCTGGTTGTCGGTGCCTTCGGTACCGCCGGAGCGTTCGTACAGCTCGACCTGGTCGCGGCTGAAGTCGAATGCACTCGGCTCGTATTCGCCGGTCAGCGGCATGTGGTCACCATCCAATCCGTCGATGTTTCTGGGAAAGGTGCGCTAAGAGCTGCTAACACAATAACTGTTCGGCTCGCGTCGCAGTATGCCAATCCCGGTGAGCGCGGCTACCAGGCCGAGCATGATCGCTGCACCGGTGAGCGCAGTGGCCGGCCAGCGCTCCCAGGGCGAACGCCGCGATCGCGACGAGCGAGGCGACCGCGGACAGGCCGGCCTGGGGATCCACACTGAAGCCCAGGAACACCACATTGCCGGTCATGTTCGCGACGAACACGTGGCCCAGCCGCAGGTAGCAGGTAGCTCACGGCGTCGACGAGCACGGTGACCACGGTCAGGGGCAGCAGTGCGGCCACGGTCTGTCGGGGCCCAACGGAGAGGGGACAGCCATCGGTGTTCACTCCATTCTGGATCTGGTCGGTCAGCTGATCGCGCCGAGCGCGGCGCTGAGGCTGGTGATGATCACGCCGGCGAGTGCGATGGCGACGAAGGAACGGACGAAGCCGGTGCCGAAGAAGCGCCACCGGATCACGGCCAGGCTCACCAGTTCGACGGCGATGGTGGCGAACGCCACGGCCAGCGCGACGTGGTACTGCGGGATGAGGAACGGCAGGCTGTGCAGCACGCCGCCCAGGAACGTTCCTGCCCGGTGATCGCGCCGCGCGAGTAAGGGCTCCCGCGCCCGGTCAGCTCACCGGTGTCGGACAGGCCCTCGGAGAAAGCCATGCTGACGCCGGCACCGATCGCGGTGGCCAGGCCCGCGAAGAACGCGTACATCGGCTGGTGGGTGGCGAACGCCACGGCGAAGATCGGCGCCAAGGTGGAGAGCGAGCCGTCCATCAGCCCGGTCATCGCCGGCTGCGCTCGCTGCAGCAGGAACGACCGGTCGTCGTGGCGTGGCAACGTCAATGCGGTCATGGTCGAGCGTCCTTCCTGAGATGAAAAACGAAACGTACCGTTTCGTAAATACTCAAGGACCCGTCCGAGCCATGTGGTCGCCATGTGACGGAGGGAATACCGCGTCCAGACTGCGCGATACGAAACCGGTAGTACCGTTTTATTGTGGGAGGCGAACCCGGTATCGAAGGAGGAATCATGCAGCGGACACAGCTTCGTACCGCCCCGCTGGGCACCACGGGTCTGGAGATCACCCGGATCGGTTTCGGTGCCTGGGCGATCGGTGGTGGCGGCTGGGAGTTCGGTTGGGGGCCGCAGGAGGACGATGAGGCGATCGCGGCGATCCACAGGGCGCTGGACCTCGGGGTCAACTGGATCGACACGGCTGCCGCCTACGGATTCGGTCGGTCGGAGCAGACCGTCGGCCGTGCGCTGCGGGGCATGGCCGGGCGACCGTACGTGTTCACGAAGTGCTCGTTGCTCGACGACGGCACCGGGCACGTCCGGCACAGCCTCAAACGCGACTCCGTGCTGCGTGAGGCGGACGCGAGCCTGCGCCGGCTCGGTGTGGACGCCATCGATCTGTACCAGATCCACTGGCCCAACCCGGAAGCGGACATCGAGGAGGGCTGGGCGGCGCTGGCCGAGCTGAAGGAGCAAGGCGTCGTCCGTCACATCGGAGTGTCCAACTTCGACGCCGAGCAGCTGCGGCGCGTGGCGTCGATCGCGCCGGTGGAGACGTTGCAGCCGCAGTACTCGCTGATCGACCGGGCCGCCGAGGCGGAGATCCTGCCGCTGGCCGAGCAGCAGAACGTCGGCGTCATCGTCTACTCGCCGATGGCCTCCGGCCTGCTGACCGGGGCCATCACGCGGGAGCGGCTGGCCACGATGGCTGATGACGACTGGCGCAAGACCGATCCGCGGTTCACCGAGCCGCAACTGTCGGGGCACCTGGCCCTGGCCGACCGGCTGCGCGCGGTCGCCGAGCGGCATGACACCACGCCCGGCGCGGTCGCCGTCGCCTGGACCCTGCGCAACCCCGCGGTGACCGGCGCGATCACAGGCTTCCGCCGCCCTGCCCAGGTGGACCCGATCCTCCCCGCGGCCGGCCTCGAACTCACGGACTCCGACATCGCCGACATCGAGTCGGCAGTGAGGTAATGATCATGACCACCATTGGATTCATCGGTCTGGGCGCCATGGGCGCATCGCTGGCCGGCCGTCTGCTGGACGGCAACCGCGTGTTCGGCACCAACCGCACGCAGGCCAAGGCCGCGACGTTGATCAAGCAAGGTCTCGTCTGGCGGGACACCCCGCGCGAGGTCGCGGCGAGCGTGGACGTGGTGTTCAGCATGGTCACCGACGACGCCGCCCTCGCGGCCGTCGTGGACGGTCCTGACGGTGTCCTGGCAGGCCTGCGGCCCGGCGCGATCTACGTCGACATGAGCACGGTCAGCCCCCGCGTCAGCCGTGAGCTGGCTGACCGGGTGCGCGGCCGCGGCGCGGCCCTGATCGACGCGCCGGTGTCGGGCAGCGTGCCCGCCGCCGAAAGCGGTACCCTGGCGATCATGGTCGGCGGTCCGGAGAACGCGTTCCACACCGTCGAACCCTTGCTGCGCAAGCTGGGCAGCACCGTCACCCACGTGGGCGACAACGGCCAGGGGCTGTTGCTCAAGCTGGCGATCAACATCAGCCTGGCCACGCAGATGCTCGCGTTCAGCGAGGGCCTGCTGCTGGCCGAGCGGGGCGGGATCGACCCCAAGCTGGCCGCCGAGGCGATGACCGCGTCCGCGATCGGCTCGCCGATGCTGCGCACGCGTGCCCCGCTCGCCCTCGACCTGCCCGAACAGGCCTGGTTCGACATGCGGCTCATGCACAAGGACATCCGCCTCGCGCTCGCGGCCGCGCGCGACGGCGACATTCCCGTGCCTGCCGCCACGACCGCGCAAGCGGTGCTGAGCCGGGCCGAACAACTGGGCTACGGGCACCGCGACATCGCAGGCCTGTTCCAGGTGCTGGGCAGGCTCGCGGACGCCGGGCCGAAAGCGGCGTGACCGCCCGATGACCACCGACGGCGCACCGCGCGGACGACCTCGCAGCCAGCAGGCCCACCGGGCGATCCTCGCCGCGGCTGCGGAACTCCTGCTGGCGCGGGGTTTGTCGGCGGTCAGCATGGACGCGGTCGCGGAACAGGCCGGGGTCAGCAAGGCCACCATCTACCGCTGGTGGCCCACCAAGGAAACCCTCGCCCTCGACGCGCTCTACACCGAGTGGGACGCCGTGCGTCCGCAACCCCGGGACACCGGTTCGCTGCGCGGTGACCTGCTCTCGTTGCTACGACCCTGGGTCCGGCTGGCAGGCGGCAAGCCGTATGGGCGGGTGCTCGCGGCGTTGCTGGCCGAGGCGCAGACGGACCCGGTCTTCGCGGCCGACTACCGGCAGCGCGTGCTCGAACCGCGTCGGGATCAGGCCCGGGCGCTGTTCGGCCGCGCCGTCGAACGCGGCGAGATCCCCGCGAACACCAAGACCGACGTGGCGCTCGACCTGATCTACGGCGCGGTCTATCACCGATTGCTGCAGGGCCATGGGCCGTTGAACGACCGGTTTGTCCGCGACGTCGTCGAGATGGCGCTAGGCGGTATCCAGCCGGTTACCGATCGGGTGGCGGCGTCCGCCGGCGACTGAGCCGTTCAGCGTCTCGTCAGCAGATCCCGTAAACCTCGCTGGTCAACGCCTGGTTGTCCGACCATGGGACGACGTCGGGGACCGTCGGCGCGAAGGGCGACCGCAGCCGCGGCCAGGTGCATGAGCCCTGACCGGGCTGCCGGCCAGGCGCTCTCGCCGGTGCGGACGCCCGGCTGGGAGGTGCTCGTCGGTCGACTCCGGTTCGGAGGCCGTCACCTGGCCACCTGGGCGAACTCCATCGACAATCGGCTGATGGCCTTGTCGCCACTCGACAAGACGCTGACCGCCGATACCTGGATCGGGAGCAACGATGACGGAACCCGCACCGCCCCACATCGACTTCGCCAACCTGCCCAACCCGGACGAGGGCTTTCTGGCGACGCTGTTCATCACCGTGCGCAAGGTCGCCCTGTCCCGGGACTTCTACTCGCGCGTCCTCGGCGGCACCGTCGTGCTGGAGGAGAACCCGTGCATGGTCCGGCTGTCCAATTCGTGGATCATCATGAACCCCGGTGGACCGCCCACGCCGGACAAACCAGGCATCTCGGTGGTGGATTACGAGCCCGGTGACACCACTTCGATCTTCCTGAACCTGCGGGTCGCGGACATCCAGGCTTGCTATCAAAAGTGGACGGAGAGGGGAGCGCAGTTCGTCACACCGCCGATCGACCGCGGCGCGGAGATCCGCTGCTACCTGCGAGACCCGGACGGGTACCTCATCGAAGTCGGCCAGTCCACGGGCCTGCTGCACGGCCGGCTTGCCGCCAAGCGTGCCGAGGATCTTCCCGGTTGAGCCATCCCGTGCACAACATTTCTTGATGGTCCTGCCGGTCGAGAGGGTGTTCTTGACCAGGACCGTGGCCAGCTGTGTGCTGGTGGTCGGTGAACAGGAACGCGGCGCTTCCGGCCAGATGGTCGGCCAGCGGGTCGCGCACCGGGGCGCTGGTCATGAGATCAGCACCATTCACCGATCAGCCACGGCGGTGGCGTCAGCCGCGCCCGGATGAGAGCAACCGGAGCCGGCGGGCGCGTCGGACGGCCGCGGAGCGGTCCGTGGCGCCGAGCTTCGCGTAGATCCGCCGGATGTGGGTGTTGACGGTGTTGACCGAGATCGACAGCTTGTCGGCGATCTCTGGCCGGGTGAGATTGGTCGGCAGGTAGCGCAGCACTCGCAGTTCGCTCGGGCTGAGTGCCGCCACGGGAAGCAGTGCGTGCGAGTCGGCCGGGGCGCCGCGGCGCACGGCGTCGAGGATGTCGGCGACCAGCGCCGCATGCGATGTCTCGTGCAGCGGCAGGCTTTCCAGCAGCTCCCACGCACCGGTCATCGCGAAGGGCAGGATCAGCCTGTGCGGCTCGGCGAGGTTGAGTGCCCGTTCGAGTGCCGCCCGCGCCGCGCGCTTGTCGGCGAGATCGCGGCAGGCGAGTGCGTCCAGCAAGTGGGCCTCGACCTGGGTCAGATAAGGGTTGTCTGCGGCGGCGCCGTCGAGCACCGGCGCGAGCTCGCGGCGAGCGCCGGCAGGGTTCTGCTCGGCGAGGTGGATCACCGCCGCGGCGTTGCGGATCTCGCCGGCCGAGGTGTGATGGTCATCGAGGTGGCGAGTGCCGTTCGTGCCTGGTCGACCATCCCGACGCGGGCTTGAGAGGCGATCGTCCAGGCGGTCACCTGGGCTGCGAACGCGTGCTCACCGATCATGCGTACTTGTGCCGCGGCGAGGAACTCCGCCAGTGCTTGCCGGTGGTGGCCGCGTGCCGCGGGGAGGATCGCGGAGATCAGGTGCACCAGCAACCGGATGCCGGGTTCACCCTCCGCCTGGGTCGTGCGTCCGGCGCGAGCCGGCCAGTGGTCGCCTTGGTCGAACTCGCCTACCCAGATCAGCGTGCCGGCCAGGGTCGCGAGCGCAGGCGGATCACCGGCTCTGCGTCCCATCGGTGCCGTGAGCGAGACGTAGGGAGTGCCGGCGGTTCGCTGGGGCCGTGCGACCGCGGTGGCACCCGCTGTAGCAGGGTTCACGGTGATCGCGGTCGATCGCACCGTGCTGACCCGGAAAGAGTTCCCGGGGGATTCGTCGCGCACCGTATACGGTCGATCCGGACACCCGCCGCATCACCGCAGGCAACAGTGGAACGCCGAGGCGGACCGTGGTGCGTCGTTCCTGCTGGCAGGTATGCCATGTAGACGCCTGCTGGGCTGACACGGTCGCCGCGACGAGCCACTCTCAATGGTGTTCACCGCGTTCGCGCCGGCCGAGACCCCGACTCCAGCCGGCGCGAAGGCGGTGTCCAACGTCCACTTCGGTCGTGCGCCGAATGGGGGTCTTGATCCAGTCCGGCGAGCGGATGCCCTGGCCGGTGGACCTGAATGCAGTCGCTGAGCCACTACGCCTCCAGGCCACGCTCGCGAGCCGCCTGCGCCACCACGGAGCCGTTGACGTCGCGGCGTGAGGTAGGGCAGCTGCTGGGTCGACCCGCCGTTCAGGTACAGGAATTCGTACACCAGCCACACGACCGGCAGCCGCGCCAGCAGCGTCGGGTCCAGCCCGTGCCGCAGCAACTCCGGACTGGGTCGGCGGCTTTAGCCGACGTCGATGCCATATGACTCAGCCGAGGACTTGGACGGTGTAGCGGCGAGCGGGGCGGATGGCCAACGTGCCGAGCAGCAACCGCAGCGCGTCCTCGGGCCGGTGTGGGTGTAGTCGGGCGCCCAGGCCGTCGAGCAGGCCGCCCAGCCCGCGCGGCATGCCCAGCAACCAGTTCGGGACGGTGGTGACGAGGAAGCGCTGGGATAGGCGCCGTGCACCGTCCTCGGCCCGTGCACGCCGGCCGCGCCAGAAGATCAACCCAGACGCTTTTCCCGATACACGAAACACCCTTCAGCCAATCTTTGCAAGGACTTTCTCGCGCAGATCGAAAACAGGACGTGACTACTTTCGGTGACCGGATCTATTGATCTGTGTGCCTTATCACTCACTAGTGACAATCGGCATTTTCGATTTGTAATCTTCTCGCGCTCTAGCGGTGACCTGCGATCTACCCCGAGGATCAGCGGCCGCGAGCCACCGTCCGACCCCGTAACGCGCATTTCTGATCTCGATATCAACGCGCATGTGGCGCCCGCTGTCGAGAGGCAGCGGGCTGCCCGGATACGGGCGGTGTGAACGAAAGGAACCCGCGAAATCGTGGGACGTCACAGCAAACCCGCCAAGACGAAGAACCTCCTCAAACGGACCGGCGTGGTTGCCGCTCTCGTCGGAGCTGCCGCAGGAGGCATCGCCGTCACCGGCGCCGGTACCGCCAATGCCTTCCCCGGGCAGGCAGGACTCGTCATGTGCGAAAGCAGCGGCAACCCGACCGTTGTCAACAACACCCCCGCCGGACGGCGAGCGGGCCGCCCTGCCGGTCTGTTCCAGATCGTCACGGGAACCTGGCGCGCCAACGGCGGAGCCCAGTTCGCACCCACCGCAGACCGGGCCGCCCCGTGGCAACAGCAGATTGTCGCGAACCGGATCTACGCCCGGCAGGGTGCCGCGCCGTGGGCGTGCAAGCGTGGTCCACGACCGACGCGGTTCAGCAACTTCCCCCGGCCAGGCAAGGCAGCGTCTCTCGCCTCGGAATCGACCACGGCTGTTCGGGTCGTGACCAGTCGGTCGAGTTCGAGCCCGCAGGGTGACTACACCGTCGTCGCCGGCGACACACTCTCGGGCATCGCGGACAGGTTCGACCTGCCGGGTGGCTGGCAGAAGCTCCAGCAGCTCAACTCGCAAGAAATCCCGAACGCCGACCTGATCCTCGTCGGCGAGAAGATCGCCACCAAGTGAACGACGGTGTAAGCGAGCCCGGCTTCCGCTGACGGCGAACGTTGGGCCGCTGGGCTACACAGCCATGCGAAACGGCCCTCCAGATCGTCTCTGGAGGGCCGTTTCCGTGGTGGTAGCGGGACATGATTCGCACCCGCGTCCTCTGGATCATGGGTCAGGCGCCGCGCGTGTCACACACCCGTCACGTGTCCGGACTCAGCGCGGTCCGGGAACGCTGTGGCACGCCGTGGCTGACCCCACGGAGTTGGTGGCGATGTGCGAGGCCCGAGATCAACGGTGGATCGAGGCTGAGTTCGCATCGGTTCTGATGTGGACTCGGTGATCTTGGCGAGGTAGTCAGCGAGGGAGTTCAGGATCTCGTTCGCCTGTCGTCCAGGTGAAGGGCTTGGGGTTCTGAGTCCAGTTCTCGATCCATGCGGTGCTGCCCTTCTCCAGCGCGCTCACGAAACTATGGACGCCGGGAGGGATCAGCTTTTCGGTCGGTAGCCCGACCCACCTGCGACCCGGACGGGTCAGCGGGTGATGCCGGTGTGGCCGAGCGAGTAGCGGCCGGGTTGGGGCCACACGCACAGGCCGTGCGGGCCGCGGCCCACCGGGATTGTCTTGAGCAGCCCGCCCGTCTTCGTCGAGACCACGTACACCACGCTGTTGTAGCGGCCGGACAGCCCCAGTTGGGTGCCGTCTGCCGTCAGGTTGCCCATGTCGGGGCTGCCGCCACCGGGTAGCCGCCACTTCGCCAGTGCCCTGCCGGTGTAGGCGTCGAGCACGCTGATGCTGCCCTCCATCCGGTTGGTGACGAACAGCCGGCGCGCGTCCCGAGACAGGTAGAGGCCGTGCGGGCCCATACCGGTCGGGATGAACCGCTCCACGGGTGTGACGACGGTGCCTGTGATCACCCGGCCGCCCAGCCGGATCTTTTCGCGTCCGCTGGCAGATGGGCGGGTGTCCACGGTGCGGTTTCAGGACAGCGGTTGTCGCGTGATTGGCAGCGGGACCTCGCAGTTGCTCCCCACCATCGTTGGCGTAGATCGCAATCGTGCCGGAGACGGTGAGCGCGCGATGGGCAGTGCTCCCCGGGGCACCCGGTCGATCGCACCCGCACCTCGGGTGGACCGGGGCGGCAGGCGCACGACGCACGACGTCGGAGGAGCCGGGTTCAGAGCGGACGATCGTGTGCGCGTTGGTACCTCCAGAGGCTTCGGAAGGCGGCGTCAGTCAGCGGCACTGTGACAGCTCCTGCCGGGCCAGGCGCCGAAGGTACCTATGCTGTACGACATAGTATGTCGCCAGAAGCAGGAAGTGGTCCGCCATAGGTACTGCTCACGGCGATCAGGTGAGAGTTGCTATCCCCACTGCGACGGATATAGTATGTCGTGCAGCATACCTAAAATGGAGAGCGGGTATCGCATGGGACAGCGATCGGACGCGAAGGCGAAGATGATCACGGCCGCCCGGCAGCTCATCCGCGAGCGCGGCTACCACGCGACCGCGATGTCCGACGTCGTCGAACTCAGCGAGGCTCCGCGGGGCTCGGTGTACTTCCACTTCCCAGGAGGCAAGACGCAGCTCGCCGTGGCGGCAGCCGAGGCGTATGCCCGCGACCAGGCCGATCAGATCGAGCACGCGGCCGAACACTCGAACTCGGTGGTCGACCTGGTCAACGCGCACGTCGGTCGTGCCCGCGACAACCTGGTCAAGGCCGGCTACACGGAGGGCTGCACAGTCGCACCACTCGTACTCGAGGGTGCAAGGGAGTCCGACGAGCTGGTCGAGGCCGGCCGCGCGGCGTTTTCCACAATTATCGAGAGTCTCGCCTTCCAGTTCGCGGTGTTCGGAATGGGCCGCGCCCAGGCGTTGGAACTCGCCGAAGTCGTCGTGATCAGGTGTCGAGGGCGCGCTGGTCACGGCTCGTGCGTTTCGGAGCACGGCTCCGTTCGACTCGATACTCACCGCACTTCGACACCACGCCACCCAGCTCAGCGCGGCTGAGCCCGCCAGCATGTCCGGGCCCTCTCAAGCCCGGAATCACACCAACTCACAGGAACGAAACACATGAGCAGGGTCTTGATCACGGGAGCGTCGCGGGGCATCGGGCGCGGGACCGCAGCAGTGCTTGCTGCACGGGGACATGAGGTCATCGCGACCGCGCGAGACGTCAGCGCGCTCCAGGACGTGCCCGCGGTGGCACGGTTGCAGCTCGATGTCACGAACGAGAGCTCGGTCAAGGCCGCTGTCGAAGCAGCGGGACCGATCGACGTTCTTGTCAGCAACGCAGGTGCGACGGTGCGGGCACCGCTGGAGACGGTTCCCGTCTCGGAGGTCGAGGCGCTGTTCAACCTCAACACCTTCGGGGCGCTCAGGGTCGCACAGGCTGTCCTGCCGGGGATGCGGGAGCGTGGGTCCGGAAAGCTGATCTTCGTTTCGAGCATCCAGGGGCGTGTCGCGATCCCGCTGATCGGCCCCTACGCGGCCAGCAAGTGGGCACTGGAGGCCATCGCCGAGACGCTGGCGATCGAAGTAGGTCATTTCGGTATCTCGGTGAATGTGCTCCAGCCGGGCGCCGTTTCATCCGGCGGTGCAGAGCGCGCGAAGGCGTTTCTCGACGACGGCAACCCCTACCGTCCCCTACTGGATCAGCTGGGAGGGTTCCGCTCGGCTCCGGTGACGGTCGAAGAGGTCGCCGATGCGGTGGCTGCGGCGCTGGAGGACCCGAACGCTCCACTGCGTATCCCAGTGGGTGGTCCCGCCACGAGCATTCTCGCGGCGCGAAAGGCAGCCCCCGAGGGCGTGCCGTTCCTCGCTGCCCCTCTCGAGTGGTGAGAGGGCCGAGAGCCGGCGCGGACCGGCCACCGCAGGCGCTCCGATTTGGGGTGCCCGCAGTTGGCCAGTTCAGCAGCGCGACCACCAGGCCCGCTCGATCCGGCCAGCACCTGGCCGAAACGCCTGGGGTGTCGCGCGCTTGCACCACGATCATGATCACGCCCGACCGTCGGCCTAGGTCGCACTTGAACGGGTGAATCCGCCCGGTTTGCCTGCCGGCCTTGATCCTGTCGACGCAGCAGCACACGCCGGTCCGACCAGGTGGCGGGGATCGTCGCCTGCCGGTGTCTGGTGATGCAGACACCAACCGCGCGAGCGAGCTCTCCTGTCGCCCGTTCGTCAGCACCACCCCCCAACCGCAGGGCATGGCAACCCCCTAATTCGGGCTTTCCCGCTATGTCGGCTAAACAGGAGTCTCACCCAGTGAACTCGTAAATCCGGCCGATGCACCGGACCGGATCAACGGGCACGGAACGTGCCGCACCCGATGGGCGTCGGCGGCCATTTCCCGTGCCCTTGTCAGCTCTCGAGCACTGAAGTGAAGGCGGCCACATACATGAAGTGCAGACGGCTCGCGCTGTACACGCTGACAGCCGTGCTGGGCGTCGGAATGACCGTCGTCTCCGCAGGCATCGCGTCGGCGAGCCCGATCCCCCCGCCCGGTACTGACGACCACGGCGGGGGCGGCGGAGGTGGCGGCGGTGACATTGGCCGGCTCCGGCCCACCGGCTCCTGCGGCGACATGCTCGACCTGCGGGTCCAGAAGACGGGCGACCCGCTCCGCGTCGGCATCACGATCCCGGCCGCCGACCCTGCGGAGGTGTGGAGCATCACGGTGACCGAGCAGAACTACGACGCGGTGACCGGTGGCCGGATCGGCAACCCGATCGACCTGATGGCGAGCGTGTTGCCACCACTGGCATTCGACCCGACCGAGGGTGGCTACAGCACGGAAGGCCAGGTCGTCAACACGACGGGCGCGACCCACGGCTTCAGCTACACGGCCACCAGGACCTCGCCCACCCCGTTGACCTGTACCAACCAGGGCCAGTGGACCACCCCGACCGGCTCGGAGGGGCCGGTGCCGCAGAACCCGGCAGGCCGCCCCGACACACCACCGGCACTGACCGGAGCCACCGAAGCCGACGCCGGCTCGAATGACGTGGAGTTGCAGTTCGACCAGGAAATGCTGGCGACGGCCGCAGGCACGCCGGACACCAACCGAATCGCGGTCACGGTCGACGGGGTGTCCCGCACCGTCACCGGCGTCGCGATCGCCGACGCGTCACCGCCGGGCCTGGCGATCGCCGACATCACCTTCGCGGGCGCCGCGCTGACCGCCGGCCAGGCGGTCACCGTCCAGTACCAGCAGCCCGTGATCGGTGGCGCATCGGCGCTACAGGACCTGGAAAACCTGCAGACGCCCAGCTTCGGACCGATCTCCGTCGCTGCGTTCTGACCCTCCCACACGGATCGCCCGGTGCCGCGCCGGGCGATCCGTGCGTTGTCCGGGGGAGTGCGGTCGCGCGGATATGTCCGGTGAGGACGCCCATGTCGGCGGTAGTGAGCTGGTCGGGTCGGCGGTCGGGGCAGTGACAACGGCGGAAATAGCTGCGCTGAAAGCGAACGGCACAGTCACGCGGTAGCCGACCGATTAACGGCTAACAGAGTTCGTGGGGCGCTGGCTGGCATGTCGTCGGTGGCGGCGCGTTGCCAGTAGGGCAGGTAGGCGGTGCCGGCGGCGCTGGTGGGGAGGTACCTCGGCGAGCGCCGGCACCGCGGGCTGGGAGAGATCGGCGGACAGTAGTTCGAGGGCTGTGGGGCCGAGTGGATCCAGCGATTGCCGGCGATGTCGCGGAAGACGACGAACCGGCGTAGGGCTCACGGGCTCGGTGAGGAACTCGACTCCGGCGGCACCCGGCCGTGTCGGCCGATGTCGCGCCGCGGGCGGAGTTGATCGGAGGTCAGGTCGTAGCCGCCACCGGAGCCGGCCTGCCATAGTGCGTTGATGGGCTCGTAGAGCTCGCGCGCCGGTGTCCACGACGAGCACATGTCGGTCGCCGCCGTTGTGCACGCCCCCGATGGCCGCGTGCGCCGGGATCGGGTACGGGCCGGGATCGCTCTCCTCGCCGTAGCTGAAGGGCACCGGGACCAGCCGTTGTCCACCGGACACATAGGTCACCGGGATGCCGATCGGACCTCGCGGTCTGGACGGGTATCCGTCACACCTGCCGACAACCGTCCAGACCCGAACACCCGGATCGAACGCCGGCTCGGCAACACCTGACACAGCACCGCCGGCACCTGAAACTCATACCTCGTCCGCCGAGGCTCTACGGTCGCCCTTGATCGATCCAGGTCGTCCGGCCGGAGTCGGGCCGAGGCGCATCTGACCGGAGTTCTGAGCGCCGCGAGCGGCCTGCGGTGCCGCCTTCAAGTCCGGTCGTTCCGCTGGCGGGAACGTCATTGAGATCTGGCAACGTCGCAGAAACATGTAGCCATCCTCTTGTCGTCTCTCATGTGGACATGCTTCACTCATCGGCGAGAAACCAGCCGTTCCGACTGACGGTACAGAGCGGGTCGTCGGTTCGCTGGACGCCCGCAGGGGCGAGCCCTGATGCCGGCCTGGCACGTTCCGCAGTCGCGATGCCCAGGCGGCCCGGCCAAGGAGAGACGAATGGAACGAAAGGCACGGCGTCTCACGGGAGGCCTTGCACTGCTGGCCTCGGTGACGATCGCCCTCACTGCCTGTAGCACCGCCGGTGGGAGCACCGCAGGCGGGAGCACTGCCTCGTCGCCCGCTTCCGGCGGCTCCGCTTCGGACAGCGCCGGTGTTACTGCCGCCGGGGCACTCCTGGCGAAGTACACCGGACAGCCGACCTTCGCGTCCCCCGGTCCGAGTTTCGACGCCTCGAAGGTCAAGGGCAAGTCGCTGTTCGGGATCCCGGCCAACTCGAGCGTCGCCTACGTCAACACGGTCGACAAGCAGACCGCGAACTACGCGCGCGCCCTGGGCATGAAGTACTCCGACTACACCAACCAGCAGCAGCAGTCGCAGTGGGTGCAAGGCGTCTCGCAGGCGATCAGCACCAAGGCCGACGTGCTCACGCTGCTCGCGGGCCTCCTGCCCGAGCAGATCGCCCCGCAGTTGCAGCAAGCGCAGCAGGCCGGCCTCAAGGTCGCCGACGTCGCCGAGCGCAACACGGGCCAGGCGACCCCGAGCTACGTGAACTCCTACGTCTTCGCCCCCTTCTCGACCGCGGGCCGGCTGATGGCCGCCTACGCGAGCAAGGCGACGAACGGCAACGCCGACGTGCTGATCATCTCCTCGAACGCCGACATCAGCTCGCAGCCGGAGGTCGACGGCATCACCAGCGAGCTCAAGTCGGACTGCCCGAACTGCAAGTCCAGGACCGTCAACGTCAACCCGACCGACTGGGCCACCAAGCTGCAGTCCACCGTCGAGGCGGCGCTGTCGGCCGACCCGAACATCAACTACGTGCTGCCCGTCTACGACTCGATGGCACAGTTCGCGGCGCCTGCGATCCAGGCCGCGGGCAAGACCGGCAAGACCTTCATCGCCACCTTCAACGGCACGCCGGCAATCCTCGACATGGTGCGTACCGGTGGCGTCGTGACGATGGACGTCGCCGACAACACGACCGACGTCGCGCTCGCCGGCCTCGACGCCGCGATGCGTCTGATGCTGAACATGCCGGCAGGCAAGCAGCAGGTCCAGCTCCGCGTGTTCGACAAGGACAACGTCCAGCAGGCGGGCGTCCCGGCCGCGTCCGGTGTGGGCTTCGGATCGGCGTCGGTCCAGGGCTACGCCAAGACCTGGGGCGTGCCGGCCAGCACGCTGGGTGGCTGACGAGGCTCGCAGCGCCTGTGGCGGGTCGGTGACCCGCCACAGGCAGGCACCTCGGAGAACCAAAGCCACCATGGGATCTTGGAGTAGGCGATGAGCAGTCCGATCTTGCACGTGTCGCACCTGTCGAAGAGCTTCGGCGGGCAGCTGGTGCTCGACGACGTCGAGGTGACGCTCGGCGCCGGTGAGATCCTCGGCCTGGTCGGTCAGAACGGCTCGGGCAAGTCGACCGTCATCAAATGCCTGTCGGGCTACCACACACCCGACGGCTGGAAGCTGGAGGTCGGCGGGCACACCTTCACCCGCGGCCTGCACCCAGGCGAGGGCGCCGAACTCGGTATCAGCTTCGTGCACCAGGATCTCGGTGTCCTCGGGGACCTGAGTGTGCTGGAAAACCTGTTGTTCAACCGGTTCGCCGCGGACCGCCGCCCGTACATCTCGTGGCGGCTGGAGCGCGCGCGAGCGCGCGAGCTGCTCAAGTCCTTCGACCTGGACCTGGATCCCCGCGCCCTGCTGGCCAGCCTCCGGCCGGTCGAGCAGGCGCAGGTGGCGATCATCCGGGCGCTCATGCAACTGCGCGAACGCGATGCCGGTGCCGGCGTGCTCGTCCTCGACGAGGCGACCACGTTCCTCGACCGCACCGGCCGCGACAGCCTGCACACCCTGCTGCGCTCGATCGCCGCGACGGGAGCGGCCATCCTGTTCGTGTCGCACGACGTGCAGGAAGTGCTCGCCCTCGCCGACCGGGTCACCGTCCTGCGGGACGGCCGCGTCGTCGACACCGCACCGGCCGACAGGCTCAGTGCCGAGGACGTCGTGGGCCTGATCGTCGGTGGCGACCGCTCGGTGCGCCTGGAACAGCTGGCCGACGACGTCGAGGCCGAGAAGATCGCCAACGAGGCCGACGGCGTCGGGCGGGTGGCCGCGGTGGTCGAGGTGCCGCATGCGGCACGCCGGATCGGCAAGCTCGACGTCACCGGACTCGGCGGCCCCGCGGTCAGCAACGTCGGCTTCTCCGCGGCGGGCGGGGAGATCCTCGGTATCACCGGCATCGTCGGGTCCGGCTGGGAGGCCGTGCTCGAACACATCTACGGCGCCAGGCAGGCCGACACGGGCACGCTGGTCGTCGACGGCGAGCGGTTCGACCTGTCCAGGATGTCGCCGAGCAAGGCGCTCGCCCAGGGCATGGTGTTCGTGCCGTCGGACCGGCTGGCCCAGGCCGCCATCGCCGAGCTGCCGATCGAGCAGAACGTGATGCTGCCGGTCCTGCCGTCGCTGTTCCGCGGCGGCCTCCTGCGCCACGGTGAACTCGTCCGCCGGTGCGCGCGCCTGCTGCGTAACCAGGCGGTGCAGCCGCCGGATCCGCACCGGACCTTCGGCACACTGTCGGGCGGCAACCAGCAGAAGGCGGTGCTGGGCAAGTGGCTGCAACTCGCGCCACGGCTGGTGCTGCTCAACGAGCCGACCCAGGGCGTGGACATCGGCGCCCGGCAACTGATCTTCCGCATCATCCGCGAGGCGGCCGCCAGTGACGCGATCGTGCTGTACGCCTCGGCCGACTGGGAGGAGATCGCCCGCTTGGCCGACCGGGTCGTCGTGATCGCGGACGGCGCGGTCACCGCCACGCTCAGCGGCGACGACGTGACCATCGACCGGATCGCGTCCGAGGCCTACCGCGGCACCCGTCGCAGTGCCGACCTCGCGGCCGCGTCGTCCGAGTGGGCCGCCCCAGCCCAGGGATCCTGAACAGAAAGGGCGAGTGTCGATCATGACCTCAGCAAGCACCAGGCGCTTCGGCGGCGCCGGCAGCCTCGTGGGGCGCTTCGGCGTGATCATCGTCTGGGCCGCTGTCGTGGTCGTCTTCGCGGTGGCCAGGCCGGATACGTTCCCGACCGCGACGAACTTCGCGACGTTGTTCGCCTCCCAGGCGCCGCTGGGCATCCTGGCGATCGCGCTGACCGTGCCATTGACAGCGGGTGACTACGATCTGTCGGCGGCCAGCACGATGAACTTCGCCGCGATGATCATCGCGGTGCTGCAGATCCAGCACCACGTGCCGATCGGCGCGGCATGCGTGATCGGCATCGCCGCGGGCATCGTGATCGGTATCGTCAACGGCGCGTTGTGCGTGCCCTTCGGTATCGACCCGTTCATCGTCACGCTGGGCATGGGCACCCTGCTCGACGGCCTGACGCTGTGGATCTCGAACTCGTCACCGGTCAGCGGTCTGTCCACCGGCCTGGTCAATCTGATAGTCGTGGACCGGTTCTTGGGGCTGTCACTGGAGTTCTGGTTCCTGCTGTTCGTGGCGCTGGTCGTCTTCTACGTATTCACGTTCACGCCCATCGGCCGGAGACTGCTGATCGTCGGCCGCGGCCGCGAGGTGGCCCGCCTGTCCGGTCTGAAGGTCAACCGGATCCGGATTCTGTCGTTCGTCACCTGCGGTGGCCTGTCCGGGCTGGCCGGCGTCGTCTACGTCGGTACGAGCGGTACGGCCGACCCGTCGGCGGGAACCTCGTACCTGCTACCGGCGTTCGCGGCCGCCTTCCTCGGGGCCACCGTGCTGCAGCCGGGTCGCTTCAATGCCTGGGGCACGCTGGTCGCGGTCTACTTCCTGACCACCGGCATCAACGGGCTCAGCCAGCTCAACGTGGGCACCTTCGTCCAGCAGTTGTTCTATGGCGGCGCGCTGATCGTCGCGGTGTTGCTGTCGCGCCTGGCCGGTCGGCCGAGCATGCGCAAGCAGGGGCGGGCGTCATCGGACCAGTTCCTGCCGCCCGGTTCCGGGGCGGTGGCCGAGGACACGCCGGCGCCGGCGCAAACGTCCTAGCAGTACCACGAGTTCGTCCCGACTTCGATTGGTGATTTCCTGTGGTAATGCCACTCGCGGGCATCCGCGTCCTGGACGTGTCCACGATCCTGGCCGGCCCGCTCTGCTGTCAGATCCTCGGTGACTTCGGCGCCGAGGTGATCAAGATCGAACATCCACGCAACGGCGACAACATGCGCGGCCACGGTGTGCAGAAAGACGGAAACCCGCTGTGGTGGAAGGAGATCAGCCGCAACAAGCGGACGGTGGCGGTGAACCTCTCTCAGCCGGACGGTGCCGAGGTCTTCCGGACGCTCGCGGCGACCGCCGACATCCTGGTCGAGAACTTCCGGCCAGGCACGCTGGAACGCTGGGGTATCGGGCCCGACGTGCTGCACGAGGCGAACCCGGATCTGGTGATCGTGCGGGTGAGCGGGTTCGGGCAGACCGGCCCGTACTCCTCGCGCGCCGGTTTCGGCACGCTGGCCGAGGCGATGAGCGGCTTCGCGCGCGCTCACCGGTGAACAGGACGGCCCGCCGACGCTGCCGTCGTTCGGCCTGGCCGACAGCATCTGCGGTATCGCGGGCGCGGCCGCGGCCGTCATGGCGCTGCGCGCACCACGAGGTCCAGGGTGGGCGCGGCCAGGTCGTGGACCTGAGCCTGCTGGAGCCCATCATGACCGCGGTCGGGCCGTCGCCCACCGTCTTCCAGCAGCTCGGTGTGGTCGAACAGCGGCACGGCAACCGGTCCACCAACAACGCGCCGCGCAACACCTACCAGACCCGGGACGGCAAGTGGGTCGCGGTGTCCACCAGCGCGCAGTCGATCGCGGAACGCGTCCTGCGGCTGGTCGGGCACCCCGAGGTGATCGACGAGCCGTGGTTCGCGACCGGCAGGCAGCGCGTCGAGCACGTCGAGGAACTGGACCAGTACGTCGGCGGGTGGATCGCCGAACGCGACCGCGACCGACGTGATCGCCGCCTTCGAGCAGGCGGGTGCGGCCATCGCGCCGGTCTACGACGCCCGCGACATCGTCGAGGACCCGCACGTGCGGCAGACCGAGATGCTGACCGAAGTGGACGATCCCGACCTCGGCCCGCTGCTCATGCACAACCTGATGTGGCGGATGTCCGAGTCACCGGGGCAGATCCGTTTCACCGGGCGCGCGCTCGGTGCCGACACCGATGCCGTGCTGACCGAGGCAGGCATCTCAGCGGAAAGGCTGGCAGAGTTGCGCGAGAACGGGGTCGTGGCGTGACCAAGTCCCTTCCTGTGACGGGCGACCGGCTGCTGGACGTCGTCGCCGGCGGTGTCCGGACGATCGACCTGGGCAGGCCGCTGTTCGTCGGGATGCCGCAGTCGCCCAACCATCCCGCCTTCTGGCACACGCTGCCACGCCGCCACGGTGACATGGTGCGCGCCGACGGGTCGTCCGCGGCCAACGACATGATCGTGATGGGCACGCACGTGGGCACGCACATCGACGCGCTGGCGCACGTGTCGTTCCAGGGCTGCCTGCACGGCGGCGCCGACGCGGGCGAGGCGGCCGTGGGTGGCAAGTTCATGGAGCACGGCGTGCACACCATCGAGCCGATGATCCGGCGTGGCGTGCTGCTGGACGTGCCTGCCGCGCTGGGCGTCGATGCGTGCGAACCCGGGTACGAGATCACTGTGCCCGATCTCGAGGCGGCGCAGACGCTGGCCGGGACGACGGTCGGTGCGGGCGATGTCGTCCTGGTGCGCAGCGGTTGGGGCGGCACTTCGAAGAGGGAGCCGCGTACCTCGGCCGGGAGTCCGGCGTGCCCGGTGTCGCCGAGGCGGGCGCGGGGTGGCTGGCCGATCGTCAGCGTGCACGCTGCTGGCGCCGACACGATCGCCTTCGAGCGGCTGCCGCCCGGCGGTGGGCACTCGCTGCTGCCCGCACACCGGGTGCTGCTGGTCGAGGCGGGTGTCTACATCATCGAGGCGCTCGCGCTGGAAGACCTGGCGGCCGCGGGCATCCGGGTGTTCACCTTCGTGCTGGTGCCGTTGAACCTGATCGGCGCGACCGGCTCGCCGGTCCGGCCGCTCGCGGTGGTGGCCGCGTGAGCGAGCTGCGAGCGCCTCCTCATCGGGCGATCCGACGCTGGCCCAGTTGCTCGCGCGGTTCGCCGTGCGGGTGCGCGACGGCGCGGGTGACTCGCGGATCCTGCCCGAGGACGTCGCCGACAGCGTGCGCAAGCGGGTCCTCGACATCCTCGGCATCGCGCGTGGCGGCCTCCGGGCTGCCGACGAGCCGTGCGGCGCGCGAGTTCGTGCTCGCCACCGGGTGGTGTACCCGAGGCCACGTGCGGTCGGGATGCCCGGCGAACTGCCGGCAGCGCAGGCGGCTTTCGTCAACGGCGTGCTGGCGCACTCGCTGGACTACGACGACACGCATCTGCCGTCGGTGCTGCACCCCAGCGCGTCCGTCGTGCCCGCGGCACTGGCCGCGGCGGAGGCGGTCGGCGCGTACGGGCAGGCAGGTCACGGCGGCGGTCGCGGTCGGTCTCGAAGTGGCCGTCCGGATCGGCATGGCCGGCTACGACCGTGACACGCAGAACTCGATCTTCTTCGAGCACGGCCAGCACGCGACGTCCATCTGCGGTGCGCTCGGCAGCGCGGTGGCGGTGGCGATGCTCTACGGCCTGGACGCGGACGGGATCACCGACACCATCGGGCGTCGTCGCGTCGATGGCCTCGGGCGTGATCGAGGCCAACCGCACCGGCGGGACCGTCAAGCGGATGCACTGCGGCTGGGCCGCGCACTCGGCCATCGCCGCGGCACAGCTCGTCCAGCACGGTTTCACCGGTCCGCCGACCGTCCTGGAGGGACGTTTCGGTTTCTTCCGTGCGTGGCTGCACGGAACGTTCTTTCCTGGGGAGATCACCGACGGGCTGGGCGAGCAGTGGTCGGTACCGGGCATCTTCTTCAAGCCGTATCCGGCCAACCACTTCACCCACGCGGGCATCGACGCGGCCCGGCAGCTGCGCGTCCAGGGCCTGGAGTTGGACGACATCGAGTCGATCGAGCTGGGCGTCCCGCGGCAGAACAAGCCGACGGTCGGGGAGCCCATCGAGGTCAAGCGCGCCCCGCTGACCGGGTACATGGCGCAGTTCAGCGGCCCGTACACGGTGGTGGCGGGGTTGCTGGGCGGCGGCGGCCTCGGCGTCGGGCTGGACGACTTCACCGACGAGCTGGCCCGCGATCCCCGCCGCCGCGAGCTGATGGCGAAGGTCAGCGTGGTGGCCGACGACGAAGTGCAGTGCGATCTTCCCGGCTCAGTTCCCGGCCGTGCTGCGGATCCGCACCGGCGACGGGCAGGAACACGTGGCGGAGGTGTTGGTCAACCGCGGCGGGCCGGAGCAACCCGTTGTCCTTCGACGAACTGGCCACGAAGTTCCGCGACAACGCGTCCCGTTTCCTGGACGACGACGCTCTCGACGCGTTGCGGACGGCGGTTGCGCAGACTGGACGAACTGGACGACGTGGACCCCGTGCTGGTCCCGCTGCGCACGATAGTCACGACACAGGAGGTCCGATGACAACGTATGACCTGGTGATCAAGAATGCCCGCGTGGTGAACGCGGACGCCGCCGACGTGCCGACCGTCGACATCGCCGTCAAGGACGGCCGGTTCGCGCGTGTCGAGCCCGGCATCGACGTCACCGAGGCTGCCGAGGTCGTCGACGCGGGCGGGAAGCTGGCCTTCCCCGGCGTCGTCGACGTGCACCAGCACTGGGGCATCTACAACGACCTGACCGAGGACACGGTCAGCGAGAGCAGGGCGTCCGCGCAGGGCGGTGTCACCACGGGCATCACCTACATGCGCACCGGCCAGTACTACATGAACCGCACCGGCCCGTACCGCGACGTGCTGCCGGACGTGCTCAAGGCGTCGGACGGCCACTCGATGATCGACTACTCGTTCCACGTCGCGCCGATCCTGCAAGCAGCACATCGACGAGATCCCCGAGATCATCACCGAGTTCGGCATCCCGTCGTTCAAGATCTTCATGTTCTACGGCACGCACGGCCTGCACGGCCGCTCGTCGGCGCAGAACTCGTTCCTGATGCTGCCCGAGGACGAGTCGTACGACTACGCGCACTTCGAGTTCGTCATGCGTGGCATCCAGCGCGGCCCGCGAGGCGATGCCGGAACTCGCCGACTCCATCTCGCTGTCGCTGCACTGCGAGACCGCCGAGATCATGCGCGCCTACACGAAGATCGTCGAGGAGTCGGGTGTCCCGCGCGACCTCGCCGCGTACAGCGCGTCCCGGCCGCCGCACTCGGAGGGCCTCGCGATCACCATCGCCTCGTACCTCGCACACGAGACGACGCTGCCGAACATCAACCTCCTGCACCTGTCCTCGCGCAAGGCCATCGAGGCGGCGATGATGATGCAGGCGACCTTCCCGCACATCGACTTCCGCCGCGAGGTCACGATCGGTCACCTGGTCGCGGACATCACCACCGCCAGCGGCCTCGGCGGCAAGGTGAACCCGCCGCTGCGGCCGAAGGAGGACGTCGAGGCGCTGTGGGAGCACCTGCTCGCCGGCGACGTCTCGCTGGGTCACCAGTGACCACGCCTGCTGCCGCGACGAGATGAAGTTCGGCGACCCGCGCGAGGACGTCTTCACGGCCAAGTCGGGCTTCGGTGGCACGGAATACCTGCTGCCCGGCCTGATCAGTGAGGGACGCCGCCGCGGCCTGTCGTGGCAGCGGATCGCCGAGCTGACCAGCACGACGCCTGCCGCCCGCTTCGGCCTGCCCACGAAGGGCGCGATCGCCGAGGGCCTGGACGCCGACATCGCCCTGGTGGACGACACCGCGAGCTGGACGATCCACGCGGAGGACTCCGAGTCGACGCAGGAGTACACGCCGTTCGAGGGCTTCGAGCTCACCGCCAAGGTCACCGACACGTTCCTGCGTGGCGAGGCGGTCCTGCGCGACGGCAAGATCGCCGGTGCACCGCGCGGCCAGTTCATCCGGCGCCCGTCGCGCAATGGCGCATGATCTGACGGCCGCGCTCGCTACCGCGGCGGGTGCCGGCGATCCGGTGAGCGATCGGGCCGCGTTCGACCGGCAATGGGATGTGCTGCGGGCAGCCCTGGCAGGCCCGATGCCGGCGGCGATGCACGGCTGGGCGACGGAACTGGCCGACCAGGGCGACGCCCTGCCGTTGCTCGGCAGCGGCTTGCGCGGGCCGAGGTACGAAGCGTTGCTGTGGAACGGGGCACGGTGTCCGGAGGCCGCCGTCCTGATCACCGGCCTGCTGACCGCGTCGCCCGACACCACGACGGCCGACCTTGCCACCGCTGTCGCCGCCGGAGTGCGGGTGAACACGGCGCTACGGGCACTCGCGCCGTCCGGACCGGCAGGGTTGTCCCTGGCGACGGTCGGCTGCGCGGTGACCGCGTGCCGACCGGCGCCCGTCGCGCCGGCCACGATCATCGACCTGGCGGCCAGCCTGATGGTGCTCGGCTCCGCTGCCGCCGTGCCCGGTGCCACCAGGACCGATCTGGTGCGTGCCGGACACCCGGTGGCGTCCGGCTGGCTCGCCACCCGGTTGCTCGCCGCGGAGTTCACCGCGATGCCCGGTGGGCTGACCGCCACGCTCGCCGCCACAGGAGGGCAGACCGCGCCACCCGCGGCCCTGACGGTGTCCGGCCTGCTCGACACCGTCCGATGACCCGGCTGCTGGTGAACGCCGCCTGGCCACGCGCGGACGGGCCGCGGCCGGCGGAGGTGGCGGCGGCGATCCAGGCCGCGGGCGGTGACGGCATCGGTCTGCCGGACAGCCCTCGGCTGTTCGAGGACCCACTGCTGGCCACCGACCGGGTGCTCGCCGAGACCGACGTGGCGATGGCGGGCCCGTGCGTGCTCGCGCTCGGCCTGCGGCATCCGGCCACCGTGGTCGGCGGTCTCGGGACGCTGGCCGAACGGCACGGGCCACGGCTGGTCGCGGTGCTCGCCCGCGGCGAGAGCGCGGTGCGCAACGAGGCGTTGCCCGTGCCCGCCCTGCGCGATTACCTTTCCGCGCTGGACACCGTGGTGACCGGGCTGGCCGATCAGCGACAGGGCATGACCCTGCTCGGTTCGGCCTCCGGTCCTCGCACCCTGACCGAGACCGCGACCCGGCTCGACGGTGTGCTGATCGACGTCGGCACCGCACCGGAGGTCGTGGCGGCGGCGATCGGCCGTGTCCGCGAGGCGAACCCGGCCGCACAGGCCTGGCTGTTCCTGCGGGTGCTCGCCTCCGACGACAGCGCCGAGCGCGACGCCGCCGTGGCGCCGCTGCTGGGCTCGTGCGCGGCACGGCTGGTCGCCGCGCCGGACTGGTACCAGGTGCCCGGCCGACTCCGTGCCGAGGTCGCCGAGGTCGCCGCCGCCCACGACTACGCCAGACACGGCACCATGGCCGCCGCCGGTGCCGGCCATCCGCCCGAGGCTGCCGCGTTCGTGGCCGACCGGTTCTTCGCCGTCGGTGACGGCACTGCCGTTCGCGCGCGGATCGGCGCCCTCGCCGCAGCAGGCGTCGACGGCGTCGTGCTGTCCGGCGCGGTCGGCGGCGTGCTGGGCCGGCTGGGCGCCACCGTCGCCGCTGTCCGCGCCGGACTGGGCACCGAACACCGAGGGGAGCGGGCATGACCGCGGCAACCATCGATCTCACCGAGTTGGGCGCGCACGCGGCGGGGATTCTCGCGGCGCCGTTGCCGCCCGACGCGTCCGCCATGAGCCGCGCGCTGCTGGTCGACACGCTCGGCGCGTTGATCGGCGGCCTGCGCTACCCGCAGATGCGTGCGCTGGCGCGCGAACTGGGTGCCGCCGCCGACATCGACCTGCCGGGCGGCGAGTTCGCCCGGCTGATGACCCTGGGCAGCGCGGCGACCTGGCTGGACGCCGATTCCGGTGGTTCGATCCATCCGCACGGCGACCGGCTGCCGCCGGTGCCGACCGCGCACCCGGCCCCGCACGTGCTGCCGGTCGTACTCGAGGCCGCCCGCTGCGGTGTGGACGACAGCCGCGCGTTGCGGGCCTTCGCCGCGGGTACCGAGCTCGGCATGCGGCTGGGCGCTGGCAGCAGCCTGCGTCCCGGGCTGCACCCGCACGGCGTGCACGGACCGGCGGGTGCTGCCGTCGCCCGCGCGGTGCTGGCAGGTGCCGACGCCGCCGCGGTCGGCAGGGCGTTCGCCCGGGGCGCGGCGCTGCCGCTGGCGGCGCTGCTCGCCGTGCCGATGGCAGGCGGCACGGTCCGCAACGCCTGGACCGGGCTGGGCACCTACTACGGAGCGCTCGCCGCGACCGACTCCGCCGACGGGGATGTCGAGGTGATCACGCAGCTGTTCGACTACGCCGTCTGCGACGAACTCGATCCGGACGTGCTCATGGGCACGACCGAGCCCTGGCGGCTGCTGCACAGCTATCTCAAGCCGTATGCGTGCGCCCGGTGGATCCACCCGGCGCTGGACGCGCTGCGGCAGGCGTTGCACGACCACCCTGGCGTGCCGGTGAGCGCGTTCGAGGTGACGACATTCGCGTTCGCGGCGTCGTTGACCGGCAGCAGGCCGCGAACCGACATGGCAGCGCGTTTCTCCTTGCCGTTCAGCCTGGCGACCTTCGCCGTGGACGGCCGCCTTGCTGCCGACGGGTTCCTGCCCGACCGGCTGGTGCGGCCAGAGGTGATCGACCTGGCCGAACGGGTGACCGTCAGCGAGGACCCCGGCTTCACCGCGGCGCTCCCGGCGGAGCGGCCGACCTCGGTGCGGGTGCGGTTCGCCGACGGCACCCAGCGCGAGGTCGCGGTCCGCAACGCCCGGGGCAACCCGGACGATCCGCTCCCGGCCGAGGAGGTCGCCGTGAAGCTGCGGCACAACGTCGGTGATCTGTTGCCGGCTGTCCTGGTCGACGAGTTGGCGGGCTGGCTCGTCGCCGAACCCGGTGCGACCGACCTGCTGGGGCGGATCTCGCACACCCTGTTGGCGGGGCTGGCATGACGCTGGACATCACGGGGTTGGCGCAGGCCGCCGCGGCGACATCGTGGGCGCAGGCACCCGCCGAGGTGCGGGCGCGCGTGGTGGAACTCGTCGGGGATGTCCTGGCGGTCACGGCTTTCGGCTCCGCCCGTACCGAACTCGTCGAACTGGCTGCGTCCTTCGCCGCATCGACACCGGTTGGCGCGGCCACCGCCGTCGGTTCGGCGCGTGGCTGGCCGGCGGCGGCGGCGGCCTTTCTCAATGGCTGCGCCGTCGCGGCGGACCAGTTGCAGGACGGGCATCGTCTCGCCCGCGGCCATCCGGCCTCGCACACCGTGCCCGCGGCGCTGGCCGTCGCCGAGGAGCACGCGTTGTCCGTCGGCGAATTCCTCAGCGCGGTGCTCGCCGGTTACGAGGTTGGCACCCGGCTCGGCCAGGCCATGGGGGGTACGCCCGACGGCGTCCACGACATCGGCACCTGGGGCCAGGTCGCGGCTTCCGTCGCCACGGCACGGCTGGTGGCACCCGGCGACGCCGACGCGATGCGCCGTGCGATCGAACTCTCGGCAGCCGCTGTCCTGCTCACCGACGCCGGGACTGTCTTCAGTGGATGGACGGGTTCGCACGCATTCCTCGGGTTCTCGGTGCAGCACGGCATGACGGCCGGTCTCGCCGCGGCGGCCGGACTGCGCCCGGCGCCCGGTGCGGTGGAGCGGCACTTCCTGCCGGTCGCCGGTCGCGCCCCGAGCCGCCTCGATCCCGGCTTCGGCGCCGGCAGGTGGACTCGGTGGGAGGTCCTGGCCGGCTACGTCAAGGCGTACCCGACGTGTGCGCACCTGCACGGCGTCAACGAGGCCGTCGAGACCTTGCTGGCCGAGGGCGTCGCCGCCGAGCGGATCGCGGCCGTCGACGTCGCGGTCTTCGCCGGAGCGGCGGGTTTCGACCAGGTGGCCGGATCCGAACTCGCCGCCCGGTTCAGCATCCCGACCAGCGTCGCGATCGCCCTACGCGCCGGACGACTGGACGAATCGACGCTGACCGCGCGGCAGGTGGCCGACCCGGCCGTCCAGGAGTTGGCCGGCCGGGTGCGGGTCACCCACGACCCGGACCTGGACGCCGGCTATCCGCACGGCCGCCCGGCCAGGGTGAGCCTCACCCTGACCGACGGCACGCGGCGCAGCGCTGCGGTTGGCCGTCCCCGCTGGGACGCGGATCGGTGGCCCGCGCCCGAGGAACTCGCCGCCAAACGTGACCGCCTGCTCACCACCCGGTTCGGCCCGGCAGCCGCGCGGCCGCTGATCGCGTGGCTGAGCGCACCGGACGCGGACGCGGGCGTGCGCGAACTCGGCGACCTGTGCCGAGCCGCGGCGACCTGAGCGCTCGCGTCACTCGCCCGCGAGGTCGAGGACTTCGCGGGCGTTGCGGACGACGGCGACATCGACGAACGCGCCGTCGGTGTGGACGAAGCCGCCACGGCCGGCCCCGTGGAAGCGGGCGAGCAGGTCGTGTGCCGCCGCGACTTCGTCGGCGCTCGGCGTGAACACCTCGTGGATGACGGCTATCTGACCTGGGTGGATCGCGGTCCGGCCGCGGAAACCCAGCTGCCGCAATGTCTCCGCGCTGCGCCGGAACGCGTCCAGGTCGCGGAACGCGGTCGAGGTCGGAGCGACCGGACGGCCGATGCCGGCCGCCGCCGAGGCCACGACGACCTGCAGCCGCAACGGGTTGAGGATCGTGTGCGCGTCGTCGAGGCCCACCCCGAGGTCGGCGGCCAGATCCACCTCGCCGAGGCCCAGCCGCAGCACCCGCGGTGCCGCGGCGACGTCGGCCACCCGTTGCAGCCCGATCGCGCTTTCCAGCAGTGGCAACACGGCCACGGAACCGGCGGCCAAGCCCCGCTCGGCCTCCAACTTGCGCAGTATGGCGTCGACCTCGGCCAGTTGGCCGGGCTCACTCTTGGGCACGACGACACCGGTCAGCGCTGGCGTGACGACCGCGCCGAGGTCGGCGTCCAGGGTGTCTGCGTTGATCCGTACCCAGCGTTGCGGCCCGTCCGGCGGGCCGGCGTCGAGCCACGCACGCACCTGCTCCCGCGCCTGTTGCTTGTGGCCGGGCGCGACGGCGTCCTCCAGGTCGGCGATCAGCGCGTCGGCGCCCCGGGTGAGCGCGCCCGCGAGGCGGTCCGGCCGGTCGCCAGGGATGTACAGGTACGAGCGGGCGATGCCGCGGTGCGTGGTCATGCCGATTCCGGCGTCGCGTCCGTGGCCGCCGCATAGGCCAGGCCGAATGCGGTCAGCAGGCCGTTGCCCGCGAGGTAGCCGCCCGCGCCGTGCCCGGAGATCCCGTTGGCGGCGCCACCGGAGGCGTAGAGGCCGTCGATGACCGAACCGTCCGCGCGCACCACCCGGGCGGCGCCGTCGACGACCAGCCCGCCTTGCGTGTGGAACAGCGCCGGGAGCACTTTGACCGCGGCGTACGGCGCAGTCAGCGGTGCTTCGTACGGCCGCCCGAACCGGTCCTCGATCTCACCGCGTGCCGCCGCTCCCGACTCGGCAAGCTCGGCGACCACCGCGTCCTCCGGCAGGTCAAGCGCGCGGGCCAGGGTGGCCGCGTCGTCGGCCCACACCTCGACACCGGCCTCGACGCACTGGCGGAAGTCGGTGAACGGCAGGCACAGGTCGTGCACGCGCTGGTCGTAGACGACCCATCCGACGGCCCCGGGACGCGCGGCCAGCCACGGGCCGAACTCCGAGTAGCCGCTGGTCTCCTTGCCGAACCGGCGCCCGGTGCGATCGAGCATCACACCGCCGTGCATGATCGTCGCCCAGCCCAGCAGGGTGGACGCGCCCGCCGCGAGCGCCCCGTGGCCCTGGTAGGCGTCCAGGTAAGCCGTGTCGGCGCCGAGTCGCTGCCCGATGCGCAGCGCGTCACCGCGGGAGGTCTCGCTGCCGTGATACGTCGCCGCCGCGATATCCGGCATGTACCGCTGGACAAGTGCGCGGTCGGCGCCGTAGCCGTTCGTGGCCAGCAGCACGGCCGACGTGGAGATCGTCTCCTCGGTGCCGTCCGGGTCGGTCACGACCGCCTCGGCGACCCGCCCGGACGAGTCGAGTACCACGTCGGTCAGCCGCGCCGGCACGAGGAAGTCGATGTTCGGGTGGGCCTGGACGGCGTGCGACAGGTGCGTCAGCAGCACGCTGCCGTGTCGCTCCGGGATGGTGTGCTGGCGATCGACCGAGTGGCCCGGGTAGTGCAGGTCGGTCATCAGCTCGATCGGCACGCCGACCTCGTCGGCGAGCCAGTCGACCATGCCAGGGCTGAGCCGCGCGAGCGCGGTGGCCAGGGCGACGTCGCCTGCGCCCTTGGTCTTGCGCTCGACGTCGGCGGCGAACAACTCGGGGGAGTCCTCGATGCCGAGTTCACGCTGCCACCGGGTGCCCACGCCGGGGATCATCGCCGTGCACATCGAGGTGTTGTTGCCGCGCAGGTAGTGCTTGCTCGCCTCGACCACGAGCACCCGGGCTCCGCGCTGGGCCGCCCGCAGCGCACCGATCAGCCCGCCGCCCGCGCCCGCGACGACGAGGTCGACATCCGTTTCGCCGCTCACAGGGCGCCCGCGGCGACCAGTCGCAGGGCACGCGCCACCGGGTCGTAGACGGTCACCGGCCCGGTCGTCGAATCGGTGTCCACGGCCGAACAGCCGTTGAGCAGCGTGCTCGCGCCCGCCTGGGCGGCATCCGCCGCCGCGCTCTCCAGCTGGGCCTGCCACCGGTCGTGGTCGGTCACGGCACCGAAGTCCAGCTCGAGCAGCCGGATGTCGGTCAGCACGTCACCCAGGCCGCTCTCCTCCGCCACCCTGCGCATCTCGTCGGCGATCGCCTGGTTGCGCACGACGGCGGCGGTGGGCCTGCCCAGTGCCCGGCCGTGCGCGAGATTGGTGCGCAGGATGCCGATGGCGGGGACCGACAGTGTGCGTTGCAGCGTCGCGATCCCCGGGTCGAGCACGCAGTCCGCGAACACGGCGTCGACCCCGTGCGGAGCGGCGCTCAACGCCTCGATCACGAACTCCTCCGACGCCCTGCAGTCCTGCTCGGTCTCCAGCGACCGAGGCGCCGCCGGGGGCAGATCGTGCAGTTCGATGGTGACACCCGCCGGGGCGATGCGGTCGTAGCGGGCCTGGCGTCGGGCGAGTTCGTCGTCGCCGACGTGCAGCGGGGTCGATGCGTGGATGCGCACGGTGAATCTCCTGCGTCAGTCGATGGGGTTGTCGATCGACGCCAGCGTCGACCGGACGGAGGCCGTCGTGAGCAGTTCTGCCGCCGCCACACGGATCCGCGCCGCCGTGTCGCTGTCCAGCAGACCGGTCAGCAGCGCGGCGACGTCGGCGGAGTCGAGCGGCTGGAAAGCGGCGTCGCCGACGGGATCGGTCACGGCTTCGCTGTCCGTGCGGCCGTCGCCGAAGGTCACGGTGACCCGTGCGCCACGGTGGTCGGGCAGGCCCGCGTCGAACTCCGCGCTGCGCCGCACCCGGACCTTGCCCGCCAGGGCGAGCAACCCGGGGTCGGTGAGCTGGTCGGGCTCGAAACCGCTCGGCTGGACCCGGCCGAGGGTGAGCGCCGAGGCGACGACGAACGGGATGGAGAACATGGCGCCGAGCCGGTTGCGCCAGGTCGTCGCGGCCAGCGTCGCCGCCATGCTGTAGGTGTCCACCTCGATCGTGCTGACCGCGTCCAGGTCGATCCGCTGCCGCAGCGCGAGCGTGGCGTCCGCGGCGGGGTGGGTGAAGGCGCAGGACGAATGCCGTTTGAAGTAGCCGAGTTCGACCTCCCACCGGGTGCCGAGTTCGTCGGTGAGCTGGGTGGGGTCGAAGCTGCCGAGGATTTCGCCGAGGCTGTGGGCCGCGATGCCGGTGGCGGTGGCCATGCCGGCCGCGGCCAGCCGCGCCGCGGCCAGGCCCGCCGTGTTGCTCATACCCATCCACTCGTTGCGCACCTGG
This sequence comes from Candidatus Melainabacteria bacterium, assembly GCA_963780635.1. Classification (GTDB taxonomy): domain Bacteria; phylum Actinomycetota; class Actinomycetes; order Mycobacteriales; family Pseudonocardiaceae; genus DATEPR01. The sequence continues at coordinate 560,921 of CAWACW010000010.1, forward strand.
TTACCACTGGTCGCGGCCACGAACGGGCCGGCGATCGGCATGCCCGCCGCGGTGTCGATCGCCGCGCTGATCGCGTCGGCGGACAGCCCGAGCAGGCGGGCGCAGCCCGCCGCGGCGCCGGTGAGCCCCCAGTTGCCGTGTGGATGTGTGCCGGCACGCAGGTGGGTGGCGCGGCCGAAGCGCGCCGCGACCTCGTAGGCGACGAGCAACGCGGTCACAGTGGCCGGACCGTCCGCGTCGAGGTGGGCGGCCAGGGCGAGCACGGCCGGGAATCCGTGTGCCGCCGGGTGCCCCGCTGCGAACTTGCTGCCTTCGTCCAGTTCGAGGCTGACCATCGCGCCACCGTTGAGCCAGGCAGCCACATCCGGCGTGGTGCGTACCGGCGTGCCCAGCAGCGGGCAGTGCCCCAGCGGCGGATCCCACGCCTCGACCAGGGCGGCCCGCTCGGGCAGCCGGCCACCGACGGCGGTCACGCCCAGCGCGTCGAACAGGACGAGTTCGAAGCGGCGGCGCACGGCCTCGGGCACGTCGGACCAGTCGAGGGCCGCTGCCCACTCGGCGAGTTCGAGCTGGGCCGCGAGGACCGCCGATTCGTTGCCACTAGTACTCAACACATGTACCGCCTGCCGGAACGATAGGACGACGATGACACCTCGAACCGTGTCACCCGCATGGTCCGACGTCAAGCACTCCGCACCGATCCAGATTCCTGAATCGGGACCGTCCGTTCGCTGTGGATATGGTTCAATTCTGGAACGTGCTGCGGCAGTGCGTCCCGCTGGCCGGAACGGCAGAACTGGTTGAGGTGTGCATGACGGAACAGGATCGGCTCGACGCGGCGCTCGCCGCCGCAGCCGAGTTCGTGCGGACGGAGGCCGGCTTCGCCCAGGTCACGACCCTGGACGCCGCGGGTTTCCCCACGGCGCGCACCGTGAGCGCCTTCCTGTCCCCGGACTGGACCGTCACGCTGGTGCAGCGCAACGCCCACCACCGGCTGGGCCAGTTGCGCCGCAACCCGAGGATCCTGGTCGGCTGGTCCGGTTCCCCCGCGGCGGCGTCGAAGAACGAGTCGCCCGCGGTGTTCGACCTCGGCCTGCTCATCCCTCGGGTGGTCTTCGTCCAGGGTGTCGCCGTCGAGATGGCCGAGGACCAGACCTGGGCCGCCTACGCCGCGCACGACCAGCTGTTGCGGGACCAGGGCAACAGCCGGGCTCCCGAGCGCGACCGGGCGAACGTCGCCGCCGAACTGACCGGGTTCACGGTGCTGCCGCGCCGCGTCCGCATCGAAGGCTTCGGCGCCGGGCCGGAGCAGTTCACATGGTCCCCGGCAACCGAGCCGGGCGTGCCCACCACCGACCACCCGTGACCAAAGGAGACGAAACACCGTGCTGAAGACCATTCTGGGATACGACATCGTCGACGGAGTCTCCGCCGAGGAGTACGAGCGGTGGCTGTTCGAGGTGCACGCACCGGACCTGCTGGCGAATCCGCACATCGACCGGATCATCTTCAACAAGGTCCTGCGTCCCGTGACCAGGTCGTCCGGGGGAGCGGCCGAGGTCCCGCCGAGCCAGTCGTTCTACCGGATCGCCGAGATGCACTTCGCCGACGAGCAGGCGTACGGGCGCTACCTGGAGTGGTTCGAGCAGCACCCGCTCGACCCGTCGCGCGGCCCGGGCGGTCGCACCGACTTCAGGTTCTACCTGGTGACCGAGAGCACCGAGGTCGACCGCGACACCGTGTCCGCAGTGGGCAGGTAGCCCCACCGCGGTGCCGCTATCGTGACGGAATCCACAAGGCAGGACAGGTGGGGCATGGGGACTGTGGCAGGAATCGTGGCGGGGGCTTCATCCGACGGAACCGAGTCGAGTGGCAGGGTCGCCGACGTCTTGCTCCAGTTCCTCGGCAGTGCCCACAGCCTGGGTGTCTCGGCGATCGCCCGGGAACTCGGCCTGAGCAAGGCCGTCGTGCACCGGATCCTGCGGTCGCTGGTCGATCGCGGCCTGCTGGAGGTGGATCCCGAGACGCGCGCGTACGGGCTCGGCCCCGCCGCGGTGGCACTGGGTGCACGCGCGCTGCGCGACGCGAAGCTGCGGCCGGTGGCGCTGCCCGAGTTGCACGAGCTGCAGAAGCTCACCGGGGAGACCACGACGGTCTCGGCCCGGGTGTCGGACGGCCGCGTCTACCTCGACCAGGTGGTCTCCGAGAAGGAGATCAGGATGACCGTCGAAGTCGGCAGGCGGTATCCGCTGCACGCGGGCAGCACCGGCCGCGCGATCATGGCTTTCCTGCCGCCGTCGGAGCAGGAAGCGCTGCTCGGCGGGGACCTTGAGCCGTTGACGCCCGACACCATCGTCGACGCGGACACGCTGAGGTCGGTGCTGCGCACCGTGCGCGCGACGGGTATCGCCGAGTCGGGCGGCGAACGTCAGCTCGGCGCTGCCTCTCTGGCGGCTCCCATCTTCGACCTGGACGGCAGGCCCATCGGGGCGTTGTCGGTCTGTGGCCCGGTGTCGCGATTCACCGGCGACCTGCTCGCGACTTTCGTCCCGCTCGTCACGCGCAGCGCCGACACCGTGTCGCGGGCGCTCGGCTGGCAAGGGGGACTGCCCGAATGACCCAGCTCGTTCCGGACTGGCGGACGCTGCTCAGCGACGACGAACGTGCCCGGATCAGCTCCGCGGGCTTCGGCAGGCGGGTCGGCATCGGCACTCGTCCCGCGCTGCTGGTCATCGACCTGCAGAACTACATGGTCGGACCACCGGATGGCGCGCCGGCGGCCGAGTACCCCTCGGCATGCGGGGCGGCCGGTGCGGCCGCGGTCGGCGCGCTGAGCCGTTTCGTGCCCGCCCTGCGGCGGCTGGGCGTGCCCGTCTTCTACACGAAGTTCGAGCTGGCGCCGGACGGCTCGGACGGCGGTGTGTACCTCCGCAAACGCGACCTGATCCACAGCGACGGCTGGTGCCTGATCGGTTCGACCGGGGCGCAGCTGGTGCCCGCGGTCGCGCCTGCCGAGGGTGACGTGGTGCTGGTCAAGAAGAAGCCGAGCGCCTTCGCGGGCACACCGCTGCTGCCGATGCTGATCGACCGTGGGGTGGATTCGGTGCTGCTGGCCGGTGGGTCGACGAGCAACTGCGTGCGGGCGACCGCCGTCGACGCGATGTCGGCGAACCTGCGGGTGACGGTCGTGGAGGACTGCGTGTTCGACCGATTCGAGCGGTCGCACGTCACGGCGTTGTTCGACCTCGACCGCCAGTACGGCGACGTCCGCCCGGCCGCCGACGTCCAGCGCGAACTGGCGGCCAGGGCATGACGTCCGGTGCCGGCCCGCAGCGCGACTACCTCGGATACGGCGCGACCGTGCCGGTGCTGCGCTGGCCTGGCGATGCGCGCCTCGCACTCAACATCGCGATCAACGTCGAGGAGGGCGCGGAGCGTTCGTTCCAGCGGGACGACGGACGCAACGAAGCCGTGGGGGAGTTCGCGCGGACCGTGGGAGCCGGCTTCCGCGATCTGGCCACCGAATCGGTGTTCGAGTACGGCAGCCGCGTGGGGATCCACCGCGTGCTGCGGATTCTCGCCGAGTTCGACGTGCCCGCCACGATCTTCGCGGCCGCGGTCGCGCTGGAAGGCAACCCGGCGGTCGCCGACGCGATCGCCGCGGCGGGCCACGACGTGTGCGCCCACGGGTACCGCTGGACCGAGGACTGGCAGGTGGACCGCGACGAGGAGCGGACGAGGATCGACGCGGCCTACGAGTCGATCCGCCGCAGCATCGGCTCGCCACCCAGCGGCTGGTACAACCGCTGGATGGCGAGCGTCCACACGCGCGACCTGGTCGCCGAACACGGCGGATTCCGCTACGACTCCAACGCGTACAACGACGACCTTCCCTATTGGACAAAGGCCGCCGGCCGCGACCACCTGGTCGTGCCCTACACGCTGACCACGAACGACAACCGCTACGTCAGCGACGGCCTGTCGCCGTCGGAGTTCGTCGACTACTGCGTGCGGGCCGTCGACCTGCTGGCCGACGAGGGCAGCGCGGCACCGCGCATGGCGTCCATCGGCCTGCACGCCCGCTGGTCCGGCCAGCCGGCCAGGGCGTCGGCGCTGCGAGAGATCCTCGCCCACGTGATCGACCGGGGCGATGTCTGGGTGGCTCGCCGCGTCGACATCGCCGACGCCTTCGCCGCCCAGGTGCCCCCGCCGACGTAGGGCCGGCCGCCGGGACTCCTGGGATGGATCGCGGTTCGCGTTCCGTGGGCGGGTGTCGACAGTGCGGAGGAAGTCAAGGATCTTGACTGGTTGTCGACCCGGCCAAGATCCCGACCGCGATCCTGGCCCGGTGGTTGATGCGATCGATCTGGCCCTTGGCCCGGTGTTTGGAGATTTGACTACCCGGGGACACACCCGAACACGCCGTCGGGGTAGCGGATAAGCGCGCACGACCCGCCCGATCACGCCCCCGAGATCGCTGACGGTGCCGCTGATGACTTCGGAGTCTCGATCAACTGGTCCCGCGCGGGCTGCAACGCGATGGCGAACCCACCCCGGTCCGGAGGTGGCCTGCCCACAAGGCGCATCAGCGATCGCCAGCCGTATCGCCCGGTATCCGATCAGCAGGGCATGGATCTCCCGCTTGATGCCCGGTCTACTGCTCCGCATTCGGCACAAGTCGGTAGCCGACCGACGGATCGCTGTGCAGTAGCCGTCCTCGTGGGTCGTTGAGCTTCTGCCGGATGCGGTACGCGTAGACCTTCAGGTAGTTCAGTTCCCTGGCGTAGCCAGGCCCCCAGACGTTCTCCAGGATCATCCGGCGCGTGCAGACCTTGCCCGCGTGCCGGGCCAGATAAGCGAGGAAGTCGAACTCCTTGGGCGTCAGGTCGATGGCGCGGCCGTCGACTGTTGCCGCTCGGTGGACGAGGTCCAGCTGCAGCGGCCCGACGGTGATGTCGGTCGCCTCCGGGTCGCCCGCCGGCCGGTGGCGCATGGCGACGCGCACCCGGGCGTCGAGTTCGCGCATGCCGAAGGGTTTGGTGATGTAGTCGTCCACGCCTTCGTTCAGGGCGTCGACCTTCCGGTCCTCCGAGCCGTCCGCGGACAGGACGATGATCGGCACCTGGCTCCACGAGCGGATGCGCCGGTACACGTCGAGTCCGTCCAGGTCGGGCAGGCCGAGGTCGAGAACGATGACGTCGGCCGGCCGGACGGCGGCTTCGCGCAGGCCATCGCAGCCCGTCTCGACGGTGCGCAACTCGTGGCCGAACGCCTCCAGCCCGACCCGGCACACGCTCAGCAGGTCGGGATCGTCATCGATGACCAGAATGTGCGACAAGTTCCGCCTCCTCTGGTACCGCCGCCGCAATGGGCAGCGTGAAACAGAACCTCGCGCCACCGCCGGGCGCGTCCTCGACCCAGATCCGCTGCCCATGCGCCTCGACGAACGTCTTGGCGAAGGTGAGCCCGAGTCCGGCGCCGACGTCCTTGTCGCGTCTGGTGGACGAGAAGATCTCGGCACGTCTGCGCGGGCTGACGCCCGGTCCGCTGTCGGTGACGGACACCTCGATCCGGTCTGCCGTGTCGCGGCCAGCCGCGATCGTGACCGGAGTCGTTTTCGGACTGTGCCGGAAGGCGTTCTCCAGCAGATTGACCAGCACCCGGCCGATCAGGACGAGGTCGACGTCGATCGGCGGCAGCTGCGCGGGAACCTCGACGCGCACCGGGTGGCCACGCGACCCGGACGGCAGCCCGTCGACGACCTCGGCCACCAGATCGGACAGGGACACCACGGTGCTGCGTGGCCGGAGCACGCCCGCCTGGACTCGGCTCATGTCCAGCAGGTTCTCCACCAGATCGGCAAGCCGGTCGGCGTGCGCGTCGATCAATCTGGCCAAGCTCGACGCCGACGCGGCGCCGATCCGCAGGTCCGGGTCGGCGAGCATCGACGACGCTGCCTTCAACGCTGCCAGCGGCGCGCGCAGGTCGTGGGACACCGCGCTGACCAGCGTCTTCGCCAGCCGGGACACCTCGTCGGCGAGTCGTGCCTGCAACGCCTCCTCGCGCAACCGCGCCCGCTCCAACGCGAGGGCGATGTGATTGGCGAACAGCCGCAGTGGCTCTCCTTCGTGTCCTGCGGCGGCATCCCCGGACAGCACCAGCAGCCCGACCGGCCGCCCGGCCGCGGTCAGGGCGAGCACGAGCAGGCCGTCGCTACGCGAATCGCGGAGGTCCAGCGTCGCCAGTTCGCCCGTGGACGGCACGATCCGGCACAACTGCGCCTCGGACAGCGGCACGCCCGCCGCGGCGGCGACCGTCAGCCGATCGCCGTCGGCCAGCAGGAGCGCGACCTGGGCGGCGTCGAACACTTCGGCGACGGTGCTGACGACCGTGGACAGCAACTCGTCCAGCGGCTTGTCCTCGAGGAGCAGATGGGACAGCTCGAACAGTTCCCTGATCTCGCGGCCCTGCCGGCCGGCCTGCGCCCGCGCCGAGTTCATCCGGCCGACGACGTGCGAGACCGGCAGCATCACCGCGACATAGACGGCGAGCGCGGCCCAGTTCTCCGGCGCCCCGACCCACAGCGTGAGGTACGGCGGGATGAAGAAGTAGTCATAGACGAGGAACCCGCCGACCACGCTGACCGCGCCGGCGACGTACCCGCCGGTAATCACGCCGATCACGACGGGCACCACGAGAACCAGCGCTGTCGTCGCGATGCTGAGGTGGTCCCGCAGCGGCAGCATGACCGCGGTCAGCACCACCATGCTCAGGATGGCGACGCCCGCGCCAACGGCGCTGCGAGTCATCGCGCTCCTCTTGCCTCGTCGCGACCGGTCCAGCCCCCACAATGCCACGCCGGTCACCGCGGTCGCGTTAATGCTCCGTTCAGATCCAGCACGGTGACCTACTCCGAACCCCGAGGAAACCGAACTGTGGTCCGTGCAGGTGATCGGCGGCCAGTTGGTGCAATGCCAACGTCCCCATCTGTGACGGGTACGACATCGTGGACTCGCCGGAGTAACTGCCAGTCCGTGTCGGTCACGAACGACACGACCGTGGTTCCACGCCAACGCGGCGTCACGCCGGATAGGTGGACCGGACTCGGCGGCAGCTTGCCCTGCGGTCGCAGGAGGACATAGCCGATCACCTGCATGACACCGGAGAAGACGATGACGGAAGCGCCGCAGCGCTGCCAGGTCTGCTTGCGCTTCGGGTTGACGCTTACCACCCGGTAGATCGGCCGCTCGAAATCAGCCAGCGGATGAGGATCGGCGAGGCGGTGGTGAATGCGTGGTGGAGAAACCGCCGGGGCTGGTGAAAAAACGGTGAATGGCCCGGCGGGGCCACCGGCCGGTGCGACGATAGCGACCGCTGACCTGCGGTGCCGTACCGCTTCCCGACTGAAAGGAACACGACGATGTGGGCTCCGATTGGCGTCGCATTGACGATCGGATTCGTCTCCCATGTATTGACCGGCGAGGTGGGCCTGGCCGTGTTGTTCGGTGTGTTCCTCGTGCTGGACATCTCGCTCGGGGCGCTGTTCCGGCTTCGCCGCACGGCGGCCGCGACGGCAGCCACCCCCGTCGGTAGCCGCGCGCGACTCACCACGCCGTAGCGACCGCCGGGTAGCGGTTCTCGCCGAGCACTGCGGCCACGATGGGCGCGGCGAGTTACCGGTCGTCGCTCTCGGTCATGTTCCGCGAGCCTGGTGGCGTCGCGCGACTTTGGGTCTCCTCCTTTCCGCAGAGGGTGCCGGCGGTTGGGACTCAGACCGGCAGCGGTGTCTCCTCGTAGCCGGGGACCGTGTCCATCTGCTCCATGAACTTGGTGAACGGCACGAACTCGTCGTCCATCAGCGCCCGTGGGTTGTAGTCGGGGCTGGCCAGCACGCCGTGCACGCGCCTGCGCTGCATGCCGAAGTTGCCCGCGTCGTACAGCGGCAGCACCGCGGCCTCGCGCAGCAGCTTCTCGAACTGGTGCTGCTTGTCCAGGCTGTTCACGCCGACGACCTGCATGCACTTGTAGACGGCGTCCAGCATCATCTCGGTGCACTGGATCTTGCACATCGCGCCGATCAGCTCACCGTGGTAGTCGTGCCGGTCCAGGAAGTGCGCGGTCTTCCAGCAGAAGCACCGGCACATCTCGATCCGTGCCGCCACGTCACCGAGGACGTATCCGACGTTCTGGAAGTTGATGATCGGGCACGGGCCGCCCGCCGTGTACGTCTTCGCCCAGTCCAGGGCCAGTTCGTACGCGGTCCTGGCCACGCCGACCGCCGCGATCCCGGCCACGGGGCCCGACCAGGCGAAGTTGCGGTTGATCAGCAGGTCACCGTTGCCGCGGGTGCCTTCCACCAGATTGCGGGCGGGCACGCGGGCGTTGTCGAACACGATCTCCGCGTTGGGGGTCAACCGGTGCCCCATCTTGCTGATGAGCGAGTAGGTCACCCCGGGCGTGCCGCGGTCGACCATGATCGCGGACAGCCCCTCGGTGCCACCCTTCGCCGGGTCCGTGCGGACGACGACGATGCTCGTGTTCGCACCCTTGCCGTCCCAGCCCGCCACGTTGCACGGCCAGTACTTGCGGCCGTTGAGCACGTACTCGTCCCCGTCGAGTGTCGCGGTGACGCCGATGCCCACCGGTGCGGCCTCCGGCGCGTCGAAGTTCGCCGTGCCGCCGGGACTGCCGGGCGGTTCGCTGACCGCGTAGCCAACGAGGTACTCACCCGTGGGGTCCGACGTCGCGGCACGCAGGAACCGGTCCTTCTGCTCCTCCGTCCCCCAGTACCAGACCGGCATCAGCCCGAGCCCGTTCACCAGTACCGTGCACGCGAAACCAGGGTCGACGGCGCACAGTTCCTCCGCCGCCAGGATCAACTCGATGTTCGTGCAGCCGCCACCGCCGTACTGCTGGGGCACCATGCAGAACGCGATGCCCGCGCGGTACGCCTCGACGTAGGCGCTCTTGGTCATCTGGAAAGCCCGCAACGGGTCTGGCTCGGCATCGGCCTCACGGACGATGGGTTCGAGTACGTCACGGGCGAACGCGCGGGTGTTCGCCTGCAACGTCCGCTGCTCGGTGCTGAGCGTGAAATCGATGGCCACGGTCAACCTCCTTGTCCGGGATTGAATACGGTCTGCTGTCGCGCGGCCACGTGGCGCTCGCGAAGCTGCCGCCGCACTGTCGTGGACTTAGTCTGTGCACCTGCCCAACTGGGGGCGAGGAGGTGGCCGTGAACGGCGAACCTGTTGGCGCCAGCGGTTCCGGACAGGGGACGAATGGCATCAGGCGCGTGCACCGGATCGCCATCGAGGCGTCCTGGACCCGGTGCCGCGACCTCTACGGGCTCAGCCACCGCGGTCGCCGGTCCCAGCGGGCGGCCCCGCCGGACGGTCCGCTGCTGCGACGGATCATCCCGGCAGCACAGTCGTTGGCGGCCGAGTTCGCGTGTCCGGACGGCGTGGTGGCGGTGGCCGACGGCGAGGGCCGGGTGGCAGCGGTCTTCGGCGACGACACCGCCCTCGCCGTGGCACGTGAACACGAACTCGCCGCGGGCTACGACTGGTCGGAGCCCCACCGCGGCACCAACGAGATCGGTACCGCGCTGGTCGACGGTAGTGCCGTCGTGGCCGGGCGGGAGCACTGGCTGGACGAGCTGGCCGGCTCCGCGGGCGCCGGGTTCGCCGTGTCCGACCCGGACTGTCCCGCGCCGTGTGCAGTGCTGGCGTGGTGCGTCCACCGGCCGGCCTGCCCCGGCGACGCGACCGACCGGCTCCGGTCGTGTGCATGGGCACTGTGCTCGCGGCTGCGCGCGGAGGGCACCGACGAGACCGCCCTGCTGCTCGCGCAGTACCACGAGGCACGGTCGCGGGCCAGGGGGCCGGTCGCGGTGCTCGACCGGACCGGGCTGCTCCTGGCAGGCCACATCCCCGGCGGCGGCGAGGACCGGTTGCCCGAAGCGACGGGCACTGCGCTCGTCCGGCTCGCGGAGGGTGCCGCGGACGGGCATGCCCACGCCGTCGCCGTGGTGCCCGTCCGGCACGGCGACGACGTGGTCGGTGTCCTGCTGACCACCTCCGCCGACGCCCGGGGCACCGGTCTCGACCAGGCCCCGGTACCCAGGATCGCCGGTGCGCACGGAGGCCATGTCCTGCTCGTGTCACCCGCGGAGATCCGGTTGGCGCGGGCTGAGGACAAGACCGTCTGGCTGTACACCGACCGGGGCCTGCTGCGTGCCCTCGACCACACCCTCGACCGGGTAGCGGCCCGGCTCGCGCCACACGGGTTCCTGCGCGTGCACCGCGGCTGCGTCGTCAACCTGCACCGAGTACGCGAGATCGCGCCCACGTTCCGCGGCGCGGTCGTGCTCGTGCTCGACGGCCCGGACCGGGAGACCGTCCCGGTGTCCCGGCGCCGCGCCGGGTGTGTCCGGCGCGCGCTGGGCATGTAGGCGCCGAGCCGACCGGTCCGGGTCCTACCGATCGTGGCCGCCGGGAGCACGTCCGCCTGCCGTGTACCGGCCGCACGATAGCGGGCACCTTTCTCCTTGATCGACACTCGTCCACGCGGCAGAGCCATGACAGCGGCGGGTTCAGTGCGGGGTCGCGACCCCGGCGACGGCCAGTATCGCTCCAGCCGCTGCGGCGACGATCAGGGTGGCTACTACAGTCCGCCGCAGCGCTAGCAGCACGATCGCCGCGCCACCCAACACCGCGAACTGCCACGGCTGGGTGAGCGTCAGAGCCAGTGGAATCGCCGAGCCGAAGATGGCCCCGATCGCGCCCGGGCCCGCCCCGTCCAGGAACGCCCTCACTCGCTCGTTGCCGCGTAGCCGATCGAAGTGGTCAGCGCCCAGCAACACGAACGCGAACGACGGGCTGAACGCGACGACCGCTGCGACTACCCCACCGACCAGACCTGCCGCGGCGTAGCCGACGACCGCGACGGTCTGCACGACCGGGCCAGGCGTGATCTGGCCCAGGGCGACGGCGTTGAGGAACTGGTCGCCGGTCATCCAGTGGTAGCGGTCGACCGCGTCGGCGCGCATCAGCGGGATGATCACGAACCCGCCGCCATACGACAGCGCGCCGACCTTGAACGCCACCCACACCACGGACAGCAGCGCCCCGACCCCTGTCACGGTCGTGGCCGCGACGGTGAATGGCTTGGCCGGGACGAGAGCGGCCAGGCCGGTACCGCGCTGCCCACGTGAGCGGCCGGCCCGGCGGACGGCCAGTTCGATCACGCCACAGGCCAGCAGCACCGACACCAGCCACGGACCGACCGTGGCAGCGGCCGCGCCGCCAGCGGCGAGGTAGACCGACCACCGGAGCCTGTTGGTGCCGGCCGCACGCTGCCAGCTGGCGGGGACCAGACCGACGCCGGCATGCACGGCCACCACCGCCACGGCGGCCCCCGCACCAGCGCCCGCGCCGCGTACCCAGGTCGGTGGCGTCCCGGTGAGGAACAACGCGGCGAGGGCCAGGATGACGACCAGGCCGGGCGCGATGAACGCGACTCCGCCGACCAGCGCGCCGACTCGGCCCCGCAGCCGCCAGGCGCAGAAGATCGCCAGCTGGGTGGAGGCGGGGCCGGGCAGCAGGTTGCACGCTGCGATCGCGTCCTCGAACTCCCGTTCCGCCATCCACTTCCGGCGTTGCACACAAAGTTCCCGCAGCATTGCGATGTGTGTGGGCGGTCCACCGAATCCGATGCACCCTATGCGACCCCACTCCCGCAGTACCGTATGCAGGCTCGGCGGTGCCGATTGCGCGTAATCCGGCCCGGCCTCCGATGGATGCGGCGGGGTCCCCACCGGTCCATCCCTCGATGCGACCGGTCTGAGATGCCGGCAGTGTCGTCGCACCCGATCTGCTGTCCGCATGGCCCAGTCACCGGTCATTGCCGACCGCCTTCTCCAGCCGCGGGCAATGCCAGGCGGGGAAGAAGGAAACCGATCCGCCGGTCCAGTTCCGCGGCCGTCCTGCGGTAGGCGGGCAACGTCGCCTGGTCGGTGTCGCCTTCCCGTGCCGGGTCGGGAAGGCTCCAGTGGGTTGTGGTGGGATCGCCGGGGAAGTCGGGGCAGACCTCCCTCACCCGGTCGCACAGGCTGATCACCCAGTCGAAACGACGCCGCCGGAGGGTGTCCACGTGGGTGGGTTCGTGCTCCAGCTCGATGCCGTACTCGGCCATGACCCGCACCGCGTTGGGGTGCAGCGGTTTGGGGCGACTGCCCGCGCTGGCCACGTCGACGGCCCCGGCGCTGCGGTGGCGCACCAGGGCCTCGGCCATCGGTGAGCGCCCGCTGTTTCCCGTGCACAGGAACAGCACCCGGCCATACGTGCGGCCCGTCAGCGGGGGAACGGGCGAGAGGGCACCGGCCCGTAGACCGGGATGCAGCGCGGCGCCCGCCTCGGCCCATTCGTCGGCGCAGTGCCCCAGGTCCAGGTGGTAGTAGGTGTCACGACCGCTGAAGGTGCTGCGCCGCGCCGTGACCAGTCGGGCCGCGCGCAGCTTGGCCAGGTGGTAGGAGACAAGGCTCTGTGGCTGCTCGACCGCGTCCACCAGCTCCCGAACGCGCAGGTCGGACCGCGCCAGCTCGTGCAGCAAGCGCCAACGCAACGGATCGCCCACCAGCCGAAGGAACGGCGGCGGGACACGGGTGCCGGCCGCGAACATGCTCGGGACAATACATCAATCCAGATTGATGTATGAGCCACGGGGCGACAACCCAGGTGGATCAGTGACCGTGTTGGGATGGTGCGCCCACTACGTGATGGTGCCCGAAGTGGTGCAGGGCGCCGGATGTCCAGCCGCCGGACAGACCGAGGACGACGGTGGCGCCGGCCGCCGCGATCCCGAGGGACAGTACGAGCAGCGACGTGCGCGGGAACCGGCCCGGCACTGTTGGTGACGGTGGGCGTGCCGTGATGATCCGTAGCGCGGGTACCAGTCGTCCGAGGCTGTGCAGGCCCGTGACGACGGCCCAGAGGATGAACGTGCCCTGGTGGACGGTCAGTGCACTGACGGGGTAGCCGCCGAGTACGTGCAGGAACGGGCTGCGACCCGCGTCCGGTCCCACCACGGCCAGGCCGATGCCGGATCCGAGCACGGCCAGCGTGCCCAGGACGACCAGTGGCCCGAGTATCCGAAGCAGCATCGGCGGCGGTCCGGCGCGGCGGTAGGGCGGCCGGGCGCTGTAGTAGCGCACGATGCGCCAGCCGGTGCTCGCGGTCTTGAGCAGCGCGGGCGGTACCAGCAGGGTGCCGACCACGATGTGCCAGCTGATCAGTCCGTCGAGGTTGAGCAGCGTGGCCAGTTCGATCAGGAACAGCACCAGCAGCACCATGCCGGTCCAGGCGGTCAGACGCGCGTTGCCTGCGGGCCCACCGGTCGTGGGCAGCACCGGATCGACCCGGCGATCGGCGCCGGTGGCCTCCGTCAGTGCGTCGTTGGCCCAGTGCCGCAGCGTCACAGGGAGGCTCCGTTCGTCGATGTCGCGGTGTTACCGGTCAGTCTGGCGTCGGATTCTTGGCGGTTGCTGGGAACCGGAATCCAGAGTGGACCTGTGGATTCTTGGAGCCGGCTTGGAGCCACAGGGCGGTCGGGTCGGCCCACGTCCGGCGGCGGCAGCACCGGATGCTCACAATGGTGGGGTGGGCACCGAGTCGCCGTCGCCGAAGCTCCTGCTGGTGGAGGACGATCCCCAACTGGTGGGGATGTTGACGCGGTTGCTGACCGAGGAGGGCTACGCGGTCGACATCGCGCCGGACGGTCAGCGCGGACTGCACCTGGGACTGACCCGGACCTACGACGTCGTCCTGCTGGACCGGGGATTGCCCGCGATCGACGGCCTGGACCTGCTCACCCGGCTGCGGACCAACGGGTTGACCACGCCGACGCTGATCCTGTCTGCCCTCGGCAATCCCGCGGACCGGGTGCACGGCCTGGATGCCGGTGCCGAGGACTACCTGGGCAAGCCGTTCGACATCGATGAGCTGCTGGCTCGGCTGCGTGCGCTGCGCAGGCGTCATCTGGAGGAGGCGCGGCGGCTGCCGGTGCCAGGTGGGGTGCTCGACCTGGAGACGCGGCAGGTGGCCATCGCCGGTCGGCCGGTGGTGCGGTTGTCGCCTCGCGAGTGCACGCTGCTGGCGACCCTGGCCGCCCGACCGCGCAAGGTGTTCTCCCGCGACGAGCTGCGGGCGCTGGCTTTCGACGACGCCGGGGTGGAGACCGTCGAGACCTATGTGCACTACGTGCGCCGGAAGCTGGGCGCCGACGTCGTGGACACCGTCCGCGGCCGGGGCTATCAGCTCGGTGCCTCGTCGTGACGGAGCGGTCCGCACGTTCGGTCGACGAGGTGACGTTGCGGCGGACGGCCCGCCGGATCGGTATCCAGACCGCGGCGGGCTTCGCGGTGCTGGTGATCGGGCTGGCCGCGGTCGGCGGGCTGGTCGTGTTGCGCAGCCAGCATCAGGCCGACAACCGGCTGATCGCGATGGCGATCGCTCGGGCCGACGACGTGACGGATCCGCCTGCCGGGGTGTGGCTGGTCATCCGGCGCGGCGATCGGCAGGTCATCAGCCCCGGCCTGCCCAGCGGGCTGCCCGACCGGGCGCAGCTCGACCAGGTGGCGGCCGACCGCACGGCACACAGCACCGATTTCACCGCGCACCATCGCGAGTACCGGGTTGACACCCAGCCACTGGCCGACGGCGGCGTGATCCAGGCCCTGCTCGACCTGAGCGCCGACCACGCCGAGCGGTACCGGCTGTTGGAGGCGCTCCTGGTCAGCGGTATCGCCGGCTTGCTCCTCGCGGCCGCCGTCGGTGCCTGGCTGGCCCGGCGCGCGGTCGCCCCGATGGCCGATGCCCTTGCCTTGCAACGCAGATTCGTCGCCGACGCCAGCCACGAGCTACGCACCCCGCTGACCCTGCTGAGCACTCGGGCGCAGCTGATTCGCCGCGGGCTGCGTCAGCACGGCGACACCGAGACCCTCCGGGCCGACGTGCACAGCCTGGTCACCGACGCGCACCACCTCAGCGACATCCTCGACGACATGCTGGTGGCCGCTGATCCTCGGGAGACCCGGACGGACGAGCTGGTCCGGCTGCCGGTGGTGGTGGCCGAGGCGGTCGAGTCCGCCCGGCCGCTGGCCGAAGCGCACGGGGTGCGCCTGACGATCGGCGACGCCACCGAGCCGCCGCCGGTCGCCGGTGCACAGGCGGCCCTGCGCCGTGCGGTGACTGCCCTGCTGGACAACGCGATCCGTCACGCCACCAGCGAGGTTCGGGTGACCACGTCCTCGGCGGGCGGCGACGTGCTGGTCGACGTCGCCGACGACGGGCCAGGGGTCGCCCCCGAGATGGCGTCCACGCTGTTCACCCGGTTCACCACCTCGCGCGGCGACGGCAACCCCGGCGTGCGTCGTCGCTATGGCCTCGGCCTGGCCCTGGTCAGCGACATCGCCGCGCAGCACGGCGGATCCGTGTCGGTCGTCGACAACGGCCATCCGGGCGCGACCCTGCGCATCCGGCTGCCCGCAGGGCAACGACGCCAAGGAACCTCCCAGCGCGACCTGGCACCGTGAGGACCGTGAAGGTGGTCGAGCACGTCATGGGCCTGCCGGTGTCGGTCGACGTCCGGGACGGCGCCGACGTCGGGTGTGTCGTGCGGCGGGCGTTCGCGTGGCTGCGTGAGGTGGACGCCCGGTTCAGCCCATACCGGCCGGACAGTGAGGTGTCCCGGATCGGCAGCGGACGACCGGGCGAGCACAGTGCCGACATGACCGAGGTGATCGGGCTGTGCGCGGACTACGAGCGCCGTTCCGGCGGTGCCTTCCGCGCGCATCTGCCCGGGCGGCGGTTCGATCCCAGCGGTGTGGTCAAGGGCTGGGCCGTGCAGCGGATGGCCGACCTGCTCCGGTCCCGGGGTGTCGAGCACTTCTGCGTCAACGCTGGTGGTGACGTCGTGGCCTGCGGCGAGCCCGAACCGGGCCGACCGTGGCAGGTCGGTGTCCGCCATCCCGACCTGCCCGACCGGATGTGCGTGGTCTTTGGCATCCGGGACGCCGCGGTGGCCACCTCCGGCTGCTACGAACGCGGGGAGCACATCCTGGACGGCCGCACCGGGCGACCGGCCACCGGCCTGGCCAGCATGACCGTGCTGGCCGAGAACTTGACCACGGCCGACGCGACGGCGACCGCCGGGTTCGCGATGGGACCCGACGGCATCGACTGGGCCGCGGCGCAACCGGGCTGTCTGGTGTTCGCGGTCGACGCGGGACGCCGAGTGCACCGGTCGGCCGGGTTGGACCCGATGATCGTGCGGTAGCGGCTCAGCCGGTCGCGTGGTCGATGGCGTACTGCACCGACTGCGCGTACCCGTCGGAGGTGTAGGTGGCACCGGACACCGAGTCGATCCGCGCGGACTGGGCGGTCAGCACCTCCCGCCGCAGGACCGGCGTGGCCTGGGCAGCGATGTGCACGCTGCGGTTCGCGCCGGACGGGGTCCGCACGTTGCGGACGTCGGTGATCCTGTTGCCCGAGAACGTAACGGCGACTTGAACCGGGCCGTACGGCGTGCTCACGACAGCACCGTCGACCGCGTGCGGCCCGGCCGGGGTCGTGTTGCTGGTCGTCGGCGGTGCGATGGTGGTCGTGGGCCGGGTCACGCTGGACGGTGCTGTCGTGGCGGGCAGCAGTGCCACTTCGTGGTGCACTGCCGGTTGCCCCGTGGCGGCCTTGGCGGCGACCACGAGACCGACGCCGGTCAGCAGCGCGACCAGGCCCGCGGGCCTGCGCCCAGGGTGAGGTGAGGTCATCGCAGGGAGAACTCCTCGGTGTGGATGTGGTGGGCAGGCACGCCCAGGCGGTGGAGCGAGGCGAGCACCTTCTCGGTCATGCCCGGCGGGCCACAGACGTAGACGCTGCGCTGCCACAGATCAGGCACGAGCCGGCGCAGCGAACCGGCGGAGAGCGGATCCCGACGCAGCTCGGCGCGCCTGCCGATCACGTAGTGCACGACGAGGCCGAAACGGGCCATCGAGTCCAGCTCGGCGCGCAGCGGAACGTCGCGCCAGCGGCTGGCCCGGTGCAGCAGCATCACGTCGGCCTGCTCGCGCAGCAGCTGCTCGGCGATGGCACGGATCGGCGCGATGCCCGACCCGCCCGACACGAGCAGTACCGGGTCGAGCCGGCGAGCCTGGGCGGTGAAGTGGCCGAACGGGCCTTCGGCCAGCACCGGCACACCACGGCGAAGGTGGGCCACCGCAGCGGAATGGTCACCCGCGTCCTTGATGGTGATCCGCATCCGGTGGTCGTTCACGGGTGCCGACAGCGAGTACGGGTGTGCCGACCAGATGTGGCCGACGGTGACGAACCGCCACAGCAGGAACTGGCCCGGCTCCGCGCCCAGCTCGCTGAGATTGCGGCCGCGCAACCAGACACTGACCGTGTCGGAAGTCTCGCGGACGACGCGTTCCACGGTGATCGTGTGCCGAAACCAGCGCCGCACCGGCAGCACCACTCGCCACCACAGCACGGCCGCGGCGACCGCCGCGTAGCTGCCGATCCAGAGCAGCCGGGCAGTGGGGTCGGCCACGAAGTCCGTGCCGCTGGAGATCTGGTGGAAGAACGCGAGTGCCACGGCGAGGTATGCCGCCAGGTGCAGCAGATACCAGGCCTCGTAGGACAACCGCTGCCGGGCGACGCGGGCACTGGTGACCGCGACGGCGAGGAACAGACCCATCCCGATCAACGCGGTGAGCATGTCGGGGTAGGTGGTGACGATCTCGCCGAACGCGGACCAGGGCCCGTGTCGTTCGGTCATGGCCAGGCCTGCGGTTACCAGTAGCACGTGGGCCACCAGTACGAGCACGACGTTGGTGCCCAGGCCGCGATGCCACGCGGTCAACCGGTCGAACCCGATGGCATGTTCGAACCACGGCAGGCGGGCCATCAGCAGCAGCTGTACCAGGGCGAGATACGCACCGACCAGCCCCGCGACCCGTCCGGCGGCGGTGAGGACGGCACCGGGCTGGTCGAGCACACCCGACGCGGGATCGAACCACCAGAAGCCGCAGACGACCAGACCACCGATCAGGAGCAGGGCACGTACCGCCCAGTGCGGCGACCCTCGCCTGCTCTCGGTGTGGATGGCACTGGACATACCGTCAGTCTGTCCGGCGAATCTTGGCCCAGCTTTGGAATGCTTGGTGGCCAAGGAATGTCACGACAATGTGGGGGCCGCGGAATGCGCAGGCCAAACGCGGCGGACGGTGGCGGCGTCCATGCCGCGCTGGCGACCTCCTGCCCTGCCGACGATCGCCGCGCGACCGGCGAGCAGGACGTACTCCAACACGCGCCGTCGCGGCAGAAGTGGATCGAGTCGGGATCGCCTTCGTGTTCACCACGGACACCGAGCGACAGATCAGCCCGCCGTCCATCCCTGTCCGGCGGTGAGGCTCATCAGCCTGCCCACGCCGTCCCGGTCGTTCGTCTCGAACGGATCAGGCTGGGTGGTGTCCTCACCACGTCACTATTCGGCCTGCGGCCTGCGGCCTGCGGCCAAGATCCCCGATCGAGGGACCCCTGTCGCCACGAGCCCCGGATGATGAACGACTAGTTGGATTCATCCGACACGCCTCAAACTCGGGCGACGTCCCCTTGCTATCTGAATGTCGACGTCCAATGCGCTTGCTCTGAATGGTGTCCGCTGGTCGTCAAGAACAACCACATGCAACACGGTATCGATTTCGGGAAGCGATCCCGAGGTGCGCATGGATGGCAACTTGGTCAGATCGACCGATCCGATCAGGCCGCCCGCCGTTACAACCTCCAAGCCCCACGGCATTACTCGGATCACGCGCACGTCGAACTCGCAGTCGAGCGTCGCTTCCTCATCAGCCACCGCTCGGCACCCACTCTCTGTTGAGGGTCAACTCGTTGAACCGCCACATCCGCTCAACGGGAATCTGGAATTCGATTCTTGCGGATCCGCCCGGACCTTGCCAGTCGTATCGGTGTGCTGTGCCGAAAAACTCGCCCAGGAAGTCCTGGTGCATGTCATAGCGCACCGATCCATTGGCGAAGTCCCACCCGACCGCTGCTCGGCCGGCGAGGACGGGTGCCGACGAGTCCGGTCATACCCGCCGTGGCCGGTGCAGGATGCCTTCGTTCTCCGGTGCCGTGCCGTCATCGAATGTCGAGTCGTCCGTGCCGTAGGTGAGGTCGTTGACCACGTCCACGACGCCGTCCACCCGCCTGGTCAGCGCGGTGGCGATGGGTACGAGGCTGGCGCGGTCGAGCTGGCCGCGCAGCGTCACGACGCCACCGTGCACGTCGACGTCGATGCCGGCCGGGTCGACGAGCAGTTCGCGCGGCAGCACCTCGTCGCGGATCTCGGCCCTGATCGCGTCGTCCGGCCGGACGAAGACACGGACCAGGTCGTGCCTGCTGAGGATGCCGACCAGACGATCGTCGGTATCGACCACCGGCAGCCTTTTGATCTGCCGGTCGGTGAACAGCTGGGTGGCTGCGGTCACATCGGTACCTGCCGCGACCGTCACCGCGGGGCTGGTCATGAGGTGGGCTGCGGTCAGGTCGGTCTGGAGCCGCGGCCGGCGCCGCGGATGCCGCCGCCAGGGCATGCGGTGGTTCGGACCGGACTGCGACCGCGGCCGTACCAGATCGGCCTCCGACACCACTCCGATGACCCGGCCCTCGAGGTCGGTCACGGGAACGCCACTGATGTCGTGTTCGGTGAGCAGGGTGGCGATGTCCTTGAATGTCGTGTCGCCCCGAACCGACACCACCTCGCGGGTCATCAGGTTCTCGATCGTGCGGTGTTTCACGGCATTCCTCCCTGGTGCTGGCGTCGAATGTGGTCGTCAGTTCGTGCGCTGGTTCCAGCGCGGGGCGATCCGCTGCCACTCGGCGTCCCAGGCTGCGTAGCGCTTGCGGTTGAGACGCCAGTGGACGAACGCGACCGCCGCTGCCAACAGCGCGAGGACGCCACCCATCGTGGCGATGACCGTCATCCCGCCGCGCGTCCACGCCTGATCAGGGCTCAAGGGTGCGTTGGTCAGCGCGCCGGTGGGCGTGGTCCAGATCCGCACCGTGGTCCCGGCCCGCGAACCTTCGGCTCCCTTGACCACGCCGGTGTGCCGGCTGCCCGGTGGGTAGGTCCACCGTGCCCGGACGGGCACCTGGATGACCGATTCGCCCTGGAAGGTGACCGGCGCGTCGTGCGTGAGTGTCGCGGCCACGGGCCTGCCGGCGGCCGTCTGTTCGGCTGACACGGCCAGGTTGTGCTGGTAGGACCAGGCGCCGATGGCCATCGCGAGCGGCACAGCGGCCACGGCCAACGCCAAGGCCGCGAGCAGGGCGATGCCCTCCAGCCGGTCGGAGGAGCGGCGGATGGGGTTGCGTCCCCAGCCGACACTCCGTGCCAGCGATGACAGCTTCTGTCCGTAGTGCCTGCCGTTCATGTCAGCCTCCTCGTCCGGCCTGGACTTCTGTGTCGCAAGATTCGTCCGAGCCATTTCCGCGAACGAGGGCACTTGGCCGGGTAGGCGGCGGTCGGTGGTCGATGCCTGCGGGCCGTCGAGCCGCGGCGCCGTCAGGACGGCCGCGATCCCGACCAGGTGGTCCGGCTCGGCCAGGCGGGCCGTGTAGGCCCCACTCGTTGTCGTACCAGCCGAACACCTTGACCCACCCGTCGCTCACCCGTCGCTCACCCTGGTCGGGCCGGCATCGAACACGCAGGAGGACGGATCGCCGATGCTGTCGCGCGACACGATGGGCTCGTCGCCGTAGCGCAGGATGCCCTTGCGAGCGCCGCGCAGGGTGTCCTCGCCGGAGGCGATCGTCCGGCGCCAGCGACCGTAGGTGGAGTCGTAGTGCAACAGGTGCGCCGTCGTCGCCGGTGCCATGGTGTCGCTGGTGGCGACGACCTCGATGCCGGTGTCGTCGTGGGCCATCACCCTACGGACGAACTCCCGGCCGACCCGGCCGAAGCCGCTGATGCCCGGGCGAATCGTCCTGGTCTGCCTTCCCGGGTGGTTCGCTTTCCCCGTGGCGCCATGGTGGGTGCGTTCGGAAACGGTGCCCAGGACCCGAAGTCCCCGCCTGTGGCCACCAGCGGCCGTCGTCGGAGGCGCGCACGCTCGGCTTGTCGTCATGGTCATCGTGGCCGGGGGAGCAGGCGGTGCAGCGCACGGGAGCCGGCCAGCCATCGCACCGGCGAAGCGGAGTCGTCGGTGGTCCACGTCAGATGCTCGATGACGTCCACGACCCCCTCGACCCGCAGGGCGAGCGCGACGGCGACCGACACGATGCTGCGGCGCGGTAGCAGTCCGGTCAGCACCACAACCCCGTCGGTCACGTCCGCGCTCACAGCGGATGCGTCCGCCCCGAGCGCGCCTACCAGCACGTCGGCGCTGACATCCGCGGCGATGTCGTGGTCCGAGCGGGCGAAGACCTCCAGTAGGTCGCGTCGACTGGCGATGCCGGCGAGCTGACCCTGGCGGTCGACCACGACGAGTCGTTTCCTGCCACTGCGCTGCAGCAGCCGGGCAGCCGCCGGAATGCTGACGTCCTCGCCGACGGTGACCGCGGGCGTCGTCATCAGATCGCACGCGTGCCGTGCGTTGGCCTTCGCGCGGCGACGACGGTGACCGGGTAACCATCGGGACGCGGCCCGCCGGCTCTGCTTGTCCACCAGATCGGCCTCGGAGACCACGCCGAGCACACGGTGTGCCTCGTCCACGACGGGAACGGCGCGCAGGCCGTAGTGGGCCAGCAGCAGCGCGATGTCCTTGCATGCCGTGTGCGGATGGACGCACACCACGTCCCTGGTCATGACATCGGCGACGGCGTGCGGCGTAGACATGGGATGAGGATGCACGCGCCGGCGCCTGGTGAGCAGAGACATTGGTCCCCATGCCCGACGACCCCGGTCACCAAGTGCCCCGTGCGGGACGCGGCCGGCCGGCAACCTCGCCGTCGCGACCGCGCATCGCGCGACACCCCTCACCACCTGGACCGTTGACGGGGTACTCGCCGTCGACCTCAACGCTGGAGCCTCGCCCCGGGTGACCGTCCTACCCCACCGTCAGGCAGGTGGGCGGCGTCGTACAGGGCCGAAGGTCGCCGGTGCGCACCAGGCCCGGGGACTGGCTGGTCCGTGGCCTTGGTCCCCCGGGCCGGGGACGGCGGCCACTCGTCGCGCGCCCCGCTGCGGGCCAGAGTGGCACTGGGTGAAAGGGAGTGTGACAAGGATGCGCGTGGCGACGGTCAATCCTGGTTCGTCCGGTCTGAAGCCGGCGATCGTCGAGGACGGTCGTGAACTGGCGACGAGGTCGGTCGACGCCGTCTGGGCCGCTCGCGCGGGGTCCATCGGGCGAACTGGTCGCGCGCCGGCAGCCGATCGACGCCGTAGGTGTGCGGTTCGTGCACTGCGGTGACCACGTAGCCCCGGCGGTGCTGGATCGGCAGGACATCGACCGGTTGCGGGCACTGACGCTACTGGCACCACTGCACCGGCCGCTGGCTGTCGAGCTGGCGGAGCTGGGGTTCGCTGGGCGTCACCGTCGGTCCCGGACGCTTGTCGGGTGAGGGTGACCGGCTGGTCGCCCCGGCTGCCGCTGCGGTTCGGGTGCTCGTGGTGACCGCGCGGGAGGACCTGCAGATCGCGCGCCGGACGACGGAGGTCGTGAGCGCACGGGCGATCCGGCCGCAGGAGGAACGCCGTACGAGGAACAAGGAGCAGGACGATGAATGCGGACAAGGCAAACGAACTGATCGTGGTCGGTGTGGACGGCAGCCGGTTCGGCCTGGAGGCGTTGCGCTGGGCGCTGGCCGAGGCACAGCGACGGGAGTGCGGTGTGCGGGCGCTGCTGGTGGCACACGTGTCGCCGGTCGTCGCCGCCGGTAGACCCAGCACAGTGGGCATGGCGTCCGCGCTGTCGGCTGAGCCCGACCAGGAATACGTGCGGCGGTTGCAGGACACGGTCCAAGCGGTGCTGGGCGAGCACGACGACCCCAGCCTGACGGCACAGGTGGTGCACGGCAGCGCACCCGAGACGCTGTGCGCCGCATCCGCGGACGCGCAGTTGCTGGTGATCGGCAGCCACGGTCATGGCCAGATGCTCGAGACAGTGCTGGGCAGCGTCGCGCGCTACTGCGTGCACAACGCCTCCTGCCCGGTGGTGGTCATCCCGGCCAGGCTCGCCGCACCAGCGGACAAGGCGGCGGTCACGGACGAGCCGGCCGGGCGGCCACCGCAGTTGAGCTACGGGCCCGGGCCACTGCTCTAGCGGGTGCGCGGCCGTGGCCGAGGTCCCCGCCGGCGGTGACCAACGACCGACGCCCGGCGCCACGGCCGAATCCAACGTCACCGGTAAGCGGAAGAAAGGTGGTCGCGCGATGCGAGTACAGGACATCATGACCAGGCAGGTGGTCACCGTGACCCCGCAGACCACGGTGAAGTACGCCGCGAGCCTGCTCTCCTCGCACGGTTACACGGCGCTGCCCGTCGTCGACGACGACGATCGGCTGATCGGCATCGTGACCGAAGCCGACCTCGTTCGTGATCGGTTCCCCCGGGACGCGCGGTCGCGTCGTGGTGACGACGAGGACCAGGCACCCCCACCGGGCACTGTCGGCGATGTGATGACCACCCCGGCGATCGGCATGGGTGCCCGCACCGATGTGGCGGACCTGGTCACTGCCATGTGGGACGGCAAGATCCGCAGTATGCCCATTGTGGACGGAACGCGCCTGGCAGGCATCGTCACGCGAAGGGACCTGGTGCGGGTCATCGGCCGTGACGACCGGTCCATCGCCACGGACGTGCGGCACAAGCTGGCCAACTACAGCGGCCCTGACCGTTGGTCCGTCGACGTGTCCGACGGCGTGGTCGAGCTGGGCGACGAGTACGGCGACGAGACCGAGCGGCACATCGCGATCGTGCTGGGCGAATCGGTGCCCGGCGTCATCGCCGTGCACGTGGTACCGGTGCGACGGTGAACAGCGAACTGGAGGGGCGGGAGATGAACGGCAACCACGCCCGCGCGCGGCGCGCCGGCCGGACCGCTCGACCTCCGATCAGATTGTCGCTGCTCGGTGGCCGTGCCAGAGTGACTCCGTGCGCAACGACGGAGACGCCGGCCCGGTTCGACCGACTGAGGCGACCCGGATCGGAGCCGCGCTGTCGCAGGCACGCCTGACCGAGTTGCTCGGCGAGGTCCAGCAGCGGGTCGAGGACATCGTGGAGAGCACTCGCACCAGGATGGACGCGCTTTTGGAGTCCGTGCTGGCCGTGTCCTCGGGTCTGGAGCTGGACGGGACGTTGCGGCAGATCGTGCAGGCCGCCATGGAGCTGGTCGACGCCCGCTACGGCGCCATGGGAGTCCTGGGCGGCGCGGACGGTGAGCTCGCCGAGTTCATCAATATCGGTATCGACGAGGACACCCGCACCTTGATCGGCGATTTGCCCACCGGCCACGGTGTCCTGGGTGTGGTGATCGAGGAGGGCAAGCCGTTACGGCTGGACGACCTGTCGCGGCACCCGGCGTCCGTCGGGTTTCCGGCTCACCATCCGGCGATGCGGGCATTCCTCGGTGTTCCGGTGCGAGCCCGGGGCGAGGTCTTCGGCCGGCTGTATCTGACCGAGAAGGCCAACGGCCAGCCGTTCACCGAGGACGACGAGGCGGTCGTGCGGGCTCTGGCGGGCGCTGCCGGTATCGCCGTGGACAACGCCCGCCTCTACGAGGAGGCGCAGCGCAGGCAGCGTTGGCTGGAGGCCAGCGCTGAGGTCACCGCCGAGTTGCTGGGCGCGGGGGATCCGACGGAAATCCTGCGGTTGATCGCCGGCCGCACGCTGGAGCTGAGCAACGCTGATTACGCGATGATCGCGCTACCCGAAGACGACGAGGCCGATCCGGAGGACATCACGACGCTGACAGTCGCCGTGTCGGCCGGCCTGGAGTCGGACCTGCTCACCGGACGGATCATCCCGGTACGGGGGTCCACCTCCGGCTCGGTGTTCGTCGACCACGTGCCGCGCGCGGTGCCGAGTCTGGCGTTCGACCCGGCGGTGGGTCTGGATGTCCGGTTCGGGCCCGCCCTGGTGTTGCCGCTGGGTTCCGGTGACCGGGTGCAAGGTGTGCTGCTGGCGGTGCGCACGCCCGGCTCGGCCCCGTTCGCGGAGCAGGAACTGCAGGTGGTGTCCTCGTTCGGCGACCAGGCATCGCTGGCTCTGGAACGCGCGAGGAGCCAGGCCGAGCGAGGCGAGTTGGAGCTGCTGGCCGATCGGGACCGGATCGCCCGGGATCTGCACGATCACGTGATCCAGCGGTTGTTCGCGATCGGATTGTCCTTGCAGGGCACCCGCAGGAGAGTCAAGACACCAGGTGTGGCCGAGCGGGTGAGTGATCACATTGACCAGCTGCACGAGGTCATCCAGGACATCCGCACGGCGATTTTCGATCTGCAGGTCAGCGAGGTGGGTGCCGGCCAGGTGCGCGGCAGGTTGCACCAGGTGATCTCGGAACTGACCGACGACGCTCCGCTGCGCACCACGGCGCGGATGTCCGGACCACTGGACACCGTGCCGCCCGGCCTGGCCGAGCACGCCGAGGCGGTAATCCGCGAAGCGATCAGCAACGCGGTGCGGCACGCCAAAGCACACGAACTCATGGTGACCATCTCGGTCGACGACCAGCTCGTCATCGACGTCTGCGACAACGGGGTGGGCATCCCCGACACAGTCGCCCGCAGCGGACTGCACAACCTGAAGCAGCGAGCCGCGGCAGCGGGTGGATCGTTCACCGTCGGGCGGGACGCCGGTGGCGGCACTCGCTTGGTGTGGACGGCGCCGCTGCCCACGGCCGGGCACTGACGGGCGGCTCACCCGGCCTGCGTTGGCGGGCGCGATCCGAGGACTGTCGCCGTTCCACTGCCACTCCACGCGATCGCGGACCGCGACGACACCGGGAATGCTGCCCACGAGTTCACTGCCGACGCTATGGACAGCCCACCCTCGACGAAATCGGCGAGTCGTCGCTCGACCTCGGTCAGATCGGTTAAATCGTTGGGAGGCACCTCCTTGCGTCGCACCACGGAGAAGAAGACCTCTCCCTGATTCAACCAGAAAGCGTGCACCATCACCGCGTTGGGAAACCGGGCGGCCAGCTGATCGATCGCTGCCTGGGCGCGATGCGAGGACCCGTTGTCCACCACCCACAACACCCGCTTCGCCGAGGCGTATCGCTCACACGTCATGACCCGCTCGGCCAACGCCATGAACGACACGATCCCCGTGGCGGACGCACAGCGCCCGAACACTGTGGCCTGATGCACTTCGCAGGCGGCCAGGTAGGCCAGCGCCCCGCCCGGGTGTACTCGTGGTTGCGGCCATCCCCGCCGCGCCGAAGCGGCCCCGCCAGGTCCGCACCGTGTCCACACTGACCCTCACATGCGCCGCGATCGCCGCAGTGACCACCTCAGCCGCCAGCAGCACATCTGGGCCCGGTGGGTTTCCCAGTGGCAGCGCCGAAGAAGCGCTGGACTGCGCCTGTCGCCTCTACCTGGACAGCCCATACGGACCGGTCACCATGAACCCGAAGAACTTCGAAAACCGACCACCAAGGCAACATTTTACCCTTGGGATTGTCCACTTTTTATCCTTGAGATTGTCCACATCCGTCCAGTGGGCATCCGGAATGCGGCAGGCGAAGAACCTTGGGCTTCGTTGTGGTGTGTCGCCGGTGAACTGCTGGTTGCCCTTGGTTGTTCCGGCGATAGGGTGCACGGAGACTTCCGCCCGCTTGGGCTTCGCACACGGAGGTAGTCACGTGCCTGAACACGGCAATCAGGCCGGGGTGAACGAGCTTGTCCGGGAAGCCGTTCGCCGGTCCGAGGACACAGTCGCGTCCAACCTGCGGCGAAATCCGGTGTTGCTGCTCGAAAGTGCCGATCCGGTCGGGCGCGGCGACTATGTGCGGGACATCAGAGGCCAGCTGAAGGATCGGATGCCGTGTGTGTACGCCGATCTGGCCAGTTTCACCACGTCGTTCGGTGATACGGCGGTACCCCGGCTGATCGCGGAGCTCGCCTATAAAATGGGCAGTTCCGACAACCCGTACGGTGGGCTGCGATTTCCCCGGCTCCGGATCGCCTACGTCGCGATGAGTGTGCCGGTCGACGTGACCGACCGGACCGGCGCGAAACGGCTGATGCAGGGGACGCTGCTGCGGCATCGCGGTGTCGAGGAGGTCAAACAGATTCTCAAGGACGCCGCCGAGTTCGCGATGTCGCCGGTGTCCGTAGCCAAATTCACCATCCCCAGCAGTGCTGTCGGGCGGCTCATTGACGGCCTGGTCACCGGATTGACGTTGTTCAGTCCGCTGCGCCGCTACATTCTCGGCGCCGCCCAGCTCTGGTACGGCGAGTGGGGCAGCCGCGGCAAACGCCTGAGGAGCAAGCAGCTGGCCCGACTGTCCATCGACGTGCTGCTCGAGCTGAGCAGCTGGCAGCGGCCACCGGCTCCGGACCCCGCCGAAATCAACTCGCTGCTGTGGAAGGCGTTCCTCGCCGACCTCGTGGACAACTTCAGGCATCGGCGTCGCAGCTACGAATGGCCGTTCAACGCCGTGGTCGTCCTGGACAACGCGACCTCGACGACAGCAGCGACGTTCCTCGGTGAACTGTTACAACAGGGGCTACCGGGCAAGCTCGACCCGCTGACGATCATCGTCGCCGGCGGTAGCGGCCTGGCGGCCGAACTGGACGACGACGCCGAGACACCGCTTATCCCCGACGCCCGCGAAGTGATGGCCTCGGGCAGCCCCATGACGTCCTGGGTCCGCTGCCCGTTGCAGGCGCTACCGAGCGGCAGGCACGCGCCACGGTCGAACGGCCGGCCGTCACCTTCGTCGTGAATCGTCCGCGGTGCAGATCGTCGCTGCGAGCGCGATTCCGACAGCCCCATTCATGCCCGCTCAAGAGGACAGATGGATACCAACGAGTCATATCTCCGTCCAGACCGCGTTATCCCGGACAATCCCCGTCGTGATGCCATCGTGGCCCGCCGTCGCAGGCGGCGATCGACTTTCATCGCCATGTTCAGCGTCATCGTCCTGCTGGCGGCGGGCGGGGGAAGTGTCGTCTGGTATCGAGCACACGCTGCGTACGTGCTGGCCGTCGCGAGGCACAAGGCCCTGATCTGTCCAGGTCTGCCCGACACTGCGGGCAACGGATTCCAGCTCACCTGGACGTCCGAGCCGCAGGAACCTGACAAGCAGTGCATCGGCTGGACGGTCTCGACAAAGTACGTGTTCAACTCGCCCGATCCCACGCTCGCCACCGTGATCAGCGAGATCGTCGGCGAGAACAACAAGGTCGCGGCGACATCTGGGCCCTATGTTCGGATCGCGTTGTTGATGCCGATATTCCGCGAGCCCGACAGCCCGCTGACCTCCGGGGTGATCCTGCATGCACTCGAAGGCGCCTATGTCGCCCAAATGCAGGCGAATTCGGTGCACTCCGACGACGACGGTATGGCTGACTCGCCTTTACGGATACAGCTGGTGCTGGCCGGCGACGGCAGCAACCAGGATCTATGGCAGGGCGTCGTCGCCGACCTCGGTACCATGGCCAAGGACAGTCGGCATCCCCTCGTGGCCGTGACCGGCCTGGGAGTGAGCGTTGCCGACACGAGAGCCGCTGCCGCGCGGCTCCAACAGTTCGGCATTCCCACCGTCGGCGCCGTCCTGACCGCGGACGACATGACCACGCGAGGCCTTCCGGGCATGTCGAACGACACTCCGGCTTTCTTCAAGGTTTCCACGTCGAACGTGGAATATGTACAGGCATTGAAGGATGTGCTGACGGCCGTCGGAGCACCGCAGCGGGGCTATCTGCTGTATGACAGCAACAGCGACGAGTACGTGCAGACGCTGGACGCGGCATTCCGGAACGAATTTGGCAAACCGGGCAAGCATTTCGAATTCGATCTGGGGCAGCGCGAGGGCTCGTTCATCGGTTCGACGACGCAGCACGTCGGTGCGCCCACGATATTCGATGACAGGGTGAATCAAATCGGCGTCGAGAACGTGACGGTGATCCTCTACGCAGGCCGAGACGCCGACCTGCCGCGACTGGTACGGGCGCTGGCGCACAGGCCGGTGTCAGGCCCCTTGACGCCGGTCATCATCGCGACCGGCACCACCGGCTTGGTCGTCGACACCACCAACCACAATCGGGGCAGCGGTGACCAGACCCTGACCGAGGGTGATCTGGACTATGCGCACGTCGGGATCCTGGATGCCTCGACCACCGACCCGAAAGGCTGGGCGGCCAACCCCGCCGAGTCCACCACGCCGACGAAGTACGCCCACTTCAGCGCTGACTTCCTGTCACTGCTCAATGGCCTGGCGACAGCATCGGATCTCTACGACGGATACGCCATCATGCACCATGACGCCATGCTCGCCGCGATAGTGGCTGCCCGGGGCGCCTTCGCCGCCAACGCACAGGCCCAGCCGAATCAGTCTGGGCTCGCCGACGTGCCCTCCGGTCCCGAGGTGCGTTACCAGCTCACCCAGACAGGCCAGTTCGATGGGGCAGGCGGCCAGTTCTCCTTCGAGGACCAGAATCCGCCCAACGACCTGTGGCCGATCAGCAGACCGACGCCGGTGCTGTTGTTCGGTCTCGCGGTGAACACACCGCAGTGGCAGTGGGCGGTCACGAAGGTCCAGCCGACCGCGTGCGAGAAACTTGCCGACCCGGCCAATCCCGTCCCGGACTACCTGACCACGACCTGCTGACCGGCCCGGACGCGGTCAAGGCGCCGACGCCCGCGGTGCTGCTTCAATCAAGCTTGACGACACCGACGCCCGAGACGCCACCGACGGCCGCACCGACATCTACGCTGCTCCGACGGCCGCAGAGCAGTGCGGTTGGAGATGGCCCGCCCCGGCGATCCTGGCCGACGCCAGGGCAGGAACAGGCCTCCGCCGTACTGGCGCGGCCACCACACCGCGACCGTCGCGCGCACCGGCTCGGGCAGGTCGACGTCCCCGGGAAGGTCATCAGCGTGTCGCCGTCGTTGTCCGTGGGCACGGTCGGTTCGGGCGGGTCGGCCGGCGTCGTGATCGCGACGGTGAACCGCAGCGCCGGACCGTACGGCCGGTTCGGCGGCCCTGTTTCGCGCAGCGGGTCGCCGGCCGGCAGCGGGCTCTGCGGATGCGTGCGGCACAGGTCGTCCCGGCCGGCCCCGCCACAGCGCGTGACCCTCGGCAGGCCTCGGCGCCGCGCGCACGGCGGCGTACACCTCGCCGACCCGGCGGCGGTAGCCGACCGGTTCCAGGGCGTGCTCAGGTGTGCGCTCCCCGAGGCAGAGGTGGCCAGGCCGCCGCGCACCGGCGTCGCGTTCGAGTAGCCGGATCAGGTCGCGGAGGGTGGACTGTCCGACGTGGAGACTTCCGGCCGCCCGACCGAAGCGCGCTTTCGTGGCCACGGCCACGAACGCCTCCGCTCGCCCGGCTGCACGGCCACGCGATACCGGCCCCGATGGCCGGGGTCGGTCGATGGAACCGTTCGTGAACTGGTGCTTTGTCCGGGCGTCGCAGTGGGAGCTGCCCAGGTCCGAGGAGGATGACCATGACCCGTGTACCGCTGAACCTGTTCGGGATGCCGTTCGGCCTGTCCGCCCTGGCCGAGGCCTGGTTCACGGCCTCCACGTACGGCCTTGCGCCGCCCGAGGTCGGCGACGCGCTGATCGCCCTGTCCGCCGCGGTGTGGGTCGTGGTGCTCGTCGTCTACCTGCGGTACGCCCTCAGTGCCCGCGGCCTGCTGGCCCGCGACCTGCTCGACCCGGTGCTGTCCCCGTTCTCGTCACTCGCGGTGATCACGCCGATGCTGCTGGCCGTCGACGGGCTGTTCCCGCTGGCGCCGACCGCGGGCCGCGTCGTCCTGGACGTGTTCCTCGTGGCGACGCTGCTGGTCGGCGCCTGGTTCACCGGCCAGTGGATCTACGGCACGCTCGACATCGAGCGGTTCCACCCCGGCTACTTCCTGCCGACCGCCGCGGGCGGTCTCGTCGCCGGGTACGCCGCGTCCACCGTCGGTCAGCACACGCTCGGCGTCGCCATGTTCGGATTGGGCGTGGTGTGCTGGCTGGTGCTGGGTTCGATCATCCTCGGCAGGCTCATGCTCGGGTCCTTCCTGGCCGCGCCACTGCAACCCACGCTCGCGATCGAGGTCGCCCCGCCCGCGGTGGCGAGCATCGCGTGGTTCTCGTTGCACGGGGACCGGATCGACACCGTGGCGGCCGTGCTCGGCGGCTACGGGCTGCTGATGGCGCTCGCCCAGTTGCGGCTGCTGCCTGTCTTCCTGCGCCTGAAGTTCATGCCTGGCACGTGGGCGTTCACCTTCGGCTGGGCCTCCTTCGCCGCCGTGGTGATCCACTGGCTGCACGACACGGGGGCCTCCGGCGCTCGGGCGTGGGAGTACGTGGCGCTCGCGGCGATCACCCTGTTCGTCGGCGGCATCGGCGTGCGCACGGGGATCGCGGTGCTGCGGCGGGAGTTGCTGCCCCGCCCGGCCGCCGAGCCGGCGGGCACACCGGCTCGGGTCTGAGCGCTCAGCCGTCCCGCGGCCGCAACCACGTGGCGGCACCGATCGCGCCAGGTTCGCCGTCGCCTGGGAACAGTGCTGACCCGGCACGCAGTGGTATCCGCGGCGCCTGCGCGACACGTGACAGTGACTTCTCCAACGGCGCGCCGCGTCGGATCTCGACTACATCACCGGTCGGGTCATCCTGTCGATTTCCATTCGTCGGTAATGCGAAGGCGACTATTTGCGCCACTCTTCGCGAGCGGTGTGTCTGAATGGCTCGGCGGCATGCCGTCGGACCTGCGTCGATGTTCTGCGCAATCGACCGTAGAGACCAGCGTGCCCTCCCCCGAATGCTGTCGCGACAAAACGGGCGACAGTTCGCGCGCGTCGCGCGGTGATGCGCAGAAGAGTGATGCTGTGGTTTTGGTCAGCACGCTGCGTTGTCGATCACGCAGGTTGTTCGTCAGGCTTGCCCACTTTGGTATCAACGATGGCGCCATATGGGCGATTGGCGCTGGCTCAACGTCCCGTTGATGCTCGAAGCGGACCGGTCGAAAGTGTCTCGAAACTTGGCATGATGATCGACTTTGCAGATCTATTGGTCTGTCGGAACATGATGAAGATCAGCGGATGAGTGTTTCCTGTCATGTGATGGTTGACGTATGCCATCGGCGTGATCCTTGGGCTGAGGGTGATTGTGGAATGCCAGTCTTCCGGAAACGTCTCCGAGCAGGATGTGACTGATGTAAACATCAACATGAGGGCCAGTTCGCGGATCCCATGTTTGGGCCTCGGGGCCACTGGGAACTGCTTAGCCGGTAGTCGCGCGAACGCACGGCTCACGAAATGTCGTTCGCGGGGACAAAGTTCTCCACGAACGACGTTCGGCCCTCTGGATACTTTGTCGGAAAGTCGGTAACGGAGAGTATGTCGTCGGACTTCAGCGCTGACCGAAAGGCTCGCAAACCATGGCCAAGAACGACCCGTTCGCGCATCGACACAGCTGTGCTGTCGGTCTCGCCGGTGGTCCGGACCTCGACACGCTCGGTGTGGCGGCGCACGAACTGGCCGGTCGGCTCGGGCTGCGCAGCCCGATACCCGTTTTCGATGGCCTGACCGAGCCCGACGAGACGTGGCCGTGGCAGGTGCACGTCGTCCGGCAGCCGGTCGGCCCTGCCGAGGTATTGCTGTCCGCGGGCCATGCCATCACGGACGACGGTGCTGTCCGCGCGGCGGCTGAGGAGTTGGCTTCGCTGTACACACAGATGTCGGACGACCTCCCGCCGGCATTGCGGCGCAGAGGGCCTGCCGACGGCGTCGGCGCGAACCTGACGTTCCCGATCTCCGAACGGGTCGCGGCACGGGGGATCGAGATCGTGGTGGCCGCGTGGCAGATCGTGCTCGCCAGGTACGTCGGGCGGTCCGGCATCGCGGTGACCGTGCGGCTGGCGGCGACCGGTGCGCGACTCGCGGTCAGATCACCGCTGACCGGCACCGTTGCCGAACTGGTCGCCGGTGTCCTGGCGACCCTGCGGTCCGCGGGCGACGTGCGCGACGTGCTGTTCGACGGTCTGCTGCTCAGACGCGACGGCGCGACCATGACGTTCGAGTACGAGTCCGGGGAGTTCGACGCAGCCACGATCGAGGGCTTGGCGCGACACCTTGGCCATGTGCTGGACCAGATCGTCGCCGACCCCAAGACGGTGCTGTGCGACATCGACGTCCTGACCGAGGACGAGCGGCACCGGATCCTCGTCGACTGGAACGACACCGCACACGACATCGCCCCCGCCACGCTGGCGGAACTGTTCGAGCGCCAGGCCGCGCGCACCCCGACGGCCACAGCGCTGCTCTCCGGGGACGCCGCCGTCAGTTTCGACGCCCTCAACAGCCGCGCCAACGTGCTCGCGCGACTGCTGGTCCGGCGCGGCGCGGGACCGGAACACATCGTCGCGCTGGCCCTGCCGCGCTCGGTCGACCTCGTCGTCGCCCAACTCGCGGTGGCCAAGGCAGGCGCGGCCTTCCTGCCGGTCGACCCCGCGTACCCGGCGGACCGGATCGCGTTCATGCTGACCGATGCGCGTCCGACACAGCTGATCACGCTCCTGGCCATCGCACCAACGCTTCCGCTACCAGCGGACACTGGACTGCTTCTACTGGACGAACCAACGACGATCGCCCCGACCGACAGCGCCCCGACCGACAGCGGCGAAGCGGGCAGGACCGAGGCGGGCCGCGCCGACACCGACCTGAGCGGCAGCGCGGGCCAGAGTGAGACCGCCGACACCGACCTGACCGATGCCGACCGGTTGTGTCCGCTGTTGCCTGCGCACCGGGCCTACGTGATCTACACGTCGGGCTCCACCGGTCGACCCAAGGGCGTCGTCGTCTCACACGCGGGTCTGGCCAGTTTCTCGGCGGCCGAGATCGACCGGTACCAGGTCCGGCCGGGCGACCGTGTGTTGCAGTTTTCGTCCCCCAGTTTCGACGCGTCGATCCTCGAACTCTGCATGTCCCTGCCTGCCGGCGCCGCCCTCGTGAT
Organism: Candidatus Melainabacteria bacterium; assembly: GCA_963780635.1. Classification (GTDB taxonomy): domain Bacteria; phylum Actinomycetota; class Actinomycetes; order Mycobacteriales; family Pseudonocardiaceae; genus DATEPR01. The sequence continues at coordinate 595,088 of CAWACW010000010.1, forward strand.
CCCGGACGCAGGCCCGCTGCTCGGTGACCACCTCGCCGACGTGCTCGCCCGGCAACGGGTCACACACGCGCTGATCCCGCCGGTCGCCCTCGCCACGCTGCCCGCCCTGCCGCTGCCCGACTTCCGCATGCTGACCGTCGGCGGTGACGCGTGCACGCCCGCCATGGTCGCCCGCTGGGCACCGGGCCGGACCATGATCAACTCCTACGGTCCCACCGAGTCGACGGTGGTCTCGACCTGGAGCGATCCGCTCGGCGCGGGCGGTGTACCGCCGATCGGCAGGCCGATCTGGAACACCCGCGTCTACGTGCTCGACGCCGACCTACGACCGGTGCCGGTCGGGGTGCCGGGGGAGATGTACGTGACAGGCGCCGGGTTGGCCCGCGGCTACCTGCGTCGACCGGGTCTCACCGCGGACCGTTTCGTGGCCGATCCGTTCGGCGCGCCCGGCGCCAGGATGTACCGGACGGGCGACGTCGTTCGCTGGACGGCAATGGGTGAGCTGGAGTTCGTCGGACGGGCCGATCGCCAGGTGAAGATCCGGGGATTCCGGATCGAGCCCGGCGAGATCGAGGCCGTGCTGCGCGGCCAGGCGGATGTCGGCGACGCGGTGGTGATCCCGCGCGAGGACACACCGGGAGTGCGGCGACTGGTGGCCTACGTGGTGCCCGTCGACGGCGCGTTACCCACGCCGATCCGATTACGCACCGCCCTGACCCAACGGCTGCCCGACCACATGATCCCCTCCGCGTTCGTCATCATCGACGCGTTTCCCCGTAGCCCCAACGGAAAGCTCGATCACAGCGCGCTACCGGCGCCGCAGCTGGACCGCACGGCGGAGCCGGGTTACGTCGCCCCTCGCACCGAGCGGGAACGGGCGGTCGCCCAGATGTGGGGCGAACTGCTGGGGATACGGGACGTCGGCATGGCCGACGACTTCTTCGAACTCGGCGGCGACTCGGTGCTCGGCGCCAGGGTGTTGTCCCGTATCCGGGAGACCTTCGGTGTCGGCCTGCCCGGCAGGGCGGTCTTCGACGCCAGGACCGTGGGTGACCTCGCGGCTCTGCTCCCGGACGGTCCGGATGCCCTGGACGGCCGCATCCTGCCGTCCACCCGAGGACCGGTGACGCCGATCTCGCCCGCTCAGCGGCGACTGTGGCTGTTGGACGACCTGACCCCCGGCAGCACCGAGTACAACACCGGTGTCGCGCTGCGGATGCGCGGTCACGTCGACGAGGTCGCCGTCAAGGCTGCCCTGGACGCCCTGGCACAACGACACGAGTCACTGCGTACGACGTTCGGCACGGTCGACGGCGACGGCGTCCAGGTGGTGTCCGCGCACGGCCGTGTCCCACTGCGCCAGATCGCCGTGTCCACGGAAGATGGACTCGACGTCGCACTCGCCGCCGAACTGGATCAGCCGTTCGACCTGCGGGGCGGCCCGTTGACCCGGGCCACCCTGGTCCGATTGGCCGACGACGACCACGTGTTACTGCTCTGCCAACACCACATCGTCACCGACGGATGGTCGGTGGGCGTGCTGGTGGACGAGCTGGTCCAGCTCTACGGGAGCGGGCCAACGCTGCCGGCCCTGCCGCTCCAGTACCCGGACTTCGCCGTCTGGCAACGAGAACACCTCTCCGACGAGCTGGTCACCGGGCAACTCGACTACTGGGCGGACACCCTGCGCGGCCTGGCGCCACTGGACCTGCCGACCGATCGGCCCCGCCCGCAGGTACGCACCACGGCCGGCGCGATCCACCGCCACGAGCTGCCCGCCGAACTCGTTCGCACGCTGGGCGCCGTCGGGCAGGACAGCGGTGCCACGCTGTTCATGACGCTGACCGCCGCCGTCCAGGTGCTGCTGTCCCGCTACACCAACCAACGGGACGTCGCCGTCGGCACGGTGGTGTCCGGGCGCGACCACGTCGAACTGGAGTCGCTGGTCGGCTTCTTCGTCAACACGCTGGTGCTGCGCTCGGCCACCGAGCCCGACCAGCCGTTCACCGACTTCCTCGGTTCGGTGCGGGAGACCGTGCTGGAGGCGTTCGCGCACGGCGACGTGCCCTTCGACCAGGTCGTCGACCGGCTGCGGCCGGAGCGGGACGCCAGCCGGACGCCGCTGGTGCAGGCGCTGGTGGTGTTGCAGACCGCGATGGTCCCGCCCCGCTCGGCCGACGGACTGCGCATCACCGAGTACGACCTGCCCCGGCCGCGTGCCCGGTTCGACCTCGTGGTCGAGTTCCTGCCCCGACCGGACTCACTGGCACTGGTGATCGAGTACAGCACCGACCTGTTCGACGCCACCACGATCGACCGGCTGGCCAACCACCTGACGGTCCTGCTGACCGGTATCGCCGAGGACCCCCGTCGCACGCTCGGCGAACTGCCGATGCTCGATCACGCCGAACGGCACCGCGTGCTGGAGGAGTGGAACGAGACCGACGAGTCCGCACCGGCCGGCACCCTGCCGGAGCTGTTCGAGGCCCAGGCGGCCAGCACGCCGGGCGCGATCGCAGTGGTGTGCGGCGACCGGGAGCTGACGTACGCCGATCTCAACGAGCAGGCCAACCGGCTGGCCAGGATGCTCATCGAGCACGGCGCGGGGCCGGAACGGTTCGTGGCGCTCGCGCTGCCGCGCTCGGAACGCCTGGTCGTGGCCCTGTTCGCGGTGCTCAAGTCGGGTGCCGCGTACCTGCCGATCGACCCGAACTACCCGTCCGACCGCATCGCCATGATGCTGGCCGACGCCCGACCCGTCCTGGCGCTGACCACCGCAGACGCGGTTCTCCCCGGCGACGCCCCGAGTCTGGTCATGGACGATCCGGACGAGGCGCGGTCGACCGACAACGTGACCGACGCCGAGCGCAACGGTCCGATCCGACCCGCTCAGCCCGCCTACGTCATCTACACGTCCGGTTCCACCGGTCGACCCAAGGGCGTCGTCGTCGCGCACCAGAGCGTCGCCGACCTGATGACCTGGGCGGCCCGCGACTTCGGCGCCGACGGCCTGGCCAGGGTCGTCGCCTCCACGTCGCTGAACTTCGACGTCTCCGTGTTCGAGATCTTCGCCCCGCTCACCGTCGGCGGCAGCATCGAGGTCGTCGAGAACGTCCTGTCACTCGCCGACCACGCGACCGGTCCTCGGCGGGCCAGCCTGGTCAGCGGTGTGCCGTCCGCGTTCGCGAACCTGCTCGCACGAGGACCGGCTCCCGCTGGTCACCGACCGCGTGGTGCTGGCGGGCGAGGCACTGACCGGCCGCGTGGCGCGCGACGTGCAGGCCGCCCTGCCGGGCAGCCGGATCGCCAACATCTACGGCCCCACCGAGGCCACCGTCTACGCCACCGCCTGGTACGCCGAAGGCCCGTGCGGTGATCGCACGCCCCCGATCGGGCATCCCGTCGCCAACACCAGGACGTACGTGCTGGACGGCGGACTGCGTCCGGTGCCGGTCGGGGTGTCCGGCGAGCTGTACCTCGGTGGTCGCGGCCTGGCCCGCGGCTACCTCGACCGGCCGGGTTTGACCGCCGACCGGTTCGTGGCCGACCCGTTCGGTACGCCCGGCGCGCGGATGTACCGCACGGGTGACGTGGTCCGGTGGACCGCGCACGGCGAGTTGGCCTACCTGGGCCGGGCCGACCACCAGGTGAAGATCCGCGGCTTCCGGATCGAGCTCGGCGAGGTCGAGACGGCGCTGCTGCGGCACCCCGACCTGACCGAGACGGTCGTGGTGGCTCGCGAGGAGGAGTCCGGCCACAAACGCCTGGTCGCCTACGTGGTCGCGGACGCCGGCGTGGACACGGCGGAACTGCGGTCGTTCCTCGGGCAGAGCCTGCCCGGCTACATGGTGCCGTCCGCGTTCGTGCGCCTCGACCGACTGCCGTTGAACCCGAGCGGAAAGCTGGACCGCGCCGCGCTGCCGGCCCCGGAATGGGGCTCGACCAGCGGCCATGTCGCGCCGCGCACCGACATCGAGCGCGCGCTGGTGGACATCTGGTCACGGGTGCTGGGCATCGCCGAGGTCGGAGTCGAGGACAACTTCTTCACCCTCGGCGGCGACTCCATCCTGATCATCCAGCTCGTCTCCGGCGCTCGCGCCGCCGGACTCCTGCTGACGTCCAAGGACGTGTTCCTGCACCAGACGATCGCCGCGCTGGCACCGCACGTGGGTGCCGTGGCCGCCGTCGAGGTGGAGCGCGGCCCGGTGGCCGGCGACGTGCCGCTCACCCCGATCCAGCACTGGTTCCTCGACCCCGGGCCGACCCGGCCGGCACACTTCGCCCAGTCCCTTGCCGTCCAACTGTCGTCCGATGTGGACGAATCAGCACTGCGTGCCGCCCTGACAGCGCTGGTCGAGCACCACGACGCGCTGCGCACACGGTTCGAGCGCACCGACGGCGGTTGGCGGCAGTATGTGGCACCGGCGGCGCAGGCCGACCCGCTGGAGCACGGCGAGCAGACCATGGACGAGCTGTGCGCGAGCCTGGATCTCGCCGAGGGACCGCTGTTCAGGGCGGTCCTGTCCGAGCGGGCGGTGCTGCTGCTCGCCGTGCACCACCTCGTGGTGGACGGCGTGTCCTGGCGCATCCTGCTGGACGACCTGAACACCGCCTTCCACCAGGCATTACGCGGTGCGCGCGTCGACCTGGGGCGGCGCACCACGTCGTTGCAGGAGTGGGCACACCTGCTGTCCGACGACTCCGCCACGCACGACCTGGACCACTGGACCGGGCTGGACGGCGCGTACCGGGTGCCGAGGGACGGCGACGGGCCGAACACGGCTGCGTCGACCCGGTCGGTCAGCGTCCGGTTGACCGTCGAGGAGACCCGCGCCCTGCTCCAGGACGTGCCGGCCGCCTACCACACGCAGGTCAACGACGTGCTGTTGAGCGCGCTCGGCCGAGCGCTCGGCGGCTGGACCGGGCGGGACCGCGTGCTGGTGGACCTGGAGGGCCACGGCCGCGAGGACCGTTTCGACGGTGTGGACCTGTCCAGGACCGTCGGCTGGTTCACCACGATCTTCCCGGTGGCGTTGGAGGGCACCGGACGCGACTGGGGCACGACGCTCAAGACGACGAAGGAACGGCTGCGGGGGATACCGTCGCGTGGCCTGTCCTACGGAATGCTGCGCTACCTCGGCGACCGCGACCTGGATTCGGCCGCCCAGCCGGACATCGCGTTCAACTACCTCGGCCAGTTCGACCTGTCCGCCGAGCTCTACCGTGGCCTGCACACGCCCCTGGAACTGTCCCAGGACCCGGCGGCGATCCGCCCGCACGCGATCGACGTCGTCGGCAGACTGGCCGACGGCTGCCTGGTGTTCGACTGGTTCTATTCCGACCACCTGCACAGTGAGTCCACTGTGGACAACGTGGCACGGGAGATGGCCGACGGGCTTCGTCAGATCATCGATCACTGCCGCCGGCCCGACGCGGGTGGCCGCACGCCGTCGGACTTCCCGTTGACCCGCATCGATCAGTCCACCGTGGACACCATCGTCGGACGGGGCGACACGGTCGAGGACATCTACCCCCTGACGGCCACACAGGCCGGCATGGTGTTCCACCGGCTCGCGCGTGGTGGACAGGGTGCGTACTTCCAGCAGTTGACGTTCGGGCTGGACGACATCCGGGACCCGGCGGTGCTGGCGTCCGCCTGGCAGCAGGTGGTCGACCGCACGCCCGTCCTGCGCGGCCACATCGTGTGGGAGGGCGTCACCGAGCCGATCCAGGTCGTGCTGCGTCAGGTCACCGTGCCGGTCCGGATCCTGGACTGGACCGGCCTGACCGAGGACGAACGCGGCCGGGAACTCGCGGCCCTGCTCGCCGCCGACCGCGCCGACGGTCTCGACGTGACCTCGGCACCGTTGATGCGGGTCGTGCTGGCACGGCTCTCACCGACCAGGGTCACGGTGCTGTGGACCTTCCACCACCTGCTGTTGGACGGCTGGAGCGTCTTCCAGGTCCTGTCCGACCTGCTCGCGTGCCATACGGCCCTGGACCGGGGCGTGCCGGCGGAACTGCCGGTCCGGCGGCCGTTCCGGGACTACCTGGCCTGGTTGGCCGATCAGGACCAGACCGAGGCCACCGACTACTGGCGGCACGCGCTGGCTGAACTGGCCGAGCCGACGCCGCTGCCCTTCGACCGGCAGCCGGCCGGGGCACACGAGGCCGAGTCGACGGCGTCGATCAGGATCAGTCTGCCCGCCGCACCGCTCAACGACGTCGCGCAGCACAACGGACTGACGCTGAACACGCTCGTGCAGGGCGCATGGGCGATCCTGCTGTCCCGTTACGGCGGCCGGCAGGACGTCGTGCTTCGGCGTCACCGTGTCCGGCCGCCCGGCCGACCTGGTGGGCGCGGGCGACATCGCGGGCATCTTCATCACCACGCTGCCGGTCGCTGTCGACGTCCGCGACGGCGCCGACCTCCTGGACTGGTTGCGCGAACTACAGGTCGCACAGGCAGATGCCCGCCGGTACGACTATGTGTCCACGTCGCAACTCCGGTCGCTGAGCAACCTGCCGGAGCGGGCCGCCCTGTTCGACAGCATCGTGGTCTTCGAGAACTACCCGGTCGGCGACGATCTCGGCATCACCGAACTGGCCGCCGTGGAGACCACCAACTATCCGCTCAGCCTGGTCGCCGACCCCGGCGAGCGGTTGTCGCTGGAGTTCGGCTACGACCCGAAACTGTTCGACACGGCCACCATCGAGCGGTTGGCCGAGCACCTGGAGCTGCTGCTGACCGGCATCGCGGCGAACCCGCGTGGGTCAGTCGGCGAACTGACCATGCTCACCGACGCCCAGCGCGACCAGGTCACCGTGCGGTGGAACGACACCGCGCACGACGTGCCCTCTGGCACCGTCACGCACCTGTTCGCCGACCAGGTGTCGCGGACACCGGACGCCGTCGCGGTCTCGGCGGCCGATGAGTCGCTGACCTACACGGAACTGGACCGCCGTGCCAACGGCTTGGCCGCTCGGCTGGTCGAGCTGGGTGTCGGCGCGGAGCACGCGGTCGGCCTGCTGCTGGAGCGTTCGGCCGACGTGGTGGTCGCGCAGCTCGCCGTGCTGAAGGCAGGCGGCGCGTACGTCCCGCTCGACGTCCGCGCGCCACAGGACCGGATGCGGACGATTCTGCACGACGCCGGAGTGTCGGTGTTGCTGACCGACGCACGGTGGGAATCCACCGCGCGGGCGGTGCACGCCGCTCCACTGGTGCTCACCGATCGGCCGGAGTCCGACTCCGCGCCGAACGTGCTCGGCTATCCGGACGGCCTGGCGTACGTGATGTTCACGTCCGGGTCGACCGGTGTGCCGAAGGGTGTCGCGGTGCGGCACAGCGACATCGTGTCGCTGGCCTTCGACCGGCGCTTCGGCGATGCCCATCGCAGGGTGTTGCTGCATTCGCCGTTGGCCTTCGACGCGTCCACCTACGAGGTGTGGGTGCCGTTGCTGCGGGGCGGTTGTGTCGTCGTCGCGCCGCCGGGGGACATCGACGCGGATGTGGTGGCCTCGGCCGACGTGACGGCGATGTTCCTGACCATCGGGCTGTTCCGGCTGTTCGCCCAGGAGTCCCCCGGGTGCTTCGCGGGCCTGCGGGAGGTGTGGACCGGCGGTGACGTCGTGCCTGCGGCCGCCCTGCGTCGTGTGATGGCGGCCTGTCCGGAGTTGACAGTGGTGGACGTGTACGGCCCGACGGAGACCACGACGTTCGCCACGTGCCATCCGCTGCGGGAGGTACCCGATGTGGTGCCGATCGGCCGCCCGATGGACAACCTGCGAACCCATGTGTTGGACGGCAGTCTTCGGCACGTACCCCCTGGCATCCCCGGCGAGCTGTTCATCGCCGGTGCCGGTGTGGCACGTGGGTATCTGGGTCGTCCCGGCTTGACGGCGGAGCGGTTCGTCGCCGATCCGTTCGGCTCGCCGGGTGCCCGGATGTATCGGACCGGGGACGTGGTGCGGTGGCGGATCGACGGCGAACTGGAGTTCGTCGGCCGGGTTGACGAGCAGGTGAAGCTGCGTGGGTTCCGGATCGAACCGAGCGAGATCGAGGCCGCCATCCAGCGGCACGATGCCGTCGTGGAGGCGGTCGTCTCCGTGCTCCAGGACGACACGGGCCGCAAACGACTGGTGGCACACGTCGTATCCGACGCGACGTTGGACGTCGCCGAGCTGCGGGAGTTCCTGTCCCGGATCCTGCCGGACTACATGGTGCCGACCGCCTTCGTCACGGTGGACGCGCTGCCGCTGAACGCCAACGGCAAGGTCGATCGCCGTGCACTGCCCGCACCGGAACTCGTGCGAGCGGGATTCGTGCCGCCGAACAGCGAGGTCGAACGGGTGCTGGCGGAGATCTGGGCACAGGTGATGGGACTGGACCGGGTCGGCATCGAGGACAACTTCTTCGAACTGGGTGGCGACTCGATCCTCAGCATCCAGGTCGTCTCCAGGGCCCGGCAGGCCGGCGTGTACCTCAAGCCCGGTGACCTGTTCACCCACCCGACGATCGCCACGCTGGCACCGACCACCACGGCCGACGTGTCCTCGACGCATGCCGAGCAGGAGCCGGTCGTCGGCGAAGTGCCGTTGACGCCGATTCAACGCTGGTTCCTGGCGGCCGAACCGACCCATCCGACCCGCTTCACCCAGTCGGTGGTCATCGAACTCGCGGAGCCACTGGACGAGCAGGCACTGCACACGGCCCTGCTGACCGTGATCGAGCACCACGACGCGCTACGGATGCGCTTCACCCGCGACGACGGCGGCTGGCACCAGTACAACGCCGACCTGGACGCGGGCGATGCGCACGCCACCGATCTCGATCTGGCCGACGGACCCTTGATCAGAGTCGAACCGCTGGACAGGAACAGGCTCCGGGTCGAGGCGCATCACCTGGTGGTGGACGGCGTCTCGTGGCGGATTCTGCTGGAGGATCTGGCATCCGCCTATCGCGGCAAGGCGTTGGACGTCAAGACGTCGTCGTTCCGGGAGTGGGCGCTGCGGTTGGCGGAGTTCACCGAGGCCGGCGGTTTCGACGACGAACGTGCGTACTGGACTTCGGTCGACGGCAGCGCCTGGCTGCCGAGGGACGGCGAAGGCACCAACACGGTCGCCACCGAGCGGTCGGTGACCGTGCGGTTGGACGAGGCGACCACGCGGGCGTTGCTGGCCGATGTGCCCGGGGTGTATCGGACGCAGGTCAACGACGTGCTGTTGAGCGCGTTGAGTCGCGTGCTGGGGGGCTGGACCGGTCGAGGACCGCGTGTCGTGGTCGACCTGGAGGGTCATGGTCGCGAGGAGTTGTTCGGGGATGTGGATCTGTCCAGGACGGTGGGGTGGTTCACGTCGATGTTCCCGGTGGCGTTGAGCTCGGCTGGTGGCTGGGCCGATGTGGTCAAGTCGGTGAAGGAGGGTCTGCGGTCGGTTCCTCGGCGGGGCGTCGGTTTCGGTGCGTTGCGCTATCTCGGTGATGGTGTGTCCGGTGTGCCGGAGCCGGAGGTGAGCTTCAACTATCTCGGCCAGTTCGACTGGGACAGCGACCTGTTCCGCGCCGACGGCGGCATGCTCGGCGGCGACGAGGATCCGGACCGCCGCAGGGCCCACGTGCTGGACGTGGTGGGCAGTGTCGAGCGGAACTGTCTCGCGTTGACCTGGGTATTCTCGCAGGATCTGCATCGCGAGGAGACGGTGCGGGCGTTGGCCGAGGACATGGCGTCGGCGTTGCGGGAGATCGTCGAGCACTGTGCGGCGCCTGGTGCCGGTGGTCGTACTCCGTCGGACTTCCCGTTGGCCGGGTTGACTCAGGCCGGCGTGGACCGGCTGGTCGGTGACGGCCGGGCTGTGGAGGACGTCTATCCGTTGACGCCGATGCAGGCCGGCATGGTGTTCCACAGCCTTGCCGACGGCGCGGCAGGCGCCTACTTCAACCAGGTGCAACTCCGGCTGTCCGGGGTATCCGACGCGCGGGCACTCGGGCAGGCCTGGCAACGCGTTGTCGACCGGACTCCCATCCTGCGCAGTCGGGTCGCCTGGGACGGATTCGACGAGCCGTTGCAGGTCGTCTGCCCCGACATCACCGTGCCCGTGTCCTATCCGGACTGGCGGAACGCCGACAGCACGGCCGAACTGCGCAGGCTGCTCGCGGAGGACCGCGCTCGGGGTTTCGACCTGACCGAGGCGCCGCTGCTGCGGTTCGTGATCGCGACCGTCGCCGACGACGAGGTGCTGATGGTCTGGACGTTCCACCACGTCCTGCTGGACGGATGGAGCGCCGCGCAGGTCTTCGGCGAGGTGTGCGAGCAGTACGCGGCGATCGTCGAGCGGCGGCCCGCCGCCATAGCGCCGAGGGCACCGTTCCGTGACTACCTGACCTGGCTGCGTCAGCAGGACGTTTCGCGGGCGCGGGAGTATTGGAGCGGACTGCTCGTCGGCTTCGATTCGCCGACCCGGCTGCCGTTCGACCACCAGCCGATGGAGGCACACGGAGCGCAGTCCAGCGCGACGGTCGAGCTGGCACTGTCCGCGGACCGGTCACACCGGCTGCGCGACACGGCCCAACGCTCCGGTCTCACCGTGAACTCCGTCGTCCAGGGTGCGTGGGGCCTGCTGCTGTCCCGCTACAGCGGGGAACGCGACGTCGTGTTCGGCACCACCGTGTCCGGCCGGCCCGCGGACCTGCCTGGCGTGGAGTCCATGGTCGGCATGTTCATCAACACCCTGCCGGTGCGGCTGTCCGTGCGCAGTCGTGTGTCCATACTGGACTGGCTGCGGGACTCGCAGCTCGTCCAGGCCGAGGGGCGCCGGTTCGACTTCGCGCCACTGGCTCAACTCCAGGGCTGGAGCGAGGTGGACGGCGGGGTCAACCTGTTCGACAGCATCCTCGTGTTCGAGAACTACCCGTTCGACAACGAGGCGTTGTCCTCGCACGGCATCCGCATGCACGAGACCAGGGACCTCCAGCCGACCAGCTATCCGCTCAGTGCTGTGGTGCACCCAGGCGACGAACTGTCCATCTCGCTGGACTACGACCCCACGCTGTTCGACTCCGGCACGATCGATCGGCTCGCCGTGCAACTGGAGATGCTGCTGGACGGCATGGCGGAGAACCTGGACCGACCGATCGGCGAACTGGCTGCCCTGACCGACGCCGAGCAGGAGCTGGTGCTCCGTTCCTGGAACGACACCGGCCACCAGTTGCCGTCGGGCACGGTGGTCGAGCTGTTCGAGCAGCAGGTCCGCCGGACGCCGGACGCCGTCGCGGTCGAGGCCGGCGCCGTGTCGTTGAGCTATGCGGAGTTGGACCGTCGCGCGAACGGGCTGGCGGCGCGGTTGGTCGAGCTCGGTGTGACGACCGAGCAGCCGGTCGGCCTGTTGCTGGAACGCTCGCTCGACGTCGTGGTGGCTGAGTTGGCCGTCCTGCGGGCCGGCGGTGCCTACCTGCCGCTGGACCTGCGGGCACCCGAGGACCGGATGCGGGCGATACTCGACGACGCCGGCGTGACCGTGTTGCTCACCGACGACCGGTGGGCGCACGTGGCGCGATCGCTGCGATCCGTGCCGTTGGTGCTGGGGGAGACCCTCGCGGCGGACAGCCCGCCCGACGTCACCGTGGACGAGGACGGCCTTGCCTACGTGATGTTCACGTCCGGGTCGACCGGTGTCCCGAAGGGTGTCGCGGTGCGCCATCGCGACGTCGTGGCGCTGGCGTTCGACCGCTGTTTCGACGGCGATGCCCACCGCAGGGTGTTACTGCACTCCCCGTCAGGCCTTCGACGCGTCCACCTACGAGATGTGGGTGCCGCTGCTGCGCGGCGGCTGTGTCGTCGTCGCCCCACCGGGGGACGTGGACGCCGACGTGCTGGCCGGGGCGGATGTCACGGCGTTGTGGCTGACGGCCGGGTTGTTCCGATTGTTCGCCCAGGAGTCCCCGGAGTGCTTCGCGGGCGTCCGGGAGGTATGGACCGGCGGTGACGTCGTGCCGGCCGCCGCGGTGCGCCGGGTGCGGGCCGTGTGCCCCGATCTGACCGTTGTGGACGGGTACGGACCCACAGAGACCACGACGTTCGCCACCCACTTCACGATTCCGATCGGTACGGACGTGCCGGACGTGGTGCCCATCGGCCGGCCGCAGGACAACATGTCCGTGTACGTGCTGGACGTCGACCTCCGTCCGGTGCCGGTCGGTGTGCCCGGCGAGCTGTTCATCGCCGGCGCCGGCGTGGCGCGCGGTTATCTGGGCCGTCCTGGTCTGACGGCGGATCGGTTCGTCGCTGATCCGTTCGGTTCGCCGGGCGCGCGGATGTATCGGACCGGGGACGTGGTGCGGTGGCGCGCCGACGGTGTCGTGGAGTTCGTCGGTCGGGCGGACGAGCAGGTGAAGCTGCGCGGGTTCCGGATCGAGCTCAGCGAGATCGAGTCGGCGTTGGCCACGCACGTCGGTGTGCGGGAGACCCTCGTCCTGGTTCGGCAGGACCAGGACGTCAAACGGCTGGTGGCCTACGTCGTCGCAGGTGAGGTGACCGCCGATCAGCTGCGGGACCACCTCTCGGCGACCCTGCCCGACTACATGGTCCCGTCGGCGTTCGTGCTGTTGGACGCGCTGCCGTTGAGCGCCAACGGCAAGGTCGATCGGCGCGCGCTGCCCGCCCCCGATGTGGCGCGGGTCGGTTTCGTCGCACCTCGCGGCGATGTCGAGCGCGTCATCGCCGACATCTGGGCGCAGGTGCTCGGCGTCGCGCAGGTCGGTGTCGAGGACAACTTCTTCGCTCTCGGCGGCGACTCGATCATCAGCATCCAGGTGGTGTCCCGCGCCCGGCAAGCCGGCGTGCACCTGACCCCACGTGATCTGTTCGCACACCAGACCGTGGCAGCGTTGGCCGCGAACGTGACCAGGGCGGCACCGGTCGCGGTCGAGCAGGGACCTGCCGTCGGTGACGTGCCGCTCACGCCGATCCAGCGCTGGTTCCTGGACGCGGCACCGGTCCGACCCAACGATTTCGACCAGCACGTGGACATCGAACTGCCGAAGGACCTGGACCGGCAGGCACTGACGCAGGCACTGGACGCACTGGTCGCGCACCACGACGCGCTACGGATGCGCTTCACCCGCGACGACGACGGCTGGCGCCAGTACAACGCCGACCTGGACGCGGGCGGCACGCGCGGCACCGAACTCGATCTGGCCGACGGACCCATGCTCACGGCCCAGGTGTCCCCGGACGGGGAGACGCTCCGGCTGGCCGTGCACCACCTGGTGGTGGACGGTGTGTCGTGGCGGATCCTGTTGGAGGATCTGGCATCCGCGTATCACGGCAAGGCGCTGGGTGCCAAGACGTCGTCGTTCCGGGAGTGGGCGCTGCGGTTGGCGGAGTTCACCGAGGCCGGCGGTTTCGACGACGAACGCGACTACTGGACACAGGTGCACGGCGCTGCCGTCGTGCCGAAGGACAGCGACGGTGTCAACACCGTCGCGTCGGCGCGGTCGGTGACCGTGCGGTTGGACGAGGCGACCACGCGGGCGTTGCTGGCCGATGTGCCCGGGGTGTATCGGACGCAGGTCAACGACGTGCTGTTGAGCGCGTTGAGTCGCGTGCTGGGCGGCTGGACCGGCAGGACGAGCGTGTCTGGTCGACCTGGAGGGCCATGGTCGCGAGGAGTTGTTCGGGGATGTGGATCTGTCCAGGACGGTGGGGTGGTTCACGTCGATGTTCCCGGTGGCGTTGAGCTCGGCTGGTGGCTGGGCCGATGTGGTCAAGTCGGTGAAGGAGGGTCTGCGGTCGGTTCCTCGGCGGGGCATCGGATTCGGCGCGTTGCGCTATCTCGGTGACGGTGTGTCGTCGGCGGCGGAGCCCGAGGTGAGCTTCAACTACCTCGGCCAGTTCGACAGCGACAGCGGGCCGTTCAGCATGCGGGGCGAACTGGACTCGGCCGTCGCCGATGACGAGACCCGACCCCATGTGCTGGACGTCGTGGGCCGGGTCGAACAGCAGTGCCTCGCCCTGACGTGGGTGTATTCGCAGGGCCTGCACCGCGACGAGACGATCCGGGCGTTGGCCGAGGACATGGCGTCGGCGTTGCGCGAGATCGTCGAGCACTGTGCCGCCCCGGATGCCGGTGGTCGTACTCCGTCGGACTTCCCGTTGGCCGGATTGACTCAGGCCGGCGTGGACCGGCTGGTCGGTGACGGCCGGGCGGTCGAGGATGTCTATCCGCTGACGCCCATGCAGGCCGGCATGGTGTTCCACGGGCTGTCCCAGGCCGAGCAGGGCGTCTACTTCGAGCAGGTGACGTTCGTGCTCGACGGGGTGCCGGACGCGCGTGACCTCGGCGCGGCCTGGCAGCACGTGGTGGACCGGACTCCCGTGCTGCGCAGCGCCGTCGCATGGGAGGGCCTTGCCGAGCCGTTGCAGGTCGTGCGGCGTGACGTCACCGTCCCGGTGTCCTATGCGGACTGGACGGACGCCGATAGGTCCGAGGAACTGCGGCGTGCGCTCGACCGGGACCGGGCCGATCGGCTGGACCTTGGCCGTGCGCCACTGATCCGAGTCGGTATCGCTCGGCTGTCCGACACGTCCGTGCAGGTGATGTGGACCTTCCACCACGTCCTGCTGGACGGCTGGAGTGTCTTCCAGGTGCTGTCCGACGTCGTGGCGGCCTACGCGGCCATCCGGCGCGGTGAGCCGGTGGCGGGAGCGTTGCCGGTGCGCAGGCCGTTCGCCGACTACGTGCGCTGGCTGCGTGCGCGGGACGACGGGCAGGCCGAGCAGTACTGGCGTGGTCTGCTCGCCGACCTGACCGAGCCGACACCGCTGCCCTACGACCGCAACCCGATGAGCGATCACGAGACCCGGTCGTCGGACTGGCACACCGTCGACATCGACGAGGCCGCCTCGGCTCGGTTGTACGACTTCGGCAAGCAGCATGGGCTGACCGTGAACGCGATCGTGCAGGGGGCCTGGGCGACCGTGCTGGCCGGCCACAGCGGCCGCGACGAAGTCTGCTTCGGCGCGACCGTGTCCGGTCGGCCCGCCGACCTGACCGGCGTGAACGACATCACCGGCATCTTCATCAACACCCTGCCGGTGCGGATCACCGTGCCCGACACGGAGCCGGTGGTGGACTGGCTGCGGCAGGTCCAGGCCGCGCAGGCCGAGTCCCGCCGGTTCGAACACCTGCCGCTGACCAGGTTGCAGGCGTGGAGCGGGATCGACGGCGGGGTCGACCTCTTCGACAGCATCGTCGTGTTCGAGAACTACCCGGTCAACAGTGACGATGTCGCCCAGCACGGGCTCCAACTGCGTGAGCTACAGGCGTTGGAGATGACCAACTACGCGCTGAGCGTCGTCGTGGCCCCGGGCCCGCGGTTGTCCCTCGGCCTCGGCTACGACCCGGCGTTGTTCGACGTGGCGACCGTGGCACGACTGACCGACCAGCTCGCCCGGGTGCTGGAGTCGTTGGTGGCCGACCCGGACCGACCCGTCGGCCACATCGACATCCTGTCCGAGCAGGAACGCGACCGCCTGCTGACCGAGTTCAACGACACCGGCCACGATGTCGAGTTCACGACCCTGTCCGACCTGGTCCGGGCGCAGACCGGCCGCACCCCGGACGCGGCCGCCGTGCTGTCCGACCAGGGCACGGTGACGTTCGCCGAACTGGACGCGCGCGCCGACCAACTGGCCGCGCTGCTGGTGGCCCGCGGTGCCGGGCCGGAGCGGATCATCGCGCTCGCACTGCCCCGATCGCCGGAGATCATCGTGGCGCAGCTCGCCGTGCTGCGCTCCGGCGCGGCATACCTGCCGGTCGATCCGGCCTACCCGGCGGAACGGATCGCGTTCATGCTCACCGACGCGCGGCCGGCGATGGTGCTCACCACGAGTGAGTTCGCCGAGCACCTGCCGCCGGTGGACGGCATGGACACCCTGCTGTTGGACAGCATCGACACGACCGAGGGGTTCGACTCCGCACCGGACGTGCCGATCTCGCCTGCGCATCCGGCGTACGTGATCTACACGTCCGGTTCCACCGGCCGTCCCAAGGGTGTCGTCGTCACGCACGCCGGTATGGCCGGCTTCTCGGCCGCCGAGGTGGACCGGTTCGACGTCCGACCGGGCGACCGGGTGCTGCAGTTCTCGTCGCCGAGCTTCGACGCGTCGGTGCTGGAACTGTGCATGTCGCTGCCGGCGGGTGCGGCGCTGGTCGTGCCGCCGATCGGTCCGCTGCTGGGTGAACAGCTCGGCGAGGTGCTGGTGACCCGGGGTGTGACACACGCGTTGATCCCGCCGGTGGCCATGGCCACCGTGCCGGACATCGCGTTGCCGGAGTTCCGGACCCTGGTGGTCGGCGGGGACGCCTGCACCGTCGAACTGGTGGACCGCTGGGCGCCGGGCCGGGACATGGTCAACGCCTACGGGCCAACCGAGGCCACCGTGGTGGCGACGTGGAGCGCACCGCTGGTGCCCGGTGCGGTGCCGCCGATCGGCGGGCCGATCTGGAACACCAGGGTGTACGTGCTGGACGGGGCGCTACGGGTGGTCCCGCTCGGCGCCGAAGGTGACCTGTACGTGGCAGGACCGAGCCTGGCCAGGGGTTATCTGGATCGGCCAGGGTTGACCGCCGACCGGTTCGTGGCCGATCCGTTCGGCACACCCGGTACCCGGATGTACCGGACGGGTGACCTCGTCCGGTGGCGCGACGACAGGAACCTGGAATTCCTCGGCAGGTCCGACGACCAGGTAAAGATCCGCGGTTTCCGGGTGGAACCAGGCGAGATCGAAGCCGTCCTGCGGAGTCATTCCGATATTGGTGAAGCGGTCGTGACGGCACACCAGGACGAATCGGGCGTCAAACGCCTCATCGCTTATCTGGTCGCCATTCCCGGGCATTCGCCACAATTGGACGGCGTACGGTCGATGGTGGGTCGGGCACTGCCTGAACATATGATGCCGGCGTCATTTGTGGTGCTGGAGAGTTTGCCCTTGAGCCCGAACGGGAAACTGGATCGCAAGGCACTGCCAGAACCCGTGGCGCCGGAGCCGTCCGGCTCCCGTCATGTGCCGCCGGTCACCGAAACCGAACAGGTGCTCGCGGACATCTGGGCCGAGGTGCTGGGGGTGCACCTGATCAGTGTGGACGACAGCTTCTTCGCTCTGGGCGGTGACTCCGTGCGCAGTCTGGGTGTTGCCGCCTCGGCCCGAGCCGCCTTCGGCGTTGATGTCACCCCGCGGGACGTGATGACGACCCGGACGGTGTCCGCGCTGGCCGAGCTGATCGAGGAGAAGATCCTGGAGGAACTCGAAGGACTCGCGTCGGCAGGCGCGCACGACCTGGGAGGGGACGGCACATCATGAATGGAGTACCCGCGCGTGTGATATCCCGCACTGTTCCGGTAAATCGGACCTGCCGGCGTTCAGATCATCCGCGTGGGAAGATCATCACAGCCGCGGATGTGTGACCGCGATCCGCGAAGGTGCAGTTTTGCGGAATTGTCGATGTCGCATTGCGGACTCGTGGGTCGGCTGAACAGTCGGCTCATCAGTCACATCACGACCATATCTCGTCGAGGGAGGCTTACTCTCATGCACATTTTCCGTGATTTTCCGGTGAACGGAGCCGGGAGCGACGCTCAACGGCTCGACGCGATCCTGGCCGATCTGACCAGGGAGCACGGTGTGCCGGCCGCCCAGTTGGCCGTCCACATCGATGGCCGCACCATGTCGGTCACCGCGAGCGCCACCGGCGCCCACGTCGAGTCCGACGCGAAGATCCCGGTGGGCTCGATCACCAAGGCGTTCACCGCCGCGCTGGCCATGCTGCTGGTGTCCGACGGCGACCTGGATCTGGACGACCCGCTCGGTGAACACCTGCCCGAGCTGGGATCCGGTCCGGGTGACCACGCCGGCACACTGACCGCCCGTCAGGTGCTCAGCCACACCAGCGGCCTGCCGGCCAGTGTCGGCGATCCGAGCGTGTCCCCGCGTGGCTACCTGATGACCTGTCGGGACCTGCGCCTCGTCCAGCCGCCGGGCGCCGGATTCTCCTACTCGAACATCGGCTACGTGCTGGTCGGCAGGCTCATCGAACGCATCACGGGGATGACCTGGTCGGACGCCGTGAGCACGCTGTTGCTCGGTCCGCTGAAGATCGAACCGTCGTTCGTGGCCGGTCCGGACGCGGACGACTCGTTCCTCAGTGGCCATACCGTCGGGGCGTCAGTGGTGCCGGTGCAGCAGACGATTACTCCCGTCCAGGCGCCGGCCGGCGCGCTCGCGTTGAGCGCACAGGACCTGGTTGCCTTCGGCCGGACACAGTTCAACGTCGACGCCACCGTCTCGGAACTCGTCGATGTCGACGAGTTCCACCACATGCGGTCCCCGGTGCCCGGCGTCGAGCCGTTCGGTCTCGCCGACGGCTGGGGCCTTGGCCTCGCGCTGTTCCGGGACCCGGTGGGGGACTGGGTCGGCCACGACGGCACCGCCGACGGCACGTCCTGCCACCTGCGGATCGAACCGAACAGCGGCCGGGTCGTGGCGTTGACGACCAACGCCAACACCGGTGCCGCCCTGTGGGAGGACCTGCTCAGTCGACTGAGAGACGGCGGTATCCCGGTGGGCGACTACGACACCGGCTCGCTGGAGCGGCCCTTGGCGATGCCCGGCGAGCTGTCCGGTCACTACGCCAACGGCGACATGGAGTACCGGGTCGACGTCCGGGACGCGCGCACGGCGGCGCTGGTGGTCGGCGGCGAGGTCTACCCCGGTCTGATGCTGCACCGCGACGGCGTGTTCTCGGTGCGCGAGCCTGCTTCCGGTCGGCGTGTACTCGGTGGCCGGTTCCTCTGGGACTCCGCCACCGGACGGGTGCGCGGCCTGCAGACGGGTGGGCGGGTCGCAGGTCGCAGGCAGGCCGTGCAC
This sequence comes from Candidatus Melainabacteria bacterium, assembly GCA_963780635.1. GTDB lineage: Bacteria > Actinomycetota > Actinomycetes > Mycobacteriales > Pseudonocardiaceae > DATEPR01. The sequence goes on from CAWACW010000010.1 coordinate 614,008, forward strand.
TGACACCCCGACGGCACCGTCGGACCCGACTCGGCTGAACACACCGAACTACGAAACAGTGGTGGAACTGCGATGACGTCATCGAAGCGGAGCAGGATCGACGCACTGCCCGAGGAACTGCGGGCACAGCTCAAGCGCAGGCTGGCCGGGCGGGCGCGGCCCTCGGACGTCATCCCGAGGGCCGATCGGGACACCCCGTTGCCGTTGTCGTTCTCCCAGCAGCGCCTGTGGTTCCTCGACCAGTTCCGGCCCGGCGACCCCGAGTACAACAGCGCTGTCTGCCTACGGCTGGACGGCAGGCCGGACGTACCGGCGCTGGCGGAGTCGCTGGCAGGCCTGGTACGCCGACACGAGTCGTTGCGCACCACGGTGGACGACCGGGACGGCACCGCCGTGCAGGTCGTCCACGCGTCGATGGACGTTCCGCTGCCGATCGTGGCCGCCGAGGACGACGGTGTCGCGGACGTGCTGTCCGGCGAGTACGCCAAGCCGTTCGACCTGCGCCGGGGCCCGCTGGTGCGGGCGGTCCTGGTGCGGGTCGCCGAGGACGACCACGTCCTGCTGATCACGACGCACCACATCGTCACCGATGGCTGGTCGATGGGTGTGCTGACACAGGAGTTGAGCGCGCTCTACGGCGGCGCGGTCCGTGGCGAGTCGGTCGAGCTGCCCGAACTGGCCGTGCAGTACCCGGACTTCGCCGTGTGGCAGCGCGAACGGCTGGCTGGCCCGGTGATGGACGACCACCTCGCGTACTGGCGCGGCACGCTGGCCGACACGCACCCGCTGGAGCTGCCGACCGACCGGCCGAGGCCCGGCGTGCGGACCTCGACCGGAGCCGTCCACGACTTCACCCTCGGCACGGATGTGGCCGACCGGCTCGCCGAGCTGGCCCGTGGCCACGACACCACCCTGTTCACCGTCCTGGTCGCGTGCCTGCCAGGTGCTGTTCGCCCGGTACACCGGGCAGCGGGACATCGCGCTGGGCACCGTCGTCGCAGGCCGCGGCCGCCCCGAGCTGGAGCGGGTGGTCGGGTTCTTCGTCAACACGATCGTCTTACGGTCCGATGTGGACGGTACGTTCGCCGAGCTGCTGGATTCCGTGAAGACCACGGTGCTGGACGCGTTCGCGCACGACGAGGCGCCGTTCGAGAAGGTCGTCGAGGCGCTGCGGATCGACCGCGACCCGAGCCGCAACCCGCTGTTCGACGTGATGGTGCTGCTGCACGGCGCCCTCGGCGAACAGCCGGAGTTCGCAGGCCTGCACACGACGCAGGTCGAGGTGGCCCGGCGGTCGTCCAACTTCGACCTGACGCTGGAATTCCAACGGAGACCGGAGGGCCTGGCCGCCTCCATCGAGTACAACAGCGACCTGTTCGACCACGACACGATCGTCCGCATGTCACAGCACATCGCAGTGCTGTTCGAGGCACTGGTCACCGATCCGGACCAATCGGTGGACCGAGTGCCGTTCGTCGTCGGTGCAGAGCGCGACCAACTGCTGGTGGACTGGAACGACACCGCGCTGGACATCCCCGCGACCACCGTCGGTCAGTTGTTCGAGGCGCAGGCCGCCCGGACCCCCGACCGGCGGGCGCTGGTGGTCGGACCGACCACCATGACCTTCGCCGAGCTGAACGCCGCCGCCAACCGGCTGGCCCGCCACCTCGTCGCGCTCGGTGCCGGCCCGGAACGGCTGGTGGCGTTGGCGCTGCCGCGCACAGCGGACCTGATCGTGGCGTTGTTCGCCGTGTTCAAGGCCGGTGCTGTGTACCTGCCGGTCGACCCGAGCCTGCCACCGGAGCGACTGGATTTCCTGCTCGCCGATGCCCGGCCGACCCTGGTGCTGACCACGGCCGACCGCACCGGACTGGCGCACGGCGAAGTCGTGCTGGACGCCCCCCAGACACTGGCCGCCGTACACCTGTGCCCGGCCGGTGACCTGACCGACCGGGACCGGCTCGGGCCACTGTCCGCCGACAACGCCGCCTACGTCATCTACACGTCCGGCTCGACCGGGCAGCCCAAGGGCGTGACGGTCGAGCACCGCGGCCTGGTGAACCTGCTGGTCAATCACAGAGGCGATTTCGCGGCGGAGGTGGGCCGACCGATGCGGGTCGCCACCACCGCCGTGTTCTCCTTCGACACGTCCCTGGAGGGGCCGGTCCTGCTCGCGGACGGCCACGAACTGCACGTCATCGAGGACGCCGTCCGGATGGACGCGGACGCCCTCGTGGACTACGTCGCACGGCACCGCATCGACTTCCTCGACCTCACCCCGACGTACCTGCGCCAACTCCTGCCGGCCGGCCTGCTCAGCACCGGCGGCCACCGTCCCGCGGTGCTGATGCTGGGTGGCGAGGCGCTGAGCGAGGACCTGTGGCAGGAGCTGGCCGCCTCGGAATCCACTGCCGCGTACAACTTCTACGGTCCCACCGAGGCCACGGTGGACGCGCTGTCCTGCCGGGTGGAGGGGAGCAGGCCGTCCGTCGGGCGACCGCTGCGCAACCTGCGGGCCTACGTCCTGGACGACCAGGGTGCTCCGACGCCGGTCGGAGTGTACGGCGAACTGCACATCGCCGGACCCCAGGTAGCCCGCGGCTACCTGCACCGGCCGGGCCTGACCGCCGACCGGTTCGTCGCCGACCCGTTCGGTGCGCCCGGCGGCCGGATGTACCGGACCGGCGACGTGGTCCGCTGGACCGCCGACGGCACCCTGGAGTATCGGGGCCGCGCGGACGACCAGGTCAAGATCCGCGGCTTCCGCATCGAACCCGGCGAGGTCGAGTCCGCGCTGACCGCGCTGGACACCGTCGCCGAAGCGGTCGTGGTCGCGCACCAGGACGAGCGTGGCCACCGACGGCTGGTGGCCTACGTCGTCCCGGCGAGCGCACCGGCACCGACCGCGGCCGATCTGCGCGCCGCCTTGCTGCGCACCCTGCCCGACTACCTGGTGCCCAGCGCGTTCCCGGCCATCGACAGCGTGCCGCTGACCGCCAACGGCAAGGTCGACCGGCGCGCGCTGCCCGCGATCGACGCACCGCCGTCCGGGCACACCGGCTACGTCGTACCTCGCACCCACGTACAGCAGCAGCTCGCCGAGATCTGGTCGGACGTGCTGGGCGCGCCACACGTCGGCATCGACGACAACTTCTTCGGGCTCGGCGGCGACTCAATCCTGAGCATCCAGCTCGTCGCCATGGCACGCAGGGCCGGCATCATGCTGACCTCGCGGGACATCTTCCTGCACCAGACGATCGGTGATCTGGCCGCCGCGCTGGGCACCGCGGCCGTACCGGTCGCCGAACGCCCACTGATCGCCGGACCCGCCCCGTTGACCCCGATCCAGCACTGGTTGTTCGCCACCCACGGTCCGCTGCGCCACTTCACCATGTCCATGCTGGTGGAGGTGGCGCGCGATGTGGAAGCCGACGCGCTCGCAGCAGCCGTGGACGCCGTGCTCGCCCAGCACGACGCCCTGCACACCAGGTTCTTCCAGGCCGACGGGCAGTGGCGCCAGGAGGTTACCGAACAGCCGCCGACCGGCGTCCTGCAGACCCGCGACCTGTCCACGCTGACCGGAGCCGGACAGCGCGCCGCCGTCGAGGCGGCCGCGAACGCGGGACGCGCCGGACTGGACCTGGACACCGGCCGAATGGTCGCGGCCACCCTGTTCGACACCGGTCCCGGACAGCAGCCGCTGCTGTTCCTCGCGGTGCACCACCTCGTCGTGGACGGAGTGTCCCTGCGCCTGCTGCTCGGCGACATCGAGACCGGCTACGCGCAGGCCGCCGCCGGTCTGCCGGTAAGCCTCGACCCGGCCAGTACACCGTTCGCCCAGTGGGCGCACCGGCTGGACGCTCACGTCACGGCCGGCGGCCTGGACGGCGACATCGCGTACTGGGACGAGGTCTCCGCCGACGGTCCGGTCGAACTGCCGACCGACCACGACGGCGTGAACACCGCCGGCTCCACGAAGACGATCACCGTCGCTCTGGACACCGATCACACCGACGCGTTGCTCCGTAGGGTGCCCGACGTCTACCGGACGCAGGTCAACGACGTGCTGCTCAGCGCCGTGGGCCGGGTGCTGGCCGACTGGACGGGTCAGCAGCGCGTGTTGATCGCGTTGGAAGGCCACGGCAGGGAGGACATCCTGGACGGGACCGACCTGTCCAGGACCGTCGGCTGGTTCACCACGCAGTTCCCGTTGGCGCTGCGGGTACCGACCGACGGCGGCTGGGGCGAGATCCTGAAGTCGGTCAAGGAGCAGATCCGGGCCGTGCCGCACCGCGGCCTGAGCTACGAGGCACTGCGCTACCTGCGGCCGAGGGTGACCGCCGATCCGTTGCCACAGATCTGTTTCAACTACCACGGCCAGTGGGACACCCCGTCGGCCGACGGTGGTCTGTTCGGAGAGCGCCGCGACGGTGGCGGTGTCGACCTGGCCGGGGATGAGCCGAACACCTACCTGCTGGACGTGGCCGGTCTGGTCAGCAACGGCCGGCTGGAGATGACCTGGCTGTACTCCGACCAGATCTACGACGAGGCCACGGTGCGCGGGCTCGCCGAGTCGGTATGCGACGCCCTGATCGCCGTGGTGGAGCACTGCGCGCGGCCGGACGCAGGTGGCCGGACCCCGTCGGACTTCCCGCTCGCCCGGCTGAGCCAGGCGGCGGTGGACACCCTGGTCGGCGACGGTCGCGAGGTGGAGGACATCTATCCGCTGACCCCGTTGCAGTCCGGGATGCTGTTCCACAGCCTGGTGGACACCGACCAGGACGTGTACGTCGACCAGGCCAGGATGCTGCTGGACGGTGTCACCGATCCGATCGCGCTGGCCACGGCGTGGCAACGCGTGGTGGACCATACCCAGGCGCTGCGCACCGGTCTGGTGTGGCAGGGCATGGACGAGCCGGTGCAGGTCGTGCACCGCCACGCCACGGTTGCGGTCACCCAGTACGACTGGCGTGGCCTGTCCGACGACGAGCGGGCCGTCGAGCTGGACCGACTGGTCGCGGCGGACCTCGCCGTGACCATGGACCTGGCCCGGCCGCCGCTGATGCGGGTGGCCGTGGTGGCACTCGCGCACGACCAGGTACTGATGGTCTGGACCTCGCACCACGTCGTGCTGGACGGCTGGAGCCTGGCCCAGGTGTTCACCGAGCTCTGCGAGCAGTACGCGGCCGTCGTGCACGACAGGGCGGCGAGAGTGCCGAACCGCAGGCCGTTCCGGGACTACCTCGCATGGCTGTCCCGACAGGACATGGCCGTGGCCGAGACACACTGGCGGGAAGTGCTCGCCGGTGTCACCGGGCCGACGCCACTGCCGGTCGACCGCACGCCCGCGACCGCGCACCGCACCCGGTCGAGCGTCAGTGTCCGCGTCGCGCTCTCGCCGGCTGAGTCCGAGCTGGTGCGGCAGGCAGCACAGCGCAACGGCCTGACCGTGAACACGATCGTGCAGGCCGCGTGGGCATTGCTGCTGGCGCGGCACAGCGGCGACCGTGACGTGGTGTTCGGTGCCACGGTGTCCGGCCGGCCGGACGAACTGCCGGACGTGGACTCCGTGGTCGGCATGTTCATCAACACAGTGCCCACCAGGGCACGGATCGACCACGCGGAGCCGATGCTGGCGTGGTTGCGGCGATTACAGGCCGAGCAGGCCGAATCCCGCCGGTTCGACTTCGTGTCCCTGACCCAGCTACAGGCCTGGAGCGACGTGCCGTCGGGCCAGCACCTGTTCGACAGCATCGTCGCGTTCGAGAACTACCCGTTCGACGAGCGGGCGGCCACCGAGGCCGGGATCCGGCTGCGCGAGGTCGACGCGCTGGACAGCACCAACTTCCCGCTCATCCTGCGTGCCTACGTCACCGACCGGCTCGGCTACGAGCTCGCCTACGACCCGAGCCTGTTCGACGGCACCACCGCACGGCGGCTGGCCGACCAGCTGGCGGCACTGCTGCTCGGTATCGCCGAGGATCCAGCCCGCCCGGTCGCACGGGTGCCGTGGCTGTCCGACCAGCAACGCCACCAGGTTCTGGTCGAGTACAACGGCATGGCCGCGGACCTGCCGGCGCCGACGCTGCTGGACCTGTTCGGCCGCAGCGTGGCCGCGTTCCCGGATGCCCCTGCGGTGACCTGCGACGGCGCCACGCTCAGCTACACGGAACTGAACGTCGCCGCCAACCGGCTGGCGCACCGGCTGATCGAACTGGGCGCCGGGCCGGAGCGGATCGTCGCGCTGGCCCTGCCCAGGACGACGAGTCTCGTGGTCGCCGTGCTCGGCGTGCTGAAGTCCGGTGCCGCGTACCTGCCCATCGACCCGGACGCGCCGCCGGAGCGGATGGCCGCGATGCTCGCGGACAGCGCCCCCGTCGCGCTGGTGACCACGGAAGCCGGCTCCGGTGCGGTGCCCTCCCTGCTCGTGCACGGCGACGGGCCGGACACCGACCCGCCGATCATGTCCACTCCGGACAGTCCGGCCTACGTGATCTACACGTCCGGGTCGACCGGTGTGCCCAAGGGCGTCGTGGTTCCGCATTCCAACGTCACCCGGCTGTTCGCGGCCGCCGGCGATCGGTTCGCGTTCGACGAGCACGACGTGTGGACGCTGTTCCACTCCTATGCCTTCGACTTCTCGGTCTGGGAGATCTGGGGTCCGCTGCTGCACGGCGGTCGTCTCGTGGTCGTGCCGCATGCGGTGTCCAGGTCACCGCTGGACTTCCTGCGGCTGCTGTCCGACGAGCGCGTCACGGTGCTCAACCAGACACCGTCCGCGTTCTACCAACTGGTACGCGCCGATGCGGAACTGGAGCTGCCGCTGGCACTGCGGTACGTGGTGTTCGGCGGCGAGGCACTGGACGCGCGCAGGCTGACCGACTGGTACGACCGGCACGCCGAGAACGCCCCACTGCTGGTCAACATGTACGGCATCACCGAGACGACCGTGCACGTCACCGAGACGGCGCTGGCCGCCGCCGACACCTCGTCGGCGGGCGACATCGGGATCGGCCTGCCCGACCTGCGGGTCTACGTCCTGGACCAGGACCTGTACCCGGTGCCGGTCGGTGTCGCGGGGGAGATGTTCGTGGCGGGCGCGGGCCTGGCCCGCGGTTACCTCAACCGGCCAGGTCTCACCGCGGACCGGTTCGTGGCCGACCCGTTCGGTCCGGCCGGCACCCGCATGTACCGCACTGGTGACATGGCCCGCTGGACCGACGGCGCGACGCTGGAGTACCTGGGTCGTGCCGACGACCAGGTGAAGGTGCGTGGTTTCCGGATCGAGCTCGGTGAGGTCGAGGCCGCGCTGCTGCGCCTGCCGGAGGTGGCGTCCGCCGGTGTGGTCGCCAGACAGGACGGTCCGGACACCGCACGGCTGGTCGCCTACCTGGTGCCCACGCCCGGTGGGGGATTGCCGGCCACGGCCGAGTTCCGCGCGCGCCTGACCGAGTGGCTGCCGGACTACATGGTGCCCGGCGTACTCGTGCCCGTGGACGTTCTCCCGTTGACCCGAAACGGAAAGCTGGACCGTAAGGCACTGGCGGCGATCGAGACCACGACCACCGAGGACGTCGGGTACCGCGAGCCTGAGACCGAGGCCGAACGTGTGGTCGCGCAGATCTGGGCGGATGTGCTGGATGTACCGAGGATCGGTGCCGACGGCAACTTCTTCGACCTCGGCGGCGACTCCATCCTCAGCATCCGGGTGACGTCCCGGCTGCGGGCCGCGTTCGGCGTCGAGCTTTCGCCGCGCGTGCTGTTCGAACGGCCGACCGTCACCGGCCTGGCCGCCGAGCTGTCGTCGGACACGGAACGTCCCGCGCTGTCCGCCATCACCGCCGTCGGCCGGGATCGCGACCTACCGTTGTCCTTCGCCCAGCAGCGGTTGTGGTTCCTGTCCGAGTTCGACCCGGACGCCACCGAGTACGTGACCGTGTTCGCGGTCCGGCTACGTGGCGAGCTGGACATGACGGCCCTGCGTCGCGCGATGACCGGCCTGATCAGCCGACACGAGTCGCTGCGCACCACGTTCGAGTCGGTGGACGGGAAACCCCGGCAGGTCGTGCATCCGCCGGCCGAGGCGATCGTGACGGTCGCAGAGCAGGCCGACGGCCTGACCGACGAGAGCCCGTTCGACCTGGCCCGCGGCCCGCTGCTGCGGACCAGGGTGGTCCGGCTGGCCCCCGACGAGCACGCGCTGACCCTGTCGATGCACCACATCATCACCGACGGCTGGTCGGTCGGTGTACTGGCCGAGGAACTGGCCGCGCTCTACAACGGGGCGGCCACGCTACCCGCCCTGCCCGTGCAGTACGCGGACTTCGCCGTGTGGCAGCGGGACAGGTTCGCCTCCGACGCGCTGGACGGTCAACTCGCCTACTGGCGCGGTCAGCTGTCCGGTGTGGCGCCACTGGAACTGCCCACCGACCGGCCCCGGCCTGCCGAGCAGACCACGAACGGCGCGGTGCGCGAGTTCACGGTCCCCGCCGACGTGACCGCGGCGCTGCGCGAACTGGGACGCGGCAGGGACACGACGCTGTTCATGACCCTGGTCGCCTGTTGTCAGCTGCTGCTGCGCCGCTGGGCAGGTCAGGACGACGTGGCGGTCGGCACGGTCAGCTCCGGCCGCGAGCACAGTGAGGTGCAACGACTGGCCGGCCTGTTCGTCAACACCATCGTACTGAGGTCCGGAGTGGACGGAACGGCCACGTTCCGTCAGCTGCTGGCCGACGTCCGCGACACCGTGCTGGCGGCGTTCGCCCATCAGGACGTGCCGTTCGAGCGGGTGGTGGACGAGGTCGCGCCGGAACGCGACACCAGTCGGTCACCACTGTTCCAGGTCATGGTCACCCTGCAGAACGTGGGCAACGGGCTGCCGACACTGACCGGGCTGGACGCGACAGAACTGCCGTTGCCGACGACCACGTCGGCATTCGACGCGAGCGTCGAGTTCGAGGAGCACGGCGACCACCTGCGCGGCCTGGTCAACTACAACACCGACCTGTTCGACGCGGCCACCGTCGATCGGCTCATCGGTCACCTCGGTGTGCTGCTGGCCGGTGTCGCCGCCGACCCGGACCGTCGCGTGGACGACCTGCCGCTGCTCACCGATGCCGAGCGGCACACGCTGGTGGTCGACCGGAACGCCACCGCACGGGATCTGCCGGACACCACCTTCGTCGACCGGTTCGCCGCCCAGGTGGCCGCGACGCCCGATGCGACGGCGCTGGTCTTCGGCGACACCGCGCTGAGCTTCGGCCAGTTGGACGCCCGAGCCGACGAGCTGGCCCGCGCACTGGTCGCCCGAGGAGCCCGACCGGGGCGCCTCGTCGCACTGTTGTTGCCCAGAACCGCCGACATGGTCGTGGCGATACTGGCCGTGCTCAGGACCGGAGCTGCCTACCTGCCGATCGATCCCGGCGACCCGGCCGACCGGATCGAGTTCGTCCTCGCCGACGCGCGACCGACGCTGGTCCTCACCGAGACGGACATCGAGGCAGGCCAGGGCGAGCTGCCGGTCCGGCTCGATCCGGACGGTGCCGCCTACGTCATCTACACCTCCGGCTCGACCGGCCGCCCCAAGGGCGTCGTCATCACCCATCGCGGCCTCAACGCCCTCGCGCACCACCACAGCGGCGACTTCGCGACCGATGCGACCCTGCGGGTCGCACTGACCGCGTCGTTCTCCTTCGACGCGTCGTGGGAGTGTCTGCTGCTGATGGTCGACGGCCACGAACTGCACCTGATCGACGCCGACCTGAGGTCCGACGTGGACGCTTTGGTCGGCTATGTGACGGACCGCCATATCGACCTGGTCAACTCGACACCCTCCTACGTGCAGCAACTGCTGCACGCCGGCCTGCTCACCGGATCGGGTCACCGGCCGTCCATGCTGGTGCTCGGCGGCGAGGCCGTGGACCCGGACCTGTGGCGGTCACTGGCCGAGACACCCGGGGTCACCACGTACAACGCATACGGGCCCACCGAATTCACGGTGGACGCCCTGCTGGCAGCGACGACCGATCACGCGACCCCGGTGATCGGCAGGCCCACCGCGAACGTGCGCGCCTACGTCCTGGACGACCGGCTACGCCCGACACCTACCGGCGTGCCCGGCCAGCTGTACCTGGCGGGACCACAGTTGGCACAGGGCTACCTGAACCGGCCCGGCCTGACCGCCGACCGGTTCCGCGCCAACCCGTTCGGGCCGCCCGGCTCCCGGCTGTACGTGACGGGTGACCGCGTCCGCTGGAACACCGCGAGCCAACTGGAGTACCTCGGTCGCACCGACGAACAGGTCAAGATTCGTGGCTTCCGGGTCGAGCCCGGTGAGATCGAGGCCGTGCTGCGCAGGCACCCCGATGTCGCCGACGCGGCCGTGGTGGTCCGGGAGGACGACGGATACCGGCGACTCGTGGCCTACGTCGTGCCCGGCACCGACTTCGCCGAACTGCGGGCCTGGCTGCGACACAGCGTGCCGGACCATCTGGTGCCATCGGTGTTCGTGGCGCTGCCGGCGTTGCCCGCCACCAGCAACGGAAAGCTGGACCGCGCGGCCCTGCCGAAGCCGACTCCCGCAACCGACCACGACCGCTGGGTGGCACCCAGCACGCCGGTCGAGCGGCAGCTGGCCGACGTGTGGGCGGACGTGCTGGGCCTGGAGCGGGTCGGGGCCGATGACAACTTCTTCGCGCTCGGCGGTGACTCGATCCTGAGCATCCAGGTCGTGTCCAGGGCACGGGCGGCCGGCCTCCGGTTGACCTCGAAGGACGTGTTCCGCCACCAGACCGTCGCCGAGCTGGCCAGGGCCGTCGGCGCTGCCACTCCGGGGCTTGTCGAGGCGTCCGTGATCGCAGGCCCCGCACCGCTGACCCCGATCCAGAGTTGGCTGCTGGACTCCGACCAGCCCGATCCGCACCACTTCACGATGTCCACGCTGGCCGAACTGGACCCGGCCGTGGACATCGCGGAGCTCAACACCGCGTTCGACGCCGTGGTGGCGCACCACGACGCCCTGCGCAGCCGGTTCACCAGGGTGGCCGGCCGGTGGCAGCAGGAGACCGTGCCTGACGTCGGTAACGGGCTGCGCGTGCACCGCATGGCGACCGTGGACACGGACGCCATGCATGAGATCGCGACGGCCGCCCAGCGGTCGCTGCACGTCACTGACGGCCCGCTGTCCGCCGCGGTGCTGTTCACCTTCGACGACGGCTCCGCGCCACGGCTGTTCTGGACCGTCCACCACCTGGTGGTCGACGGTGTGTCCTGGCGCATCCTGCTCGGCGACCTGGCAACGGCGCTGCGCGCCGTGACGGCAGGAGTCGCTGTCGACCTCGGCCCGAGGACGACCTCGTTCGGTCAGTGGGCGCACCGGATCGCCGAGCACGCGCGTGCCGGTGGCTTCGACGCCGACCTGGACCACTGGGCCGGGTGCGACGCGGGGGAGATCCCGGTCGACCGGCACGGGGCGAACACCGTCGGCACCAGCGCGACACTGTCCGTGCGGCTGGACCGCGAGGACACCGATGCCCTGCTGCGCAAGGTGCCCGACGTATACCGGACGCAGGTCAACGACGTGCTGCTGAGCGCGCTGGGCGTTGTGGTGACCCGCTGGACCGGCGACGACCGGGTCGTGATCGGCATGGAGGGCCACGGCCGCGAGGAGATCCTGGACGACGTCGACCTGTCGCGCACAGTGGGTTGGTTCACGGCCGAGTTCCCCGTCCGGCTGGACCTGCCCGCGTCCCGCGACTGGGGCACAGTGCTGCGATCGGTCAAGGAACAGTTGCGGGCGATCCCCAACAGGGGGCTGAGCTACGGTGCCCTGCGCCACCTGGCACCGTCCGGCGAGGCACTGGCGGCCATGCCCGCGCCCGCCGTCGGGTTCAACTACCACGGCCAGTGGACCGACGGCGATTCCACCGGCCTGTATCGGGGGTGGCCGGGGAGCATCGGCGAGGACATCGACCACGACCGCGTCCGTGAGTACCTGATCGACGTCGTCGGCATGGTGTCCGACGGTGTGCTGGAACTGGGTTGGACCTATTCCACCGAGGTGCACGACGAGCAGACAGTGCGCGACCTCGCCGATGGGTTCCTGACCGCACTGCGCGAGATCGTCGAGCACTGCGCCCAGCCGGGCGTCGGCGGTCGCACGCCGTCCGACTTCCCACTGGCGACAGTGACGATCCCGCAGTTGGATCGGATCGTCGGTGACGGCCGGGATGTCGAGGACGTGTATCCGCTGACGCCGTTGCAGGCCGGGATGCTGTTCCACAGCCTCGTGGACGGCGACCCGACCGCCTACCAGGACCAGGTCCGGATCCGGCTGTCCGGGGTACGCGACCCTCGGCGGCTCGGCCAGGCCTGGCAGCACGTGGTCGACCGCACTCCTGCCCTGCGCATCAGGCTGGCCTGGCAGGACATGGACCAGCCGGTCCAGGTGGTCGAGCGGCACATGACAGTGCCGGTGGCATATCACGATGCCGGTGCGGACGTGGACGCGATCATCGCGGCGGATGCGCGAACCGGGTTCGACCTCGCGGCGGGGCCACTGCTGCGCATCACCATCGTGACCCTGTCACCGGACGAAGTCCTGGTGATCTGGACCTCGCATCACGTCGTGCTGGACGGCTGGAGTGCCGCCCAGGTGTTCGCCGACGTCTGCACGCTCTACGCGGGCCTGCCCACCGGACCACCGCGCCCGCCGTTCCGGGACTACCTGGACTGGCTGGCCACCAACGACACGGCCGCCGCGGACGGCTACTGGCGTGCACTGGTGTCCGATGTGGACGCGCCAACACCGTTGCCGTACGACCGGTCGCCGGTCGAGGCGCACCGTGCGCGGTCCGTCGAATCGGTCCAGATCGCACTGCCCGTCGAGGACACGGCGCGGCTGCGCGAGGTCGCCGGGAGCGGTGCGCTGACGGTCAACACCGTCGTGCAGGGTGCGTGGGCGCTGCTGCTGTCCCGTTACAGCGGTGAACGCGACGTGCTGTTCGGTACCACGGTGTCCGGTCGGCCGGCCGAACTACCCGGTGTCGAGTCGATGCTGGGCATGTTCATCAACACGGTGCCCACCAGGGCCCGCGTGGCGGCCGACCAGCCGGCCACCGAATGGCTGCGGGCGTTGCAGGACGAGCAGAGCGAGTCCCGTGCGTTCGACTTCGTCGCGCTGACCAGGATCCAGGCTCTGAGCGGGGTCGCGGCCGGCCAGAACCTGTTCGACAGCATGGTCGTGTTCGAGAACTACCCGATCGGCGAGCAGGGCGTGCCGGGCACGCCGACGGTGCTCGACGTCGGAGCGTCGAACGCGACCAGTTTCCCGCTGTGTCTGCGGGTGTCCCTCGACGACGTGCTGAGCTTCGACCTGTCCTACGACCCGGCGCTGTTCGACGCGGGCTCCATGCGTGCGATGGTGGCTCGACTGCGCACCGTGCTGGCGTCGTTCACGGCGGCGCCGGACAGTCCACTGCGGACGATCGCATGGCTGTCCGCCGACGAGCAGGCCCGCGCGCTGGCCGTGTCCTTCGGCGTCGGATCACCGCCGCTGTCGGTCTCGGTGCCCGAGCTGTTCGCGACGCAGGTCCGGCGAGACCCGGACGCACCGGCCGTGACCAGCGGCGATGAGATCCTGTCCTACGCCGAATTGGACAGCAGGGCCAATCGGCTGGCGCACCACCTGCTCGGGCTAGGAGTGGGTGTCGAGGACCGCGTCGCGCTGTTGATGGAGCCGTCGGTCGAACACGTCGTCGCCGAACTCGCGGTGCTCAAGGCAGGCGCCGCGTACGTGCCGGTCGACCTGCGCGCACCCGAGCAGCGGGTGGCCGCCGTGCTGGCCGAGGCCGCGCCCACCGTGCGCCTGACCCGACAGGACGTCGACGTCGAGGGGCCCGCCGATGATCCGCACGTCCCGCTCGGTGCCGACCACCTCGCCTACGTCATGTACACGTCCGGGTCAACCGGCACTCCGAAGGGGGTGGCCGTGACCCACGGCGACATCGTTGCGCTGGCAACCGACAGCCGGTTCACCAACGGCGCCCATCGGCGGGTGCTCGCCCACTCGCCGCTGGCGTTCGACGCGTCCACCTACGAGTTGTGGGTGCCGCTGCTGGGCGGCGGTCAGGTCGTGCTGCCGCCCGCTCCGGACGTGACCGTGCGGATGCTGGCCGATCTCGACGTGACAGCGCTGTGGCTCACCGCGGGACTGTTCCGGCTGGTCGCCCAGGAGGACCCGGGGTGTCTCGCCGGAGTCAGTGAGGTGTGGACCGGCGGTGACGTCGTGCCGCCGGTCGCTGTACGGCAGGTTGTGGCCGCGTGCCAGGGGATCACCGTCGTCGACGGTTACGGCCCCACGGAGACCACGACGTTCGCGACAACGCACCGGGTGGACGCATCGGCACCGGTACCGGAGTCGATACCGATCGGACGGCCGTTGGACGCGATGCGGACCTACGTGCTGGACGCCGATCTCCGCCTCGTGCCGCTGGGCGTGTACGGCGAACTGCACATCGCGGGCGCCGGCCTGGGCCGGGGTTATCTCGGTCGGCCGGGCGCAACGGCGGAACGGTTCGTGGCCGACCCCTTCGGCGCGCCCGGCACGCGGATGTACCGCACCGGGGATGTCGTCCGGTGGACCGCGGACGGTCTGCTGGAGTTCGGCGGCCGGGCCGACGACCAGGTCAAGCTGCGCGGGTTCCGCATCGAACTGGGCGAGATCGAGGTGGCGCTGTCCGGCTACCACGCGGTCGCGCAGGCCGTGGTCGCCGTGCGCCGGGACCCGTCGGGCACCGCCCGGCTGGTGGCCTACCTGGTCGCGCGGCCCGGTGCCGACGTGGTCGAGGCGGACGTCCGCGCTCATGTCGCGGAGCTGCTGCCGACCTATATGGTGCCCTCGGCGTTCGTGGTGCTGGACCAGTTGCCGCTCAACCGCAACGGCAAGGTGGACCGGCGGTCGCTGCCCGATCCCGGCACGCCGGCCGTGCCCGAGGACAGGTACGTCGCGCCGCGCACCGACCTGGAGCGCACGCTGGCCGACATCTGGGCCGAACTGCTCGGTGTGCCGAAGGTCGGAGTGCTGGACAACTTCTTCGAGCTGGGCGGCGACTCGATCAGCTCGATCCGCCTGGTGTCCAGGGTGCTGGCCGAGTGCGGTGCGACGATCTCGCCGCGCGCACTGTTCACCACACCCACGGTGGCCGGTCTCGCGACGGCCGTCACGGCGGCCCGCGCCGACGACATCCCGGTGCTGACCGGCGACGGTGCGATCCCGCAGTCGTTCGCGCAGCAGCGACTGTGGTTCCTCGACCAGTTCGAGCCGGGCGGCAGCGAGTACGTCACCTCGGCGACCGTGCGGTTGCACGGCGACCTGGACGTGCCCGCCCTCGCCGACGCGTTCACCGCCCTCGTCGCACGGCACGAGTCCCTCCGCACCACGTTCGACGAGTCCGACGGCATCGGCGTGCAGGTGGTACATCCACCAGCGCGGGTCGCGGTGCCGGTGCTCGACCTGACCCACCTGCCTGCCGCACAACGGGAAGCCGAACTGGCCGGCCTGCTGGCCGCCGAGGGCAGGCGTGCCTTCGACCTGCGGGTCGGGCCGCTGCTGCGGCCGACCCTGCTGCGGCTGAGTCCCCGCGAGCACGTGCTGACGCTCGCGGTGCACCACATCGTCACCGACGGCTGGTCCAACGGGATCGTCGCTGCCGAAGTGGGTGCGCTGTACCGGGCGGCGCGCGACGGCGTGCCGGCCGACCTGCCGCCGCTCCCGCTGCGGTACGCGGACTACGCCGCCTGGCAGCGTGAGTTGCTCTCCGGATCCACTATGGACGATCAGCTCGCGTACTGGCGCGACCAGCTCGCCGACCTGGCGCCGCTGGAGCTGCCGACCGACCGGCCGAGGCCGCGGGTCCGGACCGTCGTGGGTGACGTCTGGGAAGGCACGATCTCAGCCGAGACGACCGCGGCACTCGGCCGGCTCAGCAGAGCCGGCGAGACAACCCTGTTCAGCACCCTGGTCGCCGCATGTCAGCTGTTGCTCGGCCGCTGGGCAGGTCAGGACGACGTGGCGGTCGGGACGATCACGTCCGGCCGGGACCGCGCCGAACTGGAGGGTCTGGTCGGGTTCTTCGTGCAGACCATGGTGCTCCGCTCGCGGATCGACGGCGCGCTGCCGTTCACCGACTTCCTGCACGATGTGACGGGTGTCGTCCGCGATGCGTTCGCGCATCAGGACGTGCCGTTCGAGCGGGTGGTGGACGCGGTCGCACCGGAACGGGACACCAGCCGGACGCCGCTGTTCCAGGTGCTGGTGATCCTGCAGAACACCCCGCAGGAGCCACCCGCGATGCCCGGCCTGCGGGTTGAGGATGTGGAGGTGCCCACCACCACCGCCAACTTCGACATCACCGTGGAGTTCCAGGAGTACGACGGCGGCCTCCGGATCGCGTTGACCTACAACACCGATCTGTTCGACCACGCCACCGTCGCACGGCTGGCCGAACACCTGGTGGTCCTGCTGGACGGCATCGCGGCCGATCCGCACCGGCCGGTTGCGCGGCTGCCGCTGCTGCCCGACGACGAACGCCGCCGGGTGCTGGTGGAGTGGAACGACACGGCACGCGACATTCCGGCGACCACGTTCGGCGAACTGGTCGAGGCGCGGGTCCGGCAGACACCCGACGCCGTGGCACTGCTGGCTGAGCCGGGTGATTCGACCGTCACCTACGCGGAACTCAACGCGCGGGCCAACCGGTTGGCCAGGGTGCTGGTCGGTCGCGGTGTCGGTCCGGAGAGCATCGTCGCGCTCGCGCTGACCCGCTCGATCGGGATCGTGGTCACGCAACTCGCGGTGCTCAAGGCAGGCGGTGCGTTCCTGCCGCTGGACCCCGCCCACCCGGCCGAGCGGATCGCGTTCATGGTCGCCGACGCGTCGCCTGCGCTGGTGTTGACCACCAGGAACGCGGTCGCGCACCTCGCGCTGACCGACACCCCGACGCTGGCGTTGGACGATCGGGACGTGCTGGCCGCCGTGTCCGCCATGCCGGCGGACGATCTCACCGACGCCGACCGGCTGGCGCCGACCTCGGTCGCGCAGCCTGCCTATGTGATCTATACGTCCGGCTCGACCGGCCGACCGAAGGGCGTCGTGGTGACCCACCACGGGCTCGCCTCGTTCGCGGCCGCGGAGGCCGACCGGTTCGACGTCGGACCCGGTGACCGGGTGCTGGAGTTCTCGTCGCCGAGCTTCGACGCGTCGGTGCTGGAGCTGTGCATGTGTCTGCCATCGGGTGCCACCCTCGTCGTGCCGCCTGCCGGTCCGCTGGTCGGCGAACAGCTCGCCGACGTGCTCGTGGAACGCCGTGTGACGCACGCGCTGATCCCGCCCGCCGCGCTGGCCACGCTGCCGGACGTGCCGCTGCCCGACTTCCGGACGCTGGTGGTGGGCGGTGACGCCTGCTCCGCCGACCTGGTCGCCAGATGGGCGCCGGGCCGCCGGATGATCAACGCGTACGGGCCGACCGAGTCCACCGTGGTGGCCACCTGGAGCGACCCGCTGACCGGTACCGGCACCCCGCCGATCGGCAGGCCGATCTGGAACACCCGGACCTACGTCCTGGACGGCGACCTGCGCCCGGTGCCGATCGGCGTCGCCGGGGAGCTGTATGTCGCGGGTGCCGGGCTGGCCCGAGGTTATCTGCACCGGCCGGGCTTGACCGCCGACCGGTTCGTCGCCGACCCGTTCGGCCCGGCCGGTGGCCGGATGTACCGCACGGGGGACGTGGTCAGGTGGCGGCCCGGCGGTGTGCTGGAGTTCGTCGGGCGATCCGACGACCAGGTGAAGATCCGCGGATTCCGCATCGAGCTCGGCGAGATCGAGGCGACGCTGACCCGGCATCCGGACGTCGCCGAGGCCGTGGTGGTCGTGCGCACGGAGGAGTCCGGGCACCGACGGCTGGCCGGTTACGTGGTGCCGACACGAGGTGCCACCGCGCCGTCCACCGCCGTGCTGCGCGAGCACGCGGGCCGTTCGCTGCCGGACTACATGGTGCCCTCGGCGTTCCTGGCGCTGGACGCGCTGCCGATCGGTGCGACCGGCAAGGTGGACCGCGGGGCGCTACCGTCGCTGGTCGCGGTGGCCGAACCCGACGTGCCCTACGTGGCGCCGACCGACCCGACCGAGCGGGCGCTCACCGACATCTGGGCGCGGGTGCTCGGGCTGGCCAGGGTCGGCATCCGGGACAACTTCTTCGAGCTGGGTGGCGACTCCATTCTCAGCATGCAGGTGGTGTCCAGGGCACGGCAGGCAGGTCTGCGGCTGACGTCCAAGGACCTGTTCCTGCACCAGAGCATCGACGTGCTCGCTCCCGAAGTCGCCGCGCACGGCGTGCCGGGGGAGGGGCCCAGCGACGGACCTGTCGTGGGCGCGGTACCGCTGACCCCGATCCAGCACTGGTTCTTCCGCACCCACACGGTCAACCCGGCGCACTTCAACCAGTCGGCCATCGTCCGGCTCGCGGACGATGTGCGCACCGACGCCCTGGAACGGGCGCTGGGTGCGCTGTGGACCCAGCACGACGCGCTGCGGATGCGGTTCGACGAGGCGGACGGCCGGTGGCAGCAGTACGACATGGCGGACGAGCCGGCCGAACTGCTGCGGCGGCACGACCTGACCCGTGTGCCGCCCGAGGACCGGCCTGCCGAGATGGAGCGGATCGCCGACGAGACCCATGCCGGTTTCGAACTGGCGCACGGCCCGCTGCTCAAGGCGGTGCTGTTCACCACGGACGACGGCACCGCACCGCACCTGTTCCTGACCGCGCACCACCTCGTGGTCGACGGCGTGTCCTGGCGCATCCTGCTGGAGGACCTGGACACTGCCTACCGGCAGGCGGCGACCGGTACGGACATCGACCTCGGCGCCAGGACGACGTCGTTCCGGGACTGGTCGATCCGGCTCGGTGAGCACGTCGCGGCGGGCGGCCTCGACGACGAACTGGGCCACTGGGCGGGTGCGACCGACGTGTGGGAGCCGCCGCTGGACCACCCGGAGACGGACGGTCCGGTCGGCCCCACGGACGTGGTGACGGTGACGTTGAGCGCCGAGGACACCGACGCGCTGCTGCGGAGCGCGCCGGCCGCGTACCGCACGCGGATCAACGACATCCTGCTCAGCGCGCTCGCCTGGGCGTTGAGCAGGTGGACCGATCGCACCACCGTGTCGATCGACCTGGAGGGCCATGGCAGGGAGGAGATCCTGGACGACGTCGACCTGACCCGGACCGTCGGCTGGTTCACCACGATCTTCCCCGTTGTGCTCACCGTGCCGGACGGGGACCGACCGAGCTGGCGCGACCTGGTCAGGTCGGTCCGCAAGCAACTGCGGTCGGTGCCCGGCAACGGACTCGGCTTCGGAGCGCTGCGCGACCTGGGATCCCCGGCCGCACGGGAGCGCCTGGCCGGCGACGGCTGGACACCGCGGATCGCGTTCAACTATCTCGGGCAGTGGGACGGCACGGCGGGCGAGAGCGACGACGGCCTCTACCGGGGCTCGCACTCCTCGCTCGGTCAGGACCACGACCCCGCCGAACACAACTCCCACGTGCTGGACGTGGTGGGTGCGGTGCAGGACGGGCAGATGGTCTTCTCCTGGATCCACCAGCCCGACCTGCACGACCGCGCGACCATCGAGTCGGTCGTGGACGTCTTCGCGGACACCCTGCGGCACATCGCCGACGACTGCCGGCCGACGTCATGAGCGGGCCCACCCCGTCGCCTGTGTCGGACACGGCCGCCGTTCCGCTGTTGCGCAACCGGAACTACCACTTGCTGTGGTCCAGCCAGGCCCTCGCCGACGGCGGGTTCAGCGCCACGATGATCGCGTTCCCGCTGCTGGTGCTCGCGCTCACCGGCTCGCCTGCGGTGTCCGGGCTGGTGCTGGGCGTGGACGCGATGGCCCAGTTGGTCGCGGGATTGCCGGCCGGCGCGCTGGTGGACCGGTGGAACCGCAAGAAGATCATGCTCTCCTGCGAGGCCGCGCAGGTGCTCGCCGTGGCCAGTCTGGTGGTCACCCTGTGGTTCCAGGTGGCCGGCGTGGCGCAGATGGTCGCGGTCGCGGCCGTGATCGGTGGTGCCAGGGCGTTGTTCGCGCCAGCAGAGGCCGCGTCACTGGCCCGGATCGTGCCCAACGATCAGCTGTCCACCGCCGTCGCGATGAACGCCGCCCGGGGCTCGCTCGGCCAGCTGTCCGGCACCGCGGCCGGCGGGTTCCTGTTCGCGGTGGGCAGGCTGGTGCCGTTCGCGGCCGACGTGCTGGCCCACGCCGTGTCGTTCGTGCTGCTGCTGTTCGTCCGGGTGCCCCAACCCGTCGCGGTCGAGCACGAGGAGGGCCACTTCGGGCGCGAGATGCGGGAAGGCCTGCGCTGGGTGTGGCAGCAGCGGCACGTGCGGGTCACCGTGCTGTGCGCGGTGGTGCTGAACTTCTTCTTCTCCGCCTACTACATCGTGATCGTGGTTCTGGCCAGGGACAGGGGAGTGCCCTCCGGGCAGATCGGCGTCATGGCGGCGATGCTCGGTGTGGGCGGCATCGTCGGCGCCCTGCTCGCGCCGCGCCTGTACAAGGTGCTGACCCCGTACGTGTCGATCATCGCCGTGTTCTGGGTGCTGACCGCGCTCACCCCGCTGGCCGTGTTCATCCACAGCGGTTACGTGCTGGGAGCGCTGTTCGTGGGCGTGGCACTGTTGCCGCCGACGGCCAACACGACCATCAACACCTACCAACTGTTGCTCACCCCGGACCGGCTCCGGGGCCGTCTGACCGGGGTGATGGGGGTGATCGCCGGGCTCTCCGCCGCGGCAGGACCAGCGTTCGGCGGCATCCTCGTGCAGACGCTGTCCGGGACCGGCGCGGTTCTGGTGTGCGCAGGTGCCATCGCGCTGGTCACCGTCGCCGTGACGGTGAGCCCCACCATGCGCAGCTTTCCCCGCCACGACGCCGTCGTGGTTGCCGCACAGCACTGATATCGATTCGCGACACGAAAGGTTGCACCGACATGGATGACGACATCAGGTACCAGGTCCTCGTCAACGACGAGGAGCAGTACTCGCTGTGGCCCGCGGACCACGAGGTGCCGGCGGGCTGGCGGGCCACCGGCACCGAGGGCACCAAGCAGGAGTGCATGGACCACGTGGACCAGGTGTGGACCGACATGCGGCCGCGTTCGCTACGCGAGCGGATGGCGGCCGACCAGGCCCACGGACCCAGTATCCCCGGACGATCTTGACCACTATCCCTGCGTTCGCCGCTGCGCGACGGATCCGTGGGTAAAGGGGTATACGAGTCTTCCGCACCAACTACACGTCCCGTGAGGCGCCCCCGGTCGTCCGGACAGTGACCCCGCTCGGATCGGGGTTCTGCGAAAGGGAGATGGTTGCCAGAACATCGCAGGACGTTTTCGTATGGAGAACGAGTTCTTGAAAAAGCCGCGGCGTACTTTGCCAAGGATCATCGGTGAGCGACGCGTTCGAGTTCATCGATGCCGAGTAGGCGGGCAACACCTCCACGAACACCGCAGAAAGGCCGGCGATGGTCAAGATATGCGCCTGGCTTGAGGTATCCCGTTCCGGACCTATGAATAGCGTGACCGCCGTTGTCGGCGACCACGGAGCGGCGTGACGAGTTGAAGCTCCACATCGTCACGTCATTCGATGACTCGGACGGTACTTACGGTTGTCGGCGGGTGCATGCCGATCTGGCCGGCCGGGGCGTGGCGTGCGGGTCGGCGCTGGTGCGGTGGGACTTGGTACTGAGCTGGAGCGCGACGATGATCACAGACAGGACGGCGAGACCGGTCACGATGAGGAACGACAGGCGGTAGCCGTCCACCAGGGAGCCGCTATGGCCGCCGCGGCCGCGAGGCTCGCGAGGCCGACTGCGGCGCCGGTCTGCCGGCTGGTGGTGAACAGGGCCCCGGCCTGTCCCTGGTCGCTGGCCTGGACTCCGCTGGTGATCGCGATCTGCGAGGCCCACCCCGGCCGCGGTCACCACCGGCCCGGCAGCACCGTCGCGAGGTAGCTGGCCCCCACGACGATCTGAGCAAGCCACAGCTGCCTGGCGCTCATGCGGGCCAGCCCGGCCAGCAGGACGCCCTTGATGCTGAACCGGGCCGGCAGCCGACGGGTTCCGAGGATGGCGACGAACACGACGGTGACGGTCGACGGGACCAGCGCCCAGGCTGGTCGCCACCGGGCTGAACCCCAGCACCTACTGCAGGTAGAGCGACGTGAAGTAGGCGTAGCCGGCCAGGGTGGGCTCCCGCTGGATCGACGGCGGCGCCACGTTCACAATGCTGAAGTCCAGCTGCAGCACGAACTGGGCGGCGGCGCAGCGGGCAGCGGCGCGGCGCCATTCGTCGAATGCTCTGCCATTGGCGAATCTCCTGTCCTGACCGTGTTCCTCACTGGTTCACCGGCGTCAACCACGCCCGTCAGAACCTCGATGCCGGTCCGGCGGCAGTGCGCACAGATATACTCCATCTGTCTGACAGATGACATTGTCCAGATATGCTGCGATTCAGTCCTGGAGGCGGTGAACGATGGAACTCAGACAGCTACGTCACTTCCTGGCGTTGGTCGAGGAACGCGGCATCACCCGCGCCGCCAAGCGCGAGCTCATCGTGCAGTCAGGCCTGTCGAACTCGCTCCAGGCCCTCGAACGCGAACTCGGTACGCCCCTCTATGTCCGCGGAACCAGGCCCGTCCGACTCACTGCGGCCGGCGAGGCTTTGGTGGGCCCGGCTCGCCGGACCTTGACCAGCGCCGCGCAGGCGGAACAGGCTGTACACCACACCCGTGACGCGCTCATCGGCACAGTGCGCCTCGGCGTCTCGCACTCCCAGCATCTGGTGCCGTTCGCGTCCTATCTCGGCGAGTTCACTCGCGATCATCCCGGCATCGACCTGCGCCTGCGGTACGCGCCCGCGTTGACGATGATTTCGATGGTCGAGACGGGAGAACTGGATTGCGTGATCGGACCCGCGGTCAGCCAGGTCCCGGGCGTCCGGATGACTCGCCTGGCGCGAGAGCCGCTGCACCTCGTCTGCCGTGCTGATCACCGCCTGGCGGAGCAGGGTGCGGTCAACATCGGACAACTCGCCAACGAGCGGTTCGTCGAGGTACCCCCCGGGTGGACGGCTCGCCTGTTGAGTGACGCCGCGTTCGCCGGCGAAGGAATACCGCGCCGCGTCGTCTGTGAGGTCGGCGATTGGGAAGTATTCCTCGAACTGGTCAGCGCGGGCGTCGGTATCGGCTTCGTTCCGGTCGGCCTGCGGTACCCGGTGCTGACCGCGCCGGACAGCGTTCTGCGGCTCATCGCGGTTGAGGGCGTGCGTCTGGAAAGGCACATCTACCTGATCCTGCCTTCGGTGGGCGAGACCAGTCCGGCAGCGCGGCGGTTCGCCGATCAGCTGCTGCGCATCCACCCCGCGAGCAGCTAACCGGCGCCTGTCAGCCAACGCAGCCTTGTCGGCTCGGAAGTGCGCGGCTGCCGGTGCGCTCATGCCGCGACCATCTGATCGTCAGATGGACTCCATCTCAGACAGATGCGACGCAGGCGACATCAGCGGCAATGGAGACGCGGTTGTACCGAGCGAAACCTCCATGCCGACCGTCGACGCCGGCCCAACGGCAGCCGCGGCCACGGGGACAAGATGAGGATGCAGAAATGCCGCTCCGGAAGATCCACCACCCGGTCGGCGCCCACACGGCCGAAGAGAAGAAGGAGTTCGCCGAGATGAACCTCACTGATCACGCCGGAGTCCGGCTCACACACGGCAAGCCCAAGGTCAACGGTGTGGAGATCCACTACGCGATGGGCGGCACCGGCGAGCCGGTGTTCCTGCTGCACGGCGTGCCGAAGACCATGTCGTACTGGCGCCACGTCGTGCCGCTGCTGACCCCGCACTACACCGTCATCGCGGTCGACAACCGAGGCGCCGGCGGCTCCGAGCGCCCCGCGACCGGCTACGACACCGCCACAATGGCCGGTGACGTCGCCGAACTGGCCACCCACCTGGGCTTCGACCAGTTCCGCGTCGCCGGCGAGGACTGGGGCGCGGCCATCGCCTACGCCGTCGCCGCCTTCCACCGGCCCCGGGTGCGGCAACTGGTGTTCCAGGAAACGCTCCTACCAGGGTTGCCGGCCGGCCCAGGATTGCCGGGCGGCGAACACGACCCCTCGCTCGCCGCCGACGACGGCCGCACCGGCTGGCACTTCAGCTTCTTCAGCCTGCCGAACCTGCCCGAGCTGCTGCTGACCGGGCGGGAACGCCCATTCTGGACATACTACGCCAGGCGTCAGATGTGGGACCCCAGCGCGCTGGCAGAGGAGGACGTCGACGAAATCGTGCACTCGGCCGAGCAGCCGGGCGGCACCAGGGCGATCTTGGAGATGTACCGCGCCCGCCAGACCGACGCCGAACAGAACCGCCCGCATTACACCGACCCGATCAGCTGCCCGGTCCTGGCCGTCGGCGCGCAGGCCTATCTCGGGGATGAAGTATCCAAACAGCTCGTGCAAGTGGCCCGCGACGTCCGCGGCGTCGTGATCCCCGCGTCCGGTCACAACATCGCGTGGGAGAACCCGGCCGCCCTGGCCCAGGCCTACCTCGACTTCTTCGCAGGCGGCCAAGCCGCGGGTTCAGCCATGTGACCCAGCGGCATGCAGGTGGGAATCGGGTGGAGCGAAGGGGCGACTTGTCCCGATCTTGTTTGGCGGTCAACCGGAGTTCCTGGGAGGAGCCAGATGAACGGATCAAGGCCGCAGGCCGAGGTCAGTCGTTTGACATTCCCAAGTCGATGGTGTGGGAGGCATTTCAGCGGGTCAAGGCCAACACGGGTGCACCTGGAGCGGGCCACGTGAGATCCAGCAGTACGAGTGGAACCTTTCGGGGAACCTGTTCAAGTTGTGTAATCGGATTTCGTCCGGCTCGTGAACGCCGTGGAGATCCCCAAGACGGGCGGGAAGGGTATCCGCGTGCTCGGGGCGCCTACCGTTTCGGACCGTATCGCCCGGACGGTGCCCGCGATGTATCTCGAGCGGCGGGTGGAACCCGTGTTCCATCCCGACGTTTGCTTCCGTCGTCCGCCTGGCCGTGCCGTGTTCGTCCCTTGTCTGCGATGAAGGCCGCCACCCGCACGCCTGCGTTCCACCCGGGTTCACGTGGGGTCTGGTGTGCCTGGGCCGCTCCAGGGCGTTGTTTGCCCTCGTGGTGAGGCAGCCTTACTGTCGGGTCGGCGGTCGTCATCGGGGAAGGGGTGAGCACGTGGCGTTGGCTCGCATTCCCGGGGCCGCAGCATGAGCGGGGGCACGACAGCGGGCGCCACCAGCACCCGGTCCACCCGCGATGAGTGGCTGCTGGTCGGTGCGTTGCTGCTGGCCGGGCTGTCCATGCGGACCGCTGTGACCAGCGTCGGCGCGGTGCTGGGCAACATCGAGGTGGGCCTGCACAGCAACAGTGGCGTGGCCGGGCTGATCACCACACTGCCCGCGATCTGCTTCGCTGTGCTGGGCGGGCTCACGCCGAGGATGGCGGCGCGCACAGGTCAGCACCGGCTGCTGGTGATCGCGCTGGGTGCTATGACGGTGGGCCTGGTGGCCAGGGCGGTCGCCGGTTCGGTGTGGTTGTTCCTCGTGCTCAGCGTGCTGAGCCTTGCCGGCGGCGCAGTCGCGAACGTGGTGATGCCCGCGTTGGTCAAGTCGCACTTCCCCAACCACATCGGGCGTATGACGGCCGTCTACACCACCGCGCTGGCCGTGGGTACGACGGCGGGCGCGGGCGTGACGGTGCCGATCGGGAATCTGGCGGGCGGAGCGGACTCGTGGCGCGTCGGCATCGGCTCGTGGGCGTTGCTCAGCGTCGTGGCGATGCTGGCCTGGGTGCCCACCGTCAAGCACGACCCGGCGGTCCGCACCGGTCCCGTGCGGCTCTCGCCGTGGGCGCTGGTGCGCAGCCCGGTGGCGTGGCGGGTGACGTTGTTCTTCGCGTTCCAGTCCGTGCAGGCGTATATCGCGTTCGGCTGGTTCGAGCGGTTCCTGACCGAGCACGGGATCACTGATACCACGGCAGGCTGGATGGTCGCTCTGCTCTCGGCGATGGGCATCCCGGTGTCGATGGTCGTCCCGAACGTGCCGATGCGCTATCACCGGGTGGTCGTGCTGGTGCTGGGCGGCTGTTTCGCGGCCGCGTACACGGGGTTGAGTGTCGCGCCCGTCGGCGGTGCCTGGCTGTGGATGGTGCTTGCTGGGATCGGGGGCGGTATGTTCCCGTTCTCGTTGGTGCTCATGGGATACCGTTCGGCCGGGCCGGCGACCACCGCGTCGCTGTCGGCGTTCGCCCAGGGCGTCGGCTACCTGATCGCTGCTTGTGGACCACTGCTGTTCGGCGTGCTGCACGGTGTGACCGGTGGCTGGACGGCGTCACTGCTGGTGCTGTGGGTCGCGT
Source organism: Candidatus Melainabacteria bacterium (assembly GCA_963780635.1). Taxonomy (GTDB): domain Bacteria; phylum Actinomycetota; class Actinomycetes; order Mycobacteriales; family Pseudonocardiaceae; genus DATEPR01. The sequence goes on from CAWACW010000010.1 coordinate 640,509, forward strand.
TGGTCGTCGCCACGGTCGCCGGCTGGCTGGCCTGCGCACCACGTACCGTCGACGACGACGTGGCAGCAGCGGCGGCGCATTCCTGAGCTGCTGCGTGACTGAGGACCGGTTGATCGAGATCAGGGTGGTGCTCAACCAAGTCCGCCAGTTTCGGGAGGACCATGTGGTCGCTACCGCGCAGGTCGTCCACGGCAGGGATGTCTCGTAGTCGGCGCAGTGACCACTCGGCGTCGAAGGCGAACCATGAACCGAATGCCCCTAGTTCTGCGGTCGTCACTTCTCGGTGCCACGTGCCTGTGCCCTTCGGCGGTCCCACAACGCGTCGGCGCGTGAACTCCTGTCGTCTGGCTGCGAAAAGTGCGCGCAGCTGACCGAGCCCTCCCGCCGAGCACGGCGCCCGCGGCTACTCGACATGTCGCGTCCGCATCGCCCTATCTGACAGACCAGCTCAGTATGAACGTGCCTGCCTCAGCGGGTGATGCCGGTGTGCCCCAATGAGTAGCGGCCAGGCTGTGGCCACACGCACAATCCATGCGGACCGTTGCCCACCGGAATCCGCGCCAGCAGCGATCCGTCCTTCGTGGACAACACGTAGACAGTGCTGTCGTAGCGGCCGGACAGCCACAGTTGGCTGCCGTCCGCGCTCACATTGCCCATGTCCGGGCTGCCGCCACCCGGGATCTTCCACTTCGTCTCGATCGCGCCGGTGTAGGCGTTCAACACGCTGACGCTGCCCTCCATGCGGTTGGTGACATACAGCTTGGTGGCGTCACGGGACAGGTACAGGCCATGGGCCCCCATGCCGGTGGGGATGAACCGCAGCACCTTGGTCGCATGGCCGTTCAGCACCCACAACCCATTGCCATCGCTGTCCGCTATGTAGTACACCGAGCCGTCCGGCGCGAGTTTGATGTCCTGTGGTCCCATGTGGACATGCCTGGTCGGCATGTCCACCATGCGTAGTACCTTGTGCGATGCCACGTCGACGACCGCGACCCGACCGGCGAACTCGCAGGTGAAGACGGCAGTGCGGCCGTCGAGTGAGAAGTCGGCGTGGTCGATGCCTGCGCACTCGGGCGTCGGGGTGACGTCCTTCCGCTGCCAGGTGTGCGGGTCGTACCAGACCAGTTCCCGGTGGGCTTCGGCCACCGAGATCGCGTACCGGCCGTCGGGCGTGAAGTACAGGTTGTACGGATCCGTCACCGGGATGGGCTTTCCGGGTAGCCCGGACACCGGATTGAACGGGATCAGCCGGTTGCCCAGATCGGCGGTGGCATACAGCGTCCTCATGTCATAGGCGGGCACCACGTGCTGCAGTTCCTTGCCGACCGGGTACTTCGCGACAACCTTGAACGTCGCCGGGTTGATCACCCAGACGTCGCCGGAGCCGTTGTGCGGCACGTACACGAGATGTTTGGCGAGCTTGGCCGTAGCCGACAACAGGTTGGCGCCGGCGTCGGCGTACACGTTGTGCGGATCCTCGACTGGTGGCATGCCGGGCAGCCCGGTCACACTTGCGGCTCGCACGGTCGGCGCTTGGGGCTTAGATGGATGGACCACGGGTCGCCCCGGAGGCGACGAGCATCCGCTGACAGTCGCCAGCAGCGAGATCACCACAACGAACGCGACTCCGATGGTCCGCACGACCCTCATCTCAGTAGTTCCGTCGCGGTCACCGGGCTCAAGCCACGGGCGGCGAGGTCGGCGAGAATGCCGGGCAGCGCGGTCACCGTTGCCTCGTGGCCGAGGTGCAGGCTGACGATGCTGCCCGCCGTCGCGGTGGCGACCGCAGAGCGGATAGCGGCTGGAGCGGGATCTTTCCAGTCCAGCCCGTCGATGTCGTAGGACAGCACGCGGTGGTACCCCGCGACGCCCGCTTCGACGAGCTCCCGCTCGGTGGCCGTCCGAGCGGAGGACTGCCGGAAGAAAGCACCCGGAGTGCCAATCAGGTCGGCCAGTTTGTCGCGGCAGCGCTCAATCTCGTTCAGCGTGGCGCTGGCGGACATGTCGGCCATGATCCCGTGGCTCCACGTGTGGTTGCCGATGTCGTGACCGGAATCGTGGAACATCTTGATGCCGTCCGGACTGGCGGCCAGCCAGGTGCCGACCGCCATGATGGTCGCGTTGGCGCCGGCTGCGCCGAGCACATCGTGGATCTGGCGGGCGATGGTGAGCTCGCCCGCTCCGTGGAAGGTCAACGCCACCTGGGCGCGGCCGTTGCCGGCGCGTGCCACTTGCACGGCAGGACCGTCCGGAGTGGCCGCTGGTGTGCCATTCGGCCTGCCCACGCTCGGTGTGGTTGGGCGGCCGGGTGGGTGGTCGGCGATGGTCGCCGGAGTCACGACCGGTTGGCTTGTCGAGCAGCCCGTCACGATGAGCGCGGCTGTCGCCGCGCCTATACCCAGCAGCTGACGCCGGCTGAGTGATGTGCCCGATTGGTCCACCCGATCACCTTCTACAGGTTTTGTAGCTGCCAGGAGCATAGGGTAACGGCGATACGGCAGCTGGTCTGCCGCCAAGGCCCGTGTTCGCCTGCCCGCGACGCGGGCACAGCCACATGCCGTTGCGGTGCCCTCTGGTAACGAGCCTGTGGATCACCGCCGCCGACTTCGGTGGCGAAACGGATCGGACAATCCTCCTGACCGGCCAGCGGCAGCGGCGGGCGCCGGGTCAGGAGTCCTCGCAAGTGAGCAGAAACCCCAGGAAAGCAGCGGGGTCTGATGCCGTGCCGAACCGCCTCATAATGGGCATATCGCACGTATCGTGCAGTGGATGGGTGTCCGGTTGGGTGACCGGGTGGCGTGAGTGCGGTTGCGGTGAACACTTCCGTGGGTCACCCGTTCGGTGGCGGTCCGCGGCCGATATGCAAGGCAGGCCTCAGCGGGATGTACGTGTTTGATGGTCAAGCCGGGGCCGACGAGGCCGGACCGGGTGCGGCGTCCGTGGTGGGTTGATCGAGTACCCCGAGTGGTGGTCATGCACAGGCCAATGGGGTGGAGTGGGTGAGCGCACCGAGGTCAACCGGTGGGTGATGCCGTCGTCCCGGCCCACCCGGTCGAACAGCACCTCACCGGCCCGGGTCCGCCGAACTTCCCGGTGACCTGTTTCCGTTGTCGGTCAACACTTCCGCGGGGAAACCGCAGTGTCGCAAGGCTGTGCTGTGCGCGGCGGCGCTCGTCGCCCAGCGACTGCGCAACAGACCGACTACTCGGTGACCGGACGCTCCACGCCGAAGACGTGTAACTGCATCGCGATGAGTTGGTAGTAGCCGACCAGCGTGGTCAGCTCGAACAGCTTCCCGGCTCCGAGCGCCGCACTGGCCTCGGCATACTCGTCGTCGGTCAGGGTCCCGTGGTCGACGAGCCTGCGGGTCGTCGAGACGATCGCCGCCTCAACGGGGTCCTCGAGGCTCGGCAGGCCTCCGTCCCGAATCGCGGCCACCTCGTTCTCCGTCAGCCCGAGCCGCAGGCCGACGTGCTCGTGGGCGTGCTGCTCGAAGCCGCTGTGGACGGACGCGGCCACGATCAGGATGGCCATCTCCCGGGCACGGTCGGACAGCGTGCCGTGGTAGCGAATCGCAGCGCCCAGCCGTTGCAGTGCGTCGCCGGCCGGCGGGTGCAGCAGCATGGCGTTGAACGGACCGCCCAGCACGCCGTCGGTGTCTGCCACGCCGAACGGGTTCTGCGCGCGTGGCCCGGCCGTGATCGACTCGTGCAGGAGCCGTTGCTCGTCGTTCAGCTCGGCGGGTGTCAGGCGAGGAATCCGGGTCACGACGAGGAAGTCTAGCGATCCACGGGCGGCAGCCACCAGGGCCACCGGTCTCCTGGTAGATCAGCCAGGTCGGGGTGGCGCGTACCCCCTCGATGGCCTGGATGCCTTCCGGCACGACATCGCGCAGGGTGGCGTCGTCCGGCGTGCGGACCAGGGGCTGCGCGTCGGCGGCACCACCGACCAGTGCCACGTGCTCCACGTAGGGAATCGTGGTGAACTGCTCGATCATCGAGTGCCACGACGCCTGCTCGATCGTGATCATGACGTAGGCACTCGTGCTGACGCCGGCCCACTGCGGGTCGATCACCACGGTGTCCGCGGCCGGGTCCACCAGCGGTCGCAACGGCCGCCAGTGAGCACCTGAACTCGCGACTCCCGCGGAAGCGTTATGAGTGCACAGGGTGATTCCCGCGCCACCATCTGCTGTGGATGGTGGCACCGGACCTGCGGGTCCTTGACGGGCGTCCTCGTCCGCGGGCACGCTGGGCACGTCGGCGGCGTCCAGCGTGGATACCCACCGGCTGGAGGTCTGACGGCTGACGGGACGGACGAGCGGATCGCTGAGGAGCGGGCGGCGCTGCGACGGGTAGCGGCGTTGGTCTCGCGTGCCGTGTCGCCGGAAGAGGTGTTCGCCACCGTCGCCGCCGAGGTCGGGCGGGTGGTCACCGCGGACGTCGCAGCGGTCAGCCGGTACGACGATGACGACACGATCATCGCGGTCGGTGCGTGGGCCCGGGCAGGCCCTCGCGTACCGGTACCCGTCGGAACCCGGATCGGTCTCGGCGGCCACAACGTGGTCACGCTGGTGCATGAGACGGCCCGGCCGGCGCGGATCGACGACCCCGGTGACATCTCCGGTCCACCCGGCGCGTTCGGCCGCGAGGCACGGTTCGCTTCGGTGGTCGGCGTGCCGATCACGGTCGAAGGCAGGCTGTGGGGCGCTGTGGTCGTCATGTCCATCCAGCCGCGGTCGTTGCCCGAGGACGCCGAGGCGCGGCTGGTCGGGTTCACCGAGCTCGTCGCAACGGCGATCGCCAACACACAAGCGCGGATGGAGTTGCGGCGTTACGCCGAGGAGCAGGCCGCGCTGCGGCGGGTCGCGACGCTGGTCGCCCGGGCTGCCGCACCCGAGGACGTGTTCAGCGCCGTCTGCGCTGAGGTCGGGGGAGTGCTGCAGGCGGACTTCACGTTCCTGAGCCGGTTCGACATGGCGGGCAGCGCGACGATCGTCGGTGCCTGGGAACGCACTGGCCACGACAAGGGGCCCGTCGGCGCCGGCCTGCGGTACCCGCTCAGTGGGTGGAACGCGGCGACGCTCGTGTCGCGAACGGGCCGGGCGGCCCGGATCGACGACTACCGGGACGCGACGGGACCGGTGGCGGGCTGGGTGCGCGAGCTAGGCATACGCTCGGGCGTGGCGGCGCCGATCAGGGTCCGGCGTCGACTGTGGGGCAGCATCAGCGTGCTGTCGGCGCAGGAGCACCCACTGCCTGCCAACGCTGAGCGCAGGTTGAGCGCGTTCACCAAAGTGGCCGCGACGGCGATCGCGGACACGCTGGCGCGGCTGGAGTTGCGACGCTACGCCGAGGAGCAGGCAGCATTGCGCCGGGTCGCGACGCTGGTCGCCCGGGCCGCGCCCCAGGACGAGGTGTTCGCCGCCGTCGCGGCCGAGGTCGGCAAGCTGATGGGGGTGGATTTCGCGGTCCTGAGCCGATACGACAGGGACGGCACTGCGACGATCGTCGGCGGCTGGGAGCAGGCCCGCCCCGACGAGCCATTCGCCACCGGTACGCGGATGGCCGTGCACGGGGACAACCTGCACGCTCGCGTGCTGCGGACCGGTGTGGCGTCGCGGATCGACGACTACGCCGACGCCTCCGGGCCGGGTGCCGAATTCGCGCGGCGCTCGGGCTTGCGGTCGGCGGCGAGCGCGCCGATCCACGTCGAGGGCCGGGTGTGGGGCATCACCAGTGTCGCGACCGCCGGCACCGAGCGGCTGTTGTCCAACACTGAGGAGCGACTGTCCGCGTTCACCGAACTGGTCGGCACGTCGCTGGCGAAGGCCGAGGCCCAGACGGCACTGCGGGCCTCCCGGGCACGGATCGTGGCGGCCGCGGACACCACCCGGAGGCACATCGAGCGGAACCTGCACGACGGCGTCCAGCAGCATCTGGTGTCACTCGCCCTCCAGCTGCGTGAGGCGCAGCTCGTGGCGCCGCCGGGGGCCGGTGAACTGATCGAACGGCTCGACGGCGTGGCCGATGGGCTGACCAGCGTGCTGGACGACATTCGCGAGATCGCCCGCGGCATCCACCCCGCCGCGCTTGCCGAGGGAGGTCTGCCGCCCGCGTTGGCGGCGCTGGCCCGCCGGGCCACCCCGCCGGTCCGTCTCGACATCCGTACCAGGGCGCGGTTCCCCGAACCGGTCGAGATCGCCGGTTACTACGTCGTGTCCGAAGCGCTCACCAACATCGCCAAGCACGCCAACGCTACGGTCAGCGACATCGTGGTCACGGTCGATGACGGCGCCCTGGTGGTCAGCGTCCACGACGACGGGCAGGGTGGTGCCGATCCCGCGGGCGGCTCCGGGCTGGTGGGCCTGACCGATCGTGTCGAAGCGCTCGGCGGCAGTCTCTGGGTGCGCAGCCCGCCGGGCCACGGCACCACGGTGCGACTCGTCCTTCCCCTTGCGTGACGTGACCCGGAACCGGTACGACCCGGCCGCGAGCTGCACGCCGGCAGCGGCCGACGCTCGCGCCGCTGGGCTCGTCGGCTGCCGCACCAGGGCGTGCCCGATGACATGTCGGCGCGGCAACGCGTCGACGCCCGCGCCGCCTTGACCGCCGGTCGCTCCCACGACCAGAACCGGTGGCGTCACCCAAGCGGGAGGGCCGGCGCGCTGAGTGCACGCCGACGCCGGTGCCGCCAGGCTTCCGCACCACCGCGCACGGTGTGCCAGCAAGATCGCGTGCTCATCGAGGTCACCGACACGTCCCGCTGATCGCCCGACAGCACAGCGAGCAGGGCGACCGACCATCATGTCCACACGGAACAAGCACCACCTGCCGCATTCCCCGCTTCGCAACTTGCCGATCGATCCCGGGTACCGGCCCCAGTTGAGCGAAAACATCGACAGGTCGGTGATGATGGGGACGATGTGGCGCCGGAGGCCACCCGGGCCGAAGACGACCCGAGCGGCCTCCGCCGCGGCTGACCGCTACGGCTCGGCGTGCCGCCTACGGTGCCGGTGTCGCGACCGGCCGGACCACGAGGTTGAGCACGGCACCGGCGAGGAAGAGGATCGCCGAGCAGCCGACCGCGATGTGGAAGCCGGTGAGGAACGGGTGCCCGGTGGCGACGAGGGCGCCAAGCACCGCGACACCCAGGACGCTGCCGAGTTGGCGTGCGGCGTTGACCGCGCCGGCGGCCAGTCCCGCCAGCTGACGCGGAGCGGCTTCGATCGCTGCCGTGGTGGCCGCCGGCATCGCGAATCCCATACCCAGCCCGGCCACGAAGGCTGCCGGGATGATCAGGAGATAGCCGCTGTCGGCAGCGACCAGAACGAAGGCAAGGAATCCCAGCGCACCCGTCGTCAGGCCGATCACCATGGTCGGCCGGGCACCGACACGGGCGGCGACTCGTCCACCCAGCGGTGAACCGACGATGGCGCCCACCGCTTCGGGCACCAGCAGGAGACCGGCGAGCAGCGGCGACAGGTGACGCAACTGCTGGAGGTAGAGGGTGAGCACGAAGAACTGGCCGAAGAAGCCGAGGCTCAACAGCAGGCCGGTCATAGTGGCGGCGGAGAATGCGTGGTTGCTGAACAGACTCGTCATCTACCTTCGGCCAGGGCAGATCACCCCGTGACGGTCCCTTCACGGTGCGCTGGCTGTCCTCGATGGCCAGAACCGCTTGTTGTCAGGCACATTGTGGACGATCGAAGTGTCGGCGGCCGTCGTTGCACATCGTGGTCGGCAATCACCGCCGACTCGGATCCATCCGACTCGTGAGTCTCTTCACATCCTCAGCGTTGTCCCACACAGCGTCATCTGCCGCGGCAGACCGGCGACGATGGTGTGGTCTGATCGTTCTTGCCGTGGCACGCCTGATGTTGTTGCTCGACGCCACGATGGTCACTGTGCCCTCGCTCCGATTCAGCAGGACCTGACGCTTCTCACGACGGCCTCTCGTGGGTGATCAAACGGGTACACACTGCCGTTCGGTGGCGGGCGGTCGCCGGCAGGTTTGGTGGCCGGCGATCCCGATTGGACCACCGTCCTGCCGACCGCCTCTGGCTTGCAAAAGTAGAAGTCAGCAACGTAAAGTTCGGCTTCGGTAGATCAAACGCAGGTGATCCGGGAAGGGGCACCGATGCCAGCGGACTGGGCCTACGCGACAGTCGGCGAACTGTCGGCGGCGCTGCGCGCGGGCAGAGTGACCGCTGTCATGCTCACGGAGTCGGCAATCGCGAGGATTGAAGAATACGATCCCGGGATCAATGCGATCTGCGTACCGGACTTCGAACGTGCGCGAGCGATGGCTCGAGAAGCCGACGTGGCGCTTGCGCGTGGCGATGGCCGTCCGCTCCTCGGCATCCCGATGACGGTGAAGGAGTCCTTCAACGTCAAGGGATTGCCCACCACGTGGGGTATCCCACCGTTCAAGGATTTCGTCGCAGCCGAGGACGCGCTGCCCGTCGCGCGGCTGAAGGCGGCAGGTGCGGTTGTTCTCGGCAAGACCAACGTGCCACTGGGGCTGGGGGACCTACAGACCTACAACGCCATCTATGGCACGACGAACAACCCGTGGGATACCGGTCGAACGCCGGGTGGGTCCTCCGGTGGGTCGGCAGCCGCGCTCGCCGCCGGGTTCGGCGCGCTTTCCATCGGGTCCGACATTGCCGGTTCTTTGCGTGCGCCCGCGCATTTCACCGGCGTCTACGCCCACAAGCCTTCCCAGGGACTTCTTCCGTCCCGTGGGCACACAGCCCCGCCGAATCCGCCCCTGCCGTCCGAAAAGGACCTGACGGTGATCGGCCCGATGGCGCGGACGGCGAGTGACCTCGCTCTCGTGCTTGAGCTGCTGCTTCCTCCAGATCCGGTGGCGACGGGCGGTGTGACGTCGGTGCATCTGCCGCCGCCGCGTCACACCGAGCTCTCGGACTACCGCGTTCTCGTTCTCGAGGACCACCCGTTGATCCCGACTGCGGCCAGTGTCCGCGACGGGATCAGGCGGGTGGCTGAGGTTCTCACCCGAGCGGGAGCGAGCGTGGCGTACGAGAGCCCGCTCCTGCCCGATCCGGTTGAAGCGGCCCGCACGTTCGTGTTGCTCTTCGACTCAGTTGTGGGGGCGACGTACCCCGCGCCGGTGTACGAACAGCTCCGGCAGCGCGCCGCGGAACTGGCATCCGACGACCACAGCCTGGCTGCCGAACACCTCCGGGGTACTGCGATCAGCCACCGCGACTGGATCGCTGTCGACGCGGTTCGTCAGCGGCACCGGCAGGCATGGCGCCACCTGTTCGAACAGTTCGACATCGTTGTGTGCCCGCCCATGCCCACGCCTGCGTTCCCGCACGACCACAGCGAACCTCAATGGGGACGCCGCATCTCGATCGACGGAGTCGACCACGAATACCCCGGCCAGCTCGTCTGGGCCGGTATCGCTTCCATGCCCGGCTTGCCCGCGACCATCGCGCCCGTCGGGCTTTCCGATGACGGCCTTCCGACCGGAGTCCAGCTGCTCGGACCCATGTTCGAAGACCACACCTCGATCCACTTGGCGGAATTCCTCGAAGCCGAGCTCGGCGGGTTCACAGCGCCCCCTCTGTGAGCCGGTGAGCCAGCCTGCGCCGGCCTGCGCGTCGCCCATTACGGACCAGCCACCACCGCGGGTCACACGGACGGGTTCACTTGACGTCGACGGTTCGCCGTGTTGATGCGTCCCGCGGGGACGTGACAGAGCATTTGGTCGATCGCGGTTCCCGCTGGTTACAGCGTTGCTGAGTTTTCCAGCGCGCCGGACACTGTCGGGGAAGGGGCTTCGCGTGGGGTTCAACAACTCCAATCTGGGCTGGTCGGAGCCGGCACGCGCCCTGTCCGGGCGACCTGTATCGCACCAATCGCAACAGGCTGACGGGAATGATTCGCCCGCGTGGACTCGGCACCGTGAGGGCTGCCAACCACCGCCCGATCTGGCCGTGGCTGCCGCAAGGGCGCGGTCCGCCGGGTGCTGAGCTCCGCAGGCCCGCAGGCGCGGACTGGGATCAATCCCTGGGGCTGCTTCGACTCCTCGGCAGAGCGCCTGTCGGCCGGCAGGATGAGCCGCTTCGGCATCAGGGCGCACTGTCAGCCGAGCCAGGACCGACTTGCCCGCATCGACGCCATCAGAGCAGCAGCGCGTCGATGGCTGCGCGAGCTGCCGGCTTCTTCGGCCAGGACGCACTGACCGGCGGGTACGCCCGCTGATGTCGTGGGCCAACTTCTACCTCGGATCTGCCGGCCAGACCGCCGCCCGGCGAGTGCCGGCGTGCCGGTTGTCCGGCACCGTCTGGTGATCACCTGCGCGGGCCGCCACATGGGCGCAGTGAGGCTCTCGACCGCGAAGATGCCGAGCTGGCAGCCGCGCCGAGCGCGGTGGCGTGGGCAGCGACGAACTGGTCGAGTGGGGTCCCGGCGTTGGTCAGGCCCCACCGCGGGCAGCGGCCGAAAATGTCCATGAATTGGCATGTCGTGGACCGGCTGGTCAAAGCGCGAGAGCGAGGGGTGTGCCTGCGTCAGAGACCATCCGGTACGGCACAATCGAATACATGGACGAGATCCGCTTCACTTTGTCGGTCACCGGGCCAGACCCGGACGATCTGGACAGTTTCGAGGACGCCACCCGCTCGTTACGGTCCGATCTGCTGGAGATCAGAGACCTTGCCGTCTCGGACGTGCTGACCGCCGAAAGCCCGGCGGGCACGCGGTCGGGATTGGCCGCTGAGTTCCTCACAGGTGGCGGAGTCGGTCTCGCGGTCACCTATTACGGCGGGCGGATCGTCCTTGGCATCTCGCGGGACGTCGCGAGGGTCCTGCAGGACTGGCAATCCCGGAACAAGGGCAAGCGCGTCGTCCTGAAGCACCCTGACGGCAGCTCGATCGAGCTGAACGCGCTGTCGGAGCGAGAGACGATGTCGGTGCTGGAAGCCTTGAAACAGAAGAACGAGTCCAGCGCAATCGAGAGAGAGTGACATGACCGCGCTGTCGGACGGAACGCCGCTGGGCCCCGCGCGTCGTCGAGGCCTTGCCGTGGCCACGGGTCGTTACCGGCACGACCGCCTGCCGGACCTCAGTTCGCCCGCCCAGGACGCGGAGGCAGCCAAACGCATTCTGGGAAATTCCGCGATCGGCGATTTCCAGTCGTTCGACATTCTGCTCAACAACGACCTGCTCACCTTGGTGAACCGGATCTACGACTTTTTCCACGGCGCAGAGAAGGACGACTTCCTGCTCCTCTACGTGTCGTGTCACGGCCGCAGGGGATCCGAGGGCGAGCTGTACCTCGCCACGATCGACACCGATATGGACCGGTTGCCGCCGACCGCGATCCCGGCGGACAACATCCGGCGATGGGCCGACGAAAGCCCCGCGCAGAGTGTCGTCGTCGTACTCGACTGCTGCCATGCGGGCGCGGTCGTGGGTGAGTTGAAGCAGCGCAACAGGCGAGACCGGATCCTGCTGCTGTCCACGGCGGCCCACGAACTCGCGCACGAAGGCCGGTCGACCGAGGCGAAGGCATTGCCGTCGGCTTTCGCCGGTGCCTTCTTCGAGGGCATCGAGACGGGCATGGCGGATCGCAATCTCGACGGTGCGATCACCGTCCGTGAGGCGTTCGATTACGCGATGGCCCAGTTGCGGCGGTCCGGGTCCGGGCAGACGCCGCAGATGCGGGCCAACGTGGAGCGGGACCTGGTGCTGTGCCTCACCCCGCCGAACCCGGGCAGGCTGACCCGTGACCTGGAGTCGCTGGTCCGCAACGGGCTGCCGTCAGCGCGACTGCTCGCGGTGGATCAGGTCGCCCGATGGCTGGACGCCGACCAGCCGGCCCGGGTGCGCACCGCCGAGTCGACCTTGATCGACCTGGCCGCGGACCCTGACGAGCGCGTCGCCGCGGCGGCCGGGCGCATGCTGACCCAGCAACGGCGGGTGCCCGTCCTCGCGCCGACCAACACGTTGGCCACCGAAGCGGACGGCGATCCGAACTGGTTCACCGGTTCGGTGTTCTACGAGGTGCGAGTCCGGACGTTCAAGGACTCCAACGGCGACGGCGTCGGCGATCTCGCCGGCCTGACCGCCAAGCTGGACTACGTGCAGTGGCTGGGCGTGGACTGCCTGCTGCTGGCGCCCATCTACGACTCGCCGTTGGCCGACGACGGGTACGACATCAGCGACTTCGGCGCCGTCCATCCGGACCTGGGCAGCACGGCCGACCTGACGGCGTTGATCGAACAGGCACACACGCGTGGCATCAGGATCGTGCTGGACATCGTGCTCAACCACACCAGCGTCGCGCACGACTGGTTCGAGCAGTCGCGTTCGGCACCCACAGGCCCGTACGGGGATTTCTACGTCTGGCAGGACGACGACGAGCGCTACGCCGAGGCGAGTGTGGCGGGCAGCGAGTCCGACCGTGTCCGCTGGACGTTCGACCGGCAGCGCAAGCAGTACTACTGGCACCGGTTCGCCGATCACGAACCGGACCTGAACTTCGACAACCCGGCCGTGCAGGAAGCCATGATCGCGGTGTTGCGCTCGTGGCTGGACCTGGGCGTCGACGGGTTCCGCCTGCTCACCGCGCCTTACCTGTTCGAACGAGACGGCACGCCGTGCGAGGGCCTGGACGAGACCCACGAGTACCTGGCCGCGATCCGCCGGGAGATCGACAAGAACTACCGCGGGCGGATCCTGATCGCGTGGTGCGACGGCTGGCCGTCGGACGCGGCCGAGTACTTCGGCCGGGACGCTGAGCATCCCGAGTGCAACGTCGTGCTCTACACGTCGCTGATGCCCAGGGTGTTCCTGAGCATGCGGCAGGAGAACCACGCAGCCCTCTCCAGCATGCTCAACCAGGCCAAGGGCATTCCGGCCAACGGCCAATGGGGTGTCTACCTGCGCGACGCGGACGAGATGTCGCTGGATCTGGTGGCCGACGACGAGCGCGACTATCTGCTGCGCGAGTACGCACCGTTGCAGCGGATGCGCACCGAGCGCGGCATCCGCCGCAGGCTGGCTCCGCTGCACAACGGCAAACCGGATCAGCTCCGGCAGTGCATCGCCCTGCTGTTGTCGCTTCCGGGCGCGCCGATCATCTACTACGGCGACGAGATCGGTATGGGCGAGAACCTCTCGCTGCCTGGGACCGGCGCCATCCGCACACCTATGCAGTGGTCGTCCGATCGCACCGGCGGCTTCTCCGAGGCCGAATACGAGGAACTGGCCGCGCCGGTGGTGCTGGACTCGGTGTACGGCTACCAGTCGGTGAACGTCGAGTCGCAACTGCGGCAGCCGACGTCGTTGCTGCGGACGGTCCGGCAGCTGATCGAGATCCGCAGGCACAGCCCCGCGTTGACGACCGGGTCGTTCCACCAGATCGACTCCGTGAACCCTGCCATTTGGGCCTATGTCCGGTCGACCGGGGACGAACACATCCTTTGTGTCGTCAACTTCTCCGGGTATCCGCAGGCCACCGAACTGGACCTCGCCCGGTTCGCCGAGATGTCTCCGGTGGAGATCACCGGCGGCTCCCGGTTCCCCGAGGTGCGCAGCGGTGTCGCGTACCAGTTGAGTCTGGCGGGGAGCGGCTTCTACTGGCTCAGGATGGTCGACGGCCGCAACCCCGACCTCACCCCAGAACGGGATGACGGGTGACGACGCCGGCCAGCAGGAGCACGCCGATCGCGAGGTAGACCAGCGGCGTCGCCCACCGGCAGACGCGGACGGCGCCCGGCACGAACTGGGCGAACCGGCCGAGTCCCAGTGCGAGTACACACAACGCGCCCAGCATGACGAGGAACGTGGCGGTGGTGGTGATCATGTCGCCGGGCCGCAGGTCGCGGTACAGCGGGATGTAGACCGCCAGGTTGTCGCCGCCGTTGGCGATGGTCAGGACCGCGACCGCCAGGACACCGCCGAGCGCGGCATCCGGCGGCCCGCCCGCGGCTGGCCGCCGGACCAGCACCGTGAGCCCGCGGATGCCCAGCGCGATGGGGAGAATACCGAGCAGACCGACCAGTCGGGCGTTGACCAGTGAGAACAACACCGCGCCCGCGACCGCGGGGATCAGCAGAACGCAGAAACCGAGATACTGGCCACTGATGATCGCCGTCCACGTGTGCCGGTCCGCCTTGATGCCCACAGTCAACAGCAGGAGGGTGACGAAGTCGTCGGTGTTCGTGCCGACGAACGCCACGGCGGCGGTCGCGGCGACGACGACCAGGTGGGTCACCGGGCCAGGATAGAAGCCGCGGATCCAGCCGTGGCGCCGCCAACAGTGGCGAACCCGCGAGAGCCACGCTTGTGGGCTACTCGCCGGCCTGCGGAGTAGTCCGTGCGGGTAAGCGTGTCGCGGCGAGCCGGCTACCGTCGACCCTCGCGTGGACCGACCACATGAACTTTCCTGTCGCGGACAGTCGGTCCCGGCACGCGCCTGGGCAGGCGACGTCGATACCCTCCTGGTCGAAGGCCCTGGTTGGCTGGTTTCTCTGCTGGACCCGGGCGCACCAGTACCGGAGCGGCGGAGTCGTGCGTGGCGTGCTGGTCGGTCCCGGTTCGCCGGCCGACGGCGACCGCCGGAAACATGGGGGAGTGCTGTGGAAACGAGGTCCGGTCCTATGAGGTCGTTGTCCTTCGATGTCGCAGGCGGCGGGCAGTTGTCGCTGACGCCGGAGAAGCTGGTCGTGGCGGGCTACACCGCGCGCGACGAGGAGTCGGTGCGGGCACACATCGCCGAACTCGCCGACATCGGCGTTCCGCCGCCTGCCGGCGTCCCGGCCTACTACGACCTCGATCCGGCACTGCTCACCAGCGCGCGGGTCGTCGATGTCGACGGGACCAGCACCTCGGGTGAGGTCGAGCCGGTGATCATCCGTGCGAACGGGCGCTACTTCCTCGGCGTCGGCTCGGACCACACCGACCGTGACCTCGAACGGACCGACATCGCCGCCTCCAAGGCATCGTGCCCGAAGCCGGTCGGTGGCACCGTCGCGGAGATCGGCGAGGACCTGTCCGATCTGAACTGGGACTCGTTGCGGGCAGAGTCCATGGTGGATGACCGGCCGTATCAGCAGGCAAGTGTCGCGACCCTGCGTCATCCTCAAGAATTGATCGAGCGGATGACCGTGCAGATCGGCGAGGTAGCGGGCGACCTGGCCCTGTTCTGCGGCACCTTTCCCCTGCTCGGCGGGGAGTTCGTGTTCGGCGACCGATGGGGGTTGTACCTGTCGTTGCCGGACGGTCGGACCCTCGCCCACGTCTATGAGACCAGGCAACGGAGCACGTGATGCACAGCGGAGCGCGACGTCGCTCCGTGGACCGGGCAACCCGGACCGTGCAGCGCGCGCGACGTGGCCAATGCTGGTGCGTCTGATGGCACCGGATCGCGTCGCGGGCCGGGGATGCGGGAGTATGGCAGCATGACCGAACTCACCGATGTGTCCGGCGCATTCGGCTATGGCGACTCGATCCTCGTTGGTGAGCGTGTGCGGCTGCGCGGGGTGCGCGAGGACGATCTGTCGACGCTTGCGAAATGGGAGATGGATCCTGGGCGTATGAGCACACAGTCGAACTGGGTGGTCCCGCCGTCGGAGGCCGCGGCGAAGGAGCGCATCGCGAGCTGGAGCGCGAATCAGAAGGACGACCTCGGATTCGCCATCGAGACGCTCGACGATCAGCCGGTGCTGGTGGGCAACACTGGTTTGTGGGGCGCACGCCCGAAGGACCGGTGCGCCACGCTCGGCATCGGGCTCGGCCGCGAGTACATCGGTCGCGGCTACGGCACGGACGCGGTGCGCATCATCGTCGGCTACGGGTTCCGCGAGATGGGTCTGCATCGCATCGAGCTCAGCGTGGCACCGTTCAATCCGGCCGGGATCCGCGCGTACGAGAAGGCGGGGTTCGTCGAGGAGGGCCGCCGTCGCGGGTCGGTGCTGCACGACGGGCGCTGGTACGACGAGCTGTTGATGTCCATCCTCGATCACGAATGGGCAGCCGGCCGGCCGTCTGAGCGATGAGTCGTGCAGGTCATGCCGCTGACAGCTGGAAGTGCCAGATGACCACTGACGGGGCGCGCCCACCGGCAGCCCGCGCCGCTGAGGGCAGGCACCGCGGGATCGGGCGACGGGAGCCCGCGCCTCATGATGGTGACTGACAACAGGAAGCGAGCTCGTCGGGCCGGCCAGGTGTTGTCGAAGCTCATGTGGTTGTGCAGATGGCCCGCAGGTGTGTGAGGTAGGCGTCTGGGCCGCCGTATGCGCGGTCCTGCGCGCCGGGACGAGTGTGGGTCACGGTGTGTCCACGTGTCACGCGCAGTGTGGTCGTCGCCGCGCGGCCGGTGGCGGGCAAGCCGTCAGTCGCATCGAGGACGTGGACCTCCGGTGGAAACATCGCTCGCGCCTCGGCCGGAGATGCCGCGGGAGGGTGTCCCGTGCGGTTGGCGCTGCTGACATGGAGATGCCCGATGCTGGTGAAGATCGGACGTAGCGGGTCCCAGCAGGCGCCGAACACCAGGACGTGACCGTCACGGGTGGCCGGGCAGACCCAGTCCGGCACACGGCCCGCCCTCACCGGCAGCAGCAGAGTCAGCCGTTCACGCATCAGCAGGTCACGGGCGAACATGCGGGTGGCATCGTCGAGGTCCAGGGCGTCGGCGAACTCGGTCCAGCACTCGTCCTCGACGAGCCACAACGCGACGGCCTGGTCCGCGGGGCGCCCCTTGGCGGTGTTGACCACATCGGGAGCGGTGGCGGCCACAACGGAGGTCAGCGGGTACGGATTGGGAAACACGACCGCCGAGCCCGCCCGCAACGCTTCGGCCGTGGTGGCCAGCGCCGCTGCCGTCACCGGATCGAGGGCCGTCACGTCGTGGACACCGCAGCCGTGGCGGGAGTCGAGGTGGTCGTGCGGAGTTCGTCGATGAATCCGACGAGGCTCTCGTCGGGGATGACAGCCTCGTTACACCGGTACGCTTCCGACTTCGCCCATTCCAGTGCCGCCGCTGTCTCGGCGCGGTCGAGGACCAGTCCTGCCCGTTCGCCGACAGCGCGCAGGACCCGGGCGCTGGCCAGGTGGGTGAGCACCACGGTCGGCTCGATGCCCAGGATCGCCGGGTCGTAGGGCTGGAACGTCTTCGGCCGCACGAAGGGCGTGCCGGTAGAGATCGTGCCGACTCCGGTGCCGACGATCGGCGTGGTCACTGTCAGCGGCAACCCCGTCTCGCCGGACACCGATCGGGCAATCGCCGGTATGCGGGTCAGGTCTGGCGTGGTGTGCCAGAGGTCGGCCTCGCCCAGCAGCTCACGAGTGCGGTGGGCCAGCAGGAACAGGATCTGTTCGGTGGCGACCATGCCGCTGCGCTCGGCGACCCCCAGCCACGAACTCGACACCACCCGGACCCCCGCGCGCACCGCGGCCAGCGTGTTCGCCAAACCGAGCCCGAGGTCGTTGTGGAGGTGCGACGCGAGGACAACGTCCTTGGCCACTCGCTCAAGCAGGTGCCGGAACATCTCGGTGCACCGGTCGGTGAGCAGGTCACCGGTGGTGTCGGCGATGATGATGACCCCGGCGCCTGCCTCGGTCAGCGTGTTCGCCGCGCCGGCCATCATGCCGACGTCGGCGCGTGGCGCGTCGGCGAAACACACGTCGGGGATGACACCACTGTCACCCGCGCGCACGGCGCGCACCAGTGACACAGCGTCGGCCAGCGCTTCGGTAGCACGCCGGTGGACCATCGCGTCGGCCATCTCATCGGACGCGGGCACCACGATCATCACCCGTGCGTGCGGCGCATCCCGTACCGCCTGGCACGCCTGCCGGACGTCCTCGGGAGTGGCCCGGCAGACCGCTGCGGGACTGACGGCTCCAGCAGTCTCCAGTGCGACCCGGCGTGTGGCGGCGAATTCTTCCGCGCACACCGCGGGGAACCCGGCCGCGAACACCACATGCCGAGGCCCGTCAGCGCCGAAGATCAGGCCCTGTTCGCGAGCCAGTTGGACGCGGAAGTCCGCGCTCATCAGGGTTTTGCCCTGGGCGCCGTCGCGGGCCGATTCCTCCCAGAACACCATTCGGCCACCTAGTGCTGATTCCCTGACCAGATCCGGCGTACTCATCGTGGTGCTCGTCCTCTCCAGCAGTCCGGGTCGGAGCGCTGGTAAGTGAACAGGGCCGAATGAAAGGTCGTCAAAGGGCTGGTCGTGGCCCGGCTTGTCGGAAACACCGCTTGAGTAGCAGAACGTCGCTCACCGACTAGCGCATTTCCTCTTGTTACTCCGGATGTGGGCGTTTCCCCATGACGAGGTGGCGTTCCTAAAGCTTTAACGTTGCGTCTTGTACGTCCGTCATCCGAATGGGTGTTTCCGTGCCCATGGTAACTCGCGCTGGTACAAAGTTGTCCATTTGCCCGTATTTCCGTGCCGGCCGATATCGCTGCTGGGAACGCGGGATACGACACCAGGGTGTTCAAACCGGTCGCCGCACGCATATCAACGCGTTCGGTCTGCGGGAGGAGACGGCAGGCGAGGTCGATGTGGCCGGGTCCGCGACATCGCCGCAACGATGCCGCACCGGCAGTCGCGTCAGGCGTGCTCCTCCGCGGAGATGCTTGATGCCGGTACGGCGCAGATCACAGACGGTCTGATCAGCGCGTACCGCCGGGTCCTCAACCCCGGCAAACTCGTACACGTCCGAGTTGTCACACCCGGAGGGGCTACCTCGTCTCCCTGGTGAGAACGCATAACCGGCGACGAAGGACTATGCGCGAGCACGTGACATCGATCATGCGAAATGGCATACCCCCACCTGCGGCCGCCATGAGCCCTGCGGGTGAGCGGGCTTGGCGCTCGAGTCGCCCTGTCCGTGAGGACCTGTATGCAAGCCATCACTGTTCTGTCGACCGGTGGGCGCGGTGAACGTCTTGGTGACCAACGCTGGTGCCACCGCGCTGCTGCCGCTGGCCGAGGTGACCGTTCCCATAGCTGTGACTTGTTTCATCTCAACGCGACCGCACCGAGCGTGTTGCTTGCTCGCTCGCGCCGCACTGCCCACCTGCGTCAAGCTCGCGGGGCGATCGTGAACGCGTCCGGCACCTAGAGCTGCTAACACAATGGCGTTCGATCAGGGACGCCGCGAGCCGAACAGTTATTGTGTTAGTAGCTCTTACCGGCCCAAGCCTGACGCTGCCCATCACACCGCCACCACAACCCCGCTGGAACACCTCACCGGAAGCTGGTCCTCACCCGAAGCTCTGTCACGAACAACACGCGGAATCGTTCGACGCGTCACAGTCATGAACCGGCGCCGCCCAGGTTTCGTGTCCGGAGCTGGCGGACCGATCGAACGAAAGGCTGCGAGATGACTGTGCTGGACGAGATCCTGAATGGAGTCCGGGAAGACCTGGCGGAACGGCAGAGCGAGGTCTCGCTCGCCGAACTGAAGGCCCGCGTGGCCGCCGCGCAGCCGGCAGCGGACCCGCTGCCTCGCTTTCGGTCGCCCGAGGTGTCGATCATCGCGGAGGTGAAACGGAGCAGCCCGAGCAAGGGTGCCCTGGCGGACATCCCCGATCCGGCTTCGCTCGCGATCGAGTACGCCGCCGGAGGCGCGTCGGCGATCAGCGTGCTGACCGAGCAGCGGCGCTTCCAGGGGTCGTTGCACGACCTTGCCGCGGTGCGCAAAGCGGTGGACATCCCGCTGTTGCGCAAGGACTTCATCGTGACGCCCTACCAGCTGTGGGAGGCGAGGGCATGGGGTGCCGACCTCGCCCTGCTGATGGTGGTGTCACTGCCCGGCGCGCTGCTGGGTGATCTCCTCGGCCTCGCGCGGGAGATCGGACTCACTGCCCTCGTCGAGGCACACACCGAGGAAGAACTCGCCCGCGCCGTCGACGTCGGTGCCGACGTCATCGGGATCAACGCACGCGACCTGACCACGCTCAGCGTCGACCGCTCGGTGTTCCAGCGATTGGTGCCCGGGATCCCGGAGGACGTGGTCAAGGTTGCCGAGTCCGGCGTCGCGCTTCCGGACGACGTCGCAGAGTACCGCCACTGGGGTGCCGACGTCGTGCTGGTCGGCGAGGCGCTGGTTCGCTCCGGCGATCCCCGTTCGGCGATCGGCTCCTTTGTTCGCGGTGCCGGCTCAGGGCGCTGAGCATCCTGTTCGGCCGGACCGAGTGCCCGCGACACCAGGCATCCCAGCGAGGCACGACGCGACGACTCCGACCGACAGGTCAGCCGGGCTGGGTGGTGTTGCCCCGGCTCGACGGACGGGTTTGGTGCGCAGGCAACTGGTCGTCGCAACACCCCGATCGTGGTGCCGGCCGCACGAGGAACGGGGCACCTGCTGGGGATGGCGATCCCGACAAACTCGTGCGCATCTGAGCTGTCACACGCGGCGGGGCTACCTCGTCTCCCTGAGGACAACGCACGACGCGCCCGAAGGGCGCGGCGCAGGCCACACGAGGGAATCAGAGGAACTGTGACGAACACGCAGCGCGTCAGTATCGACAAGCAGCACCCGACCGCCTACAAGGCCCTCATCGCCCTGTCGACGGAAGTGGGAGACAACGCCGCTGCGGCCGGCCTGGACCCGCTCCTGCTCGAGCTGGTGAAGATCCGCACCTCCCAGATCAACGGCTGCGCGTTCTGCCTGCGCATGCACACCGGTGATGCCCTCAAGAAGGGCGAAAACCCCGACCGGATCGCCGTGCTGCCCGCATGGGCAGAGACCGGCTACTTCTCCGAGACCGACCGCGCCGCCCTGCGCCTGACCGAGGCGATCACCCGTGTGTCGGACGGGCACGTCAGCGACGAGGACTACAACGCCGCCGCGGCCGTACTCACCGCGGACCAGATCTCGGCTGTCGCCTGGCTGGTCACGGTGATGAACGCATTCAACCGCGTCTCCATCACCAGCCGATACCACGTCGGCAGCTGACCTCGACGGTGACGCCGGGGTGATACAGGCTGCCGAAGCCTCCACCGTCGTGAAGGTATGGGTGGGATCAGCTTGTGCGAGCTGCCCCGGCTGACGCAAAGCGCGGAGGCGGCAGACGGCGTACGCGCACGGGGAACGGCCACGGGAGCCAGGTCGAGCCGCTTGTCCATGTCGAGGCGGAAAGCGCTGTACGGGTTGACATTGGACCAGAACAGGGCGGTCAGGCCGCGGCCGGTCCTCGTGCGTTCCCGCCGACTACCGCGAACATCTACTCCATGGGGGAAGTCGACGCCTGCCCGGCATCCTGAGCGAAACCCCCCGACCAACGCAACGAAAGTCAAGACAACATGCCGACGCTCCTGCACCTCGACAGCTCGATTTGGCCCAGCGGGACCTCCACGTCACGTGACGTGACGGCCACCTTCCGCGGGGAGTGGGAGGCCCAGCACCCACATGGCACCGTGATCTACCGCGATCTGGCAGTCGACCTGCTCCCACATATCACCGACGACACATTCACTGCCGGGAACGATGATCCGCTGCGTGCCACACTGGCCTGCGAGCTCGAACAGGCCGACGTCGTCCTGATCGCCGCCCCGATGTACAACCTCACGGTCCCCAGTACGCTCAAGGCCTGGATCGACCAGGTGATGGTCCCTGGCCGCATCATCGGCGAGCAGCCGTCCGCCGCAGGCACTCCGGTCGTGGTCGTCTCCAGCCGCGGTAGCTCCTACCGACCCGGTACCCCCCGTGATGGCTGCGATTTCGTCGTGCCCTACTTGACCACTCTCTTCGCCACCTACTTCGGCATCACCGAAGTCGAGTTCATCATCCCCGAGCTCACCTCTGCCCATAAGAGGGCCTGGGGGCCAGAACCTGTTCGTCGGTACGAAGCCTCTCGGGCCCAAGCACACGGTGACGCCATCATCAAGGCCAAGGAGTTGGCAGCTCGCTTCTCCTGAGCCGCGCCGCTGGGATCGCGCAGACCGCAAGGCCACCGCTGAGGCGGCTGAACCCGGCGACGGCCCTCACACCACGCGCAGCCCCCATGAGCCGCAGTGAGCTCCCGGACCAGGCAGGCGCACCAGCACCGCGGTGGTGAAGATCCGACTGGCCAACGCCGAATTCCCAGCGACACCGCCGGCCAGACCCTGACCGTCTTCTCCTTCTTCGACCCGACCGGGTTCACGCTCGTCGTCCGACCCCGACGGGCACGTGGCGGCGATCGCCGGTACCTGGAGCTGGGCTTCACCTACCTGGGGTTCCACTCGCCCTGGCCCGACCAGGAGCGATTCCTCAATCAAGGTCTACGGCACCGACATCCTGCCCCAGGCTGCGCAAGCTGGTCTGAGCCTGGCTTGGTGCGGCGGTCCCGCACCGCCCGCCGGACCCACCTTGCGCGGCGTCTCGGCGGTCGGCGTTCTCCGGCGGCTACTCGACGACGCGCCGCAAGGAGGGTCGTGCGGTCACCACGACCGAGCCACCACAGCTCCAGCACTCCAGAGCGCTGCCGGGCGGGGTCCGCCCGGCCACGTCGCAGTGCGCGCACTCCCACGCGGCGTAGACGACGTACGCCGTCGCGTCACCGGGATCGGGTTCCACCACGTTCCACCGCTTCTTCTGGTCACTACAAGGTCCGGCTCACCTGCGGCTGACCGGCCAGGTGAGTCGAGCGGACGTGGCACGGTTCCGTCAAGATGCCACCGAGACGCCCTGTGGCGCGCGACGTATGCGGTGCGGTCCGATGTCGTCGAGAATCGGCACGTCAACGGTATCGAAACGGCAACCCGCAGATCACCAATGGAAACGGACACGTGACGCGATTCATGCGCCACCCGTCCGTCGGACATGGCACAGCGGTGGGACCCGTACGGGTCCCACCGCTGTCCGGTGTGGCCGGCTATGACGTGACCGCGCACTGCCCGCGGTCGGCCATCACGGGACCTTCACCGTTCGGGGTGACGTCGAAGTCGAAGATCTCCGTCGGGACGTACAAGGAGCAGCACGCGTTCGGGATGTCCACGATGCCGCTGATCCGGCCCTCGATCGGTGCCGATCCGAGCAACAGGTACGCCTGCTCTCCGGTGTAGCCCCACTTCTTGAAGTACTCGACCGCGTTCAGGCACGCGCGCCGATACGCCACAGTGGCGTCCAGGTAGTAGTTCGTGTCGGATTCATGGTCCACGGAGACACCGACGAACGACAGGAACTCCGAATAGCGCGGTTCCACGTTGCCCGGCATGAAAACCGGATTGGTGGTGATGCCGTACTTCTCCATGCCGCCCTTGATGAGGTCGACGTGGAAGTCGATGAAGCCACCCATCTCGATCGCGCCGCAGAACGTGATCTCGCCGTCGCCCTGGCTGAAGTGCAGATCGCCACCGGACAGCTTGGCATCCTTGACGTACACCGGGTAGAACACACGCGAGCCCCGGGTGAAGTTCTTGATGTCGTGGTTTCCGCCGTTCTCCCTGGCGGGCACCGTGCGGGCGCCTTCCCTGCCGATCCGGTTCGCGTCGGAGCCACTCGCCAGGCCTGCGAGCGCGCTCTCGGGCGACGGCGGCAGGCCCAGCGGCGGCACCCGGTTCGGATCCGTGTCGATCAGTGCCTGCTCGCGCCGGTTCCAGCGGCCGAGCAGGTCGGCCGACGGCGCCGTGCCGAACAGCCCCGGGTGGGTGATGCCGGTGTAGCGAATGCCGGGCAGGTGCCGCGAGGTGGCCTGCTGCCCGTGGAAGTCCCAGATCGCCTTGTAGGCGTCAGGGAAGTAGTCCGTCAGGAAGCCGCCGCCGTTGGCCTTGGCGAAGATGCCGGTGTAACCCCACCCTTCGCCCGGTGCCTCACCCACACTCTGGGGGACCGGACCGAGGTCGAGGATGTCGACGACCAGCAGATCGCCGGGCTCGGCACCTTCGACGCCGATCGGGCCGCTGAGCATGTGAGCGCGGGTCAGGTCGACGTCACGGACGTCGTTCGCGGAGTCGTTGTTGCCGAGTTGCGCGTCGGTCCACTCCCGGCACTCCACGCGGAACTCCTGGCCGGGGCGCACCATGGTGGCGATGGGGACGTCCGGGTGCCACCGGTTGTGCCCTGGTACCGCTTGATCACGCATCGACTTGGACTGGTCGACGGAGAATACGACATCTGGCATCTGAGTCCTCCTCGTGAGGTGTCCTGCGAGCCGGTGGTGTCCCGCCGGCCGCCGATCGAGTGGATCCGTTCTCGTGGTGTTGTTCGTGGTGTTGTTCGTGCGGTCCGGTGGCCGCACGGATCACCGGGCCGTCACGGTCGGCCTCGGTTCCGGCACCGACGGAGCCACCGGGCTCGACGGCCGCTTCCTCGTCGACGGCATCGGCGCCACGAAGACGACGACACCGAACGCGGCCGGGACGATGGCGGTGAGATTCGGTTCCCGCCAGATGCGGGCGAGGATCGGGAACTCCGGAATCGCCGCGGTGACCCAGCCGTCGATCGCCGTCACCCAGCCTGTGTAGCGGCCGGCGTATTCAACCTTTTCGTCGAAACGATGCAGGTGATCTTCCCGACGGTCATCATCGTCACCGCGGGGGGAGACGAGGCCGCCATATTCGCGGCGTCGGGCATCTACCTGTTCGGTTTCCGCAGTCGAGGCGACGTACGGCTCGGCGTCAGGTCGTCGATGGACGAGCGTGGCCGAGAACGCTGCGTTCGCTACGGACGCGGCAGACGGGACAACGCCGGGTGCGGTCGCCGCGGTGGACGCCCTAAACCCGGTATCTCGGTGACGACATCTGGTTCGTCACCGCTCTTTTCGGCGGTCGCGCGTGCGGTTCGCAGAGCAGCCCCAGGCGTCCGGGCAAGATACGGCGCGGAGAAGACCCGCCGGGCTGGGCGACCACACTCGGGACAGTCGAGCATCTGCCTCGCACTTCCCATCTCGAGGTGTGCGTCGAACGAACCACACCTCGAGCAGAGATATTCGTAAGTCGCCATATGGCGCTCCGGACGCGGGACCGCTGTCAGTTGGGGCCAGTCGGCCCGCTCGAATGGTCGCGTCGCTGTCGAACTCGGTCCACCGGATCGACAACCCGCACTTTCAGGGTCACTCACCATCTCTTTCTTGTCAAGACGGAGTACATGCGCACGACGCACCCATGATCGGGCGATTTCCGTTGTGTGCACGGACAGATCCGGTACCGGAACTGGACCCGGTCGCGCAACTCGATCAAGCCAGCCGACCCGGCCGTCGGGCCCGATGCCCAGGTGCCGGGCGGCCCGCCACAGCAGGGGAACGTCCCCGGCGGGCTCGGCTGTCGCGACCAGCAGCGGCCGTCGCGTTGGCCGGGCAGGCGCGGAACCGGCGGATGAAGCCGTGTTTGAGGCGGTGGACCACCGGTGCGGTGCCGCGCGACCCGGCCGTGCTGTGGGTAGCGCTGGTCATCGCCGCGGTCGCCGGCTGGCCTGCGCGCCACGCACCGCGGACGACGAGCTGGCGACCGAGGCGGCCCACTCGCGAGCAGCGACCTGATTCGGGACCGCACGGCTGATAGCAGCCATGGACGGCTTGACCGCGGGCAGTCGTTCTGCTGCGAAGATCGTGCGGCGCGGCCATATGCTGCACGTCGTCGCAGCTCCGTCAGCTGGTGTCGTCGGGGTCGTGGACCTGGCCCGACTGGGAGGCCACGGCGGCGGCATACGCGGACTGGAGTTCGGCGAACACCGATGGGCTGCCCTCGGGGCGCTGGACGCCCAGATGCATTTCGCGCAACTCGGCCATGAAGCGGTTCCACAGCGGTGGCCCACCCTGTTCGAGCAGTTCGGCGCGGACCGCCAGCTCGCGGCTGACCGGGAGGTGCCTACGGCCCCAGGCACCCAGCGCGGCCATCACCGGCACCAGCTGGATGCTCGGCTCGGTGAGGCTGTAGCGGATCTTCTGCCGGTGGGTCGGGTCGCCGGTCCGGGTCAGCAGGCTGTTCTCGGTGAGACGGCGCAGCCGCGCGGCGAGGATGTTGGAGGCTATGCCCTCCTCGGAGTTCCCGAGGAGTTCGCGGAAGTACCGCCGGTTGCCGAACATGACGTCGCGCAACACCACCAGTGACCACTTGTCGCCGAGGACTTCGGTCGCGAGGTTGATCGGGCAGCCGGATCGCTGTCGGTGCGCCTGAACGCTCATGGTGAACCCTCCTCGGAACCGATTGTAGAACGCAACCGGATCTGCTACGGTCACGACCGACCGCTTGCGAAGTGCAATCAGTTGTGAGGTAGTGATGACACCCACGACCAAGCTCGACGGTCGGTACAGCGACGAGACGGCCGAGGCGATTTCCTGGCGGGACGCGCAGGAACGGCTGGTTGGCGCGGAGGTGGCCTGGCTGGTGACCGTGCGAGAGGACGGCCGGCCACACACCACCCCGGTGGTGCCGATATGGCACGAGGACCGTGCGTACTTCCACACCGGCGACACCGAGCAGAAGTTCACCAACCTCCGAACCAACCCACACGTGCTCGTCCTCGTCGGCGACAGCCGATGGGACGGCGGCCTCGATGTCGCGGTGGAGGGGGTCGCCCGGCCCGTCACCGACCATGCGGTGCTTCAGACGATCGCCGGCCAGTACCTGCGTCGCTGGGACGGCCGCTGGCAACTGACCGTGGGTGATGGTGCCTTCGTCAATCCGGCCGAGGAACACCTGCGCTCGATTCTCTTCGAGATCGTTCCGGCCAAGGCCTTCGCCCACGCCAAGGGTGACCCGTTCGGGCAAACCAACTACCTGTTCTGACACTGCCGCACGCGGCTGGTGATGCGACGGTGCAGGAAAGGGTGGGCCGCGTGGCCGCATCGCGTTACCTTCGCTATCCCCATGTTGCGCGCACGTTCGCGGTTGAGGGCGATATTCGGCTGGTCTCGCCGAGCGAGGCGGCCGACGGCGACGGCGCCTGGGCGTGGCGGCTCTGCTGACCAGGTCCCCGCGGCTGAACCCGTCAGCTACGCATCTCGCCTGGACGTCGACTCGCGACGGCTCCCCGGGCGCTCGGCGTGGCCGCGCAGCGGCAGGCGTATGCGGTGTCCGCGGACGGTGGCCGACTGAAGCGGCTCACCTACTGGGGTGAGCGGTTCGCGACCGTGGGCGGCTGGGTCGGCGACAACGAGGTGCTCGTGGCCAGCCGGATCGGTCAGCATGTCAGCATGAAGACCTGGGCGTCCGCGGTGCCGCTGAGCGGACCGGCTCGCCGACTCGATCACGGGCCCACGGGCGAGGTCGGAGATGACCTACGACCATGTGGAACGCGCTGTAGATCGGCACGTCGCGCCAGTGGGTGAGGTGAGCGCGTGTGTCCGAGGGGAACTTGACACCCTTTTCGGGAGGTGAGTCCCCGTATTGGGGATCTATACCCGAATATTCGCGCAAGATCACACTGCCCCACCGGTGCACCGCCCGCAACGGCGCATCGACCAGTTCTGGCGCGAGGTGGGTGGGCGCGGTACAACCTGAGGTATGTCCGAGCGCGTCCGGCGTCGTGACCCGCATCGCGCGGTGAAGCGCGAGGTGCTGGTGCGGTATCTGGACGCATGGGCTCCAGTCGCGCTGCGGTCGCATCGTCGTGCCACGTATGTCGATTCCGCGGACAGCGACTTCGTGGTGGACGCGTTGCGGGTCTTCGTCGAATCAGCCGATCTGCTCGCTGACCACTACCTGGACATGGTGATCGTGGGTGCGGTGGCTGATTCGGAGGTGTTGCGGGAGTTGCGTGAGCTGCCGGCGGGGCTGTCGGTGCGGTCGGTCGCCGATCTCGAGGACCTCAGGGTGGACGGGCCGGCTCTGGCGCATCTGGATGTCGTGGAGGGCAGTACGTTCGTCGAGGCGGACATGTGGCGGTGGCTCGCGTCGCTGGGGCGGGGCAAGGCGCGGGAGGTGTTGCTCACGTTGCCTGCCGAGGAGCCGATGACGGACTATCGCGGGCGGCTGCGTGCTGTGGGTCTGGTGTGTACGGTCGCCGTTGAGCTGGTCGCCGAGGACGGGCAGTCGCAACTGATGGTGTTCGCTACCGGCGACACCAAGCATCTGGCGATATTCAAGAACGAGCTGTGGGCGGTCGACGAGTTCGCGGGGATCCGCTACCGCGATCCGCGCGATGCCGTTCGCACCTTGGTCGACATAGCGCTCACACCGCAACTTCTGCCGTTGCGCCGGGTGCTGCTGGCGGAACTGGCGCGGCGAGGCAGTTGTACCGTGGCGGAGCTGCAGCGTCATACCCTGCTCGAGACGATCTATCGCCCGGCGGACGCGGTCGGGGCCTTGACGTCCGCAGCCACCGCGGGTGCTATCACCCGTGAGCCGCAGAAGGGTCGTCTGGGTCCGCGCACCGTTGTCGGTCACCGCGAGGGCGGCCTACGACGGTGACGGAGTACGGTCTCGCCGGCCGCTCCCGTGGACAGCGGAAGAGATCGCCGTCGGCGGTCCGCGCGTAGAGCACACCTCACCATCGGCAGTGATCCGATCGTACCGGCTCCACCCGGCGTCCAGCACCTGTCCCGCGCCGTTGACCCACGTGTTCGTCACGGTGTTCCGCGCGCACCAGAGCGGGGACAGTCCAAGATGTCCCGGGCCGCGGCTGTCCCGGTCAGCGGCCCGCCCCTGTCCGTCTCTGACTCCGTGGCTCCGAGGATCGTTCAGGAGAGCCAGTCGGTGTAGTGGGTGGGAGCGATGCGCGCGTCGGTTCGGGCGATGAGGACGTCGCCGTCCACGGCGGCGAACATGCCGGCGGTGTCGTCGGTGACGACGGAGCGCCCGTCGTTCCTGGCGGTCAGGGTGAGCCGACCGAGCTCGTCGAGGGGATAGACGTCGGGACCTGCGATGTTGACGACACCGTTACGAGGGCTGCCCGCCGCGACTTCGGCGACAAATCTGGATACGTCCGCGGCGGCGATCGGCTGGATGGGCGTGCGGGGCAGGCGGACAGTGTCGCCGTCGGTGGTCATGGCCAGGGTCGCGTCCATGAACTCCATGAACTGCGTGGCGCGCGCGATGGAATACGGGATCGGCCCGGCCTGGAGGATGACCTCCTGAAGCGCCTTCGCCCGGTAGTAATCCAGACCGGGCACCTGGTCCACGCCGACGATCGAGAGGATGACGAAGTGCCCGACCCCGGCCTCTTCGCTCGCGGCAAGAAGGTTCTCCATCGAAGTCCGGAAGAAGGCGAGCGAGGCGTCGTCGAAGGTCGGGGAATTCGCCAGATTGATGACGACGTCGGCGCCGGCCACCGCCCCTTCCAGCCCTTGGCCAGTGATGATGTCCACGCCTGTGGACAGGGAGTGCGCCACGGCTTGGTGCCCGGCCGCCTTCAGGTTCGCCACGACCCCTGACCCGATCAGCCCGGTTCCACCGATGACTGCGAACTTCATGGCATGCGCCCTTCTTTCGAGGAATGGTGTCCCATCTGCACCTTATGGGGGTCTAGTTGCCGGCGCTCGCCGGCACGGCCACGTCCATGAGCGCCACATCTCCCTGCTCGACGGTGCGGGCGAGTTCGCCCGGGAGTGGTGTGGGCGGTAATCGGTAAGGGCGCAATGCTTTGTGGTTGGGACGTCGTTGGGTGTTGGGATAAATCGAAGTGGTGGTCGGCGTCCAATTGCAAGCGGGATTCGACGGACGTGATGGTGTACTCGCGGGTGCCGCGCACTCGGTCGATCCGCCAGAGTCGCCGCGCACCGCCGTTCGGTGGCAACATGATCGACTCAGAGCCAGGTAAGAAGCGACGACATGTTTGACATGTCAAAGTCCGGCAATCATTGGTGTAGCTTGATGTCCATCGTCGGCCCGCCGGGTTCCGCCACTGAAGTCCTCCGTGGTGAATTCGCCCTTGTCGCCTGACGTCGAACAACAGGTGGTCGTGGTTGCCGGCGAGTTCGTGAGGCGGCAGTGACCAGCGGCTCGGACGCCGAAGCTCCCACCAGTGCTTGGTAACGCCGGGATTGGTTCGTGCGACACAGTTTCAGGGCCCAATTCCGGGCCTGCCGACCGCGTCGCTCCAACGTAAAGCCAGGAGATGCCATGCGTCCCCAACAACCCGTCCTTCGTCGTGGTATGCCGATTCGTCGTCAGGGAACCCAGTCGCAGTGTGCCGTCGGGCCCTTCTTCACTGGGGCGCCCGGCAACTACTGCCTCACCGTCGAGCACGGTATCGGTGGTATCGGTAACAGTCGAGTGGTCGAGGCCAACCTCGACGGGTTCAACTGGGTCCGGGTCGGCGACTACGTCACCGGTGTGCAGAACGACAAGGTCGACTGGGCCATCGTCCATCTGGACGACGACGTCGTCATCGACGCGGCCCCGCCGCTCCCGATCATCGCGGATCCCTTGGTCGCGCAGAATTTGCCCGACAAGGTTGTTGGTGTCGGATACAGCCACCAGGCGGGCGGCCGGATTCTGTTCGAGTCCGGCAACGTCCGGTCCGGCAATCTCGACGGGAAGGTGGACGGCAGTCCCACCATAGTCAACCAGTTCCAGTGCATCACCAATCCCGGCACGCGTCGAGCCGACGAAGGTGTCTCGGGAATGGCCGTCTACGACAAGGCGGGTGCCGTACTGGGCATCGAGTGGGCGATCGAATGGAACGGGCCTCAGCAGCGGCACACTTTCTACGTGCAACCCATCCCCGCTGTCGTGATCTCCTTCGCCGAAACGATCAACGCGCTCGACGAGCGTTATCGGAACTCGCAGGCACCAGCACTGGTGTGGGGACTGGCCAAGCCGCTCGCGGATGCCATGCAGGAGGATGTCGAGGAACGTCGCAAGCACGCCGCACAGCAGAACAAGCCGGAACTCAATCACCCGAGGCACCTGTTCGGGTTCATCCAGCGCAACATCGAGTAGTCACGTGTCGCGGGCGTCCGTGTTGCAAGATCGCCAACAAATGATCGGAACTGATCGGCGATCGCGTCCTCGATATCACCGGTCGGCTGGAAGCCGAAGCCCCGATAGAACGGCCACGGTTCGCCCATTCCCGGTTGGTGACTGGTGAACAGTTCGGTGCCACCTTCCACCCTGCCCAGTTCGATCACCTCGGCCAGCGGCGGCGATCTTCGACGGTCCCCAGATTCATCAGCGCCACCGCTCGCAGGTCGCTGCCCAAGGCGATGTCCTCCTCGGACGGTCCGGTGACCGGGGAGGCCAGGAATCGGGCATGCTCGACGACACCCGCCAGGTGACCGCGCCGCCTGGCCAGTGACAGCTTCAGCGACGCGATACCGGTCTGGAGGCGGCGCCGGCGAGCCGGCGTCGTCGTCTCGGCGTACGTCTCGGCGACCGACAGGTGCGCGGCTGCTTCGTTCGTCGGAGTGATGGACTCGCGCCCGCTCTTTCGGCGGCTGCGCCGACAGCAACTCTCGGACCCGGACCGGTGGCGTCCGCCGGTGGTCGGTTACCTTCGCCGGTCGTGACTGGCCGTTGGGCGGGTGCGCGTTCGGTGGCTCATGGCTTTTCGAAGAAGTGGTGCCGGCCCAGAGTGTCGCGTACCAGGCGTTCGTCGATGGCGTAGTCAGGTGTGGTCCAGGTCAGCGGCGTGCTGGCCAGGCGGACCAACCGGCCGGTGGCCACGGTCGTCGTGAATTCGGGCGGTAGGGCGGCGAAGTGCTCTGCCCCGATGCGTTCCGTGTAGGCGGCGCCGAAGAAGTTGAGCCAGAACACGCCCGGCAGGTATCGGCCGAAGTCCCGGCCGATCGCCTCGATGCGGGGCGACTGGCTCATCACCTTGGCCCAGTACTCGGCCGGGTGCTCGGCGTGGCCCCATGCGGGGGCCAGCCGCACGCACAGGGTTTCGAACGTCTCGGCGAGCCAGTCGGTGCCGGGTCGGCCTGCCACGTTCGGCCGGCGGACCTGGAGGGCGATCTGATTGCCGAACTGCTTCGACGTGCCCATGGTGCTGAGCACGATCTCGTCGACCGACACGACGACCACCAGTTCCGGCCCGGCGCCCCGCAGTTCGGCCGATCCGGTCAGCCGTTCGAACGGGCCACGGCCGTGTTCGGCGACCAGCCGCTGATAGGTCGCACCGCGCTCGTCCACGGCGGCGAGCACCGCGCCGCCGAGTGCGGCCGGATCGTCGGGGTCGATCGGTCGCTGGTCGCGCGGGCCACGCCACACCCGCAGTCGGGTGGACCACTTCGGTGCCAGGCGGACCAGTTCCTGCTGGAGGACGGCCAGATCGGCGTCGCTCAGGAAGCGATCGAACACGATCTCGGCGTTCAGGTCCGCCTCGGCGAACTCCGGGCTCATAGTGGACTGATTATCACCTGTCTCGCGTCGATCCAGCGAGCCAACTCGCCGGAGGCCGGCAGCTTGGCGTTGGTGAAGATCTCCAGCGGCACACCTTGGCTCTTCGCGTAGGCGACCAGGGCACGCAACTGCGGCGTGGCCGACAGTTCCTGGACCGCCTTCACCTCGACCACGGTGCCGCGTGCGGCGATGGTGGCCGCCGGATCGAAGTCGGGTACCCGGTAGCCGGACGGTCCGGTGCCTATCTGGACCCGACCTGGGCCGACGTTGCGCGGGACGCCGATCCGCTGTGCCACGGCTTCCTCGGCGGCCACGCCGGAGCGGGCCAGGGCCGCGCCGGACCGCGAACCGCTGGCGACCTCGGACGTGGTGACTATCGGCGCCGCCTGTGCCGCGCTCGCCAGGGCCGACGTGCCGAGCGTGCCGACGACCGAGACACTGTTGTCGAGCACGTCGGCGGTCTGCTTGGTGACCCCGGTCGTGGTCTGGATCGCCTGGCTGGTCAGCGTGCTCTCGTCGTCGCCGGAGATGATCTGCCGCAGGCCGGTGCTCGCGACGTCGGCGCCGTGCACGAACACCACCGCGCCGGCCACCGCGCCGACCCCGGTCCACGAGGTGGCCGCACCACCGGCTGCTCCGGCCGCGGACTCCGCGACGCCACCGACCAGCTTCAGCCCGCCGACAACACGGTTCCAGGTGGACAGGCCGTCCGGGTCGGTCAGCCGGATCGGGTTGTCCGACGCGTAGGTGTAGGAGTCGAGGTTGAACGGCTGGAACACACCGTCGTTCGGTGCGGCGTCCAGGTACGAGCTCGTGTCCGGATCAGGGCTCTGCCACAGGTTCGTCCTGGGGTCGTAGTACCGGGCGCCGTAGTAGTACAGGCCGTTCCGGTCGAGTTCCTTCCCGTTGTAGTCGAGGGGCACCGGCGTGGGTTCCGCCGGATTCTCGTCGATCCACGTCTCGCCGCCTGCGAAGTACTCCAGGTGCTCGGTCAACTGGCCGCTCTCGTCGGTGACGTAGCTCGTCGAGCCCAGTTGGTCGTCGCTGAAGTAGAACTCCTTGTTCTCGAAGGACGAGTCCGACCCGACGGTCTTGGTCAGCAGCCGGGTGTCGCCGATGTAGATCTCCTTGAACGCGTTGCCGGTGCGTTCGCTGTAGAACTGGTTGGGATAGATGCTGACCGGGCCTTCGTCCTTGACGACGCGGTTGCCGTCGGCGTCGTAGACGTACCGGACCGTCGGGCTCTGACCGGGGTTGTCGCAAGCACTCGGGTCCTGTGCCACGGTCCTGTCGGCCGGGCCGCTTTCCTGGGTACAGGCCAGCCGGTTCTCCTCGTCCCACACCATCTGGTCGCGTTGGCTGGGCTGCTCGTGTGTTGACGCTGTCGATCTGGTTGCCGTCGGCGTCGAACTTTTGGCCAGCGGGCCGACAGTGGTCGCCGCGTGCGGCTGCGCGCCGGCGTATCTTGTAGTCGTAGGAGTAGGTGGTGTCCTGCTGTACCTGGACATTGCCGGCGGGCTGACTGCGCGGCGTGCGGCACGCGGGGTTTGGGCTGGGCTGGCCGCGGGCGGCACTCCGGTGTCCGGGGCAACGGGCTGCGCGGCGGGTGCCGCGCCGGTGTCCGGGGTGCTGGGCTGGTCCATGCCGGCCGGGGTCGGTGCTGAGTCCGATATGGACGGTGCGGCGGCCTCGAGCGCGGACGGGCGGACGCGGCGGCCAATGTCACCTGGCCGTTGGCCGGGATGTTCGTGATCTGCTCCTGCTGATCCTTCGACACCGTGTCGTTGATCGAGTCGTACGCTCAGGTTCAGGACGTAACTGTCGACCTTGTTGGGCGCGGTCTGGTCCTGGCCCTGTGCCGAGGTCAGCCGGTACAGGTCGTCGTAGGTGTAGGTCTGGGTGCTCGGACCGCCGACCGGCCTGCCGGTGGGCACCGGCACGTCGTTGGCCTCCTGCAGGATGTTGCCGACCTTGTCGTAGGTGTAGCTGACATTCTGGAACTGGCCTGCGGCCGGCGACTGCGACTGCAGGTTGGCCAGTTCACGGTCGGCCGGGTCGTAGGCGTACTTGGTCTGCACGCCGTTGCCGGTCTGCATGAACAGCCGCTGGTCGAACTTGTCGTAGTCCAGCCGGGCCAGGTAGCTGTAGTGGAACGAACCCTTCACGCCGGAGGCCGAGTCGACCTGGCCGCCGGAGTCGTACCCGTAGGTCAGCACCTCGCCGTCCGGGTACGTCATCTGGAGCATCCGGTTGAACGCGTCGAACCGGTAGGACGTGGTGAAGGTCTTGGGTGGACCGCTGATGGCGGTGACCGTTCTGGTCTCGCTGGTCAGTTCGCCGAGCGGGCCGTAGGAGCGGTCCA
The DNA here is from genome assembly GCA_963780635.1 of Candidatus Melainabacteria bacterium. Taxonomy (GTDB): domain Bacteria; phylum Actinomycetota; class Actinomycetes; order Mycobacteriales; family Pseudonocardiaceae; genus DATEPR01. The sequence continues at coordinate 675,071 of CAWACW010000010.1, forward strand.
CCGTGCCTGCGGCGTCCTGGATGTGCACGACACGGTTGGCGCCGTTGTTCGGAGCGCCCGGTGCACCGTAGGTGTAGTCAACGTCGTTGGCGGTGAACGTCGGGTAGCGGATGTCGGCGAGGCGGTTGAAGTCGTAGTCGTACTGGATCGCCTTGCCCTCGGCGTGCAGCGTGGCCGAGATCTTGGCCACGACGTCGCTGGCCAGGTCGTAGTCCGTTTCGGTGCGGCCACTGTCCGGGCTGTCCACGATGGTTCGGCGGCCCAGGTTGTCGTAGGCGGACGTCGTCGTGTTGCCGTGGTCGTCGACCACGGACGTCAACTGGCCCAGCGCGTCGTAGCCGTAGCTGGTCCAGATCACCGGCTGGTTGGCGGCCGGGTTGAACTCCTGGACCGCCGTGGTCAGTTTGCGCACGTCGGCAAAAGTGTTGCGGTGCTTGCCGTTGGCGTCGGTGGCTGTGGTCTCGAACCGGGTCGCGCCGGTGCGGTCCGTGCCGAAGCCGTACGACAGCGTGGCCGTCGCCCCGTTCGGGATCACCGTCTCGGTGGTCCGGTCCAGGATGTCGTAGGACAGCCGGGTCGGTGCCACCGAGTCGAATGTGTCGTTGAACGTGGTGTTGTCCGAGCCCTTGGACTCGGTGATCGGGTAGTACTGGGCGATGGGACGTCCGACGAAGTCGAACACGGTCCGGCCGGAGACGGTCATCACGTCCTGCGCGGTGGCACCGGCAGTCATGGCCACGGCCGCGTCCTTCTTGGTCTGCAGCGTCCGCTTCAGGCCGTCGATGAACATGATCGTGTCGATCGTGTCCGGCCGCACACCATCCGCTGCCCGGTCCACGTGCCGGGTCACCGCGTACGGAACAGCGGCCTCCGGGTGGTACTCGAACGTGATCGTGGCCCGGTTCTCCGCCACTTCGTACGGGCTGGCCACCGACGACAGCCTGCCGTCGGCGTCGTAGGTCAACTGAAGCTGCTGGTTGTTCTCGTCGGTCGTCGTCGCGGGCAGCCCGAACCGCAGGTCGTGCGTGGTGGTGGAGCGGTACCCGAAGCTGTCGGTGACCGACTCGATGTGCACGTTGACGACGTCGTCGTAGACATAGTCGAGCCGGTAGCGCTGACCGTTCGCGTTCGGCGGATCGGTCACCGAGCGGAGGTTGCCGTTCGGGAAGTACGTCATGTCGGTGACCGCGGCCGTGCCGTCGGAGAGGAACTCACGTACCTGGAGCTCGTCCGCCGTTGTGCAGTCTATTGTGGATTCGGTGTGGCGCAGCAGGGCCCCGGATGCGGTCGCCCGCACGTCGACCCGGTCGGGCAGGCCGACGATGCCGCGCGCGGCGCATGCCGGATCGGACGACGAGTAGCCGGTGGTCGTCTCCACGTCGTCCGCGGTGCCGTCGTCGCCTGCGTCGAACTGCCGGCTGACGTTACCGAAGGCGTCGTAGGAGAGCTCGGTGTGCGTCGTCTTGCCTGCGGTGGGTTGGCCCTCGTAGAACAGCTTGTCCGTCCGGACCAGTGCGGGGAACACGGTCGCCGTGGCGCTGGCCGGGTCGGCCGTGCCGCCGGTGTCCACGTCGCGCAGGTCGTACGTGTTGTCGGTTTCCAGGAACGGATGCCCGGCACCGTCCGCGCTCACCTGGCGGGCGAGCAGGCCACGGGTGTAGTAACTGTCGACGCGGTAGTCGTCGGTGGTGGTCCGGTAGATCGCGTCGTCCGAGCCGTGGTCCCGCTGTTCGGCGGTCACTGTGCGGTAGCCGTAGAACTCCCGTTCCAGCCGGTTGTAGGTGCCCCCGCTGTAGCGGAACGTGGTGACCTGGGTGTCCTGGCCGTCGCCGGGATGCCCGTCGTAGACCGACGAGCGCGACAGCACATAGCGGGACTGTGGCGAGTCGGTGGTGTTGCCGTCCCGGGTGTAGTCCAGGTCGATCCGGGCGCCCAGCGGCCGGGACACCGAGCGCAGCAGGTTGGTCCGGCCGGTCCGGTTGGCCGCGACGATCAGCTCGTTGTCCTTCGTGGACCTCACGTGGTCGACAACGCCATCGCCATTCACGTCGCGCAGCGCCATTTCGGTGCGCCCGATGCCGGTGGACGTGTCAGCGCCGGGGTTGAACACGACGCAGCCGAACACGAAGCAGAAGCCGAACGTGAAGTACGCTCCGGCGCCCAGCGAGGTGTTCGCGTCCGAGTTGATCCCGGACAGGCTGCCGTGGAACGCCACCGGCGGGGCGAATCCGCTGCCAGTGTTGATCCCGACCAGCATCGTGCCGGAGCCGTCATCGGACACGCGGTCGACCAGGCCGTCTCCGTTCATGTCCATCAAGGTGGCGTTCGTGTTCGACGTGCCGCTCGTGGCGGAGACGCCACCTGCGAAGCCGTAGAAGTTGGTGTTGAACCCGAGGTTCACGCCGGTGTTGTTCGTGACAGCGGCGTTGACCGGGCCGGCACCCCACGGTTCCCGTGCGGCGAACGAGTAGCCGAGGTTCAATGCCACGTCACCGTTGTCGAACACCTTGTCCGGCAACCCGTCCGCGTTGATGTCGATCAGGTCGAAGTGGGTGTCCGACTGGCCGCCGCCGAGGCTGCCGCCGATCCCCAGCGCCGGCATCTCCAGCCCGGACTCGGCGGTGTTCGCGGTCTTGTTGCCCGACGGTGCGTCCTGGCCGCGGGCGGTGGCGCTGGTCCTGGCCGGGCTCCCGGCACCGGCGGACACGTTGAACGCCGTCGACGCGGACTCCCGGACGTCGCCGTCCAGGCTGCCCCGCGTGCTGCCGAGGCCGCCGGACATGTCCGAGTACTGCACGCCCGCGGAGCCGACCACGTCCGGGAAGCGATCCCCGTTGAGGTCCAGGAAATCCAGTTGACCGGTCGTGGTGCCGGTGGCGGCGCTACCGCCTGCCTCGATCGGTACACCCGGAATACCTGCGCCCAGCGTGGTGGAGATCTGGTTGCTCTGCCCGATCCTGGGCACCGCGGTGGCTCCTGCGAACTGTGCGTCGCTGGGTTCGGAGATGTCGGCCATGCCCAGCCGGGAACTGGACACGCCGTCCGCGGCGACCCAGAGGTTGTCGCCGGGGCCCGCCCAGCGGCCGGTCGACGGCTGCGGCGCGAACACGGTGATCTTCGGCTGGTTCACCTGCGGGTCCGCGGTGAAGCCGGGCACATCGGCCGGGGTCGGGCCGGTGGGCAACTGGTCACGGAAGTCCTGGTCCAGTGTCAGGTCGCTCTGCACGATCGGGGCGGTGGCGCGATCCCGGTTGCCCTGGTAGCCGATCGCGGCCCAGCCTCGGTACGGCTGTGCGAACGCCCCTTGTGCGACCGACGCGTGCAGCGCGCTGGGCACTGTCGTGTCGGCGCTGCCGCCGAAGCCGACCGACACCGACTGGCTGGTCAGCGCGGCGGGCAGGGTGGTGTCCAGCGTGGAGAAGTCGAAGTACAGGTGGTCGCCCGCGGTGACCGGTACGGTCATGGCCAGCGAGTCCGGTGACGGCACCGTGCCGCCGGTGATGTCGATCTCCTTCTTCGCGACCAGCTCGCCGGGACGTTTCACCGTGAACACCAGCTTGGTGTCCGGTGTGGATGATCCGAAGTCGAACGCGATGTCGGGGACCACGGTGAGATCGCCGGTCTGTGTCGCGGTGTATGCCTCCTGCGGCGCGCTCAGCGTCGTCGCCGGGTACATGTCCAGGTCGTACGGCGGGTCGATGGTCAACGTCGGGTTGCCGTTGGCGTCGACGACGGTGTTCACGCCCTGCGCGGACGTGTAGAAGGCGTGCGGCGCCCAGCTCAGTGTGCCCGCGTCGATCGGCGAGTCCACCTTCAGCCGCCAGGACAGCGTGTCGTGCGCCGTGACCGGGATATCCAGGTTCACCGGCGCCGTCCCGGCCGAGCTGCCGGGCAGCACCTTGCTGTACACGTCCGTGCCGTTGCGGCTGATCACGACCGTGACGTCGTCGCTGGTCGGGCCGCTCTTGGTGACGTCGCCGGACAGGTGCAGCGTGCCGGTCAGCGGCGCGGTCACCGACGACGGCCGGCCGCCGAGGGTGAAGTCGCGGGACGCCTGGAACTTGTCGTTGTCCAGCCCGTTGACGTCGGTGCTGGGCGGCACACCGACGTAGGTGATGGTCGGATCCCAGGCGACCTGGTCGTTGTCGCCGTTCAGCACGGACTGGACACGGAAGTACAGGGCGTCGCCCTTGTGCACGGGTATGGCGTCGACGCCGGTCGGACCGAACCCGACGGAGTCGCTCGGACCGATCCGCTGCGCCCACAACTCGGTGTCGTTGTGCTGGATGGTCACCCGCACGCCGTCGGCGTTGGGGTCGGCAACGCGCTGCGGACTGTCCTGGACCAGCCGCACCAGGCCCTCCACCCGGACGGTGCCGTCGTAGGGCGCTGTCCACCGACGCACGCTGTCCATCAGCGGGAACATGTCCTGCCGCTGCTGGAACTGTGCGGTCTGGTCGCCGACGAGGGTGCCACTCACGGTGCCGCTGCCGATCGGTACAGGGGTGTCCGCGCTGTTGGCGGTGTAGGTCGGATGACCGTCGGCGTCGAGGTGGCCGAACAGCACCTGGCCGTTGGTCACCAGATCGGTGATGCCGTCGCCGTTGACGTCGGAGAAGTACTCGTCCGACGTGGTCGTCGTGGACACGTCGTCCAGTTGCGCGGCCACGCCGAAGTAGGACTCGATGCCGACCGTGCCGGACGAGGTGGTCTCCGACGAGATGCCCGGCAGGTTGTTCAGCTGGATCGCGTCGCCGAAGGCCGGCTGGCCGTTCGGACCGGCCAGATTCGGGCGGTAGAAGATCTTGCCGCCGGAGCGGAAGACCTTGTCCGGCAGGTTGTCGCCGTTCACGTCGATCAGCGCGAGCAGGCCGTCGGACGAGCCCGAGTTGAAGCCCACCTTGGCACCCGCCGAGCCCGTCTTGCTGACGACGGCCGGGTTGAAACCGACGTAGAGATGCCCGCCGGTGGAGGTCGTCGTGCTGGCGGACAACGCACCCGCCTCCCCGTCGCCGGGCAGCGCGACACCGAGATGGTCGTCGGGCACCGACCACGGGGTCGTCGGGCCGAACGCGTCGTAGTTGCCGGAAGTGTCCTGGATATCGTTGTAGTAGTCGAAGGTGTGCGTGTTGAACGGCGTGTTGTCCGAGCCGAACTGCGTGATCGACGCCAGCAGGGTCTTGTCGAACGCACCGGTGCGGTAGTTCAGCTCGTAGGCACGGACGAGTTGGTCGCCGAGCTTCACCTCGATCCGGCGCAGCAGGTCCGCGGTGACCTTCTTGAACCCGTACCGCGCGTCGATCTGGACGTCCGGACGGCGCGGCTCACCGCGGTCCCGGTCCCGTATGAACGTCACCGAGTACTGGCCCTCGGCGGTACCCGAACCGGTGTAGGTGATTTGCCGCGGGTACAGGTTGACACCCGGCACCGACGAGTTGGCCACACCGCCATCGGCTACCCGGACGTTGTGGTAACGCATGAAGTTGTCGTTGGGGTCACGCGTCTCGCGCAATGCCCACATCGCGATGTCGCCGGCCGCGTCGGTGAGCGTGTCCTCGGCGGTCGGGCCGACCGTGTCCGGCGCGCCACCGTAGAAGAACCGGTTCCCGCTCTTGTCGGTGATCTCCCACCAGTAGTTCGTCGGACCGGTGCCGTGGCGGACGATCCGGCGGAACTGGCTCTCCACTCGGGTGTGGAAGACCTTCTCCGCGGTCCGTGCGGGCAGCTGCACCCGATTGACCTCCGGGGTCAACTGTTCCCCGTCGAGCAGGTAGTTCTCGGTCTCGGTGTTGGTGTCGTAACGCGGGACGCCCCATCTGGTGTCCACGGTGATCGCCGAAGTCGGCAGATCCCAGCCGACGCCGAGCCAGCCGTCGCCACCCGCCGAGCTGTACCGGACGGCCAGTTGCGGCTGGACCTTGTTCCGGCCGGGTGGCACCTCGATCGGATACGTCAGCCGGGCCTCACCTTGGTTGTTCGCGGTCGGCGCCTCGATCAGGTTCACCGCGGAGCCGGGATCGGCGACCTGGATGTCCTTGATCTCGTTCGGGTTGAACGAAGCACCCTCAGGATGCTCCGGCACGGTCACCGAATCGCTACCGACGGCGGAGAGCGGGAATGGTGGTCCAATCCGCTCGCCCGGGACCAGTCCGGCACCGATCAGGGCGAGTACCGCCAGCAGGCCCAACCAGCGCCGCCGTGCGGGCGTCATGAACCGAAACGCGGATAGGGTGACCATGGCCGGCCCCTCCCTCATCGGATGGCTGGCCGTACCGTCGAGCCATTCACGCGACGCGTTAGCCGGCCCGGTGCCTCATCACCCGTTTGCCCCAGCGATTTAGTTGATTGACGCCGGACGGCCGACAACCGGCCAACGAATCGCTGCAGCGAATGGTCGAATTTGTTCGCGGAACAAAATTCGGTCCCGTGCATGGAGTGCGTCTCACGTGGTTGATTGGCGAGCTCCTTGAAGCAAGCCGAGGTCGTGAGAAACGCGCAGAAATTGTTGGCCTTGCATTCATACCGGATGGTCGGTCGGCGGTAGCCGAACAACCAGACGATCGGGTTCGAGCTACGGGCTGCCCGCCGCGACGGACCCGACGTCGTGGGTGGCCACCAGCACGGACCTGCCGTCTGCGGCCAGCTCGTCCAGAGCACCGATCAGCGAACTCGCCGAGGAGACCGACGTCGCGGTGCCTGCGCGCGCAGTGGGAGAACAGTGTCGAACCCCCGCCGAGGTCGACCAGATGGGCCGCTCGACGACAAGCCGTTCGCACCGCACTGGCCGAACAGGTCGAGTTTGGCTCCCACGTGGCGATGCCGAACTCCAACGCCACGACGGGCGACGAGCTGCACCCGCTGCGCGAGGTCGCGCACTGGAACTGGAACGGCGAACCGGGTGACCGACCCCGGTGGGGTCAGCGGGCGGCGATGGCCTCGATTTCGACGAGTTGGTCCGGGTAGCCCAGGACGGTGACACCGAGCAGGGTGCTGGGTGCGTCGTGGTCGCCGAACGCGGCGGCCACCTCGTGCCACGCGGTGACCAGGTCGGCGCGGTCGTTGCTGGCCACGTACACCGTCGTCTTGACCACGTCCCGGAAGGTGGCGCGCGACTCCTCCAGCGCGATCCGCAGATTGGCCAGCGCCTGCCGTGTCTGCGCGGCGATGTCACCGGGCGTGGTGACTGTGCCGTGCTCGTCCAGTGGGCAGGCGCCCGCCGTGAAGACCAGGCTGCTGTCCGGGCTGGTGGCGGCGTAGGCGTAGGGCGCGTCCGGGAACAGTCGCTTGGTGCGGATGAGGCGAGCAGTCATGGCGGAGAGTCTGCCAGTTCGTCCGTGCACCGCGGTTGAGTGGCGCCGTGACCGGTTGGGAGGCTTCGCCGCCGGGCAACGAGAATGCGACGGTCAGCTCTTGCCCGGCAGCACCCGGCTGTGGTCGACGGGGTCGATCCGCCGGGCAATGTGCGATCCGGTTACTGCCTGGGTGACGGCGGGCCCGCCGGTCACCAACCCTGTCGGCATTCACACCGATGCCGAACCCCATACGGCCAATGGCCCAGGAATGATGTTCACAGGACTACGGGGCGGAATATCGATCGCAGAGGACGGGGATCAGGCTCACGTCGGCGAACCGTCGCAGTGGTTCGATACCGGGCCGGCACTGCGCAGGCGTTGGGGTCATCCCGCGACTGAAGGCGATTCGGCCGAGATGCGGATGAGGGACATGTTTGTCGCAGCGTCCGGTGGTGCCAGGTCCGGACCTGTTGACTGTACTCGGCCGACAGCGGTCACCAAGACCGGAGCCGGTGGTGTTGCGGGCGCCGGGGCCGTCGGCGGAGGCCGCCCGACCGTTCGTGCTGCGCCTCAGCGTCACGAGGCCGGCAGGACCTGGTCGAAGTAGCCGGGTCCGGTGCTGGGCAGGACATGGGGCGCGGCGGTGTAGCGGCGGGTCTTGGTCTGCCAGGCGTGGTAGCCGCTCATCCAGCTGCCCATGATGTAGACGGAGGTGTCGACGGCCACCCGCGCCCGATCAGTCAGCCCAAGCTGCGCGCACATGGCCGACACCTGCTGGGCCAGTTCCCGAAAGCGGGTGCATCGGTCCTCGACTTCCCGGCGGGCGGCGGTGATGGCGTCCTCCCGGGAGCAGTGGCGGGTGTGCTCGAGGACGAGGACGAGGTTGTCCATGTCGCCGCGTGCTTCCTCCTTTTCCAGGGAGTACACGTCGTTGCACATCATGGTGACGTCCACGGCGATGTCGCGCATCAGGCGCAGTTGGGGGCTGTGGAAGGCGGTGGCGGGGACGGTGATGTCGGCGGCGCGTTCGCCCAGGGAGAGGGGGAGGGCTGTGCCGGCGATGCCGCGGCGGACCTGGAGGTAGGTCTCCATGTCGGCGGGGGTGCCGCGGAGGCGGCCTATCGCTTCGTGAGCCTGGGCAGCGAAATAGTATTCCCACTCGTACGCGGTATGCGCCACCCAGCTGGGATGGGCACCGGCGATACTGCGGGCCCAGATGTCGGCGAACGCCGCCGTGCACGCATCCGCTCCGGGGCCCGGGATGGCGCCGTGGACGATGTCGATCAGCTGCTGGCAGATGACGTCGGTCCGTACGGGGTCACGGCCGAGGGGCCCGTCGAACTGGTCGTCGAAGACGAAGAAGAACGCCATCGCGTCCGTGCACAGGTCGAGGGCCGAGCCTTGGGCGAAGGGGAACCCGTAGGCGGCCAGGCGCGGCAGGTCCCACGAGGTGTACCACTCAAGAGATCTGCCTTCCCCGACCAGGCCCAGGCGCCGCACCCACTGAAGGTTGCGGCGCCGCGCGCCCTCGAGATCCGGACTGGCAGCGAGAGGGAACGGCAGATCGAACTCGATGTCCTGGGGCACGCGTCCTCCATGGGAACGGGCTGGTCGCGGCCGCGCGGCGTCCCGCACCAGCTTGGCGATGTCGGGGTCACACCATCTCGCGGTTCGTGGACATGCCAGGGTCGGCTGCCAGCCAGATGGTGACCGGATCTGCCGACCTTGATCAGCAGCGTGTTGGGCGGGTCACTACATCTATCGTCGTGTTGCGGCTCTCCGTTGCGTCCCTGTATTGGTCAACGCCACGCGGCTACTTCTTGATGAGAGCACCAGCCGTGCTGCGTGCGCCCAGCGGGGCAGCCCTCACACGTTGCCGTGACCGCGCCCCATTGGGCGAGAGCCCCGATCTCGACCATCAGACACTCTTGGTGCTGCCACGCAGAGCCAAACGGTTTCCTCGAGGTTACCGCGTGGCGAAAGCGCGAGCGATGATCGACAACCGGTGTTGGTCATCGGTGCCGCGCATGATGAGGCCGCGATCAACTTCCAGCTGACGGATCGTGACCCGGTAGGTCGACCGGTTTGGCGCGGACCTCGCGGTACGCGATCTGCTTGATCCGCCTGAATATCCGACGGAGTCAGGCCCGGCCTTGCCGGACAAGACCCCATACGTGTCGGGTCCGTAGGTCATGTTCATGGGTTGCCGCACATTGGTTTCCACTTCCCTTGACACCCTTAAGCGTTAGCAGTAGCTTTCGTTAGTGGCAACTAACGCATCGGTGATGCTGGACGCTCTCGCCGAGCCGACTCGGCGCTCCATCGTCGAGCGTCTCGCCGTACGGCCGGCCGCGGTCAGTGACATCGCCAGGGACATGCCGATCTCCCGATCGGCGGTCTCGCAGCACTTGCAGGTGCTGAAGTCCGTCGGGCTGGTCACCGACCAGGCTGAGGGCACACGGCGCATCTACCGGGTCGATCCCGACGCGCTCGCCATCATCTGTGCCTATTTCGATGCGTTCTGGCAGCGCTCGCTCAAGTCCTTTCAAGACGCCGTTCAACGACCTGAAGGAAGCCATGACGACAACTGACTCCACCTCGGTCACCACCTCGACCGAGGTCGCCGCTCCGATCCGCCGTGCGTTCCACGTCTTCACCGCGGAGATCGGCACGTGGTGGGACGAGGACAAACACATCCTCGAGGCGCCGCTGGCCGAGATGGTGTTCGAACCGTTCGTGGGCGGACACATCATCGATCGCGGCACCGACGGCAGTGAGTGCAGATGGGCGCGGGTGCTCGTCTACGAGGCACCGCACCGGGTCGTGTTCAGTTGGGACATCAACACACGGTGGCAGATCGAAACCGATCCCGAACGCACGAGCGAGGTCGAGATCGCCTTTACCGAACTGGCCCCCGAGCGCACCCAGGTCGTGCTCACCCATCGCCACCTCGACCGGCACGGTGAAGGCTGGGAAGGCATGCGCGATGCGGTCGGCAGCGGTTGGCGCCTCACCCCGTTTGCCGAGCGGATCGACCGGGCCAACCAGGTCGCGGGGCGCGCGCTGCCGATTGTCAGCGACGACATGATGCGCGACCGGCTGGCCATGACCTCCGCATACACCGCGATCGTGCTCAAGGTGACCGAGAAGTGCGTTCGCCCCGCGGTCGATCCGATCGTCTGGGAGCACGGCCGGCGCAACATGGCCCTTGCCGAGGCGGGTCTGCTGGCTGTGGTGCTCCCCGTCACTGATGACAGCGAGATGGCCGGTATCGGCATCTTCACCACCACGGACACTGAGACACGGGCGATCATGGACGACGACCCTGGCGTGCGGGCCGGGATCTTCAGCTACGACCTGCATCCTGTCCGAGGCTTCCCGGGCGCCACACTCCCATAGCCGAGTGGTGCCGCGAGGCGTCGCCGCCGAGCTCACTGCCGACCAATACCTTCGACGGTGACGTCCGGCGGCCGTCTGCGTCCGAGGGCCATAGGAACCGCACATGATCATGGAGGTTGCTGCGGCTGCCGTCACCTACTGCGCTGCGAGACCCGGGGCGTCCCACGTGGCGGCGGATGGCGTGGCCGCGGCGCGCGACGCCGTGGCACTGCCGCTGGTCGGGATGTTGCTGGTTCAGTGTTCCGGTACGGGCGCGGCTCGGATGGAGGTGGCTGGCACGAGCTCGAACGGCGGTGAGCGCTGATCATGAATCAACGCCTGGAGCCTGACAGATCTCCGTCGGGCACGTCGGATGCGCTCATGTGTTCGGTCAGCCTTTACGCGCGAGCAGTTGAATCTCCTGGAACTGCTGTCGGCCGGTGGGTTGAGATTCGCGAACCATCCACCTGCGCATTCTCGAGGACGCCAGGCAGCACCACCGCCCACTGCCTGGGATTTCCCTCGTTTCCAGGCATGCTGGTCCACAGATGGTGCACATGTGCCCATCACCGTCGCGGCATGATCGACGTGTGGCTGTCCAGCGGGCCGGCTGCGTGGCCCGTACAGCGGAGACCGGTGACCACCCGCTCCATGGTGGTCACCGGTCTCATTCCCCGATACCGGTGGCGGGTGTTGCCCCCGATGTGCCTCACCCGCCAGTTGGATCCGGCCAGAACCCCGCGAGGGCTATCAAGGTCCTGCTCTGCTCGGTATTGCCGGAACCCCCCGCTCCATTCCCTCGCTACCCGTGGCCACGACCCGGTAGCGGCCATCCCGTGGTCGGGCTACCGGGCAGCATGACCGATCAGTACCGGTCGTGACCGCGGCCGCCCCGGTCGTGGCCGTGACCCTGGTGCCGGTGGCGGTCGTCACTGCTGTCGTAACCAATGGGGGCAGTGATGTCGATCATCGTGCCCGTCTCCCCGCTCTTCTCTATCGGGACGCCCGGCCGGTGCCGGGACAACTGCGGTCAGCCGGTCCAGCGACACGACGCGACCGGCGATCGCAGCCAGTGCGCGGTCATGGCTGATCAACACCACGATCCGGGGCATCACCCCTCGACCACGTGCGGCCGTCCCACTCAGTGGACTCCAGCCGATGGCGTGCTCGATGGCGACGACCGGTGTGACCCCGGAGTGCGCGAGCGCCGGCACCGCCGCCGGTCAGCGCGAGTAGGTGTGGGCGGGCGGCACGAGCCGCCACTCGAAGTGCCAGGGGGATTCGCATGGCATAGATACTTGTCGCCGAAATCCGTTGACGCTATTGGACTTTGGTACTAAATGGAGCAGAGTCCGTAATGGACGTCACGTCACGACGAGTGATCTGACGCAGTATCACGGGAATACGGGGGATCGGCCCACCCGCACCACCATCGCGCTCAGCGGTGCGCGTTACGTGCTACGCGCCAGCGACAATCGCGCTGGCTCACACGAAAAGCGGGCCGCCGGATGTACGCCATGCGGCTCTCTGGCGAAGTACTGGCGAACGGAGAATGAACAGGATCTGGCGCTTGAGGTGCACCAGCACGATTGGACGCCGGTCGCCATCGACGGCATCACGCTGACGCCGCGACCAGCAGCCGCGCTGGCCGACCCGCCGGAAGGCGCGGGGCGGTTCTCACTGAATGGGATGGAGCAAGGTCGGCAAGGGGCGCCGATTCGGCAGATGATGCTGAGGGTGCTGGTCGGGCTGCTCGCCACGGCGCTGGCCATTCCGGTGGCGTTTGCCGGCAGCCATGCCGGCTGGGCGCCGGCGTGGCTGCGGCGGTCGGCGCGGAACCTGCGCCCCGGTCTCCTGCTCGCCCTCGCCGTCCCAGCCGGCCAGGCCGTCGGTGATGCGAAGCGGCGTCAACGTCAACGACACCAGCGTCGCCACCCGCTGGCCCACGCGCAGCCCCAGCGGCGAATCCGGGCCGACCTCGCGGACCGTGCCCAGCAGCATGCCGCCCGACCCGGTGACCGGGTTCTGCATCTGACCGGGGCGCAGGTCCCCCGGCTGCATTCGGGGCATATCGGGGACTACGCGCTCTGGCTCGTGCTCGGCGCCGCCGCGCTCGCAGGCCTGCTGGTGATCGGCCGAGCGGCCGCGACGACGCCGCTGTCACCTCGGGTGACGGTTGGCGAATGGCCCGCGTGGGACTACCTCCTGTGAGCAGCATCCGCGGGCAAGGGAGCACGGCTCCATTGTGGACCGGTACTGGGAACTTCATCGAGATGCGCCCGCGCACCCGTGGACGCACGCTGGATGGACGACACGAGCCGTAATGAGGAGTGGACGCCATGGACAAGTCCCCGATCACCAGCGAGCTGGACGCCAGGTCCCGCGACACGACCGGTGGCGTCCTGCAGGACACGCTGGTCGACCTCATCGACCTGTCGCTGATCGCCAAGCAGGCCCACTGGAACGTCGTGGGCTCGAACTTCCGCAGTGTCCATCTGCAGTTGGACGAGCTCGTCGCGACTGCCCGTCAGTACGTCGACGATGTCGCCGAGCGTGCCAGTGCCCTGGGCGTGTCGCCCAACGGCAGGGCAAGCACGGTCGCGAAGAACTCCGGGCTGCCCGACTATCCCGCGCACTGGCAGTCCGATCGGGACACGATCCAGCACGTCGTCACCACGCTGGAAGCCGTCGTCGCCCGGTTGCGTCCCCGCATCGAGCAGACGGAGCAGACCGACCTGGTCACGCAGGACCTGCTGATCGCCGTGACCCGGGCGTTCGAGGAGGCTCACTGGATGTGGCAGGCCCAGCTCGCGTGAGGACGGCCACGAGAGGAGCGACGCCATGATCGACGTGAGCCGTGAGGTGTCCACCAGTCCGGACAGTGTGTTCACCGTGCTGGCCGATGGCTGGTCGTACGCGGGTTGGATAGTCGGCAACTCGCACGTGCGCGACGTCGACACCGGTTGGCCGTCAGTCGGCACGCGCATCCACCACAGCGCCGGAGTGTGGCCGGTGCAGATGCCCGACACCACCGAGGTGACCGCCGTCGAACCAGGCCGTCTGCTGGAACTGGTCGCCCACGTGCGGCAACTCGGAGCGGCCAGGATCCGGATCACTCTGACCCCACTGGACGGCGGTCGCCGCACCCTCGTCGTGCTGTCGGAAGAAGCCGTGCGAGGCATCACCGCGCGGATCCCCACGCTCGTGCAGGGTGTGCTGCTGCGGCCACGCAACGCCGAATCCCTGGCGCGGCTGGCCGACCTGGCCGTCGGCAGGGAGAGGCTGTCACACGCGGCCAGCGGAGCGACCACGCGGTGACGGTGCCAACCGTAGACGCCGTGGTCGTCGGTGCCGGGCCGAACGGACTCGTCGCGGCCAATCTACTGGCCGACGCCGGATGGGACGTCCTGGTCCTGGAGGCCACCGCGGAGCCTGGCGGCGCGGTCCGGACAGCCGATCTGGTCCAGCCAGGTTTCCACGCTGACGTCTTCAGCGCTTTCTACCCGCTCGCCGCGGCATCGCCCATCATGAGTGGCCTGGAACTGGAGCACCACGGCCTGCGATGGGCCCACGCGCCTGCCGTGCTCGCGCACGTGCTGCCCGATGACCGGTGCGCTGTGTTGTCGCGCGACCTGGACGTGACGGCGGAGTCGCTGGAGTCCTTCGCGCGGACGGACGGCGCCGCCTGGCGCGCGGAGTTCGCTGCGTGGTCACGGATCCGCGATGACCTCCTGGGTGTCTTGTTCACGCCGTTCCCGCCGATCCGCTCCGCCGTCGCGCTGGCACGCAGGCTGGGTACCGCCGACGGCCTGCGAATGGCCAGGATGTTGACGATGCCCGCCAAAGCGCTCGGCGACGAACGGTTCGCGGGCGAGGGAGCCAGGCTGCTGCTGGGTGGCAACGCCCTGCATGCCGACCTCGCCCCCGGCGACGCGGGCAGCGCGATCTTCGGGTGGTTGCTGTGCATGCTCGGCCAGGACCTCGGCTTCCCGGTGCCCCAGGGAGGTGCCGGCGAGCTGACCGGGGCCCTGGTGCGCAGGCTGACCGCGAAGGGCGGTCGGATCGCCTGCGGACGCGAGGTGACCAAGATCCTGGTCGCCGAGGGGAGGGCCGTGGGCGTCGACGCCGAGGGTGAACTGGTGCGCGCCCGGCGAGCTGTACTGGTCACCGTGCCCGCACCGACGCTGTATCTGAAGCTGGTGGAACCCGAGCACCTACCCGCGCGGCTGCTGGCGGACCTGCGTGGTTTCCACTGGGACGACGGCACGTTCAAGGTCGACTGGGCCTTGTCGCGGCCGATCCCGTGGCGCAACCCGGCCGCCGGACAGGCCGGCACCGTGCACCTGGACTCCGATCTGGACGGCCTGACCGAGTTCGGCTCGTCCCTCGCCGCAGGTCACGTGCCGGATCGCCCGTTTCTGGTGCTGGGGCAGATGACGACCGCCGATGCCACGCGATCACCGAGGGGCACCGAGTGCGCCTGGGCGTACACGCACGTGCCGCGCGGACACTGCTGGGACCACGACGAGGCGCGACGGTATGCCGACCACATCCAGCAGATCGTCGAAGAACACGCCCCCGGCTTCACCGCCACGATCCTCGGTCGGCACGTGGCCGCACCCGGCGATCTGGAACACGCTGACCCCAACCTGGTCGGTGGGGCCATCAACGCCGGCACCTCGGCGATGCACCAACAGTTGTTCTTCCGGCCGATACCGGGTCTGGGCCGTGCGGATACCCCCATCGACCGGCTCTACCTGGCCGGAGCGTCGGCGCACCCCGGCGGCGCGGTGCACGGCGGCCCTGGGGCCAACGCGGCACGCGCGGCCCTCGCCAGGGCCAGGATCGGCGGGGGCCTGTACGGCCACGCGATGCACGCCCTGCACCGGCTGATCTACCCGTGACGCCGCGCATTCCCGCCGGTAACCCGGGTTCGTGGGCGACATCGCTCGACGGTTGTCGTGTCGACAGCTGTGGCTGCCGTCAGCATCGGGATGGACGTCGCGGTCCTCCAGTGCGCCCGCCAACTGGGCGTGGCCGGGCAACGTCTTGGTCTCGCCGTGACCCCGCCGGTGGGGGTCACGGCTGGCCGATCCGGCCGATCGCGGGAGCGCCTGCCGCACTGACAGGTATACCGCCAGTTCCTTGGTCAGTTCGATCGGGCGCCATACCACGCGGGTCGCTGGACTCGTGGGAGCCGGCATTGCCATCGCCCTGCTCCCCATCCGTTGCACTGTGTGGCCGGCCGGTCTACGCAACTTATGGCGACCGCGTACGGAGCGTCACCGTGCGAAGGCGTCGTACACACGGAGCGAGGCACAGTCCGTCCTGACCGGCACGCCATGGCCGTCGCAAGCCGACGGCACCCTGCGGTTGCCGACCAGTGCACGTCGTGGTTACCGTGACCGCGACGGTTGAGCCATCAGCCGCGCACCCACTGGGTCGACGGCAGTGGTGAGCGCCGCTCGGTGCCGCGTCGGCTGGACCTCGCCCGGGCGAGATATTCGGGAGAGCTGCGTGGTGCCGGGCAGCACACACGACCCAGAACGGTGCCGTTCCGCGGCGCTCGTGCTCGGTCTGAACGGGCTCGCGGCGTGACCGCGGGTGGCCCGGGAGTGGACGAGCGCGATGGTGCTGGACAGACATCGGGGCCGGCCATGGCACAGCCGGGACCGGGAGCCGTACGGGTATTCGTATGCTCACGAAAGACTGTGTCGTGAGCGTCGACGTCGACGCCGAGGGCTCGCGCGCCGAGCAGGGGCTGCACCCTGTATGTGGGGGACGTGGCCTGCGGGCTGTATGTGGGGGACGCGGGCTGCGGCTCGATGCGGCAGGTGCGTGGTGTGAGCTGACCGATTGAGGCTGGCCCCTATCTCGCCCTGGATGAGCGATTGGAGTCGGCCGGGCCGGGATGTGGCGTTGGTGTGGGATGACCGCCTGAGGTGGGCCGTCGGCGTGGAAGCTGCTCGGGCGAGGACCTGCTGATGGTGGCCTGGTACGGCCAGGATTTGCTGCCTGCCCCGGCAGAGGTGGTGCGCTGACCAGGAGTGTCCTGGCCGGACGCGTCGAGCGCTCGCCACCGCCGCCGGTATACGCCGGTATACGCGGTGGCGGGCCGGCGGGTACGCGCGCGGCTCGCCCGCGGCATCTCGCCCGCCTCACCGCAGGTGCCCACCGATCGGTTTGCGTCCTAGTGACCAAGGATCCGGGCAGCGGAACACCGGTCGGCCTGCGCCGCCACACGAGTCTCGCTCGCCCCTGGTCGGGCCGGCCCTCTTACCCGTCGCGCCCGTCCGGTCGGCTGCGGTGCGGACCTCGGCGGCCGGTCAACCCTCCCTCCGGGCATGGCAGCTCCGGGCAGGCGGTTGCCGGCATGTGGGTGGCTCGCGATGAGCGGCGGTTTGGCCCGGTGGGCCACCGCGAACGCATGACCCAGCACCACCGCCACCGGCGCGGCACTCTCCTCATCGGACGCCGCACCAACGAGACGGCGAGCCTGCCTCAGCCTGAAACGCATGGCTGGGCCTGCGGATCCGCCGCCACCTCGACAGCACCACATATTGGCGCACGGCATCGCAACCCATTTCCGCGTGGATTCAGCGCTGCCCTCGTCGCGACATTGTTTGCCCCGGCCGAAGATGACCTACAGTTCGTCGCTCTGGGTCAGAGCACGCCTCCACCATGGTCGACCTACGTCAAACGTCCGTACTGGATAGACGTTCCACGGCAGGCACCGCCCTCGCGGCCATCCCGCAGGCCCACGCATCACCGCGGGCACCAGTCTGATCGACGTTTTGGCTGCGCATCGTTCGGGTAGGCAATGAGATATATCCACTTCGGAATTGATCGATTGTGAGATCAATTGATGGCGAGCGAACGAAGAGACAACGAGCGCACAGCCGCGCGCCCTACCCGTCGGCGCGACGGCTTGGTGCTGCGGGAGGCGGCGGAGCGCGCGGTGCGCGAGTTTCAAGCGTTGCTGGGGAGGGACGTGTACGGCGTCACCGGTGCTCGCAAGAGTGAGGAAGGTGGCTGGTCGGTGCTCATCGACGTGGTGGAACTGGAGCGCATCCCGCAGTCGACGAACCTCATCGCCACCTACCGGGTGGACGTGGACGACCACGGCAGGCTCGTCTCCTACGAGCGCCTGCGCCGCTTCACTCTCGGCGCGACGGATCCGACATGACGGCCCATCCCACCACCGTCCACCGGCCGCCGGACTCGCTCGCGGACGTCCTGGAACGCGTGCTCGACAAGGGAATCGTGATCGCCGGCGACATCGTCGTCAACGTGCTGGACATCGAGTTGCTGTCGCTGAAACTGCGGCTGTTCATCGCCTCGGCGCAGACCGCCAAGGAACTGGGCATGGACTGGTGGTCGCATGACCCGTTCTTCACGTCCGCCGGCCGCCAGGTGAGCGACGGGCAGCAGGATGCCGTCGACCACGAGGACGCAAGTGAGGTGGAGGCGCTACGCGAGCGGGTCGGAGTGCTGGAGAACCTGCTGGCCCAGCAGGGCATCACGGAGCATCCGTCATGACAGCGCAACGCGACACCTCACGGACCCACGTCACCCCCACCGGCGCGGGCCTGTACGTCTACGCGTTCCTGCGCGCCACGGCGCGACTGCCCGCCGGGCTGGTCGGGCTCGGGCCAGAGGCGGCGCCGGTCGGCCTGGTCGGGCGGGACGGCCTGGCCGTGCTCACCTCCGACGTGGACGTCGCCGTGCTGGCCGACCTCTCCCAGCAGGACGCGGTGCCCGACAGCGAACTGGCCAAGCAGGTCCAGCAGCACGACCGGGTCGTCCGCGCGGCGTTCGAGGACGGACCAGTGCTGCCGTTCCGCTTCGGCATCGTCCTGGCGGGCCTGACGGCAGCCATCCGCCTCGTCGTCGAGCGGCGCGACCGGGTGCTCACACTGTTGTCCCGTGTCGACGGGAAGCGCGAGTGGGGCATCCGGCTGCGGGCCACGCAGGGCAGCCGGCAGCCGGAGCCGCCCGCCGAGGCGGATCGCAGCAGCGGTGCCTCCTACCTGGCGAGCAGAGGCAGGCAGCTGGCCGAAGCCGACCGGCAGCGGGACCGGCAGCGCGACACCGCCGAGGCCGTCCGGGCTGAACTGGCACCGCTGGCCGCCGAACTCGTGACGCGGGCGCGCAGTGACGGGCCGCTCGACGTCGCCCTGCTCATCGGGCGTGACGCGGAGGACGACTTCCTGGCCACGGTGGATCGGCTCGCGGCGCGGGCCGCCGACGTGGGCCTCGTGCTCGACACGACCGGCCCGTGGCCGCCCTACACATTCTCCCGGACAGCGCTGGAGGTCAGCGATGACTGAGATCGGCACGGGCATCGACCGTGCGGAGGTCCGTGCGGTGGGCGGCACCAGCCTGGTGGACCTGCTCGACCGGGTCGTCGACACCGGTGTCGTGGTCAGTGGCGACGCCGTGATCAGCCTCGCCGGTATCGACCTCATCCTGCTCGACCTGCGCCTGCTGCTGGTCGGTGTCGACGCGATCGAGCGGCTCTACGACATGCGGGAGACGACGTGACCGGCAGGCAGGACGGCAGGCGGCGCATCGACGCGGACGCCGAGAAGCTCGGCGACGGCCTCGGCCAGTTGCTCTTGGCAGTGCTCGAACTCGTACGGCAACTGCTGGAACGGCAGGCACTGCATCGCGTCGACTCCGGCTCGCTCGACGACGAGCAGGTCGAGCGGCTCGGCCGGGCCCTGATGGCGCTGGAGGACCGCTTCGCGCGGCTCTGCGACGTGTTCGGGTGCCGGGCGGAGGACCTGGACATCCGGCTGCCGTTCGACGCCGGGCAACTGCTCGCCGACGACCGACGACAGCACACCAGTGAGCGGAGGTTCGCACCATGACCATGGCACACGGAGTCAATCGCGCACCGCGACCCAGCAGCCTCGCGGACGTACTCGAGGTGATCCTCGACAAGGGCATCGTCATCGACGCCTATGTCCGCGTAGCGGTGGTCGGGATCGAACTGCTGACCATCGACGCACGGATCGTGATCGCGAGCGTCGACACCTATCTGCGGTTCGCCGAGGCGGTGAACCGGCTCGACCTGCAGCCGAACAAGCAGGTCGCGGGCCTGCCGGGCCTGATGGAGGAGATCACCGAAGGCGGTGCGAAGCACAAGACCAAGGGGGCGCTCGAAGGCGCCAAGGACACCGCGAAGGACCTCGTGTCGACGTTCAAAGACGACGACGAGGACGAGGACGAGGACGACCGCCCCCGCAGGCGCACCAGCGCCAGCCGCAACCGCCGGACGACCAACCGGGAGCGGTGACCGGCGATGATGCTGCACCTGTATGCCGTGGTGGGGGCGGAGCACCCGCTGCCCGAAAGCCTCGGCCTGCGCGGCAGGCCGCTGCGCTTGGTGCGCTCGGCCGATCTCGCAGTGGTGGTCAGCCCGCTGGACGCGACCGAGCCCGCTACTGACGAGGACGCCGTCGCTCACCTGGACGTGCTGAGCGCGCTGGTCGCCGACGGTCCGATCGTGGCGATGCGCTTCGGCACGGTCGCTCCTGACGACGACGCGGTGCGGACCGAGGTGCTGCGACCGTCGCGGCAGTTGTTCGAGGAAAACCTGCGAGCACGGGCGGACGTCGTGGAGGTCCTGGTGTCCGTGTATTTCGACGAGAACGCCGCCCTGGGCACAGTGTGGACCACCCGCGACCGGCGGCGCGCCCCGAGCGCCGAGCGCGACTCGGTGGCCGGCCGCATCGCACTCGGCGAGCAGGTGGCCGACCGGTTGGCGGAGCGCGTGCGGGACTGGGGTGAACGACTGCTCACACCGGTGACGGACCAAGCCGAGGCCGTGGTCGTCCTGGACGCCCCGGAGTACACGGCGGTGCGCTACGCGCTGCTCGTGCACAGGGACGACATCACCGCCGTGGACGCGGAGATGCGACGAATGCCCCTCGCGGCGGAGAAGGGCGCGGTGCCCTGCGAGATCGAGTACATCGGCCCGCTGCCCCCGCTCGACTTCCCTGTCGAGTCGACGCCGGACGAGGGCTCGTCGCGCTGGGGCTGGTGAGCGGAGCGTCCCCGAAGGTCGGGGCGAAACGGACGAAAGAGGATCACGATGAACGACCAGACGAAACTGGCGACCGCCATGATGGCGGGCTATCTGCTGGGCAGGACAAAACAAGGCAAACGGGCACTGCGCCTGGCGATGTGGCTGAACGGGGGTGGTGGCGGGGTCGCGTCGACACTCGCGCAGCAGGCGAAGTCGGAGTTGACGGGCAACGTAGCGGTGGCGGCGCTGCTTGAGCAGATCCGCGGCCCGCTGGCGGAGGCCGGCCGCAAGGCGCTGACGAACGCCCTGGAGAACAGGGCCAACTCGCTCGCCGACAACCTGCAGAACCGCGCCGCCGGACTGTCCCTGCCGGGCACGGGGAAGCTGGGCGACGTCATCGACGCCGGCAGCGACGACGACACCGACGACGACACCGACGACGAGGACAAGAGCGAGTCGGACGTCGAGGCCGATGAGGACGTTGCACCCGATGAGGACAGCGGCGACGAGGACAGCGACGAGGACGAGGCCGACGAAGATGCCGGCGACGAGGACGAGGCCGACGAGGACGGCGACGAGGACGAGGCCGACGAAGATGCCGGCGACGAGGACGAGGCCGAAGAGGAAAAGCCGACCCGGCGCCGTGGCCGTGCGCGCAGCCAGTCCACTGCCCGCAGCGGCAGGCGGGCCTCGGCACCGGCCGAGCAGAAGCCGAAGCGCACCAGGAAGGAGCCGGCGCCGAGCGAGAAGGCGAGCAGCACGCCCGAGCGCAAGCCGCGCCGCCCCAAGCGCGAGACGCCCGCGAAGGCCGACGACGCGAAGCCATCGACGAGGAAGCCTGCCGCGAGGAAGCCTGCCGCCGCGAAGACCGCGAGCAGCGGTCGCGGCACCAGCACCCGTAGTCGTGCCGGCGCCTCCGGCACCGCGTCCAGGGGCAGCGGCAAGGCCAGCCCCACGCGTCGCGGTTCCGGCCGGTGACCGGAGAAGGAGGCGACACGATGGCAGATGCCAAGCAGCAGGAGCGGAAGAGCCCCGTCTCGATGATTGGTTCGGCACTCAAGGACAACCCGGCGACCGCCCGCTTGGCCGAGGAGGCCAAGGGCTACCTACAGGCCAAGGGCAAGGACCTCGTCGGGCAGGTCACCGACCGGCTGGAGCAGGGTGATCTGCTCGGTCCCGGCCTGACCGAAGGGGTCAAACGCCTGGCACGGGGCGACTCCCCGCTCAAGGCCGTAGCGGGTTCGGCAATGGCGGAAGTGAAGGACAAGGTGACCAACATGTTCGGTCGCGGCAAGGGCAAGTCGGGCGGGTCCGAGGTCAAGGTGACCAGCATCATCGAGGACATCGACGTCGGCGTCCCGCTGCGGGTGGCCTACGACCAGTGGACGCAGTTCGCGGACTTCCCGCAGTTCATGAAGAAGGTCGAGAGCGCCGAGCAGGAATCCGACGAGAAGATCAACTGGAAAGCGCAGGTGTTGTGGTCCCACCGCACCTGGGAGGCGACGATCGAGGAGCAGATACCAGACGACCACATCATCTGGAAGTCCAAGGCCGCCAAGGGCCACGTCGACGGCTGCGTGTCGTTCCACGAACTCGGCCCACGGCTGACCCGGATCATGCTGGTGCTCGAGTACCACCCACAGGGCTTGTTCGAGCACACCGGCAACATCTGGCGCGCTCAGGGCCGCAGGGCGAGGCTGGAGCTCAAGCACTTCCGCAGGCACGTCATGACCAGAACGATCCTTGACGAGGAGGAACTCGAAGGCTGGCGTGGCGAGATCCGCGAGGGCGAAGTCGTCGTCACCCACGAGGACGCCATGGAGGCCGAGAACGAGGGCTACGACGAGTCGGACCAGGACGAGGACACGTACGACGAGGACGAGGCAGACTACGACGACGAGGATGAGGACGAGGCCGACGAGGACAGCGACTACGAGGACGACGCCGACTACGACGACGAGGATGAGGACGAGGACCGCGAATCGGCGTAGTGAACCCGATCCCGAAGTCGACGTAACCACCGAGAGGCGTGTGCCGACGATCAGGGTCCGTAGTGGACGTTGTGGTCAGCGCCGGAGGATCACGGCGGGCATCGGACAGATCCCGACGGGGCCGAACTCGGCGACGGTCACCGGGTCGGCCGCTCTGTCGCCTCGCTGACGGCCACGGGCCGTTGACGACGGCTGTCGCCTTGTCCACCAGGGCCTGCCGTAGGCGAGGTGCTCCTACGTCGTGGCTGCCTCGGCGTCGTCATCCTGACCGGAAGCGATGCTCCCGCGCTCGCACCGGTGCGAGCGCGGCGGACTGCAGACCAGTCGCCTGACCACGGAGGCCGTGGCCGGCGTCCCCGGGTGTGCGGAGCGGAGTGTTCACCAGATCGTGTGTGCTGACAGTGCCGGCGATGCCCGCACGGGCGACGTCGCTGAGCTTTTGAACGTGCGCACGGGTATCCGTGCGCACGTTGAGAAGGCATCGCGAGGGCATCGTCACCGTCGGACGTGCCCGGGTGATGTCGCACGGTCTACCGGCGCCGGCCGCGGGATTCAGTGCAGCTCTCTAGCCGCGGGGCGCACGGAATTTTCCGACTTTGTGTGTGCCGTCACAGAATGGCTTGATCGCCGACAGTCCACATCGGCACAGTGCGACTGTACCGCGCCCGGGTTCGATCAGCTCGCCCTGTTGAGTACGCAACTCGAATGCGCCCCTCACCAGCAAAGGGCCGTTCTCGTAAGGAGTGACAGTCACACGGGGTTCCGATGAGGAGTCCACCCGCGCCGACTACCCGGAACAGGCGGTTCCCACACGTGAACCGTGGTGAGGGTGACGATCGTGCTGAGTGTGGGCGTGAGGCGGCTGCCGAACCTGTCGGACCGTGCGTCATCTCAGCCAGTCGATGCGTCTTCCGCGCCGCCGGTCAGCACGCCCGGTCCTTCGTGTGCGGCCGGCGACCAATGATTCGGTTTTCGAGGAACGGGTATTTCTTGGCTATTACTGGACAATCTGTCAGGAGGGTCATGCGCCTACCTCATGCTCGCGGACCTGTGAGTGCGACCGTGCTGGAGACGCTGTGCCGCCCCATCGGCGACGCTCGGTCGATACCTGTTGTCAGGCTGGGGTCGGGCGACATCGTGCATGACGAGGATGCCCAGCTCGCGCTCTGGGTCTGCTACGAGTTGAGTTATCGGGGCTTCGAAGAGGTCGACGCCGACTGGGAGTGGGATCCCTCACTGGTCCGGTTACGACGGTCCCTGGAAAGCCGGCTGATCGCGGGACTGCGGCTACTCACCTCGAGCACGCCGTCCGATCCCGGAGGGGTCGCTACGGCGCTCATCGAGCTCGTGGCCGCTGACGATGGCCCCTCTCTGGCCGGCTACCTTCAGCGGCAGGCGACGCTGGAGCAGTTCCGCGAGTTCGTCGCACATCGTTCGGTGTATCACCTCAAGGAGGCCGACCCGCACAGTTGGGCGATTCCACGATTGAGTGGTCGCGCCAAGGTCGCGTTGTTGGAGATCCAGATCGATGAGTACGGCGGCGGACGGCCTGGGCGAATGCATTCGGAGTTGTTCCGCACCACGATGCGCGCGGTGGGCTTGGACGAATCCTACGGACACTACGTCGACTACGTGCCCGCGGTCACCCTCGCGGTCAGCAACGCGATGTCCTGCTTCGGGTTGAACCAGCGCTGGCTGGGCGCGCTGATCGGCCATCTCGCGGCCTTCGAGATGACCTCGTCGCTGCCCAATCGGCGGTACGGCAACGGGCTGCGGCGACTGGGCGGTGACGCCGAGGCCACAGGTTTCTTCGACGAGCATGTCGCGGCTGACGCGGTGCACGAGCAGATCGCGGCGCACGACCTGTGCGGCACGTACGCGCTGGATCACCCTTGGGCCGTATCCGACATCTTGTTCGGAGCGTCGTGCGCACTGGCGCTGGAAACGGAGTTCACGCGCCACGTCCTCGGGCACTGGCGGCACGGGACCTCGATGCTGCGCGGAGGACTGCCGCCCGCGAGGACGCCGGTCTCCGTGGCCGGGCGGTCAATGTGTCGCTGAATCGGCCGTCTCGCCGATGCACTGTCGCGGGTGCCCGGCGGGTCGCGGTGCGAGGGGTGCCGCGACCCGGCTGGGTGAAGCAGGTACCACATTTGCGTGGCCGACTGAACTGGTCAGTGGACATCAGGTCGCTCCTCACCCCGCTGGAGACCCGACCACAGTGGTCTCCTCTGCAGGCTTCCCGCCCTGCTTCGTGACACCACGACTGCGGGCGCATGACGGGGTGGCCGATCCCAAGCGCGGCGCAGCGGCGGGTGGAGGAGAACACCCGCATTGCCGGAGCGGAGCACGCGGCTGCCGACGGCACGGTGAGGGTTAGGACCGTGTCACATGGGTATGCAACAAATGACGATTGACGAAATGGATGCAGGTGAGGCCGATGACGACATCAGACGAAAATCGTGACGAGCGACAGGGGGCCTCGCGGTTCGACGGCGAGGAACACCACGGCTGGTCACCGGATGTGGGCGCCGGCGGAAGTGGGCGCGCCACGGAGGCCAATCAGAAGGCTTTCCAGACACCGCCGGCCGGTCGTGGGCCGGGAGCGGAGGAGTCCGAGGAGGAGCGTACCGGTGTTCCGCCCACCGATACCGACGCGGCAACGCCACTCGGGGTCGGCACGAGTTCCACTCGGCGCGCGGAGGAGTACGGCGCGGAAGGCGAGAGCAGCCGACGGACCGTTGGCACCCAGGGACAGTCTGACCGGCCCTACGGCGTCACGGACCCGGACGAGGACACGAGTGTCGGGGCGCAGGCGCCCATCGACGCGGAGAGCCCTTACCTGCCACCGAGCTGACCGAACATCTCACCGGCCGGGGCCATGTCATGGGCGCGAGGCGCGACAACACCACGCGTCAGCCGGTGCGGCCGAGACCGATGCGGCATGGCCGCGTCCTGAACTCGTCCGGTCAGCGGACGACAGCGCGTCCGGCCGACCGCGCCCGGATCGCTTGCTCATCGCGCGGTGTCGCCGATCAAACCGACCACCGACTCCGACGGGACCGATCGGCGCACCGATGTTCCTTCCGTGCCCCATTGGACGCATCGACCCCACGAATATTCATTGTTGATAATGCCGACGTCCGGCAATCACAGAAAAAGGTTTACCGATGGCAAACATAATCTTCCACGCGGCTGGGTTCAACGTCCTGGATAGCCTCCAGAGTGGATTCACGCAGTTCGTCAACTACCTACCAGAGCTGCTCGGCGCGATTGTCGTCCTCGTCGTCGGCTACATCATCGCCAAGATCCTGAACAAGATCATCACCAAGCTGTTGCAGAAGGTGAAGTTCGACCAACGACTCGACGCCAACCAGGGCGGAAAATACGCCCAGAAGATCAGCCCGGACGGGAAGCCCTCGCGGCTGGTCGGCGGGGTCGTGTTCTGGGTGATCATGCTGTTCGTCATCTCCGCCGCGATCAGCACGCTCAACATCCCGGCACTCACCAACTTCATGAACGCCGTGCTGAACTACCTGCCCAACGTCCTGGCGGCACTGCTGATCTTCATCGTCGCCGGCGTCGTCGCGGGAGCCGTCGGTGGGCTTGCCCACCGCATGATGGGTGACACCCCTACCGGCAGGATCGTCCGCACCGGCGCGCCCGCTCTGATCATGGCGATCGCCCTGTTCATGATCCTCACCCAACTCGGCATCGCCCCGGTCATCGTCACCATCACCTACATCGCCCTCATCGGCGCACTCGCAGTGGCGGCGGCACTCGCCTTCGGCCTGGGCGGCCGCAACGCAGCCGCGGAGCTGGTCGACTCCGGCTACCGCAAGGCCCGGGAACAGTCTGGCGAGGTCCGACAGGACATGGCCACCGGTCGCTCCCGCGCCGAGCAAGCGGTGAGCAGCCGACAGCACCACCACGACCAGACGTCCCACGGTCAGCAGCAGGACGCGCAAGCCACTGTCGACCCGGCGCAGGACGGACGAACTGTGCGGTCGGTGCCAGGCGAGGGCGGGTCCCATCAGGCCAGCTGAAGCGACTGTGGGTGGCGGCCGTTCAGGGGCCGCGCACCCGCGCCCCGACCAGGGCGGCGCACATCCGATGGGAGCACGAGGTCACCCTGCACAAGTAGCGGGCCGTCACCCACAAGGAAACCGTGCCGGTCGAGCGGGTGCGGTTGGGCGCCGAGACGGTCGACCGAGGACGACCAGGTCAACGAGACCGCACGGAACACGTCGACAGCCACGGCCCCGGAACCGATTCCGGCGACCGTCAGCAGGGCCGAAAGGCCCGGAAGGACGTAACACCATGCAGATTCCCAAGGACAAAATCATGGAAATGATCAAGTCAAACGGCGACGAGGACAAGACCAAGCAAGCCCAGAACGAACTGCCCGACACCGTCGACACCGACCAGCACGCCGGCCTGCTCGACAAGTTCGGCGTCGATCCGAAGAAGCTGGTCGGCGGACTCGGCGACAAGCTCGGCATGTAGCGCACGATGGGACGCGGCGCGGCCGCGTCCCTACCCCGCCCGTTCCGCGTTGCAGGCGTGACCTCACCGAGTTGCCCGGCGCACCGAGCCTCTACCCCGAGGCCGGCGGCACCCGAAGCGCTACGACCTGATCTTCCTGCGGCCGGTCGGGTGCGAGGCATGGCCCGGCCGTCACGAGGAGAGCAGGTCCATGGAAAACCCCACCACGAACACGGCCAGGCCGATCCATTTCAACCGGGATTCCAGGCCCGCGCGGGTCTTGAGCTGCCCGAGCGTGGTCACCACGAGCCCTTCGAGCAGCAGTAGGCACAGCAGATATCCGCCTACGCCCACGACGCCACCGCCGATGGTGGGCGAGAGGACGACGATCAGCGCCACGAGAAGGGGTACCGGCATCGGGTCGTTGGGCGGAGCGTACGCATAGTGTGCCGCCACGAACAAGAAAAGACCCATCAGGACGGTGCCCGCGATGAAGAACACCCGGAAGCCAGACGGGTCACGTTGATTCGAGTTTGCTTGTGGCGCCGGAGGTTCCTTGCCCGGGGTACGCGCTCCTTGCCATCGGGCGCGCAACTGGGCACGGCAATCTCGAAGGGCCGCGTGGATCGCCGCTAATCCGGTGATGAAGCGACCTTCGCCGGGTTCCAGCAGGTGCACCGTCATCCCCACGAGCCCTGTGAGCAGCACCAAGCTGATCAGGTAGCCGATCTCGCCGAGCCCGATGCCGAGAACGAAAGCGGAGAGTGAGAAGGACAGCATCACCAATACGGTCGACGTGATCGAGCCGCCCCCACCCTGGAAGTATCGCACGACGAGGACCACCGCTACCAAGATGGCGCCGACGCGGTGGAACGCGATGAGTCCAGGCGGGCGGACAGGCCTCGCCATTGCCGGTCGCGGCGAGGATTTCCGGTGGGGAGTGCGCCACCGCCGCGCGGTCGCGCCGAGCCGGGCTCGCCTCTTCCGCAGGTTGGCGTGGAAGGCTTCCATCCTCGTCCGGCCCAGTAGATCGACAACCACCGTGAGACCGCCGAAGAACTCGAGTGTCTTCCCGAACCGCCCCCACCACAAGACCGGAATGCCGAACACCCGGAGCTGTGTGGTGTCGTGGCCGGCGAGCCATTCACGCCACGCGTGCAGCAGATCCCACATAGTCCCCTCAGCTCGCGCCGGCCAGGCCGATATCACGGCCTCGCGGCGTCGATCCTCACATGCGTGATGTGAGGATCCTCCCAGCAGCCACCCGGCGAGGGAATCAGGGTGCCGGAGTGTTATCGACCTGACGCGCGTCATTCAGCAGTTGTGATCATGGAATAGACAGCACAACAGCCCTGCCTGGATAGGATCGTTTTCCTACCACAGAACACGACCACCAGGAGGAGGGCTGTTGCGTTACCAGTCTACGACCGGTCTTGATCCCGCCCAGATCACCACCCGGATCGGACAAGTCGTCGGCCCGCCCGCCACCACCGGACGACCCGCGACACTGAGTGTGGCCCGCTCGATCGTGCTCACCCAGCGGCTACCGCGCACGCCTGAGTGAACTACCCGAGGTGATCCGGATCGTCACCATGCTGGAGTACTACCGCCAAGGCTGGTGACTTCCGAATAACGCTGCACGTTTCCGGTCATCCATTCGCACTCTCTTGGCTGCGGCGGCTCACCACGAAGCGGGGCGCCTCCCGCAGGGTCTGCGCTACCACGCAGTAACGCTCGGTCAACTGCGCGAGCCGTGCCAGTGCTTCATCGTCAGCGTCGGTGTCGACCTCAGCGGTGACCACGACAGCTTGCAGCCCGACCGGGACCGACCGATCCAGCCCCAAGGTGCCTCGCGCGTCGAAGAAGCCCTCCGCTCGAAGCCGTACGTCACCAAGCTCCAGGCGCATCGCCGTAGCGACGCTGCGCAGCGTCACGCCGGCGCAGCCGAGCAGCGCTTGCAACAGCATGTCGCCGGAGCAGGCGTCCTGCCCGTCGCCACCGGTAGCCGGGTGGAGACCGGCGCGAACCGGCCCGGCCCAGCCTTCCACCGTGGTGGTGATCCCGGTGTCGCGCCAGTCTGCACTCGCCGTCACCGGGGTGTGCGCAGCTGAGGCATCAGCGCGGTATCGCTCCTTCAGTGGTGCCTGCCGCGCGCGAAGTGTCGAGATGTCCATGGCATGAGTGTGCCGCAACGATGGCGGTTGCTGGGGTGGACTGTTGCGAGCGGCTGTTCCAGCGTGCTCACTTCCTCTGGGTGACCACGGCGTGTGCCGGGCGAAGCCCCGGCACTCGCGCTGGTCACCTGCTACCGTCTGCACGACCGCTTGCAAGTCGCAATCACTCAGGAGGTTCGCGGTGCGCGGACACCACCTGCCACATGTCGATCTCGCTGGACGGCTTCGTCGCCGGGCCGGACCAGAGCCGCGAGGACCCCCTGGGCAAGCGGGGGCGGGAGCTGCACGGCTGGCACATCGGCGACCCGCGAGCCAACGATGCCGACAAGGTCGCGAACGAGTGGCTCATGCGCCCGCGGGGCGCGTATGTGATGGGTCGGAACATGTTCGGCCCGATCCGCGGGGACTGGGAATGAGGAATGGACCGGGTGGTGGGGCCCCGAACCGCCGTATCACGCGCCGGTGTTCGTGCTGACCCATCACGGACACGACCCGATCCAGCTGGACGGAGGGACGACCTTCCATTTCGTCACCGAGGGCTTCGACGCGGCCTACTCCGCAGCGTGCCAGGCCGCCGGGGACAACGGCGTGGACATCGCCGGTGGGGCCTCGACCGTCCGACAGGCACTGGTCGCCGGCGTGATCGACGAGCTCACCCTCGACATCGCACCGGTCCTGCTCGGTTCGGGCGAGCGCATCTTCGACGGGGTTGAATCCTTCGGCTTCGAACCCGCCGAGGTGCTTCACTCACCGCTGACCACCCACATCCGCTATCGCCGCGTCGGCTGACTCCGCAGGCGCTGCCGGCCGACGCGTGCTGGACCACCATCTCGCCCCGGTGTCCCTGCCTGGCGAGGACCTGGCCTGGTCCGAGGTGTCGGTGGCCGGCTCACCGAGATTGGCTTCCTGGAGCGCGTCGTCGAGCAGCACCGCACCACGATGACGTCGTTGTTCCGGATTCCGCCGTTGTACACCCGCTGCTGGGACTACGCCTGAACTGCCATGATGGACAGAATGAAGGCACGATTTGTGCGATTATCTTGCGCATTCGCGAAGTCTCGTTCCGCAGTACCTGCCTGCGGCATCGCGGCCAGTTCCTGTTCCCGTTGCACTCGGTCGTCCTCGACCCGCGCCGCCTCCTCGGGGTGGAAGCCCATTGCCGTGGTGCGGGGAGGTCCTCAGGCGACGGCCCGCAGCAACATGTACTCACCGACGACCCGACTGATGGTCTCGATCTCGGTCACCAGTTCGGGTGACAAGTCCGGCGCTCCTCCTCCCTTGCGCCGCGGTACCAACCTGCCGTTGACACCGACAGCGAAGGGCTGACCAAGGTCGAAAACAGGGATGGGCGTCGGGAGCGCGCCGCCCAGGATCATGGCTGTTGAGGGATCAGCCAGCGTATTCGTGCTTTTCCTGGCTGCGTATCCGCACGCACCCTGCGACCCGTATCGATGGTGTGTCCAGGACATCGCGAATACCAGGCCGCTCGTGCGGCCGCAAGCATGTCCGGGCGTCGAACACTCGCCATGGCAGCGCGGCAACCCGAGGCGCTGTAGCGTGATCCAGGAACAGGGCGACTTCTCCTCGGAGGAACCGTGGAAGCGTTTGGCGATGCCGCGACACTGGTCGATGGCAGGGACGGAAACGTCGTCGGTCGATTGAGGACGACGCTCCGGGCACATATTGAATGTGGCAGACCCGATGTCGCCTGTTACCTCGGGCTGGTCGGAATTGCCGGCGTGGTGCTCGCCGCCGACAAATGGTCCGTCTGGCACCTGGTGGCGGCGTTCCTGATTCCCGCGGCCTCGTCGATGGCCGCCTACTACGGCGGCGCCTATTTCGACCGGGAGATCGATGCCGCCACCAAGCCGGACCGGCCGGTGCCCGCAGGGCGGATGAGTGGTCGCCGCGCATTCATCAGCATGGCGGTCTGCGTTGTCGTCGGACTCGTGCTGGCGACGGCGCTCGATCCGGTCAGTCTCGTGTGCGCGCCGGTCGTGGTCCTGGCCGGGGTGCTGTACCGCTGGTTCGGCAAGGCGAGACGCCCGGTTCGGGTGTTCGTCCGGGGCATCGCCACGATGGCCGTCTTCGGTGTCGTCGTCGTGCTGACGAGCGGGTCGCCGAAGTGGGATCTGATCCTGCTCGGGCTGATCTTCTGGCAGCAGGACTCGATGCTTCACCAGATCCTCGCGATCGAGGACACCGAGGTCGACCGGCGCGCGGGTATCTCGTCGACCCTGCCGATCCGGTACGGGCACCGGGCCGCGCTCATGGTGCTGGTGGTCACGCTGCTGTTCTGGTTCAGCTCAGCGGCGTTCCAACCGCCGTCGGTCCGGAGCCGGCCGTTCGACATGCTGGGCTACGCGCCGTACCTGGTGCTCGCGACCGTGCTCGCGATCGCGGCCATCGTGACGTTGTTCCGAGCGGCGCGGCCGATCACGGGCCGTCCGGTGGTGCGGGCCTACGGCATCCTGGCGTTCGAACGCCCGTGCATCGCGGCCGGTTTCGTCGCGGCGTCCGGCGCCGTCGTACTCGGGCTCGTCGTGCTGGTCGTCGCCGTGGCGGTCACGCTGCTCACGCGCCGCGTGCTGGCCGTGGCGACACCGCATACCCGCCGCCCGACGGTCAATCCAGCAGCTCCAGGTAGCTGAGCAGGGCATCGACCCGGTCGCCGGTCAGCTTGGTCGTCATCTGCTGCGCCCGGGTCAGGTACCGGCGGACCCGAGCCTCCTCGCCAGTGGCGGCCGGCTCAGGCACCGTCGTCGCTCGACCAGGTCCAGGTCGGGGACAGCTTGAAGGTCGCGGCGAGACCGTGCTCACCGGCGAGTGGCTCGGTCAGCCCGTGGTCCTCGTCCTGCAGCCGGTCACGAAGGTCCGCCAGTGTCCACAACCGATGACTGCGCAGCCGGAGCGCGGTGATCCGGATCGCCGACGGCAACAACCCGCACAGTTGGACGCTCTCCTCGACCAGCTGCGGCGGCTGGCCCATCAGTCGTTGTGGGTGCAGATCGGGACGAACAGCTCGACCGCCTCGGCCACCGACAACCCTTCCACCGACAGCGGGTACGCCTGCTGCGACCGGGTCGACCGTTCGCGGCTGGTGACCAGGATCCGCCCGCCGCCCGCACCCGGCAGCAGCTGGCTGACCTGCGCCTCGTCGTATGCGTTGTCCAGCACGAAGAGCATCTTGCGGTGTGCCAGTTGAGACCGGTGGCCCGAAGCGGTCTGCGGCGGGCAACCGGGGATCGGCGTGACCGTGTCCGCTCTCGCTTGTCTTGTGACTGCGCTGTTCCGGAACGACGGGTGGCCTTATCTGGCAGGGCTGGTGGTGGGCATCGCGATCTGTGCCGTCGCCGTTCCTACGGCGTTCCGGTGCGCTTCCGGTTGCCCACAGCGGACCCACCACGAACGCCGGTGCTGTTCGTCAACCCGGCGCCGGTCCTGGACACCCAGGGCGTGGCACTGGGACCGGGCCACGGCGTGATCACCGGATCGCTGCTGCCCGCGTTGCCGGTGACCGAACCCGCCACGTTCGTCGGCGAGTTCGGTCACCTCGGCACGGTGACGGCGACGTTCGCCTAGCTGGCCAGTGTGATCACCACCTGGGTGGCGCCCGGCGTCACGGTCACGGTGTGCGTCGTCGCGTTGAAGGTGCCACCGGTCACGGCGGTCACGCCGACGGTCAGGAAGATCGGCAACTGCACCAGCACGGCGCCACCGGGCAGCGTGCCGGACAGGTTCACCGTGACCACCCGGCCGGCCGCCGGTTTGGCGACCGCGAGCGAGACCCCGTACGTGCCGCGGACACCGGTGGCCGTGTTGAACGACGACGTCAGGTTACTGGCCGCGATCATCTGGCCGGCCGCGATCCACGCGTTCGGGATGCCACGCCCGACGTACAGCGGCCTGGTGTAGGTGAACGGTCCGGTGCCGCTGGCGGACAGCCCCTCGGCCACGATCGACTCGGCGAGGCCCTGTTCCTGGGCGGAGATCGGCCACACGTACGGGTCGGCGCCGAACTGCGGGCCGGCGTGGTTGCCGATCCATGGATTGCTCGTGCTTGGCCCGCTGCCGTTCGCCTCCCACCAGGAGTTCGGACCGCCGGTGGTGGTCTGGATCTGCCATGCGTAGCTGGTGATCGGCAGGTCGCGGCGGGCCGTGCCGTACAGGCCGTCCGACGAGTAAGCGGTGTTGTACGCCGTGGAGAACCCGTTGAACGCGCCGAACGTCGGGAATGGCAGCCCGTTCGCCGCCAACCGCGCGAAGCCGAACTGGTAGCGTCCGTCGCCCTGGTTCGGGTCACCCGCGATGCCGCTGAGCGCGCCGCTCATCAACATCGTCGACCACTGGTTCTGCCCGACCCACAGCGGTGAGGCCCAGTTGGCGTCGTTGAAGGTGTTGCAGCGGTTGGCCGTGTCCGGCTGGTCGACCGTGCAGGGCAGATAGTTGAACCCGTTGGTCGTCTCGTTCTTGCTCAGCAACGTGTTCAGCGAGTTGAGCAGGTTGGTGTAGGCGGTGTTCGCCCACGTTGCCTCGCTGGTCTGACCGATCTTGGTCGCGATATACCGATACGAGGCCAGCGCCTCCAACGCCGAGTAGTCGTCGAACAGCCACCGGCCGGAGGAGTCGTTGTCGAAACTCGCCTTCAGCACGCCGTCCGGGCCGAGTTGGCCGGTGTAGATGGTGTGCATGATGGTGAACAGGCTCGGTCCCCACGGGCTGGTGGCGGTCGCGTCGTCGTGGAAGAACTGGCTGACGAACGACGTGTCGTTGGTCTTGGCCAGGTAGGTCGCCCACGCTCCCAACGTCTTCCAGTCGCCGTCGAAGTACCAGTTCGCGCCGACCTCGTCGAAGTTCGGGGTCTCCGAGATCCGAGAGGTCAGCAGCAGATTCCTGGCGTCCTGATAGTCGCCGGTCTCGAATCTGGCGGTCAGCTCACCGGGCACATCGTGGTTGAGCACCCAGGAATAGTTGTTGGCCGCCGAGAACTGAGCCTCGCCGACCTGCATCATCAGCAGATAGATCTCGCCGGCTTTGAACGCGTTGATCATCGCGGTGCCGGGGTTGGCCAGGTTGCCGGTGTTGGGCAGGGTGATGTTCGGCAGGGTGAAATTGGTCGTCTCGGCCAGCCGACTGTTCCAGTGGTTGACCATCTGCGTGTCGGCGACGTCGTACGTGGGCGCGCCCGCGGCCAGCGCCGCGCCGGTGGGCAGCGCGGCTCCGGTGCCGAAGTTATCCACCGCCACAACATAATCGTGGTTGTTGGTCACTCCCGGTTGGACGGTGTTCAGCGTCGTGCTGGTGAGCCGCAGCAGGTTCGGCCCGGTGCCACCCGGATCGATCGTCACGGCCGCCGTGCCGTTGTCGGTCACCGACACCCTGGTGTAGACCAGCAGGAACGGGCTGCCGCCGATCGTCACCTTGTCCGCGAAGTCCTTGATCGAGACGGCCACGGTGCCGGATGTGAACGAGGTCTTCATCGCCGGCAGGTAGCCGCTGTCCTGCGTCCACTGCACCGACTGCGCCGGCCGCACGCCGCCCAGCTGGTAGATGCCGAACGAGTACATGGCACCGCAGATCGTGGTGCCGGCGTCGTTGAACGTGGTCGGCACGCCACGGGCGAAGAACGAGCCGGACAGGTACTCGGTCACCGGCCAGAAGTTGCCTTCCCAGCCCAGCGCTGTGTCATTGAAGAAGCCCTGGCTGAACGGGTCGTTCGGGGTGGGGAAGTTGGTCCCGTACGACTTGGGCAGCGCTGCGTTGTGGCACGCGTTGGGCGCGACGGCGGGCAGCCCCTGGAAGCCACTGGTGCCGGTGGCCAGGCCGGGGATCTGCCACGTCCTGGTGGTCGCCGTCGTGCACGGGAGCTGTACGAGTGGCGTGTTGCTGACGGTGGCGTCGGCGCTGGGCACGACACACTTGCCTGAGTGCACGGCCACCACGTTGAACCCGGCGCCGGCCGGGTTGATGGTGAACTGCTGGTTGGTCTGGCCGTTGCAGGTCCACTGGATGACCTGGGCGTTGTCGGCCACCGACACGCCGGACACGTCGACGCAACCGCCGGCGGTGACGGTGCCGATCGTGTAGGTGTCGGTGGTGCCGGTGACCGGCGTGAAGGTGAAGGACTGGCTGGTCGAGGAGTTGCAGGACAGCTGGACCAGTTGCAGTCCCGCGGTGGCCGCGCCGCCGGGCACGGTCATGCACCCGCCACCACCGCCGTTGGTCACGGTGGACGCGAATGTCGTGGCGGCGGTGGCATTCGTCGATGTGACGGTGCTCAGAGCGGTGACGGCGAGCAGGATCACCGCCAGCACGGCGAGACCTGGTGATCGGACAGTTCTGGACAACCGGGAGGCCGGACGCATGGCTCACTCCTTGTTTAGGTGAACGCCGTGCCCGATCAGCTCATCCTGTGGTCGTGACGGGGATCCAGACTCGCATCGGGCCCGCTTTGCGGTTGCCCCACAGGAAGTAGGGGACGGCGGTGAACGTGATCTGCCCGGCGCGGCTCTCGCCGGGTGGCTCGGCGGAATACAGTGCGGCGGAGGCTGGCGCTTCGACGGCCCCGGTGGCGGTGAGCGTCACCGGGAAGTCGGGCGATCCGGCGTCGACCGCGACCGGGACGGTCGGATCGATCCGGATGTCCTCCAGCGCGACGCCATCGGGCAGGTCGGCCCGTTCCAGGCAGTGGACGAGCGGCCCTCGGGTCAATGTCACGCAGCCGCGGACGGCGTCGATGCTCGGATGCGGCCGGACCACGCGGGCCGGCATGGGCAGGTCGAGCAGCACGGTGGCGCCGTCGGACCAGTCCCGGCGCACCCGCAGGTACCCGTCGTCGATGTCGACCGATGCGCCGTCCAGGCGAACGTCCTCGGTCGAGCACCAGGACGGGATCCGCAGGGCCACGGTGAGCGGCGCGGGCGAGGTCACGGTCAACTCGACGCGGCCGTCCCACGGATAGTCCGTGCGGACGGTGATCCGCACCGGCGCTCCGCCGACCGTGGTCGCGGTCTCGCCGGCCGCGTAGAGGTGTACTTGTAGTCCACTGTGGTCAGTGGTGATGGCGTAGCCGGCCAGGGAAGCGACCAGCCGGGCGAGATTGGGCGGGCAGCACGCGCAGGAGTACCAGGACAGGCGGCCCGACGGCGCGTCCTCGTCCGAACCGTCGTGCCCGGTGCGCAGGTGCAACG
This sequence comes from Candidatus Melainabacteria bacterium, assembly GCA_963780635.1. Classification (GTDB taxonomy): domain Bacteria; phylum Actinomycetota; class Actinomycetes; order Mycobacteriales; family Pseudonocardiaceae; genus DATEPR01. The sequence goes on from CAWACW010000010.1 coordinate 711,614, forward strand.
GGTTGGAGTAGCAGAAGTGCGTCCCGTCCCGGCTGGTCGAGCCGGCGATCACGTTGTACAGCGTGCGTTCCATCTCGTCGGCGTACCGCACGCCACCGGTGGCCAGCAGCATTCGCCAGTTCCACTGGAAGCTCGCGATGGCCGCACACGTCTCGCCGTACGCCCGGTCCGCAGGCAGCTCGTACGGGTCGCCGAACGCCTCGTCGCGATGCCGGGACCCCTGCGCGCCGGTGATGTAGGTCTTCGCACCGAACGCGTCCTCCCACAGTCGGGTCGCGGCGGCCAGCAGTTCGTCGTCGTGCGTCTCCACGGCCACGTCCACCATGCCCATCAGCAGGTAGAGCTGGCGCACGACGTGCCCGGTGACCGTCTCGGCGTGCCGCGGCGGCACGTGGTCCTGCAGGTAGGTCGAGCCGAACCGCGCGCCGGCCAGCAACCCGTGGCCACGCAGGTCGATGAATCGCTTGGCCACCTCCAGGTACGGGCGGTGCCCGGTCACCCGGTACAGCTCCACCAGTGCCGTCTCGATCTCCGGGTGCCCGTCGACGCCGTCCACCTCGCCGAACCGCTCGACGATCAGGTCGGCGAAGCGCCGGGCGACCGTCACGATCTCCGCGCTCGCACCGGTCCGCGCGGCGGCGACAGCGGCCTGGATGAGATGGCCCGCGCAGTACAGCTCGTGGCTCCAGGCCAGTTCCTGCCAGCGCTTGTCCGGCTTGACGACGGTGAAGTACGAGTTGAGGTAACCGTCGTCGCCTTGGGCCTTGGCCAGCAGCGCCGCCGTCGTGTCGAGGAACGTGCGCAGGCCGTCGTCGTCCGGGGTCCTGCCCAACTGCCAGGCCGCAGCCTCCAGGGTCTTGTGCACGTCGGAGTCGGCGAACCACATGTTCTGGAAGTCGCCATCCGCCTCGCCGGTGACGCGGCGCAGGTTGTTGATCGCACCGAAGGCGTCGAGTTGGTCGACGCAGTGCGGCAGCGTGGCGGCGGCGTTGCGGCGCTGCCACCGGCCGAACAGGCTGTCCGGGGTGAACGTGGTGTCGTCGAGGCACAGTGGCCGCAGCGCGACATCGGCGGCCGGCGTCGGCTGGACAGGGCCGGGGATCGGTCGGGTCATCGGGGTGCCTCTTCTCGCTCAGCCCTTGAGGGCGCCGGAGGTGAAGCCGCGGACGTAGTACCGCTGCAGCACCAGGAACACAGCCACGCACGGCAGTGCGGACGTGACGACGCCCGCCTGCAGTGCGCCGTAGTCGACCGAGCCGAGGCTGCCGGACTGGAGGTCGAACAGCGCCAGGGGCAGCGTGAACTTGGAGCCGTCGGTGAGGAAGATCAGTGGGGCGACGAACTCGTTCCACGCTGCCAGGAACGAGAACAGCGCGACTGTGACGATGCCGGGCAGGACACCGCGCAGCAGCACCCTGCGCAGCGCGCCGCCGACCGTGCAGCCGTCGATGAGTGCCGCCTCCTCCAGTTCGACCGGGAGCGCGGTGAAGGAGTTGCGCATCATGAACAACCCGAACGGCATCTGCAACACGGCGAGGACCAAGCCGAGGCCCACCAACGAGTTCTGCAACCCGATCCAGCCCAGGAGGATGTAGAGCGGCACCAGGATCGTGGTGTACGGGACCATCAGGATGGCCAGCGTCACGATGAAGAGCAGGTTGCGCCCGCGAAAGGGCAGCCGGGCCATGGCGTAGCCGGACAGCGTGGTCGTCACGACGGTGACGGTGACCGCGATGACCGCGACGAGAGCGGTGTTCAGCAGATAGGCGGGCAGTCCGCTGCCGTAGTCGATCAGCCTGCGGTAGTTCGCCACGCCGAAGCCCTGTTTGCCGTTGCCGGCCTCCGGCCCATTGAGCGACGAGTAGAGCGTCCACAGCAGCGGCAGCAGGAACACCACGGCGAGCGCGAGGCCGGTGACATGGAATCCGGCGGTACGCGTCCGGGTCATGACGCCAGGGCGTTGCACGACATCACCGCCCTTCCCTGCGGATCAGTCGCATCTGCACGACGTTCACGATGACCAGCACTACCAGCGTCGCCACCGACACCGCGGCGGCTCGGCCGAGGTCCTGGGACAGGAAGGCCTCGCGATAGATGTCGATGACCACTGTTGCCGTGTCGTGCCGGCCGCCGGTCAGGATGAAGAACTGGTCGAACGCCAGCAGCGAGCCGGTCAACGACAACACCATGGTCAGCGCGATGGTCGGCCGCAGCAGCGGCAACGTCACCCGCCACATGGTCTGCCAGCGGTTGGCGCCGTCGATCCGGGCCGCCTCGTACAGCGTCGGGTCGATGCTCTGCAAGCCGGTCATCAGGATGAGCATGTAGAAGCCGGCGAACCGCCAGGTGATCATGACGACGGTCGAGCCGAGCGCGCTGCCGGTCGAGCCGAGCCAGTCCACGTGGCCCAGCCCGATGGCCTGCACCATGTTGTTCAGTGGTGACCCGTCGGCGTTGAACAACCCGTAGAACAGCAGGCTGGTGGATGCCAGGCCGACAGCGCTGGGCAGGAACAGGACCGTGCGGTAGGCACCGATCCGCTTGCGGTCCTGGTGCATCAACATGGCGAGCCCGAAGGCGATCAGGCCGAGTACGACCGTGGTCACCGCGGTGTACTTCAGCGTGAACCACACCGCCCGGACGAACAGCGGGTCACGCAGTGCCTGGTAGTCGGTGACCCCGTTGGGTGCGGATGCGCCCAGCAGCGGCCAGTGGTTGAACGACATCCACACCATCAGCACGAGCGGGATGACGAACAGCACCGCCACCAGCAGCGTCATGGGCGCCACGTACAGCATCCCCAGCCTGCGGCGCCCCCTGCTGATGGGGGCGCGGCGGGCTGTCGGTGCCGGGGATCTCGATGCGGGGGATCGGGTCGGCGACGACAGGGAGACCATGGTCAGCCGCTGCTCGACAGCGACTGGGTGATGGCACCGTTGTGCTGTTGCAGGATCGTTCCCGCGTCACCGTTGCCGAACACCGCGTCGATCACCGCCTCCGTCCACGGGCCGTCGGGATCGTTGAACGTCTTGCCGAAGTTGACCGAGATCGGCGTCTGGCCGATGCCGGGCAGCCGGTTGAACACGCCCAGCCGCGGATCCTGCTTGGCGTAGGTGTTGTCGATCAGGTCGGACCGGACCGTGACGTTCTTGCTCTTCGCCACGACCTGTACCTGGGCCTGTTCGGACAGCGTCCACGAGATGAAGTTCCACGCCGCTGCCGCGTGCTTGCTGTCGGCACTGATGCCGAGTACGTCACCACCGACGAACGACGAGGTGCCGCCGTTCAGCCCGGGGATCGGCGCGACGCCGACCTGCAGGCCCGGGCCCTCCTTGAGGCCCTGCAGCGCCGTGGCGCCCATCGCCTGAATGCCGATCTTGCCGTCGGCGAACGCCTGGCCCCACGTCGGTCCGGACTCGTTCTTGGCCGACACGGGCACGGATCCGTCGGTGTACATCTGGCGCAGCAGCTCGTAGACCTTGGCCGCGGTCGGGTTGTCGATCGTGGACGCGGTGCCCTGCGTGTTGAGCACCGTGCCGCCGGAGGCCCAGATCATCGGCCAGCTGGTGAACAGCTGGCAGCCGGGGCAGGCGCCACCGAAGAAGTAACCACTGACACCCCCGCCGAGCGCGGAGATCTTCTTGGCGTCGGCGGCCACTTCGGTCATGGTCGTCGGTGGCTTGTTCGGGTCCAGCCCGGCGCGGGCGAACAGCACCTTGTTGTAGAACAGGGCGGACAGGTCGAGGTCGTGCGGCACGGCGAAGTTGCGGCCATGGTAGGTGGCCGCCTTCATGTGGGACGGGGCGAGTGCCGCCTTGAACGGCAGTTGGTTCACGCGGTCGGTGATGTCCATGAAGACGCCGTTGGCGGCGTAGTTCGGTGCGTACACCACGTCCGACGCGAGGACGTCGGGCAGCTGGCGCGCGCCCGCCGCGGTGCCGACCTTCTGCTGGTAGGAGTCGGCCGGAAAGACGGTCAGTTTGACCTTGTTCTTGTGGCTGGCGTTGTAGGCGTCCACGAGTGTCTGGCTGAAGGTGGACGTGGACGATCGGGTCCACATGGTGATCGTGGTGCCGTCGTCCACCGACCCGGTAGCCCCACTCGATGCCGAGGGAGACACGCTCTGACATGCCGAAAGGGCTAACGCGCCGGCCAGCACGGCGACGGCCGCACGTCCCAGCCGGGTGATGGACCTGGTGTGCGAACTCATCGTGTCTCCTATCGGGAGGCCAACGACGGTCGTGGGCTTCGGCAGTAAGCTGCGGAAACCTCGGAAACCGATTTCCGACCACCTTGGCCCGCTCCACGGCTGGGTGTCAAGGGTAGGTTTCCGACGGGTAAACGGGATGTACGCGGGTCGGGGGCTGTCCGATGTAATGTGCAACCATGCCCACCAGGAAACTTCCGGAGAAAGTCGGAAACTCCGGCCGGCCGACCACGATCAGCGATGTCGCCCAACTGGCCGGTGTCTCGATCGGTACCGTGTCCAAGGCGCTCAACGGTCGGGGGTCGCTGCGCGCGGAGACCCGGCATCGGGTGCTGTCCGCGGCCGAGCAGCTCGGCTTCCTGCCGAACAAGGCCGCGATGACGCTGAGCTCCGGCCGGACCTACACGGTCGGCATGATCACCACCGACACCATCGGCCGGTTCAGCATCCCGCTGCTGATGGGTGCGGAGGACGCACTCGGCGCCGGCGAGATGTCGGTTTTCCTGTGCGATGCCCGCGACGATCCGATCCGTGAGCAGTACTACCTGCGGACCCTGCTCGGCAGGCGGGTGGACGGCATCATCGTCACCGGCCGGCGGACCCAGGCCCGCCCGCCCATCGCCGCCGACCTGCCAGTGCCCGTCGTCTACGCGTTCATCAGCTCCGCCGATCCTCGGGACTGCTCCGTGGTGGTGGACGAGGCAGGCGGCGCCCGGCTGGCCGTCGACCACCTGCTGGCCGTCGGCCGGTCCCGGATCGCACACATCACCGGCCCGGAGCGGCATCACTCGGCAACGGTCCGGGCGGCCGCAGCCGAGTCCAGCCTGACCGAGGCCGGGCTGGAGATGGTCGGCGCGCCGCTGTTCGGCGAATGGAGCGAGGCGTGGGGCCGGCAGGCGACCAAGATCCTGCTGGGCACGCACGACGTCGACGCGATCTTCTGCGGCAGCGACCAGATCGCCAGGGGAGTGGCCGACGCCCTACGAGCGACCGGCCGCCAAGTCCCCGATGACGTGGCCCTGGTCGGCTTCGACAACTGGGACGTCATGTCCCTCGCCTGTCAGCCGCCCCTGACCAGCATCGACATGGAGTTGGAAGCCCTGGGTCGCACAGCGGCCGACCTGCTCCTGGCCAGCATCAACGGCGAACCGGCGCAGGGCAGACACAGCCGTCCGTGCCGTCTCGTGGTCCGCGACTCCACTGTGTCCAGATAGCCGTGACCGCCTGGACGTTGCAGCAGGAGTTGGGATCCTCGACCAAGTAGACGACACCGGTGTTGGTGGCCTCGATCGGAGCCGCGGCGCGGCTCAATCAATCCGAAGACCGCGAACGAAAGCAGGACGGTTCCCTGCGCACTCGACGTTCGAGTGTGGAGCGGGCGGGTCGGCTGGGCATGCAGGATTGCTTGTCAGCCGATGACGCCGATGACGGCCGCGGTGTCGGCGTAGATCTGTGCTCGCTCCAGCTTGCCGTCGGCGATGTCGAACACCCATGTGTTGTCGATGTTCATCGACCGGCCGGTCGTCTTGCCGGTGGCGGCGATGGTGATCTGGGCGATCAGTTGCTCGTCGGCCTCGATGACGCGGGTGAGGTCGGTGACGAAGGACTCGTAGTAGTCACCTTCGACTACCCGCTTGAAGTAGTCGTCGAACTGCCGGGGTCCGGTGAACTCGCCGCCGTAGGACACGCTGGTCGGCATCGTGAGGACGAAGTTCTCATGCAGCATCGGGACGATCCGGCTGCGATCGTTGTCGCGGAACAACCGGGTGATCGCGTCCACCATCTCGGTCTTCGTGTAGGCGTCCCGGGTGCCCGGCACGGTAGCCGTGCGATCCAGTGCTTCCGGGCTGGCGGTTTCGGTGCCGGTCACACCATCGGCGAACGAGTAGGTCACCGGCGGGGTCACCTGGATCATGACGAACACATCCGCCGGCCGCATCCCCGGATCTTTCGCCAGGTTGCGGACCAGTGTCTGGTAGAAAGTCCGCCTGGCTTGCTCGCCGCGGTCCTGGTCATCGGTGATGGTGAACACGACGAAGTCATCGGTTCGGTGACCACCGCGGAGGTCGCGGTTGAAGACCAGTTCTCCGGGCTCGTGCTGATTGATGACCTGGAGCCGGTCCTCGGGCAGCATGCCCAGTCCCTCGACCAGGGCCTCGTGCACGGCATCGGAGACGCCGTGCAGGTACTCCCTCGACTTGCCGCGGAGCAGGTCGATGTTGACGAACGGCATGACGATTCCTTCCTGTCGGATTCCGGCGTGACGCCGTCGGCGTGACCTTCGGTCCGCACGGCAGATCGGGGTGCCTCGATACTATGTCGCCCGACATAGTTGTCAGGGGCGTTCAATATGTCGCTCGTCATATGATTATTCGGTACGGTGATGGCATGAGGCAGGGGTCGGACACCAGGCAGCGGATGATCGGCGCCGCTCGGGAGATCATCCGGGAGCGGGGTTACCACGCCATGTCGCTGGCCGAGGTGGTGCAGCGGAGTGCCGCGCCGCGGGGTTCGGTGTACTACCACTTCCCCAACGGCAAGGAGCAGCTGGCGGCCGAGATGGCCGGCCGTCACGCCGGCGAACAGCTTGACGAGATTCGTCGGCTGGCTGATGCCGCCTCGTCGGCCGCGGACCTGGTCGGCGGCTACGTTGACCGGGCCCGCGACGGCATGATCGCCAACGGTTATGGGCGCGGTTGCGCCATCGCGCCGCTGGTGACGGAGGTAGGCACGGCATCCGAGGAGCTCGGCCGGGCCAGTCGCCGCGAATTCACCAGGATTATCGAGGCCATAGCGTTCCAGCTCATCGTGCTCGGCCTGGGCAACGCCGCCGCGCGGGAGCTCGCACACGCCGTGATCGCGGCGGTCGAGGGTGCCGAGATCACCTCGCGCGCGCTGCGCAGCCCGGAGCCGTTCGACGCTGTCCGGGGCGTGCTGGTCGAGCGCTCCCGGGCCCTCGCCCCGGATTCCGGCGTCACATCCTAGCGTTCCTCGCCGGCTCGACGGCGCGCCGTCCTTGGGCCGCGTCAGCTTCGAAAAAGATATGATGAGCGACATATAGTGGCGACGGAAGGCGAGAACGATCGTGGACACCGAGAAGCGCCGGAGACGGGGGTCGCAGGGCGACACCCCGGGAACGGCCCAAGCGGAGGGCCCGACGTCGCCGCTCCTTGAGCTGGCGCTCCGGGGTTGGGTCCATGCGCTGCATGCGCAGGGCCAACTCGTCCCCAAGCCGCCACATTTGGTTGCCCCAGCCGCCCGTCACCTCGCGGATGGCCAGCCCTGCAAGGTCTGGATGTTGCTCCTGCAGTAGGTCGCGGACCAGGTCAGCGGTGATCTCGATCTCGGTGTCGGTCACACGAAGTCACAGTACTGAGGCGGCAGGCGGAGCGGCTCTCGTCCTCCGGAACATCTCGCTGTTCCTCTGCCGTCACAAATTCGGTTTCAGAGGCGAACCCACCGGCCACGTCGCGGCCGGCTCATCTCCGACCGGCAATTGTGCGGAGAAGTGCAGGCCAAGCTGTAGCTGGAATGGAGTCCGGAGCAGATCGCCGTGCACCTGCGCACGAGCTGCCCCGACCGGCCGAACTGGCACGTTTGCCACGAGACGATCTACCAGGCGCTGTATCACGGCGGACGAGGCGGGCTGAGCCGGCGGCTCACCCGAGGGCTGCGAACCGGCAGACCGTTACGCAAGCGTCGCCGGCGACCCGACGAACGCCGCAGCCGGTTCGTCACACCTGGCATGTTGATCATGGGTCCGACGCGGTCGGGACGGCGGTGGTTCCCAGTGGTGGATCGACAATGCAGCCGCGTGCTCAGGCGACAACCTGTAGTGCGCCGCTCTTCGGCATGAGCGAGCGTTGAGGAGGCACGACCAGGGTCGCGCTATCGGCACCCGACACATGGCGGGGTTGATCGAAAGCGGCTTCGGGCCGTCGCTCACGGCAGGTCTGACATCCTTGATCACGCAACCAGCGACAGAACGTTTGATTTATATCCCGTCCGCAGTCGTCGCGGTTGCCGACGGGGATGACGTCCCCGTCGGCAACCGTTTGGTCAGTCGACCACGTACTGAAGGCCTACTGCGCTTTCCAGGGTCGCGCTGGCAGCGTGCAGCGTCACGCTCCAGGTCGCGTCGCCGATCACGCCGTCGGCCGTTACCTTGCCCCAGGCTTGGAACGCCCGGACCGACGCTGCGGTGTGCGGGCCGAAGATGCCGTCGACGCCTTGTGGCGTGATGCTCCATCCGCCGGCCGCGCCGTTGGTGAGCACCTGCTGCAGGTCGCGCACCACGGCGCCGGTGCTGCCGTCCTTCAACTGCGGCATGGGGCCGCCGTCGGGCAGTGCCTGCCAGGTCCGTGGGCCGACGACACCGTCGGCGACGAGACCCGTCGACTGTTGGAACAGCTTCACCGCCGCCTCGGTCTTCGGACCGAACTCGCCGTCGACCGCGATCTCAAGATCGGGTGTGCGCCGCAGCGCGCGTTGCAGCCTGCGCACCGCGGTTCCCGTGGCACCCGGTGCGATGGTCGGTTGGCCTGCGTTGGACATGTGATCATCCCCCTTGATCCGGCGCGCGTTCGGTCGCTACGCCGCATGTCATAACAGGAGCATCGGGGCAGGCCGGCAGATACCCGGCGTCCTCAACCCTCACCGATCGGGTGACCAAGTGGGTTCCGCTCTGGCGGCCTGGCTCGCCAACTCGACGAGAAGCCCTGCTGTCTGACCGGGGGCGATGGCGGCCGCGTACCGCGAGGTGCGGAGGTTACTCAGCTGGCCGGTCATCAGATCAGGCATGCCGTACAGGATGCCCCCATCGTTGGCAACGGGTCCAAAATTGGCTACGGCGGCCTTATCTGTTTCTTGCTTTGTGTGTCGTTCGAAATCGACTCTGGTTGGGAAGGTGGATTCAGACTACTAAGGAAACTCTGGCGGACACTACGGGTGTCGTGATTCATACATCATCTGCGCCTCCTGGGCCTCTACGTTGCCGCCGCTGTCGGTGACCGGAAAGCCGCGATCGAGGTGGCTCGCGCCGCCGGACGTCTCGCATCGCTCGGTCCGCGAAAGTACGCACAGGATCTGACCACGGTCCGGGACATGATTCACTCGTTGGGGTTGTAACGACACGGTCCGCACCACGACATAAGGGGTGAACGGGATGGCCGAATGTCCACAATGGCTGCCTGTTCAACCAGATTGCTTCGGGGAAAGGCCTTTCGGATGTCCATTTTAGTGACACGCGGGCGCGCTGTGACGACGGGTGTGGTGGCTGCCGCGTGCGCGCTGACGATTGCCGGTGGTGTCGTGGCCACCGCTCCGGCATCTGCCGCGTCGTACACGGTCGCCGCCGCCAACCCGCTGATCTGCCAGGCCGCGATGAGCACTTCCCGGCCCAAGGACAACACCACGGTCACTGTGGTGGTGCGGACGAAGGTGGCCGCCGCGAGCGTGACCGCCGCCGCGAAGTACAAGACGACCAGGACCACGCATACCGGCAAGACCGCGAGCACCGGCAACGCGTCGATTCCGTTCCGGATCGGTCGCGCGGCGATCGGGTACAGGGTGGTGGTCTCGGTGAGCGTGAAGGCGCGCGGTCTGACGAAGACGTGCTCGACGAGTTTCACGCCCGTCAAGTGATCGGATAGCAAGCGATCAGGCAGAGCGGTCGTGGTGTTGCCGGCGCCGCACAGGGCCAGGCCCGTCAAGTCGCTACCAGCCTGCGGTCAGCTCCAGGTGGTTTGCGGTCCGGAGACGGACAGTGTACCCGGACGACCACGGCCAGTCGCCACTTCTTCCTCCCGGACCCGCCGTGGGCGTGCTGGATGGCGCTTGCGTCGCCGGCCAAGCAGTCCGGGCAGGGCCACGTGCAGCACCAGCTGCTGCCGGGCAGTTCTTGCCGGAGGTCTTCGCTGTTCACTGCCCTGATCAAGCTGTCTTGGACATGGTGTTCATTCATGGTCTGGACGGCGACGCGCGACTCGACGGCACCTTTCATAGTCCCGCGCCAAACCCCGTCATCCAGCTGTCGGGCATCTCGGAAACACCGTTACATCATCCTGGTTTTCGTGGAGGACAACACTGGCATACGGGACTGTAAAACGTTCGAGGTAGCTCCCCGATGTGCTGGGAGTCGACGAACTGCACCTTCATCGCGACGGAAGGATCCAGCTCCGCTGCGAAGAAAGACGCCGCTGACTGCAGGATCTGGTTCGCTCGGCGCAGCTCACGGTTCTCGCGCTCCAACTCGGCGATCTTGGCCGCGTCCGGCGATGTCGTCCCCGGCCTGACCCCCTCGTCGGTCTCAGCCTGCTTCACCCACGTCCGCAACGCCTCCGGATGCTCACCGAGCTGGTCGGCGATCCGCTTGATCGCCCCACCGGCCGAGGCCGGGTCCCGCCTGGCCTCAACAGCAAGACGTGTCGCCCGCGCACGCAACTCGTCTGGGTACTTGCTGACCGGCCCGGTTTCGCGATGGCCGAAACCCTGGACACGGCGCTCGCGGCCCATCAGCTCGGCGCAGACCTCCCATCTGGTGTCGAGCGCGGCCACCGGCTCCGGGTGATTCCGCCGCGACCTGGCCGCACAAGCGCCACCTGAACGCCAGCGGGCAACCGCGGCTGTTCAGTGTGTTCACGGAAGACCCGTCGCGGGGCCGCGACGAGCATGACCCAGTCGTTGTCGACGATCGCGAACAGGGCACGGGTGCAGCCGGCAGGAAGATGCGGCCGCGCGCGGACTCTGCCCGCTGTCACCGAACGCGGGGATGCCGTAGTCAGGGTCTGGTGCCGGCCAGGGGCCGTCGTGCGGTGGCCGTACCCAAACCGGTGGGGCCAGCCAGCCGACGAGGGATCGACGGGGTGAGGGCGACTGTGTCTTCGCCGAGGTAGCGAGCGGCGCGTTTGTGCCATTCCAGCCAGCCCGGCAGCCAGTCCCGCAGGTTGTCCACCAGGCCGGATACGGTCGAGCGTTCGTCGGCGGTGAGGTGGTGTGCCTCGTACATCTCGGGTATCTCGACGTCGGCGATGTGCTCGAACTGCTGTATCCGGGCGGTGAGCAGGTCATTGGTCGCCTCCACGGCCCGTTGGGGGCCGCAGCCGAGATATTTCTGTAGTACCAACACCATGTTGGCGGTCTCGGCAGCGTCGGCCGCCTCGCGGTCGTAGGAGAAGATGTCGTTGAGCAGCAGGGCGCTGTCGTTGACGGCGTCGACGAGCGCTCGCATCGTCGGGCCGGTCGCGACCACCGCCGGCAATTCGGCGCCCTGCGCGAACTCGGCCAGACAGGACGCGACGTGCCCGCCAGTGGTCTTGCGTTTCATCTCCAGGTACTCGATCGGATTGGCGGTGTGCCGCGCGCCGGCATGTTGTAGTTCCTGCAGGTGCCCGGCCAGCAACTGCTCGACACCGGCGCGGATACGGCATCGCCACCCATCAGACATCGACGGCGCGGTACGCGACCACACGTCGGCCACAGCACGCTCGGTCGGGTTGGCCGGCGCCGGCCCGTCCTGGTCGAGGTCGACCGGGACAAACTGCGGGATCCTGGCCAGATAAGCAGTCGCGCCCGCCATGTCGCTGGTGCGGGCGAACGTTTGGATGAGGTAGTCGTCCAGATAGAACAGCCAGGTGTACCAGTCGGTGATGGTGTTGAGCGCTTCGAGGGGCGCGTCGGGGAACTTGTGCGAGCACAGCAGACCGAAGTCGTTCGCGGCGAGCTGGGCCTCCGTCCACGGCATGGCATCGGTGGTCGGGTCCACCAGTTTCACCTGTCCGGCCCACGCCGCGGTGTGGGCGCGGGCGGTCTCCAACTGGGGGTTGCACCGGGCCGCCCGGTCGATCTGGAACTCGGGCAGCTCGAACGAGCGTGACGTGCTGGTGGTCGGGGAGTATTTGGGCGGCGGTGTACCCAGCCGGTGCGCGATCGCGGTCAGTTCCGCCGCAGCCATCGCCTCCGGGTTCGCGGCCTGCAAACACGCCAGCGCTGCCTGGAGTTGGCGGTGGGTCTCCTGGTGAGCCCAGGCCAGAGCGCCGGCCTCCTCGATGAGGCCGGCACAGGTCCGCAGCTCGGCATCATCCAGCGGGGCGGCTCGGTGATACAGCTCGGCCAGTCGCCCGGCGGCGCCGTTACCGGCGTTGAGCGCGGCGACCACCGGCAGCGACTTCTTGCGCGCACGGAGATCGGACAGCACGGGTTTGCCGGTTTTCTCCGGATCGCCCCAGATACCCAGGAGATCGTCGACGAGCTGGAACGCCAGACCGAGGTGCTCACCGAACTGCCTCAGCTGCCAGACCCGCTCGGCTGGCGCACCGGCCGCCAACGCACCCAGCTCACACGCGACCGCGAACAACGCGCTGGTCTTGTCGCCGGCCATCGCGAGGCACTCATGCAGTGCCACGTCCGTGCGGCCCTCGAAGGCCATGTCGGCGGTCTGGCCGTCGACCAACCGCAGCAGCGCCGCGTCCAGTCGCTCCACACCCTGGCTGGACAGCGGTGGCCCGTCGGCGACCAGAGCTTCGGTGGCCAAGGTGATCAGCGCGTCACCTGCCAGGATGGCGGCGGGCACGCCGTAGACCGTCCACGCGGTCGGGCGGTGCCGTCTGGTCCTGTCCTCGTCCATGACGTCGTCGTGCAGCAACGAGTAGTTGTGCGCCAGTTCGACGGCGACGCCGGCGTTGGCGGCCCGAGCGGCCGTGCCGCCGACGGCCTCGGCCGCCAACATCGCCAAGGCCGGCCGGACCGCCTTGCCGCCGTTCCCGTCCAGCGGGCGGCCGTGTTCGTCCCACCAGCCGAAGTGGTAGCCGATGACCTGGCGGGTGGCCGAGTTCATCCGGTCCGCGGCGGCCCGCAGTCCGGGGGTGACCAGTTCGCGAGCCCGGTCGAACACGTCGACCGCGGCCTTAGCTGCGGCCATCGACGCTCCCGAGCTGAACGTTCTCCAGGATGCCCAGCGCGTCGGGCACCAGCACGGCAAGCGAGTAGTAGCAGGTGATCAGGTAGTTGACGATCGCCTTCTCGTCGATGCTCATGAACCGCACGCTCAGGCCGGGCTCGTGCTCGTCGATCAGGCCGGTCTTGCGCAGGCCGATCACGCCCTGGTCCGCTTCACCGGTCCGCATGACCATGATGGAGGTGGTGTGCTGGTCGCTGATCGGGATCTTCCAGCACGGATAGATGGGCACACCGCGCCACGCGGAGACCCGGCCTCCCAGGACGTGCACGGTCTCCGGTGAGATGCCCTGCCGGGTGCACTCGTCGCGGAAGGCGGCGATGGCTTCGGGGTGGGCCAGGATGAATCCGGGGTTCTTCCACACCGTGTTGAGCAGCCTGTCCATGTCGTGCGGGGTAGGTGGACCGCCGCGGGTGTAGATGCGCTGGTTGAAGTCCGCGTTGTGCAGCAGCCCGAAGTCCTTGTTGTTGACCAGCTCGTGTTCCTGCCGTTCCCGCACCGCCTCGATGGTCAGCCGAAGCTGCTGATCGAGCTGGTCGATCGGCTCGTTGTAGAGATCCTGCACCCTGGTGTGGATGCGGAGGATCGTCTGCGCGATGCTCAGCTCGTATTCTCGGGGTGTCATCTCGTAGTCGACGAAGGTGCCATCCAGCGGCTGCTCACCTCGGTGCCCGGACAGGATGTCCACCGCCGCCTCGCCGTGCGGGTTCTGTGCCTTGTCGGCCATCGCGCGTTGCGCCGTGATGGCGGAGCGCAGTGACTCGGACTGGTCCACCAGTTCGCGGAAGGTCGACCTGGCCAACGACATCACCGTGCACGCCGTGGCCGCCTTGACGGAATAGTCCCAGGTGCTGTCGGTGTCCAGCAGTACATCATCACCGAAATAGTCGCCGTCGGCCAATATGGTCAAAATCGACTCTTGTCCGTACTTTCCGTCGAGGAGTTTGGTCAGCCGCCCGTGGACCAGGAGGAAAACCTCGTCCGCTGGGCTGCCGGCGGTCACCAGAACCTCGCCCGTCTCGTATTCGTGTTGGGTGAACCGACTGGCGAGCAGGCCCAGAGCATCGATGTCAGCGCAGTTGCGCAGCAATGGCAGTTCGGTCAGTTCGGCCGGAATGACCTGCACCTCGCTGCCGGTGGTCTGGAAGTCGAGCCTGCCGTCGCCCACCGTGTAGTTCAGCCGCCGGTTGACCCGGTACGCACCGCCTCTCGCCTCCACCCAGGGCAACAGGTTGAGGAGCCAACGTGGCGTGATGCCCTGCATCTGTGGCACGGACTTGGTTGTCGAGGACAGTTTGCGCGCGGCACCGGTGCCGAGGCTGAGTTGTTTGGTGCCGTTGGTGCCGTTGAGGTGGGAAGTGAGTTCGTCGGTCGTTTCTGGCACAGCTCGACCACCAATCAGAATGGGATGTTGGCGGGCTCGTTCCCGAAGTGGATATGACGCTATGCCCGCGTGATCGGCGAGACAAGAGCAATCTGGTCTGATTAACACAATCGTGTTCAATGACTGTATTTTTGGAGAGTACAGGCACTTTTCGGGTGCCGGGAGCCCATAGCTATAGACCCCCGTGCTCCAGCGGCACTTCGTTACTTTTGTCCTGCCCCCGCTGATAATGGGCTTGTTGGGCGCGGTGTTGGTGGCGTCTGCGCCACATGGCTCATGCCCAGATCACCGCTCGCTCGGGTAGGCGGTGAATGGGTGTGCCAGGAGTCGCTTCGTACCGCCCAGTGTGACCGGGATGAGGCCGCTGCCAAGTCTTCGGGGTGGTCGCAGCGCTCACTATCAGGTAGGTGTGGGCGGCATGGCCGGGGTGATGTGCCAATACCAGCCATCGGGCGGTGGCGCTAGTAGTGATCCAGGCCGACGTCGGTTTTGGCGTTTGAAGCATTCCTCGATCGCCTCATCGGGATCCTACTGCGCGAATCAGGCCATCGCTGGTGATTCCTTTTAGGACATAACACAACCGATGCGAGCACTACTGTGGCGCTGCTGACGCGATCGGCACGGGGGAGAGGTCACTGATTGCCCTAACCGGTCAGATGGGCATGATCGTGGACCATTATCCAGATGCAAATGGACCAGCAAGGAACACGACAGTCAATCGTCACAGTCACCCGAGTGGTTCTTTCGCGTAGAGGCGCTACTCGTTTGGACTAATCGTCGCCGTCCTGGTAACAACGTTCATGACGAGGGCTATGCTAGGAACGCGCGTCGAACTTGGGGATGCCTGGTCAGATCAGATACTGGATTCAAGCGGGACCAGGTGATCGGATTCTCATCCGGACAGGTACATCACTCGGTCAGGCGCACAGATTGGGGGTATATCCTCAGTCGAGGACGTGCACCTCGGCCAGCTCGGCGGCGGCCTCGATGAGCGCGGCGCTCGGGGTGGGGCCGCCGTCGGACAGCCCGGCGCACAGCTCGACGCGCGCGGCGGCGACCCGGACGCCATCGACCGACTCGACGCCCGGAGAAGCAGCCCCGGAAGATCTCGCGACCAGACGCCGTGACCGCGCGCCGGCGGGCGCCTGCCGCCCGCCACACCACTCAGGAGACTCCGATCTCGGAGAAGAAGGTCTGGTTGTCCCAGAAGAGGAACTCTTCGTCCATAGTGCCTTTCCGGTTCCAGATGCCGACTGTCGCCATGTTGATGGAATAGGCTTTGCCCGTCGGCTGGATGAAACGGCCTTTGCCGTCAGGCATAGGCTGGGTGAACGTGCCGGCCATGACGCCGGTCACGCAGGTCAGGCCGTCCGTGGCCAGGCGCAACGGGTGGCTGTGGATGTGGGTGTCCGGTGCCCAGGCGAACAGCGCCTCAAGATCCGTGACGTGCTGGTCCAGTCCGTCGGCGAAGTGGCCGTCGGGCCAGTGCACACGAATGTTCTCGGCGTGGCTCTCGCCCATCCTGTTCCACATTGCGCCGCTGAAGATGACGAAGTCGAGTTCATCGAACGTCACGAGGTGTGCGCGTTCTCCCCTCGTGAGATGGTGCGGGAAGGGCGGGTTGGGCACGGGGGTCGTGGCGGGGTTGGGCAGCGGGGTGTGGCGGGCGGGTGGCACGGCGGCCGTGGCTTGGTCGATGGTCGTCCCGCTGGCGACGGCGGCGAGAGCGAGTGCTCCGAAGGCGACACCGCCAGACTTGATCAACGTACGCCGGTCGACAGGCATTTCTCCTCCATGGTTCTCACTTGTGGCTGTGGACTCCTGTCTAACGACGCGCCCGCATACTGGGCAGGGTCGGAAGTACTTCAGCCTGACCTTCTTGGCACTGCTGGTATCCGATGACCAGACGGTTCTGTCGGCAGCGGACTTCGTCCCGAACCAGCCTGACTTGCCGCCATACGCACGACACCTGTTCACCGGGCACTCGCACCCGCAAGCCGCCGGCCGTCAGTGGCTCGCGAGCGATGAAGGGTGGGTCGCCATGTCGAGGTGGCTGCGGACAACGCGGCGGCGTTGCTGCTGGCGTTGTCGGCATAGGACTGTCACGCCCCGCCGCCAAGCGGTCCTATGCAATCAGCTGCCGTGTCGGTGGGCCTTCCATCGCGGCCGGTTACTCGGTCGCGCCCCAAAGCCCTGCCACGAACGGCACTTGGACCCTACGCGTCCATCGGCGGCACGCAGACCATGGTGATCGAGTCCCGCGATACCGAAGGAGACCACACCATGGCGATGCATTGGACCGGCACCATCGACCACGCGTTGATCGACCAGGCGATGCCGAAACCGGACTACCTCCTCACCGAGGAACTCGTGCTGCCGGTGCCACCGGAGGAGGCATTCGCCGCCATCAACACGTTCGATCTCGCCGATGTTCGGCAGCCGGCGGTTCGCGCGGCGGTGCGGTTGAGCCGGCTGCCCGGCCAGTTGCTGCGTCGACGCCCCACTCGGCTCACCCTGGATGACCTGGTCACCCGCGCGAACTGGCTGCTGCTGGGGCGGCGGCCGGGCAAGGACGTCGTGCTCGGCGCGGTCGGCCGGTTCTGGACGCCTGTGGTGCGCTGGAAGGCGATCACACCGGGCGAGTTCGCCGAGTTCAACGCAGCAGGGTGGGCGAAGGTCGTCATTGGCTTCACCGTCCTGCCCTATGGCGATCACCGCAGCATCGTGGCGCAGGAGGTCCGGATCACCTTCTACGACCGTGGCACCCAGAAGACGTTCACGTCGTTCTGGTGGCTGGTTCGGCCGCTGGTCCGGATCGCGCTGCGTGTGATGCTGCATACCATTCGGGCTACCGCGATCGCAGCGGAACGGAGCTAATACCCGGCAGCACCTCGTGATCTGTTGTGCATCGCCGCTGGTAGTGGGCTTGTTGCGCGGTGGTCGTGGCGTCTGCGCCAGGGGACGGGCCCCGGCTGGCAGTTGCCCGGTGGCCAGGTAGAACCTGCCCGCCCTGGTGGTGATCGTGCGGCCCGGGCGGCACGGGGCAACCCCAGACCGGTCATCTCGGCCAGGTTGACGCCCTTGCTGCCCAGCAGGTCGGCGAGATCCTTGTTGCCTCACTGAAGTTCATACACGTGCGTGCAGGGGGGTCCTCCCGTCTTCCACAGCAGCACCGTCGGTCGCAGATGTCAGGTGTTCGACCACGGCGATGACTCCTGGCGTCTGCCGGATCAGTGCGATCAGCGTCGCCACGCCGCCTGGATCCTGCTCGTCTTCGCACAGCGTGGCGACACCGTCGAGCACCTGCACGGTGAGCGCTCGGGGTTGCCGTCGCCGGCGGGACCGCGAATGCGGCGGTTGATGTCCGCGGTGATCTCCCTGTCGGGACGCAGGAACTCACTGAGCAGATCGAGGCGGCTGATGATGCCGACCAGCATGCCGTTCTCGTCTACCACGGGCAGCCGCCGGATGCGATGTTCCACCAGGATCGCCGCGGCGTCGCCGACCTCGGTGTCGGCATCGATCATAATGGCGGGCGCGTTCCATGAGGTTGCGAGCCCGGCTGGCCGAGGGACTTGCGGCCCGGCGTGCGACGGCGTTCGGCCCTGTCCCGGCCGGGCGTTTCGGTCGAACCTAGGGCTCGACACAACCGCCAGGAACATCCTCTGGCCTCGCTGCACCCTGCTGGCCCCGGCGACCGGGCCAGAAACGCGGATCTCGGGCCGACGAAGGAGACGTGATGGCGACACTTCCCGCATATCCCGACCTCGACCAGTTGCGCTGCGAGGCCGAGGAACTGCTGCGTGCCGCCACCGCGGGTGAGGGACCGGCACTCGAACGGATTTATGTGGTGTCCGAGCATCTCACGATGTTCCGTGCGCAGCTCGCGTTGGCGCTGGAGTACGGGTTCGAGTCGTGGTCTGCGTTGGAGGGGGAGATCGACGCCCGCGCCCGGCGCTGAACGAGACGGTCGAGGCCTTCCCGGCCGCCAGCGGGTGCTCCGGGTCGGCGGGAGTGTGAGTAGATCGACCGTGATCCGGGGCTGGTGATCCGGCCCGATCCGCGTACCGGGTGGGTGCCCTGGCACGCGGTCTGCGCATCGCGTGGCACCTGGACCGACTCCTCACCCTGTAGGGGTGGTGGCGGCGTAGTAGTCGTTGAGTGGACTTCAGCCGAATTCGCCGTGCGTGGGTGTATCGCCTCTCCACTGCGCCACCCGCGCACCCAGCGGTGCGGCTGGCGCTGCGCGTGTTCCGTTGGTTCACGCCGACGATCACCGACCGCGCCGGGTCCGGCTCGAAAGTCGCTTCCGAACGGGGCCCGGTGCGTGATGTCAGTTGGTACGGCTGAGTACGACCTTGCGGGCGCCGGTGTCGGCGGCGTTGGCGAAGACGTCGTAGGCGTGGATGAACTCGTCGAAGGTGAACCGGTGGGTGATGAACCGGGCAGCGTCGATCTGCTTGCCGACCAGGAGGCGCAGCAGGGTGGGTGTTGAGTAGGTGTCGACGAGCCCGGTGGTGATGGTGACGTTGCGGGTCCAGAGCCGTTCCAGGTGCAGGGTGACGGGCTTGCCGTGGACTCCGATGTTGGCGACGCGTCCACCGGGTCGGATGAGGTCGGCGGCGAGTTCGAAGGTCGCGGGCACGCCGACGGCTTCGATGGCGACGTCGGCGCCCAGACCGCCGGTGAGTTCCATGACGGCGGCGATCGGGTCCTGTTCGGTGTTGTTGATGACGACGTCGGCGCCGAACTGCTTGGCAGCGTCCAGGCGGGCGGTGGCCATGTCGATGGCGACGACCAGGCTCGGGCTGAACAGCTTCGCGCCGCTGATCGCGGACAGTCCGATCGGGCCTGCACCGACGACCGCGACGACATCGCCGGGTCGGATCTGGCCGTTGAGTACACCGACCTCGTAGCCGGTAGGCAGGATGTCGGCGAGCATCAGCAGTTCTTCGTCGCTGACACCGACCGGCACAGGATAGGTGGAGTTGTCGGCGAAGGGCACGCGGACGTAGTCGGCCTGGGTGCCGTCGATGGTGTTGCCGAGGATCCAGCCGCCGCCGCCGACGCATTGGCCGTAGTGGGCTTCGCGGCAGAAGCGGCATCGTCCGCAGGCGCTGACGCAGGACACCAGTACCCGATCGCCGACCTGCAGATTCCGCACGCCCTGCCCGATTTCGGCGACGGTGCCGACGGCCTCGTGGCCGATGATCCGGCCCTCGATCATGGCGGGCACGTCGCCCTTGAGGATGTGCAGGTCGGTGCCACAGATCGTGGTGGTGTCGACCCGCACGATCGCGTCGGTGTCGGCGACGAGCGTGGGTCGCGCGACCTCTTCCCAGGCTTTGTTGCCGGGACCGTGGTAGACGAGTGCCTTCATGGTGACCTCCAGGATGTGTAGGAACGGGCGGACATCAGGTGGTAGTCGATCAGCGGGTGCACTCTGTCCCCAATGGACATTGGGCGTCTCCTCTCGCCCTCGAATGACTGAAGTATCGGCCGAGTGCACTCGGCACCACTGGTGTCGGAGTGCCCGTCTTGAAGGGACCTCCGTGATCTGCGCTGCCCTGCTCGGAAAGACCAGCGGAACGGCCCTCGCCGTGCGCCGATCGGTTCTGCACCACCATCACGACGACCATGACCCCTGTGCGGGAGCCCGGCACGAACAGGGTTCAGGTCATAACCGTGTGGTTTAATCACTGTCGCTTCAGTGGTAGTTGAAGTTCAGATCAACACCGTGGTCACGCGTCGAACCTCAAAACCGCCTCGACCTCGCGGCGGCTCCGCCTGGATCAGTACAGGCGAGCGGGTGTGGTTCGTTGGTGAGTGCGCTGAGAGCGCCGGCGAGTTCGGTCACGGTGGCCCGGGTGTAGGCGTCGGTGGGGTTGTGGGGTGTGGTGTGTCCGGCGTATGCGCGGGCGATGGCGTGGCCGTAGTTGCGTTCGATCCAGGTGAGAGCGGTGGGGCGGATCCAGTAAGTGCTGATCAGGGTGGTCGGTCTGACGCCGCTGAACACGCCCAGCAAGGCGCTGATCGCGGCGACGGCGATGCCGATGCGCACGGTGGCACGGCGTCGGCTCGCGGGCACGGCGTCGTCACCGGTGAAGCTGCGCCGGCGCAGCAGGTACCGCGCGGCGCCGGCGAACAAGGCGGTGTCGCGACGCTGGTGATGACGGCCTGCACGATCGGCCGGGCATGCACCGGAGCGGTGAACAGGGCGTGCCACGCGTCGACCGCGACGTGGGCAGTACGGCGCGAACGACTGGCCCGACGCGATCGCCTCCAGCAGTTGCGGTTGCGGCACAACAGGCCCGACCAGAGCGGTGCGGTGGTCGTGATCGACCGTGGCCGCCGGCGCGTGCCGGCCGGCCTGGCAGATGCTGCCGAACTCAGCGGCCAGCCGGATCCGGCCCATCGCCCTGGCCTGCATGTGGTGTGGCGGCCATACCGCCAATGCGTTTGGTAGCGGCCGGCGAACGAGACGACATGCCGACGCAGGCCGGACCTGATGCTTTGCCCCAACCCCTTTGCTCGACTCGACGGTTACCTGTCGTGAGTGGTCGGCCGATGGTTGAGGGTGCGGCTGTTGGGGAATCCTGCCCTCCTGACGAGGAGGAACTGGAATGTCCGATTCGCTGGGTGCGGCCTCGATCGGCAAGCAGATGCTGGCCGATCGATACGAGCTGCGCGGGTTGATCGGCCAGGGTGGCATGGCAGAGGTCCACCGCGCTCACGATCGGCTACTGGACCGCACGGTTGCCGTGAAGATCTTCCGGCTGCGCGACAATCCGGCCGCGCGGCGTCGATTCGACGACGAAGCCCACGCACTGGCACGGTTGGCGCATCCCGAGCTGGTGGCGATCTTCGATGTGGGCACCGTCGACGATCGTCCTTTCCTGGTGATGGAGTTCGTCGGGGGAACGAGCCTGCAGGCGCGACTGCTGGCCGGCCCGTTGCCACTCGATCAGGTGCTCCGGATCGGCGGCGCGCTTGCCGACGCGCTGGCGCACGCCCACCACCGCGGCGTTGTGCACCGCGACGTGAAACCATCGAACATCGTCCTCGATCAAGAGAATGTGCCCCATTTGACCGATTTTGGTATCGCACTGCTGGCCGGTACTCCGCGACTCACCAGTGCGAACGAGATCCTCGGCACCCCGGCCTATCTGGCACCCGAACAGCTCTCGGACACCGAAGTCGGTCCGCCCGCGGACGTATACGCACTCGGGTTGGTGCTGCTGGAATGCCTGTCCGGTGAGCTGGAGTATGCCTCAGGCACCATTCTGGAAGTGGCGCTGACCAGGCTGAACCGGCCGCCCCGCATACCGACGGGCCTGCCGCCCGAGCTCACCGGCCTGCTCGCCGCGATGACCGCGACCGAGGCCCTCGACCGGCCTACCGCCGAGACCTGCGCGCTACGGCTACTCGCCGCAGTGGACGACACCAGGCCCGAGGTAGCGCCCCGGAAAACAGTGACGATGTCACCGGTCGCCGACGAACCGGTCGCCCGCTGGGCCGACGAGGACAGAACCGCGCATATGGCGGTTGGGCAGGCCACCTCCGCTCACAGCGGGCCCCGACGGCGGCTGCTGGCCGCCTCGGTCGCCGGGATCGCCGCAGGTGGCCGCCGCGCTGATGTTCCTGCTGAACACGCCGCAGCCGCTGACAGATCGGCCGCAGGCCGCCATCCACGCACCCAGCGGGTCCAGCACAGCCACCAGCACCAATGGGGCGAGAGCGGCTCACGGCACCGGACCACCTGGGGCCCGAACACCCGACGCCGCGACACCCGGCGCCGCACCCACCGCGGGAATGCTCGTCGCACACGAACATCGGGCGGCGGCCACCACTGCACCTGCCCTGGCCTCGTCCACCCCGAGCACGCCCAGGACGTCGCACTCGACGCCGACCACGACCTCGCCGGTGACAACGCCCCGGCAAATCACGGTCTCGACGCAACCACCGACGACGGCGTCGTCCGAGCCGCCGGCGACCATGTCGGCCTCGACGGCACCGCCGAGCACGACCAGTGCTCCCGGCAACGGGACCGGTGGCGTTTCCAGCCCCTGAATGCCGTCGCCCCCGGGGGCGGACTTCGGGTCCCAGATGTCGGAGTGCGCACCCCGCGGATGCCGGCGCCGCCCATGGCGAAATCGCCGGCTCGCATCGAGGTTGATCACTCGGCGGTCCAGTTCCGCGTGTTGGGGGTGTCGACGTTGTGCAACGGGGTTGCAACCCTTGCCTACGCCGGAGGTACACGGCCAGTTGAACGAGGTGATGGCCGAGTCCCTGGATGTCGAGAGCGCGTGTTTGACCGCGGTCAACAATATGCGGCACCGCACCGGCCTGCCTAATTCGGCCAGGTCCCGGACGGCCTGGGCGAAGCTGCGCATCGGCAGCGTGCGGGCTTGGGGGTTGGCGAACTCCCGCATGCCGTCGGCAGCTCGTCGTACTTCGGTATCGCCGCGTCCAGCAGTAACACCACCGGCACCACGGTGATCGCACGTGCCAACGCCTGCGTGATCTCCCAGCGCACCCAGTCCCATTCGTCGGCGAGCCGTTCGATGTTCTCCTCGTCGGCCCACACCGGCCCCACGACCGCGACGAGGTCATCGCACTCCGCTGCGGCCGCTCGGATCCCGGGGCCGTTGGGCAGGCCGGGCGGCAGCGAGCCCTTGTCCAGGAACACCGTGTCCCTGCCAAAACACCCGGCGAGCACACGCCGTGACGATCTGGGACAACGCCGAGCGTGGCACGCTGTCGGTAGTCGGCATACGGCCATTCTGATCGGCTTTGGACGCACGGAGGTCGCGCGCCATCTGCGTGGACCGACCGGTGGGCAAGGCGCAGCTCACGGCATTATCAAGGCTGGCGCAGGATGGACTGGCTCAACTCTCGCTGATCGACACCCAGGACGTTGTTGTTGACGCCTGGCGCCCGAGCTAGCGCTAGCCACACTGGCGTCCTATGTGTGAAAAAGGCGTCTCGTCAGCGTAGCAACGAGAACTGCTTCTACAAATAGTCCTACAAACGCTTCGCCTGCTGCGGCCCGGCTGAACCAACTACCTGGTCCAAACGGTTCATTTGAAGAGAAGCCGCGTCCGTGAAACGCGACAGTGCTGACAACTATGCTTTCAAGAAAGGAAAGGTGATCCTTTCCGGTTCCTGAAAATACATCAAAGAAGGCCGCAAAGAGAATGATCGTTCCCGTGTACACCGCGGCACTTCTCCAAAGTCGGTATCCCCAACCGGAAATTATCCCGAGGCTAAGCCAAAACGAATATCGGAAGAGGTGTCGGGAGTGTCGAAGCCAGGTTGTGTAAACTTTTTCTGCCCGAAAGGCGAACCTATTCGCCTCCTCTTCTAATCCTTGCGCTTTCAGTCTGGCGGCTAGTTGCCTGTACGTTATTGCAGCCTCTTGGAGCCATGTTCGCCTATTCTCCAGCCGACGATCTTTCCCATGGCTTGCCTCGCTGTATTTCTTGTAGTTTCTGGCCCTATATTCATCAAACACCATCTTTATGTCGAGCCAATCCAAGCCCGTGAGGGGCGTATCGCCCCAGCGGACGTCGAACAGCCTTGGTGCGATTCCTGCGGCGTTCGTTAGCTTCACTCCGTAAAGTTTCGAGCTGGAATCAAAGAATGCTCCATGTAAGTTGCCATGCTGGAGACCAGAAAATCTGGCCCCGAACAAGTCCGAGCCTTCTAGATGTGCTTCGTTGAACTGGGCACCGCGGAGATCTGCATACGAGAGGGAACTACCTTGCAGTTGCGCGTGAGTCAGTTTCGCACCTTCTAGGTTGACTGCCGCCAACGGAAGTTGCGACTCGTCATGTTGCTGGACCAATCTCCACGTCGCTCTCGTCAATCCGCCGAGCATTCGTGCTAGCGGTAGGCCGCTGAGATCAACATCGCTCAGGTCGGCACCCCGAAGATCCAGACCGTCGCGTTGGCGATCCAGTGGATCGTCCCAGTTGACCGGCCCAATCCCGCCGTGATTGGATAAAAGCCATTCGATGTCTGCGCGACAAAGTTTATGACCCTTGAAGGGATAGGTACTTTGCAGTGGGTCCGCCGGAATTCTCAGAGCTCGCATTAGCTCTCCTGCGCGTTCCTCGTCTATCTCAGCGTCACGCCTCCATGGCTGGCCTTCTTCGAACCAATGCCGTTCCCAGTTCGTAATCGCATTTGATCTGTGGTGGACTGAATCTTCGCCGTGTTTCGATGTCAGGATCTTCACCTTGGCAATGATGCGATCAAGAATGGTCACCAGGTATAGCTTTTGATTCATGCGATGCTCCTATTTTGCGGCGTGATTGGTGTAGGAGAACCAATCCTAGCTTGAGTTCTAACGTTCCCGGGGCCGGATGAGGCACCCGGATGATCATGGGTGAAGCCCCTTGGTGATCATTCTTCTTGCTAAGGCAAGACGATCACACCGGGGCTTCAGTTGATCAGTGTGTACCACCCCGACACCGCCGTCGCGCTCAGGGAAATATCCGCGTTCCGCGACCAGTTCTATGCCTGCCTGACTCGACGTGCCGACGCACTGTTCGAGCTGACCGACGCGGTCCTGTGCTCTGATGGACCGGTCCGGTCGCTGGTGGAGACGTCGCTTGCCGGCAGATGGCAGAGGGGGCACCGGGGCGCGGCTGGCCGTGGATCGTGTCTTCGACGGGGCGTTCATCGGCTGGTGCAGCCTGAACCGGTGGAATCCGGACTACCGCAGTGCATCGCTGGGCTACTGCTTCGACGATGCGGCGTGGGGCCACGGCTACGCGACGGAGGCCGCGCGCGTATTGCTGCGGTGGGCATTCGACACGCTGGACCTGAACCGCGTCCAGGCCGAGACCGATACACGCAACGTGGCATCTGCCCGCGTGCTGGAGAAACTCGGGTTCGTGCGTGAAGGGACATTGCGGGAAGACTGCGTCGTGAACGGCGAGGTCTCCGACTCGTGGGTCTACGGGCTGATCAGGCGGGAGTGGCGGCCGTCGTCCGAGCCGGTTCCCGCCCGCTGAGTCCTTTCCCCGCGAGACGTCGCCTGGCATCTGGGTGCTCGCTTCGCCGCGTCGAGGGGCCGCCAGGCGCCGCACGCTCTCGTGCCGCTGAGTGTGAGCTCAGAAAGCCATCGCAGGGGCGCGGCTCAACGCTCGTCCGTGACGATCACTGTGTCGACCGCCGGTACAACGTCGTCGATGATCTCGGCTGCCGTCAGTCCTGGCGATTGCCGCGCAGACGGCCAGATGGTCCGGATCGAGCGTGCACGATCACCCCAGCGGGCACGCGCCCCGATGACCTCAGACATCCGCGTGTGGTCAAACGCTGCCGGCGCAACTCCTACCGTGTCAAGGGACCCACCGACATTCTCTCTGGAAGGCGATGACAGGGTCAGACCAAGCGAAAAGGCATGCGATCGTGGACGCGGCCGGTCAGCGGCGGGCGGCGTAGACGCGGTTGGTCATCGTCTCTGCTGCGAGGGTCCACGAGCGCAGGCCCGCGTCGGCGGCGATGGTGCGCATGGTGTCCTCGCCGGCGTGGTTGCCCAGGGCTTGTGGGCCCTTCTGGGCCAGTGCGGCGGGCAGGCACAGGACGACAGAGCTCGCGGTGAAGGACCGGCCGACGGGGCTGGTGGTGTCCTCGACGTTGCCGGACACGTTGGGTTCGACGATCATGCAGGTGCCGTCGTCGGCCAGGGCCTGCTCGGTGCGGCGAAGGGCGGCGCCGGGGTCGCCGAGGTCGTGCAGGCAGTCGAAGAACGTGATCAGGTCGTACCGTTGACCGGGAAAGTCTCCAGCCGTGGCGACGTCGAAGGTGACCCGGTCATCGAGGCCTCGTTCGGCGGCCAGTTTCCGCGCCGCCTCGATGGACGGCCCGTGGAAGTCGTAGCCGTGGAACGTCGACTCCGGAAACGCCTCGGCCATCAGCAGCGTGGAATACCCTTGCCCGCAGCCGATATCGGCCACCGTCGCTCCGCGTCGCAGTTTCTCGACGACACCGCCCAGCGCCGGGAGCCACTCCTGCACGAGTGAGGCCGTGTAGCCCGGGCGGAAGAACTCCGCGACCCCTTCGAACAGCTGCGGCGCGTGCTGCTCCCAGCCGACGCCCTCGCCGGTGCGGAAGGCCTCGGCGAGCGCGTCCTCGGTGGCGAACAGCGCCTTGAGGATGGTGAACGTGCCCATGGCATACGTGGGCGAGGACGCGTCCGCGAGGACCGCGGCGTGCTCGTCGGGCAGTTCGTAGGTGCCGCTGTCCGGGTGGTAGCGGACGTACTCCCCGGCGACCTGGACGGCCAGCCACTCGCGCACGTACCGCTCGACCAGGCCCGCTCGTTCGGCCAGCTGTGCGGACGTCAGTGGTCCGGCGCCGGCCAGTGCCGTGTAGAGGCCAAGCCGTCCGCCGAGGGACGTGGACAAACCAGCCGTCGCCGCGGCGTTGTCGACGACGACCCGCTGGAGGAACTCCGCGACTCGGTCCTGGTCTAGCGACTTTCCGTTCGTCACTTCGGTCATCTCCTGTCTGTGCAGGTCAGGCGCTTCTGTACCTCACGTTACCCAGCTCCCCGCGGCCGCGCGGACCGCTGCGTAACGGCTCACCGCGGCCGGCAGTGCGCTCGAGCCGAAGGAACACGGCTGGTGGTCCTCGCGGGTTCGTACGCCGCGCCGCGAGGCCGAAGGATCAGATCAACCGAGCGGCCGGCGGATCTCGCGAGCGACGTGACCAGGTATTACGCACCGACCACGGACTGCGCGACGCGCTCCGGGCGTTCGTCGCAGCAGGCGCGATCGTCGTGTTTCCGCTGCTGGGTGGAGCGGGATCAGGCTGTCGCGGCGGCGCAGCGTCCAGAACGCCGCGACATGAGGAAGGTCACTCACGGCACGAGGCGAGCGCCACCGTGACCGTCGAGCAGCTGCGCACTCCACTGGCGACCCAAAAGATCATCCCGACGCTTAACTCCCACGGAAGGACGGAGCTGGTCGATTGGCGATTGCGAACTACATTCGCAATCGCTAATCACACTGGCGAGGACACGGGTCGTCGAGTGGCCACAAGAGTGGATAACGACTAGCCGACACCCAGCAGGTTTGGGTCGCGAGGGCGACAGATGGGGTTGGTGTCCGGCGGAATGTCTGCCGTGCTTCGTTCGATGAGGGTCGCACAGCTGATGGTGGGACCAGGAGCTGCGAGGTCACAACGTTGGCC
The DNA here is from genome assembly GCA_963780635.1 of Candidatus Melainabacteria bacterium. Classification (GTDB taxonomy): domain Bacteria; phylum Actinomycetota; class Actinomycetes; order Mycobacteriales; family Pseudonocardiaceae; genus DATEPR01. The sequence goes on from CAWACW010000010.1 coordinate 739,361, forward strand.
GGTGCGGTCCATCGTCAACCGCTCATGCGAGATGGGTGCCCGGCTGAGGATGGGCCGCCCGTTCGAGCGTCGCGAGCAAGCGCAACGACCTGGCCGAGGAACGTCACGGTGACGAACGGCAACCGGCGCGCGAGCAACCTGCGAAGTCCGACAGAAGACACCTCAGTGTCGATGCCAAGGCGAGCAGCGAACCATCTCACCGACGGGCTTCCCGTTCGGCCAGGCCGGCGGGACAGAGCGCACCCGTGGTGCAGACGCCCCGGTCGCGCAAGCGGCAGAGCAACTCGGCGTTGCCGTCCCGGCGATAGAGGCCGGGCGACAGCTTGCCGGCCCGATCTGCAGACAGCTCTCCTTTCGCGGAGTGGCTGCTTTTCTGTCACTGTCAGTCTCAGACGGGGCGGCATCGCGGCCCGCGCCATGCAAGGCGGATGCCCGGTAGTGAAGACGGGCGCAGGCGAGTTGTCGCGACGTGCCGAGATGTCCCGTCGCACGGACAGGCGCAACGCACTTGGGCAGGAGGGCCCGCCATGCCGGACAACAAGCACACTCGATCGACCGCGTGGCAGTCGGCGGTCACCGTCCTCCAGGAGGTGGAGCCTCCCGACATTCCAGCAGGCGCGCACGTGATGACCATCGTCGTCGAATACCCGCCCGGCGATCCCGGCACCCCGCCCCACCGGCATACGGGGCCGTGTTTCGCCTACGTGCTGGACGGAGAGATGGTCTTCGAACTCGAAGGCGAACCGCCTCGCGTCGTGCGGGCGGGCGAGGTGTTCTGGGAGCCGGGCGGCGACGTCATCCACTACCAGGACGGCAACAACCGCGACGACGTCCCCGTGCGCTTCACCGTCACCATGCTCTGCACACCGGGCGAGCCGATGCTCACGCTCGTCGACGAGGACGAACTCGAACGCCGCAAGGATCGTCGCGCTCCGCAGGCGAGCTGACCTGATTCCATCGAATGTCCGGAGGGGACGAAGAAGGCACGAAGATCGCCGTCCGCGGGACCAGGCTCATCGGTTCGCAGGTCGTGCCATTGTGTCAAGTACCGGGATGGACGGAGGCTGTGATCACCCGCTCGTGATCGAGACGGGTGGGGTTGTGGTGGTTGGCCTCACGTTCGACCGGTGGGATGAGACCGTTCGCCGTGTAGGCGTCCGCCCTCGACCTGCCGGGCCCGAACGCCGGCGCCGCCCGAACGCCGGTTCAGCCGGTACGGGCAGTAGGACCGCGCGAGATGCTCGCGCGCCGCGTCGACGTCACGGGTGTCGAGCCGCACGGTCATACCGTGCGCCATCGATGCTCCCCATTGAGGCTCGGCTGCTCGGGCAGATTAGTACCGGACCGCGGCGCGCTGGGGCGGGCGGGGCTGGAACAGCCAGCGGAGCCACTCGAACGCTGGCCGTGTTCCTCGCGTTGATCCTGCCGATCAGGCCCTTGAGCTTGGTCGAGCACCTCGCCGGCAGGCTAGCTACGATCGCCTGGGAGGCGGTCCGTGCCAACGCACTCACCAGGACATGGGGAGCAGACGCAATGGCCGATGAACACTACGACGCGATCGTGATAGGGACCAGCCAGGGCGGCCGGTTCCTCCCCGTCGAGCTGGCGAAGGCGGGCCAGAAGGTCGCGCTCGTCGAGCGTGCCCAACTCGGCGGCGTCTGCGTCAACACGGGGTGTACCCCGACCAAGACCATGGTCGCCAGCGCACGCCTCGCCGAACAGGCGCGCAACAGCGCGCAGTACGGCGTGCGTATTGGTCCGGTGTCGGTCGACCTGGCCGTCGTGCGTGAGCGCAAACGGGCCATGGTCGCCGGCGCGCGACAGAACTACGCGAGCCGCCTGGCGCAGGACGGGCTTGACCTGATCGAAGGTGAGGCCCATTTGACGGGGCCCAAGACGGTCGAGATCGCTTTGATGGACGGCGGGACGCGGCAGATCAGCGCGCCGGTGCTCGTCATCGACGCGGGCACCCGACCCAGGCCGCTGGCGATCACCGGCGCGGGCGACGTCCCCGTGCTCGATTCAACCTCGATCATGGAGTTGGACGAGCTTCCGGAGCACCTGCTCATCCTCGGCGGCGGCTACATCGGGCTGGAGTTCGGGCAGATGTTCCGCCGGTTCGGCAGCGAGGTCACCGTCATCCAAAGCGCCGCGCGCCTGATGATGATCGAGGATGAGGACGTCTCGGACGAGGTCGCCGCTATCTTGCGCGATGACGGGATCACGGTTCTGACCTCGTCGACGCCGGTGCGGGTGGAGCCGGCTGAGGGCGGCCACCTGCGGCTGACCGTTCGCGTGGATGACGGTGAGCGACAGTTCGACGGTTCGCACCTGCTGTCAGCCATCGGCCGCATGCCGAATACGGAGGCGCTCACCCCCGAGGCGGCCGGTGTCCGGCTCGACGACCACGGCTTCATCGAGGTCGACGAATATCTGCAAACCAGTGTCCCCGGCGTGTACGCGATGGGGGATGTCAAGGGCGGCCCGGCCTTCACCCACCTGTCCTACGACGATTACCGCATCCTGCACGCCAACCTCGTCAGGCACGAGAAGGTGAGCACGCGGGACCGGCTCGTGCCGTATACGATGTTCATCGACCCGCAGCTTGGCCGCGTCGGCATGACCGAGCGCGAGGCCAGGGCGCAAGGACGCGCGATCCGGGTGGCGAAGCTCCCGATGGGCGCCGTCATCCGGGCCATCGAGACCGGGGAGACGCGCGGCTTTATGAAGGCCGTCGTCGATGCGGACAGCGGGCAGATCCTGGGCTGCGCGGTCCTGGGTAGTGAAGGCGGCGAGATCATGACCATGATCCAGGTCGCCATGCTGGGCAAGCTCACCTACTCCGCTATGGCGGACGCGATCTTCACGCACCCGCTCCTGGCGGAAGGCCTCAACACCCTCTTCGCGATGTTCGACGCCTGAAAGTGCTGCCGTGCATCCCGCGCCGCTTGCAGCCACGCAAGAGTCTGGGCCCACCAGGTCCGGGCCTGACAGGACGCCCCGCCAGAAACCTGACCGCTCGTGTCACCGCCGAGCAAGGCCTCCCGCTGTTCAAACGCATCCGCCGATGATGTCGGGGCGAGGAGTGAGCCAGTCCGACGTCGCCGCGGCGTTGGGCGTCTCCACAGGTCGGTCGAACGAGCCCTACGGGAGCTACGCGAAGCCAGTCTGATGAAGACCGCTCACCGGCAGTTCACCGTCTACCAGCAGACGTGATGAGCTGGGCTGCCATCGCTGACCGAGCCAGGATCGTGGGCGCCGACCTTTTGTATTCATCGACGACGACGTCCAGGCCCGGCTCGCAGGCCATCGGGCAGGCTTAAGTATCACCGAAGGGCGGGCCACTTGCGATCCGGGTTTGAGGCGTCTCCAGGCGCACCACGTCCAGAGCGGCATGGGGGCCGAGAGCACGGCGGCAACATCGCACGTTGATGTCTGGAGCCTGCGCACCCGCGATGTGGGCGATCAGCGGCAGCCGGAGTGTCGTCGGCGCGTGAATGCTTACCCGGTGTGGGCGGGCGAAAATGGACCCACTCCCTGACAGTAGGGAGTGATCAACGTGGAGGACTGGGCGGAGATCCGCCGGTTGCACCGGGCTGAGGGCATGCCGATCAGGGCCATCGTCCGCAAGCTGGGTGTCGGTCGGAACACCGTGCGCCGGGCGTTGGCGGCCGAAGGACCACCGAAGTATCAGCGGCCGGCCAAGGGTTCGGCGGTGGATGCGGTCGAGCCGCAGATCCGGGCGCTGTTGGCGGCGTGGCCGACGATGCCGGTCCCGGTGATCGCGGAGCGGATCGGCTGGCAGCGCGGTCTGACGATCCTCAAAGACCGGGTGCGTGAGTTGCGCCCGCTGTTCGCGCCGCCGGACCCGGCGTCTCGGACGGTGTATCAACCGGGTGAACTTGCCCAGTGCGATCTGTGGTTCCCGCCGGTCGATATCCCATTGGGATTCGGCCAGGTCGGGCGCCCGCCGGTGCTGATGATCGTGTCGGGTTATTCGCGGGTGATCACGGCCCGGATGCTGCCGTCGCGGCAGAGTGCGGACCTGTTGGCCGGGCATTGGGCGCTGATCAACGGGTGGGGCCGGGTTCCGAAGGCGTTGGTGTGGGACAACGAGTCCGCGGTCGGGCAGTGGCGTGGTGGGAAACCCCAGCTGACCGAGGCGATGAACGCCTTCCGCGGGACGCTGGGGATCAGGGTGATCCAGTGCCGGCCCGCTGACCCGGAATCGAAGGGTCTGGTCGAACGGGCCAACGGCTATCTGGAGACCTCGTTCCTGCCCGGACGCGCCTTCCGCGGCCCCGCCGATTTCAACACCCAGCTGGCCGACTGGCTGCAGGTCGCGAACAGTCGCCAGCACCGCATCCTGGGCTGCCAACCCGTCCAGCGCTGGCAAGCGGACCGGGCGGCGATGCTCGAACTGCCGCCGGTGGCGCCGGTGGTCGGCTGGCGGGCGAGCACCCGGTTGCCGCGTGATCACTACGTTCGGGTGGACTCCAATGACTACTCGGTGCATCCGGGCGTGATCGGCCGCAGGGTCGAGGTGGTGGCCGATCTGGACCTGGTCGCGGTCACCTGCCATGGACAGCGTGTCGCCCGGCATGAACGGTGTTGGGCTGATCATCAGAGCATCACTGATCCGGCGCATGCGGATGCGGCGGTGCAGTTGCGGCGGGCCTGCCGGCTGCTCCCGGTCCCGGCGGTGGATACGACGGTGCAGCGCAGGGCGTTGTCCGACTATGACCGGATGCTCGGGGTTGACGGTGGAGAAGGAGTCGCGTGATGGCCACGAAAGCCAACAGTGGTGCCACTCAGGGCCGCAACGTGTCCTCCGAGATCGTCTATCTGGCGCGGGCGTTGAAGGCGCCGTCACTGGCGGGCGCAGTCCAGCGACTGGCCGAACGCGCCCGCGCCGAGTCATGGACGCACGAGGAGTTCCTGGCGGCGTGTTTGCAGCGTGAGGTCGCGGCGCGGGAGTCGCATGGCGGTGAGGGCAGGATCCGGGCCGCCCGGTTCCCGTCCCGGAAATCGTTGGAGGAATTCGACTTTGACCACCAACGCTCGCTGAAACGGGAAACGATCACCCATCTCGGGACTCTGGATTTCGTGACCGGCAAGGACAACGTCGTGTCAGTACCTGGCAATCTCTGCCTTCTCCCGAAAGGCCCTGATCCAGCAGTTGTCCTCAGCCGCTGGTGACGGCTACCCCCTGGCGGTGGCGACCGACGCCGTGGACAGCATGCATGTCAACTACGACGAGCAGGCCGCCAAGGCAGCCAAGCAGTACCTGGCAATCTCTGCCTTCTCGCACAATGGCCTGATCGAACAGTTGGAATCCGATGCCGGCGACGGCTACACCCATGCCGAGGCCGTTTATGGCGTGGATCAGGCCTGGACTCTGACCAACTACTGATCAGCTTTGTGGCCAGGGCGTGTGCCCCGGCCCCATGTGTTCGATCAGAGAGATCCACAACAAGGAGAGAGAAATAGGTGACAGACGTCAATTCCAAGACCGCATGTAGATCGAGAGACTGGGAGCACCTGACCCTGATCGTCCGCCAGGTCCAGATGGCCAGGCGAACCGTGCCCGGACAGGTGCAGGATGTGCGCCTGGCGTGGTCGAACGCCTCGCGGTAATGGTGGCAAAGGGCACCAGTCGTACGTCGGCGTCCTGGGCACGGTCGGCCGGACCGCGGCCAGGACGTTGATGCTCCCACGCCTGTACTGATCCGACCCAACATGCCGACCGCGGGTCGTGTTGGGTCCGGGGGAATGGGTTGGGGTCGTGGCCTGCGTTCAATGGTCGTGAATGTGTGCCCTAACCTGCTGGCTTGTTGTTTCCACAGGCCAGGGCGCTTGTAGGTAGTCGCGCACGACCCGGTCGGTGTGGGGCCGGGCGTCCGCGCCGAGATACCCGAGCAGGAAGGCCGCCAGGTAGCGGCAGTCGGCCGAGCCATCCGGAGGGGTGCTCCACGGCTCAAGACCCGGTAGCCACCCCGCCGAGAACCTGTCGCCATGGACCCGGGCCCTCTGGTAGCACGGCACCCGTCGATGGCGGTGCCGCACGCGCTGGGCCAGTATTGCCGCCGCAGCTGGTTTTTATCAACGATCTGTCAACTATCTGCGCCTCGGATCAACTCCGTTGACATTCAGGCGGCGACGTATGGTGCCCCCAGTTTGTGCCGTCTTCCATCCATCTTCAGATCCAGGCTTGTCTGTTCAGCAGCGCGTGGGTCGTCTGAACCACAGGTCGGGGCCAAATTCGGCGTCCTGTCCGAGTTCGCTAGAGCACCGGTACTGAGACCTGATACGTGGCCTGACCGGGACGAGTGCGCAGTGGGGATTGCTGCCTCCGGCAGAGCGGGACTGGCGTTACCACCCTGATCGGATGAGGTCGATGTCTCCTCGAGGGCGGTAGACCAGTCTGAGTGGCAGAAACAGGTCGTATCCGGTGGACGTATCTGGCCCGCGGTGGCGAACATCCGGATTGCGAGAGTAATCATGTTGTGTCTGTCTTCGACGAGACGCCGATGGGGGTCCGCCGGTGCCGTTTGATCTTTGTTGCGGCAGGATTGGCCGCTTGGGCGCTGATTGGGCGCTCCGGTGGCACGGAATCCCGCAGCGCACCACTCGCCGCCGCGCGGGCGAGCTCGACGTTCGGCGCGGCGGGCGCGATCACGGTGTTCGCGGCAGTGTCATCGGAACGGTCGCGGTGATTTGCACGATCGCGCTTGCCGGGTGCGGCAGTGCGGGCCACAGTGCTGGTGGTGCGCCGACCATCACCCGAACAGCGACGGCCCAGCCAACCCCAGCGCACACCTCGCCGTCACCGCCTCGGACTGTCACCAGGATGGCCACGCCCACGCCGGTGCCGCCCGCGAGTACCCCCGCCGGGGTCCAGGCAGCAACGCCATGGGCGGTCGTAAGCGAGTACTACGCGGACATAGAGTCCGGCGATTACGCGGGTGCCTACGCGCTGCTGTCGTCCGGGAGCGTGACTGGGCAGACTTACCACCAGTTTATGGACGGGTTCGCCTGCACATCGTATGAGAATCTGAGCGAGCTGGGCACCGTAGCGAACACCGTGACGATCAGCCTGGACGCGGCGCAGTGCGACGGGACGGTGAAACAGTACGAAGGCACCTACACCGTCCAGAACGGACTGATCAGGGCGGCCGACATCATGCGGACCGGGTGACTTCGTCGCAGAATTCTAGGCTGAGGCGCGCACACGCCCGGTGTGGCCGTGTTCCTGGCCGCGTCCAATACCGCGCCCGCCTGGTAAGACCGAACACATCCTGGAGGTACCGACGGGCCTACGCCGAGCCAACCACTGTGCGCCGAGCGCGGCAGATGTGGTCAGTAGTCGGCACCCTCGGCGTTGCCGTGCAAACCGGTCGGTCGTCACAGCCCAGCGCGTACTCAATGGGCACTGGTCGTGCACCGTGCAGGAGGTTTCGAATGCCCGACGTCAGCCGGGTCCAGAATGCTGCTCATGGGCCGACTTAATGACAACGATTTTCAGTGTCCGAGGACGGTCTTGCACACTATTCACCCCGCTCCAACTTGCTGACATCGCCTGAGTCGGACTGTCGTCCGTCGCGTACGGCGAGCGGCCCGCACATACCGACAGTTCCACGATGAGTCCACCTGCCCGGCAAGCGTTGGGCCAACTGGTCGTTAATCGGCCGTGCGTGGGTAGCTCAACGCTGATGATTTCAACGAAAGAGTAGTGAAATTAGCAGATTTAACATACTGTTGGTGACTTAATGGCTCGAAGTGGCTACGCACTGCATGTCGAGTCGATACACTCGTCGGCGGTTGGCAGCGGGGGCGTGTCGTTCCGGTGCGCCCTCAGGGAAAGCGGAGAGGGTGTTGAGCGCGCGACACAAACGGCCGATTATTTTGGACCCGGATGAGTTCGATTATCTACCTGAAACCGGATATATTCCGATTGAGGGTGTCGACGTGGTCGCAAAACGGGCGACTGTCAGGTTGCGAGAGATGACGCGCGGCGGCACGGCGCTGTTGGTGTATTCCAGCAGGGAACGTCTTGTTCTGGCACACGGCGAGGTGCATCCAGCGATGATGTTGCCGTCGCGTGAGCTACCTCTTTTGCAGCGTGAACTCGGGTTCAACGTGGTGTTGTTGGATGTCGGGTTACCGGCGGACCTGCAACGGCAGCGGGGCCTACGAGCCGAGGACGAGCGCGAGTCGGTGTCGATGGACGTTGACCATGCGACTGGTGAGCCAGTGGTGTATGTGCCGTCTCGGCCGTATCGGAAGGGTGACGGTGAAGCTCGCCTCGAACTTCAGCCGCTCGCGAACGGTCGGCTTGGCTTGCTTACTTACTCATCGATACAGTCGTTATTGGATGGGTGTGGATCTGAACAGTACTACGTACGGTTAAGGGTTGGCATGCTGCCGGAGGCCATGCGGCAGTGCGGGGCCGACCGGGTGCTGATCGATGCACCACTGCTCCACCACTTGCGGCACTGATTGGGGAGGAAACTGCTATGGTGGGTAATGAATTCTCTGCTGATCGAGACGGGCTGAGTCGATTGGTGTCGACGGTCAACAATGGTGCGGAAGACCTAGGCCGTGCGGCTATCCCGGCAGTGGAGGCACCGAATGCAGGCAGGTCGAGTGCGAATGTCGGTGTGGCGCTGTCCGCGATTACGAAATCGGCCGCATCGCTGATCGCGCTGAGCCACGATAGCGCGGACAAGATCAACGTCAACTCGGGTGCTTACGGTGCCACGGACAACCAGGCAGACGCCGGTCTGAGCGGCATCTTGGGTCAACTGACCGGCCCGAACTGAGCAACGAGCGGAGACTCCTGCCATGGCCGAACTCAACACGGTGGTGAATGGCAATTCGGCCTCGTGCCGACAGGCTGCGGACTGGCTCGGCAAGATCGCGTCCGGCGTGGACTCCAACCGAGAGGCGGTCGCCAAGGCACAGACGGATTCGGAATCATGCTGGCAGGGAACGGCGGCCGATGGCTTCCGCAATCAGGTCGGCCAGATGGCCAATGACGCAGACAAGCTCTCGGCCAGCGCGATGAGCGCGCAACAGGCGTTGAACAGCTTCGCCGGTGAGTTGGACACGGTCAACGCCCGGATGGATCAAGCGCGTTCGGTCGCGGCGGCGGCCAACCTGACAGTGACACCCACGGGTATCGAGGGGCCGGGGTCGGCGCCGACGCACCGAACGGGACCGATGGGCGGTCAGGAAGCCGTCGAGTTCTACCAGGCACAGCAGCGCTACAACATGCAGGTGAGTGCGTTCAAGGAGGCTCAGTCGACAGTGACTGAGGCTCGACAGTTGGAAGCGCGGGCACACGCGAGCCTCACACCGCCGATGAAAGAGGCAAGCAATACGGTCCAGACGCTAGTGACGATCAGTTCGAACGTCAGCGGCGTGACGCTGAACACGATCCAGGGAGTCGAGGGTGCCGCCCAGGAACTGTACACCGACGCCGACGACATCGAGACGCATGCGCAACGCATGGAGCAGCTTGCGCTGGATTCAGAATTGACGGATGCTGGTCGGGCAGCGGCGGCCCGTGCTGGACAGCTCGGCTTGACGGGCGCTGCTGAGACCGAGGCCGAAGCAGCCAGGATTGAGGGCGCGGTGAAGAAGGTGCCGCAGAGCTTGCGGACCGCGATCGCTGCGAGCCCCGGCGATATGTTGGCGGATAGTTCGGGAATGCTCAAGGTGACAAAAGGTGTACTGAAAGGTGTTCCGTATCTTGGGACTGGCGTTTCTCTCCTCTTCGGAGGAATAGAAGTTGCTGATGGTAGCGAGAAGCCCGGTCGAGCGGTGGCTGAGACGGGAGGCGGTATCGTTGGTGGCGCGATCGGCGCCGAATCAGGCGCCGAGGCCGGCGCAATTATTGGGAGTGTCTTTCCAGGCGTTGGCAACGTTGTTGGTGGTGTCGTCGGTGGTATCGCGGGCGGCATTATCGGTACGTTGGCCGGCGGCAAGGCTGGCGATGCGGTGGCCGGAGCCAAGTAGGGTGGGAACACCGATATGCGTCCAAGGAGGCGAGCGTGCGGGGTGTGCGGTATCTCAGTCTGGACAGACTGCCGCCGAAGCCTGATCCGGTGACAGGCCGACCACGTCCGCCTCGCGCTCCAGGTAGGACCACCAGGGCCACCAGTAAGCGAAGCCTTGGGGCTGACGCTCTGGCGGATGCGCCAGCGCCGCCACCTGATCAAGGTCCGGTTCTGTCTTGGTATCGCAGTAGCCGTTCGTACGCTGTGCTCGTTGGCGTAATTGGATTCGGGCTGGCGGTTCTTCTACTCTCGGCGCGCGATGGATTTCAATTCCATTGGGTAAAGTACTGGTGGGCCTGGGTAGGTTTGGTTGTTATACCGGTTCTCATCGGCCTTACTCAACGCAAGGCCACTGAATGTTCGGCCGGAGTTGAATGGGTCAGAGGGCGCAAGACGTGGGTGCGAACGTACCACCTGGTCAAGGTAAAACTGAACGTTGGGGTTGGCCAGTTCTACCTGTCGATGCAGGATATTGATGGGCGTGATCTCAATCTGCCTGTTTCAGCGTTGCAGGAGGACCGGCTGATGTGGGATATGGTGTACAATGGGATGCTGCATTCGGTGATCGCCGGCGGCGCCAAGACCAACGGACAACTACATCGGTATCTTCGGGTGCCATACCCAAGTCCGTATGACCCGACACGATAGGGCTCTTACAGAACGGCTAACGCCGCACCCGACCGCGGCTATACACAGCTGCTGGAATGGATCGCAAGCCACGGCGTCGTTGCTGCGATCGGTGTCGAAAGCACCGGGTCATTCGGGCAGCCCTGAGCAGGTTTCTCACCACCGCCGATATCCGAGTCATCGAGGTCAACCGGCCAAACCGCCTGGCTCGACGGATGGATGGCAAGTCCGACCGCCTGGACGCCGAACAGATCGCTCGCGCCGTTCTCGGGCGAACGTCGACTGCGACTCCGAAGGCCAAGTCCGGCATCGTCGAGGTGATCCGAACCCTCCGGATCACCCGGACCAGCGCGGTCAAGGACCGGACCCAGACGTTCGACACCCTGTGGGGCGTGATGATCGGCGCGCCCTCGCCCTTGCATGACAACCTGGTGGCGCTGACCAAGAGGACCCTGTCAAGGCGGTCTCAAGGGGTCGTTGCAACACCGTGTCGGTTTAAGCGGTGAGTAGATCACGCAGACGCTCGGCTGGGGTGTCCCAGCCGAGCGTTTCGCGTGGCCGTCCGTTGAGTTCCTGGGCAACGTGTTCGAGGTCCTCGGGTCCGTGCACGCTCAGATCGGTGCCCTTGGGGAAATACTGGCGCAGCAACCCGTTGGTGTTCTCATTCGACCCGCGTTGCCAAGGACTGGCCGGATCACAGAAGTAGACAGCCATGTCGGTGGCCATCGAGAACTCCCGATGTCGAGCCATCTCGCAGCCCTGGTCCCAGGTCAGCGAACCACGCAGGTGCCCGGGCAGCGTCGACACGGCCCGGATCAGTCCGTCGCGGACCTCCTCGGCGTCATGCCCACCGGGCAGATGGACCAGCATCGTGTAGCGGGTGGCGCGTTCGACCAGAGTGCCGATCGCGGACCGGTTGCCCTCGCCCATGATCAGATCGCCCTCCCAGTGACCCGGGATCGCCCGGTCGGCGACCTCGGCGGGCCGATCACTGATCATGATCATCTTGTCGATGAACCGGCTGGTGCGCTGGTCAGGATGCCGTTGGGGCTTGCGGCGGGTCCGCCCGCTGCGCAACGCGGCCGCGACCTCACGTTTGAGACCGCCCCGAGCCTGGAAATACAGCGCCTGGTAGATCGTCTCGTGGCTCACGCGCATGCTCTCATCGTCGGGGAAGTCCCTGACCAGCCTGTGAGAGATCTGCTCCGGGGACAACTTGCGCCCAAGCCCTCGTTCGACCTGCTCACGCAGCACAGTATTGGTGAGCAGCTTGCAGGTCTTGGGGCGAGCGCGGGCGGCCGCGGCGTCGCGGTGTGCCTGATGGGGCAGGTAGACCCCTTCGGTGCTGTGTGCGCGCACCTCGCGACAGACCGTGGACCTGTTCCTGCCGATCTCCCGCGCGATCCGGGACCGGGAGTGCTTGTTGATCAACCCGTCGGCGATGGCCAACCGCTGGTCCAGCGACAGGTGGCGGTCGCCGATCACGGCATCAGCCGCAGGGGTGCTCACCTGGGTGACATACCGGGTCCCGGTGTCGTAGTCCACGACCGTCCCGTCGGGATAGACCCGCGTGTTGCCTGACTTGCGGACCCCGCGTCGCCAGTCCCGGGCTGTGCGCGGGTGCACGCCCACCTCTGCGGCCGCGCGGGCGGCCGGCCAGCCCGCCTGGATCAACTCCAGGAACGGGTGCGCGCCTGCGCCTTGCCCGCCGGCAGGGGTGCTGGGCTGAGTAGCCCGGCCGCCACCAGGATCCGCCGCGCCGCGCCGTGGCTGATCCCGGTGGTGATCGCGGCCTGGTTGATGCTCGCCGAGGCGGTGAACGCCGTGATGACCCGTTCACGATGCCGGGCGGTGATCACTGTCTTGGTCTTGCCTGGACCTCGCCCGCAGGCACGCATGATCGCATAGCAGCGGGAGCGGGAGATTCCCAGCGCCTGACCGGCAACGGCCACCGACACGCCGGCGTCGATCATCCGGAGTAGGGCGTCCCGGTGCTGGTGAAGATCCCCCGCAAACGACATGGTCGCTGCAACTCCTCAGATCGAGGTGTTGCAACGACCATGTGAACCCAAGGGCTTGGGCGGGCCGGTGTGGTGCTGGCCTCGATGCAGGGCAGGCCGGCGGTCGATATCGCGGTCATTACCTACCCAACGTTGCTTGAAGTGGCACTAGGTCGGGGTCACGACCACCAGGAGCTTCAGCGGCCCCCTGGTGTCCGTGTCGCAGTCCTGCACGAGCGGCGGGCACGAGTAGCCGTGCGGGCTGATCACCAGGGACACTTTGCCCGGCGCCACCGCCTGGTAGATCGCGGTCTCGCCATTCACCTGGGCCAACCGGAGGACTGACCAGATCTGGGCGTCCAGGGCGTGCTGGTAGGCGTAGTCGTCCATCTTGACCAGGCCGCCCACCGGCACTTCGACCGTGAGGTCGGGATCCATCCCCGGACTGACTACCTCTTCGGCCCCCTTGGGCAGCGAGTACCCCGCCGGGGCCACCGTCGGACCCTGTTCGGGCACCACCGCTCGGGAGCACCCCGCCGACGCCAGCCCGAGCAACACGACCAGGGCGATCAACCTGCACACATGCGGGAAGCTAGCGTCCCGCGACGCACGGCGGGCGGATTTGAGTGATTTCGTCAGTTCCTGTTGCCGCGGTGGCGGCACATCCTTCGGCGAGCCGGGCAGGTGGATGCCTGATCCCCATGCGCCCGGTGATCGGTTTTAGTTGGTCGCGCCGTCGTGGTGTTGAGCCGCTCCCCGCCCAGCCCGTCGGTGGTGGCGAACGGGATCTCGGCGCCGATCGTCATGGCCAGCGCGTGCGGGATGACGTACACGATCGCCGTGACGAGATAGCTGGCCGCGTTCGGCACCATCAGATTGATACCGATCTGTATGTTGGGTGTGGTGTATGCCGACGGCATCCCACGACCGCCTGTCCCGTGCCACCACGATCAACGGCGTGGGCGCCGCTGTCGGGCCTGCGTGCCCACCGGCCAGGCTGCACCAGCCGCAGTGCGCGCCGTCGGCCAGTCCGCCCTGCCCGAGCTGAAGACGGGGCAATACCGGTTGTGCTCGGCGGGCGACCAAAGGCGAGGCTTGAGATGTCTGGAGCTGCGGTTGAGGGGCGCTCCGACGCGGGACCGGTCGCGCCGCCGAAAGCGGCTGGCCGTACGCCTTGTGCGAGAGGTGATCGGTTGTCGTCTTGCCCGTGACCGTGTTGAGCGGCAAGATCGATCGTGGCGGGTCTGTCCTGCAGGAGCCACGGACACCGTAGAGGAGCCGTCGTGGATGTCATTGAATTCACCCCCGAGCGGGACCAGTACGCGTGGACTTTCGGTGGCGTTGCGCCCGTCCAGCAGGTCGAACCGGGGACGCTGCTGAAGCTGTGGACCGAAGACGCGTTCAGTGGCCGGTTGCAGAGCGCTTCGGACAAACCGAGCGAAAAGCTCGACATGCGCGAGGTGAACCCGCAGACCGGACCGTTCGCCGTGCGAGGAGCGGAACCGGGCGACACGCTCGCGCTGCACTTCGTGGACCTGCAACCTGCGCGTGACTGGGCCGCCTCGGCGACGATCCCGTTTTTCGGCGGGCTGACCGCCACCGACCGCACGTCGATGCTGCATGCGCCGCTGCCCGAGCTGACCTGGATCTACCAGCTGGACCGGGAACGCCAGGTCGTTGTGTTCGAAGCGCTGCGCAGCGAGCTGCGGCTGGACTTGCCAGTGGAGCCGATGCTCGGGACGGTAGGGGTCGCGCCCGCCGGGCGCGAGGTCCGCACCTCGCTGGTGCCCGACATGTTCGGCGGCAACATGGACACGCCGGAGATGAAGCCCGGTGCCACCTGCTACCTCGGCGTGAACGTGCCGGGCGCGCTGTTCTCCGTCGGCGACGGGCACTACCGCCAGGGCGAGGGCGAGGCGTGCGGTACTGCCGTTGAAGGCGCGATGAACGTGACGCTCATCGTAGAGCTGATCAAGGGCGGCGCGCCGGTGTGGCCGAGGATCGAGCAGGACGGCCATTACGCGGTGGTCGCGTCGGCGCGTCCGCTGGAGGACGCGTGGCGGGCGAGCCAGCGCGGCATGATCGACTGGTTCGGCGAGCTGTACGGGCTCGACCCGCTCGATGCGTACCAGCTGCTCACGCAGATCAGCAAGGCGCCGCTGGCCAACGTCGTCGACGCGAACTACAGCGCCGTCACCAAGGTTCCGAAGCGGCTGCTGCCCTCGGGCGAGGCGTATGGCGGAATGCACCGGTACCTGCGTGAGCAGGCCGCGACGTTGTAGGAGGTAGTCGAGATGGATCTGCGACTGTCCGGGCGTAAGGCCCTGGTGACCGGCGGTACGAAAGGTATCGGCAGGGCGGTCGTCGCCGCCCTCGCTGGTGAGGGCGTCTCGGTCGCCTTCTGCGCGCGCACCGAATCTGAGGTGCGCGCGACCGAGGAGCATTTCCGGGACGCGGGCGCAACGGTGTTCGGCGACGCGCTCGACGTTGCCGACGGCGCCGCGCTGACCGCCTGGGTCGAGCGCGCCGCCGCCGAACTGGGCGGGCTGGACATCGTGGTCGCGAACGTGAGCGCCCTGTCCATCGGCCAGACCGAACAGAACTGGCGGGCCGGCTTCGAGGTGGACCTGATGCACACGGTCCGCGTCGCCGAAACCGCGCTGCCTCATCTTGAAGGCAGCGACGGCGGTTCCATTGTCGCGATCTCCAGCGTCTCGGGCCGTGAGATCGATTTCGCCGCCCCGGCCTATGGCACGATGAAGGCGGCCGTCGTCCACTACATCCAGGGCCTTGCCTACCAGCTGGCCCCGAGGGGTATTCGCGCGAACACCGTGTCGCCCGGCAACACCTACTTCGAGGGCGGCATCTGGCACAGCGCCGAGACCGGCAACCCCGAATTGTTCAGCGAGGCGCTGTCGCTCAACCCAACGGGCCGCATGGGCACCCCGGAGGAGATCGCCTACGCGGTGACGATGTTGGCTAGTCCGCTCGCGTCGTTCATCACCGGGACGAACCTTGTTGCTGACGGTGCGCTGACGCGAGGCGTGCAGCTCTAGATGTGATGTCCAGGCAGGTTGGTCAGCCTGCTGATCGGTGGGCGGCGTCCGATGGCGCTGTGGGCTCGGTGGTGATTGTAGAAGTGGAGCCATCCGGGCAGGGCGGCGCGGCGTTGGTCTTCTGAGTCGTAGAAGCGGGCGTAGGCCCACTCATCGAGCAGGGTGCGGTTGAATCGCTCAATCTTGCCGTTGGTCTGTTGGCGGTAGGGCCGGGTCCGTTTCGGGGTGATGCCCAGTTCGGTGCAGGTATCCCGCCAGGCGTGGGAGCGGTAGCAACTGCCGTTGTCCGAGAGCACCCGTTCGACGGTCACGCCGTGTGCGGCGTACCAGGCGACTGCGCGGTGCAGGACCGCGAGAGCGGTCTGGGTCTTCTCGTCGCTGTGGATCTCGACGTAGGCCAGGCGGGAGTGGTCGTCGATGCCGATGTGCAGGTAGGCGGTTCCGGTCCGCGGCTTGCGGTCGGTGCCGAGCGGCAGGCCCGGGGTCGCCCGCTTGTTGCGGTCGCCTTGCTGTCGGCCCACGAACCGGTGGCCGCCGCCGTCGGGGATGTTGCCGAACTTGGTGACATCGACGTGGATGAGCGAGCCGGGGTGGTCGTGCTCGTAGCGGCGTAGCGGTTCGCCGGTGGCCCGGTCGATCGCCGAGAGGCGGTTGATCCGGCAGCGCACCAGCACGGCGAGCACGGTCGAGGCGGGCAGCCCGAGCTGGCCGGCGATCTGGACTGGCCCGAGCCGGTGTCGCCAGCGCCACCACACGACCTGCCGCACCATCGCTGGGGGTGTCTTGGTCGGGCTGTTGTGCGGCCGGGAGCTGCGGTCGAGCATCCCGGCCGGTCCTTCGGCCCGGTAGCGGTCCGGCCCATTTGCGGGCGGTGCGCGGGGCGACCACGAACATCGTCCCCGCGGCCGTGTAGGTCCAGTTGCGATCGACGATGAGCTGGGCGAGACGAAGACGAGCGCGGGGGTCAATGCGGCGTTAGCGTGGGACATGAGGGCCTCCGGTGGGGTGAAGCGGTTCCTAGACAGCTCCACTTCACAACCGGAGGCCTTCACCTGTCTCAGCGACAGGCCAAACTCAACCAGGAACAACGTCCCTGGACATCACATCTAGATGTGCATGCGGCGATGCCGATCTCGTCGGGCCCGTCACTGTGGTCGAGCCAGCTGTGGACGGTGGTTGCACGACGTTCAAGGAGTCCACGTAGGGCGCTTGCACGACGTCACAGTGGCGAAGGTAGGAGAACCTCTCGGAACCGGCCAGGCTGACAGCTCACTGGCCCACAGTCCCATCCGGCGACACGGCGGAATGTCCGCGGCTCGGCTTGGGTTCTGGGCTGCACGCGAGGTGGATGTGCGCGATCGGGTCGGATGCCCGGTCCGGATCGTTGATGCCGGCGGGCAGGTTACGGCCGGACGCCCCTGACCCGCTGGCGACAGGCCCGCCGACCAGATCGGCGCCCGCCACCAGCTCGGGCATCCGGACATGTCTGAGGCCGCCCGTCGCCGAACGGGGCTAGGGCGGCCTCTTGCTGCCATCTGGTGGTTGTGGCGTCATGAGGTGCTGGTTGCCGCGTTTCGAGTGTTGCGTGGGCTGGCATATGTCGGGGAGGTGCGGTGGCCGGGGACGAGGGTGCTGCGCGACGCCGCCGCGGGCGGCGTCGCCTGGCTGATGGGGTTCGGTCGGGGTTGCGGTTTGCGTTCTATGGGCGGATGTCGACGGAGGAGTATCAGGATCGGGTGACGTCGTTGCGGTGGCAGCGGGAGATGGCGGAGGAGACGATCGCTGGGCGTGGGCTGATCGTGGTGGAGTATTTCGATGAGGGTTGGTCGCGTCGGGTGTCGTGGTGTGAGCGGCCAGCCGCGGCGGCGTTGTTGGATGCGGTGCGTAGCCCGGGTCGGTCGTTTGATGCTGTGGTGGTGGGGGAGTACGAGCGGGCGTTTTGTGATGATCAGTTCCAGTCGGTGTCGGCCACGCTGCGGGAGCATGGTGTGCAGGTGTGGCTGCCGGAGGCCGGCGGTCTAGTTGATTGGGACAGTCCGACGCATCGGGCGTTGGTGTTGTTGTTGGGTGCGCAGTCACGGCGGGAGGTGGTGCGGACACGGCATCGGGTGTGGGCAGCGATGCGGGTGCAGACGGTCGTGCAGGGCCGATTTCTCGGCGGCCGGCCACCGTACGGGTATCGGTTGGTCGATGCTGGGCCGCATCCGAATCAGGCCCATGCCCGGTGGGGCAGACGGGCGCATCGATTGGCGCCGGATCCAGTCACCGGTCCGTGGGTGCGGTGGATCTTCGGGCAGCGGGCGGCGGGCCGGAGCGTCGCGGGGATCGCGCGGGAGTTGAACGAGCGGGGTGTGCCGTGTCCCTCGAGTGCTGATCGTGCACGGAATCGGCATAGGTCGGGGGAGGCGTGGCTGGTGCCGACGGTGATCGGGATCTTGGAGAACCCGCGCTATACCGGCCGGCAGGTGTGGAATCGTCACGGCAGCCTAGCCGGTCAGGACGAACTTCGACCGTCGGATGGTTCGGGACTCGTCCCGGCGCGGGGGTGTATCGTGTCGGATCGGATCGTTCATCCGCCGCTGGTGGAGGAGACGGTGTTCCGGGCGGTGCAGGGGATGCGGGTGGCGCGGCGGACCCGAGATGGCGGGACCCGGAGGTATGTGCTGGCGGGGTTGGTGGTGTGCGGGGTGTGTCGGCGGAGGCTGGACTCGCATTGGGTCAATGGCCGGGCTGGCTATCGGTGTCGGCACGGATACACCAGTGCCAGACCACGGCCAGCGGGGCATGCGAAGAATGTGTACGCCCGCGAAGATCGGCTGCTGTCCGGATTGCGTGACCGCGTGTCGGTGGGTGCCGGCGAAACGGGCGATGAGGTCGCGGCCTACCTACGGTCGAATCGATTGGTGATCGTGTGTCGCGCTTCGTCGTGGGCACTCGAACGTGTTGCTGAGGCCTCGGCCACGTCCGAGCCAGGCGAGCAGTTGACGCTAATGCTTGGTTGACTCGACCCGTGCGGGCTCATGGGGTAATTATGTGTCCGAGACGATGTTGCACACTATTCACCCGCATGCCGCTCATCTAGCGTCATCCCACAAGCTGGGCATCGGGCATCTCCGCCAAACAGTGGCGGCCCGGGCGACGGAGACCTGAACCCGCCTTAGTGAGCGCTCACTCCGGTGATGGCAATATGACCCGGCGGCACCAAAGCTGCCAGCCGGCATCAGACTCACGTCTTTGCCAGCCGTCTGCTCCTGGACCGTACGCGACCCAGCGATCGACTGCTCCGCAGGACCATTCCGCAAACGACTCCCGGTCAACCGCCGATGTGCCAGGCCTGACAAGTAGATGCGCCACATACGTCGAATGATCAAGATCTGACCATTCCATCTTTGCGAAACCTATTACGTCTGGCTCGTCCTCGCGACCGAAGTCAAACTCCTCGATCCGAAGTCCGAGCCTGTTGAGCAACTCCTCTGCATTCACCGTCATGCGGGCACGATAGTACACCATCGCTGCGATACCAAGTCGTACGGTCGGTTAGTGCCATAGTCGCACGGATGCCGCATCAAAGAATTTTACGTCCAACCTCCGACCGCCACTGCGACCGAGCCTCTGGTTCTGGAGTTCAGACACCGCTCTGATCGTCTCCCGGTTCGATTCATTGCCAGGGTCTCCAAAAAGCGAAACCGCGAGTCTGCTAATCTTAGAGCGGGCAACCGAATCGATGATGTGCTTATCATTCCTGCTGAAGGAAAGGCCGTAACAGAGCAGCCCGCCGTTGATCGCCGCGAGCGAACGAAGGGCGCGACTCAAATAGTCACTAGTGCTGATACGAGTCAACTTCTCGGAACTAGTCCCCTCTGCGACGTAGAGAGGGAACGCGTCAATGCTCAGTCTGCGCCCGTATCTGGTTAATAAGCGGTTCATCAGTCCTTCTCCATGTTAGCTTTTTCAGTTCATCTTCCGATCGATACAGATGGAGCGCGCCGTGCAGATAGAACACAGATTGCGTGTACGGACTCAGATGGTCCCAGATCACGTAATCGGCGGGGTGTCCTGGGTCGCGAAATCCATCATCTGACAGCCTAGACGGTACGCCTTGTGCCTCAAAATCTTGCATGAGGGTCCAGTAAAGCAGCAAGTCGTAATTTGCCGTGTACACCTGTTGGAAGCCCTCGATAAACTTCCTGACCCGTAGGTAGGCATCGGCTTCGATGTCGTATGGCCGGTCCGGATGCAACGCAGCGAGAACGTGCGCAAGAACTTCTTTCAGGACCGCAGCTTCGCGTCGAAGTGTCGATATCTCGTTAGCGTACTTCTCCGGGTCGATCGCTCGGAGTCCAGTTGCCGCATCTTGGAGAGTCTTGATTACGACTTCGAAATCCTGCGTTTGAAGGTCCTGAAACATATGAAGTGCTAGCGTGCTGAGAAGTCCTTCGTCTTCCGCTTGGCTGCGAAGCGCGGAGTAGGAAAAGCGGCTTAGGTCAAACGCTATGCTGAATCCGTTGCCCAGGAGCAGCTTAGGCTTTGATGACGTCCTTCTTGGCGTGCCTAGTTCCTCTAAGCCAAGCTTGAGCTGACTCGAAGGAGTCTAGGGTCACCTTCATAGATTCTCCGAGGTGGGTGTAGGGGCTGTCAGTCAATCGACGATAGCTGATCGTTGCCACGCACGCCGGTAAGCGACACGGCGCACCAGGCCCATGGCCATGTTCTGTCCACAACTCGTGTCGACCGCGTCCACACAAGGTGTGCCGCACGTCGAGCACTCACTGCATGCCAAACTCTCGTGTCGGCGGCTCTGTGCCTGGGGCCGACGGACTGATTGGGAGTGAAGGTCGCTCCCGTGATCGGGTACCGCGCGACCTCTCGCACAAGGTCTCGTCTAACATGCACACATGACGCAGCTGAGCGAGGTCTTCGGCGTGGGAGCCAATGTAGACAGCCCATCTTACGTTGATCGGGGAGGCCTCGACGGCGCATTTCAACGCTCGCTGACGCAAGATCGCCACATCGTCGTGCATGGCGGCAGTAAGCAAGGAAAATCTTGGCTACGCAAGAAAATGCTGCCAATGGATAAGTCCATAGTGATTCAATGCACTCCAGAAAGTACAGTCGAATCAATCATTACCGAGGCGCTAAGCAAGCTCGGCGTGATAGCAACCCTGAGAATCACTACGGGCTCCGAATTACAAGGGCAGCTGGACTTTTCTGCAAATATGGAGCTGAACGCTGCGGCGTCCGCCAAACTCTCAGTTGGCATGGCGAAATCCAGCTCGGCAGTAACGCGAACTTCCGAGGAAGGCCAGCCTATTGGGCGGACGCCAGCAAACCTGAGTTGGGTGAGCACCACGCTACTGGAATCAGGGAAGAGGTTGGTGATTGAAGACTTTCACTATGTGCGACATGAAGTTCAAAGGAGTCTGGCTTTCCTGCTAAAGGCGTTAGGCGAATACGGCCTTTATGTAGTCATCGTTGGAGTGTGGATAAAAGAACATCTTCTCACATATTTCAACGGGGACCTAGATGGTCGTGTCAATGATATCCATCTTCAATGGTCTGACCAGGAACTAGGACTAGTTCTGGGTCAAGGTAGTCAGGCTCTTGGCATCACGTTCGATGACGATCTATCTGCGCAGCTTGTCGAAGCCTCTTTTGGTAACGTCGGTCTCTTGCATAGAATCACTGAGCGCTTGTGTCTCGCTGAAGGTATAACGGAGACTCCGGGTCCGGTCGAGCCTAGGGCGATTGACGCAGGTCCATCCCTCGACATGGCCTTGTCCGAGGTAGCCAGTCAGATGCAAGGAAGGTTTGAAACATTCGCCGATAATTTCGTCCGCGGTATGCGACGAATGTCAGAGGGGCTTGAAGTCTATCGCCATCTACTTGAGGCTGCTACGCATGCAAGCGATGCAGAGCTTCAGATGGGAATTGATTCCAAAACCCTTCATGAGCGTATTATCGGCAATGGGTCTACCGAAATACGGGCGTCTGACCTCACGCAAGCGCTAGAGAGAATAGATAAACTTCAATCTCGCATAGGGATAAACCCTCCCGTTTTCAACTATCAAAAGTCTAATAGACGTCTGCAACTGACCGACGCGTACTTTCTGTTTTTTCGGGCCTTCGGTCAGCCCGCTTGGCCATGGGACAAAGAATCGTCTGCGATCTCGAACGATTTGGCGACGAGCGAACCCCTGGATTTAAGCGACGAGTGACCGACGTCCGCCAGGGCGCAGGCGAGCGGCGGGTTCCCGACGCCGGCACCTTGACGTCGACCGGGACAAGCCCGTGTGTGTTCCATGTGGGGCAGGCCTGTCTACGTGTGTGACTGTATCGGACAGCAGCGTGCGTCCGCGTTGTAACGCCGTCGTCGCACAGGTTCTAGCCGTACGGCTTCTATGGCGAATCGGTCGAAGGCAGGGCTCAGCCCGCTGTCTTATCCGTGCGGGAGTTAACTTCGACTCCAGCAGTCGCCGGTAGTCATCAGAGTCGTTGGAGTCCATCCCGGAAGTATGGCCCTGTCCGCCGAGGTTTGGATCCGGCTGGCCGAGGAGGGTCGTCACAGCTATAACCCGTCCCGATGGTGGGACAGGCTATATGGCCGTGCTGACCTGCGGAGATAGCGACGG
The DNA here is from genome assembly GCA_963780635.1 of Candidatus Melainabacteria bacterium. Classification (GTDB taxonomy): domain Bacteria; phylum Actinomycetota; class Actinomycetes; order Mycobacteriales; family Pseudonocardiaceae; genus DATEPR01. The sequence goes on from CAWACW010000010.1 coordinate 761,734, forward strand.
TCCGACTGGGACGGGCCCAACCACTACCCGTCCCAGTCGGGCCGTGGACCCTACGTGCGCGATATCGGGAGTGGTGCGGCGGGGCGACCAGCGTAGGTGCGCCGTTCGTGATCAGCAGGTCAGTGACTTCGTGGCGTCTTGAGTGGCTGGCGTGATGAACGCCGTGTCGCTCGCTTGGGCACCGTCGAAGTGGTCGCCTAGGTCGGCGATGAGGGTTCGGGACTGGCCGTCGTTGAGGGCTGCGCGGTCGAGGCGGTCGAGTGCTCTGCGATAGCGGTTCGCGTCTCCCGGGCTGTCGAGGAACAGGACGTTCGTCTCCAGATCGACAGTTACCAGTGGGTCCATGTCGGTGAAGGTCATTCGCTCGAAACCGGTTCTTGGCGAGGCCGGCTCCGCCTGCTGACCGTGGGACGACGCGGATCGTGCAGCGGTGCCACGAGCTGAGGAACGTCAGGTGGAGTAGCTGTTCGTTCATGATGAGGTTGTCGCCGACCCGCGTGGTGAGCGCGTTCTCGTGGACGTAGAACGAGTAGCTCGGCTGTTGGGGCTGCTGGAGGATGGTTTGCCGTTGGTTCAGGCCTTCGAGCCGGTGTTCTACGGCCGCGCTGTGGCGCACGCCTGATTCGATCAGTAGCGCTCTGGCGTACGCCTCCGTCCTGAGCAGCGCTGGTACGCACGTCGGCTCGTAGCCTTCGATCGTGAGGGCCGACTGCTCGTGAAAGATCAGGACGCTCGTTTCGTCCTTGACGGTGTCGCTGTGGTCGATCACGCGGTAGCCGTGGGCGTCCTCGGCCGGCCAGGGCGATCACGGCGTCTACCTCGTCCTGGCTGGCGCCGCAGCTCGCGAGGTACATCCCGATCTCGATATCGACGGGTCGACGGACTCCGGTTTCGATTCGAGACACCTTCGTCGTGGTCCAGCGGAGCCGATGGGCCAGCTCGGCCCCGTTGAAGCCTGCTCGCTGCCGCCGCAGGCGTAGTTGCTGGCCGATCTCCTTGCCGAGTGCCGTCGGCTTGTCCGTTGGCATGTCGGTGGCCTTCCTGTACGTCGTCCCACGCAACGAGTGATGGAAGCTCGGCGGCGGACGGACTGGGGGCCGGGCGTCCGCCGCCGAGCGGTTCGGGTGACCGTTCGCTTACGGTCTGTGCAACACTGAAATCAGCATGTCGTCAGCTCTCGATCGGCGGAAGGTTGCCGACGTGACACGCAAGCCGACATGGAACGACACCCGAATGAGGCAAACGGGGAGACGTAACGATGCGGACGTTCCGGACGGTTCTGGAGCAGAAGATTTGGGAACGGCGTCAGACGCTGCAGGAGTTCGCGGAGTTCGCCGAAACGTTCGCCCGCGAGCACAACGAGCCGGGCACGCTCGGCGTGCGGCACCTTCAGCGGCTCGCGTCCGGGCTCGGTCCGGGTGGCCGGCCGCTCGGCCAGGTGCTGCCGGCGACCGCGCGACTGCTGGAGCACATCCTCGGTCTCAGCGTCGAGCAGTTGCTCGCACCACCAGGGGACGCCGTGACCACGGATGACGTTCGGGTATCGGGGCTGAGCGATCTCGACCCGCAGGCGTCGGCCCGACTCGTCCCAGCTCGGATGCCGGGCGCTCGGCGAGTCGCCGCTCTGGGGACGTCACTTGACTGGCTGGACGATCATGCTGGTTGGGAGTCCGATACCAGTCGGCGGCGCGTCGCTTCGCGAGTCGGGAAGTCGAATCCCGGCGACGCGCTTGATCGGCACGTGCGACGGGCTGGCGTTGACCGAAGTGGACTGGCGCGGACACTCACCGACTACTACGGCGCTTGTCCAGCGGGCTATCAGCGCTACCTGACATCGACTACAAACGCCGAGATCGAGACCACGATTCTTTCGCGGTCGGACTGGCTGGACCTCAACTGCCCGTTGACACCTGACACCGATCAGGTGACCTTTGCTCCCGCCGATCAGGGTCGGGACTCCGGGTCCGATGAAGTCGTAGCGCGCTCCGCCCTTGGCCGGTTGGCCGAGGCTGCCATCCTGGACATACGGATATCGAATGCTCCGCTGTACCGCTTGCTGGAGGTCGACGTCAGCCGCACCGATGATTTCTGGCAGTGTCGACGTGGTTCCGTTCGCGGAGTACGCCCTGACGTTGGATCTGCTTGAGGCGCGAGCTGGTGGACAGCGTCCTCGGGCGATCGAACGGCCTGCCTCTGCGGGATCGGTACCTGCCCGACCTTGGCGCCGTCCTGGACCTCTCTGGCCGGTTGTGCGCGGGCGGCGTGCTGGGGCTGTGCGCGATCGCTCGGCCGGCTGACCCGTACCGCGGTCCTGCCGACTACGCGCTGCTGGTCCAGGAGCGGTCAGCGCACGTGTTGAACGGCGCTCGGCGGCTCGCCGTGATCCCGAAGGGGTTCCACCAACCGTTGAAGGACGTTCGTGCCGACGCGCGGATCGGTGCGACGCTTCGGCGCGAGATGGAAGAGGAGCTGTTCGGGCGTGGCGAGGTCGACAGCACGGCGGGGGAGAGCCGTGTAGCGGCGCCCGATGCACCGGAGCCGGCTGTCCGAGCCGATGCGCTGGTTGTCCGATGACCCTGCGCGGATGCGGCTGGAGTGCACCGGGTTCGGGGTGAACCTCGTCAGCGGCAACTACGAGTTCGCCAGCCTCATCGTGATCGAGGACGACGAGTTTTGGACGCGGTTCGGTGGGGAGGTCGAGGCCAACTGGGAGTCGTCCGGCCTGCGGCTCTACTCCAGCCTCGATCGTGAGTCGATCTCGGATCTGATCACCGATGAATCCTGGAGTAACGAAGGGCTGTTCGCCTTCCTCCAGGGCCTGCGTCGTTTGCGCGAGATCGGCGGGACGCGAGTGGACCTGCCAGCCGTCGAGCTGGCCTCATGATGCCGATGGCCAGCGCACGGTGATGACGACCGAGTCGTCCAGTGCCTCCCAGGAGTGGTCGATGCCCGGTCCCCACACGGCGTAGTCGCCTTGCTCTGCCAGGACTCTGCTGCCCTCGGTGAGGTCGATCCGGAACTGTCCCTGCACGAGGAGCACGAGAGTGGTGCGCTGGTCGTCCGACGGTCCACTCGGGGCGCTTGTCGCCTGCCGGGTGGACCCCCCATTTGACCTCAACGTCCTTCGTGGACCGCACGCCCTCGGACGGGTCGATGAAGTGGCCGAGGATCCAACCGCGGGTGTCCTGCGAGTCCTCTGCCGCGTTCCCGTAGTGCCAGTTCGCGGTCACTAGTCGATCTCCCACTCAATAGCGGGCGCGTCTACCCGGTCTCCGCCGATCTGGCTCAGCCGACGAAGGCCCTGGAGGAGAGCGAACAGTCCCTCGTTGCTCCATGCCGGCGTCACTGGCGAGCTCGGTCAGCAACTCGCGGTCCAGGCTGGAATACTGACGCAGGGACGACGATTCCCAGTTGGCCTCGATCTGGCCGCCGTACCGCGCCCAGAACTCGTCATCATCGATGACGATCAGGCACGGGAACTCGAAGTTGCCGCTGACCAGGTTGAGGCCGAACCCCGTGCACTCCATGCGGAGACGGCTCGGGTTCTCGGCGAGCAGCCAGCGCATCGGCTCGGACAGGCGCCTCGGGTGCATCGGGTCGGCCGGCGCTGGTCGCTGACCGTGTTGTCGATGTCGTCGCGGCCGAACAGTTCCTCTTCCATCTCCCGGCGCAGCGTCGCCCCGATCTGCGCGTCGGTCCGGAAGTCGGTCATCGGCTGGTGGAAGCCCTTGGGGATCACCGCCAGTCGCCGTGCGGCGTTGACGACGTGACCGGACCGCTCTTGCACCAGGAGAACATAGTCGGCCGGCCCGCGGTGCGGGCTTGCCGGGCGCGCGATCGCGCACAGGGCAAGCGCGCCGCCAGCGCACAGCCGTCCGGGCAGGTCGAGGACGGACGCGAGGTCCGGTAGGTAGCGGTCCCGCAGCGGCAGCGAGCCGCGCGCGATGGGCGACGTCGGCCGCGAGTGCGTCGACCAACTCGCCTTCGAGCAGGTCCATGCGTCAGGGCGTACCGCACGAACCGGGACACTCCAGCGGACCCTGCGATCTGGCCTTTGCCGAATGTCAACGGCGAGGAGCCGGAACAGCGGCATGTCGACCAACCGGATGCCGAGCGCCAGCGTCTCGGCCAGCCGTTGGGCTGCTCGACCAGCGGACTCGTCGTCGAGCGGTACGTCCTTGTCCGGCGATGTGCTGGTCACCCGGAGCCGGTCGGTCGCCGGCATCAGCGGGCAGTCGAGGTCCAGCCAGTCGGGGCGAGTCAGCATGCTGGTCATCGCCTGGCCGTCTCGGCCGTAGGTCGCGGCGTACCGGCCGTGGTCCTCGGCGCGGTCGCCGTAGTAGCTGGCTCAGGGCATCGGCGACGCGCCGTTGGTTGACTGCGGCTGCGTCGGTTGCCCCGGTCGCGCAGCTGCCGTACGTCGACCTGCGCAGCCGGGCCGCTACCTCGCGTCGGGCGGTGCCGGGTTCCCAGTTGGCGGCCTGGTCGAGCCACTGGAGGGCCGCGCTGATGTTCGGCATCGGCGCTGAGTCGGTCCTCAGCGTCGGCGGCCTTGCGTCCGTCGTCGTCCGGCTGTGCTGGTCGGTCAGTGCGGCGAACCGTGCCTTGACCGTCGGCCGGTGCCTCGTTCGAGTGCGGTGTCCAGGAGTTGTTGCATCGCCGACTGCTGGCGCAGGGTCGGCTTCTCGTGCCAGCCGCTGACGGTCCGCAGGCCGATTCCCAGGTGTGCGGCGAATGCCTCGTTGCTCATCCGCAGCGCGGCTTGCAGCGCGCACGCGGTCTGCGCCGGTCCAGCCGGCTACCGATGCCATGTCGTTGCCGCTCCCGCAGTCACGTTGCGCGCCGGTTCCGCACTGCTTATGCACTGGTTCCGCATCAGTTGCGCGTCGTTTCCCCGGCCTATTGGCAGTGGAATTGTGGGCATGGCGAACACGAGATTCAGCAAGCGAAAGTGCCCCGTTCTACCTGGCGGATTGGATGTGTTCCAGCACGGTCGCGAGGTCGGTCTTCAAGTCGTCCAGGCGCTCGGTGATGCCGTCCAGTCGGCGTTCGAGGGTGTCGAGGCGCGACCACAACGAGTCCTCGTCGCCGGCGATCGGCTCATTCACCTCGGGCGGTCTACGGCCGTGCAGCACTGCGTCGAGGTGCTGCGGGTGCCAGCCGAGGGCGACGGACAGCGACTCCAGGGTCCGCGTGCTGCGTCGCCGTTCGTGGGTGTGGTGCTGGACTTCACGCACGATCGCCTGCGATACCCGCGAACGTTCCGCGAGTTCGCGCTGACGCCATCCCAGCTCATTCACGCGCTGGTTGATGGTCTTGGCGACTGCCGCCCAGTCCTCCGACACGTATTCCTCCGCGCTCCGCCTCAGCGCCGAGATTAGCGGTTCCACGTCAATTCGCTTACGTGACACGGCGCTTCGAGCGCCGCGCGTAATGCCGCACTCCTTGTGTGAGCTGATATCAGCAATCAAGCGCTGAAATCATCATTCGTTCTTCGTGAAGGGACCACATCTCATGCGTACTTCTATGTCCGATGCCGGTCGTCCGGCGTACTACACGCTTCGAGAAACGGCCTGGATCCTCGGTGTCGAGCTGTCGACGGTTGCCCGCGCGATCCGGGTCGGCAACGTGCGGGCGATCTGGCGGCGTGGGCGCCTGGTTGTGCCGGCCGCGGAGCTCGCCCGCCTGCTGTCGGAGCCCACGGACGACGAGCCGATGTCTGGGGGTGCGCGATGACCCCGGACCTGAACCTGTTGCTGATCCAGTTGGACCGACTGCGATGGGTGCCGCTGACGGTGCTGGCCGACCTGGTGCTCAGGGACGGCGCCTGCATGTGGCCGGTCGCGGATGGTGAGCCGTCGTGGCTGGCCGAGGAACTGAGCGATCGAGAGTTGGCGGAGCGGCTGTGCGGCGGCTGCCCTGTCCGGGCAGAGTGCCTGGAGCTGGACCTTCGGACCGCCGGTCCTGCGACGGTCGGCGTGTGGGGCGGACTCACGGAGGACGATCGCCGGGCGCTGGACCCGCTCTGGGAGCGGAGGCGGTTGTCATGACCGCGTTCAGCATCACTCCCGTCGAGGTCATGGCCGGTGGCGGCGCCTTGGTCGTGCTGCTGTGGGTCTGGCGGGCGAGCACTCGCCGCGCGCGGGCGGCTGTCGAGGCGGCTCGGAGCGGTGCACGCTTGGCGTCGCTCGCTGGCCGGGTGCTGGTCAATGCCGGATTGATCGTGGCTGTTCAGTGGATCGTCATTACGCACGGCGGCCGTAGCTGGTTGTTGTTCGCGGTGCTCGGGGTGCCCGCTTTGTTCGCTGCCTATGCATTGACCAGGGCATTGACGATCACGACCACGGACGTGCCTCGGCGTCGGGGTGGTGGTCGGCGATGACGAAACCGAGTCGTGCGAAGCGGCTGGCGCAGGACGCGGCCGAGGCCGCCGAGGTGCGGACGTACGACACGCACCCGGACGTCGTGGCGCTGCGGATCGAGCGGGTGCGTCGTCAGGTCGACCGGATGTGCTGGTGCGGGATCGGGCTTGGCCTGGCGTTCACGATGACCAACGTCCAGGGGTTCGCCTCGATCGGGACGCGAGCATGGTCGCTGCCGTGGCTGGCCGCGTGGGTCCTCGATCCGACGGTGTCACTCGTGTTGCTCGCGATCTTGCGGGCCGAACAAATCACTGCTCGCTACCAGGTGCGGACCGGGCCGTGGGTTCGGCGGGCGAAGTGGTTCACGCTCGCTGCGACGTACGTGATGAACACGTGGGCGTCGTTCGCGGTCGGGTCGGTGTCGGCGATCGTGTTGCACTCGGTGCCGCCGCTGGTTGTGTTCGTTGCGGTCGAGGCAATCACGGATCTGCGGGACAAGCTCACGGACGCGGTGCTGGTGGCGGCGCGTCAGGCGATGGTTCCATGACCCGGTCGAGCTGCCGAACGGTCGGGAGCCGGCGCCGCGGAAGCTGTTCGGCGACTACCTCACTGAGGCTCGTGCGGCCTGGTCGCCTGGTTGTGTCGTTACGCCCACGTGGGTGCGTGAGGTGACGGGGTGTTCTCGTGGGCTGTCGTCTCGGCTGGCGAAGACGCTCGTGGCGGAGGTGGAGCGGCCATGAACGTTCATGAACCTCCGTCGTCTGAACGTCTCCACCACTGGCGTTTCAGTGGAGATTGAAAGTCTTGGCGAGCTGGTTGACGGCGAGTTGGTCGATGACGACCAGACCACCGACACAACGCGAATGACGAGCAGGTGGGTGTCGTGGTGGCTGCGGTCGCCTCGGGTGCCGGTGTGGCTCAAGAGTCGGGCTCAGGTTCGGCAGGCCGGTAAGGATGCGGCGGTCGCGGTGGTGCGGTGTCCGTGGCGTTGCCTGGGTGCGGTTGTTCGTGGCCTCGTTGTCGCGGCTCGGTGGTGGCGGCGGTGGGTGACCGTGCGGGACTACCGGGAGGCTGCGGAGTTGTCCGAGAAGCTGGCGGACAAGTTCGTGGAGATCCGGGCGTTGACGCTGTTCCGATGGAAGGTCACGGGCGCCGTCGCCGGCGGGGGAGTGCTGGCGGTCGGCTGTGCTCAACCTGGTCTACGGCGAGCTGGTGCTGTGGATCAGCGGTGTTGTCGTCTCGGCGGCTCTGGCCGTGCTGGGTCGGCGGAAGGATGGGAGTCCGGGGCGTAAGGCGGTGTTGGCCGGTCCGCGGACGCTGACCTGGACGATGGATCCGCAGGTGCTCGTGGATGCCTTCCGGGACGCGAAGCTGGTTGGCAAGGACGAGACGCTGCGGCTGGTCGAGCGGGCGACGCGGGTCGGCGATGGTTGGGCGATCACGGTGGACCTGCCGGCCACGCGGAAAGCCACAGATGTGGTGAAGAACCGGGAGGCGTTGGCGTCGGCTCTGGCCGTCGATGAGGTACAGCTGAACGTCGAGCGCGTGCGCGGGAACGGTGGGCACGCGGGCCGGGTGGCGATGTGGGTGGCTGACTCCGATCCGTACGCGACTCCTCCACTTCGGACGCCGCTGTTGGCGGTGGCGCAGTGGGATGCGTGGCGGCCGGTGCCGTTCGGGCGGGACGCGCGGGATCGGCGGGTGGATCTGCCGTTGGTGTGGACGTCGGTGCTGATCGGGGCGATACCTCGGCAGGGGAAGACGATGGCGGCTCGGTTGGCGGCCGCGGGGCTGATCCTCGATCCGCACACGCGGCTGTACGTGGCGGACTTCAAGGCCGGGAAGGACTGGGACGGCGCGCGGCGGTGGCCCACCGGTTCATGTCGGGCGACGAGGCCGAGCACGTGATCGCGCTGGTCGGTTGGCTGGTGGAGCTGGTGGGCGAGGTGCAGGGCCGGTATCGGCGGATGCGGGAGCTTGACAACGAGACGTGTCCCGAGTCGAAGGTCACGCCGGCCATGTCTCGGGACCTGTCGATGGACATGCCGATCACGGCGGTGTTCCTGGACGAGGTCCAGGTGCCGTTGGAGGACCGGACGCCGGTGCGAGTCGACGGCAAGAAACTGACGGCGGGGGAGTACGTCGGCGAGCTGCTGACGTGGCTGGCGAAGAAGGGGCCGGCTGCGGGCATCGTGCTGGTGCTGGCCACGCAGCGACCGGACTCGAAGACGATCCCGTCCGGGCTGCGGGCGGTGCTCGGGTCGCGGTTCGCGTTGCGGGTGATGGACTGGCGCGACTCGAACATCGTGCTCGGCGAGCAGATGAACACCCGCGGATACGACTCCAGTCGACTGCTCGCCTCGCACAAGGGAGTGGGCATCCTGCGGCCGGACGGGGACGCGCAGGCCGGGGCCGACGTGCTCGCGCTGACCGTGCGGACGTACTACATGCCCAACGAGGACTGGCGCGCGATCTGCGAGCGTGGGCGCGAGCTGCGGCAGGCGGCTGGGACGGTTGACGGGGCACGCGGCCGGGCAGGACACCACGCCCGTGGTGGATCACGCGCGCGGCCGTGAAGGCGATCGGCGCCGGGTCGGTCGAGTCCGGATCGGGAGCCGAGCACCGGCGAGCTGCCGGAGCCGTTGGCGTCCGTCGTCGACTACCTCGGCGAAGACCTCGACGAGCCGCGAGTTCGTGCCTACCGCCGAGCTGGTCGAGGCGCTGGATGTCGAGGCGACGGCATTCGGCCGGCAGATGGGGGAGCTGGGTGCCGGCCGACGCGGAACCGCGTGCCGGACGACGACGGGGGAGTGCGGCGGGTCCGTGGCTACTTCACGGCCGGACCTGCGAGCGGCGATTGATGAAATCAGCTCTGGTGCCGACGGCGAGTCGAGACCAGTCATGACCAGGGAAGACGCGGCTGAGGACCCCATCGTGGTGCGGCTGCCAGACGAGCTACCGGTGTTGAACAGGCGGCGTGCCGGATACTCCTTGCGATACTGGTCGAGCTGACCGAGGTTGAGGCACCTGACGGGCCGATGGAGGGGAGACGAGCGTGACTGCTGAAATCAGCCGTGACCCGTGGGCGACGCTGGATGATCTGCTGGGCGTCGAGGTCGAGGAGATCGTGGACCAGGGGATCGGACCGGTCGCTGTCTACGGGCGGTGCTCGACCGAGGACAACCAGGACCCGGAGACGTCCCGCGGGTGGCAGTTCGGCAATGCCCGGAAGTTCGTCGAGCCGCTCGGCGGTGGCGTCGTGGCCGAGTTCTTCGACATCGGTCAGTCGCGGTCGGTGCCGTGGGAGCGGCGGGAGGACGCGGGTCGGCTGCTGGCGGCGTTGAAGAACCCGAACCGCGGCTGGAACGCCGTGGTGGTGGGGGAGGGGACGCGGTGCTGGTTCGGTAACCAGTTCTCGCTGATCGCGCCGCGGTTCGCGGCGTACGGCGTCGAGCTGTGGGTGCCGGAGCTGGGCGGCAAGTTCGACGCGCGGAATCCGTCGCACAAGATGCTGATGAGCGTGCTCGGTGGGATGAGCGAGTCGGAGCGCCAGCATGTTCAGGCGCGCGTCCGTGCGGCGATGGACGCCCAGGTGGTCAATGAGGGGCGGCACCAGGGCGGCCGGGCACCATACGGCTACGTCGTGGTCGACGGTGGGCCGCACCCGAATCCGCGCAAGGCGGCCGAGGGCTATCGGTTGCGCGCTGCTGGCGATTGACGAGCCAGCGGCCGAGGTCGTGCGCGGATCTTCGCCGAGTATCTGGACGGGTCAGGGCGATCGGGCGATCGCCAACGGCTGAATCGTGATGCGCGTTCCGTGTCCGTCTGCGCGGCGTCCGGAGCAGAATCGGCACCGGACTGGCTGATGGTTGGCAGGGGAGCACGGTGCGAGCGATTCTGGAGAATCCGCGCTATACCGGGCTATGCGGTGTTCGGTCGGTGGACGAAGCACGAAGTGCTGTTGAACCCCGATGACGTGGCGGCAGGTCACGTGGTGCGGTTTCGCCGGTCGAATCCGGATCGGATCGTGCGGTCTCGGACGCCTGCGCATCCGGCGATCGTGTCGGTTGAGGACTTCACGGAGGCACAATTGCTGCGGCGGTCGCGCGCGGCTGGTGGCCTGCCGGCACGGCGGAAGTTGGAGCGCGGGCCGAAGGTGACCAAGCGGCCGTATCCGTTGCGTGGTCGGGTGCGCTGCGGGTTGTGTGAGCGGCGGATGGAGGGCACGCCGAGGAAATCGCGGCACCTACTACCGCTGTGCGGCGCGGACGCTGGTGCCGGGCTCCGCGTTGCTGGCTACGCATCCGAAGAACATCTACCTGCCCGAGACGGCGGTGCTGGAGCGCCTGAATGGCTGGCTGGGAGACGTGTTCGCCGCGGGAGAACCGCGACGAGACCGTGGCGGGCCTGATCGGCTCGCAGGACGACCCCGTGGCCGATGGCGCTCGGGAGGCTGCGCAGAAGCGGCTGGACGCGGCCAAGGCGAAGCTGCGGCGGCTGACAGCGGCGATCGAGGCGGGTGCGGAGCCGGCCGCTCTGGTCGAGTCGATCAACGACGCCCAGGAGGCGCGGTTGGCCGCTGAGGCTGAGCTGGCGAGCAGCCGGCTCGCGACCGGGCTGGACGTGCGCCGAGGTCTACGCGATGATCGACTCATTGGGTGACGTGACGAGCATGCTTCATCGCGCGTGAGCTGGACGAACTGGACGAGCTGTACGCGGCTCTGCCGGCTGGGGATGACCTATCACCACGAAGAACGGGCCGTGGATGTGCGCATCCAACCGGCCCGTAGGGATAGTGAGTGTGTCCGAGGGGGGACTTGAACCCCCACCCCCTGTTCGGGGACTAGCACCTCAAGCTAGCGCGTCTGCCATTCCGCCACTCGGACCTGCGGGTTGCCCCGCTGATGCTGGCATAGCGTAGCCGACGGGTGTCGTTGAGCCCAACTCGGCCCCTGCATGTTCGCGTCATGCTGGTCGGCGTCGGCTGGCGGCGCTTGTCGTTGATCATGTTGACCAGCGTGCTGCCATTCGCTGTCACTATCCGTGACATGTGTGGTGCCCGGAGTGACGAGATACGTCAGCTCATTCGGCGGGCGTTCCAGGCTGATGAGTGCGTGATCGTCTCTATCGCTTCGGCCAGGCGCTCCGGGTGCCGTGCCGGCGCGACCCATGTTGTTGATCTTGTGCCTACCTGTGACGTCGCTACCGCTGCGGCCTGGCGTATCCGGAACTCGGGGAATGTCGCGTACTTCTCGTCTACCTCGATCACCAGGGCTGCTCGCATGAATGGTGGAGTCAGCATGCCCAGATAGAAGCCCACCGCTAGGCCGCCATGCTGCTTCACCCCTCTCGTCGACGCGCGCCTGCTCGTCCGGGTGAGCTGACGCAGCTGCCCTCGCTCACGCTCGACGCGCACCGATAGCACGCCTTGCCACGGCACGCTGAACAGTCGGTAGGCCTGGAACGACGGTGCAGGCGGTCGGCGGCCGTTCGCCGACGGGTGCCGCACGTTGCCGATCCGCACACCGTCTTCGTCGACCCTTATGCCAGTGGGCCAGTTCACGTACAGGTACATACTGTTGCTGAAGATCCACCCGAACAGGGCAATTGCTGCGACGATCAGGTACGCGTCCTGTCCGGTGGTCGCCGCCGCCACTGCCGCGAGCACAAAGATGCTGGGTAGACCTATGCCGAGCAACACGAACATCGGTCGCAAGGCGGCATGGTCTTCTGAATGGCCAGCGATCACGACATGGTCTCCGCGATCACAAGGGTCGCTACCTCGATCGCCACACCCTGCTCCGTTGTGGCCGATCTGGGCGTACCGGCTTTCCCGTACTCCGTCGTCGTGGCGAGCAGCCCGTCAGGCATGTGCCGCGCGGCAAGCTGAACCCTGGGCAGTTCTTCAGCCTCCCGGTGTCGATACAGGTCCATTGTCCGCACACCGGGGGGTTTCTTGGTGCACAGCCACGACGTCAGTATCGAGACTGCCCGTGGAGGCGACAACAGCATGTATCTGTACGACTTGTGCAGGTCGCCAGCACGGGCGCGATCCTCCGACGGTGACAAAGCGACATGGTCCGCACACCCAGGCCGACACGTTCGTTGCTCGCGCATTCCAGCACCGCCCGCAGGCCCACATCGTCTTGTCCGATCCCGTACATTCGCGGAGCGCCGCGCTCGTCATCGTCGAGTGCGCACTGGAGTACGAACGCCGGCCGTCCTCGAGCCATCATGATCAACGCGAGCGGTGGCGCGACTCGTGCGATCTGCTGGTCAGTCGGGCTCGGCGCTGGTCGCGGCGGATCCATGAGCCTTCGTCCGACCAGACCTCGGTATACGTCCGAGGACAACTCATGACGATAGGTTTCGGGCAACTCGACCCAAGTACGCCACACCGGTTCGTCGAACGCGGACTGAAGCGCTCCACCCAGCACGCACAGGTCGAGCGCCATCAGGTCCGGGAGCGCCACCGCGCCATTCCGATCGGCCGCCGCGAGAAGGAGTTGGGTTTCAGCGACGTCCGGTTGGCGGGAGTCGGCAGGCCAGCTCATCTGCGCCATGGTGTGAGTTTGGTAGTGAAACGCGAGGCCATCGACGCCACGTCGTCCCATGACGCGCGACCGTTGTCCGCGTCATGGGCCAGCGAGCTGACCTCTGACCACCAGTCACCGACCTCGCCCGGCATCTCCTTCTGCCAGTCGGCGACAGCCTCAGTCACCGACTCACCCTTCTTCGGCAAGGCCTCGAGCACGGAGTCGGCACCGAGCGCGTCCCAGGGCGCATGCAATTTCTCGATGAATTTGCGTACCGGGTCGCTCTGCTCCCAGATCTTGTCCAAGTCTTCGACAGCCTGCTGGAGTGCGCCCTTCGTTTCACTGGCCGAGCGGTCCAGCTCGCCATTCGCCGCCGCCACATCGGATTGTGCGGTGGTTGCCTCGTCCGAGCTCGGCGCTACGCCCTGCGCGGCGGTGGCGCGTTCTTGTGCCGACCTGAGCACACCGGCATATGTTCGGATCGCTGTCGCGACATTCGTCAGCGGTGCCGGGATGCGAGCTGTGCCTTCTGCCACTCCTGTGGTGAAGCCCGTGTACGCGTCTGCGGCGTCGCCGGACCAGCTGGCTGCTGCCTTGGCCCTTGCGCTGTACGCGGCGCTGTCCGAGGACAACCGTCCGATGGTGTTCGCGTGGCCGTCTAGTTCGTCGGCCAGTTTCAGTAGTGCGTCGGGATCACCGGCAGGCACCGAGATCTCACTCACGAGGCACCGCCGGCTTCGC
>CAWACW010000011.1:0-1017010 GCA_963780635.1 Candidatus Melainabacteria bacterium
GGGTCGGGCCGCGCTTGAAAGGTCGAGCAGCGCTTCAATGCACTAACGGGCGTTGGATTCACGGTGGCGAACCGTACCGCGGATGGAAGGTTGGTCGTAACGCGCACGTTTGATCCGGCCCCAGAAGAGACACTGTTTTCACCGCGACTAGTCGGCGGCAAGGTTTGATGAAGCTGCCGCGCCCCACCGCGGACGATCAGCTTCGGCAGGCCTTGGCGGTCTGCGCACGTTTGGCGCGAGCCATTTGGGATTGGTATCAACGTCCAAGTACGCGCCAGTGCCGCGGCCGTAAGCTCTTGAGAGACTGGTCGTCGCCCGAACAAGTGGTTGAAAAGTACGACGCGCACGATTATTTCGAGGTCATCGACTGCCACACCGGGAAGCGATGCCGTATACGCGAGGGAGTGGGAGCGAACGTCTATGACCTAGATGACGCTGGCCGAATGGCGACTGGCTGGTGCTTTTTGTCCCCAAGGATCAGCTCGTCGCTGGGGACGTGATGTTAGCCCAAAAGATTGCCCTGGAAAACAATGAACGGGGCGCGTTGGCTGTGGCGAATAATTTGCGCCGAGATAATTCGAAAACCCGTGGCTGATTGGCCGCCGTTCGAGTGTCCTTGTAGTGCTCTTTCCAGCGCTATCAGTGATGCCAAAGACGACCCCGACATGAAATAACGTTCAGAAGGGTGTAAAGGTCGGCCCTAGACGGCCGTCTGCCGTGCGCCTAGGCGCTTGAAACTGTAACACGGTTACGGCTCGGCGACGATCCTTCCTGCGGTCGTCAATCTGGCAGCGTTCAAGTTTTGCTGTTTCCCGTCGCGTTGCCTTGTTGGTGCGCAGCGCAGCGAGTCGGATATTGGGCCAGAAGATGGCGTCAGTCCTACACTGTCCTGCTGGTTCACGTCGCTTTTTAGAGGACCGTTTTACTCTGCCCAATGTCGGCGGGGGCTCGTGCGTTGCCGTTACCAGCGGCTCCTGCTCCGACGCCGCCCGGCGTGGTGTCGAAACGTCGGCGGAATTGGCGCGCAAAATGCGTGTAATCGCGAAAGCCGCAGGCGTAGGCGATCTCGGCGAGAGGTTGACCTGTTTTCATCGACGCGCGTCGTTCAATCAGACGCGCCGCATGATCGAGGCGGAGCGAAGATATGTAGTGACTGCATGTCGAACCGCGGTCCGTGAACAGGCTTGCAAATAGCGCAGCGAAATTCCCATCTCGGCAGCCACCTCGCTCGGAGAGATGTTCGGATCGGCAAAGCGATCCTTGATGATGCTGCATACTCGCGCGAATAGTTTGTCGGTGTGGCGTGAACAAAGCGGGGCGGGCGGTGCAAACAGTGCGCCGAGGAGATCGTAGACCACCAGACGCATATAGTCGTCAGCCGAGCGACCGCCGGTTCAACATTGCCGACGGGGTAAAGAGCGAGCTGACTGAGTATGCGTGCCGCCTGCCCCTGCCCGCGACCGCACGTGCCACCTTGCGGCTCGAAGCCGAGATGCGACACCAGGTTCTGGCGCGGCAACTGCAAGCCAAGCCATTGCGCTTGCTGAACTCCAACTAATGTCACGGGTCTCGTGGAATTGAGCAGGACGAGTTCGCCAGCAGCGGCATTTACAACTCGGTCGTTCTGAATGATTGTCGATCCGCCCGCCAGCTGAGCTACGACGAAGTAATACTCCATGCCATCACGGCGAATGTCCAGCTTCGTCCGGTCAACGCGGACAGTGTCACAGGCGAGATCCACCGCAGCGAACCCGAAGACGCGCCGCGGGCGCACCCTGCCCGCGAATATGTTGGTTCCGCGAGTTGGACTAAAACAGCCGAAATTCTCGCGCAGTGCAGCTATGAAACCGTCATAATCCAATTCTGGAGCGCTGAGAAAATCATCGTTGGGCTGCACCATCGACTCCTCAGGGAAATTTATCAAGCCTGACGTAGGTTTTAATTACTGCCTGCGCCGAGGCCACGGGCAAACGTTCGTTAGCTTGCCATGGCCCCAGACAGGTGCCGCTCAACTCCGCGTCACGCCGAATAACACCTCCGAGATCGTGTCAATGCCACCGCGCGGCGCGTTGCCGAGCGCAATCGCCTCGCGACGCCTGGTCCAGCCGTCTGGCTTTCTTGACAGTCACGCGTTGCAAAGATCGGAGACAAGGATTGGAAGTGTCAAAACTTAATAGCTGGATGTCGGTGCCCTCGACTGGGCGGGCGGTGCAAACACTGCGCCGACGAGGTCGTAGACCACCAGACGCATATAGTCGTCAGCCGACGCGACCGTCGGTTCTACATTGCCGACGGGGTCAAGAGCGAGCTGACTAAGTATGCGTGCCGCCTGCCCCCGCCCGCGACCGCACGTGCCACCTTGCGGCTCGAAGCCGAGATGCGACGCAAGGTTCTGGCGCGGCAACTGCAAGCCAAGCCACTGCGCTTTCTGGACCCCAACGAATGTCACGGGTCTCGTGGAATCGAGCAGGACGAGTTCGCCAGCTGCGGCATTTACAACTCGATCGTTCTGAATGATTGTCGATCCGCCCGTCAGCTGAGCTACGACAAAGTAATACTCCATGCCATCACGGCGAATGTCCTGCTGCGTCCGGTCAACGCGGACAGTGTTGCAGGCGAGATCCACCGCAGCGAACCCGAAGACGCGCCGCGGGCGCACCCTGCCTGCGAATATGTTGGTTCCGCGAGCTGGACTAAAACATCCAAAATTCTCGCGCAGTGCAGCTATGAAACCGTCATAATCCAATTTTGGAGCGCTGAGAAAATCATCGTTGGGCGGCACCATCGACTCCTCAGGGAAATTTATCAAGCTTGACGTAGGTTTATTACTGGCTGCGCCGAAGCCACGTGCAGATGCTCGTTAGCTTGGCATGGCCCCAGACAGGTCCCGCTCAACTCCGCGTCACGCCGAATTACACCTCTGAGATCGCGTCAATGCCGCCGCGCGGCGCGCCGGCTTTGCGCGCTAGTACGTTTGATTGAGCGCGACCGCCTCGCGACACCTTGGGTAAAGCGAGCGGCACTTGTCCAAACCGACGCGTTTGACCCGATGCTGTCGAAAAATGCCTCCGCGTAGCTGGTTTTTTCTATCGGGGGTATTTTCGGCTTATTCCAGGCTGGTCGTCGAAGCCTGATCGGCAAGCAACGCGACAACCTGGCAATCCTGTTACGCAATAGACGAGATCGCATGGCGGGCCCGACTTTACCGTCGATCGCACTCGGCCGTGAAGGATCAATGCCCGGTGCTCGCCGTTTCCATGCGCTTGGCCCAAATGGAGCAATTGACTAGGTCATCCGGTCGGCGTCCTCGAAGATTTGCCGGTCCTGCCCGACCAGTGGCGTTCGCGAAGATCGCGATGCAGGATTTTTCCCGACCCGTTGCGCGGCAGTGCCTCGATGAAGTCGATTGATTTCGGCGTTTTAAAACTTGCAATGCGCTCACGTGTAAAACGGATGATGTCGGCCGCCTCGGCGGTTTTGCCAGGCTTCATCACCACGACCGCCTTGACCGCTTCGCCCCAAGTCTCGTCCGGTATACCTATTACGGCGGCTTCGACGACATCGGGGTGATCGCAGATCACGCTCTCGATTTCAGCCGGATAGATGTTCTCGCCGCCGGAGAGGATCATGTTCTTGATACGGTCGTAAACATAGAGATAGCCGTCCAAGTCCAAGTACCCGGCGTCGCCGGTATGCAGCCAGCTGTCGGCATCAATCGTTTGGGCAGTGGCTTCCGGCGAATTCCAATACCCGACCATGTTTGAACCGGAGCGCGCTACGATCTCACCGACTTCTCCGGGAGGCAATTGTTTGCCGTCGGCATCGAGAATCGCGAGTTCGATACCGGGCAACGGTCTTCCCGCGGAGCGCATGCGATCGAGACCCTCAACATGATCCTCCGGCGGAAGAGCCGTGACAGCGCCCGTCGTTTCGGTCATACCGAAAACCTGAACGAAGTTACAATTGAACGCCGCGATGCATTCCTTCAACAGCGACGGCGAAATCGGTGACGCGCCATAGAATATGTAGCGGAGGCTGGCGAATTTCATTTCTCGCGCACGGGGCAGCCGAACCATCATCTGCATTGCGGCGGGCACCAGGACCACTCTGGTGACGCGGGATGTTTCCAACATGTCGAGAATTGTCGGCGCTGAACTCGCGGGTGATGATGATTTCGCCACCTTGATAGAAATTCAGCATGCAAACGGTGAATCCGGCCATGTGAAACAACGGCAACGGCAACAGAAGGACATCATCGATGGTCATAACATTCCATCGTTGCTCGGTCGCCTGAGAGGTCCCTCGCCATGATGCGAAATTCGAAACGAAGTTTGCGTGCGAGAGCATCGCGCCTTTCGGCCGGCGGGTGGTACCGGAAGTATAGAGTTGGATCGCGACGTTATGTATCCCCCTTCGGCCTGCTCCCGCCATCCCGCCCGCTGGGCACCCGGAACTCCCATTCCGTGCCGTCCGGCCCGGTATCCAGGTCGGCGGTACCACCCAGATCGGTCACCCGGCCGCGGATCGACTCCGCCACGCCGAGCCTGCCCGCCGCGGCGGCCGCCACCAGCCTGCCCGCCGGGATACCCGGGCCGTCGTCCCGCACGCTCACCACGATCTCGTCCGACAGGTCCTCCACCAGCACCCATGCGTGCGCTTCCGGGCCGGCATGTCTGGCCACATTGGACAGTGCCTCACGAACGACGGCGGCCAGCTCCGTGGCCAGCCCGGTGGGCAGCATCACCCGAGTGCCCGGCGCCGCGATGGACACCTTGGGCGTCGCCAGGATCTGCAGGTGCGCCCGCAGGTCGACCTCACCGTCGGGGGTCGACTCCGGTGCCGCCGCGGCCACCAGTGCCCGCAGCGCGACCTCCTGCTCACCGGCCAGCCGGGCCAGCTCGGCCGCCTCGCCGCCCAGTTCCGCGCCACGCCGCTGCACCCGGGCCAGCACCTGCAGCACGCTGTCGTGAATGGACCGGGCCAGCCGCTCCCGCTCCGCGGTGGCCGCCTCGGAGCGCAGCGCGTGCGCCAGTTGCTCTGCCGACCGGCGGGCCGTCACCGACGCCATGCCGATCACCAGCCCGGTCACGATCAGCAGCACCGCGTCCCGGGACAGGTCGACGTCGACGATCCCGTGCGTCGCGTAGTTCACGCCGGCGAGCACGGCACCGAACACCGCGCCGCCGACCGGTCCGGTACGGATCGCGCCTGCCGCCACCACGCCACTGACCCACACCGTCGTGAGCAGCGGGATCGGTGCGCTGCCGGCCAGTTCCTGGTGGGTGAACACCAGCCGCGAACTGAACATCAGGGCGCAGCCGACCGCCAGGTCCAGCACGGTCAGCCAGAACCACCGGCTGTTCTCCCGCAGGTAGCACCAGCCGGAGACCAGCGTCCACGCGCCGAGCACGGCGATCACGACCCAGCCCAGCGCCGGCCGCGCGTACTGCGCGTCGTAGACGGCGGTCGCGCCGACCGCGAACCCGTAGGTCAGCACCCGCAGCACGACAGCGGCCCGCCACCACGGCGTCAGCGGGTCGCGGGTGGGCTGGTCGCCGCCCGGTACGGGCCGGTGACCGGGGACGGGCCCGCGCACCGGCAGCCAGTGCACCGGCGGCACCATCCGGTGCGGCGACCGGGTTCTGGACAGGGCCACGGCGCCCTCCTTCCGCGGCTCATCCTGCCCTGTTCCGGCCATGCTGTGACCCGCCAACCGGACAGGTTCGCTACTCGCGGTCGGTATCCGGCTCGGCGGGGCCGTCCGGGCCGCTGTGCGGCGGGGCCTGGCCCTCCTCGATGGCCTCCTCGACCTCCTCGGTCGTCGCCGGTTGTGCGTCCCGGCGGGCCAGCGCGTGCACGTTGTCCGGTGACATCGGCGGGTCGTGCAGCAGCGACCGGACGCCCGCGTTGACCACCGCCAGGATCGGCACCGCGAGCAGCCCGCCCGCGATCCCGCCGACCTCGATACCGGTGGCGATGGACAGCACCACGGCCAGCGGGTGCAGCTTGACCGCGCGGCCCAGCAGCAGCGGCTGCAGCACGTGCCCCTCCAGCTGCATCACCGCGATGACGATGGCCAGCACGATCAGCGCGGGGACGAACCCGTTGGCGACGAGCGCGACCAGCACGGCGACCGCGCCCGCCACGACGGCACCGACGATCGGGACGAACGCGGCCAGGAACACCAGCGCGGCCAGGGGCGCCGCCAGTGGCACCCGCACGATGGCCAGGCCGACGCCGATGCCGATCGCGTCCACCACCGCCACCGCGGCGGTCGCCCGCACGTAGCTGACCAGGGACGCGAACCCGCGCCTGCCCGCGACGTCGACCCGGTCCCGCACGTCGTGCGGGATGATCCGGATGACGAAGTGCCAGATATTGGCCCCGTCGTGCAGGAAGAAGATCGTGGTGAACAGCGTCAGCAACGCCGCGGTCACCATCTCGCCGACCGTCACGGCCGTGGTCAGCGCGCCGCTGGTGATCGCGGTCTGGTCGGCGCCCAGCGATTTCACGAACGTGTTGATGAAGCCCTTGAGCTGCTGCTGGGTCAGGTGCAGCGGGCCGGTCTCCAGCCAGTGGCTGATCTGCTGGATGCTCTGCTGCACCTGCGCCGACAGGGCGGGCAGGCCGTTGACGAACTCGGTGATCACGAACGTCAGCACGCCGCCCAGCACGACGATGCCGCCGATCAGGACCAGCGCGGTGGCCAGTCCCTTGGGCATCCGTTTGGCGTGCAGTTGAGCCACGATCGGCGCCATCAGGGCGGACAGCAGCAGTGCGATCGCCACGGGAATGACGACGATGGCCAGTCGGCCGATGACCCAGGCGATCGCGGCGATCGCGGCGAGGATGACGATCAGTCGCCAGGACAGTGCCGCGCTCACCCGAAGCGCCCTGGGAACGCGACCGGTGACGTCGTCGCCCTCGGTGAATCGGGAATTGCTCACGCGACCTCCTCGCTGGCGCTCGCCGAACGCGCGGTGCTCCTCAGGTCGCTCGCAACCCCGCTCACGTACCCCTCGTTCACGTGTACCCCCCGCTCACGGGTACCAAGGTATCGGACCGGTGACACTACGTAGCGTGCCTGAAGATCGCACACCGTGTTGTTAACACGATCGGGGCCAGTTCGGCGCTGAGGGCTGCGCGCGACCCCGTCAGCCTGGCAACCTCGCTCACCGTCGTCGAGACAACCCACCCGGTCACGGCTCTTACCGAGCGAGAGGTGAACTCCACCGTGGACACAGCGCGGACATCGCGGGGCCTGGTGCCCCGGTTGCTGTCCCGTGCGCTGCTCGTTCTCAGTGGCGCGGTGCTCGCCACCGTCGCCGGCTGGCTGATCTCCTCGGCGGCCGCCTCGGCGGACACGCTGCCCACCATCCCGGCCGTGCCGACCCCGGTCACGTCGGTGCTTCGCACCGCTGATCACGCCGTGGCCGAGGTGCTCACGTCGCACCCGCGATCGGCGGCCCCGCTGGCCCACGCCCTGCCGCTGCCCGGTACGCCCGGCCAAGCGACCGACGGCGTCCGCGGGGTGGCAGGCGCGCTGGGCAACGCGGTGAGCCGGCTGCGGGCGCAGATGCCCGGCCGGTCCGTGGTGGTACCGCTGAACGTCCTGCCGGCCACGCCGGCAGCGACACCGACGCCCGTGAGGGCGGGGTCGATGTCGACCCCGGCCGACGACCGGGCCCCAGACCGCGCCGCGTCCGTCGCGGCTACCGAGGTGCCACCCCCGGCGCATGTCGGTGCCGTGCCGGCGCGGTTCCTGGTGGCCCGGTCGCCGGTCGCAGCACCGGTGGCCACCGGACGCACCCCGGTGGCCCCGGCGCCGGCAGCCCCCTACCCGGCGCCGTGGAACCCGATACCCGTGCCGCCCGCGACCGGCGGTGGCGGTGTCTGCGCGCCCAGCCTCGGCGGCGTCGGTTTCGACGACGAGTCCGGCACCTGGCCCGGACCCGGTTTCGACCTCGTGCGCGCCGTCGAGGCGAGCACGCCGCTGGGCACGCCCGGCCCGGGCCGCCAGCCCGGCATCACGCCTGACTGATCCCACGGGCGCGGTCCGCATCGGCCGTCCCGGCCGGCGGCCGCGCCCTTCGGCGTGCGCGTCCCGCGCCGCCTGTCGACGAACACACCCATGGATTCCCGGGTGGCGACAGTCCCCCTTTCGCGTGTCGACCACCCGCCCCTTGCGACAAGGGACGACGGAAGGAGACCCTCATGCAACCCTGCGCCAGGCGTGGCCTGCGGACGGCCCTGGTCACCGGCGGTGACGCGGGCGTGGTCAACCACTCCCACCAGACCATCGCCCACTCCTCACCCGTGACCGCGGGCGGGCCGGGCTCGCCGGCCGGAGCGGCGACGGCACTTCCGTCGTCGGTAACGGTTTCGTGACCGGCACCAACGACGCCACGGCCGGGCCGGGCAGCACCGCCACGGCGAACGGCAGCGGCGCCGCGGGCAACGGGCGGACCTCGGGAGAATGGGGCGCCCTGTCCGGTGATCTCGTCGATGTACCGGCCACCGCGGCAACCGGGGCCGTCGCCGACGGCACCGAGGGGCCGTGCCGAGGCCGGGCCGTCGCCGGCCGGGCAGCAGGCAGCGGCCCGCACGCCGGGGGGCCTGTCGTGACACCGGCGGGCAGTTCGGTCGGCACCCTGTACCGGGTGCCGATCGACGTGCTCGGCAGGGCGGTGGACACCGGTTTCGCGGACGTCCTCGCGCGCGACGGCGACAGCGCACCACGGGCGGGCGGGCGGGCCGAGCAGCGGATCGAGCTGTCCAAGGCCATCGACGATCTGCTGCCCGCCGACCGGGTACCGGCGCTGCCGCTGCTGTTCGCACTGCGACGGCCGGGCGTGCCGCCGCCGACGCCGATGGAGCTGACCCAGGTGTTCCCGGTGCTCTCCGACGGCGTGCCCAGCACGGCGGGGCTGCCCCGACTGTCCGATCTGGACGTGACGCAGCAGCTCCCGGTCATCCCGGCGGTCCCGGTGAGCGTGCCGACACCCAGAAACACCCCGTTCGACCCCGCACCCGGGCAGAACCCGCGATCGCAGCCGAGCACGCAGGCCCGGCCGGTCAACGAGGCTCGGCCGGTCAGCCAAGCCCGGCCGGCCAACCAGGCTCGACCGGCCAACGAGGCTCGGCTGGTCAACGAGGCTCGGCTGGTCAACGAGGCTCGGCTGGTCAACGAGGCTCGGCTGGTCAACGAGGCCCAGCCGGTCAACCAGGCTCGGCCGGTCAACCAGGCTCGGCCGGTCAACCAGGCTCGACCGGTCAACCAGACCCAGCCGGCCAACGAGGCTCGGCCGGTCAACGAGGCCCGACCGGTCAACCAGGCCCGGCCGGTCAACCAGACCCAGCCGGCCGACCAGGCCCGGCCGAGCGCGCCGCAGCTGCCCGCGCAGCGGTACCAGCCGTCCGATCCGGCGTACCGGCCGCTGACCGGTGAGCTGCCGGCGCCGGGTGCGCTGCCGGGCGCGCGGGTGCCGGGTAGGTCGGTGCCGGTCGCGCAGGGGAACCTGCCGGTGAGCAGGCCCGCCGCGCCGAACGTGTCCGGGCTGCCGGACCTGCCCCCGGTGCCGACGCTGCCCAGGATGCCGCCGCTGCCCAATCCGCACGCATTGCCGGGCGGCCGGCTGGGCGGGCCGCGTACGCAGGACCTGCCGGTGTCACCGGCGTTCTCGGTGCCGCAACAGCACCCGCCCGCATGGCCGGCGGTGGCCACTCCGCACGGGTTCGGTCCGGTCACCGACGGGCTGCCCACGGGCGGGCTGGACGGCATGCCCGGGCTCCAGGACGCGCCCGCGGGTGCGGCCGAGCAGCTGATGGCCCAGCTGCGTGGGCTGATCAGTGACCTGGAAGCGTCCAGCGGCCAGTTGCACCCGCTGGACATGACGGCACTGTACGAACTGGACGGCGACGAGTTCTGACAGTCCGTTGTAGACGAATGGGCCCGGGAGACCTTCTCCCGGGCCCATTTCGGGTGTCAGGCCGCGCGGTCCAGGGCGGCCCTGGCGTCGGCGCGGACCTGGTCGAGGTCGGCACTGGCGGCGGTGAGCAGCGCGACGGCCATGCTGTGCGGCTCGTCGATCAGGCCCAGCAGCAGGTGTTCGGCGTCGATGCGGCGATCGTGCCGGTTGACGGCCTCGCGCAGTGCCTGCCCCAGCGCGGCCTTCGCGGCCTTGTCCAGCCGGGGCCCGCCGCGTCGCCTCGGCGGACTGCCGGGGGCGAGCGCCTGCGCTCCGAACGACTCGGTCATCCGGGTCAGCACGGCGTCCAGGTCGATGCCGACCGATCGCAGCGCCTCGGCGTCGTCGGGTCCGAGTAGCGGCTTCGCGGCCATCCGCCTGATCAGTTCCGCCCTGGCGGTCGCGTGGTCGAGCCCGGCGTCCCGCAGCACGGTCGCGACGGGCCCGGCCCGCTCGTCCAGCAACGCCAGCAACAGGTGTCCGGTGCCGATCTCCCCGTGACCGAGCGCCTGCGCCTCACCCATCGCGCGCACGACCACCTCCCGGCTGGGCACCGTGAACCGTTCGAACATGATCAACCCTCCCGTCCTCGTCCTGCGTGCTTCTTGTGCACCGCCTGCTTGCTGACCTGGAGCGCGTCGGCGATCTGTTGCCAGGACCAGCCCTGCCGGCGCGCGTTGCCGACCTGCAGGGTCTCCAGGTGCTCGGCCAGCGTGCGCAGGGCGAGTGCCGCCCGCAGCCCCGTGGCGACGTCCGCACCGCTCGCGGCGCTGACCAGTTCAGCGGCGTCATCCATGCCGTCAACGATAGTTGACGACATGGATAGTTGTCAAACAAAGTTGACACGTAGGCCGGGTGGTCGAATGTCAGGCGTGCGGTGCCGAAGTCCTTCGGACGATGCGGTGCACCAGGCGGGAGGCAGTCCCACTGGCCCAGGATCGCCGGGTCCGCGCGGGACCGCCGGGCTGCGAATCCGCGTGCCCGGAATCTCGACCTCGCCGAGGAATGGTGCTGCCGGCACCCGCTCCGAACTCATGACCCCGGTTTCCCCGCTCGCACCAGCCGAATTCGCCAGGGCGGCGGCCTTCGGCGACCAGGAACCGGCGTCGGATGCCAGACCCGGCTCAGCCTTGGGCGAGGTCGGTGAACCGGCTGTAGTGCAGCTGGTGGGCCACCGTGATGGTGGACGTCGGGCCGGCACGGTGCTTGGCGATGATCAGGTCGGCCTCACCGGCTCGCGGGTCGTCGCGTTCCCACGCGTCCGGGCGGTTGAGCAGCAGCACCAGGTCGGCGTCCTGTTCCAGCGAGCCGGACTCACGCAGGTCCGCCAGCATCGGGCGCTTGTCGGTCCGTTGCTCCGGACCACGGTTGAGCTGACTGATCGCGACCACCGGCAACTCCAGCTCCTTGGCCAGCAGCTTGAGGTTTCGGGAGAACTCGGACACTTCCTGCTGCCGGGACTCGACGCGCTTGCCGGAGCTCATCAGCTGGAGGTAGTCGACGATGATCAGCTTCAGGTCGTTGCGCTGCTTGAGCCGCCTCGCCTTGGCCCGGATCTCCATCATCGTCATGTTCGGCGAGTCGTCGATGTAGAGCGGGGCCTCACTGATCTCGCTCATCCGCCGGGCCAGCCGCGTCCAGTCGTCGTCGCTCATCCGGCCGCCGCGCATGTCCTGCAGTCGGATCTTGGCCTCGGCGGACAGCATGCGCATGACGATCTCGGTCCGGCTCATCTCCAGCGAGAAGATCACGCTGGTCATGCTGTGCTTGACCGAGCACGACCGCGCGAAGTCCAGGCCCAGCGTCGAGTTGTGCGTCGGCACCATCGAGCGTCCGGCCAGGTACAGGTGGTCGTCGGCCGCCACCTCGACGCAGCGGACCGGCACGCTCGCCACCGGCCGCACGGCGACGATGCGCCGCGCACCGCCGGCCACCCGCAGCTCCTTGTGCCGCAAACGCTTGCGCTCCAAGCCGAACACGTCGTCCTCGGTGGCGAACCGCAGGTCCGCACCGCACACCAGGCCCAGCCCGGCGAGCAGGTCCCTGACGTCCTCGGCGAGCGGGCCGGTGACCGGCAGCGCCACCGTGCCGTCGTCGGCCACGGTGCCCGCCACGTCCAGCAGCCCGGCCAGCAGCGCCCGCCGCTGCGCCGGCCCGGCGCGCAGGTACTCCGCCGGGATGCGGTCCGCTACGGGTGCGGGACCGGCACAGTGGATCTCGGGGTCGTCGGTACCGCCCGCGAGGGCGACGCCGAGCGGGTAGGGGGCGACCGGCAGCTCCCGGGTGGGCAGCGCGAGGGGGGTCGCCGGGGCCACGGTGTGCTCGTCGGACAGGGACGCCGCGATCCGTGCCGTGGTCCGAACCGCGATGCCCGTCGCCGTCTCGGTGCGCCACTGGTGTTCGGCGTCGGCCACGAGCACCGTGCCGTCCGCGAACTCCACCTCGTAGCACGGGCGGCCGGCCATGATCCCGGTCGCGGCGACGACGCGGGTGGGCAGCCCGCCGGCACCGAGGAGCTCGTCGCCGACGGCGACGGCGCCCATCGTGGTCCAGCCGGCCGGCGTCGGCAGCGGGGTGTCCAGGGCGAGCGCCTTGCCCACACCGGGCCGGGCCGCGACGATGATCATCTGGCCGGGGTGCAGACCGTTGGTCACCTCGTCCAGATCGGCGAACCCGGTCGGCACGCCCAGCGACGAGCCGCCGCGCGAGGCGATCGCGTCGATCTCGTCCATCGTGGGCTGCAGCAGCTCTTCCAGCGAGACGTAGTCCTCGCTCATCCGCCGCTCGGTGACCTCGTAGATGGCCGCCTGCGCGCGGTCGACCACCTCGTCGATCTCGGACGTGCCCTCGGCGCCGTTGTAGCCCATCTGCACGATCCGGGTGCCTGCCTCGACCAGCCGGCGCAGCACGGCCTTCTCGGCGACGATCTCCGCGTAGTAGCCCGCGTTCGCGGCCGTCGGCACGGTGGCGATCAGTGTGTGCAGGTAGGGCGCGCCGCCCACCCGGCCCAGCTCGCCGCGCCGTTCCAGCTCCGCGGACACCGTGATCGGGTCGGCCGGTTCGCCGCGGCCGTAGAGGTCCAGCACCGTGTCGTACACGGCCTGGTGCGCCGGGCGGTAGAAGTCGGTCGGGGTGAGCACCTCGACCACGTCCGCGATGGCGTCCTTGCTCAGCATCATGCCGCCGAGCACGGACTGCTCGGCCGCGAGGTCCTGCGGGGGCTGCTTCTCGAACGAGCCGGCCACCGCGCCCCGGTCGTCCGTCAGTGCCACCGCGCCCACACCCCCTCGCACATATGTTCGACCAGGTGTCCCGATCCTAACTCGGATCGGCGACCGTTCACGGGATGACGCGGCGGACACGCAGGGCAGGCGATGGGCACGGGGCAGGACGCTAGGGCCAGTCGAACGGCCTAGGCAAACCACCCTGTGGACAACTCTGTGGGCATCCTGGGGACAGCCGGCGCAGCCCTGATCACAGCTCGGCGCGAGCCTGGGGACAACCTGGGGACAACTTGGCCCATCAATCGCGAATACGCAGGTTGCAGCAGGACGACCTGCTGTGGAAGAAACTCCGTCGGTGGTTGTCGGCGTGTCGCCCGGACAGCCGGTTCGGCGTGTCGACAGGGGTGCCGAAACATGAATCATCCACAGGTGGGTGTGGGTGGCGGTTGCTCCGCCAGAGTGACGGCGATGCGGCCGTTCGGGCGATGCCCGAACGGCCGCGTGTCATCGCCCGATGCGGGTGAAGTCAGCCGGTCGAGGTGACGTCGAGCTCGAACTCGGCGGTCACATCGGGGTGCAGCCGGACGTTCACCGCGTGCTTGCCGGTGGTCTTGATGTGCCCGTGCAGCTCGATGACCCGCTTGTCCAGCGCGGGGCCACCGGCCGCCCGGATGGCGTTGACCACGTCGGCCGGGGTGACCGAGCCGAACAGCTTGCCGGAGGTGCCCGCCGACTTCGCGGTCAGCCGGACCGAAGGCAGGCTCTCGATGGCCGTCTTGATCTCCTTGGCGTGGTCGAGGTCGCGGATGCGGCGACCCTCCTGCGCGCGGCGGATCGTGGCGACCTGCTTCTCCGCGCCCTTGGTGGCCTGGATGGCCAGGCTGCGGGGCAGCAGGAAGTTACGGCCGTAGCCGTCCTTGACCTCGACGATGTCTCCTGGACCGCCGAGGCCGCTCACATCAGTGGTGAGGATGAGCTTCATGATGATTGCTCCTGGCCGTGTCGAGGCGGATCAGCGGGCGGTCGAGGTGTACGGCAGCAGGGCGACCTCGCGCGAGTTCTTCACCGCGATGGCGATGTCGCGCTGGTGCTGGCTGCAGTTGCCGGTCACCCGACGGGCGCGGATCTTGCCCCGGTCGGAGATGTACTTCCGGAGCAGGCCGGTGTCCTTGTAGTCGATCGAGGACGCGTTCTTGTCCTTGCAGAAAACGCAGATCTTCTTCTTGGGCTTACGAACAGGTGGCTTGGCCACAGTGGTGACTCCGTATCAACAAGCAGGCAGGAAAGGGGATGTCAGGGCTAGAACGGTGGCTCGTCGTTGAAGCCGCCGCCGCCACCGGCGGGCGGTGCGGAACCCCACGGGTCGTCGGCCGGGGCGCTACCGCCGCCACCGCCGCCGCTGTACCCGCCGCCGCCACCACTACCGCCACCGAATCCACCGCCGCCGCTCCCGGTACCCCGGGCGGCTTTGTTGACCTTGGCGGTGGCGTAGCGCAGCGACGGGCCGACCTCGTCGACCTCGAGCTCCATCACGGTGCGCTTCTCGCCTTCCTTCGTCTCGAAGGAACGCTGGCGCAGCCGGCCCTGCACGACGACCCGCATACCGCGGGTCAGCGACTCGGCCACGTTCTCCGCGGACTGTCGCCAGATGTTGCACCGCAGGAACATCGCTTCGCCGTCCTTCCACTCGCCACTCTGGCGGTCGAAGGTGCGGGGCGTGGAGGCCACCGTGAAGTTGGCCACCGCCGCGCCCGAGGGCGTGAAGCGCAGTTCCGGGTCGGCGGTGAGGTTGCCGACCACGGTGATCGTCGTCTCGCCTGCCATGTCAGGCCGTCGCCGTCGGCTTGACCGGCTTGGTCTTGGCGGCCTTCGGCTTGACCGGGTCGCGGCGGAGCACCTTCGTGCGCAGCACCGATTCGGTCAGCCCCAGCTGACGATCCATTTCCTGTACCGCACTGGGCTCCGAGTTCACGTCCAGCAGGGCGTAGATGCCCTCGCTGTGCTTCTCGATCTCGTAGGCCAGCCGGCGCTTGCCCCAGACGTCGACCTTCTCGACCGTGCCGCCCGAAGTACGGATCACGTTGAGATAGTTCTCCAGCGAAGGAGCGACGGTGCGCTCGTCAAGGCTGGGGTCGAGGATGATCATCACCTCGTAGTGACGCATAAGGACCACTCACCTCCTGTGGACTGTCGCGGCCACGGACTCTCCGTGGCAGGAGGGGTCGTTGCGTCAGCAACCCGTCCAGAGTAACAGTCAGTCGACCCTGACCTTGCGCAGCACCCAGGTGCGCACCAGCGCCGCGGTCACGCCGGCCAGCAGCAACACGGCCAGCAGCATCGGCAGGCCGACGCCGTCGCCCAGTGCGCCGCCCGGGTTGAACGCCTCAGCGTGACCGGCGGTCTGCACGCCGTCGGAGGGCAGGCCGCCCTGGCCGAGCCGGCCGGACGTCGGGGCGTAGCCGGGCACGTTGCCGCCGTAGCGCACGCCGGGGGCCGGGTCGAACAGGCCCGCCGACGCGAACGGGATGCCCGCGTACCGGGCCAGTGGTGACCCGAGGCCGAAGTCGAGCAGGGTGCCCGCGCCGAAGCCGGTGGGACCGCCGGCGCCCAGGCCCGGCGCCAGACCGCCGACGACGGGCGAGTTGGGCGCGGGCAGGCTGCCGGTCGAGGCGCCGCCACCGCCGCCGGACTGCGTGCTCGTACCGCCGCCGCCGGTCGTGCCGGTGTGGCCGGGGGTGCCGCCGCCCGGCGCGCTGCCCTGCTTGGGTGCGATACCCAGCTGCTGCTGTACCTGCTGGGACGCGCTGTCCACGGTCGAGGCGCCCTGTTGCACGGGCGCGGTCACGGCGTCGACGCCGACCACGGTGACCCCGCACAGCGAGGCGAGCCGCGTCTGCACGTTCGCCACCACGATGCCCAGGATCGGGCCGAGGACGGGGATGGTCTTGAGCTGGGCGGTCACCGCCGTGGCGATCTGACCGCCGGTGATGGTGGCCGTGCCGGTGGGCAGCGCGCCGATCGGGATGGGCGGCAGCGCTGCGAACGCCGAGCCGACGGGCTGGGCGAGCGCCGGGCCCAGGACGGGCACCGCGTGCACGACGCTGACGATCGGTGACACCACGGCAGCGGGGCTGAGCTCGACGGGCGTGCCCGGGTCACCCTTGACGGTGGCCGTGCAACTGCCGATCACGACCGGCGCGGCAGCACCGTTGGCGGTGGCCGATCCGATCGAGCCGGCCACGACGCCACCCGAGGTCAGCAGGCCGGCGAGTGCCGTCGCTGCCCCGAGTCGTGACCATCTGGAACGCATGCCTGTGATCCCTCCGGGGCCGTACCGGTCGGTAGCGTCACATCTAGAACGAACGTAACCCCATCCGGTGACGGTAAAACCTGCGAGAAGTCTGCCCGGAGACCCTAGGGGATCGCACGAGTGGGTGGTCGGTGGCGAATCGGTCGATACGCGGTGCGACTACCCTGCCTGTCATGCGCATCGGGGCTCACGTCCGCGACGACGATCCGCTCGGCGCCGCTTCCGACAGGGGTGCCCAGGTCGTCCAGTTCTTCCTGGCCGACCCGCAGGACTGGCAGTCCCCCACGCCACATCCGCAGGCCGAGGCGTTGCGCGCGGCCGGGCTGACGATCTTCATCCACTCGCCGTACGTGCTCAACGTGGCGTCCACGAACAACCGGATCCGGATCCCGTCCCGCAAGCTCGTCACCGAGCACGCGAAGGTCGCAGGCCAGATCGGCGCCGAGGGCCTCGTGGTGCACGGGGGCCACCTCACCAAGGGCACCGATCCCGAGGTCGGGCTGCAGAACTGGCGCAAGCTGTTCGAGCGGCAGGCGGCCGATGGCGGTTTCGGCACCCGGATCCTGGTGGAGAACACCGCGGGCGGCGACAACGCGATGGCCCGCGACTGGGACATGCTGGCCCGGCTGTGGGACCGGATCGGCGAGTTCGACGTCGGGTTCTGTCTGGACACGTGCCACGCCTTCGCCGCGGGTGAGGACCTGGCCGACATCGTGGCGCGCACCATGGCCATCACCGGCCGGATCGACCTGGTGCACCTGAACAACTCCCGAGACGAGTTCGGCTCCTCACGCGACCGGCACGCCAACGTCGGTTCGGGCACCATCGAACCCGACGTGCTGGTCGAGGTCCTCGCCTCGTCCGGCGCACCGGCCGCGGTGGTGGAGACACCGGCCGAGGGCCAGGCGGAGGACATCAGCTACCTGGTCGAGGCGCTCGGGGCGCTGCGGAAGTGACAGCGGGTGGGCCGGACGTGACCGATGTGCGGCCGGACGGACGGGTCGGGGACCCGGAGGGGGCGCAGGACGTGTCCCGCGAGGTGCGATCGGGTGCGCCACCGCGCCGCGCGCTGCCGGTGCGCCGGGATCTGGGCCACTTCGCGCTGGTCGTGCTGCTGCTCTGTTGCGCGGTGACCCTCGTGTTCGGCTTCCTCAACAAGGACCGGTGCACCGGTCCGACGTTCGACCGCTTCGGCCGGTCGGCCGACTTCACCAAGCGCAGTGAGCGGGACGTCTGCTACTCCGACATCCAGTACCTGTGGCTGGGCCGCGACATCGACCGGCATGTCTTCCCCTATGTGCACGGCAGCATCAACAAGCAGGGCGAGCTGCTGGGTGGCGCGGTGGAGTACCCGGTGCTCACCGGGATGCTGATGTGGCTGGGCGCGGTCTTCGCGCACAACGACCACCAGTTCCTGGTCGACTCGGCGCTGCTGCTCGCCCCGTTCGCGCTGGCCACCGCCTGGATGCTGGGCAGGCTGGGCCGCTGGCGGGCGCTGCTGTGGGCGCTGGGCTCGCCGCTGGTGCTCTATGCGTTCCACAACTGGGATCTCGCGGTCGTGGGCTGCGCCGTCGGCGCCGCGTATGTCGTGCACCGCGGCTGGGGCCGCGCGGGTGCCAACCGGTCGCTGCGCAGTCGCGCCCTGGTCGCCGCGGTGCTGCTCGGCCTGGGTTTCGCGTTCAAGCTGTACCCGGCGATCTTCGCGCTGCCGCTGATGTTGTACGTGGCCACCGGCGGGCCGGGCGGCCGGGATCTGCCCGCGGGGCGCCGCTGGGACATCCGGGGCGCGCTGGGTACCGGGCTCACCGTGGTGGCCACCGCGGTGATCGTGAACCTGCCGTTCGTGCTGCTCGGGTTCCAGGGCTGGAAGGCGTCGTTCACCTTCCAGGAGATGCGGGCGGTGGACATCACCACGAACTCGATCTGGTTCTGGGGGTTCCGGCCGTTCTCCAACCCGGGCAACAGGACCTTCCAGGGCATCGTGGACGTGCTGTCGCCCGGGCTGATCCTGGTCGCGTTCGCCGTCGCGTGCGTGCTGGGCTGGCTGCGGTACCGCCGGGAGGGCACCTATCCGTGGGTGGCGGTGTCCGCGGCGATGCTGTGCGGCTTCCTGTTGTTCCACAAGGTGCACTCGCCGCAGTACACGCTCTGGCTGGTGCCGATGTTCGTGCTGCTGCGGGTGAAGCCGGTGTGGATCGTGCTGTACTACCTGGCCGACCTGGCGATGGGCATCGGCATCTTCCGGTACTTCTACGCGATCAACTTCCACCAGCCCTACGGCATCTACGACGGGCTGGCCGCGCAGGCGACCGCGGTCGGCGTGTGGGGCAGGGCCGCGCTGCTGGCCGTGCTGTTCTTCCTGTTCCTCGGCGCGCGGGCGACCACCGACGAGCTGGACACCTCGCCCTCGGCAGCGGCCCGGCGGGCCGAACTCGAACCCGCGACGTGAGTGCCACGGCACAGCCACGCCCGCTGCCCGCCAAGCTCGGCATCAAGGCCGGTTCCCGGGTGCTGGTCACGGCCGCGCCCGCCGGGTTCGAGCTGGGCAGCCCGCACGACGTGGTGGCCGGTCGCCTGCCCTACGACGTGGTGCTGCTGTTCTGCGCCGAACTGGCCGACCTGGACCGCGAGTGGTCGGCGCGGGTCGACCGGCTGACCGTGGCCGGCGCGCTGTGGGTGGCGTGGCCGAAGCGGGCGTCGGGTGTGCCGACGGACCTGACCGACGACGTGGTGCGCGAGTACGCGCTGAGCCGGCGGCTGGTGGACGTCAAGGTGGTCGCGGTCGACCTCACCTGGTCCGCGCTGAAGCTGGTGCGCCGCAAGGCGGATCGCTAGCCGCGGATCGTCAGCGCCGGTGCTCGCAGAGGATGCGCATCACGGCCCCGGCCGCGCCGACGAGCAGCGCGTTGCCCACGCTCAGCGTGACGGCGATGACCACGAGCAGGCCGGCGATCAGGCTGAGCATCAGCAGGCCACGCTGCCAGGTGGCCGCCCAGCACTCGCCGAGGATCCGCTCACTGAGCGTGCCCACGGTCCGGCGGGCCACGACCTGCCAGTTCGGCAGGGTCGAGGCCGATCGCTGCTCGTCGTCGGCCGACGGCGGCTTGACGTACTGCTGGAGTGGCATCGCGCGGCGCTACTGCCTTCCGGGTGGGGGCGTCGTACGGCCATCATCCCGTAACGATCTTGTGACTTCGTCGGGGCATGGCGGCCCAGGCGCCGAGCGGTGCGTAACGAACGACCAACGGCAGCCACGCATCGTCACCGCTACCGTCCGTTCGGCTGAACGGTAGCCATGCTGACGGCTCAGGTGGCTGCGCCGGGCGCCGCTACGTACCTGCGGCGGCTGCGGATGTCACCCGATCGTGGCGAGGCTGCGCCGCGGTCGCCGGAGCACGAACCGGTCCGGTGCCCCGTCCAGGAAGCCGCCCACCGGGTCATCGTCACCGGCGAGCCGGACCAGGTCCTTCGACGGCCGGTAGATGTCCCGCACGATCAGCACGCACAACCCGAGCACCGCGAGATCCCGGATGATCACCATGCCCAGGAACCAGCCCTGCGGCAGGCCGCGGTCGTCGCTGTGCTGCGAGATCAGCGCCAGTTCCAGGTAGTAGGCCATTCTCGGGAACCAGACCAGCGCGTCGAGCACCATCCAGGTGAGGATCACCTTCCAGCGGGGCACCGCCAGCACGGCCAGCGGCACCAGCCACAGCGAGTACTGCGGGCTCCACACCTTGTTCGTCAGCAGGAACGCGGCCACCAGCAGGAAACACAGCTGGGCCACCCTCGGCCGCCGCGGTGCGGTCAGCGCGAGCCACGCGATCCCGGCGCAGCACAACAGGAGCAGCACCGTGGTCACCGCGTTGAGCACGGTCGGGTTCTGGTGCGCGGGCAGGTTCGGGTCGAAACCGGGCCAGCCGGTGAAGTACGAGATGACGTTGTAGACCGAGTCGGGATCCATGCCGCGCTGGATGTTCAGCCGGAAGAACTCCCACCAGCCCGCGTGGAACTCGACGATGAACGGCAGGTTCACCACCAGCCACGCCACCACGGCGCCCCCGGCGGCCCGCAGCCATTTGTCCACCTTGCCCGCCCGGATGCACAACAGCAGCAACGGGAGCAGGAAGAACGCCGGATACAGCTTGGTCGCCGCGCCCAGCCCGATCAGCACGCCCGCCAGCACCGGCCGTCGCCGCGCCCAGGCCAGCAGCGCCGTCGCGGCGAACGCGGTGGCCAGCGCGTCGAAGTTGGTGAACGCATGCACCAGCACCAGCGGCGACGCGGCCATCAGCACGGCGTCCCAGGGCCGCCGCCGGGCCGTTCGGGTGGTCGCCCAGATCGTCACGAGCCAGGCCAGCGCGAGGAACAGCGCGCTGATGTCGAAGTACACCACCACGGTCAGCCCGCTGGGCAACAGCCCGCTACTGCCCGCCAGCGTCACCCAGCCCTGTGCCAGCCGAGCGTTCATCCACTGGAACAGCCCGGTCAGCACCGGGTACTCCATGTACCGGGTCTGCGCGTTCGGGGTGCCCGCGCCGTCCACCCAGGACGTCTTGTACGGGAACGTGTTCGGCTGGTCGAGCCGCTCCGCCGTGTACAGCGGCACGATGTCGGAGTAGCAGAACGCCACGTACTGCCGGTTCGCCCGCCAGTCCAGCTGCTGGTGGCCGCTGCTGTCGGTGTACTGCTGGATGCACGGTGACTTCACGAACCAGCTGGCCGCCAGCACCACGACACCGAGCAGCAGCACAGCCCGCAGCGGCGTCCAGAACCAGTGCCTGCCGACCGCCGCGTGCCTGCCCAGCGGCCCGCCGATGATCTTGCTGGCCTGTCTGCCGATCGACTCCGTCCAACTCGGGAAGACGCGGTCGGCCGGGCCGAGCGAGTCCACGTCGTCCGCGTGCGCGGTCGCCGTGGGTGCTGCGCCGGGCTCGTCGAAATCGGGCTCGTGGGTGTCCGACGGAGTGCTGACCACGTGCGGATCGTAGAGGCAGCCGTGTCGGCTGGGAGTAGAACCCACACCGTGGCGCCCACACGGCTGCCGGCCGGCGGGCTAGCCGCCGCCTCCGCCCCCGGTGTTCTGCCCGCCGTTCGGTGGGCCGCCTTGGTTACAGCCGCCCCCGAACGGTGGACACGCCGTCGTGGACGGCGGTTGGACCGGCTCGGTGGTCGGTGGGCCGCCGAAGGTCGGTGGCGGGTTGAACGGGTTGGTCGGCGGCGTGCGCGTCCGCGACGGCGGGTTCTGCGTCGTCGTGTCCGGCTGCGACGGCGGCGCGGACGGCGGCGTGAGCACGGCCTCGGAGTCGGTGATGAAGTTCCAGCTGCCGCCGATGTCGGCCGGTGAGGTGGGGAACGGTTCCTGCGGCTGACCCTTGAGATAGCTGTCCATATAGGACTTCCAGATGGCCGCGGGCTCCTCGCGGCCGAACACGTTGTAGCCGCTGGTGTGGTTCAGTGCGTCGTTGCCGCTGCCGATCAGCGGTCCCGGCCGGTCGTAGTGGCCGAACCAGACCGCGGTCACCACCTGCGGCGTGAACCCGATCGTCCAGGCGTCCGAGTTGTAGTTGAGGTTCGTGCCGTCGGCCGCCACGAAGTTCTGGGTGCCGGTCTTGCTGTCCGCGGGCCTGCCGTCGTCCAGCGCGAAGTCCGACGCCTTCGCCACGTCGGTCATCGAGTCGGACACGGTCCGTGCGATCGCCGCGCTCTGGTTCGGGTCCGAACTGAACGCCGGCTTGGCGGGCGTGTTGAACTGGTACAACACGTTCTGCCCGCTGATGTCGGTGACCTTCTTCACGAAGTGCACCGGGATGTACATGCCGTTGTTGGCCAGCGTGGCGTATCCCTGGGCCTGGTCGACCGGCCGGACCGGGTACTGGCCGATGGAGATACCACCCTCGATCAGGTCCGGTTTGAACGTCTTCGGGTTCAGCGTGACCAGGCTCGGCTCCTGCTTGCCTGCCTGCGGGTAGTACTCCGTCTTCGGGATGCCCGCCTGGAACGCGGCCTGCTGCACGGCGGGTGTGGTGACCTCGGCGCCCATGTTGTAGAAGACCGTGTTGATCGACTCGGTCATGGCCTCCTTGACCGTGCAGGGTGCCGGGCAGCTCTCGCCGTCGGAGTTGTGCACGACGTGCCCGTCGATCGTCTGCCCGTTCGCCGCGTTGAACATGGCGTTCAGCCCGATCTTGTCCGGTTCCTTCTCCAGGCCCGCCGCGAACACGTACGGCTTGAACGACGAACCGGCCTGGTGCGGCAGGTTCGCCTCGTCCGCCTGGTTCAGCTTGGGGTTGTCACCGCCGTACCAGGCGAGGATCTCACCGTTGCTCGGGTTGACGGAGACCAGAGCCGCCGACTCGGTCGCCTTGACCTGCGGGTTCGATTTGGACACCGCTCTGCCGTTGGCGGTGACCGGCTCACCACCGCGGGTCAGCGGGCCGCCGTTGGTGTACTTGGCGTCCGGTTTCAGGGTGGTACTGATCGAGTGCTCGGCGTCGGTCTGCGCCTGCGGCATGATCGTGGTGTAGATCTGCGCGCCCTGGGCCTTCAGCGCGCCCTCCGACCAGCCGTTCGTGGCCAGTTCGTCCAGCACGCGCGCGACGATCAGCTGGCGGTCCCACGGCAGGGCCGCCTGCCCGTCCCCGGACTCGGCCTTCGGCGTCGGGAACTTGCCCGCGTTGAACTGGGCGGGGGTGATCCAGTGGTTGGCCTCCATCCGGCCCCACACGTAGGTGAACCGCTTGTGCTGGTACGCGGCGTCGTTGGCCCGGCCGGGGGACTGGATCACACCGGCCAGCAGGGCCGACTGCTCCGGCGTCAGCTGCGCCGCCGAGACGCCGTAGAACGCGCGCGCCGCCGACTCGATGCCGTAGGCACCGCGGCCGAAGTACACGATGTTCAGGTACGCGGCCAGGATGTCGTTCTTGTTGGTGTACGTCTTGGTCATCTTGTACGCCTCGGCGACCTCGCTGATCTTGCGGGTCAGGCTGTGCTGGGCGTTGCCCGTGGCGACCTTGATGTACTCCTGGGTGATCGTCGAGCCACCACCCGTACCACCGGTGAGCTGGTTGAACACGGTCCGGCCGATGGCCTTGACGTCGAACCCGTTGTTGGTCTCGAACGTCTCGTCCTCGGCGCCCTCGACCGCGTGCCGGACGTTCTCCGGGATGGTGTTGGGCTTGATGAAGATGCGTGAGTTGGTGGTGATCTTGTCCATCACCTGGCCGTTGCCGTAGTAGATGGTCACCGGCTGGGCCTGGCCGAAGGCCACCGCCTGCGGGTCCGGCACGGTCACGTTCTGGTAGATCAGGTAGAACGCGGCGATCGGCCCGGTCACGCCCAGGAAGATCAGTACGTAGATCGCGCGGCGGACCCAGCGCCAGCCCTTGCGCCGCTTGACGAAGCCCGGCCCCGAGCCGCCGCCGTCGGCGTAGCCGGAGGGCGGCCCGTAGTCGTCGGGCGGCTGCTGGTCCATCAGGTAGTCGTCGTCGCGGTGGGTCAGCAGGTCGGGCTCACGCCGGAAGCTCTCGGCGCGCGCCCGCACCGGCTGCAGGTGCTCGGTGACGCCGTCGCCGGGGCCGGGTGGCCTGCCGGGCGCGGGGCGGCCCGCGGGGCCACGCCGGGCACCGGGCGGTCCGCCGGGCGCGGGCATGCCCACGGCCCGGGTCGGCTGGTTGCCGGGACCGCCCGCTGGACCGGCCGCGGGGCGGATCGGGCCCTGCCCGTGACCGCCCTGCCCGTGACCGCCCTGCGGACCGCGGGGCTGCTGATGCGGCTGCCGGGGCTGCGGGTTGCCACCACTCGGGGTGGCAGGCGGCCTGCCGGGCGGCGGCTCGGTCGCCGGTGGCGGCTGCGCGCCCGCGTCCGGGTCCTTGCCGGTGGGCCAGCTCGGCTGGTCGGCACGTGACTGGTCGTCGCGTGACTGATCGTCACGTGGCTGGTCGTTCACGAGAGGGCCTCCCAGATCGCCGCAGTCGGGGCTACGGCGCTCGGTGGTCAGGCAGTCGTCGCACCGTGTCGAGCGAGGTGCCGGCTCAGGTGCACGCTCACTCCGACGCGGTTCTCCTGCGCGAGCCGCGGGTGTCCTGGTTGTCGGTGTCTCCGGTTCCCAGGACGTATGACTGCACCAGGTGGTTCCACGAACAGGTGCGGCAAACCTCCACCACGTACACCCGGAACTCGCCGAACATCGTCGACATCCTGGTGAGCTCCTCGGGAGTACGGGCCGAACCGGAAATATGCTTCAGCTCGTCACCGTAGACCCACGAGACAAGTGTCAACGGTTCCTTACGGCAGACCGGACACGTGACGTCGCTGGGCGAACCGTGGAACTTGGCCGCACGCAGCAGGTACGGGTTGGCATCGCACACCTCGGTGGTGCCGACGCGGCCGGAGTAGACCTCCGCCAGCAGCGCGCGGCGCTGCAAAGCGTGGTCCACCACCTGCCGTCTGTTCCGCACGCATCCAGCCTACGTGGCGTCGACGGGACCTCGCTCGCCCGTTCGGGTCAGGCTGCGCCCATCGTGTCACTCACCACAGCCGTCGTCGCATAACAGGGAACAGATGTATCGGAGCGATATAGTGACGGCAACGTTCCAGTCGTGAGGAGGTGTCTCGTGATCGAGTTCGCGATACTCGGTCTGCTGCACGAGGCCCCGATGCACGGCTACGAGCTGCGCAAACGCCTCTCCAGTCTGCTCGGTGCGTTCCGGGCGTTCTCCTACGGCTCGCTCTACCCGGCACTGCGCCGGCTGCAGCGGGCCGGGCTGATCGTCGAGGAACTGCCCGATCCGCAGGACGAGGAGCACGCGGCACGGTCGTGGGGCAAGCGGGCCCGCCGGGTCTACCGGCTCACCGCGGACGGCAAGGAGCGGTTCGCCGAGCTGGTCGCCGACGGCGGCCCGCAGACGTGGGACGACGACGGTTTCGGCGTCCACATGGCGTTCTTCTCCCGCACGCCGGCCGAAGTCAGGATGCGCATCCTGGAAGGCCGCAGGCGCAAGGTCGAGGAACGCCGAGAGGGCCTGCGATCCACGCTGGCCAGGACCGGCGAGCAGATCGACCGCTACACGCGCGAGCTGCACCGGATGGGACTGGAGTCCAGCGAGCGCGAAGTGCGCTGGCTCAACGAGTTGATCGAGCACGAGCGGGCCGAGCGGGACGGGCGCACCACCCCATAGCGCCACCCGATGGCCCCACCTGCGCGTTCCCGCGCAGGCATGCATACACACGCGACAAGCGAATCTGAAGAAGGAGGCCCGGTATGGGCGAGCGTCGCCGTAGCGTTCGGGTAGCGATCGTCGGCGTGGGCAACTGCGCCGCATCCCTGGTACAGGGGGTGCAGTACTACCGGGACGCCGACCCGGCCACGCGGGTGCCCGGCCTGATGCACGTCCAGTTCGGCGACTACCACGTGCGGGACATCGAGTTCGTGGCAGCGTTCGACGTGGACGCGAAGAAGGTCGGCAGGGACCTGTCCGAGGCGATCGTGGCCAGCGAGAACAACACGATCAAGATCTGCGACGTGGCGCCGACGGGCATCACCGTGCAGCGCGGCCACACCTTCGACGGGCTGGGCGAGTTCTACAGCGACACCATCACCGAGTCCGACGAGGACCCGGTGGACGTGGTGGCCGCGCTCAAGGCCGCCGACGTGGACGTACTGGTGTCCTACCTGCCGGTGGGTTCCGAGGACGCGGACCGCTTCTACGCCCAGTGCGCGATCGACGCGCGGGTCGCGTTCGTCAACGCGCTGCCGGTGTTCATCGCGTCGGATCCGGTGTGGGCGGAGAAGTTCCGCGCCGCCGGGCTGCCGATCGTGGGTGACGACATCAAGTCCCAGGTCGGCGCGACCATCACGCACCGCGTGCTGGCCAAGCTGTTCGAGGACCGCGGTGTCGAACTGCTGCGCACGTACCAGCTGAACTTCGGCGGCAACATGGACTTCATGAACATGCTGGAGCGCAAGCGCCTGCAGTCCAAGAAGATCTCCAAGACGCAGTCGGTGACTTCGCAGATCCCGCACGAGATGCGCAAGGCTGATGTCCACATCGGACCGTCGGACTTCGTGCCGTGGCTCGACGACCGCAAGTTCGCCTACGTGCGCCTGGAGGGCCGTGCGTTCGGGGACGTGCCGCTGAGCCTGGAGTACAAGCTCGAGGTGTGGGATTCGCCGAACTCGGCCGGTGTGATCATCGACGCGGTGCGCGCGGCGAAGATCGCGCTGGACCGCGGCCACGCCGGGCCGCTGCTGTCCGCGTCCTCGTACTTCATGAAGTCGCCGCCGGAGCAGTACTCCGACTCGGAGGCGTTCGACGCGGTGGAGAAGTTCATCCGGGGCGAGGTAGAGGGCTGAGTACCGCTGACCGTCCGGTGGCGCTGGTCACCGGTGCCTCCCGGGGCATCGGGGCCGCGACCGCCCGCGCGCTCGCCGAGTCGCACGACGTGCTGCTCGGCGGGCGTGACGAGGCGGCCCTCGCCACGCTGGCCGCGCAACTGCCCGGGGCGCGGCCGTGGCCGGTGGACCTCACCGACCCGGCCGCGCTCACCGGTGCGGTACAAGGGATCGAGCGGCTGGCCGTGCTCGTGCACAGCGCGGGCACCATCACCATCGCGCCGCTGGCCGGCACGTCGGCCGACGTCTGGCGCCACACCCTGGACCTCAACGTGGTCGCGGTCGCGGAGCTGACCCGGCTGCTGCTGCCCGCGCTGCGGGCGGCTCGCGGCCGGGTCGTGCTGGTCAACTCGGGACAGGGCCTGGC
The DNA here is from genome assembly GCA_963780635.1 of Candidatus Melainabacteria bacterium. GTDB lineage: Bacteria > Actinomycetota > Actinomycetes > Mycobacteriales > Pseudonocardiaceae > DATEPR01. The sequence goes on from CAWACW010000011.1 coordinate 27,260, forward strand.
AGCCCGCGAACACTGGGGTGCGTACGCGGCGAGCAAGTTCGCGTTGCGCGCCTACGCCGACGTGCTGCGCGCCGAGGAGGCCGGGCACGGTCTGCGCGTCACGTCGGTGTTCCCTGGGCGCACCGCCACCGACATGCAGCGCGGCGTCCGGGCAGCCGAGGGCGGCGAGTACGAGGCCGAGCGCTATCTGCGGCCCGAGACGATCGCGGCGGCTGTCCGCTTCGCCGTGGACGCACCGGCCGACGCCCAGGTGCCGGAGCTGGTCCTGCGCCCCGGCCCCTGACCGCCGCCGCGGGCTTACCAGCCGCCGTCGCCGCCGCCCCACCACCGGAGTCCCCGCCGCCGAAGTCGCCGCCACCGCCGCCGAAGTCGCTGTCCTGGCCGGTGACCCAGCCACCACCACCGTCGCCGCCGAAGCCGCCCTGGTCGCCGTAGCCACCGCCCGTCTCGTCGCGGCGGAACTGCTCGTTCTCCCCTGCTTCCTTGCCCAGCTCGTAGCCGAGCAGGCCACCACCGACGGCACCCAGGCCCGCTGCCGCGCCGGGGCCCATGCCGCCGCCGTAACCCTGGCCGTAACCGCCGCCGTAGCCGGGGCCGCCGGGTCCGTAACCGCCGCCGTAACCCTGGCCGTAGCCGGGCGGCGGGCCGTAGCCGCGCAGCCGCCGCCGCCTGCCGCCGCGGAAGAGCCGGCCGAGCAGACCGAAGACCACGATCACCACGAACAGCACCACGATGCCGCTGCCGAACCCGAACCCGTGCGAGCGCCCAGGTCCGGCCGCCGCGTCACCACTGCGCGCGGCCAGCGACGAGTGCAGGCTGGTCAGCGCCGCCTGCACGGCACCGGTGTAGTCGTTGCGGGACCGCATCACGCCGTCGAACGCGCTGTTCGCGCTGCTCGCCGCCGCGTTGGCCTGATCCTGCGTGAAGCCGGACGCCTCTCCGATGCGCAGCGCCTCGTGGTGCGCGGCCGTGTTGATGCCCAGCACCAGCGGGAACTGGTTGGAGACCTTCGCCTGCACGTCCTGGTCGAACGCCGACTGGTTCGCCGAGTCCTGCGTGGTCGTCCAGATGTAGATCGGTGCCTGCAGGTCAGCGGCCTCGTTCTGCACCGGCGTGACGCTCAGGACGTGTGCGTCGTCCTGGATGGTCACCGTGCTCGCCGCCGCCGGTGCCGCCAGCACCAGCGCTCCCGCGACGCCGATCGCCGCGGTAGCCCATAACCGCGATGTCACCCGTGTCATGTGTTGCCCCCTTCCCCGACCGACGATAACCGCGCCCGGGACGTCGTGTCAGGCACTGAGCAACCGCCTGCTCGCCGCACGTGCCCTGGCCAGCACCTGGTGCTCGTCGACCGTCTCCATCACGCCCTCCGCCAACACCGGCGCGCCCGCCACCCACACGTCCCGCACCGCCCGCGAACCCGCCGCCCACACCAGGTTCGCCAGCAACTGCGTGTCCGGCACGTCCAGACCCGCGGTGAACGCGGCATTGTCGGTGTCGACGTGCACCAGATCCGCCCAGCGGCCGGGTTCCAGCGCCCCGATGTCCGAGCGGCCCAGCGCGTCGGCCCCGCCGCGGGTGGCCAGCAGCAGCACGTCCGGCGCGGTCACCGCGGTCGCGTCCTCGGTCGCCAGCCGGGCCAGTAGCGCCGCCAACCGCATGTCCTCCCACAGATCCAGATCGTCGTTGCTGGCCGGACCGTCGGTGCCCAGTCCGACGGCCACGCCGGCGGCCCGCAGGTCGACCAGCCGCGCGATCCCGGACGCGAGCTTCGCGTTCGAGCCGGGACAGTGCGCCACCCCGACCTTGTTACGCGCGAACAGCTCGATGTCGGCGTCGGACAGGTGCACGCCGTGCGCCGCGAGCACGCGCCCACCCAGCACGCCCAGCTCGGCCAGCATCGCGGGCACCGAGCCGTAGCGCTGGCGCAACGCGACGTCCTCGTGCCGCGACTCGGCCACGTGGATCTGCAGCAGCGCACCGCGCTCCCGTGCCGACGCGGCGATCAGCGGCAACGCCTCGGCGGGCAGCATGTAGGCCGAGTGCGCGCCGTAACCGATCTCGACCCGCTCACCCGGCCCGAACCGCAGGCCGTCCGCGTCGATCCACTTGTCCAGGTCCGTGAGCGTGCCGCGCCAGTCCATGCCGGGCAGGTCGATCAGTGGCCCGCCGAGCACCACGCGGGTACCGGCCGCCAGCACCGCGTCGGTGAGCTGGTCGCCGTGGAAGTACATCTCCGCGCTGGTCGTCACCCCGGCCCTGGCCATCTCCACGCAGCCGGCCAGCATCCCGTCCCGCACGTCCGAAGGCCGCAACCGCGCCTCGGCGGGCCAGATCACCTCGGCCAGCCAGCGCAGCAGCGGCAGGTCGCCGCCCATGCCGCGCAGCAACGTCATCGGGCTGTGCGCGTGCGCGTTCACCAAGCCGGGCAACAGGATGCCGGGCAACGCGCGCACCGGTGCGCTGGTCGGCGGTGCGGTCGCGGCCGGTCCGACGTAGCCGATCCGGCCGTCGGCGGTCACGTCGAGGGCGCCGTCGCGCAGCACGGCACACGCGGGATCACACGGCAGTACGACCGGGGCCGTCAGGCGGAACGCGCTCGTCATGCCACCCGATCCTGCCAGCTACCCCCGCGGACTGGTCCTGGCCGGTGCGCAGCGCACCAGGTCGATCACCGGCTGCCCACCGGACACGCTCACCCGCAGCTCGCAGTCCAGTGTGTCGCCGACGGACACCGCGTCGTGCGCGGGCAGTGCGCCGGCGAGCAGCGCGCCCGTGGTCGTGAACTGGGTGCCCGGCGCGACCACCCGCTGCCCGTCGCCCGATCTGACCGTCACCGGTGCGAGCACGGTGAGCCGGGCGGCCCCGGCCGCGTCGTCGGTGGCCACGACCACCTGGGTGCTGGCGGTCTGGGTGGCCGCGACCGTCGCGGTGCGCAGCAGGGTCGTGGCGAGGATCCCGGCCACGGCGACGACGGCCAGACAGCCGGTGAGGATGAGGATGTTGCGGACAGCCGGCGGCACCCGGCAACTATGCGCCGACCAGCCGGATCCCGCCCTCCGAACCGCCGCCGACCGGGCCTTTCTGATCGGGTGAGGTGAACAGGGGTGGCCCGCCGAGCCGCGCCCGGCGGGCGTCATCGGGGCCGACCCGGAACGTCGGGCGGTGGGCGTGCGCGCGCTGCCGTGAGCGCAGCCACGCCAGCCGGTGCCGGGCCTCCGCGTAGTGGTCGGTGACGGTCACCCCGGCGGTGTCGAACGAGTGCAGCACAGCCCGGTTCAGCTCCACGGTGGCCCGGTCCCGCCACAGCGTGCGCTCGCTGGACGTGTCCAGGGCCAGTCGCCTCGCCACCTCGCCCGCCATGCCGTACGCGGCCTCGTCGGCCAGCCCCCGGGTGCCGATCTCGGTGCCCACGTGCCAGCTGTTCACCGGAGCGGCGGGGTAGCGCACCCCGCCGATGGTCAGCGTCATGTTGGCCAGCACCGGCACGGCGGGCCAGCGCAGGCCCAGTTCGGCGAACCAGGGCAGCTCCGGGTGGGTCAGCGGCACCTCGACGGCCGCGTCCTCGGGCACCTCGAACAAGTGCGCACCCTCGTGCGAGGTCTCCACGACCAGGGGTAACCGGTCGAACCGGCCGGGCCGGTCCGGCGGCCGCCAGCCCATCAGGGCCACCGCCGCGGTGAAGTCGGCGTACCTGCGGTCGCCCAGCACGACACCGTCGACGTCATGGCCCGCGTAGCGCACCAGCTGGTCGTTCCACACCCTCGGCCCCGGCGCGGCGGGCGTGTCCGGGGCGAACACCGAGACCAGCGGCCGCACCTGCCCGCCGGCCATCGCGTGCCGCAGGTGGGCGACGCACTCGGCTGCCACGGCGGCCGCGTTGCGCAGGCCCCGCAGGTCGCGCACCTTCAGCTGCCGCCACGGCACGCCGCTGGTACACCAGCCCGAGTCGCGCAGCGCCACCCTGGCCCCGTAGGCCAGCTCGGCAGCGGTGTGCCGGTAGGTGCCGGTCGCCGCGATCGCGGCGCGCACCGCGGCCAGCCGGACACCGGCCGGACCGGCGCCGGGATGGGCGTCGTGGAACATCCGGACGAAGTGGTCGGCGGCCCGCGGATCCACCGGTGTACCGGTCACGGTTTCAGCACGCACGGACGGCGAACCTACCGGTTCGCGGCGGTCACCCGGCACTGCCATCCGAGTCAATTCGGGACCGGAAGTGCCCTCACCCCATCGGGTGGCCCGACCACGACCGGTATCAGACCCGGACGAACATGAGATCCCGGCTGACGCGGCCCTCCTCGCGGGCCCGCGTCTCGAACTTCGTCACCGGCCGCCAGTCCGGCCGGGGCGCCCAGTCGGTGAACTCGTTGCGCAGCAACGGTTCCGCGCTACAGCTCTCGAGCATCTGGTCTGCGTAGGACGCCCAGTCGGTGGCCAGGTGCAGTCGCCCGCCGACGGCAAGCCTGCTCGCCACCAGCGCGACGAACGCCGGTTGCACGAGCCTGCGCTTGTGGTGCTTCTTCTTCGGCCACGGGTCCGGGAAGAAGATGCGCACCCCGGCCAGCGAACCGGGGGCGAGGTGGTCGGCGAGCACGGTGACCGCGTCGCCGCGCAGCAGCCGCAGGTTGCGCACCTCCAGCGCCTCGGCCCGCAGGATCAGCTGCGCCAGGCCCGGCTCGTACACCTCGACGGCCAGGTAGTTGCGCTCCGGCTCGGCCGCGGCCAGCGCCGAGGTCGTCTCGCCCATCCCGGAGCCGATCTCCAGCAGCACGGGCGCCTGCCTGCCGAACCAGCCGGCCAGGTCCAGTTCACCCGGCGGCAGCGCGGTCACGTCCCGGCCCAGCCGCTGCCAGTGCGTGTCCCAGGCCCGCTGCTGGCCGACCGTGATCCGGCCACCACGGCGGACATAGCTCACCACGCTGCGCTGGTGGTCTCCGGGCAGAGAGCGGGTCACGGGCAACCTTCCTGTCGGTGGTTGCCCGTGACCCTATGACATCCCTGGTGGGAGCCGGTTCAGCCCAGGCGCTGCTTCAGCGCCGCCAGCTCGTCGCGCAGTGATGTCGGCACCTTGTCGCCGATCTTGGCGAACCACTCCTCGATCATCGGGAGCTCCTCGCGCCACTCGGTGGCGTCCACCCGCAGCGACTCGTCGATGTCCGCCTCGTCGGCGTCCAGCCCGTCGGTGTCGATGTCGGCGGCGGTGGGCACCCAGCCGATCGGCGTCTCCGTCGCGCCCGCCTTGCCCTCCAGGCGCTCGATCGCCCACTTCAGGACGCGCGAGTTCTCGCCGAACCCGGGCCACAGGAACCGCTTGTCGTCGCCACGGCGGAACCAGTTGACGTAGAAGATCTTGGGCAGCTTCGAGGCGTCCGCGCTCTTGCCGGTGTCGATCCAGTGCTGCATGTAGTCACCGGCGTGGTAGCCCATGAACGGCAGCATCGCCATCGGGTCGCGGCGCACGACGCCCACCTTGCCCTTGGCAGCGGCGGTCGTCTCACTGGACAGCGTCGCCGCCATGAAGACGCCGTGTGCCCAGTCCCGCGCCTCGCTGACCAGCGGGATCGTGGTGGCCCGCCGGCCGCCGAAGAAGATCGCCGAGATCGGCACGCCCTGCGGGTCGTCGAACTCGGGGGCGATGATCGGGCACTGCGACATCGGCGTGCAGTAACGCGAGTTCGGGTGCGCTGCCTTCTCGTCCGAGTCCGGCGTCCAGTCCTGCTGCTTCCAGGAGGTCAGGTGCGCGGGCGGTGCCTCGCCCATGCCCTCCCACCACACGTCGCCGTCGTCGGTCAGTGCCACGTTGGTGAAGATCGAGTTGCCCCGCTCGATGGTGCGCATCGCGTTCGGGTTGGTGTGCCAGTCGGTGCCCGGCGCCACCCCGAAGAAACCGTTCTCCGGGTTCACCGCGTACAGCCTGCCGTCCTCGCCGAAGCGCATCCAGGCGATGTCGTCGCCCAGCGTCTGCACCTCCCAGCCGGGAATGGTCGGCTCCAGCATCGCCAGATTGGTCTTGCCGCACGCCGACGGGAATGCCGCCGCGATGTAGTAGACCTTCTTCTCCGGCGAGATCAGCTTCAGGATCAGCATGTGCTCGGCCAGCCAGCCCTCGTCCCGGGCAATGGCCGACGCGATCCGCAGCGAGTAGCACTTCTTGCCCAGCAGCGCGTTTCCGCCGTAGCCGGAGCCGTAGCTCCAGATCGCGCGCTCCTCGGGGAACTGCGTGATGTACTTCGTCTCGTTGCACGGCCACGGCACATCGGCCTGACCAGGCTCCAGCGGCGCACCCACGGAGTGCAGGCACGGCACGAAGTCGGCGTCCTCACCGAACTTCGCCAGCGCCTGCGTCCCGGCCCGGGTCATGATGTGCATCGACGTCACGACGTATTCGGAGTCCGTGATCTCCACACCCAGCATCGGCTTGTCCGCGCCGAGCGGCCCCATGCAGAACGGGATCACGTACATCGTCCGGCCCCGCATACAACCGCGGTAGAGATCCGTCATGACGGACTTCATCTCGGCCGGGTCCATCCAGTTATTGGTCGGACCACTGTCGGCCTCGTTCACCGAACAGATGAAAGTGCGCTCCTCGACCCGCGCGACATCATCCGGATCGGATGCCGCCCAGAACGAATTGGCCTTCTTCCGCAACGGAACAAATGTTCCGGCGGCGACGAGTTTCGCGGTCATGCGGTCCCATTCGGCCTTCGAACCGTCGACCCACACCACCTCGTCCGGGGTTGTCAGTTCGGCGACCTCACGGACCCAGGTCAGCAAGCGGGCGTGGGTCGTCGGTGCGTGGTCGAGACCGGGGATGGTCACTGCTGTCATCGCGCCTCGTCTCCTGACTGAACGACGGATCGCACGTTCAGCAGAAGCCTGAACGTGTGACGTCGTCGTCCGTGAGAAAAGTCCAGCTACACCCGGGGGCTGGCCGAGCGTGCCGAGGAATGGGATCTCTTGAGGTTAACCTGAGGACACCGCATTCATGCCAGCCGACCGTGTCGGTTCGCTCACAAAAACGATCAGGGTATCGATTAAGCAGGCACCGACTGTCCGGTAATCGGGTGATGCCCCGAGTCCTTCTTGCCGCCGAACCACAGTGGTGTGATTCACGTTCGTGTCAGTTGCGGCTGATCCACTGGCCGGTGGCGGCGTCGATGCGCACCACAGCGGTCACACCCGTCACGGTGAACCCGCCGCCCCAGTCGCCGTCGTCCGCCGCGTCCCGCCCGGCCTGGTGGCCGGCGACCGGCGGCACGAACGTCGTCCGGTCCGTGCTGTCCACCTGGTAGTCGCCGTCCGCGTCCAGGTGGCCCTGCTGCTGGGTGGCCCACTCGCCGGCATCCGTGTGGCCGGCGATCACCACCCCGCCGTCCGGGCGCAGCTCGGTGGCCACGTCGGCCCGGCCGTCACCGTCGGTGTCCGTGTACAGGACCGTGTCGCCCTGCGCGTCGTGCACCACGGCCGTGTCGGCGTGGTGGTCGTTGTTCGTGTCGACAGTGGCCGGGCCGATCCGCACGTCGCCTGCGGCCGTGTCCACGGTGAGCGAGCCGTCGGGGGACGGGGCCACGTCGATCCACCGGCCGCTGACCGGGTCGTAGTGCGCCTGCTGTTCCTGGGCGCCCTGCTCGTCGTAGGAGGTGACGAGGTCCGCGGCGCCGTCGTGGTCGGTGTCGGAGTACACGAGGTGGCCGCCGTCGGCGGTGTCCACGGAGACGCTGTCCACGACCCCGTCCTGGTCGAACGAGAAGTTCTCGGCTTCGACGTACTCGTGCCCGTCGACGTGGATGTCCAGCTCGCCGGATTCGTCCGCGCTGCCGTCGTCGATGTACACGGCGTCCTCTGTTCCCCGCCTCCCGGCGGCCGGTCGAAGGTGCTCACTCTTCCGTTGGACTCACCGTAGGCCGGTCCGGTTCCCCGGACCACCCTTCGGTCACGGTCGATCACGCAGCGCCCTGATCTCGGTCAACAGCGCTTCGACCCGCTCCCGGCCGCGCTGGGTCTCGGTCAGCCGCCTGCCCGCCGACGCCAGCCGCGTGGTCCGCTCGCCGTCGGCCAGCCGCATCGTCGCGGCCACCTCGCGCAGCTGCTGCTCGATGGTGTCCAGCCGCCTGCCCAGCACGTCGTCCAGGGCCAGCGTCAGCTCCTGTTCCGCCTCGATGAGCTGCTCGGCGACCAGCTGGTCCAGCGTGGCCCTGGCGTCCGCGATCGCCTCGGTCAGCCACTGCTTCATGTGCTGCTTGTCCGCCGAGTGCTTCCGGGTGCGAGCCAGCCACCAGCCCGCGCCCAGCCCGACCACGATGGTCACCGGCAGCACCAGCGGGTTGAGCACGGCCACGCCGAGCCCGGCCAGCGGCAACGCGGCCACCCGGGCCGCGCCGAACCCGCCAGTGATGCCCATGAACACCAGTAGCCGGTCCTCCGCGTTGGGCGGCCTGCGCTCCGGCGGCCGGGCAGGCAGCACCGGGCTGCCGCCGCGGGCGAACTGGGCCCGCAGCACGGCCAGCTCCTCGGCGGTGAACAGGTCGGCCAGCGCGGCCACCGCGACCCGGTCCAGCCGGGCGGCCAGCTCACCGGACAGCTGGTAGGACACCGTCTGCAGTGCCGCGTCCACCTGGCCGGGCAGCCCATCCAGCGCACTCCGGTCGGCCGCGTCGACGGCCTGCCGCAACCACGACTGCACATCCCGCATCCGCCGCTGCACCTCGTGCCCGGACTCCACCCGGGCCCGCTGCAGCTCCCCGCGCAGCCGCACCTGCCAGCCGCGCGTGGACGACCGGCGGGCCGTCTCCAGCTCGGTCCGCCGCGCCGTGAGCGCCGCGGCCTCCTCGGCACCCGCCGACAGGGTGCGGCACTCGGCCCGCAGCGTCGCCTCCACCCCGGCCAGCGCGGTGTCCAGCGCGCGCAGCGCGTTCGCCTCGGCGAGCATCGCCGAGCGTCCCACCACCAGCTCCTGCAGCGCGGCCTGCAGCTCGCCGATCCCGGACTGCTGTCGCAGCGCGGTGGCCGCCCGCTCGTTCGGGGCTGCGGCGGCCAGGTCGGCCAGCCGCGCCGAGCACGGGTGGAACGGCGCCCCGGCGAACCTCGGCGCGTGCTCGGCCAGCAACGCCCGGTCCGCGTCGAGCACCTGCCGCCAGCCGCGGAACACGTCCGTCTTGGCCATCGCGAACACCACGGTCTCCACCTGGTCGCCGACGTCGCGCAGGAACGCCAGCTCGCCCGCGGTGAACGGGCTGCCCCCGTCCACCACGAACAGCAGCGCGGTCGCGCCCGCGGCCGCCTGCCTGGCCAGCTCGCCGTGCCGGGAGTCCAGGCCGCCGACGCCGGGCGTGTCCACCAGCGTCAACCGGGCCAGCAGCGGCACCGGCCCGCGCACCTCGACGTAGCCGGGCGGCAGCTGCCCGGCGGGCAGGTCGTAGGCCGAGGACGTCCAGCGCGGCAGCTGCGCCACCTCGAAGGGCACCGGTGGCAGCTGCCCCGGGTAGTGCGCGCTGGCCTGCCACCGCTCGTCGTGCCCGAACACCAGGTACGTCGCGGTCGCCACATCGGCGTCCACAGGGGACAGACCAGGGCACCAGAGCAGCGCGTTCACCAGGGAACTCTTGCCGCGCTTGGTCTCCCCGACCACCACCACCGTCGGCGCGGCGGGCCGGGCGGCGACGGCCCGCGCCACCGCGTCGGCGGCGGCGGGATCGTGCTCCCGGACCAGCGCCAGCAACTGCCCGCGGGCCTGGCGGACCGACTCCGGCAGCGTCACGCGCCGCCCCGCAACTGGTACACGGTCACCACCGGCACCCGCAGCAACCGCCCCTGGTCGGCGAACCCGACCACCTCGGTCTGCGCGATCGACCCGGCCAGCGCCGCGTCGCCGGTCGGCACGATGCCGCCCGCCTCGTGCAGCGCGGGGTCGAACCGCTCGCCGTCCGGCCGCACCGCGACGACGCCGACCCCGGCCAGGCCGCGCTCGATCCGCTCGGCCACGCCGTCACTTCTGGCCCGGTCCAGCGCGTACAGACACAGCTGGACCAGCGTTGCGCGGTCGGCAAGCGTTTGCGCCAGCATCCCGTACGGGTCCAGCGGCTCCGGCAGGTGCACTGCGGGCGTCACGCCGGGTTTCGACGCGGACCGGCCCCGATCGGTTCCCGTCATGACGCCTGCTCCCGCAACTGCCGCCACAACAGGAAATACGTCCGGTGCACGACGTGCGCCACCCGGCTCTGCGCGGGCGTCGCGCCGAACGACGCGAACGACCGCCACCAGCCTGCCCGCTCCAGCGCGTACCCGGCCAGGTCGCGCACCGGCCTGCCAGGCAGCCCCAACTGCTCGTGCACCTCGGTCGCCCCGCCCACCCGCAGCACCTCGTCGGCCAGGTCGGCGGGCAGGTCCACCGCGCCCGAGGAAACCAGGGTCAGCGCCTCCAGCAGCCGCAGGTGGTGCGCCTCCGGGCGGTGCAGCAGCACCTCGATCGCGTCCCGCACGCGCTGCCGCTCCCCGGGGTCGCCGGACGCGTGCGCGAGCGCGGTGACCGACGCCAGCGCGGCGGCCGCCTTGATGCCGTCCGCCCTGGCCCGGAACACCGCGTCCAGCCGCTCGCGCACCCCGGCCAGCCCGGACCCGGCCAGCAGCTCCCGGCGCAACGCGCCCACGGTCAGGTCGGGCCGCTCCCGCAGCGCGGCCACCGCGCACCGCACGCCGTACAGGTCCAGCGTGGCCAGCAGCCGCACCCGGGTGGCCGTCGGCACCGGCACGTCCCAGGTGGTGAACAGGTCCGCCGAGGCGATCAGCGGCGCCCAGCTGTCCTCGGGCAGCGCGGCCAGCTCACGCAGCGCGTCCGCGTCCGCCGAGGTGAACCCGCCGGTTTCGGCCGACTCGGCGAGCAGCCCGATCACCGGCAGCATCCCGGCCACCCGCGGCCGCAGCGACGCCGCCTGCCGGTGGGCGAGCAGCTCAGCGGCCCGCCACACGTCGTCACCCGCGCCGGCCACCGACTCCGGCGCGATCATGTCGGCCTTGTTCAGCAACGCGATCACGTTCACCGGCCCGGCGTCGCGGCCCGCGGTCGCGGCGGCGAACGCGGTCAGCGCCTGCTGGTCGCCGGCCCGTACCGACTGCGTCACCACGTAGAGCACTGCCTCCGCGCCGGCCACCGCGTTCGTCGACACCGGGTCGAGCAGTTGCTCGGTGCGCGCGACCGAGGCCGCGTCCAGCGAGCCGAGCCCCGGGGTGTCGATCACGGTCAGGTCGCGCAGCACCGCGTTGGTCAGGTACGCCTCCAGGTGCGACACCCGGGCCAGTTCGCCCACCGCGTCGCCGATGTCGGCCGGGATCATGCCGTGTGCGTCGAAGGGCAGCACCTGCTTCGTGCCGTCGGTGCCCACCACCTCGACCCGGTCGGTGGTGCCGTAGGAGAACCGTGTCACCAGCCGGGTGCACTCGCCCACCTCGGTCGGCGCGACCCGCCGCCCGATCAGCGCGTTCACCAGCGTCGACTTGCCCGACTTGATCCGGCCCGCCACCGCGACCTGCAGCGGCGCGCGCAACCGGCGCAGCACCTCGCCGAAACCGGCACCGGTGGCCGCCGACACCTGTGGGGTGAGCCGCACACACAGGTCGGCCACCGCGGCGGACAGCGGACCCGCGAGCCGCTGCTCGTCCATCCCCGTCACCCCCACTGCCGACCGTCAGCGAATCGTGCCATGAGAAGTCAGCCCTGCGGCGTAGGCGGCGTGCTACCCGAGACGGACGTGCGGCAGACCCGGCGCTGCCTACCCTGGGTAGGTGCGGAGGTTGAGCCTGTGGCTGCGCCGGCATCCCGTCGTCGGCGACTCGATGACGGCCCTGGTGCTCATCCTGCTCACCAGCAGCGAGAGCAAGGAGCCCTGGGCGCGGCACCACGTGTGGCTGTTCTGGCTGGTCGGCGCCCTGATGGTGATCCCGGTCGTGTTCCGTCGCCGGTGGCCGGTCCTGTCCGCCTACCTGATCTTCGCGGGCGGCCTGCTCCAGCTGCTCACCCACGGCGGCCTGCAGAGCGGCGCGGCGGCGCAGACCGTCCGCACGTCCGACCTGGCACTGGGCATCGCGCTCTACACCCTCGTCGTCTACACCAACCGCCGCCGCTGGCTGGGCTACGCCGGACTGCTGGCCGTCGGCGTCGTCGTCGACCTGGCCTGGCACGGGGAGCCGGGCACCGCGGACGTCGTGCTCGGCATCGGGGCCGCGGCGATCTTCGGCTTCAGCTGGGCGCTGGGCGAGTTCGCAGGCGCCCGCCGCGCCTACCACGCCGAGATGGAGGCGCGGCTGCGGCTGCTGGAGACCGACCGCGACCAGCAGGCGACCATCGCCGTCGCCGCCGAACGCACCCGGATCGCGCGCGAGCTGCACGACGTCGTCGCGCACGCGGTGAGCGTGATCGTGGTGCAGGCAGACGGCGCGGGCTACGCCATCCGCACCGACCCCGACCTCGCCGAGACCGCCGTGCGCACCATCTCGGCGACCGGCCGCGAAGCCCTGATGGAGCTGCGCAGGCTGCTGGACGTGCTGCGCACCGACGAACTGGGAGCGCTGTCCCCGCAACCGGGCATCGACGCGATGCCGGAGCTGGTGGACCGCTTCCGCGCCATCGGGCTTTCGGCCGAGCTGACCGTGCGCGGCGAGGTGGCCGACCTGCCCGCCGCCGTCCATCTGAGCAGCTACCGGATCGTGCAGGAAGCCCTGACCAACGCCCTCAAGCACGCCGGCTTCGGCGCCACGGCCACCGTCCGGGTGGAACGGGTCGGCGGTCTGGTCGAGGTCGAGATCGCCGACGACGGTGGCGGCCTGTCCGTCGTCGGGCAACCCAGGCCGCTGGCCGTGGTGTCCGGCGGAAACGGGCTGATCGGCATGCGCGAGCGGGCCACCGTACTCGGCGGCACCCTCACCGCGGGCCGGGCGCACGGCGGCGGCTGGCGGGTGCGGGCCACCTTCCCGGTCCGCGCGGCGCGCGGCACCATGAGCGCGTAGCTGGCTACTGTGAACCCTGATGATCAGGGTGCTGCTGGTGGACGACCAGGAACTCATGCGGATGGGCTTTCGCATGGTGCTGGGCGCGCAGGAGGATATCGACGTCGTCGGCGAAGCGGGTGACGGCGAACGTGCCGTGGCGCTGGCCGGCGAGTTGCGGCCCGACGTGGTGCTGATGGACGTGCGGATGCCCGTGCTGGACGGCGTCGAGGCCACCAAGCGCATCACCGGGCCAGGGCTGTCCAAGGTGCTCGTGATGACCACGTTCGACCTGGACGAGTACGCGTTGTCCGCGCTGCGCAACGGCGCCAGCGGCTTCCTGCTCAAGGACACCCAGCCCGCCGAGCTGGTGTCGTCGCTGCGGGCCGTGGCCAGCGGCGACGCGGTCGTGGCGCCGAGCGTGACCCGGCGGCTCCTGGACCGCTTCCTCGGCGCGGCGGGCGGGCAGTTGCGCGACGCGGGTGTGCTCGACGCGCTCACCGAGCGGGAACGCGAGGTGCTCCTGCTCATCGCGAAAGGCCTGTCCAACACCGAGATCGCGGGCCGCCTGTTCCTGTCCGAGGCGACCGTCAAGACACACGTCGGCCGCATCCTGGCCAAGCTCGGGTTGCGGGACCGGGTCCAGGCCGTCGTGCTCGCGTACGAGACCGGTCTGGTCCGACCCGGGGAGGCGTGACTCAGGGTCTGCCTCGGGGAGATCACCGATTCGTCCGACTGGAGGATGAGCCACTCTCAGACCTCAGTCGGGTACAGGTGGCCACCACGGGGGGACGCGGCCACGTGCCGAACCGGGCAGGGTGAACATCGCACACAGGCGCTGCACAAGATCGAGGGAGCAAGCATGATCGAGGCGGAAGGGCTGACCAAACGGTACGGCCGGACGCTCGCGGTCGACGACCTTTCCTTTTCGGTTCAGCCCGGTCGGGTGACGGGTTTTTTGGGGCCGAATGGTGCGGGTAAGTCGACGACGATGCGGATGATTCTGGGGTTGGATGCTCCGGATGCGGGTCGGGTGTGGGTGGAGGGGCGGCCGTATCGGTCGTTGCGGGAGCCGTTGCGGGTGGTGGGTGCGTTGTTGGATGCGCGGTGGGTGCATCCGAATCGGTCTGCGCGGGCGCATTTGTTGTGGTTGGCGCGGTCGAATCGGTTGGCGCGGGCGCGGGTGGACGAGGTGTTGGAGTTGGTGGGGTTGGGGGGTGTTGCTGGTCGTCGGGCTGGTGGGTTTTCGTTGGGTATGTCGCAGCGGTTGGGGATTGCGGGGGCGTTGTTGGGTGATCCTCGGGTGTTGTTGTTTGATGAGCCGGTGAATGGGTTGGATCCTGAGGGTATTTTGTGGATTCGGCGGTTTATGCAGGAGTTGGCGGCGCAGGGTCGGACTGTGTTTGTGTCGTCGCATTTGTTGTCGGAGATGGCGTTGACGGCGCAGGATCTGGTGGTCATCGGCCGCGGCAAGCTCATTTCGCAGTGCTCCACCGAGGACTTCATCAAGCAGGCCGGTGACGCCGCCGTCAAGGTGCGCAGCCCGCAACTGGACACGCTGCGGCTCGCGCTGCTGGACAAGGGCTTCGAGCCCGCCGTCGCCGAGAACGTGCTGACCGTCGCAGGCGTCACCACCGAACAGGTCGGTGACATCGCCGCCGCCAACAGCGTCGTGCTGCACGAACTGTCCGCGCAGACCGGCTCGCTCGAAGAAGCCTTCATGCAGCTCACGGGTGACTCCGTCGAGTACCAAACGGGGCCCGGCGCAGCGGCCGCCGCCGGCCTGACCACGGCTGGGAAGTGACCACGATGACTCTGATCGCCACCGAACGCATCAAACTGTTCACCACCCGCTCGCCGTGGTGGTCCATGGTGCTGGCCCTGGTGCTGTCCATCGGGTTCGCGGCCCTGATCGCGGCCAACGTCAACGGCCAGCGGTTCCCGATCGCCGACGCCGAGGGCGGCTACCAGTTCAGCCTCGTCGTGATGATGGTGATGTGCGCGCTCGCCGTCACCACCGAGTACCGCTTCGGCACCATCCGCACGTCCTTCCAGGCCGTGCCCAACCGCACCGCCCTGTTGCTGGCCAAGACCGGCGTCGTGGCCGTGCTGGCGGCGGTGATCGGCGAGATCGCGGCGTTCGCCTCCTGGGCCATCGCCAGGGCCATCCACCCGTCGACCACGCTCGCCCTGTCCGGCGAGGCCGCGTGGCGCAACATCGCGGGCATGGGCCTGGTCTACTTCGTCACCGCGGTGATCTCGGTGGCCGTGGCCGTCCTGATCCGGCAGAGCGCGGGCGCGATCGCGATCCTGCTCATCTACACGCTGCTGGTGGAGAACCTGGTCACGCTGATCCCGAAGGTCGGCGCCGACATCCAGAAGTGGCTGCCGTTCACCGTCGCCAACCACTTCCTGACCGGCGACTCACCCAACCCGGGCTTCGGCGGCGGACCCACCATGCCGCTCGGCCCGTGGCCGTCGCTGCTCTATTTCGCCGGCATCGGCGCGGTCCTGCTGATAATCGCGCTCGTCACGGCCAACCGGAGGGACGCCTGATGCGTCTGTAGGGACGGACCGGTCGGCTCTCGATTGGGGGGTGCGAGCCGGCCGGTTTCGGGGGAACCCCTGCAACCAGGGGAAACAGAACGTGGGTCCGGGCCATCATCGGGGGTTGGCCCGGGCCCGCCTCTGTGTCCACCCCGGCCGCCCGAGTCCAACCAGGTCCCGCCGCGCCAGGGCCAGGCTCGCCAGTTCAGGCACAGCGCCGACTCCGGTCGGAGGCGTCTCGTGTCTGTCGCGGCTCGGTGTGGTCTCCGGTCGGAGGCGTCTCGTGTCTGTCGCGACTCGCGCGGGTGCCGGTCGGAGCCGCCTCGTGTTCGTCGCGACCCGGCGCCGACTCCGGCCCGAGCCACCTCGTGTCTGTCACGGCTCGGTGTGGGTTCCGGTCGGAGGCATCTCGTGTCTGTCGCGACTCGGCGCTGGTTCTGGCCCGAGCCACCTCACCACCACCTCGCGACTGGTACGGGTGGCCCCGCTCCCGTCCCTGCTCCGCTCCTGATCCCGTCTGGCACTACTGCGATAGTCCTGCCCCGTATCGATAGTCCTGCCCCGTATCGATAGTCCTGCCCCGCATCGCCATGGCCCTGGTCACCGCCAGTGGCCCGGCCTTCCCTGGCCGTCGTGCCGCGCCCACTGATTCCGCGGCCCCGGGGTCAGTCCCGCTCTGCCCCGCCTCGCTCCGGCCTCGCTCCCGCTCTGCCCGCCGCTATTCGTGCGTGCCCGTGCCCAGCGCGCTCCCGCGCGCGCCCGCTGAATCGTTCGTTGGACCATTCGTGTGGCCCTGCGCGTGGGCCTGCGGAATGTCCCGTGCCCGAGCACCATGGACCGCATGATCGAAGCAGTCGGACTCAGCAAGACCTATGGCCGGACGGTCGCCGTGGACGACTTGTCGTTCACTGTTGCGCCCGGTCGGGTGACGGGTTTTTTGGGGCCGAATGGTGCGGGTAAGTCGACGACGATGCGGATGATTCTGGGGTTGGATGCTCCGGATGCGGGTCGGGTGTGGGTGGAGGGGCGGCCGTATCGGTCGTTGCGGGAGCCGTTGCGGGTGGTGGGTGCGTTGTTGGATGCGCGGTGGGTGCATCCGAATCGGTCTGCGCGGGCGCATTTGTTGTGGTTGGCGCGGTCGAATCGGTTGGCGCGGGCGCGGGTGGACGAGGTGTTGGAGTTGGTGGGGTTGGGGGGTGTTGCTGGTCGTCGGGCTGGTGGGTTTTCGTTGGGTATGTCGCAGCGGTTGGGGATTGCGGGGGCGTTGTTGGGTGATCCTCGGGTGTTGTTGTTTGATGAGCCGGTGAATGGGTTGGATCCTGAGGGTATTTTGTGGATTCGGCGGTTTATGCAGGAGTTGGCGGCGCAGGGTCGGACTGTGTTTGTGTCGTCGCATTTGTTGTCGGAGATGGCGTTGACGGCGCAGGATCTGGTGGTCATCGGCCGCGGCAAACTGATTGCGCAGGCAACGACCCGGGAGTTCATCGAGCGGGCGGGTTCGCAGGAGATTCGCGTCCGCAGCCCGCAGCTGGATCAGTTGGCCGTCCTGCTGGACCAGTCTGGCGCGGTGGTCCGCCCGATCGGCGGCGATGCGGCCGAGCCGACCCGAAAGCCGGCGCTGCTGGTCTCCGGAATGGAAAGCGCCGCGATCGGCGAACTGGCGGCGGCGAATAGCGTCGTGCTGCACGAGCTGAGCCCGCAGGCGGCGTCGTTGGAGGAGGCATTCATGCAACTCACGGGCGATTCCGTGGATTACCGCACGCAGTCGACCGCGGGCACTGCGTAGGCGGTCAGGAGATTACTACCTGCGCTCGAAGGCGGGCTGTGTGTAGGCACGGTGCGCTACCGTACGTGGTCCCATTGCAGTCAATTGTTGCACCATCCGATCGCGTCACCCGTTCGGCTCTGGCGTTATCCGAGACGGTCGCACTACGCTCCGTATCCAACACACGGCGACGTAGCTGCGGGCCGTGCTCGGCTGTTCGGCCTGTTAGCCCCGGCGTCGACTTTTGGGTTGACGAAGTAGTCACCCCGAAGTTTCACGGGAAACACAGTTGCGGGAAACACGCTGGGAACATGCCGTTAACGCCGCATCAGGATTGGCGTGAGTTGTCGCACACAAAGGTGACAGTGGGCACATTGGCGCGCTCAACTCGATAGCAGAGGCGGCATTCCAGACCCATCACGTCGCCACGCGGAGGTGAAGGATGGCGGTACTCGACCCCGACGCACCCCCCAACTCGCGATCCGGTGGGACAACGCCGGCACCCGCGTTCGACACGGAGCGTGCGATCCGGGTGGAGCCACTCCTCGACCTGGAGTGGGCACGAGCGGTCGAGCCAACTGGCCCGATCGGCGCCGCCCGCCGACCGTCCCAAGCCCGCCGCGCGTGGATCCATCGCGCACCCGAGAGCCAGGTCGTGAGCATGTACACCTCGGCCAGCGAGGTCGTCGGCGAGATGTCCGCGCCGTGGTGGCTGTGCGCCCTGGCCGAGGGCCGCATCCAGTCGAGGCTGGGCGGCTTCGCGATCGAGGACCAGGTCAGCGACCTGCTCGCACCGAGAGAGGGCTGGTTCTACGTCCCGTGGACGGGCCCCGGCGAGGACGGCTACTGGGAGTACGTCCCAGCCGACGAGTCCGGTACGGGCCGCCCGCTGATCCCCACGACCCTGATGCTCACCAGCCGGCACAGCGGCTGGCTCGACGTCATCCCGGCCTACTCTGACCGCACCCCGGACCCCATCCCGGTCCACGGCCCGGCCGACCTCCGAGTGCGCCTCCCGGAGCTGGAAGACATCTGCTGCTGACACACCCGGCAAGCAAACGGCCGGTTGTCCACAGCGAAGTCCACACCCCTGCGCCACCCGTGGCCCACCCGGACCCGCACCCACACAGCGGCATGGCCGAGTAGCGACTCGGCCAACGTCCCAAGGCAAACGGTCGGCCCAGCCGCTGCCAGCCCGCGTCGCCGGCCAACGTGCCAAGACAGCTGTCGCAGTTGTCCACACCTGTGGACAAAGTTGTGCACAGCCTGTGGGTAAGGCTCACACGCCCCACGTGTCACTCATCCCACGCACGCCACACGAGACCGCACACGGCCGCACCTGTCCGGCGCGCCCTCAGTGCCGAGGGCTGACCCTGCCGCGCGGTCCACTCACTCGAACGAGTCCCGCGCGGAGACGGCCCGCGCGCGGGCGATGCCCGGCTCGGCGATGCCCGGCTCGGCTGCTCGCGCCGCCGTCATCCCCATGCCCCTACCGCCGTCGTGGCCATACCGCCGTCATGCCCGCGCCGTCGGCCGCGCCCGGCTTCCGTAGCGGTATGCGTCCCAGCGCCCCCCGCGCGCTCCAACCTTCTCACGCAACGTCAGGAAAGTTGATTTGGTTCCGCTCAACCCTGACATTCGCCCAATCCCACCCGATCGAGTGGCAAGGCCCCGAAGTTACAGTTCGACCATCTCCTGGGTGTCCAATCGCCTCCGCCTAGTGACTGCCCGTCCCACACCGGCTTAACATCGCGCGCACGTAACACCCGAATCGTGCGGAGGACACCGATGCCCTCGTCACCCCCCGAACCGCCCCCCGATCAGGCGGCGGAGGCCACGCAAGCCGCGGGTCGCCGCGTCTCCGGCTTGATCACCAGTCCGTGGAACCTGCTGCTGCTGATCCCACTGCTGATGCTCGTCACCCCGTGGTTCAACCGGACCGACCCTCGCCTCGGCGGCCTGCCGTTTTTCTACTGGTACCAGTTCCTGTTCGTCATCGTCGGCGTCGGCTGCGTGTGGATCGTGTACGGCGCCACCCGTCGCAAGCCGGTCGACACCAGCGGCCCCGATGAGCTGAGCGTGGACGAACTGGACGAAGGGGGCCGGTTATGAGCGGCGCGCAGGTGACCGAGCTGGTCATCTTCTCGGTTTTGTTCCTGGCGGTCGCGGTCATGGGCTTCCTGGCCGCCCGCTGGAAGGCCGGCGACGGGCTCAACCACCTCGACGAGTGGGGCCTGGCCGGGCGCCGGTTCGGATCCTGGGTCACGTGGTTCCTCGTCGGTGGCGACCTCTACACCGCGTACACCTTCGTCGCCGTGCCCGCGCTCGTCTTCGGCTCGGGCGCCATCGGCTTCTACGCGCTGCCCTACACGATCGTGCTCTACCCGATCGTGTTCCTGCCGGTCCTCCGGCTGTGGTCGGTGTCGCGGACGCACGGTTACATCACGCCCGCCGACTTCGTCCGTGGCCGTTACGGTTCCTCGCTGCTGGCGTTCCTCATCGCGATCACCGGCATCGTCGCCACGATGCCCTACATCGCGCTGCAGCTCGCCGGCCTGGAGGCCGTCCTCCGCGTCATCGGGCTGAACGCGGGCGGCTGGCTGGGCCATCTGCCGCTGTTCATCGCGTTCGTCATCCTGGCGCTCTACACCTACGCGTCCGGCCTGCGCGCGCCCGCGTTGATCGCGTTCGTCAAGGACATCCTGATCTACATCGTGATCATCGTGGCCGTGATCTACCTGCCGATCCACTTCGGCGGTCTGACCAGCATCTTCAACCATGCGGCCAGCTCGCTGTCGCAGGTCAGCCCGACCACGGGCAAGCCCAAGGGCTCGATCCTGCTCACCAACACCAACCAGTTGCAGTACGCGACGCTCGCGCTGGGCTCGGCGCTGGCGTTGTTCCTGTACCCGCACTCGGTCACCGGTGTGCTCGCGTCGAAGAGCCGCACGGTGATCAAGCGAAACATGGTGGCGCTGCCTGCCTACTCACTGCTGCTGGGCCTGCTCGCGCTACTCGGTTACGTGGCCATCGCGGCCGGTATCAAGCCGCTCACCAACGGCGCGACCGGCAAGCCGGACACGAACACGATCGTGCCCGCGCTGTTCGGGCACACGTTCCCGGCGTGGTTCGCGGGCATCGCGTTCGCCGCCATCGGCATCGGTGCGCTGGTGCCCGCCGCGATCATGTCGATCGCCGCGGCCAACCTGTGGACGCGCAACATCTACAAGACCTACCTGCGGCGCGGGGCGACTCCCGAGCAGGAGGCGCGACAGGCCAAGATCGCGTCGCTGGTGGTCAAGCTGGGTGCTGTGCTGTTCGTCGTCGCCATCGATCCGACGTTCTCCATCGATCTGCAGCTCATCGGCGGGGTGCTGATCCTGCAGACGCTGCCCACCGTGGCGATCTCGCTGTACACCCGGTGGCTGCACGCGTGGGGTCTGATCGCGGGCTGGGTGGTCGGCATGGGCTGGGGCGTGTACCTGCTCTACACGATCCCGGCGGCGACAGGGAAGGGCCACTTCGGTGGTTCCGCACTGGCGCTGGGCAAGCTCTCGCTGTTCGGCTGGCACCCGTTCGGGGCGTCCACCGTGCAGATCTACGTCGGCGTCGTCGCGTTGATCGCGAACCTGGTGGTCGCCGTCGTGGCGACCGCGATCGTGCGGGCCTTCCGGGTACCGGAGACCCCGGACGAGACCAGCGGCAGCGACTACCACGCGGACGCGGAGCCTGCGGCCAAGCCGGAGCTGTCCCCGACGACCGTCTGATCGGCCGCGGTACGGGGCCACCTGCGTCGACCGGTGATGACGGATTGTCGATCATCACTCACGCTGCGCCGATGGCCCCGTACCGACCGCGTGATTTCGGCGACCGTCGGCATGATCTTCGGCCGACCACGTAGGCTTTCTGGCGTGCGCCCTGTCGCCGAACATCCGCTGTTCCCCTTCGGTCATCTGGAGACCGCGGGGCCAGTCATGGTGTGGACGATCGTGCTCGTCTTCGTGTTCATCGAGTGCGCATTCATCATCGGGCTGTTCCTGCCGGGCGACTCCTTGCTGTTCACCGCAGGTGTCGTGCTGGCCCAGCGCAACAGCGCCGGCAACGCGTGGGCGCTGGCCGGAGCCGCCGTCGCGGTGGCCGTGGCGGGCAACCTCGTCGGCTACTACATCGGCAGGCGGACGGGCACTTCGATGGTGGGCAAACCGGGTGCCAAGGTGCTCACCGCGGAACGGTTGTGCCGAGCGCAGGAGTTCCTGAACCGGCACGGCTGGTGGTCGGTGGTCCTGGCCAGGTGGATCCCGTGGGTGCGCACGCTGGCTCCATTGGTCGCCGGCGCCGCGAAGATGGACCCGCGCCGTTACACGCTGAGCACCACGGTCGGCGCCATCCTCTGGGTGCCCGCGCTGGTGATCGCCGGCTTCTACGGCGCCGACCTGCTCGGCCAGTACCCGTGGGTGCGCACCGGCGTCACCATCGCGGGCATCGTGTTCTTCGTGGTCGGCACGGGGTGGGGCATCTGGCGCTACCGCCAGGAGATGAGCCGCACGTCGTCGCGTCCCAGCGGGCGCCCGGCCGAGGTCGCGGCCGACAACTAGGCCACCCAGCCTCTGATCACCCGGTCGGCGCGGGCCGCCGTCGCCGCCACCAGCTCCGCGTTGTGCTGATCCGAGCCCAGTGCCCGGTCCCGTGCCTGTGCCTCGGTGCGCCCGAACGAGCGGTGCCGCGCGACCAGGCAGGCCAGTCGCTGGTCCTCCGGTGGCGCCAGGAACCACGCCTCGTCCAGCAGCGGCCGTACCCGAGCCCACGGCTCGTCGGGCACCAGCAGGTAGTTCCCCTCGGTCACCACGAGCGCCACGTCCGGCGGCACCGGTACAGCGCTGCCGACCGGCTCCTCGATGTCCCGGCGGAACCGCGGCGCGTACACGACGTCCGGGCCCGCATCCCGTAACCGGCGCAGCAGGGCCACGTAGCCGACCGCGTCGAACGTGTCCGGCGCGCCCTTGCGCTCGGTGCGGCCCAGCCGGACCAGCTCCTGTTGCGCGTAGTGGAACCCGTCCATGCCGACCTCGACCGCCCGCCCGTCCAGCGCGTCGACCAGCCGCGTGGCCAGCGTCGACTTGCCCGCCGCGGGAGCTCCGGTGATACCGAGAATGCGCCTGCCGCCGCTGTCGGCCAGCTGGATGGCCGCGGCCACCAACTCGTCGAACGTGATCACGCGGTGGCCAGCCACGCGCGCGCCCCGACCTGGCCGACCCGCCGCGCCGCGACCCGGTTGGCCCGGTCGACCAGCTCTGGCAGCTCGGCGGCACCCGGCACGCCGCCCAGTGCGGCGATCCCGTGCACCAGGGCGCCGTGCCAGACGTCGCCCGCGCCGAGGGTGTCCCGCGCGGACACCGCGGGCGGCCGCACGTCGCCGGTGACCGGCCGCTCGTGGCCGGTGGACACCGACCAGCGCACCGGCCCGCTGCCACCGGTCCGCAGCACCACAGGCACGCCCAGCTCGTGCACGGCCCGCTCGGTGGCCCGCGCACCGGCCCTGCCCAGCCGGAAACCCGCCGAGCACGCGCACACGTCCACCAGCGGCAGCAGCGTGCTCAGTACGGGCTTGTCGCTACCGGCGTCCAGCACCACGGGGATCCGGTGTCCCCGTGCGGCCCTGGCGGCCGCGACGGCCAGCTCCGGATGGTGCCCGTCGACCAGTACCGCACCGGTCCCGGCCAGCAGCGCCGGCCACGCCAGGCCCGCGTCGTCGGCCGACATGCCGGCCGCGTTGTGCGAGACGACGACCCGCTCACCGTCCCGTTCCCGCACGGTCACCGCGGACACGGCAGGCGGCTCGGTCCGGTCCGGCCGCACGTCCACCACCCGCACACCGTGCGCCGCCAGGTCGTCGCGGGCCAGCGCGGCGAGCGGATGCGCACCGAGCACGGTCACCAGCCGGGCGCGGCCACCGAGCGCGGCGACGGTCACCGCCGCGTTCGCGGCGGGCCCGCCCGCGACGGTCTCGACGGTGGTCGACCGCACCTTCACGCCCGGCCCCGGCAGCTCGGTCACGCGCTGCACGACGTCGACCGTGCACAGGCCGACCAGGAGGACGTCGACGGTCACGTGCCCTCACATCTCATGATCTCGGAGTGTCCCGGCGCCGACAGTACGGTCATCCGGCATGATGCGCACACGATCGGGTACTGGCGGCAGCTGCCCGCGCAAGCGCTTGCCAGCCACGCTGAAGCGACCCCTGTTGGAGTGAGATGGTAACGATGCGTGACGTGGCCAAGCTGGCCGGCGTCTCCATCACGACGGTGTCGCACGTGGTCAACGAGACCCGGCCGGTAGCACCGGAGACCCGGGACCGGGTGCTGGCCGCCGTGGAGCAGACCGGCTACACGGGCGACGCGATCGCCAGATCCCTGGTCACCGGCGGTACCCGGACGCTGGGCCTCGCGCTCCCGTTCGCGGGCAACCCGCACGCCGCCCAGCTGACGGCAGCCGTCGAGGCGGCGGCCGCGGCGGCGGGCCACACCCTGATCCTGGCCGACACGCACGACGACAGCGACGACGAGAGGGCGACGCTGCGCACGCTGCGTGGTCGCCGGGTCGACGGCATGCTGCTGACCCCGACCGCCGGCACCGCGGCCGAGGGCGTGCTGGCCGAGCTGCGCAGGCTGGGCATCCCGACGGTGCTGGTGGACCGCGTGCCCGAGCACACCGGTGCCGACCAGGTCGGTCCGGAGAACGTGCAGGCCACCTCGGACCTGGTGCGCCACCTCGGCGAGCTGGGCCACCGCCGGATCGCGATGGTCACCGGACCGGCCGCGACCAGCACGTCAGCGGAGCGGCTGCTCGGCTACCGGCTTGGGCTGGGCAGGGCGAAGCTGGTGTGGGATCCCGAACTGGTGGCCAGCGGCCCGCCGAGGGCGGCCAGGGACGAGATGGCCAGCCTGCTGGCCCTGCCGTCGCCGCCGACGGCCGTGGTCGCGGGCGACGGGATCGTGCTGGTCGGCGTGCTGCGCGCGATCCGGCAGCTGAACCTGAAGATCGGCACCGATGTCGCGGTGGTCGCGCACGACGACGTCGAGTGGGCCGACCTGGTCGACCCGCCGATCACCACCACCGCCCAGCCGGTCGCCGAGATCGCGGCCACCGCCGTCCGCCTGCTGGTCGAACGCATCGCCGACCCGGACCGCGAGCCCACCACCGTCCGCATCCCGCCGACCTTCGTACATCGGGGCTCCTGCGGCTGCCTCTGAGGATCCGGCGCCGCGGGTCGAGGACTCGGGATGCCCGGCCGTCGTGGCTTCCGCTGCCGCGCTGCGAGTCCGCGAGCCACGGGAGCCGGGCTCGTCGCTTCGTTCGGGTCGCTGTGTGCCATTGCGGGGTGTCGCGGCAGCGTGTGCTCACCTCTGGTCGGATCGGTGCCGGCACTTTGCAGGGGGCTGGGCTCGTCGCTTCGTTCGGGTCGCTGTGTGCCATTGCGGGGTGTCGCGGCAGCGTGTGCTCACCTCTGGTCGGATCGGTGCCGGCACTTTGCAGGGGGCTGGGCTCGTCGCTTCGTTCGGGTCGCTGTGTGCCATTGCGGGGTGTCGCGGCAGCGTGTGCCCATCTCAGGTCGGATCGATGCCCGCACTCTCCAGGGCAGCCGTGGCCTCCAGCAGCATCCACGCCCCCGCCTGGACGGACAGGTCGCGCTCGGGGCGGTTCGTCCGGCCGGGCACGACCGCGGGCTTCGTCCACTCCGGACCGAACAGTGGTCCGCCCGGTGCGATGGTGCGGTTGCGCCAGGCGGCCTCGGCCGATGCGTAAACGAGGTCGGCCGCTCGCCGGGCCGCGTCCGCGTACTCCACACCGAGTGCGGGCAGCGCGGTCGCCGCCAGCGTCAGGTAGCGGGCCAGGATGCCGGCGAACAGACCACCGTCACCACCGCCCTGCCCGCGCAGCACCAGCCCGAACTCGTCCGGCACGGTCACGTGCGCGGCCACCGCGTCGATGGTGCGTACCGCGCGCTTGGCCCACGTGCCACCACCGGCCAGGCTGTCCCGGGTCGCCAGCTCCACGCAGGCACCCAGGAAAACCCCTTGGCAGTACGTGTAGATCGTCGTTTCCAGCTCACGGACCTCGCCGTCCCGCCGGACGTGCATGCCGTCGTAGACCAGCCCGGTGGCGTCGTCGATCAGGTACTCCTCGATCCAGTCCACAGTGGATCGTGCGCGCTGCCGGTCGGTCCGGTCGCCCGGTGACGCACCGGGCAGGTCCTCCAGCCGGGCGAGCAGGATCGCGGCCGGACCGTTCGAGGGCACGTTCTTGAAGTCGTCGTCGTAGCGCTCGATCCGCCGCCACCAGATGCCGCCGCCACCGTGGTCGGTCCAGCCCGACCGCAGCCGGGCCGCGATCTGCCGCAACGCGTCCGGCCTGCGCGTCCCCGCGTGTGCCTGGGCGCGCTGCAGCGCCAGGCCCAGCCAGGCCACGTCGTCGTAGTAGTCGTTCACCCAGGAACCCACGTTGCGCCGGTGGATGCCGTTGACCACGTGCTGGATGGCCAGCTTCCGGCTCACCGTGGGGAAGCGCAGCTGCGCGTCGACGAGGCAGTCCAGCACGTGGGCCTGCCACCAGTAGTGCCAATGGCCGAACAGCCGCTGATCCGGCGATGAGGGCCAGCCGACCACGCCGAGCAGCGTGCCCGGCTGGCCCCAGAGCTTGCGCAGGTGCCGCGCGAAGATGGCCCGCTCCGCCACCCCCGCGCGCGCGGCCCACAATCGCGGACCTGCCTGCGTAGCCCGTCCCGTCACCACTCCATCGTCACTGCTGAATCGTTCATGATGTCTGCCCGAGAACCCGAACGGATCACTCCCAGGCGCGGCCGAGGTCCGCATGCCCGCGCACCCACGTGTGCATCACGATGCCTGCGGCGACGCCGGCGTTGATCGATCGCGTCGACCCGAACTGGGCGATCGACACGACCAGTTCGGCGACCTCGTGCGCGGCCTCGCTGAGCCCGGGGCCCTCCTGCCCGAACAGCAACAGGCTGTTGCGCGGCAGTTCGGTGTCCTCGACCCGCACGGAGCCGGGAGTGTTGTCCACGGCCACGATCGCGAGCCCCGCCGTGCGGGCGAACTCGCCCAGCGCGGCCACGTCCGGGTGATGCATCACGTGCTGGTAGCGATCGGTCACCATCGCGCCCCGGCGGTTCCACCGTTTGCGGCCCACGATGTGCACGGCCTGGGCGGCGAACGCGTTGGCGGTGCGGACGACGGTGCCGATGTTCATGTCGTGCTGGAAGTTTTCGATCGCCACATGGAAGTCGTGCCTGCGGGTGTCCAGATCGGCCACGATCGCCTCGCGCCGCCAGTACCGGTAGGCGTCCACCACGTTGCGGCGGTCGCCCTCGGCGAGCAGTTCGGGGTCATAGCGCGGATCCGACGGTGGCTCACCCGGCCACGGGCCGACACCGACGTCGTGCTGGGAAGTCCACTCGGTGGGTCCAGGATCTGCCGTGGTCACCGGGTAACGGTAGAACCGCCGGTCAGGCGAGTGTGGCCCGGTGCCGACGCGGCGAGCGCAGCGCGATGCCCACCCACGACACGACCACGATCACGCCGACGATCACCTGCACCACCAGCACCGCGTTGCTCGGGTAGAGGACACCGGTGATGTAGGTGTCGATGAAGCCACCCTGCAGCGGCGGCAGGCCGCCGAGGTGGCGGAAGTAGTTCTCCAGCCAGGTCAGCGGGCACTCGACCGCGACGACCAGGCTGATCACCGCCCAGACGATCGCCAGCACGTGGATCGGCAGCGTCCATCGCCACCGCCACACCAGGAATCCCCCGAAAACGATGTAGGCCATCACCCCGTAGTGCACGGCCACGGTGATGTCGTCCAACACGCGCCCGATCATGACTATCCCTCCCCCTTTTCAGGATAACCGTTGATCATGGACACGGGGGTGCGCTCAACAAGACGCTTGTCCCGTGTTCATCACGAATGTGCCGCGACGTCACAGCCCGAGATCGGCCAGATCCAGCAGGTAGCGGTAGGGCAGCCCGGCGGCCTCGATCGCTTCGCGCGCACCGGTGTTCCGGTCGACGACGGTCGCCACACCGACGACGTCCGCGCCTGCCTCACGCAGCGCCTCGACGGCCGTCAGCACGCTGCTCCCGGTCGTGGAGGTGTCCTCGACGGCCAGCACCCGCCGCCCGACGACGTCGACGCCCTCGATCCGCCGCTGCATCCCGTGTTCCTTGGTCGCCTTGCGGACCACGAACGCGTCGAGCGCTTCGCCCGCGGCGGCCGCCGAGTGCAGCATCGCGGTCGCCACCGGATCGGCGCCCAGCGTCAGACCGCCCGCCGCGGTGAAGTCCCAGTCGGCGGTCAGCTGGCGCAGCAGCGTGCCGATCAGCGGCGCGGCCGCATGGTGCAGGGTCGCCCGGCGCAGATCGACGTAGTAGTCGGCCACCGCACCGGAGGACAGCGTGACCTTTCCGTGCACGACCGCCAGTTCGCGCACCAACCGAGCCAACTCGACCTTGCCCGCCTGGTCCACCACGATGCTCTCCGCCACGGCCACCACCCTAATGCGCGCCCACCCACTCCCAGCCCGCTCGCGAACGCGCCCCGGCCCCCGGATCGGTGCGCTTGGTCACGCGTGGGCGCTGCGCGGCCAGGCGAGATCCGGCGGGGCGGTCGTGGCGAGCGGCTCTGCGGTCCGCCGAGGCCGCGGCGAGAGAGCGGCGACAGAGCGGCGCCGGCTGCGGCGAGGCCGCCGAGTCGCGGGTCCGGCGACCCGCCGCCAAGGTGATGCCTCGCCCGTGGCGGGCAGGCACACGGGTATCGCGCGGGCCGGCTGGTGTGGTGAGGAAGGGCGATCCGGCGCGAGTGTCAGGCGGAATTCGCCGAGTTGCCGTGGCTGGTGTCCTGGTGGGGCTTCTCGGGCTGGCGGCCGTCGAGTTCCAGGGGGTCCACGATGTCGGCCAGTTCGCCCAGGTCGCGCAGCAGCCGCTCCAGGCGGGCCGGGCTGGCCTGCGGTGGTGCCGCGGCGAGGACCCAGTCCTCCTCCAGCCACATCACCGTCACGTCGCCGCCGACCTCTTCGGCCGCCTCGACCAGGTCCGGTGTGATCAGCGCGCGTGCCGCGGCCAGATCGGACACGAACGCGTAGCGCGGCCCGATCGGGCCCAGCAGGTCCGGCATCTGCTCACGCTGGAACGGGACACTCGGCAGCCACAGCTCGATCAGGACGCCGACCGGCTGCCGGCACCGCACCCCGACCAGCACCGAGTTGACCTTGCCGGTGGTCTCGTAGTCGGCGACATAGACCTGACGGCGTCCGTCGGCCGTGAACGTCGACCCGGCCACCACGTCCCTGGCGACCCCGTCGCCGTAGTACGCGATCGCGCCGCCGTGCCACCGGGTGAGCAGTACGTGGTCCGTCTCGGCGAACTGCCAACCCCGCAGCGCCGCCCACCGCCGACGTTCTCGGTTGCGCGCCGTCCGGGTGGCTCGATCCCGTCCGAGCAGGACGAATCCGGCGACCAACGCTGCCGCCGCGATCGTGAACCACACCCAGGCCGGAATGCCCACGGACACGAGGGTAGCGGTGAATCGATTCGCCGCGAAGATCGACAGCCGGCCAGTTGTCTCACGGGACCAACTCGTGACATGTCCGCCCACCATGCGGCCCAGCCGGGTGCCCCAAGCGGGGGCCACCACATCCTGGCGAGGTGAGATCTCACCATCCCCACCACGGTGGCGACCAGCGGACACGCCCAGCAGTGGCCCCACCCAGGCAAGATCACCCGACCAAGTGAATCAGGCACGCCCCCGCTCACCACCCGCCGTCCATCGGGGCGCGGCTCACGCCCGGATGTTCGCTCACCCGGTCGGTCGCGGGCGCTGTCCCCGAGATCGAAAACCGCCTTGGCGAGCTGACAGCGAACAGCGCGCTGACAGCGAACAGCGGCAGCGACAGCGAACAGCGCGCTGCCGGGGTTCACCCGATCGGTCGCGGTTGGCCACACCGTTGCCGGTGTGGCCGTCCACAGTTGCGTCGACCGGCCAACGCTCGGGGCAGTTGACCGGTCGACGGCTCTCAGCCGGCGGTCGCCGTGAAGGGCGGCGTGCCGGTGGTCTCGTCCGCACGCGACACCACCAGGCCGGTGTTGTCGTCGCGGACCTCGACCGCCACGCTCTCGCCGTCGCGGATCTCCCCGGCCAGCAGGGCCTTGGCCAGTTGGTCACCGATGGCCGAGGACACCAGCCGCGCAGCGGGCGCGCCCCGTACACCGGGTCGAATCCGTTGAGCGCCAGCCAGTCCCGGGCCGCCGCGGTGACATCCAGCGTCAGCCTGCGCTGGGCCAGCCGGCCTGGCCAGCCAGCCCAGCTGGATGTCCACGATCGACGTCAGCTCCTCGGTGGACAGCGCGTGGAACACCACGATGTCGTCCAGCCGGTTGAGGAACTCCGGCTTGAAGTGCGCGTTGCACCACCTCCAGCACGGCATCCTTGCGCGGCCGCGTCGTCGAGATTGCGGGTCGGTGATGACTGCGGAGCCGAGGTTGGACGTCAGGATCAGGATCGTGTTGCGGAAGTCGACCGTCCGGCCCTGGCCGTCGGTCAGCCGGCCGTCGTCGAGCACCTGCAGCAGCACGTCGAACACGTCCGGGTGCGCCTTCTCGACCTCGTCCAGCAGCACCACGGAGTACGGCCGCCGCCGCACGGACTCGGTCAGCTGGCCACCCTGGTCGTAACCGACGTAACCGGGCGGGGCACCGACCAGCCGGGCCACCGAGTGCTTCTCGGCGTACTCGCTCATGTCGATGCGGATCATCGCCCGCTCGTCGTCGAACAGGAACGCGGCCAGCGCCTTCGCCAGCTCGGTCTTGCCGACACCGGTCGGGCCGAGGAACAGGAACGAGCCGGTCGGCCGGTCGGGGTCGGCGACGCCGGCCCTGCGCCCGGCGTACCGCGTCGGACACCAGCGCGCACGGCCTCGGCCTGACCGACCACGCGGGCGACCCAGCTCGTCCTCCATGCGCAGCAGCTTCGCGGTCTCGCCCTCCAGCAGCCTGCCCGCCGGGATGCCGGTCCACGCGGACACCACGTCGGCGACGTCGTCCGGGCCGACCTCCTCCTTGAGCATCACCTCGCCCTCCCGCGTCGACTCGGTGGCCTGCCGCGAGCTCCTTCTCCACGGCGCGGGAATCCGGCCGTAGCGCAGCTCCGCGACGCGACCGAGGTCGGCGTCGCGCTCGGCCCGCTCCGACTCGCCGCGCAGGGCCTCGAGCTGCTCCTTGAGCTCGCGCGACGCTTCTCGATCGAGGTCTTCTCGTTCTGCCAGCGGGCGGTCAGCGCGGACAGCCCCTCGCGCTTCTCGGCGAGTTCGGCGCGCAGCGCGGACAGCCGGTCCTGGGAGGCCGGGTCGTGCTCCTTGGCCAGCGCCATCTCCTCGATCTCAGGCGGCGCACCGCGCGCTCGACCTCGTCGATCTCGACCGGCCGCGAGTCGATCTCCATCCGCAGCCGGGACGCCGCCTCGTCGACCAGGTCGATCGCCTTGTCGGGCAGGAACCGGGCGGTGATGTAGCGGTCGGACAGGGTGGCCGCGGAGACCAGCGCGCTGTCCATGATCCGGACACCGTGGTGCACCTCGTAGCGCTCCTTGAGGCCGCGCAGGATGCCGATGGTGTCCTCGACACTCGGCTCGCCGACCATGACCTGCTGGAACCGCCGCTCCAGCGCGGCGTCCTTCTCGATGTGCTGGCGGTACTCGTCCAGCGTGGTCGCGCCGACCATGCGCAGCTCGCCCCGGGCGAGCATCGGCTTGATCATGTTGCCCGCGTCCATCGCGCCCTCGCCGGTCGCGCCCGCACCGACGATGGTGTGCAGCTCGTCGATGAAGGTGATGACCTGGCCCGTCTGAGTCGGTGATCTCCTTGAGCACGGCCTTGAGCCGCTCCTCGAACTCACCGCGGTACTTCGCGCCCGCCACCATCGAGCCCAGGTCCAGCGAGACGACCCGCTTGCCGCGCAGCGACTCCGGCACGTCACCGGCGATCACCCGCTGGGCAAGGCCCTCGACGATCGCGGTCTTGCCGACGCCGGGTTCGCCGATCAGCACCGGGTTGTTCTTGGTCCGCCGGGAGAGCACCTGCACCACCCGGCGGATCTCCGCGTCCCGGCCGATCACCGGGTCGAGGGCGCCCGCGCGGGCGCGCTCGGTGAGGTCGACGCCGTACTTCTCCAGCGCCTGGTAGGTGCCCTCGGGGTCGGGGCTGGTGATCCGGGCGGACCCGCGCACCTTGGTGAAGGCATCACGCAGCGCCTCGGCGGTGGCCCCGTGCCTGCGCAGCAGCTCGGCCACGGCCGCGCCCTCGGCGGCGATGCCGGTGAGCAGGTGCTCGGTCGACACGTACTCGTCGCCCATCTCGGTGGCCAGCCGCTGCGCGTAGGTCAGCGAGCGGACGGCGGCCGGCGAGAACTGCGGCGACGAGACCGTGGCGCCGGTGGCCGACGGCAGAGCCTGCGAGAGCCGCTCCAGCTCGGCGCGCACCACGTTCGGATCGGCGCCGACGGCCGACAGGAGCGGGGCGGTCAGCCCGTCGGCCTGCGCCAACAGGCCACTCAGCAGGTGCTCCGGCCCGATGTCCGGATTACCGGCCACCGTGGCGGCCTGCGCCGCCGAGGAGATCGCCTGCTGTGTCTTCGTCGTCGGGTTGAAAGCGTCCATCCCTCACCTCGTCGAGATACCCATGAGAACCCGTGTCCAGAACCCGGCCCGCGCGGGGACCACTGCGAGCAGTGTGCCCGCCTCCGCCGCGAGAGCCGTTCCGACTTGCACAACGTCAGAAAAGTTGAGTGTGTTCCGCTCAACCTGATTATTGTGCCGGATTAGCTGGATAGTGTGACGAGTGTGCACGCTGTGCACAGCCTGCGGCGGTTTGTCCACAGGTTGTGCACAGGGCTTGTGGATGGTTGGCGGTAGGGCTCAGACGGGTGTGGCCAGCGCCTGCTCGGCCTTCGCGCCGAAGTAGTCCCCACCCTTGGGCAGCGGGTCGTCGGTGCCCCAGCCGCGGACGCGGTCCACCGGCACCATCCGCGGGATGTGCTTGCGACAGTGGATGTACGCCTCGACGACGTGCACCAGCACCCACCGTTCGGGCGTGCGCCCGCGCTCGATGTCCACAGGCAGGTCAGGGTGCTCGCCGCGGAGCGCGGAGTCCTCCACGATGCTCGCGGTGCCGTTCACGTGCAGCCCGATCAGGTCGGTGACGAAGTCCACCATCAGCACGCCGATCTGTGCGTTCTCGCTGATGTTGCCCAGGCTGGCCAGCACTCCGTTGCCGCGGTACTCCGGGTAGGCCAGCGTCTTCTCGTCGAGCACGTGGATGAACCCGGCCGGGCCGGCGCGCAGTGAGCAGTCGCATTCGCCGCTGGCGTCGGCGGTCGCGATGAACGCCATCTCCATTCGGCCGGCGAACTCGGTCATCCTCGGGTTCAGGTGGTCGAGGACCTGGTCGTTGTAGAACCGCTGCGCGCGGGCCGTGGTGCCGTATGCCGCCTGGAGCAGATGCTCACCCGCGGAGCCGTGCTGGACCGGGCATTCCCCGGCCAATGGGTCGTCCACCTGGGTGATATCCGGCTGTTCGTTGCCGTGGGCGAGTTCTGCTCTCCGGGGCGGTTCGGGCGTTCGGTCACCGGGTGTGTCCGACGACTCTTCGGCCAGTTCGAGCTGGTGGACATCCGGAGTCGCCGTGCCCGTCGGGGTGGGCTGGTCTGAGGTCACGATCGCCTTGACTACACCGTTGCCGAGATCAACTCACGAGCCGGGGGGGAGGTTCGCTCGTTCGCTGAGTCCATGCATACGGAAAGTAATCAAATGTCACCCGAAGGTGCAGTCAAGTCCCAAGGTTCGCCGATTGCGAGCTAGGGTCGACCTGTCGGGGGACAGTCAGAACGCAGCAGGGGAGTCTTGCCGACGCCCCACGTCAAGGTGGAGACTTCGCCCCGACCATGACAGCAAACGCCGTAGTCAACCCCGTGCCCGCGCAGCCGCCCAGACGACCCCCCACGACCGGTGCCACAGCGATGGTGCGCCTGGTCAGGGAGAGCTGGGCGCGGGTTGAAGCGCGCCATGACGAGATCGCCCAGTTCTTCTACGGCATGTTGTTCACACTCAACCCGGCCGCCCGGGAGATGTTCCCGATCAACATGGAGCTGCAGCGCAGCCGGCTCATGCGGGCGCTCGTGCACCTCGTGCAGATGATCGACCGGCCGGACGAGCTGATGCCGTTCCTCCGCCAGCTGGGCCGTGACCACCGCAAGTTCGGCGTGGTCAGCGCGCAGTACGAGGCGGTCGGCACCGCCCTGCTGGCCGCGATCAAGCGGTACAGCGGCAAGGCGTGGACCCCGGCCGTCGAGCGCGCCTGGGCCGAGGCCTACACGGTGATGGCCAGGGCCATGCTGGAGTCGGCGGCCGCCGACGAAGGGCCCGCGTTCTGGCCCGCCCAGGTGATCGACCACCAGCGGCTCGGCTGGGACCTGGCCAGGATCCGCGTGCAGCCCGACTACCCGGTGTCGTTCGAGCCGGGCCAGTACCTGAGCGTCGAGGTGCCGCAGCGGCCCCGCCTCTGGCGGTACATGACACCCGCCAACGCCCCCCGCGAGGACGGTGTCCTCGAATTCCACGTCCGAGGAGTGGCGGGCGGCTGGGTCAGCCAGGCGATGGTCGCGCACGCCCACGTCGGCGACATGTGGCGGATCGGTCCGCCGCTCGGCCGGCTCTCGGTGAGCCGGGACTCCGAGCGGGACGTGCTGATGGTGGCCGGTGGCACCGGTATCGCCACGATGCTGGCGCTGCTCGACGACCTCACACAGTGGGGCGAGAACCCGCGCGTGCACCTGTTCTACGGCGGCCGCAACGAGGACGATCTCTACTCGCTGGAGCACCTGCACCAGATGGCGGGCACCAACCCGTGGCTCACCGTCGTGCCGGTGCTGGAGCAGCACCCCGGCACGCGCAACGCCGAGCACGGCACGCTGGCCGACATCGTCACCAAGTACGGCGCGTGGGCCGATCGGGACGTCCTGGTCGCCGGGTCGCCCGCGATGATCCGCTCCACGGTGTCCCGCATGCTCGTGGCGGGCACGCCGTTGGACCGGATCTCGTACGACCCGTTCACCATCGACTGACCGTTTCCCGGACACGCGACCGCCCGGCCCCGGACCGGAGTCGCGGTGGTGCCGCGACGCCGACCCGTGGACCGGGCGGGGTGGCAGAGCGGGTGGGTCAGTGCCGCTGGGGCTTCCAGACGACCAGGGCCGTCTGCTGGCGGACCGGGACCAGGTCCCTGCGGTAGGAGGCATGCACCGCCGCGGCCGCCTGCTCGGCAGCCGCGTGCGCCGAGGCCAGCTCCTCGATCAGTTCGGTGACCCGCGAGCGCAGCGCGTCGACCTCGTTCTCCAGGTCGATGATCCGCTTGATCCCGGCGAGGTTGACGCCCTCCTCCTGGGACAGCCGCTGCACCTCACGGAGCACCGCGATGTTCCGGGCCGAATAGCGCCTGCCGCCGCCGGACGCGCGGCCGGGCGTGACCAGGCCGAGCCGGTCGTAGCTGCGCAGCGTCTGCGCGTGCAGGCCGGACAGTTGCGCCGCCACGGAGATCACGAACACCGGGGTGTCCTCATCGGCACCCGGCGGGAACAACGAGCGGATGTCGATTTTCATCAGGCACCCCCGAGCAGTCGGTTCAGCTCAGCGCGTGGATCGTGGTCCTTCGTGACGTCGGCGTACTCGGCCAACGCCTTGGTGGCCTTGTCGCTCAGCGTGGCCGGTACGTCGACGGTCACCGTGACCAACAGATCTCCGGTGCGGCCGTCCCGCCGGGCGATACCGCGGTTGCGCACCCGGAAGGTGCGGCCGCTGCGCGTGCCCGCGCCGACCTTCAGGGTGACTCGCTTCTCGTCGTCCAGCGTCGGGACCGTGAGCGTGGTGCCCAGCGCCAGTTCCGGGAAGGTCACCGGCACCGACAGTGTCAGGTCGTTGCCGGAACGGCCGAACACCTGGTGCGGGCTGACGTGCACCCGCACGAACAGGTCACCGTTCGGGCCGCCGCTGCCGCCCGGTTCGCCCTTGCCGGGTACCCGGATGCGTTGCCCGTCGTCGACGCCGGACGGGATGCGCACGGTCAGCGGCCTGGTCTTGGTGTTGGTGCCAGTGCCACCACAGTCCGGGCACGGGTTGTCCACCAGGCGGCCGGTGCCCCGGCAGTCGGCGCACGGCTCGCTGAACGCGAACGCACCCTGGCTGCGGGTCACCAGACCGTTGCCGTCACACGTGGGGCAGGTGCGCGGCGTCGTGCCGGGCCGCGCCCCCGAGCCATGACACGTCTCGCAGGTGGCCGGGCTGGACAGCCGTAGCGGCACCGTGGCGCCGTGCACCGCCTCGACGAAGTCGATGCGGATGTCGGTCTCCACGTCGGCGCCACGCCGAGCCCTGCTGGCCGCCGTCGGCCCGGCGGCACCGCCGCGACCTCGGCCGAACAACCCGCCCAGCAGGTCACCCAGACCGCCGGTCGAGGTGCCGGCGCCGGCGGGGGCTCCGCCACCGAACAGGTCGCCGAGATCGAAGCCACCGGTACCGCCACCGCCGCCGAAACCGCCGCCGCCGGGCCGGAACGCGCCCGAGCCGAACATGCTGCGGGCCTCGTCGTACTGCTTGCGCTTGGCGGGGTCGGAGAGCACCCCGTAGGCCTCGGACACCGACTTGAACCGGGCCTCGGCCTTGGCGTCACCCGGGTTCGCGTCCGGGTGCAGTTCCCGGGCCAGCTTGCGGTAGGCCTTCTTGATCTCGTCCGCCGACGCGGAGGAGGAGACGCCCAGCTCCTTGTAGAAGTCCTTGTCGATCCAGTCCCTCGCGCTCACCGGGCGTCTCCTCCCCTCCGCTGTCGAACGAACTCAGTGTCCGGACTTGCCATGAGGGCCGACCGACTCGCTGTCGATCTCACTCTCGATCACATCCGCTTCGGGCCCGCCGCTCGGTGCGGGACCGCCGCCGGACTCGTGATCGGTCACGCCGACCAGCGCCGCCCGCACCACGCGGTCGCCGAAGCGATAGCCCCGGCGCAGCACCGCGGTGACGGTCGGGCCGGTGACGTCCGGCGACGTGTCGTGCTGGACGGCCTCGTGCACCGACGGGTCGAACGGCTCGCCGTCCTGCCCGAAGGGCTCCAGGCCGGACCGCTGCAGGACAGCCACCAGCTTGTCGGCCACCGCCTTGAACGCGCCGGTGAGGTCACCGTGCGCCGCGGCCCGCTCGACGTCGTCGAGCACGGACAGCAGCTCCGTCGCCAAACCTGCCTTGGCCGAGGACACCACGACCTCGCGGTCGCGTTCGACGCGCCTGCGGTAGTTCGCGTACTCGGCGGTCAGCCGCTGCAGGTCGGCCGTACGTTCGGCCACCTGGGCGCGCAGCTCGTCCTGATCGTCGTCCGGCTCATCGGCCGGCAAGCCCGGCAACCCGGTGTCCGCACCGGGTGCCGGGTCCCCGTCCGCCGCCTCGTCGACGGCGGACGGGGGCCGAACCTGGCCGGTCTCCGGATCGATCCGCCTGCGGTCGCGCACCACCACGTGGGGCTCTTCGCCCTGCGTCGGCTGCGTGCCCGGCCGAGGATCCTTGCCCCGTCCCTCGTTCGGTGTGGTCACTTCTTGTCGCCCTCGTCCACGATCTCGGCGTCCACGACGTCCTCACCGCCGGCCGAACCGGCGTCCGCACCCGGGGCATCGTTCGGGGCGCCACCGTCGGCACCGGCGCCCGGACCCTGCTGGCCGTAGATGGCCGGGCCGATCGCCTGCGCCTCGGTGGACAACCGCTCGACGGCCGACTTGATGGCCTCGATGTCGGTGCCCTTCAGGGCCTCGTTCGCGTCCTTGATCGCCGAGTTGACCTTGTCCTTGATGTCGGACGGGATCTTCTCGTCGTTCTCCTTGACGAACTTCTCCGTCTGGTAGACGAGAGTCTCGGCCTGGTTGCGGACCTCGGCCTCCTCGCGGCGGCGCTTGT
Source organism: Candidatus Melainabacteria bacterium (assembly GCA_963780635.1). GTDB lineage: Bacteria > Actinomycetota > Actinomycetes > Mycobacteriales > Pseudonocardiaceae > DATEPR01. Next base: position 64,599 of record CAWACW010000011.1, read on the forward strand.
CCTCGTCGGCGTGGGCCTCGGCGTCCTTGACCATGCGGTCGATGTCGTCGCGGGGCAGAGCCGAACCACCGGTGATGGTCATGCCCTGTTCCTTGCCGGTCGCGGTGTCCTTCGCGTTGACGTGGACGATGCCGTTCGCGTCGATGTCGAAGGTGACCTCGATCTGCGGGATGCCGCGCGGCGCCGGCGCGATGCCGGTCAGCTCGAACATGCCCAGCTTCTTGTTGTAGGCCGCGATCTCGCGCTCACCCTGGAAGACCTGGATCTGCACGGACGGCTGGTTGTCGTCGGCCGTGGTGAAGATCTCGGAGCGCTTCGTCGGGATCGTGGTGTTGCGCTCGATGAGCTTGGTCATCACGCCGCCCTTGGTCTCGATACCGAGGGACAGCGGGGTGACGTCCAGCAGCAGGACGTCCTTGACCTCACCCTTGAGCACACCGGCCTGCAGTGCGGCACCGACGGCGACGACCTCGTCCGGGTTGACGCCCTTGTTCGGCTCCTTGCCGCCGGTCAGCTCCTTGACCAGGTCGCTCACCGCGGGCATGCGGGTGGAACCACCCACGAGCACCACGTGGTCGATGGCGCCGATCTTGATGCTGGCGTCCTTGATGACGTTGTTGAACGGCGCCCGGCAGCGGTCCAGCAGGTCGCTGGTGATGCGCTGGAACTCCGCACGGGACAGCGTCTCGTCGAGGAACAGCGGGTTCTTGTCGCCGTCCACCGTGATGTAGGGCAGGTTGATGGAGGCGCTGTTCGAGCTGGACAGCTCGATCTTCGCCTTCTCCGCCGCCTCCCGGATGCGCTGCATGGCCATCTTGTCGCGCGACAGGTCGATCCCGTTGCCTGCCTTGAACTTCTCGGCCAGCCAGTCGACGATCCGCTGGTCCCAGTCGTCGCCACCGAGGTGGTTGTCACCACTGGTGGCCCGGACCTCGACCACGCCGTCGCCGATCTCCAGCAGGGACACGTCGAACGTGCCGCCACCGAGGTCGAAGACCAGGATCGTCTGTTCCTTCTCGCCCTTGTCCAGGCCGTATGCCAGGGCGGCCGCGGTCGGCTCGTTCACGATCCGCAGCACGTTCAGGCCGGCGATCTGCCCGGCCTCCTTGGTGGCCTGCCGCTGTGCGTCCTCGAAGTACGCGGGGACGGTGATCACGGCGTCGGCGATCTCCTCGCCGAGGTAGGACTCGGCGTCGCGCTTGAGCTTCATCAGCACGCGGGCGCTGATCTCCTGCGCGGTGTAGCCCTTGCCGTCGATCTCGGTGCTCCAGGTCGTGCCCATGTGTCGCTTGACGGACCTGATGGTCCGGTCGACGTTGGTCACTGCCTGGTTCTTCGCCGGTTGACCGACCAGCACCTCGCCGTTCTTCGCGAACGCGACCACAGATGGTGTGGTTCGCGAACCCTCGGAGTTGGCGATCACCGTCGGCTCACCGCCTTCGAGGACGGCGACGACAGAGTTGGTCGTCCCCAGGTCGATGCCGACCGCTCGCGCCATGAAAGTCCCTCCTGATGTGCGTTGGTGTGCCGCGCAGTGGCGGCGCCCAGCCCGGATGATCCGGGTGTGGACTTGAGCCTACCGCGCTCAACCTTTCTGCACGTACAACGGGTGGGAGGCCGGCGGTGTTCCCGAGATTACGTGGTCCAGGTCACAACGGCCAGGCCGGTCCGCGGCGTTTCCGCTACTCGTGGTGGCCCGCAGCGTATGCCCGGCCGCCGCGACCTTGGGTAGAGGTGGGTCAGCTTTCCCACTACCGGTGGGCGTGATCACTCGATCGGACACGACCGTGATCGTCAGATTCACCTGATCGATCGGCCGGGACGGAGTCGTGCCGGCACCCACGCTCACCACGCACGCGGCCAGCACGAGCCCCGCCGCCACCGTCAGCGGTAGCCCCGCCCTCATGCCCATCGTCCCCCCGATCCCCCGGTCGGTTCGACTCCAGGGACGGGCGATGCGTTGGCGCGTCAGGGAAAGCCCTGGTCACGGCTCAGGGTTCGCGGCGGGTGTCGACGCGGTGGAAGTTCAGGTAGGCGCGGGATGGCGTCGGCCCACGCTGCCCCTGGTAGCGCGACCCTGCCTGGGCCGAGCCGTACGGGTGCTCGGCCGGGCTGGTCAGCTGGAACAGGCACAGTTGGCCGATCTTCATGCCCGGCCACAACGTGATCGGCAGGTTGGCCACGTTGGACAGTTCCAGCGTGATGTGGCCGCTGAACCCGGGGTCGATGAAACCCGCGGTCGAGTGCGTCAGCAGCCCGAGGCGCCCCAGCGAGGACTTGCCCTCCAGCCGCCCCGCCAGGTCGTCGGGCAGCGCGACCCGCTCGTACGTCGAACCCAGCACGAACTCGCCCGGATGCAGCACGAACGGCTCGTCCTCATCGCTCTGCTCGACCAGCGAGGTCAGCTCGTCCTGCTGGATGGACGGATCGATGTGGGTGTACCTGGTGTTGTCGAACACCCGGAAGTAGCGGTCCAACCGCACGTCGACACTCGACGGCTGGAGCATGGCCGGCTCGTACGGATCGATCACCAGCCGCCCGGCGTCGAGCTCTTTGCGTAGGTCCCGGTCACTCAGCAACACGGACGCAACCCTAGCCGGGCGGCACGCTGGACCCGCCCACCGAGCCGTGTATTCTTGCCCAGCCGGTTCGCGGATGTAGTTCAATGGTAGAACATCAGCTTCCCAAGCTGAGGATGCGGGTTCGATTCCCGTCATCCGCTCGGAACTTGTTCTTGCAGGTCAGAGGGGCTGTCTCCCGATCAAGGGAGGCAGCCCCTCTGGCGTCTGTGGCACCGGCCGTGCCAATGGCGGACCCGAGCCCTGGCAGTGCCGCCGTCCTCGTCGTCACCGGGTGAGTTGTTGCGCTCCCCTGCCCAGCGCTCGTCCACCAGCCCGGCCCGCGATCTTCTTGTCGGCAGCTTGGGCTCGTAGAGCCGCCAGCGCCGCCACCACGCCCGCAGGCACGGGCCCGGACGGCACGCCGGCCGTCAGGCCGCGAGCGACACCGTGACCGCACCTACGACGACAACCGGAGAGAGCCACCCCGAGCCAGTGCCACCGTGCCCCCACGACAAGCACGGTGAGACTCGTGCGGTTGGTGCGCGACAGCCTGCCGCACTAACCACGGCGGGGCTTTGATGACCAGCCACGACACGGCGAACACCACTGCGGCCGCCCCACTACCTCAGAGAGACTCGCGAGAGCGTGCCCGAGCTTCGCCGGCCCCCACGACGACGCCGAGACCATCCGCAGCCAGCATCAGGACGCCGAACGAGTGCCCGCCCATCAGTTGTCACCCCGAACACGACCGTGATCGACAGCGCGAACGCAAGAGGCAGCGCACCAGCACACCGGTCACAGATCAGCGAGGTGAGTGCGTACGTGCCAAACCGTTTGCAACGCGGGCACTTCCGCCCCGTGCACTGAACACGGCCACCCGGTTGGGCACTTGCCGACTAATCGTCGTTGGTGGGTATGCTCATTGTTGGTCAATCCCGAGTGGACAGTGTCGGAGAGGGAACAGGTTGGTAGTCAAGGGATCCGCTTCAGGGGCCGACCCGGACTGCCCAGCAACATCAAGGCATCCCGCTGCCCTACCTGCCAAACGGCTGACCAGCGCCGACGCCCAACGACAGTCGGCAGGCTGCGCACCGACTGGTGCTTCAGAGACCGCCTGTCGTCGAGCACCGCGCCGTGCCGATCGCCGACGTGGTCGAGCTGATCGAGCTGGGCGTGGCGATCGACGCCCGTCGACGCTCCGCGCCAACGCACAAACTGCCGCTGCGTCCAGTGGCGGACGCCGGTGACTTATGGGCCTGTCTGGAACGCGCCACCAACCTCGGCCGGCAACTGTGGGCATACTGCCCTTACCAATTGGTCCTGGAGGTAGGACAGCCAGCGCTGTGTCGGCGCACCAGGTGACGACGTCAGCAGCCCTCGTCTGCGCGAGACGAACAGGAACTGCGCCACGCCGAGCACCATCAGCCAGTCATCGACGTCCTGACCGCTCAGGTACGCGGGCGCGACACCATCCCAGTCGAGTAATCGCCGGGTGGCGGCAATCACATCGCCTTGCATGGCCGCCCTGTGCCGCTGCCGGAACTCGTCCGCCGACGCAGCATCGGCGTACGCGTCGGGGAACATCTGCGCCAGCACGTCATCTGCTGAGACCCGTCGGCCAAGCCCGAACGCGCGACGACGCGACTTGATCACATCCCCACGCTCCAGCAGCCCAGCCAGCTGCTCCAGCGCCTGCCGGAACACCGTCAAGGCGTCGTCCGACAGGTCCACCATGACGCAGCCCGGCAGGGGGACCACGCGGAGCTGGTTCTGCACGTAGAAAGGGCCGTAGTGCGTGCTCTCACTCACCGCGGACCCCGAACCATGGCGTGCAATCCGACTTTCTGGAGTCGTGCGGCGAGCTGCTCAGCCTCGTCCTGGCTCGTGAACCGACCGACCTCGGCGCGCCGCCTCTCATGCACCTGAATCATCGTCCGCGAGGCGTCAGCCAATGAGATCCCGCACACGCGATGCAGCAGGTACGTGACGCTGAAGAAGGTGTTCACGTCGTCGTTCCGAACCTCCACCAGCCAACCAGCCGCCTCCGTCACGATCAACGTATCGCCGGGCACGTCGGGCCGTTACCGCAACAACGACGCCTACCCGACACACTGAGGATGACGACGGCCGGCCGCGCCGTTCCGCGCATCGTGCCCTGCCTGAGCTTCGCGGCGTCCGAGACGTCGGCGCCATCAGCCACGCATCCCGTGATCAGGACTCCAGACTGCGGTAGATCGCGTCGAACTGGTCGCCGACGGTGTCGAAGGAGAACTTCGGGATGACCGTCGCGCGGATCGACTCCGGCGACTCGTCCTTGAGCCGGGCGGCGGCCTCGCACACGGCCTTGGCGAACCCCTGGGCGGTTTCGTCCTCGGTGATCACGCCGTTGTTCGCGGTGATGTAGTCGGTGAAGCCGCCGGTGTTCGGTACGACCACCGGACGGCCGCACGCGAGCGATTCGGCGGCCGAGGTCAGGAAGTTCTCCACTTCGGTCGGCAGGAAGAACATGTTGGCCTGGCGGACGTGCTCGGCCACCTTGTCGGGTTGCACGAAACCGGTCAGTTCCACATTGGCCTCGACGCCGAGTTCCTTGGCGCGGCGCAGCATGTCCTCGCGCAGCGGGCCGTCGCCGACCCAGGTCAGGTGCACGTTCATGCCACCGTCGATCAGCCGGCGGACGGTGTCCACGGCGAGCAGTGGGCGTTTGCGCGGGATCAGCGCGCTGACCGCCACCAGCTTGAGCGGCTCCCAGCTGGGCTGGGGCGCGGCGTCGAACGAGTCGTCGAGGATGCACGGCACCACGCTCAAGGCGCCCGGGCGCGCGTACGGCTCGATGGCGTCGGCGAGGTCCTGGGTCACCGCGGTGATCTTGCGCGGCAGCCGCATCGACTTCCTCACCCGGGACGGCACGCCCGTGGCGTTGTCCTTGACGAACATGCTCCAGTGCTCGGTGTGCACCCAGCGCTTGCTGATCAGCGGTGCCAGCGGGGCGAGCACGGTGACCGCGTCATAGGCCATGGTGTGGATGACGTCGGCGTCCTTGGCCAGCTTGCGCAGCTCGTTGAGGCTGCGGGCGGTGGCGATCGGGTCGCGCGGGTTCGCCGACACCGTGGTCAGCGGCAGCCCGCTGCGCGGGTCCGTGACGTCGGTGCGGGGCTCGACGACGCGCTGGATGCGGACCACCCGCACGTCGTGGTGCCGGGCGATCGCCTTGGCGTGCGCGACGTTGAACGGCGCCACGTTGGGTTGGTCATTCGTTGGCCACCAGGTCGTGGTGGTCAGGACACGCAACGCTCTCATCTCTCCCATTGCCGGTATGGCTCGTCGAAATCGTCGGCGATCGCCGCGAATCCGGGCATCACGGTGGCGCGCACCGCTTCGGCGAACGGGGACGCTGCCTCGCACGCGGTTGGCAGCGAATGATGGCGCATTCTCGGAGGGGCGGCGACTCGGCGGCGCGGACGCTGGACCTGCGTCACCAGCGGCAATGGCCTCGCCACATGCGACCAAGACCCCGGCCGGTATCGACAGGACCCGGGGTCTGGCCAGGCCCAGGGCTCAGACGCAGCCCGTTCGCGACATGCCGGAGTTGTGTCCACAGGATTGCCCACAACACCACCCGGTCGTGTGACTGGACGGCACGGAGAAGGCGCCTGAGGCGTCGCAGGAGTTCGGACCTGGTCGAGTGCGGGCGACGATGCACGGTCGGTCGACGATGCGCAGGCCGGCATCGGAGCGATGGCGATGGCGATGGCGCGATCGAGCGCCACGACGGGTGAGCCGGTCAGGTGGGTGAGGCGGCCGTACAGGGCCGCGATCCACGGACCAGCTGGGCATGACGCCGGCCAGGTGCGCTAGCCGTGCTGCACATTGTGGACGGTGGTGACCTGCGGTTCGCCGGGGTCGACGCCCAGCTTCTTCATGGTGGGGATCATCGTCTCGCCGAACTTCTCGAACTGCTCCATCGACTCCCACACGTCGAACACCTGGATGGATCCGCCTACGTCCATGGCGCAGTGGAACGTGCGGCCGGGTGTCGAGCCGAAGCCCAGGCCCGCGTTGTCGAGTTCCTGGACGACCTTGTCGTAGATCGCCGGTGTGAAGCCCTGGGGCGTGAAGTAGATACCGAGTGCCATGATGACGTCCCCCTCGGGTCTTGAGGTCCACAGCCGCAACGGCACGGGCCGCCCGACCGCGGTGGTGCCCTGCAGTCAATCGTCGGCCGCGGTGCCCGGGTAAGAGTGCTAAGTCCTCGTTGGACCGCCATAGGTACCCGGGGCCGCGGCCGGCGACGTGGTCAGTGCGAGTGGGCACGCTCCTGCTCCAGGCGGTCGGCCAGGAAGTCTTCCCAGGTTCGTCGGCCCACCGCGTGGCCGGGTGTGAGGGTGGCTCCGGCGCGGACCGCTTTGGCTGCCTGGCCAGGGGCTTTCATCGGCAGCAGCAGCCGGTGCCGGTTGGTCCGCCGGACGTAGTCCCGCACCACGTCCATCAGCTCGTACACCTGTGGCCCACCCATTTCCGGGACCAGTCCGGCCGGCGCTCCCAGGGCCAGTTCGGCCAGGCGGGTTGCCACTTCCGCGCCGTCGATCGGTTGGAACCTCCCTACCGGGACCGGCACGATCGGGAGTTTCGCGAGCTGGCTGACTGTCGTGAACAGCAGCTCGTGGAACTGCGTCGCGCGCAGCGTCGTCCACGGCAGACCCGACTCCGCGACGATGTCCTCCGCCGCGCCCTTCGCCTCGAAGTAGCCGAACATCGCCCGGTCCAGGCCACTGCTCACCGGCACCCGGTCCGCGCCGACCACCGAGATGTAGACCAGGTGCCGGACCGTCGAACCCGCCGCACCTCGCACCAGATTCCTGGCCTTCTCCGCGTCGCCCTTCGCCGAGCCCGCGCAGTGCACGATCGTCTCGACACCCGCCACAGCCGCCGACACCCCCGAGCCGGTCGCCAGGTCACCTGTCACGTACTCGACACCCGGCGCGGGCTCCTGCGGATGGCGGCTGAGCACCCGGACCCGGCGGCCCGCGTCGGTCAGCATCGGCGTCAGGAGGCGGCCGAGGGTGCCCGTGCCACCGGTCAGCAGAATGGTCATGGTTTCTCCCAGTTGTGTCAGATCGGGTCGATTTCGCGTGTCTGGAACTCAGACACCCGGCGAGGAGGAAACGTGACAGTCGAGCAGGACTGGTTGACGGAGCTGTTCGCCGAGCAGCGCACCCGGCTGCGCGCCGTGGCCTACCGGATGCTCGGCTCGGTCAGCGAGGCCGAGGACGCCGTGCAGGACGCCTGGTTGCGGGTCAGCCGCGCCGACACCGCCGCCGTCGAGAACCTCGACGCCTGGTTGACGACCGTGGTGGCCCGCGTCTGCCTCAACGCCCTGCGCTCGCGCAAGCGCGAGGAGACGCTGCACGTGCCCGACCCGATCGTCAGCCCGGACAGCGGGGTCGATCCCGAGCAGCAAGCGCTGCTGGCCGACTCGGTCGGGCTGGCCCTGCTCGTGGTGCTCGACACCCTCGCGCCCGCCGAGCGGCTGGCGTTCGTGCTGCACGACATGTTCCAGGTGCCGTTCGACGAGATCGCCCCGATGATCGAGCGGACCCCGACCGCGGCCCGGCAACTCGCCAGTCGCGCCCGGCGGCGGGTGCAGGGGCAGGCTCCGGTGCCCGATCCGGACCTGGCCCGGCAACGCGCTGTGGTCGACGCCTTCTTCGCGGCATCCCAGGCCGGTGACTTCGACGCGCTCGTCGCCGTGCTGGACCCGGACGTCGTGTTGCGCGCCGACGGCGGCACGACCCGCCCTCGCCTCACGGTCGTCCTCAACGGTGCCGAGGCGGTGGCCGCACAGTCGGCCGTCGGTCGGCGGTTCTCGCGGTTCGCCCGGCCCGCGCTGGTCAACGGGGCCGCCGGCGCCGTCATCGCCACGGGCGGGACCGTGTTGTCCATCATGGGCTTCACCGTCACGGACGGGCGGATCGTCGCGATCGACGTGCTCACCGACCCGCAACGGCTCCGGGAACTGGACCTCACTGTCCTGGACGGGTGACCGAATGGACGGTCATGCTCGTCGGTTCGGCGCAGCAGGCTAGGCCGATCGGGTGGCATTCGCTGTCAATAACCTGTTTTCGCTGATTCGTTCCGTCACGCTCCGCCGGTCGTGTCGTCCCCTAGCCATCGGGCGAGAGAACGGAGCGGCGGATGTCCAGCAGTGCCGACCCCCAGGGGAGCCGGACGCCGAACGGCGCTATCCCGGCCCGCAAGCCGACCACTGTGCTCGCGATAGACCCCGTACCGCTGTTCCGCGAGGGCCTGACCGCCCTGTTCGAGCGCACGGCCGGCGTCCGGCTGCTCGCGATGACCGCGAACCTGCACAGCGCCGTGACGCTGTGTGATCGGCTCAAGCCGGACGTGGTCATGGTCGACGCCGTGCTCGACCCCCGCTGCCACCTCGCGCAGCTGCTGACCAGCGCCGACGAGTCCTGCACGGTGCTGTCGGTGGTGCGCGAGCCGCTGCGCAGCCCGCGCTACGTGGCCACAGCGCTGGCCTCGGGCATCCACGGGCTGGTGCTGCGCACCGCCGAACCCCAGCAGTTGCTGGACGCGCTGCGGCGCACGCACCTGGAACGGCGCTATCTCGACCCGGAACTGGCCGCACTGGCCCAGGGCCTGGGGGTGCGGCACACGATGACCGCCCGGCAGCCGCTGTCCCGGCGCGAGTACCAGGTGCTCCAGCTGATCTCCGACGGGCTGGAGAACCAGGCCATCGCCAAGTCCCTGTTCGTGTCCGTGGAGACCGTCCGCACGCACGTCAAGAGCATCCTGCGCAAGTTGCACGCGCGGGACCGGGCGCACGCGGTCGCCGTGGCCTTCCGGCTCGGTGTGCTGGTGGCGCACCGGGAGACCGGCGACGTGCTCGCCACACGGGCTCCGGCCGTCGACGGCGGCGGCACGAACGGCGTGCGCACGAACGGCGGCGGCACGAACGCGGCGGCCGACGGCGGCGGCACGAACGCGGCGGCGGCGGCGTACGACGGCGGCGGCACCAACGGCGTGCCGAACCACGGTCAGCCGCCCTCGGCGGAGCAGCGGCCGAGGGTGGCGCTGGCCGGCTCCGCGTTGACGCGACGCACACCGCACTGACCGCACTTGCCCCCGGTTACCGTGCGGTAATATACTCGAAGTTACCGGCGAGTAGCGGCACGGTCGATCGACGGTGCCGAGCACACAGGGGAGCACCGACTATGGGTCACTACAAGAGCAACGTGCGCGACCTGGAGTTCAACCTGTTCGAGGTGTTCGAGGTCCAGCAGCGGCTGGGCACGGCACCGTTCGACCAGGCTGACGAGGACACCGCGCGCGGCATCCTGGCGGAGCTGAACAACCTGGCCACCGGTCCGCTCGGCGAGTCGTTCGCCGAGGGCGACCGTGTCGGCACCACGTTCGACCCCCGGACACACGACGTGACGCTGCCCGAGGGCTTCAAGCGCTCCTACCAGGCACTCTGGGACGGCGAGTGGTACCGGCTCGGCCTGCCCACCGCGCTGGGCGGCTTCGGCATCCCACCGTCGGTGCAGTGGACCGCCGCCGAGCTGATCCTGGGCTCCAACCCGGCCGTCTTCATGTACATGGCCGGTCCGAACTTCGCGTCCGTCGTCGACCACAACGGCACCGAAGAGCAGCGGCGCTGGGCGAAGCTGATGATCGAGCGCGGCTGGGGCGCCACCATGGTGCTCACCGAGCCGGACGCCGGTTCGGACGTGGGAGCGGGCCGGACCAGGGCGATCCTGCAGGACGACGGCTCGTGGCACCTGGACGGCGTGAAGCGCTTCATCACCTCCGGCGACCAGGACATCACCGAGAACATCATGCATCTGGTGCTGGCCCGGCCCGAGGGCCCTGGCATCACCGCCCGGCCGGGTACCAAGGGGCTGAGCCTGTTCCTGGTGCCGAAGTTCCACTTCGACACCGAGACCGGTGCGCCCGGCGAGCGCAACGGCGCCTTCGTCACCAACGTGGAACACAAGATGGGCCTCAACGCGTCGGCCACCTGCGAGGTCACGTTCGGCCAGCACGGCACGCCCGCGCGGGGCTGGCTGCTGGGCGAGGTGCACGACGGCATCGCGCAGATGTTCCAGGTCATCGAGTACGCCCGGATGATGGTCGGCACCAAGGCCATCGGCACGCTGTCCACCGGCTACCTCAACGCGCTGGCCTACGCCAAGGAACGTGTCCAGGGCGCCGACCTGCCGAACATGGTCGACAAGGCGGCTCCGCGCGTCACCATCACGCACCACCCCGACGTGCGCCGCAGCCTGATGCTGCAGAAGGCCTACGCCGAGGGCCTGCGGGCCGTGTACGTGTACACGGCGACCTTCCAGGACCAGATCGCCGCCGGCGACGGCGACACGGAGCTGGCCGTGAAGGTGAACGACCTGCTGCTGCCGGTGGTGAAGGCGGTCGGCTCGGAGCGGGCGTACGAGCAGCTCGCGCAGTCGCTGCAGACGCTGGGCGGTTCCGGCTTCCTCCAGGACTACCCGATCGAGCAGTACATCCGCGACTCGAAGATCGACTCGCTGTACGAGGGCACCACGGCCATCCAGTCGCTGGACTTCTTCTTCCGCAAGATCGTCCGGGACAAGGGCGCCGCGCTGCTGCACGTGTCCGGCGAGATCACCGCGTTCCTGGAGTCGGAGGCCGGCAACGGCAGGCTCAAGGAGGAACGCGCGCTGCTCAAGCAGGCGCTGGAGGACGTCCAGGGCATGCTCGGCGCGATGATCGGCTACCTGACCAGCGCCCAGGAGGACCCGCGCAACGTCTACAAGGTGGGCCAGAACACCGTGCGGCTGCTGATCAGCGTCGGTGACCTGCTGGTCGGCTGGCTGCTGCAGCGGCAGGCCGAGGTGGCGCTCGCGGCACTCGACGGCAGCCCGTCGGCCAAGGACACCGCGTTCTACCAGGGCAAGCTGGCGGTGGCGAGCTTCTTCGCGCACACCGTGCTGCCGGAGCTGTCCGCACGGCGCAAGGTCGTGGAGACGACCGACAACTCGCTGATGGACCTGGCCGAAGCAGCGTTCTGACAGCCGTCCGCCTCGCCGGTGGACGAAGGCGGCGATCCCTCGCGGATCCGCCGCCTTCCGCTGTCCTACAGGTAGAGGCCGGTGCCGTGCTCGGTGCGCTCGGCGGCCAGCGCGTGGATGTCGCGCTCGCGCATCACCAGGTACCCCTCGCCCTGGATCTCCACCTCGAACTGGTCGTCCGGGTTGAACAGCACCCGGTCGCCGACCTTGACCAGCCGTACGTTGTTGCCGACGCCGAGCACGTCACCCCAGGCCAGCCGCTTGGCGACCTGCGCCGTGGCCGGGATGACGATCCCGCCGCTGCTGCGTCGTTCACCGTCCTCGGGAGAGATCCGCACGAGGACCCGGTCGAGCAGCATCTGGATTTCCAGCTGGGCGTCGGACACGGGCGCGATGCTACTGCCCGGCCGAAGCCGCCCGGTCTACTGCTCGTCCAGCCCGCCCAGCATGAGCGGCAACCGGGTGGCACCGCCCGCCACGACGCGGACCGGCACACCCCAGTCCTGCCGGGTCAGCCGGCACGCCGGGTGCTCGCCCTCCTCGTCACAGCTCGCCGCCTGCGCCACCACGTGCAGCACCCCGCTGCCCGCGTACTCGGACAGCACCAGCGTCCGGCCCAGGTCGGTACCGACACCGTCGCCGGACCGGATCAGCTCCGGCGGTGACGCCGTGACCTGCACGCGGGTGGACGGGCCGTACCGCTCGTCCAGCTTCTGGCCGGGCGGCGGCTGGAACACCACGGCCAGCGTGATCTCGCCCGGTGCGAGGTCCACCGGCTGCCGGGTGACCTGGTGCGCGGGCCCCTCGACCAGCCGTGCGGCCACGCCCGGCGCCACCGGCCGCTCCAGCCGGTGCGCCGCCGACGCGACGACGACCAGCTCACCGCCCACCACGACGACGTCCGACGGCTCGGCGACGTCCGTGGCCAGCGTCGAGACCTCGCCGGCCACCGGGTCGTAGCGGCGGATCGCGCCGTTGTAGGTGTCCGCGACCGCGACGCTGTGGTCGGGCAGCACCGCGACGCCCAGCGGGTGTTGCAGCAGCGCGCCGGCGGCCGGGCCGTCGCGGTGGCCGAAGTCGAACAGCCCGGCGCCGACGGCGGTGTGCACCTGCCGGTCGGCGTCCAGCCAGCGCAGCGCGGACGTCTCCGCGTCGGCCAGCCACAGCCGGTCGCCGTCCGCGGCCAGGCCGGACGGCTGCGCGAAGAACGCCTCTGCGCCCGGACCGTCCTGCAGGCCCTCGACCGTGGTGCCCGCCAGGCGGGAGACCGCGCCGGTGACCGGGTCGAACAGGCTGAGCGTGTGGTTGCCCGCCAGCGCGACGACCACGCCGTTCGCCGGTTCCCACCACGTCACGTCCCACGGGCTGGAGAGCTCGACGCCGAGCGCCGGGCCGTCCGTCGCGCCGTCCCGCCACTGCTCACCGGTCCCGGCCACCGTGCTCACGTGCCCATCGGCCAGCCGGACGCCCCGCAGCAGGTGGTTCACGGTGTCGGCGACCACCACGTCGTAACCGGCCCGCTCGGCGACCTCCGGCGGCAGCACGGCCAGGCCACCCGGCTCGGCGAACCGCGCGACCTCGGGGCCACCGTCGGTCGCTCCCCGGCCGCCCGCGCCGATCGTGCGCAGCACGGTCTCACCGTCCGCGGCGAACTCGACCAGCGTGTGCCGCGCGGTGTTCGCGACCAGCAGGGTGCCCGTCGGCGTCACCGTCGCCTTGCCCGGGAAGCGCAGCACGGTGTCCGCGGCCGGCGGCGGCACGTACGGGCCGTCGCCGCGGTGCAGGGTGCCTCGGGTCTCGTGCTCGGACACGACGTCGGCGATCACCCGGCGCAGCGCCTCGGCATGACCCTCACCAGCGGCGACGTGCACCACATAGCCCTCGGGGTCGATCACGACGAGCGTCGGCCAGGCCCGGACCGCGTACTGCTGCCAGGTGGTCAGCTCGGGATCGTCCAGTACCGGGTGGTGCACCGCGTAGCGCTCCACGGCTGCCGCGAGCGCGTCGGCGTCGGCCTCGTGCTCGAACTTCGGCGAGTGCACGCCGACCGTGACCAGCACATCGGCGAACTCCGCCGCCAGCGGCCGCAGCTCGTCCAGCACGTGCAGGCAGTTGACGCAGCAGAACGTCCAGAAGTCCAGCAGCAGGACCTTGCCGCGGAAGTCGGCCAGCGAGTACGCCCGCCCGCCGGTGTTCAGCCAGCCCCGGCCGCGCAGTTCGGGGGCGCGCACGCGAGCCGGACGGGATGTCGATGTGGTCACGCGCGTATCCAACACGGCCATTCGCCGTTGATGTTCCCGAGGGACGGATCGCACGACGCTGTCCATCGATTGGGAGACGGCGCGGGCCAGGACAGCGGGCCAGGACTTTGTGTATGGACGTCTCGATTGGCCCTGATCTCGCCGTCTGATGCTCGCTCTCTGGCATCAGATAGCTCCGCCATGCTGCCAGGTCGGGGGTCCGGCAGCATGACGGAGCCAACCGGGATATCGAGCCGTGGACTTAAGTCGTTACACGGGCGGTGGATGTGACGACGGTCACGTCAACTCGATAGGGTTGTCTTTGGCCGTCTATCCACAGGGCTAGATACTCAGATAGGCCGTTATTCGTCTCTGCCCAGCAGAAACCGGCCGAAGTGGGGGACGGTGAAGGCGATGCGGCCCCGTTCGGCGGAGTACACAAGTCCTTTCTTGATGAGGCTGTCACGGGCCGGCGACAGCGACGACGGCTTGCGACCCAGGAACAGCGCCACGTCCGAACTGCTCGCGCCCTCGTCGCGGCCCTCGGTCAGCTCGGCCATCGCACGCAGGTACTCGCGCTCGGCCGGGGTGGCGCGCTCGTAGCGGGAGCCGAAGAAGCCCACCGCCAGTTCGGCCTCGGCCTCCGGTGCCGCGACCGCCACGTCCTCCGCGGTGATCGGGTCGGCGGGCGCGGCGTCCCAGGCGGCCTTGCCGTATGCCTGGATGAAGTAGGGGTAGCCGCCGGAGGCTTCGAACAGCGCGTCCAGCGCTGCCGGGGCGATGCTCGCGTTCTCGCGTTTCACCGGGGCCAGCACGGCCCGGTCCACCTCGTCCCGGTCGAGCCGGTCGATCCGGACATAGCGGAACAGCCGCTCCGAGTAGGACTTGCTGGCCGACAGCACGGCCGGTAAGTGCGGTAACCCGGCGCCGACCACCACCAGCGGCGCACCGGACTGCGACAACTCGTGGCACGCGGCGCACAGCGCGGACACGTCCTCGGCGGCGAGGTCCTGCATCTCGTCGATGAGCAGCGCGACGCCGGTGCCGACGTCCTGGGCCAACTCGGCGACCTCGGTGAACAGTTCCACCAGGTCGATCTCGATGTCCCCGGAGTCAGCTCGGCCGACCGCGGCGGGCACGTCGATGCCCGGCTGCCAGCGGTCGCGCAGCTTCGCGTTGTCCGGGCTGGAGCGCAGCGCGAACGCCTTGAGCACGCCGAGCACCGCCTCGACACGGTCGGGTGCGCGATGGCGGACGGCGAGATCCCGTACCGCCCGGTGCAGCGCGGCGGCCAGCGGCCTGCGCAGCTCGGCGTCCGGCCTGCCCTCGATCTTGCCCGCGCCCCAGCCGCGGCGGACCGCCATCGAACGCAGCTCGCCGAGCAGCACCGTCTTGCCGACACCGCGCAGACCGGTGAGCACGAGGCTGCGTTCCGGCCGGCCGTGCGCGACCCGTTCCAGCACCACGTCGAAGGCCGCGACCTCGCGATCCCGCCCCGCCAGCTCGGGCGGCCGCTGGCCCGCGCCAGGGGCGAACGGATTGCGCACCGGGTCCATGATCGGACCGTATCGCGGTTTCTAGGGCAGACCCGATATTGACTGAGACTTCGTTAGGCCGTGTCCCGCCGGTCTACGAAATACACAGTTCGTTCCCTTCGGGGTCGGCCATGGTGACCCAGCTGTGCGGGCCCTGCTGGCCCCGGTAGAGGAAGCGGCCGCCGGCTTCGGTCAGCCGCGCGACGACCGCGTCGACGTTCTCCGCGCCGACCCAGACGTCCAGGTGCATCCGGTTCTTGATGGTCTTGCGCTCGGGCACCTCCTGGAACAGGATCCGCTTGCGCGGGCCCCGTGCCGGGCCGTCCGGGTGGCGGATCGCGGCGCCCGTGCGCCACACGAGGTGGCCGCGGTGCACAGCGAGGTCGTCCTCGCTGGCCATGCCCTTGCCGACCATGTCGCGGATCAGTTCCTCGTCACTCGGCTCGACCACCCAGCCCAGCGCGTCCGCCCACCAGTCGGCGAGCACGTGCGGATGGTTGCAGTCCATCGCGACCTGAAAGTCGTAAGCCATGCGGGCAGGATAAGTAACGCTCTATCGCGCTCTATTGAGTATTCGCGTAGAGAGCCGGATAGGACGTCATCGTGCCAGGATCGCTGTCACGCCCTGGCCGCCCGCCGCGCAGATCGAGATCAGGCCGCGGTGGCCGCCGCTGTCCGCCAGCTCCCTCGCCAGCGACGCGACGATCCGGGCGCCGGTCGCGGCGAACGGGTGGCCGACGGCCAGCGACGAGCCGTTGACGTTGAGCTTGGTCCGGTCGATGGAGCCCAGCGGGCCCGCCAGGCCCAGCTTGTCCTTGCAGAACTCGGGGTCCTCCCAGGCCCGTAGGGTGGCGAGCACCTGGGACGCGAACGCCTCGTGGATCTCGTAGCGGTCGAACTCGCACAGTTCGACGCCTGCCCTGGCGAGCATCCTCGGCATCGCGTACGCGGGGGCCATCAGCAGACCCTCGTCGCCGTGCACGTAGTCGACGGCGGCGGTCTCGGTGCACGTCAGGTACGCCAGCACCGGCAGCCGCCGCTCGGCAGCCCAGTCGTCGCTGCCCAGCAGGACCACCGAGGCGCCGTCGGTCAGCGGTGTCGAGTTGCCCGCGGTCATCGTGCCCTCGCGGCCGCCGAAGGCGGGCTTGAGCCTGGCCAGCTGGTCCGCTGTCGAGTCGGGGCGCAGGTTCTGGTCTCGGGTCAGGCCCAGGTACGGGGTGACCAGGTCGTCGAAGAAGCCCCGGTCGTAGGCGGCGGCCAGCCGCTGGTGGCTGGTGGCGGCCAGTTCGTCCTGCTCGGCGCGCCCGATGGCCCACTCGGCCGCGGTGATCGCCGCGTGCTCGCCCATCGACAGGCCCGTGCGGGGTTCGGCGTTGCGCGGGATCTCCGGCACGATCTGGCCGGGCCGCAACCTCGCCAGCAACCGCAGCCGCGCGCCGGTGCCCCGGGCGCTGTTCAGGCCGACCAGGATGCGGCGCAGGTCGTCGTTGAGCGCCAGCGGCGCGTCGCTGGTGGTGTCGACGCCGCCCGCGGCACCCGACTCGATCTGGCCGAGCGCGATCTTGTTGGCCACCGCGATCACCGACTGCAGGCCGGTGCCGCACGCCTGCTGCAGGTCGTAGGCCGGGGTCTGCGGCGAGAGCCCGCTGCCCAGCACGCACTCGCGGACCAGGTTGAAGTCGCGGCTGTGTTTGAGCACCGCGCCGCCGACGACCTCGCCGAGCCGTTCTCCCTGCAGGCCGAACCGGCTGACCAGCCCGTCCAGCGCGGCCGTGAACATGTCCTGGTTGGACGCCGCCGCGTAACGACCGTTGGACCTGGCGAACGGGATCCGGTTGCCACCGATGACGGCGACCCGGCGGACGGATGCGGCCATGTCGCCCTCCTCAGGATTCCTGTCCTCATAGTAACCTACCCGTGAGTAGTCTTACCACGGAGTAGGGAGGCGGCCGGATGACCGATCGGTACCAGCAGTTCGCCACCACCGGCGTCGGCCACCTGGTCGTGGGCCGGCTCGGCCTGCCCGATCCCGTGCCACTGCGCCGCTACGAACCAGGCCAGCCGCTGCTGACCGGTCCGGCGCTGGTCGGTGCCGCGCCTGGCGGCCGGTTGCGGGAGCGTGTGACGGCCATCCTCACCGCGGCGGGCGCCGACGCGCGTACCGAGGCCGACGGCGACACCCGCTACGGCGCCCTGATCCTGGACGCGACCGGCATCACGAGCCCGGACGGGTTGCACGCGCTGCACGAGTTCTTCCACCCGGTGATCCGCCGGGTCGCCACCGGCGGTCGGGTACTGGTGCTGGGCACGCCGCCGGACAGTGCCGACGCGGCCGAGCAGATCGCGCAGCGCGCGCTGGAGGGTTTCACCCGCTCGGTGGGCAAGGAGCTGCGGCGCGGCGCGACGGCCCAGCTGGTCTACGTGGCCAAGGGCGCCGAGGACGCGATGGAGTCCACGGTGCGGTTCCTGTGCTCGGCGAAGTCGGCCTACGTGGCCGGCCAGGTGGTGCGGATCGGTGTGCCTGCCGACGCGGTCGTGGCGCCGGACAGCTGGGCACGGCCGCTGGCCGACCGCGTCGCGCTGGTGACCGGTGCGGCTCGCGGCATCGGGGCGTCGATCGCCGAGGTGCTGGCCCGCGACGGCGCACACGTGGTGTGCCTGGACGTGCCGTCGCAGGGTGACGCGCTGTCGGTGGTGGCCAACCGGGTTCGCGGCGAGGCCGTGCAACTGGACATCACCACCGGGGACGCGCCGGCGAAGCTGGTCGACCACCTCGTCACCCGGCACGGCGGCGTGGACGTGGTGGTGCACAACGCGGGCATCACCCGGGACCGGACGCTGGGCAAGATGCCCGCCGACCGCTGGGACGCGGTGCTGAGCGTGAACCTGGCGGGCCAGCTGCGCATCAACGACGCGCTGCTGGCGACGGAAGCGTTGCGGCGCAACGGCAGGATCATCGGCGTCTCGTCGATCGCCGGGATCTCGGGCAACGTCGGGCAGACCAACTACGCCACGTCCAAGGCGGGTGTGATCGGCATGGTCGCCGCGCTGGCACCGGTGCTGGCCGCCGGAGGCAGCACGGTGAACGCGGTCGCGCCCGGCTTCATCGAGACACGGATGACCGCCGCGGTGCCGTTGTTCATCCGGGAGGCAGGCCGCCGGATGAACGGCATGGCCCAGGGCGGCCTGCCGGTGGACGTGGCCGAAACCATTGCCTGGTACGCGAATCCGGCCTCAGCCGGGGTCAACGGCAACGTGGTCCGGGTGTGCGGCCAGAGCCTGCTCGGGGCGTGACGTGACCGAACTGGACACCGCCCCCAACCTCACCGCGCTCTACGGCCGGGCCGCGCTCGCCGCGATCCGGCCCGGCCACCGGGCCACCGGACTGCCGGCGCGCGAGCTGAGTCGCTCGGGCGTCCGGGTGGACCGCGACCACCTGGCCGCGTACGACCGGGTCTGCGGTTTCCGGCTGTCCGACGAGCTGCCGCCGACCTACCCGCACCTGCTGGTGTTCGGGCTGCAGGTCGCGCTGATGACGGCCGAGGACTTCCCGTTCCCGATGATCGGCCTGGTGCACGTGGCGAACCGGATCAGCCTGCGCAGGCCACTGTCCGCCGACGAACCACTGGTGATCCGTACCCACGCGGCGAACCTCCGCCCGCACGAGCGGGGCACCCGGTTCGACCTGGTCAGCGAGGTGCTGGCGGACGGCGAACCGGTGTGGTCGGAGAACAGCACCTACTTGCGCCGCACCGGCCACGGCAGTCGCGGCGAGCGGCCGGACGAGGCAGCGCGACGGCCGACCGCGGTGTGGCGGCCGACTGCGGTGTGGCGGCTGCCCGCGGACACCGGGCGGCGGTACGCGGCGGTGTCCGGCGACCGCAACCCGATCCACCTGCACGCGGTGACCGCGCGGCTGTTCGGCTTCCCGAAGGCGATCGCGCACGGCATGTGGTCGCTGGCCCGGTGCCTGGCGTTCGACGAGGGCCGCCTGCCCGCCGCGTACGACGTGGACGTGCGGTTCAGACTGCCGATCCTGCTGCCCGCCACGGTCGCGTACCAGGCTGACGGGGACGGCTTCGAGCTGCGCGACCACCAGTCGGGCAAGCCGCACCTGGCCGGCCGGATCACCCGGACTTAGAGCTAACACAACAACTGTTCGGCTCGCGTCGTCCAGGCACGCCAGCTGCGGCGTTGTCGTCGGCCCCGGTACAACAGCGGTACCGGGGCCTCCTCCGCCTTGCAGCCGGCGCACCTGGACGCCGCTCCCTGATCGAACGCCATTGCGTTAGCAGCTCTTAGGCGCTTTCCACACGTGGTCCTCGATGAGGTTGCCGAAGCCCATCCACACCAGGTTCATCAGCCGGGCCGCGATCTGGCCGGGCGACTCCTCGGGGTGGTCCAGCCACCAGTCGGCGAGCGACTCGCCGGCCCCGACCAGCGCGGCGGCCAGCGGTTCGCCTGCGACCCGTGCCGCATCGCCGACACCCTCGTCGCTACCGGCCCGTGTCACCACGGCGGCGACCAGGCCGATCGCGCGCTGCCGCATGGCCATCAGTTCGGCGGTGAACGGGCCGCCCTGCGCGATGGACTGGCGGTGCAGCACGCGCCAGCTCTCCTTGTGGTCGGCGACGAAGCCGAAGAACGACCGCAACCCGTGCCACAACTGCACGTCAGGGGCCTGGTCGGGCTCGATCCCGCCGACGACCGCGTCCAGCAGCAGCGTGGCCTCGCGGTGGATGCACGCGGCGAACAGGTCCTCCTTGGCGCCCAGGTACGCGTAGATCATCGGCTTGGAGATGCCCGCGACCTCGGAGATCTCGTCCATCGATGCGTCGTGATAGCCGTAGCGGGAGAACACCGTCACGGCGGCGTCCAGGATCTGCCGTTCCCGCACGGGCCGGGGCAGGCGCTTGGCGCGCGCCGGCGGCCCTTCGGCGACCGACATGGCGACTCCTCCCCGCGGACCTGGCAACTATCTGTCCAGCCTAGCGTTGCCGGGAGTCGATCCGGCCAGCGAGTTTACTGGTCAGTAGGTAACAGGGGGTGCGATGGCCGAGCAGGACCAGGTGATCGAGCGGCTGCGTGAGCTCGACCCGCGCCGGGTCGGCAAGGCGGAGCTCGTCGAGCTGCTGGAGAGCGCGCAGGACGCCGACCTCGCCCAACTGGACGCGCAATCGTTCGCGCGGCTGATCACCAGGGCGTCCAGCGGTCAGATCCGGGCCGTACTCGACCGGCCGGGGCTGCGGACCGCCGTGCTGGCGGAGATCTTCCGGCGGATGGGCGAGCACCTGCGCACCGACCGGGCCGCGCACACGAACGCGGTCGTGCACTGGCGACTGACCGGCGGCTCCGGTGAGGGCGGCTACGACCGCTGGGAGACGGTGATCGAGGGCGGCACCTGCGTCGCGCACGCCGAGCCCACTCGCGAGGCGAGGGCCACCATCACGATCCACCCGGTGGACTTCGTCCAGCTCATCACGCACAACGCCGCCGGCCCGATGCTGTTCATCACCGGCAAGCTCAAGATCAAGGGCGACATCGGGTTCGCCGCGGGACTGCCGGCGTTGTTCGACCTACCCCGCGCCCGTTGACGGAGCCCACCCGCTGACCGGCTCGCTCGGTGACCCAGCCCGCCCGCTGAACATGCTCGCTCCCGGCTTGATCCTGCTCGCGCGTTGGCTTCGCGCCGCGCGCTGGCCGACGCGGCCTGGCTGGGCCGGACCTGGTGGTTGCGCACTGTGCTTGCCGATGGGGCCACCTGGCTGGGCCGGACCTGGTGGTTGCGCACTGTGCTTGCCGATGGGGCCACCTGGCTGGGCCGGACCTGGTGGTTGCGCACTGTGCTTGCCGATGGGGCCACCTGGCTGGGCCGGACCTGGTGGTTGCGCACTGTGCTTGCCGATGGGGCATCTGACCGGGCTCTGGACCTGGTGGTTGCGCACTGTTTGCCGATCGGGCCACCTGGCTGGGCCGGACCCGGTGGTTGCGTACTGCGCTTGCCGATCGGGCCACCTGGCCGCCGGGCTGTGGGGAGTGCCACCTCTGGTCCGTTGGATTTGCCAACTTTCCCGGCCTAGAGTGAGTTCAGGTTTCCTACTGACTGGTAGCCGGTGAGGAGTGATCGTCATGCGTGACGCCGTCATCGTCGAGGCAGTCCGCACCCCGGTGGGCAAGGGCAAGTCAGGTGGGGCGCTGTCCGGAGTGCATCCGGTCGAACTGTTCGCCACCAGCCTCGGCGAACTCGTCGCGCGCTCGGGCGTCGACCCCGCAGGCGTGGACGACGTGATCGGCGGGTCCGTCGACCAGGTCGGCGAGCAGGCCATGAACACCACCCGCTGGGCCTGGCTGTCCGCCGGGCTGCCCGAGACCGTGCCCGCCACCACCGTGGACCGGCAGTGCGGTTCGTCGCAGCAGGCCGTGTCCTTCGCCGCGCAGGGTGTGCTCGCCGGGGCGTACGACCTGGTGGTCGCCGGTGGCGTCGAGTCGATGAGCCGGGTACCGATGTGGTCGAACGTGCCCGCGGGCAAGGACCCGTTCGGGCCGGCGATCGCCGCCCGCTACCCCGGCGGCCTGGTGCCGCAGGGCATCAGCGCCGAGCTGATCGCCGCGAAGTGGCGGCTGAGCCGGACCGAGATGGACGAGTTCGCGCTGGACAGCCATGAGAAGGCCGCGCGGGCGCGGGACGATGGCCGGTTCGGCCACGAGATCGTGCCGGTCAAGGCCGTGCAGGCCGACGGTTCGGTGCGCGAGGTCGCGGCCGACGAGTCGATCCGCACCGGCGGCACGCTCGAGACGATGGCCGGCCTGCGCGCCGCCTTCCGGAGTGACGCGATGGCGGCGCGGTTCCCGCAGCTGACGTGGGGTGTCACCGCGGGCAACAGCAGCCCGATCAACGACGGCTCGGCCGCGCTGCTGATCACCAGTAGCGAGCGGGCCGCGGAACTCGGCCTGCGGCCCCGGGCGCGGCTGCACAGCTTCGCCGTCGTCGGCGACGATCCGCTCTACATGCTGACCGGCGTCATCCCGGCGACCGAGAAGGTGCTGCGCAAGGCGGGACTGGGCATCGACGACATCGACCTGTTCGAGGTCAACGAGGCGTTCGCGGCCGTGGTGCTCGCGTGGCAGCGCGAGACCGGTGTGCCCAGCGAGAAGGTCAACGTGAACGGCGGCGCGATCGCGATCGGCCACCCGCTCGGCGCCAGTGGTGCGCGGATCATGACCACGCTGGTGAACGCGCTGGAGCAACGCGGCGGCCGCTACGGCCTGCAGGTGATGTGCGAGGCGGGCGGTCTGGCCAACGCGACGATCATCGAACGCCTTTGAGCTGCGCACACGATGACTGTCCGGCTCGCGTCGCCCAGGCACGCCATCTGCGGCGTTGTCGTCCTGCGGCCGGCGCACCTGGACGCCGCTCCCTGATCGAACGCGATTGTGTCAGCGGCTCTTGAGCGGCCCTGTCGCGCCGGCGAGGCCCTGTCGCGCCGGCGACGCTCCAGGGCCAGGAGCGGAGCGACGTCGGGCCGGCCCGCGGACGGGCCGGCCCTGTCGCTTCAGTACAAGATCGCGTTCGCCGGGTCGGCCAGTAGTGCGCCGACGTCCGCCAGGAATCGCGAACCCTGCTCGCCGTCCACCACGCGGTGGTCGAAGCTCAGCGACAGCTGACACACCTTGCGCGGCACGACCTGGCCGTCCACCACCCACGGCATGTCCCGGATCGCGCCGAACGCGAGGATCGCCGACTCGCCGGGGTTGATGATCGGCGTGCCGGTGTCCACTCCGAACACTCCGACGTTGGTGATGGTGAAAGTGCCGTCCAGCATGTCGCCGGGCGTCGTCCTGCCGTCCCGCGCTGTCGCGGTGAGCTGGTCCAGCGCACCAGCGAGTCCGGCCAGCGTCAGCTGCTCGGCGTCGCGGATCTTCGGCACCACCAGGCCACGCGGGGTGGCGGCGGCGATACCCAGGTGCACATAGGACTTGTAGACGATCTCGCCGGCCCGCTCGTCCCACGTGGCGTTCACGTCCGGCGTGCGGCGCACCGCGAGGCACACCGCCTTGGCCGCGAACACCAGCGGCGAAAGCTTCACCCCGGCGAACCGGGGATCGGTCTTCAGCTTCGCTCGCAGCTCCATCATCGGCGTCACGTCGACGGTCAGGAACTCCGTGACGTGCGGTGCGGTGAAGGCGCTGGCCACCATGGCCTGCGCGGTCGCCTTGCGGACGCCCTTGATCGGCACCCGCGTCTGCCGGCCCGCCGGGGCCGTCGTGCGCTCGGCGACCGGTGCCGGCTCGGCGACCGCCCGCTGCACGTCGTCCCGGGTGATCACGCCGGACGGGCCGCTCCCGGACAGCACGTACAGGTCGACACCCAGCTCCTTGGCCAGCTTGCGCACCGGGGGCTTGGCCAGCGGCACATAGCCGCCGCGGGCCACCGGTTCCGGTGCCGGTTCGACGATCCGCACGGGCTCGGCGGCGACGGGCGGCGGAGCGGCCGGGGTGAGCGCCGTGGCGGGAGCCGCGACCGCGGCAGGCGCTGAGGTGTTCGCCCTCGGCCTGCGCCGGGCCGCTGCCGCCTTCGGGCCGTAGCCGACCAGGTTGGGCACGCTGTCGCCGCCACCGTCGGGCGCCGAGCCGTTGGTGACAGCGCCGTTGGTGGCGGCGCCGTTCGTTGCCGGTGCGGCGCCGTTCGGGTCGACGTCGATCACGATGATCGGCACGCCCACGTCCACCGTCTGGCCCGGCTCGACCAGCAGTTCGGTGACCTTGCCCGCCCACGGCGACGGCAGTTCGACAGCCGCCTTGGCCGTCTCGATCTCCACCAGGATCTGGTTGACGACCACGTCGTCGCCCGGTTTCACCTGCCAGTTCAGGATTTCCGCGTCGGTCAGGCCCTCGGCCGTGTCCGGCAGGTTGAAGCGCTTGAAGTCAGGCATTCCGTGCGTCCCCTCACCAGGCCAGCGAACGGTCGACGGCATGCAGGATCCGGTCCAGGTCCGGCAGGAACTCGTCCTCCAGCTTGGTCGGCGGGTACGGGGTGTCGAAGCCGGTCACCCGCAGCACCGGTGCCTCCAGCGAGTAGAAGCACTCCTGCTGCACCCTGGTGGCCACTTCGGACGCGATCGACGCCTCACCCGGCGACTCGGACACCACGACCAGCCGGCCGGTCCGGCGCACCGACTCGAACACCGGGTCGAGGTCCAGTGGGGACAGTGTCCGCAGGTCGATGACCTCCAGGTCGATCCCGTCGGTCTCGGCGGCGGCGGCCGCGGCCAGGCAGGTGCGGATCGACGGGCCGTAGCTGGCCAGCGTCGCGGTCGTACCGGAACGCAGCACCCGGGAGCGGTGCAACGGGATCGGCCGCGCCGTCGTGTCCAGTTCGGCCTTCTCGTAGTACCGGCCCTTGGGCTCGAAGAACAGCACCGGGTCGTCGGAGGTGATGGCCTGCTGGATCATCCAGTAGGCGTCCACCGGGTTGGAGCACGCGACGACCTTCAGGCCCGCGGTGTGCGCGAAGTACGACTCGGGCGACTCCGAGTGGTGCTCGACGGCGCCGATACCGCCGCCGAACGGCACCCGGATGACGACCGGCATCTTGACCTTGCCCTGGCTGCGGTAGTGCATCTTGGCCAGCTGGGACACGATCTGGTCGAACGCGGGGAAGATGAACCCGTCGAACTGGATCTCGCACACCGGCCGGAAACCGCGGATCGCCAGGCCCACGGCGGTGCCGACGATGCCGGACTCGGCCAGCGGCGTGTCCAGCACGCGCTGCTCGCCGAAGTCCTTCTGCAGCCCGTCGGTGATGCGGAAGACGCCACCGAGCTTGCCGACGTCCTCGCCCATCACGAGGACCTTGGGGTCGGCCTCCATCGCCGCGCGCAACCCCTGGTTGAGCGCCTTGGCCATGGTGACCGTGCGGACCGCGGGCGTCTGGCCGGAATCGGCCCTGCCGAGCGTCGGAGCCGCCATCAGTGCTCACCCCCGGTGAAGCCGGCGAGGTACGCCAGGTACTCGTCCCGTTCCGCGTCCAGCACCGGACTGGGCTCCACGTAGACGTTGCTGAAGATCCGGTCCGCTGTCGGGTCGGGCATGTTCACGCAGAACTCCCGGACTTCCGCCGCCAGCGCGTCGGAATCGGCCTGCACACTGTCGAAATAGGACTGGTCGGCCAGGCCGTTGCGGGCCAGGTGTGCGCGCACCCGCTCGATCGGGTCCTTCAGCTTCCATGCCTCGACCTCGTCGGACAGGCGGTAGCGCGTCGGGTCGTCGGTGGTGGTGTGCGCGTCCATCCGGTACGTGAACGCCTCGATCAGCACCGGGCCGTTGCCGTGCCGGCACTCGTCCAGCGCCCACTTCGTCACCGCGAGACAGGCCAGCACGTCATTGCCGTCCACCCGGATGCCGGGGAAGCCGTAGCCGCGGGCCCGCTGGTACAACGGGAGCCGGCTCTGCCGCTCGGTCGGCTCGGAGATCGCCCACTGGTTGTTCTGGCAGAACAGCACCAGCGGCGAGTCGTAGACGGCCGACCACACGAAGCCCTCGTGCACATCGCCCTGGCTGGTCGCGCCATCGCCGAAGAAGACGATGGTCGCCTCACCGTCGTCATCCCCGACCTTGCCCTCGAACCGCTGTCCCATCGCGTAACCGGCGGCGTTGAGCACCTGGTTGCCGATCACGATGGTGTAGAGGCCGAAACGCTTCGCGATGGGATCCCAGGTGCCGTGGTCGGAGCAGCGGAAGATGCCCAGCAGGTCGGTCGGCGGAACGCCCCGGCACCAGGCCACACCGTGCTCGCGATAGCTGGGGAAGGCCATGTCCTGCGGCCGCATGGCCCGGCCCGCGCCGACCTGTGCCGCTTCCTGGCCGAGCAGCGGAACCCAGATGCCCAACTGGCCCTGGCGCTGCAGCGCGTTGGCTTCCCGGTCGATCCTGCGCACCAGGACCATGTCCCGGTACAGCGAGCGCAGCTCGTCGGTGCCGATGTCGATGTCGAAGTCCGGGTGCGTGACCCGCTCACCTTCCGGGGTGAGCAGCTGCACCAGATCGGCACCGCCTTCGCTTGTTGCTCGCAACCCGGCGATCACCTGCTCCGTGGTGTGGGTGGCAGCGGTCGCGGCCGGTGTCCCGGCCGGCCGTTCCTGCGTCCAGCTCTCGCCGGACGACTGTCCTGCGGACGACATGGCGCGTGTCTCCTCGCTCACAAGGCCGCGCGGCCGCTCGTGACGGCCGCATACAGCCGTGCCGACGGTCACCGCCGCTCCCCGGTCGGGGATCGGTCCGGTTCCGTCAGCACTGACGGTTCACTCCACCATCCTGACATGAGCCCGGCCACAGCGGTGTCCGACGGAGGCCGGATCTCAGCAACTTCATAGCCGCTGATCTGCGGAAACACTCGGAAGGGCAATGATCGGTCGGCCAACTGACGGCCCGTCCGGGCTGGTCGGGCCCGCCCCCCGGATGGGGGGCGGCCATCAGGCTGACCTGGAGTGGCCTTGGTCACATCCTGGCCACGCCGGCGGGGGTGGCAGGATCACGACGTGGCTGACGTCGATCGAGCAACCCTCACCGGTACTGTCCGCACGCTCTGGGAGCGGGACATCCTGCCCGGACTGTCCGATCTGGTCGCGATTCCGGCCGTGTCGGAAGCGTTCGACCCGGACTGGGCGCAGCACGGGCACCTGGCCGCCGCCGTCGAGCACGTGCGGGCCTGGCTGGCCGCGCGCGACCTGCCGGACGCGTCCGTGGAGGTCGTCTCGCTGGCGGGTAAGTCGCCGCTGCTGGTGGCCGACCTGCCCGCCACGCCGGGCGCCGAGGGCGCCGGGACCGTGCTGCTCTACGGCCACCTGGACAAGCAGCCACCGGTCGGCGGCTGGTCGGACGGTTTGGACCCGTGGACCCCGGTGGTCCGCGACGGCAGGCTCTACGGCCGCGGTGCCGCCGACGACGGGTACGCCGGGTTCGCCTCGGCCGCGGCCGTCGAGGCGGTCCGCGCCGCGGGCGGCGAGCACGCGCGGTGCGTGCTGCTGCTGGAGACCGGCGAGGAGTCCGGCAGCCCGGACCTGCCCGACTACCTGGAGCTGCTGACCCCCCGGTTCGGCGACGTGACCCTGGTGGTGTGCCTGGACTCCGGCTCGTCGGACTACGACCGGCTGTGGCTGACCACCTCGCTGCGCGGCCTCGTGCAGACCACGGTGACCGTGCGGGTGCTCGAAGTCGGCCAGCACTCCGGCAACGCGGGCGGGATCGTGCCCAGTTCGTTCCGGGTGCTGCGCACGCTGCTGGATCGGCTGGAGGACTCGGCGACCGGTGAGGTCGTGCTGCCCGAGCTGCACGCCGAGGTGCCCGCCGACCGGCTGGCCGAGGCGAAGGCGACCGTCGAGGCGGTGCCCGGGGCCGTCGGTGCGAAGCTGCCGCTGGTGCCCGGCGTGGCCCTGGCCGGCGACGACGAGCTGGAACTGGTGCTGAACAACGCCTGGCGGCCCTCGATGGCGGTGATCGGTGCCGACGGCCTGCCCTCGCCCGCCGACGCGGGCAACGTGCTGCGCCCGTACACCACGCTGTGCCTGAGCTTCCGGCTGCCGCCGACGGTCGACGCATCGCGCGCGCAGGCCGCGGTGCGCCGGGCGCTGACCACCGACGTGCCCTACGGCGCGCAGCTGGAACTGTCCCGGGTGGAGTCGGCCGACGGCTGGAACGCACCGGCCACGGCGCCGTGGCTGCAGGCGGCGCTGGACGACGCGAGCGACACCATCTTCGGCGAGCCATGGCGCACGGTCGGACTCGGTGGCTCGATTCCGCTGATGGGCATGTTGCAGCAGCGCTACCCTGCGGCACAGTTCGTGGTCACCGGCGTACTCGGACCGGGCAGCAACGCACACGTGCCCGACGAGTCGCTGCACCTGGAGTACGCGCGCAAGGTCACCGAGTCGATCGCGCTGGTGCTGGCCGCGCACGCGCAGGGTGCCAGGGGGTAGGGCGTCACGCAGCGATAGGCAGGAGAGTCGATGCCGGCCAACCGGAACGGCGGCGCGCCCGGTGGGGAGCCGGCCGCCCCGCAGACCGGCGAACTGGACGTGCACGACCCGGCGCCACCCACGTGGGCGGTGATGCCCGCCGAGGACGTCGTCCGGCGGGTGATCGAACCGGACACCTCGGGCATGCTGCGCTGGCGGCGCCGCTCGGCGGCACCGCCCGTGGTGACCATCGAGGACCGCTACCTGGTCGGCACGCTGGACCTGCGCGCGCTGGAGTTCCCGTATCTGCTGGAGTTCGTCCGCTGCCGGTTCGAGGAGCCACCGGACATCCGCCAGGCGAACCTGGCCGGGCTGGAGTTCAACGGCTGCTGGCTGCCGGGTCTGCTGGGCCGCAACACCCGCAGTGACAACGACATCGCGCTGCTGAACACGACCGTGTACGGCGGCTCGGTCGACCTGACCGACGCGCGCATCCGCGGTTCGCTGCTGCTGTCGGGCAGCAGGCTGAACAACCCGGGTGGCCGCGGTCTGCACGCCGACCGGCTGGAGCTGGCAGGCGCGCTGCTGGCCAACAACCTGGAAGTGGTCGGCGAGGTCCGGATCGCGGGCCTGCGCAGCGGCGGCAACGTGAACTTCAGTGGCGCCGGCCTGCACAACGTGGCCGGCGCGGCGCTGGACGGCAACGGGATGCAGGTCGGCGGGAACCTGGTGCTGGCCGTGGATGCCGTGTCGCACCGGCGGTTCCGGTCCACCGGCTGGCTGTTCCTGCCCAGCGTCCAGGTGGAGAGCGACTGGTCGATGCGCGGCGCGCAGCTGCGGCCCGGTGAGGGCGGCCGGGCGAACCTGCCGGTGAACGACCCGTACTACGACGAGCACATCACGCTCATCGCCGACCGGATGAAGGTGGGCGGGAACGCGGACCTCGACCAGGACTTCGCCAGCACCGGCACGCTGCGCATGGTGAACGCGCACATCGGCGGCTCGCTGCGGATGACCGGTGCGGGCGTGGACATCTCGGCGGGCGGCGACGCGCCGTTCGACAACCGGGCGGTCTACCTCGACGGCACCCAGATCGACGGCAACCTGGACGCGCAGGGCATCCGGGTCACCGGCGAGTGGCGGCTGCTGGATCTGGGCGTGCGCGGGAACGTCCGGCTGGACGGTTCGGTGCTGGCCAACCCCGGGCATGACGTGTGGGTGGCGCGGCGCTGCACGGTCGGCGGCAACTTCGAGTGCCGGGACGCGGAGATCTTCGGCTCGATGGTCATGCAGGAGGTGCAGATCGGCGCGAACCTCGACCTGCGCGCCAGCAGGCTCAGCCGCCCGGGCCGGTACACCCGGGACCGCAATCTCAAGCCCAGCCTGGACATCCGGGCCGGCCGGATCGGCAGGGACGTGGTGTGCGCGGCGGGCTCCCGCGGGCCGTTCTGCGCGACCGGCGAGGTGCGGATGGTGCGCGCCACCATCGGCCGGCAGCTCAGCCTCGCAGGCGCGGAGCTGGGTGCGGAGGACGGCGAGAACCCCAGTGCGCTCAACGCTTTCGGCGCGCAGACCCAGGAGCTGATCCTGACCCTGGGCCGTCCGGCGCACGGCCGGATCGGGTTGCGGCAGCTGCGGTGCACGTCGCTGGACGACAACGAGGCGCTGTGGGGCTCGACCGGCGGCATCGACCTGGACGCGTTCCGGTACGACTCGCTGACGCACGCGATCGACCTCGCCGACGACGGCACGATCGTGCGCAGGCTGACCTGGCTGCGCGACGCCGAACAGGGCGGCTACAGCCCCGGCCCGTACGACCAGCTGGCCGCGATGCTGCGCGAGAACGGCAACGAGGAACACGCCGACACGGTGCTGATCGAGAAGCAGCGCCGCCGCTATGCCGCACTGGCCAGTGGATTCCGCGTACTCGGCCGGCCGCTGGTGTTCTGGAGCTGGCTGCAGCGGTCCATGGTCGGCTACGGCTACCGGCCCTCGCGGGCGCTGGCGTGGCTGGCGCTGCTGCTGGTGATCGGCACCCTGTGGTTCGGCTTCTACCCGACGCACTGCCTGCCGATGCCGGGCGATCCGACCAGTTTCGCCGGGTACCGGTTCTGCCCGCTGACCAACCAGGACGACCACCTGGTGTGGAACCCGTTCCTGTTCACGTTGGACCTGTTGGTCCCGATTGTCGACTTCGGCAACAAGAACCGGTGGGCGCTTCCCGGTGCGTCCCAATGGTTCTCGGCGGCGTTGATCGCGGCGGGCTGGATCCTGGCGACCACGGTCGCGGCAGGTGTCACGCGAATGCTCCGTCGGCAGTGAGCGGCCAGTGGCGCGTCCAGTAACCCTGACCGGGTAATTCCGGCCCGAGGCGGACACCTCGCGGCGTTGTCGTAACAGCGGTACCTGAGCCTTCTCCGTCTTGGGATGCGCTCAGCTGGAACCGGAATTCCACCGGCATGGTCACTGGACTCACCACGTTGCTGGACACACCACTAGGTCGGGCCCGCGCCGAGTGCGGCGGCGATGCGGCCGGCCAGTTCCAGTTGGTCGACCACCTCGCCCGCCGCGAGCACGCTGTCGCCACGGGTGTGGGTCAGCTGCAGGCCGTCCGGGCCGGACGTGGTCGCCAGCCGCTCACCGCTGGGCGGCTGCCCATCGGGCAGCCTGCACACCTCGACCAGCCTTGGCGCGACAGGAGCGGCGTCGAACGACCGGCGCACCCAGTCGGCGGCCGCCGTGGTCGCCGCGTGCCGGGTGGTCAGGGTGTACTCGCGGATCCGGCCCAGCGGCCCGACGCCGCGAGCCGTGCCGTGTTCGAGCAGTACCAAGGGTTCGGCGTCCGCCGCGTCGTGCAGGCCGAACAGCCGCAGGTCACCGACCCGGAGCTGACCGGGCACGCAGCACAGCGCCATGAACGAGGGCCGCAGTCGCGCGGTGAGGATGAACCCGAGCTTGGGCGCGATCTCGTACTCGGCGGTCTCGCCGTCGCCGACCCGGCGCAGCAGGCTGCGGTACTCCAGGAACTCGCGCGCCCGCGCGGTCAGTGCCTCGCGGTCGGCGGCTGCCAGGGCCAGCCAGCGGCGCCAGACGTCGTCGCGCTCCGGCATGGCGCACAGGTCGGAGAACACGCACAGGTCCACGTCGGTCAGCTGGGGCAGCGGCACCCACCCGATCCGCCGGGCCTGTTCGGCCAGCGCGGCGGCCTCGGCCGTGGCGAACGGCGCCGGCCGCCTGCCGGTCACCTAGGGTCCACCCGCGAGCAGGGCGCCGCCGGCGGTGTTGCGCGCACCGGTGGCCGGTCCGTCGACGTCGCCTGACATCGCTCACCCCCACAGTGTCACCTCAGCGCAGCATAACGACCACGGTGCGTTGCGGGAAGAGACCGGACAAGTGGTCACTCAGCGTGCGAAACGGGGCCGGCCGCGGTGTCGCGGCCGGCCCCGTTTGGTGGTGCGCCTTACAGATCCGAGTGGTTGAGGACCACGTCGTGCACGCCGTCCTCGCCGGCACCGATCTGGTGGTGGCTGCTCACCGGCGGATAGCCGCTGGCGATCACCGTGTAATTACCCTCCGGCAGGTCGCCGAAGGAGTAGCCACCGGACCCGTCGGTCGTGGTCATCGCGACCACCGAGCCCTCCGCGTCCACCAGGGTGACCCGGGCGTCGGGCACCGGACGCTCGTCCGGCCCGCCGGTCGCGGTCCCGGTCAACCGGGCCGCCCCGGACAGGTCGACGTCGGCCACCGCGTCCCCGATGTCGGGCACTGTCAGCGACGCGGCGTAGGGCCGGTAGCCCGCGGCCGACGCCACCAGGGTGTAGCTGCCGCCGAGCAGATCGGCGAACAGGTACCGGCCGTCCTGGCCGGTGGCCGCCGAGCCGACGACCTCACCCCTCGGGTCGGTCAGCGTGACGGTCGCGCCCGCCACCGGCTCGGTGCCGTTGGCACGGACCAGTCCGGTGGCCCGTGCGGTGCCCGTGAGCAGCACGTCCATCGTCACCGGCTCGCCGGCCACGCGCAGCGTGGACGCCTGCGGCTGGTGGCCCGCCGACGACGCGATCAACACGTAGGTCCCGTCCAGCGGCGCGACGAGCTGGTAGCCGCCGTCGTCGCCGGAGGTGCCCCTGGCGACCTGCTGGCCACCGTGGTTGATCAGCGTCAGCACCGCGCCGGCCGCCGACGTGCCGTCGGTGCGCCGCACCCAGCCGGACACCGGAGTGCCCGTGATCTCTTGCGTGCCGGCGCCATTGCCGTTGCCGTTGCCGTTCAGCGCGACGCCGTTGTGCGCCGCCTGCCCGACCATGGCGTGCCTGCCCGCACCGACCAGTTCGGGCCGGTCGAACGCCTCGATCGCCTCCAGTTCGTCGGCGAACGCGTCGTTCTCGACGACCGGGATGGCGTCGGTCACCGGCTCGGGCGGCGCGCCGCCCTCGGCCTCGGCCATCGCCTGCACACCGGACATGGTGCGCAGCGGGATCTCCTTGATGAACACGGTGACGACGAGCGCCAGCACGGCCAGCGCGGCGACGATCAGGAACACCAGGTCGATCGAGTTGGAGAAGCCCACCAGGAACGGCTGGGCCAGCCGGCCGTCCACCTGCTGCAGGAACGAGGCGTCCTGGAGCAGGGCGCCGACGCCGCCGCCGTGCAGGATCGACAGGATCGGGGCGTTGACCGGGTTGTGCAGCACCGCCGGGCTGGTGAGGGCCTGGTGGAACGCCGGGCCCGCGCTGCCGATGGCGCTGGTGATCTTGTCGCCCACCGTGCTGAACAGGATGGACAGGAACACCGCGACACCGAGCGTGCCGCCGATCTGCCGGAAGAACGTGGCGGACGCGGTGGACACACCCATGTCCCGGAAGCCGACGGCGTTCTGCGCGGCCAGGGTCAGCGTCTGCATGCAGTTACCCACACCGAAGCCGAGCACGACCATGTACAGCATCGGCTGCCAGATCGGACTGTCGGCACCGACCTGCGTGAACAGCAGCGACCCGGCGATGATGAAGGCCGAGCCGATGACCGGGAAGATCTTGTACCGGCCGGTCCGCGACGTGATCTGGCCGGACATGATCGACGAGGCCATCAGGCCGACCATCAGCGGCAGCATCTGCAGGCCGGACACCGTCGGCGAGGCGCCGCGGACGATCTGCAGGTACTGCGGGATCAGCGTGATGGCACCGAACATGGCGGCACCGACGATGGTGCCCGCGATGATCACCGTGGTGAAGACCCGGCTCTTGAACAACCGCAGCGGGATCAGCGCCGCATCACCCATCAGCTTCTCGGTCAGGATGAACGCGGCGACACCGACGACACCGACGGCGTAGCAGAGAATCGCCTTGCCACTGCCCCAGCCCCACTCCTGGCCCTGCTCGGCGATGATCAGGATCGGCACCAGGCCGACGACCAGGGTGACCGCGCCCCACCAGTCGATCCGTTGCTTGAGGCCCCGGTGCGGGACGTTGAGCACCTTGGCGACGACGACCAGCGCGACCAGGCCGATCGGGACGTTCACCAGGAACACCCAGCGCCAGCCGGTGATGCCCAGGATGGAGTTCGCGCCGGACAGCGCGCCGCCGACCACCGGGCCGAGCACGCTGGACAGGCCGAAGACGGCCAGGAAGTAACCCTGGTACTTGGCGCGCTCCCGCGGCGAGACGATGTCCCCGAGGATCGTGAAGGCCAGCGACATCAGACCGCCCGCGCCCAGACCCTGGAACGCGCGGAACGCGGCGAGCTCGTACATCGACGTGGCGAACGAACTCGCCGCCGAGCCGACGATGAAGATCGAGATCGCGGTCAGGTAGAACGGCTTGCGGCCGTAGATGTCGGACAGCTTGCCGTACAGCGGTGTGGAGATGGTGGCCGTGATCAGGTAGGCCGTGGTCACCCAGGCCTGGATGTTCAGCCCGTGCAGGTCGTTGGCGATCCGGGGCATGGACGTACTGACGATCGTCTGGTCCAGTGCCGCCAGGAACATGCCCAGCAGCAGGCCGCCCAGGATGGTCAGAATCTGCCGGTGCGACATCGCGCCCGCCGCGGGCGCGGATCGTTCCGGTGCGCCGGCCGAGGTGGCCGGCAGCGCACTGGTGGCGTTGCTGGTGGTCATCTCGTTCCCCCTTTCGTGTTGCCGGCACCGCTCGCGGCGCCCGTGTTGGTCAGTTCGTAGCTTTCGAAATCCGTGTTCAACCGCTCCAGCAGGACCGCGGCCGTGCCCAGGTCGGCCGACGTCCAGTGGCCGAGTACCTCGGCCATCTGCTCCGTCCTGGCCTGGCGCTGGTGCTCGAAGCACGCGATGCCGGGCGGCGTCGCGGCGAGCAGGCAGGCCCTGCCGTCAGCCGGGTCGGCTTGGCGCTCGACCAGGCCGTGCCGGACCAGTGCGCCGACCTGGCGGCTCACCGTGGACGTGTCGGAATGCACGGCCTCGGCCAGCGCGGTCGTCCGCTGCGGGCCCTCGGTGGCCAGCACGGCAAGCAGGAAGTAGGCGGCCTGCTCGACTCCGTCGCGCTGCTGGGAAGCGAACCGCGCGCTGGCGCGTTTCATCATCCTGGCGAAGCGCACGATCTGGTCGACGACCGCTTCGGCGCGGTCGTACTGATCCTGGTCCACCGGGGGCGACGGCGTCGACTCCGTTTTCGCGGACTGGGACTGTGTCTCGGTCTCGGTGTCGGTCACCACCCGCTCCTCTGCTTGGTTTCCTCAAACAACTAGTTGCCAGATACAAGCATGTACCCGGCCGATGGATTCCGGCAACGAAGTGGCATGTGACGCTCGTCAAGTGTTCCCTGGGGATCATGGATCGGGACCCCGCGGTGACCACCGAGCTGACCGGCGAACTCAGGACCGCCCTGCGTGCGGCGGGGGTGGCCGAGGTGGACGTCTCGACCCGGCGCCGCGCGGAGTATTCCTCCGACGCCTCGCTCTACCGGGTGCTGCCCGCGGCCGTGGTGTTCCCGCGCAGCTCGGCGGACGTGCAGGCCACACTGGCCGTGTGCCGGGAGCTGGAGCTGCTGCCGGTCACCGCCCGTGGTGCGGGCACCTCGATCGCGGGCAACGCGGTGGGCACCGGCGTGATCCTGGACCTGTCGCGGCACCTGAACCGGATCGAGCACATCGACCCGGTAGCCCGCACCGCCAGCGTGCAGCCCGGTGTGGTGCTGGACACGCTGCAGCGGGCCGTCGGCCGTTACGGGCTGCGCTTCGGGCCCGATCCGTCCACGCACAGCCGCGCCACGATCGGCGGCATGATCGGCAACAACGCGTGCGGGTCCCGTGCGCTGGCCTACGGCCGGACCGCCGACAACGTGCGTGAGCTGGACCTGGTCACCGGGACCGGCGAACTGCTGGCCGCCCGGCCCGGCATGGACCCGGCCTCATCGCCGACGGTCACCGCGCTGGCGCAGGTCGTCGGTGCGCACCTGGGCGTGATCCGTACCGAGCTGGGCCGGTTCCGCCGCCAGGTGTCCGGCTACTCGCTGGAGCACCTGCTGCCCGAGCACGGCTTCCACGTGCCTGCCGCGCTGGTCGGCACCGAGGGCACCTGCGGCGTGGTGCTGCGCGCCACGGTCGACCTCGTCGCCCCGCCCCAGCACACCGTGCTGGTCGTGCTCGGGTACCCGGACATGGCCGCGGCAGCCGACGCGGCCCCCGCGCTGCTGCCGTCGCACCCGATCACGCTGGAGGGCTTGGACGCCCGGATGGTGGACGTCGTCCGCCGCCGCGGCGCGGCCGTGCCCGAGCTGCCTGCGGGCTCGGGGTGGATCTTCGCCGAGCTGGACACCGCCGGGACGTCGGTTGCCGACTTCGTGGCCGCCGCGGGCGCGCCGGCCGCCCGGGTGGTCACCGATCCGGCCGAGGCGGCCGCGCTGTGGCGGATCCGCGAGGACGGCGCCGGCCTGGCGGCCCGGTCGGTCGGCGGGTACGGCGCGCACGCGGGCTGGGAGGACTCGGCGGTGCCGCCCGCGAAACTGGGTGCCTACCTGCGGGACTTCGAGGCCCTGCTGGCCGACCGCGGCCTGTCCGGCACGCCCTACGGCCACTTCGGCGACGGCTGCGTGCACATCCGGATCGACTTCCCGCTGCACGAGCCCGGCGGTGTGAACCGCTACCGCGAGTTCGTCACGGACGCGGCGAAGCTGGTGGCCTCCTACGGCGGCTCGCTGTCCGGTGAGCACGGCGACGGCAGGGCCCGCAGCAAGCTGCTGCCGCTGATGTACTCGCCCGCCGCGCTCGGCGCGTTCAGCGCGGTCAAGGCCGTGTTCGACCCGGACGACCTGCTCAACCCGGGCATACTGGTCCGGCCCCGGCCGGTGATCGCCGACCTGCGGATCCCGGCCGCGCGGCCGCTGCGGGACGGGCTCGCGTTCGGCTACGGGGCCGACGACGGCGACTTCACCGTGGCCGTGCACCGCTGCACCGGCGTGGCCAAGTGCCGGGCCGACAACACGGCCGCCGGTGGCGTGATGTGCCCGTCGTTCCTGGCCACCGGCGACGAGAAGGACAGCACCCGCGGCCGGGCCAGGGTGTTGCAGGAGATGGCGAACGGTTCGTGGTCACCGGCTGGCGGGCGCCCGAGGTGCGCGAGGTGCTCGACCTGTGCCTGTCCTGCAAGGGTTGCGCGAGCGACTGCCCGACCGGCATCGACATGGCCACCTACAAGGCCGAGGTGCTGCACCAGGCCTACCGGCACCGGCTGCGCCCGGCGGCGCACTACTCGCTGGGCTGGCTGCCGTACTGGGCCCGGCGGGCGGCGCGGGTGCCGCGGCTGGCCAACCGGTTGCTCGGCATGCCGGGCGTCGCGCGGCTGGGCAAGCTGCTGGCCGGCGTCGACCGCGCCGGCGGGCGCTGCCCACGTTCGGCGGAGCGGACGTTCCGGTCCTGGTTCGCCGGGCGTACCAGCGGCGACCGGCGACCCGGTGCTGCTGTGGGTGGACACGTTCACCGATCAGTTCACCCCGGACGTGGGCCGCGCGGCCGTGCGTGTGCTGGAGGCCGCCGGTTTCGCGGTACGCATCCCGGCCGAACCGTTGTGCTGCGGTCTGACCTGGATCTCCACCGGGCAACTGGACGCCATGCGAAACGCGTGCTCGGCCGCGCAGTGGACGCGCTGCGCCGGACCAGCGGCCACGATGCCGATCGTCGGCCTGGAACCGTCCTGCACCGCGGTGTTTCGCGGTCGACGCGGTCGAACTGCTCGACGAGCGGGCGGCAGGTGTCGCGGGAGCCGTGCGCACGCTGGCGGAACTGCTCGCCGATCGTCCGCAATGGAATCCGCCGTCCCTGGCCGGGCTGCGCGTGGTCGCCCAGCCCCACTGCCACCAGCACGCGGTGCTGGGCTGGTCGGCCGATCGCGCGTTGCTCCGGCGAGCGGGAGCGGATGTCACGCGCGGTCGGCGGCTGTTGCGGCTTGGCAGGCAACTTCGGTGCCGAACGCGGCCACTACGACGTGTCGGTCCAGGTCGCCGAAACCGCGTTGCTGCCCGCCGTCACGGGCCGCCGCGCCCGGCACCAGCGTCTTCGCCGACGGCTTCTCCTGCCGCACCCAGCTGCGCCGAGCTGGCCGGCGTGACGGGGCAGCACCTGGTGCAACTGCTCGATTCTGCCCTCGACGCGGACTAGCGTCAGCAGAATGGATGGACACCGTGGTCTGATCGAGCAGTTGGTCGCCGAGCTGGGCTCCGACGCTGTGCTCGTCGATCCCGACGTGACGGCCAGTTACAGCCGGGACATGATGCCGCTCGCCTCGAACGGCAACCCGCTCGCCGTGGTGCTGCCGACAGACACCGAGCAGGTGCAGGCGGTCGTGCGGGCGTGCGCGGCGGCCGAGGTGCCGATCGTGCCGCGCGGCGCGGGCAGCGGGCTGTCCGGCGCGGCGAACGCCATCGACGGCTGCGTGATGCTGTGCATGACCCGGATGAACGAGATCCTGGAGATCGACGCGGACAACCGGCTGGCCGTCGTGCAGCCGGGCGTGGTCAACCTGGACTTCCGCAACGCCGTGGAGAAGCACGGCCTGTTCTATCCGCCCGACCCGTCCAGCTACGACTGGTGCACCATCGGCGGCAACCTGTCCACCAACGCGGGCGGGCTGTGCTGCGTGAAGTACGGCGTCACCACGCGACTCGGTGCTGGGCCTGGAGGTCGTCCTCGCCGACGGCGAGGTGCTGCGCACCGGCCGGCGGACCGTCAAGGGCGTCGCGGGCTACGACCTGACCAAGCTGTTCGTCGGCAGCGAGGGCACGCTCGGCGTCATCACCGACGGCCACCCTCGCGCTGCGCCCGCTGCCCCAGGCGCCGGGCACGCTGGTCGCCGCGTTCGACGACACCGAGTCCGCCGGCGACCGCGGTCAGCCGGGTGGTCCGCGAGGGCGTGGTGCCCTCGCTGATGGAGATCATGGACGCCACGTCGATCAAGGCGTCCGAGGCCTACCTCAAGACCGAGGTCGGCCCGGCCGGTGGCTGCGAGGCGCTGCTGATCTGCCAGTCCGACATCGGGTGGCGACGCGGCGGTCCGCGAGCTGGACATGATCGAGCGGATCTGCAGCGACAGCGGTGCCACCATGACGTACTCGACCGACGACCTGACCGAGGGCCGGATGCTGTTGCAGGCCCGCCGGGTCGTGCTGGTCGCGCTGGAGCTCTACGGCACCTGGCTGACCGACGACGTGTGCGTACCGAGGACCCGGATCGCCGAGCTGATCGCGGGCTGCCACCGGATCAGCGACGAGGTGGGCCTCAAGATCGCCGTCGTCGGCCACGCGGGCGACGGCAACATGCACCCGACGATCGTCTACGACCCGCAGTCCGAGGACGAGAAGGCCAGGGCGAAGGTCGCGTTCGACGAGATCCTGGCCGTCGGCCTGTCGCTGGGCGGCACGGTCACCGGGGAGCACGGCATCGGCAAGATCAAGCGGGAGTGGCTGGCCACCGAGGTCGGGCCGGTCGCGATGAGGGTGCACCGCGCGCTCGAAGACGGCCATCGACCCGGAGAACCTGTTCAACCCGGGTTCGATGTTCGACCTCACCGACCAGTGACGATGCGCTGAGTGGTCGCCGCGGAGAGCTTGCGCTCCCTGCGGTGGCGCGCCCACTCGATCACGATCGGGATCACCGAGATGAGCACGATCAGCACCAGGATCAGGTCCACGTGGTTGGCGATGAAGCCGATCCGGCCGAGGTAGTAGCCCGCGATCACGATGCCCGACGCCCACACCACACCGCCGAGCACGCTCACCAGGAAGTAGCGGCCCGGCTTCATCCTGGCCACGCCCGCGACGGCGGTGACGAACGTGCGGATCACCGGTACGAAGCGCCCGAGGAAGATCGCGGCCACGCCGTAGCGCTCGAAGAACAGGTGGGTCCGGTCGACGTACTCGCGTTTGAACAGCCGGGAATCCGGTTTGTTGAACAGCTTCGGCCCCAGGACGTACCCGACGCCGTACCCGACCACGTTCCCCAGCACGGCGCACGCCGCCATGATCACGCAGGCGAGCCACAGCGGCGTGTGCACGGCGCCGTGCGCGATGAACAACCCGAGCGGGAACAGCAGCGTGTCACCGGGCAGGAAGAACCCGATCAACAGGCCGCACTCGGCGAAGATGATGACGGCGATGATCGGGACCACCCAGCTCCCCATGGAGCCGACGATGTAGTTCGGATCAAGCCATTTCAGGCCGAGTACCGCTGAGGTGGCGAGGACATGCGACGTCACACCAGCAACGGTACAGGGGTGCTCACAGCACGCTCACGAGGCCGACGACGGCACCCGCGGCCAGGCCGAGCAGCAGTGCGAGCAGCACGATCCAGCCGACCGAGAGCGGGGCGGACCGCTGGCCGACGCGCGCGGTCGGCGGTGAGTCGTTGATCGGCGGCCGCCACAGGCCGTGGGTGGGCACCTCGTTCGTCGGCGGTGCGATCTCGTCCGGCGCATGGCCGGCCAGCAGGCCGTCGGCGGAACCGGCGAGCAACCGGGGCTCGGGCTCGGCCCGCGCGGCCGGGTCGGGCAGGCGCGCGCGGACGGCCTGCGCCCGCAGCGCGTCGGCCAGCAGCTTCTCCGGGCCCGCCGGGCCCGGCTCGTCGCCCGTGGTGCCGTCGCTCACCCCTGCGACGCTAGCCCACTCACGCGACCCAGGTGCCGCGCTGCATCACCCCGGTGATGTGCAGGGCGTCGTCCAGCAGCACCAGGTCCGCGGCCGCACCCGCGGCGATCGTGCCGATCTCGTCCTGGCGGCCCAGCAGCGCCGCCGGCCTGCCCGACACCGCGGTCGCCGCCTCCGTCATCGTCATGCCGCAGGACCGCACGAAATTGCGCACGGCGGCGTCCAGGGTCAGCGTGCTCGCGGCGAGCGCGCCGCCGCCGTCCAGCGTCGGTACGCCGTCGCGCACGGTCACCCGCAGGCCGCCGACCTCGTAGACACCGTCGCCGACGCCGGCTGCCGCCATCGCGTCGGTGACCAGCACGGTCCGGCCCGCACCCGCGTGCCGGGCGGCGATCCGGACCACCGTGGGGTGCAGGTGCACGCAGATCGCAGATCAGCTCCACGGTGACCCGCTCGTCGTCCAGCAGCGCGCCGATCGGTCCCGGTTCGCGGTGGTGCAGCGGGCGCATCCCGTTGAACAGGTGCGTCGCCACCGTCGCTCCGGCGTCCACCGCGGGCATCACCTGGGCCAGCGTCGCGTCGGTGTGGCCGATCGCGACGATCACGCCCGCGTCGGCGAGCTGGCGGACCGCCGCCACGCCGCCGTCCAGCTCCGGGGCGAGCGTGACCATCCGGATCGTGCCCCGGCCCGCGGCGAGCAGCGCGGCGATCGACTCCGGTCCGGCGCGCGCAGCACCGCCGGGTCGTGCGCGCCGCACCGGGCCGCCGAGATGAACGGGCCCTCCAGGTGGATGCCCGCGAACAGCCCGTCCTGGACGAGGTCGCGCAGCGCGGAGATCTGGTCGGTCAGCGCCGGGATCGTGGTCGGACACCAGGCTGGCCATCGTGGTCGTGGTGCCGTGCCTGCGGTGCGCGAGCGACGGCGCGTGGCCAGCCGCTCCGGGTCGCGCTCGGTGTAGGAGGCGCCGCCGCCGCCGTGGCAGTGCAGGTCGACGAAACCGGGCAGCACCCAGGCGCCTGCCAGGTCGATGGCCTCGCTGCCGTGGTGCTCGTCCGGCTCGCCGGTGCCGAACCGTTCGATCGGCTGGTCCCGCGACGGTCAGCCAGCCCTCGGCCAGCACCCCCGTGCCGGTCACGATCCGGCCTCCGCGCAGGACCGTCGGCGTCGACGTGGTGGTCACGCTTCCCCTCGATGAGGTCAAGGGCGAGCAGGCCGGCACCGAGGCTGCCTGCTTCGTCGCCCAGTTCGGCCAGGCGCAGTTCGGGCATCCGCTGGAACGTCATCAGCTCGGCGAGCCTGCCCGCCACCGGTCCGGTCAGCAGTTCGCCGGCCCCGGCGAGGCCGCCACCGATGATCACCGCCTCGGGTCCGAGCAGCGTGGCCAGCACCCGGATGCCCCTGGCCAGCGCGTCGGTCGCGGCAGCCCACACGGCCTTGGCGACCGGGTCGCCATCGCCCGCGGCCGCCACCACCCCGGCGGCACCCGCGACCTGCCTGCCCGACCGCGCCGAGTACCGGCGCGCGATCGCCGCAGAGGACGCGACCGCCTCCAGGCAGCCGGTCTGGCCGCAGTCGCACGGCTCGCCATGGCCCACGTCGACGTGACCGATCTCACCGGCATAGCCGCCGCCGGTGCGCAGTGCACCGTCGAGCGACCAGTGCCGCCGCGATTCCCGTCCCGATGGGCATCACCACCACGTCCCGGAAGCCCCGCGCCGCGCCCAGCCGCTGCTCGGCCAGGCCGCCCGCGCCCACGTCGTGGCCGAACGCCACCGGCAGGCCCACGCTGTGCGCCAGCGTGGGCGCGAAGGGGAAGTTCCGCCAGCCGAGGTTGGTCGAGTAGACGCCGACGCCCTCGTGCACCACACCGGGCACGACGACGCCGACGGCGGCGATCGGGTGGCTCGCGCGGAATCTGGTGGCCAGGCCGGCGACCGCGGCGACGACGGCCTGCGCGGTCGCGGTGCCGTCGGCGCCCTTCGGGGTGGCCAGCCGGGCCCGGTCGAGCACGGTCAGCTCACCCACCGTGCCCGTGAGCACGGTGGCCTTGATCTCGGTGCCGCCGACGTCGACGGCCAGCACTGTGGCCACGGCTCAGATCTTGCGCCATCGCGGCCGTCCTGGTCTATACCAATCAGGCAACGCTGATCAATCGGCCACGCGCGGTCACCGCCGTCAGGGCGTGCTGGCCATGATCTTCTGCAGGGCTTCCAGCGCCCGGCTCGCGGTGGACTTCACCGTGCCCTTGGAGATCCCGGCGGCGTCGGCGATCTCGGCCTCGGTCAGGTTCCCGTAGTAGCGCAGCACCAGCACCTCACGCTGCCGCGGCGGCAGTTGGGACAGCGCGGCGACCACGGCCTGGTGCTCGGCGGTCAGCATCGCGAGGCTCTCCGCCGAGCGCGCGTTCACCGCGTGGGGTGGTGTGTAGTCGCGGGCGGTCTTGCGGCGCCGCAGCACACTGCGCGAACCGTTGACCACGGCCGTGCGCAGGTAGCCGATCGCGGCGGCCGCGTCCCGCAGCCCGCCCCAGTTGCGGTGCAGCCCGGCGAAAGCCTCCTGCACCACGTCCTCGGCGGTCGCCGGCTCGTCGACCAGCAGCAGCGCCAGCCGGACCAACCGCATCCGATGGGTGCGGTACAGGTCCTCCAACGTCATCGGAGCGGCCGCCGGCGCCGGTCCGCCCACCTCGCCGCCCGTGTCGATGGCGCGCAGATGGCCCAGCGTCTGCTCGACGCTGCGCCCCTGATGCTGCTCGGCCACGTCCCCTCCCTCCGGCAAACCGTACCGGGTAGGGGTAACGACCGGTGGCCGCGTCCGGTCAGGCATCGTTGCGGCGCATCGCGGCGGCACCGCCCGGACCGACCGGCGCCGACGCGGCGGCACCGCGGGCGGCCACGTCCCGCTCGGCCGCCCGGTCCGCGGCGGGCACGATCCGCCGCGCGCCCTGCTCGACGAACCGGGGCATGATCGCCCGCAGTGCCTTGACCAGCACCAGCTGCTCAGGGATGTGGATCGCGCGCTTGCGGCGCGCGATGCCCGAGGCGAACGCGTCGACGGCCACCGACAGCGGGTAGGTCCGGCCGATCGGCCCCATCTTCTTGCGCAGCGGACCGAACACCGGGTGCTCGTCGGCGCTGTTCACCATGTCCGTGCGGATCCATGTCGGGTGCGCGACACCGACGTCCACGCCGAGGTGGCGGACCTCGGCGCGCAGCGTGTTCGCGAACGCCTCGACGCCCGCCTTGGCCGCGTTGTAGGGCGCGTTGCCGGGGATGTGCACCACAGCGGCCATCGACGAGACCACCAGGCAGTAGCCCTTGCTGTCGATCAGGTGTGGCAGGCAGGTGCGCACCGAGCGCCAGACGCCGAGCAGGTCGACCTCGATCACCCGCTCGAACGCGGCCGGGTCGATGGTGCGGATGAACCCGGCCGCCGCGATGCCCGCGTTGGCCATCAGCACGTCGATCCGGCCGTGCCGGGCGACGACACCCTCGACGGCCCGAGCCAGCGCGGCCCAGTCGGTGACGTCGGCCTCCCAGGCGCTCGCGTCCGGGCCGCACTCGGCGGCCACCGCGCGCAGCTCGTCGCCCTCCAGGCCGACCAGTGCCGGCACCGCGCCCTCGGCGGCCAGCCGGCGAGCCACCCCGGCACCGATGCCGCGTGCGGCGCCGGTGATCAAGACGACCTTGCCGCGCACGCCCGGCGTGCCCTTCAGCGCACTCATGGGAGCACGGTAGCTCAACTTACCGCCAGTAAGCTACCCGCGAGTTCGGTTCAGCCGGACGCTTCGTTCAGCGCGGCCAGCTCGTCGGCGGACAGCGTCAGGCTGGCCATCGGCAGCAGCTGCGCCAGCTGCTCGGTGTTGCGGGCGCTGGCGATCGGCGCGACCACCGTCGGCCGGGACAGCAGCCACGCGAGCGCGACCGCCCCGAGCGTGGTGTCGTGCAGCCGCGCCACCCGGTCCAGCACCGAGAGGACCCGCTCGCCGCGCTCGTTGAGGTATGCCGACGCGCCTCCCGAGCGCGGGCTGTCCACCGCCGGGCCGCCCACCCGGTACTTGCCGGTCAGGAAGCCCCTGGCCAGGGCGTAGTAGGG
The DNA here is from genome assembly GCA_963780635.1 of Candidatus Melainabacteria bacterium. Taxonomy (GTDB): domain Bacteria; phylum Actinomycetota; class Actinomycetes; order Mycobacteriales; family Pseudonocardiaceae; genus DATEPR01. The sequence continues at coordinate 109,156 of CAWACW010000011.1, forward strand.
CAGCGTGGCGAGCTGCCAGCGCTCGGCCAGCTCCTGCGCCTCACCCTCGAACGTGTCCCGCTCGACCAGGTTGTAGAGCGGCTGCACGGCGACGTACCGGGCCAGCCCCTCGCGCTCGGCGAACGCCAGCGACGCGGAGATCCGCTCGGTGCTCATGTTGGACACCGCGACATAGCGCACCTTGCCGGCCTTGACCAGCTCGTCGTACGCGGTGACGGTCTCCTCGACCGGGGTTTCGGCGTCGTCATAGTGCGCGTAGTAGAGGTCGATGTGATCGACGCCCAGTCGCCGCAGCGACGCCTCGGCCGCCCCGTGCACGGCCTTCGCCGTCAGGCCCTGGTTGGGCGCCAGCCTGCTGCCCTTGGTCGCCACCACGACCGATTCGCGGTTGCCGCGCGCGGCCAGCCACTCACCGATGATCGCCTCGGACTCGCCGCCCGAGTTGCCCGGTACCCAGGCCGGGTACACGTCCGCGGTGTCCACGAAGTTGCCGCCCGCGGCTGCGTAGCTGTCCAGCACGGCGAACGCCTGGTCGCGATCGGCCGTCCAGCCGAAGACATTCGCGCCCAGACACAGAGGGAAGACGTCGAGGTCGGTCAGCCCGAGTTTCGTCATTGCTGGAAGCTAGCAACCCGCGGGTGCCACCACGCGGAGTGTGAAGGCGATTACTCCTCGACCTGTACCGGCCCGTAGAACGCCACGTGCTTGGCGATCCGCGGGTCGGGGATCCGGGCGCCGGTCAGATAGCACGCACAGTCAGGGGTCGCCTTCCCGTGCACGATCACCGAGTAGACATGTCCGTCGTCCCGCGTGCCGGTGGGCCGGAACAGTTCGACCCGGACCGACTGGGCCGGAAAGTAGTGAAGGCCTTCGAGAACCACGGTGTCCGTGCTCTCCGCGATGACCTCACCATTGAGTCGCGCAATCGCCATTCTCACAAGTTAGCTCCCTCACACCACCCGGCGCCAGTGATCGATCACTCATTCGGCATCGGGTGAGCCGGTGCGCTCGCCGGTCCGCCCCATACGATGAACCCGAACTGTGGGGACCAGACCAGTAGTTTTCTCAGGAGGACGACCGAATGCCCATCGCGAGCCCCGAGGTGTACAACGAGATGCTGGACCGGGCCAAGGCGAACGGCTTCGCCTACCCCGCCATCAACGTGACCTCGTCGGAGACGTTGAACGCCGCGCTGCGTGGCTTCGCCGAGGCCGAGAGCGACGGGATCGTCCAGGTCTCCACCGGAGGCGCCGAGTTCGCGTCCGGCACGAAGGTCAAGGACATGGTCACCGGTGCGACGGCACTGGCCGAGTTCGCGCACGTCATCGCCGACAAGTACCCGGTGAACCTCGCGCTGCACACCGACCACTGCCCCAAGGACAAGCTGGACACCTACGTCCGGCCGCTGCTGGCGATCAGCCAGGAGCGCGTCGCCGCGGGCGGGCGGCCGCTGTTCCAGTCGCACATGTGGGACGGCTCGGCCGTGCCGCTGGATGAGAACCTGCGCATCGCCGCCGAACTGCTCGACCAGGCGGTCAAGGCGCACATCATCCTGGAGATCGAGGTCGGTGTGGTCGGCGGCGAGGAGGACGGCGTCGCCAACGAGATCAACGAGAAGCTCTACACCACACCGGCGGACTTCCTGGAGACCATCGAGGTGCTGGGCACCGGCGAGAAGGGCCGCTACCTGCTGGCCGCGACGTTCGGCAACGTGCACGGCGTCTACAAGCCGGGCAACGTCAAGCTGCGCCCGGAGATCCTCGAACAGGGCCAGGAGGTCACCGCGGGCAAGCTCGGCCTGCCCGCCGGCAGCAAGCCGCTGGACCTGGTGTTCCACGGCGGTTCCGGCTCGCTGCCCGAGGAGATCGAGGCCGCCGTGTCCTACGGCGTCGTGAAGATGAACGTGGACACCGACACCCAGTACGCGTTCACCCGGCCGATCACGCACCACATGTTCACCAGGTACGACGGCGTGCTCAAGATCGACGGTGAGGTCGGCGACAAGAAGGCGTACGACCCGCGCGGCTACCTCAAGGCCGCCGAGCAGGGCATGGCCGCCCGGGTCACGCAGGCCTGCGAGAGCCTGCACTCCGCGGGGCGCATGCTCGCCGGCTGAGCTCGCCGACCGCCCGATCGAGTGTCCCGCTGTGGAGTGGACCGGCTTGCGGCCGGTCCACTCCACCGGCACGGTCGGTGCCGTGCTGCCCCACCGTCTCCTCGCGTCGCTGATCGTCGCCGCCATACTGCTGGCCCTGTCCGGGATCGTCCTGTCGGTCATCGGCTGACGCTCCATCGAACCCGATCCGGCAGGATGGCGGTATGACCTTGGAAAGCAACCTGTTCGGCGGACCGGAACCCACCCGGCTGCCCGCCCGCCCGGACGCCCAGGCAGGCCTGGACACGGGCACCGACCCGACCGAGCTGGCCGCCGCCTACCCGGACTTCAGTGCCGCCTGGGCCGCCCTGGCCGAGCGCGCGCTGGCCGCGCGGGAGCCCGTCGCCGCCTACGCCTACGCCCGCACCGGCTACCACCGCGGCCTCGACCAGCTCCGCCGCGCCGGCTGGAAGGGCTACGGCCCGGTGCCCTGGGACCACGCACCCAACCAGGGCTTCCTGCGTGCGCTGGCCGCGCTCGCGCTGGCGGCGCAGGCCATCGGCGAGACCGAGGAGTACCAGCGCTGCCTGGACTTCCTGTCCGACGCCGACCCTGCCGCGCCGGCCCTGCTCGGCCTGGCCTGATCCCGCCCGCCCGTCCGCCCGCCCGTCCGCCCGCCTGATCGCTAGCCGACGACCAGCCGCAGGTCCTCGGTGTGCCGGTACCAGTGCCACCGGTGCACCGGGCGGTCGTGCGGCACGCCGTCGCTGACCACGATCGCGGGCAGGCAGCCCAGCTCGAACGCGCGGCAGCGGACCTTGGCCACGCTGCGGCGAAACCACTTGGCGTGCGTCACCGTGACCTGGATGCCGGTCGCGTGCGGCGCGACCTGGATGGACCTGGCCGGACCGCGCAGCACCATGGTGTCGTCGCAGTAGGCGACCCCGCGCAGCGGCCCGAGCCTGCCCTCGCCGAGCAGGACACCGCCGTTGCCGTCCCTGACCAGCGGCACCGTCGTCGGCTCGCCGGTCAGTGCCAGCTCCAGGGCCGCGTCGCCGTTGCCCGGCAGTCCCCAGATCGCGGCCGCAGGCGAGGTGACCGACAGCGGGGCGAAGCCGACCGTCAGCTCGGCCAGCCGGTTCATCCGCAGTACCCGCAGCACGACAGCGGCCAGATCGGCGTCCTCGCCGACCACGACGACCCGGTCGGCCACCGTGTCGCGCGTCGCGTCGGCCGCCCCGTCCCCAACCCGGGCCAGCAGGTGGTCCACATCGTTCTTGCCGGGCTGGGCGGGCACCCGGTGCACGGTCACGTCCGGCCGCGCCGACAGCACGGCCGAGGCCGTGACGCCGTCGGCGCGCCCGCAGGCCAGCACCATCGCTCCCATGCGTAGCTCCTGGTCTACTCTCGTGGCTGCGTAGTACCGCCCAGCTCGGGCACCACGTCAGCGGACTCTCTTCTCGAGTCGTCGCGTCGATCCTGCGGGAGTGTCACATGCCGGCCATCGTGGTCATCGGTGCCCAGTGGGGGGACGAGGGAAAGGGCAAGGCGACCGACCTGCTCGGTGAGCGCGTCCAGTGGGTCGTCCGCTACCAGGGCGGCAACAACGCCGGTCACACCGTCGTACTGCCCGACGGCCAGCACTTCGCGCTGCACCTGCTGCCCTCGGGCATCCTCACACCGCACGTGACCAATGTGATCGGCAACGGTGTCGTTGTCGACCCCGGCGCTCTGCTGTCCGAACTGGCCACGCTGGAGGAGCGGGGCGTCGACACGGCGGGCCTGATGATCTCCGCCGACGCGCACTTGATCATGCCGTACCACGTGGCCATCGACAAGGTCACCGAGCGCTACCTGGGCAAGGCCAAGATCGGCACCACCGGCCGTGGCATCGGGCCCTGCTACCAGGACAAGGTCGCCCGCGTCGGGGTGCGCTTCCAGGACGTGCTGGACGAGAAGATCCTCCGCCAGAAGGTCGAGGCGGCCCTGGACCTGAAGAACCAGATCCTGGTGAAGGTCTACAACCGCAAGGCACTGGACGCCGAGCAGGTGGTGGACACCGTGCTCGGCCAGGTCGAGGGGTTCGCGGACCGGATCGCCGACACCCGGCTGCTGCTCAACCAGGCGCTCGAACGCGGGGAGACGGTGCTGCTGGAGGGTTCCCAGGGCACCATGCTGGACGTCGACCACGGCACCTACCCGTTCGTGACGTCGTCCAACCCGACGTCCGGCGGCGCCTGCGCGGGCGCCGGCATCGGTCCCGGCCGGATCAACGCGGTGCTGGGCATCCTCAAGGCTTACACGACCCGCGTCGGCTCCGGGCCGTTCCCGACGGAACTGCACGACGAGCTGGGCGAGCGGCTGCGCAAGGCGGGCGGCGAGTTCGGCGTCACCACCGGCCGGTCCCGGCGCACCGGGTGGTTCGACGCGGTCATCGCGCGCTACGCGGCCCGCGTCAACGGGATCACCGACTACTTCCTGACCAAGCTGGACGTGCTGTCCGGGTTGGAGCGGGTGCCGGTGTGTGTGGCGTACGAGGTGGACGGGTTCCGGGTGGACGACATGCCCATGACCCAGACCGACGTGCACCACGCGACACCCATCTACGAGGAGCTGCCCGGCTGGTTCGAGGACATCAGCAGGTGCCGCACGTGGGAGGAGCTGCCCTCGGCCGCGCGGGACTACGTGCTGCGCCTCGAGGAGCTGTCCGGCGCACGGGTGTCCGTGATCGGCGTCGGGCCGGGTCGCGACCAGACCATCGTCCGGCACGACCCGCTGGCCCTCGGCTAGTCGCGGGACGCGAGCCGCGCCTGTTCCAGGTCCAGCTCGCGCAGCACCCGGCGCAGCACCTCGTCGTCGATCTCGCCGTTGTTGCGTGCCCGCACGTAGACCAGGCGTTCGGCTTCGAGGGTTTCCAGGCGCAGCCGGGTGTACGACGCCGTGGGGCTCTCCAAGTCCTGGCGCCCCAAGCGTTCCCAGGCCGCGTTGCCCCGGCGTTGCGCGAGGCTGCGCAGCCGGTCCACGATCGGTTCGGGCGTGTAGCTGGCGTCGTCGGCGACCAGTTCGTCCAACCTGGCCACCGCCGCCATGGCCGCGTTGTAGGCGGCCTGCGCTTCGGCGAGCGCATCCTGGGACTCGTCGTCGCCCTGCACGCCGAGGGCGCGGATCAGCCACGGCAATGTCGTGCCCTGGATGAGCAACGTGCCGACGGTGACCGTGAAGGCCAGCAGCAGCACCACGTCCCGGCCGGGGACCGCCTCGGGGACGGCCGCCGCGGCCGCCAGCGAGACCACGCCCCGCATGCCCGACCACGCGATCACCGCGATGTTGCGCCAGGGTGGTCGCGGTTCCCGGCGCTTGGTCCACACCCGCAGATACGTCGCCGGGAAGACCCAGATCAACCGGATCAGCATGGTGGCCAGCAGCACCGCGATGATCGGCCACACCAGGGAACTCGCCGGATGACCGTTCGCGGCCGCCTGGCCGAACACGAACCGGAAGTTCAGCCCGATCAACGCGAAGACCACCGACTCCAGCAGCACGTCCAGTGATCGCCAGACCGCGGTCTCCTGCAACCGGCTGGCGTAGCCCGCGTCGGGCGCGTGGTGACCCAGGTACAGGCCCGCCGTGACGACGGCCAGCACACCCGACCCGTGCACCGCCTCGGCCAGCAGGTAGCACGCGAACGGCACCGTCAGGCCGAGCGCGCTCTCCACCACGTCGTTGCCCAGCCGAGTCCGGATCTGGTGCACCAGCCAGCCCAGCACCAGCCCGACCACGACACCGCCGACGGACGCACCGAGGAACGTCAGCGTGGCCGAACCCCACGACGGCACCGTGCCGACGGCCGCCGCGACCGCCACCTTCAGCGCGGTCAGCGCGGTCGCGTCGTTGACCAGGCTCTCGCCGGACAGCACCGTCATCACCCGGCGCGGCAGCCCCAGCCGCCTGCCGATGGACGCCGCCGCGACCGCGTCCGGCGGCGCGACGACCGCACCGAGCACCAGCGCGGACGCCAGCGGCAGCCCCGGGATCAGCCAGTACGCGACGAAGCCGACGGCGATCGTGGTGACGAGCACCAGCACGACCGCGAGCAGCATGATCGGCCGCAGTCTGGCCCGGAAGCCCAGGTAGGAGCTGTCCAGCGCGGCCGAGTACACCAGCGGCGGCAGGAACAGCACCAGGATCAGCTCGGGCTCGATCCGGAACTCGGGCACGCCGGGGATGTAGGACACCCCGAGGCCGACGACGACCAGCGCCAGCGGTGCCGATCTGCCGAGCTTCTGCGCCAGCGCGGACACCGCCAGCGACCCGAGCACCACCAGCAGAGCTTCCATGACCGGACACCCCGTCCTGTGTCAGCGGACCGTTTCGTTCCGGATAATGATGGCGTGACCCGCGCCAGTACCGATTGCCTCCATGTGACGACCCTGCCCGAGCCCGACGTGGCCGGCCGGACCGAGGGCTGCGAGGAGTGCCTGGAAGAGGGCAGGAACATCTGGGTGCACCTGCGGCTCTGCCTGACCTGCGGCCACGTCGGCTGCTGTGACTCCAGCCCGTACCGGCACGCCAGCGAGCACTTCCACAGCACCGACCATGCCGTGATGCGCTCGTTCGAACCGGGCGAGGACTGGCGCTGGTGCTACGTGGACAAACGGCTCGTGTAGCGGCCCGGCTAGGCTCTGTTGCCGTGCGCGTACTCGTCATCGGTGCAGGTGCCCGGGAACACGCGATCCTGCTGGCGTTGTCGCGGGATCCCGCGGTGAGCGTGCTGGCGTGTGCCCCCGGCAACGCCGGCACTGTCACGCTCGCCGAACCCTGGCCGTCGATCCGCTCGACCCGGCCGCGGTCGCCGCGCTCGCCGTCGACTTCCACGCCGACCTGGTCGTGATCGGCCCGGAGGCGCCGCTGGTGGCCGGGGTCGCGGACGCGGTGCGGGCCGCCGGGGTGCCGTGCTTCGGCCCGTCCCGGGAGGCCGCGCGGATCGAGGGTTCCAAGGCGTTCGCCAAGGACGTGATGGGCGCGGCGGGCGTGCCGACCGCGCGCAGCGAGATCGTGGACAACCCGGCCCGGCTGGACGCGGCTCTGGCCCGCTTCGGACCCACCTACGTGGTCAAGGACGACGGGCTGGCAGCGGGCAAGGGCGTGGTGGTGTCCGCCGATCTGGACGCCGCCCGCTCGCATGCGCTCACGCTGCTCGACCTCGGCCACCCGGTGCTGCTGGAGTCGTTCCTGGCCGGACCCGAGGTCTCGCTGTTCTGCCTGGTGGACGGCGTGACAGTGGTGCCGCTGCTGCCGGCGCAGGACTTCAAGCGGGTCGGCGACGGCGACGCCGGCCCGAACACCGGCGGCATGGGTGCCTACGCACCGCTGCCCTGGGCTCCCGATGGCCTGGTTCCGGACGTGGTGGAGCGGATCATCCGGCCGGTCGCCGGGGAACTGGCCGACCGGGGCACCCCGTTCAGCGGGCTGCTCTACGCCGGCCTGGTGCTCACCGCCGAAGGGCCGCAGGTGATCGAGTTCAACTGCCGCTTCGGCGACCCCGAGACCGAGTCCGTGCTGGCGCTGCTGGAGACGCCGTTCGCGCAACTGCTGCTGGCCACCGCGACCGGCACGCTCGCCGGGCAACCGCCGCTGCGCTGGCGGCCCGGTGCGGCCGTCACGGTCGTCGTGGCCGCGGACGGCTACCCCGGCCGGCCGCGCACCGGTGACGTGATCACCGGGGCCGACGCGCCGGGTGTGCTGCACGCGAGCACGAAGCGGGAGGCCGACGGCACCGTCGTGTCGGCGGGCGGGCGCGTTCTGGCCGTGGTCGGTACCGGCGACGACCTGCCAGCGGCCCGCGCCGATGCCTACCGGCGGGTCGGCGGGGTGCACCTGATCGGCTCGCACCACCGCACCGACATCGCGCTGCGCGCCGCCGAGGGCGCGGTCACCGTCCCGGCCTGAGCCGGGCGGAACCCCGCGCCGCCGCCGTTCGTCCAAGCCCCGTACGGCGGTTTCCGTGCTTGGTAATCTGCACAGCGAGACCGACTGGCTACGGGACGTACGGGGGTCCGCACCATGGCGACGGAACGGCCGAGCGTGGCTGTCGGCGACAGCGCCCTCGACGGGCAGGACACCGCGGTGCTCACCGCGGCCACCAGCTCCGGCCTCGGCGCCGAGATGAGCGTGCCGCAGGCCGCGAACATCACCGTCGACCACGACAACGTGCTGCACGCCGCCCAGATCATCCAGAACGTGCTGGACGCCGAGGGCGCGCAGATCCGCGCGAACCTGCCGATGCTGCGCGTGCTCGCACCCGGCGAGGACCCGATCAGCGTCCAGGCTGCCCAGGCCTGGAACGACCACCTCGTGGGTGGCGCCGACTCCTACACGGTCCGCGTCGAGCAGTACCTGCAGAACCTGCAGCACCTGGTCGGCAACCTCGTCGCGTCGGCGAAGACCTACGGCTACACGGAGGACCAGATCGCCGATGCGTTCCGGCACACCGGCTGAGTGGCTGCCGGTCCTGACCGGGGTGGTGGTGATCATGGCGGCGATCGCGGGCTGCACGATCGTGCAGACGGGCACGCCCACCGCTGACGCCGGGCAGGCAGGCGCCGCCACGACCACCTACCAGGCCCCGGCCAACGGCGCGGAGGGCATCACGCTGCCGCCGCGCCCGACGGACGTGTCGCTCACCGGTCTCGACCCCTGCTCGCTGCTCGATCCCACCCAGCAGGGTGAGTTCGGCCTGATCGCCGGTGTCAGCGGGCTGCCCGACCAGCTGGCGAACAACAGCCCGACCTGTGACTACCGGCCGGCGGCAGTGGGCTCGTCGGCGGAGATCAGCGTCGCCGTGGACACCTCTTCGGGTATCGAACTGTGGTTGAACCCGGATCTGGCCGACAACATCAGGCAGGTGTCGGTCGGTGGTTTTCCGGCGCTGGACATCACGTTGCCGGCACCGGACCTGTTGCAGGGCTGCACCACCGCGGTCAGCACGGCGGCGGGCCAGATGTTCATGGTCCAGCTCGGCCAGCCCGACGAGGGGTTGCGCACCAGCCAGTCCTGCGCCAGGACCGAACAGGTCGCCGCAGCGGTGCTCGCCACCGCACGAACGCCGAAGTGAGGGGCAGACCATGGCCGACGGGCTCTTCGCGGACATCGCGAGCGGAGTGGAGCACCTGATCGAGCACGCCGCGCAGGACATGTTCGGCACCGGCGGCTCCGGCGCCCGGCCCGCGGGTGGCGCCGCGCCGACCGGGTCCGTCGACTCGATCCGGTGGGAGGGCATGACCAACGCCCAGCTCGCCACCGCCGTCCGCCAGCTCAACACCGGGCCCGGCCAGTCCGGCATTCAGCAGGCCGCCGACGCGCTGTCCACGGTCGCGGGCAACCTGCGGCAGATCGACAACACCCTGCACACCCAGCTGCAGGCCATCGGCATCAACTGGCAGAGCAACGCGGGCGAGCTGGCCCAGGAGATGACCACGGCGGCGGCCGCCTACTCAGGCTCGGCGGGCGACGCGGCCGGGGCCAACTCGCAGGGCGTGACCGCGCAGGGCGACGCCTTCGCGGCGGCCAAGAACGCCGTGCCTCACCCGAGCACGCTGCAGGGCCCTGCCAACACGTTCCTCGCCGGCGGCGGCACGCTGACCGGGCACGAGACCGACCAAGCACAGCAGGTCGCGCGGACCAACCAGGCCCGCCAGCAGGCCATCGACACGATGACCGGCTACACGAGCAGCTCGCAGGCGGGGCTGTCGGCACACCGGCCCGCACCCCCGCCGCACACGTACACGGTCGCCGCCCACCCGGGGGGTGCCGGCGGCGGGGTGACCTCGGTGTCCGGCTTCACGCCGGCGCCGCCGTCGGTGGGCGTGCCCGGCGGTGTCGGTGGTGGTGTCGGTGGCGGTGTGCCCGGCGTCGGCCCCGGTGGCTTGCCGCCCGGGCTGCCCGGCGTCGGTACGCCCACGTCCGGCGTACTTCCCGGTGTGCCCGGCCAGTCCGGATTCGGCGGCGAACCAGGACTGCCGGGTGTGCCCGGTGTCGGCGGCGGTGCGGCCGGTGGCGTCCCTGGAGGCGTGCCTGGGTTCCCGGGCCTACCTGGCATCGGCGGTGGTGCGGCCGGTGGTGTCGGTGGTGGTGCGGCCGGTGGTGTCCCGGGAGGTGTGCCCGGCGTGCCTGGTGGTGGAGTGCCTGGCGGTGGAGTGCCTGGTGGTGGCGTCCCCGGTGGTGGCGTGCCTGGTGGTGGCGTCCCCGGTGGTGCGCCGACCGCGCCGCTCGCGCCGGGACCGGTCAGCGGGATCGGCGCCCCGGGCACCGCTGCCGCGGTGCCGGCTCCGGCGGCGGCACAGGCCGCGGCCGGGGCCACCGGGTCGTTCGTCGAGGACGCTGCCATCGGCAGCGCGATCGTCGGCGGCACGGTGGGTGCGGGCGTCGGCGGGGCCAGCGCCCGGCCGGACGAGCTGGTGCGCAACCGCCAGTTCAGCGCGATCGAGCCGGAGCCGGCGGGTGAGGGCGACGCGCGCTCCCAGGCGGCCCGCGCGCTGGCCGAACTGGAGGGCGACGAGGCCGAGGCAGGGCTGACCCCCGGCGTGCTGGAGCCCGCTGTCGGCGCTCACCCGGAACACGACGCGACGCATTCGAACCGCTACGCGGCCGACGACGACGTGTTCGGCGACGGGCGGATGGTCGTCGCTCCCGTGCTCGGCGACGAGCCTGGTGACGACGCAGGCGAACCGGAGTAGCGGGGATGGGTCTGCCCAGCAGCGTGGTGCTGTCCGCGCTGGAGTTCGACGTGGTGTGGGAGAGCCTGCGGCTGCCCGCCCGGCACGTCGTGCTCGACGTGCCCAGCCCCGGCGTGACCCGCAACCAGCGGGCCGGGCTGGTCGCCACGGCGTGGGCCGGGCTGGCCGAGCGCGGCCTGGCCGAGAACGGCCGCGTCCACGCCGAACTGGCCGACCGGCTGGCGGTGCTGGCCTACCCGGAGCGGTCGGTGGACGCCTGGATCTGGACCGACCGGGAGATCCGCGGCCTGGCGGCGCAGGTCGGCCGGGAGGCGATGCTCGCGGTGGTCGACCGCGGCGAGGTGTGGCTGATCCCGGCCCGGGACAGCTCACTGGCCGAGGCCGCCGTGTCGATGGCGGGCGAGTGCCCGCCCGGTCGTGGCCGGTCCACCAGCGTGCCGCTGGACGCGCTGCGCGCGGCCGACCGTGCCGCGGGCGGCGACCCGCAGTCGCTCGTGGTGGAGCTGACCGAGCTGGACGTGCCGCTGGGCAAGGCCCAGATCATGGCGCGGATGTTCGCCGGCCTGGTGGGGCGCGGCCAGTTCGGCGCGCAGCGGACCGACGCGCGGCGCGGCACGCACCGGGCCGAACGGGTGGTCGCGTTCCATGACACCGGCACCGGCCGCTACCTGTACCTGACCCGGCCGAGCCCGGACGGCCGCGTGTGGGCGACCGTGACACCGGCTGACAACCGCGCTCTGGCCGCCGCCGTGTGGGAGTTGCTCGACGAGGTCTGAGCGCAGGGAACCGCTACGGGGTGGGGTCCGTCAGAACCGCAGCGAACGAGGGGGCTGATCGAGTGGGCGCGTCCAGCTACAACCCGGCCGACATGACCGCGGCCCGGCAGACGATCGGCGCCGAGGCAGGCAAGTTCGGCAGCGTCGGCGACGCCGTGCCGACCAGCGTGGCCGCGGGCATGTTCGGCACCCTGGGCAACTCGGCGGCGGTCGCGCAGGCCGCGAGTGCGCTGTGCTCGTCGCTGCGCGGCGAGTACGCCAAGGCCGAGTCGCTGGTCGGCGCGATCGAGCGCGCGCTGGACGGGAACCTGACCAACAGCTCCGGCACCGAGCAGCACAACAAGACCGCCTTCACCTCCCAGAAGGCCTGACGGGGGACCATTCGTGACCGCGAGAGACGAGGTCGACGGCCTGCCCGGTGGGGCCGGATCCGGCATCGCCGGCCAGGCGAAACCGGTGTACACAGCCGATCCGGGGTCGATCACCGGCCTGGCCGACCAGCTGACCACCGCGGCGGGTGACGCGCAGGGCTGCACGAAGGCGGTGAGCACCGCGGTGTCCGGCCTGCACTCCTGGACCGGCGACACCGCCGACTCCTTCCGCGGCTACATGGGCACTTTCACCAGTGCGGGCAACGCGGGCCACACCGCGCTCACCGCCGGTGCGGCCGCGTTGAACGAGGCCGCGAAGACGCTGGCCGACGGCAAGAGCTCGCTGGAGAAGCTGTTCGAGCAGGTGCTCTCGGACTACCACAGCAACGTGAGCAAGGTCGGCACGGTCGCGCCACACCCGACTGCCGCCGAGCAGGAGTCGGCCGCCGACGCGGCAGTGTCCGCCAACGAGGGCGCCGTCACCGGCCGGATCGACGCCATCAACGCGGGCCTGAGCACCGCGGCCGGTGACCTGCGCAGCGCGCTGAGCGGCTTCAATCCCACGTTCTCCTCGCTCAGTACGCCCGGCGAGTCCGGCCCGCAGGCCACCACGACGTCCTCGGCCGCCGCGCCGAGCGCCGCCCGCGGCCCGCACGCGCCATCCGGTGGCGCAAGCGGCGGCGGTGGTGGTGGCAACAGTGGCGGTGGCGGCGGCTTCAGTGGTGGTGGGGGCGGTGGCGGCAACAGTGGCGGTGGCGGCGGCATGGGCTCCAGCGGCGGCCCGCCGTCCAGTCCGCCCCCGGGCAACGTCCAGCAGTGGATCCAGCAGGCCATCGCGATCCTGGAGCAGAACGGCGTCCCGGCCAGCGAGCTGAACGCCAACGACATCTGGACGATCATCCAGCACGAGTCCGGCGGCAACCCGAACGCGATCAACCTGTGGGACTCCAACGCGCAGGCTGGGCACCCGTCGAAGGGCCTGATGCAGACCATCGACTCGACGTTCTCGGCACACGCGCTGCCGGGGCACGGCAACATCTACAACCCGGTGGACAACGTCATCGCGGGCGTCCGGTACGCACTGAGCCGCTACGGCTCGATCGGCAACGTGCCGGGCATCGTGGCGGTGCACTCCGGTCGCGCCTACGTCGGGTACTGACCCGTTCCGTAGGCTGGCCGCATGCTCGAACGCCTCGCGGCGGCTCGCCGGTCGGCCATCGCCCCGTTTCACGTGATGGATGTCCTGGCGGCGGCGAAGGAGCGCCAGCGCACCCACGGTGACCTCGTGTCGCTGGGCGCGGGCCAGCCGTCCAGTCCGGCACCCGAGCCGGTGCTGGCCGCTGCGGTCGCCGCGCTGCGCGGCGGCACCCTCGGCTACACCGAGCAGCTCGGCGTGCCCGAGCTGCGGACCGCGATCGCAGAGCACTACCTGCGCGCCTACGGCCTGCCGGTGACCGCCGACGACGTCGTGGCCACGACCGGGTCGTCGGGCGCGTTCCTGCTGGCTTTCCTGGCGGCCTTCGACCCCGGCGACCGGGTCGCGATGGGCAGGCCCGGCTACCCCGCGTACCGCAACATCCTCACCGCGCTGGGCTGCGAGGTGGTCGAGCTGCCCTGCGGCCCGCAGACCCGGTTCCAGCCGACGGTCCGGATGCTGGAGGAGCTGGACGAGCCGGTCCGCGGCCTGGTCGTGGCGAGCCCGGCCAACCCGACCGGGACAGTGCTCTCGCCGGTCGAGCTGTCCGCGCTGGCCACGTGGTGCGCCGAGCACGGCGTCCAGCTGATCAGCGACGAGATCTACCACGGCATCACGTTCGATGCCGACGTCGACTGCGCGTGGCGGACCTCCCGGGAGGCCGTGGTCGTCAACTCGTTCTCCAAGTACTGGTGCATGACGGGCTGGCGGCTGGGCTGGCTGCTGGTGCCGGAGCGGCTGCGTACCGCGGTCAGCGCGCTGACCGGCAACTTCACCATCTGCCCGCCCGCCATCGGCCAGTACGCCGCCGTGGCCGCGTTCGAACCCGAGTCCTACGCCGAGGTGGACGCGGAGGTGGCGCGCTACCGGGTGAACCGGGACGTGCTGCTGCGCGGCCTGCCCGAGCTGGGCATCGACCGGCTCGCCCCGGCCGACGGCGGCTTCTACGTGTACGCGGACGTGTCGCACCTGACGACCGACTCGTTCGACTTCTGCCGCCGCCTGCTGGCCGAGACCGGTGTTGCGATCGCGCCAGGAATCGACTTCGACCCGGTCGACGGAGGTAAGTTCGTGAGGATGTCGTACGCAGGCGCCACCGAGGACATGCACACCGCGTTAGCGCGGCTGGGTGCATGGCTGCGCACGCGGCCGGGAACCCCAGACCCTGCCGGATCGTTCGGTTAGTGAGATTCTTCAATCTTGAATGGGGAGGTGCGATCTCATGTTGCTGAAGGTGATCGGCGCGCTGGTGGTCGTGTGGCTGGCGTTCATGGTGCTCGGCTTCGTGATCAAGGGGCTGCTGGTCCTGGGCATCATCGGTGTGATCGCGCTGGCGGGTACCGCGACGTACGCGGCGGTCAAGAACCGCTCGTCGCAGAAGCGCCTGCGGTAGCGCAGACGCTTCTGCGGTAACGAAGGGCCCCTGATCGGCCGCCTGCCTACCGGCGGGCGGCCTTGATCCGACCCAGTACCTCGGTGATGTCGGCCGCCGACACGTCGCGGTGTGTGACGAACCGGATCCGGCCGCCCATCGGCACCGCGAGCACGCCCAGCTCCTCGAGCTGAGCCAGCGTCGACGGCACGTCCGGCACGGCCGCGAGCAGGATGTTCGTCGCCGGTGCGCCGACCTCCCAGCCCAGCTCGGTGAGGCCACTGGCCAGCCGGGCAGCGTTCTCGTGATCGGCGGCCAGGTCCTCGATCCGGTCCAGCGCGATCAGCCCGGCAGCGGCCAGCACGCCACCCTGCCGCACCCCACCACCCAGCATCTTGCGTAGTCGCCGCGCCTGCGCGACGAACTCCGTGCTCCCCGCCACCACCGACCCGACCGGTGCGCCCAGGCCCTTGGACAGGCACGACTGCACGGTGTCCACGCCGACGGTCAGCGCGGCGGCCGGTACACCCAGCGCCACGGCCGCGTTCCAGATCCGGGCCCCGTCCAGGTGCACGGCCAGCCCGCAGTCCTTCGCGGCGGCCACCAGCTCGCAGTGCTCGTCCGGCGGCGTGACGGTGCCGCCGGCCTCGTTGTGCGTGTTCTCCAGGCACAGCAGGCTGGTGCGCAGCTCGTGGTACGGCCCGGCCTGGCCCGCCGCCTTGCGGATCGCGGCGCCGGTGCTGCGGCCAGGGCCGCCCTCCCAGTCCAGGATCTCGGGCATGCCGCCGGCCAGCCAGGCCGCCGTGCCGAGCTCGTGGCCCAGCACGTGGGTGCCCTTCGTGGCGAGGAACCGGTCGCCGCGGCGCAGGTGGTACATCAGCGCGATCAGGTTGCCCATGCTGCCGCTGGGCACCCACAGCGCGGCCGCCATGCCCAGCAGCTCGGCGGACCGCTCCTCCAGCGCCAGCATCGTCGGGTCGTGGTCCAGCACGTCGTCGCCGACCTCGGCTTCCGCCATCGCGGTGCGCATGATGCGGTCCGGCCGGGTCACGGTGTCCGACCGCAGGTCGATCGGCGCGTACGTGGTCACAGACCCACCTCGCCGGTGCTCGGCGCATCCGCGGCTGATCGCTGTGTCATGGGTTCCCTCGCAAGCTCGGTCACAGACCGATCACATCACACGTTCGGATGGTGGTGGCACCCGCCTTCGGCGGAACTCGTGAAACAGTCGATGCGACCGTGCAACCATCCCGGTGCCTCGGTCCGTCCCTTCGATGTACGGACACAGAGCGGAGAGAGTCCGCGTGGATCAGCGCGACGAGCAGGAGTTCGCTGAGTTCTTCGTGGCCCGGCGGGATGCCGTGCGGCGAAGTGCGTACCTGCTCTGCGGCGACTGGCATCGCGCGGACGATCTCGCGCAGACGGCGTTCGTCTCGCTGCACCGGCGCTGGCGCAAGATCCGCGACAAGCAGGCGCTGGACGCATACCTGCGGCGGACGCTCGTGCACGCGGTGATCGACGAGTCGAGACGGCCGTGGCGGAGGGAGCGGTTCACTGATGAGGTGCCCGAGACCCCGACCGGCGGACCGGATGTCGGCGACTCGGTGGCCACGCGGTCGGCGCTGCTCGCCGGCCTGCGCAAAGTGCCGCCCCGCCAGCGCGCGGTGCTGGTGTTGCGGTTCCTCGAAGGCCTCGACGTCGGCAGCGTCGCCGAGGCACTCGGGTGCACGGAGGGCACCGTGAAGAGCCAGACCGCCCGCGGCCTGGCGACACTGCGCGCCGAACTGGGTGACGCGCTCGACGATCTGAGATCGACGACCTGAGACGCACGAATCGGGACCACAAGATCGAGGCACGACGGAGGTGACGCGGGTGGACGAGCAGAAGGTGACCGAACTGTTCCGGGCAGCGGCCGGGGACGCGCCGCCCGCGTCCTTCGACGAGCACGACGTGGCCGCCCGGTCCCGCCGGGTCACGCTGCGCAGGCGGTCGATGCTCGCCGGTGGCAGCGGGGTGGCCGTCGTGGTGCTCGCGGTCGGACTCCTTCTCGGCACGGGCGTCTTCGGGCACACTCTCCGTGGGGGTACGCCCAGCGCGGCGGGCGCCCTCGCGCAGTCCACTCAACAGGGTGCGGAGCCATTCGCCCAGCACTCGCTCGACGGTCCCGGCAGCGCCGGGCCCGCGCTGCGTGGTCCAACCAACTTCCCGGCGACGTCGCCTGTGCAGGGGGGCGGCGGTGCCGGGGGGGTCGGCCCAGGTGCCGGCGGCATCCTTCAAGGGTGCGGCCCGACGGATCGGGAGCTCGCTGTCGCCCTCGCCAGCGCGCTTCCGTCCGTCGGTGCGCCGGCCGTCCCGCCGGAGTCGATCACGGCCTGCGATTCGACGATGCGGACGGCCTCCTACCTCGTCACGGACGGGCAGCACAGCGGCTACGTGACGGCCATGCTGGATCAGCACCCGGACGGCAACGGCTTCTTCATGACCCCCGGCAGCCATGCCGACACAGGCGTGTCGGCCAGCGGCAAGTGGCACGTGTCGGTGGTCGTCGCCCCGGCCTCCCCGGGACAGGTACCGCCGCTGGTCTCCCGGCTACCCGCGATCATGAGCGCTGTCAGCCGCGCGTTCTGATACCGGCCGCCGAGTGCGTAGGCTTGGCCGACGTGAGCAAGCCGAACATCCCGGACGTCCTGGCCAGCAGGTATGCCTCGGTGCCGATGGCCACGCTGTGGTCGGCCGAGCACAAGATCGTGCTGGAGCGTGAACTGTGGCTGGCTGTGCTGCGTGCGCAGGCCGAGCTGGGCCTCGCGGTACCGGCGGGCGCGGTCGCCGACTACGAGCGGGTCGTGGGCACGGTCGACCTGGCGTCGATCGCGGCCCGCGAGCGGATCACCAAGCACGACGTGAAGGCGCGCATCGAGGAGTTCAACGCGCTGGCCGGCCACGAGCTGATCCACACCGGGATGACCAGCCGCGATCTCACCGAGAACGTCGAGCAGTTGCAGATCCGCCGCTCCCTGGAGCACGTGCGGACCCGGTTCGCCGCGGTGCTGAGCCGGTTGGCCCGGCTGGCCGCCGAGCACTCCGACCTGGTGATCGCGGGCCGCTCGCACAACGTGGCGGCGCAGGCCACCACGCTGGGCAAGCGGTTCGCCAGTGCCGCCGACGAGCTGCTGGTCGCGTTCGCCCGGCTGGACGACCTGGTCGACCGGTTCCCGCTGCGTGGCATCAAGGGCCCGGTCGGCACCGGCCAGGACATGCTCGACCTGCTGGGCGACCCGGAGTCCGTGCGCAGGCTGGAACACGCGGTCGCCGAGCACCTCGGGTTCGAGCACGTCCTGACCAGCGTCGGGCAGGTCTACCCGCGCTCGCTCGACTTCGACGTGCTGACCTGCCTGGTGCAGCTGGCCGCCGCACCGTCCAGCCTGGCCACCACGATCCGGCTGATGGCGGGCCACGAGCTGGTCACCGAGGGCTTCCTGCCCGGTCAGGTCGGCTCGTCGGCGATGCCACACAAGATGAACACCCGCTCCAGCGAGCGGATCAACGGGTTCGCCGTGATCCTGCGCGGCTATGCCTCGATGGTCGGCGAGCTGGCGGGCAACCAGTGGAACGAGGGCGACGTGTCCTGCTCGGTGGTCCGCCGGGTCGCGCTGCCGGACGCGTTCTTCGCGCTGGACGGCTTGGTGGAGACGTTGCTGACGGTACTGGACGGCTTCGGCGCGTACCCGGCCGTGATCGCCCGCGAGCTGGACCGCTACCTGCCGTTCCTGGCCACCACGAAGGTGCTGATGGCCGCGGTCCGGGCGGGTGTCGGCCGGGAGACCGCGTACGCGGCGATCAAGGAGCACGCCGTCGCCGTCGGCCTGGCCATGCGCGAGCAGGGCGCGGAGCGCAACGACCTGTTCGACCGGCTCGCCGCCGATCCCCGGATTCCGCTGGACCGCGCCCAGCTCGCGGCGCTGCTCGCCGACCGCGTCTCGTTCACCGGGACGGCGGGTGACCAGGTGAGCGAGGTCGTGGCGCAGGTGGCCAAGGTCGCGGACCGGTTCGCCGACGCGGCCGGATATTCGCCGGAACCCATTCTCTGAGCCGGGTACCTTCGGGTCATGGGTCCCGTGGTGTCCGAATTGGTGTACTACCCGGTGAAGGGCTGCGCGGGCGTGGCCGTGCCCACCGCGACCTTCACCGCCACCGGCATCGTGCACGACAGGTCGTTCATGCTCGTCGACCCGGACGGCGCCTTCCGCAGCCAGCGCAAACAACCGGCGATGGCCGTCATCCGGCCGACGGTCGCCGGGGACCGGCTGGTGGTCGACGCTCCCGGCTACGACGGCATCGAGCTGGACGTTCTCCTGGACGGGCCGCGGCGGGACGTGAGCCTGTTCGGCAAGTGGTTCGGTGCCGGCGTCGACCAGGGCGACATCGCGGCCAAGTGGTTCTCCGACGTGCTGGACGAACCGTGCCGGCTGGTCCGGGTGCCGCCGGAGCACGACCGGGACGGCTGGGGCGAGCACCCCGGCAAGGTCGGCTTCGGCGACGCGCACGCGGTACTGGTCACCAGCGAGTCGTCGCTGGCCGGGCTGAACGCGCGAATCGAGGCGCGCGGCGCGACGGGCGTGCCGATGAACCGGTTCCGGCCCAACATCGTGGTGTCCGGCTGGCCGGAACCGCACACCGAGGACCGGTTCCGGCTGATGCGGATCGGCGGCGTCGAGCTGGGCTACTCGGTGCGCGCGATCCGGTGCGCGGTGCCGACAGTGCGGCAGGAGACGGGTGAACGCAACGGCCCCGAGCCGACCAGGACGCTGGCCGACTACCGGCGGGAGCCCGAGTTCGGCGGCGGCGTCAGCTTCGGGGTGAAGGCCGCGGTGCTCGGCGAGGGCGACATCGCGGTGGGCGACGAGGTGCTGGTCGGGGAGTGGCAGCTCATCGGCTGAGCGTCACGTCCCCGACCCGGCCGGACAGCGCCTCGGCCGCCGAACCGCCGTTCACCGCCAGCGACACCTGACCCGCCGAGTCCACGTGTACCAGCAGCGTGCCGAACGGGACGTCCCCGAACGTACCGGCCACGTGGCCGTCCACCGTGGACCTGTGGTGGCGCACGCGGACCCGGTCACCCTCGGCGACGCCGAACGCGGCGAGTTCCGCGGCCGTCGCCGCCAGCTGTAGGTTGCCGAACCGGTCGACGCCGATGATCTCGCTGGTCAGCAGGCTTTCGGTGAGGATGGTGCGCGGTTCGGGCAGCCGGACCAGGTCCGGCACGGCAGGCCCGAACTCGGCGGGTGGCACGCCCGTCGCGAGATGTGCGGCCGCGGGCGCGAAGATGTCCCGGCCGTGGAACGTGGACGACACGACGGGCAGCTGGAAGCGCGGTTCGGCCAGTTCGTACGCGGCCACCACGCCACCCAGCGCGTCCGCGGCGGGCAGCAGCAGGCCGTTGTCCGGGCCGACCAGCATGCTCGACCTGGTGACCACCACCACTGCCCGCCGGTCGGTGCCGACACCCGGGTCGACCACGCCGAGGTGCACCGACGGCGGCAGGTAGCCGACGGTCTGTGCCAGCACGGTCGCACCGCGGCGGATGTCCTGCGGGTCGATGTCGTGGGTCACGTCCAGCACCCGGACCCGCTGGGCGATCCCCGCGATCACGCCCTTGCACGCGGCGACGAAGCCGTCCGACGTGCCGTAGTCCGTGGTGAAGCTCACCCAGTCGTAGTGCACGCGGCCATTGTGCGTTACCCGGCCGTAAGCTCACTGCCCGTGCCGACTCTCGCTGACTACCCGCTGGTGGCCACCGGCAAGATCCGCAGCCTCTACGCGGTGGGCGACGACCACCTGCTGTTCGTCGCGTCGAACCGGATCTCCGCGTTCGACCACGTGCTGAGCACCGAGATCCCGGACAAGGGCCGGGTGCTCACCGCGATGAGCGTGTTCTGGTTCGACCTGCTGGCCGACGTCGTGCCGAACCACCTGGTGGCCTGGGACGACCCGAGGATCCCGGCCCAGGTGCGCGGCCGCGCGATGCTGGTGCGGCGGCTGTCGATGGTGCCTGTGGAGTGCATCGCGCGCGGCTACCTGGCCGGCTCGGGCCTGCTCGACTACCGGGCCACCGGCGCCATCTGCGGGATCCCACTGCGCGCCGGGCTGGTCGAGTCGGACCGGTTGCCCGAGCCGATCTTCACGCCCACCACCAAGGCCGACCTGGGGCGCCACGACGAGGCGATGTCGTTCGACGACGTGGTCGCGAAGGTCGGCCCCGACCTGGCCGACCGGGTGCGCGCGGCCACTGTGGACGTCTACCGCCGCGGCGCCGAGTACGCGGCCGGGCGGGGCGTGCTGCTGGCCGACACCAAGTTCGAGTTCGGCGTGGACGCGGCGGGCGGTCTGGTGCTGGCCGACGAGGTGCTCACCCCGGACTCGTCGCGCTACTGGCCCGCCGAGGGCTATCAGCCGGGCCGGTCGCAGCCGTCGTTCGACAAGCAGTACGTGCGCGACTGGCTGACCTCGCCGGCGTCCGGTTGGGACCGTCACGGCACCGAGCCGCCGCCCCCGCTGCCCGCCGACGTGGTCGCGAACACCCGCGCCCGGTATGTCGAGGCGTACGAGCGGATCACCGGCAAGTCGTTCGACGACTGGCCCGGCGATCCGGGCTGACTCCGCGATCGGGACTGGCCCGGCGATGCGGACTGACTCCGCGATCGGGACTGGCACGGCGATGCGGACTGACTCCGCGATCGGGACTGGCACGGCGATGCCGGGCTGACTCCGCGATCCGGGCTGACTGCGCGATCCGGGCCGAGCGCGTCGGGGACGCGCTGACGGACCCGGCCGGGTGGCCGCTGCTGCACGACCGCCCGCCCACGGCAGGTCACCGGTTCACGTGCCGGGCGCTCGCGCCCGGTTGAGGTGGTGGGCAGGTCACGCCGCTCGATCGGGTGCTGGACGCACTCGAACGAGTGTCCTGATACGGGGGTGAGCTGGGATTTCCCCCGATCCCCATCCTGTGGCCACCTCACTGATCCCTGGCCGTCACCGCCGTGCGGCGGACTGGGACCGTGACCGCACGACTGGTCGTCTCGGTGTCCGGCCTCGGTGGCGCCCCGCAGTCCGTTCGCGACGCGCTGGCCCGTGAGCTGGACCGACGTTCCGTGCCACTGTCCCTACTCGTCTCGCCGCACCTGCTCGCCGCGGCCCCCGATGTCACCTCCTGGGTGCGGGCCAGGGTCGCGCAGGGCGACGTACTCCTGCTGCGCGGCCTGGAACGGCTGGCCGGCCGGCCCCGGCCGGATCGGTGGCTGGCCGGTGGGCTGGCGGTGCTGCCCGCGCACGAGACCCGGCTGCAGCTGATCGCCGCCAGGGCCACGCTCGCCCAGCTCGACCTCACCGTCGACGGCTACGCCCCGCCCGGCTGGCTCGTGCCACCGGGCACAGTGGACGTGCTGCGCGGCAACGGGTTCACCGTGTGTGCCGAGTTGCGCGGCGTGCGTGACCTGACCACCGGTGACCTGGTGCCCGGCCGCGTGCTCGGCCCCGGCCCCGCCCCGTGGCACGGCGAGCGCACCGAGCCGTGGTGGTGCCGCGCGATGGTGCTGGGTGCCGCCCGGGCCGCGCGGCTGGGCAGGCTGGTGCGGCTCGCGGTGCCCGCCGCCGACCTGGGCAGGCCGGGGATCGCGTCGGCCGTGCTGGACGCCGTGGACATCGCGTTGCACCACGGCGCCGTCCCGACGACCTACCCGGGGCTGGTCGGCCCCACGCTGCCGAGGCCGCGGGACGGCAGGCGCGTCACACCTCGGTCAGTTCTCCGAGCGGCGGCACGGTGACCCGCGTGCCCTCCGGGCTCAGCATGTTCAGCAGGCCGTAGTACAGGCCGGTGCCCGCGCTGCCGAGCACGGCCTCGTGGATCGGCACGGCCGCCCTCGGGCCGACCGAGCGCAGGAACTCGACGGCCTCGCTGGCCTTGAGCCACGGGGCCGCCGTCGGCACGCCCACCACGTCCACCTGCTGCTCGGGCACCACCAGCGAGTCGCCAGGGTGGTAGAACGCGCCGTGGTCGATGACGTACCCGTTGTTGGGGATGACCGGTATGTCCTGGTGGATCACCGCGTGTTGCCCACCGGTGACGTGCACCGCGATGCCGCCCACGTCCAGGTGCTCACCGGGCCGCAGCACGGTCGGGTCCAGCCCCAGTTTCCGCACGACGGGCGCCGAACCCTCGTCCACCACGAGCTGGGCCTGCGGGTTCGCCGCCATCAGTGCCGGCAGCTTCGCGGCGTCCAGGTGGTCGGGGTGCTGGTGCGTGATCAGCACCGCCGCCAGGTCCCTGACCACCTCGAAACCGCTGGCGAACGTGCCCGGGTCGATCAGCAACCGGGCCGAGCCCGTCTCCAGCAGCACACACGAGTGTCCGAAGTGGATTATCCGCACGATTGGTCCCTTCGTCGCCGACAGCGCGTCCGGCCAACCTATGCCGAAACCGGCCGTCCGTCAGTTCAGCCCGGCCAGCACCTCGGCCTCCTCTGCGAGCGACAGCCCCGCCTGGCGTTCCCGGTCGATGCCCAGCGCCCGCTCGGTCGCCAGTGCGGCGGCCACGGTCTCGGCCAGCGGCCGGATTCGCATGCCTGCCGCCAGCGACGCCGCCGGGTCGTGCGACGGGAGGCCCCACCAGAGCGGCGGCACCCACAGCGGCAACGATTTCGGGCCTGCCCAGAAACCCACGCCCGCGGCTTCCAGCGCCTCGGGCGCGACCGGCACCAGCTCGGTGTCGCCGCCCACCAGCTCGGCGATCTCGCGCAACGTCTCGCCCATCGGGCGCGCCGGGCCGATGGCGTCGTACGTGCCGGTCAGGCCCTGCTCGGCGGCGTCCACGATCCAGGTGGCCAGGTCACGGACGTCGATGTGCTGGACCGGCTGGTCCGGCGAGTCGGGCACGATCGCGCGGCCACCCCGGCTGAACCGGCCGGGCCAGTAGCCGAACCGGTCGCTGCCGTCGTCGGGGCCGGTGATCAGGCCGGGCCGGACCACGAACGCGCGCTCGCCGATGGCCTCGCGCACCGCGTCCTCGCTGGCCACCTTGATCGCACCGTAGTTGGACGCGTCGTCCCTGCCGGCTCCCTCACGCAGCGGC
Source organism: Candidatus Melainabacteria bacterium (assembly GCA_963780635.1). Taxonomy (GTDB): domain Bacteria; phylum Actinomycetota; class Actinomycetes; order Mycobacteriales; family Pseudonocardiaceae; genus DATEPR01. The sequence goes on from CAWACW010000011.1 coordinate 132,824, forward strand.
TCGACCAGCGGTGCCCCCGGGCTCTGGCCGACCGTCGCGTCGTCGGCGTAGACGCTGATCGTGGACACGAACGTCCAGTGCTTGGCGCCGGCGCCCAGCACCGCCAGCGCGTCGGCAACCCACGGGTACGAGATCGCGGCCACATCGACCACTGCGTCGAACTCCGCGCCGGCCAGCGGCGCCAGCCCGTCCGGTACGTCACGGTCGACCCGCACGAAGGTCGCTCCGGCCGGCACGGCGCCGGAGGTGCCGCGAGCGGCGCACGTCACATCGTGCCCTCTGGCCACGGCTTCCGCCGCGACGGTCTTGCTGACGAACACGGTGCCACCTAGGACAAGTAGTCGCATGGGCGAGAGCCTGCACCCAGCGCCCACCGCACCGCTACCGGTCTCGCCCTGGGCGAACACCCTGCTCAGGTACCATTGGCGGTACCGCCACCACAACCCGGGAGTACACCAGTGGCCCGTGTCGTCGTCGACGTCATGCCCAAGCCCGAGATCCTCGACCCGCAGGGACAAGCAGTCGCCAACGCGCTGCCGCGCCTCGGTTTCGCCGGAGTGACCGAGGTCCGCCAGGGCAAGCGGTTCGAACTGGAGGTCGACGACTCGGTCGACGACGAAACCCTCGCCCGGATCGCCGACGGCCTGCTGGCCAACCCGGTGATCGAGCAGTGGACAGTGCACAGGGTGCAGTCGTGAGCGAGCTTGCGAGCGAGCCAGAGGGCACTGTGCGTTTCGCGAATGCGTCCGACGAGCGCTGGCGAGGAGGTCGCGTGAGCGAGCTTGCGAGCGAGCCAGAGGGCACTGTGCGTTTCGCGAATGCGTTCGACGAGCGCTGGCGAGGAGGTCGCGTGAGCGAGCTTGCGAGCGAGCCAGAGGGCACTGTGCGTTTCGCGAGTGCGTTCGACGAGCGCCGGCGAGGAGGTCGCGTGAGCGAGCTTGCGAGCGAGCCGTTGCACACAGCACCTTCGCGAACCTGTCCGCCGAGCATCAGCGAGGTGGTCGCATGAGCCGGATCGGCGTCATCACGTTCCCTGGCTCACTGGACGACAACGACACCGCCCGCGCGGTCCGCTACGCCGATGCCGAGCCGGTCGCGCTCTGGCACGGCGACGCCGATCTGCGCTCGGTGGACGCGGTGATCCTGCCCGGCGGCTTCTCCTACGGCGACTACCTGCGGGCCGGTGCCATCGCCCGGTTCGCGCCCGTGATGGGCGAGGTCGTCGCAGCGGCCAGGCGTGGCCTGCCGGTCCTGGGCATCTGCAACGGTTTCCAGGTGCTGTGCGAGGCGGGGCTGCTGCCCGGTGCGCTGACCCGCAACGAGAGCCTGCACTTCGTCTGCCGCGACCAGTGGCTGCGGGTGGACAACCCGGACACCGCGTGGACCGCGCGCTACGACCGCGGCGCGGAGATCCTGATCCCGCTCAAGCACATGGAAGGCTGCTACGTCGCCGACCCGGAGACCGTGCGCAGGCTCGACGGCGAGGGCCGGGTGGTGTTCCGCTACCTGGACAACCCGAACGGCTCGCGCGCCGACATCGCGGGCGTCACCGACGAGACCGGCCGGATCGTGGGCCTGATGCCGCATCCCGAGCACGCGATCGACGCCCTCACCGGCCCCAGCGACGACGGCCTCGGCATGTTCCTGTCCGTACTCGACCACCTGGTGGCCGCCGTATGACCTCCACCCACACCCTCGACACCGTCGACCACGCGACAGCCACGCCGGAGCACCCGCAGCCCTACCGCGAGCTGGGCCTGCGCGACGAGGAGTACGCGCGGATCAGGGAGATCCTCGGCCGCCGGCCCACCGACGCCGAACTGGCGATGTACTCGGTGATGTGGAGCGAGCACTGCTCCTACAAGTCGTCCAAGGTGCACCTGCGCTACTTCGGCGAGACCACCACCGACGAGATGCGCTCGCGGATGCTGGCAGGCATCGGCGAGAACGCGGGCGTGATCGACATCGGTGACGGCTGGGCCGTCACGTTCAAGGCGGAGAGCCACAACCATCCGTCCTATGTGGAGCCTTACCAGGGCGCCGCGACCGGCGTCGGCGGCATCGTCAGGGACATCATGGCGATGGGTGCCCGCCCGCTGGCCGTGCAGGACTCCATCCGGTTCGGCCCCGCCGAGGCCCCCGACACCCGTCGCGTGCTGCCCGGCGTGGTCGCCGGGGTCGGCGGCTACGGCAACTGCCTCGGCCTGCCCAATATCGGCGGCGAGGTCGTCTTCGACCCGACCTACGCGGGCAACCCGCTGGTCAACGCCCTGTGTGTCGGTGCGATGCGGGTCGAGGACCTGCACCTGGCTTTCGCGTCCGGAACCGGCAACAAGATCATCCTGTTCGGCGCGCGCACCGGACTGGACGGCATCGGCGGCGTGTCCGTCCTCGCGTCGGACTCGTTCGCGGGCGACGACCGGTCCGGCGGCCGCAGGAAGCTGCCCTCGGTGCAGGTCGGCGACCCGTTCACCGAGAAGGTGCTCATCGAGTGCTGCCTTGAGCTGTTCGCCGCCGGTCTGGTCGTCGGCATCCAGGACCTCGGTGGTGCCGGCCTGTCCTGCGCGACCAGTGAGCTGGCCAGCGCCGGGGACGGCGGCATGCACATCGAGCTGGACCGGGTTCCGTTGCGGGCCAAGGGCATGACGCCCGCGGAGATCCTTTCCAGCGAGTCCCAGGAACGCATGATGGCCGTCGTCGCGCCCGCCGACGTCGAGGACTTCCTCGCGGTGTGCCGGAAGTGGGACGTCATCGCCACCGAGATCGGCGAGGTCACCGACGGCGACCACCTGGTGATCACCTGGCACGACTCGGTCGTGGTCGACGTGCCGCCGCGCACCGTGGCGCACGAGGGCCCCGTCTACGAGCGGCCGATCCAGCGGCCGAGCACGCAGGACGCGCTCGTGGCCGACCTGCCCGACCGGCTGGCCCGGCCCAGCGCGCCGGACGAGCTGCGGGCCACCATGCTGCGCATGGTCGGTTCGCCGAACCTGGCATCCCGGCGCTGGGTCACCCAGCAGTACGACCGCTACGTGCGCGGCGGCACCGTGCTCGCCCAGCCCGCCGACTCGGGCATGATCCGGATCGACGAGCTGACCGGCCGCGGTGTGGCCGTGTCCACCGACTGCAACGCCCGCTACGTCGCGCTCGACCCGTACCGGGGCGCGCAGCTCGCGCTCGCCGAGGCGTACCGCAACGTCGCCGTCACCGGTGCCGTGCCGACCGCGGTGACCGACTGCCTGAACTTCGGCTCCCCCGAGGACCCCGGCGTGATGTGGCAGTTCCGCGAGGCCCTGCACGGCCTCGCCGACGGCTGCCGCGAGCTGGGCATCCCGGTGATCGGCGGCAACGTCAGCTTCTACAACCAGACCGGCGGCACCGCGATCCTGCCCACCCCGCTGGTCGGCGTGCTCGGCGTGATCGACGACGTGCGCCGCCGCATCCCCACCGGCATCGGTGCCGAGACCGGCGAGACGCTGCTGCTGCTGGGCACCACGCGGGACGAGTTCGGCGGTTCCGAGTGGGCGCACGAGGTGCACGGTCACCTCGGCGGCCACCCGCCGCGGGTCGACCTGGCCGCGGAGCGACTGCTCGCCGAGGTCCTGCTGGCCGGTTCGCGCGACGGCATGGTCTCCGCCGCGCACGACCTGTCCGAGGGCGGTCTCGCGCAAGCTGTCGTGGAAGCGGCGCTGATCGGGCAGACCGGCTGCCGGATCGTGCTGCCCGAGGGCGCCGACCCGTTCGTCTGGCTGTTCGCCGAGTCGGCGGGCCGGGCGCTGGTCGCCGTGCCGCGCACCGAGGAACTGCGGTTCACCGAGATGTGCGACGCGCGTGGCCTGCCGTGCCAGCGCATCGGTGTGGTCGACGCCGAAGCCGAAGCAGTGCAGATCCAGGACGTCGCCACGATCAGCCTCACCGAACTGGCAGCGGCCTGGGAACGGACGCTGCCCGCGCTGTTCGGCTAGCCCGCGCCTTCCCCGGCCGCGTCAGGCCCGCACCAGCCCCCGACCGGACTGACGGCCGTCACGTGGGTCGATCACCCAGTTGGCGGGCAGCTGCACGTCGTGCTGCAGCGACACGTACATGCCGGTCGTGCGGCCGATCATGGTGCCGGTGCCGGCGAACGTCAGCTCACCGAGGAAGTCGGTGTGCTGGAAGTCCACGGCGGTCGCGAACCGGCACCCCTGGAAGGACACCCGGTCGGCGAACTCGGCGTAGGCGAACTTCGTCTCGCCCCGCCACTCGGTGCGGTCGAACTCGACCGGTCCGCTGGCGGTGAAGTTGGTCCACCACGCGATGCCGTGGCACACCATGTCGTTGGCCCGGAACGCCTCGCCCCACAGGTGCGCCCAGGTGAGCCAGATCGGACCGTGGAAATGCGCGCCCTCGAACGACGCGGCCTCGTAGAAGTTCGCCGACCGCGCGGTGAAGGTGCCGACCCGCTTGTCCGAGAGGTCGAAGTACTCCAGGGCGGCGCCGGTCAGGTCGAGGTTGTATCTCGGTGCGTCCGGATCGGACGTGGACGGCAGCAGGTCGACGATCAACCGCTGGGCGGCCAACCGCACCTGGCGCTCGCGATCCGCGTCCAGGTCTTGTTCCTGCGGCCAGGCGTCGGCCGGCCTGTCCTCGGCCTTGCGCCGTTCCCGGTAGGTGGTGTGGTCGTAGGGCCTGCGCAGGTAGGCGCAGAGAATGTCCAGTGTGGTCTGTGTGTAGCCGGGCCGGTTGCGGGCCAGCCCTGCCAGTGCGTGCAGTGCGCCGACCCGGACCTGGTCGGCCTCGTGCCCGAGCAGTTCCAGCGATCGTGCGAACCGCTCGTCGGCGCTGCGGCCGCGGTCGTCGTCGGCCCGCTGCCGGTCCAGCTCCTGCCGGGCCTCCTCCAGCCGGAACCGCTGGTCGTCCAGCTCCTTGCGCTGGTTGTCCAGACCTTGGCGTTCCTCGTCCACCCGGCGGCGGCGATCGTTGAGCCACAGCCCGTACAGCGCCACGACCGAGGCCGCCGCGAGACCGCCGGTCCGCAGCGCGTCCGAGTCAGTGGTGCCCGTGCCATCCAGCAGCAGTCCGGTGACCAGCGAGAACACGCCGAACGCGAGCACGATCGTGCCGGTCAGCGCGAGCTGCTGGCGGCCGGGTACGGGTTGGTCCGTGGTCCGGCCGGCCGCTGCCCAGGCGGCGACCAGTGTCGCGGCCCCGGCCGCCGTACACAGCCAGCCGATCACCAGCCAGGGCACAGCACTCATCAGGTCACCCTCTCCAGACCGGCGATATCGGGTGCGCACAGCAATATCAGCTTTACCGGCCGTTGGGGATAGCCCAATCGGAACTCGCCGTTAGCCCGGTTGCCACACCGGCCCGCCCCGGTGACCAGCCGGGACGGGCCGGCGGTGCGGCTCAGCCGTTGGCCAGCGCCTGGATCCGGGTGATGTCGCCGTTGAACACGTCCTGGTCACCCGGGAACGTGCCCGCGTCGGCGAACTGCCAGATGGTCTGGAACGTCCAGGCGAACGGCATCGCGCCGGGAGTGCTGCAATAGCACGCGAGCATCAGCGGGTTGGTCGACGAGAAGTCACCGGTGCTGCCGGTGCACGTGCTCCACCAGTCCGTCGTCGTGTAGATGACCGGCCAGCGGGTCGTCTTCGCGTGGTACTCGTTGCTGAACGACAGGATCCAGCTGACCATCCCGGCGTGGCTGAGCCCATAACACTCGGCGCCGTACGGGTTGTACTCGATGTCCAGCAGGCCCGGCAGCGTCTTGCCGTCCTTCGACCACCCGCCGCCGTGCGCGACGAAGTAGTCGGCCTGCGTTGCGCCGGTCGTCGTGTTCGGCGTGGCGAAGTGGTAGGCGCCACGGATCAGGCCGTTGTTGAACGAGCCCGTGTACTGCTGGCTGAAGTCCGGGTTCTGGTAGTACGTGCCCTCGGTCGCCTTCATGTAGGCGAATTTGGCACCGTTCGCGGCCACCGTCGCCCAGTTGACCGCGCCCTGGTGGCTGCTCACGTCCAGGCCCCGCGGACCGCTGACGGCGACGTTCGGCGTGACCAGCGCCTTCGTCGCCCGCGGTTCGTGTGCCTTGACCGTCGAGCCGAGCCAGTCCAGTTGCGGGTGGGTGACCAGCCGCTGCGCCGCGAGTTGCGCCGCCGTCTGGTGGAACGGATTGTCCGTGGCCGCCGACGCCGTGGCGCCGGTGCCCAGCAGGAGCGAGCCGGCGAATGTCGCCATGGCTAATGCTCCGATCGCGCCTCGTTTCATACGAGCCGAGAACTTCATGAGTAGACCTTTCGATGTGCCCTCGATTTATGGCCGGCGTGCGAAACCGGCCGCTGGGTAGTGTCGTGGACCAGGCAAGCCGCTGTCACGCGTTATGGTTGAGCAAACACGACGAACGTATGAGAAATCGGTGAGCGGTCGGCGATTCGCATTGTCAAATGTCAATCGGAAATGCTGTCGGGGGTGCCCGAAATTACCGCGCGACGGCGCGCGGCGCGCGATTATGGCGTTGTCCCCGGTCGCCCCCGGCTGATGTCCGGTCAGGAGTCTGCTGGACGCCCAACCGAATGTCACGGTAGTTGGTCAATAGTTAACAAGTAGCTCAATCGTCGGCGAGCGCCCGCAACTGGGCGAGCGGGCCGTTGAACGCGTCCTGGTCACCGGGGAACTTGCCCGAATCGGCGTACTGCCAGATCGCCCACGCGCGCCAACCCGGCGGCAGCGATCCGACCACACTGTTGTACCGGGCTATCCACAGTGGATCCGCGCCGAAGCCGGCGTTGCCGGCCATGCACTGCGACCACCACGACGTGCTCGTGTAGATCGTCGGGTAGCGGCCGATCCTCGCCCTGACCACGTTGACGAACTGGCGCACCCACGCGACCAGCGCCGCCGGACTCATGCTGTAACACGTCTGGCCGTACGGGTTGTACTCCAGGTCCACCGCGGGCGGCAGCGTGCGCCCGTCGGCCGACCAGCCACCACCGTGCGCCAGGAACCAGGTGGCCTGGGACGTCCCGGTGGACGTGTTCGGCGTCGCGAAGTGGTACGCGCCGCGGATCATGCCTGCCTGGTACGAACCGTTGTACTGCCGGCCGAAGTCCGGGTTGACGTAGTCGTCGCTCTCGGTCGCCTTGACGTAGACGAACTTCGCCCCGCCGCCCGCCGCGCCCGCCCAGTTCACCGCGCCCTGGTGGCCGCTCACGTCCAGCCCCGCGACGCCGGCCACGGCTGTCTCGAGCGCCGCGCCCTGCGGCCGCGGGCCGCCGCCCTCGTGCCGGGCGATCCCGGCACCCGCCCAGTCGTCCTGCGGATGGGTGATCATGGGCACGGCCGGTGCTCGCGGTGTCGCGACCGCGGGCGCCGTCAGAATGGCGACAGGTAGGCACGCGACCAGCGCTGCCAGGACACAACTCCTCGTTTCGACCACGGCGAACTCCCCGGCGTCGACGGTCTACGGTCACCGATCTTGCACCGTTCGGTCTACAGGGTGCCGCCGGTCGGGTGAAGGCGCATCTCGGCGACGATCTAGCCGACCTTGATCGACTTGCGTGCTCGCTAGGGTCGGTTCATGCCACTTGAGCATCCGTTGGCGCCGCATCGGCACGTCTCTTCGATCCCGGAGGTGGCGGTCAACCCGGTGTTCACCCGGGAACCGATGAACATCCCGAAGGACACGTTCCCGCCGGTCGGCATCGACCCCCAGATCGCCTATCAGATCGTGCACGACGAGCTGATGCTGGACGGGAACGCGCGGCTGAACCTCGCCACGTTCGTCACCACGTGGATGGAAGCCCAAGCCACCCGGCTGATGACCGAGACGTTCGACAAGAACATGATCGACAAGGACGAGTACCCGCGCACCGCGGAACTCGAGGCGCGCTGCGTCCGGATGCTCGCCAGCTGTGGCATGCCCCGGAACCGAGCAGCCGCGGTCGGGTGCTCAACCACCGGATCGAGTGAGGCCTGCATGCTCGGCCGGCCTGGCCATGAAGCGCCGGTGGCGGCACCGCCGGCAGGCGGCGGGCAAGCCGACCGACCGGCCGAACATCGTCATGGGCATCAATGTCCAGATCTGCTGGGACAAGTTCGCCAACTACTGGGACGTCGAGCCGCGGCTGGTGCCGATGGAGGGCGACCGGTTCCTGCTGTCGGCCGAGGAGGCGGTCAAGCTGTGCGACGAGAACACCATCGGTGTCGTGGCGATCATGGGCTCCACGTTCGACGGCGGCTACGAGCCGGTCGCCGAGGTGTGCGCCGCGCTGGACGAGTATGCAGGAGCGCACCGGCCTCGACATCCCGGTGCACGTGGACGGTGCGTCCGGCGCGATGATCGCGCCGTTCTGCGACCCGGACCTGGAGTGGGACTTCCGGCTGCCGCGGGTCGCCTCGATCAACACCTCCGGCCACAAGTACGGCCTGGTCTACCCGGGTGTCGGCTGGGTCGTCTGGCGCGACGCCGAGGCGCTGCCCGAGGAACTGGTGTTCCGGGTCAACTACCTGGGCGGCGACATGCCCACGTTCGCGCTGAACTTCTCCCGGCCGGGCGCCCAGGTAGTGGCGCAGTACTACAACTTCGTGCGGCTGGGGTTCGACGGGTACCAGCGGGTGCAGTACCTGTGCCGCGACGTGGCGACCCAGCTGTCCGCCAAGATCGGCGAGCTCGGCCCGTTCCGGATGCTCACCGACGGCAGTGAACTGCCCGTGTTCGCGTTCACCCTGAACGATGACATCACGTCGTACTCGGTGTTCGACCTGTCGGCCGGCGCTGCGCGAGACCGGCTGGCTGGTGCCGGCCTACACGTTCCCGGCGAACCGGACCGATCTGGCAGCGCTGCGGGTCGTGGTGCGCAACGGGTTCAGCCACGACATGGGCGACGCACTCGTCGACGACCTCAAGCACGCCGACGCCATGCTGCGCAAAATGTCCGCCCCGCTGCGTGGTCCGGAGGCCGCGGCGTTCGCCCACGGTGCCGGATCGCGACCCGTCCACGGTCACTGAACCCGAGCTTGATCACTCGGAAGGGTGATCCGTAAGAGGTATGGACAAGCGAGCTGCGGGTTCGTCGGCAGCCGCTTAGGCAGTTCACTCGGTCGGACGTATGCTCGCGTGCGTTGACGTCAGCTGTCGAGAGGGGCGACGCGGTGACAGGCCCGACCTGGCTTCCGGGTGACTGCTGCTCGGGCCGGTCGGCATGACCCGGTCGGCGCGTCCACACACAGAAGGTGTCACCCTGCCCGCCCACGACCGGCTGCCGTTGCGGGAGTTCGCCGGCCAGTGGGCGGCCGCCGTCGGCGGCACCAGCTACGTACCGATGGGCAACGACGAGATCGTCGCGCTGCTCGCCGAGCTGACCGGCGACCTGGTCGACGCACTGCTCGCCGAACCGTTCAGCCCGGACCCGGCCAGGATCGTCGGCGAACGGCTGGTCGCGGCCCACTTCACCGACAGCGGCATGGTCGAGACCTCCATCAGACTCATCGCCGACCGGCTGTTGTCCGACCTCGGCCTCACCGGCGACGAGCGGTACACCGGCCGGATCGCCCTGTTGCAGGGTGGCCTCGCCGCCGGTTACGCCAAACACCTGCGCGCCCGCACACTCGACGAGCAGGAAGCCATCCGCGGCGCCGTGCTGGACGCGCGCGACGAGGCCGAGGCGGCGCTGCGGGCCAGCGAGGCCAAGTTCCGTGCCATGTTCACCGACGCCGCGATCGGCATCGGCATCGCCGACATGACCGGCAAGGTGGTCGAGGCCAACACCGCGCTGCTGCGGATGACCGGCACCACCAGGCCGGAGGCGTTGGCCAGCAACGTGCGCAGCTACATCCACCCGGACGACCTGGCCGAGGGCCGGTGGGACTCGTTCGAGCGGATCGTGCGCGGTGAACTGGACCATTACCGCGTGGAGAAGCGGCTGGTCCGCTCGGACGGCGGCTGGGTGTGGGCGCACATCACGTGTTCACTGGTGCGCGCCGACGACGGCGAGCCGCTGTTCGCGGTCGCGGTGATGGAGGACGTCACCGAACGGCACGCGCTGCAGGAACGCCTGCGCTACCAGGCCACCCACGACCCGCTGACCGGGTTGCCGAACCGGGCGCTGTTCCTGGAACGGCTGTCCACAGTGTTCGCCACCGAACGCGCCGAGGCGGGTCCGCAGCGGGTCGGCATGTGCTACCTGGACCTGGACGGGTTCAAGGTGATCAACGACAGCCTCGGCCACGCGGTCGGCGACCGCCTGCTGGTGTCCGTGGCGCGGCGGCTGGACGAGGCCATCGCGGGCGGCGGCAGGCTGATCGCCAGAATGGGCGGCGACGAGTTCGTCGTGCTGGCCGAGGGCACGTCCGGCACCGACGACGTCGTCACCATCGCCGAGGCCGTGCTGGCGGCACTGGCTCAACCGGTTCGCATCGGTGGCCACGAGCTGACCGTCACGGCGAGCATCGGCGTCGTCGAACGTCCGGTCGCGGGCACCACGTCGGCTGATCTGGTGCGCGACGCCGACATCACCCAGTACTGGGCGAAGGCCGATGGCAAGGGCCGGTGGCGCGTCTACGACCCGGAGCGCAACGCCCACGAGGTCGGCAGGTTCACGCTGTCCGCGGAGCTGCCCGCGGCGATGGACCGCGAGGAGTTCTTCGTCGAGTACCAGCCACTTGTCCGGCTCGGCGACGAGCGCACCATCGGCGTCGAGGCGCTGGTCCGCTGGCAGCACCCCCAGCTGGGCCGGTTGGGTCCGGACAGGTTCATCGACCTGGCGGAGGAGACCGGCCTGATCGTCCCCTTGGGACGGTGGGTGCTACGGACCGCGTGCGAGCAGGCCAGGTCGTGGTTGGACCGGTTCGGGTCGGCTGCGCCCTTCGTCAGCGTGAACCTTGCCGTCCGGCAGTCTCGGGAACCTGGGCTGGTGAGCGATGTGCGCACTGTGCTCGACGAGACCGGACTGCCGGCGAGCCAGTTGCAGTTGGAGTTGACCGAGAGCGCGATCATGGGCACGGCCGACGAGCCGTTGGACGCGCTGCGGGTACTGGCTGACATGGGCGTGCGGATCGCCATCGACGATTTCGGTACCGGATACTCGAACCTGGCCTACCTGCGCCATTTGCCGGTGAAGGAGTTGAAGATCGCCGGGTCCTTCGTGGAGGGACTGCGGGCGGCTGACCACACCGATCCGGTTGACGCGCAGATCGTGGCCACTCTCGTCACTTTGGCGCATGCGTTGGGTTTGACCGTCACGGCGGAGGGCGTGGAGACACCGGCACAGGCGGAACGACTGCGCCGCATCGGATGCGACTCGGGCCAGGGCTGGCTGTTCGCCCGACCGGGCAGCCCGGACACCATCGTCGAACTGCTGTCCAGAGGCTGAGGTCAGGCACGGCTGGTCCCGCGGCAAGTGGAGCGCGGGATCGCTCGACACCAACGGCCGGCCGAAGAATGCGGAGCCAGGATTCAGTTCGCCTGGCGGGTGTACGGATTCGTAGGTGACGAATTCGTCCGAGCGGACCAGTGGTGCGGCGACACCGCAGACCGAGGTATGCCACTGGCTCCGCGCTGGCCTCGGATCTTCGCCGGCTTTACTTTCGTGCCCTCACCGCACGTGGGGCACGGCGTCGGGTACGACAAACTCGCGCAGCCGCGGATTGTTCCGATCCGGCCCTCGTTCGGCCCGAAATTGAGAGATCCCGCAGCAACGGGACCGCCTCGGCTGGCTATTCGCGGTCCGGGCCGATGGCGCCGGTCGACCATGATGGTCGGCTCGATGATTACGCGAGCGGCGCGATGAGCCGCGCGCTGGTCCTTGGCGGGGGTGGAATCGGTGGCTTGAACTGGCAGGCATGGGCACCTGCGCGGCTGTCTCTTGTGGTCGCCGGTCGTTCATCGCAAGTGGGCCCGGCCATCATGGCCGGGCCCACTGCTCGCCTACCGCTCTCAGCCGCCGATTACCGGGGGTGCCGTGCGTTCGTCGGTGCCGAAGATCGAGTCCGGGTCGGCCTCGACCAGGAACGACGCGCGCTTGTGCTCCTCGTCGTCCTTGCCGCGCTGGCCTCGGCCGCCACCCATGGGCATGCCTTCGCCTTCGCCGGCCGCGCCGCCCCTCGCGCCTGCCACGCCCCGGCCCATCGCGGCTTCCTCTGCCGCCGCCGCGCCTGCCGCGCTCCTCGCTCCGGCACCGCCTGCCGCGCTACTCGCGTCGCCACTGCCCGAGCCGCCAGGGCCGAAGCCGGAACCCCGGCCGCCGATGCCCGAACCACCGCTGCCCGGACCACCGCTGCCCGAACCGCCGCTACCGGAACCACCGAAGCCCGAACCGCCGCCGGAACCACCGGAACCGCCGAAGCCCGACCCGCTGCCGCCGAAGCCGCCGCTGCCCATCGTGCCCTCGCCGCCGAAGCCGCCGCCACCGCCGAAGCCGCCGACCGGCATCCCGGGGAAGCCCCCCATGCCACCGGCACCGCCCGCACCGCCACCGCCGACACCTCCAGGGCCACCGGGGAACGTGCCCGGCGCACCGGTGCCCGGCAGGACGCCACCGGCACCGCCGCCCACGCCACCCCACGACGGGTCCGTGGTGCCCGAGCCGGGTGCCTGGCCCGGGAACGTGCCACCGCCACCACCGACTCCGCCTGTGCCGCCGATACCGCCGGCGCCACCACCGGCCGCACCGCCGCCACCGCCGCCGACCGGAACCCGGGGCGGGCTGAAGCTGCCGCCACCGGCACCGCCCGCGCCACCGCCACCCGCGCCGACGCCGCCGGTCCCACCGGCACCGACGCCACCGGGGAACGTGCCGCCGCCCGCGCCGATGCTGCCGACGCCGCCGGTACCGCCCGCGCCACCGGCGCCGCCTGCGCCTGCCCCGCCGGGACTGAACGTCGGCGGCGACGACATCGCGGGCATCTTGCCCGCCGACTGCCCGAGCGTCGTGTCGTACTTCTGCACGGCGGTCGCGGCTTCCTGGTGGGCCTGTTGCTGCGCCTGCAGCTTGCTGTTGATCGTCGCCATGCCCTGCGCCGGGTTCGGCGCGCTGAAGAAGTCCTGCAACTCGTCGCCGAAGTTGTAGGGCACCGGTTGCGGCACCGACGACTGCACGGTCTGCGCCGCCTCGGACTGGTTGAACATCGTGTCCGACGCCAGTTGCGCGCTCTCGCTCGTGTCACCGGTCCAACCGGCCACACCGGTGTGGAAGTTGCGGGCCGCGTCAGCCGCGTCGCCGGTCCACGAACTCTCCGTGGCCTGTGAGGCCTTGCTCAGCGTCTGGCTGACGTTGACCAGCGTGTTGCCGATGCTGTTCCACGACTGGCCTGCTTCGCCCACCTGGCCGGAGTTGATGTCCGTGTTGACCATGTCGTACAGCGCGTCATGGCTGAAGCTCATGTAGTTGTTGCTGCCGATCGCGGGCGCCGACCGGGTACCGACCTGCTGCGCCAACTGGCTCTGCTGCTGGCTGATCTGCGCGGCGGCCTGGTTCTTGGCCGCTTCGCGGATGGCCTGTTGATCCTCGGGCGAGAGGTGGTGAACGATCGGGATGGAGTTGGCCTGGTTCTCGCTGTCCGTCTCGACCTGGCCGGCCCACTGGTGCGTCTGCACGTTGTTCGGGTCGGAGTTGCCCTGACCGTGACCCTTCGGTGGCATCGTGCTCTCCCCTTAACGCTCTCCGTCGCAGTTCACGCGGAGGACTCGGCACGTATGTCGACGCACCACATCGGCCAACGGTTCCGCCGGCCGGGCCCTCGCCACACGAGATGCGGTAAAACGGTACCGCACGTTACCCTCCGTGCGTCCACGGTTCGGGCAAACCGGGTGGTCAGGACGTCAGTCAGCGCCGGTGCCTTGCCGGCTGGTCGACCGAGTCGAGCATGCCCACCAACTGCTGGGTGATGCGGGCGCCGTCCGCCGGTGTGTACGTGGTCCACTGCCGGCCGTCCGGCCCCGGCCTGGTGTGGCCGAGATAACGGCCGTCCTCGGTATCGAACCAGCTCAGCACGGGGGCGGTCAGCTCCCTGCCCAGCCGGTCGCGGCCGTAGACGGTGAACATGCCGACCCGGGTGCGCTTGCGTTCCCAGATGGTCTTGGCCGCACGGCGCTCCAGGTCGTAACCGCCCTGTGCCGGCCGGACCGGCTCGAACACGCCCCGGAAGCCCTCGTCGCCGGTGCCGTGCCGGACCGCCGCGGGCTGCTTCACCTCCGGCTCGGCCTCCGGGTACGTCACCGACCGGCCGGGGCCGGGCCGCTCGTCACCGATCAGCCGCACGGCCTCGGCGACCATCGCCTCCGGCCGGTACGTCTGGAAGCCGACCGTCTGGTCGCGCAGCCGCGCCAGGACCACGGTCCGGCCGTTGCTCGCGACCCTGGCCAGCACCTTGTCGGCCATGTTGTCCCGGTCCAGCATCGCGACCACGTCGATGGCCTGGCCGAACCTGTTGAGCGTGACCAACGCCTCCTCGACCTCCGGCTCCAGCCGGCCGCGGTGCGCCAGCCGGCGGGACGCGAGGTCGTCGAGCACGACGGCACGGATCCGGTCCCGGTCCGCCGTCGTCGCGCCGAAGCTCGGTACCTCGAAGATGCGTACCGGTGTTCCCAGCCCCAGTTGCTCCCACAGCAGGTCGATCGCGGCGAGCGACAACGAGAACGCGAACTCCGACGACGGCATCGGCAAACCCCCCACGGCGCACAGTTTCCGGTCCGAGGGAAGAACTTACCGCTAGGCGGTGAGGTCGACGACCACCTTCACGTCGTCCGGCTGCCGGTCCAGGGCCTCGGTCCACCGATCGAGGGGCACCCGCCGGGTGATCAGCTGGCGCAACCATTCCGGGTCCGCCTTGGCCAGCGCCTCGCCCGCCTGCTGGTAGTTGGCCAGGCTCGCGTTCACGCTGCCCACCAGGGCGTCGTTCTCCAGCACCAGACTGTCGTTGATGGCCGACGCCGGGATCGGGATCGCGGCCTGGCCGCCGGACAGGCCGGTCAGCACGGTGACCGCGTTGCGGCCCGTCTGGCGCAGCACCTCGAACACCAGCTCACCGGCCCCGGTGCACTCGATGACGATGTCCGGCTTGCCCACCGAGTCGAGCGAGTGGTGGTACGTGGCACCGATCTGGCGCACCAGGTCCGGCTTGCGCCCGTCGGTCATGCGGTCCAGCACGTGCACGTCCAGCCCGCGCTGCACGCCCAGCAGTGCCGCCAGCAGACCGATCGGGCCCGCTCCGGTGACCAGCACGGTCCTCGGCTCGAAGTACACCCGGTGGCCGACCTTCTCGGCCTGCTCCCACGCTTTCGCCACCACGGACGTCGGCTCGGTGAGCACGCCCACGTCGGCCAGCTCCGGGACCAGCTTGATGGCGAACGACGGTTCCACCGTCCACGTGGTCGAGCCGTAGCCGTCGCGCTCCTTGATGCCGCGCTCGGTGTACTGGCCGTTGAGGCAGAAGTCCCAGTGCCCGGCGGCACACGCGCCACACGGCTCCGGATCGGGCCGCCGTACCACGCCGACCACGACGTCGCCCGCCGCGAAACCGGAACCCGCCGGTGCGGTCCGCACCCGGCCCAGCGACTCGTGGAACAGCACCAGCCGGTCCGCGCCCGGCGGCAGCCAGCCGTAGCCCTTGCTCACGATCTCCATGTCGGTCCCGCACACGCCGACCAGCAGCCCGTCGACGGTGAGGTCACCGCCGGTCGCGGCGGGCTCGTCCCGCTGCGTCACCCCGGCCGTCGTCCGGTCGCCGGGCACCACGGTCGCCGCCCTCATCATTCCGCTCCCTGTCGAGTGAATCGCTGGTCGCCGTTGCGCCGCGTGCGGTGGTGGCGGTGCTTGCGGTCGCCCCACAGCACGGCCGCGCTGTTCACCAGGCCCAGATGCGAGAACGCCTGCGGGAAGTTGCCCAGGAACCGGCCGCTCTGCGCGTCGTACTCCTCGGCCAGCAGGCCGACGTCGTTGCACAGCCCGACGAGCCTGCCGAACATCGCCTCGGCCTCCTCGCGGCGGCCGGCCAGGGCGAGCGCGTCCACGTACCAGAACGAGCACACCAGGAACGAGCCCTCGCGTCCACTGAGGCCGTCCACATCGGACTGTCCAGGGCCGGTGCTGTAGCGGTCGATCAGGTCGCCATGCTTGAGTTCCTTGCCGATCGCGTCCAGCGTGGCGCGGACCCGTTCGTCGTCACCGGGCAGGAAGCCGACCGCCGGGATCAGCAGCGTGGCCGCGTCCAGCTCGTCGCCGCCGTAGTACTGGGTGAAGGCACCCCGGCGTTCGCTGAACCCGTACTCCAGTACCTCGTCGTGAATCTGCGCGCGCAGATCGCGCCAGCGCTCCACCGGTCCGGGCAGTCCGTCCTCCTCGACGGCCCGCACCGCGCGGTCGAACGCCACCCACAGCATCACGCGGCTGTGCGTGAAGTGCCTGCCGGGGCCACGTACCTCCCAGAGCCCGTTGTCCGGCTCGTGCCAGATCTTCTCCAGGTGCGTCATCAGACCGCGCTGCATCGACCACGAGTCGGGCCGTTCCTGGATCCCGCGTTCGCGCGCCAGGTGCAGCGCGTCCATGACCTCGCCGTACACGTCCAGCTGCAGCTGCCGGAACGCGGCGTTGCCCACCCGGACCGGCTTGGCGCCCTGGTAGCCGGGCAGCCAGTCGGCCTCCCACTCGATCAGGTGCCGTTCGCCGTCGATGCCGTACATGATCTGCACGTCGGCCGGGTCACCCGCGACCGCACGCACCAGCCACGTCCGCCACGCCTGGGCCTCGGCGTTGCACCCGAAGTTGTCGAACGCCAGCAGGGTCAGCGTCGCGTCGCGCAGCCAGCAGTACCGGTAGTCCCAGTTGCGGCTGCCGCCCGGCGTCTCCGGCAGCGACGTCGTGGGCGCGGCCACGATCCCGCCGGTCGGCGCGTAGGTCAGTGCCTTGAGGGTGAGCAGCGAGCGGCGCACGATGTCGGCGTGCGGGCCGTTGTAGTTGATCTGCTGCGACCAGGTGTGCCACAGCTCCTCGGTGCGCGCCAGGTCCTGCTGGGTGTCCTGGGGTGGCGGCTGCTCGTCGGGCTCGGGCAGGAACTCCATCGCCCACGCCATCCGGTGGCCCGCGCCGATGGTGAACCTGGCCTCGTGCGCCCGCTGGTGCGGCACCCGCAGCGGCAGCAGGTCCCCGCGCAGCGTGACGGCCCTCGGACCGGCCAGCGCGAGCAGGTACTCCTTGCCGTGCTTGCGCATCCGGCGCACCCACGGCACCGAGTCGGCATAGGCGAACCGGACGACCCAGCGGAACGTGATCTCCACGTTGCCGCTGATGCCCTCCAGGATCCGCACCACCCTGGGCTGGTCCTTCTGGCTGTGGTCGTGTGCCTGCGGCGTCAGGAAGTCCGTCACCCGAACGACGCCGTCGCCGGTGGTGAACTCGGTCTCCAG
This sequence comes from Candidatus Melainabacteria bacterium, assembly GCA_963780635.1. Lineage (GTDB taxonomy): Bacteria > Actinomycetota > Actinomycetes > Mycobacteriales > Pseudonocardiaceae > DATEPR01. Next base: position 150,201 of record CAWACW010000011.1, read on the forward strand.
CACCAGCGAGTTGTCGCGGTAGCGGCGGGTGGTGCTGGTGGGCTTCGTCGTCGGCGCTATCCGCCAGTGACCGTGCTCCTCGTCACCGAGCAGCCGGCCGAAGCAGGACGAGGCGTCGAACCGGGGCAGGCACAGCCAGTCGATCGACCCGTCGATCCCGACCAGTGCCGCGGTCCGCAGGTCCGAGAGCAGGGCGTAGTCCTCGATCCGGCCCGGTCCGGTGTCGCGTTCGTCGTCCGGGTCCGGCTCTGCCGCTGTCGTCACCCGGCCGAGGCTAGCCTGCCGCCGGGGGACTGCGCAGGCGGTCGTTGTGGTCGATTCGGTGAACGCGCGGCCCGATCGAGTGTTCGGGGTGATTGGATCCGGACATGGCCGCCGACACCGATCCGCAGCAGGTCCGGGCCGCCGTGGCCGCGGTCGGGCCGTGGCTGCACGGCGAACCCGGCGAGACCGGCGAACCCGACAGGGCCGTCCTCGCCAGGGCGGTGCGGCTGAGCCTGCGGGTGCTGCCGGAGATCGCGCCGGGCCGCAGCGTCGAGGTGCGGGTGCCGCCGTTCGCCGCCGTGCAGTGCGTGCCCGGCCCCCGGCACACCCGGGGCACGCCGCCCAACGTGATCGAGACCGACCCCCGTACCTGGCTGGAGCTGGCCACCGGGCTGCTGTCCTGGGCCGACGCGGTGGCCGCCGGCCGGGTCAGCGCGTCGGGCAGCCGGGCCGACATCGCCTTCCTGCTGCCCGTCGTCCGGCTCTAGGCCACCTACACTGGGGTTTGCCCAACACAGGCGTCCGAGGGAGTGCATCGGTGGCCAGCGCCCAACCCGCCAGCGACCAGCCAGCCACACATCAGACAGCCACGACCGCCGCCGTTTCGGCAGGCGTCGAGCAGCCCGACGAAGGCCCGCACGAGGAGTGCGGCGTGTTCGGTGTGTGGGCGCCCGGCGAGGAAGTGGCCAAGCTCACCTTCTATGGCCTGTATGCCTTGCAGCACCGAGGCCAGGAGGCAGCGGGCATCTCCGTCTCCGACGGCAGGCAGATCGTCGTCTTCAAGGATCTCGGTCTGGTCAGCCAGGTGTTCGACGAGCAGGTGCTGCAGTCCCTGCGCGGCCACCTCGCCGTCGGCCACTGTCGCTACTCGACGACCGGCTCGGGTACGTGGGAGAACGCGCAGCCGACGTTCCGCAACACCGCGACCGGCAGCGGCATCGCGCTGGGCCACAACGGCAACCTGGTGAACACGGCCGAACTGCTGGCGCGTGCCCGCGAGCTCGGCGCCGACACCGGGACCGCCACCGGCTCGCGCGCCGAACTGGCCCGCGCCACCACCGACTCGGACCTGATCTGCGGGCTGCTCGCCGCCGCCGCCGCGGACACCGGGGTCGAGCAGGCCGCGATGGAACTGCTGCCCACGCTGCGCGGCGCGTTCTGTCTCGTGTTCACCGACGAGTCCACCCTGTACGCGGCGCGCGACCCGCAGGGCGTGCACCCGCTGGTGCTCGGCAGGCTGGAGCGCGGCTGGGTCGTCGCCTCCGAGACCGCGGCACTGGACATCGTGGGCGCGTCCTACGTCCGCGAGGTGGAGCCGGGCGAACTGCTCGCCATCGACGCCGACGGCCTGCGGTCCTCCCGCTTCGCCGCACCGGAGCCCAAGGGCTGCCTGTTCGAGTACGTCTACCTGGCCCGCCCGGACACGACGATCTCCGGCCGCTCCGTGCACGCCACCCGCGTGGAGATCGGCAGGAAGCTGGCCGCCGAGTTCCCGGTGGACGCCGACCTGGTGATCCCGGTGCCGGAGTCCGGCACGCCCGCCGCCATCGGCTACGCCCAGGCGTCCGGCATCCCGTACGGGTCCGGCCTGGTGAAGAACGCCTACGTGGGCCGCACGTTCATCCAGCCGTCGCAGACCATCCGGCAGCTGGGCATCCGCCTCAAGCTCAACCCGCTGCGCGACGTGATCCGCGGCAAGCGGCTGGTCGTCGTGGACGATTCGATCGTGCGCGGCAACACCCAGCGAGCGCTGGTACGGATGCTGCGTGAGGCGGGCGCCCTCGAAGTGCACGTGCGGATCGCGTCGCCGCCGGTGCGCTGGCCCTGCTTCTACGGCATCGACTTCGCGTCCCGGGCCGAGCTGATCGCCAACGGCCTGGACACCGACGGGGTCCGCAGGTCCATCGGCGCGGACTCGCTGGGCTACGTGTCGCTGGAGGGCCTCGTCGCGGCCAGCGAGCAGCCGAAGACCCGGCTGTGCATGGCCTGTTTCGTCGGCGAGTACCCGATTCCGCTGCCCGACGAGGCACTCATCGGCAAGCACCTGCTGGAGGAGCTGGACGCGGCAGGCCGCGAGCTGGATCCCGGGGCCGTCGGCGCGGCTTCGGCCGCTGTGCCCAGTGGGTACGGTGCTGAGGAAGCGGTCCGCCGTCCCTGACGGACACACCTCCCTCAAGACGACCATCGGAGAGAGCACAGCCGTGAGCACGCAACCGGACCGGGGCAACGCCAGCTATGCGGAGGCGGGCGTCGACATCGCCGCCGGTGAGGAAGCGGTCGAGCAGCTCAAGCCGTACGCCGACAAGGCCACCAGGCCCGAGGTGCTCGGCGGCATCGGTGGCTTCGCCGGGCTGTTCGAGCTGAAGCTGGACCGCTGGACCGAGCCGGTGCTGGCGTCCTCGACCGACGGTGTCGGCACCAAGCTCGCGGTCGCCAGGGCACTGGACAAACACGACACGGTCGGTGTGGACCTGGTCGCGATGGTCGTGGACGACCTCGTGGTGTGCGGGGCGGAACCGCTGTTCCTCCAGGACTACATCGCGGTCGGCAAGGTCGTGCCGGCGCGGATCGCCGAGCTGGTCAAGGGCATCGCGGAGGGCTGCGTGCAGGCCGGGTGCGCGCTGCTGGGCGGTGAGACCGCCGAGCACCCCGGCCTGATGGCGATCGGCGACTACGACATGTCGGCCACCGGCGTCGGTGTCGTCGAGGCCTCGAAGATGCTGGGCCCCAATCGGGTGCGACCGGGTGACGTGGTGCTCGCGATGGGGTCCACCGGCCTGCACTCCAACGGCTACTCGCTGGCCAGGCACGTGCTGCTGGACCTGGCGAAGCTGCCGCTGACCGGGCACGTCGAGGAGTTCGGCCGGTCGCTGGGCGAGGAACTGCTGGAGCCGACCCGGATCTACGCCAAGGACTGCCTGGCCCTGGTCGCCGAGACCGACGTGCGGACCTTCGCACACGTCACCGGCGGCGGCCTGGCCGCGAACCTGGCCCGGGTGCTGCCCGACGACCTGACCGCCGTGCTGGACCGGCGGACCTGGTCGCCGGACCCGGTGTTCACGCTGCTCGCGCACCGCGGCCGGATCGACAGGGACGAGATGGAACAGACGTTCAACATGGGCGTCGGCATGGTCGCCGTACTGTCCGCGGAGGACTCCGACCGCGCGCTGGCCATGCTCACCGCCCGGCACGTACCCGCGTGGGTACTCGGCGAGGTGCGGCGTACCAAGGACATCACCGACCGCGTGACCGGCCCGCAGCAGCGAGTCCTGCTGCACGGGGACCACCCGCGGTTCTGATGGCGACCGCGGCCGGGTCGCCGGCGACCACGAAGGTCGCGCATCCCGTCCGGCTGGTCGTCCTGCTCGGTTCGCTCTCGGCGTTCGCGCCGCTGTCCATCGACATGTACCTGCCCGCGTTCCCGTCGCTGGCGCGGGACCTGCACGCCGGACCGTCCGCCGTCCAGCTGACGCTGACCGCGTGCCTGATCGGCCTGGCGGGCGGCCAATTGGTCGTCGGTCCGCTGTCGGACGTGCTCGGCAGGCGCAGGCCGCTGCTGGTGGGCCTGGTCTGCTACACGGTGCTGTCCGCCGCGTGCCTGGTCGCGCCGTCGGTGTGGGCGCTGGCCGGACTGCGGCTGTTGCAGGGTTTCGGCGGTTCGGCCGGCCTGGTGATCGCCACCGCCGCCGTGCGCGACCGGTACGCGGGCGTGGCGATGGCCCGGTACCTGTCGACTCTGCTGCTGGTCAACGGGCTCGCCCCGATCGTCGCCCCGGTGATCGGCGGCCAGCTGCTGCGCTTCACGTCCTGGCGTGGCGTGTTCGTGGTGCTCACCGGGGTCGGCGTGGTGCTCCTGCTGGCGTGTTCGGCGTGGTTCGAGGAGTCGCTACCGCCGGATCGGCGGCGTACCGGCAGCGTCCGCGACACGCTGCGCTCGTACGGCGTGCTGGTGCGCGACCGCAGGTTCACCGGCTACGCGCTGACCGGCGGGCTCGCCTTCGCCGCGATGTTCGCCTACATCTCCGGGTCGTCGTTCGTGCTGCAGGACATCTTCGGCCTGTCGCCGCAACAGTTCGCGCTCGTGTTCGGCACCAACGCGCTGGGCATCCTGGCCGTCGGCCAGCTCAACAGGTGGCTGGTCACCCGGATCTCGCCGCGCCGGCTGCTGGCCGCCGGCCTGGCGGCCGCCTTCGCGGGCGGGATGTTGTTGCTGGCCGCGGTACTCGCGGGCTGGGGTCTGCCCGCACTGCTGCCGGGCCTGTTCGCGGTGGTCGCCAGCATCGGCATCGCGCTGCCCAACACCCGGGCACTGGCCACGGTGGACTACCCGAACCTGGCGGGCACGTCGTCGGCGCTGCTGGGTGTCGGACAGTTCGCCGTCGGCGGCCTGGTGGCGCCGCTGATCGGCATCGGCGGCACCGGCACCGCGATCCCGATGGTGATCGTCATCGCGACACTGACCGTCCTGGCATTTGTGGTGTTCGCCCTGATGACGCGTCCCGCACCGGCTAACGTCTCGAGCTGACTCATCACCCGATCGGCCGCCGAGGGGTAACCGTGAATCCGAACGAGCTTCTCTCGTCGTACCTGCAGGACGTCGACGCGCTGGCGAAGAAGGCCGAGGCGGCCAAGCGGCAGCTCAAGGAGCTGTCCGGCACGCTGACCAGCAGCGACGGCGCGGTCACCGTCACGGTGAACGCGGCCGGAGCGCTGCAGCACCTGTCGTTCGGCCGGGCCGCCGACGACATGCCCAAGGAGCGGCTCGCCGCGCTCGTCGTCAGCACCGCGCACCGGGCGCAGGTGCAGGCCGCGCAGCAGGTGACGTCGATCCTGGCGCCCATCGTCGGCGAGGACAGCGACGCCATGCGCTTCGTCCAGCGACAAATTCCGGTTCCGGAGGAACCGGAACACCCCGCTGCGACGTCGGAGCCCCAGCAGACGGGGTACGGCCGGCCGGCCTTCACTCCGCCGCCCGCTCCCCAGTCGCGGCCGAGGCCGCAGCGACCCGACGGGGACGACGACTACGACGCGAACCCGGTGACGCGTGAGGAGGACTGGTGATGGGCAGTGACGGGTACGAAGTCAGCCCCAGCTCGCTGAGCCAGCACGAGTCGGACATCCGACAGGTCATGGAGCAGGTGTCGGGCGCGGTCAGCTCGGTCCGCGACCTGTTCGACCCGGCGGCGTTCGGCATCATCGGCACCGACTGGTCGATGGCCCTCAACGCGTGGATCCAGCAGCACACGAGCTGTATCGACTCCGCCGTCAAGGCGGGCAACGACACCGCCGACAGCGTCGGCAAGATGAGTCAGAACTACCAGCAGAACGAATCGGACGTCGCGCAGAGCTTCAATTCCATCAGCGGCGACATGGGGGCGTGAGGCATGGCCGACGAGGGCGAGGGCAATCCGCTCGTTGCCACAGTGGACAACGGTTCCTGGACGGGTACCGCGAACCTGCAGTCCACCACCTACAGCGAGGGCGATCGCCAGGGCCAGTTCGACACCGGCGCGCTGAGCAAGGACACCGAGGGCGCCGGCCTGTTCTCCGACGCCGCGTCGACCATCGGTGACGCGTCGAGCCACAACTGGGTGGGCCTCGGCGTCGACATCGCCAGTGACGGCCTCGACGCGCTCGGCATGGCCATGGATCCGCTGGGCAGCCTGGCAGGCGCCGGGATCGGCTGGCTCATCGAGCACATCGGCTTTCTCAAGCAGCCGCTGGACTACCTCGCGGGCAACCCCGAGGCGGTCACGGCGAAGTCGCAGACCTGGACCAACGTCGCGAAGGCACTGTCCGACGCGGCCGAGCAGTACGAGCAGTCGGCGCAGACCCTCAAGAACAGCAACACGAGCGACGCGGTGGACGGCGCGGCGGCGACCGGTGGCAACCTGTCCACGGTGCTGCGCGGCGCGTCCTCGCACGCGTCGGACGCGGCCGAGGCCATGAAGATCGCGGCCGTCGCCGTCGGCACGACGCGGGGCATCATCCGCGACACGATCTCCCAGTTCGCCGGTGACGCCATCGTCAAGTGGATCGCCGCCACGGCCGCCGCGTTCTTCACGTTCGGCGCCACGGAGGCCGCCTTCGTCATCGACGAGGTCGCCGAGGGAGCGTCGATCGCGGCGCAGGACGCCGGCAAGGTCAGCAAGCTGCTGGAACTGCTGACCCACATCAAGGGCGGCGCCAAGGACTCCGAAACCGCGTTGAAGGACGCGGCGACCGACCTCGACCGCGGCGCGCGCAATACCGACTCCATCGCGCGCGACGCCGACGCGGGCGGCGCCCACGTGACCGATCATGGTGATACGGCGCCGAGTGATCCGGCTGGTGGTTCGACCACCCCGGGTTCGGACACTGGCGATGCCCATGTGACTGATCATGGTGATACGGCGCCGAGTGACGCGGGTGGTGGTTCGACGGCACCGGGTTCGGACACTGGCGATGCCCATGTGACTGATCATGGTGATACCGCGCCGAGTGACACCGGTGGCGGTTCGACCGCACCGAGTTCGGACACCGGCGGAGCACACCCCACCGATCACGGCGAGACCGCGCCCGGCGACCCGAGTGGCGAGGGCGGTTCGACCACCCCGTCGGACGCGGGGGCGAGCACGCCCGCGAAGGAGCACTACTGGCAGCAGGAAGAGGGCCCCTCGCACGCCGAGGTCCAGGAGAAGGTCGCCAACCAGAAGCAGGCGGTGGCCGACCACAACGCCAAGGTGGCCGACCACAACGCCAAGGCCGACCAGCTCAAGCAGGACACCGAGACGCACAACAGCCAGGCCGTGGACAACCAGCAGAAGCTCGCCGACAACAAGCACGCGCTGGACCAGAACCAGCAGGCGATCAACCGCGCCCGCGCGCAGGGCAAGTCGCACACCTCGCTCAACGCCGAGCACCGCAAGCTCACCGACGACCACAAGTCGCTGACGCAGGAGGACCAGCGGCTGGGCCGGCAGCAGCAGGACCTCACCCAGCGCAAGCAGGACCTGCACCAGGAAGGCACCGACCTCAACGCCCAGGCCAAAAAGCTCCAGACGGAGCAGCACACAGTCGCGGGCGAGAAGGGCGAGGACAGCAAGAACCAGGCAGGCCTGGAGAACTCGCGCTTCGACGGCAACAAGATCGTCGAAGGGGCGCGGACCTTCCACAAGATCTACGAAGGTCCGGTCAAGGGCTTCGACATGGGCGGCGCGATCAAGGAACCGTTCGTCCAGGGCGCGAGCGACCAGGTCACCCGGGACGACGCCGTCGGCTACGAATCGACCACGGCGCAACAGGAGTGGGCCGAGGAGCAGGAGAAGGAACCGGCCTGGCCCACCGCGAATCAGGACTGAGAACTGGCGGCCCGGCGACGCGCTCGCCAGGCCGCGGCACCGAAGTAGCACTGGCCGAGGGCCAGCAGCAGCCCGACGAACGAGATGATCAGGCTGGTCCAGATGTGCAGCTGCGTCTTGTCGACGGGGTCGACCCGCCCTGCCGGGTCCACCACCACGGTGACGTGGTCGCCGACCCGGTAGTGCGTGCCGCGCGTGCCTGCCAGTGACCCCTGCCTGCCGCTGCCGTCAGTGGCCCGGAACGGGAACTCGAACGTGCCCGCGGTGGCGCCGCACGCGTGGCAGACCGAGGCCTGGTCCACGCTCACCAGCACGGCGGGCACGTCCTGACCGCGTGCGGTCAGCGCCACGTCCTGGACCGTCGACGACCCGGTGAACAGCATGATGATCAGGTAGATCCCCGCGGCGAACACACCGAACACGGCCACGCTGACGTTGCGGCTGACCAGGATCGGCACGATCCACAGCAGCGCCGTCGACACGTACACCAGGTTCTGCCAGCCGGTCGGGCCACCGAAGGCATAGGTGATCACCAGCCCGGCCCAGCCGACCACGATGACGAGCACCAGCGGCAGCAGCGTGCGGATCCAGACCGCGCCTGTGCTCGGCGCTGACCTGGTGTGCGGCTGGTCGGTCACGGGACGCAGTGTGGCAGAGCGCCGGCCGCTATTGTCGGGAATCGTGCCGAACGAGCCGACCGGAGACCAGGATCTCCTGCACTCGCGCGCCCGCACCGCCGTGCGCGAGTGGAACTCCGTGGGCGCCAACTTCTACGGTCGCGGTTTCGCGGCGTGGAGTACCGCGATCTTCGGGCCCCTGCTGGCACTGATCGGGCCATTGGTGTGCATCCCGGCGACGGCGCACGCCCTGGGCCAGCCGCACGTGCAGCCGATCGGCCTGCTGGGCTCGCTGTTCTTCGGCACGTTCGGCTACCTGGCCATCCGCAAGGTCAGGGAGCACCGGTGGGCGGTCCGCTACCTGGCCGCGCACGGGCAGCGCGACTAGTGGCGCGTCAGTGACCCTCACCGGGTTCCGGCCCCGGCGGACACCTCGTGGCGCGTCAGTAAGGCCCGGGTACCACAGAGGTATCAGGGCCGCCGCCGTCTTGCGATGCGCCCGCGTGGAACCGGAATCCCACCGGCATGGTCACTGGACACAGTGCTAGCCGACGACCCGCGCGAGATACGACGACACGTGCGGCTGCAGTGACTGGCCCGCCATGGCGCGTTCCTCGACGTAGGCGAGATCACCGTTGTTCACGATGCCGTACAGCCGCTGGGAGGCGTTGACCTCCTTGGCCGTCGACGTGCGCACGATGGCGTCCGTGCTCAGCTCCCAGGACGTCATGGTCCGGGTCGAGCCGTAGTACAGCTCCATGACGCCGGTGGCGTGCGCGAGCAGCACCTCGATCGTGCCGTCGGGCTGCGGGCGCCACCAACCGGTCTCGCGCGCCGCCGGGCGCAGCACCGAACCGTCCTCGTTGAGCAGCCACGCGCGCGACTCGTAGGACAGGAACGGCCTGCCGTCGTGCGCGAACACGATCTGCTGGCCGAACCGGTACGGCCCCTCGATGGTCGGGTACACGACCTCGCCGCCGCCGCGCCACACACCGACCAGCGGCAGCAACGGCAGGCACTGCTCGTGCAGGTCCGGGCCTTCCCGCAGGTTCGCCGTGTCGACCGGGATCGGCAGGTCCTCGAACTGCGGCAGATTCAGGTGCCGGGTGTGCCTGGCCCGCTCGGCCGCCGCCCGCACCGCGGCGTCACCGCTGCCGCTCGCCGGGCCGTCGGCCGCCGGGCTCTGGCTCGCCGGGCCGTCGGCCGCCGGGCTCTCGCTCGTCGTGCCGGGGCGCTCGCCTGCCGGGCTGTCGCTGTCGTTCATCCCACCGTCGTTCGTCGTGCTCTCGCTCATCGCGTCCAGTGTGCCGGTCAGCGGTGATCGCTGAACAACCGGTACACCACATAGCAGGCGAACCACGCCACGGCGACCACGACCAGTACCAGCAGCGCGGTGTAGAACTGCTCCATCGGTGCAGCGTAACCGGAACACGAACGCGGGGACGGCAGGTGCCGTCCCCGCGTTCGGGTGTTCTTCGGCTCAGCCGACGGTGCTCAGCCGACGGTGCTCAGCCGACCGTGCCCAGCCGACTGTGCCCCAGCCGACGGTGCTCAGCCGACTGTGCTCAGCCGACGCCGATCGCCACTTCGTGCAGGCCGGGACCGTCCGCGTGCACGGACGCCTGGCCGTTGCCGGTCCGGTGCAGCGCCCGGACCGTCCAGTCACCGGGTGCCGCGTAGAAGCGGAAGTCGCCGTCCGTCGAGGCGACGACCTCGCCGGTGAAGTCGCCGTTGCCGTCCAGCAGCCGCACGAACGCGCCGCCGACCGGCTGGCCTGCCGAGGTGACCTTGCCGGCCAGCACGACCTGGGTGCCCAGGTCGACGCCGGCCAGCGACGCGGTCTGCTCGGGAGCGCCGCAACCATCCGTCATGTCAGGACTCCGATCCCAGCTTGACCGGCACGCCGACCAGCGAGCCGTATTCGGTCCACGATCCGTCGTAGTTCTTCACGTCGGCCAGGCCGAGCAGTTCGTGCAACGCGAACCAGGAGTGCGACGAGCGCTCGCCGATCCGGCAGTAGGCGATCGTGGCCTTGCCCTCGTCCAGACCCGCCTCGGTGTAGATCGCGCGCAGGTCGTCGTCGGACTTGAAGGTGCCGTCCTCGTTGGCCGCCTTCGCCCACGGCACGCTCAGCGCGGTGGGCACGTGGCCCGCCCGCTGTGCCGCCTCCTGGGGCAGGTGGGCGGGGGCGAACAGCTTGCCGGAGAACTCGTCGGGCGAGCGCACGTCGATCAGGTTCTTGCTGCCGATCGCGGCGACGACCTCGTCGCGGAAGGCCCGGATCGAGGTGTCCGGCTCCTTCGCGGTGTAGTTCGTGGCCGCGCGCTTGACCTCGTCGCCGGACAGCGGGCGGCCGTCCAGCTCCCACTTCTTGCGGCCACCGTCGAGCAGCTTCACGTTGTCGTGGCCGTACAGCTTCAGGTACCAGTACGCGTAGGCCGCGAACCAGTTGTTGTTGCCGCCGTAGAGGATCACCTGGTCGTCGTTGGCGACGCCCTTCTCCGACAGCAGCTTCTCGAAGCCCGCCTTGTCGACGAAGTCCCTCCGGACCTGGTCCTGGAGCTCGGTCCTCCAGTCGATCTTGACGGCCCCGGGGATATGGCCGCCGTCATAGGCACTGGTGTCCTCGTCCACCTCGACGAACACCACCCCCGGTGCGTCCAGGTTGTCCTCCGCCCACTGGGCGGACACCAGCACGTTCTCACGGCTCATCGAGTGACTCCCACCATCTTGGTTTGCTAGTTGTTCGACAATCGGACCCGCCGCAGCAGCAGGTACATCTCGCAGCCGAGGCAGAACCCCACCGCCGCGTTGAGCAGTGCGGCCACCAGCGCGAGCGCCGTCGCCACCACGCCGAGCGTGGTCAGTCCGGCGGTGTAGCCGAGCAGACCCACCACCGCGAAGGCGAAGCCGACGGCTTGCGCGAAGCGCGGCGGCGCCTCGTCCTCGCGCTCGGTCACCGGGCCCAGCCGAGGTGCGACCAGGTACCGGAAGACCAGGCCGTAGGGCGCCCACCGCAGCCCGGCGAACGCGCCGACGGCGAACACCACGGCCTGCACGGCCAGCAGCGGCCACCAACCGGTGATCAGCACCACGGCCAGCACGACGGTCGTGACCCAGGCACCGAAGCGCGGGCCACGTACGTCGACCCGCCGGCGCACTGCCGGTGCGGCCGCCGCCGGGCTGGACTGGTCGGTGGACATCGCTGGCTCCTGACCCCCGGCAGCGATCTCACTGCCGGTGATGGTCGTAGCTGGTGCTGACGGGGGTCGCGGCGTACCGCGGCGAGGGACAGGTCTGCGTTCGGTCAGCGGACCGGTCGACACAGGCTGCTCTCGACGCGGCGGAAATCCACCGCGCGGCGCCTGGTCAGCATCGTCTGCACGGCCGCGAGCGTACCCCGTTCTCCCTGCTCCTGGCAGTGACGTCCACCAGATGGAACAGTGTGCGGGAGTGTGTCCGCAGGTCAGGGCAGGTGTGGCCGGAGCGCGTCGATGAGAGTGGCGCGCTTGGGCACGCCGCCGACGCGGAGCAGTTCGGTGCCGTCGCTGGCGAAGGCCACCGTGGTCGGGGTCCGCAACACGCCGAGTGACGCGGCCACGTCCGGCTGGTCGGTCACGTCCAGCTCGACGTGCGCCAGGCCGTCGGTGCCGCCCGCCAGCTGACCCAGCACGGCGCGGGCATGCCTGCACGGTGCGCAGAACGTCGTGGACAGCTGGACCAGGGTGACGGCCGGCCCGGCGGCCAGCGCGGCACGCACCGGCTCCGGCAGCATGGCGCTGCGCGACGCGCTGCGCACGCCACGGATGCGGCCTTCCCTGGCCCGCAGCCACCACGCGGCGACGCCCGCGAGTACGAGCGCACCGATGAGTCCGAACAGGCCGATCATGCGATCCAGTGTGCCTCGGCAGGCAGCCCTGCCGGCCGGCGTCTCACTGGTTGAGCGCGCCGGTGTTGATCACCACGTTGTCCGCCTCGCCCTGGACCACGACGGCCCCGCTCTCCACGGCGACGCCGGTGGCGCGCACGGTGAAGGGCAGCGGCAGCTGGCTGGAGCTGAGCTTGACCCGGAACGCGCCCGCGAAGCCCTGCAGCAGGCTGTCCGGGATGTCCCCGGAGACCAGACCGTTGGACAGCTGCAGCTTCTTCGGGGTGATGACCACCGCACCGTCGGACAGCGAGATCACGCCGAACGCGTTCACCTTGGTCTGCTGGCCCGCCAAGTTGATCGTGGCGCTCATCTCCAGCCCGGCCTTGTGCGCGATCGGGTCCGGGTTGCCCGGGTCCTGCTGCTGGTCCTGTTGATCTTCGGTGTCCTGCGCGCCGGTGCCCAGCACCGTGTCCAGCGACACCGGGTTGATGGTCAGGTCGGGCAGGCTGATCAGCCGGCCGATGTCGGTCGCCTTGACCTTCACCTCGCCGTCCACCTCGTCCACCTTGATGGTCGAGATGTTGCCGGAGAGGATGTTCGACAGCGGCTCACGCACGCCCTGCAGGTCGGCGTCGATCTCCAGTTCCTTGAGGCTGCCCGCCGGGATGCCCACCGCGTTGATCGCGATGTCCTGGTAGTCGCCCGAGATGGCCTGGGTGATGAACGGGAAGCCGTGGATGTCCACCGACGGGTCGCTGGACAGGTTCAGCTGGGTGCGCATTTTTTTGGAGATCTGGTACTCGGCGGCGGCAGCCAGTCCGTAGTCGGCCGCGACCAAGACGCCGACCAGCACGAGGACGGTGATGACGGTGACTTTCACGGGCTTTTTCACGCGGACTGATCATCCTTCTCGGCGTAGTGACTCCGCGAACGGAGTCGGGCTGTCGGTCCGACCGGCGATCGTGGCACTGCCGATCAGCCAGCCCGCGATCCGGTCCACCAGGTCAGGGGTCATGGCCGACTCGGCGTGCCGCACGCTCGGGCACACCCACAGCTGGGCGGTCCCACCGGTGGCCGCGTGCAGCGCGATCGCGTGCTCCGGTGGAAAGTAATGGTCCCGCGCCCCGTGGACGAGCAGCAGCGGGGTCGGTGCGATGCGGTCCACGACCTCGATCGGACTGGCCGGTGGCACGGTCCACGGCCTGCCCACCCGCAGGCCCAGTCCCCGGGCGGCGAGCCTGCCCGTCGGCTGCTCCAGCAGCCAGTGCACCCGGCGCATGGCGGCCGTCTCCCGGACGTACCAGCGCGCGGGGGAGCTGACGGCCGCCACGGCGTCGATGCCGGGATCGCCGGGCGCGCACCCGGCGGCGTGCCGCAGCACGACCGACGCGCCCATCGAGAACCCGAGCGTGGCCACGCGCCGATGGCCCAGCTCACGGGCCGCCGCCACCGCCGCGGCCACGTCCAGCACCTCGTCGGCACCGACCGTGGACGCGCCACCGGAGCGACCGTGGCCACGGAAGTCGAAGGCCAGCACGGTCGCGTGGTTCGCCAGCCTGGTCAGCACCCTGCGGGCGGCAGGCTTGCGGGTGTGCCCGGTCAGGCCGTGCCCGACCACGATCGCCATGTCGGAGGGGGTACCCCGGCTGAGCACCTCGGCAGCCAAGGTGACGCCGTCCGCCGTCACCAGTGCCAGCGGTCGGACCAACGGCAAGGGGGCCAATTGTGTGACGCTGACGTCACGACCTGGGCTGATCGGGGACACAGTAGGTATTCTCCCCGACATCCGCCGGCAACGGAGCCGCACTGGTGCAACTGCTGCCGGGCTGCCGTCGAGGCGCCCCGCACCGACAGGAAGGTGCGCGCCATGGGTGTCGACCTGCTCCTGCTGACCAATGACCCCGACCCGGCCGCGGTGCTGCCCGCACTGGGCCTGCTCTCCCACAAGGTCCGCGCACACGAGCCCGACGTGGCCGCCCTGCTCGAGGCAGGCCCGTACGACGCGGTGCTGGTGGACGCCCGGGTCGACCTGGCCGGTGCGCGCAGCCTGTGCCGCCTGCTCTCCAGCAGCGGCGTCGAGGTGCCCGTGGTGGCTGTCGTCACCGAGGGCGGCCTGGTCGCGGTGAACGCCGAGTGGGGCGTGGCCGAGATCGTGCTGCCCACCGCCGGTCCCGCCGAGGTGGACGCGCGGCTGCGGCTGGTGCGCTCCCGGGTCGCCGACCCGGCCGGTGCCGGCGACGGCTCGCTGCAGCTGGGCGAACTGGTGATCGACGAGTCGACCTACACCGCGCGGCTGCGCGGTCGCCCGCTCGACCTGACCTACAAGGAATTCGAGCTGCTCAAGTACCTCGCGCAGCACGCCGGCCGGGTGTTCACCCGGGCGCAGCTGCTGCAGGAGGTCTGGGGCTACGACTTCTTCGGCGGCACCAGGACCGTGGACGTCCACGTCCGGCGGCTGCGCGCGAAGCTGGGCACCGAGCACGAGCAGCTCATCGGCACCGTGCGCAACGTCGGTTACAAGTTCGTCCGGCCGGGGCGGCCCTCGCCTGCCGGGATGGGTACGGGCCTGCCCATCCGGATGGAGTCGCTGGACCTGCTGTCCTGACCACGGCTTCCCGAACTGGCCTACGGTCTGCGACGTGACCGAGTACCTGTGGGCGGAGCGGCCCGAGCCCGCGGACCTGCGCGGCCTGCTGGCCGCCGTGTCCGCCGTCGACGGCCGGCCCTCGCTACCCGACGACGGTGGCCTGCCGGGCGAGTTCCACGGCGGTGACGCACCTGCTCGCGACCCAGGACGGCGAACTGGTCGGCTACGTGCACCTGGACACCGGCGGCGACGCGTTCGGCCGCGAGGTCGCCGAGCTGCTGGTGCGGCCGGCGAACCGGCTGTCGGGGATCGGCACCGAGCTGACCCGCCGGCTGCTGGAGCGTGCCGGCGTCGGCGAGGACGCGAAGACCGGCGACACGTTGCGCGTGTGGGCGCACGGTGACCAGCCCGCGGCGGCCGCACTGGCCGAGCGGTTCGGATTCCGCCGGGCCAGGGAGATGCGCAGGCTGCGGATGCCGCTGACCACCGACCTGCCCGCGGCCCGGCTGCCCGACGGCGTGACGCTGCGCGCGTTCGTGCCCGGCCAGGACGAGGACGCCGTGATCGCGGTGAACCAGCTGGCCTTCGCGTGGCACCCGGAGCAGGGCGCTCTCACGGTGGCCGACCTGCGGGCCGATGAGGCCGAATCCTGGTTCGACGCCGAGGGCCTGCTGCTGGCCGACCGGGCAGGCCGCGTGGTCGGCTTCCACTGGACCAAGGTGCACCCGGACGTCGACGGCGGCCCGATGGGCGAGGTCTACGTCGTCGGCGTGCATCCGGACGCCCAGGGCGGTGGGCTGGGCAACGCACTGACCCTCGCCGGGCTGGAGTACCTGCGCGACCGGCGGCACCTGAGCCGGGTGATGCTCTACGTCGAATCGGACAACGCGCCCGCACTGGCCGTCTACACCAAACTGGGCTTCACGGTGTGGGACGCGGACGTCCAGTACGCACACTGACGGTGCGCCGAGCTCACGGTGGGTAATCCGGTCGCGCGAACGGGCCGGTGGGCCGCCCTCTGCCGGGTGTGGACGACCCCCAGCCGGGTATCGCGAACCCCGCCCCCTCCATTACGTACTGCATACGAGCAGGTCACGGACTGGGTGCGGGATCACACGAATGGCAGGGGACGTAGTCACCTGGCGTGGCAAGTTCACCTCTCGTTCACCGCGATCCTGCCGATCGTCCACCGCCGCTGCCTACCGTCCGTATCAAGCGACGATCCGTCGTGCCCTCATCGTTTGAGGCTTCTGGTTGGAGGATCACAGGTGAAGATCAAACGGCACGGCGCTGCTGTGCTCGGCCTCGCCGCTGCCGGCACCCTGCTGCTGGCTGCCTGCGGCACCGACAACAATGCGACCCCGGCGGCATCCGCGTCCAGTGGCAGTGCTCCGGCATCGTCCGCCGCGTCGGCCATCACGTGCCCGTCCGGTTCGGCGAACCTCACGCTGGCGGGCTCCACCGCCCAGGCGAACGCCATCAGCCTGTGGGCCAAGAACTTCGAGACCCAGTGCAGCGGGGTCAACGTCAACAACGGCCTCGGTGGCTCCGGTGCCGGTGTCTCCGCGTTCGAGGCGGGCACCGTCGACTTCGCGGGTTCGGACTTCCCGCTGACGGCCGCGGACATGACCAAGGCCAACGCCCGCTGCAAGACCGGCCCGGCGATCGACCTGCCGATGGCCCCGGGCCCGATCGCGGTGGGCTACAACCTGCCCGGCGTGACCAGCCTGAACCTCTCGGCGAGCAACCTGGCCAAGATCTTCAGCGGCAAGATCACCAAGTGGAACGACCCGGCCATCGCCAAGGACAACCCGGGCACCACGCTGCCGGCGACGGGCATCCAGACGTTCCACCGCTCGGACAGCTCCGGCACCAGCTTCAACTTCACCAACTACCTGGCCAACGAGGCCAAGTCGGACTGGACCTACGGCGCCAACAAGCAGTGGCCGGCACCGTCGGGCCAGGGTGACAAGGGCAGCGCGCTGGTCTCCCAGGACGTGAAGAAGACGGCAGGCGGCATCGGCTACTTCGAGCTGTCCTACGCCACCCAGCAGCAGATCCCGTATGCCAAGGTGAGCAATGCGGCGGGCAAGTTCGTCGAGCTGACCGCGCAGAACACCACCAACTTCATCGGCAAGGCCACGGTCGGCGGCAGCGGCAACGACATCCAGCTGCAGTTCGACTACACCAACGCCGACGCGGACGCGTACCCGAACGTGCTGGTCACGTACGAGATCGTGTGCTCGGCAGGCAACGACGCCAGCAAGCTCCCCGCGCTGAAGGCATTCCTGAACTACGCGGCCAGCAGCACCGGTCAGAACGCGATCGCCAGCCAGGGCTACGTCCCGCTGCCCGAGAACGTGCGGACCAAGGTCGTGACCGCGATCAACGCGATGAGCTGACAATCGAACAAGCAGTGACCCGCTGACCCGCTCGGCTGGTCGGGAGATCCCGATCAGCCGGGCGGGCACCGGCGGGTCCGGCACGACGAAGGAGCCCGACATCGCCACGACAGGACGGTCCTCCGCGCCGGTGGGGGCGCCGGACGACCAGCAGCGCGGTCCGACGCGCCTGCGGGACGCTCGCCAGTCCCGCCGCGGCGACGTCATCTTCCGCGGCCTCGCCCGAGGCGCCGGCATCCTGATCCTGATCCTCATGGCGGCCGTGGCCGCGTTCCTCATCCTGAAGGCGATTCCGGCCGTCTCCCAGGACAAGGGCAACTTCTTCACGACATTCGAATGGGACCCGCAGGGCACAGGCAAGTTCGGCATCGCGGCGCTCGCGTTCGGCACGATGCTCTCGTCGGTGATCGCGCTGATCATCGGAGTGCCCGTCGCGGTCGGCGTCGCGCTGTTCATCAGCCAGTACGCGCCCAGGGCGGTGGCCCGGCCGCTGGGCTACGTCGTCGACCTGCTCGCGGCGGTGCCCAGCGTGGTGTTCGGCCTGTGGGGTGCCGTCTACCTCTCGTCGAACCTGATCCCGCTGTCCACCTGGCTGTCCAAGTACTTCGGCTGGATCTGGCTGTTCAAGTCGACCAACCAGACCTTCGGCAAGTCCGTCTTCGTGGCCGCCGTCGTGCTGGCCGTGATGATGCTGCCGATCATCGCGGCGATCTCGCGCGAGGTCTTCGTGCAGACCCCGAACGAGCACATCGAGGGCGCGCTCGCGCTCGGCGCCACCAAGTGGGAGACCATCCGGATGGCCGTGCTGCCCTACGGCCGGTCCGGCGTGGTCAGCGCGGTCGTCCTGGGCTTCGGCCGTGCGGTCGGCGAGACCATCGCGGTCGCCATGGTGCTGTCGTCCACGTACACGATCAACTGGCGCATCCTCGATCCCGGCGGCAACACGATCGCCGCCAACATCGCCAACCGCTGGGGTGACGCGAACGACGAGCTCAGCCAGGGTGCGCTGATCGCCTCCGGCCTCGTGCTGTTCGCCATCACGCTGATCGTCAACTTCGGCGCGCGATACATCGTGCGGCGCGGCAACAAGGGGGCGAACGCATGAGTCTGGCTGCGCTGGAGACCCCGCTCGGCGGGCCGAGCCTGTCCCGCCGCAAGCTGCCCTGGTGGTCGATGATCGTCACGGCCGTGGCCGCGATCCTGCTCACCTGGCTGATCTTCGAGTTCACGCCGGTATACGGCCGGATCATCTTCGTGCTCGTCGCGGCGGCCGTCTACCTGGCGGCGCAGACCGCGGTGTCGGTGTCCGTCGAGGGCTGGCGGCACGCGAAGAACCGGATGATGACCAGCCTGCTGATCGTCTCGGTGATCCTGGCATTGCTGCCGCTGGTCGGCGTGGTCGGCTACACCGTCGCCAAGGGCCTGGCCCGCTTCGACAGCGTGTTCTTCACGCACTCGATGCGCGCGGTCGCCGAGTCCGACCCGAACGGTGGCGCGTACCAGGCCATCATCGGCACCCTGGAACAGGTCGGCATCGCCACCGTCATCTCGGTGCCGTTCGGCATCTTCGTGGCCGTGTACCTGGTCGAGTACAGCCGGGGCAGGCTCGGCCGGGTGGTCAGCTTCTTCGTCGACGTCATGACGGGCCTGCCCTCGATCGTGGCAGGCCTGTTCATCCTCGCGCTCTGGGTGTTGCTGCTGCACCAGGGCAACTCCGGCTTCGCGGGCTCGCTCGCGCTGACCATCCTGATGTTGCCCACGGTCGTGCGGTCCTGTGAGGAGATGCTCAAGCTCGTACCGGTCAGCCTGCGCGAGGCCTCGTACGCACTGGGTGTCGCCAAATGGGTCACCATCGTGCGGATCGTGCTGCCGACCGCCTTGCCGGGCATCGTCACCGGTGTGATGCTTGCTATCGCGAGGGTGATGGGTGAGACCGCTCCGGTGCTGCTGACGGTGTTCGGCAACCCGGCCATCAACTTCAATCCGTTCA
Organism: Candidatus Melainabacteria bacterium; assembly: GCA_963780635.1. GTDB lineage: Bacteria > Actinomycetota > Actinomycetes > Mycobacteriales > Pseudonocardiaceae > DATEPR01. Next base: position 169,272 of record CAWACW010000011.1, read on the forward strand.
GCGGTCCGCAGGCTTCGCTCCCGCTGTTCGTGTACAACGAAGTAGGGCAGTCCTTCGACACCGCGATCGACCGAGCGTGGACCGGTGCGCTCGTGCTGATCATCATCGTGCTCGTGCTGAACTTGATCGCCCGTACGGTCGCGCGCTTCGCGCGAGTGCGCGGTTAGACATTCGCCTGGGAGGGTTGGGCCAATGGCCAAGCGACTGGATGTCAAGGATCTGAACCTGTTCTACGGCAAGTTTCATGCCGTGGCGGATGTGACCCTCGGCGTGCCACCGCGCAGCGTGACCGCGCTGATCGGACCGTCCGGCTGCGGCAAGTCCACTGTGCTGCGGTCGCTCAACCGGATGCACGAGGTGATCCCGGGCGCCCGGGTGGATGGCCGGGTATCGCTGGACGGCGAGGACATCTACGCCTCGTCGGTCGACCCCGTCGTGGTCCGCAAGACCATCGGCATGGTGTTCCAGCGGCCGAACCCGTTCCCCACCATGTCGATCAGGGACAACGTGGTCGCGGGGCTGAAGCTGGGTGGCACCCGGGACCGCGGCAAGCTCAACGAGGTCGCCGAGCAGGCACTGCGGTCGGCGAACCTGTGGGGCGAGGTCAAGGACCGGCTCGGCAAGCCCGGCGGCAGCCTGTCCGGCGGTCAGCAGCAGCGGCTGTGCATCGCCAGGGCGATCGCCGTGCAGCCCGACGTGCTGCTGATGGACGAGCCGTGCTCGGCGCTGGACCCGATCTCCACGCTGGCCATCGAGGACCTCATCGGTGAGCTGAAGCGGGACTACACGATCGTCATCGTCACGCACAACATGCAGCAGGCCGCCCGGGTCAGCGACCAGACCGCGTTCTTCAACCTGCGCGCCACCGGCCAGCCCGGCCACCTGATCGAGATCGACGACACCGAGAAGATCTTCTCCAACCCCAGCCAGAAGGCCACCGAGGACTACATCTCGGGCCGCTTCGGCTGAGCCGTACCGACGACGAAGGCCCCGACCCCGCTGGCGGGTTCTCGGGTCTCCGCGACACCTGATGGCCTATGCGGTCGTCCGTAGATCACGCAGACGCTCGGCTGGAGTTCTCCGGTCGAGCGTTGTGCGTGGTCGGCGGTTGAGTCGCCGGGCTGGCGTGCTCGAGCTCGTCCGCGCCCACCCGAACGCCGTCGCATGGTCCACTCCGACCGCCCGGCCGGCACCCGGGATGCTGCCGTCCGCAGGGCCTTGAAGAACCTCGCCCCCAACTCCTCGCCCCCAACTCCCCGGCAACGACGATCCCCGCAACTCCCTGACTTCCAGGGTGTTGCGGGGATCGCTGGCACCGCCGCCGGGCCGGGGCCTTTCGGGCTCTGTCAGATGTCGTACTGTCAGATGTCGTACTGGTCCGCACCCGGCATCCGGCCGGTGACCACGAAGACGGTCCGCTTGGACACGGACACCGCATGGTCGGCGAAGCGCTCGTAGAAGCGGCTCAGCAGGGTCACGTCGACGGCCTGGGCGACGGTGTGCGGCCAGTCCTTGTCCATCAGTACCGTGAACAGTTCGCGGTGCAGGTGGTCCATCTCGTCGTCGTCGTTCTCCACCTGCTTGGCGAGCTCGACGTCCTGGGTGCGGATCACCTGCTCGGTCTTGTGCGCGAGCGCGACCGCGATCTGGCCCATCTGCTCGAAGTAGGGCTGGACCTCCGCCGGCAGCACCCGCGCCGGGTGCCTGCGGCGGGCGGCCTTGGCCACGTGCAGCGCGAGATCGCCCATCCGCTCGATGCTCTCCGCCGCGTGGATCACCGCCAGCACGGTGCGCAGATCGGTCGCGACCGGGGCCTGCAGTGCGAGCAGGGCGTACGCCTCTTCCTCGTACTCGGTCCGGGCCGTGTCGATCGTGGTGTCCTCGGTGATCACCCGCTCGGCGAGGGCGAGATCGGTCTCCAGCAGTGCGGTGGTAGCTCGCTCCATGGCAACAGCCACCAGCGCGCACATGTTGGCGAGGTCGTTGGCGAGTTCGCCGAGTCGGTCATGGTAGGCCTCACGCATGGCGACAGCCTAGAGGGGACGCATCGACAACACGGCAGCTGGAGATGAACCACACGTGAACCGCCGATGACCGGCTCAGGTGATCAAGGTCCTGATCAGGTGCAGGCCGTGTTCGCCGCGTTCAGGTAGGCCAATCCGGCCGGTGCCTCGGAGATCGAGGCGGCGCTGGTGCCGCCCGCGTGCGGGGCCCGCACGGTGCTGTCGAAGCCGGGCCCGATGATCACCTGGATCGCGCCGTCCATGCTCGGGTCCAGCTGAAGTGCCGCCGAGGGCACCGACGAGGCCACCAGCTGCGCCTGCGCGGCCTGGGCGGCGGCGTACTTGACGACCGTCTTCGTGATGTGCGGCGGCGCGGGGCCGCCGATCTGGCTGATGCCGAAGCCGAACGAGCGGAGCGAGTCCGCGGTGTCGCCTGCCGCGTTCGGGATCTGGGTCGCGTTGATGACCTGGACCTTCACGTCCTTGGCGGACACCGGCTGGCTGGGCTGCGACGGCGTGGTCTGCCGGCCCGCCGTCTCGCCGGGCAGCGGCGAGTTGTCGATCACCGCGTTGAACAGCTGCTTGCTCGCGGTCGCCTGCAGCGTCTCGGCGCCTGCCGTGGTCGACGTGGGCACCGTGACGAAGGTGATCCGGCCCAGCGCCAGGCCCTGCAGTGAGGTGGCGAGCTTCGCCAGCTGGGCGACGCCCATGTTGTCCGCGAACGTGGCCTTCGTGAACGTGCCGAGGAAGTTGTTCAGCAGGTTCGCGTTCATCAGCAGGTTCTGCTGGCCGATGGTCTTGCGCAGCGCGGCGGCCAGGAACCGCTGCTGGCGGCCGATCCGGCTCAGGTCCGCCGGCTGCTTGTCGCCGGCGACCTGGTCGGCGCTCACGTAGTGCAGCGCCTGGGTGGCCGACAGTGTCACCTGCCCGCTGCGCGCGATGATCGTGCCCAGCTTGGCGTCGCGGACCGGAGCCGGCACACACAGCGGCACGCCCTGCACGCCGCTCACCAGTGAGGCGAAGCCGTTGTCGTCGATGCCGACGAAATGGTTGATCCGCAGGCCGGACAGCTGCTGCACGGTGTCGGTGACGCAGCGCGGCCCGCCGGTCGCGTAGACCGAGGACAGCTGCACCCCGGTCTGCGCGGGCATCTGGCCGCTCGCCTGCTCTGCCTTGTTGTCCCAGCGCTGGCACACCGGCCGGTCGACCCGCAGGTTCGGCGGGAACGACACGACAGCGGCGCGGCTGCCGTCGCCGGGGATGTGCACGACCATGATCGTGTCGGTTGTCGCGTTCGCGGACGGCGCGTCCCCCGGCCGGTCGGCGGTGCCGACCAGCAGGAAGTTCGAGTCGCTGCCCTGTTTGGTGCTCTCCAGGATCGCGGGCGAGTTCTCGTCCAGCGCGGCGACCTCTAGCTGGCCGCCGCCACCACCCGACGAGTCACCGTGCAGGGCCCGCCATCCGAAGAAAGAACCGAGTAACACCAGAACCGCGACGCCCGCCGCCGTCATCTTCGCGCTCGTCAGTGACCTGCCGCCGCTCGTCCTGATCGCGGTCGGCAGTTTGGCGAAAGGGACCTTGCGAATCGGCCCCCTCTGCTCATCAGGCGGACGAGGGTCGTTCGCCGTGGCCGGGCTGACCGGGCCGTTCTTGGTGAGGGCTTCTTCGAGGTCCTGATCCTTGCCCAGCCAGGGCATCAGCCGGATTCGCCTGCTGCGTCGCTGGGCTTCCTCGGCCGCCATCTCGTCGTGCACCGCGGAGAACCGGGCCAGCGTGGCGTCGATGGTGCGCTTCTGCTCCACCGCCTCGCTGATCGGCTCCATCTCGGTGGTCAGGCACGTGATGTCGATGTCCTCGCGGCGCTCCGGACCACCATGCGGTGCCTGCCGTTCCGGACCGCCCTGCGGGTCGTCCATCGGCGGTGCGACCGGCACCATCGGCGTGATGGCGGTGACCGCCGCGCTCGCCTCGACGTTGTCCAGCGGGCGGACCGGCGCCTGCGGAGCCTTCGCCGGCACTGCCAGCGCGGTGGCCGCGAGACGCCCGACCGGCGACATGCCCGACCGGCTCGGCGGCCCGACCGGCGCCATCCCGGCACGACTGCCGGGTCCGACCGGCGCGATGTCCGTCCGGCTGGCGGGGCCCACCGGAGCGAAGGCCGGCCTGCTGCCCGGACCCACCGGCGCGATGTCGGTGCGACTACCCGGACCGATCGGCGCCATGCCGGGCCTGCTGCCCGGGGGCGCCACCGGCGTCATGCCTGCCCGGCTGGGCGGGCCGATCGGGGTGATGTTGGTCTCCGACGCCGGGCTCAACCGGTTGCCGATGGCCGGATCCGCGACGGGCAGCCCGCGGGCGACCCGTCCGGTGCCCGGCCTGCCGTTGACCGGCGGGCGGCCGTTGACCTGCTGTCCGTTGACCTGCTGTCCGTTGACCTGCTGGCGACCCGTGGGCTGCTGCCGCCCGGTGGCCTGCCTGCCGTCGACCGGCTGGCGGCCGTTGACCTGCCGCCCGTTCGCCTGCTGGCGGGACGCGGCGGCCAGGCCGGGCCGGGGGAACGATCCGGTGTCCGTACCGGTGGGCCGGGGGGCCTCGGTGCGGCTGACGATCGGGGCCGCGTCGGCCCGGCCCCACGCACCGCTCTGCTGCGGCTGCTGCGGCAGCCGGTCGGCCGGCGGCTGGCTCTGCCGGGGCTGGATCCGCCGCGCGGTGTCCGCGCGCCGGTGTGCGGCCGCGACCTGGTCGGCCGGCGGCTGGCTGACGGCCGGGGCCTGTACCGGTAGCTGGTGGCCCTGGCCGGGGATCCGCTGTGGAGCGCTGGGCTGGCCGCCCGCGGCCCGGCGGGAGTTCGGCGCGGACATCCGCTGCGAGCGGGACGCCGGGTCGGCCGGTGGGGTGTCGAACGTCGGTGCCTGGTGTGCGGCCGGCTGCTCGTACGCGGGCGGCTCCGGCACCGCGAAGGTGTCCGAGTGGCGAGCTGGTGCGATGTCGTTATCTGCTCGCGTCCGTCCAGTGCCCTCAGCTTGCCTACGGTACTGAGGTGGGAGGGAGCGCGATGGTGCGGCCGCTGCGGTACGGGGGGGCTGTTCCGGCTGTGCCCGGCGACGACCACTACGTGCCGGCACCTGTGAGGGCTGAGCGTGCCGACGACCACCGGTCGAGGTCGCCGGGTCCGCGGGTGCGACGTGAGTGGGGGATACGACGGGCGTGAGGTCCGGGCGGGAACTGCCGTGTTTCGCGACCAGGTCCGACACACTGACCCCGCCGGAGTCCTCCATCGAGCGACGTCGACGGCGGGTGGGTCGGTCGTAGGAATCCTGGGCGGGTACCGAGGAGGACGCACCGTGCCGACCGGCATCGCCGGGGCGGGGCTCGTCAGGCACTCGTTCTCCTTCCCAGCATCAACTCGTGCTCGATTGATCGGGTGCGCGGTGATGGACCTGTTCGTTGGTCCCGGACCTCGGCCCCGCCCGAAGTCCGCGTCACCCTGCGCAGGCGATAGTACGGTCGGCTGCTGCTTCTGACGACAGCCCAGAGAGATAGTTTCACTATAAGTACGCGATTATGCCTACCCCATTAGGCCGAACGGGCTAAGATTCACCGCTGCGGCGTATCCGCCACCCGCGATTCGGCAACCGTTCGCCCATTCGTGCCGGGACCGCTCAGGACGACCTGTTCCGACCGGCGATAGGCCACGGCGTTGCGACCGGACTGCTTGGCGGTGTAGAGCAAACCATCCGCGCGCAGTAGCTGTTGCTCGGCACTGGTCGGCGGCCGGCCCGCGGCCAGACCACCCGCCGGCTCGTGCGCCAGCCCGATGCTGACCGTGACCCGCAGCCCCGGCACCAACTGGGACCACGAGTTGCGCTCGACGCGTGCCCTGGCCGCCTCGGCGACCGCGAGCGCGGCGCCCGCGTCGATGCCGGGCACCACGAGCACGAACTCCTCGCCGCCGTACCGGGCACAGAAGGCGCCCTCGGGCAGGCCGTCGCAGAGCAGGTCGACCACCCGCTGCAGGACCCGGTCGCCGACCAGGTGCCCGAAGGTGTCGTTGACCTGCTTGAACCAGTCCAGGTCGACCAGGGCCACGGCCAGGCCACCGCGGCCGGGGGTCTGGGTGGTGTCCGCGAGCAGCGACGTCAGCCGCTGGTCGAGGTAGCGGCGGTTGTAGCTGGCGGTGAGGCTGTCGCGGATGCTCTGCTCGCGCCACTCGGCGTGCTCGCTGCGCAGCCGGTCCACCTCGCGGCGCAGTTGCTCGGGCACGGGCGGCTGCTCGGTCCGGTCGGCATAGCCGAGGTCCAGGGCCGAGCGCAGGTGCTGATAGGCCTGCTCCCACTCGCCACGCGAGGCGAGCAGCGCGCCGATCGACTCGTGCAGCCCGATCAGCTTGGAGCTGTCCGGTACCTGCTCACCACCCGATCGGGTCGCGGTGCCGAGTATCCGATGCGTACCGGCGTCGTTGAACGTGTCGGCGACGTCGGGGGTGTCGGCAAGCCCGAAGTTGTCGGCGACGCCGAAGTTGTCGGCAGCACTGAAGTTCTCGGCAGCACTGTGCACCCCGTTGCGGGACAGCGGGTGGGGACCGGCGGGCCGCGTGGGCGCGTCGAAAGTCCGCCAGCCGTCGCCGTCGTGGATCGGCTCCGGCTCCGCGATGTCGGGTCGCAGCACGGTCACCGCGCTTCACCTCCCTACGCCCCAGGTGTCGACAAAAAAGAGCGTCGCCTTGAGATGACGGGACGAGCCAGTGTCGGATTTCGCTCGACTGGCTGAAAGAACGTTGCTCCAACGCGGTGGTCGCGTGTGATCCTCGTCTCGATTGGGTGAATTCCGGTCGCGAAACTTCCTCGCATGTGCAGTCCAGCACACGGTAATCATGCCGCTACGCTGGGAATATGCTCCCGGAATCAACCACCGGAGTGCATGAGTTCGGCCCCTGCCGGCACGCTGCGGTCCTCCGGATCGGCGAGCCAGTTCGCCGGCAGCGCGACCTTCGCCGGCGACCCCTGCCGCCCGCGCGGCCCGTCCGCTTCGGCCGGGTACGGCGTGTCCAGCCCCGGCCCGTCCGGCCCGCCCAGCGCGCCGAGCAGGTCGTCCAGCTCGGCCAGCCCGGACACGGTGGCGAACTGCTGGCGCAGCGTCGACCCGACCGGGAAGCCGCGCAGGTACCAGGCCATGTGCTTGCGCAGGTCGCGCAGACCCTTCTGTTCGCCGTAGTGCTCGGCCAGCAGTCCCGCGTGCCGTCGCAGCACCCCGGCCACCTCGCCGAGCACCGGCCCGTCCGGGATCGGCTCGCCGGCGAAGGCGGCCTGCAGGTCGCGGAACAGCCACGGCCGCCCGAGGCAGCCACGCCCGACCACGACACCCGCGCAGCCGGTCTGCTCGACCATCTTGAGCGCGTCCGTGGCGGCGAAGATGTCGCCGTTGCCCAGCACCGGGATCGTGGTCACGGCCTCGACTCAGCCTGCTGACCATCGACCAGTCGGCCTGCCCGGAGTAGCGCTGCGCGGCCGTCCTGGCGTGCAGCGCGACCGCCACGGCGCCTTCGGCCTCGGCGATCCGGCCCGCGTCGAGGTAGGTGTGGTGCTCGTCGTCGATCCCGATCCGGAACTTCACGGTCACCGGGATCCCGGCCGGCTCGGCGGCCCGCACGGCCGCCGCGACGATGTCACCGAACAGCCGCCGCTTGAACGGCAGCGCCGCCCCACCGCCGCGCCGGGTCACCTTCGGCATCGGGCAGCCGAAGTTCATGTCGATGTGGTCGGCAAGGTCCTCGTCCACGATCATCTGGACGGCCCGGCGCATCGTCTCCGGGTCGACGCCGTAGAGCTGCATCGACCGCGGGTGCTCGGCGGGATCGAACGTGATCATGTGCATGGTCGTGACGTCCCGCTCGATCAGCGCCCGCGACGTGATCATCTCGCACACGTACAGCCCGGCCCCGTAGTCCCGGCACAGCTGCCGGAAGGCCACGTTGGTGATCCCGGCCATCGGCGCCAGCACCACCGGCGGATCGACCTGGTAGGGCCCGATCCGCAGAGTGTTCGCCGATGTGTGCATGTCACCCATTGTGCGTGACGTCGAGCCCGGCCTCGTCACGACCCGACCGGCTCACGTCCTCGCGAGCCGGCCGACCCGTCGAAGGGACGACCCGGGCGACGGTCCGGCCCCGCGCTGCGAGACACCCTGAGCGAGCAACTCCCTGACCGCTGCCCCGTGACCGCCCGGCGGCTGCGGCCTTCTCGCGGTCCACTTCCTCGCGCAGCACTGCCACCCGCGATGTGGTCCCGCACGGCACTCGGGCGCGTACGTGCGGGTGCGGGTCGTAGCCCTTGCTGCCGATCCCCGCCAGGTGTACTCGATCGTGGATCAGCCCAGGTCCCGTGCCAGGACGTCCTCCTCGGTCTCCCGGCGGACCAGCAGCCGGGCCTCGCCGTCGCGCAGGCCGACCAGGGGCGGGCGGCCGACCATGTTGTAGTTGGACGAGAGGGCGTGGTGGTACGCGCCGGTGCCGGCCACCGCGAGCAGATCGCCCGACCGGACGTCCTCGGCCAGCGGCACGTCCTCGGCGAGCACGTCGCCCGACTCGCAGTGCCTGCCGACCACGGTCACCGGGACGGCGGCGGCCTCGAGTGCCGGCCCACCATCCGCGCCGTGTACCTGGCCCCGTACAGCGCGGGCCGCGGGTTGTCGCTCATGCCGCCGTCCACCGCGACGAACGTGCGCGCGTGCCCGTGTTTCACGTTGATGACCCGGTAGAGCGTGACCCCGGCCGTGGCGACCAGCGACCGGCCGGGCTCGATCGCCAGGCGGGTACCGGCAGCCGCGCGCGGCGCACTCGTAGCGCAGGCCACCCGCACCCGGTGCGGCGAACGCCGGCCAGGTCGAACTCGGGCTCGCCGGCCAGATAGGGCACCGCGAAGACCGCCGCCGATGTCCAGCTGTCCGATCGCCAGGCCGTGCCGGTCCCGCACGCCCGCGGCGAACCGGACCATCCGGCGCACCGCCTCCTCGTACGCGGCCACGTCGCGCACCTGCGAGCCGATGTGGCAGTGCAGCCCGGCCAGCCGCAGCCCCGGCGTACCGAGCACCTTCGCGACCGCCTCGTCGGCCACCCGCAGCGGGAAGCCGAACTTCTGGTCCTCGGTGCCCGTCGTGATCGAGCGGTGCGTGTGCGCGTCCACCCCGGGCGTCACCCGCAGCAGCACGGCCTGGCCGTCCCGGGCCAGCGTGGCCACGTGGTCGATCTCGTCGAACGAGTCGAGGACGATCCGGCCCACCCGGTAGGCCAGCGCGGCCTTGAGGTCCTCGGCCGTCTTCACGTTGCCGTGCAGGATGATCCGGTCCGCCGGGAAGCCGACCGAGCGCGCCACGGCCAGTTCGCCCGCGGAGCACACGTCCAGCGACAGCCCTTCCTCGGCCAGCCAGCGCACCACCGCCCGGCTCGGCAGCGCCTTGCTGGCGAACGCGACCTCGGCCTCGGGCAGCGTCGCGAGGAACGCCCTGGCGCGGGCCCGTACGTCGGCCTCGGCGAGCAGGTTGACGGGGGTGCCGAAGCGCGCGGCCAGGTGGGTGACGGGCAGACCGGCGATCAGCAGGTCACCGCCGGTGCCGATGCGGGTGCCGGTCGGCCAGACACCCGCGGCCAGTGTGGGTTCTGCCGACCGGCCAAGACTCGGCAGCAACTCGGCGATCGTCACGATGTGCCTCCCAAATAGGCGACGTTGCTGTGCTCAGCACAACGCCGTTCGGCCCCGGGTGGCCGCGCGTGGACGCGAGCCTGACACCTGGTCCCCCGCTGTTGCCGCGATCTTGACACCGGTGTGCCCGCCGCCACTCTTTCGTATCTTCACTTTCCGAATAAACAGTCTGGCCGTCGGTCTCGGCGTCACCGCGCTCGGCGTCGCGCTGCCGACCGTCAGCACATCCCCGCAGGCCGGTTGGGGCGCGGTCGACGGGTGGCTGCCGCTGCTCGCCTGGCTGGTGCCCTGGGCACGCCGGATCCCCCGGTCGGTGATCGGCCGCTGGACCTGTCGCTGTTGTCCTCGCGTGGGTTCACCTGGGGATCGTGCCGACCACGCCGGCCGGCTTCGCGCTGCCCGGCTCGTCAGCCGACTCCGGCTACCGCGGCAGGCTCGCAGTCCCGAACGGCACGCGGAGGCGATGGAGGTCTTCTGACCGGACGGCGGAAGCGGCACCGTGGGAGTGGCCTGCCGGCTACTGCCACTGTCCGTTGTAGATGGTCACGGCATTGTCCTATGCGCACACGTGTATGCGTTTCAGGTCACCATGCCCAACCTTGAAGTGAGAATCGTTTTCATTTAGCGTCGGTCTCACCCCACCACCGCTGAGGAGACCGAACCGACATGACTCTGTTGCGCACCGGCCGCCGGCACACCCTTGCCGGAACGGCGCTGGTAGCCGCGGCCGCCCTGCTGCTGGCCGGCTGTGCCACGTCCGTCGCCGACACCGGCTCGGGCTCCGGCGGTTCCAGCGGTGCCGGCAAGATCGATGTGGTCGCCGCGGAGAACTTCTGGGGCAGCATCGCCGCCCAGCTCGGCGGCTCGCACGTCAACGTGAGCAGCATCGTGTCCAATCCGGACACCGACCCGCACGACTACGAACCGACCCCGGCCGACGGTCGCACCATGGCGGGCGCGCAGTTCGCCATCGTCAACGGCATCGGCTACGACCCGTGGGCGCCCAAGCTGCTCGCCGCCAACCCGTCGGACAGCCGCGTGGTGCTCACCGTCGGCCAGCTCGTCGGCGTCCCGGACGGCGGCAACCCGCACCGCTGGTACTCGCCGGCGAACGTGCGGCAGGTGATCGACCGGATCACCACCGACTACCAGAAGATCGACCCCGCCGACTCGGCGTATTTCACCAGGCAGAAGCAGAACTTCGAGACGAAGTCGTTGGCGCGGTACAACTCCCTGATCGCGCAGATCAAGGCGAAGTACGCGGGCACGCCCATCGGGGCGTCCGAGTCGATCGTCACGCCGTTGGCCGAGGGCCTCGGGCTTAAGATGCTGACCCCGGAGTCGTTTCTGGACGCGATCAGTGAGGGCAGCGATCCCACGGTGGCCGACAAGACGACGATCGACGACCAGATCAAGCAGCACCAGATCAAGATCTACGTGTTCAACAGCCAGAACTCCACGCCGGACGTGCAGCAGCAGGTGACGGAGGCCAAGGCCGAGGGCATCCCGGTCAGCACGGTGACCGAGACGCTCGCCCCGGCGAACCTGACCTTCCAGGCGTGGCAGGTGCAGGAGTTGCAGGGCATCGAACAGGCCCTGCACCAGGCGACGGGCAAGTGAGGTGAGTACGCGCATGGCCGTCGGTGACGCGCGTCGACCGGAGGTGGCAGCACTGCCGCAACCGGTGCTGACCCTGCGCGACGCCGGTGCGCGAGTGGCGGGCAGGACGCTCTGGCAGGGCGTCACGACGTCGGTCGGGCAGGGCGAGTTCGTGTGCGTCCTCGGCCCGAACGGCGCGGGCAAGTCCACCCTGATCCGGATCCTGCTCGGCCAGCGGCCCGCAGACGGTGAGGTTCGGGTGCTGGATGCGCGCCCCGGTCACGCGAACGACCGGATCGGTTACGTACCGCAGCGGCGTGGGTTCGACGCGTCGGTGCACGTGCGCGGCGTGGACATCGTGCGACTGGGTCTGGACGGGCACCGCTGGGGCCTGCCGTGGCCGTTCGGTGCGCGCAGGCGGACCGAGTCGGCGCGCGTCGCCGAGGTGATCGACCTGGTCGGCGCGACGGCCTTCGCGCACCGCCCGATCGGCACGCTGTCGGGCGGCGAGCAGCAGCGGCTGCTGATCGCGCAGGCGCTGGTGCGCGGGCCCAGCCTGCTGCTGCTGGACGAGCCACTGGACAGTCTCGACCTGCCCAACCAGAGCGTGATCGCGGCGCTGATCAGCCGGATCTGCGTCACCGAGAGCGTCAGCGTCGTGATGGTGGCGCACGACGTGAACCCGATCCTGCGCTACCTGGACCAGGTGATCTACCTCGCCGAAGGCGGCGCCGCGGCCGGTACACCGACTGACGTGATCACCAGCGCCACGCTGACCAGGCTGTACGGCACACCCATCGAGGTGCTGCGCACGGCCGACGGCAGGCTGGTCGTCGTCGGCGCGGACGGGCCCGTGGTGCACGGGAACGCCGATGCGGTTGGCTGACGCACTCGTCGGGCCCAGTTGGAACCTGATCGCCGACATCCAGCAACTGTGGTCCTTCCCGTTCATGGTCAACGCCTACCGCGCCGGCACGATCGTCGCGGTCGCGGCCGGCGTGCTCGGCTGGTTCATGGTGCTGCGCAGGCAGACCTTCGCCGGGCACACGCTCGCGGTCGTCGGCTTCCCCGGCGCGGCGGGCGCGACGCTGCTGGGCGTGAGCGCGACCTACGGCTACTTCGCGGCGTGCGTCGTGGCGGCCGTCGTCATCGCGGCGGTGCCGAGGGCGGGCAGCGGCAGCCACGGCACCGAGTCGGCGGCGACCGGCGTGGTCCAGGCCTTCGCCCTGGCGTGCGGGTTCCTGTTCATCGCGCTCTACAAGGGCTTTCTCAACGGCACGAGTGCGTTGCTGTTCGGTTCGTTCCTCGGCATCACCAACGGCCAGGTGGTGCTCCTGCTGATCGTGACCGTGGTCGTGCTGGCGATCGCCGCCGTGGTCGGCAGGCCGCTGCTGTTCGCCAGCGTCGACCCGCTCGTCGCGGTGGCGCGGGACGTGCCGGTGCGCGCGCTGTCGGTGACGTTCCTGGTGCTGCTCGGCGCGGCCGTCGCGGAGGTCAGCCAGATCACCGGGTCGCTGCTGGTGTTCGCGTTGCTGGTGATGCCGGCGGCGACGGCGCAGGCGGTGTCGGCGAGGCCGGCGGTGAGCCTGGCGCTGTCGGTGATCGTGGCGCTCGTGATCACCTGGCTGGGGCTGGGGTTCGCGTACTTCTCGGTGTACCCGATCGGGTTCTACGTCACGACGATCGGCTTCGTCCTCTATCTGCTGGCCGTACTCGGCGGGCGGCTGCGTGTGCGGGCGGCGTACTCGTGAACCTGCCCGCGTTCTTCGTCGACGCCCTCGTCGCGGGCACCGCGATCGCGCTGGCGTGCGGGCTGACGGGCTACTTCCTGGTGCTGCGCGCACAGGTGTTCACCGGGGACGCGCTGTCCCACGTCGCGTTCACCGGCTCGATGGCGGCGCTGGCCATCGGCGTGGACCTGCGGATCGGCCTGTACGTGGCCACGGTGCTCGTGGCGCTGCTGCTGGCGGTGCTCGGCCGCCGTGGCGTGGCCGACGACGTGGTGATCGGCAACCTGTTCGCGTGGATCCTCGGGCTGGGCGCGTTCTTCCTGACGCTCTACACCACGAACCACAGCACTGCCAACGGATCGGCGGGCGTGACGGTGCTGTTCGGCTCGATCTTCGGCATCAGCGTCCAGCAGACCGTGGTCGCGGCGGCGGTCGGCGTCGGCCTGAGCCTGGTGCTGGTCGTGCTGGCGAGACCACTGCTCTTCGCGACCCTGGACGCGGCGGTCGCGGCGGCCAGGGGAGTCCCGGTCCGGGCGCTGGGTGCGGTCTTTCTGGTCGTGGTCGCAGGATGCGCGGCCGAGGCGACGCAGGCCGTGGGCGCGATGCTGCTACTCGGCCTGCTGGCCGCGCCCGCCGCGACGGCCCAGCGCCTGACCACCCGGCCCTACCGGGCGCTGGGCCTGTCGGTGGTGGTGGCGCTGGTCGACATGTGGGGCGGCCTGGCCATCGCGTACGCGGCGCCGACGCTGCCACCGAGCTTCACGATCCTGGCCCTGGCCACGCTGCTGTACGTGGTGGCACTGGTGGTCCGCCGCCCGGCGCGGGTGCGCAGCGCGTGAAGGTACGCGAGGCAGTGCCGGCCGATGTGCCCGCCATCACCGAGATCCACGTCCAGGGCTGGCAGCTCGGCTACCGAGGCTTGCTACCGCAGGACGTACTCGACGATCTGGCGCCGGCACAGCGGGTACCGAGATGGACGGCGACGATCGAGCGCGCGTCCTGGCCGGCCAGGGGCACGCTGGTCGCGGTCTCGGGTACGGAGCCGGCCGGCTTCGCGGACGTGCGCCCCGACTCGGCGGAAGTAGGCGAGATCGCGTCGTTCTACGTCCGCCCGACGATGTGGCGGCAGGGCGTCGGCAGCCGACTGATGGCAGCGGCCCTCGACAGGTTCCGCGCGGCAGGGTGCACGTCAGCCGCGCTGTGGGTCCTGGACACCAACACCGGAGCCCAGCGCTTCTACCAGAGCCAAGGCTGGCAACCCGACGGCACCAGCAGACCGGACACCGTGGGCACGATGCGAATCCACGACCTCCGCTACCGGAGGCCGCTCTAGGGCCGATGGGCGAGATGGAGGTCACGCAGTAGCGCGGCAGCGCGGGCTGTGCCGCTGCCGGACGTAGTCCGGAGATCGGTGCCCTCACTCACGACCCGCACGCCTACCCAAATCCCGGCCGGCCGCCCAGGCCGGTCGGCTACCATCACGACCGGGGCCGTTAGCTCAATCGGTAGAGCTGCTGACTTTTAATCAGTAGGTTCCGGGTTCGAGCCCCGGGCGGCCCACAAACCTCTGGTCAGACCACCTGACAGCAGGTCGACCAAGATCGTCCCCACACTTTACCCACACGAAACCCCGGGCGGCTCTTTAACGGCCGCACGCTCCAGGGCCGCAGCGGTCGAGGGGTCGACCACCTTCCGGCCCAGATAGACGTCCTGCGTCATGGACGGCTTCGAGTGCCCGAGCTGGTCCGCGATAACCCGCGCTGTGAGCCCCGCCTCGTCCAGGATCGTCGCCGCCGTCTTCCGGAAGGCGTGCGAGGTCACCCAGGCAAAGCCGTCCGTGCCCCGGGCATCGCGGAGATCGGCCATCGTGTTGGACGGGTCCCGCAGGCCGCCGAGGCTGTCCGGGAACGCCGGCCCGTCGTCGGCCAAGTCGGTCGCGCGCCGCTCACGCATCAGGGATGCGACCCATCCCGGCAACGGCAGCGTGCGCTCACCAGCCGCCGTCTTGGTCGGGCAC
This sequence comes from Candidatus Melainabacteria bacterium, assembly GCA_963780635.1. Lineage (GTDB taxonomy): Bacteria > Actinomycetota > Actinomycetes > Mycobacteriales > Pseudonocardiaceae > DATEPR01. Next base: position 184,318 of record CAWACW010000011.1, read on the forward strand.
CGCCGCAGACCCGCGCCCTTGACCCGCAGCACCGTGTGGTCGATCCGGACGGTGCTGGCGTCGAGGTCGAGGTCCGACCAGTACATGGCCAGCGTCTCATCGATCCGCACTCCGGTCGCCAGCATGAAGCGACACAGGGCAGGCAGGTCCTTCCGGACCGCCACCTCGTCCGCATCCAGCTGCGCGAACCATGCCTCCCGCTCTTCCGGGCTGAGCGCGCGCGGCCCCTTCTTGCGGCCGACTTCCAGCGGGCTCGTACTTCGTGGTGCACCCGCACGGTGTCAGCATGTCGGGCCGATGGGTCGGCCTCAGCTACGACGGTGCCATCCAAACCGGATGGGGCGCGATGGCGCACAGCGAGGACGATGCTCGGAACCTGATCGAACAGTTGAAGGAACGAGACGGTGCCACAGCATGACGAGGTCTGCGAAATCATCATGACCGCGCCCGACGCTGCGTGGCTGCGATCACGTGGGTGGGCGACTGTTCGTCGGTAACGCCGTTACCAACGCGCCAGGTCAGGACGGGGTGATGGACGGAATTACTGTCAGTCTCAAGCAGTACACGGGCAGTAGCCCGCTGGCTGTCTTGAAACACGCGAGTAAGGCCGAGGCGTCGGCCGACAAGGCACACCTCAGCGATGTCATGCTCTACGTCGAAGCGAAGAATGTGTCGTACGATCGGTTTTTGGACTTCGCTGCACAAAGCCCGTTGACCCAAATCCCGGGCCAGAGCTCGATTTCGGTAATATACGTGCAGACTGCCGGAGGCTGGATCAAATTTACACCGAACTCCTACGGGCCGGACGTAGGAGCTGAGGACCATGGATCGGGACGCGGATGAGTGTTGAGTGGAGCGTCCGCCTCGCGGTGGATGTTGCGTTGGCGGATTTGGTGGCCCGGTCCGATGAGTTGGTTTGCGGGCTGTTGGGGGCTGCGCCTGGTGAACTGGCATTGGCGGTGCGGAATCTAGATGGCCCGGAAGGAGGCAGCGCGGTTGGTGATGCAAGGCTTGCGAATGGATTCGCTTGCCTGCTTGGTTTGGCCGATGGCGTCAATACCACTGGCCTTGACGTGCTTGATGTCGGTAGTCCTCACGACGAGGAGGGTGGCGTGTGGCTGACGTCGACTCTGCTTCTACGAGTGCCGGTGGGCTTCGTGATCTCTGTGTGCGCAGCAGTCGCCGTAGCGGAGTTGACAGGTGCTGATGTTGTGGATGAGGCCGGGTTTCTTGGTCGCAGGATTGTCTCGCCGCCAGAAGCGTTGGAGTTGATGCGCCAGGTAGGCTCAGATGATGGTGCGTCAGCTGAGGAACGAGCCGATCGCATCTTTCGGATGATGGTCGGTCTGAGTTCGAGAGGCACGGGTGATCTCCGGGGTTGATGAATCGAGGGGCTATCTCGGTGTCCTTGTCGCGATCGGTCTTCGGTGCGCAGGCGCGGGGTGACGGCGAGGTGAGTGGCGGAGGAGGAGTCCAGAATCTGTTGGGATCGACGAGGGACCTCTGGCGACGCGTGACCGGACGTTGAAGAGGAACATGTCTGCAGAGGATGATCCGGGTCTTGTGGCTGCACTCGTTCTGGCGGACATACCTCCGGTCTGTCAGCCATCATGCTTGACTATCTTCGGCACATGCTGGACGCCTATCGTGATCACCGTGAGTGGGAGGGCGACTGCGAGCGGCCGGTGGCCGGTGTTATGGCCAATTGCTACCTCGTTCATCAATTATTTATATCTGGCCATCCGCGTTATCGGCGTCTTCGGGCACATTTACTATCATATCTCTCGTCCAATCCGCATTGAACTTCCGACTAGCCAATCGTGATATCGAGCTTGACTCTATGGTGTCTGTCGTGCGGGTACGCTGGCGCGCAGAGTGTCCTTGACTGGCAAGGAAGTCCTGGAGAACGGGCCGCATTGGTCATCGGAGACCTAGCCTCGACGGCCCGGCCCGAGAGGATCCATGGCCTGTAGGATGGGCTCTGGAGCAGGCAGAATGCGTTTGACTAAATGGTGTCTATCGTGCGCTTCGGTCCGCGTTCAGGGCACCCTTGACTGAGACTGCTATGCTCGTTAGTGAGCTGGATGAATGGCCGTGAGAACACTGCTGGCGCTGTTAACGGCTGGGGGTCAAGGGGTCGCAGGTTCAAATCCTGTCGTCCCGACGGTCGTAGTAGGCGCGTTTCCGCTTGCGGGTGACCGGTTCCAGCAGTCCCGCGCGGATCAGGACCCGGTAGACCGTGGACCGCGAGGGCGTCGGGGTGACCTCGCGCCGCTCCAGTTCGTGGACCAGCCGGCGGGGGCCCCAGCGGGGATGGGTGCGGCGTAGTTCGCAGATCAGGGCTTCAACGGGACCGGCTGCCTGGTGGGGGCAGGTCTTCGGTCGGTGGGATCGGTCGGCCAGGCCCGCAAGACCGTGTGCGCGGTAGCGGGTGACCCAGGTGTGGATGGATTGTCGGGACACCCGGTATCGGGTGGCGACATCGGTGATGGGGATGCCTGCCAGGACTTCCATGACGGCGTGATAGCGCTGTTCGCCACGCTGAGCTCCACCAGCATCAGGCCCAGGCCTCCTACCTCGCACGGTGTTGTCGAGGTGATCAAACCTGTGACCAGCGGTGTCAAGCATCAGGTGAAGCCGGTGTGTCAAGCATCAACCGAAACACGACAGGAGGTCCGCAGTCGCGTGTGTTCAGAGTTTCCATACTTGTTCAAGGCGACCCCCTCCGGGGGTCGCTGCCCCATGCTCCACGTTCCGCCGCGCCAGCGGGGCGTGCGGCCTTGCGGCCGGTCCCCGCGCGCGGCGGAGCGGAAGGGCAGCGACCCAACAGCCTCCTGCGGGGGCCGCGAGCGGACAGTTAATGGACACATCTTCTCGGCACGGTCGTGGAATCAATGAATGTGGCGACGGTCGCGCTATCATCGGCCGATGACGACTACTCTTGACCCTCCGATTAAAGTATTCCTAAGTTACGCCCACGTAGACGACGATGTACTGGACTTCATCGCGCCATTTTCTAACACGTTGAAGCATCTAGCGTTCGCCGACCGTGGCCGGGTTCTTGATGTATTTGTTGACAGGACTTCAATCGGGTGGGGTGACGACTGGGAAGACAAGATTCGCGCCAGCATCTTGGGTGCGACGGTATTCATGCCAATAGTTACCCGACAGTACTTCGAACGTCCCTCATGCCGAGAAGAGCTCCTACGGTTCCACGATGAAGCAAGGCGCCTCAATGTAGAGGCATTGCTGCTTCCAGTTGTCGTGATGGGCAACAACTATATTCGCGCGGACAATCCAGATTTGGCTGTACGTATCGTACAGCAACGTCAATATCGCGATGTCAGAGAAGCGTGGCTAGAAGGATCCGGATCGCCGGTTTGGCGCCGCACCATGATGTCATTGGCCAGTGAACTGGTTGATGCGGTCGGGCTCGCCGAGCAGCGTCTTAGCGCCACCGAGACCACCTTGAACGGTTCTGGTGATCTGCGAGATGACGAAGAAGATGACGATGCTCCCGGGTCGACGGAGGTCAGTCAGGCTACGGCGCGCTACACGGAGAAGGCGCAAGAGCTCTTTCTGTCGATGCACCATCCAGTGACGCAATTCGGCGCCATTTTGACCGCGGCGACCAAGGCAAATACCGGACAGCTTACCCAGGAGCAAACCTGGAGGATGATATCGCAAGTTGCGAGTGAAATTGCGCCACATGGCCAGGAGTTCAGGACCACGGCGCAAGAACTACAGTCTCTAACCGTTGAGACTGATTCGGTCATTCGACGGTATGTGAAGTACTTGCGAGACAAGGGCCTGACCGAGCGTTTGGATGCTGAACGCCAGAGCTTGGCAAACATAAAGCAAAGTGATATCGCGCCGATGTCTGAACTCTCCGAACAGGTAAACACATTTCTGGCGCAAATGCTTCCACTGGAGGCAATCAGCGCGCCACTCCGTAAATCAATTCGCCCATACCGACAAGGAGCGATAGCAACCAAGAACGCCGTGGATGTCATGATCAAATGGCCAGAAATTGCCAACGATTAGACAGGCGAGGGGCTCTCATCTCGGGCATGTCTGGGGGCCGTCTAAAGAGCGTGTCTCACGTGGCTTTGATCGACTTGCTGGCATGATCACTTGTCGTGGTCGACGAGGTGTCACGTCGGTGCAACCCCAGGTCCGAACTAGGCCGAATAAGGCCAAGGGGACGTTCACTCATCACGTTGGTCATCAGTGGCCACATGATCGATCACCTCCACTGTTTGCCCCCTGCAAACAGTCACGGACACCACCACTCGACGTCAATCAACCACTGTTTGCAAGCGAGAACCAGCCTTACGTCCTGTCAGCGGATCACCTCGAACCACGACGACGTCAGCTTCGTTGGCCGAGCTTTGTCGCAACCTGGGCGGCGCGGTCCCTCAACCGTGGCCATTGCCGAGCCGTCCCACCATGTCACCAGCGCCCGACCAGATGGCGCCTCTCCGCACCAGTTGCGCCACGACAGCCGGGCCATCGTGCGTTGCCCTGGTTCGACCACTACGTAGCCTGGCCACTTCAACTCCAGGGTCACTGCGATCTGCGCAGCCATCGCGGTCCCGTCGGCGGCCAACGGGGACACCGACGGTTTGCCACCCAGGCGACACGCATGGTCACCAATGTTGTGCACGACGACCTCACCCCGCAGACCTCTGCCGTCGCGTTCCCAGATGACCCGCACCACCACGTCATCTCCGGCGCACGGTGGAACCGTGACACCGCCGCTATCGTCCATCGCGTCGCGTCCATCCAAGTGGGCAGCATGGTGGCTTCATGTCGGCACCTCGACCCGCCAATCGTCACCACGAAGGGTGCCGCCGCGTCAAGGCGGGAAAGGGGACATGACCCACTGTCATCGGCCGTATGATCGGCTTCGTGTCGGGATGACGGCGGCAGAGTGGGGATCCCGCCAGGATCAAGATCGTCGCCACACTTTACCCACACGAAACGACGGCAAACGACCAGCGCGATTCGCCCACAATGATCGGCTGGCCGCCGCATCGCAGCAGGTAGTGGGTCGTACCGGCCGAGGACGAGAAGCGACGACAGTCGACATCTTGGAACCAGTAGGTTCCGGGTTCGAGCCCCGGGCGGCCCACCAAACCTCTGTTCAGCGCCCCTCGGGCAGCCCGGCAAGATCGCCTGACCGGAGTACGCCCGACTTTCTCGTCAGGTGTGGTCAGGGTCGCATCCAGGGCAGCGACCCCGTCCGGGTGGCGTCACCCGCCCCATGCACACGCCCTGCGTCATCGACGGGTGAGCGTGGCCCCGGGATGTCCGCGATCTGCCCGTCGTCGGGCCTGGCGGCTGGTTGGGGAAGGACCGTCCGTCGGCGTACACGCCGTGAGCAAAGTCAGGACGACGTACCGGTGGCAGGGCCGTACCTACGACAGCGGCCAGGCTGAGGCCACGCGCCACACGCGGCGTGCCCTGGCCGATCACATCCATCATCCAACGAGCCACCCGCGAACACCCGTACGACGTGCCGGATGTGATCGTGACACCCGTCCTCGCGGGCAACCCTGCTTATCTCCAATGGATCGCAGGCCAATCGAAGCAACGTTGACTCGGCCGTCCTCGGCAGCGGCCCGCGACGTGCCGTAGCGCGATGACCGGCACCTTCGTGCGTGCTTCTGGTGGGCCGGGGAACATCCGGAGCCTGCTCGTAGTCTGCCCCGCCCGTGCCTGGTGTGCGTCAGTCCGTCGGTGGGTCGACCGCCAGGATGCCCCTGCGCCTGCGCCACCGGATGAACATCCGCACCGACATCACGACGAAACTGATCAGGAGGACCACGAACCCCACAAACGGCCACAACGAACCGGATCGCTCCCCGTCGGCGTAGAACGCGGTGGACGAGGGATCGACAAGGCGGCCGTGCACAGCACCGCTCACCTCGGCCTGCGGGGAGTAGAAGACGACGTACACCTGGGTATCGCGCGTGTCGTCCGCGCGGAAGCTGCCCTGGCACCTCGGTCCGGCCAGGCAGTCACCGAAGGACGCCGTGCCGGGAATCGCATGTGGCTCGCTGCGAAAAGGGCTGGTCACGGCCCCAGTGGCGAGCAGCACGACGCACAAGACCAACCACAACGCCAGAATCCCAACCCGCATCGCCGTGTCCTCTTGGGGCGACAGCGGACGCCTCCCGCGCCATTTAAACTGGCCGACCGGCGAGTCCCCCAGAAAGTCATCGACCACCGCACCATTCTGGACGAGTCAGGGCAGGTGAGGAACAAGAACGGACGGCCGATTCCGACCAGATCGTCTTCGACAGCGCCCGGCGCCGACGCTCGCGTGTTCAGACTTTCCGTACTTCTGCAAGGCGACCCCCTCCGGGGCCGCTGCGCACTCCCTCCACTGTTCCGCTGCGCCAGCGGGCGTGCGGCCTGGTGGCCGGTCCCCGCGCGGCGGCCAGGAAGCGCAGCGGCCCAACCGGCTCCGGCGGGAGCCTGACTGATCGGGTGCGTGTGGACCGGATGCATAGCCGGGCATCGCAAAGTCGTATCCCGACTTCGGGCATCCAAACGGACTTGGTGCGGCGCCGTGGTCCGACATTCGTGGCGATCAGGTCCATCCAGACTTCGGACACCCGGACGGGCTCGGCGCTGCCCGTGGTTCACGATGCGTGGCAGTCGGCTTTATCCTGCATTCAGCCACCCCAATCGCATCGGGGCATCACCGTGGTATTCGATCCGGGGCGGGAAAGGCCGATCCTGACTTTGGTCATCCAAAAGGACTGGGTGCCTCGCCCGGTTCGGGGTTCGATGATGGCCAGTCCCCACTGACTGAGCCCGGTCAACCAAGCGCCTGCCGTCTTGATCACAGCGCGGCAGCCACCCGCGCTCCGTTGGCGGCGACACTCTTCGAGTCCCGGAAAGCCGAGCGTGGCCCCTGGCTCTCGAAGTCGATCACGGTCTGTTTACGGACGCTGGGGCGGTTCGCATTGTGGTGCATTCGGCCCACCAAAATCGCTGGTCAGAACGCTTGCCCGCTGATCGGATCAAGGTCGCCTCCACACCTTGCCCGCGCGAATCGCCCGTCGACATCCTGGGTCAACTACGGTTTGGGTGCCGAGCCGCCGGACGGGCATCAGGAGCGGCAAGCCGGCGTTCGGCAGAATGTCGGCATGGACCGCGGATCATTCGCTGAGTACTTGGCTGGGCTGGACGAGGCAACGCTGATCGGTTTGTTGCGAGTCCGGCCGGACGTGCGGGTGGAGCCGGTGCCGCACGGATTCGCGCAGCTGGCGCAGCGGTTGAATGGGCCGGACTCGTTGGTTGCCGCAGTGCGGTTGGTGAACGGCGACGCGGTCGCTGTCGGTCAGGCGGTTGCCGCGCTGGGTTCTGCCGCGTCGGTCGAGGTACTCGCGCGCCTGCTCGGAGCGTCGGACGTGGCCGTGCGGGACGCGGTCGGCGATCTGTGCCGTTATGGCCTGATGTGGGTTGCCGACGGCAGGGTTTGGCTGCCGGACCGGTTGGCCATGCACTGGGCCGCCGAGATCGGCGGCGGCAGGCCGGTCGCGACGATCGCACGGTCGGCACTGGTAGAAGATCTGCGCTCGATGGCCGAAGCGCTGGGCATCGAGGTGACAGGGCTGCGCAAGCCGGAGTTGGTCACTCGGTTGGGCGAGGTGTTGACGGACGCGCGCGCGGTGGCCGACGTGGTGCGCACGTTGCCGAAGCCCGCACGTGATCGGCTCGACCAACTGCGTCATGGCTATGGCCAGTACTACCCCGGCTATGTCGGCAACCGGGAACCGAGGGGCGCGAGCGCGGACCAGTTGGTCGCCGCGGCCGGGCTGGCGTTGCGGGTCAACGGCCGCTGGGAGATGCCCAGGGAGGTCGCGGTGGCGGCGTGGCTGGCCACGCGGGAACTGATGCTGACCGCGCGGCCGGACATTCCGCGGGTCGAGGTCGCCGCCGCGTCGGTGCTGGCCACGGCCCAGGCGGCGGTGCAGGACATGCTGCAGGCAGTCACCGCCTTGCTGGACGAGGCGGAATCGAGTCCGATCACGGCGTTGAAGAAGGGCGGGGTCGGGCCGAGGGAACGGTCCCGGCTGGCAGCGCGATTGTCGTTGCCTGCCGATGTCCTGCTACTGGGTATCGATCTGGCCTATTCGGCCGGGCTGCTGGGGCGGGTCGACGGCGGTTACGCGCCGACCGGGCAATATTCGACCTGGCGTGCCGCCGAGCCGTCCCGGCAGTGGGCCACGCTGGTCACCGCCTGGTTCGAGTTGGAGCACGCACCGACCAGCCGGGAGATCGACGGCGAGAAGGAACTGCCGCCGCCGTTGCCGCTCGCTTCGGGCGCCGGGATGATCCGGCGGGCCCTGCTGCGGGCCGCGACCGGTGGGCTTTCGGTGCGAACCACCGGCGAGCACATCGACTGGTTCTGCCCGCTGCACGGCTACGACGAGGTTCAGCTCGGCGACAAGGTGACCGCCGCGGTGCGTGAGGCCGAGTTGCTCGGCGTGGTCGCGGGCAATGTGGTGACCGGGTGCGGCGAAGTGTTGTTGACCGTCCTGGACCAGGAGAGCGACAACGACGAGTCGGTGAGCACGGCGGACAGGCTGGCCGGGCTGGTGGCCGGCCTGCTGCCGGAGTTGCCGTGCACGGTGATCCTGCAGTCCGATCTGACCGCGATGGTGTCCGGCCAGCCGACGGTTGCCGCGTCGAGAGTGCTCGCAGCGTCGGCGGTGAGCGAGGCCAGGGGCACGGCGGCGGTCTGGCGGTTCACCCCGACCAGCGTGCGGACGGCGCTGGACGCCGGATGGACGGCAACACGGTTGCTCGCCGAGTTGACCGCGTTGTCCGATCGGCCGTTGCCCCAGCCGTTGGAATACCTGGTCAACGACGTGGCCCGGCGGCATGGTCAGGTCCGGGTCCGCGGAATGCGTTCGTGTGTTCTGGCGGACGAGGCCGTGATCACCGAGATTCTGCATACCCGGTCGCTGGCGAAGCTGGGGTTGGCGCAACTGGCCCCCACCGTGCTGTCCAGCCCATACGAATTGGACGAGGTGCTGGCCCGGCTGCGCGCGGCGGGACTGTCGCCGGTCGCCGAGGACCTGCGGGGCGCAGTGATCGTGGAGGCGCGGCCCGAGCACCGGGCCGCCGTCGCGTCGGCGCGCGCAATGCCACGCGGCCGGCTTGATGCGACGGAGCTGGCCGAGCGACTGCTGGCCGATCCACACGGCGACGCCGGCGACGGCGCGGACGTCTCGGACACGTTCGACCAGTTGGCCGCGCTCAACCCGGCCCTGGACGACGCCGAGTTGATGTTGCTGTCCGATGCGGTCGATCACCAGCACGAGGTGCAGATCACCTATCGCAACAAGAGCGGCAACCAGACGGTGCGGGCGATCCAACCGCGCCAGCTCTACGGCCGATGGCTGGACTCGTGGTGCCACCTGCGCAACGCGCAGCGGGAATTCACGGTCGCCAACATCGAGTCGGTCGCACCGCTCGGCTGACCGTCGCGTGAGAGCTGTTAGCAGCTCTTAGAGCTAACACAATAACTGTTCGGCTCGCGTCGTCCAGGCACGCCAGCTGCGGCGTTGTCGTCGGCCCCGGTACAACAGCGGTACCGGGGCCTCCTCCGCCTTGCAGCCGGCGCACCTGGACGCCGCTCCCTGATCGAACGCCATTGTGTTAGCAGCTCTTACTCCTCGGCCGCAGTTGTTGGTGCTGAAGAGCTGCCGCACTTCGGCGGGGCGAGCCCGGCCCGTCATGTGCGGATTATTGATTCGCCATCCCACAGGACATGTCCGCCGAAGTGCGAGCGGCGTACGGCCGTTTTGTCCCGACTGGCGACGCGGCCCGCGGACTGCTGTGCTCGCGCAGCCCAACCGCTACGGTGGGGCGTGCCCGGCCGGTCGAGACCCGTCTCGGCATCGGTGATCCTTCTGACCTGAGAGGAGACCCAGATGTTGGGTGATACCGCTGTCACCACGCTTGTCGCGGTCACGGACTTGCGCGAAGCGATGGCTTTCTATGAAGAGAAGCTGAAACTCGTCAGGACCGATGAAAGTTCCACTTCCCGTTGGACCCAGTACCGCAGCGGTACCAGTGACATCATCATCTACGAGTCGGAGCTGGGGGGTATGAACAAGGCGACGACGGCGGCATGGACCGTCAAGGACGTCGAAGAGACGGTGCGAGGGCTGAAGGCCAATGGCGTGAGCAGCTTCCAGCATTACGACGACCTCCCCGGCACTACCCGCGACGGCGACATCCACCGCAACGGACCGGTCAAGATGGCATGGTTCAAGGATCCCTCCGGCAACACGTTCGAGGTCAACGGCCGCGGATAGCTCGACCTCACGGCGGGCTGGGCGGGCGACTGCGCGTCCGGGGCTGGTGCGGTACCGGCTGCTTCGAGGTCCGCTGGTGTTCGTGACCGGCTACAGCCACTGGAAGTCGTCGGCGGGGTGCCGGGCCGGGGCGAGCCAGCGCAGATAGGGGTCAGCCACGGCGAGCAGGCTGTCGTCGCTGTGGCCGTCCTCGCGCATACCGGCCCCGACCACGTACATGGCATTGCGGCGCGCCAGCGGTCCGTGCAGAGCGGGCAGGTTGAGGCCGGTCGTGGCCACCAGGCCAGGGGCTTCCGCGAACACCCAGGCGACCGGCCGCCGCTGGGACGCTTCGCGGAGTTGGTCGGCGAATGCCGTTCTGGCGTCGGCGTCGAGATAGCTGAGCAGCGATGCGGTGAAGACGACGACGGGCTCGTGGCCGGGCAGGGTGGCGAGCAGCCGGGCGGTGTCGGTGGTCGCGTCGCCCCGCACGACGGTCGCGGCCCTGGTGGCGACGGCGAGGTCGATGGCGCCTCGCAGGGTGGCCAGGCCGTCGACGTCTTCGGGCCAGCTGAACGCCGCCAGCCATGCGCGCTGGCCGGGATCGGTCAACTCGATCGGTTGCTGGTCGATACCGAGCCGGGAGGTGATCTCCGGTGCCGTGCCGAGGATCCGGCCTGCGGGCGCACTGCCTCGTAACTCACAGGAGATCAGGACTGATGCGGCAGTCGCCGGGGCGGTCTCCTGGTCGCCGACTCGGTAGCGATAACGGTCGAACAGCAGGTTGAGGCCCGCGCTGGCGCCGACTTCCGCCAGGGCGAACGGTCCCGGCCAGCGTTGGCCGACGTGGCTGAGCGCGAGCCGAAGAGCCACGCAGCGGCGGATCTCGTTGGTCTGGGTGGACCTGCTGTGCAGCAGTCGGCTGAGTTCGTCGGCGTGCTCAGCGCAGAACGCGGTGAACGCTGCCACGAGTTGGTCGTCCACCGGCCGTCGGCCGCCGTGGATCGGGTAGTAGGCGGCCAACGTGGCATCGGGATGCGCCGCCAGTAGGAGGTTGACGGCCGCGAACAGCAGACTCGGCCTACGTTGCTCGCTTGGCGTGCGCATGAGCAGGTCGAGCAGGGCGCCGTCACCGGCCACACCGTGACTCAGCGACTCGTACACCGGCGAGCGGCCCTGGCATTGCGTGGTGGCGAAGATGCGAAAGAAGTGGCGGAGTCGGTCGACCTCCGCGGCCCTGTCGGCACGCCGCACATCAGGAAGTTCGGTCACCAACCAGAGCCTACGATCCCCGGCACAGCGAAACGCAGACTGGCACGGGACATGACCAGGATGCGGCCCCGGCGACGGGCACGGAGTGGCTGGTATTACGGCACGTTCGGCCGACGTGACCGCCGGCCGACGTGACCGCCGGCGACTCGACGGGATCGGCCATCGCGCGTGGACGCGCGGCGCGCACCTGAGCCGGAACGAGATCACATCGGCGCACCGTTCCCAGACATGTCCACATAGGACGGTTAACGACCCTCGGCGGAACCTTTACACGATGGTGTTACGGGGCAGGAAATGCCGGCGGCTTATGGGCTACGTTCTCTCCTGAGTCCAAGGACGCAGTGTGTTTCGCGGATCTCCATACTCGTACTGCCTAACGTCAGGGGTTTTGAACATGATGTTGAAGAAGATCGGTCTCGTCGCCGCAGTGGCGGCGGCCGGTATGGTCCTGTTCGGTGGCATGGCGTCGGCCACCACGTGGACCAGCCCCCAGGGCGACCACCACTCGGTGGGCGACAACGGCCTCCAGGGCCAGGTCGGACTCGTCAACCTGAACAACCTCGACGCGCTGCACGACGTCAACGTGGTGCCGGGCATCTGCGACGACGACGTCAACGTGCTGGGCATTCAGGTGCCCGTGCGGCACGTCGCGGACGGTCTGAACGTCCCGGTCATGTCGCCGGGTGGGAACCTGGCCGATGGTGGCGGCAGCAGCTGCGCCGCCGGTGCCGTCGACGACGGTGGGACCTCGCAGAACAACTGAGGCCAATCGACCTCTACGAACGTCGACTGATTCACGCGGCCCGTCTCATGTGCACGTGAGATGATCCGTTGTTATAGACGCTGTACAACTCGCCGGCCGTGTGATTCCCGCCTGGGCAACGGGGATTACACGGCCGGCGCTGTTATGTCCGCTCCCGTGCCACACTGACAGACCCGCAGCACCACTGGTTCGGCCACCGACGCAGACCGCTCAGCGGTGCGTCGACGCAATCAGCACCGCCGCAATGGATCCGCTGGTGTACAAGGCAATCATGTCGCTGCCCGATGTCGAATCCACATTCATGACCGGCTGTGGCCCCGCCGAGTCGGTGTGCTGGCAGCACGCGGCACTGTGGTCCTGTCGATACACCGCCGACAGCACGTGCCGGGGGCTGAACCATGCAGCGTCCCAGCGCCGGCGGATTCGTTGTCGCCGGCATGCCCCTCGGTCTTCGAGCCGTCCCCGGCGCCGGTGGTCCTCGCGATAGCCGCCAGCGCAGCGGCTGCGCTGGGATCGGTATCCCGGCCGGTATTTCTGGTCACCGTTGTCGAGCGGGCACAGCACAAGGGCCTCCGGGCTCGACAAGGTCTCGTTCGAAACCCGCATCGAACCCGAAGGCCCTCGCCCACGCATGAACCGGAGCACATGCTGTCCGGGTTGCCTGGTGGAAATGCCGTCGAAGGTTGTTCCAGAAAACTGGATCAGGAGTCTGCCCGAACTCCTGGGAACCCTCGGCGAGAATTATGTTCCAGACGTGGAATCAGGGGTGCCCGCTCCCTGAGCCTCACGTCCCAGACATCGTCGATCGCGCAGCCGGCGGCGACGCTGATCGACCGTGGTTCAGTTGTTCTGGGAAGTTCCGCCGTCATCGATGGCGCCCGCTGCGCAGCTGGAAGGGCCATCTGCGGCCACGTTCTCACCCGGCGACAGGATCGGCACACCGATGCCGTCCAGCGAGTCGCGGATCGGGACCTGCACACCCAGCACGTTGACGTCGTCGCCGCAGATGCCCGGCACCACGTCGACGTTGTGCAGCAGGTCGAGGTTGTTCAGGTTGACCAGCCCGACCTGACCCTCGAGGCCGTTGTCGCCCACCGAGTGGTGGTCGCCCTGGGGGCCGGCGTGGGGGTACGTGGTGGCCGACGCCATGCCACCGAACAGCACCATCCCTGCTGCCGCGACGGCGGCAACCAGACCGATCTTCTTGATCATGAAATTCCCCTTACATAACTGGGCGGATGAACCTTAGAAACAAAGTCAGCGACCAAGAACGCCTTTCGCGTGACTCGCTCCCGACGCTACCTCAAGCGCCTGAGTGACTCCACTCAGTGACACGATCGTGTGTTTCCGTCGATATACGTGTGCATTGTTCGGACTCGCGAGCACCACAGGAAATAGGTGAGCGCGGCGGAAATCGAGCACCATCGACTCGCGGAACCGCGAACAGGCCGCCATTTCCGCTGGTATGCCCCCGAGGTCGGCGGCTGTCGCGGCGGACTGTCGTTGCCGTGTGCCCTGGCCGGTGCCGCTATCGGAACCGTGTGGTAGGAGTAGGTTCTGCGCGCTTCGGGCACGGGGCGGCATCTTCACTCGATGTAGCGATTAGGTCTCGATGTGCGTGCATCGGGCGGAGGTTCCTGCCAGGCTCTGCACCCAGATCAGCCTTTCCCATGTCACTGGAGGACCCCAGCGTGTCCGTTGTGGACCAGCGAGCATCGCTCGCAACCGGCGCAGTGCGCCGGTTGCTGCTGCGTGCCGTGCTGGTCCTGGGCGGCGTGTTCGCGGTCACGGTGATCGGCTGGCTGTGCTGCGCCAGTTCGGCCAACGCCGACGTGCTGCCTTCGGCACCGGCAGTGCCGTCGGTGCTGTCCTCCGTCGCCGCTGACCCGACGGCCGCGTCCGTCACCTCTGATGTGGCGGCGGTCACGCCGAAGCAGGTTGAGCAACTGGCTGTTTCGAGCCTGTCCGCCGTCGGCAAGCAGGCGCACGGCACGGTGACGGAGGTCAGTCAGCGGGTCGCCCCGTCGGTGATCCCGGCCGCCGATCTGGTCAAGCACACCGACCTCGTGCCGCTCGCCACGCGAGTTGTCCCGACCGGCACGCGGCCGGCCACGAAGGACGCGGCTGCCACGCAGGCCGGCCCGCGGCCGTCGGCGCATCCGGTTCGCCGTGTGTCGCCTGCACTGTCGCAGCCGTGGCGGCCGTTCTTCGTCGTCGTCCAACACCACCGGCACGTGTCGCAGAGCGCTACGCCGCGGCCCCGCTCGGCGGGTGCCACGCCATCGCCCGTCGGCGTCGACCACCACTCGCCTGCCATGCCTCCGTTGCAGCCGGCGGGCTCGTCCGACTCCAGCGCGCACAGTGGTGGCGGTGTCGCCGGTGGTCCCGGCGGCGCGCAGGTCCGGTGCACGCACTTCCTCGGCGACGGCCTGACCATGGCCGACACGTCGAGCACCCCGCGTATCGCCGCGGGCCCCGGCCGTCAGCCGGGCACCTCCCCAGACTGACTCTCTTCGCGCAGCCGCCCTCGGCACGGGTGATCGAACCCCGTCGAGCGCAGCCAGCGCGCCTGTCCGGCAGGCCATTCGCCGCCCGGCAGTGCGTTCGCCCGCAGGCCGAATAGTTACTCATTCCGCAGTGGACAACCGCCGTTCATTCGTGTGGTCGCCTGCCGCCGGACGCGATGCGTCCGGCCTGCCGATCCTGTTCCGCAAGGAAATACGAAAGGAAAACAATGCACACGTGGGTACGGCGCGGTCTGCGGACCGCGCTCGTGACCGGTGGTCTGCTGATGCTCGGTACGGGCATTGCCTCGGCCGATGAGAACGTCAACCCCGACCTGCCGCCCAGCCCGGTCGATGCTGGCGTCTCGGTCCCGGTCAGCGCAGGCCATGTCCCCCTGGATACCGCCGTGCGCCATGACGTGGGGACAGCGGTGGGGAAGAGGGTGACCACGCCGGTCGCCGCCCCGGTCCGCCCGGCCGTGAGCCGGCCGAACCCGCTGGTCCGGCAGCCGCAGCCGCAAGCCCGTCAGGTCGCCGCCCAGAAGGTCGGCGGTCAGCGGTCGGGTGAGCGCAGCGACACGCTGTCGGGCACTTTCACCGCGGCTCAGATGACCTTCCCCATGCGTACCGCGAATGACGCGGTCACCGGTCTCGGCGCCGTGCGTGCCGAGCCGGCCGGTTGGACGCGCGGCCTGCCGCGTTCCACCAGCTCCACCAGTTCGAACGGCTCCAACAGGACCGGCGTGATCGCCGAGGACAACCCCGTTGTGCACAACGGTTCTTTGGTGGTACCCGACAACGCCCCGCTGCCGGGTGATGTCCGTCGCACCGTGGCCCACAGCCCGATGGCGCAGCGCCTGCCCAGCGCGCCCCAGAACGGCGTGGTGTCCGGGGTGCCGGTCGTGCCCTCGATCGAGGGCGTCGGCCTCTTCGGTGAGCCCCAGGCGCAGTCCGCGCCGACGTCCCCCGGTGCGTTGCCCAGCGCACCCATGGTGGCGTCGGTGGGGAATGTGCTCGACGGGGCGTCGTCTCGACTGCCCGTGAGGTACCGACCCGAGGCGCCCACCTCGGCCGTGCCGAACAGGCAGAGCATGCAGAGCGAGCAGGTACTCGATCAGTCCCCCCTCGACGTGCTGCCCGGCGTGTCGTCGGTGGGAGGGATCGTGCCCACGGCACAGGACGAGGCGCCCACCTCGGCCGTGCAGTCACCCGATGCCAGGTCGATCGACCTGCCGCCGGACGGTCCACTGCCCAGCGTGCCCACGGTCGGGCAGGCCGAGGACCGGGTGTCGTCGGTACCTGCGCAGGACGCTGCCGGGTTGCCCGCCCAGCTCGTCCAGTCGCTCAACACGTCCCCCGTCGGTCCGTTGCCCGACATGCCGACGGCACCCACGGCACCGCGGATCGCGCCCGTGCCGGTGCTCGGGGACGTGAACACCGCGCTGTCGCACACGCAGGTGCACCCGGCCGAGGCGCCCACCTCGGCAGTGCGTCCGCTGCAGGCACTGCAGAGTTCCCCTCTCGGCGCGCGGCCCAGCGTGCCGGAGGTGCCGAGCGTGCCGGACGTGTCGTCAGCGCCGCTGGCACAGAGCGTCATGGACACCGTGCCGCAGACGCAGGCGGCCGTGCTGCCCGTCTCGGCCGCGTCCACGTCGGCCCTGCCCGGGCCGCTCGGGGGCCTGATGCAACCCCTCGGTCAGACCACTCTCGCCGCGCTGCCCGGCGTGCCGATGGTGGGCGACGGCGTCGACTCGCCGTTCGGACAACTGCCCGTCTCGCAATTGCCGATTTCGCAACTGCCCGTTTCGCAACTGCCTGTTTCACCGCTGGCCGGGGCGCCCTCCTCGGCTCGGCACAGTGTCGACGGGTCCCCGCTGCGCACGGCGCCCGCGGCGCCGGGCCTGCTGGACAACCTGTCCGGCGGGACGTCGTCCGCGCTGCCCGTGGCGCAGGCTGCCGAGGTGGCCACCTCGGTGCCCAGCCTGTCGCCTCTGGGTCCCCTCACCGGTGCGCTGCCCGGCGTACCGATGGACGGCGACGGCGTCGACTCGCTGCTCGGACAACTGCCCGTCTCACAACTGCTCGGACAACTGCCCGTCTCGCAACTGCCGATTTCGCAACTGCCGATTTCGCAACTGCCGGTTTCGCAACTGCCCGTTTCGCAACTGCCTGTTTCACCGCTGGCCGGGGCGCCCTCCTCGGCTCGGCACAGTGTCGACGGGTCCCCGCTGCGCACGGCGCCCGCGGCGCCGGGCCTGCTGGACAACCTGTCCGGCACAGCGACGTCCGCGCTGCCCGTGGCGCAGGCTGCCGAGGTGCCCACCTCGGTGCCCGGCCTGCCCGACGGGAAGACCGTTCTTGGTTCGCTGCCCGGCGACCCGACGGCTGCGGTGGCCAATGCGGCGCCGCAGGTGAGTGCGGCGCCCTCCTCGGTCCGCGACAGTGTCAACAACTCTCCATTCAGCGCGCTGCCCGGCGCGCCGCGGCTGCCCTCGGTGCCCTCTGCGGGCAGCCTGGCGGGCGACGCCGCCGACGTGTCGTCCTCGCCGACGCACGTGACACAGATGACCGAGCTGCCCGTCTCGGACGTCAACACGTCGAATCTGCCTCCCGCACCGGTTGGCTCGGTGAGCGACTCGCCCGCCGGCCGGATGTTCGGTGTACCGACCGTGCGCGAGGCGGCAACCAGGTCACTGGCCGCCGCACCTGTGGATCAGCTGGCCCAGGTGCCCGGCACGATCTCCGACAGCGTCAACGAGTCACCGTTCGCGTCGCTGCCCGGCGACCCGAGGGTGCCGTCGGTGCCGTCTGTCCCCGACCTGGCGGTGCAGACCTCGTCCCAGCCGCCGGCGTCGTACGTGACCGGGGCGCCGGCCTCGGCCGCGCACGCCACGCAGGTGTTCGGTAAGCCCTCGGACATGCTGCCCGGCGTGTCCGACGTGGACGGTATCGCCGGTGTCCTGCCCGTGGTGCAGGATTTGTTCCCGCGCATCTGACCTGGTCGCCGCGAACGACAAGCAGCGAAACGGCCCCGGCCCCGCCGGGGCCGTTTCGCGGTCGCCCCCGTGGTTTCGGGCCAGGCCGCCGGTAACCGATGTGAAAGTGATAATTCTGTGAAGGCAGCCGATATTCACCGACTCCGCGCCGGTATCCGCCGCAGCGGATGATGGTCGTGAGGACTACACGATGGTGTCGCCGGGTGGCGGAGCGACCACCGTGTGCCGATGATCTCCGAAACCGTACCGTGTCGTGTGACGCCCTTTATTCGCATGTGCCGTACTGGCAATGATACGAATAGTCCGCAAGATCATCGGTCAGGATTCGGCTTCCCATGATGGAGGGTTCGCTCGAGTTATGGGCAGTACTGGTTCACGGCGTGGCACGAGAGACCTGCCACCGGCCAAGGATTTCAGCAACCTCGCCGGCTACGCTGTACGAGCCAAGGCCATGCCCGACCCTGTATTCAGGGTCCGGTTCCGGGCCATCAAGGCACAGGACGGCCGGCTGCGGTTCATCAGGTCCATCGGCCTTGCCGTGGTGAACCTGACGATCGAGATCCTGTTCTTCTGCTGGTTGCTGCAACCCGGTCACCTGCCCGCGTCCGGCACCGACTGGACCACGGTGGCCGATCAGTTCGTGATCAAGTCCATCGCGCTGATCGAACTGGTCCGGCTGATCAACGTCATATCGCTGTCACTCGCGTCGGTGGTGGCCAGGGATCCGATACCGGTGCGGCCACAACGCAACCTCATGATCGCCTTCGTGACCACCATCGTGCCCAGCAAGGAGCCGATCGAGATGGTCCGGCGCACGCTGATCGCCGCGCAGGCCATCCGGTACCGAGGCCGCCTGGACGTGTGGCTGCTCGACGAGGGCGACGATCCGGCGGTCCGCGCGATGTGCGCGGAACTGGGCGTGCTGCACTTCAGCCGCCGGGGTGTCGAGGGGTTCAACCAGAAGCGCGGCCCGTTCCGGGCCAGGACCAAACACGGCAACTACAACGCGTGGCTGGCGACTCACGGGGCGGACTATCACGTGATGATGTCGGTCGATCCCGACCACATCCCGCTGCCCAACTACGCGGAACGCATCATCGGCTACTTCCGGGACGTCGATGTGGCGTACGTGGTGGGCCCGCAGGCATACGGCAACTGCGACAACTTCGTGACCAAGGCCGCCGAGTCCCAGCAGTTCCCGTTCCACAGTGTGATCCAGCGTGCGGCCAACCGTTACGGCGTCGCCATGCTGGTCGGCACGAACAACGCGATCCGGATCGACGCGATCCTGGGTGTCGGCGGCCTCAGCGACTCGATCACCGAAGACATGGCGACCGGCCTGAAGCTGCACAGCTCCCGCAACCCGGCCACCGGACGGCGCTGGCGGTCGGTGTACACACCGGACGTACTGGCCATCGGCGAGGGTCCGTCGTCCTGGAGCGACTACTTCAGCCAGCAACTGCGCTGGTCGCGCGGCACGTTCGAGATCCTCTCCGGGATGTTCTGGCAGCGGCTGTTCCGGCTGACTCCCGGCCGGCTGATGCACTACCTGCTGATCACCACGTTCTACCCGTCCATGGCGCTGGGCTGGCTGCTGGGCGGCGTGAACGCCGTGCTGTACCTGGCCTTCGGCGTGCAGGGCATCAAGGTGCCGGTGCAGTTGTGGTTCGCCCTGTACGTGGACGCCACCGCATTCCAGATGCTCCTGTACGTGCGCAACCGAAGGCACAACGTCAGTCCGTCCGAACAGGAGGGTTCGGCGGGCCTGATCGGCATGGTGATGACGGTGCTCACGTCGCCCCTGTACGCGGCGTCGTTCCTGGCCACCCTGCTGCGCAGGCCTGCGAGGTTCGTGGTGACCGCCAAGGGAGCGTCCACCTCGACGGACTCCCTGTTCTCGTTCCGCAGGCACCTGCAGTGGGCCGTCCTGTTCGCCGGCGCGATCATCGCGTCGGTCATCCGCGGCTACGCGACACCGCAGTCCTGCCTGTGGCCGGGGCTCGCCCTGGTGATCTGCGTGCTGCCGGTGGTGCTGTGGCTGACCAGCGGCCGTCGGCCCAGCAGGGTGGCCGCTCCCACCCCGGACGTGCCCGCGCAGACCCGGCCGGTCGACGTGCTCCCGACAGGCCCTGAGATCCCGTTGCAGAAGACGAACACGAGAGAGTCTGTCCACTCATGATCTCCGCTTTCCTGCGCCGGCACGTCCGCGCGCTCGTCGTCATCGTCGTCTCGGCTGCCGTTGTCGGTGTCAACGTCCCTCCAGCCTGGACGTTCGTCGCCGACTACCAGCACAACAAGCTGATCAACAGCGCCGCCTACAAGCGGCAGTACGGCCACTGGGACGTCATCAACCTGCCGCCCGGCGTGCAGATCAACGCCGTGCACGCCGCCCTGCTGGACACCGGAAAGCTGTTGATCATCGCCGGATCGGGCAACGACCAGCAGATGTTCGACGCAGGTACGTTCAAGACACTGCTCTACGACCCGAGCACGGGGCAGACCAAGTTCATCCCGACACCCACCGATCTGTTCTGCGGCGGGCACGCGTTCCTGCCGGACGGCAAGCTGCTGGTGGCCGGTGGCACCCAGCGCTACGAGATTCTGGACGGCGCGGTCACCAACGCCGCGGGCACCATGATCGTGAAGAACGAGTCGCCGAACGGCGGGCAGCGCAACTTCCCCCAGGGCACCCAGTTCCAGGGCCCGGATGGCAAGCGATACCGGGCCACGTCACCGTTCAGCCTCGAGCCGGCGACCAAGACCTTCGGTCCACACGGCAAGGTCACGGTGACCGCCAGCTCGGAGAATGTGTGGGTCGAGGCGGACAACACGGGACCCGGCTACGACGAGCCCCAGCAGACCGTGCACTACGACCTTCTCGGGTTGAGCGGCGCCGACACGCACAACATCTATGGTCTCGGCTCCGCGATGACCATGGACAAGCAGGATTACCAGGGTCGCAAGGAGAGCTACGAGTTCGACCCCGTCACCGAGCGGTACGAGCGGGTCGCCGACATGCATGTGAAGCGGTGGTATCCGACACTGACCGGGCTGGCCAACGGGGACGTGCTCGCGGTGTCCGGGTTGGACGGCAGCGGCCAGGTGACCGAGGACAACGAGGTGTTCGACCCCACGACGAAGACCTGGACCAGCCGTCCTGATCTGCGCCGTCACTTCCCGACCTACCCGGCGCTGTTCCAGACCCAACGGCAGGGGATGTTGTTCTTCTCCGGGTCCAACTCCGGCTACGGGCCCGCCAATCTCGGGCGGGCGCCCGGTTTCTGGAACCTGACCGACAACGTCTTCAGCCCGGTGCCCGGTCTGCGTGATCCTGACCAGTTGGAGACCAGTGGTTCCGGCTGGGTCGGGCCGGTGCAGAACCAGCAGATCATGGTCGTCGGCGGTGGCGGTGTCGGTGAGTCACCGAAGTCCACCGGCCGGATCGACATCGTGGATCTGAAGTCCGCCACGCCCCGGTTCCGCCCTGGCCCGAGCCTGCCGGAGGGCACCCGTTACCCGAGCCTGGTCACGCTGCCCGACGACACGACGCTGATCACCGGTGGATCCCGCGGCTACCGGGGCGAGTTCGCCAGCGACAATCACAACGCGCGGATCTTCCACCCGGACACCGACACGCTGAGCATGGCGGCCGACCCGTTCGTGGGCCGGGACTATCACAGCGAGGCGCTGCTGCTGCCCGATGGCCGGGTGATCACGCTGGGCGGCAACCCGCTGTTCGCGGACGACAAGGACACCATCACCGCGCCGTTCGAGCAGCGGATCGAGGTCTACACCCCGGCCTATCTCTACCGCGGTGCGCGGCCCGTGCTGACCTCCGGTCCGGGCAGCCTGAAGCTGGGTGGGCAGGGCACGTTCGGCACCGCCGACCCGATCGACATCGCGACCGCGCGGTTGATCCGCCCCAGCGCGGTCACCCACGTGACCAACCTCGAACAGCGCTCCATCGCGCTGGGCCTGAGCAGGGGCACGAACAGCGTCACGGTGTCGCTGCCGTCCCTGCCGACACTGGTGCCGCCAGGTCCGTACATGTTGTTCGTCACCAACCGCGCCGGCGTTCCTTCGATGGCCAGGTGGGTGATGGTTCCCTGAAGATGACAAGAGCTACCAGCGAGGTGTGGGCCGCCCGCGCACTGGCGGTCGTCGTGCTGGCGGTGCTCACGGCGGGGTGCGTGGCCACCGCGACCGGCGGACTGTTCGTGAGCAGTGCACCGGCCCTGCGGGCGGTCCCGTCGTCGCCTCCTGCCTCGCCCAGCCGGTCGACACCCGGCCGGACGACCTCGCCGCCGCCCGATGTGCCCTCGGATCAGCCGTTCTACATCGATCCGATGTCGTCCGCCGTGCACCAGGAGATCCAGTGGCGCGCGGACGGCATGTCCGCGAAGGCCGACCAGATCGCCAAGATCTCCCGGCAGCCACAGGGCATCTGGCTGACGTCGGACGTCGGTCGGGTGGAGCAGGAGGCGCGATCGGTGGCCCAGGGTGCGGCCGACGCGGGCCGCACGTCGGTGGTGGTGCTGTACGACCTGCCGCACCGCGACTGCGCCGGCTACTCGGCAGGCGGCGCCGTGGATGCGGCCGCCTACCGGAACTGGTTGGCGAAGGTGGTGCGAGGTCTTGGCCGGTCGGCGCCCTTGGTGATCCTCGAACCGGACGGTGTCGCCCTCGCGTTGGATGGTTGCCTGTCCGATCAACAGCGCGCCGAGCGGTACGGTCTGCTCGCCGACGCGGTCACCGCGTTGTCACAGCAGGACGACGCACGGGTGTACCTGGACGCGGGCAACCCCGGCTGGGTGCAGGACCCGCTGGCGGTGGCGGCGGCGCTGCGTGCGTCGGGAATCGGCAGAGCGGCCGGATTCGCGCTGAACGTGTCGAACTTCTACACCACCCGGGCGGACACGGACTACGGCCATCGAATCGCGGCGATTCTCGGCGGAGCGCATTTCGTGATCGACACCAGTCGCAACGGCAACGGCCCGGCGACGGGGGCGCAGAATTGGTGTAACCCCCCGGGTAGGGCGTTGGGGACCCCGCCAACGGTGCGTACCGGTGATCCGAGTGTGGACGCGTTCCTGTGGGTGAAGGATCCGGGGGAATCCGACGGTCCGTGCCGGCCGGGGGCGCCGCCCGCGGGCGTGTGGTGGGCGCAGTACGCGCTGGACCTGGCCATCGGGTCGGCTTGACCACGTCGTCACGATGTTCACTCTTTCGGGTGATGCTCGATCGGACCGCCCGTATCGTCGGCAGGCCTGCCTACGCCATCCGTATTCATGTGAACGAGACTCGGATCGTCGATGTTGACTCGATCATCCTTACCTTGAATCGTCGTTGACATGACTGAGCTGCCCACTCTGCCGTTCGACCAACCGGACGTCCTCCAGCTGGCACCGAGAATGCGTGAGCTGCAGGCCGACGCGCCGATCACCAAGGTTCGCACCCGCGTCGGCGACGAGGCCTGGCTGGTCACCCGATACGACGAGGTGAAGGCGCTGTTCGCGGACCCGAGGCTCGGCCGCTCGCACCCGCATCCCGAGCAGGCTCCCCGGTTGTCCGACTCTGCGCTGCTCGGCGGGCCGATGGAGGATTGGGAGAGCGAGGACGTCAACCACTCGTTACTGCGATCGCGCCTGGTGCCACGGTTCTCGCCGCGCCGGATGCGGCTGCTCAAGCCGCGGGTCGAGCACTTCGTCGACGAGTTGCTGGACGACATGGTCGCCCGCACGCCGCCGGTCGACCTGCACGAGCTGTTCGCGTTCCCGTTGCCGGTACTGGTGATCTGCGAACTGCTCGGGGTGCCGTTCGCGGACCGCGAGTACTTCCGCCGGCTGTCCGTGGCCATGTGCGACCTGCACGACTTCCAACGTTCCGGTGGTGCGCGCCGGGAGATGGTCGGCTACATCATGAAACTGGTGGCACGCAAGCGAACCGAGCCGGCCAACGATCTGCTGACCGAGCTGACCGAGATCGAGGACGGCGGCCTGACCGACCTGGAGATCGCCGAGCTGGGCGCGGCGGTGCTGTTCGCGGGCCACGAGACCACGGTGGTCCGGATCTCCGTGGGCACTGTGCTGCTGCTGGCCAACCCCGATCAGCTGGCCCTGCTGCGCGACGACCCGAAGCTCGTGCCGCCGGCCGTCGAGGAGATCGTCCGGCTCGCCACCGCGGGCGACACCCCCGGTATGCCGCGCTACGCACGCACCGACTTCCGGTTCGGCGGCGCGGACATCGCCACGGGCGACCTGCTGCTGCTGTCCATCGGCGCGGCCAACCGCGACGAGGGGACGTTCCCGGACTCCGAGCGGATGAACCTCGGCCGTGAGCACCTCAACTCGCACGTCGCGTTCGGCTACGGTGCCCGGTTCTGCATCGGCGCGGTGCTGGCCCGGATCGAGCTGACGGCCGTGTTCGAGCGGCTGTTCCAGCGCATCCCGACGCTGCGGCTGGCCGTCCCGGCGAACGAGCTGCACTGGCGGCGGGACATGCTGACCGGCGGCTACGACGAAGTACCCGTCACCTGGTGACCGCACGCCACGAGCGCCGATGCCGCGTGGTCAAGGGCTGAGGTTCGTCGTCCGGCTGGTCGCAGACGCCCAGGCAAGCTGTCGACGATCACTCAGGGTGTCGATGGCCGGACCGGTGATCGACACCCAGTGATGTCGAGGCCCTCGACATCGCCACCGGATCCTCACCTTCGTGGCATTGCCGCTAGCGCGGGTTGTGCACGCCCAGCGGTGCCGTGGTGAACGGGCCGCCCAGGAACACCGGCTTGGCCGGGGTTTCGGGCGGCCCGCTCGCCAGCTCCGCCGCGAACCGCTCGGCGTCGTCCCGCGGCTGGTAGCCGAGCTCCTCGGCCTCGCGCAGCGAGCAGATCCGGCGCGTGTTCGCCGAGACGCCCCACAGGATCCGGTAGCCGGGCGCCTGCGCGCTCAGACATGCCTCGAACAGCCTGCCCGCGTCGTCGGGCGAGAGCCAGGTGGACAGCCCGCGCTCGTCCCACGGCCGCTCGAAGCAGGTCCCGATGCGCAGGCACAGCACGTCCATGCCGAAGCGGTGGTGGTACAGCGCGCCCAGCGCCTCCATCGCGGCCTTGCCGACGCCGTAGTAGGTGTCCGGCCGGGGTGACGTGTCCGGCCGCAGCCCGTCCGGGCCGTCGGCGCCGACCACCCGGAAACCGGCCGCGTGGTTGCTCGACGCCAGCACGACGCGGCTCGTGCCGGCCGCGTGTGCCGCGTCGAGTACGCGCTGCGTGCCGTCGATGTTGACGCTGAGGATCTCCTCCCAGGTGTCCTCGCGGCTGCGCCCGCCCAGGTGGATCACCGCGCCGACGCCGTCGAACGCGCCGGCCAGCGCGTCGGCGTCGGTGATCGAACCGGTGAGTACCTCCACCGCCTCGCCGTCGGCGGGCGGGGCGGGCGGTACGACGTCGAGCAGCCGTAGCGTGCGGCCCGGCTTCGCCAGCCTGGTCCGCAGGAAGCCGCCGACCGTGCCTGCGGCGCCGGTGATCAGGACACGCTGTGGTGCCACGGTGGCACACCTTTCTGTCGGTTCACTAGCGGATGCCGGCTCGCCGCAGCTGCCGGCTCAGCTCGTCGGCCGCGGCCCTGAGCAGTGCGCCGACCCGCTGGGCCTCGGCCTCGGTGGCCTGGTGCGCGGGCATCGAGCAGCTCAGCGCGTCGGTGGCCGGGATGCGATAGGGCACGACGGCCGCCGAGCACGCCACGCCGAGGGTGCCCTCCTCGTGCTCGGTCGCGTGGCCGTCGGTCCGGATCCGGGCCAACTGAGCCAGCAGCACGTCCCGTGATGTGACGGTGTGCTCGGTGAGCGGCGGCAGTGTCGCGGGCAGCAGCGCGCTCGTCTCGGCCTCGGTCAGCTCGGCGAGCAACGCCTTGCCCAGCGCGGTCGCGTGCGCGGGCAGTGTGCGGCCGACGCGCGAGACCAGGTGCTGCGAGTGGCGGGACTCCCGGGTTTCCAGGTAGACCACCTGGTCGCCGCACAGCCGCGCGTAGTGCGCGGTGTAGCCGCTTCGCTCGCGCAGCCGTTCCAGCGCGTCGGTCGCGTAGGGCATCACGGGATCGCGGTCCAGGTACGCGGTGCCGCAGATCAGCGCCCGAACGCCGAGCCGGAACCGGGTGCCACCGGCGTCGGCCTCGATCCAGCCCGCGTCCCGCAGGGTCCGCAGCAGGCCGTGCAGGCTGGAGCGCGGCACGCCGGTGCGCGCGTGCAGCTCGGCCAGCGACGACCACGCCGGGTTCGCGGCGAACGTCTCCAGCAGGCCGATCGCCCGGCGGGCCGACTTCACGCCCGAGTCCTCGGCAGGGGCCCGTGTCCCGGTCGCGTCGATCACCCGTTCCTTTACTTGATGTCGGTTCGCACATGTGTCAGTGTTCTCGTATATGAACACCCTACTGTCCGGGCTGCTCGCTTTCCCGTTGACGCCGTTCACCGAATCGCTCGACGTCGACCTGGACGCCTTCGGCACGCAGGTCGAGGAGCATCTGGCCGCGGGTGCGGGCGCGCTGTTCGTGGCGTGCGGCACCGGAGAGTTCAGCGCGCTGGCGCCAGCCGAGGTCCGGGCCCTGCTGCGGATCGCCCGCGAGGTGACACGCGGCCGCGTTCCCGTGTTCGTCGGGGCCGGTGGCGGCCCGGAGTTGGCGCGGGCCGGCGTGGCGATGGCGAACGGCGAGGGCGCCGACGGTGTCCTGCTGCTGCCGCCCTACCTCGTCACCGGGCCGCCCGCCGGACTCGTCGACCACATGCGGTACGCGCTGCGTGGCAGCGACGTGCCGGTGATCGTCTAC
The DNA here is from genome assembly GCA_963780635.1 of Candidatus Melainabacteria bacterium. Classification (GTDB taxonomy): domain Bacteria; phylum Actinomycetota; class Actinomycetes; order Mycobacteriales; family Pseudonocardiaceae; genus DATEPR01. Next base: position 210,991 of record CAWACW010000011.1, read on the forward strand.
CACCGCGCGGCCGGGGTGTTCACGCCGGACACCGCGCTGGCGCTGCTGGACGTGCCGAACGTGATCGGCCTCAAGGACGGTGTCGGCGACGTCGACCTGATGACCCGGATCGTGGCCTCGGTTCGCGGCAGCGAGCACCCGAGGGCGGCGCGGTTCCAGTTCCTCAACGGCCTGCCCACCGCGGAGGTGTCCGCGCGGGCCTACCTGGCCATCGGCGTGCCGACGTACTCGTCCGCAGTGCACTGCTTCGCACCCGAGATCGCGCACGCCTTCCACCGCGCGCTGCACCAGCACGACGAGTCCACTATGGACGCGTTGCTGCGAGGGTTCTACCTGCCGCTGGTGGCCCTGCGCGACGAGACGCCCGGGTTCGCCGTGGCCCTCGTCAAGGCGGCCGCCCGGCTGCGTGGCGACAAGGTCGGCGGCGTCCGGCCACCGCTGCGTGATCCCACGCCGGACCAGACCGAGCGCCTGGAGCGGATCGTCGCCGCCGGTCACGAGGTTGTGCGCGGGCCTGCGATGAGGGTCCTGCGCGCCGAACTGACGCCGGTCGCGTTCGCCGACCCGCCGCTGCTCAACGTGATGGGCGTACACGAGCCGTGGGCGCTGCGCAGCGTCCTGCAGCTGCGTCTGCGACGACGGCGTCGTCGGCCTCGGCGAGTCCTACGGGGACAGTGCCTTCCTCGGACGTGGCGCGCCGGGTCGGCCGAACGGATCGCCGGGCACGACGTGTTCGACCTGCCCGGGCTGCGCACCCTGGTCGCGGACGCGGTCGGCGCGCGCGTCTACGCCGACCAGCACGGCCTGACCGGCACGTTCTCGCAGGACAAGACGCTGGCCACGGTGTACTCGCTGTTCGAGGTCGCGTCGCTGGACGCGCAGGGCCACGCGCTGGGCAGACCGGTCGTGGACCTGCTCGGCGGCCGGGCCAGGGACCGCGTCGACTTCTCGCGCCTACCTGTTCTACAAGTACGCCGAACACGCGGACGGCCGCGGCGACGAGTGGGGTGCCGCGCTGACGCCGGACGCCATTGTCGCGCAGGCGAAGCGGATGATCGACCGGTACGGCTTCCGGTCCATCAAGCTCAAGGGCGGGGTACTTCCACCGGACGACGAGATCCGGGCCGTGCACGCGCTGGCCACCGCGTTCCCCGGCAGTCCGCTGCGGATCGACCCGAACGGCGCCTGGACGTCCACGACCGGCATCCGCGTCGCCGCGCGAGCTGGACGGCGTGCTGGAGTACCTGGAGGACCCGACGCCGGGCATCGCCGGCATGGCCCAGGTGGCCAGGGCGGCCGCGATGCCGCTGGCCACCAACATGTGCGTGGTCGCGGTTCGCGGACCTCCCGGACGCCGTGGCCCAGCGTGCTGTCGGGATCGTGCTGTCCGACCATCACTACTGGGGCGGCCTGCGGCTCACTCAGTCGCTGTCGGTGCTGTGCGAGACGTTCGGCATCGGGCTGTCCATGCACTCCAACAGTCACCTGGGCATCAGCCTCGCCGCGATGGTGCACGTCGCCGCCGCGACGCCCTATCTGACGTACGCGTGCGACACGCACTGGCCGTGGAAGACCGAGGACGTGATCGTGCCCGGCGTGCTGGAGTTCCGCGACGGGGCCGTCGCGGTGCCGGACGGGCCGGGGCTCGGCATCGAACTGGACGAGGACGCGCTGGCCCGCGCGCACGAGGACTATCTGCGGTGCGGGCTGACCGCGCGCGACGACGCGACCTACATGCGCCGGTTCGAGCCGTCGTTCACGTCCAACACCTCGCGCTGGTGACCGGATGCGGGTGACCGGTTACGCGTATCCGTGGGACGTCGACGACGATCCCGGTTTCGTCAGCCGGACGCGGGAACTGGGCGTGGACGAGGTGGCCGTCGCGATCGCCTACCACGGCGCCAGGGCCGCGACGCCGTGGCAGATCAACCGGGCTTCGGTGCTCGCCGAGCACGCCGCCCTGTACCGGCCGGTGCGCGAGGACACCTGGCGGTTCCACGCGCTGCGCCCGGAACCCGCGAGCTGGACCAGGTCCACCGACAGCGCTGGCGAGGCGATCCGCACCCTCGCGGCGGCCGGCCTGCGCAGCTCGGCCTGGCTCGTACTGACACACAACTCGGCACTGGGCACCCGGTTCCCCGCGGTCACCGTGCGGGACTGCTTCGGCAGGCCCTACCCGTGGGCGCTGTGCCCCGCGCACGCCGAGGTGCGCGACTACGCGGCCACGCTGGCCGCCGAGTGCGTCCGCGACCTGCCGGTGGACGCGGTGATCCTGGAGGCGTGCGGCCAGCTGGGTGTCGTGCACCAGCACCTGCACGAGAAGACGGACGCCGTGTGGGCACCCGCGACGCAGCGCCTGCTGTCCATCTGCTGCTGCGCGCGCGTGTGTCGCCCAGTGGCGGTCGGCAGGCCTGGACCCGGACCGGACCCGTGCGCTGATCCGCGATGCGACCCTGGCCTGTATCGCGGGCGGCGACCTGGCCCGGACCGAGGACGGCCTGCCCGCCGACGTGCGTGCCGCGGTGCTGGCGGCTCGGCAGCACTCCACCGATCGGCTGCGCGCCGAGGTGCTGGCCGCGATCGGCCCGCAGGCCAGGATCCAGCTGCACGGCAGCCCGGACCCGTGGGCGACGGGCGCGCTACCCGGCCTGACCCCGGCCGCGGGCAGGGACGCGGGCTGCGTGGTCGTCCCGTGCTGGCAGCCGGACCAGGCCAGTGTCGACCTGGTGTCCACCGCCCGTGCCGCACTGCCGCCCGGAGTCGACGTGGGTGCCTACGTCACCGCCGTCGCGGCCGCGCCGGTGACCGACATCGGCGGCTACGTCCGCGCGCTCGCGGCCGCGGGTGCGAACGAGCTGCACCTCTACCACCTGGGCCTGGCAGGCCCGGCCCGGTACGGCGACCTGCGTGCCGCGGTCGCGGCAGCGCACGGCGTCTGAGGTCAGATCGGGCTGGGCTGTTTCGCGTAGCGCTGCCGGACCGCGGGCCGGGTGACCGCGAGCAGCAGCGCGATCAGCACGACGCCCTGCAGCACCTGCTCGACCCGCATCCACAGCGGGTACTGAGCACCGGTCAGCAGGTACACGATGCCGATCAGCCCGACGACGCAGATCAGGATCATCCGCCGGTAAGCCCCGCGCGAACCACGGCGCAACGCGGACGCCCGCCAGATGTAGAGCGCCGACACCACCAGCACGCCGACCAGCCGGCCCCAGGTCGCTGCCACCAAGGAGTTGCGCACGATGGCGACCTGCTCCGGTGTCGCGCCGACGGGCAGCGCGGAGTGCGCGAGTTCGTAGTTCACCAGGCTTCGGTGCAGGATCAGCATCACCACCGTCAGCACGACCGACAGGCCGAGGTTGACGAACATCAGGATCAGGACCAGCCGCAGCGGCCCGTCCACCGGCCGCCGTTCCCCTGTGCGCGAGGTCATGGTCGGATGCAAGCACGCCGGGCCGGTCCGTGGGGCCGGATCGCGCGGATTGGGGGGCGACGTGGGTCGCCGACCCGGCGTCCGGCACGATGACCTGATGGCGCAGGTGAAGGCGACCGCGGAACGGACCATCGGAGCCCCGGTCGACCAGGTCTGGACGGCACTGGCCGACTACGCGGACGTCCGGCCGACGCTGCTGACCGACCACTTCAGCGAGTACGAGGTGCGCGCGGGCGGTGTCGGTGGGGGCACCACCGTGCACTGGAAGCTCGCCGCCACCAGCAAGCGCGTGCGCGACTGCGTGGTCGAGGTGACCGAGCCGTTCGAACGCCAGCTGGTCGAGCGGGACACCAACTCCAGCATGGTCACCACCTGGACGGTCCGGCCGTCGGGCAAGGAGAACAGCGCGGTGTCGGTGGAGACGACCTGGAACGGCGCCGGCGGCGTCGGCGGCTTCTTCGAGAAGACGTTCGCACCCGGTGGGCTGCGGCGCATCTACGACGGCGTACTGGCCAACCTCGACCGCGTGGTTCGCGCCTAGGTGCCGCGCCCAGTAAGCCTCACCGGGTAATTCCGGCCCCGGGCGGACACCTCGCGGCGTCGTCGTCGGCCCGGTACGACACCTGGGCCTCCCTCCGCCAGGCGATGCGCCCACCTGGAACCGGAATTCCACCGGCATGGTTACCGGACACACCACTGGGGACACCGCCACGCGCACTACCGTCGCTCCCACGAACGTCACGGAGAGGTGGTGGCTGCCGTGTTCGGCAGTGTGTGGACGGACCTGTTCCACCTGCAGGTGCCGGTCTGGGACAAGGTATTGCGGACCGTGCTGGTGTACGCGGGGCTCGCGTTCCTGCTCCGCATCGCGGGCAAGCGGGATCTGGCCCAGCTCAACACGTTCGATCTCGTGGTCATGCTGCTGCTGTCCAACGTGGTCCAGAACGCGATCATCGGGCCGGACAACAGCCTCACCGGCGGCCTGATCGGGGCGGCGCTGCTGGTCGCGTTCAACGCGATCTGGGTCCGTCTGGTCAACCGCCGTCCCCGGCTCACCGCGTTCTTCGAGGGCACGCCGACCACGCTGGTCGCCGACGGCAAGCTGGTGTCCAGCCTGCACCGGCTCGGCATGCGCCGCTCCGATGTGGCCGCGGCCGTCCGGCGGCAGGGCGCTGCCTCGCTCGACGAGGTGGAGACGGCCAGCCTGGAGCCCGGCGGCACCATCGTGGTCGACCTCAAACCCGATGCGCAGGACGTGACCGTCGCCGATTTCCGGGCGGGCGAGCGCGGCCAGGCCGCGTTGATCGCCGAGCTGCGCGACGAGATCCGCAGGCTGAGCGAGCGGGTCGATGCCGGCTTCGCCGAACAACGGCGCTGACACCTCACCCGCCCGGGTGATCATGGTGTGCGCCGGAAAGCCCTTTCCGAACAGCGTGGACCCGCGCTGGCCACCCGAAACACTCCGCCGTACCGGCGAGTAGGTTCCACCATCCGGACCCGGTGTGCCACATGGTGAAGCGCCCGACGTCACACAACGCTGGACTCACGGCCTGCTCACGCGGCATGCTCCGCCAGTGACGTCCGACACTGAACAGCAGACACACACCGTGGTGGGGGTGCCCAGGGAGACGGCGGCGGGAGAACGCCGGGTCGCCCTGGTCCCCAAAGTCGTCGAACGGCTCCGATCGTCGGGCCTGGAGGTGGTCGTCGAGGCAGGCGCCGGTTTGGGCGCGCTCATTCCGGACCAGGAGTACGAGCAGGCAGGCGCGACCATCGGCGACCCGTGGCCCGCGGACGTCGTGGTCAAGGTCAATCCACCGACCGACGCCGAGGTGGGCAAGCTGCGCTCCGGCGCGACGCTGATCGGCTTCCTGGCGCCACTGACCAATCAGGACGGCATCGCGGCCCTGCGCGCCGCCGGGGTGACCGGCTTCGCGATGGAGTCGATCCCGCGGATCTCCCGGGCCCAGTCGATGGACGCGCTCTCGTCGCAGGCGAACGTCGGCGGCTACAAGGCGGTGCTGCTGGCCGCCGAGCAGTCCACCCGGTTCTTCCCGATGCTCACCACCGCGGCGGGCACCGTGAAACCGGCGACCGTGCTGATCCTCGGTGTCGGCGTCGCGGGCCTGCAGGCGCTGGCCACGGCCAAGCGGCTCGGTGCCCGGACCACCGGGTACGACGTGCGGCCCGAGGTCGCCGAGCAGGTCAAGTCGCTGGGTGCGCAGTGGCTCGACCTGGGTATCGAGGCCGCGGGCGAGGGCGGTTACGCCCGGGCGCTGACCGACGACGAACGCGCCGAGCAGCAGCGGAAGCTGTCCGAGGCGATCAGCGGGTTCGACGTGGTGATCACCACCGCGCTGGTGCCGGGTCGCCCGGCGCCGAAGCTGGTCACCGCGGAGGCCGTGCGCAACATGCGGCCGGGCAGTGTCGTGGTGGACATGGCGGGCGAGACCGGCGGCAACTGCGAGCTGACCGAACCGGGCGAGATCGTCGTCCGCCACGACGTCACGATCGCCTCGCCGCTCAACCTGCCGGCCACGATGCCCGAGCACGCGAGCGAGCTGTACGCGCGCAATGTCATGGCCCTGCTGCAACTCATGGTGCACGACGGTGCGGTGACACCCGACTTCACCGACGAGGTGCTCGCCAAGGCGTGCGTGACGCGAGACAAGGAGGCGTGATGTTTCTGGCCAATCTGGCGATCCTCGTGCTGGCCGGCTTCGTCGGCTTCGCGGTGATCTCCAAGGTGCCCAACACGTTGCACACACCACTGATGTCAGGCACCAACGCCATCCACGGCATCGTGCTGCTCGGTGGCCTGATCGTGCTCGGCACGGCCGCGAGCGGCGTGCTGGACAAGGTGCTGCTCGTGATCGCGATCGCGTTCGGCACGATCAACGTCGTCGGCGGGTTCCTCGTCACCGACCGCATGTTGGGCATGTTCAAGAAGAAGCCGGAACAGCAGAAGGCGGTCGACGATGACTGAGGTAGTCCAGATCCTCTACATCATCGCGTTCGCCCTGTTCATCTACGGCCTGATGGGGCTGACCGGGCCGAAGACCGCGGTGCGTGGCAACTTGATCGCCGCGGTGGGCATGGTGATCGCGATCATCGCGACCCTGCTCACCCCCGGCATGAGCAACTGGCTGCTGATCGCGCTGGGCGTCGTGCTCGGCGCGCTGGTCGGCGTGCCCAGTGCCCGCCAGGTCAAGATGACGGCGATGCCGCAGATGGTGGCGCTGTTCAACGGTGTCGGCGGCGGGGCCGTGGCGCTCATCGCGTGGGTGGAGTTCCGCACCACGGACGACTTCTCCGGGCTGCCCGCCTATGTGCCGGTCACCTCCCTGCTCGCCGCGATCATCGGTTCGCTGTCGTTCTGGGGTTCGCTGGTGGCGTTCGGGAAGCTGCAGGAGGTGCTGCCCGGCAGGCCGATCACCCTGGGCCGCTCGCAGCAGCTGGTGAACCTGCTGCTGTTGCTGGCCGCCGTCGCGTGTGCGGTGTCCATCGGCGTCGGCGTGAACTCGCAGCTGCTGATCATCGGGGTGCTCGTGTTCGCCGCGGTGCTCGGTCTGATGGTGGTGCTGCCGATCGGCGGCGCGGACATGCCCGTCGTGATCTCGCTGCTCAACGCGTGCACCGGTCTGTCCGCGGCGGCCACCGGTCTCGCACTGAACAACACCGCGCTGATCGTGGCGGGCATGATCGTCGGCGCGTCCGGTTCCATCCTGACCAACCTGATGGCCAAGGCCATGAACCGGTCCATCCCGGCCATCGTGGCGGGTGGCTTCGGTGGTGTGACGGTGGCCGCCGTGGACGGTGGCGACGCCGGCGACAAGACCGTGCGGCAGACCAGCGCGGCGGACGCGGCGATCCAGATGGCCTACGCGAACCAGGTGATCATCGTGCCGGGCTACGGCATGGCGGTCGCCCAGGCCCAGCACGCGGTCCGCGAGATGGCCAAACTGCTGGAGGAGCGGGGCGTCGAGGTCAAGTACGCCATCCACCCGGTGGCGGGCCGGATGCCGGGACACATGAACGTGCTGCTGGCCGAGGCGGACGTGCCCTACGAGCAGCTGCGTGAGATGGACGACGTGAACGGCGAGTTCTCCCGGACCGACGTGGCCCTGGTGATCGGCGCGAACGACGTCACCAACCCGGCGGCGCGCAGCAACCCGGGTTCGCCGATCCACGGCATGCCGATCCTCAACGTCGACGAGGCCCATTCGATCATCGTGCTCAAGCGGTCGATGAACACCGGGTTCGCCGGCATCGAGAACGAGCTCTACTACGACGCGAAGACGGCCATGCTGTTCGGTGACGCCAAGTCCTCCGTGCAGGGTGTGACCGAGGAACTCAAGGCCCTCTGACGGGTTCCGGCCTGCGAGTCCCGGTCGTTGTGGCAACCTGTGCAGCCATGACCTCCGTGGACCCGCAGGACCCGGGCAAGTTCTCCGCCGGAGAGATCGAGGTACGCGCGATCGCGGTGGAACGCCTGACGTTCTTCGCCGACGCGGTGGTCGCGATCGCCATCACCCTGCTCGCCCTGGACCTGCCGCTGCCGCGGGGCGCGACCAACGCCGAGTTCTGGCAGTCGGCGCTGGACCACCGCGACGAGTACCTCGCGTTCGCGATCAGCTTCCTGGTGATCTCGGCGCACTGGAACGGCAACCACCGGGTGTTCCGGTACGTCACCTACCTGGACGGCAGGCTCGCCGGCCTCACGATGGGCTGGCTGTTCACGCAGATCGTCACGCCGTTCGCGACGCGCGTGCTCACCGGCGACGGTGCGTTCCAGGCGCGGTTCGGCTTCTACGCGCTGGTGCAGCTGGCCGCGTTCACCATGTTCACGCTGATGATGCGCGAGATCGAGACTCACGGCCTGTACCGGACCGATACCCCGGCAGGCCTGTTCCGGCACTCTTACCTGCGCGAGGTCGGGATGGCCGCCGGATTCCTGATCTCCATCCCGGTGTCGTTCTTCACCGGCTGGGCCTACGTGTGCTGGATCGTGGGCCCGCTCTCGACGTCGATCATTCGGCGCTTGCGACAGCGGGACGCCGCCTGACGATCAGGTCGGCCGTGTAGGCCACGATCCCGGCGGCCAGGAACGAGAACAGCGACGCGCTCATCCAGCTCTGCGCCGTGAAGTGCAGCCAGCCGGCGACGCGCTGCCAGAACGTCGACCACGCGCCCACGTCGCCCGGGTTGATCAGCTGGTACACGGCCAGCCCGACCACCCATGCCAGCAACATGCCCCAGCGCGACCGCGCGCGGATCGACACGTCCCAGTGCTTCGACCGTCCGGCCACGAAGTAGTCCGCGGCCAGCACACCGAACATCGGCACGAACACCGAACCGATCAGGGTCAGGAAGTTCACGTAGTTGTCGATGTCCAGCACCAGGGCCAGCGCCGTGGTGAGCACGCCGACGCCGATGGTCAGCACCCGGCGATCCGCGCGCGGGAACAGGTTCTGCACGGACACGCCCGTCGAGTAGACGTTCATGAACGACTGGTCGACTTCGCGCAGCACGAGGATCCCGAAGAACACCGCCCCCAGCGGCACCGCGAGGAACGGCGCGAACCCGTCGGCCGCCTGGTCGTTGACGTTGGCCAGGGCGAGCAGACCGATGACGTAGCACATGATCTGCGTGACCGAGTAGCCCACGGTCGCCGCGCCGAACGCGGCACCGGGGCTCTTCGAATGCCGCGAATAGTCCGATGCCACCGGGATCCACGACACCGCGACGGCCAGCGCGGCGTCCGAGCCCGCCCAGAAACCGCGCCACGAACCGGTGGTCAGGTTCGGCAGCGGATGCCGCAGGATCTGCACGAACAGGTAGACCATGGCGATCGCCACGGCCACCGTGACGTACCGGCGCAGCAACCGGACCGAGCCCAGCGGCCGAATGGTCAGCGCCGTGGTCAGCGCACCGGCGATCAGCACGTACAGCCACTTCGGGCCGCCGTGGAACAGTGCCTGCGCTCCCTGCGTGATCACGATCAGCTCGAACGTGCCCCAGCCGACCAGTTGCAGCACGTTGAGCAGCGTCGGCAGGTAGGACAGCCGGCCGCCGAACAGCCCGCGCAGCACCACCATCGCGGGCGCGCCGGTACGGGCACCCGGGATCGCGGACAGGCCGACCATGACGCTGCCCAGCACCGTGCCCACGACAGTGGCGACGATCGCCGCGACGATGGACAGCTGCGGCACGTTCGGCGGCTGCAGGACCGTGAAAGCGCCGACGAAACCGAGCAGGCTGACCCCGAGGTTCGCCCACAGCGCACCCTGGTCGGTGAAGCCGAGGATCTTCGGTGTCGGCCCGGCCAGCGTCGGCGCGACCTCGGTCGGCTCAGCCTGGATCTTCGGCGACGTGGTGGACGCGCTCATCGTCTGCTCCCTACGCCGGCATTACCCGGTCAGGTTCGAGCGGTCGACGGCGCTACCAGCCGTCCTCTCAGCCCGGTTGCCCGAGCTCCCGCGTTGGTGACGTGTACTGGGCACACCGTAGGCGTCCCGGGCCCCGATGACAAAGGCCCAGTTGACAAAAGGGTCGTGCCGGCCCGGCTCCTGGCGAGCCGAACCGGCACGATCGCTGGGGTGGGGCTACGCCCTACGCGTTGCCGCCCCCTGGCTTGACGGTCTCTACACGCAACTGGGGGCTCGGAGGGTTGCCCGCGCAGCCGCGGCCGCTGCTCGCGACGAACATCGACGCCGTCGAGTCCGGCGGGTAGACCCGCAGGCCGCGCGTTGCCGTGGGCTTGCACTGGCCAGGGTCGAACACGCCGACGTCGGTCATCCCGACGACGGACGACGCGACGGCTCCCGGGCGCAGCGTGACCTGCGGGCCCTTGGCGCCGGTCCGGGCGGCGGGCGCGCCGACCTGGGTGCCGCTGTTCCCGGTGACGTAGGACACGCCCGGCCAGCCGACCATCACGCAGGTCGACTTGCTGACGTTGGTGAAGCGCAGCGCCACGAAGACGGTGCCCGCGGTGCCGTCGGACGGCCCGAGGGTCAACTTGAGACTGGCCGGCTTGCACTCCCGCAGCGCGGCCGACTCGCTGCCGCCGTTGCCACCACCCGCGGGGGCCGGTGCCGTGGTCGCTGCCGTGGCGGGCGGAACCGCCGCGCCGGGCGGGACACTCGGTGGCGGCGCGACGGTCGTGTCCGGCACCGGCACGAAGGACGAGGTGGCCAGGCCGGCCCCGCTCGATGCGCCACCAGCGGCCGGCTGGCCGCCGTTGCAGCCCGCGAGTACGAGCGCCGCGACAGCACCTGTGGTGAGCAGCGCGGCCCTGGCCGCGGTACGTCCGATCATCATTGCCTCCAGACGTTCCCCGAGTTGCTGGATGACCTGTCCGAAAGACGTGTTACCCCGGCGTGAGGTTGCTCAGCCACCGAACGCACACCGGTTCTCGTCCACGATTGACCGAATCGAGTGATGCCGCTCGTTCGCTGTCGGTAGAACAAATCACGTTGCGCTGTCCGGCCATCGGTTCCTAGGCTCGTGGTACACGAGGAAGGAGGTGGTCCACAGTTGTGTAGCAACGGGACTCGTGAGGTGGCTGTCCGTTAGGACGCCCCGTCGAGCATGATCGCCAAGCCCGGCCGGCCACCAGGTCGAGCGGGCGTCAGAGCGAATTTCAGGCAGCTACCCGACCCCCGGGACTTCCGAGCCCAGTCCAGCTCGGGCCTACGTTGACGGCGTAGGAGTCGCCCGGGGGTCGCTGCTGTCCGACCTTGGCGGACACCGCTCAGCGGCTGGCCACCCGGCGGTAGCGGTTCACCGACAGCGGCAGGAAGATCGCGATGATGGCGATCGCCGCGACCACCGAGTACACGGCGGCATGGTCGGCCGACCAGCCCGTCGTGATCGGCAGGTTCGGCGGGTTCGGGTTGCCGAACAGCCGCCGGCATGCGTCGGCCACGGTGGTGATCGGGTTCCAGGCGGCGATCGCGCGCAGCGGGCCCGGCAGGTTCTGTGCCGAGATGAACGCCGACGAGATGAACGTGACCGGGAACAGCCAGATGAAGCCGATGCTCTGCGCCACCTCGACGCTCTTGGCCACCAGCCCGATCAGCGCACCCGTCCACGACATGGCGAACGCGAACAGCAGCAGGAGCCCGTACGCACCGGCGACGTGCAGCACGTCGGTGTGCACGCGCCAGCCGACCAGCAGGCCGCAGGCCGACATGACGATCAGGCCGAGCACGTTGATCAGCAGGTCGGACGTGGTCCGGCCGAGGATCACCGCGACCCTCGACATGGGCAGCGACCGGAACCGGTCGATGATGCCCTTCTGCAGGTCGTTGGCCATGCCGATGGTGGTGAACGCCGAGTTGAACGCCACCGTCTGGGTGTAGATGCCCGCCATCAGGAACTCGCGGTAGGACGCGCCGCCGAGGCTCGCGCCGAACACGTAGGCGAACAGCAGCACGAACATGATCGGCTGGATCGTCGCCGCCATCAGCATGTCCGGGTTGCGCCGGACGTTGAGCAGGTTGCGCCAGGTGACCACGCCACCGTCGCGCACCACCCTGGTCAGCGAGTTCATCGGCCCTCCCCCTTCTTCTTGCGGCGGCCACGCTGGTGCTCCTCGGCGGGCTGCTCCTCCTCGGCCGCGTGGCCGGTCAGCGACAGGAACACGTCGTCCAGCGTGGGCCGGTGCAGGCCGACGTCCAGCACGGTCACACCCTCGACGTCCAGCCTGCGCAGCGCCTCGATCAGTGCCTTCGGGCCGGTGTCCACCAGCACGCCGGCCCGGCGGGACTGCTCGTCCGTGACCGGTTCGTCGGAGCCGACCTCGGCCAGCACCTTGGTGGCCAGCCGCAGTTCGGCGGCGTCCGAGACGACCAGCTCCAGCCGCTCGCCGCCGGTCTGCGCCTTGAGCTCGTCCGACGTACCCTCGGCGATCACCTTGCCCTTGTCGATCACCGCGATCCGGTCCGCGAGCCGGTCGGCCTCCTCCAGGTACTGGGTGGTGAGCAGGACCGTGGCACCCTCGCTGACCAGGTCGCCGATCACCTCCCAGGTGTCCAGCCTGCCGCGCGGGTCCAGCCCGGTCGTCGGCTCGTCCAGCACGACGACCGCGGGCCGGGCGACCAGCGCGCCGGCCAGGTCCAGCCGGCGGCGCATCCCCCCGGAGTACGTCTTCGCGGGCCGGTCGGCCGCCTCCTCCAGCTGGAAGTCGGCCAGCAGTTCCCGGGACCGGATCCTGGCCTGCGCCTTCTTGAAGCCGTAGAACCTGCCCACCATGTAGAGGTTCTCGAAACCGGTCAGGTTCTCGTCCACGGCCGCGTACTGGCCGGACAGCCCGATGTGGCGGCGGACCGCCTCCGGGTCGGCCAGCACGTCGTGCCCGGCGACCCAGGCGCGGCCGGAGTCCGGCCGCAACAGTGTGGTGAGAATGCGGACGGTCGTCGTCTTGCCTGCTCCGTTCGGCCCGAGCAGGCCCAGTACCTGGCCGGCCGGGATCTCCAGGTCGACGCCGTCCAGTGCGCGCGTCGCGCCGTAGGTCTTGACCAGACCTTCGGTGCGCACCGCGGCCTCCCCTCCGTGTGTGCCCATACCCCCTCCTTGCTGCTCGTGCCGCAGATACTAAGTGAATCAAAGAAGTTTAGTCAATGAGACTTATTGCGGCAGAGAGTTAAACCGGTCTCCGGTTATTTCCGGAGCCTAGAGTCCGGGTCCGACCGTCCGCGTGGCAATTTCGGCGGCGGCCGCTGGTCACGCGTTGCGACGACTTCGCCCGATCGGGCCCGTGGTGGTCTACGTTCATACGAAGCACCGTGGGTGGGGCTCCCGCGCTGTCGTCGGGGCCGTCGTTGGCCCGCACCTGGGGGTGGCTGTCGTTGTGAGGGGGTCGCCATGTCCGTGACCAGCGGTCCGCGTACCGCTGCGCCGCAGGCCGTATCGAGTGGTGGGCCGAGTCGCGTACCCGGGACCGGGAACAACGCCCTCGCTCAGAGTCTGCGCCGCACCGCCGGTTCCACACCCGGCCGGCTCGGCCTGGCGATGGTCGGCATCGTCGTGCTCAGCCTGCTCACCGGTGTCATCGGGCTGCTCGCCGTGCAGGGCAAGGCCAGCACACTGGACGACCTGACCACGCACCGCGAGCCGGTCTCCGCCGCCGCCCAGCAGGTCTACCGCTCGCTGTCGGACGCCGACGCCACCGCGGCGGGTGCGTTCCTGACCAGCGCCACCGAGCCGCCCGCGTTGCGCCAGCGCTATCAGAACGACATCGACCAGGCAGGCGCCGCACTCGCGGTCGCCGCTACCGACGCCGAGGGCGTCGGCGCGGCGAACACACCGTTGACCACGCTGTCCACCGGCATCCCGGTCTACACCGGCCTGGTGGAACGCGCCTCCGCGAACAACGCGCAGGGCTTCCCGATCGGCTCGGCGTACCTGCGCGAGGCCGACAACCTCATGCAGGCCACGCTGCTGCCGGCAGCCCAGGCCCTCTACGCGGTGGACACCCAGCGGGTCGTCGACGCGCAGGACGACGCCACATCGTTCCCCTGGGCCGCGACCATCCTCGTGCTCCTGCTGCTGGCCGCCCTGATCGTCACTCAGCGCTACGTGCGCCAGCGCACCAATCGGGTGATCAACGTCGGGCTGCTCACGGCCACGATCGCGGTCGTCGTGGCCCTGCTCTGGTCGGCCACCGGCCTGGTCCTGGAGACGGTGCACGTCGCGCACGCCCGCTCGGCCGGGTCGGCACCCGCGGACACGCTGGCGCAGGCCAGGACCAAGGCGCTGCAGGGCCGCACCGACGAGATGCTGAACCTGGTCGCCCGGGGCGGTCAGGATTACGACGGGCCCTACGGCAAGGTCACCGCGCAGCTCGGCGGCAAGGACGGCACGGGCGGGCTGCTCGGCCACGTGCGGGCCGCCTCGTCCGACCAGACCACCACCGACCAGATCGACACGGCCATCGCGGCCACGAAGTCCTGGTTCGGCCTGCACGACCAGGCGGCCACGGCCAACCAGAACGGCGACTACCCGACGGCCGTGAGCATCACCCTGGGCAGCGGCGGCGCCGGCAAACCCAACGAGGCGGCGGCCTTCGACAAGGTGGACAGCTCGCTGGCCGCCGCGACCAACCAGGCCCGCACCGTCTTCGCCGACCAGACGAGCACCGCGGGCGCGTGGCTGACCGCGTTGCCCATCGGCGTGCTCGTGCTGCTGGTGCTGGCCGCGGCCGGCACGGCGGTCGGTCTCTGGCAGCGGTTGAAGGAGTACCGATGAAACGGGTCAGGATCGCGGTGGTCGCGGCGGTGTTCGCCGTGCTCGCCACCGGTTGCGCCGCGAACTCGGGTCCGGTCGACCTGGCCGGCGTCGGCCCCGCGCAGGCGCCGCTGCCCGGCGGGGTGCTGATCGGCAAGGCCGCGGTGCCGCCCTCCGCGGGCGCGGCGCCCGCCTGCGCCGACGTGACCGCCAGCCTGCGCCCGCCGCCGTCGATGCCCGCCCCTGGCCAGATGCCGGCCGGCTCGACGATGGCCAAGATCCTCGCCCGCGGCCACCTGATCGCGGGCGTCGACCAGAACACGTACCTGTTCGGCTACCGCAACCCCAAGACCAACAACCTGGAGGGTTTCGACATCCAGATGGTCCGGGACGTGGCGCAGGCGATCTTCGGCAACCCGAACGCCGTCGAGTTCAAGGCGATCACCTCCGCGCAGCGGACCGGCGTGCTGCAGCAGGGCCAGGTCGACCTCGTCGCCAGGACGTTCACCATCACGTGCGCCCGCAAGCAGCAGGTCGCGTTCTCCTCGGTCTACTACCAGGCGCAACGGCGGGTACTGGTGCGGGCCGACTCGACCGTGACGGGCATCAACGACCTCGCCGGCAAGCGGGTCTGCGCGACCATCGGCTCCGACTCGCTGGGCGAAGGCCAGGGCAAGGCGAACGCACCGATCCCGGTGGCCGTCAACGACTGGTCGGACTGCCTCGTGATGCTGCAGCAGGGGCAGGTGGACGCGATCTCCACCGACGACACGATCCTGGCGGGCATGGTCGCGCAGGATTCGAACACCAAGATCGTCGGCGGAGCGATCGCGCCGGAGCCCTACGGCATCGCGGTGCCCAAGCAGGACCACGACTTCGTCAGTTTCGTCAACGGCGTGCTCCAGCAGGTCCGGGGCAGCGGCCAGTGGACGAAGACCTACGACACGTGGGTCGGCGGCCACCTCGGACCGACACCGCAGCCGCCCACACCGACCTACTCGAACTGACGGGGGAGGGTTGGCATGACCGGCGGTTCCGCTGCGGGTGCCCGGCCGCCCGGCGCCGGTAGCTGCCCGCGTCCCGGATGTTCCGGCCACGTGGCGGGGGTGTGCGACACCTGCGGCGCCCAGCTGGCGCAGCAACCCGTCGCGGTACCGCAGACCGGTGTCCCCCAATGGCCGCACCGCCCACGCCCCGGCCTGCCCGGACCCGGCCAGCCGAATTCCGGTGGCTTCGCGGCTCAGCAGCAGCCGTCGGTGCCGCAGTCGCAGGCGTTCCCGGCTCAGCAGCAGCAGCAGCCTTCGGTACCGCAGTCGCAGGCGTTCGCGGCCCAGCAGCAGCCTTCGGTACCGCAGTCGCAGGCGTTCGCGGCCCAGCAACAGCCTTCGGTACCGCAGTCCCAGCCGTTCCCGGCCCAGGCCCCGAGTTCGAACGGCGGCCCGCGGCAGCAGTTCCCGAACTCCGGCGGCTTCCCCGCTCAGCAGCAGCCGTTCCCCGCGCCGACCGCGAGCTCGAACGGCGGCCCGCCGCAGCAGTTCCCGGGTCAGCAGCCGAACGGCTTCCCCGTGCGGCAACCGCAGTCGCGGCCAGGCCAGCACGCGCAGCAGGCACCGGCTCGCCAGAGCCCGCCGTCCGGGCCGTTCCCGGCCCAGCAGCCACCGGCCCAGCAGGGCAGGTCCGCGCAGCCACGTCCGGCTCAAGGCCCGAACTCCGGTGACGTCCCGGCGCAGCCGCCGCCGGAGCCGCCTGCGTTATCCGCCCCCGCGGCCACCTCGGCGATCACGCCGCCACCGCGTCGCGTCGGGCAGCACGCCGCCCGGCCGGGGGTGCCGCAGCTGGGCAGCCTCACGCCGCAGTCGCCGCGCCCCACCCAGCACCGCGCCGACAGCGATTCGCGCAGTGCCCGGCTGTCCGGCTGGGAACAGGCAGGCGACCCGGCCGAGGCGACCCAGTTGGCGGTGGGCTCGACGCGCCTGGCCGGACCGTCCGGCCCTGCCGACCGGTACTCGGCATCGCGCCCGGTCACCGGCCGCAGCAGCCGGACCAGCAGGGGCCGCGGCCGCTCCACCACGGCCCGCCGGATCGGTGGCGGCCTGGTCGAGGTGCCACGCGTGCCCTACCGGGATCCGGCCACGGCCGTGATGGACAACCCGGAAGTGCCGGAGCACAAGCGATTCTGTGGCAACTGCCAGCAGCCGGTCGGCCGGGCCACGGACACCGGGGCAGCCAGTCCCGAGGGGCGCTGCGCGAACTGCGGCACCGCGTTCTCGTTCCGCGCCAAGCTGCACGCCGGCGACCTGGTCGGCGGCCAGTACGAGGTGCTCGGTGCGCTGGCACACGGCGGCCTCGGCTGGATCTACCTGGCCCGCGACCACAACGTGAACGACCGCTGGGTCGTCCTCAAGGGTCTGATCGACACCGGCGACGAGGCCGCGATGGCCGCCGCGGTGGCGGAGCGGGAGTTTCTCGCGCAGGTCGAGCACCCGAACATCGTCAAGATCTACAACTTCGTCCTGCACGACGACCCGGCCACCGGCAACCAGGTCGGCTACATCGTGATGGAGTACATCGGCGGCGACTCGCTGCGCCAGATCGCCCTGGCCCATCTCGACTCCGACGGCAAGGTCACGTCGCTGCCGCTGGCCCGCGTGCTGGCCTACGGCCTGGAAGTGCTGCCCGCCATGGGTTATCTGCACAGCGTCGGCCTGCTCTACTGCGATCTCAAGCCGGACAACGTGATCCAGACCGACGCGCAGGTCAAGCTGATCGACCTCGGTGCCGTCCGGCACGTCGACGACATGACCAGCCCGATCTTCTTCACCGCCGGCTACAGCGCGCCCGAGATCGCGGGCGACGGCCCCTCGGTGGCGTCGGACATCTACACCGTCGGCCGCACGCTGGCCGTGCTCAGCTTCGACTTCGTCGGCTACACCGATGAGTTCCGGCACAATCTGCCCACACCGCAACAGGTCCCGCTGTTCTCGCTGTTCGGCTCGTACTACCGGCTGCTGCGCCGGGCGACGCACCCGGACCCGGACCGCCGGTTCACCTCGGCCGAGGAGATGGCCGACCAGCTGCTCGGCGTGCTGCGCGAGGTGCTCGCGCTGGGCACCCGCGAGCAGCGGCCGGGCCGGTCGGCGGTGTTCGGTCCCGAGGTACGCACGTTCGGCGCGGAGCTGCTGCGTCCCACCAGCGGCAGCACCGCCGTGCCCGCCCCGCCGGACTGGGCCGAGGCGGTCAGCTGCTTACCGGTGCCGCAGGTGGACACCGAGGACCCGGCCGCGGGCCTGGTCGGTGGCCTGGCGTCCGCGGTCGGTCCGGCACCGGTCGATCTGCTGGAGGCGTTGCGCACCGCGCCGCCGTCGTCCGTCGAGGCGAAGCTGTGGCGGGCCAGGGCGTTGCTGGAACTCGGTGAGCTGAACCAGGCGGGTCACGAGCTGGCCGCGGCCGCCGTCCTGGACGCGCAGGGTCAGCCGGTGCCCGACGTGCCCTACGACTGGCGGATCAGCTGGTCTCGCGGCCTGCTGTCACTGGCCGCGCGCAGGCCCAGGGAGGCGCGCATCGCGTTCGACCACGTGTACGACGTCGTACCCGGCGAACTGGCACCCAAGCTCGCGCTCGCGGTCAGCGCCGAGTGCTGCGGCGACTACTTCGCCGCCGCCCGGCTCTACGAGCTGGTGTGGCGGACCGACCGGTCCTACGTGAGCGCCGCCTTCGGCCTGGCGCGGACGTATCTCGCCCAGGGCGACCGCTCCGGCGCGCTGGAGGTCCTGGAGTCGGTGCCCGACCGGTCCAGCCATTTCATCGCCGCCCAGATGGCGGTGATCGCGACCCGGACCGCGTGGACCCCGCCGGACCGGCTGACCGAGCGGGACCTGCTGGACGCCGGTACCCGCGTGGAACGACTGAACCTCGACGCCGAGCGCAGGGCCAAGCTGGCCGCGCAGGTGTTGCAGGCCGCGGTCAGCTGGGTGCGCGCTGGCCGGCCGAACGGCGCGCCGCCGCAGTCGGCGGGTCGCGTGCTGGGCTGCGAGTTCACCGAGCGCGGTCTGCGCTTCGGGCTGGAGGGCTGCTACCGGTCGCTGGCGCGGCTGGCGAACACCGTGGCCGAGCGGGTCGAGCTGGTCGACCTGGCCAACGCGGTCCGGCCGTCGACCCTCACCTGACTCGTACGCACTGTGGGTCCTCGGTACCGCTCTGTCCACTTCGCCTGGCCACCAACGTGACTTAACGGTTAAAACATCACGAATTGACGTCGTCGTATCGACAAGTGCCTAACACTCCAGGATAAGGTTCGAGCGCTGCTTTCGGCTAGATCAAACTGCGAATTTGTCCAAAACGGGCCAGAGGTATGACCGCATGACGACATCGGAGCGGATGGTGACCGGGCAGCGCCCGGGGGCACCGCCCGCACCACCGACCGCTGGTCTGCACGGCCTGCTGGCCAGGCGCAGGCGGCGGGTCCCGAGGGTGTTACGCAGCCCGGCGGGGTACGTGCTGGCCCTGCCGGCGCTGCTGATCTTCGGGGTCTTCACCATCGGGCCGACCATCTACACCGTCTACATCAGCCTGTTCAACTGGAACTCGCTCAACCCGGCCCGCTCCACGTACGCGGGCCTCGGCAACTACCAGGAACTGTTCACCGCGGACAACCCGCCGTTCCTGACCAGCGCGGTGAACTCGCTGTACTTCACCGTCGCGATGGTCATCGGCGGGACGGCGCTCTCGCTGCTCATCGCGCTCCTGCTGCAGCGCGGCGGGAACTGGTTCGCGGCCACCAGGGTCGCCGTGTTCACGCCGTACGTAACCCCGCTGGTGGCGACCTCGATCGCGTGGGTGTGGATCTTCAACGACAAGTTCGGCCTGCTGAACCTGGCCCTGCGCCCGCTGCACATCACCGGTCCGAACTGGCTGCTGTCGCCGACCTGGGCGATGCCGTCGGTGATCATCTACAGCCTGTGGCACGAGATCGGCTTCACCGTGGTGATCTTCCTCGGCGGGCTGACCATCCTGTCCCCCGAGCTGCGCGAGGCCGCCCGGGTCGACGGCGTGAACGCGTGGCAGGAGTTCTGGTACGTCACCTGGCCGCAGCTGCGCCCGGTCACGGTCTTCGTGGTCACGATCGGCGCGATCTACTCGCTGCAGGCGTTCACCCAGTTCTACACGATGACCGTCGGTGGTCCTGGCACGTCGACCACCACCATCAGCTACCTGCTCTACGGAGAGGTGTTCGAACGGACCGGGTACGGCGCCGCGATCGCCGTCGTGCTGTTCGTGATCACGGTCGTGTTCACCCTCGTCCAACGCAAGACCACCCGTCCGTCCGCGATCGGCTGACTGTGCCGGTCGTTGCGTTCAGCCCGTCGAGGAGAGGTCAAGGTTCATGCGTACAGCGCACACCGCGCGTCACACCCGCTTAATGGGTGCGGCGTCGGTCGTTCTCACCGGCACGCTCGTTCTGGCCGGCTGCGCGAGCGGCGGTGGCTCGTCGACCAACGCGAGCTCCGGTTCCGGTGGGAACGCCAGCAGCACCAACTGCTTCCTGTCCGGATCCGCTCCGTCGGCCGGTCCCGCCGGTAACCCGACCGGCAAGACCACCGTCACATTCATGGAGGCGATGAGCGGCGGCACGCTGAAGAGCTCGCTGCAACACCTCACCGCGCAGTTCGAGCAGGCCAACCCGAACATCACGATCAAGCTCGAGGAGTCGCCGGACTACGGCACCCTGGAGAAGAACGAGAAGGACGCCGTCGCGGCCCACAAGGCCCCCACGATCGGCCAGGCGTACGAGGGCTGGGCCGCGGACTACGCGCGCAGCGGCGTCATCGACACGCTCGACTCGCTCACCGGCGGCGCGAACAGCGCCGCCGTCTCCTCGCTGTACGCGGGTGTCGCCGCCGACCAGAAGCTGTGCGACGGCAACACCTGGATGTGGCCGTTCAACAAGAGCGTCTACGTCAACTTCTACAACCCGGACATGCTCAAGTCGGCGGGCCAGGCCGCGCCGACCACGTGGGACCAG
This sequence comes from Candidatus Melainabacteria bacterium, assembly GCA_963780635.1. Classification (GTDB taxonomy): domain Bacteria; phylum Actinomycetota; class Actinomycetes; order Mycobacteriales; family Pseudonocardiaceae; genus DATEPR01. The sequence goes on from CAWACW010000011.1 coordinate 231,675, forward strand.
TTCGCCACCGCGGCCAAGGCCGTGTCGAAGAACGGTGTCGTCGGCATCACCATCGACCCGGGCGGCAAGGGCGACCTGACGTCGGGCGGCATCTGGCTGGAGATCCTGTCCGAGGCGTTCGGCACCCCGATCTACGACAAGAACGGCGTGCCCCAGTTCAACGGCCCGGGCACGGTCAAGGCCATGCAGTACATCGCGGACCTCAAGAACGCCGGCGCGCTCGCGGTGGGCAAGGACTTCCCCGGTGAGACCGCGCTCGGTGCCCAGAAGGGCCTGTTCGACATCTCGTCGGTGGCCGGCTACAGCTTCGAGCAGCAGGCCGTCGGCACCCGGTTCCCGCTGGGCACCTCGGATCTGCCCGCGGGCCCTGCCAAGCAGGCCAACCAGATCAACGGCACGAACATCGTCGTGTTCGACCAGGCCGGCGGCGCCGAGAAGCAGGCGGCCTGGAAGTACATGCAGTTCCTCGACACCGCGTCCTCGCAGGCCTACTGGTCCACCAACACCGGCTACCTGCCGGTGACGCCTGCCGCGCTGCCGCAGATGGCGCCGTTCCTGGCCAAGAACCCGTGGCTGAGCACGGCGTCGGCAGCGCTGCAGCACTCCACCGGCAGCGCTCCGGTGCCGTGGGCCGACGACACGCAGGACGAGCTGTCGGTCGCGCTGGCGGACGTGCTGACCAAGGGCACCGCGCCCAAGGCCGCACTGGACAAGGCGCAGTCGGACGCGATCGCCGACATGAAGGCGTCGCAGTGACGGTTCCCGAGGTGATCCTGCCCGACCACACCGTGCGCACGGGCAACGCGGGGGCCTGCCCGTGAGTGCGCCGGCGCCGACGACCGAGCTGTCGGCGGCCCTGTCCGTCCGGCGACGCCCTGGGGGGCGCCGCCGGCGGCCGGGTGGCAGTCAGCTCGTGCTGGCGGTGCTCGTCGGCCTGATCTTCCTGGTGCCGTTCTACTGGGTCGTCACCACGTCGCTCAACCCCAACTCGGCGATGTACTCGTTCCCGCCGTCGCTGGTGCCGCACTTCTACTGGTCGAACTACGCACGCGCGTGGCAGGCGGCCCCGTGGGTGCGCTACCTGCTCAACACCGTGCTGATCGCCGGCTGCACCGTGATCCTGTCCGTGATCACGTCGCTGCTGGCCGGGTTCGCGTTCGGCGTGATGCGGTTCCCGGGGCGCAAGCTGCTGTTCGCGCTCGTGCTGTCCGTGCTGATGGTGCCGCAGGTGGCGCTGCTCATCCCGGACTTCCAGATCGCCGCGTTCCTCGGCTGGCTGGACACCTACTGGATCCAGATCGTGCCGTGGGGCGCCAACGTGTTCGGCGTGTTCCTGGTCCGGCAGTTCCTGCTGGACCTGCCGCCCGAGCTGTTCGAGGCGGCCGAACTGGACGGCGCCGGCAGGCTGCGCATCCTGTGGTCGGTCGGCGCGCCGCTGGTGCGGCCCGCGCTGATCATCGTGGCGCTCAACACGTTCATGGCGTCCTGGAACTCGTTCGTCTGGCCGTCCATCATGCTGCCGTCGAACCAGAACGTGCGGCCGGTCGAGCTGGGCCTCTACAACTTCCTCCAGTCCAACGGCACCGACTACACCGCCCTGTGCGCGGCGGTCACGTTCACCACACTGCCGGTGCTGGTGGTCTTCCTGTTGCTGCAGCGCCATTTCATCACCGGCGCGTTCTCCACCGCCGGAGGTGTGCGTGGCTGACCCGATCCGGCACCAGGGCCTGCTGGTCGACCTGGACGGCACGTTCTACCGCGGCGACGGACCGGTTCTCGCGTACGCCCGCTCGATCGCGGACACGCTCGGCCGGGACGACGCGGCCTGGTTGCTGTCCGCAGTGGACACTTATCTCACGCACGGCGTGGCCGCGCTGACCGAGCCGGAGTCGACGGGGGCCGTCGACGGCTGGGAGATCGTCCAGTCGCTGGCCGGCCGGCTCGGCGTCGACAAGGCCACGCTCGACGCGGCGTTCCTGGCCAGCAGGCGTGCCCTGGCACAGCCGGACTGCGCGGTCGAGGTGCCAGCGGGCCTGCTGGACACGCTGCGCGAGCTGCGCGCGAGTACCTACGTCGTGCTGGCCACCAACAGCCCCGCCGATTGGCTGGGCGAGTTGCTGGACCGGCTGGGCGCCGCGGGCACGTTCGACGAGGTCGCACCCAGCGCGCGCAAGCCGATCGGCATGCCGGGCATCCTGCTCGGCCTGGCGGGCCGGATCGGCGTCACCGACGAGCCGTGGCGGATGTTCAGTGTCGGCGACCACTGGCGCAACGACATCGAGCCGGCACGAGCGTTCGGCGCCGTGACGGGATATGTTGACCGGTTCGGCCGCGAGGACGGTCCGGCCGACGTGGTGGCGCCCGACCTGGAGGGCGTACTGCCCACAATGCTGCGCTGGGCCGCCGATCCGGCGGCTTTCCGGCCCGGCACCACGACCGTCGATCGGTAGGAGGGCACCGCACGGTGGCGAGTATCGAGTTCTGGGGCGGCCTTGGCGTGATCGGGTCGAGCAAGATCGTGGTGGCCGATGGCGGGCACCGCGTGCTGCTGGACATCGGCCTGGACATTCCCAGCGGTGGCAACCTGTTCCGCCCACCGGTCGTCGAGCGGCCCGACAGCGCGCTCGCGGACCGGCTGCGGGTGGGCGGCGCCCCGCGGCTGCCCGGACTGTTCGACCCTGCCGCGCTGGATCCGGGTGATCCGCTGGCCGAGCCAGTGGGCGATGGCACCCAGGTGTTCGTCAGCCACCCGCACATCGACCACGTCGGCCTGGCCGGCTTCGTCCGGCCGGACGTCCCGGTGCACGCGCACACCGACGCCGTCGACCTGCTGTCCGCCCTGACCACGGCCGGTGCGGGCCTGCCCGGCGGCGACCCGGCGTGGCGCCGGTTGAGTGCCGGCGACACGGTCACGGCCGGCCCGATGCGCGTCGAGTGCATACCGGTCGACCACGACGTGCCGGGCGCGTGCGGCTACCTGGTGCACACCGGCTCGGGCACGCTGGCCTACACCGGTGACATCCGCTTCCACGGTAGGCACCCGGAACGCAGCTGGGCGTTCGCCGAGCGCGCTGCCGGGTGCGACGTGCTGGTCACCGAGGCCACCACACTGTCCTTCCCGGCCGGCGACGAGCCGGTCCGTACGGAGGATGACGTGCTGCGGTCCTTCCTGGACGTGCTGAGCGCTGCCCAGGGCCTGGTGCTGCTGCAGATGTACCCCCGCGACGTCGAGCGCGTCACCGAGTTCGTGGACGCGGCCAGGGCGGCAGGCCGGACCATCGTCTGGCCCGACGCGACCGCCCGGTTGCTGCGCGGGCTCGGCGTCGCCGTGGACACCGTCACGCTGGAGGACATCCGGGCCAAGCCTGCCGCGTTCGCCGTCCAGGTCGACGTGGCGGACCTGCCGTCCCTGTTGGACCTGCCACTGTCCGGCGGCGAGACCCTGGTGCACGCCAACGGCGAACCGCTGGGCGAGTTCGACCCGCGCTGGGGCGTGTTCACCGACTGGCTGGCCAAGATCGACATCACGCTGCGCCGGATCGGCACCACCGGCCACGCCACGCCCGCCCACCTGCACGAGTTCGTGGAGCGTGTAGCACCGAAGGTGGTGTGTCCGATCCACACGTACGAACCGGCCCGCCTGTTCCCGCCGCACGCCATCCGCAGGGTGATCCCGCGGTATGGCGTGCGGTACGAGTTCGACGGCTCGGTCAGGCGGCCGCCTGCAGTTCCGGCTTGACCACACCCGGGGTGGCGCTCTCGGAGATCCCGCGCAGCGGCACGCCCGCGGTCTCCGGGATCAGCAGGATCGGCACGATCGCCACCACACCGGCCAGAATCAGGTAGTAGGCCGGGATGAAGTTGGTGCCGGTCGCGGTGATCAGCGCGCTGATGACGAACGGCGCGGTGCCACCGAACAGCGACGTGGACACGTTGTAGCCGATGGCGAACGAGCCGTACCGCGTGCGGGTCGGGAACATCGCCGGGAACGTGGACCCGATCACCGCCAGCATCAGCACGAGCAGGACACCGAGGATGGCGAAGCCGATGACCAGTTGGACCGTGCCGCCGGACGTCATCAGCGCCAGTGCCGGATAGGACAGCACGATGTAGCCGATGGCGGCGCTGAGCAGCAACGGTTTTCGGCCGATCCGGTCGGACAGCCGCCCGATGAACGTGATGACGATCATCATGGCCACCTCGACCGAGATCGTGATGAGCTGCGATTTCGTGTCGCTGATGTGCAGATCGTCGGTGAGGAACGACGGCATGAACGTGAGGATCGTGTAGTCGGCCACGTTGAGCAGGAACACGATGCCGATCAGGTTGAGGATCATCCGCCAGTTGTTCACCAGGGTGTCGCGCAGCGGCGACTTCGCCACCTTGCCCGCCTTCGACATGTCGCGGAAGGCAGGCGTGTCCTCCAGCTTGGTCCGCAGGTAGAGGCCGACAAGGCCGAGCGGCAACGCCACCAGGAACGGGATGCGCCAGCCCCAACCGTCCATCGCGGACGACGACAGCGACAGGTCGACGATCAGCACCAGCCCGGAACCGAGCACGAACCCGGTCAGGGTGCCGAACTCCAGCCAGCTGCCGAGGAATCCACGCTTCTTGTCCGGTGCGTACTCCGCGATGAACGTCGCGGCACCGCCGTACTCACCACCGGTGGAGAAGCCCTGCACCATTCTGGCCAGTATCAGCAGAATCGGCGCGAACACGCCGATGGTCGCATAGGTCGGTAGCACGCCGATGACGAACGTCGACGCGGACATCAGGATGATCGTGGTGGCCAGTACCCGCTGGCGGCCGTACTTGTCGCCGAGTGGGCCGAAGAAGAACCCACCGAACGGGCGCACCACGAACGCCACGGCGAGCACCGCGAAGGACGAGAGCACGGCGGTGGACGTGCTGTGCGTGGGGAAGAAGACCCGGCCGATGGTGGCCGTGACGGCACCCGCGCTGTAGACACCGAAGTCGAACCATTCGATGCAGTTACCCATGGCTGACGCGGCGACCGCGCGGCGCACGGTTCGCTCGTCAGGCTGCTCGGTCACGGCTCCCGGAGCGCTCACGGTTCCGTTACCTCCCTTGGTTCCACCTGCGGTTCCTTCGCGAGGTACCCGGTCGTACCGACCATCAAACAGGCTGGTCGTGGACGTTCACGGTCCATTGGGGACGCGCGGTCAATTGTCAACGGCCGTCGGAGGGTGTTGCCCACACGGTGGGCGTGGGCAGGGTGAGAACCCGGTGAAATCGGGTGAATCTCGCGTCCAAGGAGGTCACGTAGTGCGAACCGCAGCCTTTGCCGCGGCCGTGTTGGGGGGCACTGCGATGCTGGTCGGACCGGCCGGCACTCCCTAGAGCTGCTAACAATAACTGTTCGGCTCGCGTCGCCCAGGCACGCTTTCACGGCACACAGCGCGGTATCGTTCGCGCGCCCCATGATCGGCGGTCCACATCGCAACGGGTTCAACCAGAACGGTGGCAACTGGTCGGGTGACGTCGCTACTGGCGGTAGTTTCACGTCGGTCAGTGCCAACTGGACCGAACCCGCTGTGACCTGCGACTCCAGCAATGACCTGTACGCACCGTGGGTCGGCATCGACGGCTACGGCGACTCGTCCGTGGAACAGACCGGGTGTGGCGACGGACTGTTCCAGTGGGTCACCGTCCTACCAGGCCGGGTACGAGATGTACCCGGTCGCCCCGGTCTACTACAACGATCCGGTGAGTGGGGGTGACTCGTTCAGCGCATCCGTGAGCACGGACGGCGGCGGCAACTACACACTGACCATCAGCGACACGAGCAAGGGCTGGACGGAGAGCACACCGGGCTCGTTCGACGGTGAGAACGCGTCCGCGGAAGCGATCCTGGAGTCGCCGACGGCCGCGTACCCGGACTTCGGCGAGGTCCCCTTCTCGAACTTCGAGGTCAACGGCCAGGCTGCGTCGGCATTCTCGCCGGTGGCGTTGGACGCCGGCAACGGCAGCGGTTTCGAGGATCACACGAGTGCCCTGTCCGGCGGCGACTTCTCCGTCGCCTACGAACAGGAGTAGATCGTCAGCGGTGCCACAGCCCGGCGAGCAGCTCGTAGGAGCGCAGCCGGTCTGTGGCGCCGTGCACCATCGTCGTGACCATCACCTCGTCGGCCTTGGTCGCCTCGACGAGCGCGTCGACACCTTCGCGCACCGTGTCCGGCCCACCGACGATCTGCCCGGCAGCGCGTTCGGCGAGGAATGCGCGGTCCATCTCGGTGTAGCGGTACGTGGCGGCCTCTGCCGGCGTGGGCAGCAGCCCGGGGTTTCCCTGCCGCAACCGCAGGAACGACAGCGCGGTCGGCCCGGCCAGCCACTCGGCGCGCGCATCGTCATCGGCCACGATCACGGCGGTGGCGACCATCACGTACGGCTGGTCGAGCGCGGTGGACGGCCGGAAACAGCGCCGGTACAACTCGATGGCGGGCAATGTGTTGCCGGCGCTGAAATGGTGGGCGAACGCGAACGGCATCCCCAGTGTCCCAGCGAGTTGGGCACTGTAACCGCTGGAGCCGAGTAGCCACACGGGCGGCCGGTTGCCTGCCGCCGGCACCGCGTGTTCGTCGGCGTCGAAGTACGAGAGCAGTTCGTCGAGCTGGTCCGGAAAGTCGTCCGCGGACAGCGGACCGGCCGACCGCCGCAACGCCCGCGCCGTCCGGGGATCGGTGCCAGGGGCGCGGCCCAGACCGAGGTCGATCCGGTCCGGGTGCAGGGCGGTCAACATGCCGAACTGCTCGGCCACGACCAGCGGCGGATGGTTGGGCAACATCACACCCCCGGACCCCACGCGGATGGTCGAGGTGGCGGCGGCGACCTGCCCGATCAGCACGGCAGGTGCCGAACTCGCGATCCCGGGCATGTTGTGATGCTCGGCCAGCCAGAACCGCCCGTACCCGAGCCGCTCGGTCTGTCTGGCCAGCTCGATCGTGGCCCGCAGCGCCTGCGCGCTGGTCGACCCGGCAGGCACCGGCGCGAGATCGAGCACGGACAGCGGCACCGGGGCATCCATCGCGGAGGTCACATCAGGATCCAACTGGATCCACCCCCGGAACCTTCCTGGCCGCGCGACGAACGACCTCGCGCCGAGCAGGCCGCGGCCTCGGGCCTGGCGTGTTGGCGGAGCTGTCCCGCTCGCCCCTGGGCCGGCTGACCCCGAGCGGTCAGAACAACTGCGAGATCGAGTAGATGATCAAGCCCGCCAACGCGCCGACGACCGTGCCGTTGATCCGGATGAACTGCAGGTCTCGCCCGACCTGCAGCTCGATCTTCCGTGACGTCTCCTGCGCGTCCCACCTGGCCACCGTGTCGGAGATGAGCGTGGTGATCTCGGACGAGTAGTTGCGGACCACGTACCCCGCCGCGTTCTCCAGCCAGCCGTCGATCTTCTCGCGCAGCGGGTCCTCGTCCGCCACCCGCGCACCCAGCGACGCCAGGCCGTCCCGCACCCGGATCCGCAACTGGCTCGACGGGTCCTCGGCCGCGTCCAGCAGCATCCGCTTCGCCGTGCCCCACGCCGAGTTGATCAGGTTCTTGACCTCCGGGTGCTCCAGCACCTGGTGCTTGACCTGCTCGGCGCGCTTCATCGTGTCCGGGTCGGTCTGCAGGTCGTGCGAGAACTCGGTGAGGAACGTGTCGATGGCCAGCCGCATCGGGTGGTTGACGTCCGTCTTCACCGCCCACGCGAAGCCCAGCACCTCGTTGTAGACCCGGTCGGCCAGCAGCGAGTCCACGAACCTGGGTGACCAGCTCGGCGAACGTTCCGAGACGACCCGCAGCACCGTCGAGTGGTTGTCGCGGACCCAGTCGTAGGCCCGGTCGCACAGCAGGTCGACCAGCTTGTGGTGCGAACCGTCGGCCGTGATCCGCTCCAGCAGCTTGCCCAGCGGCGGCCCCCACGGGACCTCCATGATCTTCGCCACGATGGCCTGCTCGATGACCGCCTGGACGTCCTCGTCGCGCAGCACGGTCACCGCGCCCCTGACCATCGTGGCCAGTTCCTGTGTGACCCGCTCGGCGTGGTCCTGGTCCGAGAGCCACGTACCCAGCCGCGCCGCGATGCCCACCCTGCGTAGCCGGTCGCGGACCACCTCTTCGGCCAGGAAGTTCGCGCTGACGAAGTCACCCAGATTTTCGCCCAGCGCGTCCTTGCGGGTCGGAATGATCGCCGTGTGCGGGATCGGCAGGCCCAGTGGCCTGCGGAACAACGCCGTCACCGCGAACCAGTCGGCCAGCGCGCCGACCATGCTCGCCTCGGCGGTCGCGCGCACGTAGCCGACCCACGCCGGACCCCCGAACACCGTGGTCAGGATGTAGACGATCGCCGCCGTGAGCAGCAAGCCACCGGCGACGGCCTTCATCCGGCGCAGGGCATGCCGCTTGCTCAACTCGGCCGGGGTCAGTTGCTCCACCCCCCATTGTGACCGCGTGCCGGGAGTGGTGGGACGTTTCCCGCCGGTATGGCAGGGTCGAGCCGTGCGCCAGCCAGTTCTCGTGCCGCGGATGCGGCCGTTCACGTCCACGATTTTCGCCGAGATGACCGCCCTGGCCCAGCGGACCGGCGCCATCAACCTCGGCCAGGGTTTCCCGGACACCGACGGTCCCGCCGCCATGCTCGAGGTCGCCCGAACGGCCATCGCCGACGGCGTCAACCAGTACCCGCCCGGCCCCGGCATCCCCGAACTGCGCACGGCGATCGCCGAGCACCGCACCCGCTACGGCACCGCCTACGACCCGGACACCGAGGTCCTGGTCACGGTCGGCGCCACCGAGGCGATCACCGCCGCCATGCTCGCCCTGGTCGGACCGGGCGACGAGGTGATCGTCATCGAGCCCTACTACGACTCGTACGCGGCCGCCGTCGCGCTCGCCGGCGCCACCCGGCGGGTGGTCGGGCTGCGCGAAGCCGAGGACGGGCGGTTCGCGCTGGACGTCGAGGCCCTGCACGCGGCCGTCCGGCCGAACACCCGGGTCGTACTGATCAATTCGCCGCACAACCCGACCGGCACCGTGTTCACCGACGGCGAACTCGCCGAGATCGCCTTCGTCTGCCGGGAGCACGACCTGGTGGCCGTCACCGACGAGGTCTACGAACACCTGCTCTACGACGGCCGCGAACACACCCCGCTGGCCACCATGCCCGGCATGGCCGAGCGCACCATCACCGTGTCCAGCGCGGGCAAGACGTTCAACTGCACCGGCTGGAAGATCGGCTGGGCCTGCGGGCCCGCCCCGCTGGTCGCGGCCGTGCGGGCCACCAAGCAGTTCCTCACGTTCGTCGGCGGCGCACCCTTCCAGCCGGCCGTCGCCCACGCATTGCGCACCGAGCTGCCCTGGGTGGACGGCCTGCGCGACTCGCTGCAGACCAAGCGCGACCGCCTGTCCGCGGGGTTGGCCAAGGCCGGTTTCGCCGTCCGCCCGTCCGCCGGGACGTACTTCGTGTGCGCCGACGTGCGCCCGCTCGGCTACACCGACGGCGCCGATTTCTGCTGGGCGCTGCCCGAGCTGATCGGCGTCGCGGCCGTGCCCGTGCAGGGCTTCACCGACCACCCCGAGCAGTGGCGGCACCTCGTCCGATTCGCGTTCTGCAAGCAGGACGACGTGCTGGACCAGGCGATATCCCGGTTGTCCACACTTGGGGACAAGTAGCCGGACCTGTGGACAAACGTTTGCGTCACCCGGCACCCAGACAGACGAAGCCCAGGTGCCCGTGCTTCGCCTGCGCGGCCGCCAGCGCCGCGGCCGGGGCCTGACCGGCAGCCAGTCCGGCGTGCAGATCGGTGACCAACCCGACCGTCTGGTGGTCGGGCACCGGCAGCACGCTCGCCACGACGGTCGCGGTGCCGCAGCGCAGCAGCGCCGTCGCCATCCCGATCGCGGCGCCACCCGGCCACACCGCTGCTCGCCCCGCGTCGCACGCCGAGAGCACGACCTGCCGGGGCGGCCGGGCCAGCCGTTGCACGTCGTAGCCGAACAGCGGCCCGTCGGCCAGCTCCACACAGGAGAACAGCGGCTGGTCCTCGCGGAAGCGGCCGTGTGCCGCGATGTGCACCAGGTCGGCCCCGTCGATCGCGGCCAGCGCCGCCGGTACGGTCGCCGCCCTGCCGGTGCGCAGCCACCCGCCGTACCGGGTGTGCAGCGACCGCGCCTCACCGCCGGCGTGCCGCAGTCGGGGTCCCGCCAGCCACACCCGCCCACCGCTGGTCGGCGCGTTCGCGGCCCGGGCACGCAGCCAGGCGCCGACGGACGGCGTCACCGTCACCGGCCGACCCGTGCAGGAGGGCAGTGCGGCCCACGGCAGAGCGTGCAACGCGCCGACCGGCACCACCACGAGCGGTCGGACACCATGGATAGGGCCGAGCAGCGAGTCGAGTTCGGCCGCGGCGGCCGCCGCCGCGCGGTCACCCCGCCGCGAGCCGAGTGTCGCCTGGAAGCGCAGTCCGCGGATCGCCTGGTGCACCACGGAAGCCCGGCCAAGTCGGTGAAAACGGCACTGTCCATCCACAACGGACACGGCGCACAACTGCCCGTCGTGCACCAGATAACTCACCAGAGCGGCGCCGCCGAGAGCCGTGGCCAATTCGGGAAACGTCCAGTCCCGCCCGTCGGCCGCGGTGGCGTCACCGGCGAGGTCCAGCGCGCGCACCTGGCGCTCCAGCCGTCGCACCCGGCCGGGTGAGCCGCCGGTCGAGATCGCCGATCGCAGGGCCACCAACCGTGCCGCCTGCTCAGGATCGGCCGGTGGCAGCACGGTCGGCCGGTCCACCGAGCGGCAACTGTCCGTCCAGCGCAACACGGTCCTGGGCCGTCCGCACGCGAGCGCGGCGAGCAGACCCAACTCGGCCAGGGCAATGGTGTGCGCGGCCATCCCGGCCCGCAGCTCCCAGGCGCCCATGCTCGCGGAGTCCCGGCGCACGGCGGCCAACCCGGCCCGGCAGGCGGCGAACACGGCACGCCGATCGTCAGCCAGTTTCGCCCTGGCCAACCAGCCCAACGCGCGGACCGGGGCCGGACCGGAGTGCCGGCCAGCGGCGACCTCGGCGAGCAGCGCTCGCGCGACGCCCGGCGGCGCGGTGTCGGCAGCGGCCAACCGGAGTTCGGCGGCGGACAGCGACCAGCCGTAGCGGTCGCACTCGGCGGCCACCCGCCGCACCACCTGCGGGGCCCCGCCACGCACGGCCAACTCGACGGCCAGAGCAGCGGGCCGCCATGAGGCACGGCCCTGCCGACCGAACAACTCACCGGCCCGGGCGGCCGCGTCGGCAGCGATGCGATGCTGGCCGGAGCGGGCGGCGCAGTGGGCCACGGCGAGTGTGGCCTCGGCGAGCTTGGTGTCCCGGCCGGCTTCGGCGAGTAGTGCGGCGGCCTTGGCCAGCACGCCGCGCGCGTCCGTGGTCAGCCCGGCGGCGACGAGCGCCTGCGCGCGGTCGACCATCACCTCGGGATGCCGGGCGGGCTGCAGCCCGGCCTGCTCGGCTTCGCTGAACCGGCGGAGGGCAAGCGGCAGGTCACCGGCCTGGAGCGCGACGAAACCGCGATTGTGCAGACAGGCGGCCGCGCGAGCCCGCTCGCCGATCCCGGCGTACAAGCGGGCAGCCACAGCGAAATCGGCGTCCGCCCCGACGGGTCGGCGCAGGTATCCGGCAGCGGTGCCGCGCCCGACGAGCGCGTTGGCCAGCCAGCGATGGTCATCGCGCAGTCTCGGCAGCACGGCTGTCAACACGCCGACGGCGGCCGAATAGTCGCCGGCAGCGCAGTGCAGGAGTCCGCCCAGACACTCGGCCCGAGCCAACTCGACACCGACCAACCCGGGCCGCGCCGCGGCGAGCTGGGCGGCGCAGCCGGCGAGGCGGCCGCGGTCCAGCTCGATCCACGCCAGTGTCAGTCGGACGGAGGGCACCAGAGCGGGATCGGCGCGGGAAGCAGCGCGCAGCAGTGCACGTCCGGCAGTCCCCGCATCGGTCAACCGACCGCGATCCACCAGTGTCAACACGTGCTGGTGCTGCCGGGCGAGTTCAGTCATCCGACGAACCACGGCCCAACGGCGTCGGGCCGGCCGGGCAGGCGCAGGACGATGCACAGCGGCCCGCGAGGAAGCCCGGTGAGAGTGAACCGACCGATGTCGTCGACCGGGGCCTGCCGCTCGCCGTCCGGCCACCGAACCCACACCTCGCCACCGGAAGCGAGGCCGGTCAACCGAACGGTGTCCGAGCACTCGATCTGCACGTCGACGCGATGGCGCAGCCGGGCGAACCCGAGAAGGGCGACATCCCCCCGCATGCCCTCGCCACCGGCGACCAGGGCCAGCGGTGTCCACGTCGTCGCAGGCCCGACGAGCTGACCGGCCCGCTCAGCCGCAGTGGATATGCCGTCCGGCAGGGGATCGACGCGGTCAAAGGCAGCGGCCAGGCGGCGCAGGAGGTCCAGTTCGGTCATGGCGCGAGTCCCTCGCACTTCAGCCGGCGACTCGGGATGATGTGTCCGGTCACAGCGGGGCTCCCACGTTCGAGTCGGCGATGCGGCATGCTCGTTGTGGTCACTGCGGAGCCTTCGCACTTGAGCGGCGGAGGGGCAGGTCTGTTGCGGTCACAGGGGGGCTCGCACGTTCGAGTCGGCGATGCGGCATGCTCGTTGTGGTCACTGCGGAGCCTTCGCACTTGAGCTGGCGGAGCAGCAGGTCTGTTGCGGTCACAGCGCGAGGCCCTCGCATTCGAGTTGGCGGCGCAGTACAGCGAGGCAGCGACCGCGGGTGCGGCCGACGCTGCTCGGTTTGATGCCGAGCGCGCGAGCGGCCTGGGCGTAGCTGAGGTCGGGTGCGGAGGCGAGCAGCCGAAGCAAGGTCCGGCAGCGGTCGGGCAGGCGGTCCAGCGCGAGCCACAGCGCGCGATCGCTGTCCCGGTCCACTGCGGTGGATTCCGGCCCAGCGAGATCGGACTCCACATCGGACAGTTCGAACTCTTGCCGACGGACCGCGAGCACCCGCAACGACTCCCGCCGGGCCACGGTCGCCAACCAGCCCGCGAGCCGGTCCGGCTCGCGGATGGCGTGGAGGTGCTGGGCGAGGTTCAACCAGGTGGCCTGCACGACGTCGGCAGCGTCGGCAGCGGCCAGCCCGTGCGCCCGAGCCACCGACCACGCCACGGTCCGATACTGCTCGACCAACGCCCGCCAGGCCGAGTCGTCTCCCGCCACAGCCCGCTCGACCAGGTCTGAGACCTGTTGTTCAGACACGAAAATCGCGCTCCCTTCGGAAGTTTCGCTCATCGGCGACTTTCCGATGTGGCAAGGACGGATATGGCTCCCCTCATCGGACCGATTCGCACGAACGAGTGCCCAGTCGACCGCAACGAGCCCCTGATCGGGCCACCAGCGACCAGCCACCAGCCACCAGCGAGCGGCCACCAGCGAGCGGCCACGCGACCTGCCGACCGACGATCCCGCCGAGCGGCCGACAAAGGTGTCCGCGGTCGGCCAGCCCGCGCACGACGGGGGCCGGTCTCGACCATCGAACGGTCGGTTCGCCCAGGTGACGACCGTGTTCGCCATTGAGCGGTCATCTCGCGGGAGGCAGCGGTCGTGCTCGCGGGAGGCAGCGCTCATCTCGCGGGAGACAGCGTCATCTCGCGGGAGACAGTCGCAGGTCTCGGCGCGAATGGTCGGCCCGGGGTAGCGGGCGGCCGTGTTGGCCATCGGGTGGTCATCTCCCGCCGGGGTGGCGGTGTGTTGGTCGCTGTGTGGACGTCTCGTGCCGGACGGCGGTCGGTCTCGACCATCGAACGGTCGGTTCGCACAGGTGACGGCCGTGTTGGCCATTGAGCGGTCATCTCGCGGTAGGCAACGCTCGTCTCGCGGGAGGCAGCGGTTGTCTCGCGGGAGGCAGCGCTCGTCTCGCGGGAGGCAGCGCTCGTCTCGCGGGAGACAGTCGCAGGTCTCGGCTCGAATGGTCAGCCCGGAGTAGCGGGCGGCCGTGTTGGCCATCGGGTGGTCATCTCCCGCCGGGGTGGCGGTGTGTTGGTCGTTGAGTGGACGTCTCGTGCCGGACGGCGGCCGGTCCTGGCCATCGAGTGGTCGATCCGTCCTGGATGGCGTTGTGGCGGTCATGGGATGGCCGTCGTGCGCGAGGTAGCGGCCGGTCTCGACCGTTCGGTGGTCAACTCGCGCTGGTCAAGCGGCGAGCGCCGGGGAGATGGCGCTTACCAATTCTCCATCTCAGTGCGGCGGCTGCGAAAGTCCTATCAGGACCATCACTGCATCGCCTGAACGAGCGGCCGCCGGACCGTCGAGCGGGCCTCGTCGGGCGACATTCCCCCGTGCAGGGCCACAGCGATGTCGGCGGCAATCTTCGGCGCGGCGAACGACGTGCCGCTCCACGTCGCCGCCCCATAGATCCTCGTCGTCGTACCGGGCGCGACACCCTCTTCACCCGGCAGCAGCCGCACGAAACTGCTCACCACGTCCACCCCCGGCGCCGTCGCGTCCACCCAGTCCCCGCGATTGGAGAACGCGGCCGGCGTCCCGTCCTGCGCTGTCGCCCCGACGCCGATGACCGACGGCAGCGCGGCGGGCCAGAACGGGCGATCCGTACCGTCGTTGCCTGCCGCCGCGACCACGACGCTCGACGGGTGCCGCTCCAACTGCCGCGTCAGCGCGGGCGGACACCTGTCGTCCGTGGTGTGGCAGCCGGCCGTGAGCACGACAATATCGATCCGCTCACCACGCGCCGCCGCCCGCGCGTGCACCTGGCGCAATGCGGTCGCGACCGTGACGTCGTCCGTCATGCCCAGCGACGACAAACTGCGGTGGTGCCGAATGGTCACGCCGGGCGCGTGCTGCAGCAGCACCCCGGCGACGAACGTCCCATGCCCCGCCTGGCGATCCCGGTCCCGTACGAACTCCGGGTCCAGCACCTCCGGCGACAATCCCCACTCCGACAGCCATGGCCGCGGCGCGAACCACGGGTGCGGGTCCAAGCCCGTGTCCAGCAAGGCGACGGTCACGGTCGGCCGCCAAACCTCCACCGGCGGCGCCGGCGGTTCACTCGCGGGGCCGGCCTCCGCTCCGGTGCCGAACATCACCGGCATGCCGAACATGACGGGCGCACCCAGGTGCACATGGTGCGGCGCGACACCGAGTTCCGGTGGCAGCTCGGCCGCCAGTTCGACGCATCGCCGCCGCACGTCCGGCCGCAGCGTCAGCCGGACCAGATCACCACCGGCCGCGGGGACGATCCGGTCCAGCCGGGACCCGAGCCGTTCGCCCGCGGCGGGCACGGCCTCCGGCACCGCCACGAGTTCACCGGCGTGCACCAGCGACTCCGCCGGGCCGTCCGGGTCGTGCAGCACCAGGCCATGTGAGTGCGGGCGCATCCGGTCGAGCAGTTCGGTCAACCGCAGGGCGGTGCCGTCGCTCATGCCGTCCCCATTCATGGGAACACCTTGTCGGCCCACTGCCCGACTCGCCGGTCCGGACGTGGAAATCACCCGATGAGGTGACTGTGGACGGAGCGTGGCCGGGTCCACCGGACGGGCGCAGCGATCCGCCCTTCCGGGTGGATCATGCCGCTAAACAGCACAAACGACCCGAGCGGTGTAAACATGACCACGGCAGGGACGGGGCCTCACCGGACGGTCGGGCCAGTGGCGGGCGATGGTCGGGGTGATCAACCAAGCGTGCGACGTCCCTGACCCCACCGAACTACCCGGCCTGCTCACCGCGTCTCCACGGCAGGTCGGGACCACGTCCCGGTGCCGTGTGCCCCACGGCACCGGGACACCTCGATTCACGCCACCGGCACCGGACCCGCGCCACCACCACCACCCCGGCCGCCGACCGCCCTGGCCAGCCTGCCCAGCCGCACCACGGCCTCGGTCAACTCGGCGGGCGGCAACGTGAACGGCACCCGCAGCCAGCGCTCCCAGTCACCGTCCACAGTGAACCGAGACCCCGGTACCACCCGCAGACCGTACGACTCCGCTGCCACCGCCAACCGGGTGCCGATCGGTTCGTCGAGCCTGCACCACACGCTCTGCCCGCCGCCCGGCCGCCGATAGGTCCACTGCGGACAGTGCTCGGCCAGTGCCGCGAACAGCACGTCCCGCCGGTGCGCCAGCTCCGCTCGACGTTGCCGCAGCACGGGTTCCGGGTCGGTGAGCAGCTCTGTCAGCACCAGTTGCTCGAACACCGGAGCCCCCAGATCCACCGCCGACCGGATGGACACGATGCGGTCCACCAGTTCGGCGGGCGCGCGCACCCAGCCGATCCGCAGCCCACCCCAGTGCGACTTGCTGGCCGAGCCGACCGTCAGCACCAGGTCCGGCGCGAACCCGGCCAGCGGCGGCGGTCCGGCCAGCGGGTCGCCGTCCAGGTCCAGCTCCACCAGGGTCTCGTCGGCGACTGCCATCGTGCGGGTCCGCCGCAACGCCGCCGCGAGCCGCGCCCGGTCCGCGGCGGGCATCCGGTGGCCGGTCGGATTGTGGAAGTCGGGCACCAGGTAGGCCAGCCGGGGCGACGACTGCCGCAGCGCTGCCTCGATGTCGTCCACGGACCAGCCGTCGTCGGTCATCGTCACCGGGACCGGCCGAGCCAGACCGGCGCGCAACGCGTCCAGCGCGTTCGGGTACGTCGGTTGCTCCACGAGCACACGATCACCCGGCTGGACGAGCAACCGCAGCAGCAGCACGAAAGCGTGGTGCGAACCGGCCGTCACCACGATCTGGTCGGCCGTCGTGGCCAGCCCGCGTGCCCGATAGCGCGCCGCCACGGCCTCCCGCAGTTCCGGCAGGCCGTGCGGCTGGTAGCCGTGCCCCCGCAGCAGAGCGGGCAGCCGCCGGGTCGCCGCCTCGACCGCTCCCAGCAATGCGGGCACGGCTTCCGGCGATGCCCTGGCCAGGTCGATCAGGTGCGGCCGCTCCGGGGCCTCGGGCACCTCGGTCCGGTCCTGCGCGGTGATCCACGAACCCGAGCCCTGCCTGCTGGCGACCACGCCCTCCTCGCGCAACTCGTCGACGGCCTTGGTGACCAGCGTCCGGCTCACGGTCAGCGCCTCGGCCAGGTCGCGCTCCGCGGGCAGCCGGGTGCCCGCGGGCAACCGGCCCTCCTGCGCGAGCAGCCGGATCGCGTCCGCCAGGTCGGCCGACGGGTGCCGGGTCCGCGGTTCCCGCCACGACCCCAGCAGCTCGACCAATCGACGGGCGGACACCCGGCCACCTTGGGCCACGTCAACGCTCATTGGGCCACTTTTGCATAATTGGCTCTCGAATTGAAGGCCAATCTAGGTCAGGATGGCGGCATGGCTGCCCCCGTCCTCACCAGCGTCCCGGTCACCGTCTCCCCGGTGCGCAGGCTGCCGCAGCTGGCCGTCGGCCTGGCCCTCTACGGCGCCAGCGACGGCCTGCTGGTCCGCGCGCATCTGGGCCTCGACCCGTGGGACGTGTTCCACGACGGCGTGAGCAAGCGGCTCGGCCTGGACTTCGGGACGGTCACCGCGATCACCGGACTGGTCGTCCTGCTCGCATGGATTCCGTTACGCCAGCGGCCAGGCATCGGCACGATCGCGAACATCGCGCTCGTCGCCCTGTCCATCGACGCCGTGCTGGCGACCGTGCCGCAGCCCGACGCGCTCGCGGTGCGGGTGCCGATGCTGGTCGGCGCGATCGTGCTCAACGGGCTGGCCACCGCGATCTACGTCGGCGCCCGGCTGGGCCCCGGCCCGCGCGACGGCCTGATGACCGGCCTGGCCGGGCGCACCGGCTGGTCGATCCGGTTGGTGCGCACCGGTATCGAGGTCGCGGTGCTGGTGATCGGCTGGCTGCTGGGCGGCACGGTCGGTGTCGGCACCGTGCTCTACGCGCTGGGCATCGGCCCGCTCATCCAGTTCTTCCTGCGGTACTTCGTCTGGCGGCCCGCCGAATAGCCTGATGCCGTGGCCGAACCGAGCATCGCAGTCGCCGAGTCGCCGGGAGGCGGTATCGACGGCCGGGAGCGGCCAACCGAGGACCGGGTCGTCCGGCTGCCGCACGCGGTCGTCGTCGCCGACGGCGCCACGTCGTTGCGCCAGGGCGAGCGTTCCGGCGGCTGGTACGCCGAGCGACTGTGCGGCGCGCTGACCGCCCGCCTGGTCGACGAGCCGACCGGTGACCTCACGGCGCTGCTCGCCGAGTCGATCGAGCGGGTCGCCAAGGACTACGCGCTGGTACCGGGCGCGGCGCCGTCGAGCACGGTCGCGATCCTGCGCTGGACCGACGAGGAGATCGACGGCCTCGTCCTGGCGGACAGCCCGATCGTGGTCTTCACCGATCAGGGCGCCGAACCGCTGGTCGACGACCGGTTGACCGGCGTGATCCGCCCCGGCGGCTACCGGCAGCGGCTGCGCGACGGCGGCGGCTACGGCCCGGAGCACGCGGCCGCGCTGCGCACGTCGGGCGCGAAGGCGCGGCAACTGCGCAACGTCGACGGTGGCTTCTGGGTCGCCGAGGCCGTGCCCGAAGCCGCCACGCACGCCCGCACCGCGACCTGGCCGCGCGCGACCGCGACACACGCGCTACTGGCCACCGACGGCGTGTCCTGCGGTGTCGACGACTATCACCTGTTCGAGTGGCCGCAGGTCCTGGCGCTGGCCGTGGCCGACGGACCGGCGGCCGTGCTCGACGCGGTTCGGGTGGCCGAGGCCGCGGACCCGGATGGCGGCAGGTGGCCGCGCCCGAAGCGGCACGACGACCAGACCCTGGTGCTTGTCCGGTTCTGACCCGTCCGGCCGTTGCCGGGTCCGGATGCGTGGATCATCCTGTGCCCATGTCGCGTTCCCTGCCGATCGCCCTGGTTCAAGCCGAGCCACGAGCCGCGGCGGCGACGTCGCGGAGTTCGCCGCGCACGTGACCGGCGTGCTGCGCCGGTTCCCCGGCACGGCCCTGGTCGTCTATCCCGAGCTGCACATGTTCGGCGACGCCATCGAGACTGGGCAGGCTCGCCGAACCGCTGGACGGCCCGCGCGTCACGGCGCTCGCCGAACTCGCCGGCGACCTGGGCGTCTGGCTGGTGCCCGGCACGGTGTCCGAAGAGGCGCCCGGCGGCGGGGCGTACAACACCGCCGTCGCGTTCTCGCCCGAGGGCGGACTCGTCGCCTCCTACCGGAAGTGCTTCCCGTGGCGCCCCTACGAGCCCTACGAGCCGGGCACCGAGTTCGTCGTCTTCGACATCCCCGACATCGGCACGCATCGGCCTGTCCATCTGCTACGACGCCTGGTTCCCCGAGGTGACCCGCCAACTGGCCTGGCTGGGCGCCGGAGGTCGATCATCACGCCCGACGCAGGACGACGACCAGCGACCGTGCGCAGGAACTCGTGCTCACCAGGGCCAACGCCATCGTCAACCAGGTCTGCGTGCTCAGCGTGAACGCCGCCGCTCCGCCGGCGTCGGGCAGAGCCTCGATCGTCGACCCCGAGGGCCGGGTGCGCGTCGAGCGCCGACCGGCGCCGCCGAGGTGCTGACCGACGTGCATCGACCTGGACGACGTGACCCGGGTGCGCGCAGTACGGCACCGCAGGCCTCAACCGGATGTGGGCCGCAGTTCGACCGACGGCCGGCCCCGTCGACACTGCCCGTCTACCAGGGCCGGATCGACCCGAGACCGCTGGCAGCCCGACCAGGCGGCCCACCGACTGATCTCTCGCGACGGACCGCGGTCATGACGCAACCGCGCCACCCAGGCTGACCAGGACGCTGACCCTGCGGTCGGTCGTCCTGTTCGGGCTCGCCTACATGGCCCCGATGATCGTGCTCGGCACGTTCGGCGAGCTCGCCGACAGCACCGGCGACGCCGTGCCGACCGCGTACGCTGCTGGCGCTGGTCGCCATGCTGTTCACCGCCGTCAGCTACGGCCGGATGGCCGCCGCGCTTCCCGGTGGCCGGCTCCGCCTACACCTACACCCGCGCGCCATCGACGCCGGTCGGCTTCCTGGTCGGCTGGGCCGTGCTGCTGGACTACTTCTTCCTGCCGATGGTGATCTGGCTGATCGGCGCGTCGTTCCTCGGCCGCCAGTTCCCCGGCGTGCCGACTGGGTGTGGATCCTCGCGTTCATCGCTGGTCACCACGGCGTTGAACGTCCGTCGGCATCAAGCTCGCCGCCAACGCGCAACCTGCTGCTCATGGGCTTGCAGGTCCTGGTCCTGGTGTTCTTCGTGGTGCTGTCGCTGCGGCACGTCCGGCGCGGACGGCCCCGCCGCGATCGTTCTCCGGCACGCCGTTCGGCAACTCGCGACCACGGTCGTCCGCGATCGCCGCGGGCGCGGCCATCGCCGCGTACTCCTTCCTCGGCTTCGACGCGATCACCACGCTCACCGAGGAGACCAAGGAGCCCAAGCGCACCATCCCGCAGGGCGATCGTGCTGGTCACCATCATCGGCGGCGTGATCTTCGTGGTCGCGTCCTACGCCACCCAGCTCGTCGCACTCCGGCTGCACCCGTCGACTCCGACTCGGAGGCGTTCGACATCGCCAAGGCGATCGGCGGCGACCTGTTCTCCTCGGTCTTCCTGGCCGGGCTGGTCGTCACCCAGTTCGCGTCCGGCATCGCGGCGCAGGCCAGCGCGTCCCGGCTGCTGTACGCGATGGGCCGGGACAACGTGCTGCCGCGCAAGGTCTTCGGCTACCTGCACCGCGAAGTTCCACACCCCCGTGCTCAACATCGTGGCTGATCGGGATCGTCGGGCTCGTCGCGCGTCGCTGAACCCGAGCACGTCGGTGTCGTTCATCAACTTCGGCGCGTTCACCGCGTTCACGTTCGTCAACATCTGCGTACTGGCCATGGCGATCCGCCGGGGCACGCTGCGCGGACCCAGGAACGTGCTGTTGAACATCGTCGCTGCCGGTGGTCGGTGCCGCGATCGACATCTGGCTGCTGACCAATCTCGAGTCGACGGCGAAGATCCTCGGGCTGAGCTGGCTGGCCATCGGCATCCTGTACCTCGTGTACCTGACCCGCGGCTTCCGCCGCCCGCCGCCGGAGATGGCCTTCACCGAGGACGACCCGGACGTAGCCGCGCCCGAACCCGCGAGCCCGTGACGCTGCCCGGGCCGGACTTCGTGCTGGCCAACACGCGGCCCGCACCGGTCCCACTGGCCCAGGAGATCACCTTGCGCCAGACCGAGGACGACCCGTTCACGCTGTGGGAACGCACCGGCGGCGACGTGCCGTACTGGGCGTTCGCCTGGGCCGGCGGCCAGGCGCTGGCCCGGTACGTGCTCGACCACCCGGCGATCGTCGCGGGCAGGCGGGTGCTGGACATCGCGTCCGGGTCCGGCCTGGTCGCGATCGCGGCGGCGCTGGCCGGAGCCAGCGCGGTCCGGGCCGTCGACGTCGACCCGCTCGCGGTGCTGGCGATCGGGGTGAACGCGCAGACCAACGGGGTCACGATCGCGGCGGAACTGGCCGACGTGCTGGACTCCACGGGTGGCGACGCGGACGTCGTGCTGGCCGGGGACGTCTGCTACGACGTGGACATGGTGGCCCGGGTGCTGCCGTTCGTGGCCAGGGCCACCGCGACCGACGTGCTGCTCGGCGACCCGGGCCGGGAGTACTTCCCGCGCACCGGTTTCGAGCGGCTCGCCGACTACGACGTGCCCGACACGGGCCGGCTGGAGAGCCGGGACAGCACGCGGACCACGGTCTGGCGGCGGCACTGAGGGTGGGGACAACCGAACCCTGTCCGGGAGTGCCAACCGGCTGGCCCGCGGCGGCAGGCGTCGGCGAGACTGCGCCGGTGGGCAACGGGTCGGCGGTCGCGCAGCGGTTCCTGCGGGAACCGCTGACCCCCCGCGCCCGGCGCGAGGCCGGCTACCTCGTGTTCGTGGCGCCACTCACCGTGTTCGGCGTCCTCTACGCGATCGCGTCGCTGGCCCTGGGCGCGGGCCTGGCGATCACCGCCCTGGGCGTGCCGCTGATCTCGTGGGCGGTGCCGGGGGCGCGGTGGTTCGGGTCGCTGCGGCGCAGGCTCACCAACCACCTGGTGGGCACCCAGATCCCGCCGCCCGCTCCGTTCCGGCCGCCGAAGGGATTCCTGCCCAGGGTGTCGGCGGGCCTGCGTGATCGGGTCGGCTGGCGCGTGATCGGGTTCCTGCTGCTGGCCGTGCCGCTGGATGCGGCAGGCCTGTTGCTGCTGGTGTGGACGTGGGCATCGGGCCTGATCGCGCTCACCTCACCCGTGCAGTACGCGCTGGGCGTGAACTTCTCCGACGTGGGCGCCGGACAGCGGGCCTACGTCGCCTACGGGTTCGCCGCGCGGAGCTGGGGCGGGATCCTGCTGGTGTGCGTGATCGGCGCGGCAGTGCTGGTCGTGTCGCCGTGGGCGGTGCGCGCTTTCCTGTTGCTGGACCGGTTCCTGGTGCGGAACCTGCTCGGTGGCGAGACGAGTGCCGCAGCCCGGATCCGGGACCTGGAGCGGTCCAGGGCGTACGCCATCGAGGACGTCGCCGCGACGCTGCGGCGGATCGAGCGGGACCTGCACGACGGCGTGCAGGCCAGGATGGTCGCGCTGGCGATGAGCCTGACCATGCTCAACGAGACGCTGGGCGAGGACATCTCGCCGCAGAGCCGCAACCTGCTCACCGCGGCGCTCGGCCACGCGAAGGACGGCATCGCCGAGCTGCGGGTCATGGTCAGCGGCATCCACCCGCCCGCTCTGGACGCGGGCCTGGAGACCGCGCTGGCCACGCTCGCCGCACGCAGCCCGATCCCGGTGGACGTGCGGGCAGCGCTGCCCGAGCGGCCCACCGAGGCGATCGAGACCATCGCGTACTTCTCGGTCGCGGAGCTGCTGACCAACGTCACCAAACACAGCGGCGCGGACCGGGCGTCCATCGAGTTGGCGGCGGTGGCCGGGCGGCTGGTGCTGACGGTCCGCGACGACGGCAGGGGCGGTGCCGGTCTCGACGGCGGGGGCACGGGCCTGCGTGGGCTGACCGAGCGGGTCGGCACGGTGGACGGCAGCCTGGCTGTCGAGAGTCCGGAAGGGGGGCCTACGGTCGTCACCATCGAGCTGCCGATGCACGTGGGGGGCTGACGACGGTGCGGATCGTGATCGCCGAGGACTCCGCGATCCTGCGTGAAGGACTGGCCCAGCTGCTGGGGATGCGCGGCCACGAGGTGGTCGCGGCGGTCGGCGACCCGGTCGCGCTGATCGCCGCCGTCGGAGAACACAAGCCCGACGTGGCGGTGATCGACATCCGGATGCCACCCAGCCACACCGACGAGGGCCTGCGTGCGGCACGGGAACTGCGACAAGCCGATGCGACGCTGGGCGTGCTGCTGTTCTCGCAGTACGTGGAGACCAGGTTCGTGCGCGAACTGCTCGCCGACGGGTCGTCCGGCGTCGGCTACCTGCTCAAGGAACGCGTGACGGATCTCGACGAGTTCACCGGGGCCCTGGACCGGATCGCCGCGGGCGGCACCGCGTTGGACCCCGAGGTCGTGACGCAGCTGTTCGGCTCCCGCCGCGACAGTCAGCTGGACAAGCTGACCCCACGCGAACGCGAGGTACTGGCCCTGATGGCCGAGGGCAGGACGAACTCCGCGATCGCCCGTCGACTCGTGGTCACCGAACGCGCGATCGAGAAGCACGTGGCCAACATCTTCGCGAAGCTGGATCTGTCCGTTTCGGACGGAGACCACCGCAGGGTGCTGTCCGTCCTGCGCTACCTTGACGGCCGGTGAGAGTCGGGACGTGACGGCAGGGTGTTCGTCCCGCACCGCGATCACCCCCCGCGTCGACGCAGGTCCAGCACCATGGTGTCCGAGTCGCGGCCGCTCGTGACGGTCCGGTATCCCTCCGCGACGTAGAGCCGCCGAGCCGGATTCCCGCGCTCCACACTCAGACTGACCCGAGCCAGCCCGGCCTGCCGCGCCTGCTCGTGCGTCGCCCGCAACAGTGCCCGCCCGACACCCTGCCCGCGCCACTGCGCGGCCACCCCGATGGTCAACTCGGGCGCGTCGGGTCCGACGAACCCGTAGCCGGGGTCGTCGGCGGTGAAGAACCGGAACCAGGCGGCACCGATCGGCGCATCGGCCGGGTCGACGGCGACCGTGCCGAAGTCGGTCGGCCGCGGCCAGCCGGTGACGTAGTGAGCGGACTCCGGGTCGGCCATGATCCGCTCCCGGCTCACGTTTCGCTCCGGCAACCAGTTGACGGCCTCGACCACCATCGATGCGAGGAAGTCCGCATCGGTGGCGGTCGCGGTGCGCAAGGTGAACGCCATGCCGCGACCCTCACGTCAGGCGGCCACCCGGTCAACCGGAAATGTGCACCCGCGCGCCGACCGCGAACCTGACGGCACTCACTGCCCGCAGGACCGCGAGCGCCACGAACAGGCTGGTCGGGGTGGTCAGGTCGAGCACCGGACCGGCGCCGGTCAGACCGCGGCTGGCGCGCAGCCCGGCCAGCACGCCCTCGGTACCCGTCCCGGTATGACGACCTCATGCGAGGACCACATGGAGCCTAGGCACGTCGCAACGGTGGACGACGTCGATCGCCGGGTCGTGCGGCGGGTGTCGGCCGGTGAACCGAATGGCGGCGCACACGGATGAGTGGTGGCCAGGGATGGGTTCGAACCGTCGACCTTCCGCTTTCGGCTCCCTGCTCGTCAGGCAGGGTGCGCCTCGGGTTGCTCGGGTGCAGGTCAGGGCGACACCAGCAGCCGGCCGAGCAATGTGTGCGGCGTGCCGCGGCGATTGCCCGAACATTGCCCGGATGGGTATAATGTCCGCCAGCTATACCCCGCCGACACGTTGTTCGTGACCGTGCTGAGGACGACAGGCTGATGACGACAGGACAGTCGTCGGCAGCGGGCCTGCGGGTGACAACATCTACCAGGCGCTGGCGTCGCCGTGGGCACCCGACCTTCTGGCCGACCAGCGAGCGGACTCGTCGCGCTGATCGTCGGCGAAGTGTCGCCGCTGGCCGTCGTGGTGTTCCTGCTGTTGCGGTGGTGGTCGGTCGAAATGCGAGCGACTCCGAGAACGACGGGCAATGGTGGAAAGATTCCGGCAGCGAACGGCCGCACGTCAACCGACTACGGCGGCCGGAGTGTTCGGATGAGATCCACGGATCTATTGCCCACCTGCGATGGCCGAGGTTCCTGTCAACGCCGTTCCTAAAGGGAGGGCGGGTACATGAGTTCGATCGCCACCGAGGGGAACAGTGCCAGGAGCCAACGGCGACGAGCGGTGATCGCGAGCACCGTTGGCACATCCATTGAGTGGTACGACTTCTTCCTCTACGGAACCGCTGCCGCACTTGTCTTCCCCAAGCTGTTCTTTCCGGGCGAGACCGCATTGGTCGGCGTCCTGGCTTCGTTCGCGACGCAGTTTGTCGGATTTGCCGCCCGGCCCATCGGCGCGGTGATATTCGGTCACATCGGTGACCGTGCGGGTCGCAAGGCGTCGCTGATCGCAACGTTGTTGCTCATGGGTATCGGCACGTTCCTCATCGGCTGCCTGCCCGGCTACGCGACGCTGGGACCCACGGCCGCCGTGCTGCTGGTGATCTTCCGGATCATCCAGGGCATCGGCGTCGGTGGGGAATGGGGCGGCTCGGTCCTGCTCTCCATGGAGTGGGGCAAGAGCAAGCGCCGTGGCTTCATGGCGAGCTGGCCGCAGCTCGGCGTGCCGATCGGCCTGCTGCTGTCCACGGGCCTCGCGAAGCTGTTCTCCGGGCTGACCGGCGACTCGTTCCTCACCTGGGGCTGGCGGATCCCGTTCCTGCTCAGCATCGTGCTGGTCGGCGTCGGCCTGTACGTACGGTTGCGCGTGGTCGATTCGCCCGAGTTCTCGGCGATGCGCAAGGCGAACAAGGTCGAGCGGATGCCCGTTTGGGAGTCGATCAAGACACACCCGAGGGCGATCCTGTGCTCGGCATTCGTCCGAATGTCCGAGCAGGCACCGTTCTACCTGTTCATCACGTTCGTCCTGAGCTACGGCACCGAACATCTGAACCTCGACCGGGACGGGTTGCTCGGCGACACGTTGGTCGCGGCGGCCGTCGGGTTGATCAGCGTGCCGTTCTTCGGTTACCTGTCCGACCTGATAGGCAGACGGCTGATGTACGGCATAGGCATCGTGTGCACGGGCCTGTGGGCCTTCCCGTACTTCGGGTTGCTGAACACGAGGATTGCCTGGCTGGTCCTGGTGGCGATCGTGGTGTCGCTGTTCTTCCACGACATGCAGTACGGCCCCCAGGCCGCACTCATCGCGGAACGCTTCGGCACCGGTCTGCGCTACTCGGGCGCCAGCTTGGGCTACCAGCTCGCGTCGGTCATCGCCGGTGGTCCGGCACCGCTGATCGCGGCGGCGATCCTGGCCGGCACGAACAGCAGCTTCTGGATCAGCATGTACATCGTCGGCTGCGCGGTGGTGTCGCTGATAGCACTGATAGCGATGCCGAAGGAACCGCTGGAGGCCGGGGGTATGACCGAGGAAATGGAGGCCCAGGCCATGGCGTCCTGACGTCGGCTGCGACGCAGGCCCCCGATGTTCGGCCACCGTAGAATGAAGCCTTGGCAGGCGCGCCGAGGAACGGGGATCAGCGTGAGGCACATGACGCCACCGCCGGCACTAGACCAGATGACACTGGCCGAGGTGCTCAACGCGTTGAGCGACTCCGTCCGACTCGGCCTCGTCCGGCAGCTCTCCGACGGCCTCGAACGCAAGTGGGGCGATCTGCAAGCTCCGGTGGGCAAGTCCACGCTGAGCCACCACCTGAAGACTCTCCGTGGCGCCGGCGTGACCGATACCCGCGAGGACGGGACGCGCTGCTTCGTCACCCTCCGCCGCACGCAACTCGACGAGCGGTTCCCAGGGCTGCTCGACGCCGTGCTCAGGGCCGCCGGAGCCGAGCGGATCGGCGACACCTTCGGCACGCCCGCAGGACGCGGGTCCGACGGGCCCTCGCCCAGCGACGCAGTCGATGACGCGGATGAGCTGCCGTGTCTGTAGCCGGCCGGACGGAGCAGGCCGGGATCATAAGTTCGGGTGATTGCTCGGTCAGCTACGAGTTCTTCCGCGTCCGGGACGACGCGCCTTTCCGGGGCACTTCTGGACGATCGCCGACGCCGGCGACGGCCCTGTGCCGAACCACTGACCAGTCGTTGCTCGCCGAGCAACAGGTGTGCCGGTGCTCACGTGCCGGGGCACCGTCGTGTCCGAGGGCGTGCGCGGCAGTCAACAAGCGGCTGCCGGTGTGGCCGGATTACGGGGTCTGCTGAGTGGGTACCCACAGGTCAGCGGCCGCCACCGAGGCCGTCGGGGGGCCAGGGACGGTGGCGGCCGCGCATACATTTCTGACCTGTCAGGGCCACATCCCGAACATGAGGTGCCCGGTCGGCGCGACCAGCATGCCGCCGATGAGGAAGTGGAACGCGCTCCAGTGCCACCGTCTGGTGGGCGCCGGGCGTGAGCTGATCGAGGTGACATATTGCGCGGGTTGGTGAACAGCGCGATCAGCCAGCGCCAGGAACAGATCAGCCAGTACAGGGCGTAGCCCCTCTCGATGGCGCCCCGAACGTGCTGCCGGACAGCACGCCGGATTCGCGGACGAACCACCGTTCTGATGATCGGCCGGTAACGGTCACCGCATGGATCGCCAAACCGTACGTTCGGCGTGCTGGCGTTGCTGAGTGGTATCGCCATGCCGATCGGCCCATCGTTTTGTCTGGGAGTGCGGACATGCCGCTCCAACTTGCCGTAACCCGGACCCATTGAAGATCTCTGGTGTGCGCCCCCTGGCCCATCGCGTTGTGGTCATGTCGCCGTCACGACTGGGCTATGAGAAAGTGGTCGATACAGGGGGATTATCGGATGCAAGGGAGCAGATTATGCCTCTTCCGACTGGAAGGTTCAGACTTCACAGTTACCAGCACAACGGCCAGTGGCTCTTCGTTTCCAACGACATGAAGGGCCCTGACCGACTCGTTGAAGCGCATTCCTACGCGGGCGAGTTCCGCAATGAGTTCGAGGTCAAGTCTGACGGCAACGGCGGCGTCCACCTCTTCAATCCCGCAACGGACTGCTATCTCTTCGTTTCCAACGACACGGAGGCCGGCGATCGGGTGGTGGAGGCGCATCCCTTCGAGCACGAGCCCCGGAACAGTCTTTCTCCCGTCGTGCAGCCGGACGGAAGCTGGACGTTCTGGAGCGCCGATGCGCAGGGATTCCTGTTCCTGTCCAACGACACAGAGGGCGGCGACTACGTGATCGAATCACACCCGCCCGACGAGATCCGTAACCGATTCTTCGCAGAGCCCGTCTGATGCACTCACCGCCCCGCGGGTGGCATGCCGGGCGGGGGTGGCAAGCGTCTGCCTGACGGCTTCGTCGCCTCTCCCGGCACGAAGCCGGCGGGTCACTGACCTTGCGCGCCAGGCAGTCTCCGGCCGGTGAGCTCGTCAACTCGCGGGTCGCCGCCACCCTGAGCACGCTTGTGGGCGGTGCTGGTCGCCTGCGGCCCCACCGCGTACGCCACCATCCGCCCGGACGACTCGGCGATCGACCGGCAGTTCGATGCCGTGCCGGAGAACCTGACCTCCGAGAGCCCGTTCCTGGCGACCACTAACCTGCGGGTGCGATCCGGGACGCCCGTTCCCGCACGTGACCCGGCGATCGAGATCGGCAGCACGCGAGGTGGGCCCGCGATGAATACCGCGGACTGGGCCGAGGACGGCGCTACGCGTATCTCCTTGTCGTCTTCGACCATTCGAACGAGCTTGCGGATCGACAGATCGAAATAATCTGTATCTACGAATTTTCGGTGAGCGTCCAGTTCCGCCTGGAGGCCACTGTCGACCGCTGGCATTCCAGTAATTCGCCTCGCTTGCGCTGTTACGGGAGTTCAGTAGCGGTTAACAGATGGTGATGGAGTGTTCGTCCGAGATATGGCCATCGTGCGGACATCGCGATCCAGCGGTGGTACTCCGTCCGTTGCCATCTGTATTTGCCGAACTTGGCTCTCCTGGGATCGAGACGCGCCCCCGACGGCGGCGCGTTCCGGTTGCGTTGGCATCGACCCGGACGGCCCGGCACACCGGCCTGCCGCTCCGCTCTCTGGCTGGCGCCGGGCAGCGCTGCGCGCCCGGAACTGGGCGCCACCGACGACGGCGCGCCGGACCAACGAGCAGTCGGTGACGAGCACCAGGCAGTCACGATCGCCAACACGATCGACCTGCGGACATACGGGTGCTCCCGAATCACCGGCATCATGTGATGCAGGTTCACCAAGCGAGAGCCACGCTGGGCTGGTGTTCGAAGGAGGCACAGCGATGGTGCGGTTCCCGGGATGGCTCGCCGAGGTCGGTCGTCCGGCTCGTGGCCCCGTGCCGTGGGCCGCAATGGGTTTCGGAGCACTCGCGGTGGGCGTGCCGCTGGTCGCCGGGGTGTCCGCCGGCCAACTGATCATGGCTGTGCTCATGGCGCTCGGCGCCCTGGTCGGAGCCTTGGCCGACCGGATGGGCCCCTACCCGACGAGAATGGTCCGGGTCAGTACCGCCGGCGTCCTCGGCGGCGTGGGCCTGCTGGTCGGCGCGGTCGTGGGGGGCCACGGGTGGCTGGCGGTCGTGGTTCTGGTCGTGGTGGCCGGGGTGTCCGCACTGCTGAGTTCGATCAGCGGCGCCTGGTCGACGGCCGGCATGTTCCTGCTGGCGTACGCCGCGTTGGGCACCGGTCCGGTAGGGATGCTCCGTCCGTTGTGGCTGAGTCTGGCGTGGTACCTCGCCGGGGTGGGCTGGACGCTGGTGCTGCTGGTGCCCGGCTGGCTGCGGCACCCGCGGGCCGTCGAGGAGAACCGGGTCGCCGCGGCGTACCGGGCACTGGCCGCGAACCTACGCGCGCCGGGCATCGAGGGGTTCAGCGCGACCCGGCAGGGTGTCGCCACCGCGCTGAACGCGGCATTCGATGAACTGCTCGGCCAGCGGGCGGCGGCCAGCGGCCGAGACCGACGGTTGGCCCATCTGATTGCGCTGCTCAACCAGGCTCGACTGATCGCGGACGCCGGCGCCGCGCTGAGCTACGCGGGCGAGCGCGCGCCGCCCCGGGCCGCGGCGCAGGCTGACGCGATCGCAGCGGCTGTCCTGGACGACACGGCCGCCCAGGAAATCGGACCGCCATCCGCAACCAGCCCCGGGATGCTCGCCCTCTACGACGCGCTCAACTGCGCCACCCGCCTGCTCGCCCGACGCCGAGCAGGGCTTCCCCCGGCACATGGGGATGCCGACTGGCCGCCACAACGGCGCGGTCCGGTGCACGTGCTGGTCGAGGTCGTTCGCCAGGAGTTCGCTCCCACGTTCGCGATCCGCCTCATGCTCTGCATCGGAGTTGCCGCGGTGTGCAGCGAGACGCTTCCACTGCAACGCTCCTACTGGGTGCCGCTCGCGGTCGCGGTCATCTTGAAGCCCGACTTCGGCTCCGTGTTCGCCCGTGCCCTGCAATACGGCGCCGGCACCGTCATCGGCGCGGTCGTCGCCGCCCTGATCCTGGCCGGAAGTCCGCCTGACCTGGTGCTGCTCGTGCCCTTGGTGGTGTGCGCCGCGTTGCTGCCCTACGGCATGAGCCGCAATTACGGCCTGTTCGGCGTCTTCTTCACCCCACTGGTCATCCTGCTCGTCGAACTGCTGACCCGTGGCGGCTGGCGGCTGGCCGAGGCTCGGCTTGTCGACATCCTGCTCGGCTGCGCCATCGCACTGGGTCTCGGGTACGCACCGTGGCCGTCGAGCTGGCACGCTCACGTACCCCGCGACCTCGCCGCCGCGATCGACGAAGCGGCCCGCTACCTGGATCTGGGGCTGCGCGAAGGAACGCCCGGGGCGGCGGTCACCGCGCACGCCCGTGCACGCCGCAAGCTCGCCACGGTTCGCGTCGAATTCCAGCGCGCCCGCGCCGAGCCGCGTCAGGTGCGTGAGCGGGTCACGGTGTGGTGGCCGGCGGTGATCGCGCTGGAGTCGCTGCTGGAATCCGTCAGCGCGGCCACGGTCAACACCGCCGGGCAGCAACCGCCGGTCGCAGGTGTCGGTGAACTCAGCGCCGGCCTGCGGCAGGCCGCATCCGCCGTGCGGGCCGGCGGGCCGGTGCCGCCGCAGCCGAGGCTGTCAAGGCCGCCGTCCCTCGAACTGGTCAGTGATGCGGTGCACTCGGTGCAGGACGCCGTGGCCAGGACGCCAGCGCATCGAGCGACACCGCGCCGGGCTCACGGGACCAGTGCTGGTGGCGCCGGGACATGATTCGGCGTCATCGGAAGGTCACGCCAGATTTCGCTTTGCCGTACCGGGTCTTGACGTCTGCCCGATCTGCCTCGGCGGCGACGCTTGCTCCAGGTGCCTACGCGCCGACGACCAGTGCTGCTCGAACTCGGTCAACGTGATGGTGTCCAAGCTAGCCAGGATGTCGGGTTCGATCGGCACCTGGGCCAACATCCCATACGTGGCTTCGTAGGTCTGCACAGCAGCAACGTCAGCCAACGGTGCCAACTCATCCCACGACGCCGCCGTGATCGGGACACCGGTAGCACCCTGGACTTCAACCTGCCGGTGCACGTCGCCGTCCGGCCCTACTTCGAAGTAGTACCAGACGTCGTCCTCGTCAAAGTAGAACCGCATCCAGCGCAACACCCGGGCATCGTGGCACCAGTCCATGACATGGCGAGTAGAGGCCGGCGCCGACGTGCCAATCGTGACAACGGCCGGCAGCGCAGCACCACCGGCCGCGTCTTGGGCTTCGTGTCGGGCGGAAGGGGAGGTGTGGGCAGGGCACCACTAGCCCGCCATGCGATCCGCGTGCAACTAGCCGCAGCAAACCACGGTCAACGGCGGGGATCAGTGGCGAGCTGGCCATGGTCACGAAAAAATCCGCTGACCTGGAAGGGCAGCGGATTGGCGGTGGCCAGGGACGGGGTCGAACCGTCGACCTTCCGCTTTTCAGGCGGACGCTCGTACCAACTGAGCTACCTGGCCGGAGCGGCCGGCCAGGTAGGTAGACCGAACGCGATAGCGACCCAGACGGGACTCGAACCCGCGACCTTCGCCGTGACAGGGCGACGCGCTAACCAACTGCGCCACTGGGCCTTACGTGGTACTGCCGTACTCCCAACGGGATTCGAACCCGCGCTACCGCCTTGAAAGGGCGGCGTCCTAGGCCGCTAGACGATGGGAGCCCGGTCGAACGGACCGTGCCACCAACGGCTGTCCGCTGGGAGCAGGGCAAGCATAGGGCACGGCGCCACTGTCTTCCAAAACGGGTTACCCCTGTCGTGAAACAGCAGGTCGCGGGCAAACGGATCGCCACACCGGACACCATCTGGCCCCGGATGTGGCGAGCGTCACCAACCTGCGGTTATCGGCGGACCGGTGGTGCGCCGCCGTCGTCGTCGGCCACCAGGCCGAGCATGTCGAGCAGTTGCCGGCAGTCGTCCGCGTCGTGGGCGTTCCTGGCGACGGCCAGCCGTGCCCTGCGCACCTGGTCGGATGAGATGCGGCCGGGCTCGCCGTTGCGTTGTGCGGGCAGATCGTTGGAGTGACGTGGCAGAGCATCGTCGTCCTGCCACAGCAGCTTCCGAATATCGAGGCTTCCGCTCATGGCTACCTCCCCGGGCTCCGGTTTCTCGCGAGGCTAGCGATTAGCAACCATGTCCGCAGCCTCCCGTGGGGTGATTCGAGGGCACGCTCCGTCACGCCACCCGCGGCATTGCCGCCGGTCTCGGCCGTTTCCAGGACTTCGGCGGTCACTGAACGGGTCGACCGCTGCTCCGTCCGGCGGCAGGGGGCAGGCCGCCGGACGCCTACCCCCTGGGGGTACCGTGCGGAGGAGTCGAACCCGCAGGAAAGGACCCGCCGATGACCACGGCCACCTACTCCGTGACCGGCATGACCTGTGAGCACTGCGTCGCCTCGGTTACCGAGGAGCTGACGGCCATCGGCGCGGTCACCGATGTGGCCGTCGATCTGGCCACCGGCGCCGTCACCGTGACCAGCGAGCGCGACCTGACCGCCGACGAGGTCGTGGGCGCGATCGAGGAGGCCGGTTACGAGCTCGGCGGCTGAGCCGGCCGGGTGGTCACGATCGCGCCAACGACGGGTGAACGACGGCAACAAATTTTCCGCTCAACCACTCGCGTGCCGACATGATCGCGTGTCACAATTCAGTTGCTGACACACCCCCGGTCAGCGCCTGTGGAGATCCCCTCCAGCCCCCGCGTTCCTCCCCCTGGCGCGGGGGCTCTCCGCAGCATAAGAGCAGGTCAGTGGCCTGGTTTGCGACACGCGCGGGTGGCGGGAAACACACCACCGGTTGCTTCTCGCAATCGAACCGTTATCGTGTGCGCCGTGCAGATGCCATCGATAGGACGGACCAGGACCGGGAGACATCGCCCGGTCTCGACCGAAGAAGATCCGCAGGCGCCTGGTCGCGAACTCGAGAACTACCTCGCCGCCCTCGCTCCGGACGGAGACGTCGAGAGCACCGGTTCAGGTCGCCGGTTCGGCAACGCCCAGGTCTACCAACTGCGTCTCCAGCTGATGGCGAACGAGCAGTTGCGTGAGCTCGCCGCCCGGCAAGGCACCTCCCCGCAGGCACTGGCCCAGGAGTGGGTGATGCAGCGACTCGACTGGGAAGCCGAGCAACGCGCTGCCCACGTCGGCGCGCCGGCCGGCTACGACGACGCCCCGGCCTGGCCCCAGTAGGCCGGTCGACCAGAACTCCCGGCCCGCCAATCCCGAGGCGACCGGTCCACCCCGAACGACGCGACCCCCACTCGAAACGAGTGGGGGTCGTCGAGTTGTCCAGTGGGGATTCCTGCGGGGGCCTTACAGTGGCCGGACGTTCTGTGCCTGCGGGCCTTTCGTGCCCTGACCTACCTCGAACTCCACTTTCTGGTTCTCCTCCAGGCTGCGGTATCCCGAACCCTGGATTTCGGTGTAATGCACGAACACATCCGGTCCGCCGTCCTCGCGCTGGATGAAGCCGTAACCCTTCTCAGCGCTGAACCACTTGACGGTGCCTTCTGCCACGCCTGCCTCCTCGCAGGATCAGCACGGGACTGCACCGTGCAGTCCCCGGCCGTTCCCGGGCAGTTCCACGATTCTCCGCCGAGAAAAAGAACGCCCGCACATCGTTCCGCGAGCGTGATACCACGAACACGAAGAACCACGGCCTACCAGCTCAGCGTAGTAGCTCGATTGCCCTGGCGGTACCATCCCGCGCGCGTCCCGATTGCCACCGAGCCCGGACTTGACCGCGGATATCGACGTTCGGTAGCCGGTTTCTCGTCGGGCCGAGTCGCCATCTTGCGGATATCCTGTGCGCTCCGAGCTAGCTCCGGGGCATGATCCGAGCGCGGACCGTAATGTGATGGTAGTCACACGTCGGGAAGGTGGGCCATGTCGGGTCATCGAGCTGCACACGGACGGCGGATCGCCGTGCCGCTGGTTGGCGTAACGCTGCTGGCAGGGCTACTCGGCGCCTGCACGACGACAGGGCCGGCCGCGAGCAACCAGTCCGGCACGTCGGGCAATGTGGTCCAGCGCCCTGTCGGACAACCCGCCACAGTCAACGTCCAGCCCGCGGCGGGCGCCGTCGACGTGAACCCGGCAGGCCTCGTTTCCGCGTCTGTCGCGCGCGGCACCATCAGCCGGATCGCGCTCACCAACGCGGCGGGCAAGGCCGTCGCCGGCACGCTGTCCCCAGATCACAGCGCCTGGACCACCGCCGAGCCGTTGGGCTACGGCAAGAGCTACACGTGGTCGGGCACCGCGACCGGCAGCGACGGCGGCACCGTCCCGATCAGCGGCGCGTTCCGCACGGTCGCGCCCGACCAGCAGGTCAGCGCGCGGCTGAACGTCGACGACGGCCAGACCTACGGCATCGCCATGCCGATCGGGCTCACGTTCAGCGACGCGGTGGCCGACAGGGCCGCCGTGCAACAGGCGCTCACGGTGACCACCTCCCCGCCGGTGGTCGGGCAGTGGGCCTGGCTGGACGACCAGACGGTGCACTGGCGCCCCAAGGCCTACTACGCCCCCGGCACACACGTCTCGGTGCGCGCCAAGCTCTACGGCGTGCGGTTCGCGCCGGGCAGCTACGGCGGTGACGACATGTCCGCGCACTTCACGATCGGGCGATCCCAGATCGTGAAGGCCAACACGCGGACGCACCGGATGGTCGTGTTCAGGAACGGCCACAAGACGGCCGACTACCCGGCCAGCTTCGGGCTGGACTCCGATCCGGGCCGTGTCACCAACTCCGGCGTGCACGTGGTGGTATCGCGCAGTCAGACGCACTTCATGACCAACGCGAAGTACCACTACTTCAACCTCGAGGTGCACTGGGCGGTGCGGATCTCCAACAACGGCGAGTTCGTGCACGCGGCACCGTGGTCGGTGGGCGAGCAGGGGCGGACCAACGTGTCCCACGGCTGCATCAACCTGTCCACGGCGAACGCGATCGCCTACTACAAGTCCGTGCTCACCGGCGACCCCGTCGTGGTCAGCGGGTCCAGCCAGCACCTCGGCGCGTCGGACGGCGACTACTACGACTGGACGCTCACCTGGGCACAGTGGCAGGCCAAGTCCGCGATCGCGGCCTGACCGCCGCGTTCAGCCGGCAGCGGCCCGCGCGCGCTCCCGCCAGTTGCGGGCCTTCGTGCGGTTGCCGCACACCCGCATCGAGCACCAGGTGCGGGATCGGTTGCGGGAGTGGTCGAAGAACGCCCACCGGCAGTCGTCGGCCGGGCAGATCTTGACCCGGTCCCAGTCGCCCAGCACGGCCAGGCGCGCGCTCGCCGCGAGCACCGCACCCACCGGGTCACTCGCCACCAGGGTGGGCACACCGTCGTGCAACTCGACCCGGAGGAGTCCTCCCGCGCGGTACGGCGGGTCGGTGTCGCCGACCGGGCCCTTGCCGTCGACCACGGCGGCCCGCAGCGCGTCCCGCACGGCCCGCACGCGCGCGACCTGATCGTCGGGAGGTATCTCGATCGGGGGCGGGCCGAGACGCCGCTCGGCGATCCACTCCCGCCATCGCCTCGGCTCGTCCAGCAGGTCGGTGCCCTGTTCGACGTCGACCGTGTTGAGGAAGGCCACCACCAGTTCCGCATCGTGGTTGTGTACGCGCAGGTCGTCCGTCCATCGGGTTGTCATGCGGACCTGTGCGCCAGCCACCAGACCAGTCACCACACCACTGTAGGGACTCTGGGCTTGTCAGCGCCTCTCTACCGGCATAAAGTCCATGCCGGTTACTAACCGGTAACACTGATTGAGTGGATACGGAGGTCGCCGATGACCGCGAATGCCCAGATCAGCTCGGGTTCGGTAGTGCTGGACTGCCCGGACCCGACGGCGCTGGCAGGTTTCTACGCGGAACTGCTCGGCTGGCAGCCGGCGACGATCTCGGTCGGTGGCCGGTGGGCCACCCTGACCAATCCGGCGGGCGGGTTCCGCATCGAGTTCCAGCAGGCCGCCGACTACCAGGCGCCGACGTGGCCGGACCCGGCCCGGCCGCAGATGTTCCATCTCGACCTCGCGGTCCCCGAGCTGGCACCGGCCGCGGCACACGCGGTGGCCATCGGCGCGCGGCCACTCGACCTGTCCGACGCGCACCCGACCTTCCAGGTCTACGCCGACCCGGCTGGCCACCCGTTCTGCCTGTGTGCGTGCTGACCTGCAGGTTTTACGCTGACAGCTGACTATGCACCGAGGGTATACACCGCGTGTATAGTGGTGGTCATGTCAATCGGACACACCCTGCTCGGGCTGCTGGAGACCGGCCCTCGGCACGGCTACGACCTGAAGCGGGCCTACGACGAACGGTTCGGCCAGGACAAGCCGCTGCCGTACGGCCAGGTCTACTCGACGCTGTCCCGGCTGCTGCGCCACGGACTCGTCGAGGTCACCGGCGTCGAGGCGGGCGACGGTCCCGACCGCAAGCGGTACGCGATCACCGACGCGGGCGTGACCGATGTGGCCCAGTGGCTGGAAACCGCCGAGCCACCGGAGCCCTACCTGCACAACACGCTCTACACGAAGGTCGTCCTCGCCCTGCTGTCCGGGCGCAGCGCGGCCGACGTGCTCGACGTGCAGCGAGCCGCCCACCTGCGGGCCATGCGCGAGCTGACCAGGCGCAAGGCC
Organism: Candidatus Melainabacteria bacterium; assembly: GCA_963780635.1. GTDB lineage: Bacteria > Actinomycetota > Actinomycetes > Mycobacteriales > Pseudonocardiaceae > DATEPR01. The sequence goes on from CAWACW010000011.1 coordinate 268,855, forward strand.
GCTGGCGACCTGGCCGACGCGCTGATCTGCGACCACGCGCTGTTCCACCTCGAGGCCGATCTGCGGTGGCTCGAACTGACCGCGGCGCGGCTGGCTGAGCTTGCCGGCTCGGTGGAGGGGGCCCGATGAGCGGTGCCACGTATGACCCACCGAGCGTCCGGTCCGGCGAGCCTGGCCGGCGATCCGGGCCGCCGCTGCTGGCCGGCAGTGACCTGACCAAATCCTTCGGCCGGACCCCCGCGCTGATCGCGGCGAGCCTGGCGGTGTGGCCGGGCGAGGTCGTGGCGGTGATGGGCCCATCCGGCTCGGGCAAGTCGACGCTGCTGCACTGCCTGGCCGGGATCGTCCGCCCGGACGGCGGCCAGGTCGTCTACGCAGGCTCGGATATCGGCTCGCTGTCGGATACCCGCCGTAGCGCGCTGCGGCGGCAGGACTTCGGCTTCGTGTTCCAGTTCGGCCAGTTGGTGCCGGAGCTGACGTGCGTGGAGAACGTGGCCCTGCCGCTGCGGCTGGCCGGCGTCCGGCGCCGGGTCGCCGAGCAGGCCGCGATGGTGTGGTTGGGCAGGCTCGAAGTCGAGGACGTCGCCGACCAGCGGCCGGGTGACGTGTCCGGTGGCCAGGGCCAGCGGGTGGCCGTCGCGAGGGCGCTGGTCGCCGAACCGAAGGTGATCTTCGCTGACGAGCCGACCGGTGCCCTGGACTCGCTCAACGGCGAGCGCGTGATGAAGCTCCTGGTCTCGGCGGCGAGGGAGACCAGCACCGCGGTCGTGCTCGTCACCCACGAACCGAGGGTCGCCGCCTACTCCGACCGCGAGGTCGTGGTCCGCGACGGCCGCACCAGGGACATCAGCCTGGAGCTGGTCCGATGACGACCATCAGGAGCCGGCGGCCGGTGGCCGGCAAGACGGCGCCCTCTCCCGTTCGCGGGTGCCCAGTCGGTCTGGTCGTCGCGGGGACGGTCGGCGGTGCCGGGGCGACAAGTGGCCCGTCGCCGATGGTCGGCGAGGCGTTGCGTCCGGCCGGACGGGTTCGCGGCGCGACGGCCGGTGGCGTCCGGACCACCGCTGCACCGCCGCCTGCGGCCGAGCCAACTGCTCGGACCGCACGTGTGTGCGTCGGTGGGGCGCTTGATGGCGGTTGGACCACTGCCGGTCGGCGATTCTCGGTGGCCGAGACCGAACCCGCCCTGCCGACGCCCGCATGCCTGGTCGGATCGGTCGGTGTCGGCCAGTTGTTGGGCGGTGTCGGGACGGTGCTCCTCGGTCGAACCAACGCCGCCGGTCTGGAGTTGGGCCGATGACCGCCACTGTCGGCCCTCGGCAGGTCAGCGAGACCGGCCCTCGGCAGGTCAGCGAGACCGATCCCGCCCTGCCGACGCCCGCATGCCTGGTCGGATCGGTCGGTGTCGCCCAGTTGTTGGGCGGTGTCGGGACGGTGCTCCTCGGTCGAACCAACGACGCCGGTCTGGAGCTGGGCCGATGACCGCCACTCTCGGCCCTCGGCAGGTCAACGAGACCGCGACATGTCCCGTACCCGCTCGGGTGGGATTGGCTCGCGTCGGTGGTGTGTGGCGGGTGCTCGTCGGCCGCCTGTCGACGGTGATCGTCAGTTGGGCGATCAACGGCGGTCCCGTTGTGCACCAAGGGGGTGGGCGCTCGTGACCGGGGATGCGGCGCCGAAGCGTGGGGCCGGGTGGCCGCACGACCTCGCTCTGGGGATCCGGCTGGCCGTCGGGGGTGGCCGGACCTCCTGGGCCCGGTTGATCATGGGCACGATCGGGGTGGGGATGGCCGCCGCCGTGCTGTTGGTGGCCGCTTCGGTCGGGCACATCGTGTCCAGCCAGTCGACGCGGTCCGCCGGGATGGACGCCAACTCGACGGCGATCCCGGGCGTCGCGCCGCTCGACCGCGCATTCGGCAACACCGACTACCGCGGCCTCAACATCCAAGGCCTGTACGTCCACGGCACCGGCCCGACCTCACCGGTGCCACCGGGCTTGCCACGGGTGCCCGATCCGGGCGAAGTGGTGCTGTCGCCGGCACTCGCTCGCCTGCTCGACTCACCCGCGGGCGCGCTGCTGCGGCCGCGGTTCCCGCAGCGGATCATTGGCGAGATCAGCCAATCCGGCCTGCAAGGTCCGCAGGACCTCACGTTCTACGCGGGCATGACCGCCGGCGAACTCGAGCCAGCCGTGCCGGAGCAGATCTACTCGTTCGGCGATCAGCCGCAGAACTCGTTGTCCAACACCGCGCTGCTGACACTGCTGGTGATCGGCATGGTCGTGCTCCTCGTACCGATCCTGATCATGGTGTCGATCAGCACCCGGATCGCCAGTGCGGCACGGGATCGGCGGCTGGCCGCGCTGCGGCTGGTGGGCGCCGGCGCCCGCCAGGTGCGGCGGATCGCCGCTGCCGAATCGCTTGCGCCTGCCGCGACCGGGCTAGTTCTGGGCACCGCGATCTACTTGGCATTCCGGCAGATCGCGCCTCAAGTAGAGGTGCTCGGGGTCAGCGTGTTCACCAGCGACGTCACGGTGTCGTGGCCGTTGGTCGCGCTGATCGTGGTCGTGGTGCCGGTCCTCGCGGTGGGCAGCGCGATGATGGCCTTGCGGCGCACCGTGATCGAGCCGCTGGGCGTGGTGCGTGGCGGTCGTCCGGTGCGTCGCCGGATCTGGTGGCGGATGGCGCTGGTCGTGGTCGGCGTCGGTCTGCTGGTGGGCGCCGAGAGACTGCGGGCCGACAGCAGACTCTGGGTCTGGATGGTGGCCCTTGGCGCGTCGATGCTGCTGGTCGGGGTGCCGGTGCTGCTGCCCTACCTGCTGGAACGGGCAGTCTCCGCGATGCGCGGCGGTGCGCCGTCCTGGCAGCTGGCCATTCGGCGGCTGCAGTTGGACAGCGGCACGCCCGCCCGGGTGGTCGGTGGCGTGGCCGTCGTACTGGCGGGCGCGATCGCACTGCAGACCGTGGTCACCGCGACCGCCACCCGGCTGGCGGTGCCGCCGGAATTGCAGGGCGTCGGCGATCCCGGCTCCTACTACGTGGTCGGCGAGGGCCAGTCGGCTGCCCAACTCGCCGCCGCGATCCAGCGGACCGGCGTCACCCGGGGCGTCTACCCGTCGACGGACGTCGCCGTGCGCACCCAGGCCGGGCAGACGTCCGGCGCGATCCTGATCGCGTCGTGCGCCGCGATCCAGCACCTGGCCCGCCCCATCGCCTGCCGGGACGGTGACGTGTTCTCAGAGGACACCGGCCGGCCATCGTTCGCTCCCGGCACCCGGCTGGCCATGATCAACGGACCGGATGCCTCCTCGGGGCCCCCTGCGACCTACGGACAGTGGACGGTGCCCGCGCACGTCCAGCCGCTGAACACGGCGGCGCGGCTCGAGTTCGGTCCGGTCGCGGATTTGGTGGTCACACCGGCGGCGATCGCGGGCGTGCCACTGCCACCGCTGAGCGAGTCGTGGACGCTCGTGCGGGTCGATCCGCACAACGCCGACGCGATCGAGTACGTCCGCAACGCCGTGGCCGCGCATCCGTTACGCACCTTCGTGGAGAACCTGACGCCGCCCGCGGAGCTGAGCGCGGACCAGCAGACGTTCGTGCAGATCCGCACCGGCCTGTTGATCGGCTCGCTGTTCACGCTCGCCCTGGCCGGAGTGAGCCTGCTGGTGCTTGCGCTGGAACAGGTCCGTGAACGGCGGCGGCCACTGGCGATGCTGTCCGCGTCCGGAGTGCCGAGGGCGGTGCTGGCCCGCTCGCTGCTGTGGCAGATCGCGGTCCCGGTGGCCGTCGGGGTGCTGGCCGCGATCGCCACCGGCCTCGCGCTGGCAGTGCTGGTCCTGCGGATCACCAGCACGCGCTTACTCCTGGACTGGCCCGATGTCGGCATCTTCAGTGCCGCGGCGGTGATCCTGGTGCTGCTGGTCACGGGGGCGACCCTGCCCGCACTACGCAGCGCGACCCGCTTGTCGGCTCTGCGCACCGAGTAAGGCGGGCGGCGCAGCGGGGGGCGAGTTGAGGGGATGGGCCGGCGGGAAAGTGACCGGCGGTCAGAGTGGCCAGTGGTGGGGGCCGGCAGGGTCGTCGAGCCAGAGGTCCTGGTGGTCCGGGTCGACTGTGATGCCGAAGCGGTCCCTGGTGGGCGAGCCGAGGCTCAGCCACTCCTCGTGGGCCACTTCCACCGCGTCCCACAGCTGCCGCGGCCCGCCCTGTCGCACCTGGTAGTCGCCGACGCGACCGGTGTGCCGTGCCCACGAGCCGTCCGGGTCGATCAGCCACATCGAGCCGTCCTCGTCCACCGTCACGGCCGTCGCCGGCAGGCGTAGACCCGCGTAGAACTCGAACGTGCTGCGATGGCTGACCAGTACGTCGGCCGCCAGCGTGGTCCGGCGCGCTGTGCCGTCGGCCGGGTCAGGACGCCGCGCTGTGGTGAGTCGGTGCGCCCGCAGTGGCATGAACCGGCCGTCCTCGGCGAGCACCCTGCCCTCGCCGGTGGGGCCCTCGCCCGCCGTGATCCGCACCAGGCCCGCACCCAACGGGCGGTGCAAGGTCGTCACCACCAGGCCGCCGGGCACCGTCTGGTCCAGCCATGACAACGGGATCGTGGCCACCGAGCAGGTCGCGAGCACCCGGTCGTAGGGCGCACTGTCCGGGTGCCCACCCGAGCCGTCGGCGGCCACACAGTCCGGCGCGTAGCCGCACGCCGCGAGGCGTTCCCGTGCCAGCACCGACAGTGCCGCGTCGATGTCCACGCTGTGCACCGCGGTCTCGCCGAGCCGGTGGCACAGCAGGGCCGCGTTGTAGCCCGTGCCGGTACCGATCTCCAGTACCCGGTGGCCCGAATGCGCGTCGAGCACGTTCAGCATCACGGCCATGATCGCGGGCTGGCTGGACGAGCTGGTCGGCACGCCGAACACCGGGCCGCTTGTCCGGGCGACCTGCCAGCGTGCCGGGTCGTCGTCCAGCTGCGTGATGAGCACCTGGTCGGCGTAGATCCAGTCCAGCCGGTGCGGGTCCGCCGGACCGACGGCCACCCAGCGACCGTCCCCGAACGGCCGGAAGAACCGGGGTAGGAAGACGTGCCTTGGCACGTCGGCGAACGCCGCCCGCCAGGCCGGATCGGCCAGCAGGCCCGCCGACTGCAGCGTCCGCACCAGCCGGGCTCGCAGCCGGACCGCCCGCGAGGCACTCCGGGCGGCATGGCGAGCAGCGCTGGGTATTCGGCTGTTCATCGTGCGTCCACCGTAGAGCGCCGGTGAGCCGAAGCACAGTCGCTAGCAGTCTGCTTGCAGTTGCTAGCACTCTCACGTAACGTCGGTCGTACCGGAGCACGAGACGGGGAGGAGGCCGGATGGACGAGAACGAGACTCGCACGCCCATCGACATGGTCGCCGACCTGGGCAAAGGCATCAGCAAACGGGTCGGCAAGCCCAAGGGGCTCGAAGAACTCGAGGACCAGATCGAAGGCCTCGGCAAGGGGATCGGCGAGTACATCCGCCAGCAGCGTGCGAGCGCTCGGATCTCCCTGCGCCAGCTGTCCAAGCTGGCCGGCGTGTCCAACCCCTACCTCAGCCAGATCGAACGCGGCCTGCGCCGCCCGAGCGCCGACATCCTGCAGCAGATCGCCAAGGGGCTGCGCATCTCGGCGGAGGCGCTCTACGTGCAGGCGGGCATGCTCGACGCCCCGGCGGGCGGCCCGGTGCCGGACGCGATCCGTGCGGCGACCGAGCTGACCGAGCGGCAGAAGCAGGTGCTGCTCGATGTCTACGAGACGTTCCGCCGGTCCAACCAGGCCGGCCCGAGCAATCAGTCCACAGTGGAGGGGTTCGATGTGGACGACGTGACGAACCTTGACCGGACCCCGCACACCGAGGAGTGATCCACATGCCCACCATCGATGACGCTCGCAAGGTCCGTGAGCAGGCCGTCGCCGCGTTCAGCGGCGCCTTCGAGCAGGCCCGTACCCCGTTCCTCGCCGCCCTCGGCGTCGGTGACGTGGCCACCCAGGCCTTCCTGGACGCCGTGACCAAGGCCCGCGGCCAACTGGCCGAGCGCGCCGAGCAGGTGCCCACCGACGTGGCCGACCTGCGCGGCAAGCTGGACCCGGCCGAGCTGCGCAAGCTGCTCGACCAGTACGCCGAGGCCGCCCAGAAGCTCTACCAGTACCTGACCGAGCACGGCGAGGAGACGCTGGAGCGCCTGCGCAGCCAGCCGCAGCTCAAGCGCGCGGTCGAGCAGTTCGACCAGGCCGCCACCGTCGCCCAGCAGCGCGCCGAGTCGGCCGTCGGGGACGCCAGGGAACTGGCCGACGAGGTACTCGGCCGGGTCACCCGCCGCACCCGCTCGACCGGTGAGAAGGCCGCCCGCGCGACCACGAAGACCGCCGACGAGGTCGCCGAGCAGGTCGAGAAGGCCGGTGCCGAGGCGAGCGCGGTGGTCGAGGAGGCCGGTGCCGAGGCCGCGCACGAGGTGCGCAGCACGACCCGCAGGGCCGCCAACCGGACCAGCAACGCCCGCAAGCCGGCCGGCCCCACGACGAACCGGAAGCCGAACACCCCGAACTGACACCGATAGGTGACCAGGTAGACATGTCACGCGAACCCCGATGGGACCGAACCGTCGGGGTTCGCTGGTGTTCGTCGTACGCTAGTGGGGTGACCATCACTGACTGGATCGTGTCCGTGCTCAGCTGGGCGGCGGTTCCTGTCGGCTTGTTCGCCTTCCTGCACGCGGCACTGCAGCGCTCCGACGCCTACGCGGCGGCCAACAAGCGGACGAAGCCCATCTGGCTGGCCATCACCGGTGGCGGGACGCTCGCCTGCGCGCTGTTCCGCATGGACAACTTCACCATGCTCTTCTGGATCGCGGGGCTGGTCGCCGTCCTGGTCTACATCGTGGACGTGCGCCCCAAGCTGATCGAGGTGCAGCGCGGCGGCACGAAGTGGTGAGCGGCCCGACGGCCGCGACCAGCGCTTTGGCACGATGACGGCATGTGGAGCATCGCCGGCACCCTGACCGTCCATCCCGCCACCGAGCGCACCGACCTGCTCGCCGATCCCGTGGCGAAGGCGCTCGCCGCGCTCGACCCCGCTGCCCAGCAGCGGGTCGGGGTCGCGGCCATCGATCCTGATCTCGCCGATACCGCCGCCTTCTGCGAGGCGTACGGCTCGCCGCTGACCGCGTCCGCCAACTGTGTGGTGGTCGCAGGCAAGCGCGGCGGCGAGCAGCGCTACGCCGCCTGCCTGGTCCTGGCCACCACCCGCGCCGATGTGAACAACGTGGTCCGCCGCAGGCTGGATGTGCGGAAGGCGTCGTTCGCGCCGATGGACGACGCGGTCGCGCTCAGCGGCATGGAGTACGGCGGGATCACCCCGTTCGGCCTGCCGGACGGGTGGCCGCTGCTGATCGACGCGGCTGTCGCCGCCGCGCCCGAGCTGATCGTGGGCAGTGGCGTGCGAGGCAGCAAGGTGCTGGTGCCCGGTGACGTGCTCACCCAGCTGCCCGGCGCCGAGGTCGTGGACGGACTCGGTCGGCCCGTCGGCTGACCAGGCGAGAACGAGGTGGGCCGAATGGAGTCCGTGGCGGGACATGTGCTGGACACCGGTCCGGTGCGACTGGCGGAACTGCTCGCGGCAGGCACGGTCTCCTCGACCGAACTGACCACGGAGGTGCTGGCCAGGATCGGCGCCACCCAGCCGACGCTGAACACGTTCCGCGTGGTCAGGTCGGCCGCCGCGTTACGTGAGGCCGCCGAGGCGGACCGCAGGCTGCGCGCCGGTGAGCGGGCGCCGCTGTTGGGCATACCGCTGGCGATGAAGGACGACCAGGACTTGGCCGGTGAGCCGACCGCGTTCGGCTGTGCGGGTGAGTTCCCGGCCGCCACCGGCGACTCCGAGATGGTGTCCGCACTGCGGGCCGCGGGCGCGGTGATCGTCGGCAAGACGAACACCCCCGAGCTCGGCCAGTGGCCGTTCACCGAGGGCCCCGCGTTCGGGATCACCCGCAACCCGTGGCAGACCGACCACACGCCGGGCGGCTCGTCCGGTGGGTCGGCGGCGGCCGTCGCCGCCGGCATCGTGCCGGTCGCGGTGGGCTCCGATGGTGCCGGGTCGATCCGCATCCCGGCGTCGTGGACACACCTGGTCGGTATCAAGCCGGAGCGCGGCGGGGTCTACCAGGACGCGGACGGCACGTTCCACGGCATCAGCATCAGCGGCCCGCTCGCGCGCCGCGTCGCGGACGCCGCGCTGGTGGTCGACGTGCTCGCCGGCCGGTCGTCGACCGACGAGCACAGCGCGCTGGCCGCCGCGGGCCGGGATCCGGGCCGGCTGCGGATCGGGCTGTCGTTCCGGCCGCCGCTGACCGGCTACCGGGTGCGGCTGGATCCGCGGATCAAGCAGGCCGTGCTGCGGATCGCGAACGTGCTGACCGGGCTGGGCCACGAGGTGGTGCCCGTCGACCCGACGTACGGGCTGATCGGGCTGAACTTCCTGCCCAAGTCCACCGCGGGCCTCTACGGCTGGCTGGACAAGATCCCCGACCCGAGCCTGCTGGACCCGCGTACCCGCAAGAACATGGCCAACGGTCGCCGCGTCGGCCGCTATCTCGTCGGTTTCGCGCACGCGACCGACGGCCGCTACCACCGTCAGGTGGGCAAGGTCTTCCACACCGTCGACGCGCTGCTGGTGCCCACCACGGCCACCCCGCCGCCGCGCGTCGAGTCCTGGTCGCGGATGTCCGACCGGGCGCTGAACCGGATCATGGTGTCCGCCTGCCCGTATGCGTGGCCGTGGAACGTGCTGGGCTGGCCCGGGGTGAACGTGCCCGCCGGCCTCACCGACGACGGCCTGCCGGTCGGCGCGCAGCTGCTCGGCCCGTCGGGCACCGAGGGCACGCTGATCTCACTGGCCGCGCAGCTGGAGACCGTGGAGAAGTGGGCGGACCGGTATCCGCCCAACGGTCAGCTCGCGCCGTCCGCGTAGTCGGTCAGCAGCGCGACGGCTTCGTCCAGGTCGTCGGTGACGAGGATCCACCGCTCCGACGCCCTGCCCTTGGCCAGTTGCTGGACCAGTGGCGCGGCCGGGACCTCGTTCAGCCAGAAGTCCTTGTCCAGGAACACCATCGGCGCGGGCGGGCCGAGCGAGCCGTAGTGGTTGTGCGTGTAGTCCTGGAATACTTCCTGCACGGTGCCTGCGCTGCCCGGCGTGTAGACGACACCGCCGGTCGCCACGGTGAGCAGGCCGTCCTCGCGCACGGAGTTGGCGAAGTACTTGGCGTGCAGGCATACGAACGGGTTGGGCGGTTCGTGGCCGTAGAACCACGTCGGGATGCCGATGGTGCGCGCTCCGGCCGACTCGGGCAGCTCGACGCGGTCGGCCACCGCGAGCCACCGGCCGATCAGCTCATAGTCCACTTCGGTCTCACCCTTGCCGAACGACGGTGCCTCGGCGAGGACGCCCAGCGCGTGGCGTACCGCGGAGTCGTCCTCGGTGGACAGTCGAACGCCGAGTGGAACCGCTTCCATGGCACCGGGTCCGCCGCCGGTGAGCACCGTGAACCGCGCTGGGCTGCGGCCCAGCGCACGGCCCAGGTCGAGCGCCGCCCGGTAGCCCGGCGAGTCCCTCGTCAGCTCGTGGCCACCCATCACCGCGACCGGCCGGCCGGCGTCGGCCAGCACGCCGTGCAGTGCCTCGGCGATGCCGTGGTCGTGCAGCCGCCGGGACAGCGCTGCCACCGGTCCCGGGTACTCGCCCTCGACCTTCACGTGCCGGTACACCCGAGCGTCCATCGTGTCGGCGTACGACTCGGGGCGCGCCGGGTCGAAACCGGCGAACAGTTCGGCGGGCGTGTAGAGCGTGCTGCGATAGGGCCGGTAGGGCAGGTCGGGAATGTCCGGGAACAGCAGCACCCCGGCCGCGTCCGCGCGGGCCCGGCTGCCCGTGGTCAGGCGGCAGCCCAGCATGAGCGCGCCGTCCAGCGCGGTACGCAGCAGACGGTCGTCCGCCGGATCGGTGAGATCGAGCCCGACGAGCACGGCACCACGCAGATCCTGGCCGGTCGCTCGGATGGCTCGCAGTTGTTCGACGTCGACGATCGGGGCACCCACCACACCGAGCTTACGAGAAATGCTGTCATCACCTGGTTGGGCGATGCCGGTCAGAAGATCACCGTGTGGTTGCCGTGCAGCAGCACCCGGTCCTCCAGATGCCAGCGCAGCCCCCTGGCGAGCACGACCTTCTCGATGTCCCTGCCCTTGCGGACCAGGTCGGCGACCGAGTCCTGATGGTCCACCCGGGTGACGTCCTGCTCGATGATCGGCCCGGAGTCCAGTTCGGCGGTCACGTAGTGGCAGGTGGCGCCGATCAGCTTGACGCCCCGGATGTGTGCCTGGTGGTAGGGCCGCGCGCCGGCGAACGAGGGCAGGAAGCTGTGGTGGATGTTGAGCGCCCTGCCCGCCCACGCGGCGCACAGCTCCGGCGGCAGGACCTGCATGAACCGGGCCAGCACCACGGCATGCGGATGGTGGCTTTCCACGAGCTGGCCGAGCTGCGCGAACGCGGCCGCCCGGCCGTCCGGGTCACCCGGCGGGAACGGCACGTGGAAGAACGGGATGCCGTGCGCGCGGGTGATGTCGGCGAGCCCGGCATGGTTGCCGATCACCGCGCTGATCTCCACGTCGAGTTCCTTCGCGGCGACCCGGCCGAGCAGGTCGTAGAGGCAGTGGCCCTCGCGCGAGACCAGCACGACCATCCGGCGGCGCTCCGCGGTGTCGGTGATCCGCCAGTCCGCGTTGGCCCCGAGTTCCCGTGCCACGCCGGCGAACTCGGCGCGCAGCTGCGTCACGTCGAAGGGCAGCGAGTCGGCCAGCACCTCCTGGCGGGTGAAGAACCAGCCGCTGGCGCGGTCGGTGTGGTACGCGGCCTCGACGATCCAGCCACCCGCGTCCGCCAGGAAGGACGAGATCCGCGCGACGATGCCGCGTCGGTCCGGGCACCCGAACCGGATCACATAACGGCGCTCGTCAACGGGCATGCGTCGATTGTCTCAGCTCACCTGACAGGCGTTGTGTCCGCCGGTTGCCTCGCTCACGGCGCGACCGCTGACCAGGGCAGCGTGACTTCGCCCAGCCGCCATCGACGCGGCCGGTCCAGCACCGGCCAGCCGGCCGCCAGCAGCCGTACCGACTCGGCCCACCGGGCACGGGGGCCGAACGGCGCGAACGGCGCCGCTTTCGCCCAGCAGTCGTCGAACGCGGTGAGCAGCGCGTATATCCGCTCGCCCGGCACGTTGCGATGGATCAGCGCCTTGGGCAACCGCTCGGCCAGGTCGGCCGGCCGCTCGATGGCCGACGGCCGGCACGCCAGCGTCAGCGTGCGCGGGCCGGTGGCGTCCAGCGTGACCCAGCAGCAGCGCCTGCCGATCTCGTCGCAGGTGCCCTCGACCAGCAGCCCGCCCGGGGCGAGCCCGTCGATCATGGTGCGCCACGCGGCCAGCGCGTCCGGCTCGGAGTACTGGCGCAGCACGTTGAACGCGCGCAGCAGCACCGGATGCGTGCCTGCCAGCTCGAACCCGCCGCGCCGGAACTCCAGTGCGGGCGGCTCGGCGGCGGGCCTCGCCACCGCGACACGCTCGGCATCCAGTTCCAGGCCGAGTACCCGCACGTCCGGCCGGACCGAGCGCAACCTTGTGAGCAGTTCCACCGATGTCACCGGGCTCGCGCCATAGCCGAGGTCGACCACCAGCGGATCGGCCGCACCGGTGAGGACACGCACGACCGCCGGTGTGCCTGCCAGCCAGCGGTCCACCCGGCGCAGCCGGTTCGGGTTCGTCGTGCCGCGCGTGGGCAGACCCAGCGCACGGGCCCGGCCCGCGGCCAGCCTCGGCCGGCGCGGGGAACTCATGTCCGGTGCTGCGTGAGCCATTCCTCGGCGAACGCTTGCTCGGAGTCCAGCAGCTTGCCGATCTGCTCGGCGACGGTCTCCTCGATCCGGGCGCCCACGAACGGGATCGGGATGTGCACCGAACCGTCGATGGTCAACTCGCTGCCGCCGTCGACGTCCGCCAGCCGCTGCGTGCCGCCGAGTTCGCCGGGCATCGCGGGAATGGTCACCGAGACCGTGCCGCTGTAGCCGCCGTCCGGGATCGGCCGCCATGTCTCGACGCGGTCGATCATGAGGTCGCCGCCGAGGATCGTGCGGACAGCGGGCGGCAGGCTCTCGCCCGCGACACCGTGCCGCAGCGACACGGTGGCCCTGCCGTCCGGCTCGACGCGCCGCTCGACGAGCTGGGCGTGTGTGCCGCCCAGAGCGGCCAGCCGCGCGTTCAGGAATGCCGGGTCCACCAGCGTGGTGAACACCGTTCTCGCGTCCCAGCGGGACCGTGCCCGATGGTCGATGCGCCGTGCCATGGGCCGAAGGCTACCGTTGACGACCGTGACCAGCTCCCAGACAGGTGCCGACGTGCGTTCCGGCACCGAACTCGCCGGGTACACCACCCTGCGGCTGGGCGGCCCGGCCGCGCGATTCGTGACGGCGGAACGGTCGGCCGACGTCGTGGCAGCGGTGTCCGCCGCGGATGCCGGCTCCGAGCCCGTGCTGGTGCTGGGTGGCGGTTCGAACCTGGTGATCGCGGACGAGGGTTTCGACGGCACTGTGGTGCGGATCGCGACCAGTGGTTGCGGCTACGACCGGTTGGGCGACGGTTCGGTGCAGCTCACCGTCGAGGCGGGCATGGACTGGGACGCCACGGTCGCGCGCACCGTTGCCGAGGACCTCGGTGGCCTGGAGTGCCTGTCCGGTATCCCGGGGCTGGTCGGTGCGACTCCCGTGCAGAACGTGGGCGCCTACGGCGTCGAGATCGCCGATCTGCTGGTGTCCGTTGACTTATTGGACCGGCGCAGCGGTCAGGTGCGCACGGTGTCGGCCGCTGAGCTGGGGCTCGGCTATCGGACCAGCGTGTTGCGGGGTACCGATTCCGCCGTCGTACTGCGGGTTCGGTTCGTGCTGGCCGACGGCGGGCGTTCGGCGCCGATCCGCTACAGCCAGCTCGCCGGCGTGCTCGGCGTGCCCGACGGCACCAGGGTGCCGGTCGCCGAGGCACGGGCCGCCGTGCTGGAACTGCGGCGGGGCAAGGGAATGCTGCTCGACGAGCGTGACCACGACACGTGGAGCGCCGGCTCGTTCTTCACCAACCCGGTGCTGCCCGACGCCGACGTGGCCGCGCTGCGCGCCCGTCTCGCACCCGGCACCACGCTGCCGACCTATCCGGGCGGACCCGGCCTGGTGAAGCTGTCCGCCGCCTGGCTGATCGACCGGGCCGGGTTCGGCAAGGGCCACCAGGGACCGGGCGGCCGGGTTTCGTTGTCCGGCAAGCACACCCTCGCGTTGACCAACCGCGGTGGCGCCAGTACCACTGATCTGCTGGCACTGGCCAGGGAAGTGGCCGACGGGGTGTGGGCGCGGTTCGGCGTCCGGTTGCGCCCCGAGCCGGTGCTGGTCGGCTGCGAGCTGTAGCCCGGTCGCCGGCCGGTCCACGTGGTGGCCGATGAGTGGTCTGAACCAGTTGTCTACTCGCGGAACGCGCGGGTGGCCGATGCCTGTGCCCTCGGCTTCATCACGATCGTGTCCAGGTTGACGTGCGATGGCCTGGTGATCGCGAACGTGATCACCTCGGCCACGTCCTGGGCCACCAGTGGCGTCAGTCCGGTGTAGACGGACGCGGCCCTGTCCGCGTCGCCGTCGAACCGGACCAGCGAGAACTCGGTGTCCACCATGCCGGGCAGCACCTCGGTGAACCGCACCGGCTTGCCGAGGTACTCGCCACGCAGCGTGCGGTGCAGGGCCGACTCGGCGTGCTTGGCCGAGGTGTAGCCGGCACCGCCGTCGTAGACCTCGTCGGCGGCGATCGACGTCACGGTGACCAGGTGCCCATCGCCGGATTCGACGAGTTTCGGCAGGAACGCGCGGGTCACCCGGAGCGTGCCCAGCACGTTCGACTCCCACATCCAGCGCCAGTGCTGCTCGTCGGCGTCCTCGACGCGCTCGGTGCCCAGTGCGCCGCCCGCGTTGTTGACCAGTACCCGAGCGTGCGGGACCGCCGCCGCGAAGTCGGCCACCGATGTGGCATCCGTCACATCCAGGGGCAGGGCGGTGCCGCCGATCTCGGCCGCGAGCTGCCGCAGGCGGTCGAGCCTGCGCGCGCCGAGCACCACGTGCCAGCCGGCCTTGGCCAGCTCCCGGGCCGTGGCCGCGCCGATGCCGGAACTCGCGCCGGTGACCACGGCGACTGGCTGGTCTGTCACTACAGGGCTGTTCGTCGTCACGTGTCCATGGTGCCTGACGGCGATGCCGGCAACGGAAAGTGATCGGGAAGAACCGCACCCCGCTTCCCGTTGAAACCCGGAGGTGTACCCGAAGACGGGATGGGTGGTCGCGTGCCGATGCTCGACGTGGTGACCGGTCAGGACATCGTGACCGGCGATACCGGCGTCCGGCTGGCGGTGCGGACGGCTGGACCGGCCACCGCGCCGCCGGTCGTGCTGCTGCACGGCTGGGCGCAGTCGTCCCGGGTGTGGCTCCATCAGCTCACCGGACCCCTGGCCCGCGACTTCCGGCTGATCGCGGCCGACCTGCGTGGCCACGGCGACTCCGACGTCCCGGCGACCGGCTACGACTCGGCCGACGAGTGGGCGGCCGACGTGCGCGCGCTGCTGGCCTATGCGGGCCGTCCCGCGGTGCTGGTCGGCTGGTCCTACGGCGGCCTCGTGCTCACCGACTACCTGCGCCGCCACGGCACCGAGGGTGTCGCGGGGATCGCGCTGGTCGGCGCCATCACCGAGATCGGCAGAGGCCACCCGGGCGGCAGGGTCGGTCCGGCGATGCGTGACGCGCTGCGGGGGGCGCTGTCCGACGACCCTGTCGCCGCGGGCCAGGCGCTGCGCGACTTCGCCACCGTCATGCCCGGCGGCGGCCGGCGGCCGAGCCGGCTGGCCACCATCCTGGTCGAGGACGCGCTACGCGTATCCGCCAAGGTGCGCGCGGCGCTGTTCGACCGGGACGTGGACAGTGCGGCCGTGCTGGCCGCCGTCGACGTGCCGACGCTGGTGCTGCACGGGCGCCAGGACGCCGTCGTGCTGCCATCGGCCGCCGAGTACGCGGCGGGCCTGATCCCCGATGCGACGCAGGTGTGGTTCGAGCACGCGGGCCACCTGCCGTTCGCGGAGCGGGTCGCCGAGTTCGACACCGTGCTCGCCGAGCACCTGAACCGGTGTTTCTCGCCCGCAGGAGGGATCGCATGACCACCTCGTACCCCACGTTCCTGCGGCCGGTGCCCGAGCAGTCGCGTCGGGTCGCGGTGCTGTCGGTGCACACGTCGCCGCTGGAGCAGCCCGGCACCGGCGACGCGGGCGGCATGAACGTCTACGTCATGCAGACGGCGCTGCGGATGGCCCGGCGCGGTGTCGCCGTGGAGATCTTCACCAGGGCCACGTCCTCCGGCCTGCCACCGGTGGTGGAGGTGGTGCCCGGGGTGACCGTGCGGCACGTGGTCGCCGGGCCGTTCGAGGGCCTGGACAAGGCGGAGCTGCCCGCCCAGCTGTGCGCGTTCACCGCGGGCGTGCTGCGCACCGAGGCGTTCCACGAGCAGGGCTACTACGACGTCGTGCACTCGCACTACTGGCTCTCCGGCCAGGTCGGCTGGCTGGCCACGCAGCGCTGGGGCGTGCCGCTCGTGCACACCGCGCACACCCTGGCGAAGGTGAAGAACTCGGCACTCGCGATCGGGGACTCGCCGGAGCCGAGGTCGCGGGTCATCGGCGAGCAGCAGGTCGTGGACGAGTCCGACCGGTTGGTCGCGAACACCGACGTCGAGGGGCGGCAGCTGGTCGACCTCTACGGCGCCGACCCGGAGCGGGTGCTCATCGTGCCGCCCGGTGTCGACCTGGAGCGGTTCACACCGACCACGGCCGAGCAGCGGGCGGCGGCCCGCGCGTCCTACGGCATCCCGCGCGACGCCGTGGTGCTCGCGTTCGTCGGCCGCATCCAGCCGCTCAAGGCACCCGACGTGCTGCTGCGGGCCGCGGCCGAGATGGTCGCGCGGGATCCCGCGCTGGCCGAGCGGCTGGTCGTGCTCGTGGTGGGCGGCGCGTCCGGCACCGGGCTCGCGCAGCCGACCGCGCTGCGTGAGCTGGCAGCTCAACTGGGCGTCGCCGGACTGGTCCGGTTCGAGCGGCCGGTGCCGGCAGCCGAGCTGCCGCGCGTCTACCGGGCCGCGGACGTGGTCGCGGTGCCCAGCCACAACGAGTCGTTCGGGCTGGTCGCGCTGGAGGCCCAGGCGTGTGGCACGCCCGTGGTGGCGGCTGCGGTCGGCGGGTTGCCGGTGGCGGTGGACCACGGGGTGTCCGGCAGGCTCGTGGCCGGCCACGAGCCTGCGCGGTGGGCCGTCGAGCTGGCCGAGGTCGCGCTGCGGCCCGGCCTGCGCGACCAGCTGGCCACCGGCGCGATCCGGCACGCGGCCAGGTTCTCCTGGGAGCGCACGACCGATCTGCTGCTGGCAGGCTATGCACAGGCCGCGGCGGCGTACCGGAACGCGGTCGGAGAGGTCGCGGTATGAGCTTGGCCGAGGTGATCACCGGGGCGCTGGACGAGCGTGAGCTGCGCTACCAGCGCCGGGGCGAGGGCACGTTCTTCGTGACGCTGCCCGGCGTCAAGAAGCTGGCGACGAACTGCTGGCTGATCTCCACCCGGCACGCGCTGATCGTCGAGGCGTTCGTGTGCAGGCGGCCGGACGAGGAGCACGAGCGGGTCTACCGGTTCCTGTTGCAGCGCAACGCCAAGCTCTACGGCGTCGCGTACACCGTCGACGAGTCCGGGGACATCTACCTGATCGGCCGGATCGCCCCGGAGCTGGTCACCGCGGACGAGTTGGACCGGCTGCTGGGCCAGGTGCTGGAGGCCGCGGACGGCGACTTCAACACGTTGCTGGAGCTGGGCTTCGCCTCGTCGATCAAGCGCGAGTGGGACTGGCGGGTGTCGCGCGGCGAGTCGCTGGCGAACCTGAAGGCGTTCGAACACCTGGTCGCCTCATCCGACCGAGGGCCGCTGACCACCGGCGACTGAGCGGTCGTGGTGACGTCCGGTACGGCTGTCTCGCGGTACGTGCACTCGCTGAGGCGAGCGGGGCGGCCCGGGAGGGAGGGGGAGTCGCATACTCGAGCCGCCCCGCTTCAGCTGCCCGCCGCAACGGCCTGTCTGGGTGGGGGGACCCAGAGACCGGGCGGGTGCGGTTCGACGGGGAGGCGAACCGCATGTGCACTCGTGGCGGATCGGGGAGTGCATGGGAGCCGATCCACCAGAGCGATGTCAACTTGTCAGATAGCGGAACGCATCACAAGAGTGCCGGTTACTGCATTCCAGTGAAGAGCCCAATAAGTGATAACAATTTGATAACAGAGAAAGCATCTGGAGTAGCAAGCTGTGGTGTCCATCACGTTTTTGCACCCTGATGGAGTGAATACCGGCTGGTTGGTTCGACCATCGTGGGTGTGGCCAGGCGCTCGTGGGCCGGCCGAACCGGTTCTGGCAGGCTGACGGCATGGCAACGCTGGTGCTGCTCCGCCACGGCGAGAGCGTGTGGAATGCGGAGAACCTGTTCACCGGTTGGGTGGACGTTCCCCTCTCGGACAACGGCGAGGTCGAGGCGCTGCGCGGCGGCGAACTCCTCGCGGAGACGGGCCTGCGGCCGGACGTCGTGCACACGTCGGTGCTGCGCCGGGCGATCTCCACGGCGAACATCGCGCTGAACCGCTGTGACCGGCACTGGATCCCGGTGCGCAGGGACTGGCGGTTGAACGAGCGGCACTATGGTGCGCTGCAAGGGAAGAACAAGAAGCAGACCATGCAGGAGTTCGGCGAGGAGCAGTTCATGCTCTGGCGCCGCTCGTACAGCGTGCCGCCACCGCCGATCGAGGCAGGCAGCGAGTTCAGCCAGGACGGCGACCCGCGCTACGCATCGCTGGGCGACGCCATGCCGTTCACCGAGTGCCTCGCCGACGTGGTCGCGCGGCTGGTGCCCTACTGGGAGTCGGCCATCGTGCCGGACCTGCGCTCGGGCGCGACAGTGCTGCTCGCCGCGCACGGCAACTCGCTGCGCGCCCTGGTCAAGCACCTGGATGGTGTCTCCGACGACGCCATCGCCAGCCTCAACATCCCCACGGGCGTGCCGCTGCGCTACGACCTGGACGCGGACCTCCGCCCGACCAAACCCGGCGGCACCTATTTGGACCCGGACGCCGCCCAGGCAGCCATCGCCGCGGTGGCCAACCAGGGCCGCTGACCACCCAAGGGACGACACGCCCCGGCTTGGGTTGCCTGCCTGGCTGGCTGGCTGGCTGGCGAGTTGGCCCTCTGTGGGACGACACACTCCGGATGGGCTGTGTGTTGACCGTTGAAGGGCCGGTGTTCGCGGTCCGGTTGGTGTTGGCCGTTGAGTGGGTGGCTTGCGTGGGGCTGGGTCGTGGGTTGGCCGTTGGAGGGGCGGCACGCGCGGGCTGAGATGCCGCGCAGGCAGCCGTCGCCGCGGTGGCCAATCAGGGCTGCTGACCACCCAAGGGACGACACGCCCCGGCTTGGGTTGGCTGGCTGGCTGGCTGGTTGGCGAGTTGGCCCTCTGGGGGACGACATACTCCGGATGGGGCGGTGTGTTGACCGTTGAAGGGTCGACTTGTGCGGCTCGGGTGATGTGCCCGCTGAAGGGGCTGTGTGCGTGATCCGGGTGCTGGCCGCTGAAGGGGCGTATGCGGGTGTTTGGCGTTGCAGGGGCGACACGCCCGGCAGGCTGAACAGCGTCGGACCGGGAGCGCCCCGTCCCAATGCCGGGTTACCAGCGGAGGCCGAGGGCTCGGGCTCGTTCGCCGGCCTGGAAGCGGGATTCCGCGCCCAGCAACGTCATCAGCTCCGCGACCCGGCGCCGATACGTCCGCACCGACACCCCCATCGAACGGGCGGCCGCCTCGTCCTTCTGGCCCGCCGACAGCAAGCGCAGGATCGCCAGCCCGTGCTCGTCCACGTCGGGCGGCGCGGCCGGTAGGTAGTCGTTCAACTCGGTCGCACCCGCCCAGGTCGCCAGGAACAGCGACCGAACACCGGCGACCACCTCGGGCGCCATGATCACGCTGTACTCGCGCACGCCCGCGACCGGCGCACCGGCCAGGATCGCGATCTTGCGGTCGATGATGATCGTCTCGTGCGCCAGGCTGGTCGGGCAGATCCGGACCCGCACGCCGGTCGAGGCCAGTTCCCGCAGGTGCGCGGCATCGGCGGGGTCGGTGACGGCCGCCGGGTTGTAGAGCTTGCTGACCTGCAGGCCGCCGGCGATCAACGCGGGCATCTGCTCGGTCACCAGGTGCCGGGCGTCCGGACCGCGCCACGACCTTGGTCTGGACCATGTGGACAGATCCATCGCGGCGCAGACGAACTCGTCCTTCGCCGCGAACAGATGGCCCGCCCTGGCCAGTAGTTCGGCCTCACCGCGCAGAGTGATCACCTGGCCGTCGCCGGGCCGGGATGCCGCCGTCAGAGTGCTCATCGCAACCCAGTGTCCTCCCACCCGGGCACCGGTGGCAGCTTGCTGCCAGCACGGTGCGACGGCACGCCGGCAGCGGTGAACTGTAGGCATGACAGCAGGGAACGAGAACGTGACCGCGGCCACGGCAGGCACTTGGCGCTTCGACGGCACGCTGCCGGTGACCCGGATGGGTTTCGGCGCGATGCAACTGGGCGGGAGCAACGCCTTCGGGCCGCCCGAGGACGAGGCGAACTCGATCGCCGTGTTGCGGCGGGTCGTCGAGCTGGGCATCAACCACATCGACACCAGCGACTACTACGGTCCGTTCCTGGTGAACGACCTGATCCGCCGTGCGCTGCACCCCTACCCGGACGACCTGGTGCTGGTCACGAAGGTCGGTGCCCGCCGCGACGACTCGGGCGCGTGGCTGCCGGCCAGCGAACCGGACGAGCTGCGCTCCGCAGTGGACGACAACCTCAAGCGGCTCGACGTGCCGGCCATCGACCTGGTCAACCTGCGACTGGGCGGGATCCAGGGACCCAGGAGGGCTCACTGGGCGAGCGGTTCGAGGTTCTCGCCGGCCTGCGTGAGCAGGGATTGATCAAGCATCTCGGGGTGAGCAACGTCACCGTCCGGCAGCTCGCCGAGGCTCGGTCGATCGCGCCGGTGGCCCAGGTGCAGAACCTGTTCAGCATCGGTATGCGCGGCGACGCCGAGATGGTCGACGCGGCCGCCGAGCAGGGCGTCGCCTACGTGCCGTTCTTCCCGCTGGGTGGGGCGTTCCAACAGGTCCAGTGGGACGTGATCGAGGGCGTCGCCCGGCGGCACGACGCGACGGTGCGGCAGATCGGGCTGGCCTGGCTGCTGGCCCGCTCGCCGTCGATCCTGCTCATCCCTGGCACGTCGTCGATCGCGCATCTGGAGCAGAACGTGGCCGCCGCGGGCATCCGGTTGACCGAACAGGACCATGCCGAACTCGACGCGCTGTAGCCGAAAAATGCCCGATCAGGTGAACTCATGGCATCCAACCGTCGAACATCGAGTAGCAATGGTGTCAGCGGCGTCACGGTTGCCCGGTGTGTACTAGGTGACGAGGGGGTAGCGCTGCTTACGATGCGGCCGTGACCGTTTCGGGGTGGCTTGCCCTGTCGGCCGGCATGCTGCTGGTTGGCGCGGTTGGCGGGTGGTGGTGGGGTCGGACCGCCGCCACTCGGACCCCGCACCAACCGGCCGGTGTGACCGTCGCCGAACTCATGCGCAGGGTGGTCCACTCTTCCCACAATGGGGTGGCCGTCCTCAACGAGTGGGGTGACGTCGTCCTGCACAACCCACGCGCGGTGCAACTGGGCGTGGTGCGCAACCAGCAGCCGGACCCGAGGGTGCGCAAGGCCGCCGAACTGGTCCGCGAGTCCGGCCGCACGATGGAGGTCGACCTCTCGCCGCTGGAGGTGCACGGCAGGGGGCCTGCCGCGATCCGCGGCGAGGTCCGCCTGCTCGCCGACCAGTACACCGTGGTCGACGCCAACGACGAGTCCGACGCCGTGCGGCTGGAGGCCACCCGGCGCGACTTCGTGGCCAACGTCAGCCACGAGCTCAAGACCCCGGTCGGCGCGCTGGCGCTGCTCGCCGAGGCCGTCCTGGACGCGTCGGACGACCCGACCGAGGTCCGCCGGTTCAGCACCAAGATCGTCCGTGAGGCCACCCGGCTGGGCACCCTGGTCACCGAGCTGATCGCGCTGTCCCGGTTGCAGGGCGCCGAACGGCTGCCCGAGCTGAGCCCGCTGGACCTGGACGAGGTCGTCGCCGAGGCGCTCGGCCGGTCCGCGCTGGTCGCCGAGTCGGCGGGTATCGAGATCACCACCGACGAGGGCAGCGGCCTGGTCGTGGAAGGAGACCGGACGCTGCTGGTCACCGCGCTGTCCAATCTGATCGACAACGCGGTCGCCTACTCGTCGCCGGGCGCGCCGGTGTCGGTCAGCCGCCGCAAATCCGACGGTTTCGCCGAGATCGCGGTCACCGACCGCGGCATCGGCATCGCGCACGAGCACCAGCAACGGGTGTTCGAGCGCTTCTTCCGCGTCGACCCGGCCCGCTCGCGCGCCACCGGTGGCACCGGTCTGGGGCTGGCCATCGTCAAACACGTCGCTGCCAACCACGGCGGTGAGGTCCGGCTGTGGAGCAAGCCGGGCACGGGTTCCACGTTCACCATCCGGCTGCCGATCACAGTCGATCAGGCCGGGGATCGCGCCGACCACCCGGCGCCTGCCGACCGCCGTGCGGACGGACCGCCGGGCACACCCCCAACCACACCGCCGCGCCCATCGGGGCCCGCGACCATGGAGGCACGCCGTGACCAGGGTTCTGATCGTTGAGGACGAGGAGTCGTTCGCCGATCCACTGGCCTTCCTGCTACGCAAGGAGGGCTTCACCACGGCTGTCGCGGTGACCGGCCAGGAGGCGTTGCAGGAGTTCGACCGCAACGGGGCCGACATCGTGCTGCTGGACCTGATGCTGCCCGGGATGAGCGGGACCGACGTGTGCAAGGCACTGCGCCAGCGCTCCGCGGTCCCGGTGATCATGGTCACGGCACGGGACGGCGAGATCGACAAGGTGGTCGGCCTGGAGCTGGGTGCCGACGACTACGTCACCAAGCCCTACTCGGCCCGAGAGCTGATCGCGCGCATCCGGGCCGTGCTGCGCCGGGGCGGCGAGGGCGGTGCCGACGTCGAGATGCAGCCGCAGGTGCTGGCAGCGGGTCCCGTGCGAATGGACGTGGAGCGGCACGTGGTGACCGTCGAGGGTGGCGAGGTGCCGTTGCCGCTCAAGGAGTTCGACCTGCTGGAGTACCTGCTGCGCAACGTCGGCCGCGTGCTCACCCGGGGCCAGCTGATCGACCGGGTGTGGGGCGCGGACTACGTGGGCGACACGAAGACGCTGGACGTGCACGTCAAGCGGCTGCGCTCGAAGATCGAACCGGATCCGTCCGCCCCTTCTCACCTGGTCACGGTCCGTGGGCTCGGTTACAAGTTCGAGTCGTGAGGACGCGGCGGGCCCGGCCGGGTACCGTTTCCGGCCGTGCGCCTAGGGGTGCTTGACGTCGGGTCCAATACCGTCCACCTGCTCGTGGTGGACGCCCATCGTGGTGCCCACCCGCTGCCGACCAGTTCGGTGAAGAGCACGTTGCGGCTGGCCGAGCGGATCAACCCGGACGGCAGGCTGTCCGACCGCGGTGCCCAGGAGCTGGTCCGCGCGGTGACGGCGGCCCGCGAGGAGGCCGATCGGACCGGCTGCGAGGAGATGATGGCGTTCGCCACGTCCGCGGTCCGCGAGGCGAGCAACGTCACCGAGGTGCTGGCCACCGTGCGTGAGCGGACCGGCGTCGACCTGCAGGTGCTCTCGGGCCCGGACGAGGCCAGGTACACGTTCCTCGCGGCCCGCCGCTGGTGCGGCTGGTCGGCGGGCCGGCTGCTCGTGCTGGACATCGGTGGTGGCTCACTGGAGGTGGCCTTCGGCATGGACGAGGAGCCGGAACTGGCCGTCTCGCTGCCGCTGGGTGCCGGCCGGCTGACCAGGGCCCAGCTGTCCGGCGATCCGCCAAGCCACGCCTCGGTGGCCGAGCTGAGCGAGTGGCTGGCCGGTCAACTGGCACCGCTGGCCAAGCAGGTGCGCAAGATCGGCCAGCCCGACAGGGTGGTCGCCACCTCGAAGACGTTCCGCACCCTGGCCCGGCTGACCGGTGCCGCGCCGTCCGGTGCCGGGCCCCGGGTCCGGCGGGCGCTGACCGACTCCGGCCTGCGCCAACTGATCTCGTTCGTGTCCCGGATGGCCACCGCGGACATCGCCGGCCTGGAGGGCGTGAGCGCCAGCCGTGCCCACCAGTTGGTCGGCGGCGCCATGGTGGCGGAGGCCACGATGCGCGCACTTGGCTTGCCTGAGCTGGAGATTTGCCCTTGGGCGTTGCGGGAGGGTGTGATTCTGCAGCGCCTGGACCACACTGACGGCGCATATCCCGCGGGGGTCACTGGACGGACGGGGCCGCAGGCGGCACGGTGGAGACGATGACTCAAGACAGCGGTTCGGAGCGCCCGCAGCGCACGGTGGCGGAGTTGCTCGCCGAGTACGGCGGCTCCACCGGCGACGCCCCGCGTCGCCGTCGGAGGCGTGCCGAGGACGACGGCGACAGCGCGCCGCAGACCATCATCGAGCGCGTGCTGTCCGACAGCGGCAAGCTGCTGCCGATCCGCGACGACCAGCCGGCGGCACCGCCGCGTCGCGCCGGCGGTCACCGCACGGGCGAGCACCGCCCGGCCGCGCCGCAACAGCAGGCACCACCGCAGCAGAAGCCACCGCAGCAGAAGCCACCACAGCAGGCACCGCCGCCACCCCCGCAGGCCGCGCCGCAGCAGCCGCCGACCGCCTACGCGGAACCGGTCCGCCCGCAAGGTCCGCCCGCGCGCCGGCCGCAGCAGCAGCCGGTCCAGAAGCCGCCGGCGCAGCAGCAGCCGCCGCAGCCGCCACCCCAACAGCAGCCGCAGTTCCCGCCGAGCAGGCCCGGGGTGCCGCCGGCCGGTCAGCAGACCGCGGCGGCCCGCCCGGTGCAGGGCCCGCCGCCGGGTACGCAGTCCGCCCGCCCGGTGCAGCCGCCCACCGGCCGCAACCCGACGCTGGCACCGCGACCCCAGGTCGGCCAGCGGCCGCGCGTCGACGACGAGGCGGCCACCGCGGTGCACCCGCCGCTGCCCGACTTCGCGCCCGCCCCGCAGGACCGGCAGCAGCCCGCGGCCGCGCAGCCGACCATGCAGGCACCGCCCGTGCAGCAGCCACAGGCGGCCATGCCGCAGCCACTCATGCCGCAGCCGCCCACCGCGGGCCGGCCGGGTGCGCTGCCGCCGGAGGCCACCACCGAGGAGTTCCCGCTGGTGCCCGCCGACCCGCAGGCGCCGCCGACCCGCAGGCACCCGCCCGCCCAGCAG
Source organism: Candidatus Melainabacteria bacterium (assembly GCA_963780635.1). GTDB lineage: Bacteria > Actinomycetota > Actinomycetes > Mycobacteriales > Pseudonocardiaceae > DATEPR01. The sequence continues at coordinate 293,387 of CAWACW010000011.1, forward strand.
CCGCCGGCCGCGATGGAGAGCACCCAGGCGCACGCCGGGCCGTACGTGGACGACGACGTCGACGAGGACTTCCAGGACGACTTCACCGGTCCCGACTTCGCACCCGGCGGCGCCTCGCGCACCGACGACGACGAGGCGTTCCGCGGCCGGGACGAGTACGACCACCGGGACTACGGCGAGGACTTCGCCGACGAGGACGACGAGCCCTCGTCCGGTGGCCGGGAATGGCTGCTGATGGCCGTCCAGGTCGCCGTCGGGGCCGTCGCGGGTGCCGCGGTCTGGCTGGCGTTCAGCTGGCTGTGGGGCTTCCAGTCGGTGGTCGCCATCGTGCTGGCCGTGCTGGTGATCATCGGACTCGTGTTCGGGGTACGCCGCTGGCGGCGGGCCGACGACATGCAGACGACCGTGCTGGCCGTGGTCGCCGGGCTCGTGGTGACGGTGTCCCCCGCCGCGTTGCTGCTGTTGCACCGCTGAGGCGGCGATGGCCGTCCCGATCGGGCTGTCCACGGCATCGGTGTGGCCCCGGCCCACGGAGGTCGCGTTCCGGCTGGCCGCCGAACTGGGCTACGACGGTGTCGAGGTGCTCGTCGGCCTGGACCGGGACAGCCAGGACGTGCGGCTGCTGCGCCGCTACGCGGCCATCCACCAGGTCCGGGTGCTGGCCCTGCACGCGCCCTGCCTGCTGATCACGCAACGGGTCTGGTCGTCCGATCCGGTCGAGCGGCTGCGCCGATCGGTGGGCGCAGCGGGCGAGCTGGGCGCGTCGACGGTCGTCGTGCACCCGCCGTTTCGCTGGCAGCGCCGCTACGCCGACGGCTTCGTCGACCTGGTGGCCGAGCTGGAAGCGGACAGCGGCATCGTGGTCGCGGTCGAGAACATGTACCCGGTGCGCAGGCGGGTGTCCGCGTTCGCGCCGAGCGTCGATCCCACCGACGTCGGCTACGACCACTACACGCTGGACCTCTCGCACACCGCCGTGGCCGGCGTGGACGCGCTCGACCTCGCCGCCCGGATGGGCTCCGGGCTGGCCCACCTGCACCTGGCCGACGGCTCCGGATCGACGCGCGACGAACACCTGGTGCCCGGCCGTGGCGGCCAGCCCTGTGCCGCGCTGTGCGAACGCCTGCGGGAAACGGGTTTCGCAGGTCAGGTGGTGCTGGAGGTGAACACCCGGCACGCGGGCGGACCAGCGGCGCAGGTGCGCGATCTGGCCGAGTCCCTCCTCTTCGCGCAATCGCACTTGCGCGGGTGACCTGTCGGTAACATGCGCCGTTCCGCCAGATCGTCGAGGACGTACAGTCTGGCTTCGTGAACCCACTCCGTTCCCTGATCCTGGCGGCCGCGGGCAACGAGACCATCCACGGTCTGGTCGCCACGGCTCCGCTGTCCCGGGACGTGGTCAGCCGGTTCGTCGCCGGGCAGAGCGTCACCGATGCGGTCGCCGCGACCCGGCGACTGGTCGACGGCGGTCTCGACGTCACACTCGACCATCTCGGCGAGGACATCACCGACGCGGCGCGGGCCCAGGACACCGTGACCGCGTACCTGACCCTGCTCGACGCGCTGGCCGCGGCCGGGCTGACCGAACATGCCGAGGTGAGCGTCAAGCTCACCGCCGTCGGCCTGCGGCTGGACGAGGACCTGGCGCTGGCCAACGCCCGCCGGATCTGTGCCGCCGCCGCCGAGCTCGGCACCACCGTCACGCTCGACATGGAGGACCACACCAGCACCGACGCCACGCTGGGTGTGCTGGAGACGCTGCGGCGCGACCACCCGCGGACCGGCGCCGTGCTGCAGGCCTACCTGCGCCGCACCGAAGAGGACTGCCGCACGCTCGCCGGCTCGGGGTCGCGGGTCCGGCTGTGCAAGGGCGCGTACGCGGAGCCGGACTCGGTGGCGTTCCAGGACACGGCCGAGGTGGACCGAAGTTACGTCCGGTGCGTGAACGTGCTGCTGGCCGGCGATGGCTACCCGATGTTCGCCACGCACGACCCCCGGCTGATCCGGATCATCGGCGAACGAACCCAGTGGCACGACCGCAAGGCCGGCAGTTACGAGTACCAGATGCTGTACGGCATTCGGCCCGCGGAGCAACGGCGGCTGGCCGGGCTCGGTGAGACTGTTCGGGTGTACGTCCCATACGGAGTGCAGTGGTACGGATACCTGATGCGTAGATTGGCCGAGCGCCCGGCGAACCTGGCCTTCTTCCTGCGTGCGCTGGCCGGTCGAAAGTGACCTGTCGCGAGATGAGCCGGTCGAAGTGCGCCCGGTCGAAGTGAGCAAGGAGCTCGCGTGAACGGAGTGAATGGTCAGTCGGCCACGCCGACGGCTGCTCTGGCGAGCGGTTTCGGCACTGCCACCCGGGTGAGATCCCTGGGTGACGGGACCTACACCGCGGACCTGTCGCCGGACTGGACGGTCGGCAACCGACCGCACGGTGGTTTCCTGCTCGCCCTGCAGGCCAGGGCGGCATTGCAGGCGGCCGTCGAGGCGACCGGATCGGACGGTGCCGGCGCCGAGGCCCTGGACCCGCTCGCGGTGAGCGCCCAGTTCCTGCGCTCGCCGGAGATCGGCCCGGTGCTGCTGCGGACCGAGATCCGCAAGCTGGGCCGCACCGCGTCCGTCTTCTCGGTGTATCTGGAGCAGCGCGGCCGCAGCTGCGTCGAGTCGACGGTCACGGTCGGCCGGGCGGTCGAGGACGCTCCGGCGTGGACGGATCTGCCGGACGTGCCTGCCAAGCCGCCTGCCGACGCGCTGGACCTCGCGTCCGTGCCCGGTGCCACCGCGTTCCGGCTCAGCCGCACCTGTGAGGTCAAGCTCGACCAGGCCAACACGGGTTTCCTGCACGGCCGCGCGGGCGATCCGCTGCGGCTGCGGATGTGGGCGCGGCCGCGTGGCGAGCACCCGGACGTGCTTTTCGGACTGATCGCGGGCGACATCTCGATGCCGGTGACGCTGAACCTGGGCCGCTACGGCTGGTCGCCAACGGTGCAGCTGACCGCGCTGCTGCGCGGCCGCCCGGCACCGGGCTGGCTGCGTGTCGAGGTCGGCTGCCGTGCGGTGCACGGCCAGTGGTTCGACGAGGACGCCGTCGTGATCGACTCGGCGGGCCGGCTGATCTGCCAGTCCCGCCAGCTGGCGCTGACCCCCCAGGAGCGGCCGTCGGGCGCGGGCTGAGGGCCGCGTCTGGCACGCTCTCGCTATGACGATCGTCGCCGTACTGGGAGCTGGGAAGATCGGTGAGGCGTTGCTGTCCGGCCTGTTGCAGGCCGGGCGGGCCGCCGACGACCTGTTGTTCACCGAGCGCTACCCGGCGCGTTCCGAGGAACTGACCAAGCGCTACGGGGTCCGTGGCGTCGAAGTGGCCCGCGCGGCCGAGGCGGCTGACGTGCTCGTGGTCGCGGTCAAGCCGCAGGACATCGAGCCGCTGCTGACCGAGCTGGCCCCGGTACTGCGGCCCAGCACGCTGGTGGTGTCGCTGTGCGCCGGCCTGCCCACGTCGCTGTACGAACGGCTGCTGCCCGACGGCACGCCGGTGGTGCGGGTGATGCCGAACACGCCGATGCTCGTCGGCGAGGCGATGAGCGCCATCTCGCCGGGCCGGCATGCCGGGCCCACCCACCTGGCCACCGTGGAGGAGCTGCTCTCGGCGGTCGGCCAGGTCGTGCGGGTGCCCGAGGCGCAGCAGGACGCGGTGACCGCGCTGTCCGGCTCCGGACCCGCGTACTTCTTCTACCTCGTCGAGGCGATGATCGACGCCGGCATCCTGCTGGGGCTGCCGCGCGCGGTGTCGCAGCAGCTGATCGTCCAGTCCGCGGTGGGCTCGGCGAAGATGCTCGCCGAGGGCGGTGAGCACCCGGTGATCCTGCGGGAGGCCGTCACCTCGCCGGCGGGCACGACCATCATGGCGATCCGGGAGCTGGAGCGACACGGAGTACGCGCGGCGCTACTGGCTGCGATCGAGGCTGCTAGGGACCGCTCCGCCGAGCTCGGCCACGCCCACGATCAGGTGTAATTCGGTCGGCTCGCACGCCACTGCCACCGCTCACCGTATCGCCTGTCGCATGAGTCTCATCCGCACCGCTACCCTCGGAGGTAGCACGTGCGTGTCCGTTCCGTCGGTGGGGAAGCCGACGGCGCGACACGTGTCGAAGGACGCGGTGAACTGATGCCTGCGCACAACAAGGAGACGGAAGCGACCAACCTCGGCTCGGTGGAGTTCCTGACCGTTGCCGAGGTGGCCTCGATGATGCGTGTCTCCAAGATGACCGTGTACCGATTGGTGCACTCCGGCGAGCTGCCGGCGGTGCGTGTCGGGAAGTCGTTCCGGGTGCCGGAGCGAGCGGTGCACGACTATCTGGAGAACGCCTACTACGACGCGGGCTGACCACACGGGACCGGCCGACCGGCTGAACAGGCCGCCCAGGTAGACTGGGCAGCCGTTCGTGTCGCGGCCCAACGGTGGCTGACACGTCAAAGCCGGTAAGCCAACGACAGTAACGACAGTTAGGGAACCCGCATGGGCTCGGTCATCAAGAAGCGCCGCAAGCGCATGTCGAAGAAGAAGCACCGCAAATTGCTGCGGAAGACTCGCCACGCGCGGCGCAAGCAAGGCAAGTGACCCCGAGGGCCACGTGCCCTCGGCCCTGCGTGCGGGCGACCGCATCAGCGTGACGTACGACGTGCTCCGGCCGGTCCTGGACTTTTGGACCGGCCGGTAGTCGTCGTTGCCGGGTAGCATCCCCCTGACGGCGGAACGGAGCTGGTGAGCTCTCGATGGCAGCGAATGTGGTGCTCGTCACCGGTGTGAGCGGCTACCTCGGTGGACACCTCGCCGCCCGGCTCGCCGACGACTCGGCGATCGACCGGGTGATCGGGGTGGACACGGCTGCCCCGTCACCGGAGCTGGCCCAGCTGATGGGCCGGGCCGAATTCGTCCAGGCCGACATCCGCAATCCGCTGATCAGCCGGGTGATCGCGAACGCCCACGTGGACACCGTCGTGCACGCGTCGATCACGGCGCACCCGGCAGGCCCGTCCGGGCGGCCGCTGCACAAGGAGATGAACGTCCTGGGCACCATGCAGCTGCTGGCCGCGTGCCAGCGCTCGCCCCTGGTGCGCAAGCTGGTCGTCAAGTCGACGGCCGCCGTCTACGGAGCGGGCCCACGCGACCCGGCCGCGTTCACCGAGGACATGGCGCCCGCGGAGCTGCCCTCCAGCGGCTACGCCCGCGACAACGCCGAGGTCGAGGGCTATGTCCGTGGTTTCTGCCGTCGGCGACCGGACGTGCAGGTCACCACGCTGCGGTTCACCAATCTGATCGGCCCGCAGGTGGACACCGTGCTGACCAGGTACTTCGCCATCCCCGGTGTGGTGCCGATGGTGCTGGGCCGCGACGCGCGGCTGCAGCTGGTGCACTCCGAGGACGCGCTGGCCGTGCTGCTGCGGGCCGTGGACCAGGACCTGCCCGGCGTCTACAACGTGGGCGGCGACGGCGTGCTGCTGCTGTCCCAGGCGATCCGGCGCGCGGGCCGGATCGCGATCCCGGTGCCGGGCCCGATCGTCGGCCCGATCACCAGCCTGTTCCGCACCACTCGGCTGCTGGACTTCGGGCCCGAGCAGATCCGGTACCTCAACTTCGGCCGGGTCGTGGACACCACCCGGCTCAAACGCGATTTCGGGTTCACCCCCAGGTGGACCACCCGCCAGGCGTTCGACGACTACGTGCACGGCAGGGGCCTGCGGCCGATCCTGGACCGGGACCGGCTGGAGGCGCTGGAACACGGGATCGTGGACGCCGCGCGGGTTCTGCGGTAGCCGGGGTGGGTACCCCACACTGTTGAGCAGTTTCCCGACGAGTGGAGAGGACGGCGGCCATGGCGCAGGCACGCGTGATTCCACTGCACGGCAAGACCCGGGCCGCGGCGGGCCCCGCGGCCGAACCGGTACGCGAGGACCCGCCCACATCGCCACTCGCATCGCCACCCACGCCACCGCACCCCCGGCCCACCATCGTCCGCGATCGACCGCAGGACGTGGTGGACCGGCTGGCCGACTTCGTCGCGTTCGCCCGCAGGCGGGTGACCGGTGAGTACCAGGTGGACGAGTTCGGCTTCGACGCCGAACTGACCGACCACGTGATCATCCCGCCGCTGCGGCAGCTCTACCAGAAGTGGTTCCGCGTCGACGTGCTCGGCGCGCACAACCTGCCCGACACCGGTGGCGCGCTGATCGTGGCCAACCACTCCGGCACGGTGCCACTGGACGCGATGATGACCGCGGTCGCCGTCCGCGACAATCACCCTGCCGGCCGCTACCTGCGGATGCTGGGTGCCGACCTGGTGTTCAAGACGCCCCTGGTGGGTTCGCTGGCGCGCAAGACCGGCCAGACCCTGGCGTGCAACGCCGACGCCGAACGGCTGCTGCGCGAGGGCCACCTCGTCGGCGTGTGGCCGGAGGGCTTCAAGGGCGTCGGCAAGCCGTTCCGGGACCGGTACAAGCTGCAGCGGTTCGGCCGCGGCGGGTTCGTGTCCGCCGCACTGCGCACCGGCGTGCCGATCGTGCCGTGCTCCATCGTCGGCGCCGAGGAGATCTACCCCAAGATCGCCGACATCAAGCCGCTCGCCCGCCTGCTCGGCTTCCCGTACTTCCCGGTGACACCACTGTTCCCGCTGTTCGGCCCGCTCGGCGCCGTGCCCCTGCCGTCCAAGTGGTACATCGAGTTCGGCGAACCCATCGCCACCGACGGCTTCGGCGACAGTGCCGAGGAGGATCCGATGCTGGTGTTCAACCTGACCGACCAGATCCGGGAGAACATCCAGCAGACCCTGTACCGGCTGCTGTCCAACCGCAGGAACGTGTTTCTCGGCTGACTGGGCCCTGCGACGGTGGGGCGTGTCGGTACGCTCCGCCCATGGGGCAACCGATGCAGCAATTCCCGATCCTCCTGTCCACCATGAACGACGTACCCGGGTTCCGGGTGGCCCGGGTGATGGGTGAGGTCTTCGGACTCACCGTGCGCAGCCGCAACGCGTTCGCCAACATGGGTGCCGGGTTCAAGGCGATGGCGGGTGGCGAGCTCAAGGGGCTGAGCAAGCTGCTGTACGAGTCGCGGCAGGAGGCGTTACAGCGACTGTGCCAGGAGGGCCTGGCCAAGGGCGCCAACGCGATCATCGCCATGCGGTTCGACTGCAACGAGATCGGCGGGACCGCTTCGGAGATCGCCGCCTACGGGACCGCTGTCTTTCTCGTGCCCGATGGCGCTCCGCAGGGTGGACCCCAGCAGCAGGCCGGGCCTGCTTATGGGCAGCAGCCCGGGAGTGGGCAGCAGCCCGCGTTCGGGCAGCAGCCGTCGGGCCAGTTCGGCGCTCCGCAAGGCTGAGCCGGCGCGGGCCCGAACCGAACGGGCTCTGGTTGCCCAGCCCGCGAAGCGAGAGACCGCGCAACCACTGGGGGCCTGCCCCGGAGTGCGGAGCCAAGAATCGGTTCGCACCGCGAATCCGGCGTCCAACCGTCCAGGACGAGGGAGCCGGGAGAAGGCCTGCCGATGCGGCCGGCCGCGGACTCGCGTGGAGCGTGGCTACGGATTCGCGGGTCGTGTCGGGTCTCGGTGCCGGTCGCCCTTTCCCGGGGCCACCCGCTCCCTCGCCGATTGGGTATTCGACGTCAAGATCGGCTGTGGTTGAGGAAGCGGGTCCCTTGAAGCGCCACGGGTCTCGTTGGTCGTAGCCCTTTGTCGGCGGCCGCCGGGGTCGGGGTCTGTCGGGTGCCGAGGGCTTTCTTGTCGTGGGCTTTGCCTGGCGGGTAGGGGATTCTGCGTCGTTCTCGCCGTGGCTGTCGCCGGCTAGCGCTCTGCTCTGCGCCGGTAGGCCAAGCCTGCTGCTACCGCTCCGGCCAGTGCTCCCGCGCCCAGGACTGACGGCACGCCGATCCTTGCCGCCTTTCTGCCCGTCCTGAAGTCGCGGATCTCCCAGCCTCGCTTGCGGGCTGTGTCGCGCAGTCCCTGGTCGGGGTTGACCGCTACCGCCGTCCCCACGACCGAGAGCATGGGGATGTCGTTGGCCGAGTCCGAATACGCCGTGCAGCGCCTCAGATCCAGGCCTTCCTTGGCCGCCAGCGCTCGCACCGCGTGCGCCTTCGCGGCGCCGTGCAGCATCTCGCCTACCAGGCTGCCGGTGTAGATCCCGTCCACGCTCTCCGCGACCGTGCCGAGCGCGCCCGTCAGGCCAAGGCGCCGTGCGATGATCTGGGCCAACTCCACCGGCGTGGCCGTGACCAGCCAGACTCGCTGGCCCGCGTCCACGTGCATCTGGGCCAGTGCCCTCGTGCCGGACCAGATCTTGTCGGCCATCAGGTCGTCGTAGATCTCCTCGCCGAGCATGACCAGCTCCGCGACGCTCCGGCCGGCGACGAAGGACAGCGCCTGTTCCCTGCTCGTCGCGATGCCGTCCGGGGTCTCTCGACCGCCCAACCGGAATTTGACCTGTTGCCACGCGAAGCCGGCGAGGTCGGACGTGCTGAAGTATTTCCTGGCCGCCAGGCCCCTCGCGAAGTGGAAGATCGACGCGCCGACCATCATCGTGTTGTCGACGTCGAAGAACGCGCCGGCCGTGAGGTCGGGTGGTACCGCGAGATGGGGTGGGCTCGGGGTCGCCACCGCCGCCGATGCCACGGCGGCCTCGGCCGACGCCTGCCCGGCCAGTTCGGCGAGGTGGTTACGCTCCGCTCCCACGAGCCCGCCGCCGCGCGTGCCGTTCTGCCGTCGGGGCACCTCGGCGCCTCCTGGTAGTTCGCTGAAGGACCCGTCCAGCCTAGATGCTGCCCGATGGCCGATTCGGTCGGTACCGGTGACGACACGGTTACTGTCCGACTTGTATCCCCGGCAGGCCCGGCAGTAACGGCGGCACCGTCACGCCCGGTAGCGGCAGCGGCACGGTGATCGTGCCCGGAGACGTCCCACCGGACGCCGGTGGCAACAGGTGCGACGGCACCGCGCCTGGTGGCAGCGTGAGCACAGGAGCCTCCGGGAACGTCTCCGTCGCCGGGGGCGCGACCGGTGCTCCGCTGCCCGGGTTCGCGCCTTCGTTCGGGTTGTTCGTCGCCGGGACCTTGTCCGGTGTCCGCGTTGCCGCCGTGCCGCCGACCGCCGGTGACGGTGGTGTGGGCGCACCCGGCGGCTGGTCGCAGCGACCGGTGGCCGGCAGCACACCCAGGTCGTCGGTGGCGCCGGACGTGATCGTGTAGCAGGTGTTCCGGGCCGCCAGCGCTGCCGCTCGCCGCACGATCCGGTTCAGCAGCACCACGGCTGCCGCCGCCTTCGTGCTCGCCGCCTGCGGGAGTTTCGGCTCGACCACCGTGATCCTCGCCGCCTGCTGCTGGGCCCACGTGGTCAGCTCGCCCAGCACGTCGTCGCCGTGGTCGGTCGCGTAGTTGGTCAGGTCGATGGTGGCCGCCCGCGCGTCGGCGTCGAAGTCGCTGAACGCCGTCAGGTAGTCGCCGACGGGGCTGTCCGCCTTGTCGGGGTACTTCGCCGCCAACGACTCGATGTCGCCGACGCGGTCGGCCGCGAACTCCAGGTGCTTGCGGCCCTTGGCGTCGTCACCGCTGGTCAGGCCCAGGCTGGCCGACTCGCCCGCGCGCCGCACCCCGTAGAGCGGATCACCCGGCAGCGCGTGCCTGGACAGCAGCAGCGTCATCCCGGACAGCAGCAGCACCAGGCAGAAGGCCGCGCCCAGCGCGATCGTCACCCTGCCCCGGGTGCTGGTCACCCGGGACCTGCCTGCCGGGCGCGTCGCCGGGGTCGGCTGGGTGGGGCGGCTGGCTGCCGCCGAACGCTTGCGGGGGACAGGGGACGGGCGCGGCTCCGGTTCGGGGGACTGGGCCAGCTGCTCCAACAGCTTCGCGCGCATCCGGTTGCGCGCCGCGGGATCCGGGGCCGTGGCCGGCTCGGCCCTGCGCACCATCATGACCACCGCGAGTTCACCGGCGAGTTTCGGATCGGGCGCCTGGTCGGCCGCTGGCGTCGACTCAACGGCGCGGGCGAACCGCTCGCGCTGCCGCTGTCGCCACCAGGGCGATCTGCCTGAAGTCACCGTCCCGCTCCGTCAGCCTGTGTCGACAGGGCAACGAATGGATTCGCCCCGAGATACGGCCACACAGAGTGTGACCTTGCGCCACGTCGCCAAGCGCCACTCGAACAGGTGACGCGACGATGTGATCGCCAGCCTACGGGCTCAGCGCAGCTCCGCCGGGAGCAATTGCGCCAGTCGGCGGACCGCCCTGTGCTGCAGTGCCTTGATGGCACCGTCGTTGCGACCCATGATCGCTGCGGTCTCGGCCACCGACAGGCCTTGCAGGAACCGCAGCACGATACATTCCCGCTGGTCATCGCCCAACTGTGCGACACAGCGCAGCAGCTCGGCATGGGTCAGCCGGGCGATCACCTGGTGCTCTGGGCCCGCCTGCGTGTCGTTGCCGTCGTCCGGGTCGGCCGTCATCACCTCAAGCCGGAACCGGCTGGACTTCACGTGGTCCAGCACGATGTTGCGGGCGATCGTGACGAACCACGCGCCGACGTCCCTGCCCTGGTAACTGAGCGAACCCAACCGGCGGAACGCGCGCAGGAACGTCTCACTCGTGACGTCCTCGGCCAGCGACCGGTCACCGACGCGAAACAGCACATAACGGAACACGGAATCGACGTAGCGGTCGTACAGCTGCCCGAACGCGGCCGTGTCACCGCCCTGGGCGGCCTCGACCAGGGCCCACGTCTCGGCGTGGTCGGCCGCGCGCTCGGCGGTCGAAACGCCCACGGCGGCAGGCGCCGCACCGGCGGTGTTCTCGGCGGCACCGCCCGACGGACGGTCGCCGTCACGTCTGTCGCTGGCCACACTGTCCCCGTTCGTGTCCCCACAACCGCATGGGATTTTCCCGGGGCCCCGAGTCCCGCCGTCGACCGTCCCCAATCGCGCAGCCCTGAACCGCGCCGCCCCGAACTGCGCCGCCCCCCACTACGCCGCTCCGAACACGACCCGCCGCGCCATCCGGTCGCGTCGGCCGGATCGGCTGCCACTGGCGGCCCTCGTCGTGCCCAGTACGCCTCCTGCTGCCGTTTGTACCCAGGCCGGAGCCCCTAGGGGGTCGCGGCTGCCACAGCATACGTGCTGTCCCTACCGGTGAGTAGTTTCTGTGGTATCGACAGGGCAACGCGGGTCACCCTGACGCGTGAGATGAGTGATAGCTGCCACACTGAGTGGACTGATGTGAGTGGTGTCCCACCCCTGGCTATTCGGAGGGCGACGATGACCGGCGTATCACCCGAACGAGGGATGGCTGATCTGCCGGCGGTAGACCTGCGGCGCAACGTAGCCGATCTGGTCTCCGACGCCGCGGCGGCGGGCCCCGACCACCTCGCGCTCGTCGACGCCGCGACCGGCGAATCACTGACGTGGGCGCAGGTCGACGCCGCCGCCAACCTGCGGGCGAACCGGCTGGCCGAGGCCGGATTGCGGCCGGGCGACCGGGTCGTGGTGCGGCTGCCCACCGGCATCCCGTACTGCCTGGCCGTGTTCGGCGTGCTGCGGGCGGGTGGCGTACTGGTGCCGCTGAACACCGACCTGCCCGCCGCGGCCGTGCTCGACCTGCTCGCCGACTGTGAGGCCAGCGTGTTCGTCGGCGACCCGGTGGACGGTGCCGAGGTCATCACGGTGCCCGCCGACACCGCACCCGACCCGGCAGGCGCCGCCCCGGTCCGGTCCGTCACCGGCGGCGAGGACATCGCCGTGCTCTGCTACACGTCCGGCACCTCCGGCCGGCCGCGTGGCGTGCTGCTGTCGCACCGCGCGCTGCTGGCCAACGTCGCCCAGTGCGCGGCCCTGCGGCCCCCGCCGGTGACCGCGTCCGACCGGGTGCTGCTCTCGCTCCCGCTCTCGCACGCCTACGGCCTCGGACCCGGACTGCTCCAGGTCGCCGCGGCGGGTGCGGCCGCCGTGCTGCTGCCCAGGTTCGGCGTCGAGGACGCGCTCGCGGCGATCCGGCGGCACGAGGTGACCACGCTGGTCGGCGTGCCGCAGCTGTACTCCGCGCTGCTCACCGTGCCCGACGAGCGGCTGCGCGAGGCCCTCGCCACGGTCCGGCTGTGCACGTCCGGGGCCGCCCCGCTCTCGCCGGACGTGCTGGCGGGCATGCGACGGGCGACCGGGCTGGACGTGTACGAGGGCTACGGGCTGACCGAGACCGCACCCGTCCTCACCTCGACCCTGGTCTCCGGCGCCGTCAAGCCCGGCTCGGTGGGCAGGCCGCTGCCCGCCGTCCGGCTGCGCCTGGTGGACAACGACGGCGACCCACTGCCCGGCCCGGACGGCGAGGACGTGCTGGACGACGAGACCGGCGGCACCGGCCTGGTCGCGGTGGCGGGCCCGAACCTGTTCAGCGGCTACTGGCCCGACGGCGCCAACGGGCCCGACGCCGACGGCTGGTTCCGCACCGGCGACATCGGCTACACCGACGCGGACGGCGACCTGCACCTGGTGGACCGGGCCAACGACCTGATCATCGTCAGCGGCTTCAACGTCTACCCGCACGAGGTCGAGCACGTGCTGGACGAGCTGCCGGGCGTCGCCGAGGCGGCCGCGGTGGGCGTGCCGGACGAGCGGACCGGGGAGACCGTCAAGGCCGTGCTGGTGCTGCGGCCGGACGCGGCCGTGACCGGGCAGCAGGTGATCGACCACTGCTCCGCCCGGCTCGCCCGGTTCAAGGTGCCGACCAGCGTCGAGTTCGCCGAGTCGCTGCCGTATTCGCCCACCGGCAAGCTGGCACGCGCGTTCCTGCGCGCGCCGCTCGGTTAGGTTCGGCACGTGACGCATCAGGTGACTGTGGTGACCCGGGCGGGCTGCCATCTCTGTGAACGGGCCGAAGCGCAGGTCAGCCGGATCTGCGGTGAGCTGGGCGTGCCGTGGACGACGCTGGACGTGGACGCCGACGTGGAGCTGCGCGCCGAGTACGGCGACATGGTCCCGGTGATCCTGATCGACGGCGCCCAGCACGGGTACGCCGAGGTCGAGGAGCGGCGATTCCGGGCCGCGCTGGCGCGCCCCGAGTGATGTCGTGTCCTTACCGCTGTCTTACGAATGCCCGGTTGTGTGAGGTATTCGACGCATCCACTACCCCGGATGGCGTCGTATGTATGACGTGACTACGAAGTTGGAGACCGACCGGTCTGCCGGCCCGCGGCTGCCGTGGACCGTCGGCGCGGTGATCGGGATCATCGGTGTCGGCGTGGCCGTGGCGAGCGGCCAGCTGGTCGCCGGGTTCGTCGGCACGGATGCCTCGCCGTATCTGGCCGTGGGCGATGTCGTCGTCGACCACACGCCCGCGTGGCTCAAGGAATTCGCCGTCAGCAACTTCGGCACCAATGACAAGCTGGTGCTGCTGTCCACGATGGGCGTCGTGCTGGTGGTGCTGGGCGCGCTGGCGGGCATGCTGTCCCGCCGCACCCCGACGGCAGGCACCGTGTTCGACGTGGTGCTCGGCATCGCCGCCGTCGCCGCGGTACTCGGCCGCAACGACCTCGGGCAGCTGGCCGTGCTCGCACCCGTGGTCAGTCTCGTCGCGGGCGCGCTGGTGTTCCGGCTGCTGCACCGGCTCGCGATGGACTGGGTCGTCGCCAGGGACCTCGAACAGACCACCCGGCGGCGGCCGACGTACGGCGGCACCTCGGGTGACAACCGGCGGAAGTTCCTGTTCGGCACGGTCGGCGCGGCCATCGGCGCGGCTGTCGTCGGCATCTTCGGCGAGTTCCTGACCTCGGCACATGACGTCGAGGGGTCGCGGGCAGCGGTCGGCACCCTGGTCCCGACGAAACGCGCGCCGGTGCCCGCGGGTGCCGACTTCGCGCGTAACGGCACGCCCACGTTCATCACCGACGCCGCCAGCTTCTACCGCGTGGACACCGCGCTGTCGGTGCCGCAGCTGCGCACCGAGGACTGGCACCTGCGCATCCACGGCATGGTCGACCGGGAGATCAACCTCGACTACGAGGACGTCCGCCGCCGCAAGCTGACCGAGCAGATCGTCACGCTGTGCTGCGTCTCCAACACCGTCGGCGGGCCCTACATCTCCACCGGCCGGTTCGAGGGCGTGCTGCTCAAGGACCTGCTGGCCGAGGCGGGCGTCAAGCCGGGAGCCGACCAGCTGCTGTCCACCAGCATCGACGGCTACAGCGCGGGCACCCCGGTGGACACGCTGCTCGACGACCGGGGCGCGATGCTGGCCATCGGCCTCAACGGCCAGCCGCTGCCGGTCGAGCACGGCTTCCCGGCCCGGATGGTGGTGCCCGGCCTGTACGGCTACGTGTCCGCGACCAAGTGGGTGGTCGACATGGAGCTGACCACGTTCGCCAAGGCGCAGGGCTACTGGGTGCCGCGCGGCTACTCGCAGCAGGCGCCGGTGAAGACCGAGTCGCGGATCGACGTGCCCCGCTCGTTCGCCACGGTCGACGCCGGCTCCGTGACGATCGCCGGCATCGCGTGGGCGCAGACCAAGGGCATCGACAAGGTCGAGGTCCGGGTGGACAACGGGCCGTGGCAGGAGACCCAGCTGACCACCGAGGTGACCAAGAACGCGTGGCGCATGTGGCGGGTGTTCCTGCCGTTGCGGCCGGGCCAGCACACCGTCGAGGCCAGGGCGACGGACGACACCGGCTACACGCAGACGGCCCAGGTGGCCGATCCGATCCCCAACGGCGCCAGCGGCTACCCGACGGTGACCTTCACCGTGCGCTGACCCTGGCCGACCGGCGACTTTGTGCCCGCGTTCACAAATGGCTACCGTGGTCAGGTCACGCCACCGGCCGGGCACTTCGGATTCGGCTGCACACAGCCTGGACTGCACATGGTCGACAGGTGTGTCGCGAGGGCGGCGGACGACGGTGACGGCCGGTGGGTGCCGGCGGCCCGGCCCTGGGGGCGGAGGAGATCCAGCGTGGCGGTGCAACGAGGCCGAGGGCGTGACGGTACGCCCAACAGCCCGGCCGACGCTGTGACCGAGCCCATGCCCGCCGTGCGCGTCAACGGCAGCATCAACGGCGTCCGCGCCATCCCCGAGGCAGCGGTGGCCCGGCTCGCCGTCTACCTGCGCGTGCTGTCCGGCATGGCCGAGCAGGGCGTGGGCACGACCTCCAGCGAGGAGCTGTCGGTCGCCTCCGGCGTCAACTCAGCAAAGCTGCGTAAGGACCTTTCGTACGTGGGCTCGTACGGTACGAGGGGTGTCGGTTACGAGGTCGCGGTGCTCATCGAGGAGATCGAACGCATCCTCGGGCTCACCCGCAATCATTTCGTCGCGGTGGTCGGAATCGGTAATCTTGGTCACGCTCTGGCGAACTACGGCGGGTTCCCCAGCCGGGGGTTCCCGGTGGTCGCGCTGTTCGACGTGGACGAGGACCTGATGGGCGTGCCTGTAGGCGGAATCCCGGTCAACCACATCGACGAGATCGGTGAGATCTGCGCCTCCCGCGAGGTCTCGATCGGGGTCATCGCGACCCCTCCACCGGCCGCCCAGGCGGTCTGCGCTCGTTTGGTATCCGCGGGCGTTCGATGCATTCTGAACTTTGCCCCCGTCGTACTCCAGGTGCCGGACGATGTGGAGGTGCGGAAGGTGGACCTCGCGGTCGAGATGCAGATCCTCTCCTTCCACGTGGCACGCCGCGCCGACGAGGTGGCGGCAGGAGACGCGTTGACCGGTGCGGAGGTAGCAGGCATGGACGGGGTGGTGATCCCACGGTGAACGTGCTAGCCGTCGGCATGTCGCATCGCACCGCGGGGGTGCGGGAGCTGGAACAGGCCAGTGTGCCGCCCGCTGAACTGGACAAGGTACTC
The DNA here is from genome assembly GCA_963780635.1 of Candidatus Melainabacteria bacterium. GTDB lineage: Bacteria > Actinomycetota > Actinomycetes > Mycobacteriales > Pseudonocardiaceae > DATEPR01. The sequence continues at coordinate 309,259 of CAWACW010000011.1, forward strand.
GACGAGATCCTGCACTGCCCGGACGTGACCGAGGCCGTGCTGCTGTCCACCTGCAACCGCGTCGAGGTCTACGCGGTCGTGGAGACGTTCCACGGCGGCCTGTCCGACCTGACCGGCGTCCTCGCCCGGCACGCCGGCGGCGACGCGGTCGAGCTGGGCCGCACCCTGTACGTGCATTACTCCGCGGCCGCCGTCGAGCACCTGTTCTCCGTCGCCGCGGGCCTGGACTCGATGGTCGTCGGCGAGCCCCAGATCCTCGGTCAGCTGCGCGCCGCCTACACCGCGGCCGACGAAGCGGGCACGGTCGGCAGCGCGCTGCACGAGCTGGTCCAGCAGGCGCTGCGGGTCGGCAAGCGGGTGCACGCCGAGACCGACATCGACCACGTCGGCGCGTCCGTGGTGGGGGTCGCCCTCGCCGACGCGGCCACCGTGCTGGATGGGCTGACCGGCCGCCGGGCACTGGTCGTCGGAGCAGGATCGATGGGTGGCCTGGCCACTGCCACGCTGCGCCGCGCGGGCATCGGCGAGGTCGTGATCGCCAATCGGACCCCTGCCAACGGCGCCCGGCTGGCCGCGTCGCTGGCCGAGGAGGGCGTGCCCAGCAGCGCCACCGGGCTGACCGGGCTGGCCGAGCGCATCGCCGCTGCCGATCTGGTGGTCGCCTGCACCGGAGCGACCGACGTAGTGCTGTCCACCGCGCTGGTACGGGCCGCCCTGGCCGGCCGCGACCCGGGCCGGCCGCTGGTGGTGTGCGATCTGGGGCTGCCCCGCGACGTCGAGTCCGATGTCGCCGGGCTGCCCGGCGTGACCGTGGTCGACCTGGAGACTCTCGGCCACCGGCTGGCGGGCACCCCCGCGGGCACGCACGCCGGGGCGGCGGGCGAGATCCTGGCCGAGGAAGTACGCGGCTACCTGGCCGCGCAGCGGTCCGCCGCGGTGACCCCGACGGTGACCGCGTTGCGCAAACAGGCCGCCGAAGTCGTGGACGCCGAGCTGCTGCGGCTGGACTCCCGCCTGCCCGACCTGGACGAGCCGGTGCGCCGCGAGCTGGCCAAGACCGTGCGCAGGGTGGTGGACAAGCTGCTGCACACGCCGACCGTGCGGGTCAAGCAGCTCGCGTCCGGCCCGAACGGCGCCAGCTACGCCGACGCCCTGCGTGAACTGTTCGCTCTCGACCCGCAGGCAGCGGCGCTGCTGTCCGCTCCGCTCGGGGCAGTGGTCGATCCCACGGCAGTGGTCGATCCCACGGCAGTGGGCGACTCCGATGACACACCCGAAGATGGTGACAACAGGTGAAGAAGGCTTTGCGGATCGGCACCCGGGGCAGCGCGCTCGCACTCGCGCAGACCCAGCTGATCGCCGACGCACTGGAAGCGGCGGGGGCGGCGGTGGAAATCGTCACCGTGACCACCCCAGGCGACCGGTCGGCGGCGCCGATCCCCGACATCGGGGTCGGCGTGTTCACGTCGGCCCTGCGGGAGGCGCTGGCCGCCGACGAGATCGACGTGGCAGTCCACTCCTACAAGGACCTGCCGACCGAACCGGACCGCAGGCTCACGCTGGCCGCCGTGCCGGTGCGTGAGGACCCGAGGGACGCGCTGATCGCGCGCGACGGCCTGACGCTGGGCGAACTGCCGCCCGGCTCGACCATCGGCACCGGCGCCCCGCGCCGGGTGACGCAACTGGCCGCGCTCGGCCTCGGCCTGACGATCGTGCCGATCCGCGGCAACGTGGACACCCGGCTGCGCAAGGTGCACGACGGTGAGCTGGACGCGGTGGTGGTCGCCAGGGCAGGGGTGGCCCGGCTGGGCAGGATCGCCGAGATCACCGAGACGCTCGACCCGATCCAGATGCTGCCCGCCCCCGCACAGGGCGCGCTCGCGCTGGAGTGCCGGGTGGACGACATGGACACCGAGCACCTGCTGCGCTCGACCCTGGACGATTCCTCGACGAGGTCCGCGGTGACCGCGGAGCGGGCGATGCTCGCCGCGCTGGAAGCGGGCTGCAGTGCGCCCGTCGGTGCCCTCGCCGAAGTCGTCGACGACCTGATCACCGACCCCGATGGTCGGGACCGGGTCGTCTCGATGCTGTCGCTGCGCGGTGTCGTTGCCGCTAATGACAACGACATGCTGCGCGCGTCGGCCATTTCCGATCTGACCAAAGCGGACGAGCTCGGCAGGCAGGTGGCGGCCGAGCTGCTCGATCTTCGGGCCGCGGTGATGTCCGGCCCGGAGGCATAGCTGATGGAGAGTGTCCAGATGACCCGTGCACGAAAGGCCCCTGGGCGGATCGCTTTCGTGGGTTCCGGTCCCGGTGATACCGGGTTGCTGACCGTCCGGGCCAACGAGTTGCTCACCCGGGCCGAGCTCGTGGTGACCGACCCGGACGTGCCCTCGTCGGTGTTGGCCCTCGTCGGCCCCGCCGTGGAGCTGCGGCCCGCGGTCGGTGACCCGGCGGACGTAGCGAAGGATCTCGTCACCGAGGCGAAGGCGGGCCGCTCCGTGGTCCGGCTCGTCTCCGGTGACCCGCTGACCAGTGACGCGGTGGTACGCGAGGCGCAGGCCGTCGCGCGGACCAGCGTCGCGTTCGACGTGGTGCCCGGCGTGGCCGCCGGTACCGCGGTGCCCGCGTACGCGGGTGTCGCGCTCGGCGCGGTGCACACCGAGGTGGACGTGCGCGGTGACCTGGACTGGGCGGCCCTGGCCGCCTCGCCGGGCACGCTCGTGCTGCACGCCACCGGTGGCCACCTCGCCGAGGCCGCGTCGAACCTGACCGAGCACGGCATGGCCCCGCAGACCCCGGTCGCGGTGACCGCCGACGGCACCGGCAACAACCAGCGCACCGTGGACACCACGCTCGCGTCGCTGGCCGCGGACGCCGGCGAGCTCGGCGGCAACCTCGTGGTCACGGTCGGCGCCGCCGCCGCTGCCCGCTCGAAGCTGTCCTGGTGGGAGTCGCGCGCCCTGTACGGCTGGAAGGTCCTGGTGCCGCGCACCAAGGACCAGGCCGCCGAGATGAGCGAGAAGCTGCGCTCGCACGGTGCCATCCCGGTCGAGGTGCCCACGATCTCGGTCGAGCCGCCGCGCTCGCCCGCGCAGATGGAGCGCTCCGTCAAGGGCCTCGTGGACGGCCGCTACCAGTGGGTCGTGTTCACCTCCACCAACGCGGTGCGTGCGGTGTGGGAGAAGTTCCGCGAGTTCGGCCTGGACGCCCGCGCGTTCTCCGGCGTGAAGATCGCCTGCGTCGGCGAGGGCACCGCGGCCAAGGTCCGCTCGTTCGGGATCATGCCCGAACTGGTGCCCTCCGGTGAGCAGTCCAGCGAGGGCCTGCTGGCCGACTTCCCGCCCTACGACGACATTCTCGACCCGGTGGACCGGGTGTTGTTGCCGCGTGCGGACATCGCCACCGAGACCCTGGCCGCCGGCCTGCGTGATCGCGGCTGGGAGATCGACGACGTGACCGCGTACCGCACGGTCCGCGCAGCGCCGCCGCCCGCGGACACCCGCGAGATGATCAAGTCGGGCGGGTTCGACGCGGTGTGCTTCACCTCCTCGTCCACGGTGCGCAACCTGGTCGGCATCGCGGGCAAGCCGCACACCCGGACGCTGGTCGCGTGCATCGGCCCGAAGACGGCCGAGACGGCACACGAGTTCGGCCTGCGCGTGGACGTGCAGCCGGAGGTAGCGCAGATCCCGGCGCTGGTGGACGCCCTGGCGGCGCACGCGGCCCGGCTGCGTGCCGAGGGCGCCCTGCCGCCGCCGCGCAAGACCAAGCGCGCCCGCCGCTGACGCTGCGCCGAAGGCCCGGCCGGGTCGGCGGGTTCTGGCGATCCCCGCAACACCCTGGGATGCAGGGAGTTGCGGGGATCGTGGTTTCCGAGGAGTCGAGGGCCAGGTTCTTCGAGGCCCTGGACCGGGAGACCGGCCGCATCTCGGGGGCTGCGCGGGCGGTCGGGGTAAACCGTGCGACGGCGTTCGGGAGGGCGCGCAAGGCCGGTGTCCGAGGGCGTGGAATGACGGGTACGACCGGGCCTTTCGTGGTGTTCACGTGCGTCCAAGCCCGGCTAGGCGTGGTGGCGGTCCGCCAGTTGGCGTGCCAGGTCGGCCCTGGCGACGCGCTCGTCCGGCGGTGTCGGCAGCAACTGCCGGACAAGGCCGACCAGCCATCCGCCCGGCGCGAACAGGTAGCAGACGAGCACCAGCAGCCGCAGCGGCCGGGCCAACCCATTTCGGCCACCGCACGCGGCGCCGATCAGCGTCAGCGCGGCCATGCAGGCCGACGTGACCCAGAAGTCGGTGTGATAGCCGGACCGCCGAACGGCGTCACCGAGAATCAGCTGATAGAGCAGGACGTACACCGCGACCGTCCCGGCGAGCACGACGACAGCCCCCACCCGGCCACGCCAGTAGGCAGCACCCCTGCCGTACCAGGTGATGCCGACCCACGGCAGCGACAGCAACGTGACACCACGCGGCAGTCCCTGCCCGCCACCCACGCGACGCCACCGTGGCGGCGGCGTGCCGTCACGGTCACTCATCCGAAGATGCCGTGCCAGACACTCGAAGCGGCATGCCCGATGCCGGAAGCGACATGCTCGGCATCCTCCCAGGTGTTCGTCGCGGTATGGCCGATGCCGTCCGCGACGCCACCGACCACGCCATCCTGATGGATGTCCTCGTCCCAGTGTTCGTGGCAGGCGTTGTCCACGAAATCGCCGACGCCGACTCAGGGGGGTGACCGCGCAGTGCCGGCTGCCCGCCCAGCGATTTCCTGAGCTCCAGGCCGATTCCAGCGCTGCCGCGGCGAGTCGGCGGATGCGCTGGAACGAACACGAGATCTGGCAGGATGGTGGCTCTTCGACAGGCCGGTGGCTGGTGCTGGCGATTCGAACGGCCGGACGGCGGCACATGGGTGATGTCGCACCGGAGTAGCGTCGGAACAAGCCCACACCAGGAGGATGTCGCGTGTTTCCGACCCATCGGCCGCGTCGGCTGCGGACCACTCCCGCCGTGCGCAGACTGGTCAGCGAGACGACGATCCGGCCCCGGCAGCTGGTGCTGCCGATGTTCGTCAAGGAAGGCGCGACCGAGCCCGTCGCGATCACGTCGATGCCCGGCGTCGTGCAGCACACCCGGGATTCGCTGCGCAAGGCGGCCGTCGAGGCCGTGCAGGCCGGTGTCGGCGGGCTGATGATCTACGGCGTGCCGAGTACCCGGGACGCGATCGGTTCCGGTGCCACGGATCCGGACGGTGTGCTCAACGTGGCGCTGCGCGAGCTGCGCTCGGAACTGGGCGACTCGACGGTGTTGATGGCCGACACCTGCCTGGACGAGTTCACCGACCACGGCCACTGCGGCGTGCTCACGCCGGACGGCCGGGTGGACAACGACGCGACGCTCCAGCGCTACGCCGACATGGCCGTCGCGCAGGCGCGGGCGGGCGCCCACCTGCTCGGCCCGAGCGGGATGATGGACGGCCAGATCGGCGTGATCCGCGAGGCCTTGGACGACGCGGGCCTGACCGACACGGGTGTGCTGGCCTACTCGGCGAAGTACGCGAGCGCCTTCTACGGGCCGTTCCGGGAGGCCGTCGAGTCCGCGCTGCAGGGCGACCGCAAGACCTACCAGCAGGACCCGGGCAACGTGCGCGAGGCGCTCCGCGAGGTCGCGCTGGACCTGGCCGAGGGTGCCGACCTGGTGATGGTCAAGCCCGCCCTGGCCTACCTGGACGTGCTGCGCGCTGTCGCCGAGGTCGCGGACGTGCCGGTGGCCGCCTACCAGGTGTCCGGCGAGTACGCGATGGTCGAGGCCGCGGCGGCGAACGGCTGGCTGGACCGGCAGCGGACGATCCTGGAGACGCTGACCGCGCTGCGCCGCGCGGGCGCCGACGTGCTGCTCACCTACTGGGCCGTGGAGGCCGCGGGCTGGCTCTCCGACTAATCGCCAGGCGTTACGTGCTAAGTCCGATTTGGTGGTTTAGTCTGAGCGCATGGCGTACCCGCTGGTCGGTCGACCGGCGCCGATCCGGCGGTCGGCGTTCGTCTGGTGGCTCGCGTTCACGTGCTGGTTCACCGGTTCGGTCCTCGGCCTGCTGGCGCACGACCCGGTCGCCGAGGTCTACAGCTACCGCTACGCCTCGTTCCAGCCCGGCCCGATGACCGTGGTGCTGTTCGCCCTGGCCACCGTCTTCCTGGCCAGCCTGGTGCTGCCGCTGCGCGACGGCGCCCGGTGGAGCCGGGTGTCGCTGACCGTGCTGGCCGGCCCGATGGCCGCGGTGCTGGCCTGGCAGGCGGGCCGGTCGCTGCTGACCGGTTCGATCAGCGCCGCCGACGTCGCCGAGGGTCTGCTGTGCCTCGTCGCGCTGTGCGCGGTGCCCGGTGCCGTCGACCTGATGTACCGGCCCGAGGTGCGGCAGTACTACCGTCAACAGGGTGACCACGTCGAATGAGCCGGCCGCGCCGCCGCTCCCGGTGCGCGTCTCCTTCTGGATCCTGCTCGTCAGCGCGGTACTGAGCGCTCTCGTCGCGGTGATCGCACTGGTGACGTGGAGCAGCATCGTGAACCAGGAGGTCCAGGCCGGGGTGGCCGCGGGGACCATCCGCACGTACCTCACCGTGAACGTGATCCTGGAACTGTTGTTCGCGGCGGCGTTCGTGCTGCTCGCGCTCCGGATCAAGCAGGGCAGCAACTGGGCCCGCATCCTGGTGACCGCGATCGTCGTGGTGTTCGCCCTGGTCGACATCCTCGGCGGTACCACCTTGCTCACCGTCATCACGATCCTCGTCGAGCTGGTCGCCGTCGGGCTGCTCTACATGCCGCAGTCGGCCGCGTTCTTCACGCCGGACAAACATCGTGACCCGGCCACTCGATGACACCGCTCCGGTCCGTTATGCCGAGGCGGGCTCGTCCTGGTGGCCCCTGTTGTGGGGGCCGCTGTTCGCGCTCGCCGGGGCAGGCGTCGAGGCGCTGAGCGGGCCCGTGCACGTCGTGGCGTGGGTGGTCGTCGGGCTCGTGCTGTTCGGTTCGTCGCTGCTGTGGACGCAGGCCCGGCGCCGGGTGTGTTCCGTGGTGCTGACGACGCACGCGCTGCACCAGGGCCGGGAACCGCTGGAGGTGAGCCGGATCGCCGAGGTGGACGACGTCGGCTACCCGGTCGGTGCCCGCGTGCTGGGTGGCGGCTGGACAGTGCCGAAGAAGTTCGCCGAGGTGCCGCTGCGGTTGACCGACGACACCGTGGTCGTGGCGTGGGCGAAGGATCCGGACGGGTTACGGTCCGCGCTCCGCGCGCTGGTCACCCCGTGAGAGGCTGAGAACGTGACGACGACACACCGGATGGACTCCGCGCCGAGGCTGAACCAGCCGTGGCGGTTCGCGGTTGCCGTGGCCGAGTTGGCGGTGGCCGCCGTGGCCGTCGTGTTCGCCGTCATGTTCTGGCACCACGGGGTCACCACGATGGTCACGCCGCTGGGCGGTGGTCAGCCTCCGCTGGTGTCCACGATCTTCTACGGCAACTGGATGGCCTACTCGATCGGCCTGGTCACGGCGGGTGCGATCCTGGTGCTGGACGCGATCCGCGAGGTGGTCCTCGGGGCCCGCACCCGGCGCCGCACGCCGCCGCCGGAGTACACCGTGGCGCCGCCGCCCTTCCCCGGCTGAACGGCTTGCCAGGAATTTCCCAGGAAACTCGCAGCTTCCGCTCAGCGTCGGCTCGCAGGATTTTCCCAGCTAGCACACGATGTGCTCAGCCGTGCCCGGAGGGAGCCCGCATCGATGGCCGACCGCACCCTGCTGCTCGTCGTCGAGGACGACCCGAGCATTCGGGAACTGCTCGCCACGAGCCTGCGGTTCGCCGGTTTCGAGGTGACCACCGCGGCGACCGGCAACGAGGCGCTGCGCGCGGTCGAGCGGCGCTGCCCGGATCTGGTCCTGCTGGACGTGATGCTGCCCGACCGGGACGGGTTCGACGTGCTGCGCTGGCTGCGTTCGGGCGGGCAGACCGTGCCGGTGCTGTTCCTCACCGCCCGCGACGCGGCCGAGGACAAGATCATCGGCCTGACCATCGGCGGTGACGACTACGTGACGAAGCCGTTCAGCCTGGAGGAGGTCATCGCGCGGGTCAACGCGGTGCTCCGCCGGACCAAGGGCATCGGTGAGCCGACCGAGGCGCCCCTGCGCTATGCCGACCTTGAGTTGCATGTGGACAGTCATGAGGTGCGGCGCGCGGACAAGCTGGTGCCGTTGTCGCCCACCGAGTTCAAGCTGCTGCACTACCTGATGCGCAACGCGGGCCGTGTGGTGTCGAAAGCGCAGATCCTCGATCAGGTGTGGCGCTACGACTTCAACGGCGAGGCGGGGGTCGTCGAGTCCTACATCTCCTATCTGCGGCGCAAGGTCGACATCGTGGAGCCCCGGCTGATCCACACCGTGCGCGGTGTCGGCTACGTGCTGCGGCTCGCCCCGAACTGATGCTCACGGTCGTCCGTCCGTTGCGCGCGGTGCTGGCGTGGGCGCGCAGGCTGCCGCTGCGGGTGCAGCTGGTGGTGACGCTGCTGTTGCTGCTGGCGGCGGTGCTGATCGGCTCGTACTTCGTGGCTTCGGCGTCGATGCAGGGCTACCTGCTCAACCAGCTGGACACCCGGCTGGCCAGGACTACCCGCCAGGTCGAGATCGGCATCGCGAACGGCGGGCCGCCGCTGGGGTTCGCGGGCCGGTTCGCCGGACGGCAGCAGTTCGGCGACGACGACCAGTTCCTGATCCGGGCGGGCGGCCAGACCGTGTTGAGTTCGCCGCAGGACCTGGACCCGTCCGCGCCACGACCGCTGTGGCCTGCCAGCCCGGTGTCGGGCCGCGAGATCACCGTGCCGGGCACCGGCACCGACGACTGGCGGCTGCTCGCCACGACGGTGCCCGGGCCCAACGGCACGGCGCTGACCGTGCTCGTCGCGACGGATCAAGGCGAGGTGGACACCGCGATCGGTGATTTGAGCCGGCTGTACCTGTGGATCGCGGTCGGCGCGCTGGTGGTGCTCGGCGGTCTCGGGTACGCGCTGGTGCGCAGCAGCCTGCGGCCACTGGAGGAGGTCGAGCAGGCCACCGAGGGCATCGCCACCGGCGACCTGTCCCGCCGGGTGCCGGTACGCAGGCCGGGCAGCGAGGTCGGGCGGCTGGCGACCGCGTTCAACACCATGGTGGAGCGGATCGAGAGCGCGTTCCGGGCCAGGGAGCGCTCCGAGGCGTCCGCGCGCAGCTCCGAGGAACGGATGCGCCGGTTCGTGGCCGACGCGAGCCACGAGCTGCGCACCCCGCTGACCTCGATCCGCGGCTACGCCGAGCTGTACCGCCAGGGCGCGGTGACCAATCCCGAGGACGTGGCCGGTGTGCTGCACCGGATCGAGGAGCAGGCGGCCCGGATGGGCCTGCTGGTCGAGGACTTGCTGCTGCTGGCCCGGCTGGACCAGCAGCGGCCGCTGGAGCACGCCAGGGTCGATCTGGCGGTACTCGCGGTGGACGCGGTGCACGACGTCCACGCGGTGGCGCCGGAGCGCGTGGTGGGCCTGCGGCTGCCGCCGACCGAGGGCGACGACCCGGCCGAGGTCCCGGTGGTCGGCGACGAGGCACGCCTTCGCCAGGTGCTGGGCAACCTGGTGAACAACGCCGTCACCCACACCCCGCCCGGCACCCCCGTCGAGGTCCGGGTGCGGGCGCAGCGGCACGAGGCGGTGCTGGAGGTCGCCGACCAGGGCCCCGGCCTGCCCGCCGACCAGGCCGAGCGCGTGTTCGAACGCTTCTACCGAGCCGACCCGGCCCGGACCAGGGCGAGCGGCGGCACCGGCCTGGGGCTGGCCATCGTCGCCGCGATCGTGGCCGCGCACGGCGGCCGGGTCGAGGTACAGACGACGGTCGGCGTCGGCACGACGTTCCGGGTCCTGCTCCCGCTGGGTTAGCGGTCAGCGGTCAGCTCTCAGCCGAGCGCGGCCCGGACGACGCCGAACAGTGCCGCTTGCCGGTCCCGCAGGCCCGCTCTGTCCAGCCGGATCTCGACCACGCGCGGACCGGCGGCCGGCGCGAGTGCCGACCGGAGCTTGTCGGCGTCGCAGACCAGCACGTGCGGCACGTGGTAGCCCGCGCACAGGGCCGCCAGGTCCGCGTGGTGCGGCGTGCCGAAGACGCGCTCGAAACCGGCCGCGTACTCCGGCGCCCCCTGCTCCAGCACCGCGAAGATGCCGCCACCGTCGTCGTTGACCACCACGATCGTCAGGTCCGGCCGCTGCTCGGCGGGCCCGATCAGCAGGCCGTTGATGTCGTGCAGGAACGTCAGGTCGCCCAGCAGCGCGTAGCACGGCCGCCCCGACCCCAGCGCGATCCCGGCCGCCGTCGACACACTCCCGTCGATGCCCGCGACCCCCCGGTTCGCCAGCACCGGCAACGACCCGGGCCGGCCCGTGAAGTCCACGAACCGCGCCGGGTTGGACGACCCGACGAACAGCACCGCATCGGGCGGCAGCCCCGCCACCAGATCCCGGGCCACGTGCTGCCCCGTCGGCCACGGCTCGGCCGCCAGCAACCGGTCCACCGCCGCCGTCACCGCGACATCGGCCGCCAGCCACGCGGCCAGCCAGGACGGGTCGACAGCACCAGCCCCGACCCCGGACGTCACCTCGGCGGCCAGCCGCTGCGGATCCGGCCAGCCCGCGGGGTCACCGACCACCACGACCCGGTCGGCGGCCCGCAGCAACGCGCCCACACCCCGGGACAGCGTCGGCCGCCCGACGACCACGACGTCCGTGGGCCGCAGCGCATCCGGGAGCGGACCCGCGTTGATCAGCAGCGAGCCACTGCCCAGCACCCGCGCCCCACCGGCGACGGCCGCCGCGAAGCCGGTCGGCTCGGCGATCACCGGCCACCCCGCCGCCGCGGCGACGGCAGCCACCGCGGAAACCGGCTGCCCGACCGGATCCCCGGCCACCACGACGGTCCGCGCGGCCGGCCGGGTCGTGGCAGTGGCGGCAACCACGGGCGGAGCCCAGCTCGTCCACGGCCGCCCATCGGCCCGGCCGGTCAGCGATTCGGGCCAGTCCGAGTCGGCCGAGGGCACCAGCGGTTCGCGCAGCGGGATGTTCAGCTGCACCGGCCCGGCGACCGCCGCCGCGACAGCCCGGCAGACCGTGGCCCGCCACACGGCGTTGCCCGTCGGTCCGCGCTCGGCGAGCGGCATGTCGACGCAGGTGGCTGCGGGGCCGTAGAGGCCACGCTGCTCGATCGTCTGGTTCGCGCCGGCGCCGTGCAGTTCGTCCGGCCGGTCCGCGGTGAGCAGCAGCAGCGGCGTGCGCGAGTGGTGTGCCTCCAGCACGGCCGGATGCAGGTTGGCGACGGCCGTCCCGGACGTGCAGCACACCGCGGCAGGCCCAGCGCCCGCCTTGCCGATACCCAGCGCCAGGAAGCCGGCCGACCGCTCGTCGATGCGCACGTGCAGCGTGAGCAGGCCGTTCGCCGCGGCGTCCTGCAGTGCCATGGACAGCGGCGCGTTGCGCGACCCCGGGCAGACCACGACGTGCCGAACGCCACAGCGAATCAGCTCGTCGACGATCACCCTCGCCTGCGCCGTGGACGGATGCACGTGCATATCCTCGCAGGCGTGACCGAGCCCGCCCGCGAAGCACCCGAAGTCTCCGAGTTGTTCGACCCCGCCGCCTGGAGGGCGGTCGACGGGTTCGACTTCACCGACATCACCTATCACCGCGCCGTCGACCAGGGCACCGTGCGGATCGCGTTCCACCGGCCGCAGGTGCGCAACGCGTTCCGCCCGCACACGGTGGACGAGCTGTATCGCGCGCTGGACCACGCCCGGATGACCTCCGACGTCGGCTGCGTGCTGCTCACCGGCAACGGGCCGTCCCCACGGGACGGCGGCTGGGCCTTCTGCTCCGGCGGCGACCAGCGCATCCGCGGCCGATCCGGCTACCAGTACGCCAGTGGCGAGACGGCCGAGACCGTCGATCCCGCGCGGGCGGGCCGGTTGCACATCCTGGAGTGCCAGCGGCTGATCCGCTTCATGCCCAAGATCGTCATCGCGGTGGTGCCCGGCTGGGCGGCAGGCGGCGGGCACAGCTTGCACGTCACCTGTGACCTCACTCTCGCCAGCGCCGAGCACGCCCGGTTCAAGCAGACCGACGCCGACGTCGGCAGCTTCGACGGCGGCTTCGGCTCGGCGTACCTGGCCCGCCAGGTCGGCCAGAAGTTCGCCAGGGAGATCTTCTTCCTCGGCCGCACCTACACGGCCGACCAGATGCACCAGATGGGCGCGGTCAACGAGGTCGTGCCGCACGCCGAACTGGAGCGCGTCGCGTTGCGGTGGGCCCGCGAGATCAACGGGAAATCCCCTACCGCACAACGGATGCTGAAGTACGCGTTCAACCTGATCGACGACGGTCTTGTCGGGCAACAGATGTTCGCCGGCGAGGCGACCCGGCTGGCCTACATGACCGACGAGGCCGTCGAGGGCCGCGACTCGTTCCTGGAGAAACGAGAGCCGGACTGGTCACGTTTCCCTTGGTACTTCTGATGAATCGCCTCCTGGTGCACGAGGTCGACAACCGGCCCGACTCGCTGCCCGCACTCGTTCGCGCCCTCACCGACGCACTCGCGGGCGGCCCGCCGCTGCTGCCGTTGGGCGTACCCGACCCCCGGCTGGCCGAGTTGCGCGCCGCGATGGCACCCGGCGAACCGGCCGAGGACGACACCGCCGTGGTGATCTGCACGTCAGGTTCCACCGGCGACGCCAAGGGCGTGCTGCTGTCCGCCGCCGCGCTGCGCGCATCCGCCGAGGCGACGCACGACCGCCTCGGCGGACCGGGCCGCTGGCTGCTGGCCACGCCCGCGCAGTACATCGGCGGCCTGCAGGTGCTCGTGCGGTCGCTGGTGGCGGGCACCCGGGCGGCGGCCGTCGACCTGACGGTGCCCTTCCGCGGCGACCCGTTCGCCGACGCGGCCGCCGATGTACTGGCCGACGCCGGTCCCCGCTACACCGCACTGGTGCCCACCCAGCTGAGCCGGCTGCTCGACGAGGGCGGCAGGGGCCTGGCCGCGCTGCTCGCGTTCGACGCGGTGGTCATCGGGGCCGCAGCCACCTCGCCGCGACTCGCGGCCCGGGCCACCGAAGCGGGCGTGCACATCGTGCCGGCGTACGGGATGAGCGAGACCGCGAGCGGTTGCGTCTACGCGGGCCACCCGCTCGCCGGGGTCCGGCTGCGGCTGGCCGGCCAGGACGAGCAGGGCGTCGGCCGGATCGAGTTGTCGGGCACCACGCTGGCACACGGCTACCGCCACGCCCCCGACCTGACGCGCACCGCGTTCGCGGGCGGCTGGTTCCACACCGGCGATGAGGGCAGGCTGACCGGGGACGGTGCCCTGGAGGTGCTCGGCCGGACCGACGACCTGATCAACACCGGTGGTGTGAAGGTCTCCCCGACGCTGGTGGAGCGGGCACTGACCGCACAGCCGGGGGTGCGGGCCGCGTGCGTGGTGGGTGTGCCGGACGAGCGGTGGGGGCAGGCCGTGGTCGCGGCCGTCGTGCCTGTCGACCCGGCGGATCCACCTGCCCCGGATGCGCTCGCCGCCGCCGTGCGCGAACTGGCCGGGCGGGCCGCGGTACCCAAGCGGTTCGGCTTTACCCAGGTGCTGCCGTTGCGCGGTCCCGGCAAGATCGATCGACGTGCGGTTCGGGCATTCTTGTCGGAATGACCACCCGTTCGGGCGACCCGAGCCGAGGTCGGCCATGCTGGCGGTAGCCGTGCCGAACATCAGGAGGTAGTGGATGGCGACGGTCTCGCAGTGGGTGGAGGGCGCTCGACCGCGCACCCTGCCCAACGCCATCGCGCCCGTCCTGGTCGGTGCGGGCGCGGCCGCCGCGATCGACGAGTTCGTGTGGTGGAAGTCGGTGCTGGCACTCGTGGTGTCGCTGGCGCTGATCATCGGCGTCAACTTCGCCAACGACTACTCCGACGGCATCCGGGGCACCGACGCCAAGCGGGTCGGCCCGCTGCGGCTGGTCGGCTCCGGGGTGGCGAGGCCGGCGCTGGTCCGCGCCGTCGCGTTCGCCTGTTTCGGGATCGCGGGCGTCAGCGGTCTCGTGCTGGTCGTGGTGTCCGGGCTGTGGTGGCTGATCGCGTTCGGCGCGGTGTGCATCGCGGGCGCCTGGTTCTACACCGGCGGCAAGCGGCCCTACGGCTACGCCGGGTTCGGTGAGATCGCGGTCTTCGTGTTCTTCGGCCTGGCCGGGGTGCTGGGCACGCTGTACGTGCAGTCCGGCCAGGTCACCGGTGTCGGGATCGCGGCGGCGGTCGCCGTCGGCGCGTTCTCCTCGGCCGTGCTGGTCGCCAACAACCTGCGGGACATCCCGACCGACACGGTGGCAGGCAAGCGCACGCTGGCCGTGCTGCTCGGCGACACCCGCACTCGCCTGCTCTACCAGGCGTTGGTGACCGTGCCGGTGCTGGTCAGCATCGGGGCGGGCATCGTGCGGCCGTGGGCGCTGCTGGGCCTGCTGGCGGTGCCGCTGCTGGCCGGGCCGGTGCGGCGGATCCGCGGCGGGGCCGGCGGACTGGCGCTGATCCCGGTGCTGCGTGACACGGGGCTGGCGATGCTGCTGTGGGGCGTGGCCACGGGTGTCGCGCTGAGTCTGGGCTGACCGTCCTGGGTAAAGAAACTCCCACCAGGCACAACCAGCCCTGAGCTACCCGATCGGGTGATTTCTCCCAGAATTCAGGTAAAGGGCAGCCCGGTTGTTCGGCGGATGACGGCCGATCGGTGGTATTGGCTGCGCCGGACGGCTCAGCCGGCGTCCGGCGTGGCGCCGTCCGCCTTCGGCTCGCCGCGCAACTCCGCGCGCAGCTCCTCCCGGGCGGCCCGCCGCACCATGCCGCGAGCGGCCAGGCCCGCGGACACCTTCTCGTGCCGGCCGCGCAGCACCACCATCGACAGCGGCAGCCCGATCACGACACCCACCGCGATGCTGACCAGCAGGGGAACGTTGAACAGCCCGAGCAGCACGGCCACGACCGCGATCAGCGCCAACCGGGCCAGGACGTACAGCGCGAGGTCGCGGCCGACGTGCGGCGGCACCGGCGGCAGCTCCTGCCTGCCGGTCGCCTGCTCGCCGGTCCGCTCGTCGGCGCGGAGGTCGTCGGATTGCTCGGCCACGACATGCACGCTACGCGGCCGTCACCGGGCCGGAGTCGCGGGCCGGGGGCGAGCGGCAGGGTTGTTCACCAAGCGTGCACCTCCGTGCGGCGGATGGTGACGATTTGTCCCTTACTCCCTCTTTACCATTCGCCTAGCGTTCGAGTACCTGGCGGGCGAGATGGCACTATGCGACCGGAACGCCGGATCTCCGCGCATCCGCAAGTGAGTCTCCGGACACTAGGAGGACGACATGACTGCGTCTGTTCAGCACCCCAGGCAGCAGGTCAGCGAGCGACTGCTCACGCCGGGCGAGGTGGCCACCCTGTTCCGGGTCGACCCGAAGACGGTCACCCGCTGGGCGACGGCCGGTCGCATCGGCTCGATTCGCACCCCCGGCGGTCACCGCCGCTTCCGCGAGTCCGAGGTCAAGACCCTGCTCGCCGAACTCACCACCGAGGCGAGCGAGCCGGTTCGCGGCGTCTGAACATCCGGAGGACTAGCCTCGTATCAGCCAGTCCGCGGAGGTGACGTCCATGCTCTACGTGCTCGCGGCCATCGGTGTCGTCGCGATAGCGGCGCTCTTGTGGCGCGCGCTGAACCCGGATCGGGTGGTCGGCGTCGGGGCACGCCGGGACGTCGTCGCGCCGGATGACGACCCTGATTTCCTGCGCCACCTGGGGGAGCGCAACCAACGACCGGAAGATTCCGACGGCCCCGAGCCGCGGTGAGCCCAGCTCACCGCGGCCGAAGGCCCCGGCTCAGCGCCGGTTGAGGTCGTTCGGGAAGTCGTCCGCCACAGTCGCTCCCAGTTCCAGCAACGCGGTCCGGGTCGGCCCGGCCAGCCGCTCCAGTTCGATCTCCGCGCCTTCTTCCAGGTGCGGGTCGAACGGGATCCGGCACACCGCCCGGCAGCGTGAGCCGAAGTGCTCCGCCAGCCGCTCCAGATCGACGGCCCCGGACTTCGGCCGCACCGAGTTGATCACCGCGACGGACCTGGCCACCAGGTCGTGGTAGCCGTGCGCGTCCAGCCAGTCCAGCGTCGCCGACGCCGACCGTGCCCCGTCCACCGAACCGGACGACACGATCACCAGTGAGTCGGCGATGTCCAGCACGCCCTTCATCGCCGAGTGCATCAGGCCGGTTCCGCAGTCGGTGAGCACGATGTTGTAGAAGTGCTCCAGCAGGTCGATCGTGCGCCGGTAGTCGTCCTCGCTGAACGCCTCCGACACCGCAGGGTCCTGCTCGCTGGCGAGTACCTCCAGCCGGCTCGGCCCCTGCGACGTGTAGGCGCGCACGTCGCTGTAGCGGGTGATCCGGCCGGCGTCGCGCAGCAGGTGCCGCACGGTCGCCGTGGTCTCCAGCGGGATCTTCTGGCTCAGCGTGCCGCGGTCGGGGTTCGCGTCCACCGCGATCACCCGGTCACCACGCAGCGACGCGAACGTCGAGCCGAGCGTCGTGGTCGTCGTGGTCTTGCCGACGCCGCCCTTCAGGCTCAGCATCGCGATCTTGTAGCACCCGCGCAGCGGCTGGTTGATCCGCGCGATCAGGTCCCTGCGGTGGATGTCGGCGGGGCTCTCGCCGAGGTTCACCGAGTGACCGCTCACCTTGTAGACCGCGCGCCGCCACCCGCTCTGCGGCGGTCGCCTGGTCTGCTTGAGCAGTTGGCTCGACGACAACTCGTGCGCGGCGGCCTGCGCCTGCCGGGACAGGTTGTTGTTCGGGTGCTGGCCGGGCGGGCCCTGACCGGGCAGCGGCAGCGGTGGCTGCGTCGGACCGCCCGGCGGGTACTGCTGCTCGAACGGGAACGGCACCTGCTGCTGCGGCGGGTAGCCCGTGGGGTACGGCCCGGACTGACTGCCCGGCACCTGGTACGGACCTGACTGACTGCCCGTGCCCGGCACCGGGTACGGGCCGGACTGGCTGCCGGGCACCGGGAACGGCCCGGAAGGCCCCTCCTGGACCGGGTACGGTCCGGACTGGCCGCCGGGCACCGGGAACGGCCCGGAAGACCCCTCCTGGACCGGATACGGGCCGGACTGGCCTGCCGGGCACCGGGAACCCGCCCGATCCCGTCGGCTCCACGTAGGACGGCGTCGGATGCTGCTCCGGTGCTGCGTGCTGGCCGTGCGGACCGGAGTGGTCCGGCGACTGCGGGGGCGCCTGCTGCGGGGGCGCTTGCTGCGGCGCGGGCCCGGGGTGTGGTCCGGACTGGTCGGGGCCGGCGGGCGAGGCAGCTGGCTGCGCTCTCTGTGATCCGGCCGGTGGCTGCCAGGTCGCGTCGGGGCGCGGCACGGGCTCCTCGTAAGGTCCAGTCACCGGTGGAGTCCTCCCTGCACAACGGGTCGCAAGCGTGACCCGACCGACGGTAGTCGCAGGGAGCGTACGGGTCGAACGAAGGTCAGCCGACTCCGGCGTACGAGTGCAGGCCGGTGTCCACCAAGTTGACGAAGAACAGGTTGAAGATCATCACGGCGAAGCCCAGCACGTTGATGATCGCGGCCCTGGTGCCCCGCCAGCCCGCCGTCGCCCTGGAGTGCAGGTAGGCCGCGTAGACCACCCACGCGATGAACGAGGTGGTCTCCTTCGGATCCCAGCCCCAGAACCGGCCCCAGGCCGACTCCGCCCAGATCGCACCGCAGATCACCCCGAACGTGAACAGCGGGAACCCGAAGATCGTGGTGCGGTAGGCCAGCCGGTCCAGCGTGGCCATCGCGGGCAGCCGCGGCGCGAACCGCGCGAACCGCAGCGGGTTGCGCTCGTGCGCGCCCTTGATCAGGTACATCACGCTGGCCACGCCCGGAACCAGCAGCACGCCGCACGCGCTCGTCACGACGGTCACGTGGATGACCAGCCAGTACGACTGCAGTGCTGGCTGGACCGGCTCGGCCTGCGTGTAGAGGACGGTGCCGCCCAGGAACATCAGGATGAACACCGGGATCAGCACGAACGCGCCGAGCCTGCGGATCGGGAAGCGGCGCAGCATGATCAGCCACACCGTCACGGCCACCAGGCACGCGAACGACATGAACTCGTACATGTTGCCCAGCGGCCAGCGCTGCACGGACAGCCCGCGCAGCACGATGGACAGCAGGTGCACCACAGCGCCCAGCGCGGTCAGCGCGACGGCCATCCGGCCCAGCCGCTCCGGCAGCGGGCGCCTGCCCCGGGTCCCGGTGTCGGCGTCCGGGTCGACGGTGACGGTCGTGCCCGAGATCGTGCTGCCGTCGGAAGCGACGAGTTCCTTGGCGGCGGCCGCCTTCTCGATGCGCTTCCCGAACGCGCCCTCCGCGAGATAGAAGAACATCGACAGTACGTAGATGGCCACCGCGGCCGAATACGCGTACTGGCTGTTGTGCGCCAACATCTCGTTGACTGCCATCAGCTGTCCTTCCCGCCTGTGGCCGCCGATCGGCCGCGTGCCGCATCCAGCAGCCGCGCCGACAGTCTGGTGAACTCCTCGCCGTACCCGGCCTGGTCGGTCCGGGCGAGCCCACCGATCTCGACCACCGTACGACCGGCGTCTGCCGACTCGTCGGCCGGGGTGCGCGACACCCTGACCCACACGCGACGCCGTTTCACGGTCAGCGAGACGATCAGCCCACCCAGCATGAGCAGCGCGAACACCAGGACGAAGACCTGGGTCGGGTCGTGCGAAACCTGTAGCGACACCCACTTCTGGACGTCGTCGAACCGGATCTTCGTGCCATCGGGGAGTTTTGTCGTCTGCCCCGGGCTCAGATTGGCCTTGTCGACCAGTTTCAGCCGCCCGTCGGCGACCATGCTCTGGTCGATGGTGAAGATGCTCTGCCCGGTGCCGCTCTCCTCGCCCAGGTTGCCCTGGTAGATGTCCAGCGACACCCCCGGCTTGGTCAGGCCCGGGAAGCTGGAGGTGAGCAGGCCGTTCTGGTACACCGCCGACGGTGCGAACAGGCCGGTGACCGCGATCTGCTTCGAGGTCAGCACGCTCGGGTCGGTCACGTCCGGTGGGTCGAACTTCGTGGCGCCCTCGGACAGCATCGTGGCCGTGTCGTCGGGCTTCCACTGGATCAGGCCCTGCCGGACCTGGCCGTCCGGGAACGTCACGGTGAACTGCGGCGCGTACCCGTTGCCCAGCAGGTAGACCCGGTCGCCCGCGGTGCGCAGCGGCGAGTTCTCCTTGAGGTCGTAGGGCCGCCAGGTGTTCGTGACGAGGTCCTGGCCGGACTCGTACTCGATCTTCGAGTCGTAGGAGACGGGCTGGCCGGTGGGCAGGTAGCCCGCCTCGAAGTCGTCGATCTTCACGCAGAACGGGTCGAGGTGTGTGCCGTCCACCCGCAGGCCCGGCGTGAACGAGTCGTAGTCGAGCACCCCGGAGTTGCAGAACTCCGATCCGTTGGCCAGCACGATGACCTGGCCCGAGTACATGAACATCTTGCCGATGGCGAACGACACGATCAGGCCGAGCAGTGCGAAGTGGAATACCAGGTTGCCGGTCTCGCGCAGGAAGCCGCGCTCGGTGGACAGGCTCACGGTCCGGGTGTCACCCTCGCCGCTCTCGTCCTTGCGCAGCCGCCAGCCGCGCAGCTGGCCGCGTACCGCCTCGGCCACGTCGTCGACCGGCTGCTCGCTCGCGAACTCGGACCGCACGTGGTGCGGCAGCCGATTGAGATTGCGCGGCATCAACACGGGCTTGGCCATGAACTGCCGCACATAGTCGACCGACCTGGGCAGCAGGCAGCCGACGAGCGACAGGAACAGCAGCACATAGATCGCGGAGAACCAGACGCTGCCGTACACGTCGTAGAACTCGAACTTGTCCAGCAGCCGGCCCCACCAGCCGTGGTCGGTGATGTACTGCGCGACCTTGGGCGCGTTCAACGCGGTCTGCGGCAGCAGCGCACCGGGCAGCGCGGCCAGGGCGAGCAGGAACAGCAGCACCAGCGCGGTGCGCATCGCGGTCAGGCCACGCCAGGTGTTGCGCAGGAACGCCAGCGTCGCCCGGAACCGGCCCGCCGGCGGTGGCGGGGACGGTTCGGCGACCTTCTGTTCGTCGATGGTCGTCATAGCGGCAGGTTCACAGTGGTCACCACGGTTTCCCGGAGCCAGTCGACCAGGTCGCCCCACAGCCCGGTCACCAGCGCGAATCCGACACACAGCAGGAGGATGCCGCCGGTCAGCTGCACACCGCGCACGTGCTTGCGCAGCCAGCCCGTGGCCCGCACAGCCCAGCGCGCGCCCAGCGCGAGTACGACGAACGGCACGCCCAAGCCCAGGCAGTAGGCGAGGACCAGCAGGATGCCGCGCAGAGTGCCCGGACCGACCTGAGTGCCCGCGGCCACGGACATCACGCCTGTCAGCGTCGGGCCGAGGCACGGGGTCCAGCCCAGCGCGAACACCGCGCCCAGCACCGGAGCGCCGATCAGCCCGGCGCGCGGCGCGGCGTGCGGCCGGGTGTCCCGCTGCAGCCAGGGGATCAACCCGACGAACGCCAGTCCCATCACGATCGTGACGACGCCACCGATGCGCTCCAGCAGCTGCTCGTTGTCCAGCAGAGCGTTCGACACCCCGAGCACCAGGATCGAGCCCGCGCCGAACACCACGGTGAACCCGGCCACGAACAGCAGTGCGGCCCCGGCCACCCGCCAACGGCCCTGCCGGGTCGCCGGTTCGACGGTGGCCACCCCACCGGCGCCGGTCGGCACGCCCACGGTGACCTGCGGCGCTTCCGCGCCGACCAGGCCGGCGAGATACGCCAGGTAACCGGGTACGAGGGGCACCACGCACGGTGACGCGAACGAGAGCGCACCGGCCGCCACTGCCACGACGGCTGCCAGCAGCAGCGGCCCCGACATCGCGAGCGCGGTGGGATTCACACGTCGAGGGTAAGGACCGCGATTCGCCCGCTCGTCACCGGTCCACCCGCTACGCGGCGTGCGTCACGCCGGGGCGCCATCCCACACCCTGCTCACGCGGCACCCGTTAGCGTGCGCACCTCCGGCAGCAGCATGCTCGCCGTGACGCGCTCCAGATAGATCGCGGCCACCCGGTGCTGGCGGTCCAGCACGATCGTCGAGGGCACCACGCTGCGGGGGTAGCCGCTCAGGGACAGCAGCGAACGGCCTGCCGGGTCGAAGATCGACGGGTAGCTGATCTGATTGTCCTGCACGAAGTCCAGCGCAGCGCTGCGGGCGTCCCGGACGTCGATGCCGATCAGCTGCACCCCGCTGGCCTTCGTCTGCTGGAACACCGTGGACAGCTCGGGTGCCTCGTCCCGGCACGGTCCGCACCACTGGCCCCAGATGTTGAGCACGACGACCTTGCCCGGGTAGTCGGACACGTGGATCTGCTGGTTCGGTTGCTCCAGGCTCGGCCCGGACAGGTTGGGCAGCACCTGGCGCTTCGCGACCGGATAGAAGATCTGCAGCTGGCCGCCCGGCGACACGAATTCGAAGTCGCTGCCCTGCACCACCGCGTCCTTGCCGACGGCGCAGCCGGCCAGCAGGAACAGCGCGACCAGCAGGACCGACAGCCGCCTCATGCGCCACTCACCCGCACGTTCGTCGCGCCGACCGGGTCGCTGTAGGTCACGCCGACCAGTTTCTCGTCGGCGAACTCCAGCGACGTGATCGACGCCAGCGCGCACTGCCTGCGGCGCGGGTCGTGCCACAGCCGCTTGCCTTCCACGAACCGGCGCACCGACACGATCGGCAGCTGATGCGACACGCACACTGCCTCGTGTCCGGCGGCCGCGGTGCGCGCGCGGTGCACGGCGGCCAGCATCCGGTGCGCGATGTCCAGGTACGGCTCGCCCCAGGACGGCGTGAACGGGTTGCGCAGCCGAGGCCAGTTGCGCGGGTCACGCAGCGCGCCGTCGCCGACGGACACCCGCGTGCCCTCGAAGGCGTTCGCGGCCTCGATCAGCCGCTCGTCCACGACCAGGTCGATCCGGTGCGAGTCGGCGATCGGGGCAGCCGTCTGCCGCGCGCGTTCGAGCGGGGAGCACGCCACGTGCACGATGTCGGCGTCGCGCAGATGCTCGGCGACCACGAGTGCCTGCTTCTGGCCACGCTCGGACAGCCGGAAACCGGGCAGCCGTCCGTACAGCACGCCGTCCGGGTTGTGCACCTCGCCGTGCCGGACCAGGTGCACGGTCGTGGTCACCGGCGTGCGGACGGCTTCCGGGCCGCGGCGGTGTTCGGCGGACGTCACTGTCCAGGCTCCTCACTCGCGGCAGCCGCGTCGGCCGCCGCGGGTAGCGCCGCCTCGATCACGGCGAACGCGTCGTCGTCCATCGCCGCGTTCACGAACCAGGCCTCGAACGCGCTCGGCGGCCCGTAGACGCCCCGGGCGAGCAGCGCGTGGAAGAACGCGGGGTACCGCCAGGTCTGGCTCGCGCGGGCCGCCAGGAAGTCGTGCACCGGCGACTCGGTGAAGAAGACGCTGAGCAGGTTGCCCGCGAACTGCACGTGATGCGGCACACCGGCCCTGGTCAGAGCGGCGTCGAACAGCTCGCCGAGCCGGCGCGCGTTCGCGTCCAGTGCCCGGTAGACGTCGGCGTCGGCGGCCCGCAGCGAGGCCAGCCCCGCGGCGACCGCGACCGGGTTCCCGGACAGCGTGCCCGCCTGGTAGACCGGCCCGACCGGGGCCAGCCTGGCCATCACGTCGGCCCGCCCGCCGAACGCGGCGGCAGGCAGGCCGCCGGACATCACCTTGCCGAACGTGTAGAGGTCGCCGGCCACGTCCTCCAGCCCGTACCAACCGGCCCGGGAGACGCGGAAGCCCGTCATCACCTCGTCCATCACCAGCAGCGCGCCATACTGGTGCGCCAGCTCGCGCAGACCGGCGTTGAAGCCGGGCAGCGGCGGCACGGCACCCATGTTGCCCGCGGCGGCCTCGGTGATCACGCAGGCGATCTCGTCCGGGTTGCGCGCGAACGCCTCGCCGACCGCGGCGAGATCGTTGTACGGCAGGACGATCGTGTCCGCGGCCTGGGCACCCGTCACCCCCGGCGAGGTCGGCAGCCCGAGCGTGGCGACACCGGACCCGGCATCGGCCAGCAGCGCGTCCACGTGCCCGTGGTAGCAACCGGAGAACTTGATGATCTTCGCCCGGCCGGTGAACCCACGCGCCAGCCGGATCGCGCTCATCGTCGCCTCGGTACCCGAGTTGACCAACCGGACCTGCTCGACCGGCCGGACGCGGTCGATGATCTCCGCGGCCAGGTCGATCTCACCCTCGGTCGGCGTGCCGAACGACAGCCCGTGCGCCGCGGCGCGCTGGGCGGCCTCGACAACCGCGGGATGAGCGTGGCCGAGGATCATCGGCCCCCACGAGCTGACCAGGTCGACGTACCGGTTGCCATCGGCGTCGGTCAGGTAGGCGCCCTGCCCGTCGACCATGAACCGGGGTGTCCCCCCGACCGCCTGAAAGGCCCTGACCGGTGAGTTCACCCCGCCCGGCGTGACGGTTGCCGCCCGTTCGAACAGTGCCCGTGACCTGGCGACGTCTACCTCGGTCACCGCGGAGTTGCCATGCACGGCCACCAGTCTCCCAGGTCGGCGTCAGTGGCCGCCGTCACGCCCGGTGCGACAGCGAAGCGACGGTGCCGCCGGTACGTCGCCGGCGTGGTGGGCCGTCGGGCCGGCGACGGATCAGCGCACCCGAAACCGGCACCGCTGCGGGTGCGCCGGGTGTCCGCTCCGCGCGGCGGCGCGACTCGGGTACTCATGGCGGCCTCCTCCTGTTGATCGACATACCTGGATTGTGCCGTCGTGGGCCAAGCCCGCAAGGCTGCTCACCGCTACCTGTGGACAACTCGACGACCTGTGGACAACTCGAGGTGCATGCGAGCGGATGTCGGCTGGATGGGCTATTCCTGGTCCCGTGGACGAACAGGCACTCCGGAACCGGGCCGACGAACTGCTGCGCAAGCTCGCCGGCGATGACGCGACCCTGCGCCCCGACCAGTGGGAGGCGATCAGGGCGCTCGTCGTCGAGCGGCGGCGCGCACTCGTCGTGCAGCGCACCGGCTGGGGCAAGTCGGCGGTGTACTTCCTGGCGACCGCGTTGCTGCGGGAGCAGGGCGTCGGGCCGACGTTGATCGTGTCGCCGCTGCTGGCCCTGATGCGCAACCAGGTCGCCGCCGCGGCGCGCGCGGGCGTGCACGCGGCGACCATCAACTCGGCCAACGTCGACGAGTGGACCGGCATCCAGGACGAGGTCACCGCAGGCCGGGTGGACGTGCTGCTGGTCAGCCCGGAGCGGCTCAACAACCCCGACTTCCGCGACACCGTGCTGCCCTCGCTCGCCGCGTCCACCGGGCTGCTCGTGGTCGACGAGGCGCACTGCGTGTCCGACTGGGGCCACGACTTCCGGCCCGACTACCGCCGCCTGCGCACCCTGCTGGCCGACCTGCCCGGCGGCGTCCCGGTGCTCGCCACCACCGCCACCGCGAACGACCGCGTGATCCACGACGTCGCCGACCAACTGCGCATCGGCGCCGGCTCGGACGCGCTGGTGCTGCGTGGCGCCCTCGACCGGGACAGCCTACGGCTGGCCGTGACTCGCTTGCCCACCAACGAGATCCGCCTCGCCTGGCTCGCCGAACGCCTGGCCGAACTGCCCGGCTCCGGCATCATCTACACGCTCACGGTCGCCGCGGCCGAGGAGGTCGCCGCGTTCCTGCGCGAGCGCGGCCACGAGGTCGCCGCGTACACCGGCCGCACCAATCCCAGCGAACGCGAGGCCGCCGAACAGAGTCTGCTGGGCAACGAGATCAAGGCGCTCGTCGCGACCTCCGCGCTGGGCATGGGCTTCGACAAGCCCGACCTCGGCTTCGTGGTCCACCTCGGCGCGCCCGCGTCGCCCATCGCGTACTACCAGCAGATCGGCCGTGCCGGCCGTGGCGTGCGCCGCGCCGAGGTGATCCTGCTGCCCGGTCGCGAGGACAGGGACATCTGGGCGTACTTCGGCTCACTGGCGTTCCCCCGCGAACCGGTCGTCCGGCACGTGCTGTCCGCGCTGGACGGTGCCGCCCGCCCGCTGTCCACCGCCGCGCTGGAGCCGTTGGTCGACCTGTCCCGCAGCCGATTGGACATGGTGCTCAAGGTGCTCGACGTGGACGGCGCCGTGCGCCGGGTACGCGGCGGCTGGGAGTCCACCGGGCAGGAGTGGGAGTACGACGCGGAACGCTATGAACGCATCGCCACCGCCCGTGCCACCGAGCAGCAGGCCATGCTCGACTACCAGTCGACCACCGGCTGCCGGATGGAGTTCCTGTTGCGGCAGCTGGACGATCCGCAGGCGACACCGTGCGGCCGCTGCGACAACTGCACCGGTGAACGGTGGGCCGCCGATGTCTCGGACTCGGCCACCGACGCGGCGCGGGAGCGCCTGCACCGGCCCGGAGTGGACCTGCCGCCCCGGAAGATGTGGCCAACGGGCCTGGCAGCGCTGGACATCCCGCTGTCCGGCAAGATCGCGCCTGCCGACGCGGCCGCCGAGGGCCGAGTCCTGGCGCGGCTGACCGATATCGGCTGGGGCACGCGGCTGCGCGACGTGCTCGGCCGCGACGACCAGGACGTGCCCGAGGACGTGTTCGGCGCGTGCGTGAAGGTGCTCACGGCGTGGAACTGGGCGGAGCGCCCGGTCGGCGTGGTCACGGTCGGATCGGCCCACCACCCCAAGCTGGTGGCGAGCCTCGGCCAGCGTCTGGCTGACATCGGCAGGCTGCGTTCGCTGGGCGAGATCGAGGTCGACCCGGCGGGCGAGCGCCCGGCCAACAGTGCCCGCCGCCTGGCCCAGCTCTGGCCCCGCATGCGGGTGCCTGCCGAATTGGCGGACGAACTGTCCACAGTGGGCGGACCAGTGCTGCTGGTGGACGACCTCGTCGACTCCGGCTGGACCATGACCCTCGGCACGA
This sequence comes from Candidatus Melainabacteria bacterium, assembly GCA_963780635.1. Lineage (GTDB taxonomy): Bacteria > Actinomycetota > Actinomycetes > Mycobacteriales > Pseudonocardiaceae > DATEPR01. The sequence continues at coordinate 335,338 of CAWACW010000011.1, forward strand.
GACTGCTCAGGCAGGCCGGCGCCCCAGCGGTCCTGCCGCTCGCCTTGGCGGTGATCGGCTGACCCCTACCCACCACTCGACGACACTCAGCCGCGCGACCAGCGCGCCCAGCGGTCTGGCGTCCGTTCGTCTTGGCGGCCGGCGGCCTGCCGCCTGCGTTGGTACTCGGGGCGGGTGTGCCCCAGTGGTCTGGCGGTCCGTTCGTCTCGGCGGCCCGCGGCCAGCGGGCTGTGGCGGTGCCCGGGGCTGGTGTGCTCAGTGGTCTGGCGGTCCGTTCGGTGTCGGCGGGCTGCGGCTGCTGCGGTGGTACTCGGGGCCGGTGTGCCCAGTGGTCTGGCGGTCCGTTCGTCTCGGCGGCCAGCGGGCTGTGGCGGTACCCAGGTCTGGTGCGCTCAGTGGTCTGGAAGTCGGTTCTGCGCCTGCGGTGGTACCCGGGGCCGGTGCGCCGCATCGCCGGGCGATCCGCGGGCCGAACCGCCGCCACGCTCTGTCGCTGACCGCAATCGTGCGAACCGTCGCGCGCTCTGTCGCCTCACGGTTCGCTCGACAGGCCAGGCCGGCGGGTCAGCGCTCGCGGACCGATTCCAGGGCGTCTCGCATCGGGACGAACTTCGCGGCGGCCTCCGCCACTTCGTTGTCCGGGTCCGAGTCGGCGACGATGCCGCCACCGGCGAACAGGCGCACCGAGTCGCCGCTCACCTCGGCGCACCGCAGGGCGATGCCGAACTCGCCGTCCCCGTTGCTGTCGATCCACCCGACCGGGCCGGCGTAGCGCCCTCGGTCCATGCCCTCCAACTCCGCGATCAGTGCGATCGCGGAGTCCCTGGGCGTGCCGCCGACGGCGGCCGTCGGGTGGGCAGCGCCGGTGAGGGTGAGCAACGACACGTCCTCGGCGAGGGTGCCGTGCACGTCGGTGGCCAGGTGCACCACGTTGCGCAGCCGCAGCACGACCGGGTCGCTGGGCATGTCCAGCGCGGTGCAGAACGGGGCCAGCGATGCGGCGAGTGAGTCCACCGCGTACCGGTGCTCCTCCTGGTTCTTGGCCGACGCCAGCAACTCGGCCGCGAGCGCGTCGGCCTCCAGGCCGGCCCGTGGCCACATCGTGCCTGCCAGCACCCGTGCGGACACGGTCCCGCCGTTGCGCCGCAGCAGCAGTTCGGGTGTCGCGCCGACGAGCCCGTCGACCGCGAACACCCAGCAGTTCGGGTACCGGTCCGCCAGCCCGTGCAGCAGGTACCGAGGATCGATCGGGCCTTCCTCGGCGGGCACCCGCGCCACCAGGTCGTGCGCCAGCACGACCTTGCCGAGGTCGGTCTCGCGCAGTCGCCGCACGGCCCGGGCCACGGCCTGCCGGTAGCCGGTCGCGGACAGTTGCCCGTCCGAGTAGCTCACCGAACTCGGCGTCCGCACCGGCCGCACGGGATGGACACCCGCCGGTCCGGAGAACCCGCCGATCTCGGTGACCCATGTCACACCATCGCGCCGGCCGACGACCACTTCGGGCACCACCAGCACGGAGTCGCCAGGGTCGTCGGCGAACGCCATGCTCACGAAGGCGACGAGACCGCTGCCGGGCAGCCCCACCTCGTCCACGACGTCGACCTCGGCCGCGAACTCCCGCCACCAGTCGGCGGCCTGCCGGAAGCGGTCGGGGCCACTCGGCGCGAACCGCGCCGCCTGACCCCAGCCGACGATGCCTTCGCCCTGTTGCACCCAGGTCAGGGTGTCGTCCGGGCCGGGCAACAGCTCCAGCAGCTCAGTCGTGTTCTCGACGATCCTGCTACGTGCGTACGGCAGGCCGGCCGCGGTTGCCGCGGCCGGCTGCCTGTGCCGGTAGGGCGAGGAAGCGCTCGTCACACAGCCGAGCGTACGAATGCCACGCTGATGCCGCGCTGAGAGGTTGCCCTCGCCGGCGTGACGCAACCGGTCCCAGGGCCTGTCCGCGGCTGGTCGGAGGCGACTTGGCCGGTTCCAGCCGAACGGGTGATGACCACGCCCTAGACTCGCCTGACATGGTTGCTGACGTGGTGCTTCCGGGGCCGGACGGTCTCGACGAGGCGGCATCGCGTCCGGCTGACCCGGCCGATCCGGCACGGGAACCGGTGCGGATGCCCATTCGCGAGCGGCGTGGCAGGCGGATCGTCGCGGGCACGCTGCTCGCCTTGGGCTGCCTGTTCACTGGTCTGTGCCTGTTGTTGCTGGTCGGCGCCTGGCACGACGACTCGCAGATCGACGCGCACGAGGGCCACACGGTCGCCGATGTGCTTTCCGTCTCGTTCGCCCGCACCGCGGTGCGCTTCGTCACGCCGGACGGCACGGTCGTCATCCCGTCGACCGGGTTGCTCTACCCGAGCGGGCTGGCCACCGGAGAGCGCGTCCGGGTCGAGTACGACACGCGCGACACCGAGTTGGTCCGGGTCGCCGGCCGCGACTTCCGGCTCGGCTTCCTGCCGGTCGGCGTCTCGCTGCTGGTCGGGTGGGCCGTGGTGACGCCCCTGGTCTGGCTGCTGCGCCGCACGCCGCCGGAGCCGGTCAGCGACCCGCTGCCGCCGTCCACCAGCTGAGCACCTCGTCCGCCACCCCGGGCGCCGCGACCAGCAGCCCGTCGCCGGGCAGCGACGCGTCCACACCGTGCCGGTCCAGCACCACGGCACCCGACTCCAGGGCCAGCGCCATGCCACCGGCCACGTCCCACTCGTGCACGCTGTGCAACACGGCTGCCGCGACGTGCCCCAGCGCCACCTGGACCACCGCCAGCGCTGCCGACCCGAGGATGCGCACCCCGGCATGTGCGCCGGCGGCCCGCGCGATGAACTCCGGCATCCCCGGCCACGGCTCGCCGGTGGTCAGCTCCGTGCAGACGATCGCGCCCGCGATGCTGGTGCGATCGGCCAGCGTGACCGGCGTCCCGTTCGCCCTGGCACCCCGGCCGCGCGCCGCCGCGTAGATCTGGCCCCGGTACGGGTCGGCGACCACGCCCACCACGGGTCCGTCCTGGTCCACCAGCGCGAGGCTGTACGCGCACCAGGGCACGCCCGCCACGTAGTTCGCGGTGCCGTCCACCGGGTCCACCACCCAGCGGTACTCCGAGTCGGCGGTCCTGATGTCCGCGCCGAACTCCTCGCCCACCACGGGCACACCGGGGAACTCGGCGGTCAGCACCCGCCTGGTGTGCCGTTCCAGGGTGCGGTCGGTGTCGGTCACCCAGTCGAACGGGGAGTCCTTGGCGCTCGGCTTGGCGCCCCGGCCCGCGGTCGCGGTGATCACGTCCGTCGCGTCGTTGGCGAGCCGGCCGGCGACTTCCAGCGCGCGCGAAATGAGACCAGGCTCGACGCGGCGGGCGCGACGAGAGGGCGAGACCGTCATGCTGACCCAGGGTGATGTCGCCGAGTGTCCGTGACGCGACCTCGAGATGACGTAACGACGATCACCAGGACACGTCTTGACGGACGACCGGTCACGCACCGTCGAGGCAGCCGCCACGTAGGCTCGCGCCATGCCGCGCGCGCACCTGGACAAGGACCCGCACGAGGTCGCGCGATGTTCGACGGGGTGGCCGCACTACGACGTCACGAACTCCGTGACTCTGCTTCGGGCGGGACCGGCTACTGGCGCTCGGCGACCCGCGACGGCGCTGGACGCTGCGCCCGGCGACAACGTGCTGGACATCGCCGCCGGCACGGGGTGTCCACGGTGGACTGGCCAGTCCGGCGCGAGGTGCGTGGCCGCCGACTTCTCGCTCGGCATGCTGCGCCGCGGCGCGGGCCGCCGGGTGCCGAAGGTCGCCGCGGACGCGCTGCGGCTGCCGTTCGCGGACGGTGCCTTCGACGCGGTGACGTGTCGTTCGGCCTGCGCAACATGCACGACACCGTCGCGGCGCTGCCGAGTTCGCCGGGTGGTGCGGCCCGGCGGGCGGCTCGTGGTGTGCGAGTTCTCCAGCCCGGTGGTCGCGCCGTTCCGGCTGCGTGTACCTGACTACCTGATGCGGGCCCTGCCCGCGATGGCCGCCGGTGTGGTCCAATCCGGAGGCCTACCGTTACCTGGCCGAGTCGATCCGGGTCGTGGCCCGACCAGCGGGCTCTCGCTGCGCTCGTCGGCCGAGGCCGGGTGGGCGGACGTGGAGTGGACGGACCTGACGGGTGGCATCGTCGCGCTGCACAGGGCGGTCCGGCCGGTCTGCCTAGACTCAGGGCACCCCGAGCTAGTGACGAATCAAGGAGCCATATGAGCACACCCAGCCGTACGCCGGCGGACGAGGACGCCGAGGTCATCGTCGTCGGCGCGGGTCCAGCGGGCTCCACGGCGGCCACCTACCTGGCGCGCGCCGGACTGGACGTGCTGGTGCTCGAGAAGAGCGAGTTCCCGCGCGAGAAGGTCTGCGGGGACGGGCTCACGCCGCGCGGCGTGAAGCAGCTGATCGACCTCGGGGTCGACACCCGCGAAGAGGCAGGCTGGCTGCACAACCAGGGCCTGCGGGTGCTCGGCGGCGGGCCCACATGGAGCTGCCCTGGCCGGAGCTGCCGAGCTTACCCGCCCTACGGCGTGGTGCGGCCGCGGTCGGACTTCGACCAGATGCTGGCCGGCAACGCCCAGCGGGCCGGTGCCCGGATCGAGGAGCGGACGCACGTCACCGGCGCCGTGACCGACGAGCGCACCGGCCGCGTGGTCGGCGTCGCGCCCGCCGAGGCCGGAGCGAGGACAAGGCCGGTGACCTACAGGGCGCCGCTGGTCGTGGCGTGCGACGGCGTCGTGCGCGCGCTGGCCCTTCGGCGGGATCGGCAAGCGTGACGACCGGCCGCTCGGCGTCGCGGTCCGCCGCTACTACACCAGCCCGCGCAGCCAGGACGACTTCCTGGAGACCCACCTGGAGCTGTGGGACCGGTCCGGCACCGAGGACCGCGGCTGCTGCCCGGCTACGGCTGGGTCTTCGGCATGGGCGACGGGACGGCGAACGTCGGGCTGGGCATCCTGTCCACAGTCCGGCGCTTCCGGTCGGACTACCGCTCGCTGATGCGCGCGTGGTGCGGTCCTGCCCGAGGAGTGGGGCTTCACCGAGGAGAACGCGAGTGGACGACATCGGCGGGGCCGCACTGCCGATGGGCTTCAACCGCACCCCGCACTACGCGACGGCCTGCTGCTGGTCGGCGACGCGGGCGGCATGGTGAACTCGTTCAACGGCGAGGGCATCGCCTACGCGATGGAGTCGGCCAAGCTCGCGGCCCAGTGCGTCATGCAGGCACTGGCCCGGCCGGAGGGTCCGGCGCGGGAACGGGCGCTGGGGGGCTACGCCGGTCGCGGTGCGCCAGTCGCTGGGCGGCTACTACCGGCTGGGCACGGGTTCAGCCGCCTGTCGGCAACCCGAAGGTCATGCGTGCCCTCACCCAGCACGGGCTGCCGAGGGAGACGCTGATGCGCCTGGGCTCAAGCTCCTGGCGGGCCTGCACGACGTCCGCGACGGCGACCTCTCCGACCGGATCATCACTGCGGCCACGCGGCTCACGCCCAGCGTCTGACCGGCCGGCTGATTCATTCCCACGGAGTAGTGGCCGGGCACCGCATCGGCTCGGCCACCGCCCGTGCGGTACGCGCCGCGGCAGCGGATCGAGCGGGGTCCGAAACCGATCAAGGTAGCGGCGACCTGCGAGTGTCATGGGTCACAACGATCAAGAACACCGCGCTTCCTGTGAGCGTCGGCCTAGACTGTCCCGGAGCATGTGAACCAGTTCACGACAGCGGGTACCCGCGTTGTGAACTTTTCACAAGCGACCGGCCGCATCGCGCGCCGGGCTGCACCAGCCCGAGGTCAGGACTGCCTAAGCCCGAGGACTGTGACGTAGACCCCGTATGGTGCGGGCGCGCGGCGATAGCAGGATCGCCGCTGGTGAGGAAAGGACGGCGAGGGGTGCACCAGGCTTACCTCCCTCTCCTTCTGTTGTTCGTGCTCGCGGGAGGTTTCGCGCTCTTCTCGGTCACCGCCGCGCCCTACATCGGTCCGCGGCGCTACAACCGGGCCAAGCTCGACACCTACGAGTGCGGCATCGAGCCCTCGCCGCAGCCGATGGTCGGCGGCGGCCGGATCCCGGTCGCGTACTACCTCACGGCGATGATGTTCATCCTCTTCGACATCGAGATGGTGTTCCTCTATCCGTTCGTGGTCAACATCGACGCGCTCGGCCTTTCGGGCTGGTGGAGATCGTGCTGTTCATCGGGACCGTCGCGTTCGCCTACGCCTACGTGTGGCGTCGCGGCGGGCTGGACTGGAACTGACTGACGGCACGCTGGCGGAGGTCCACATGGGACTCGAGGAGAAACTTCCCAACGGCATCCTGCTGGCCACCGTCGAGAGACTGGTCAACTGGACCCGCAAGTCGTCGCTGTGGCCGGCCACGTTCGGCCTGGCGTGCTGCGCGATCGAGATGATGACGACCGGCGGCCCCGCGCTACGACCTCGGCCCGCTTCGGCATGGAGGTCTTCCGGGCCTCGCCCCGGCCAGGCCGACCTGATGATCGTGGCGGGCCGGGTGAGCCAACAAGATGGCGCCGGTGCTGCGCCAGATCTACGACCAGATGCCCGAGCCGCGCTGGGTGCTCGCGATGGGCGTGTGCGCCTCGTCCGGCGGGATGTTCAACAACTACGCCGTGGTGCAGGGCGTCGACCACGTGGTGCCGGTGGACATGTACCTGCCCGGCTGCCCGCCCCGGCCCGAGATGCTGATCGACGCGATCCTGAAGATCCACGCCAAGATCACCGACGAGCCGCTCGGTCCGACCCGCGCCGGCGCTGCGGGCGGCGAGCGGCGAGCGCACGCCGATGATCTGCCGCTCGGTCAAGTACGCGAAGAAGAAGTGAGTCCGGTGACTGACAGCGGAGACAACAGCCCGGCGACGAGAACACGAACCAGACGGGCGCCGCGTTCTCCAGTGCGGAGCACGCCGAGCCGGGCATCGCGCCCGACCAGCCGGCCAGGCGCAGTCGCGCTGCAGCCCGCCCAGCACCGCCGCACGCCCGATGGTCACGGGCCGGGCCCGGCGAGGCATGTTCGGCGTCGCACGATGCGGGCGACACCAGCGGTTTCGGTGGCCTGCGCCTGCCCGCGTACCTGCCGCCGCCCGCGGAGCGGCCCTACGGCGGCTGGTTCGACGAGTTCGTCGACGCGCTGGCGGAGGCGATGACGCGAGCGGGGCATCCCGGCGTCGGCGATCGAGCAGATCACCGTGGACCGCGGCGAGATCACCTTGTACTGCAGCGCGAGCACCTGCTGACCATCTGCCAGGCGATGCGCGACGACCCCGCGCTGCGCTTCGAGCTGTGCAGCTCGGTGTCCGGCGTGGACTACGGCGAGGGGTGCCCGAGCGGCTGCACTCGGTCACCCACCTCATGTCGATGACCTACCGCCGTCGCGTCCGGCTGGAGGTCGCCGTCAGCTTCGCGGACCCGCACATGCCGTCCATCGTGTCGGTCTACCCGACCGCCGACGCGCAGGAGCGCGAGACCTGGGACATGTTCGGCATCGTCTACGACGGTCACCCGGCGCTGACCCGGATCCTCATGCCGGACGACTGGGACGGCCACCCGCAGCGCAAGGACTACCCGCTCGGCGGGATTCCGGTGGAGTACAAGGGCGCGGAGATCCCGCCGCCGGACCAGCGGAGGGCCTACTCATGAGCAGCGCCGACGACTCGTCCCGCGGAGGCGAAATGAGCAACGACACCGAGTACGACGCGGACTACGACGCCAACTACGCCGAGACCCGGGAGACCACCGAGGGCCGCGTCTACACGGTCACCGGCGGCGACTGGGACGAGCTGCTCGTCGAGAAGTGGCCCGCGACGAGCGGATCGTCATCAACATGGGGCCGCAGCACCCGTCGACGCACGGCGTGCTGCGGCTGGTGCTGGAGCTGGAGGGCGAGACCGTCACCCAGGCCCGGTCGGTGATCGGCTACCTGCACACCGGCATCGAGAAGAACACCGAGTACCGCAACTGGACCCAGGGCGTCACGTTCGTGACGCGCATGGACTACCTGGCGCCGCTGTTCAACGAGACCGCGTACTGCCTGGGCGTGGAGAAGCTGCTGGGCATCGAGGTGCCCCGCGCGTGCCCAGGTCATCCGCGTGCTGCTGATGGAGATCAACCGGATCAGCTCGCACCTGGTGGCCCTCGCCACCGGTGGCATGGAACTGGGCGCGCTGACCGGCATGACCAACGGCTTCCGCGAGCGCGAGGAGGTCCTGCACCTGCTGGAGTACCTGACCGGCCTGCGGATGAACCACGCGTACATCCGGCCCGGCGGTATCGCGCAGGACCTGCCCGAGGACGCCGTCACGAAGGTCAACGAATTCGTCAAGGTCATGGACTCCCGGCTGCCCGGCTACGACAAGCTGCTCACCGGTCAGCCGATCTGGCGCAACCGCATGGCGGGCATCGGCGTGCTGCCGCTGGACGCGTGCATCGCGCTCGGCGTCACCGGCCCGATCCTGCGCGCCGCGGGCATCCCCTGGGACCTGCGCAAGATCGAGCCGTACCTGGGCTACGAGGAGTACACGTTCGAGGTCCCGACGTCGACCGACGCCGACTGCTTCGCCCGGTACCTGCTGCGCGCTTGAGGAGATCCACCAGTCGCTGCGGATCATCAAGCAGTGCGTGACCAAGCTGGAGCCCGGTCCGGTGATGGTGGCCGACGCGAAGATCGCGTGGCCGGCGCAGCTGACCATCGGCGCGGACGGCATGGGCAACTCCCTGGACCACGTGCGCAAGATCATGGGCCAGTCGATGGAGTCGCTGATCCACCACTTCAAGCTGGTCACCGAGGGCTTCCACGTGCCGCCGGGCCAGGTGTACGTGCCGATCGAGTCGCCGCGCGGCGAACTGGGCTACCACATGGTGTCCGACGGTGGCACCAGGCCGATCCGCGTGCACGTGCGCGACCCCAGCTTCGTGAACCTGCAGTCGATGCCAGCGATGTGTGAGGGCGGCATGGTGGCCGACGTGATCGCCTCCGTGGCGTCCATCGACCCGGTGATGGGTGGGGTGGACAGGTGACCAGCGACGTGTCCCAGGAACTCTTCGGCCCGCAGACGGTGGCCGAGGCCGACGAGATCGTCGCCCGCTACCCGGTGGCCAGGTCCGCGCTGCTGCCGATGCTGCACCTGGTGCAGTCCAAGCAGGGCCACGTCAGCCAGGCCGGCATCGCGTTCTGCGCGGACCGCCTCGACCTGACCACCGCCGAAGTGGACGCGGTGGTGACCTTCTACACGATGTACAAGCGCGGCCCGTGCGGCGAGCACCTGGTCAGCGTGTGCACGAACACGATGTGCGCGATGCTCGGCGGCGACGCGATCTACGCGAAGCTGCGCGAGTACCTGGGCAGTGACGACGCCGCCGAGCACGGTGCCGACCCGGCCGCCGCGCACGACGAGACGTTCGGCGAGCCAGGCACCACCGGCTCGATCACGCTGGAGCACGTCGAGTGCCTCGCGGCGTGCGATCTCGCGCCGGTCGTGCAGGTGAACTACGAGTTCTACGACAACCAGACCGTCGACTCCGCGACCGCGCTGGTGGACCAGCTGCGGCGCGGCGAGCGGCCTGCCCCCGACCGTGGCGCGGCGCTGGCCGACTTCCGCACCGCGGAGCGGGAGCTGGCCGGTTTCTTCGACGACCTGGACGCCCGGGTCGACGGGCCGTCCGCGGCCACCGAGACGTTGCGGGGTGCCGCGATCGCCGCGGACCGGGGCTGGACCGCACCGGTGATGGCGGACGACGTGCCGCTGCCCGCCGTTCCGGAAGCGAAGTGAGGGACGCGCGATGACCGAACAGACCACCGGGGTCGACCCGTTGACCCCCGTGCTCACCAAGCGCTGGCTGTCGCCGAGGTCGTGGCGGCTGGACGTGTACGAGCAGTTGGAGGGCTACACAGCGCTGCGCAAGTCGCTGGCCGGCACGCCCGGGCAACTGGTCACGCTGCTCAAGGACTCCGGTCTGCGCGGCCGTGGCGGTGCCGGCTTCCCGACGGGCGTGAAGTGGAGCTTCATGCCGCCCAACGAGGACAAGCCGCACTACCTGGTGATCAACGCCGACGAGGGCGAACCGGGGACCTGCAAGGACATCCCGCTGATGATGGCGGACCCGCACTCGCTCATCGAGGGCTGTGTGATCGCCGCGTACGCGATGCGCTCGCACCACTGCTTCATCTACGTGCGCGGCGAGGCGCTGCACTGCGTGCGCAGGCTGAACTCGGCGGTGCGTGAGGCGTACCGGGCCGGCTACCTGGGCAAGGACATCCTCGGCTCGGGGTACGACCTGGACATCACCGTGCACGCGGGGGCAGGGGCGTACATCTGCGGCGAGGAGACGGCACTGCTGGACTCGCTGGAGGGCAGGCGCGGCCAGCCCCGGCTCAAGCCGCCGTTCCCGGCGGCCGCAGGTCTCTACGCGGCGCCGACCACGGTGAACAACGTGGAGACGATCGCCAGCGTGCCGTTCATCGTGAACGGCGGTTCGGCGTGGTTCCGCAAGATGGGCAGGGAGAAGTCGCCCGGCCCGAAGATCTTCTCGCTGTCCGGGCACGTCGAGAAGCCGGGCCAGTACGAGGCCCCGATGGGCTCGACGCTGCGTGAGCTGCTGGAGCTGGCGGGCGGCATGAAGGACGGCATCCCGCTGAAGTTCTGGACGCCCGGCGGGTCGTCGACGCCGCTGTTCACCGCGGAGCACCTGGACGTGCCGCTGGACTTCGAGGGCGCCGTCGAGGCGGGCTCCATCCTCGGCACGACGGCCTTGCAGATCTTCAACGAGACCGTGTCCGTGCCGTGGGCCGTGATGAAGTGGACGCAGTTCTACGAGCACGAGTCGTGCGGCAAGTGCACGCCGTGCCGCGAGGGCACCTACTGGCTGGCCAAGATCCTGGAGCGGATGCTGGCCGGCGACGGGCACGCCCAGCGACATCGACACGATGCTCGACATCTGCGACAACATCCTGGGCCGCTCGTTCTGCGCCCTCGGGGACGGCGCCGTGTCGCCGATCCAGAGTGGCGTCCAGTACTTCCGGGACGAGTTCCTGGCGCTGTGCCAGGCCAACCAGGCGTCGACCACGCGCGAGCTGGCGGGAGCGCACTAACACCATGACCATCGCACCCGAACAGAAGACGGACCGGCCGGTCCCGGCAGGCCACGTGCGGCTGACCGTGGACGGAGTCGAGATCGACGCGCCCAAGGGCGAGCTGATCATCCGCACCGCCGAGCGGATCGGGGTGGAGATCCCCCGGTTCTGCGACCACCCACTGCTCGACCCGGCCGCCGCGTGCCGGCAGTGCCTCGTCGAGGTCGAGATGGGCGGCCGGCCGATGCCCAAGCCGCAGCCCGCCTGCGCCGTCACCGTCGGCGACGGCATGGTGGTGCGCACGCAGGTCACCTCCGCCGTGGCCGACAAGGCCCAGCAGGGCGTGATGGAGCTGCTGCTCATCAACCACCCGCTGGACTGCCCGATCTGCGACAAGGGCGGCGAGTGCCCGCTGCAGAACCAGGCGCTCAAGCACGGCAGGGCCGAGTCCCGCTTCGTGGACGCGAAGCGGACGTTCGCCAAGCCGATCAACATCACCCCGCAGGTGCTGCTCGATCGCGAGCGCTGCGTGCTCTGCCAGCGGTGCACCCGGTTCGCCGGGGAGATCGCCGGTGACCAGTTCATCGACCTGCTGGAGCGCGGCGCGACCCAGCAGATCGGCACCGCGGACACCGCGGCCGTCGGTGACGCCACCGCGCACCCGCACGACCTGCCGGGCGGCAGCTACTTCTCCGGCAACGTGATCCAGATCTGCCCGGTCGGCGCGCTCACCTCGGCCGCCTACCGGTTCCGGTCCCGCCCGTTCGACCTGGTGTCCACGCCCAGCGTGTGCGAGCACTGTGCCTCCGGGTGCGCCCAGCGCAACGACTGGCGGCGCGGCCGGATCACCCGCAGGCTCGCGGGCAACGACCCGGCGGTGAACGAGGAGTGGAACTGCGACAAGGGTCGCTTCGCCTTCCAGTACCCGACCTCGGCCGACCGGCTGTTGCGCCCGATGGTCCGCGACGCCGAGACCGGCGAACTGCGTGACTCGACCTGGACCGAGGCGCTGCGGGTCGCGGCCGCCGGCCTGCTGGCGGCCAGGGAAAACCGGGGCGTCGGCGTGCTGACCGGTGGCAGGCTCACCGTCGAGGACGCCTACGCATACTCGAAGTTCGCCCGGATGGCGTTGCGCACCAACGACATCGACTTCCGCGCCCGGGACCACTCCGCCGAGGAGCTGGACTTCCTCACCGACGTCGTGGTGGCCACCTCGCCGGACACCGGCGGCGTCACCTACGCCGACGTCGAGGCCGCGCCCGCCGTGCTGACGGTGGCGTTCGAGCCCGAGGAGGAGTCGCCGATCGTCTTCCTGCGGCTGCGCAAGTCCGCGCGGCGCGGGAAGTCGCGACTGTTCCACGTCGGCCAGTGGACGACGCCGACGGTCCGCAAGACGCTCGGCATGCTGCTGCCGGCCATCCCGGGTGCCGAGCCCGCGGTGCTGGCCGACCTGCCGGCCGACGTGACCGAGGCACTGGGTGCGGCGGGCGCGCTGATCCTGGTCGGCGAGCGGGCCGCGGGCATCCCCGGCCTGCTCACCGCCGTCCGTGCCACGGCCGACGCGACGGGTGCCCGCATCGCCTGGGTGCCGCGCCGGGCGGGCGAGCGCGGCGCGCTCACCGCCGGTGCCCTGCCGACGCTGCTGCCGCTGGGCAGGCTGGTGTCGGACGCGGCAGCGCGTGCCGAACTGGAGCGGGCCTGGGGCCTGGCCGCCGGCGCGCTGCCCGCGGAGGCGGGTCGCGACACCGACGGCATCCTCACGGCCGCCGCGTCGTCCGAGCTGTCCGCGCTGGTGGTGGCGGGTGTCGACCCCGACGACCTGCCCGACCCCGGCCTTGCCATGCGTGCCCTGTCCACGGTGGACTTCGTGGTGAGCCTGGAACTGCGGGCCAGCGAGGTGACCCGCCGAGCGAACGTGGTGCTGCCGGTCGCGCCTGCCACCGAGAAGGCGGGCTCCTACCTGAACTGGGAAGGCCGAGTGCGGACCTTCGAGGCGACCCTGGACTCCACCGGCACGCTGCCCGACTGCCGCGTGCTGGACACGCTGGCCGTCGAGATGGACGTGGACCTGTTCACCCAGACCGTGGCCGCGACCAGGGCCGAACTGGACCGGATCGGCGACGGCTACGACCGGCTGGCCACCGCGGCGCCCACGCGCGTCGGCGTGCACCCGGTCGCCGCGGAGTCCGTCGGTGCCGGCCAGGCCGTGCTGGCCAGCTGGCGGCTGCTGCTGGACAACGGGTCGCTGCAGGACGGTGAACCACACCTGGCCGCGACGGCGACACCGCCGGTGGTCAGGATGGCCGCGGCCACGGCGGCCCGGCTGGGCGTGGTGTTCGGCGAGTCCGTCACGGTCACCGGCGCGCTGGACTCGGTGACGCTGCCGGTCGTCGAGGCCGACGTGCCGCAGGACGTGGTCTGGCTGCCCGCCAACTCGGGGCCGTCGTCGGTGCACCGCCTCGGTGCCCGCCATGGCGACGTCGTCGGTGTGCGCGCTGTGGGTCCCGCCGAGGTTCGTGTGCCCGCCGAGGCGGCATCTGGTACTGAGAGGGAGGCGTGATGCACGTCCCGTTCCATCTCTACACGAACGGGGACACCGCCAAGCTGCTGGCGCAGGACCCCGCGTGGCTGGTGCTGGTCAAGGTCGTCATCCTGTTCGCCTTCGGTGTGGTCATGACACTGTTCATGATCAACTGGGAGCGCAAGGTCGTCGGCCGGATGCAGCATCGCCCTGGCCCGAACCGGGTCGGTCCGAACGGCTGGCTGCAGTCGCTCGCGGACGGCCTGAAACTGGCCTTCAAGGAGGACATCCGGCCGGTCCTGGCGGACAAGTGGGTGTACATCATCGCCCCGATCGTCTCCACGATCCCCGCGTTCCTGGCGTTCTCGGTGATCCCGTTCGGCCCGCAGGTCTCGCTGTTCGGCCACCAGACCGCACTGCAGCTGACCGACCTGCCGGTCGGCATCCTCGTGGTGCTGGCCTGCTCGTCGCTGGGCGTCTACGGCATCGTGCTGTCCGGCTGGTCGTCCGGCTCGCCCTACCCGCTGCTCGGTTCGCTGCGGTCGGCCGCGCAGGTGATCTCCTACGAGATCGCCATGGGCCTGGCCATCGTCGCGGTCGTCATCCAGGCCCACTCGCTGTCCACGGCGGACATCGTGGCCGCGCAGGCCAGCGGCTGGTACGTCTGGCTGCTGCTGCCCAGCTTCGTGATCTACCTGATCGCCATGGTCGGTGAGACCAACCGGGCACCGTTCGACCTGCCAGAGGCCGAGTCCGAACTGGTCGGTGGCTTCCACACCGAGTACACCTCGCTGAAGTTCGCGCTGTTCTTCCTGGCCGAGTACGTGAACATGGTCGTGGTGTCCTGCGTGGCCACCACACTGTTCCTCGGCGGCTGGCGGGCTCCGTGGCCGATCTCGCTGTGGAGCGGCGCGAACACCGGCTGGTACCCGGTCATCTGGTTCCTGATCAAGACCCTGATCTTCCTGTTCATCTACATCTGGCTGCGCGGCACGCTGCCCCGCATGCGCTACGACCAGTTCATGCGGCTGGGCTGGAAGTTCCTGGTCCCGATCAGCCTGGTGTGGATCCTGGCCGTGATCGCGGTCCGCGACGTCAAGGCCCGCTACGGCTTCACCACACCGCTGATCCTGGTGATCATCGGCTGCGTGCTGTTGGTCGCGATCGTGCTCGCGTTCGCGGTGCCGGAACGCAAGGTGCCCGACGACAGGGTGCAGGTCACCGGCGGCGACTACCCGGTGCCGCCACTGGATCTGAAGGTGCCCAAGCCGCCGACCCGGCGCAGGTCGGTCCGCGCCGAGCGGACCCGGCCGACGGCGTCCGTGACGGCGGGCAGCTCCGCGGAAGAGGAGGCCGGCAATGGGGATATTTGATCCCGTCAAGGGGTTCGGTGTCACCTTCTCGACGATGTTCAAGAAGGTCGTCACCGAGCAGTACCCGGAGGACTTCCGGGGCACCGCGCCCCGCTACCACGGTCGCCACCAGCTCAACCGGCACCCGGACGGCCTGGAGAAGTGCGTCGGCTGCGAGCTGTGCGCGTGGGCATGCCCGGCGGACGCGATCTTCGTCGAGGGCGGCGACAACACCGACGAGGAGCGCTACTCGCCCGGTGAGCGCTACGGCGCCGACTACCAGATCAACTACCTGCGCTGCATCGGCTGCGGCCTGTGCATCGAGGCCTGCCCGACGCGTTCGCTGACCATGACGAACTTCTACGAGATGGCCGACGACAACCGGCAGGACCTGATCTACACCAAGGAACAGCTGATGGCGCCGCTGCTGCCCGGTATGGAGCAGCCGCCGCACCCGATGCGCCTGGGTGAGAACGAGCAGGACTACTACGTCAACGGCCCGGCGCTGGCCCGCAAGGCAGGCGTGCCCGAAGGCGGGATCGTGGAGACGAGCGGCGAGGAGGCTCGACGCTGATGTTGGTCCACACCGGACTGATGCTGGCCGCGGCGACACCGAGGCCACCCGGTTACATCTTCCCGGCCGAGACGATCGCCTTCTGGGTCCTCGGCCCGCTCGCCCTGGTCGGTGCGCTGGGCATGCTGTTCTCGCGCAACGCGGTGCACTCCGCGCTGTGGCTGGTGGTCACCATGCTGTCGCTGGGCATGATCTACATGGTCCAGCAGGCGCCGTTCCTCGGCTTCGTGCAGATCATCGTCTACACCGGCGCGATCATGATGCTGTTCCTGTTCGTGCTGATGATGGTGGGCAGGGACGCGTCCGACTCGGTGGTCGAGGTGCTGCGCGGCCAGCGGTTCTGGGCCGGGGTGTTCGGCGTCGGGCTGGCCGGCCTGATCATCGGCATCGTGGCCCGCTCGCTGACCTCGGTCACCACGGCGAACCTGGCAGGCCCGAACGCGGCCAACGGCGGCAACGTCAGCCAGATCGGCAGGCTGCTGTTCACCGACTTCCTGTTCCCGTTCGAGCTCACGTCGGCGCTGCTGATCACGGCGGCCGTCGGCGCGATGATCCTGGCCTACACCGGCCGCACCGCGAAGGGTGCCAAGCGGACCCAGCGTGAGCTGGTGGTCGCCCGGTTCCGCGGCGAGCACTCCCGGCCGTCGCCGCTGCCCGGCCCTGGTGTGTTCGCCACCGCGAACTCGGTGGCCACCCCGGCGCTGCTGCCGGACGGCTCGATCGCGCCGGAGTCGCTGTCGGAGATCATCGAGTCCACCCCGGTCGAGGAGTTCGGCCCCGACCTGGCGGAAGTCGCCGACACCGGCGAGCACGTCAACGCGCACGCGCTGGTCGAGGGCGGGCACGGTCCGGACTCTTCGTCCCAGGAGGTCCGCTCATGAGTCCTACCAACTACCTCATGCTGGCGGCGCTGCTGTTCGCCATCGGTGCGATCGGCGTCCTGGTGCGGCGCAACGCGATCGTCGTGTTCATGTGCATCGAGCTGATGCTGAACTCGGTGAACCTCACCCTGGTCACGTTCTCCAGGGTCAACGGCTCGCTCGACGGCCAGGTGATGGCGTTCTTCGTGATGGTCGTCGCGGCGGCCGAGGTCGTGGTCGGGCTGGCGATCATCATGTCGATCTTCCGGTCCCGCCGGTCCGCGTCGGTCGACGACTCCAACCTGCTGAAGTATTAGGGAGCACGCGAGACATGGGGACTGTGTTCGCGGCGAGCGGTGTCGCTTCCGCCGCGTGGCTGCTGCTCGCGCTACCGGCCTTCGGTGCGCTGGTGCTGCTGATCGGTGGCCGCCGCACCGACGGCTGGGGTCACCTGCTCGGTGTCGCCACGATCGTGCTGGCCTTCGTGTGGGGTCTCGTGCTGTTCTTCCACGCCACGAGCCTGCCCGCCGCCCAGCGGGTGCAGAACCTGCACCTGTTCTCCTGGATCCCGGTCAACGCGCTGCAGGTCGACTTCGGGCTCCGGCTGGACCCGCTGTCGCTGACCTTCGTGCTGCTGATCACCGGTGTCGGCGGGCTGATCCACATCTACTCGATCGGCTACATGGCCAACGATCGGGACCGGCGGCGGTTCTTCGCCTACCTGAACCTGTTCGTCGCCTCGATGCTGCTGCTGGTGCTGGGCAACGGGTTCGTGACGCTGTACCTGGGCTGGGAGGGTGTGGGCCTCGCGTCCTACCTGCTGATCGGCTGGTACGCCGACCGCCCGGCCGCGGCCACGGCGGCCAAGAAGGCGTTCCTGATGAACCGGGTCGGCGACGTCGGGCTGGCGCTGGCCATCTTCCTGCTCTACGACAAGCTGCACACCACGCAGTACACGCAGGTCTTCGCGCAGGCCCACACGCTGTCCCCGGGCACGCTGACCGCGATCGCGTTGCTGCTGTTGCTCGGCGCCTGCGGTAAGTCCGGCCAGTTCCCGCTCCAGTCGTGGTTGCCCGACGCGATGGAGGGCCCCACCCCGGTGTCGGCCCTGATCCACGCGGCGACCATGGTCACCGCCGGTGTCTACCTGGTGGCCCGGTCCAACCCGATCTACGACCTGACCTCGTCGGGCCGCCTGCTGGTGCTCATCATCGGCGGCATCACGCTGCTGCTCGGCGCGATCATCG
Source organism: Candidatus Melainabacteria bacterium (assembly GCA_963780635.1). Lineage (GTDB taxonomy): Bacteria > Actinomycetota > Actinomycetes > Mycobacteriales > Pseudonocardiaceae > DATEPR01. The sequence continues at coordinate 352,988 of CAWACW010000011.1, forward strand.
GCTGCGCCTACGACGACATCAAGAAGGTGCTGGCCTACTCGACGGTCAGCCAGATCGGCTACATGATGCTGGCCGCCGGCCTCGGCCCGTTCGGCTACGCGCTGGCCATCGCGCACCTGCTCGCGCACGGCTTCTTCAAGGCCGGGCTGTTCCTGGGTGCCGGTTCGGTCATGCACGCGATGGACGACGAAACCGACATGCGCAAGTTCGGCGGCCTGTTCAAGCGGATGCCGATCACCGCGGTCACGTTCTTCCTGGGCTACCTGGCGATCATCGGCTTCCCCGGCCTGTCCGGCTTCTTCACCAAGGACGCGATCATCGACGCGGCCTTCGCCGAGGGCGGCTGGCGCGGCTGGGTGTTCGGCCTCGCCGCCGCCATCGCGGCCGGCCTGACCGCCTTCTACATGACACGTCTGGTGGCCATGACGTTCTTCGGCAAGCAGCGCTGGCGCGACCTGAAGACCGCCGACGGACACGACTTCCACCCGCACGAGGCGTCGCCCGTGATGACCATCCCGATGATCATCCTGGCGATCGGCTCGGTCGGCGCGGGCGCGTACCTGACCCTCGGCAACCGGTTGGCCGACTGGCTGACCCCATCGTTGGGCGTACTCCAGAAGTCGGAGCACGGCGTGCTCTCGTCCACAGCGGTCACCGTGCTGACCCTGGTCCTGGCCGCACTCGGTGTCCTCGTCGCGATCCTGGTGGTCGCCCGCAGGCCGGTGCCGGTGCGCAGGCCCGAGCCGGTGTCCTGGCCGGTCCGCGCGGCCCGCGCGGACCTGTACGGCAACGCGTTGAACGAGACCCTGGTCGCCCGGCCCGGCATGTGGCTGACCGGCGCGCTGGTCTTCTCCGATCGCAAGGGCGTCGACGGCCTCGTCAACGGTCTCGCCGCCGCGTTCGGCGGTAGCTCAGGCCGATTGCGCAGGCTCCAGACCGGTTTCGTGCGGTCCTACGCACTGAGCATGTTGGGAGGCTCGATCCTCTTGATCGCGGCGCTGCTGTTGGTGAGGTTCTCCGGATGAACGAGCTGCTGCACGCCGCTGCCGCTACGACGCCGGCGACGACCTCGAGCACGGGTTTCCCGGTGCTGCTGGCACTGCTGCTGTGGCCACTGGTCGGCGGTGTCCTGGTCGCCCTGGTCCGGGCCAGCGACCGGGCCGCGAAGCTGACCGCGCTCGCGTTCTCGATCGTCGAGTTCGCGCTCGCCGTGGTCGCGCTGTTCGTCTACCACACGAACGGCGCCCGCCTCCAGTTCTCCGGCTCGGCCACCTGGATCTCGTCGTTCGGGGTGCACCTGTCGTTCGGCATGGACGGCATCGCCCTGGTGATGGTCCTGATGATCGGCTTCCTGGTGCCGGTCGTGATCGGCGCGTCCTGGACCGAGCGGCTGCCCGAGGGCAAGACCGCGGGCGGGTTCTTCGCCCTGATCCTCACGCTGGAAGCCCTGATGATCGGGGTCTTCGCCGCCACCGACGTGTTCCTGTTCTACGTGCTGTTCGAGCTGATGCTGATCCCGATGTACTTCCTCATCGGCGGCTACGGCGGCGTGAACCGCAGGTACGCGGCGGTCAAGTTCTTCCTGTACTCGTTCCTGGGCGGCCTGCTGATGCTGGCGTCCGCGATCGGCACGTGGTCCTACGTGCAGTCGGTCACGGGCAAGGGCACGTTCGACTGGGCCACGCTGACCGCCGTGGTCAGCCATGCCCCGCTGAGCACCCAGATCTGGCTGTTCATGGGCTTCTTCTTCGCGTTCGCCATCAAGGCGCCACTGGTGCCGTTCCACACGTGGCTGCCCGACGCCACCGCGGAGTCACCGGTCGGCGTCGGCGTGCTGCTGGTCGGCGTGCTGGACAAGGTCGGCATCTTCGGGTTCCTGCGCTACAACCTGGAGCTGTACCCGGCCGCGAGCCGGGCCCTCGCGCCGCTGCTGCTGGTGCTGGCCGTGATCGGCGTGCTGTACGGCTCGATCCTGGCGGCCGGGCAGAGCGACATGAAACGGTTCGTCGCCTACGTGTCCATCGCGCACTTCGGCTTCATCGCGCTGGGCGTGTTCGCGTTCACCTCGCAGAGCCAGGTCGGCGCGGTGTCCTACATGGTCAACCACAGCATCTCCACCGGGATGCTGCTGCTGGTGATAGGCATGATCATCGCGCGCGGCGGCTCGGTCCGGGTCGAGGACTACGGGGGAATGGCCAAGGTCACGCCGATCCTGTCCGGGATGCTGTTCCTGGCCGGTCTGACCACGCTGTCGCTACCCGGCACGAACTCGTTCGTCAGCGAGTTCCTGGTGCTGCTGGGCTCGTTCCAGACCGAACCGGTGTACTCGATCCTGGCCACCATCGGCATGGTGCTCGCGGCGCTCTACGTGCTGTGGCTCTACCAGCGGGTGATGCAGGGACCGGTGCGCGGCAACGCACTCGTGAGTGTCGCGGGTGGACCCGGGGCAGCGACGGATCCGTCGCTGGGCGCCCGGCGGGGCATCCGCGACCTGGGCGCCCGGGAGCGTTGGGTGCTCGCGCCGCTGGTGATCCTGATCCTGCTCCTCGGCTTCTACCCCAAGCCTCTGCTGGACGTCGTGGGCCCGTCGGTGGGCGCGACGCTCCAACAGGTCAGCGTTCAGGAAGGCAAGTGACGTGGCGGTTCTGACTGCACTCGGTATCGGCCCCGGCGCGCTGGCGGCCGTGACCACACCGATCGCCACCCCGGCGGTGAACTACCCCGCGATCGGTGCTCCGCTGACCATCCTCGGTGCCGCCTGCGTGGGGGTGCTGTTCGAGGCGTTCCTGCCGCGCCGTGCCCGGTGGGGCGCCCAGGTCACGTGGACCCTGCTCGCGCTCGTCGCGTCCGGCATCGAACTGGCGCTGTACCTGCACAAGGCGCCCAAGGCCGGTACCACGACGCTGTCCGGCACGATCGCCATCGACCGGCCCGCACTGTTCCTCTGGGGCACGCTGCTCGCCCTGGCACTGGGTTCCGTGCTGCTGATCGCCGACCGCACGGTGGACCGCGGTGGCTATTTCGTGGCCAACGCGACGATCAAGCCCGGTGCGCTGTCCGAACGGGCCGACCGGCTGCTCGGCGGCATGCAGACCGAGGTCTTCCCGCTGACCCTGTTCGCCCTCGGCGGCATGATGGTCTTCTGCGCGGCGAACGACCTGCTGACCATGTTCGTCGCGCTGGAAGTGCTGTCGCTGCCGCTGTACCTGATGTGCGGGCTGGCCCGGCGGCGCCGGCTGCTGTCCCAGGAGGCGGCGGTCAAGTACTTCCTGCTGGGCGCGTTCGCGTCCGCGTTCTTCCTCTACGGCCTGGCCCTGCTCTACGGGTACGCCGGCTCGGTGAAGCTGTCCGACATCGCGACCGCGGCCGCGGGCACCAACCGGTCGGACACGCTGCTGTTCGGCGGCATGGCCCTGCTGATCGTGGGCCTGCTGTTCAAGGCGTCGGTGGCCCCGTTCCACACGTGGACACCGGACGTCTACCAGGGCGCGCCGACGCCCGTCACCGCGTTCATGGCCGCCTGTACCAAGGTCGCCGCGTTCGGCGCGATCCTGCGCGTCCTGACGGTCGCCTTCCAGTCGACGAGCTGGGAGTGGCGCGGGGTGCTCTGGGCCATCGCGATCATCTCGATGTTCCTCGGCGCGATCCTCGGTATCACTCAGAGTGACGTGAAGCGCATGGTCGCGTACTCGTCGGTCGCGCACGCGGGCTTCATCCTGGTCGGCGTGATCGCGCTGACACCGCGCGGCTTGTCCGGTTCGCTGTTCTACCTGATCGCGTACGGCTTCACCACGATCGCGACGTTCGGGGTCATCACCCTGGTCCGCAACGCCGATGGTGAGGCATCACACCTTTCGGCCTGGGCAGGGCTGGCCAAACGGTCACCACTTGTCGCAGGCGTGTTCACGTTCCTGCTGCTCGCCCTCGCCGGCATCCCGCTGACCAGCGGTTTCGTCGGCAAATTCGTGGTCTTCTCGGCCGCGATGAACGACGGCATGGGTCCGCTAGTGGTCGTCGCACTGATCGCCAGCACGGTGGCTGCATCGTTCTACCTGCGGGTCATCGTGCTGATGTACTTCAGCGAGCCCGCCGCGGACGGCCCGACGGTCAGTGTGCCCGGCCCGTTCACCACTGCGGCCATTACGCTGGGCGTATTGGTGACACTCGTGTTGGGCGTGTGGCCGCAGTTCGTCCTCGACTGGGCGGGGAGCGGCGGCTTCGCCCTCTGACCGTGCTTCGGGGGCCGTCGTGACAACTGACAGGCCGCTACCGGCGGAGACCGGTGACGGGTCAGTGGTGCTGTTCGACCTGGCCGATCTCGGTCTCGCTACCGAGATCAAGGCCGGGCTCGACCGCGTCGAGGACGTGCTGCACACCGTGGTGGGCAGCGAGATCGAGTTCGTCCGCACCACCGCGCTGCATCTGGTGGACGCGGGCGGCAAGCGGATCCGCCCGCTGTTCACGCTGCTCGCGGCCCAGTTCGGCGATTCGAAGCGGCAGGACGTCATCACGGCGGCAGCGGCCGTCGAGCTCGTCCACATCGCCACGCTCTACCACGACGACGTCATGGACGAGGCCACCATGCGGCGCGGCGCGGTCAGCGCGAACGCCCGCTGGGACAACACCGTGGCGATCCTGGCCGGCGACTACCTGTTCGCGCACGCGTCCCGCCTGGTCTCCGACCTGGGCACCGACGCGGCCCGGATCATCGCCGAGACGTTCGCCGAGTTGGTCACCGGCCAGATGCGCGAGACGAAGGGCCCCGGCCCCGGCGAGGACGCCATCGAGCACTACCTCTCGGTGGGCAGGCAGAAGACCGGGTCGCTGATCGCCACAGCGGGCCGGTTCGGCGGGATGTGCTCCGGCGCGTCCGACGAGCACATCGCCGCGTTGCGCCACTATGGCGAGATCGTCGGCGCCGCGTTCCAGATGTCCGACGACATCATCGACATCGCCTCGCAGTCCACCGAGTCCGGCAAGACCCCCGGCACCGACCTGCGCGAGGGCGTGCCGACGCTGCCGATGCTCTACGCGCTGGCCGACCTCGATCCGGCCGATCCGCAGGGTGCCCGGCTGCGCGACCTGCTCAGCCGCCCGCTGACCGACGACGACGAGGTCGCCGAGGCCCTGGTGCTGCTGCGTGAGTCCACGGCGCTGCCGAGGGCCCGCAAGACCGTGTCGGACTATGCGGACCAGGCCAGAGAGGTGCTGCGCACGCTGCCGGCCGGTCCGGCTCGCGAGGCTTTGCGGCTGATGACCGACTACCTCGTCGATCGCACCGGTTGACCCGAGGCGTCACACGATCGTTGCTACGCTCTACCCGAACGAGGTAGATAGCTGTCGGCACGTCTGGATGTGACGTCCAGCACAGGGGCACCTTGGGCGCGTGGTGCCGCGGGGACGATTCGCACCAGTCTTCATTCGCGCCGATGGAGTCCTCTGCCTCGGGGTATGCCTGATAGGACAGACTGCTGACCGACCTGTGTCGTGGCTGGAGCGCCGGGCATGGTGCACGCAGGAAGGACGTCCGGATATGTGGATCTTCGGGCAGGTGTGGTTCGCCTGCCTGGTCGGCTTCGCCGTCGGCGTGTTGCTCGACTGGGTCGTTCGGGTTCGACCACTGAGCAACCGAGTGGCCGAACTGGAGGCGCGGCTGGCCTCGGATGCGCGATCCGCCAGGTCGGACGGTGAATACGGACGGTCAGTGTTCGATCGCGGACCGTTCTCGGCGGCCAACTCGAGTGCCGACGGCTTCGTCAGCGACCGCAACCGCGGCGGCCTGCTGACCCCCAGCGGCCTGGGCACCGACCTGCTCGACATGGGTGAGTCCGACCGGCCGTCCGGTGAGGGGAAGTCCGGCGTCGAGGACTTCCCGGGCGTCGCGCGACTGAGCGAGGTGTGGGAGGAGGCCGAGGAGGCCACCCGCAACGCGCCCGAGCCGTGGCAGCCGATCGGCCCGGCAGCGACAGCGGCCGAGGAGTCGTGGCGGGACACCACCACGGAAACGGGGCCTCCCGTCGCGCCGGAGCCCTGGCTCCCCACAGCTGACGAGCAGCCCACCCAGGTCTCGTCCTGGATGACCGAGACCGAGCAGCCTGACCAACCGGACGCCGAGGCGGACGACCAGTACCTGGAGTTCCTCCGAGCCGGCGCGAACCACGCCCCGACCGATCCCGAGCTGGACCGGGACGAGGACCTCGTCACGCAGGGTGAGATGGCCGAGCCGGGTTCGGGCGAGGTCACCTCGGTGCTGCCGCAGATCGAGGGCTACGAGGCGTACGAGAGCTACGCCGACGAGTACGAGCAGAACGGCTTGCGGCGCAACGGCTACGGCGAGCAGGAGACCGAGTCCGGCTTCGAGAGCAACGGCTTCCAGTTCGGTGAGTACCAGCCCGAGGAAGTCGAGGAACCGGCCGAGTCCAGCAGCCCGCTGCCACGGCGCCGGTCCGGCGAGTCGCTGCGGTTCGCGCCGTTCGAGATCCCGTTCGACGCGCAGGACGCGGAGCAGTCCGACGTGCAGCCGCGTCCCGGTGAGATGACGCCGATCCAGCAGGGTGGTTTCCAGCCGTTCGAGAAGCCGTCCGGCGTGGCCGATGGTGGCACCGCGAACGGTGGCGCCTGGAGCGGCGACGGCCAGCTGGTCGGCGGCTTCGATACCGGTCACGCCAACGGTTCGCACAGCCTGGTCGGGCCGTCCGGTGACGACGCGGGTTCGAGCTGGTTCGACCTGAGCGAGGCCAATCCGCAGGTGTCCGGTGCTGGTTCCGGCTCCGGTTCGGGCGAAGTCACCAGTCTCACGCAGCGGATGCTGCCAGTGAGCAGGCCGGATCTGGACCATCCCGACTTGCTGCGCGAGTCGGTGTTCGGTACCGAAACGGACACCCAGTACGACGACGAGCACCGGGTCCGGTCCCTGTTCGAACCGGTCGTCCAAGCGGACTCGCTGGAAGACAGCTACCAGGCCCCGGCCTTCGAGCCCCCCGGCTACGAGCAGCAGCCTGCGTTCGAGCAGCCGCAGTTCGAGCAGCCGCAGTTCGAGCAGCAGCCGTTCCAGGACCAGCAGTTCGAGGACCAGCAGCAGTTCGAGCAGCCGGAGTTCCAGGACCAGGTGTTCCAGGAGCAGCGGCCGTACGAGGAACAGCAGGCGTTCGAGCAGCCGCAGTTCCAGGACCAGCAGGTCCAAGATCAGCCGTTCCAGGAACAGAACTTCGATGACCAGTCGTTCGAAGGCCAGACTTTCGAGGGCCAGAACTTCGCGGGTCAGGATTTCGGCCAGTCGGGCGGTTTCGAGCCGCCGGAGAGCGCGCTGGAGGTAACCGGCGAGTTGCCGATAACGGACCCGGCGACGGACGGACCGGTGAGCGGCGAGTTCTACGACGAGACCCAGCCACCGCGCCCGATCCGAGTGCGCACGGGTGTCGACGGCCCGGTAACTCAGACAATCCGCCCGATACCAGCCGACGATGGCTCTGAAAGTGGTCCCTACGGCGGCGATGAGACCGCAGCAGGGGACCCAGGCCCGTTCGGCGCGGGCTCGGCACTCCCGCAACCGGACGGATCGGCACCCACGGACGGCTTCACGGTCAAGGCGAGGACGTCGTCGATGGTGTTCCACACCAGGTCGTCCCCGTTCTTCGACCGCCTGGAGCCGCAGGTCTGGTTCCGCTCCCAGGAAGACGCACAGCGAGCGGGCTTCACCAGCTGGGAACGCCCCCGCAGCTGGTAAAACCAGACTCGAATCGAGCAGACCCCCAAACCCGCAGCCGAGCAGAAAAATCGGCTGCGGGTTTGTGTCGTCCCCTGAGCGGTCAACACCCGCCACGATCGCCGTGTCGTCCACCGACTGGCCAACCCCAGTTGCCGTCTTCAACGGTCAACACCAAACGCGGGTAGCCGTGCCGTCTGCCGAGCGCCAACATCAGCTGCTGCCCATTGAACGGTCGACATCGGCTGCCGTCCGCTGAACGGTCAACATCGGCGGCAGCCCGCTGAACGGTCGACATCGGCTGCCGTCCACTGAACGGTCAACATCCGCCACGGGTCGCCATGTCGCTCACCGAGTGGCCAACGCCAGCTGCCGCCCACCCAACGGTCAACACGCCGCCACCCAGGAGTCGACCGCCGAGTGGCTAACTCGCGCATCGCGAGAGTGCGTGTCGTCCGCCGGACGGCCAACACCCGCCACCGCCGAGTCGTCCGCTGGGCGGCCACCTCGCGCATGACCAGTTGGCGTGCTGACTGCTGAACGGCCGACTCATCGACGGCTCGCTGTGTGGGCCATCGAGTGGTGAACTCGCGCACCAGATCAGGACATGTCGTCCGCCGGATGGCCGACTCACCGACCACCACGCGGATTCGACCATGGAGTGGTCAACACTCGATCACCAGCGCAAAGTCGACTGCTGACTAGCCAGCTCGCGCCCCGCGCGCGTGCGAGTCGTCCGCTTGGCGGCCAGCACTCACGACGGTCGCCGTGTCGTCCGCTCGGTGGTCAGTTCACGCACCACTGCTGGCGCGCTGACCGCTCGGTGATCGACCCACGACCCGACTAGGGCCAGCCGTGTCGACCGTCGAGTGGTGATCTCTCGCATCAGGTCAGGGCGTGTCGTCCGCCGAGGGGGCGACTCAGCTACAACCGGCTGCGCGGTTGGTCGGATCGCTGCCAACGCCGCCGATCAGTCGCGGTGACGTCCCTTGGGCGGCCGACTCACCGACGACCTCACCGAGTCGGCCATCGAGCGGTCAACACCGACCCCGGCGTGGAGTCGGCCGCTGGGTGGTCGAGACCAGCCTGCAGGGTCGAGTTGGCCATCGAGCGGTCAACACCGACCCCGGCGTGGAGTCGGCCGCTGGGTGGTCGAGACCAGCCTGCAGGGTCGAGTTGGCCATCGAGCGGTCAACACCAATCCCGGCGTGGAGTCGGCCGCCGAGTGGTCAGGACCAACCACCAGGGTCAAGTTGACCGTCGAGCGGTCGAGTCGCGCACGGCGAAGCGCTCTGACCGCTGGGCGGCCGACTCGCCTACGGTCGGTGTGAGCCGACCGTCGAAGGGCCGGCTCACCCGTCAGCAGTATGAGCGACAACCGTTCCGGTGAATCAGCCCGCTACGGTCCAGGTGTCCTTGCCGCGCAACAGACCCTGCAGGTCAGCTGGCTTGGCGCTCTTCGCCTCGTCCACCTGAGCCCGAGCCAGGTCGTCATACGCCGGCCGGGCCACCGACCGGAACACTCCGGTCACCGTGTGAGCCAGGTCCGAACCGGTCAGGCGCGACAGCGCGAACGCCAGCGACGGGTCCTGCGTCGTCGCGTCGTGCACGACGACCGCGTCCGTGCCGACCTCGGCCACCTTGCGCACGGTCAGCGAACCCGTCATCGGGTCCCGGACCACGCCGTACTCGCCCTCCGCGCCGAACACGATCGGCTGACCGTGGGTCAGCGGGATGATCCGCCGTTCCCGCTCGCCCTGCTCCTTGAGCACGTCGAACGCGCCGTCGTTGAAGATCGGACAGTTCTGGTAGATCTCCACCAGCGCTGTGCCGCGGTGCTCGGCGGCCGCGCGCAGGACCTCGGTCAGCTGCTTGCGGTCGGAGTCCAGTGCCCTGGCCACGAACGTGGCCTCGGCACCGAGCGCGAGCGACACCGGGTTGAACGGGTGGTCCAGTGAGCCCATTGGGGTGGACTTGGTGACCTTGCCCTGCTCACTGGTCGGCGAGTACTGGCCCTTCGTCAACCCGTAGATCCGGTTGTTGAACAGCAGGATCTTCAGGTTCACGTTGCGGCGCAACACGTGCATGAGGTGGTTGCCACCGATGGACAGCGCGTCGCCGTCACCGGTGACCACCCAGACCGACAGGTCGGGCCGGGACACGGCCAGGCCGGTGGCGATCGCGGGTGCGCGGCCGTGGATCGAGTGCACGCCGTAGGTGTTCATGTAGTACGGGAACCGGCTGGAGCACCCGATCCCGGACACGAACACGATGTTCTCGCGCTTGAGTCCCAACTGCGGCATGAAGCCCTGCACAGCGGCCAGGACGGCGTAGTCGCCGCACCCCGGGCACCAGCGGACCTCCTGGTCCGACTTGTACTCCTTGGCGGTCTGCTTGTCGTCGGAAGTGGGGACCAGATCAAGGCCACCCAGCGATGGCAGTCCGAGATCGATCGCCGTCACCGCGTCACGCCTCCCTCGATGATGTCGGTGAACACGTGCTGCAACTCCTCGGCCTTGAACGGCAGGCCTGCCACTTTCGTGTAGCTGACCGCGTCCACCAGGTACTTGGCTCGCAGCAGCAATGCCAGCTGGCCCAGATTCATCTCCGGCACGATCACCCGGGAGTACGACGCGAGCACCTCGCCGAGATTGCCCGGCAGCGGGTTGAGGTGCCGCAGGTGCGCGGTCGCGACCTGGTACCCGGCGCCACGGACCCGTCGTGCCGCCGCGCCGATGGGCCCGAACGTCGAGCCCCAGCCGACGACCAGCACGGACGCCTCGCCGGACGGGTCGTCCACGACCACGTCGGGCACCGTGATGCCGTCGATCTTGGCCTGGCGCAGTCGGACCATCTTGTCGTGATTGTCCGGGTCGTAGGAGATGTTGCCATCGCCGTCGGCCTTCTCCAGGCCGCCGATCCGGTGCTGCAGACCGGGAGTGCCGGGCACCGCCCACGGGCGGGCCAGGGTCTCCGGGTCACGCAGGTACGGCCAGAACTCGCCGGAGCCGTCCGGCGCGTTGGGCTCGGTCGCGAACGGGACGCTCAGGTCGGGCAGGTCGGCCACGTCGGGCACCAGCCACGGCTCCGAGCCGTTGGCGATGGCGCCGTCGGACAGCAACAGCACCGGCGTCCGGTAGGTCAGCGCGATCCGGACCGCGTCCAGGATGGCCGGGAAGCAGTCGGCGGGCGACTGCGGCGCCACGATCGGCACCGGGGCCTCACCGTTGCGCCCGAACATCGCCTGCAGCAGGTCGGCCTGCTCGGTCTTGGTCGGCAGACCGGTGGACGGCCCGCCACGCTGCACGTCGATCACGATCAATGGCAGCTCTGTCATGACCGCCAGACCGATCGTCTCCGACTTCAGCGCGATACCCGGGCCGGACGTCGTGGTCATGCCCAGCGCGCCACCGTAGGACGCGCCCAGCGCCGCGCCGATGCCCGCGATCTCGTCCTCGGCCTGGAACGTCGTGACGCCGAAGTTCTTGTGCTTGGACAGTTCGTGCAGGATGTCCGACGCCGGCGTGATCGGGTAGGTGCCCAGCAGGATCGGCAGCTTGGCCTGCTGGCCTGCCGCCACGATCCCGTACGCCAGGGCGCTGTTGCCGGTGATCTGCCGGTACGTGCCGGGGTTGAGCTTCGCGGGCGCGACCTGGTAGGTCACCGCGAACGACTCGGTCGTCTCGCCGTAGTTCCAGCCTGCCCGGAACGCCAGCACGTTCGCCTCGGCGATGTCGGGCTTGCGCGCGAACTTCTCCCGCAGGAAACGCTCGGTGCCCTCGGTCGGCCGGTGGTACATCCAGGACAGCAGACCCAGGGCGAACATGTTCTTCGCCCGCTCGGCGTCCTTCTTGCCCAGCCCGGTCGACTCCAGCGCGCCCTGCGTCAGCGTGGTCATCGCGACCTTGTGCACCTGAAACGACGACAGTGACTCGTCGTCGAGCGGGTTGGCGTCGTAACCGACCTTCGCCAGGTTCCGCTTGGTGAACTCGTCGGTGTTGACGATCAGGATGCCGGCCGCGGGCAGGTCGCGGATGTTGGCCTTCAACGCGGCCGGATTCATCGCGACGAGCACGTCGGGCCGGTCGCCCGGCGTCAGGATGTCGTAGTCGGCGAAATGCAGCTGGAACGACGAGACGCCCGGCAGCGTGCCCTGTGGCGCCCGGATCTCGGCCGGGAAGTTGGGCAGGGTCGCCAGGTCGTTGCCGAACGCGGCCGCCTCGCTGGTGAACCTGTCCCCGGTGAGCTGCATGCCGTCACCTGAGTCGCCGGCGAAGCGGATCACCACCCTGTCGAGCTTGCGGACTGCGGCGTCCGCTTCCGGTGACGAATTACCGGTGTCACCCACATCAACGCTCATGGGCTCGTTGATCCCTCTTTCCGATAGCCTGCTGCCCATCCACGTGCACTCCCGGCCGGGTGCGGCCCTGCCCTCGGTGCAACGTGCCCCGCCAGCGAGGGTAGTCCCATACTTCTGGGCTCGACGCATCTCGCGCCCCGCCCGGCCGAGTCGTGGGAAAGCCCTGGTCGACGGCTTGCTCCAACACCATCCGAGACATCCATTGTCGCGCTCCACGGCCGCCGGACCTCTTATGACGTGCTGTCTGTCACAACGATTTAGGCTGTCATCTCAATGTGTGTGTCGTTCCGGTACGGGCGGGCGTTCCAGGAGCGTGGACAGCACCACCGTGGAGACGGTCCGGTCGATGATGTCCAGCGCACGTAACCGCTCCAGTGCGGTCTCCAGGTGATGGATGTCGGCGGCCCTCAGGTGCACGATCGCGTCCGCGGCGCCGGACACCGTGTAGGCGGCCACGACCTCGGTCAACGGCTCCAGGCTGGCCGTGATCCGGTGCGGCATCACGTTGCCCCGGCAGTGCACCTCCACGAACGCCTCGGTGCCCCATCCCAGCGCCTCCGGGTCGACCACCGCGGTGAAGCCCCGCACCACCCCGCTCTCGCGTAGCCGGTCCACCCGGCGCTTCACCGCGGGGGCCGACAGCCCGACCGTGCCGCCGATCTCCGCGTAGCTGGAGCGGGCGTCGGCCACCAGGCACGAAATGATTCGATGGTCGATGTCGTCCATACGCAACATTCTGCCCCCAAACGTGCAACGTGGCGTCGTTGATGACCGCCCATCCGCGATCTACATTTCGATCCATGACGACGGTGCCTCTTGCCGTACCCGGTTCGCGACCCGAACCGGTGCTGCCGGAGCGGATCCCTACCGCTCGCCGGTACCTGATGTGCCGGCCGACGTACTTCGCCGTCGACTACTCGATCAACCCGTGGATGAACCCGGACGTCCCGGTCGACACCGACCTGGCGATCCGGCAGTGGGAGCGGCTGGCACAGACCTACCGGGACCTGGGCCACCACGTCGAGCTGATCGAGCCCGAGCCGGGTCTGCCGGACATGGTCTTCGCGGCCAACTCGGGCACGGTCGTGGCGGGCCGCGTGCTGGGCGCCCGGTTCCGGGCAAGGCAGCGGGCCGCCGAGGCGGAGCACTACCGCCGCTGGTTCGGCGAGCAGGGCTTCCGGGACATCGTGATGCCGGCAGCGATCAACGAGGCCGAGGGCGATTTCGCGTGGACGGGCAGGCTGCTGCTGGCAGGCACGGGCTTCCGCACGGACGCGGCCGCGCACGCCGAGGCCCAGGAGGTGCTGGGTGTGCCCGTGGTGTCGCTGCGGCTGGTCGACCCGCGCTACTACCACCTGGACACGGCACTGTGCGTGCTGGACGACTCGCCGTTGACACCCGCGGTCGCCTACTACCCGGGTGCGTTCTCCGCGGGGTCGCTGCGCGCGCTGCGGATGCTCTTCCCCGACGCGGTCGTGGCGACGGAGGCTGATGCCGCCTGCCTGGGGCTCAACGCCGTGTCCGACGGCCGGCACGTGGTGCTGGCGGCCCAGGCGACCCGTCTGGCCGCCCAGCTCACCGAACGGGGCTACCGGCCGATCCCGGTGGACGTGAGCGAGCTACGCAAGTCCGGCGGCGGACCCAAGTGCTGCACGATGGAGCTGCGCGGTTAGCCCATCTCCATCCGGACCTCGGCAGGCCGCTGCTGCGGCATGCTCGCGCCCGCCTCGGCGGACAGCTGGTCGGCCCGCCTGGCCAGTACCGCGATGCCGATCACGATCACGACGGCCGCCAGCAGTTCGCCCACCAGCACCACAGGTCCCGTCACCGCCGACTCGCCCAGCCACCACACGCCGATCGCCACGCCGACCAGCGGGTCGACCGTGGTGATCACGGCCAGCGCCGGCGACAGCATCCGCCCCTGCTGGAACGTGTTCTGGCTGAGCAGGAAGCCGATCGGACCGATCACGCACACCGCGTACAGGGTCCAGTGCTCGAACGGCGCCACGAACCCGTGCCGCAGTTCGCCCGCGACGACCTTCATCAGGCCTGCGGTCAACCCGTAGAACACCCCGGTCGCCAACGCCAGCCCGAGCACCTTCACCGGGCCGGTGACCAGCGACGACAACACCAGGCCACCCACGGCGATCACGCCGAGCGCGACCGCGAGCCCACCCAAGGGGGCCGAGCGCCACCAGATGATCGGTGCCCCCGGCCGGCCTGGCCAGCAGCAGGAACACAGCCAACCCGGCCACACAGATGAACGCGCCTCCCACGATCACCCTGTCCAGCCGCTTGTGCACGAGCACCGCACCGAAGAACGACGCGAACGGCAACGCGCTGACCAGCAGCGGTTGCACCAGCAGCAACGGGCCGAAGCCCAGAGCGACCACCTGCAGACCCAGTCCCGCGATCGTGGCGCCGATCCCCACCAGCCACATCGGTCGCCGGACCAGGCGTACCAGGAGCGTCGGACTCAGCGTCCGGCTCGCCGGCACCTCATGGGTCGCGCGAGCCTGTGCCGCGCTCGCCAACCCCATACACGCAGCACCCACGATCGCGGCCGGCACGGCCACCATCAACGCCATCCCCGTCGCGTTCACGCCACCTCCTCACTGGCGTACCGCTGCCACACATCCCCGTCGCGGCCCCCCACTGGACCGCCGGCGGTGACGTTACGTGCCCTCCAGCGGCTCCGACGAGCGGTTTTCGCCGCCATCGACTGGCCCCCTTCGGTTTCCGGGACGCTCCCGGTGGGTACGTCAGACGTCAAGCACACGTCAAAACAGCGCAACACCGATGGTGACGGGTTTTCTTCCCCAACTACGTACTCTTCGCTGCTGACCTGCGGATCGTGGGTGTCGCCTCGATCACGGCCGACTCGGCCTCCCCCACGAGTTCGTCAGAGAACCTGGACCTCACACGTCTGTCGAGTACATTGTCTGCACCCCCCACCGGCGGCTCGGAATTCCTCCCCTACCGACCGCCACCCCCGAAAGGGACCGCTGATTACATGCCACAACACGTGACCGTCCATTTGCCCGCACTGGGCGCGATCGTCCGTCACGGCGGCAAGCATCTGCTGGAGTCCACGCTGGTGCCGCTGGGCCTGTTCTACCTGCTGCTGACCGTGGTCGGTCTCGATGGTGGCCTCATCGCAGCTGTCAGCTGGTCGGTCCTCGCCGTCATCCGGCGCGTGATCCTGCGCAAGAAGATCCCCGCAGTATTGATCCTGACCACTGCCCTGCTGATCGCACGGACAGTGCTCGGTCTGCTCACGGGCAGTGTTTTCCTGTATTTCCTGCAGCCCACCCTGCAGAACTTCCTCATCGCTGCCGTGTTGCTCGCATCGTTGCCGTTCGGGCGGCCGTTCATCGCGAAGCTGGCCGATGACTTCTGCGCATTCCCGGCTACCTTCAGTGAGCACCCGCGGGTCGTGCAGTTCTTCCGCAAGGTGTCCCTGCTGTGGGCCCTCGTCTTCGTGACCAACGGCGTCGCGACGCTCTACATCCTGGCTCGCTGGACGGTCGGCGACTTCCTGATGGTGTCCACGGCCGGTTCGTACGCGGTCGTCGGGCTGGCGGCCGGCGTGTCGATCCTGTGGTTCCGGCGGTCGTTGCGCGGTGAGGGCATCGTGCTGCGCCTCGGTCCGGCCCGCGCTGCCGCTGTCGCTCCCGCTCCGGTGGGCTGACACCGCTTTCTCAGACCTGTACGCCTCGGCGGGCCCGGTGTTACCGGGCCCGCCGAGGCGTTGTGCGAGGTGTCGTGCTCAGAAGTCGGCCACCGCGGGGATGATCTCCCTGCCCATCAGCTTCAGCGGCTCGATCAGGCCCGCGTCGATGACCTTGCCGTGTGCGACCTGGATGCCCTGGTCGGCCAGTTCCTTCAGCGCGGTCAGCGTCTCGTCGACGTGCTCGCCCTTGGCGCCCAGGTCGAACCGGAACGTCGCCGTCTTCTCGATGGCGTCGTAGTCGCGGCCCTCGCGCTCGCAGTGCTCCCGCAGCACGTCCAGCTTGTGCGGCAGGTCCGGGCCGGCGAACAGGTTGCACGCCTGGGCGTACTTGGCCACCAACCGCAGCGTCTTCTTCTCCCCGCCGCCACCGATCATGATCGGCGGGTGCGGCCTGGTCAGCGACTGTGGCGAGTTGAGGGTGCGCTCCAGGTGGAACAGCTTGCCGTCGTAGGGACCCTCGTCGTCCGACCACATCTGCAGGCTGATCTGGATGGCCTCCTCGAGCTGCTCGAAGCGCTCCGACAGCGGCGGGAACCGCAGGCCGAGGCCGCGGCTCTCCTCCTCGTTCCACCCGGCTCCGATGCCCAGCCACGCCCGGCCGCCGGACAGCACGTCCAGGGTGGTGACCTGCTTGGCCAGGATGCCGGGGTACCGGTAGATCACGCCGCTGACCAGCGTCAACAGGGTGGCCCGCTCGGTGTGCGCGGCGAGGTAGCCCAGCGCGGTGTACGCCTCCAGCATCGCGTGCTCGACCGGACCATGTGGGCCGATCTGCCAGAAGTGGTCCATCACGCTGATGCGGTCGAACCCCGCCTCGTCGGCCGTCCTGGCCACCCGCGCCAGCGTCGGGCCGATGCCGACGTCGCCACCCGGCCAGGTGAAGTCCGGAATGTGCAGGCCGATCTTCATGCCGTTCCTCTCAGAACCCGGCCACTGCCGGGATGATGTCCTTGCCGATGATCTCCAGCGGCGTGATCGTGTGCACGTCCCGGACGCCGCCGATCGCGGCGTGGATACCGAGGTCCGCCAGGTCCTTCAACTGCCCGATCGTCTCCTCGACCCGCTCGCCGTTGGGACCGGGGTCGAAGACGAAGTACGCCGTCTTCTCGATGTCGTCGTAGTCACGGCCCTCGCGCTCGCAGTGCTCCCGCAGCACGTCCAGCTTGTGCGCCAGCTCCGGGCCCGGGAACAGGTTGCACAGCTGCGCGTACTTCGCGACGTACCGCAGTGTCTTCTGCTCGCCGCCGCCGCCGATCATGATCGGCGGGTGCGGCTTGGCCAGCGCCTGGGGTGAGTTGAGCAGCCGCTCGGCATTGACGTGGTGACCCGCGTAGGGCCCGTCGTCGTCCGACCACATCCGCAGGCAGACCTCGAGCGCGTCCTCCAGGTGCTCGAAGCGTTCCTTCGTGGACGGGAACGGGATGCCCAGGCCGCGGCTCTCCTCGTCGTTCCAACCAGCACCGACGCCGAGCATCGCCCGGCCACCGGACAGCACGTCGAGCGTGGTGATGATCTTGGCGAGTACGGCCGGGTAGCGGTAGATGGCCCCGGTGACCAGCGTCAGCAGCTTCGCGCGCTCGGTGTGCGCGGCCAGGTAGCCCAGCGCCGTGTACGCCTCGAGCATCTCGTGCTCAGCCGGGCCGACGGCGCTAATCTGGAAGAAGTGGTCCATCACCGCGATGTACTCGAACCCGGCCTGGTCCGCCGTGGTCGCGATCTTCGCCAGCGTCGGGGCGAGCTCCGCGGCGCCTCCCGGCCAGGTGAAATCCGGGATCTGTAGTCCGATCTTCATCAATTACCTCCACCCTCGATCCTCGCACCGGCCAGGCACACCCGCGAGCCGTCGAGCGGACTCCAGGTGCCCGTTGACCACAAGTGGACACCGAGTTGAAACCGACCCCCCGCGCGTACGAAGATGCCGCCGATGACTTCGACGAGCGCTACCGGCCACGGCCGAGGGCGAGCCCGGCGCCACCCGCCCGAGTTGTGGCGAGTGCCCGTACTGCGGATCAGCCGTGTCACGCCCCGGATGGCCAGGATCACCGTCGGCGGGGAGTCCCTGCGCACGTTTCCCGGCGGCGGTGGCGACCAGCACGTGGTGCTGTACTTCTACGACCGCGACGTCACCCTGCCCGAGCCGCTGACGCTGACGTCCGCGCGCACCCTGTTCGGCCAGGTCCGGCCCGCGATGCGCAGCTACACGGTGCGCAGGCACGACCCGGTCGCGCACGAGCTGGACTTCGACTTCGTGCTGCACGGCTCCGGCGTCGCGTCGGCGTGGGCCACCGACGTGCGGCCCGGCGACGACGTGATCCTGGTCGGCCCGTCCCCGGCGTACCTGCCCGACCCGGCCGTGTCCCGGCACGTGCTGCTCGGCGACGAGACCGCACTGCCCGCGATCAGCGCGATGCTGCCCGAGGTACAGGCCACCGCCGTGCTCGAGGTCGCCGACGCCGCGGAGGAACAGCACCTGCCCGGCGACGTGCGCTGGCTGCACCGCGACGGCACCCCGCCCGGCACGCCCGACCTGCTGCTGGCCGCACTGCGCGAGCTCGGCCCGTTCGACCAGGACGCCGCTGTGTGGGCGGCGGGCGAACGCACGGTGATGCATGCTGTGCGGGCGTACCTGCTCGACGAGTGCCGACTGGACCGGCGACGGGTGCGCACCACCATGTACTGGCGTCACGGCCAGGCGGGAACGGGCTCGGCAGGCGCCTGACGAGGAACTTTTCCCCGCCACGGAGAGTTGTTACAAGTGGAGGGGGTCCGTTGTCGGGAGGCGTTGTCGGAGTGCACAGGCACTACAACGGGCTGAAAACGGTCCTGTTGCTCGGCGGGATGAGCGCGCTGATCATCGTGATCTGCTCGTTCTTCGGCCGGACCGCGCTGATCATCGGTGTGGTGATCGCCCTGGGCATGAACGCCTACACGTACTTCAACTCCGACAAGCTGGCCCTGCGCGCGATGCGGGCCCGGCCGGTGTCCCAGGTGGAGCAGCCCGCGATGTACAACATCGTGCGCCAGCTGGCCACGTCGGCCCGCCAGCCCATGCCCCGGCTCTACGTCAGCCCCACCCGCGCGCCCAACGCGTTCGCCACCGGCCGCAACCCGCGCAACGCCGCGGTGTGCTGCACCGCGGGCATCCTCGACCTGCTCGACGAGCGCGAGCTGCGGGCCGTGCTCGGCCACGAGCTCTCGCACGTCTACAGCCGCGACATCCTGATCTCGTGCGTGGCCGGTGCCCTGGCCAGCGTGGTGACGGTGCTGGCCAACCTGGCCCTGTTCGCCGGCCTGTTCTTCGGCGGCGGTGGCCGCGACGACCGGTCCAACCCGCTGGCGCTGCTGCTGATCGCCATCGTCGGCCCGATCGCCGCCGCCATCGTGCAGCTCGCGGTCAGCAGGTCACGGGAATACCAGGCAGATCAGTCCGGCGCCGAGCTGACCGGTGACCCGCTGGCGCTGGCGTCCGCGCTGCGCAAGCTGGAGGTGGGCACGAAGGCGCTGCCGCTCGCGCCGGAACCGGCCATCGTGTCCCAGGCGCACCTGATGATCGCCAGCCCGTTCCGCCCCGGCGACGGCATGTCCCGCCTGTTCTCCACCCACCCGCCGATGGAGGAGCGGATCCGCAGGCTGGAGAACCTGGCCAACAGGCCGCTCTAGCCGTTCGCCCCGGACGCCTCGGCGAGGCTCATCACGTACTCGCCGTACCCGGACTTGGCCAGCTTCGTACCCAGCGCGTAGCACTCGTCCGCGGTGATGAAGTTCATCCGCAGCGCGATCTCCTCCAGGCACGCGATGCGCACGCCCTGCCGGTGCTCCAGCACCTGCACGAACTGTCCGGCCTCCAGCAGCGAGTCGTGAGTGCCGGTGTCCAACCAGGCGAAACCACGGCCGAGATCGACCAGCTTGGCCTTGCCCTGCTTGAGATAGGCGAGGTTGACGTCGGTGATCTCGAGTTCACCGCGCGACGACGGGGCCAGCGACTTCGCGATCGACACGACCTCGTTGTCGTAGAAGTACAGCCCGGTGATCGCCTTGTTCGACCTCGGCGCGACCGGCTTCTCCTCCAGCGACACCAACTGCCCGGTCCCGTCGACCTCGCCGACGCCGTAGCGCTCGGGATCCTTGACCGGGTAGCCGAACAGCACGCACCCGTCCAGCCCGAGGACATGCTGCTGCAGTGTGCGGGCGAAGCCCTGGCCGTAGAAGATGTTGTCGCCCAGCACCAGGGCCACGTCGTCGTCACCCACGAACGACTCGCCGATCACGAACGCCTCGGCCAGACCGTTGGGCTGGGCCTGCTCGGCGTACTCGAACCGCACGCCGAACTGGCTGCCGGTGCCCAGCAGCCTGCGGAAGCTGGGCAGGTCGGTGGGCGTGGAGATGATCAGGATGTCCCGGATCCCGGCCAGGAACAGCACGGACAGCGGGTAGTAGATCATCGGCTTGTCATAGACCGGCAGCAGTTGCTTGGACACCGCCTGGGTGATCGGATGCAACCGCGTGCCGCTGCCGCCGGCAAGCACGATGCCTTTCATGACGTCTCCCGCCTGCCTGAGGTGCTGAACCCAGACCCTATCCACCGGCGACGTTCGGCCCAGGCATCGGCCCACGCGCGGTGGGGACGGTGATCCAGAACCGGTCCTCACCGTCGATCCGGCCATCCGGCACCCCACCGTTGGCGAGGATCACCCGCCGCGACGCCTCGTTGTCGGCCGCGCAGGTCAGCAGCACCCGATCCAGCCCCAGCCGCCCGCATTCGACCAGGCCGGCGGCCAACAACCGGGTAGCGTGCCCCTGCCGCCGCCAGGCCGCGGCGATGCTGTAGCCGACGTGCCCACCGGTCCTCGCCAGCGCGGGCGTCAACGTGTGCCGGATCGCCATGTCACCGAGGTAGTCCTCGCCGGACACGTACCAGTAGAAGGTCGACGGCACGCCCCACCGGGTCCGCACGCCGGTCAACAAGGCCACGAACCCGGCGAAGTCGTCGTAGCGGTCGAGCGGCTCGCCCTCAGCCCGCATCGCGGCCAGGTACGACTCGCGCACCTCAACCGTCGGCGCGACGAGCTGCGGCGGCCGCACTACCGGTAGTTGGTGAACTGCAGCGCGATGCCGAAGTCGTGCCCCTTGAGCAGGGCGATCACGTCCTGCAGGTGGTCCTTCTTCTTGCCCGAGACGCGCAGCTGCTCCCCCTGGATCTGCGCCTGCACGCCCTTCGGCGCCTCGTCCCGGATGGTCTTGGCGATCTGCTTGGCCTTCTCCGACGAGATGCCCTGCACGATCGTCCCGGTGACCTTGTAGATCTTCCCGGAGAGCTCGGGCTCGTCGGTCTCCAGCGCCTTCAGCGAGATCCCCCGCTTGACCAGCTTCTCCTTGAACACCTCCACAGCGGCCGCGCACCGCTCCTCGGTGTCCGCCTGAATGGCCACCGACTCGCCAGACCACGTGATCTCCGCGTTCGTCCCACGGAAGTCGAACCGGGTAGTGATCTCCTTGCCGGTCTGGTTCAGGGCGTTGTCCACCTCCTGCCGGTCCACCTTGCTGACCACGTCGAACGAGGGGTCCGCCACGTCCAAGCACCTCCGCTGTCCAGTTCGCTGTGCGCCGCGATGGTACCGGGGGACCGGTGATGGGGCGCGGAAGCGCGTTGGGTAGGGTTCACCCACCGGCCCATGCGACCGGTCCTGGCGGGTTGCCCGAGTGGCCAAAGGGAGCGGACTGTAAATCCGTCGGCTTAGCCTACGAAGGTTCGAATCCTTCACCCGCCACACCACGAGATCGCCCCTGTGACCTGCACTGATGGGTCACGGGGGCGACTCGTGTGTACGGCTGGGTACGGCCCGGACCGGCGATAGCCGGGTGGTCACGTCAAATATGCGGCAAACTTCGAGCGATCTGACACGCCGATGCCCTTTGCCCATCGTCAGTTGGGCTGCGTCCTGCACGTCAAGCCTTCGTGTTCGGCGAAGTCTTCGTAGTCCTTGATGTTGCGGGTGGCCAGCGGGACATCGTAGGCGAGGCAGCAGGCGGCTATCCAGGAATCGTTCCCGGGGCGTGGGCGGCCTCGGAGAGCGGCGTATGCCGTGATGGTGCCCCAGGTGTGAGCGACGTCCTGGTCGCTGTGTAGGACGTGTTTGCCGACGAGCCATTGGGCCAGTAGTTCCCGGCGGTGCGGACCCCATTGGCGTTGCTCTACCCATCTGGTCAGTTCGCCGAGCGTGACGAAGGTGATGAGTAGGGGCCGACCGGCTAGCAGTCGGGCCATGTCTGTGGGCAGCTTGCGCTTGATGATCAGCGACGCTACGTCGGTGTCCAGTGCGACGGGCTCCACGGTCAGGCGATGTCCGCTCGTCGGGCCGCGTGGGTGAGGTCCAGGAACTCGTCCAGTTCGTCGTCAGACTCGAAGATGCCGTCACCGGCCCAGTCGTCGACGGACTTGATCGGCTCGACTCCTTCGCGGCGGAGGGCTTCCTCTAGGGCCTCTCGCGCACCGGGGCGAGGCGTGACGTGGCGCGGGTGGTTGTCGGCTGCTGTCATGTCACACCTCCTTGGCCACATCCGCGTGGCCAACCGCGGTTGGCCAACCTGCTCGGTCAGTGTCGCATGCTTGCGCCTTGCAGGCGATCACCCCGGTTACGTCAATACTGTGCCCAAGTTGGGGACTCGCAGCGCCATCTCGGTGGTCCGGTGGTCGGACTCGGCCAGCACCAGCACGGCCTCTCACGCTGGGGTGGTTTCCGGGTGTTGAAGGGCGCGATTCGTCGGGCGGTGTTGGGGTTGGCGAGGGCTTGGTCGCGGTTGCCGTGCAGCATCCAGGCGCGGGCCAGGTCGATGTGGTGGTGGGCGACCTGTGCTGGCCTGGGTCGGCTACCTGTACTTGTTGAGATCGGCTGATTGCCTCGGCGCCGTCGTAGTTCTCGACCGGCGCGGCCCACCAGTGCACTGCGCTCGATGTTCTGGGAGGGCGAGGCCGGTGGGCCGACGGGACTGGTCGTGACGTGGGTGTCGAGGATGCGTAGGCCGGTGCGGTACTTGCCGTGGTGCAGGTGCCCCGGAGGGTCGGTGGCGAAATGGCGACACACACGAGCGCCGGTGATCGATCCGGCATCATCCGGCCAGGGTGAGGCGGCGGACGGCAGTCGTGCCCGATCGTAAGGAGCCAACGAAGACGACCTAGGCCCCGCCGCTGCCATGGATGCCAGGATGCGAGAACGTCAGCAGTCGCGCTCTACGGCGCTGAGGCGCCACCGGCCGCTGCGTCGTGGCCTTGTCCAGCTCGGCTACATCGTCGTCGCGCTCGGTTTGGCGCTCGTGATGGGGCGCCTTACCGTCGGGCCCGCGGTCTCGGCCGCGACCGCCCGGAATGCGCTGTTCGCGATCGTAGCCGGGATAATCCCGTTCACCGCTCTGCTCATGTCGGTGCTCTTCATCGTCGTGCAGTGGACTCACACCATGTTCTCGCCGAGACTCTCGCTGTTCCGTGACGAGCGACTGGTCTGGCATGCATTCGGCCTTTTCCTTGGCACGTTCACCTATGCCCTCGCCGCCGGCCTGTTCATTGCCGACCGCCACGACGTATCGACTGCCGTGCCGGTCATCGCCCTCCTCGCTGTCCTCGGGAGCTTCACCGTCGCCTTCGTCCTGCAGCGGCGCGCGCTCGGCCTCATTCAGCTGCCGACAGTGCTCGATGCGTTGGCACGCCTCGGCACCACCGTCATCGACAACCTGTATCCCGGCCCGTTCACCAGCCAGCCATCGGCAGCGCCTGAACTCCCGTTGGTAACCCAGACCCTCTACGCCGACACCGAGGGTTATCTCCAGGAAATCGACACACCTGGGCTGGTGGCGGCGGCCACGACCGCCGGGGGAATCCTCCGCATGCACGCCATCCCCGGCGACAGCCTCGCCGGCGGCGACCCGGTGCTGTCGGTCAGCGCTCACCGGCAGATCCAGGACGACCACCTCAGGGACTGCCTGGCCGTGGGCATCGAGCGCAGCTTCACCCAGGATCCGCGGTACGTATTCCGGCTGCTGGCTGACATCGGCGTCCGAGCACTGTCACCCGCGGTCAACGATCCGACGACGGCCGTCCAGACGCTCGACATCATCGAGCGGCTCCTTCGGCGCCTCGGCGGGCGCAGTCTCGACATCGCCGCGATGCCCGACGCTGCCGGCATACCTCGCGTGGTGGTGACCGGCCCGAGCTGGGACGACTACATCTCGGTGGCCCTTGATGAAATCCGCCTCTACGGAACCGGAGCCATGCAAGTGACCCGGCGGCTCGTCAGCCTCCTCGAGCGCCTGGCTGCCGAACTACCCGAGCCGCGTCGCGCGGCCGCGGCCGACCGCCTGGACCGGGTCCGCCGAGCCATCCCGTCGGCGTTCTCCGATCCGGCCGATCGGGTCCAGGCCGGCATTCCCGACCCCGGAGGCCTCGGTGTCTCCGCACGGCAACGTCCTACACCTACCTGGCAGGACGGGGTCCGCTGAGGGGTCTTTGATCCGTGCCTGCGCCGATCGGACGCCCCTGGGCATGGACCCTTTCCTTTGCTGGGCGCAACTTCCGCGTTCCCGGCGTGCGACGGACCGTCTGGCGCCTGACCCTCGTGCAGCGGTAACGGCCGCATCGGGGTGATCGATAGCGGTGTGGGTCGATTGCGATCGTCGGTGGAATGGGGCGAACGGTGCGGACGCGCTGGGTGGCTGTGGTGCTGGTTCCGGTGGTGCTCGCCGGGCTTGGTGTGCTGGCGGGGCAGGCTTCGGCGGCTCAGTCGCCGGGTGCCACCGGTCCGCTGACGCCCAGCCTGGTGATCAACCGGAACAGCGTGACGGCTCCGCACAGTTTCGGGTTCAGTGGGACGCGATCCAGCGGTGGCGGCGCGACGATCACCGACTACCGGTTGGACTTCGGTGACGGCGCCACCCAGGACCTGGGCACCGCGACGACCACCGGGCACACCTACGGGCCCAGCGGGCCGTTCACGGCGACACTGACCATCACCGACAGCCTCGGCCGCACCGCGAGCACCAGTCAGGTGATCGTGTCCGGCGACGTGTACCAGGTGACGGGCCCGCTTCGTGAGATGGACACTCGGACCTGGCCGACCGACCCGACCCGCGGCATCGGCCCTGGACAGGTCAAGGAGCTGCCGATCACCGGCGGCCTGCTCGTTGCGCACACGACGGCCCTGGTACTCAACGTGACCGTCACGGACCCGTCCACGGGCGGGTTCGTCACCGTCTACCCGGCCGGTTCGGCGCGGCCCGGGACATCGAGCGTCAATTTCGTCGCGGGCCAGACCGTGGCGAATCTGGTGACCGTGCCGTACACCGGCGCTGTCGACTTCTACAACTCCAGCGGGCGCACCGATGTGGTGGTGGACCTCGTCGGCAGCTACCTGAACGGCGTCGCCGGGACGAACGACGGCTTCTACACCGGGATCACCCCGACCCGTGTCGTCGACACCCGGGCGGGTGTGGGCGCGCCGAAGGCGGTGCTGAAGACCGGTTCCGTGACGAAGGTGTCGCTGCTCGGAGTGCCGGGCGTCGTAGCGGGCGCGATGACCGCGGTCGCGTTGAACGTGACGGCCGTCGGCTCCAGCACGGGTGGCTACCTGACGGTGTATCCGGACGACCAGCCGCGGCAGCCGGTATCCACGGTGAACTTCGCGCGCGGGCAGACCGCGGCGAACCTGACGATCACCCAGATCGGCGCGGACGGTGGTGTGTCGGTCTACAACCCGTTCGGCACAACGAATGTCGTCATCGACGTGGAGGGCTACTACCGGCCCCTGTTCGGCAGCCCCTTCGTGCCGGTGCCGCCGCGGCGGGTCCTCGACACCCGGTCCGGGACCGGCGCGCCGATGGCCCCGGTCGGCCCCGGCGGCACGATCGACCTGGCGGTCGGCGGAGTGAACGGGCTGCCGGCCCAGGTCAGCGCGGTGCTGCTGAACCTGACCGCGACACAGTCAACGACCGGCGGGTACCTCACCGCCTACCCGGACGGCACGACACGGCCGACCGCGTCCAGCGTGAACTTCGGCGTCGGCCAGACGGTCGCCAACGAACTCCTCGCCGGCGTCGGCAAGGACGGCGAACTCGCGATCACCAATGGGTTCGGCAGGACCCAGGTGGTGGCGGATCTGGCGGGCTACTTCGCCGGCGCCGGGCCGGAACTGTTCGGCGGCTGACTCCCGTTCGCGCATTCCTTCAGCGGTGTTGGGCACCGCGATCACGAGGTGGTGACGCTTCGTGCGCGGTCAATCTCTGCGCGGGTGAGCGACGTATCCCCTCCTAGCCACCTACTGAGGAGGCGGAGTTGGGCACGCTCGCCACTGTTGCCGGGTTGGCCGTTCTCGCCGGTGCGTTCACCGCGGCCTGCGGGGTTGCGGACGGCACTGGAGGCGGCGGGACCGTGACGCCGGACGCTGCCGCCGTCGGTGTCAGTGCCGTCCCCGGGATCGGCACCGTTCTCGTGGACGGGCATGGCAAGGCTCTGTACTTCACCGACCAGGACCACGGTGGTGACGTGGGCTGCACCGGGCGGTGCCTCCAGGTCTGGGTGCCCGCGTACGTAGTCGGTACGAGCGTGCCCGCCGGGTCCGCGCCCGGCGTGACCGTGATCAGGCGGTCCGACGACGGCCGAGGGCAACTCGCCTATCAGGGCAAGCCCCTCTACGAGTTCCGGATGGACGTGATGGCGGGCCAGGTCACCGGCAACGGCGCCGCGGACCGGTTCGGCGCGACGAGCTTCACCTGGCACGCCGCCACCGTGGCCACCACCTCTGCCGTGCCTGGTTGCTGATCCGCCCGTGATCGACCCGGCCTGGTTGCTGAACCGCCCGCTATCGACCGGCCTGGTTGCTGAACCCCGCGATCGGCCCGGCCTGGCGGGACCACCGCGACATGCCTCGGTGCGGCGCATCACAGCCTCCCGTTTCCGCTGGTCAGGCCGACTCTCCCCGACCTCGGGTGACCGGGGCCACAGCGCGTTGCGCGCTCGACCTGGTACCTCAAGGAAACGTAAACATGGCCGGGCGACGGAGCCACCACGAGGGAGAACAGTGCACCCACTGCAGGCGTTGGCGGTGGCCGCTGCCGGCATCGTCGCAGGCATGATCAACACAGTGGTCGGTTCCGGCACGCTGATCACGTTCCCGGTCCTGCTCGCCGTCGGTCTGCCGCCGCTGACCGCGAACGTGTCCAACGGCCTGGGGCTGGTGCCCGGCTCGCTGTTCGGCGCGATCGGCTACCGGGACCAGCTGGCCGGCCAGGCGCCCCGGTTGCGCAAGCTGGGTACTGCCTCGGTGATCGGCGCGGTCGGCGGGGCCGTGCTGCTCCTGGTGCTGCCGCCGGGTGCGTTCAACGCGATCGTGCCGGTCCTCATCGTCATCGCCCTGGTCCTCGTGGTGGTCCAGCCGTATCTGGCCCGCCGGCTGGCTGCCCGCCGTGCCGCGCAGGCCGCCGAGGCTCTGGAGAAGGGCGAGGCGCCGGTCGAGCACGAGGACGGCTGGCAGCTCTGGCTGGGTGTCCTCGGCACCGGCGCCTACGGCGGCTACTTCGGCGCCGCCCAGGGCGTCCTGCTGCTCGGCCTGATGGGCGTCGTGCTGCCCGAGTCGCTGCAGCGGATCAACGCGATCAAGAACGTGCTCGCGATGCTCGCCAATCTGTCGGCGGGCATCGTGTTCATCTTCGTCGCGCA
The DNA here is from genome assembly GCA_963780635.1 of Candidatus Melainabacteria bacterium. GTDB lineage: Bacteria > Actinomycetota > Actinomycetes > Mycobacteriales > Pseudonocardiaceae > DATEPR01. Next base: position 380,487 of record CAWACW010000011.1, read on the forward strand.
CGTGTCCTGGTTGGCCGTCGTCCTGATCGCCGCCGGGTCCGCGGTCGGCGGTGTGTTCGGCGCTCGGGTGGGCAGGAAATTGTCGCCGATGGTGCTGCGCGGGGTGATTGTGGTCATCGGTCTCGCGGCGCTGTCGAAGTTGTTGTTCACCTGAGGAGCGACGGCGACGAACGGCGACAAAAGAGCCCGTGCTACGACCGATCGGGTTACCTGACTGGTCCGGTCAGGCGATACCGGGAACCTGGCGTGACCGGATCTCCGCAGGTGAACGGCCTACCGTGCCTGTACCGATGTCGTCGCACGTCGCACCGGGCGCGCTGGTCGAAATCCCGGGTCAGATCCGCGTTGGTTGTCCGTTACGCCGCTGTGTGCAATGAAACGAGTTCTAGGTCGCACAGCACGATCGGGCTACAGTACGACGGCGATCGCGCGTCATCCGGACTCCGACACGCCGGCCGGGGCGCGCGAAGACGATCGCCAGGATGCCGCGTCGTAGTCGCGTGATCACCAGTCGCGAGACCGGGGCGAGGAGGGTTGCATGTCCGACGACCGCCAGCAGGTGGGTGTGGACGTCAGCCGACCCGCCGAACCGGATTCTGCCGCACCCGAAAAGGCTGCCGTCAAGCAGGTCGACTCCCTGGCACCCACCGCGTTCCGCGTTTATTCGATCGCCGTGCTGCTCGCCGGTGTACTCGCCGCCGGGGCTCTGTGGTGGTGGTTGCCGTTCGACTACCAGCCCGCGCTGCTGTGGGGCGCTCCGCTGCTGGCCATCGGTTTCCTGCTGGCCGAGCGGCTCGCGGTCAACGTGGACGTCCGGGGTGACGTCTCCTGGACGATCTCCTTCACCGAACTCCCGATGGCCGTCGGGCTGCTCGTGGCGCCCTTCCATGTCGTGCTCGTCGCCCACGTGGTGGCGGGTGTCGCCACGCTGATGGTCCGCCGGGTGTCCGGCCGCGTCCTCTACAACGCGGGCGTGATGCTGCTGGAGGCCACCAGTGCCTTCGCGCTCGCGCACGTGGTCAACGCCCTGACCGGTGGGAACCCGGCCTGGCTCGGCGCGTTCGCCGGTGCGATGGCCGTCCCGCTGTCCAGCACGCTGCTCGCGGTGGTCGCCGTCCGCCTGCTGGGCAGGCGGATGCGGCTGTCCAGCGTCGGCAGGCTGGTCTGGCGAGTGCTCGTCGTCGGACTGCTGAACGCCTCGCTCGGCGTGGCCGGCTACGAGGTCGTCGTGCACAGCCCGTGGGGCTGGCCGCTGATCGTGCTGGTCTGCGTCGGCGTGCTCGCCCTCTACTTCGCCTACACCGGCCTGCTGCGCGAACAGCGGGACCTGGAGGCACTGGCCGACGCGAGCCTGATCGTCGCCCGGTCCGGCCAGCGGGCCGCCCAGCCCGACGGTCGACACCGATCCGTCCGCCTCGCTGCCGCCCAGCGAGGACTGGCAGGTCATCGCGGAGCGGATCAAGGACCAGGTCGGCGCCCGCCGGGTGGTGTTACGGCTGTGGCCGGACCCCGGTGAGGAACTGCAGACCGTCGTCGCGGGCGAGCCGCTGCCGCCGCGCAAGGTGGACTCCCGGGCCGTGCGCGAGGACCCGATGCTGCGGCTGGCCGGTACCAGCGTGCGGCAGTTCCGGCTGGCCGACGCCAGCAACGACGTGCTGGACGCGATGGCGAGTCGCGGGGTCAGCGAGGCCATGGTGGTCGCGCTGCGCGGCTCGCACCAGGTGCTGGGTGTGCTGGAGGCGCACGACAAGCTGTCCCGCTGGCGCGGTTTCGGCAGCGCGGACATGCAGATGGTCGGCACGATGGCCAGCCATCTCGGCACCGCCGTGGACAACCGGCGGTTGATGGCCCGGCTGCGCCACGACGCCTACCACGACCCGCTGACCGGCCTGCTCAACCGCGCAGGTCTCCGCGAGACGTCCATCGGCCTGCTGCGCGACCACCGCACCTCGGTGGTGCTGCGGCTGGATCTGGACGTGCTGGCCACCATCAGTGACGCGCTGGGCTACGCGTGGAGCGACCGCATGGTCGTCGCGGCAGGCAAACGGCTGCGCGACGAACTCGGTGCCGACGTGCCGCTGGCCCGGCTGGAGGCGGGCACCTTCGCCGCGCTGCTGGTGGACCACACCGAGGACGAGGCCCAGGTGGTCGCCGAGCGGGTGCGCGACGGGCTGTCCGAGCCGTACCTGATGGACAAGCTGACCGTGGACGCGAGCGTCAAGGTCGGCTACGTGTCGACCGGCGGCGAGCCCAGCGGCGGCATCGACCCGGACGTCGACACGATGCTGCAGCGGGCCGACGTCGCCGTGCGGGCAGCACGCAGCGACGGCGACACGATCCGCCGCTACGTGCCGAACATGGGCCAGGTGTTCCTGCGCCGGTTCCAGCTGGTCACGCAGTTCCGGCAGGCCCTGGAGAACGGCGAGGTCTACCTGCACTACCAGCCCAAGATCGCGCTGCCCAGCAGGCAGGTGCTCGGCGTCGAGGCGCTGGTGCGCTGGCGGCACCCCGAGTTCGGGCAGCTCGCCGCCGGATGAGTTCGTGCCCGCGGTCGAGGCCACCGGCCTGATCGGCGCGCTCACGTCGTTCGTCACCGAGCACGCGCTGACCAAGGTGCGCGGCTGGCTGGACCGGGGAATCCGGATGAGCGCCGCGGTGAACCTGTCGGTGCGCAACCTGGACGACGAGAGCTTCCCGGACCAGGTCGCCGAAGCTCTGGCCCGGCACAACGTGCCTGCCGAGCTGCTCACGTTCGAGCTCACCGAGTCGGGCGTCATGTCCGATCCGGAGCGCGCGCTGCCGGTGCTGCGCAGGCTGCACAACATGGGCGTCGTGCTCGCGGTCGACGACTTCGGCACTGGCTACTCGTCGCTGGCGTACCTGCGGCAGCTGCCGGTGGACGAGGTCAAGATCGACAAGAGCTTCGTGCTGGGCATGGGCAGCGACCTGAGCGACCTGGCCGTGGTCCGCTCCATCGTCGAGCTGGGCCACTCGCTGGGGCTGGTCGTGGTGGCGGAGGGCGTCGAGGAGGACGCGGCCCGCGACCAGCTGATCGAGATGGGCTGCCACGTGGCCCAGGGCTACCTGATCTCCCGCCCGCTGTCCGAGGAGCGGCTGGAGGCATGGTTGCGGGCCAGGACGGTGTCGGTGACCGGGCTACGCGACGAGACGGTCCTCACGCTCGTCCACTGACCACCCGGTTTCTGGTTCCGGCACCGCGTCTTGTAGAGTTCTTTGGCTCGAACCGGCCCCCTTAGCTCAGTCGGCAGAGCGTCTCCATGGTAAGGAGAAGGTCTACGGTTCGATTCCGTAAGGGGGCTCCATGACCAGCCGCGGTGTACCGTCGTGTGCGGTATCGCGGCTGTCGTCATGTGCGGGGCGGTGTAGCTCAGTCGGTAGAGCAAGCGGCTCATAATCGCTGTGTCGCCGGTTCAAGTCCGGCCACCGCTACCACGAAGTGCGCTGGGCATAAGTCCAGGGCACCCGGTGTTACACCTGCCGGGACTTGAACTAGAGGAAGGTAACAGCAGTGGCTGCCACCGACGTGCGACCGAAGATCACGCTGGCGTGCGAAGAGTGCAAGCACCGCAACTACATCACCAAGAAGAACCGGCGCAACGACCCGGATCGCCTGGAGATGAAGAAGTTCTGCCCGAACTGCGGTACGCACCGGCTGCACAAGGAAACTCGCTGACCAAGGCGGGTAGTCCGCCGGCGTTGGTGTTCAAGGCCGTTCCCGTTCGCGGGGGCGGCCTTGATGTCGTTGGTGGGCGGGTCGGCTAGCCTCGCCCGGTGCCTGTAGACGCCTCGTTCATCGGCCGCACCTATCCCGCCGCGCAGCGGTACGAGGTGGGCCTGGAGAAGATCCGCGAGTTCGCCGACGCCATCGGTGACCCCAACCCGGTCTACCGGGACGTCGAGGCCGCCAGGGCGGCGGGCCATCCGACCGTGATCGCACCGCCGACGTTCGTCACCATCGTGAACCTGCGAGCGATCCACGACATCGTCGCCGACCCCGAACTGGGGCTGGACTGGAGCCGGGTGGTGCACGGCGAGCAGACCTTCACCTACCACCGGCCGGTGCGAGCGGGCGACAGCCTGCACATCGTGACGACCATCGAGAACGTGATGACGCGCGCCGGCAACGACTTCCTGCTGGTCCGCGCCGAGATCACCGCCGAGCCGGACAGCCCGGTCGCGACCGCTACCGCCAACATCGTCGCCAGGGGGGACCAGTGACCACGAGGGACTTCGACGGGGTGGCCGTGGGCGACGAGCTGCCGCCACTGATCGTGACGCTGACCCGCGAGCACCTGGTCCGCTACGCGGGCGCCTCGCTGGACTTCAACCCGATCCACTGGAACGAGGCCACCGCGACAGCCGTGGGCCTGCCGAACGTGATCGCGCACGGGATGCTGACCATGGCCCTGGCCGGCCGTCTGGTCACCGACTGGGCGGGCGACCCTGGTGCCGTGGTGCGTTTCGGCACCAAGTTCACCCGGCCCGTCCTGGTGCCCGACGACGGCGTGGGCGCGACCGTGGAGCTGACCGGCAAGGTCCGGGACCGAAACGACGAGGACCGTACGGTCGTCGTGGACATCGTTGCCCGGTTCGACGGCCAGACGGTCCTCGGTCGGCCCAGCGCGGTCGTGCGGTTGAGCTAGTGGCCCGTCAGTAACCCTCACCGGGTGAATCCGGCCCCAGGGGCACCTCACGGCGTTGTCGTCGGCCCGGGTACAGCAGACGTACCTGGGCCTGCTCCGTCTTGGGATGCGCCCACCTGGACCGGAATTACACCGGCATGGTCACGGGTCACACCACTAGCGGGCCTCGCCGAACAGGTCGGCCATCCGGGTCACGCCTGCCACCAGGTCGTCGTCGCCGAGGGCGTAGGACAGCCGGAAGTAGCCGGGCGTGCCGAACGCCTCGCCGGGCACCACGGCCACCGAGGCGTGCTCGAGCAGGATGCCTGCCAGCTCGGTGCTGTTCTGGGCCGTCGCGCCGCGGATCTCCTTGCCGAGCAGGCCCTTCACCGACGGGTACGCGTAGAACGCGCCCTCCGGGGTCGGGCACTCGACGCCGGGGATGGCGGAGAGCAGGTCGACGATGGTGCGGCGACGCTTGTCGAACGCGGCCCGCATCTGCGTGACCGCGTCCAGCGAACCGGCCACCGCGGCCAGCGCCGCGCGCTGGGCGACGTTGCTGACGTTGCCGCACAGGTGCGACTGGAGGTTCGTGGCCGCCTTGATCACGTCGGCCGGCCCGATCATCCAGCCGATCCGCCAGCCGGTCATCGCGTAGGTCTTGGCGACACCGTTGAGGATCACGCAGGTGTCGGCCAGTTCGGGCACGGCCACCGGCATGGACACGGCCTCGACGCCGTCGTAGACGAGGTGTTCGTAGATCTCGTCGGTGACCACCCAGATGCCATGTTCGAGGGCCCAGTGGCCGATCTGCTCGACCAGTTCCCTCGGGTACACGGCACCGGTCGGGTTGGAGGGCGAGTTGAACAGCAGCACCTTGGTCTTGGGCGTGCGCGCGGCCTCCAGCTGGTCGACGGTCACCAGGTAACCGGTGGACTCGTCGGCGGTGACCTGCACGGGCACGCCACCGGCCAGCGCGATCGACTCGGGGTAGGTGGTCCAGTACGGCGCGAGCAGCAGCACCTCGTCGCCCGGGTCGAGCAGGGTGGCGAAGGCCGAGTACACGGCCTGCTTGCCGCCGTTGGTGACGAGGATCCGGTTCGCGGCGGTCTGGAAGCCGGAGTCGCGCAGCGTCTTGGCCGCGATCGCCTCGCGCAGCTCGGGCAGCCCGCCCGCGGCCGTGTAGCCGTGGTTGGCGCGCTCCCCGCAGGCGGCCTCGGCGGCGGCCACGATGTAGTCGGGAGTGGGGAAGTCCGGTTCGCCTGCGCCGAAGGCGATGATGGGCCGGCCCGCGGCCTTGAGTTCCCTCGCCTTCGCGTCCACAGCGAGGGTCGCGGACGGGCTGATGCCGCCGATCCTCGCGGACACTCGGCGGGTGGACTGGTCACGGGGGGTCTCGATTGCCGCCATACATCCCATCGTGGCAGACCGCGAAACCGGCTTCCGATTCGGGCAGCCGCGAATCGTCACGCTGCGCAGGTGTGGCGACGGACCGCGACCGGGCGGTTGGAGTGTGGTGCGCTGGGTGCCGTACACTTCAGGACTTGGTACGACTGACACCTTCCCCGAGCGAGTGGCGGGGCCGGTGGCATGCGTCCGTCAAGGGGTGTAGCTCAACTGGCAGAGCAGCGGTCTCCAAAACCGCAGGTTGCAGGTTCAAGTCCTGTCACCCCTGCGTCAGGCGGAAGGCGAGTGGAGGACGGCGTGACCGAGGACCACGAGCAGGATCGGGCGGAGGAGCGCGACACGACCTCCCGCCCGGTCACCGCTGCCGCGCGTCGGGAACGGCGTGCGGCCGCCCGAGGCGAGACGGCACCGTCGAAGCGTCGTGTCGAGGACAAGGTGCCAGCGGGCGCCAAGTCGCGGCGCGGCCGGCCGGTGGACGCCGACGGCGCGAAGACGCTCAGTAAGGAAGAGCGGGGGATCGTCACCCCGCGACGCGACGGCCAGAACAAGCAGCCGGGGTCTTCTCGCGGCTGGTCCGCTTCATCCGCGAGGTCATCGCGGAGCTGCGTAAGGTCATCTGGCCGACCCGTCGGCAACAGGTCACCTACACGATCGTGGTGCTGGTGTTCGTAGCCGTGGTGGTGGCCTTCGTGTCCGGCCTGGACCTGCTCTTCGCCAAGGGCGTATTCGCGATCTTCGCCTGAGCGGTGCAAGATTCGCCTGAATGACCGAAGAAAGGAAGCGAGACTGACTGTGACATCCGAAGACAGCACTGCCGGCGGTCAGGGCACGCCTGACCCGTCCGACGAGGAGCTGTTCGCCGAGCAGCACGATGGCGACTCCGGAGACGTCGAGTCGGTCGAGGCATCGGTCAGCACCCAGGACGACACGGACACGGACGCGGCACCTGTCGACGCCGCGCCCGCCGACGAGACCGCGACGGACGAAGCGGCCGCCGACGAGACCCGACCGACGAAGCGACCGCCGACGAGGCGGCTGCGGACGAGGTACCTGCCGAGGACGAGGAAGACGACCCGGCCGCCGAGCTGCGGGCCGCGCTGCGGCGCGCTCCCGGCGAGTGGTACGTCGTGCACTCCTACGCCGGCTACGAGAACAAGGTCAAGACCAACCTCGAGACCCGCATCCAGACCCTCGACATGGAGGACTTCATCTTCCAGGTCGAGGTGCCCACTGAGCAGGTCACCGAGATCAAGAACGGCCAGCGCAAGCAGGTGCAGCGCAAGGTGCTGCCCGGCTACATCCTGGTCCGGATGGACCTCAACGACGCCTCGTGGGGCGCGGTCCGCAACACGCCCGGCGTGACCGGGTTCGTGGGCGCGACCTCGAAGCCCTCGCCGCTGACCCTGGACGACGTGCTCAAGTTCCTGCTGCCGCAGGTCGAGCAGACCAAGGCACCGGCGGGCGGCAAGGGTGGCGGGACCGCCACCACGACCAAGCCGGTCGTCGAGGTCGACTTCGAGGTCGGCGAGTCGGTCACCGTCATGGACGGCCCGTTCGCCACGCTGCCCGCGACGATCAGCGAGGTCAACGCGGATGGCCAGAAGCTGAAGGTGCTGGTGTCGATCTTCGGCCGGGAGACTCCGGTCGAGCTGTCGTTCACCCAGGTCTCCAAGATCTGAACCAGCCCGCCGGAATGCCGGCCGGGTGCGGTTCGTTGCAACAACAGTCGCGACAGCACAACGTTGTCGCACGTGGGAGGGCCGAGCGCGGCCCGCACCACAACTGATCCACGATCGAAGGACAGCGAATATGAAGCGCAGCAAGGGCTACCGCCAGGCCGACGAACTGATCGACCACGAGCGGCTGTACTCGCCGCTGGAGGCCGCGGGCCTGGCCAAGGAGACCTCCAAGGTGAAGCTGAACGCGACCGTCGAGGTGGCGATCCGGCTCGGTGTCGACCCGCGCAAGTCCGACCAGATGGTCCGCGGCACGGTCAACCTGCCGCACGGCACGGGCAAGACCGCCAGGGTCATCGTGTTCGCGACCGGCGACAAGGCCGCCGAGGCCGAGGCCGCCGGTGCGGACGTGGTGGGCTCGGACGACCTGATCGAGCGCATCCAGGGCGGCTGGCTGGACTTCGACGCCGCGATCGCCACGCCCGACCAGATGGCCAAGGTCGGTCGGATCGCGCGCATCCTCGGCCCGCGTGGCCTGATGCCGAACCCGAAGACCGGCACGGTGACGCCCGCGGTGGCCAAGGCCATCACGGAGATCAAGGGCGGCAAGATCAACTTCCGGGTGGACAAGCAGGCCAACCTGCACCTGGTCATCGGCAAGGCCTCGTTCGACACCGGCCAACTGGTGGAGAACTACGCGGCGGCGCTGGACGAGATCATGCGGGCCAAGCCGTCCGCGGCCAAGGGCCGCTACCTGAAGAAGATCACCTTCTCGACCACGATGGGCCCCGGCATCCCGGTCGACCCGAACCGGACCCGGAACCTGCTCGTCGACGAGGTTTCCGCCTGATCGGCAGACGCACCCAAGGCGGGCACCCAGAACATCGGGTGCCCGCCTTGTGCGTTCAGTGGCCCACATCGGCCGACCGGGCGGGACCGTCGATCAACAGGTTGACGGCACCGCGGGACTGCCAGCCGTCCGCCACCACAGTGCGATGGCCGGCGGCAACTCCGGGCAATCAGCCGGCGAGTCGGTGGCGATTGGCCGGCGGCAGCGCGTGCAGGGTTGCGTGATCGCGATAGTGCGCGGGATCGGTGCCGCGTTGTTGTCCGGCGGTCAGGTGGACAACGCGGTGGCGGCGGTGGGCCCGGCTGCTCTGCAGGTGGTGGTGATTGGCCGCCCGCGGCGCGTGCAGGGTTGCGTGATCGCGACAGTGCGCGGGATCGGTGCCGCGTCGTTGCCGGGCGGTCGGGTGGACAACGTGGTGGCGGCGGTGGACCCGGCCGCTCCGCAGGTCAGTTCGGTGGCTCCGGGGCCGTGTTGCTGGGCGGGGCTGGGCACGGACTCGGTTCGTTGCTGTGGCCGGTGATCTGCCATTCCTCGAACTTGTCCTGCGTGAGTGTGAACAGGCCCAGCCTCGGGCCCGCATCCAGCTCCAGCGCACAGGAGCTGATGGTCGCGGCGGTGCCGGTCCGGGTGAGGGCGCTGTCCGGCACCTGGACGAAGCTGTACGCGTTGATCCCGTCCTGGCCCAGCCCGGCGTGCAGCGTGCGGACCGCCTGCAGGCACGTGGGAGCGTTGAGATCGATCGCGAACTGAGCGCGCGCCGCAGGGCTGAACTCCAGGCAGGCCGAGTCGGGCGGGCTCTCCGCGACGATGTGGTAGACCGCCGCGACCGCGTCCTTCGGGTTCGTCTCCAGCCTGCCGCTGCCCTGGATCTCGCCTGGGTGCAGCGCTGCGCGGCCGCCTGCCGGGTTGTCGTCGCCGCCCAGGTAGTGGTGGACCAGCTTCGGGATGCCCCAACTGCCCAGCGCGAGGATGACGACCAGCCAGATCGCCCGGTGCAGCCACTTGTTGCGGAGGATCTTCTGCCACGTCGGCGGGTTGGTGACCTTCTCGATCCGGGCCAGCTGCTGCCGCATGCCCGCCAGGTGCTCCGCCAGCTCGTGCGGCGGGGGCGGTGGCGGTTGCGCTGGCGGTGCCATCGGCACCGGCTGGCCGGGCGGCGGTAGCGGTACCGGCAGGTTGTCGCCGGTACCGCCGCCCTGCTGTGCTTCGACGAACCGCTGGTACTCCTGGAATCGCTGGAACTCCAGGAACCGCTGGAACTCGGCCGCGTCGATGCCGCGCGGTGGTGTGGGCTCGTCGGGGTCGTTCTCGGCCACCCAGCCATCATGCCGTGTCCTGACGGCCACGGAGCGCAGCAGATGGGGCGATTTGGTTCCCGCCCGCGGGCTCCCGTACCCTGAACATGTTCGACCGAAGACCGCTGGTCTTCTCCTGCCCTCAACCAGCAGGGGAACCAAGGCCCCGCGACAGCGGGCGGCCCGCGCAGGCTGGACGAGGCTGATCCTGGTGCGCGCAAGCGCCCCTCCTTCATCGCCCCGTGCCTCTGCGCCGGGGCGTTCGTCGTCTGTATGGCCGGTTCGGTCACCGACAGGAGAAGGAGAAAGGAGGCGACCGTGGCGAAGCCCGACAAGGTGGCTGCCGTCGCCGAGATCGCGGACAAGTTCCGTGACAGCTCGGCCGCTGTCATCACCGAGTACCGAGGGCTCTCCATGGAGCAGCTTTCCACTCTGCGTCGCGCTCTGGGCACCGGTGTGAACTACCGGGTCGCGAAGAACACGCTGGTCAAGCGCGCTGCCGAGGATGCTGGCGTGCAGGGTCTTGAGGACCTGTTCATCGGCCCGACCGCCATCGCCTTCGTCAGCGGCGAGCCGGTCGACGCGGCGAAGGCGCTGCGCGACTTCGCGAAGGACAACAAGGCGCTGGTCATCAAGGGCGGCTTCATGGACGGCCGCCCGCTGTCCGTGGACGAGGTCACCCGGATCGCCGACCTTGACTCGCGTGAGGTGCTGCTGGCCAAGCTCGCCGGCGCGATGAAGGGCAACCTGGCCAAGGCCGCTGGTCTGTTCGCCGCTCCGGCGGGACAGATCGCCCGGCTGGCCGCCGCGCTGCAGGAGAAGAAGGCCGCGGAGGGCGAAGCAGTCGCCGACGCAGCCCGCCGCCGCAGCCGACTCGGAAAGCTGATCCACCCCTATTCGTTTTCGTGAAGTGATCAAGGAAGGAACGCCAATCATGGCGAAGCTGAGCACCGACGAGCTGCTCGACGTCTTCAGTGAGATGACGCTGCTGGAGCTGTCCGAGTTCGTGAAGGCGTTCGAGGACAAGTTCGAGGTCACCGCCGCTGCGCCCGTCGCCGTGGCCGCTGCCGGTGCGGGTGCCGCGCCGGCCGAGGTCGCCGAGGAGCAGGGCGAGTTCGACGTCATCCTCGAGGCCGCTGGTGACAAGAAGATCCAGGTCATCAAGGTCGTCCGCGAGGTCGTCTCCGGTCTGGGCCTGAAGGAGGCCAAGGAGCTGGTCGAGGCCGCTCCCAAGCCGATCCTGGAGAAGGTGGCCAAGGACGCCGCCGAGGCCGCCAAGGAGAAGCTCGAGGCCGCCGGCGCCAAGGTCACCGTCAAGTAACACAGTCAAGTAACATAGCGTCAAGTAACACAGCGTCATGACCGTAACACAGCGTCAATAACACAAGCAACACAGCGTCGATCAACACAGTCGAATACGTGGGCTGACCTCGGTCGTTCACAGCACAGGGCGGGTATCCCCTCGGGGATACCCGCCCTGTGTCGTACCCGCCCTATTGGATAGGGGATTCTCCCTATCTGCCCTGTCCCCTATACGGCCGGAACCTCCCGTGCCGTTACGGTCCTCCGGTGACCGGCGGGTAACCCCGCCGCCACTCGCTCGTTGCACTGGGCGGACGCCGCTTACCGGGCGTCACACTCCGCTGTCAGAGAACAACGCAGGGTCGCGGGAGGTTTGATGGGCGTCGAGGTGGTGGTCGAAGGCCTGACCAAGTCCTTCGGCTGGCAGGCCATCTGGCGGGACGTCTCGCTGACCCTGCCCGCCGGTGAGGTCAGCGTGCTGCTGGGCCCGTCCGGTACCGGCAAGTCGGTGTTCCTCAAGTCGATGATCGGCCTGCTGCAAGCCGGAGCGCGGCACGTGCGTGATCAACGGCGTGGACATCGTGTCGCTGTTCGGAGCACGAGCTGTACGAGATCCGCAAGCTGTTCGGTGTGCTGTTCCAGGACGGCGCGTTGTTCGGCTCGATGAGCCTGTTCGACAACGTCGCGTTCCCGCTGCGGGAGCACACCAAGAAGAGCCGAGGCCGAGATCCGGCGGATCGTGCTGGAGAAGATGGAGATGGTCGGTCTGACCGGGGCCGAGACGGAAGCTGCCCGGCGAGATCTCCGGCGGCATGCGCAAGCGCGCCGGTCTGGCCCGGGCGCTGGTGCTCGACCCGCAGATCATCCTGTGCGACGAGCCCGACTCCGGTCTGGATCCGGTCCGTACCGCGTACATCTCCCAGCTGCTCGATCGACATCAACGCCCAGATCGACGCGACGATCCTGATCGTCACGCACAACATCAACATCGCCCGGACGGTGCCGGACAACATCGGCATGCTCTTCCGGCGGGAGCTGGTCATGTTCGGCCCGCGCGAGGTGCTGCTGACCTCCGAGGAGCCGGTCGGTCGAGCAGTTCCTCAACGGCCGGCGGCTCGGCCCGATCGGCATGTCCGAGGAGAAGGACGCAGGCCACGATGGCCGCGCGAGCAGGCCGCCGTCGACGCGGGCCACAACGACGGATGCGTCCGGGGAGGACGTCAGCGGGATCGTGCCGCAGCTGCAGCCCACGCCGGGTCTGCCCGAACGGGACGCCGTGCGCCGCCGCAAGGACCGCGTGATGCGGATCCTGCACACGCTGCCGCTGCCCGCGCAGCAGGCGATCGTCGAGTCGCTGTCCCCGGCCGAACGCGCGCACTACCGCGTCGGCCCGGCGACCGTGCCGCCACCGAGTGCCGCCGAGCGCACCGCGACCGCTCCCACTGCGGAGCGACGCGCCCCAGTCCCACCCCGCAGCGCTACGAGCCGCCCACCGGCTTCCGAGGGCAGCTGCCCGAGTAGTCGCCCGCCGGCACGCCGCTCACCACCCCAGACTCCGGCAGTGAGCGGAAGGCCACCTGTGACGAGTCGTTCGACGCCTGCCTCGTTCCCGGGCGCGGGTGCGCTGCGCGAGACGGGGCGGCTGTTCGGCTCGGCCTGGACGTCGCGCGTCAACATCTTCGCCGTCCGTTCCAGACCCGCGAGTTCATCCAGCAGGCTGGTTCATCGCCAGCGTGACGATCCTGCCGACCGCCCTGGTCGCCATCCCGTTCGGCGCGGTCATCGCGCTGCAGACTGGGTTCGCTGACCCAGCAGCTCGGCGCGCAGTCGTTCACCGGTGCCGCGAGCGTGCTGGCGGTCATCCAGCAGGCGCAGCCCGCTGGTGACCGCGCTGCTGGTCGCGGGCGCCGGCGGTTCGGCGATCTGCGCCGACATCGGGTCCCGGACCATCCGCGAGGAGATCGACGCGATGGAGGTGCTCGGCGTCTCGCCGATCCAGCGCCTGGTCGTGCCGCGCGTGCTGGCCGCGATGCTGGTCGCGTTGCTGCTCAACGGCATGGTCTCGGTCGTCGGCATGCTCGGCGGCTACTTCTTCAACGTGGTCGTGCAGGGCGGCACGCCGGGCGCGTACCTGTCCAGCTTCAACGCGCTGGCGCAGCTGCCCGACCTGTGCGATCGGCGAGATCAAGGCGGTGATCTTCGGCTTCATCGCCGGGGTGGTCGCCGCGTACCGCGGGCTGCACCCCGGCGCCCGGCCCGAAGGGTGTCGGCGAGGCGGTCAACCAGTCCGTCGTCATCACGTTCCTGCTGCTGTTCTTCGTGAACTTCGTGCTCACGGCGGTGTACCTGCAGATCGTCCCGGCGAAGATCGGCTGAGCCAATGGTGTCCATCGGCGAGCCGATGCGCTACGGGTCGGTCAACCGTCCACTGCGCGACGCTGGACGGCGCTGGGCGACCAGATGTCGTTCTACGCACGCGCGATCGCGTGGGTGCCGCGCGCCCTGCGCCGCTATCCCAAGGAGATGCTGCGGCTGCTCGCCGAGGTCAGCTTCGGGTCCGGTGCGCTCGCGGTCATCGGCGGCACGATCGGCGTGATGGTCGGCATGACCGGTATTCACCGGTGTCGTCGTCGGCCTGCAGGGCTACACCGCGCTGGACCAGATCGGTACCGCGGCGCTTGACCGGCTTCATCTCCGCGTACTTCAACACCCGCGAGATCGCGCCGCTGGTCGCCGGCCTCGCGCTGTCGGCCACGGTCGGCTGCGGCTTCACCGCCCAGCTCGGCGCGATGCGGATCTCCGAGGAGATCGACGCCCTCGAGGTGATGGGCGTGCCGCGCCTGCCCGTTCCTGGTCACCACCCGCGTGATCGCCGGCTTCATCGCGGTCATCCCGCTGTACGTGATCGGCCTGCTGACCTCCTACCTCGCCTCCCGCGAGATCACCGTGCTAGTTCAACGGCCAGTCGCCGGGCACCTACGACCACTACTTCAATCTGTTCCTGCCACCGCAGGACGTGCTGTGGTCGTTCGGCAAGGTCCTGGTGTTCGCCGTGGTCATCATCATGACCCACTGCTACTTCGGCTACCGCGCCAGCGGCGGCCCCGCCGGCGTCGGCGTCGCCGTCGGCCGCGCGGTGCGGACCGCGATCGTCACGGTCACGCTGCTGGACTTCTTCCTCAGCCTCGCGATCTGGGGCACCACCACGACCGTGCGGATCGCGGGATAGGGGGCCGGGGCGTGCTGGATACCGTGCGACGCAGGCTGCTGGGCCTGCTGCTGATCGTCGTGGTCGCGGCGTTCCTCGCGGCGACGATCCTGTTCTACGACAAGGCGTTCACGCCGGTCGTGCCCGTCAAGCTGCTGGCCGACCACACCGGCAACGAGCTGTCCGCCGGTTCCGACGTGAAGGTGCGTGGCCTGCTGGTGGGCACCGTGAAGTCGGTGAGCACCACCGGCCAGGGCGCCGTGCTGGAGCTGTCGCTGCAGCCGGGCATGGTGAACGAGATCCCGGCGAACGTGTCCGCGCAGCTGCTGCCCAAGACGTTGTTCGGCGAGCGCTACGTCGACCTGCAGATCCCCAACGACCCGTCCACCGCGCATCTGGCCGCCGGCGACGTGATCGGGCAGGACCGTACGCAGGCGGGTATCGAGGTGGAGAAGGTGCTCGACGACCTGCTGCCGGTGCTGCAGGCCGTGCAACCCCAGAAGCTGTCCACGACGCTGACCGCGATCTCCACCGCGCTGCAGGGCCGGGGCGTGCAACTGGGTCACACGCTGTCCCAGCTGGGCCAGTACGTCGGCAGGCTCAACCCGCAACTGCCCACGCTGGAGCACGACCTGCGCGCGCTGAGCACCACGTCGAACACCTACGACCAGGCGGCGCCGAACCTGCTCACCGCGCTGAACGACCTCACCACGACCACGCGGACCGTGGTGGCCGAGCGGACGAACCTGCAGAACCTCTACGCCACGGTGACCACGGGCTCCGACGACCTGGACAACTTCCTGCGGGCCAACAAGAACAACCTCATCCAGGTGTCCTCGACCAGCATGCCGACACTGAACCTGCTGGCCCGCTACTCGCCCGAGTACCCGTGCTTCCTCAAGCAGATGGCGGACCTGGTGCCGGCCGTCGACAAGGCGTTCGGCAAGGGCACGAACCACCCTGGCCTGCACGCGACGCTGGAGATCACCGTGGACCGCGGTGCGTACCAGGCGGGCAAGGACGACGCCCGCGTACGACGACGACCGGGGCCCGCGGTGCTTCGCCCTGAACCCGGGGCCCAACGCGTTCCCGCAGTACCCGCCGGACGGCCCGATCCAGGACGGCTCCACGCACGCCGCCCGCCGCCAACGCAGCACCAGCGGCGGTCCTGGTGCCGGATGCCTCGACGTCGGCCGCGGTCGACCCCGCAGCTGCCCAACTCGGCCGCCGAGCAGGGCTTTCTGGCCGCCTTGGTGGCCCCGAGCCTGGGCATGGCGCCGAAGGACTTCCCCGGCTGGGGCAGCTGAGCTGCTCGGACCCGCTGTTCCGCGGTACGGAGGTGAACGCTGAAGTGAGGGGTGTAGCACGGGCCGCTGACCAAGCTGATCATCTTCGTGGTGGTCACGGTGACGGCCACGGCCGTGCTCGGGCTGACCATCGCCAACGTCGACTTCGGCGGCTCGAACGGCTACAGCGCGCGGTTCACCGACGTCACGTCGCTCAACAACGGCGACGACATCCGCATCGCGGGCGTGAAGGTCGGCGAGGTCACCGGGATCGACGTCGTGGACCGGCGGCAGGCCGAGGTGCGGTTCACGGTGGACGAGCGACGTGCGGCTGCCGCAGTCGGTCACGGCCACCATCAAGTACCGCAACCTGGTCGGCCAGCGCTACATCGCGCTCGACGCAGGGCGGCGGGCCGATGAACGCGGCTACCTGGCGGCGGGCGCGACGATCCCGCTGGCCCGCACCCAGCCCGCGCTGGACCTGACCGAGCTGTTCAACGGGTTCAAGCCGCTGTTCCAGGCGCTGTCGCCGGACGACGTCAACCAGCTGTCCTACGAGATCATCCAGGTGTTCCAGGGCGAGGGCGACACTGTCGACTCGCTGCTGGCCAACACCGCGCAGCTGACGACCACGATCGCCGACAAGGACAAGGTGATCGGCCAGGTCATCGACAACCTCAACACGGTCCTCGACACGGTCAACGCGCACAGCACCCAGCTGTCCGGCCTGATCACCACGACCCAGCAGCTGGTCTCCGGCCTGGCCGCGGACCGGCAGCCGATCAGCGACGCCATCGGGTCGCTCGGTCGGCTCGCCGACACCACGGCCGGGCTGCTGGACCAGGGCCGCGCGCCGCTGCGGACGGACATCGCGAGCCTGGGGTACGCTGACCAGGAACCTCAACGACAACCAGGGCACGGTCGAGCACTTCATCCAGTTCCTGCCCACGAAGCTGTCCGCCGATCATCCCGACCGCCAGCTACGGATCGTGGTTCAACTTCTTCCTGTGCTCCGCGGGCGGCACGGCCTCCGTGCCACCGCTGATCCCGCCGGTGAACCTCCCGTTGGAGCCGGTGACCCAGCCGAGGTGTTCGTCATGAGGTTCGTCATGCAGTTCGGTGTGAGGCGGTTGCTGTGAAGCCGTTCCGCGAGCGCAACCCGTTCGCCATCGGGATCGTCAGCATCACCGTCCTGGTGCTGGTCCTGATCGCCGCGTTCAACTCCGACAACCTGCCGATCATCGGCGGTGGCACCACGTACTCGGCCGATTTCACCGAGGACGCGGGCCTGCAGACCGGTGATGACGTGCGGATCGCCGGCGTGAAGGTCGGCAAGGTCACGTCGGTGGGCCTGGAGGGCAACCACGTCAAGATCACCTTCCAGGTGAAGAACGCCTGGGTGGGCAACGAGAGCACCGCCGATATCAAGATCAAGACGTTGCTGGGCGCGAAGTACGTGGCCGTCGACCCGGAGGGCAGCGCGCCGCTCGACCCGGACACCGCGATCCCGACCTCGCGCACCACGTCTCCCTACGACGTGCTGGACGCGTTCAGCGGGCTGTCCCAGACGATCCAGCAGCTCAACACCACGCAGCTCGCGCAGAGCTTCGACGTGCTGTCGCAGACGTTCTCCAACACGCCCGGCAACGTGCGCAGCGCGCTCAACGGCCTGTCCGCACTGTCCAGGACGATCTCGTCGCGGGACACGCAGCTGGCCCAGCTGCTGTCCAACACGGGCCAGGTCAGCAAGGTGCTGGCCGACCGGGACGACCAGGTGCGCAAGCTGCTGGACGACGGCAGCGTGCTGCTGACCATGCTCGACGAGCGGGAGCAGGCCATCGCCACGCTGCTGTCCGGCACGCAGCGGCTCTCGACCCAGCTGTCCGGGCTGGTCGACGACAACCAGGCGCAGCTCAACCCGGTTCTGACCCAGCTCAACCAGTTCACGACCTTGTTGCAGCACAACCAGACCAGCCTCGCGAACGGCATCTCGCTGCTCGCGCCGTTCGCCCGGTTGTTCGCCAACACGGTCGGCAACGGCCGCTGGTTCGACAACTACATCTGCGGGCTGCTGCCGCTGTCCATCGGCCCGATCAACCAGCAGGGGTGTCTGCAGTGACCTCATCCGGTTTCGCGACACGAGCGGGCAAGGACCTCGCCCGCGGGGTCGCGGTCGCGTGCGTGCTGGCGCTGATCGTGGCGGTCGCCGTGTGGTGGATCGCCTCCGGCGCCAACACGCGCAAGGTCGTCGCCTACTTCGATCAGGCCATCGGCGTCTACGCCGGGTCCAACGTCGAGGTGCTCGGCGTCAAGATCGGCACGATCGACTCGGTCACCCCGGTCGGCCCCCAGGTCCGGGTGGACATGTCGGTGCAGCGCAACGTGCGCATCCCGGCCGACGTCAAGGCCGTCGTGGTCGCGCCCTCCGTGGTCAGCGACCGGTACGTGCAGCTCGCCCCCGTCTACAACGGTGGCCCGACGCTGGTCGACAACGCCGTCATCCCGCGCAGCCGCACGGCGACCCCGGTGGAGCTCGACCAGCTCTACGACAGTCTCGACAAGGTGTCCTCGTCGCTGGGCCCGAACGGCGCGAACGCCGACGGCAGTCTGTCCGACCTGCTGAACACGCTGGCCAAGAACCTCAACGGCAACGGGCAGAACCTGCACGACACGATCACCCAGCTGTCCCAGCTCACCACGACGCTGAACGACAACAAGGGCGACCTGTTCGCCACCGTGGACAACCTGTCGAAGTTCACCCAGACGCTCGCCGACAGTGACGCCACGGTCCGCAAGTTCAGCGACCAGCTGTCCGACGTCAGCGGCTTCCTGGCCGGCCAGCGCACCCAGCTGGCCTCGGCCGTCGATCAGCTGGGCACCGCGCTGGGCCGGGTGCAGTCGTTCATCCAGGACAACCGGTCCGAGATCAAGTCCAACGTGGACAACCTGGCGTCGGTGACGAAGGTGCTGGTGGACGAGCGATCCGCGCTCGCCGAGACGCTCGACGTGGCACCGCTCGCGCTGGACGACGTCGTCAACTCCTACAACGCGGCGTCCGGCACGCTGGACGCGCGGGCCGACCTCAACGACCTCGACCAGCCGCCGATCGTGATCGTGTGCAAGTTGATCGCGCAGACGACGCCGGCGAACGTGCCGCCGATCCTGGCCAACGCGTGCAACCAGATCGCGCCGATCCTCAACGGCGCGCTCACGCTGCCGACGCCCGCCCAGACGCTGACCGCGTTGCAGCAGGGCAAGCTGCCCCCGCTGCCGTTGCCGCTGGTCGGCACCCTGTACGGCACTCCGTCCACGGACACCGGGAGCGGACAGTGAAGCGCATCGTGGCGCACCCCCGACCAGCGCTGGCGACCGCGGCGCTGGCGAGCGGGCTCGTGCTGCTGGCCGGCTGCCAGAGCTTCGACGGCGCCTACTCGCTGCCGCTGCCGGGCGGTGCCGACCTGGGCAGTCACCCGTACACCGTGCGCGCCGAGTTCCAGGACGTCCTGGACCTGGTGCCGCAGTCGGCGGTGAAGGTCAACGACGTGCCGGTGGGCAAGGTCGACTCGATCTCGCTGAACAAGGCCAACTGGACAGCGGTCGTCACGATGTCCGTGAACGGCGACGTGCACCTGCCCGCGAATGCCGACGCCGATCTGCGCCAGTCCAGCCTGCTCGGCGAGAAGTACGTCGAACTGGTCGCGCCGCCGACCGGCCAGAGCCAGGGCACGCTCGCCGACGACGCGACCATCCCGCTGCCGCGGACCAACCGCAACACCGAGGTCGAAGAGGTGTTCGGCGCGCTGTCCATGCTGCTCAACGGCGGTGGGGTGCAGCAGATCCAGACCATCGCCAAGGAGCTGAACAGCGCGACCACGGGCAACGAGCCGGCCATCCGGTCGCTGCTGGGCAATCTGAACACGCTGATGGCGGGCCTGAACGCGCACTCGTCGGACATCACCCGAGCGCTCGACGGCGTGAACCGGCTGTCCGCGACGCTGGACACCCAGCGCGACCAGATCGCGAGCGTGCTGACCAACCTCGGCCCCGGCCTGTCGGTGCTCAACAGCCAGCGCCAGGAGCTGGTCACCATGCTGGAGTCGCTGAACAAGCTGTCCGGCGTCGCTGTGGACACGATCGACAAGAGCCAGACCGACCTGGTCGCCGACCTCAAGTCGCTGCGGCCCACGCTGGACCAGCTGGCCAAGTCCGGCAACGACCTGCCCAACGCGCTGCAGCTACTGCTCACGTTCCCGTTCACCGACTCGGCCACGGCGGGCATCAAGGGCGACTACGAGAACCTGTACGCCACCCTCGACCTGAACCTGTCGGACATCCTGAACAACCTGGGCAGCTCGCGGGTCAACCCGCTGGCCGGCCTGATCCCGGTGCCCGGCCTGACCGGCGGGAGCAGCGGCACGAGCCAGCCACCGCCACTGCCGCTGCCGTCCCCGTCGGCCGGCGGTGGTTCCGGTGACAGCTCCGGGTCCGGGTCCGGCTCCGGCGGTCTGGGCGGCATCCTCGGCACGCTGCTGGGAGGCGGTTCCTGATGGTCACCCGCAAGGTCGTCATCCAGGTGATCGTGTTCGCCGTCGTCGGCGTGGTCGCGGTCGGCTACGCGGCGATGCGGTACGCCGGTATCGGCAGCTCCGTCATCGACCCCGGCTACACCGTGCACCTCGACCTGGCCGACGGCGGTGGCATCTTCACCAACGCCGAGGTCACCTATCGCGGGGTCACGGTCGGCAAGGTGGCCGCGATGCGCCTGACCCACTCCGGCATCGAGGTCGACATGCACATCGACTCGGGGACCGCGAAGATCCCGGCCGACCTGCAGGCCGCGGTCGCCGACCGGTCCGCGGTCGGCGAGCAGTACGTCGACCTGATGCCCAGTTCCTCGGCCGGTCCGTATCTGGCGAACGGTTCGGTGATCAGCCAGAACCGCACCAGCACCCCGCTGCCGACACAGAACCTGCTGGCCAACCTCGATCAGCTGGCCAACTCGGTGCCGACGTCGTCGTTGCAGACAGTGGTGAACGAGCTGGACGCCGGGTTCGACGGCACCGGCCCTGACCTGCAGAAACTGCTCGACTCGGTCTCCAGCTTCACCAAGACCGCCCAGGCCCAGCTGCCCGCAGACCACGCAGCTGCTGGACACCGGCCGGACCGTGCTGGACACCCAGAACGACGAGGCGGGCTCCATCGAGTCGTTCAGTTCGTCGCTCAAGCAGCTCGCCGCGCAGCTCAAGACGTCCGACCCGGACCTGCGCAAACTGATCGCGAACGCGCCACTGGCCGCCACCCAGCTGACCGACCTGCTCAACGAGTCCGGCCGGCAACTCGGCGTGCTGCTGGCCAACCTGCTGACCACCTCGAACATCCTGCTGACCCGGCAGTCCGGCCTCGAAATGGCGATGGTCGCGTACCCGGAGCTGGCGGGAGCAGCCGGCACGGTCGTGCCCGGCGACGGCACAGCGCACCTGGGCCTGGCGCTCAACCTGTTCAACCCGCCGCCGTGCACCGCGGGCTACCAGGGCACCGACCGCAGGCCGGGCAACGCCACCGCCCACGTCCAGCCCAACACCGACGCGTACTGCGCGACCTCGCCGAGCACCGGTGTCGACGTCCGTGGTGCGGAGAACGCGCCCTACGGTGGCAAACCGGCCGTCCCCGCGACGCCGGCAACGACGGGGACGACGGGATCGGACGGTGGCTCCGCGCCGCAGCCGACGACCGGTTCGGGGACGGGTGGTGGCGGTTCCGCACTCAGCGGTACTCCGCTCTCACCAGCGACGTTGGCCCAACTGCTGGGTATCCAATAGGCCGGAAAAGGGATAGGAAAGCTAACACCGACTGTGCAGAGCCGATGATGGGAATCCTGATGAGCACGGAACCCGGCCAGCTCGGGGCACTGGAGACGGACGAACCCGGGACCGAGACGCCGACCGCCGTGCGGGGCGGCCGCAACCCGCTGGTCGTCGCCGGTGCGGCGCTGGTCGCGGTGGCCGTCGTGGCCGCTGCGGTGTTCGGCGTGCTGTGGCTGACCGCGTCGCACAACACGTCGCTGGCGGTCGCCCGGGAGCGCGACCAGGCACTGCAGGCGGCCGAGCAGGGCTCGATCAACCTGACCACGCTCGACTACCGGCACGTCGCGCAGGGCCTGGCCCGGTGGAAGGACTCCACCACCGGCACCCTGCACACCCAGTTCACCTCGGGCAGCCTCGTGAGCACCTTCACCAAACAGGCACAGCAGGCCAGGTCGGTGACCACGGGCAAGGTCGCCGAGGGCGTCATCACCGAACTGGACACGCAGGCAGGCAAGGCCAGCGCCCTGGTGATCATGAACGTCTCCGTGTCGGTGAACGGCGCGAAGCCCACGCAGAAACTGGTCCCGCTGCAGTGGGATCTCACGCTGACCAAGACCGGCTGGAAGCTCAGCGGCGCGACCGGCAGTTCGGCCAGCCCGGCGAACCCAGCTCCGAGCGGTTCGACCAGCCCCACGCCGGGTCAGTGAGCGGAAGGGAACGACACGTGCCATCGCCCATGCCCCCGCGCCGCCGTCCGGGACAGGCGCAGCCACCCGCCCGCAAGCCCAGGGTCGCGGGCATCCGCCGCCCCGAGCCGGCCGTCGAGCCCGAGGACCGCACCGAGATCATCCCGGCGATCCCGGCCGAGGACCTCGGACAGGTCGACGCCGGTCAGACGCTCGCCGAGCAGCCCGCCGCCCGGCCCGCCCGGCCCGCCCAGGCCGACCAGCCGAAGCCGACCGGCAAGCGCACGCCCCGCCCGACCCGCAGGCCCGACTCGATCGACGAGCCCGTCACCGACCAGCACGCCGTGGCCCGGCCCGAAACCGGGGTCACCTCGTCGTGGCACGAGCCAACGGTCCAGGCGGCCCCCCGGCGGTCGTCGCTGACGGTACCGATCGTGCTGGGCGTGGTCGCAGTGCTGCTGGGCGGCCTGGCCGCGTGGTTCGGCGTGCAGTGGTCGCACACCCGCGGTGACACGACCAACACCGCGCTCACCGACGCGGCGACGACCTCCGAGGTCAGCGGCCAGGTCACCACCGCCGTCAACACCGTCTTCTCCTACAACTACGCCGACCTGCAGAAATCGCAGCAGGCAGTGCACCAGGTACTCACCGGCCTCGCGCTGTGCCAGTACGACGCGCTGTTCAAGGAGATCCAGCAGCAGGCCCCCAAGCAGAAGCTGGTGCTCACCGCGACCGTCGTGGACAAGGGCGTCGAACTGCTCCAGGGGGACAGCGCACGGGTGTTGATGCTGATCCAGCAGCACGACACCAGGGCCACCACCAACCAGTCCAGCGACGCCGAGTCGGTCATCGCGGTGAACGCCGTCAAGCGAAGCGGCAGCTGGCGGATCAGTGCCTTCGACACGTTCTCCGGCGACAACCCGACGAACTGCAAGTCCTGAACCGGCCGGACGGGCGCACCGGTGTCCGTGCGACCATGGGAGACGTGGTCGACGCAGGGTTCTCCGGGCAGTCCGTGGAGCCGGTCGACGGCGACCGCGGCGACGGTGACACCGGCCCGATCGCCCTGCCACGAACGTTCGCCCAGCTCAGGGACCGGATCGCCGGTGGCCTGCTGATCGTCGGCGCAGGCCTCGCGATCGGCGGCTCGTTCGCCGCCCTGGACCGCGCCGTCGAGCAGATCGGCGGTGGTGGCGGACGCGGTCTGACCCAGACGGCGACCACCACTCCGTGGCATTACCAGGTCGTCGCGCCAGGACCGGGCAGCCCGGTGCCCCGGGTCGTGCTGGACATCGGCCAGTACTTCGGTATCGCGCTGGCCGCGGGCGGGCTGGTCGCGCTGCTGTTCGGCCTGCTGCTGGTCACCGGCCAGGCGCGGCTCCGGCCGGCGATCCGGCCGGCCGCCGCGGCCGCGGGTGCGCTGCTGGTCGGCGCGACGCTGGCCACGGTCATGGTGGTGCTCGGTGACGAGCAGTTCGACAACGTGCCCGCCCAGACCGTCAGTGTCACCACGCCGCAACTGGGGTTCTGGTTGGTCGCGGCAGCGGGTGCGGTCGCGCTGGTCACAGTGCCGCTGCTGCTGGTCCGCGTCGACGGCTTCGCGACACCGGTCGCCGCCGCCGCGGCCGACGAGCCCGAAACCCCGCCCTATGGACTTTCCGTGATCGCGCTGCCACCCAGCGCACCGGAAGAGCCTGCTGAGCACCCCGAGAAACGTGGTTGAGCTGAGAGTTGTGTCACACTCGATAGACACCGACCGTGCCGACCCTCCCGCACTCCGTTACGCACCCGTGAGCTGGGGTAGGCAGCGTCCGTGCTGCTCAGGATGGTCACAGCACGCTCACAACGGCTCGTCCGCCAGGGTGATCGGCGCGTCGCGTCTTGACTGTGAGCGCTGCCGGGGTCACTCTGTCGGTGAACAGCGGGATGGGTTTCTGACCCTCCCTCGACAGTCGCCGTCCGTGTGACTAGACTGCTAATTTGCGCTGCCCTCTTTCTCCTTGCCTTCACCGTGATAGCTGGGATCTTGGGCGCCACCACACCCTTGACAGCTAGATCGTCCGACTGCTAGGCGCAGCCAGGCGACCAAAGCTTCAGAGAGTCCCTGGAAGGACGCATCTTGGCAGTTTCCCGCCCGACCCAGGCCACTGCTGCGACCAACTCCATTGCGAACAGTTCTGGGATCCCCGGGGCACCGAAGCGAGTCTCGTTCGCGAAGATTCGCGAACCGCTTGGTGTTCCCAACCTGCTCGACCTGCAGCTTCAATCGTTCGAATGGCTCACCGGCGACGAGGCCTGGTTCCAGCGCCGCATCGACGAGGGCGACGAAGCCCCGGTGGGCGGCCTCGAAGAGGTCCTCAACGAGATCTCACCGATCGAGGACTTCTCCGGCTCCATGTCGCTGTCCTTCTCCGGCCCGCGCTTCGACGAGGTCAAGGCCTCCGTCGAGGAGTGCAAGGACAAGGACATGACGTACGCGGCGCCGCTGTTCGTCACCGCGGAGTTCACCAACCACACCACTGGCGAGATCAAGAGCCAGACGGTGTTCATGGGTGACTTCCCGATGATGACCGACACCGGCACGTTCGTCATCAACGGCACCGAGCGTGTCGTGGTCTCCCAGCTCGTCCGGTCCCCGGGCGTGTACTTCGACTCGGCCATCGACAAGACGACCGACAAGGACGTCTTCAGCGTCAAGATCATCCCGAGTCGCGGTGCGTGGCTGGAGTTCGACGTCGACAAGCGCGACAGCGTGGGCGTCCGGATCGACCGCAAGCGCCGCCAGCCGGTGACCGTGCTGTTGAAGGCGCTGGGCTGGTCGACGGAGCAGATCCGCGAGCGGTTCCACTTCTCCGAGACGCTGATGGCGACCCTGGAGAAGGACCACACCGCGGGCACCGACGAGGCCCTGCTGGACATCTACCGCAAGCTGCGGCCTGGCGAGCCCCCGACCAGGGAGAGCGCGCAGACGCTGCTGGAGAACCTCTTCTTCAAGGAGAAGAGGTACGACCTGGCCAAGGTCGGCCGGTACAAGGCCAACAAGAAGCTGGGCGTGACGCTGCCCTACACCGCGGGCACGCTGACCGAAGAGGACATCGTCACCACGATCGAGTACCTCGTCCGGCTGCACGCCGGTGAGACGACCATGCCCGCCTCCGAGGCGGCGGCGCGGGTCGAGGTGCCTGTCGAGGTCGACGACATCGACCACTTCGGCAACCGCCGCCTGCGCACCGTCGGTGAGCTGATCCAGAACCAGATCCGGGTCGGCCTGTCGAGGATGGAGCGGGTCGTCCGCGAGCGGATGACCACTCAGGACGTCGAGGCGATCACGCCGCAGACCCTGATCAACATCCGTCCCGTGGTGGCTGCGATCAAGGAGTTCTTCGGTACCTCGCAGCTCTCGCAGTTCATGCAGCAGACCAACCCGCTCGACGGCCTGACCCACAAGCGCCGCCTGTCGGCGCTCGGCCCCGGTGGTCTGTCCCGTGAGCGGGCCGGCATGGAGGTCCGGGACGTCCACCCGAGCCACTACGGCCGGATGTGCCCGATCGAGACGCCGGAAGGCCCGAACATCGGCCTGATCGGCTCGCTGTCCTCCTACGCCCGGGTCAACCCGTTCGGCTTCATCGAGACGCCGTACCGGAAGGTCAACGAGGGCCGGGTCACCGACGACATCTTCTACCTGACCGCCGACGAGGAGGACCGCTTCGTCATCGCGCAGGCCAACGCCCCGCTCGACGCCGACAGCGTGTTCGCCGAGGACAGGGTGCTGGTCCGCCGTAAGGGCGGCGAGATGGAGCTGGTCGGCTCGAACGAGGTCGACTACATGGACGTGTCGCCGCGCCAGATGGTGTCGGTCGCCACCGCCATGATCCCGTTCGTCGAGCACGACCAGGCCAACCGGGCCCTGATGGGCGCGAACATGCAGCGCCAGGCCGTGCCGCTGCTGCGGGCCGAGTCGCCGCTGGTCGGCACCGGCACCGAGCTGCGGGCCGCTGTCGACGCCGGTGACGTCGTGCTGGCCAAGAAGGCCGGTGTGGTCGAGGAACTGTCCGCGGACTACCTCACGATCATGGCCGACGACGGCACCCGGCAGACCTACGGGCTGTACAAGTTCCGCCGCTCCAACCAGGGCACCTGCATCAACCAGAAGCCGATCGTCGACGAGGGTGACCGCGTCGAGGTGGGCCAGGTCGTCGCGGACGGTCCGTCCACCGAGAACGGCGAGGTGGCGCTGGGCAAGAACCTGCTCGTCGCGATCATGCCGTGGGAGGGCCACAACTACGAGGACGCGATCGTCCTGAGTCAGCGCCTGGTGCAGGACGACGTGCTCACCTCGATCCACATCGAGGAGCACGAGATCGACGCCCGCGACACCAAGCTGGGTGCCGAGGAGATCACGCGGGACATCCCGAACGTCTCCGAGGAAGTGCTCGCCGACCTCGACGAGCGCGGCATCATCCGGATCGGTGCCGAGGTCCGCGACGGCGACATCCTGGTCGGCAAGGTCACGCCCAAGGGCGAGACCGAGCTGACCCCGGAGGAGCGGCTGCTGCGGGCGATCTTCGGTGAGAAGGCCCGGGAGGTCCGGGACACCTCGCTGAAGGTGCCGCACGGCGAGAACGGCAAGGTCATCGGCATCCGGGTGTTCTCCCGTGAGGACGACGACGAGCTGCCCCCGGGCGTCAACGAACTGGTCCGGGTGTACGTGGCCCAGAAGCGCAAGATCCAGGACGGCGACAAGCTCGCCGGCCGGCACGGCAACAAGGGTGTCATCGGCAAGGTGCTGCCCGCCGAGGACATGCCGTTCCTGTCCGACGGGACGCCGGTGGACGTCGTGCTGAACACGCACGGTGTGCCGCGCCGGATGAACATCGGTCAGGTCCTGGAGCTGCACCTGGGCTGGCTGGCCTCGCAGGGCTGGAAGGTCGAGGGCGCACCGGACTGGGCGGCGAAGCTGTCCGAGGAGCTGCACGACGTGCCCGCGGGCACGAAGACGGCGACGCCGGTGTTCGACGGTGCCAAGGAGCACGAGATCACCGGTCTGCTCGGTGCGACGCTGCCCAACCGGGACGGCGAGCGCATGGTCAAGCAGAACGGCAAGGCCGTGCTGCTCGACGGCCGCTCCGGTGAGCCGTTCCCGTACCCGGTCGCGGTCGGCTACATGTACATCCTGAAGCTGCACCACCTGGTCGACGACAAGATCCACGCCCGCTCCACCGGTCCGTACTCGATGATCACCCAGCAGCCGCTGGGTGGTAAGGCGCAGTTCGGTGGCCAGCGCTTCGGTGAGATGGAGTGCTGGGCGATGCAGGCCTACGGCGCGGCGTACACGCTGCAGGAACTGCTCACGATCAAGTCCGACGACGTGCTCGGCCGCGTGAAGGTCTACGAGGCCATCGTGAAGGGCGAGAACATCCCCGAACCGGGCATCCCGGAGTCGTTCAAGGTTCTGCTCAAGGAACTCCAGTCGCTGTGCCTGAACGTGGAGGTGCTGTCCTCCGACGGTGCCGCCATCGAGATGCGCGACACCGACGACGAGGACCTGGAGCGCGCCGCCGCGAACCTGGGTATCAACCTGTCCCGCAACGAGTCCGCGTCCGTCGACGACATCGTGAACTAGGCAAGTCCGCCTCCCCGCAATTTTGGAGTGGTTGCGTTGGGCCTATCGGTTACGACCGATGGTTTCCGTGGTCGGCTTCCGTCCCGGTGCCCCTGAGGTCTCGCTGCGTAGGCCCAACGCCTTGCTTCCTAGAAGGAGAGAAGAACCGACGTGCTTGACGTCAATTTCTTCGATGAGTTGCGTATCGGCCTCGCCTCGGCCGACGACATCCGCCAGTGGTCGTTCGGCGAGGTCAAGAAGCCCGAAACCATCAACTACCGCACCCTGAAGCCCGAGAAGGACGGCCTCTTCTGCGAGAAGATCTTCGGCCCCACCCGGGACTGGGAGTGCTACTGCGGCAAGTACAAGCGCGTCCGCTTCAAGGGCATCATCTGTGAGCGCTGCGGCGTCGAGGTGACCCGCTCGAAGGTCCGCCGTGAGCGGATGGGCCACATCGAGCTGGCCGCGCCGGTCACGCACATCTGGTACTTCAAGGGTGTGCCCAGCCGGCTGGGCTACCTGCTGGACCTGGCGCCGAAGGATCTCGAGAAGATCATCTACTTCGCGGCCTACGTGATCACCAGCGTGAACACCGAGCTGCGCCACAACGACCTGCCCACGCTCGAGAACGAGATGCAGGTCGAGCGCAAGCGTGCGGAGAACCGCCGCGACGCCGACATCGAGGCCCGCGCCCAGAAGCTCGAGGCCGACCTGGCCGAGCTCGAGGCCGAGGGTGCCAAGAGCGACGTCCGCCGCAAGGTCAAGGAGGGCGGCGAGCGTGAGATGCGCCAGCTCCGCGACCGCTCCCAGCGCGAGCTGGACCGGCTCGACGAGATCTGGACCACCTTCACCAAGCTCGACTCCAAGCAACTGATCGCCGACGAACTCCTGTACCGCGACCTGGTGGACCGCTACGGCGACTACTTCATCGGCCACATGGGCGCCGAGGCGATCCAGAAGCTGCTGCAGACCTTCGACGTGCACGCCGAGGCGATCATCCTGCGGGACACGATCCGCGACGGCAAGGGCCAGAAGAAGCTGCGCGCGCTCAAGCGGCTCAAGGTCGTGGCGGCGTTCCAGGCGACCGGCAACTCGCCGCAGGGCATGGTGCTCGACTGCGTCCCGGTCATCCCGCCGGACCTGCGCCCGATGGTGCAGCTCGACGGTGGCCGCTTCGCCACGTCCGACCTCAACGACCTGTACCGCCGGGTGATCAACCGCAACAACCGGTTGAAGCGGCTGATCGACCTCGGCGCGCCCGAGATCATCGTGAACAACGAGAAGCGGATGCTGCAGGAGGCCGTCGACGCGCTGTTCGACAACGGCCGCCGCGGGCGTCCGGTCACCGGTCCGGGCAACCGGCCGCTGAAGTCGCTGTCCGACCTGTTGAAGGGCAAGCAGGGCCGGTTCCGCCAGAACCTGCTGGGCAAGCGTGTCGACTACTCCGGCCGTTCGGTCATCGTGGTCGGCCCGCAGCTCAAGCTGCACCAGTGCGGTCTGCCCAAGGCGATGGCGCTGGAGCTGTTCAAGCCGTTCGTGATGAAGCGCCTGGTCGACCTCAACCACGCGCAGAACATCAAGTCGGCCAAGCGGATGGTGGAGCGCACCCGCCCGCAGGTGTGGGACGTGCTGGAAGAGGTCATCACGGAACACCCCGTGCTGCTCAACCGCGCGCCGACCCTGCACCGGCTGGGCATCCAGGCCTTCGAGCCGCAGCTGGTGGAAGGCAAGGCCATCCAGCTGCACCCGCTGGTCTGCGAGGCCTTCAACGCCGACTTCGACGGTGACCAGATGGCAGTGCACCTGCCGCTGTCCGCCGAGGCGCAGGCCGAGGCCCGCATCCTGATGCTGTCCTCGAACAACATCCTGTCCCCGGCGTCCGGCCGCCCGCTGGCCATGCCGCGACTGGACATGGTGACCGGTCTGTTCTTCCTGACCAAGCTCAAGGAGGACGGGCTGGGCGCCGGCTCGGCGTTCTCGTCCACGGCCGAGGCGATCATGGCCTACGACCGGAAGGTGATCGAGCTCCAGTCGCTGGTCAAGATCCGCCTGCTCGACCGGACCCCGCCGCGCGGTGCCGAGCCCGAGGGCTGGGAGCCGGGTGACGTCTGGCTGGCCGAGACCACGCTGGGCCGGGTGCTGTTCAACGAGCTGCTGCCCGCCGACTACCCGTTCATCAACGAGCCGCTGTTCAAGAAGCGCCAGGCGGCCATCGTGAACGACCTCGCCGAGCGGTACCCGATGGTGACCGTCGCCCAGACGCTGGACAAGCTGAAGGACGCCGGCTTCCACTGGGCCACCCGGTCGGGCGTGACGATCGCCATCTCCGACGTCGTGGTGCCGCCGAACAAGCAGCAGATCCTCGACGAGTACGAGATCAAGGCCGACGCGGTCGAGAAGCGGTACCAGCGTGGTCAGCTCTCGCACACCGAGCGCAACAACGAGCTGGTCAAGGTCTGGACGCAGGCCACCGAAGAAGTCGCCAAGGCGATGGAGGACTACTTCCCCGAGGACAACCCGATCCCGACCATCGTGCGGTCGGGCGCGGCGGGCAACATGACCCAGGTCCGGTCGCTGGCCGGCATGCACGGTCTGGTGTCCAACCCGAAGGGCGAGTACATCCCGCGGCCGATCAAGGCGAACTTCCGCGAGGGCCTGTCCGTGCTGGAGTACTTCATCGCCACGCACGGTGCCCGCAAGGGTCTGGCGGACACCGCGCTGCGGACCGCCGACTCGGGTTACCTGACCCGGCGGCTGGTCGACGTGTCGCAGGACGTCATCGTTCGCGAGACCGACTGTGACACCACCCGCGGCATCATCATGCCGATCGGCGAGCTCGGTCCGGACGGCAAGATCATCCGTGACCAGCACGTGGAGACCAGCGTCTACGCGCGCACCATCGCCGAGGACGCCACGGACTCCGACGGCAACGTCATCCTCAACCGTGGTGACGACCTGGGTGACCCTGCCCTGGAGAAGCTGCTCGGCAGCGACGTCACCAGGGTCAAGGTGCGCAGCGTGCTCACCTGCGAGTCGGCGGTCGGCGTGTGCGCCACCTGCTACGGCCGCTCGATGGCCACCGGCAAGCTGGTGGACATCGGCGAGGCCGTCGGCATCGTGGCCGCGCAGTCCATCGGTGAGCCGGGCACGCAGCTGACGATGCGTACCTTCCACCAGGGCGGTGTCGCCGGTGACGACATCACCACCGGTCTGCCGCGTGTCCAGGAGCTGTTCGAGGCCCGGGTGCCGAAGGGCAAGGCGCCGATCGCCGACGTCGACGGTCGCATCCGGATCGAGGAGGGCGAGCGGTTCTGGAAGATCACGCTCACCCCGGACGACGGCAGCGAGGAGATCGTCTTCGACAAGCTGTCCAAGCGGCAGCGCATCGCGGCCACGCCGGACGGTCCGCTGTCCGACGGTGACCACGTGACGGTCGGCCAGCAGCTGCTGGAAGGTACTCCCGACCCGCACGAGGTGCTGCGTGTGATGGGTCCCCGCGAAGCTCAGCTGCACCTGGTGGACGAGGTCCAGAAGGTGTACCGGGCCCAGGGTGTGTCCATCCACGACAAGCACATCGAGGTCATCATCCGGCAGATGCTGCGCCGGGTGACGATCATCGACTCGGGCGCCACGGAGTTCCTGCCGGGGTCGCTGGTGGAGCGGGCGGAGTTCGAGTCCGCGAACCGTCGGGTCGTCGCCGAGGGCGGCGAGCCGGCCTCGGGTCGTCCGGTCCTGATGGGTATCACGAAGGCGTCGCTGGCCACTGACTCGTGGCTGTCGGCGGCGTCCTTCCAGGAGACCACCAGGGTCCTCACGGACAACGCGATCCAGGGCCGTTCCGACCGCCTGGTCGGCCTGAAGGAGAACGTGATCATCGGCAAGTTGATCCCGGCTGGTACGGGCATCAACCGGTACCGCAACATCCAGGTGCAGCCGACGGAGGAGGCACGGGCGGCGGCGTACGCCATCCCGTCCTACGACGACGGCTACTACACCCCGGACGTGTTCGGTACGGGTACCGGTGCCGCGGTCCCGCTGGACGACTACGACTTCGGTCGGGACTTCCGCTGAGCCCTGGCGCGCCCGCGGCGCGGGAGGGCTAGGCGCGAAGCGCCACAGGTCGGCACACGGCCCCGGAGACTTCGGTCTCCGGGGCCGTTCGCTGTCTCCGGCCGGACATCGCATACCGTTGTGCCGCTTGGTATGCCGAAACCTGAGCGGTGGCGGCAGGCACAGGACCGTGGTGAGCTGCCCCAACTGTGGCGGCAAGGTGTCGGGCGGCAAGTTCTGTTCGTCCTGCGGTTCGTCGCTGGCCACCAGGGCGGCCTGCTCCGGCTGCGGCTTCGCCGGCAACGCCCCGGGTGCCGTCTTCTGTTCGGAGTGCGGCACCAAGGTGTGACGGTCCCCGGTGGTAAGCCTGGCCCCGTGATCGGCAGGCTGCCACTGGACGACCAACTCGCCGCGTTCGTCGCCACGCTGCGCCGCAACGATGTCCTCGTCGACGTCCTGCGGCGTGCGGCGGCGCTGAACCTGCCCGGCTGGTACCTCACGGCGGGCTGCCTGTGCCAGACCGTGTGGAACGTCGTCGGCGGCCGGCCGCCTGCCGAGGGCATCCGGGACTACGACCTGTTCTACTTCGACCCGACCGACCTGTCGTGGGAGGCCGAGGACGCGGTCATCCGCGGTGCCGGGCTGCCCGCCGAGGTCGAGATCCGCAACGAGGCCCGGGTCCATCTCTGGTACGAGCGGAAGTTCGGCGTGCCGTGCCCGCCGTACTCGTGCGCCGAGGCCGCGATCGACTCGTTCGCGGCGACCACCTGCTGCCTGGGCGTGCGGCTGGTGGCGGGCCGCTGGCAGGTCTACGCGCCGCACGGCCTCGCCGACGTCTTCAACCTCGTCGTCCGGCCCAACCCCGGGCTCGCCCCCCGGCACGTGTACGAGGCCAAGGCCACCCGCTGGCGTGCGCAGTGGCCGTCACTCACCGTCCTGCCGTGGCCGTCACCCGGGTGAAGCCCGGCGATGTCCGGTCGCTATGTCCGGCCGCGCCGGGCGGCACCTGCCGTCGACGGCACGTAAGGCCTGGTCACGGCGCACCGGCAGGTCCTGCGGCAGCGGCGGAATGTTCGTGACCCCGGGTGCGTTTCATCCAACGGTCGATGACTGTGCACCCCCCGTTTTGACCCGCGGAGGGCACGCCAGGTATCTTTGGTACTCGTGCCCGACCCATGTCGGGCCGGTCCGCGTGCCTGCGCGCGTCGGGTGAGGCAATTCAGACGGCCTCCCGGCACAGCAACGGCCGCGGGGACTCCCGAAACCTGTAGGGACACTAGCGGTCCCGCGCGGGTCCGAAGTCAGGCGACACGCCCGACCTCGGGATACGGAGGCGACGCAGTACCCAGAGGTCTGGTGTGCGACAGGAGTGCGCACGAGACGCCTACGCAGGAGAAAGCCGGTCTATGCCCACGATCCAACAGCTGGTCCGCAAGGGCCGCGAGGACAAGGTCGCCAAGCAGAAGACTGCGGCTCTCAAGGGGAGTCCGCAGCGGCGAGGCGTATGCACCCGCGTTTACACCACGACGCCCAAGAAGCCGAACTCGGCGCTGCGCAAGGTCGCGCGAGTGAAGCTGACCAGTGGCATCGAGGTCACCGCGTATATCCCGGGTGAGGGGCACAACCTGCAGGAGCACTCGATGGTGCTCGTGCGTGGTGGCCGGGTGAAGGACCTGCCTGGTGTCCGCTACAAGATCATCCGGGGCTCGTTGGACACGCAGGGCGTGAAGAACCGCAAGCAGGCTCGCAGCCGCTACGGCGCGAAGAAGGAGAAGAGCTGACATGCCGCGTAAGGGTCCGGCCCCCAAGAGGCCGCTGATCTCCGATCCGGTGTACGGCTCGCCGCTGGTCACGCAGCTGGTCAACAAGGTGCTCAAGGACGGCAAGCGTTCCGTCGCCGAGCGCATCGTCTACGGCGCCATGGAGGGTGCCCGCGACAAGACCGGCACCGATCCGGTGGTCACGCTCAAGCGCGCGCTGGACAACGTGAAGCCGACGCTGGAGGTGCGCAGCCGCCGCGTCGGTGGCGCCACCTACCAGGTGCCGATGGAGGTGCGGCCCGGCCGCTCCACCACGCTCGCGCTCCGGTGGCTGGTGAGCTTCTCCCGTGCTCGCCGGGAGAAGACCATGATCGAACGGCTGATGAACGAGCTGCTCGACGCGAGCAACGGCCTCGGCGCCAGCGTGAAGCGGCGCGAGGACACGCACAAGATGGCTGAGTCCAACAAGGCTTTCGCACACTACCGCTGGTGACCATCTGGCCGACCCAACCCGGTCGGCCGGAACACCGCTCAAGTGAGCGCACCACCGCTCAAGACAGGGGACGACTCCGTGGCACGCGAGGTGCTGACCGACCTGACCATGGTCCGTAACTTCGGGATCATGGCCCACATCGACGCGGGCAAGACCACCACCACCGAGCGGATCCTTTTCTACACGGGGATCAACTACAAGATCGGTGAGGTGCACGACGGCGCCGCGACGATGGACTGGATGGAGGAGGAGCAGAAGCGTGGTATCACCATCACTTCTGCCGCCACCACGACGTTCTGGAAAGACCACCAGCTCAACATCATCGACACCCCGGGGCACGTCGACTTCACCGTCGAGGTGGAGCGCAACCTGCGGGTGCTGGATGGTGCGGTCGCGGTGTTCGACGGCAAGGAGGGCGTCGAGCCCCAGTCCGAGCAGGTGTGGCGCCAGGCGGACAAGTACGACGTGCCGCGGATCTGTTTCGTCAACAAGATGGACAAGATCGGTGCGGACTTCTACTTCACCGTCAAGACCATCTCGGAGCGGCTGGGCGCGAAGCCGCTGCCCATTCAGCTGCCCATCGGCGCGGAGAGCGAGTTCGAGGGCGTCATCGACCTCGTCAACATGCGTGCCCTCGTCTGGCGCGGTGAGGTGCAGAAGGGCGAGGACTACGAGGTCGAGGAGATCCCGGCCAACCTCGTGGAGCGCGCCACCCAGTACCGCGAGCAGTTGGTCGAGGCCGTCGCCGAGACCGACGACGAGCTGATGGAGCTGTACCTCGGCGGCGAGGAGTTGACGGTCGACCAGATCAAGGCGGGCATCCGCAAGATCGTCGTCGACCGCTCGGCGTTCCCGGTGCTGTGCGGCTCCGCGTTCAAGAACAAGGGCGTCCAGCCCATGCTCGACGCCGTGATCGACTACCTGCCGTCCCCGTTGGACGTGCCGGCCGTCGAGGGCACCCTGCAGGACGGCGAGACCGTCGCCACCCGCAGGCCCAGCACGGACGAGCCGTTCTCGGCACTGGCGTTCAAGATCATGACGCACCCGTTCTTCGGCAAGCTGACCTACATCCGGGTCTACTCGGGGCGGATCGCGGCAGGCACGCAGGTGATCAACTCGACCAAGGACCGGAAGGAGCGCATCGGCAAGCTGTTCCAGATGCACTCCAACAAGGAGAACCCGGTCGACGAGGCGCTGGCGGGCCACATCTACGCGGCGATCGGGCTCAAGGACACCACCACCGGTGACACGCTCTGCGACCCGCAGGCGCCCATCGTGCTGGAGTCCATGACCTTCCCGGCACCGGTCATCCAGGTCGCCATCGAGCCGAAGACCAAGGCCGACCAGGAGAAGCTGGGTACCGCGATCCAGAAGCTCGCCGAAGAGGACCCGACCTTCCAGGTCAAACTGGACGAGGAAACCGGTCAGACGATCATCGCGGGCATGGGCGAACTGCACCTCGAGGTGCTCGTCAACCGGATGAAGTCCGACTTCAAGGTCGAGGCCAACATCGGCAAGCCGCAGGTCGCGTACCGCGAGACCATCCGCAACAAGGTGGAGAAGTACTCGTACACGCACAAGAAGCAGACCGGTGGTTCCGGCCAGTTCGCGAAGATCGTGATCACGGTCGAGCCGCTGCCGAAGACCGACGACGGTGCGCTGTACGAGTTCGTCAACAAGGTCACCGGCGGCCGTATCCCGAGGGAGTACATCCCGTCGGTGGATGCGGGCGCCCAGGACGCGATGCAGTACGGCGTGCTGGCCGGCTACCCGCTGGTGGGCATCAAGGTGACCCTGGACGACGGCTCCTACCACGAGGTCGACTCGTCGGAAATGGCCTTCAAGATCGCCGGTTCGATGGCGCTCAAGGAGGCCGCGCGCAAGGCCAACCCGGCCCTGCTCGAGCCGATGATGGCGGTCGAGGTGACGACGCCCGAGGACTACATGGGTGACGTCATCGGCGACCTGAACTCCCGCCGTGGCCACATCCAGGCCATGGACGAGCGCAGTGGTGCCCGCGTCGTGAAGGCGTTGGTCCCGCTGTCGGAGATGTTCGGGTATGTCGGCGACCTGCGGTCGAAGACCCAGGGTCGGGCGAACTACTCGATGGTGTTCGACTCCTACGCAGAGGTTCCCGCGAACGTCGCGAAGGAGATCATCGCGAAGGCGACCGGGGAGTAAGCGACTCGGAGCACCGCAGTTCCTTAAGCGGTGCCCCGGGTTCCCCCGGGGTCCGCACCACAGCCCATGCAGAATCGTCATGACGGCCACACCGGCAGCACGCCGACGGCATGGCGGAGCGATATGAAGTCCAGGAGGACAATCCAGTGGCGAAGGCGAAGTTCGAGCGGACCAAGCCGCACGTCAACATTGGCACCATCGGTCATATCGACCATGGCAAGACCACGCTGACCGCGGCGATCTCCAAGGTCCTGCATGACAAGTTCCCGGAGCTCAACAAGTCGTTCGCGTTCGACCAGATCGACAAGGCTCCCGAGGAGCGTCAGCGCGGCATCACCATCTCGATCGCGCACATCGAGTACCAGACCGACAAGCGCCACTACGCGCACGTCGACTGCCCCGGTCACGCCGACTACATCAAGAACATGATCACCGGTGCCGCCCAGATGGACGGCGCGATCCTGGTGGTCGCGGCGACCGACGGCCCGATGCCGCAGACCCGTGAGCACGTCCTGCTGGCCCGCCAGGTCGGCGTGCCCTACATCGTGGTGGCCCTGAACAAGGCCGACATGGTGGACGACGAGGAGATCCTGGAGCTCGTCGAGCTCGAGGTGCGCGAACTGCTCTCCTCGCAGGAGTACCCGGGCGACGACCTGCCGGTGATCCGCGTCTCCGCGCTCAAGGCGCTGGAGGGCGACGCCGAGTGGGGCGAGAAGCTCATGGAGCTCATGGATGCGGTCGACGAGAGCATCCCGGAGCCGGTCCGTGAGATCGAGAAGGCCTTCCTCATGCCGATCGAGGACGTCTTCACGATCACCGGTCGTGGCACCGTGGTGACCGGTCGTATCGAGCGCGGCATCATCGAGGTCAACAAGGAGGTGGAGATCGTCGGCATCAAGGAGAACTCGATGAAGACGACCGTCACCTCGATCGAGATGTTCAACAAGTTCCTCGACGAGGGCCGGGCCGGTGACAACGCCGCTCTGCTGCTGCGTGGCATCAAGCGCGAGCAGGTCGAGCGCGGCATGGTCGTCGTGAAGCCGGGCACCACCACCCCGCACACCGAGTTCGAGGGCCGGGTCTACATCCTGTCCAAGGACGAGGGTGGCAGGCACACGCCGTTCTTCAACAACTACCGTCCGCAGTTCTACTTCCGGACCACGGACGTGACCGGCGTTGTGACGCTGCCCGAGGGCACCGAGATGGTCATGCCCGGTGACACCACCGAGATGTCCGTCAAGCTGATCCAGCCGATCGCCATGGACGAGGGCCTGCGGTTCGCCATCCGTGAGGGTGGCCGCACCGTCGGCGCCGGCCAGGTGACCACGGTCAACAAGTAGTACCCGTCGGGGCCCCGTGAGCAAGCTCGCGGGGCCCCGATTTGGATGCCACAAACCACGTGTGGCATCCTTGACAGGTTGCTCGTTGCGGGGCGGCCGGCGGTGAGCGTCCACGGACGCAGCCGGCCGCCCCCGACGCGAGTAGCCAGCGCCTCAGGTGGGCCGTGAGCCGGCCTGGACGCACGGGGTTCGGCTTTCGGACCCACCACCAGACGACCGGAGTCTTGAGGTCCGGTGCGCGCAGCGGACGCGACACGCCCGACCGCGTGGACCGGAGACAGGCTCCATCGAGCAATTGACCTGTGAATAGGCGAGCGAAGCGACGTCCGCCGGAGCTTTTCGGCGGACGACACGACGCGGGAGGAACGAGCAGCCACCATGGCGGGACAGAAGATCCGCATTCGGCTCAAGGCATATGACCATGAGGCGATTGACGCGTCGGCGCGAAAGATCGTCGAGACCGTGACGCGCACCGGTGCTCGTGTTGTCGGTCCGGTACCGCTACCGACCGAGAAGAACGTGTACTGCGTCATCCGCTCGCCGCACAAGTACAAGGACTCGCGGGAGCACTTCGAGATGCGTACGCACAAGCGCTTGATCGACATCCTCGACCCGACGCCCAAGACGGTTGACGCGCTCATGCGCATCGACCTTCCGGCCAGCGTCGACGTCAACATCCAGTAAGCGTTCGGCGCGGGCGGAGAGCAACGAGAGCTATGTCTGACAGGCAGATGAAGGGGATCCTGGGCACCAAGCTCGGTATGACCCAGGTCTTCGACGAGTTGAACCGGATCGTGCCGGTCACCGTCGTCAAGGCCGGGCCGTGCGTGGTGACCCAGGTTCGGACCCAGGAGAAGGACGGCTACCAGGCCGTGCAGCTGGCGTTCGGCGCGATCGACCCCCGCAAGGTGAACAAGCCCGAGTCGGGCCACTTCACCAAGGCGGGTGTCACCCCGAGGCGTGTGCTGGCCGAGCTGCGGACCAACGACGCGGGCGAGTACCAGATCGGCCAGGAGATCAAGGCCGACGACGTCTTCGCGGGTGGCCAGGTGGTCGACGTGACCGGCACCAGCAAGGGCAAGGGCTTCGCGGGTGTCATGAAGCGGCACGGCTTCAAGGGCCTGGGCGCCGGCCACGGCGTGCAGCGCAAGCACCGCTCGCCGGGGTCGATCGGCGCGTGCGCCACCCCCGGCCGCGTCTTCAAGGGCGTGCGGATGGCCGGCCGGATGGGCCACGTCCGCGTGACCACGCAGAACCTGACCGTGCACCGAGTGGACGCCGAGACGGGTCTGCTGCTGATCAAGGGTGCCGTCCCCGGCCCCAAGGGCGGCCTGGTGTTCGTCAAGAGCGCAGTGAAGGGCGGTGAGTGACAGTGACCGGTGCGAACGAGACTGCGACCGAGGCGACGACCGACTCGGTTCAGGACGCACGCGTCATCGACGTGTACACCCCCGCCGGCGAGACCGACGGCACCGTCGAACTGCCGGCCGAGATCTTCGGCGCGCAGGCCAACATCGCGCTGATGCACCAGGTGGTCGTCGCGCAGCAGGCCGCCGCCCGCCAGGGCACGCACTCCACCAAGACCCGCGGTGACGTCCGCGGTGGTGGTCGCAAGCCGTACCGCCAGAAGGGCACCGGCCGCGCCCGTCAGGGTTCGACCAGGGCCCCGCAGTTCACCGGCGGTGGCGTCTCGCATGGCCCGCACCCGCGCGACTACTCGCAGCGGACCCCCAAGAAGATGAAGGCCGCCGCACTGCGCGGTGCCCTCTCCGACCGGGCGCGCGGCGACCGCGTGCACGTGCTGACCGCACTGGTCGACACGGACGGCCCGTCCACCAAGACCGCGCGCACGGCCGTGGCCAACCTGGTGCAGAGCCGCAAGGCACTGGTCGTGCTGCTGCGTGGGGACGAGGCGGGCTGGCTGTCCGTCCGCAACCTCGCCGACGTGCACGTGCTCGCCGTCGACCAGCTGAACACCTACGACGTGCTGGTCAACGACGACGTGGTGTTCACGAAGGAAGCGTTCGACGCGCTCGTCGCCGGTCCGGCCCGCGGCAGGTCCGCCAAGGCCGTCGCGAGCAGCGACGAAATCGAGGAGGACGAGCAGTGATCCCCGATCCGCGCGACATCCTGATCGCCCCGGTGGTCTCGGAGAAGTCCTATGGCTTGCTCGAAGAGAGCAAGTACACGTTCCTGGTCGACCCCAGGGCCAACAAGACCGCGATCAAGATCGCGGTGGAGAAGGTCTTCGGTGTCAAGGTTGTCAGCGTCAACACGCTCAACCGCCAGGGCAAGCGGAAGCGCACCCGCAACGGCTACGGGAAGCGCAAGGACACCAAACGAGCCATCGTCACCCTGTCCGCCGAGAGCAAGCCGATCGAGATCTTCGGCGGCCCCGCCGCGTAAGGGACGACAACCACCATGGGCATCCGCAAGTACAAGCCGACCACGCCGGGACGTCGTGGCTCCAGCGTCTCCGACTTCGCCGAGATCACTCGGTCGACGCCGGAGAAGTCGCTGCTGCGTCCGTTGCACGGCAAGGGCGGCCGCAACGCACACGGCCGGATCACCACCCGGCACCAGGGCGGCGGCCACAAGCGCGCTTACCGGCTGATCGACTTCCGCCGGTCGGACAAGGACGGCATCCCCGCCAAGGTCGCACACATCGAGTACGACCCCAACCGCACGGCGCGCATCGCGCTGCTGCACTACCTGGACGGCGAGAAGCGCTACATCATCGCGCCGGGCAAGCTGCGTCAGGGCGACCGGGTGGAGAGCGGCGCACGCGCCGACATCAAGCCCGGCAACAACCTGCCGCTGCGCAACATCCCGACGGGCACCGTGGTGCACGCGATCGAGCTGCGGCCCGGTGGCGGCGCCAAGATCGCCCGTTCGGCCGGCACGAGCGTGCAGCTGGTCGCCAAGGACGGTCCCTACGCGCAGCTGCGGATGCCCTCGGGCGAGATCCGCAACGTCGACGTGCGGTGCCGGGCGACGATCGGCGAGGTCGGCAACTCCGAACACGCCAACATCAACTGGGGCAAGGCAGGCCGGATGCGGTGGAAGGGCAAGCGCCCGACCGTCCGTGGTGTGGCCATGAACCCGGTCGACCACCCGCACGGTGGTGGTGAGGGCAAGACGTCCGGTGGTCGCCACCCGGTGAACCCGGCCGGTAAGCCGGAAGGCCGTACTCGCCGCCGCAAGGAAAGCGA
This sequence comes from Candidatus Melainabacteria bacterium, assembly GCA_963780635.1. Taxonomy (GTDB): domain Bacteria; phylum Actinomycetota; class Actinomycetes; order Mycobacteriales; family Pseudonocardiaceae; genus DATEPR01. The sequence goes on from CAWACW010000011.1 coordinate 421,282, forward strand.
CAGGCTCATCGTCCGGCGTCGTCGCACCGGTAAGAAGCGCTGAGCAGGGAGGGAGTGAACGATGCCGCGTAGTCTCAAAAAGGGTCCGTTCGTCGACGACCACCTGCTCAAGAAGGTGGACGTGCTCAACGAGTCGGGCAAGAAGACGGTCATCAAGACCTGGTCCCGACGGTCCACCATCATCCCGGACATGTTGGGTCACACGATCGCCGTGCACGACGGGCGCAAGCACGTCCCGGTGTTCGTGAGCGAGGCCATGGTGGGGCACAAGCTGGGCGAGTTCGCCCCGACGCGCACCTTCAAGGGCCACATCAAGGACGACAGGAAGTCGCGCCGCCGCTAGGCCGGCTGTGACACGAACCAGTACACAAAGGGGTAGCAGACATGGCTAACGACGCCGCAGGCGCGGAGGAGCTTCCGCGCGCAGTGGCGCGCGCCCGCTACGTCCACATGACGCCCATGAAGGTGCGTCGCGTGGTCGACCTGATCCGGGGCCGTACCGCCCGGGAGGCCCTGGCCGTGCTCCAGTTCGCGCCGCAGGCCGCCAGCGGTCCGGTGGCGAAGGTGCTCGCCAGTGCGATGGCCAACGCGGAACATCTCGCGGGCCTGGAGAATCGCAGGTTCGACCCGGACACGCTGTGGATTCCCACGGCATACGTGGACGAGGGGCCGACGCTCAAGAGGTTCCGGCCGAGGGCGCAGGGGCGCACCTACCGGATCCGCAAGCGGACCAGCCACATCACCATCGAGGTGGAGGCACTGTCGCCGGCCGAACAGGCCAAGGGCAGGGCCAAGGCACAGTCACGAGGCCGTGCGAGTCAGAAGGAAGGGGCCCGCTAGTGGGTCAGAAGATCAGCCCGCACGGCTTCCGGCTCGGGATCACCACTGACTGGAAGTCGCGCTGGTACGCGGACAAGCAGTACAAGGAGTACGTGGGCGAGGATGTCAAGATCCGTCGCCTGCTCTCCCGCGGCATGGAGCGTGCCGGCATCTCCAAGGTCGAGATCGAGCGGACCCGGGAGCGCGTGCGGGTGGACATCCACACCGCGCGTCCGGGCATCGTGATCGGTCGCCGGGGTGCTGAGGCCGACCGGATCCGCGCCGAACTGGAGAAGCTCACCAAGAAGCAGGTGCAGCTCAACATCCTCGAGGTGAAGAACCCGGAGTCGGACGCCCAGCTGGTCGCGCAGAGCGTGGCCGAGCAGCTGTCCAACCGCGTGGCCTTCCGTCGGGCGATGCGTAAGGCGATCCAGACCGCCATGCGCTCGCCGCAGGTCAAGGGCATCAAGGTGCAGTGCAGTGGTCGTCTCGGCGGTGCCGAGATGTCCCGCTCCGAGCACTACCACGAGGGTCGCGTGCCGCTGCACACGCTGCGTGCCGACATCGACTACGGCCTCTTCGAAGCCCGCACCACGTTCGGCCGGATCGGCGTGAAGGTGTGGATCTACAAGGGCGAGGTCGTCGGCGGCATCAGCGCGCGCCGCGAGCGGGACGCGGCGGCCGATCGGGCTCCGCGTCGCGAGCGGTCCGACCGCCCCGCGCGGCCGCGTCGTTCCGGCTCGTCCGGCACCACGGCCACGAGCACCGAGGCCGGGCGTGCGGCTGCTGCCGCCGCGCAGGCGGGCACCGCTCCGGCCGCCACCGAGAACACCGCCGGCGAGGCTGCCCCCAGCACGCCGAACGCGAGCAACGGGGAGGGCTGAGTAGTGCTCATCCCACGCAAGGTCAAGCACCGCAAGCAGCACCACCCGAAGCGCACGGGTGCTGCGAAGGGCGGCACGAAGGTCACCTTCGGCGAGTTCGGCATCCAGGCACTGGAGTCGGCCTACGTGACCAACCGGCAGATCGAGGCCGCTCGTATCGCGATCAACCGGCACATTCGCCGTGGCGGCAAGGTCTGGGTGAACATCTTCCCGGACCGTCCGCTGACCAAGAAGGCGGCTGAGACCCGGATGGGTTCCGGTAAGGGCTCGCCCGAGTACTGGATCGCCAACATCAAGCCGGGTCGGGTGCTGTTCGAGATGACGTTCCCGAACGAGACGGTGGCGCGCGAAGCGCTACGTCGCGCGATCCACAAACTTCCGATGAAGTGCCGGATCGTCACGCGAGATGGTGGTGATTTCTGATGGCGGCGGGTACTCCGGCCTCGCAGGTGCGTGAGCTGACGGACGAGGAACTGGTGCTGCGCCTGCGGGAGTCCAAGGAAGAGCTGTTCCACCTGCGCTTCCAGATGGCCACCGGTCAGCAGGACAACAACCGCCGGCTGCGTACGGTGCGCCACGACATCGCGCGCATCTACACCGTGATGCGGGAGCGCGAACTCGGGCTCTCCGTGTCGCCGGATGAGAACGTGGGTGAGGGTGCCGCATGAGCGAAGAAGCAGCAGTGACCACCGAGGCGGCCAGCACCGTGACGCGCAACTACCGCAAGGTGCGCGAGGGCTACATCGTCTCGGACAAGATGGACAAGACGGTCGTGGTCGAGCTCGAGGACCGCAAGAAGCACCGCCGGTACGCCAAGGTCGTCCGCACCACCAGCAAGGTGAAGGTGCACGACGAGGCGAACACCGCCGGTGTCGGGGACCGCGTGCGCATCATGGAGACCCGTCCGCTGTCGGCGACCAAGCGCTGGCGGCTGGTGGAGATTCTCGAGAAGGCCAAGTAGGACGGACCGCGCGCGTCAGGTCGGAAATCTGGCGTGCCACAACGGGTCAGGAGTTGCAGTGATTCAGCAGGAGTCGCGACTGCGTGTCGCCGACAACACGGGTGCCAAGGAGATCTTGTGCATCCGTGTGCTCGGCGGCTCGTCGCGCCGCTACGCGGGCATCGGCGACATCATCGTCGCCACGGTCAAGGACGCCATCCCCGGAGCCGGGGTGAAGAAGGGCGATGTGGTCAAGGCCGTCATCGTCCGCACTTCCAAGGAGCGGCGCCGGCCGGATGGCTCGTACATCCGCTTCGACGAGAACGCCGCGGTGCTCATCCGCCCCGACAACGAGCCGAGGGGCACGCGCATCTTCGGCCCGGTCGGCCGTGAGCTCCGGGACAAGCGCTTCATGAAGATCATCTCGTTGGCACCGGAGGTGCTCTGACATGAAGGTCAAGAAGGGTGACACGGTTGTTGTCATCGCGGGCAAGGACAAGGGTGCCAAGGGCAAGGTCATTCAGTCCTACCCGGACCGCGACCGCGTCCTCGTCGAGGGCGTCAACCGGATCAAGAAGCACACCCGGGTCAGCCAGACCCAGCGCGGCGCGAAGTCGGGCGGGATCGTGACCCAGGAAGCGACGATCCACGTGAGCAACGTGATGGTGGTGGACGCCGACGGTAAGCCCACCCGCGTCGGCTACCGCACGAACGACGACGGGAAGCGCGTACGCGTGGCCCGGCGAAACGGGAAGGACATCTGATCATGAGCACAACTGAGAAGATCGTCCCCCGGCTGAAGACCCGGTACCGCGAGGAGATCGCCGGCGAGCTGCGCAAGCAGTTCGAGTACGGCAACGTCATGCAGGTGCCCGGTGTGGTCAAGGTCGTCGTCAACATGGGCGTCGGCGACGCGGCCCGGGACGGCAAGCTGATCGAGGGCGCTGTCCGCGATCTGGCGACCATCACCGGCCAGCGGCCGGAGGTGCGGCGCGCGCGCAAGTCCATCGCCCAGTTCAAGCTGCGCGAGGGCATGCCGATCGGCGCGCGGGTCACCCTGCGCGGCGACCGCATGTGGGAGTTCCTGGACCGCCTGCTGACGATCGCGCTGCCCCGTATCCGCGACTTCCGTGGCCTGGGCCCCAAGCAGTTCGACGGCAACGGCAACTACACGTTCGGCCTCAACGAGCAGTCGATGTTCCACGAGATCGACCCGGACAGCATCGACCGGCCGCGCGGCATGGACATCACGGTGGTCACCACCGCGACGAACGACGAGGAAGGCCGGTCGCTGTTGAAGCTGCTGGGCTTCCCGTTCAAGGAGAACTGAACCATGGCGAAGAAGGCGCTGGTCATCAAGGCGGCGGCCAAGCCGAAGTTCAAGGTCCGGGGTTACACCCGGTGCCAGCGGTGTGGCCGCCCGCACGCCGTGTACCGCAAGTTCGGCCTGTGCCGCATCTGTCTGCGTGAGATGGCGCACCGCGGCGAGCTGCCGGGCGTGAACAAGTCCAGCTGGTGAAGCACCACTTCGCCGCAGGCCCAGGAGTGATTCCTGGGCACCACGGCGAGAAAGGTAGATGAGGTCACCCATGACGATGACCGACCCGATCGCAGACATGCTCACGCGTCTGCGCAATGCGAACTCGGCATACCACGACGAGGTGGTGATGCCGCACTCCAAGCTCAAGGTGCACATCGCCGAGATCCTCAAGCGTGAGGGCTACGTCTCGGGCTTCCGTACCGAGCAGGGCGAGCAGAGCAAGATCCTGATCGTCGAGCTCAAGTACGGCCCGAACCGGGAGCGCAGCATCGCCGGCCTACGCCGGGTGTCCAAGCCGGGACTGCGCGTCTACGCGAAGTCGACGGATCTGCCGAAGGTGCTGGGTGGCCTGGGCGTCGCGATCATCTCGACGTCCGGCGGCCTGCTGACCGATCGTCAGGCCGGCAAGCAGCGAGTGGGCGGGGAAGTCCTCGCCTACGTCTGGTAGGGGAAGGGAGAGCAGCCATGTCTCGTATCGGAAAGCTGCCGGTCGCCGTCCCCGCCGGGGTCGACGTGACCATCGAAGGCCAGCAGGTCAGTGTCAAGGGGCCCAAGGGCACCCTGGCGCACACCGTGGTCGAACCCATCACAGTGGTGCGCGACGACGACGGCACCCTGGCCGTCCGCCGTCCTGACGACGAGCGCCGCAGCCGGTCGCTGCACGGCCTCTCGCGCACGCTCGTGGCGAACATGATCGTCGGCGTGACGGACGGCTACGAAAAGAAGATGGAGATCTACGGCGTCGGTTACCGCGTGGTCGCCAAGGGCCGGGACCTCGAGTTCGCCCTCGGCTACAGCCACCCGGTACCGGTGCAGGCGCCGGAGGGCATCACCTTCACGGTGGAGACGCCCACCCGATTCTCCGTCTCCGGTATCGACAAGCAGCAGGTCGGCGAAGTCGCCGCGAAAATCCGCAAGCTGCGCAAGCCCGACCCCTACAAGGGCAAGGGCGTCCGCTACGCGGGCGAGAAGATCCGCCGCAAGGTCGGAAAGACGGGTAAGTGACATGAGCGAATCGACGAGTACCGCCAAGCGCAAGCCGGTGGGCAAGGACGCCTCGACGAGGCGTCGGATCGCGAAGGGCCGTCGTCACTTCCGCCTGCGCAAGAAGATCGCCGGCGCGCCCGCACGGCCGCGGCTGGTGGTCAACCGCTCGTCGCGGCACATCACCGCGCAGCTGGTGGACGACCTGGCCGGGCACACCCTGGCCTCGGCGTCCAGCCTGGAGGCGGACGTCCGCGCGCTGGAGGGCGACAAGAAGGCCAAGGCCGCCCAGGTCGGGTCGCTGCTCGCGGCCAGGGCCAAGACGGCCGGTATCGACAAGGTGGTGTTCGACCACGGTGGCCACGGCTACCACGGCCGGATCGCAGCCCTTGCCGACGCGGCCCGTGAAGGTGGGCTGGAGTTCTGATGTACCAGATGAGGATTGAGAGGGACGCCTGATGCCGGGACGCACACGGCAGTTCGGCGGCGGTCAGCAGGGCGGCGGTCAGGGCGGCAACGAGCGCGGTGAGCGCCGGGACCGGCGTGGTGGCCGCGACGGTGGCGGCCGCGGGGCGGCCCAGGAGAAGACTCCGCATCTCGAGCGGGTCGTCGCGATCAACCGCGTCGCCAAGGTCGTCAAGGGTGGTCGTCGCTTCAGCTTCACCGCCCTGGTGGTCGTCGGCGACGGCGACGGCATGGTCGGTGTCGGCTACGGCAAGGCCAAGGAGGTGCCGGCCGCCATCGCGAAGGGTGTCGAGGAAGCGAAGAAGAACTTCTTCCGCGTACCTCGGATCGCCGGCACCATCCCTCACCCCATCCAGGGTGAGGCAGCCGCCGGTGTGGTGCTCCTGCGCCCGGCCAGTGCCGGTACCGGTGTCATCGCCGGTGGCCCGGTGCGTGCCGTGCTGGAGTGCGCCGGGGTGCACGACGTGCTGAGCAAGTCGCTGGGTAGCGACAACGCCATCAACATCGTGCACGCCACCGTGGCCGCGCTGAAGGGGTTGCAGCGTCCGGAGGAGGTCGCGGCCCGCCGCGGTCTGCCGCTGGAGGACGTGGCCCCGGCCGCGATGCTGCGGGCTCGTGCCGGACAGGGGGCGTGACATGGCTTCGCTGAAGGTGACCCAGGTGCGCAGCACCATCGGCACCAAGCAGAACCAGCGCGCGACCATGCTGACGCTCGGCCTGCGCAAGATCCGCCAGTCGGTGGTGCGCGAGGACAGCCCCCAGTTGCGTGGCCTGATCCACACCGTGCGGCACCTGGTGACCGTCGAGGAGGTCGACTGACGCCATGACGATCAAGATTCATCACCTGCGGCCCGCCGAGGGCGCCAAGACCGCGAAGACCCGAGTGGGTCGCGGTGAGGGCTCGAAGGGCAAGACGGCCGGTCGCGGTACGAAGGGTACGAAGGCACGCAAGAACGTGCCTGCTCGCTTCGAGGGTGGCCAGATGCCCATCCACATGCGGTTGCCGAAGCTGAAGGGCTTCAAGAACCGCTTCCGGGTGGAGTACCAGGTCGTGAACATCGGCGACATCGCCGAGCTGTTCCCCCAGGGCGGTCAGGTCGACGTCGACCAGCTGGTGGCCGCCGGTGCGGTGCGCAAGAACCAGCTCGTCAAGGTGCTCGGCAACGGTGACGTCGCCGTGAAGCTGGACATCACCGCGGATGCCTTCTCGGGCAGCGCGGTGGAGAAGATCAATGCGGCTGGAGGCTCGACGCAGAAGCGTTGAGCTGATGGCAGCACGAGGGCCGGACGGGGACAGACTTCCCGCCGGCCCTCGTCGCGTTGTGGCGGCCGGTATCGGTGCCGCCCGGTATGTTTGCCCGCGGCCTGGCGGGGAGTCCGGGCCGGGAGGAGCGGTGATGCCTGCTGTCACCCTGTCCCGGACCGAGTTCGCGGTGGTCTGGTCGGCGCTGGGCCTGGGTGCGGTGCCGTTCCCGCTGGCGGTCCGATCCGGTGATCCGCCGATCGCGGCCCGTTCCGACGTACTGGCAAGCCTCGCCGACCGCGGCCTCGCGGTGGGCCCCCGGCTGCGGGAGGAGCTGGTCGACTGCCTGACCGCGCTGGCTGTGCCGGAGCGGTCGGTGGACGCGGTCGGCGACGAGGGCAGCCCGTTCGCCGCACTGGCCGCGGCGGCGCACGGCATGGCCGCGCTGGCGCTGCTCACCGACGATGCCGTGGTGGTCGGCCCGATCCGGGAGGCCAGCCTGATCGAGGCGGCGGTCGCGTTGCTGCCCGCGGTCCCGGCCGGTCCGGGTCACGAGCTGGCCGTGCCCGTCCCGATCGTGCGCAAGTTCCTGGAGTCCGACGAGTGGGCGCTGACCGACACAGGTGTCCCGCCCGCGGATGTGAACCTGTTGCTGCGCCTGGCCGAGGGCCGGTTACGCGGGGGCCGGTTCGGGGTGAACATCGCCGAGCCACGCTCCGGTGAGCTGCTGCGCGGCATCCCGGTCGTGTCGTGGTTCGACACGAACGAGGGTCGCTACCTGATGACCAACGACGGGGTGACGCTGACCGTCGCACCCGCGGACGCGGCGCTCATCGCGGTGAGCCTGCACGAGGTGCTCGACGGTCACCGGTAGGCGAGTGGCACCGACTCGGGCATCGGCAGGATCCGGCCGGTTTCCAGCAGGGTCTTGAGGTTGGACAGCACGAACGACCAGCTGTAGCCCATCAGCCGGTACATCGCGCCTTCGGTGTCCAGGCCGTCGTGCGTGACGGTGAGCGCGACCACGTCCCCGGTGGCGACCAGTTCGAACGTCACGATGGTCGCCAGGCCGTCGTGGTCGACCGAGGAGAAGCTCAGCAGGCGCGGCGGGTCGCAGGTGAGCACGGTGCCGTACGAGTCGACGCTGTCGTCCTGGTCGTGCGTGAACCTGATGACCGAACCGAACCGCCAGTCGGACTCCATGACGCGGTCGTGCCAGAAGCGCCGGGTGTACTCGGGGCTCGTCAGCGCCTCCCAGACGCGCTCCCTGCTGGCGGCGATGTGTGTGACGTAGACGAAGGTTCCGGTTGCGGGGTCGGTCATGGCGGTCCTCCTCGGGGCCGGTCTTCAGGTGGTCGAGCGCACCGGTCTCGTAACGGCGGAGCACCTGGCCGGGGTGGTGCGGCCGCACCCCGCCACGTCAGGACATCACCACGGGACCGCGACCGGCCAGGGCTGTGCGCACGGCGTCCAGGCCGGCGGGCACGAAGCGAACATAGGCAACTCGCCTGCCGTCTGTCGACGTCACATCTTGTAATTGATCGACACGGTGGAATCGGCGACGGGCAGGTCAACGGGCGGCAGTGGCCTGTTAGAGTCGGGGTCGCGCTTCGTGTCCGTGGGCACGTGGTGCGAGAGGCCTGCCAGCAGGTCGTCCTACCCCGCGCCGGTTACCGCCGGCAACCGAACTAGGGCCAAGCCGCAGTGCGGCAGGTACCGCCCAGGAGGTCTCGCGTGCTCAGCGCATTCCGCTCGGCTTTCGCGACGCCGGACCTACGCAAGAAGATCCTGTTCACGCTCGGGATCATCGTTGTGTACCGGATCGGCGCGACCCTGCCCGCGCCCGGCGTGTCGTACAAGAGTGTGAGCGACTGCACCGCCGGTCTGAACACCAGCGGTGTCTATCAGCTGATCAACCTGTTCAGCGGTGGCGCACTGCTCAAGCTGTCGATCTTCGCGCTGGGCATCATGCCCTACATCACCGCGAGCATCATCATCCAGCTGCTCACCGTGGTCATCCCGCGGTTCGAGCAGCTGAAGAAGGAAGGTCAGTCGGGTCAGAACAAGCTGACCCAGTACACCCGGTACCTGACCATCGGCCTGGCGATCCTGCAGTCCACCGGCATCATCGCGCTGGCCATCCGCGGCCAGCTGTTCGGTAACTGCCAGGAGCAGGTCATCCCGGACCAGTCGGTGTGGGCGCTGGGCATCATCGTCGTCACGATGACCGCCGGTACCGCCATCATCATGTGGCTGGGCGAGATGATCACCGAGCGCGGCGTCGGCAACGGTATGTCGATCCTGATGTTCGCCAACATCGCGTCCCGCATCCCCAGCGAGGGCAAGTCGATCCTGGACAACGGCCACGCGCTGGTCTTCACCGTGGTCTGCGTGTTCGGTCTGGCGATCATCACCAGCGTCGTGTTCATGGAGCAGGGCCAGCGCCGGATCCCGGTGCAGTACGCCAAGCGCATGATCGGCCGCCGCATGTACGGCGGCACGTCGACCTACCTGCCGCTGAAGGTGAACCAGGCGGGCGTCATCCCGGTCATCTTCGCCTCGTCCCTGCTGTACCTGCCCAACCTGGTGGCGAACCTGGTGGGCAACGGCACCTCGGTGTCGCGGTGGCAGCAGTTCATCCAGACGTACCTGACGAACCAGGACAACTGGGTCTACATCATCGTCTACTTCCTGCTGATCATCTTCTTCACGTACTTCTACATCACCATCACGTTCAACGTGGACGAGCGTGCGGACGAGATGAAGAAGTTCGGCGGGTTCATCCCCGGTATCCGGCCCGGTAGGCCTACGGCCGAGTACCTGCGTTTCGTCCTCAACCGCATCACCCTCCCCGGCTCGCTCTACCTGGGCATCATCGCTGTACTGCCGAACTTCTTCCTCGGCCTGACCGGCCAGGGGAACAACCAGAACTTCCCGTTCGGTGGTACCGCCGTCCTGATCATGGTCGGCGTCGGACTCGACACGGTGAAGCAGATCGAGAGCCAGCTGATGCAACGCAACTACGAAGGGTTCCTGCGGTAGTGAGACTTGTCCTCGTCGGCCCGCCTGGAGCGGGCAAGGGTACCCAGGCGGCTGTGCTGAGCGAGAAGCTCGGCATTCCGCACATCTCGACCGGTGACCTGTTCCGGGCGCACATCAGCAACGAGTCCGAGCTGGGCCGTGAGGTCAAGCGCTACCTCGACGCCGGTGATCTGGTGCCCGACTCGGTGACCAACGAGATGGTCCGGCAGCGGCTGAGCGAGACGGACGCCAAGCACGGGTTCCTGCTGGACGGGTTCCCGCGCAACGTCGCCCAGGCGGACGTGCTGGCGAAGATCCTGGCCGGCGAGGGTCACTCGCTCGACGCCGTGATCGAGCTGCGCGTGCCCGAGGACGAGTTGGTGAAGCGGCTGCTGGCCAGGGGCCGGGCCGACGACACCGAGGACGTGATCCGCAACCGGCAGCAGGTCTACCGCAAGGAGACCGCACCACTGCTCGATCACTACCGCGACAAGCTGCTGACCGTGGACGCGCTGGGCGACGTGGACGACGTGACCGCACGCGTCCTGTCCGCCCTGCGCGTGGACGTCTGACGGGCGCACCCATGTTGCGGCGAGGCAGGGAAATCGAAGTCAAGACAACGGGCGAGCTGCAGTCCATGCGTGCGGCCGGCCTGGTGGTCGCGCGCACTCTCACGCTGCTGACCGACCACGTTCGGCCGGGCGTCAGCACGTGGGAGCTCGACCAGCTGGCAGAGCAGTCCATCCGGGACGCCGGTGCCGTGCCGTCGTTCCTGGGCTACCACGGCTTCCCGGCGTCCATCTGCGCGTCGGTCAACGAGCAGGTCGTGCACGGCATCCCGGCCAAGTCCCAGGTACTGGCCGAAGGTGACCTGATCTCGATCGACTGCGGCGCCATCCTCGATGGCTGGCACGGGGACTCGGCGGTCACGGTCCCCGTCGGCACGGTCACGAAGGTCGACGAGCAGCTGTCGGCGGCGACCAGGGCATCGATGTACGCGGGCATCGAGGCGCTCCTGCCCGGCAATCGGCTGACCGACGTGTCGTACGCCATCGAGACCGAGGTCCACGAGGCGGAGCGTCGCGACGGCCGGAAGTACGGCATCGTCCCCGACTACGGCGGCCACGGCATCGGCACGTCCATGCACATGGACCCGTTCCTGCCCAACTACGGCAAGCCGGGGCGCGGGCCCCGCCTGCGCGCGGGCATGGCCATCGCGGTAGAGCCCATGCTCACGCTCGGCGACCCGGACACGGACGAACTGGCAGACGGCTGGACGGTCGTCACGAGCGACGGCACCAGGGCAGCCCACTGGGAGCACTCGATAGCGGTCACGGACGACGGTCCCTGGATCCTCACGGATCCGAAGGAGTAGAGCGCGCGCCGGGCACGGCCGGCACCTGGCGAACCGCCGCCCGCCGAGCCCAACGCGAGTAGCGCACCCCTGCCGGAGAACCATCGGCCGCCGAACCCAACGCCGGCACCTCGCAACTGGCTTGTCCGGGCCTCAACCGGCAGCGCGACCACAGCCCGGGCCCTGCTGGCCATCGCCGCCTCCGGCGCCCACAGCCTCATCTGCCTGCGGAAACGCCTGGCTTGCCGCTCGTCTCCCTGCGATCCGGCAATTCCCGCACAACGCTGACCCTTCAGGTGGCAAGATACTCACGTGGCTGAAGAAGTGCCCCCTGAGCTGATGCGGGTGTCCGACGTCGATCGGAAGGCCGCCGCCGACCGGCTGCAGGCCGCCCATGCCGAGGGCATGATCACCCTCGCCGAGTTCGACTCGCGCCTGGGTGCGGCCTGGCAGGCGGCGACCCGTGGTGAGCTGGCCAAACTGACGGCAGACCTGCCCGAGACGCCTTACCACCCCGTGGCCGTGCCGCAGCCGGCACGACCGGTCGTTCGCCGGCACACGCCGACCGCGCTGCGGGTCCTCAACATCATCTGGACGTCGATCGTCGCGGTGAACCTGGTGGTCTGGGGTCTGGTGTGCGTGACCACCGGACAGTTCGTCTACCCGTGGTTCCTGTGGCTGGCGGTGCCCGGTGCGGTGCTGGGAGTGCTGTGGTGGTCGATCGTGGGCCGTGGCGACGACGGTGGCCGCAGGGCCCTGCCCGGCGGCGAGTGAGCCCGATTTGGGTGCTCAGCGGGCCTGCGCGTACACTTGACAGGTGGTGCACCAGGTAGCACCCATTCCGTCGTGCCTGCGATTCCAGGTCAACTCGGGGATCTCTATCTCGAACGTTCGGAAGTGGGGTTGCCGGGTGCCCTGGCGTAGCCACTCACCAGGGGCTATGTGATCCCACATCACCGTCACGAAACGCGGAGGACATGGGCAAGAAGGACGGGGCCATCGAGGTAGAGGGCCGCGTGGTCGAGCCACTTCCCAACGCGATGTTCCGCGTCGAATTGGAGAACGGCCACCGGGTCCTAGCGCACATCAGCGGCAAGATGCGGCAACACTACATCCGCATCCTGCCCGAGGACCGAGTAGTCGTGGAGCTCTCGCCCTACGACCTGTCCCGAGGACGCATCGTCTACCGCTACAAGTAGTGACGGACATCCAGCAGGAGAGCAACAGGCGTGAAGGTTCAGCCGAGCGTCAAGAAGATCTGCGACAAGTGCAAGGTGATCCGCCGTCACGGGCGGGTCATGGTGATCTGCGAGAACCTGCGCCACAAGCAGCGCCAGGGCTGAGCGGACCACTCGTCGCACATCGCTTGACGACAACCAACAGAGGACTCCCAGCACCTGCCTGGCCAGACGCGGCCAGGTGCACCCCCGGACTTCAGGCCGGGGCCCGCGGACAGCAGAGTCGGCCGCGGGGCGGTCAGGGAGCAAACCTGAAGCCGATGGACAGAGGAGACAACGCCGAATGGCACGACTCATGGGCGTCGACCTCCCCCGCGACAAGCGGATGGAGATCGCACTGACCTACATCTTCGGTATCGGTCGCACGCGTTCCAAGCAGACGCTGGCGGCCACCGGAGTGAGCCCCGACCTGCGTTCGCGCGACTTGACCGACGAAGACTTGGCCACGCTGCGTGACTACATGGAAGAACACTTCAAGGTCGAGGGTGACCTCCGCCGTGAGGTAGCGGCCGACATCCGCCGCAAGATCGAGATCGGCTGCTATGCGGGCCTGCGGCACCGTCGCAACCTGCCCGTGCGCGGTCAGCGGACGAAGACCAACGCCCGCACCCGCAAGGGCCCGAAGAAGACGGTCGCCGGCAAGAAGAAGGCCGGCAAGAAGTAGCCCGGTCGCCACTCACGGTTGAGGAGAACACCGACAGCATGCCACCGAAGTCCCGTACCGGCGCCGGGGTAAAGAAAGTCCGGCGCAAGGAAAAGAAGAACATCTCGCATGGGCACGCCCATATCAAGAGCACGTTCAACAACACGATCGTGTCCATCACCGACCCCGCGGGCAATGTGATCGCCTGGGCGTCGGCAGGGCACGTCGGCTTCAAGGGTTCCCGCAAGTCCACGCCGTTCGCGGCGCAGATGGCCGCGGAGAACGCCGCCCGCAAGGCTGCCGAGCACGGCATGAAGAAGGTCGACGTGTTCGTGAAGGGCCCTGGCTCCGGCCGGGAGACCGCGATCAGGTCGTTGCAGGCGGCCGGCCTTGAGGTCGGCAACATCCAGGACGTGACCCCGCAGCCGCACAACGGCTGCCGTCCGCCCAAGCGGCGCCGGGTCTAGGGCGGGGAGGAGTAGCACATCATGGCTCGTTACACCGGACCCGTCACGCGCAAGTCTCGCCGACTCAAGGTCGACCTCGTCGGCGGCGACCAGGCGTTCGAACGTCGCCCCTACCCGCCCGGCCAGCACGGCCGCGGTCGGATCAAGGAGAGCGAGTACCTGCTCCAGCTGCAGGAGAAGCAGAAGGCGCGCTTCACCTACGGCGTGCTGGAGCGACAGTTCAGCAAGTACTACAAGCTGGCCGCCCGTCGGCCCGGCAAGACCGGTGAGAACCTGCTCCAGCTGCTGGAGTCCAGGTTGGACAACGTGGTCTACCGTGCCGGCCTGGCCCGCACCCGCAGGCAGTCCCGGCAGCTGGTCAGCCACGGTCACTTCACGGTCAATGGCAAGGCCGTGAACGTGCCCAGCTACCAGGTGTCCAAGTGGGACATCATCGACGTTCGTCCGAAGTCGCTGCCGACGCTGCCCTTCGAGGTGGCCAGGGCGACCATGGGCGACCGCCCGATCCCGGCGTGGATGCAGATCGTGCCGTCCACGCTGCGGATTCTGGTCCACCAACTCCCGGAGCGGGCTCAGATCGACACCCCGGTCCAGGAACAGCTGATCGTCGAGTTCTACTCGAAGTGATCGGTGGGCTCCGGGTGGTGCTGCCACCCGGAGCCGCCCCGGTCGAGAGGCCGGGTCGCCATCAGTAGGCGTCATATGGCGGGCGCCACTGCGAAAGGAACGCTGAAGTGCTTATTTCCCAGCGGCCGTCACTGGCCGAGGACACTGTCAACGAGACCCGCTCCCGGTTCACCATCGAGCCGCTCGAGCCTGGTTTCGGCTACACGCTCGGCAACTCGCTGCGCCGGACTCTGCTGTCGTCCATCCCGGGCGCGGCTGTCACCAGCATCCGGATCGACGGCGTGCTGCACGAGTTCACGACTGTGCCGGGCGTCAAGGAGGACGTCACCGACGTCATCCTGAACCTCAAGGAGCTGGTCATCAGCTCCGAGGAGGACGAGCCGGTGACCATGTACCTGCGCAAGCAGGGGCCGGGCGTGGTGACTCGCGGGCGACATCGTGCCGCCCGCCGGTGTCACCGTGCACAACCCCGACCTGCACATCGCCACCCTGAACAGCAAGGGCAAGCTGGAGATCGAGCTCGTCGTCGAGCGCGGTCGCGGTTACGTCCCCGCCGTGCAGAACAAGCAGGCTGGTGCGGAGATCGGCCGGATCCCGGTCGACTCCATCTACTCGCCGGTGCTGAAGGTGACGTACAAGGTCGAGGCCACCCGTGTCGAGCAGCGCACGGACTTCGACAAGCTGATCCTGGACGTCGAGACCAAGCCGTCGATCACGCCGAGGGACGCCGTGGCGTCGTCCGGCAAGACGCTGGTCGAGCTGTTCGGGTTGGCCCGCGAGCTGAACGTGGACGCGGAGGGCATCGAGATCGGCCCGTCGCCCGCCGAGGCGGACACCATCGCTGCGTTCGCGATGCCGATCGAGGACCTGGACCTCACGGTCCGGTCGTACAACTGCCTGAAGCGCGAGGGCATCCACACCGTCGGCGAGCTGGTCTCGCGCAGCGAGGCCGACCTGCTCGACATCCGCAACTTCGGTGCCAAGTCGATCGACGAGGTCAAGATGAAGCTCGTCGGCCTCGGTCTGGCCCTGAAGGACAGCCCGCCCGGGTTCGACCCGTCGGCTGCCGCCTCGGACTACCCGGCGGACGGCTGGGGCGTCGACACCCACCTGGACGGCGGTCACGACGACGGCCACGACTACGCAGAGACGGAGCAGCTCTGACCGTCCCTAGTGGACGGCTCGGCTGTATCGCAACGAGGAGCAAGATATGCCGACCCCGACCAAGGGCCGCCGTCTCGGCGGGTCGCCGGCTCATGAGCGGTTGATGCTGGCCAACCTGGCCACGTCACTGTTCGAGCACGGCCGGATCACCACCACCGAAGCGAAGGCGAAGCGGCTGCGGCCGTTCGCCGAGCGGCTGATCAGCAAGGCCAAGCGCGGCGATCTGCACAACCGCCGTGAGGTCATGAAGACCATCCGGGACAAGGACATCGTCCACAAGCTGTTCGCGGAGATCGGTCCGTTCTTCGCGACCCGCGACGGTGGCTACACCCGGATCATCAAGACGATGCCCCGCAAGGGTGACAACGCCAAGATGGCCGTGATCGCACTGGTGGCCGAGCAGACCGCCACCGCGGAGGCAGAAGCGGCCCGGCGCAGCCGGCCCGCGACCAGCCAGGCGACCGAGGTTCCGGCCAAGGACGTCGTGAACGACGAGGCTCCGGCCGAGGTCGTCGACAGCGAGGTCACCGCCGACATGGTCGAGACCGCGGAGGCGGACGCCGAAGCCGCGGAGGCTGCCACGGACGAGGCCGCTGTCACGGACGAGGCCGCTGCCGAGGACGCCGTGCCGGACGACGCCAAGAAGGACGAGTCCTGACGACGGACCACCTGACGAACGAGCCCGCCGCTCCCGCAAGGGACGGCGGGCTCGTCCGCATCCGCCTGGACTTCGCCTACGACGGCACCGATTTCTCCGGTTGGGCCACCCAGCCCGGCAGGCGGACGGTGCAGGGTGTGCTGGCCGAGGTGCTGGCCGTGCACGGTCCCGGCGGCCGCCCACCGGTCAAGCTGGTGGTCGCGGGCCGGACCGACGCCGGGGTGCACGCGACGAACCAGGTGGCGCACCTGGAGGTCCACCCGCACACCGAGGACCTGGACCGGCTGGTCGGCCGGTGGAACCGGATGCTGCCGCCGGACGTGCGCGTGCTGTCCGCCAGGCCCGTGCCGCCGGAGTTCGACGCGAGGTTCTCCGCGCTGCGCAGGCACTACGCCTACCGAGTGGCGGACAACCCGTTCGGCGCGTTGCCGTTGCAGCGACGGGACACACTGAGCTGGTACCGGCCGCTGGACGTGGCCCGGTTGAACGAGGCGGGCGCGTTGTTGCTGGGCGAGCACGACTTCGTCGCGTTCTGCCGGCGGCGGGAGGGCGCGACCACCATCCGTGAGCTGCAGCGCCTGGACTGGACGCGGCAGGCCGACGGCGTGCTGGTGGCACGGGTATCGGCGGACGCGTTCTGCCATTCGATGGTGCGCAGTCTGATCGGGGCGCTGCTCGCGGTCGGCGAGGGCAGGCTGCCGGTCGACTGGCCGATGGCGCTGCTGTCGGCGACCACGAGACCCAGCACCATCGCCGTCGCGGCGGCACACGGCCTGACACTGCTGGGCGTGGACTACCCACCGGACGCCGAACTGGCCGAGCGCGCCGAGCGCACGCGCAATATCAGGGTCCGCCAGTAGTCGATTTGTCGACAAATCGACTCGTCAACCCACGCTTGACGACGACATGACGTCAACCTATGGTTGACGCATGAGCCCACTCAACGTCACGCTGACCGACCTGATCGAGAACATCGACGCCGACCTGCCGCATGGCAACGCACTGGCCAAGATCACCGAAGCCGACGCGAGGGCGCACACGCTGGGCGCGCTCGGCGACCAGCTGATCGGCCACTACATCGCCATCGCGAAGTCCGAAGGCACGTCCTGGAGCGACATCGGCCAGGCCATCGGCGTGTCCAAGCAGGCGGCCCAGCAGCGCCACGCGCCGGAGGCCTTCAACCGGTTCACGGATCTCTCGCGGCACGCGGTCGTACTGAGCCAGGAGGCAGCGCGCAGCCGCAGGCACGAGCACATCGGCACTGAGCATCTGCTGCTGGGACTGCTGGACGAGCCGCGGGGCCTGGCTGCCCAGCTGCTGGCCACGCGAGCCGGTTCGGCGGAGGCAGTGCGTGCGGCGGTCACCGAACGGATGGCACCGGAGGGCCGCCATTTCGCGCGCGGGCACATCCCGTTCTCCCCGCAGGGCAAGCAAGCGATCGAAGGCGCGATCGCGGCGGCAACGGAGCTGGGCCACGACTTCGTCGGGACCGAGCACGTGCTGCTGGGGGTTCTGTCGGTGGCGGGCGGCACAGGGGCTGAGGCGCTGGCCACGATCGGCATCGACCTGACCATGATGCGACCCCTGGTGTCGACGGCAGTGGCCGAACTGCTGGCGCAACCGCGAAGCACGACGTAGTCGGCTGTTCGCGTCGGAGCGGTTCGGTTCCGGCTCGGGGTGGGTGGCGGCAGCCGTGACACCCGATCCGAACCGCAACCGTCAATCGCCCCGGCGCACCGGCCCGAGAATCTGCTGCTCCTTCGGCGTGGTCAGCAGACGCACGGGGCGCCACAGGTTGCGGCCCAGCGCCACGACCTGGTCCTCCTTGAGATTGGTCAGCTGCTGGACCAGCGGTGGCGGCAGTCGCCAGATGCGGCCGGCGAGTTGGGCCTGGCCGAGTGGTTGGCGTTGCAGGAGTACCAGGTCGGCCGAGTTGGCCATCGCGGTCGCCTGGGGATGCAGGTAGGGCAGCACGTACACCGTCGTCTGCCAGGGCGTGCGTGGCGGGAACAGCTCCTGTGGCGTCGAGCCGCCGTCGTGCATGACCAGCAGCGGGCCGTCCTCGGTGGCCCTGGGCAGCTCCACCGGGTTGAGCCTGCGGATCTGTACCAGCGGCACCGGCCTGCCGTCCGGGCCCTCGCCCGCCGCCTTCGCCAGCACCTGCCAGGACGCGGGCCGGGCCGTGGCGACCACCACCCAGGCACCGGTGGCCATCGCGCGCAACGCGAGCTGCCGCGCCAGGTACAGCCCGCCGACGCAGACGATCCTGGTCGGCGACGGCCGTAGCACCGACACCGCCAGCGGCTCGTTGTTCATGCCGGAGCCCAGCACCATGCCGCCCCGGTCACCCGACGGGCTGACCGCATCGAGCATGTCGGGCGACACCAGGAACTCCGGTGCCACACCGGACTGGCTGCGGGTGTCCAGCACCCTGCTCCTGGCCATCAGGCCGCACCCCCCAACGGGAGCGTCGCCGCCAGACCCGCGACCTGCAGGCCGCGCAACGGCGTCAGCGACACGTTGAGCTTGCGGGCCATCCCGTGCAGCCGCTGGTTCGCGTCCTGCAGCTCACCGGGCGTCCTGGCGCTCACCCTGACCAGCCCGCGCAGCCCCACCTGGCCGTCCTCGCCGGTCGGCGAGATGGACATGGCCACAGTGGACGAGAGCGCCCGGATACCGGTCAAACCGTTGATGCTGTTGACGTTGCGGCCCTTGGGCCAGTGCGTGATCGCGTAGCTCGCGTGCCCGATCCCGGCCGTGGTCACGCCGGTCCAGCGCTCCCGCATACCGACGCGCACGTTGGCCCGTGCCGCACCCACCAGCTCGGCCGCCGACACGCCCGAGCGCAGCAGCTCGTCCGGGTCCAGCGGCCTGGTCGGCACGCCACGACCCTCCAGCGCACTACGGACTCGGGACAGCGCGCCGATCAACGCCCGGTGCGCACCGACGACGCCACCACCGCGCTCGGAGATGGCGGCGGGGCAGCGCCTCGGGTCAAGGCGGACCGCGATCCACGTGGTCCGTCGCGCGGCGGCGGGCAGCGGGCCGAGCACCTCGAGGTAGGAGGCCAGCGCGGGCGACGTCGCGGGCAGGGACGCGCTTCCCGGGTAGCAGTGCCAGATGACCTGGATCGCGTCCAGCACCACGCCGCGGTCCTCCAGGCAGGGTGCGAGCGCGCCCAGCGGCAGGTTCGGCGTGGCACCGACCTGGCTGATCAGCGCGGGCATGGGCTCGACAAGCAGGACGGCCGTCCACGAGCCGTCGTGCCATGCGATGCCGACCTGGCGGTGTTCGTGGTCGGTGCCCTGTGCCACCACCAGATCCGGTACGACCAGCCGCAGCAGGTTGACCCGCGCGTCGTCCGGGCCGAGCACGGCCTGCGCGTCCGGGGTCGGCGTTTCGTCCGCGGTAGGGACCGGATCGACCTCCTGTGCATGTGAACGGAACATGTAACGGAGCGTCAATCTCACCCATTGGGTGAACCACCTGCCGCTCCAGCGCAACAGGGCGATCAGCAGCGCGATCACCACCACGCCGGCGGCGACGTAGAGCAACATGTGGATGTTGATCGCCAGCAGGATGAGCCCGACGGCCACCCCGACCTCGATCACCACGAGGTTGGCCACCGGCAACGCACCGAGGCTGGCACCGATCGTGCGCCTGCGGGCGGTGATGGCGGCACGGACGGGTGACGGTGCGGCGGGTCGCGCCGCGCCCGAGCCTGCGGGCCCGGTCGCCATCCCCGGCGCGGGCGGCCCCGGTCGTGGTGTCGTTACCGCCATCCGCTCTGTCTTCCCCTCGTGCTGTCGTCCGGTCTCCCCGAAAGCCGCCACGCAGCGAACGTAGGCGGACTATTCTGCCGAACGGTACCGCGACCGGGAGAGCTACAGGACGAGAATGCCGTCAACACCGACGACCAAGTCACAGGTCCAGGCGTATCGCTTCGTGCTGCGCCGGATGGAGTCCGCCCTGGTCCGCAAGGACCCGGTGATGCTGCACGACCCGATGCGATCGCACAAGAGATCGACGGTCGTCGGCGCGATCATCAGTGTCGTGGGCCTCGTGGGTTTCCTGCTGTTCGCCGTGCTGAAGCCGGCGCCCCAGGTGCCCGACAGCGGCATCGTGATCGCGCAACCTTCCGGCTCGGTGTACGTGGTCAACCAGAGCCCGCACGAACTGCTGCCCGTGTTCAACGTGGTGTCCGGCAGACTGCTGCTCGCGGCCGCCCAGCAGCGCAGCTCCAGCGGTAGCGACCAGACAGCCCCGCAGAGCGCGCCCGATCTGGTCACGCCGGTCACGGTCACCGACCAGCAACTGCAGAACATCGGCATCCCGATCGGCCAGATGGAAGGCATCCCGGACGGGCCGACGTCGCTGCCCAGCCCCGGCCAGGCGCCGACCACGTGGGCGGTGTGCGACTACGTCAAACCGGACACCAACGCGCCCGACCCGACCGCCCAGCAGGCTCTGCAGACGTCGGTGCTGGTCGGCGTGCCCGACATCGGCCAGAACCTGGGATCCGACCAGGCGTTGCTGGTGTCCAGCGACGGCGGCCGGACGCTGAACCTGGTCTACGGCCTCACGGGCAACGCCAACTTCCGCAACGACAGCGCGGTCCGGGCAGTGGTCCAGGACAATCCGGCGGTGCGGACAGCGCTGAACATCAACCGCAACCAATACCGGGTGGTCAGCCCGGCGGTGCTCAACGCCATCCCGTCGGTGACCATGATCCAGGACCCGACGGCCGGACTGGACCTCTCCCGGACGCCGATGGCGCGACTGGCGAGCGCGGGCCTGAGCATGGGCGAGGCGTTCCAGGTGAACCCGGTTTCCGGCGCGGTGCGGTACTACATCGTGGTGCCGGGCGGGATCGAGCAGGTCACCAACACGACGGCGCAGATCGCGCGGTACGCGCACTCGCAGGGCCAGTCCCAGATCACCCGCATCCAGCCGGAAGCCACTGACGGCGTGCCGGTCGTGCAGTACGGCGACCCGGGCAGCCTGCAAGTGAACGTGACGAACTATCCCAACGCGTCCAGTGTGCCGACGATCATCAGCGCGGACTCGAAGCCCGCGGTGTGCCTGGGCTGGCGGGCGGACTACAGCAACCCCGCGCAGCCGCTGGCCAAGACCAGGGTGACCGTGGGCTTCAACCTGCAGATCCCGAAGGACCCGAACACCGGCCAGCCGATGAGCATGGTCGGCGTCCAGCAGGGTTCGCCGACCGGCGCCATCAACAGCTTCTTCATGAACCCGAGCCTGGGCGGTGTCGCGATCCGGGCGGCGACCAACGCAGGCGAGTTCACCAACGGCCAGATCTACGTGATCGACCCGCGCGGCGTGCGCTTCAGCGTGCCGGACCTGTACACGGCCGAGGTGATCGGTGTCGCCAACAGCAGCCAGCCCATCCCGCCCGCGCCGGAGCCGATCGTCACGCTGCTGCAGCCCGGTAACTCGCAGTTGGACACGCTGAGCGTGCAACAGTCGCCCGGCGGCAGCACGCAGCAACCGGTACCGAGCCCGGCCCAGCAGGCGAACTCCGGTGGTGGCGGCTGACCTCCCCGATCGAGGGAACCGTGGCGGTGCGACGATCGTCCCATTCGCACGGCGGCTGAGGAGGTTCTGTGGCGGGCATCGAGGTCAACCCGAGCTGGCTGGCGGGCTATGCCGCGACGGCCGAGCAGGCCGCTGACGACCTGACCGCCGCGCTGACGACGTTGACGGACTCGCCGCTGGCCGCGGCGGCGTTCGGTGCCGCCGGCAGGCAATTGGGCACGGCGACCGCATATCAGGGCGCTGCCACGACGCTCCAGCAGCAGCTCGGTCGTGCGGCGGACGCGCTGAAGTCGGCTGCGGGCAACCTGCGGACCGTAGCGGGGGCGCACTCGTCGTCGGACGAGGACCAGGCCGCCGCGTTCCGCCGGGTCGACCAGGGCTGAGCGGGGGAGGCAGCGGTGCGACAGGGTGGCGGTGACGCGACGACAGCGGCCGCGGGTCAGCTGGACTACGTGTCCCAGTTGGCAGGCAGGCTGGGGGTGAACGACCCCGTCGAGTCCCACCTGACCCCGGTGGACGGGAACTGGGCAGACCTGCACGACGAGGCGGACAGGTGGCGCGCCGCGGCCAAGGCCGCCGAGGCGACCACCCAGCGGCTGACCGGACCGCTCGGCGGTCTGGACGCGGCCTGGCAGGGCAAGGACGCCGACTCGTTCGTGGACTACATGCGCCAGGTCGGCCTGGCCGGCAACGACCTGTCCGACGCGATGACGGCCATCGCCGACGGGCTGGACCGCACGGCGGACGCGATCCAGCAGATCGTCGGCGAGATGGTCGACCTGTTGTCCGACACGGCCGACCAGGCTTCGGACGCGATGACGGTGCCGGTCTCGGGCAAGGCGCGGGCCACACAGCACCTCGACGAGCTGGACGAGCCGACCGGCAAACTGCACGAGTCCGTGCAGGACATCCTGCGGGCATTCGCGGAGCTGTGCGACGGTGTCCAAGGTGGACAGTCGTTCGGCTCGATCACGATGGCCCACCAGATGCCTGCACAGAACTGGGCACCCGCGCCGACGCCCACACCCCCGCGCACGACATCGCCCCAGGCCGCCCCGGTCACCCACCCGGCGCCGACTGTGAACACCGCTGCGCCTGCGCACCCGGGTCATGCCACCGATCCGGCTCCGGTCGCGCACCCGGCTGCTGTCGTGGGCGCTGCTGCCACCCCGCACCCGGCTGGTGTCGCAGGCTCGGCTCCCGCTGGGCACTCGGCTGGCGTCGGGAGCATGGCTCCCGCTGCCCACTCGGCTGGTGTTGCCGGCCCGGCTCCCGCTGCCGACTCGGCTGGTGCTGCCGGCCCGACTCCCGCTGCCGACCCGGCTGGTGCTGGCGGCCCGACTTCTGTCGCCCATCCGGCGACGCTCGCCGCGCATCCTGTGGCACCGGCAGCGCATGCGACCGGACCTGCTGGGCATGCAGTGGCTCCCGCGGCGCACGCGGACTCTGCCTCCGTGGCCGCGCAGGGCGCGCAGGCCACCCACGCCGCCCCGCCGCAGCACGCCGGTTTGCCGCCTGCCGCGCACGCGGCAGCACCGCTACCGGCGCCGTCGGGACCGCCGCCGGTGTCGGCCGTGATCAAGGACCCGACCACGGACAGCATGTCCGGCCAGCTCCCGATCGAGGAGTCCGGCGCCGGTGGTGCGGGCGCTGGTGCCGGTGCTGATGCGGGCGGCCAGCAGGGCGGCGCGCCGATGGGCGGCATGGGCGGGATGGGTGGCATGAGCGGCAAGGGTGGTGACCAGGAACACAAGGCCAAGATCCGCCTCAGCGGCGACGTAAAGGACATCCTCGGCAAGCCCGACCGCACAGCACCCCCCACCATCGGCGGCTGACCACCCAACGCCCAACTCGCCAGGACTACCGCTGGGAGCCGACTAGGACCGCTGGGAGCGACTACCGCTGGGAGCCGACTACCGCCGGGAGCCGACTACCGCCGGGAGCCGACCACCGCGAACCGGCCACTGAGTGGTCATCTCATCAAGTGGGTCGCCAGCCGCCGGCTGAATGGTCAACTCGCGAGGCCCGTCACCGAGATGGCGCGGCGAACCGCTCATTGAGTGGTCATCTCATGAAGCGGGCTCGCCAGTTGCCCGCCCAATGGCCATCTCGCGAGGATTACCGCCGGAAGCCGATCACCGTGAACCGACCGCTCAGCGGCCATCTCATGAAATAACCCGCTTGCTGCCCGCCGAACGCCCACTCTCGCGACGTTCATCGCCGGGAGAGCACCGCGCCGTGAACTGCTCATTGGGCGGCTAATTCACTCAGTCGCTCCCCAGTTGACCGCCCAGTGGTCATCTCGCGAGGTTCGCTGCCGGGAGGGCGCCGCGAACCGGCCATCGAGTGGTCATCTCATCGAGCGAGCGCCAGCAGACCGTCTAATGGTCGACTCGCCGGGTTACTCATAAGCGCATTGCCGGCCGTCCGTTCAGTGGTCGTCTCACGAAGTGGCTCGGTGACTGACCGACCGCTGAATGGCCAGCTTGAGGGGGACCACGTGCGCGAGCACCGCGGGCCGTCCATTGAGCGGTCATTTCATCAAGCGGGGCCAGGCCAGGCGAGGGGCGGCGAGGCGGGGTCAGGCCGGGCCAGGCGAGGCAAGGTCAAGTCAGGCGGGGCCGGGCCAGGCGAGGCAAGGTCAAGTCAGGCGGGGCCGGGCCAGGCGAGGCAAGGTCAAGTCAGGCGGGGCCGGGCCAGGCGAGGCGAGGTCAGGTCAAGTCGGGCGGGGCCAGGTGAGGCGAGGTCAGGTCAAGTCGGGCGGGGCCAGGTGGGGCGAGGTCAGGTCGGAGTCGGGCGGGGCCGGGCGCGAGGCGAGGTCAGGTCAAGTCGGGCGGGGCCAGGTGGGGCGAGGTCAGGTCGGATCGGGCGGGGCCAGGTGGGGCGAGGTCAGGTCGATCGGGCGGGGCCAGGCGAGGCGAGGGCCGGTGAGGCGGGGTCAGGCCGGGCCAGGCGGGGCAAGGTCAAGTCGGGCGGGGCCAGGTGAGGTGAGGTGAGGTCGGGCTGGGCCGGCGATGGACGCTTGGCGTGGCAAGGCCGGGTCAGGGACGGTTGGGTGGGTGGCGGCGGCGGATGGTTCGGACCACGAACAGCGTCGTCAGTAGCAGCGCGATGCCGGCTGCGGTGCCGATCAGCGCGACCCGGGCTGGTGTCCAATCCTTCGCCGCCATTCGCGGCAGCACGACCGGTGCCGGTCGCTTGCCGTTGGCCGGCACGCCGTTCTGCCCGGGGATCGCCGCGGTGAGCGCCGCGACCGGGTCGATCAGGCCGTAGCCGATCTGGTTGTTCCGGCCACCGGGGCCGGACGGGTGCTGCGCGGTGTCCTCGATCCGCTCGATCACCTGGCGCGCGGTCAGGTTCGGGTAACGCGCCCGGACGAGCGCCACCACCCCCGCCACATACGGAGCGGCGAAGCTCGTGCCCTGGATCGGTGTCGGCCGGCCGGTCGAGCCCGGCGGCGTGTACAGCTGCGCCAGACCGCGGCCGCCCGCCGCGGGATTGACCGAGTCGATGCCCTCGCCGGGTGCCGCGATGTTCACCCACGGCCCCCACACCGAGAACGCCGACACCGACCCTGTCGTCGGGCTGACCGACGCGACCGACAGCAAGTTGTCCGAGAACACCGCGGGCACCTCGATCTCCCGCACGGCATTGGGATCCGGATTGTCGTTCTGCGGCACCGACGCGCACGGGTCGTCCGACTGCTGGCCGCCTTCCGACTGTGCCGCCACGTTCCCTGCCGAGTTGACCACGACCACGTTGTGGCCGATCGCGTATGCGATGGCCGCCTGCAACTGCTGCTCGGGCGAGTCGGGCTGGTGCATCTCGGCGATGGCGTCCGCGGTCAGCAGGCAGACATCCACCGACGTTGTGATGACATTCACACCGAGGTTCACCGCGTGCACGATCGCACTGGCCAGTGTGGACGGCGTGCCTGCCGTGAAGCCGGTGTCCTGACCGTGCGACAGCTGGTGGTACACCGTGCTGGTCTGGCGGATCGCGTAGATCGTGGCGCCGGGCGCGACACCGGTGAAGCCGTCGCCCGTGCCCGCCGTGTCGGCCGCGACGATGCCCGCGGTGAGCGTGCCGTGGCCGTCGCAGTCGACGGTGCCGTCGCTGGTCGGGCTCGGCGCGATGTAGTCGCCACCACCCTTGAGTCTGCCGTGGTCGGTGAGCAGCGGGTTCGGATTCACCCCGGTGTCGATCACCGCGACCTTCACACCGGCACCCGTCGAGAACTGCTGCGCCGCCCGGATGTCGAGCATCCGCTGCGCCGCGGGCTCGTCGGGCAGAGTGGTGTCGCCGTTCTGCGAGGTCACGCACTGGGTGCGCTGCTGGTATGTGACACCGGGCGGCGGCCCCGGCGGCAGGTCGGGCGGTAGCGCGGCCAGGTTGACCGGTGGCGGTGCCCAGGAGGGTGTGGCCGCCCAGCTCACGGGTGTCCCGGCCAGGCACAGCACTGCGGCGGCGACGGCACCGATCCGCGCCGTGCGCCGCAGCGACACCGTCCCAGCCACGTGCTCGACGATACGACCGGGCAGGTCAACCGGGGTGTGTCAGGCGCTCCGCTCCACCCGTTCGCGGCGCAGCGACCGAACGACGAAGTAGGTGACCAGCAGCAGGACGATCCCGACGGCGCTGCCGATCAGTGCGACCCGCATCGGTGCCCAGTCCTTCACCGTCGCCATCGGCAGCACCACGTGGCCGCGCTGGGTGACCATCGGCGGCACTCCCGCCTGGCCCGGGATCGACGCCGTCAGCGCCGCGACCGGGTCGATGATCCCGTACCCGACCTGGTTGTTGCGCCCACCGGGGCCGGACGGGTGCTGCGCGGTGTCCTCGATCCGCTTGACCACGTCCTGCGCGGACAGGTTCGGGTAGTAGGACCGGACCAGCGCCACCACACCGGCCACGTAGGGCGCGGCGAAACTGGTGCCCTGCAACGGGATGGGCTGGCCCTGCTCGATGGTGCTGTTGGACAGTCCCTGGCCGCCCGGACCGGGGTCGACCGACGTGATGTCCTGGCCCGGTGCCGCAACGGTCACCCACGGCCCCCACACGGTGAATGGCGAGGGCGCCCCCGTCAGCGGGTCGACCGATGCGACGGACATCACGTCGTTGGAGTACACCGGCGGGATCTGCACCTGGTTCACGGCGTTCGGGTTCGGGTTGTTGTTCTGCGGGATGTTCTGGCAGGCCGAGGCCTGCTGGCCGTTCTGGTCGGTGTTCTGGCCGGACGACAGGTTGCCCGCCGCCGCGATGACCACCTTGTCCATGGTGACGTACGCGTAGTGGATGGCGGCCTGCAGGGCCATCGCCGGAGGCTGGGCGAGGATCCCCTGCTCCTGGGCTGCCGTCACGCACTCGTCCACGGACATCGTGATGACCTTCACCGACGGCTGGTCGGCCGCGTAGCGGATGGCCTCGGCGAGCGTCTCCAGGTCACCGGCGGTGCGAGTGTTGCCGTTGCTGTCCTTCGCCTCGTAGTGCTCGCTGGTGTGCTTGATGGCGAGGATGTCCGCCTCCGGTGCGACGCCGGTGAACGCCGTGTGCCCGCCCGCGGTGTTCGCCGCGATGATGCCGGCGACGATCGTGCCGTGGCCGTCGCAGTCGTTCAACGCGGTGCCGTCGGTGAGGATGTAGTCGCCGCCGTTGCGCAGGCGGTTGCCGGTGGTCAGGTACCGCTGCTTGTTGACGCCGGTGTCGATCACCGCGACCGTGACGCCCTTGCCGCGGCTGAACTGCTGGGCCGCGTCGATGTTGAGCATGGCCTGGGCAGGCGGCCGGTCGGTCAGCGTCGTGTTGCCGACGCCGCTCTGGATGCAGCCGGTGCTGCCGCTGAGGGCGAAATTGCCGTCCGGCGTGCCTTTGGCCTGTTCGGCGGGCAGCGCGGCCAGCTCCGCCATCTGCACCGGCGGGGGCGCCCAGGACGCCGGGCCGGCCTGCGCGGCGAACACCGGTGCGCCCGCCGGGCCGAGTGCGACCAGCAGGCCGACCGTCGCGATGGCCGCGGTCCTGGTGAGCAGGGCGGATGGGGTGCGGGTCATCGGGTGCGCTCCTCGCCGTGGTTCAGCCGAAGTTGACGTGCCGGACCTGGCTGTAGAGGTCCATCACGGCGAGCGCCAACGGCAGCACGGACACGATGAGCAGCGCCTCCAGCACGTCCACGGCCCGCCGCAGCACCGGCGAGAACCGCTGGTCCGGGAACACGATCCCGACCACGAGCGTGCCCGCGGCGAGCACCAGCAGCGCACCGAACACCAGCAGCAGCCGGTTGTCCGGAGTGGCCTCGACCGTCCACCCGATCAGCAGGCCGGCCGCGGTGAGCATGCCGGTCAGCAGCAGGGCGACGGCCTGTGCGCCGTTGGCGTAGGTGCGGCCGCGCAGCAGCAGCACGGCGGCCACGGCGCCACCCTCGATGATCCCGTACATGTTGCCGCCGCTGGCCGCGAGCACCGCCGAGATCGCCGCGACCACACCGCAGCCGACGATCATGCCGGTCATGTACTCGTGCGCCAGGCCGGTGCGCCGCTCGATCACCCGGAAGTCCGGGAAACCGGAGTCCTCCCGCAGATCGTCGGCGTCCCTGGGCACGCTGGGCAGTGGCAGCTTGGCCAGCATGATGGTCATCCTGGGCAGTACCGAGAGCGCGGCCAGTGCCACCGCTGCCGCTCCGCCCGCGATCCCGGCGGTCGACTCGGCGATCAGCGTCGCGATCAGGAACGCGACGGCACCCAGGCCACTCGCGGTGCCCGCCGCGACGAACACCGTGCCACCCGCGCCGACGACCATCATCGAACCGGCCGCCACGATCAGCACGAACACGCAGGCCAGCAACAGGTTCGCCCGGCCCGGTGCGCCCGGCACGACGTAGAGCCCGCACACGAACGCCATCGGCAGCCCACCCGCGGCGGCGATCACCACGCCGGTGGTCTCGGCCTGGTAGGCGTGCGTGATCGTGGCGCCGACGGCGACCGCGATGATCGCCGTCACACCGGCCGCGATCGCGGCCGCGATGCCGTTGCCGCCCGTCACCAGCGGTCCGCCCAGCAGCAGCGCGACCGCGGCGAGCAGCAGCGTCAGCCCGCCCGCGACGTGCCCGATCCGGTGCGCCGTCTCCTTGGTCCACGGCCGGAAGCTGCTCGGCGTCGACTCGGCGATCGCGTCGACCACGTCGTCGTACAGCGGCGGCGGCGGATTGTCCGACCGTCTGCGCAGCTGCAGCAGATCGCCGTCGACCACACCCAGCGAGGCCAGCGTGCGGCTCGGGTCCAGTGGTGCCTCGCCCAGCTTGGCCAGACACCAGCCGCCGTGCCGCGCGCCGCCGTCGGGCGTGGCCTCCTTGGCCATGTCCAGCAGCATGGGCAGCAGGTCGGCGACGGCCACGTCGGCGGGCAGTGCCACGTCGATGCGCGTCCGGGGTGCCACCACCGTCACCCGGCTGAACACCGTCGTTCCGGTCGCCACCAGCGCCCCCTTCGGGTTCGTACGTATGAGTGCCGCTTACCACTCGGGTGGTCGATACCAACTCGGGAGAACCGACCTCCGGGCGCGGTGAGCGCCCCTAGTATGGCCTTACCCGGCCGCGCGCTTGGACGGTTCCGGACAACATGTCGGTTCCGGCCCGCGGGCATGCGGTCCACCGCCAGTCGAGAGGTGCCAGCGGCGTGAGCGAGGTTGCGAGCGAGCCGGTGAGCGCAGCGCCTCCGCGAATGCGGCTGACGAGCGTTAGCGGAGAGGTCGTATGAGCACGCTGCAGTTCAAGCGCCCGCCGAGGCTCGCTGCCCCCCGCAGACCCGGTGGCGAGGTGCATCTGGAGCCGCCGCCCGAGGTGCCCAGGACCATCCCGGGCAACATCCTGATGAAGATCCTGCCGGTCGTGATGATCTTCATGTCCGTCGGGATGATGGCCTTCATGTTCGTCGTCAGCAAGAACAACCCGACCACCCTGCTGATGGGCGGGATGATGATGATGGGCACCGTCGGCATGATGGCCGGCGGCGCGGGCCGGGGTAACAAGAAGGCCGAGATGAACGAGGACCGCAAGGACTACCTGCGGTACCTCGGCCAGATGCGGGAACGCGCCCGCGAGGCCACCAACGAGCAGCGCGCCGAGCGCGAATGGGTGCACCCGGATCCGCAGACCCTGTGGTCGATCGCGACCAGCCGCCGGATGTGGGAGCGCCGGGCCGCCGACTCCGACTTCATGCACCTGCGCGTCGGCCGGGGTTCGCAGCGACTCGACACCCGGCTGGTGCCGCCGCAGACCGGTCCGGTGGAGGAGCTGGAGCCGATCGCGACGCTCGCGCTGCGCCGGTTCGTCCGTGCGCACTCGATCGTGCCGGAACTGCCGGTGTCCATCGCGCTGCGCAGCTTCGCGGCGGTCGGCCTGCACGGCGACCGTGACAGGATCCGTGGCCTGGCCAGGGCGATGCTCGCCCAGATGGCAACCTTCCACACGCCGGACGACCTGCTGATCGCGGTGGTGACATCGGGCCGGGCCAAGGTCGACTGGGAGTGGACGAAGTGGCTCCCGCACTCGCAGAGCCCAACCCTCGTGGACGGCATCGGCCCGCTGCGGCTGATCGCCGGTTCGCTGGGCCAGATCGAGCGGTACCTGGACGCCGAACTGCGTGACCGCCCCCGGTTCACGCGCAACGCCCCGCCGCTGACCGACGCGCCGCAC
The DNA here is from genome assembly GCA_963780635.1 of Candidatus Melainabacteria bacterium. GTDB lineage: Bacteria > Actinomycetota > Actinomycetes > Mycobacteriales > Pseudonocardiaceae > DATEPR01. Next base: position 451,571 of record CAWACW010000011.1, read on the forward strand.
ATCGTGATCGTCATCGACGACGGTGAGGTCAGCCGCGAGGAGCAGCTCGTCCTGGAGGAGGGCCTGGTCGGCGTCACCCTGCTGGACCTGTCCGACTCGCTGGGCAACCTCACGTCCCGCCGCGGCCTGCGACTCGTGGTCGAGAACGACCGCCTGGGTGCGCGCAGCGCGAGCGGTGTGGAGTGGTTCGGCAGCCCCGACACGATGACCGCCGTCGAGGCGGAGGCACTGGCACGCAGGCTGTCCCCGTACCGGATGAGCACCCAGCAGGAGTCCACCGACGAGGACCCGTTGAGTGCCAACGCCGATCTGCTGGAGATGCTGGGCATCTCGGGCGACCCGATCACGTTCGACGTGCAGCAGGCGTGGCGGCCGCGGCCGGTGCGCGACCGCTACCGGGTGCCGTTCGGCCTGGGCGAGAACGGCCAGATGGTCGAGCTGGACATCAAGGAAGCCGCGATGGAGGGCATGGGCCCGCACGGCCTGTGCGTCGGTGCCACCGGTTCCGGCAAGTCCGAGTTCCTGCGCACCCTGGTACTGGCGATGCTCGCCACGCACTCCAGCTCGACGCTGAACATGATCCTGGTGGACTTCAAGGGTGGCGCCACGTTCCTGGGCTTCGACCAGGCCCCGCACGTCGCGGCGACGATCACCAACCTGGCCGGCGACCTGACCCTGGTGGACAGGATGAAGGACGCCATCGCCGGTGAGGTGGCCCGCCGGCAGGAGCTGCTGGCCAAGACCAACGCGAAGAACGTCTGGGACTACGAGAAGATGCGCGAGAACGGCGCCGATCTCGATCCACTGCCCGCGTTGTTCATCTGCATCGACGAGTTCTCCGAGATGCTGAGCGCGAAGCCGGACTTCATCGACATCTTCCTGCAGATCGGCCGGGTCGGCCGGTCGCTGCAGATGCACATGCTGCTCGCCTCGCAACGACTCGAGGAGGGCAAGCTGCGCGGCCTGGACACCTATCTGTCCTACCGGATCGGTCTGAAGACGTTCTCCGCGGCCGAGTCGCGGGCCGCGATCGGTGTGCCGGACGCGTTCGAGCTGCCGCCGATCCCGGGTTCCGGCTACCTGGCGATGCAGGGCGAGCCGATGACCCGGTTCAAGGCCAGCTACGTGTCCGGCCCGTTCCGGCCCTCCGGCATGCAGGTCGCCGGGCCGTCCGCGCCGATCACGTACGACCGGCGGCCGAAGCTGTTCGTGCCGGACTTCGTGGAGATCCCGAAGGAGCCGGAGCGGCCGCGCGAGCAGGTCGCCAAGCCCGTCGAGGAGAAGAACGAGCCGACGTACCTGGAACTGATCGTCAAGAAACTGCACGGCCAGGGCCCGCCCGCGCACGAGGTGTGGCTGCCGCCGCTGGCCGAGCCGCCGTCGATCGACCAGTTCCTGCCGCCGCTGCAGCCGACCGAGGAGCGCGGCCTGTCCGCGACCGGTTTCTTCGGCAACGGCAGGCTGCAGGTGCCGTTGGGCATGGTGGACAAGCCCTTCGAGCAGCGCCGTGACCTGTTGTGGGCGGACTTCTCCGGTGCGGCAGGCCACGGCGCGGTCGTGGGTGGACCGCAGTCGGGCAAGTCGATGCTGCTGCGCACGCTGATCATGTCGATGGCGGTCACGCACACCGCCGAGGAGGTCCAGTTCTACTGCCTGGACCTCGGTGGCGGCACGATGGCCTCGATGAACGGGGTGCCGCACGTCGGTGGCGTCGCCGGCAGGCTCGATCCCGACCTGGCCCGCCGGATGGTGGCCGAGATGACCACCCTGGTGGCCGAGCGGGAGGCGCGCTTCCGGGACAACGGCATCGACTCGATGACGGAGTTCCGCAACCGCAAGCGGCGCGGCGAACTGGCCGACGACCTGCACGGTGACGCCTTCCTGCTGGTGGACGGCTGGATGAACTTCCGGCAGGAGTTCGAGGAGCTCGAACAGCAGGTCGTGCAGCTCGCCGCGCAGGGCCTGTCCTACGGCGTGCACGTGGTCGTGGCGGCCAACCGGTGGGCGGAGATCCGCCCGGCCCTCAAGGACCTGCTGGGCACCCGGTTCGAACTCCGCCTCGGTGACACCACCGAGTCCGATGTGGACCGCAAGGTCGCGGTGAACGTGCCGGCGGGCAGGCCCGGTCGCGGCATCACGCGGGACAAGCTGCACTTCCTGACCGGCCTGCCGCGCATCGACGCGTCCAGCGACTCGGAGTCGGTGGCGGCGGGGGTGCAGGACGCGGCGGCGAAGATCCGCAGCTCGTGGCGCGGCCGTTCGGCGCCGAAGGTCCGGCTGCTGCCCGACCTGCTGCCCTACGAGCAGCTGCCGATGCCGGCGAAGCTGGCGAAGAAGGAGCTCGTGCCGATCGGCGTCAACGAGGACGAGCTGGCCACGGTGTTCCTCGACTTCGACGCCGACCCGCACTTCGTCGCGTTCGCCGACGGCGAGTCCGGCAAGACCAACCTGTTGCGCTGCATCGTGCGCGGCATCGTGAACCACTACACGCCCAAGCAGGCGGTCATCCTGCTGGTGGACTACCGGCGCACCATGCTGGGGTTCATCAACACCGACCACCTGCTCGGCTACGCGGTCTCCAGCAACCAGTTGCAGGGCATGATGAAGGACGTCCACAACTCGATGAGCGGCCGGCTGCCCGGTCCGGACGTCACGCAGGAGCAGTTGCGCAACCGGTCGTGGTGGCAGGGTCCCGAGCTGTTCGTGATCGTCGACGACTACGACCTGGTCGCCACCCAGGCCGGCAACCCGTTGCAGCCGCTGTCGGAGTTCCTGCCGCAGGCCAAGGACGTCGGCCTGCACATGATCGTCACCCGGCGCACCGGTGGTGCCTCGCGGTCCACGTACGACCCGGTGATCGGCAAGCTGAAGGAGATCTCCAGCCCGGCCATGGTCGGCAGCGGTAGCAAGGACGAGGGTGTGTTGTGGGGCACGGTGAAGCCGAGCGCGCAGCCGCCCGGCCGGGGCACGATCATCACCCGCAAGTTCGGTCAGCAGCGCATGCAGGTGGCGTGGCTGCAGCCCGAGTAGACCCGTCCGGCTTGCCCGTTACGGCGGGGTCGGGGACGCCGCCCGTCCGTGGCCGGGTGGGTGCCGCGCGGCTAAGGTTGTGCACCCGGGACGGTAGGACGGCCTCTGGTGGCCGATGCGGGGAAGGCAGTAGATGACACTGCGGGTCGCTGTCGATTTCGGTACTTCGAGTACCTGTGTCGCGATCTCCGTGTCCGGGCGTGAACCGCAGGTCGTCGTGGTCGACGGGCAGCCGATCGTGTCCTCCGCGGTGTTCGCCGCGATGGACGGCACCCTGTTCGTCGGCCAGGAGGCGGAGCGCCAGGCCGCGATCGATCCGTCCCGCTACGAGCCCAACCCGAAGCGGCGCATCGACGAGGGCGAACTGCTGCTGGGCAACACCGTGCTCAGCGTGCTGGACGTCGTGCGCGCGGTGCTCGCCAGGGCGGTGGCCGAGGCCCGCATGGTCGCCGGCAACGCGCCGGTGGACCTGCTGGTGCTCACCCATCCCGCGGACTGGGGCGCGATCCGCACGCGCGTGCTGCGCCAGGCGGCCGCGGGCCTGGCCGCCGAGGTCACGCTCGTGCCCGAACCGGTCGCCGCCGCCGTGTTCCACGCGGCCAGCCACGCCCTGCCCGACGGCAGCGCGCTCGCCGTGCTCGACCTGGGTGGCGGCACCGTGGACGTCAGCGTCGTGCGCCGCCAGCAGCAGGGCGAGCCCGACCGCGGCAACGCGGTGGCCGGCTTCACCGTGCTCGCCACGCACGGTGACCCGAACTTCGGCGGTGCCGACATCGACCAGCTGCTGCTGGAGTACATCGGCTCCCTGGTCGCCGAGTCCGACCGGGAGGACTGGCTCGCGCTCACCGAGGGTCGCGACATGTCCGACCGTCGCCGTCGCCGGGTGCTGCGGCAGGACGTCCGGGGCGCCAAGGAGACCCTGTCCCGGCACACGTACACCGACGTGCCGCTGCCGCCGCCGTTCCCGGACGCGCACATCACCCGGGACGACCTGGAACGGCTGATCGAGACCCCGCTGCGCCGTGCGGTCGCACTGACGGTGGAGACCGTGGCGCAGGCCGGCCTGCGGCCCGACCAGCTCGCGGGCGTGTTCCTCGTCGGCGGGTCGAGCCGGATCCCGCTGGTCGCCCGGCTGGTCTACCAGCGCCTTGGGCTCATCCCGGCCACTCTGGACCAACCCGAGACCGTGGTCGCGCGGGGCGCGCTGCGGGCCGTGGCGCTGGACCCGCTGCACACCGGCGGCCTGCCCGCCGCACCCGCGAGCGGTCCCACGGCGGCGCAGCGCCGGCCCGGCTACGCACCGCCGCCCCAGCAGCCATCGCCGCCCCGGGCGCAGCCGGGACAGCGACCCGTGTCGATGGCGGCGGTCACGGCCCGTCGTCGAGGGCGCCGCAGGCTGGTCGGGGCGGGCGCGGTCGTCGTGGTGCTGGTGGCCGCGGCGGTCGTCGGGCTCCTGCTGCGTGGCGGCGGCGGCACGGCCCAGCCCGCCGCGCTGGCAGCGGTGCCGCCGGGCCGGCACCTGATCTCCCAGTACGACTACCGGTTCACCACGCCGCAGGGCTGGGCTGAGTCGGCGAGCAACTCGGCCGCGCTCGAGGTGCGGATCTCGCCGACGAACGCGCCGACCGGATCGGACGCGATTTACGTCCGCGAATACCGCCTTTCCTACGACAGCACGAAGGATCGCGCTCAAGCGGTCGGCCAATTGGGACCGCAGGTAAAACAGGCGGGATATCTGAATTTCCGTGCCACGATGACATTCGCGAACCGCACGGTCGCCTACTATCAACAGCCGGGCAACGACGCGACCGCGGACTGGTACGTGCTCTTCGACGGCAAGGTCCAGGTGAGCGTCGGCTGCCAGTACCCGACCGTCGACCTGGCGAGGGTCGAGCAAGCCTGTCAGCAGGTGGTCGCCGGTATCGCCATCAGCCAGTGACCGGGGAGGTGCCGTGACCGATCCACAGGGTTTCGCCGACACGGTACGGCGGTTCGACGCGCGACTGGACGCGGCCGTCGTGCGTGCTCGTCGCGCCGCCGCAACGGCTCGCGAGACCGGAGCGGCGTTCCGGCAGGAGACCCGGCAGTTGGCCGAACGGGTGAGAACGGGCACAGCCGTCGCGGACCAGACCACTGACGACGGGCTGCGCAGGGCAGCCGCGGGGTTCCGTGCCGATCACGGTCTGCCCGTCGAGGACTTCCCCCCGGGGGACTCCCCGACCGCACGCGGTCCACTCCGGACCCCCGGCCGGGGGCGCCCGAAAGCCCGGCCGGGTGACGATGACGAGGACTTTTCGCAAGAGCGAATCATGCAGTGACCGAATTTACTACCGCTAACGTTTACAGGCGCAACTACTTGCGAAAAAAGCGGGACACCATGGAACCGACCATGGCAAGGTCATCGTCGTAGTCGGCGTACGGATGATGAACGCCCGAACCACCATCAGACTTCCCGAAGGGGGCCTTTTCCCATGGCAGGTCAGTTCCAGACCGGTTCCAGCGAGATGCTCGCCGCCGTCCAGAGCATGCAGACGGTGAACGAGGCGCTGCAGGGCAACCTGCGCAACCTCCAGTCCGAGGTCGAGGGCGTCGCCGGCCAGTGGCAGGGTGCCGCGGCCACCGCGTTCGCGAACCTCATGTCGAAGTTCAACGAGGACGCCACGAAGCTGAACGGTGATCTGTCCCAGATCGCCGAAGCGGTGCAGGGCAACCAGAAGGCCTACCAGGCGCAGGAAGACTCGGCGCAGAGCTCGATGAGCTCGATCCTCGGTGGCCTGGGCTGAACCGGTCGCCGGTTCGCCGAACCACAGTCAGTCCCGTAGCACCCTTCAATCCCATCAGACTTCAGTAGCGGAAAGAGAGAGAACCATGAGCGGCGGCGGCGACACGATCAAGGTTTCGTTCGGTGCGGTGGACAGCCTGGCCAGCAGCATCGACAGCCAGGTGAAGCAGATCGAGGACCAGCTGGACACGCTGCGCAGCGCGATCACCAAGCTCGGCGGCGAGTGGCAGGGTGGCGCTCAGGACGCGTTCCGGGCCGTGCAGAACAACTGGAACTCGTCGGCGGACGACCTGCAGCAGGTGCTCAACCGCATCGCGATGGCGGTCCACACGGCCCACGACCAGTACCAGCAGACCGAGTCCCAGAACACGGCCACCTGGGGCTGAGCCCTGGCGGACCGCGAACCCCGGAGGACGTCCTCCGGGGTTCTGTGCGTGGTGACCCAGGCCACACGAACACGGCCGGCTACGGTGCGAATCGCCCGGCAGGTACACTGGTCTGGTGCCGTTCCGGGGGCCGTTTTGACCCTGTGGTGTGGTGCCAGGTATCTTCTGACGTTGTTGTGTGTGGGGCTGCCCTGAGCGTGCGGCTGCCACAGTGACATCCCTGACGAGAGTGACGACGAGGTAGACCCGTGCGCACGTACAGCCCGAAGGCCGGCGAGGTGACTCACGCCTGGCATGTGATCGACGCCCAGGACGTGGTCCTCGGCCGGCTCGCCACGCAGGCCGCGACGTTGCTGCGCGGCAAGCACAAGCCGACCTACGCGCCGCACGTGGACACCGGTGACTTCGTCGTGATCATCAACGCCGAGAAGGTCGCACTCACCGGCAACAAGCGTGACCAGGCGTTCGTCTACCGGCACAGTGGTTTCCCTGGCGGCCTGCGGAAGCGGTCGTTCGGCGAGATGCTCGAGAAGCAGCCGGACCGCCTGCTGGAGCAGGCCATCAAGGGCATGCTGCCGCACAACCGGCTCGGTCGTGCGATGGCCAGCAAGCTCAAGGTCTACGCAGGCCCTCAGCACCCGCACCAGGCGCAGAACCCGCAGCCGTTCGAGATCGCCGACAAGAGCAAGGTGAACCGGTGACCAGCGCCGAAGACAGCATTGAGGAAGAAGTGACCACTCCGCAGACCGACGCCGCCGAGGTCACCGAGGCTCCCGCCGCAGATGAGGCAGCTCCGGCCACGGACGAGGCAGTCGCCGCGGACGAGACCGAGGCGACGGACGAGGCTTCTCTGGACGAGGCTTCGACCGACGAGGACTCGGCGGACGAGGACTCGGCGGACGAGGCTGCCGCGGAGGACGATTCCGTCAAGCCCGCGACCCGCCCGATCATCCCCGGCAAGCCCACCCAGACGGTCGGCCGCCGCAAGCAGGCCATCGTCCGGGTTCGTCTGATGCCCGGCAGCGGCAAGTTCACCCTGAACGGCAAGTCGCTGGAGCAGTACTTCCCGAACAAGGTGCACCAGCAGCTGATCCGCGAGCCGCTGACCACCGTCGACAAGCCCGAGTCGTTCGACATCTTCGCGAACCTGCGCGGCGGCGGCATCAGCGGCCAGGCCGGTGCGCTGCGGCTGGCGATCGCGCGGGCGCTGATCGAGGTCGAGCCCGACGACCGGCCGCCGCTGAAGAAGGCCGGCTTCCTGACCAGGGACCCGCGGGTCAAGGAGCGCAAGAAGTACGGCCTGAAGAAGGCCCGTAAGGCGCCTCAGTACAGCAAGCGCTGACCTGCCGCCCGGCAACGAGCAACCCACGGGAGCAGTCATCCGTCTTTTCGGGTGCTGCTCCCGTGTGCATTTCCCCCAGCTGATCCGCAGGAAGTCGAGGCGCACATGGCTCGCCTGTTCGGTACCGACGGCGTACGCGGTCTGGCGAACGCCGACCTGACCCCGGAACTGGCGATGTCCGTGGCTGCCGCCGCGGCCAGGGTGTTCACCGAGCACGACCGGTCGCACCGACAGGTCGCCGTGGTCGGCCGGGACCCCAGGGCCAGCGGCGAGATGCTGGAGGCCGCCGTGGTGGCCGGGCTGGCGTCCGCGGGTGCCGACGTGCTGCGGCTGGGCGTGCTGCCCACACCAGCGGTGGGCTACCTGGTCGGCGAGCTGGGTGCCGACCTGGGCGTGATGATCTCCGCGTCACACAACCCGATGCCGGACAACGGCGTGAAGCTGTTCTCCAGCGGCGGGCACAAGCTGCCCGACGCCGTCGAGGACGAAATCGCCGCGCGTCTGGCGCAACCAGCCGACCGGCCCACTGGCGCGGCCGTCGGCCGGATCACCGATGCCCCGGACGCCGTGCTGCGCTATGCCGACCACCTGCTCGCGGTCAGCGAGCGGTCGCTGGCCGGGCTGCGGGTCGTGGTGGACTGCGCGAACGGTGCGTCGTCGCAGGTCGCGCCCCAGGTGTACCGCAAGGCCGGTGCCGAGGTCATCGCGATCCACGCCCAGCCCGACGGCCTGAACATCAACGAGGAGTGCGGCTCCACGCACCTCGGCTCCATCCGCACGGCCGTCATCGACCTGGGCGCCGACCTGGGCATCGCGCACGACGGTGACGCCGACCGCTGCCTGGCCATCGACGCGCAGGGCAACGAGATCGACGGCGACCAGATCATGGCCGTGATCGCGCTGGGCATGAAAGAGGCGGGCGAGCTGGTCGACGACACGCTCGTCGTGACCGTGATGAGCAACCTCGGCCTGCACCTGGCCATGCGCGAGCACGGCGTGCACCTGCGTACGACGTCGGTGGGCGACCGGTACGTGCTGGAGGAACTGCGGGCCGGTGGCTACACGCTGGGCGGCGAGCAGTCCGGCCACGTGCTGCTGCCCGCCTACGCGACCACCGGCGACGGCATTCTCACCGCACTGCGTCTGATGGCCCGGATCGCACAGACCGGCAGCACACTGGCCGAGCTGGCAGGCGTGATGCAGCGGATGCCGCAGGTCATGGTGAACGTCAAGGTCGCGGACAAGGCCGCCGTCGCCGACGCGGAGACCGTCGCCGACGCCGTCGCCGACGTGCGGCGCGAACTCGGCGAGTCCGGCCGCGTCCTGCTGCGCCCGTCGGGTACCGAACAGCTGGTCCGCGTGATGGTCGAGGCCCCGACCCACGACGCCGCGGAGGCCGCGGCTGCCCGCCTGGCCGGCGTGGTCGCGTCCGTCCACTGAGCCGGAGCCCGCCCACTGAGCCGGGGCCGCCGTTGCCTCGTGGGAACCGTTTCGCCCTCGCCCGCGTCCATGTGAATGGCCCGGTTCCGGGTTTATGGTTTCTCGCAGGCATGCGTGAGAGGTGGGGGCAGGTGTCGGGCTACCAGACCAGCGACGAGATGACCGGCGTCGCCAGCAAGGTGAGCGGCGAGGTCGGGCCGATCGGCGACGAGGCGGACGCCATCGGGAACTCGCAGGTCACCGGCAGCGACGCCGGTCGTGACTTCGCCGACAAGGGGACCGCGTACGCGAACGCGCTGAAGAGCAACGTGATCGCCAGCGTGAAGGCCTACGGCACCGCGACCACCACGTTGAGCGACAAGCTCACCGACACCTACCAGCAGTACGCGAGCAACGAATCCAGCACCACGGGGTCCATCAACAAGTCGGGAGAGGGCGCATGACGACCTACCCGAAGTGGTCGGACGTCAAGTCGCAGCTGGACGACCCGAACATCTCAGCCGCCGACAAGAACCGGCTGCTCAAGGCCTACGCCGACGAAGCCGCCTACGGCAGCCCGAACTTTCTCGCCGGCAACGCGGAGACCAACCCCGACTACGTCGCGAACCAGGCCGAGATCGCGGACTACGCGACGAAGTACAACGCGACGGACGAGTTCCAGACCGTCGCCGAAGCCAACAGCGGCATGTTGGGCACACAACTCGACTCGTCCCTGCAGGCGAAGGGCGCAGCGGAGTACATCCTCCAGTCCCAGCGCGACAAGAACACGCAGCAGGCCGCGCAGGCGAAGACCCAACTGGGCGACGAGAGCAAGAAGACCGTCGCGCAAGGTGGTTCGGGCGCGAGCACGTCCGACGAGATCCTCGAACCCGGCTCCCGCGGGATGTACTACTTCCAGTACTTCATCCCGCCGTACAAGAACTGGACTGGCAACGCTCCTGACCTGGACAAGGACATCAGGAACGTCTACGACAACCTGCGGGGCATCCAGTTCGCCAAGTTCCGCGCCGACGCGACGCAACTGTCCACATCGCACGGCAAGCTCTCCGACATCACGCTGAACCTCTCCACCGACACGAACTCGCTGGGCGGGTTCTGGCAGGGTCCGGCGGCCCAGGCGGCGCAGCAGTACTGCGGCACGTTCGTGCAGAACGGCCAGACCGTGACGGACGGCACCAGCGCCGCCTCCCAGGTCATCGGTGACTCGATGAAGGCGATCGAGACCGCCGTCCTGCAGCGCGCGCAGGCCGTGCTGGGGATGTACGCCGACGAGATCGGCGGGTTCAGCCCCGACGACATCCAGCAGATCATCGATGCCGCCCAGATGAAGGCGAACGACGACGAACTGAAGTCGATGTCGAACTGGAATGTGTTCAGCAACGTCGACTGGGGCGACACGAACTGCGGTGGCGGGCTGAGCCAGAACGTGAAGAACCTGGCTTCGATGGACGCGACCAACTGGTTGAACACGCAGTTCGTGCCCAACTTCAATCAGAAGAAGACGTCCTTCGACTCGATCACGACGTCCACCCACAACACCGTGGGCCAGTCGTTCGACTCGATGAACCAGGGTCTGGGCAAGATCACCGCGGACCCGTTCTCGGACCTGAGCAAGGGCATCCAGGTACCCAGCTCCGGTTCGGGTTCCGGTGGCTCGGGTTCCGGTGGTTCCGGCTCGGGTGGTTCGGGTTCCGGTGGTGGTGCGGGTTCCGGTGGCTCGGGTTCGGGCGGTGGAGGTGCGACCGCGCCGAGTTCGGTGGGCGGCGGCGGTGGCGGCGTTCGACGGGTGGCGGCGGCGCGGGCTCTGGTGCGGGCGGTGGTGGTTCGGCCTCGGTGCCGTCGATCCCGTCGCAGACGGATCCGTCCAGCACACCCAGCACGCCGTCGACCCCGACGCCGACCATCCCGTCGATGCCGACCGTGCCGAGCAGTAGCGACCCGACCACCGGCGACCCGACCACCGGCGACCCGACCACCGGCGACCCGACCACCAGACCCGCCAGGTGCTCCGGGCGTGCCTGTCACGCCAGGTACGCCCGGCACGCCGGTCAGCATGACGCCGACCGGTGGCACGCAGCCGCCGGAGACGATGACCGTGCAGCACGGCGACAGCACGCTGTCGATGACGTCCCCGGACAGCCAGGGCACGGTCCAGCTGACCACGCAGGACGCGAATGGCCAGTCCCACAAGTACGACATCGACTTCGGCAACGGCACGGGCACTGGCACTGGCAGCGGCATGCAGCCGGCATGCAGCCCGGTGTCGCGCAGCCTGGGGTCGCGCAGCCTGGGGCCGCCATGCCCGCCGGTGCGATGCCGCAAACCGGTGCGGCAGGCACTGGCGCGGACCCGGCGGCGATGCAGGCGCCAGGTGCGGACGGAGCACAGCACGTCACGCCGGGCCCCGACGGGACGGCCGTGATCCACGATGGTTCGACCACGATCACGGCCCGCGAGGAGCCGGGTGGTCAGGTCCAGGTCACAGTGGACGACGGTTCGGGCCAGCCGACCACATACACGCTCGGCCAGTCCGCGGACCCGTCGCAGGCGGCCGGTTTCGCGGACCCGTCCCAGGCGGGCTTCGCGGACCCGTCGACCCAGTCCGCCGGCTTCACCGAGCCGGTAGCACAACCAGCGGGCTTCGCGGACCCGTCGCAGGCGGCGGCGTTCACGGACCCGTCCCAGGCAGCGGCATTCGCGGCGCCGTCCCAGTCGGGCGGTTTCACGGACCCGTCGCAAATGGGCTTCACGGACCCGTCGACCCAGACGACCGGTTTCGCGGACCCGTCAGGCGGCCAGTTGCCTGACACGTCCACGATGCCCGACCCGCAGGTCACGACGCTGGCAGCGGCGATGCCACCGGCAGGACCGGATGTCGGCGGTGCGCTGGGTGGCGCGGTCGGGATGCCGGTCAGCGGGATGCACGACGGTGGTGCGGCCGGTCTCGCGGGTGTCGGCGGCCTGCACGACGGGGGCATGCACGATGGCGGCTCCGCTGGCCTCGCCAGTGGCGGCGGGTTCGGCCACTCGGAGCTGGGCGGCCAGGTGGGCGCTCACGCGGCGAGCCTGACCGGCCGGCATTACGACCACCACGGCGCCGACGAGGACATCGCCCAGCCGGGGCACGCTGGGTTGGCGGGCCAGGACGTCACGCCGATCGGGCAGCCGGGTGGCGCGGGCCTGGCGTCGGCGCCGGCGGATGCGCTCGGGCAAGGTGATCAGGGCCAGGCAGACCAGGGCCAGCAAGGCCAGTCGGGCCAGCAAGGCCAGTCGGGCCAGTCGGGCGGGATGCCGATGGGCATGGGTGGCATGGGCGGCGGCGGTGGCCAGGGTGGCGACCAGAGCAGGGGTGGTGGTCACCAGTGGCGGACCGAGGGCAGGCTGTTCGACGACATCGGTGGTGACGAGGGTCTCGGTCGGTTCAGTGGGACACTCGACGACGGTCGGTAGACGCGGGGTGGGGAATGTACGAGGACATCGTCGCTGAGGTCCGGCGGGCGACCGAGGGTGCCGTGCGGGAGAGCCAGGAGCGGGTCGAGCTGGCGGCGCAGCGGTCGGAGCAGGCGGACCGAGATGCCAACGAGGCGAGCAAGGCACTCGGTGAGCGGTGGTCGAACAGGATCAACGCGATGCGCCGCAGAGCGGCCGACCGTGACAAGGCAGCCACCGAGATGGCGTTCGGCCCGGAGGAGGGCCACCACCATGCCGACGCCGAGGGCGACGACGAGTTGGTCTCCCTGGAAGAGCCGACCAAGCCGGCGGCAGACGACCGCACCCCGGCGTTCGGCATGCCGGAAGAGTTGATCCACCAAGAGGCAGCCACCGGCCGCCACGCGACGCCAGACCCACAAGCGGCCCGCTTCCTACCCCAGTTCGACGAGGAGCCCACGCCCCCACGCCGGCCGTCCGCGCCAACGGCTCCCCGTCGCGCCCGCCCCCGCGACGACGATGACGAGGACAACTCCAGCCAAAGCTGGCTCCGCGACCGCTGACCCGGCGAGCACAAGCCCGCTCAGCAGCGAGTGTGGGGACCTTCGAGCGCCGACCACCCACGCAGACAGGCCCACCGACCATCGAACGGCCGCCTCGCATCTCACCAGCCGCCGTATCGACCGTCGAGCGGTCAGCTCACGAACCGCCAGCGGCCGTGACGACCGTCGAAGGGCCAACTCGCGCAACGGGTGTGGCAACCGTCCAGCGGCCGACTCGGGCTGTAGCGACCGTTCCGTCCGCTGAGTGGCCGACTCGCGCTGAGCGGCGTCCTATCCGCTGTGTGGCCGACTCGCGCTGTAGCGGCCGTTGCGTCCGCTGAGTGGCCGACTCGCGCTGTAGCGACCGTTCCGTCCGCTGAGCGGCCGACTCGCGCTGCAGCCGGCGTCCTACCGCTGTGTGGCCGACTCGCGCTGTAGCGGCTGTTGCGTCCGCTGTGTGGCCGACTGGGGCTGTAGTGACGTTCCGTCCGCTGTGTGGCCGACTCTGTGGCTGGCGTCCTGCACCGAGTGGTCAGCTCGCACTTGACGAACCGCCGTGTCGACCGTCGAGCGGTCGACTCGTATTGCGGCGCTCGCGTCCTGGCCGCTGAGCGGTCAACTCGTGCCACCACCGCCTTATCAGCCGTCGGGCGGCCAACTCGCGAACCACGACCTGCCGTGGCGACCGTCGAGTGGTCGACTCGCGCACGAGTGTGGCGACCGTCGAGTGGTCGACTCGCGCACGAGTGTGGCGACCGTCGAGTGGTCGACTCGCGCACGAGTGTGGCGATCGTCGAGTGGTCGACTCGCGCACGAGTGTGGCGACCGTCGAGTGGTCAACTCGCGTGCCGGTGTGGCGACCGCCGAGTGGTCAACTCGCGCTGGAGGGGGCCGTGGCGACCGCATAATGGTCAGCTCCCGAACCACGAACCGCCGTGTCGACGGTCGAGGGCAGTCTCAGACTCCCGTGGCGTGTCGACGGTCGAGCGGCCGACTTGGTGGGATTCGGGGCGGTGTCGGCCGTCGGATGGTCAGTTCGCGCATTGTTCGCGCATCGTCAGTGGGCGTGCCCGCCGCTGAATGCCACTGAGCGCGTCGAACCCGGTGGGCTACTTCTTCTTGGCCGGAGCCACCGCTGCTGCCGGGTTTCGGGTCATGTCGATCGGGCAGTGGCGAACGCTCTCGTCGAGCAGCGGCTGGTATTTGACCTGGCCGGCCAGGTGCACCAGGAAGAAAGCGGTCAGCACCGCCCTCGTCGTCCGCTGCGTCGTGCGCTCCGGCTTCCCGTCCAGCAACAGCTGGCTCCAGTGCCGTCCCTCGGTGACACCCAGGTGGGTGGCCTTGGGTACGGAGCGCAATGTCACCGGTCCGGCCCACGCCTCGGCGATCGCCTCGCCGTGCGCGACTCCCGGCGCGATCAGGTCCCGTCCACCGACCAGATGCAACCCCGGCATCCGGCACCGCGTCGCAGCCTCCAATGCCGATGGCCGGACCTCGGCGGCCGCGATCGTGGCGACCGCTCGAACCCGATCGTCGTCGGCGGCCGCCAGTACGGCTGACCCGCCGCCAGTGGAATGGCCCGCCAGGCCCAGCTTCGCCGGGTCGACGCTGATCTCGCCGTCACCCAGCCGCACCCCGACGCACACGTCCAGCGCCGTCCGCAGATCCGCCGCGTACAACCGGTGCGAGGGCAGCGGACCGCGCTGCGTGCCCGGTGACGCCGCGACGATGCCCCACGACGCCAGGTGCCGCAGCAACCCGTGGTACCGCTCACTCGGCTGCAGCCACCCGTGCCCGAACACCACGGCGGGCAACCCGAGGCCGGTGCGCGGCGTGCTGACCACACCCGGCAGGCCGACCAGGGCCAGTTCGCCACGCAACACGTCATGGGGGCCAGGCCTGCTCAGTTCCGCGAACAGGTGCCGCGCCTCGCTGGACATGGACATGGACGGTAGCCCATCGCCCGATCATCAGCCCGCACCGACAGTCCGGGGTGAATTGGTCTGAACCTCCTCGCTCAGTCGAGGTGAGGCTGACCAGCCCACATGGGCCCGCACTCACCCACAGCGGTTAGCCCAATGGGGTAGCTAGTCTGTGCTGTGTGTGCGGAATCGTGGGTTACGTAGGCCATCGGCAATCCCTGGATGTCGTGCTCGACGGGCTGCGCAGGCTCGAGTACCGAGGGTATGACTCGGCAGGCGTCGCCGTGCTGACCGGCGACCGGCTGGCTGTCGAGCGCAAGGCCGGCCGGCTCGCCAATCTGGAGGCCGAACTCGACCGCGTCGGCCGCGACGGGTTCACCGGCACCGCGGGCATGGGCCACACCCGCTGGGCCACGCACGGCGCCCCCGTCGACCGCAACTCGCACCCGCACCGGGACACCGCGGGCAAGGTCGCGGTGGTCCACAACGGCATCATCGAGAACTTCGCCACCCTCCGCCGTGAGCTGGAGGCCGAGGGCATCGAAATGGCCAGCGACACCGACACCGAGACCACCGCTCACCTGATCGCGCTGGCCTACCGGTCCGGCGAGACCGCGGGTGACCTGCCCGCGAGCGTGCGGGCCGTGGTGCGACGGCTGGAGGGCGCGTTCACGCTCGTCGTCACCCATGCCGACGAGCCCGATCAGGTGGTGGCCGCCCGGCGGTCCTCGCCGCTCGTGGTCGGGGTCGGTGAGCACGAGCACTTCGTCGCGTCCGACGTGGCCGCGTTCATCGAGCACACCCGCGATGCCGTCGAGCTGGGCCAGGACCAGGTCGTGGTCATCACCCGCGACGGCTACGAGGTCACCGACTTCCACGGCGAACCGGCCATCGGCAAGCCGTTCAAGGTCGACTGGGACCTGACGGCCGCCGAGAAGGGCGGCCACGACTACTTCATGCTCAAGGAGATCGAGGAGCAGCCCACCGCGCTGGCCAACACGTTGCGCGGCCACTTCGTGGGCGGCCGGATCGTGCTCGACGAGCAGCGGATGTCCGATCAGGACCTACGGGACGTCGACAAGGTCTTCGTGGTGGCGTGCGGTAGTGCGTACCACTCGGCGATGGTCGCCAAGTACGCCATCGAGCACTGGACGCGGCTGCCCGTCGAGGTCGAGCTGGCCAGCGAGTTCCGTTACCGCGACCCGGTACTCGACCGCGACACGCTGGTGGTTGCCGTGTCCCAGTCCGGCGAGACCGCGGACACGCTGGAGGCCGTCCGGCACGCGCGGGAACAGAAGGCCAGGGTGCTCGCCGTGTGCAACACCAACGGTGCCCAGATCCCGCGCGAGTCCGACGCCGTGCTCTACACGCACGCCGGCCCGGAGATCGGCGTCGCGTCCACGAAGGCGTTCCTCGCTCAGATCGTGGCCAACTACCTGGTCGGCCTCGCTCTCGCGCAAGCCCGCGGCACCAAGTACCCGGACGAAGTGGCGCGCGAGTACGCCGAGCTGGAGGCGATGCCGGACGCGGTGGCCAGGGTGCTCGCGACGATCGGCCAGGTCCGCGACTTCGCCCGCACGATCGCCGACTCCAAGGCCGTGCTGTTCCTGGGCCGGCATGTCGGCTATCCGGTCGCGCTGGAAGGTGCGCTCAAGCTCAAGGAACTCGCGTACATGCACGCCGAGGGCTTCGCGGCAGGTGAACTCAAGCACGGCCCGATCGCACTGATCGAGGACGGGCTGCCGGTGGTCGTCGTGATGCCATCGCCGAAGGGCCGCGCCGTGCTGCACGCGAAGCTGCTGTCCAACATCAGCGAGGTCCAGGCCCGCGGTGCCCGTACGATCGTGATCGCCGAGGAGGGTGACGAGACGGTTCGCCCGTTCGCCGATCACCTGATCGAGGTGCCCGCGGTGCCCACGCTGCTCCAGCCGCTCGTCTCCACCGTGCCGTTGCAGGTGCTCGCCGCGGAGATCGCCAGGACCCGGGGCTACGACGTGGACAAGCCGCGGAACCTGGCGAAGTCCGTCACCGTCGAGTAAACGGGGAGTCCACGCGAATGCAGGGCATCTGGACGACCGAGCACATCCGGATGGCCGAGGAACGGCTGTTGGCCCGCACGCCGGACGGTGCGCTGATGCGCAAGGCCGCGTTCGGCGTCTCGGTGTGGGCCTCGCGGCTGTTGGCCGAGTACACCGGCCGGGTCTCCGGGTCGCGGGTGACATTGCTGGTCGGGGCGGGCAACAACGGCGGCGACGCGCTGTGGGCTGGGGCGTTCCTGCGCAGGCGGAACGTCGCCGTGACGGCCGTGCTGCTCGCCCCGGACAAGGCGCACCCGGCCGGGTTGGCCGCGTACCGCAAGGCGGGCGGCCGGATCGCCGACGACGGCCTGGCCGCCGTCCGGGCCGCGGATCTGGTGGTGGACGGCATCGTCGGCCTGTCGGCACACGGTCCGCTCCGGCCGGACGCCGCCGAACTCGTCGACGCGATCACCGCGCCCGTGCTCGCCGTGGATCTGCCCAGCGGCGTGGACCCGGACACCGGTGCCGTCACCGGACCCGCGGTCGGCGCGACGCTCACCGTCACGTTCGGCGCGCTGAAGCCGGTGCACGTGCTGTCGACGGGTGTCGTGCACTGCGGCCGGGTGGAGCTGGTCGACATCGGGCTGCTGCGCGAACTTCCCGAACCTGACCTGGTCACGCTGTCCGACGCCGATGTCGGCGCCGTGTGGCCGGTGCCGGGCCCGACCGACGACAAGTACAGCCAGGGCGTCACGGGTGTGGCGTCCGGTTCGGCGACGTACCCGGGTGCGGCCGTGCTGTCCACGGGTGCCGCGGTGCTCGCCACGTCGGGCATGGTGCGGTTCGCGGGCAGTGCTGCCGATGCGGTCCGCGCGCACTGGCCGGAGGTGGTCGCCGCGGGCTCGGTCGGCGACGCGGGTCGCGTGCAGGCGTGGGTGGTCGGCCCTGGTCTGGGCACCGGACCAGCGTCCCGGGAAGTGCTGCGGACCGTGCTGGAGGCGGGTGTCCCGGTGTGTGTGGACGCCGACGCGATCACGATGCTGGCCGAGCACCCCGAACTGTGGGACGCGCGCGACCCCGGCACCTCCGTCGTCCTGACCCCGCACGCGGGTGAGTTCGCGCGGATCGCCGGTGAGGTCGGCCTCGACCTGGCAGGCGCTGCGCGCCGGGCCGCTCGGCAGCTCGGCGCTGTCGTGCTGCTCAAGGGCCACACGACGGTCGTCGCGGCACCGGACGGGCGGACGCTGGTGAACACGGCGCTGTCGTCCTGGCCGGCGACGGCAGGGTCCGGTGACGTGCTGTCCGGCATCATCGGCGCGCTGCTCGCGGCCGGCCTGGACCCGTGGTTCGCCGCTGGCTGCGCCGCCCACCTGCACGGCCTGGCCGCCGAACTCGCGGCCGACAACGCTCCGGCACCGGCATCCCGGCTGGTCGAGGGCATCCCGGATGCCATCAGGGCGGTCCGGTCAGCAGCCCGGTGACCCCGATGTGTCAGCATCGGCTCGTGGACACACCTGTTCGGGCCGAGGTGGTCGTCGACCTGGACGCGATCCGGCACAACGTCGAGTTGCTGGCCGGGCTGGCGGCTGCTTCGGGCGCGGCGACCATGATCGCGGTGAAGGCCGACGGCTACGGCCACGGCGCGGTGCCCGTGGCGCGGGCCGCCGTCGAGGCAGGCGCGACGTGGTTGGGCGCGTGCTCGCAGGCGGAGGCCCTGGAGCTGCGCGCGGCGGGCTTGACGGTGCCGGTGCTGGCGTGGCTGGACCTGCCCAGCGTCGACCGCGCGCCGGGGGTCGCCGCGGACGTCGACTTCGGTGTGTCGTCGGCCGAGGAACTCGCCGCCCTCGTCGACGCCGCCGGGCGTTCCCGCACACCGGCGAAAGTGCACCTCAAGATCGACACCGGCATGAGCCGCAACGGCTGCGCGCCCGAGTGCTGGCCGGACCTGGTCGCGAGGGCGGCGCAGGCCCAGCGGCGCGGTGCCGTGCGGGTGGTCGCCGTGTGGTCGCACCTGGCCAGCGCGGACGAACCGGGCCACGACTCGATCGACATGCAGGCAGCCAGGTTCCGCGCGGCGTACGAGCAGGCCGTCGACGCGGGTCTGGAACCTTTGCGGCACCTGGCGAACTCCGCGGCCACGCTGACGCGGCCCGACCTGCACTTCGAGTTGGTCCGGGCGGGAATCGCCACGTACGGGCTCAATCCGACGCCTGTCCCCGCTGATCTGCGGCCCGCGATGACGTTCCGGTCGTCGGTGGTGTCGACGAAGCGCATCCCGGCCGGTGAGGCCGTGGGCTACGGCCGGACGTGGACGACGGGGCGGGCCACGACGGTCGCGCTCGTGCCGGTCGGCTACGCGGACGGGGTACCCAGGTCGTTGTCCGGCCGGCTGGAGGTGTGGCTGGCCGGGCGTAGACGGCCGGTGGTCGGGCGCGTCAGCATGGACCAGCTGGTGGTCGACGTGGGTGACGACGTGGTGGCGGCCGGCGAGGAGGTCGTCCTGTTCGGCCCGGGCACGCGCGGCGAGCCGACTGCTCGCGAGTGGGCCGATCTGTTGGGCACCATCGACTACGAGATCGTCACCGGAATGCACCGACCGAGGGTCACCCGTCAGTACGTCGGGGGTAGGGATCGATGAAGTTTCCCATGCGGGCCATCGGCGTCGCGGGTGGCGTGGCAGGCACTGTCGCGGCCGGGCTCGCGGTGGCGGGGGTCGTGCAGTCGCGCCGGGTGAAGGCCAGGGACGGGCAGCAGCAGGTGCCGCTCGTCGACGACTTGGGCCCGGACGGCGAGCCGATGTCGCGGCCGACGCGGACCAGCACGGTCGCCGCCGACGACGGGGTGCCGCTGTCGGTGGAGGAGATCGACCCGGCGGACGGGCGTTGGCCGGAGCTGACCGTGGTTCTGGTGCATGGTTTCGCGCTGGACCGGCGATCCTGGTACTACCAGCGGCGGGACCTCGCGGAGAGTGTGGACCCGAGGGTGCGGCTGGTGCTCTACGACCAGCGTGGCCACGGTCGTTCCGGTGTGCCGAGCGAGAAGTCGTGCACGATCGAGCAACTGGGCCGGGACCTGGACGTGATCATCCGGACAGTGGCGCCCGAGGGACAGTTGCTGTTGGTCGGCCACTCGATGGGCGGCATGACGATCATGGCGCTCGCCGAGCAGTACCCGGAGCTGTTCGCCGACCGGGTCCGAGGTGTGGCGTTCATCAGCACGTCGGCCGGCGAGGTGGGGCGGCAGGGGTTGCCGCTGCCGTTGCTGTCCAGGTACAACCCGCTGACCAGGACCGTCGGCGGGATCGCCGCGTGGCAGCCGGAACTGGTCGAGTGGATCAGGTCGGCGGGCGGTGGCCTGACCAGGCAGGGAGTGCGGCGGCTGGCGTTCGGCGACCACTCGGTGTCCAGCGGGTTGGTGGACTTCATGGTGCGGATGCTCGACGTGACGTCCGTGCCGGTGCTGACGGATTTCCTGCCCACACTCGGTACGCACGACAGGTACGCGGCGCTGGCGGGGCTGCGGCACTGTGAGGTGCTGGTGCTCTCCGGCGACGAGGACCGGCTGACCCCGTTCTCGCACGCGCAACGCATCGCGGCGGAGCTGCCGAACGCGACGCTGGTGCGGGCGGCGGGTGCGGGGCACATGGTGATGCTGGAACAGCCGGGCCTGGTGACGGGTGAGTTGACGGCGCTGTTGAAGGACTGTGTGGGCGGACTGCGGGTGGCGCGCAGGCGATGGAGGAACAGATGATCCTGCTACCGACAGTCTCGGACACCCTGGCATTCGGCGAGCGGCTGGGCCGGACGTTGCTGGCCGGCGATCTGGTGCTGTTGTCGGGCCCGTTGGGCGCGGGGAAAACGGTGCTGGTGCGCGGAATCGCGGCCGGCATGGGGGTGCTCGGCACGGTCAGTTCACCGACGTTCGTGATCGCGCGGGTGCATCGGCCGGGGCCCGGTGGGACCGGTGTGCCACTGGTGCATGTGGACGCTTACCGGCTGGGTGACGATCTCGATCAGTTGGACGGTCTGGACCTGGACACGGATTTGGTGGATGCGGCCGTGGTCGTCGAGTGGGGCGAGGGAGTGGCAGCGACGCTGTCGGCGGATCACCTGGTGATCCGGCTGGAGCGTCGGGACGACGACGTCAGGGAAGCGGTGGTCGAGCAGCACGGCCTGGCCCGCTTCCCGTCCTGACCGGCGGACCCGGGCGGTGCGGCAGGACACC
Organism: Candidatus Melainabacteria bacterium; assembly: GCA_963780635.1. Lineage (GTDB taxonomy): Bacteria > Actinomycetota > Actinomycetes > Mycobacteriales > Pseudonocardiaceae > DATEPR01. The sequence goes on from CAWACW010000011.1 coordinate 472,686, forward strand.
CGGTCCAGCACCACGAGCCCGACGGCTCCGACTCCCGACCCCGCAGACCGTGGCTCCAAAGTCGGATCCGCCCCGGACGAGTCGACCCTTCGATGGTCGACACGCCCGCCCCACGACTGCGTGTCGACCGCTCGATGGTCACCTCACCCGCGGCGATTGGACCGCACGGTGGGTTGACCTGTTGGCGGCCGCCTCACCGGGCAGTCGTTGGCGCGTTGACCGCCCGGAGGTCGATTCTCGTGGCGTGGCGTGGCGTGGCGTGGCGTGGCGTGGCGTGGCGTGGCGTGGCGTGGCGTGGCGTGGCGTGGCGTGGCGTGGCGTGGCGTGGCGTGGCGTGGCGTGGCGTGGCGTGGCGTGGCGTGGCGTGGCGTGGCGTGGCGTGGCGTGATGGTGGCGGTGGCGGTGGCGGGTCGACCCCTTGAAGGGCCAGTCTGTATCGGCAGTGGGCGAGTTGGCCGTTTGGTGGCCAGTTCGGGTGTCGGCTGTGGGGTGAGTTGGCCACTTGGTGGTCAGCTCGGCTTGGCTTGGGCATGGCTCTGGGCGAGTTGACCTTTCAGCGGTCGACTCGGCCCTGGAGTCTGGTTACCGGGTTGGTTCGTTGCCCCGTCAGGTCCGGCGCCTAATCGGCGACCATCTCCACGGTCAGCTGGCGCTTGAGGACTTTGCCCATCTCGTTGCGCGGCAACGCATCCACGAACCTCACGACCCTGGGTCGCTTGTGCGGCGCCAACTGTCGCGCCACCAGATCCGTCAACTCAACGGGGTCCGGCCGCGAAGGCCCGGCCACGACCCACGCCACGATCCGCTCCCCGAGATCCTCGTCCGGCTCCCCGGTCACAGCGACCTCGATCACTCCGGGATGCTCCGCGAGCACGTTCTCGATCTCGCCCGCCCCGATCTTGTACCCGCCGCTCTTGATCAAATCCGTCGCCCGGCGCCCGACGATCCGGTAGTACCCGTCAACAGTCCGGAACCCCACGTCACCCGTCCGGAACCACCCGTTCCGGAACGCCGCCTCCGTCGCCTCCGGCTTGTTCAGGTACCCGAGGAACACGTTCGGCCCGCGCACCTCGATCTCGCCGACCGCATCCTCGCCCGACCCGGACACCACGGCCCCTGCCTCGTCGGTCAACCGCACCTCGACCCCGTCGACAGCCGGCCCGACCGTCCCGGACGGCCTCGGCCCCGTCGCCCGGACGGCCGTGTTCATCAACGTCTCCGTCAGCCCGTACCGCTCGACCACGCGCTGCCCGGTCGCCGACTCCATCCGCTCGTGCACCCCGACCGGCAACCCGGCCGAACCCGACACCAGCAACCGCGCCCGCCCGACGGCTGCCGCCACCGACGGCGATGACGACACCGCCTCGGCCAGCCGGTGGTACATGGTCGGCACCCCGAACAGCATCGCGCCGCCGCTCAGCTCCGCTGCCACCGCCTCGGGCACGAACCGGCCCATGTGCCGCACCGTGCCACCACGCCGCAGCGGTCCGAGCACGCCCAGGATGAGCCCGTGCACGTGGAACAGCGGCAGCGCGTGCACCACGGTGTCCGCCCCGGTCCACTCCCACGCGGCCGCCAGCGCGTCGAGGTTGCTGCTGACCGCCCGCCGCGCGTGCACCACGCCCTTCGGCGGCCCCGTCGTGCCGGACGTGTAGACGATGAACGCCGGCTGCTCGTCGTCCACCGGCTCGGCGGCCAGCACGGCACCGGTGGGCACCGTCGACACGTCCACTCTTGGCACGGTGATCCCGGACGGCAACGTGTCGGTCGCCGCAGCCAGTACGAGGTCGGGCTCGCTGTCGGTCAGGATGTGAGTGAGCTCACGTTCGCCGATCTTCGGGTTGATCGGCACCACGGCCACGCCGCTGCACAACCCGGCCACGACCGCGACGACCGTCTCGATGCTCGGAGTGGCCCACACCGCGACGCGGTTGGCCCTGGACAGCGCGGGCAAGAGGCCCGCGACGACATCCGCCAGCTCGGCGTACGTCACTCTCCGGTCGCCGAAGTGGAGGGCGAGACCATGGTCGTCGGGCACGTCATCGGCGGCGAGTCGCGGCAACAACATGTCAGCGACCATAGCGGCCGAACATGGGCCGGGGGGCCGTCCAGCCGCGTGAACCGCGGCGTAGGCGACCCCCCGATCATCGAGGGCACACCGGAGTCAAGGACCTCGGTGCCAGAGCAGGACTGGTCAGATCCCGCTCACTGCAAGGACGTGACTCAACCCGCAACGGTTGCCCGACCCCCGAACCTACCCACAGGTAAGGCCTACAGGTACGGCTCGAACGCCCGCCACACCGCCTGCTTCGACCGCGCGCCCACCAACGACGCGACCGCTTCGCCGTCCTTGTAGAGGATCATGCTCGGCACGCCCATGATGTGCTGGTCACGCGCCGTGGTCGGGTTCGCGTCGGTGTCCATCTTGACCACGCGCCACTTGTCCGCGTGCTCGTCGGCCAGTTCGGCCAGTACCGGCGCGACCATCCGGCACGGGCCGCACCACGTGGCCCAGTACTCCACCAGCACCGGCTGGTCGGCGCCGAGCACCTGCTCGGCGAAGTCGGCGTCGGTTACTTCCGTCATGTGTTGCCGTGTCGAGATCGACATGGCGACTCCTTCCCGGTCACGTGCGCATCAGCGGGAGTGGCATTCGAGACGTCGGCGAGCTGGCGACGCAGCTGCTCGCGAACCGCGCCGAGCCGGTCGATGCAGTCCTCGACCTCGGCGAGCTTGCGCCGATAGACCGCGATCGCCGCCGGGCAGACGTACCCCGACTCGTTGCCTGCCCGCAGGCACTCCACGAACGGCCTGGTCTCCTCCAGCCCGAAGCCGATCGCGAGCAGCTCGCGGATCTGGTGCACCAGCCGCAGGTCCGACTCGTCGTAATCCCGGTGGCCGTTCGCCCGCCGCCGGGTCGCCAGCAGTCCTTGCTGCTCGTAGTACCGCAGCGACCGGCTGCTGGCCCCGGTCAGCTCGGCCAGTTCCCCGATGCGCATCCGTCCTCCTCCTACGCGACCGACGCTAGGCCTTGACATCGGCGTCAGGTCCAGCGCTCGTTACCCTGGACGGCGTGATCGTGCTCGCCTTGGACACCGCGACACCCGCGGTGACCGCCGGGGTCGTCAGTCTCGACGCCGTACCCGGGAACAACGCCACACCCGAGCTGATCGGTGCCCGGGTCACGGTGGACGCTCGCGCGCACGGCGAGCTGCTCACCCCGCACCTACGGGCCGCGCTCGCCGACGCGGGCGTCGGCATCGACCGGGTGGACGCCATCGTGTGCGGCACCGGGCCTGGCCCGTTCACCGGGCTGCGCGTCGGCATGGTGACCGCGGCCGCGCTGGGTCACGCCCTCGGTCGCCCGGTGTACGGCGTGTGCTCGCTGGACGCGATCGCCCATGACGCGGGCCCCGGTGGCCCGCTGCTGGTCGTCACCGACGCCCGCCGCCGCGAGGTCTACTGGGCGGGGTACGACGGGCACCGGCTGGCCGGCCCCGATGTCGTGGCCCCGGCCGTGCTCGCCGAGCGCGCCGGCGAGTTCGAGCGGGCAGCCGGTGAGGCGGCCGCCCGGCACGCCGACCTGCTCGGCCTGCCCGTGGTGGCCCCCGAGTACCCGTCGCCGGCCGGACTCGTCGCCGTCGCGGCCGCCGACGTGCTCGCCCGCGCCACGCCCGGCGAGTTCCGGCCGCTCTACCTGCGCCGGCCGGACGCCACCGTGCCAGGGCAGCGGAAGAAGGTGGGCAGATGACCACGGTCGCCGTGCGCATCGCCCGGCTGCGTGAGGCCGACCTGCGCCGCTGCGTCGAGCTGGAGCGCGCGCTGTTCCCCGGGGACGACCCGTGGAACCTGTCGATCTTCCGCTCCGAGGTACGGGCCCCAGCGCACCACTACTTCGGTGCCTACACGGCCGACGGCACGCTGATCGGGTACGCGGGACTGGCCGTCGCGGGCACGCCGCCGGACCTGGAGACCAGCGTGCACACCATCGGCGTCGACCCGGCGTGGCAGGGCCAGGGCGTGGGCACGACGCTGCTGCGCACCCTGCTGGCCATCGCGGACGACATCGCCGCGGCCGTGTTCCTCGAGGTCCGCACCGACAACGAGCCGGCGATCAAGCTCTACGAGACACACGGTTTCGTCCGGTTGGGCGTGCGCAGGCGTTACTACCAGCCGTCCAACGCGGACGCGTACACGATGGGCCGCCCGCCGGGTGGCAACGGGGAGTTCGAGTGACCGGTTCCGTGCTGGGCGACGCGGTCGTCCTGGGCATCGAGACGTCCTGCGACGAGACGGGCGTCGGCATCGTGCGCAGGCACGCGGACGGCACCGTCGAGCTGCTCGCCGACGAGATCGCGTCCAGTGTGGACGAACACGCCAGGTTCGGCGGCGTGGTGCCCGAGGTCGCCAGCCGGGCGCACCTGGAGGCGATGGTGCCGACGGTGACCCGGGCACTGGACATCGCGGGCGTCAAACCGTCCGATGTGGACGCGATCGCCGTGACGGCGGGCCCCGGCCTGGCAGGTGCGCTGCTGGTCGGCCTGGCCGCGGCGAAGGCGTACGCGCTGGCCTGGGACGTGCCGCTGTACGGCGTGAACCATCTCGGCGCGCACGTCGCGGTGGACACCGTCGAACACGGCCCGCTTGACCGGCCCAGCCTCGCGCTGCTGGTCTCCGGCGGGCACTCCAGCCTGCTGCGGGTCGAGTCGCTGGCCAGCCCGGTCCGCATCCTCGGCGCGACGATCGACGACGCGGCGGGCGAGGCGTTCGACAAGGTCGCGCGGCTGCTCGGGCTGCCGTTCCCCGGCGGTCCCTACATCGACAAGGCCGCCCGCGATGGCGACGGCGCCTCGATCGCGTTCCCGCGCGGGCTGACCGGCCCCCGGGACGCGATCTACGACTTCTCCTTCTCCGGCCTCAAGACCGCGGTGGCCCGGTGGGTCGAAGCCCGGCAACGGGAGGGCCTGGCGGTGCCGGTGGCCGACGTGGCCGCGTCGTTCCAGGAGGCCGTCGTGGACGTGCTGACGGCCAAGGCGATCCGCGCCGCCACCGACTCCGGCGTCGACCAGCTGCTCATCGGCGGCGGTGTCGCCGCCAACTCGCGACTGCGTGCGCTGGCCCAGACCCGGTGCGACACCGCGGGGATCACACTGCGTGTGCCCCGGCCGAAACTGTGCACGGACAACGGCGCGATGGTTGCCGCGCTCGGCGTGCACCTGGTGGCCGCCGGGGTCACACCCTCGGCGCTGGAGATCTCCGCGGACCCCGCACTGCCGCTGTGAGAGCTGCTAACACAATGGCGTTCGATCAGGGAGCGGCGTCCAGGTGCGCCGGCTGCAAGGCGGAGGAGGCCCCGGTACCGCTGTTGTACCGGGCCGACGACAACGCCGCAGCTGGCGTGCCTGGACGACGCGAGCCGAACAGTTTTCGGATCAGCTCCAAGGTCGGCCGGTGACGTTCCGCCTGACCGCGACCGTCCTGGACTCCCACGACGCCAACGCACTCGCCGGGTTCTATCAGCGGCTGCTCGGCTGGCCCTACGGCAGCGACGAGCCGGGCTGGGTCACGCTGCGCCCGGCGGACGGCGGTGCGGGCCTGTCGTTCGCGACCGAACCGCGCTACGTCCCGCCGGTCTGGCCCAGCGAATCCGATCAGCAGCAGATGATGCAGCACCTGGACATCGAGGTGTCCGACCTGGCCGCGGGCGTGGAGCACGCGGTCTCCTGCGGCGCGACACTGGCGGCATGCCAGCCGCAGGAGTCGGTGCGCGTGCTCCTCGACCCGGCGGGGCACCCGTTCTGCCTGTGGGTGCGCCCGTAGCCCGTCAGGCGATCCGGTAGTCGGTGTCCGGGACGTCGGTGACGAACATGTGCCCCGGCTGGTGCGTGATGGCGAACGGCGGCCGGGACGCCATGACCGCGGCCTGCGGGGTCACGCCACACGCCCAGAACATCGGCACGTCACCGGTTTCCGCCGACACCGGCTCACCGAACTGCGGTGTGCCGAGGTCCTCGATGCCCAGGACGGCCGGGTTGCCGACGTGTACCGGGGTGCCGTGCACCGCGGGCATCCGGCCGGTCAGCCGGATCGCGGTGTCCACCAGGTCGGCGGGCATCGGCCGCATCGACACCACGAGCGGGCCGTGCAGCCGCCCGGCCGGTCGGCACGTCCGGTTGGTGACGTACATCGGCACGTTCGTGCCCTGCTCGACGTGCCGCAGTGGCAGCCACGCGGCGGCCAGCGCGGTCTCGAACGTGAAGCTGCAGCCGAGCAGGAACGTGACCAGCTCGGCCGACCACAGCCCGGTGACGTCCGCCGGCTCGTCGACCAGCTCGCCGTCCCGCCAGACGCGGTAGCCGGGCAGGTCGGTGCGCAGGTCCGCGCCCGGCGCCAGCACGGTCTCGGTCGCGCCGGGGTCGGTGACGTCGAGCACCGGGCACGGCTTCGGGTTGCGTTCGCAGAACAGCAGCACGTCGTACGCCCAGTCGACGGGCACGGAGATCAGGTTGGCCTGCGCGTAGCCGAGCGACCAGCCCGCGGTCGGCCTGCGGGTGCCGTCGCGGAACGCCTGCCGGGCCTGTGCCGGGCTGAGCAGCGCCGGGTCCGGAACGGAGATCATGGTTGTCATGGTGCGCTCCTTCACGTCAGCTCGCGGCCCGCGGTCTCGGGCAGGCCCAGCAGGGCGATCACGGCGACGGCGTAGCCGACGGCGCCGAACGTCATGGCCGCGCCGATGCCCCAGCTCCCGGCCAGGAAGCCGACGGCGGTCGGGAAGAACGCGCCGACGGCCCGGCCGAAGTTGTAGGTGAAGCCCTCACCGGTGCCTCGCAGCGCGGTCGGGTACAGCTCGGCGAGGAACGCGCCGAACCCGCTGAAGATCGCCGACGACGCGAAGCCGAGTGGGAGACCGAGCAGCAGGACGGCGGTGTCCGCACCGCTCGGGATGTGCGTGTAGCTCAGGATCAGCACCGCCGACAGGACCGCGAACAGCGCGAACGTCCGTTTGCGGCCGAGCAGGTCGGTCAGGTAGCCGCCGGTCACGTAGCCGAGGAACGCGCCGGAGATGACGAGCGCCAGGTAGCCGCCGGTGTTCACGACGGACAGGTGCCGGGCCGTCTTGAGGTACGTGGGCAGCCAGGTGGCCAGCGTGTAGTAGCCACCCTGCACGCCGGTGGCCAGCAGTGCGGCGAAGAACGTGGTGCGACCCAGGCCGCCGCGCAGGATCGCGCGGAACGAGCCCGGGGTGTGGACCTCGGTGGCACGCGGCACGGGCGCGTCGGTGACCTGGCGACGCAGGAACAGCAGCAGCAGACCGGGCAGCGCCCCGGTGAAGAACATGATCCGCCAGGCCACCGCGGGATCGGCCAGCGAGAACACCACGGTGTACGCCACGACGGCCAGGCCCCAGCCGACCGCCCACGAGCTCTGGATGAACCCGGCCGTGCGGCCGCGGTAGCGGGCGAGCGCGTACTCGGCGACCAGCACGGCCCCGATCGCCCACTCGCCACCGAAGCCCAGGCCCTGCAACCCGCGCAGCACCAGCAGCGTCGGGTAGTTCGGCGCGAACCCGCACAGCACGGTGAACACGGCGTACGTGCCGACGGTGATCATCAGGGTGCGGACCCGGCCGATCCGGTCGGCGACCATGCCGGCCAGCACGCCGCCGACGGCCGACACGACGAGCGTGACCGTGGCGAGCAGCCCGGCCTCGCCGGAGGACAGGTGGAAGTAGGCGGTGATCGCGGCCAGGGCCAGCGGCAGTACCTGGAAGTCGTACGCGTCCAGGCCGTAGCCGCAGAACGCGCCCGCGAACGCGCGTTGGCCGTTCGGGCCGAGCGTGCGCAGCCAGTCGCCGGATCGGGCGGGGCTGCGTTCATCGATGTCGGTCGAGGTCGTGCTCATGGACACCTCGCTGGGGATGCGGGCGTTGACCCGCGGTGACTGTGATGTCCACCACGTTAGGGATTGTTCAACAATCCTGCAATCCCCAAGTTGGTCGATTCTAGAGTCAGGTGGTTGACTGGTCGGCGTGACCGCGCAGCCCACCGACGAACGTTCTCCGCTCGATCGCCCGAGCATCGCCGAGCTGACCGCCGACGTACTGCGGGACCGGATCACCGAGGGCTACTACCAGCCCGGCACGCGCCTGTCCGAAGAGGAGATCGGCGGCGAGCTGAAGATCTCCCGCAACACGCTGCGCGAGTCGTTCCGGCTGCTCACGCACGAACGGCTGCTGCTGCACGAGCCCTATCGCGGAGTGTCGGTGCGGGTGTTGAGCGTGCACGACGTGATCGACCTGTACCGGGTGCGCAAGGTGGTCGAGTGCGGTGCGGTGGCCGCGGGTGACCTCGGTGCGCTGGACCGGGTCGCGGCGGCGGTGGCCGACGGCGAGGCGGCCGAGGGTGATGGCGACTGGCAGGCCCTGGGCACCGCGAACATCCGGTTCCACCGGGGCCTCGTCGCGCTCGCCGGCAGTCCGCGGCTGGACGCGCTGATGCGCGGCATCCTGGCCGAGCTGCGGCTGGTGTTCCACGTGATGGCCGACCCGAAGCGGTTCCACGAGCCGTACCTGGGCCGCAACCGCGACATCCTGGGCCTGCTGCGTGCGGGCGACCGGGCCGGGGCGGTCAGTGAGCTGGGCGCGTACCTCGACGACGCGGAACGCCAGCTGGTCGAGGCCTACTCGGCGGTCTGACCCAGCTTCTTGGCCATGTTCATCGCGGTGATCCGGTAGCCGACCGACCGATACAGCCGCTGCGCCACCGTGTTGTCACCGAACACGTTGAGCCCCAGTTCGGTCGCTCCGTGCTCGACCGCGTCCCGCTCGGCCAGCTGCATCGCGGTCCGCCCGAAGCCTTTGCCGCGCTGGGCCTCGTCGATCTCGATGTAGTAGATCCACTGGGCGCCCGACAGGCCGGTCGGCGACGGGCCGAGCCAGAGGCGCCCGAGCCGCTCGGCGCCTTCGTCCAACCAGTACAGCCGGTGACCCGGTGCGGCGACCCGGTTCGGGAAGTACATGTTCCATTCCCACGCGGCGTGCTTGCGCGCCTGACCGGCGTCCTCACCGGACGCGATCCGGTCGGCGAGGTAGTGCTCGAACTGCCGGATGGCGAACTCCGTGATCTCCCGCTCGGCCATCGGCATCAGACACATGGTCACTCGCGAGACGCTACTCGGCGGCGTCCGCACCCCCTGCTTGATGCGCTAGCACTCTGATGGGTAGAGTGCTAGTCGCACGGCACCACGACCACTCCGGCACCCGCGACGGCGGGGTGGCAGGCGTCGAACAATTGCACCATCAGGTACCTGCCAACGCTTTCGACGACCCGTGGAGGTCATTCCGGTGAGCGTGAACATCAAGCCGCTCGAGGACAAGATCGTTGTCCAGGCGAGTGAGGCCGAGGCGACGACGGCATCTGGCCTCGTCATCCCGGACACCGCCAAGGAGAAGCCCCAGGAGGGCAAGGTCCTCGCAGTGGGCCCCGGTCGCATTGACGACAAGGGCAACCGCGTTCCAGTGGACGTCTCCGAAGGAGACGTCGTCATCTACTCCAAGTACGGCGGCACCGAGGTCAAGTACAACGGCGAGGAGTACTTGATCCTCTCCGCCCGCGACGTGCTGGCCGTCATCAACTGACGATCAGTCACTGACCGACGCCTAACGCCCCGGCGACCCCTATCCGGGGGCCGGGGCGTTTCGCATCGGATCCCAGGAAAGGGAAGCAATGCCCAAACAGATCAGTTTCGACGAGGACGCTCGTCGGGCATTGGAGCGTGGCGTCAACAAGTTGGCCGACGCGGTCAAGGTGACGCTCGGTCCACGCGGCCGGCACGTCGTGCTCGACAAGAAATACGGCAGCCCCACCGTCACGAACGACGGTGTGACGATCGCACGCGAGATCGACCTCGAGGATTCCTTCGAGAACCTCGGCGCGCAGCTCGCGAAGAGCGTCGCCACGAAGACCAACGACGTGGCCGGCGATGGCACCACCACGGCGACCGTGCTGGCCCAGGCGATGGTTCGCCGCGGTCTGCGCAACGTGGCCGCCGGTGCCAACCCGACCGAGCTCGGCCGGGGCATCACGGCCGCCGCCGACGCGGTCGTCGAGGCACTCAAGGCACACGCCACCCCGGTCAAGGGCCGCGACAACGTGGCCCAGGTCGGCACCGTGGCCTCCCGCGACGCGTCGATCGGCGCGCTGCTCGGCGAGGCCATCGAGCGGGTCGGCGAGGACGGTGTGATCACCGTCGAGGAAGCCTCGACGATGGCCACCGAGCTCGACGTCACCGAGGGAGTCCAGTTCGACAAGGGCTGGATCTCCGCGCACTTCGTCACCGACCCCGAGGACCAGGAGACGGTTCTCGAGGACCCGCTGATCCTGCTGCACCGGGAGCAGATCACCTCGCTCGCCGACCTCCTGCCGATCCTGGAGAAGGTCGTCGAACGCGGCAGGCCGCTGCTGATCGTGGCTGAGGACGTGGGCGGCGAGGCACTGTCCACCCTGGTGGTCAACTCCCTGCGTAAGACGATCCACGCGGTCGCGGTCAAGTCGCCGTTCTTCGGTGACCGCCGCAAGCAGTTCATGGACGACCTGGCCATCGTCACCGGTGGCGAGGTCATCGCGCCGGAGGTCGGGCTGAAGCTGACCGACGCCCGGATCGACGCGCTCGGCACGGCCCGTCGCGTGGTGGTCACCAAGGACACCACCACGATCGTCGACGGTGCCGGCGACAGTGACGCGATCTCCGCGCGGGTGGAGCAGCTGCGCAAGGAGATCGAGGCGACCGACTCCGACTGGGACCGCGAGAAGCTCGAAGAGCGGGTCGCCAAGCTCTCCGGTGGCGTCGCGGTGATCAAGGTCGGCGCGGCCACCGAGACCGAGCTGAAGGAGCGCAAGCACCGCATCGAGGACGCGGTCGCCGCCACCAAGGCAGCGGTCGAGGAGGGCATCGTGCCCGGCGGCGGTGCCGCTCTGGTGCACGCGGCCGAGGTGCTGGCCGACGGTCTCGGCAAGACCGGCGACGAGGCCACCGGCGTCCGCGTCGTCTACGACGCGCTCGCCGCTCCGCTGTTCTGGATCGCGGCCAACGCGGGCCAGAACGGTGCGGTCGTCATCAACCACGTGCGCGAGTCCACGGACTGGAGCTACGGCTACAACGCCGCCACCCTCAGCTACGGCGACCTGGTCCGCGACGGTGTCGTGGACCCGGTGAAGGTGACCCGTTCGGCCGTCGCCAACGCGGCCTCCATCGCCAAGATGGTGCTCACCACGGAGAGCGCGATCGTGGAGAAGAAGGAGAACGCGCCCTCTCCGGTCGGCGGTCACGGCCACGGCCACGGGCACGGCCACTGAGGCAAGCAAAGCCTGAACACAGCACTGGAGGGCGGCATCCATTAAGTGGATGCCGCCCTCCAGTTGTCTCCAACTCCCCGGGGACGTCTATCGCCGACTCTGCACCGGGATCCGGTCCAGTGCCAACTGCCGCTTGCGCGACTTGATGATCGAGTCTCGTTCCGACTCGGACAGGCCACCCCAGATCCCGTAGGGCTCCTGCACCGCGAGTGCGTGCTGGCGGCACAGCTGCAGGACTGGACAGGCTTGGCAGACCGCCTTCGCGCGGGCTTCCCGCCGTGCCCGCGCAGGTCCACGTTCGCCATCGGGGTGGAAGAAGAACGCGCTGTCCATTCCTCGGCAGGATCCATCGAGCTGCCAGTCCCATACGTCCGCGTTGGGACCGGGCAGCCTTCGGGTGTCCGCCATGTCACCGCCTCCTCCCGCCGGACCATTGTGACTACTCCATTCGGCCCAGCGTGATCGACAGTAGAAGCGTGTCAATACTTGTTCAAGGGGCAGTGTCCCGATGTCTCATACTTTTCATCCTTTGGAGGTAGCTGGCGAGTTGCCCGAGGTGGCCGCCTTGATCACCACCGAGGCCGGATGTCCCACTTGCCGAGGTGGCTCGGCGGCCGGACGATGTGCCCGTGACCGCGCAACCTGAGCCCGCCCAACCGGGTGGTGATGATCCGCCGGAACCAGCCGGCGGGCCGGGTGCGACTGACGGTGAGCCACCCGAACCCGTCCTCACGGTTGCCGCGGTGGCACGACGATTGGGTGTGGTGCCTGCCACTTTGCGCACGTGGGAGCGCAGGTACGGTGTCGGTCCGACCAACCACGCGACCGGCCGACACCGCCGTTACGACGGCCGGGACGTCGCCCGTTTGGAGCTGATGCAGCACGCTCTGTTGCGGGGCGCGTCGCCCGCCGAAGCCGCCCGCTACGCCTTGACCGAGCTGCGACCGGGTGAACCCGTCGCGCAGAGCGGTCCCCGCGCGCTGCGGTTGCCCGGTGCCGGCCGCCTCGCGCGAGGTTTCGGCCGGGCGGTGCTCGCGATGGACTCCATAGCGGCGCAGCGATTGCTCGGCGAGGCGATCGAAGCCGGCGGAGTGCCCAGAGTGTGGGACGACGTGGTGCGGCCGGTGCTCGGCGCGCTGCACCGGCGGTGGAGCGGCGGTGGTTCGGCGGCGGAACTGGAACACCTCTTGTACGAGTGCGTGCTCGCCGCTCTGATCCGGGCCACCCCGCTGGTGTCGCACCCGCGCAACGCGCGACCGGTGCTGCTCGCGTGCGTACCCGGTGAGCAGCACACGCTGCCGCTGCACGGGCTGGCCGCGACGCTGGCCTGCCGGGGCGTCGGCACCCGGATGCTGGGTCCGGCCGTGCCCGCCACGGCACTGGCCGCCGCGATCCGCAGGACCGCCCCGGCCGCCGTGGTGCTGTGGGCGCAACTGCCCCGGCACGCCGATCCGGCGCTGGCCGGTTCCGCATCGCGCGGCCGCCACCGGACGCGCTGGTTCCTCGGCGGCCCGGGCTGGCAGGTCATGGACCTGGACCCGCGCCTGCTGCTGGCCGACGCCCTCGGCCAGGCTGCCGACGACGTCGAGCAGGCGGTGCTGTGACCTCAGCACTGCTGGCCGCCGCGTTCGGCGACCGGCCGGACGCCGTCGTGCGCGTGCCACCGGACGCGCCGCCGCGGGATCGCTGGCTGGCGGCCGTCGTGCTGGGCGGGCAGGGCAGGTACGCCGCCGCGGCCGCCTTGCTGCGGCCGCTGCTGGTCGGCCCTGATCCCGTGATCGCGGCCCATGCCGGTGCCACGCTGGCCTCCCACCTGCGTCAACTCGGCGGACACGGGATCGCCCGCCGCTACGACGCGGCCGCCGCCCGCAGGCTCGCCGAACCCACGCGCCGGACCTGCCCTGCCGCTGACCCGTACGGCACCGACCGGGCCGGAGCGGGCGTCGACGTGCTGCTCGGCCTGGCGGCCGACGCGATCGGGCTGGCCCGGCCCGCGGAGGCGGCCCGGCTGCTGGCGGCCGCCCGGCGGCTCGCCGAGGCCGGTGAGCCGGGCTGGCGTGTCACGGTCCGTATCGAATGGGTCGCCACCGAGTTGGCACTGGCCACCAGTCGGTGGGCGGATGCCGTACCGCACGCGGAACGGGCGGAAGCGGTCGCAACGGACAACGGAGCGACGCGACACGTCGTGAAGTCGATCATGATGGCGGGAGCGGCCTGGGCGTCCGGGGGAACCCCGGACGGGCGGCTGCAGGCCGAGCGCCTACTGACCGGAGCGCTAGGGCTATCCCTCACACGGGGGATGCTTCCGCTGGCGTGGCCTTGCGCACTGCTACTGGCCGATCTGGCCCCGAATCATGCCGCCGAGTTCCGCGAAACCTGCGCCAACGCGTTGACCAGGGTAATCTCTAGGTCGGACGCCGGGATGCGGCGGATGGCAGGCCATTCGCCGTGGATGCCTAGGACACTGATCCGTTCCGGTGAACCAACTCGAACGAGTGGCGAGTTAACTACTTGACGGATTAAGCACCAGATCGTGTCAAGGTCTGCCCCCTGGTGGCCGATACCGGAGAAGGAACGTCACTCGGCCGCTGGAAGGAGTCCCCGTGACGACGGTCTTGATCTGCGACGACCGGCGCAGCGTGCGGGAAGGTTTGACGCGCGTCATGTCTGCTGTGCCCGGGGTCAGTCGCATCGACTGTGTAGCGCACGGTGACGAGTTGTTGGCTCGGTTCACCCGGCAGCCGGTGGACGTCGTGCTGGTAGGAACCCAGCGCGCCGTTCCGACAGGTGTCGAGGCAACTCGGCGGCTCGTCTCGGCAAACCCACAGGCGAACGTCATCGTGTTCGGTGCCCCGGACGACGCGGGCAGCATCGCAGCCGCGATCGCCGGCGGTGCACGCGGGTACCTGCGGTGGGACGCGTCCCGCCCGGAACTCGTCGCCGCGCTCGCACACACGCTGGCCAGCACCTCGGTACCCGCCCCACGGCAGCCGTCCGACCCGGGCGTGCAGCTGACCGACCGCGAGCTGCAGGTGCTGCGCGGCATGAGTCAGGGCAAGAGCAACGGGCAGATCGGCCGCGAGCTGTATCTGTCCGAGGACACCGTGAAGACGCACGCTCGGCGGCTGTTCCGCAAGCTGGGTGTTCGCGATCGGGCCCAGGCTGTGGCGCACGGTTTCCGGCGTGGCCTCGTTTCGTAGTAGGGCGTTAGCCCGAACGGTCATGGTGCACGCACGGATGCGCACGTTGGCCGATAACTGAGCGTATCCGGCCCGGTGGCTACCACCGGGCCGGTTTCGCATGCCCAAATGCCTTGTTCCCGCTGGTTGACGCCGCCCCGGCGGCCGATTGGCGGAGGGACCTTGCATCCGACCTGTACGGTGGTGGGGACCGTTGTGGCTGACACTGTGTCACCTGATTCGATCCGTAACGACCGACCGGACGTAACACCAGGACTGTTGCCTGCGATGACCAACATGGGGGACGGGCTGGGCGCCGCTGTAGTGGGCGCCGCGGTCGGTGGCGACCGACCGTCGGTGGATCGACTGCTGGAGTGGCTCCGACCGTTGGTGGTCCGCTATTGCCGAGCCCACGTGGGTCGGCAGGAACGGTCGTTCGCCTCGGCGGACGACGTGGCGCAGGAGGTGTGTCTCGCGGTGTTGACGGCCCTGCCTGGTTATCAGGACCAGGGGCGGCCGTTTCTAGCCTTCGTGTACGGGATCGCGGCACACAAGGTGGCGGACGCCCACCGGAAAGTGGCGCGCAACCGGGCGGATCCGGTAGCTGACGTACCGGACGAAACAGAGTTGAGTGCGGGACCGGAGCAGTTGGCGATGCGGGGCGAGCTGTCGGCCCGGATGGCCACGCTGTTGCGGGTTTTACCGACCAGACAACGGGAGATCCTGGTCCTGCGAGTCGTGGTCGGCCTGTCGGCGGACGAAACCGCCGCAGCAGTCGGTTCCACGCCGGGCGCGGTACGGGTGATCCAGCACCGAGCCCTGGTGAAGCTGCGAAGGGCGCTCGCGGCTGAGGAGGTGGTCTGAGTGTCAGACCAGCGAGAGCACGGGGTAGGCGGTCTTGAGTGGAGAGACCAGCCGGCACGAACCCCGGACGAACCGCTGGTCCCGTCGCCGGGTGAAACTGGGGACCCCGTCGATGAGACGAGTGCTGTCCCTGTTGGCGACAGGGATGGTGGTACCGGCGAACGTGCCGGCAGGCATGCTGACGACGAGGAACGTCGTGGGCGGCTGGACGACGACCGCAGCGGTGGCGACACCCGGCGGTTCGGCGTGCTGCCCACACCCACGGAGTGGTCGGACGGCACGGAGCAGGACGGTCCGGTGGACCTGTCCGCCCTGCGCGCCGACGACGAACTCCTGACGGCGCTGGTCGAGTTCGACAACTCGATGGGCGCCGGGCCCGATCAGGATCCGGAGTTGAAGTCCTTGCTGCTGTCCTGGCGGCTGGACGTCGACGTGGAACCCATCGGCGAACTCGTGGACACCGACACGGCGATGGCGACGATCGCCGTCGGTGCCCGTATCCACAAGCGCAAGCCGCGCTACCTGGTCGCGCTGGCCACGGCCGCCGCCGTGCTGGTCGTGATGTTCACCGGCATGGGCCTGGCAGCGCGCAACGCGGTGCCGGGCGATCCGCTGTGGGGCATCTCGCAGGTGCTCTACACCGATCACGCCCGGTCCGTGGAGGCCGCAGCGGACGTGCGCAACGACCTGCACCACGCCAGCGAGGCGCTGGAGCAGGGTCACTTCGGCGAGGCCCGTGACGCTCTGGTGCAGGCGCAGGCGTCGCTGCCCGCGGTGGAGAGCGCGGACGGCAAGGCCAACCTGCAGGCGCAGCAGCAGAACCTGCTCAACCAGCTGCAGAACACGACGGCGGTCCTGCCGCCTCCGCCGACCACGGTCGGCGTCGGCAACGGGCCGGCCAGCTCGTCCGCCCAGGCGGCACTGCCGCCGCCCAGCTCGGACACGTCGACCGATCAGGCATCGACGTCGCCCACGACGACCAACCCGCCACCGCCCCCGCCGACGACGACGGAAGTGACGACGACGAACCCGCCGCCACCGCCGCCCACGACGACGACGGACCCACCGGTGGTGCAGAGCGACACCGTTGGTGACGCACCTGGCCAACCCGCCGACCCGCCCGCGGGGCAGTCACCCGCCGGGGCTGGTGAGTTCGTGCCGAACGCGCCATCGGGCAGCAGCGCGGGGCCCACTTCGAGGTCCTCTGTCGGGTCTTCTTCGAGGTCTTCCTCGGGGACTACTGCGGGGTCCACTTCGAGGTCTTCCTCGGGGACTACTGCGGGGTCCACTTCGAGGTCTTCCTCGGGAACCTCCGCGCGGGTCCTGACTCACGCAGCGATCAGCGCCCGTCGGCTTCGGCCGGCGGGCGCTCTCGTATGCGGTTGGTCAGCGGGCGCTCTCGGTCGCCGTTACGCCGTCCGCGAACCCGCGGCAGTACTCCCAGGTGACGTAGTCGCGCGGGTTCGGGTCGAAGGCCGGCTCGTGCGGCCGCATCCTGCCGTCGTTGAGCAACTGCTCCAGGCTCGCCCGCAGCAGTGCCCAGTCGTGGTAGTGGGGTTCGTCGCAGTCAGCGCAGTCCACGACGATGCCCCGTATACCGCGTGACTCCAGGAGTACCTGGTAGACGGCCAGATCGGCCAGGTCCTCGACCAGCTCTTCGCGCTCCGTGTCCGTGATCGGTTGGTCTGATTCCTCGTCGCCGTCCCGCAGTTCCCGGGTGGGGTCGTCCGGGTCGTTGGCGAACGGGTCCGGCGGCAGCGCTTCATGGGGCACGGTCCGGCACGGTACCCGGCCACGCCGAGTCTGACACTCGATACCATGGGCATTGACCCGTATCGCCCGTGCTGCCTGCGTCGATGCCGCCGCATCGGCTCCACCCCGGCCAGGAAGGCTTGTCGTCACACCATGACTGGAACGGTGCTCGACCCGGCAACAGGCGCCGCAACCGAGTTCGTCGACTCCGCGGTGCCGGCCAAGTTCGCCATGCTCGGCCTGACCTTCGACGATGTTCTGCTGCTGCCCGCCGAATCCGACATCATCCCGAGCCAGGCCGACACGAGTACCCGGCTGTCGCGCAATGTCACTCTGCGCGTGCCACTGCTCTCCGCGGCCATGGACACCGTGACCGAGTCGCGGATGGCGATCGCCATGGCCCGCCAGGGCGGCATCGGCATCCTGCAGCGGAACCTGTCCATCGAGGAACAGACCCGACAGGTCGAGACCGTGAAACGGTCCGAGGCGGGCATGGTGACCGATCCCGTCACCTGCTCGCCCGACGACACCATCGCCGATGTGGACGCGCTCTGCTCGCGGTTCCGCATCTCCGGCGTCCCGGTGACCGACGCGGACGCCACGCTCGTCGGCATCATCACCAACCGCGACATGCGGTTCGAGATGGACCACACCCGCCCGGTGCGCGAGGTGATGACCAAGGCCCCGCTGATCACCGCCCAGGTCGGTGTCACGGCCGAGGCCGCGCTCGGCCTGCTGCGCAGGCACAAGGTGGAGAAGCTCCCGCTGGTGGACGGCGCGGGCAAGCTGCGCGGGCTGATCACCGTGAAGGACTTCGTCAAGACCGAGCAGTACCCGATGGCCACGAAGGACCCGGACGGCAGGCTCCTGTGCGGCGCCGCGGTCGGCGTCGGTGCCGACGCGTTCCAGCGCGCGATGAGCCTCGTCGAAGCCGGTGTGGACGTGCTCGTCGTGGACACCGCGCACGGCCACTCCCGCAACGTGATCGACATGGTGTCCCGGCTCAAGCGTGAGCTGGGCGACACAGTCGACGTGATCGGCGGCAACGTCGCCACGACCGCGGGTGCCCGCGCGCTGGTCGAGGCAGGGGCCGACGCGGTCAAGGTCGGCGTCGGGCCGGGCTCGATCTGCACCACCCGCGTGGTCGCCGGAGTGGGTGTGCCGCAGATCAGTGCGATCTACGACGCGGACCAGGCCTGCCGGCCGCATGGCGTACCGGTGATCGGCGACGGCGGCATCCAGTACTCCGGCGATATCGCGAAGGCGATCGCCGCGGGTGCCAGCTCGGTGATGCTGGGCAGCCTGCTGTCCGGCACGGCCGAGTCGCCCGGCGAGCTGATCCTGGTCAACGGCAAGCAGTTCAAGACCTACCGGGGCATGGGTTCGCTCGGCGCGATGCGCTCGCGCGGCGACGGCAAGTCCTACTCCCGCGACCGCTACGCCCAGGACGACGTGCTCGCCGAGGACAAGCTCGTGCCCGAGGGCATCGAGGGCCGGGTGCCCTTCCGCGGCCCGGTGTCCACGGTCGTGCACCAGCTCGTCGGCGGCCTGCGGATGGGCATGGGCTACGCGGGCGCGGCCACCATCGCGCAGCTCCAGGAGGCGTCGCTGGTGCGGATCACCGCGGCAGGCCTCAAGGAGAGCCACCCGCACGACGTCACCATGACCGTCGAGGCACCGAACTACAACGTGTCCCGCTGACCTCTGTGGTCGGCACGTCAGGAAGGGGCGCCGTGCGCGACCTCGTCGAGATCGGGATGGGTCGCACCGCGCGGCAGGGCTACGAGCTGGATGACATCGAGATCGTGCCCTCCCGGCGGACCCGTTCGTCCCAGGTGGTGTCGACCGCGTGGCAGATCGACGCCTACCGGTTCGACATCCCGCTGATCACCCATCCCACCGACGCGATCGTGTCGCCGGACTCGGCGATCGCGGTCGGGCAGCTCGGTGGGCTCGGCGTGCTCAATGCCGAGGGACTGTGGGCCCGGCACACCAACGTGGCCGAGGCGCTGGACCGGCTGGCCGCCGCCGCGATCGAGACCGCGGATCCGGCGGTGCTGGTGGGGATGCTGCAGGAACTGCAGGCCGCGCCGATCCAGCCGGACCTGCTCACCGAGTCGATCAAGCGAATCCGCGAGTCCGGGGTCACGGTGGCCGTGCGGGTCAGCCCGCAGCGGGCCGCCGAGCTGACGCCGGACCTGCTCGCCGCGGGCGTGGAGATCCTGGTCGTGCAGGGCACCATCGTGTCCGCCGAGCACGTCGCCACCGACGACGAGGAACCGTTGAACCTCAAGCGGTTCATCGCCGACCTCGACGTGCCGGTGATCGCGGGCGGCGTCGCCGACTACCGCACCGCGATGCACCTGATGCGCACCGGCGCGGCGGGCGTGATCGTGGGGCACGGCCACAGCGTCGGCATCACCAGCACGGATGCCGTGCTGGGCATCGGGGTGCCGATGGCCACCGCGATCGTGGACGCGGCCGCCGCCCGCCGGGACTACCTGGACGAGACCGGGGGCCGGTACGTGCACGTGATCGCGGACGGCGGTGTGCACGTGAGCGGCGACCTGGCCAAGTCCATCGCCTGTGGCGCCGACGCCGTGATGCTGGGCGAACCGTTGTCCCCGGCCGTGGAGATGCCGGGCCGCGGTCTGTACTGGACGGCGGCGGCCGCTCACCCGTCGCTGCCGCGCAGCCGCGTGCAGCCCGGCCTGGACGCCGACCTCCAGGTCGATCTGCGCACGCTGCTGTTCGGCCCCTCGTCCGACCCGGACGGTCGGGTCAACCTGTTCGGCGCGCTGCGGCGGGCGATGGCCAAGACCGGCTACTCCGAACTGAAGGAGTTCCAGAAGGTCGGCCTGACGGTCCGCGCGTGACCGTCGACCGGGTCGTCGTGGCGGCGAGGGCCGGGATCGCCCTGGCCGAACGGATCGAAGCGGACACGGCCACCCTCGCCGCACACGACGGCTTGTTCGACGTGGACCCGGATCCCCGGCCGCTGCCGCTCGCGTTGCCCGTGCACCGGTTGACCGTGCTGGCCGCGCCGACCGGTGCGGTGCTGGGCGAGCTGACCTACGTCCCTGTCGTGCACGGGCCGACCGTGCCGTGCGTCGCGTGGAACATCGGCGTGCTGTTGCTGCCCGCCGCCCGCGGCCACGGTGTCGGCACGCTCGCCCAGCGGCTGCTGGTCGAGTACCTGTTCGCCACCACCGAACCGGACCGCATCGAGGCCTCCACGGATGTGGCGAATATCGCGGAGCAGCGGGCGCTGGAGCGGGCCGGACTGCGCCGCGAGGGCGTCGTGCGGGGCGCTCAGCTGCGCGGCAGCGTGCGCCGTGATGTTGTGCTGTATGGCATTCTGCGGTCGGACGGGTGAGAGCTGCTAACACAATGGCGTTCGATCAGGGCGTGCCTGGGCGACGCGAGCCGAGCAGTTATTGTGTTAGCAGCTCTAACTTACTACTGGTCAGGAACATCGCCCGCGCATTACGCTGCTGAGCATGAACGACTACGACGTGGTGGTGGTCGGCTCCGGGTTCGGCGGCAGCGTGGCGGCCCTGCGGCTGACCGAGAAGGGCTACCGGGTCGCGGTCGTCGAGGCGGGTCGCCGGTTCGCCGACGACGAGTTCGCGCGCACGTCCTGGGACCTGCGCCGCTACCTGTGGGCCCCGGCCATCGGGTGCTTCGGCATCCAGCGCATCCACCTGCTCAACGACGTCGTGGTGCTGGCGGGCGCCGGCGTGGGCGGCGGTTCGCTGAACTACGCCAACACGCTCTACCGGCCGCTGCCGCCGTTCTACGCGGACCGGCAGTGGGCGCACATCACCGACTGGGCCGGCGAACTGGCGCCCTATTACGACCAGGCGAGCGCGATGCTCGGCGTGGTCACGAACCCGACGGTGACGCCGTCCGACGAGGTCATGCGGGCCGTCGCGAACGACATGGGCATCGCGGACTCCTACCATCCGACACCGGTCGGCGTGTTCTTCGGCCGGCCCGCGAAGCGCTCCGCCGACCCGTTCTTCGGTGGTGCGGGCCCGGAGCGCACGGGCTGCACCGAGTGCGGCTCCTGCATGACCGGCTGCCGCGTCGGCGCGAAGAACACGCTGGTGAAGAACTACCTCTACCTGGCCGAACGAGCGGGCGCGAAGGTCATCCCGCTGACCACCGTGACGGGGGTGCGGCAGCGCGACGACGGTGCGTTCGACGTGTCGCTGCGCCGCACCGGAGCGCGGACGCGCACCGGGATCACCGCGGGCCGGGTCGTGCTGGCCGCCGGCACGTGGGGCACGCAGCGGCTGCTGCATGCCTTGCGCGACGAGGGTTCCCTGCCCGCACTGTCACCGCGGCTGGGCGAGCTGACCCGGACGAACTCGGAGTCGATCATCGGCGCAGCCCGGACCCGGGTCGACCCGGCGCGCGACTTCAGCCGGGGCGTCGCGATCACGTCGTCCATCCACCCGGACGCGACAACGCACATCGAGCCGGTCCGCTATGGCAAGGGCAGCAACGCGATGGGCCTGCTGCAGACCGTGGCCACCGACGGCGGTTCGCCGGTGCCGCGCTGGCGGCAGGCGGTGCGGTTCCTCCTCACCCACCCGATCCTCACCGCGGGCCTGCTGTCCACGTACCGGTGGAGCGAGCGGACGGTGATCCTGCTGGTGATGCAGAGCCTGGACAACTCGATCACCACCTACACCCGGCGCGGTCTGTTCGGCCGCCGCCGGTTCACGTCCAGGCAGGGCCACGGCCAGCCGAACCCGGCGTACATCCCGGCGGGCCAGCGGGCCAACCAGCTGACCGCCGAGCACATCGGCGGGGTCGCGGGCGGCACGTGGGGCGAACTCGCGGACATCCCGCTGACCGCGCACTTCATCGGCGGCTGCCCGATCGGACTGGACGCCGAGCACGGCGTCATCGATCCCTACCATCGGGTGCACAATTATCCCGGCATTTCCGTGGTCGACGGCTCGGCCATTTCGGCCAACCTCGGTGTGAATCCGGCGTTGACAATTACCGCACAGGCCGAACGGGCGTTCGCGCTGTGGCCGAACAAGGGCGAGAGGGATACCCGGCCAGAGCAGGGCACCGGCTACCAGCGGGTTACTCCGGTTGCGCCACAACGACCGGCGGTACCGTCAAGTGCGCCTGCCGCGTTGCGACTACCGATCTCGACAACTGGCAACGGTTGATTTCGGGTCAATTGTTAACGAATTGTTCGGACTTCTTCCGCTAGGCGCTCCGGCGATTCCCGGTCACTCTTGACTGCGTCTTGATCAGACACCGGGAGGGACAATGCGTTTGAAAACAGCCGCGCTCGTCGCGTGCGGCGCTCTGGTGGCGATGGGCGCGGCGACAGTGGCTCCGGCCGCAGCCACACCCCAGGCCGCCGCCGTGACACCACACGCGACAGGCGTGCACCGCGTGCTCTTCGACGACTCCAAGGCCGAGGAAGCGGGCAACGCGGACTGGATCATCAGTACCAGCAAGCCGGACCCGACCGCGCAGAACGCCAACCCGGTGCGGGAGACCGACTGGACCGGCGCTCTATCGTCCTGGGGCGTCGCGCTGCAGCAGACCGGCGACTACCAGCTGGACACGCTGCCGCCGGGTGACACGATCACGTTCGGCACCGCGAACACGCTGGACCTGTCGAACTTCGACGTGCTGGTCCTGCCGGAGCCCAACGTGCTGTTGTCGGCCGCCGAGAAGACCGCGGTGATGAAGTTCGTGCAGGGCGGCGGTGGCCTGTTCTTCATCACCGACCACACCGGCAGTGACCGCAACAACGACGGCGCCGACGCCGTCGACATCGCCAACGACCTGATGACCAACAACAGCGTCGACTCGACCGACCCGTTCGGCTTCTCGGTCGACCTCAAGGACATCGTCAGTGACCACCCGGTGGCGATCAGCTCGCCGGGCAACCCGGTGCTCAACGGCCCGTTCGGCACCGTCACGCACAGCCTGATCGCGGACGGCACCACGTTCACCCTCAAGCCCGCGGACAACCCGAACGTGCAGGGCCTGCTGCACCTGAGCACGTCCGCCGCGGGCAACACCAACAACACGTTCGTGACCAGCACGTTCGGTGCCGGACGGGTGGCGTTCTGGGACGACAGCTCGCCGATCGACGACGGCACCGGCCAGGCGGGCAACACCCTGTTCGTCGGCTGGGCCGACCCGACGGCGAACAACGCGGCGCTGGGCCTCAACGCCACGCAGTGGCTGGCTCAGGGCGGCGCTGCCGCCACGGGTGTCAGCGTGACGAACCCCGGCAACCAGAGTTCGACCATCGGCACCGCGGTCAGCCTGGCCGTGCACGCGACCGACTCGGCAGGCGGCACGCTGTCCTACACGGCCACGGGCCTGCCCGCCGGCCTCATC
The DNA here is from genome assembly GCA_963780635.1 of Candidatus Melainabacteria bacterium. Classification (GTDB taxonomy): domain Bacteria; phylum Actinomycetota; class Actinomycetes; order Mycobacteriales; family Pseudonocardiaceae; genus DATEPR01. Next base: position 496,222 of record CAWACW010000011.1, read on the forward strand.
ATCAACCGGACCACCGGCGTCGTCACGGGCACTCCGACCACGGCGGGCACCAGCTCGGTCACGGTCACCGCGACCGACAGCGGCGGCACGAGCGGCAGCACGGCGTTCACCTGGACGGTGAGGCAGCCCGGCGCGGGTTGCACGGCGGCTCAGCTGCTGGGCAACCCCGGCTTCGAGAACGGCAGCGCCCCGTGGTCGGCGACCACGGGCGTGATCTTCAGCAGCGCCAAGGAACCCGCACACACGGGCTCGTTCGTGGGGTGGCTGGACGGCCGCGGCGTGACCACCACCGACACGTTGTCCCAGTCGGTGTCGATCCCGGCGACCTGCGTGACGGCGAACTTCTCGTTCTGGCTGCACATCGACACGGCGGAGCCGACGACCACGGCGTTCGACAAGTTCAGCGTGCAGGTGCTCAACAGTGCGGGCACCGTACTGTCCACACTGGCCACGTTCTCCAACCAGAACCCGGTGACCGGTTACCTCCAGCACTCGTTCAGCCTGGCGAGCTTCATCGGTCAGACCGTGACCCTGAAGTTCACCGGGGCCGAGGACTTCGAGAAGCAGACGTCGTTCGTCGTGGACGACACCGCACTCAACGTGTCCTGAACCCAACCCCGCCCACCCCTCGCACGTCCTGACGTGCGAGGGGTGGGCGCGTGCGGGAGGGTGGCGGCATGGTGATCAACCGGCGAACGTTCCTGGTCGCGAGCGGTGCCGGGGCGACAGCGGCGGTGGCGGCCTGCACGACGCGGGGCAGCGCAGCGCCCGCCGCGTCCGTGTCGACGCCGGCCACGACGGCTCCCGCGACGACCACCACCGGGCCGACGCCGATCGACTACCCGGCCTGGCCCGCAGGCTCGGCGGACGGCTGCTCAGCTGTCGCGGACGTACCTGGACACGATGCGGTACTTCGCCGGTTACGCGAGCGAGTCGATGGCGACGTGCCAGGCGCGCATGACGGGGCGCAGGCCTACTACGGCGCGAACCTGCCGAGGCTGCGCACGGTGGCGGCGCGCTACGACCCGGACCGCGTCTTCACGTTCGCGCAGGCGATCAACCGGACCTGACATCGCGATGGCGTGCACTCACCCAGTGAACGGCGAAGTGCCGGAGCGTTTCCGCGGTCCATTGCGCACGAAGCTCCACTCCGCGGCAGACCATGATGTTCCCGGGCCGGTGAATCGGCAGGCGACCGTGCAGAATGTCGACCGTGAAGGTGTTCGCTTGCCAGCAGAACAAGAAAAAGTGGTACATGAACGCGAGCGTGCGGTCACCATTCCGGTCGGAGACGATCACCGGCCCGTCCGATTGGATCGGTGCCCGGTAGGTCGCGACGGAGGTGCCGTCCGCGTGGGTGAACACCCCCGACACGATCCCAGGCGGTAATGGCATTGGCAGGCGCGGCACGTAGTCCCGTCCCCTCGGTAGCCGATTCGCTCCAGGCAATACTGAGCCTTGGGAAACCACATCCGGGATCCCGACGACACCGAGAGCTGCTAACCCAGCAACTGTTCGGCTCGCGGCCTCCAGGCACGCCGGCTGCGGCATTGTCGTCGGCCCCGATACGACAGAGGCACCGGGACCTCCTGCGTCTTGCGGCCGGCGCACCTGGACGCCGCTGCCTGATCGAACGCCATCGTGTCGGCAGCTCCACACCGGCGGCCGCCGAAATCTCGCCCGAGCCCGCCGATCGCCGGGCCGGGCCTCGCGGCCTCGGTCAGCCGATCCTGAGCTCGGTCACCTGTTCCCTGGTGAACTCGCGCATGGCCGCGCGCACCGACGCCCGCGTCACACCGCTGGGCAGGTCACCGATCACCAGCTCCGCCACGTCGATCCCCATCGCGGCGACGCCCGTCCCGATGTCCCGCGTGAACACCCCGGCCCGATCACCGCCGGCCGCGGCGAAAGCCGTGCCAAGATCGTCCACAACGGACAAAGCCAGCACCGGACCGGCCACGTCCGCGCGCGATGACCGCACCACGGTCGGCGCCACCCGGGCCCCCGTGCTCGTCCCGCCCGTCAGCACCTCGCCCGCCGACGCGACCCACGCGACCACCCGTGCGGCAGCCGCCTCGTCCAGCAGTGGCCCCACGTCGACGGCCGGGTCGTGTGGATCTCCGGTGCGCACCGACCGCACCGCCTCGACCAGCAGTGACTCGAACCGTTGCGCCACTGCCGCGTGCACGATCACCCGGCGTGCCGCGAACGTCACCAGCCGCGACACCGCCACCGGCAGGTCCGCGTCCGGGCACACCACGGCGGCAACCGCGGGTGGCGCCGCGACCGCGATCACCGGCAGTCCGACATCGGTGAGCACGCCCGGTACCACGGAGAACATCCCGGCAGGCAGGTTCGTCTCCGCCAGGATCTCGCCCAGCGACAGCGCGGTCATCGGCGTCGTCACAGCGGGTGCGACCACGACCGGCGCACCCACGGCCAGCGCTGCCGCCACCCGCGTGGCCAGCACGGATACCGGACACCCGGCTACCGCCCGCAGCAGCACCGGCCCGCGTGGCCGCCGCCGGACCAGGACAGGGCCGAGCTGGTGCACCTCCCACTGCTCGGCCTCGGCCGCCGCGAACCGGAACGCGGCCACCGCATCCGCCACCTCGTCGTGTGCCTGGCGCAGCGGGGTGCCGTTCTCCGCGGTCACCGTCTCGGCGAGCTCCTCGGCCCGGCCCGCGACCAGCGTCGCCACCCGCGCCAGCACTGCGGCGGACGTCACCGGCGTGACCGACATCGCTGCCTCGACCGCCCGCGTGACCTGGCCGTGCGACGGCACCACCACGTCGGCGATCTCGGTGCCGTCGTAGGGGTGGTGCACTGTCGATGTGCGCTCGCCCTGCTCGGGGCTACCGGCGATCCAGCACGGTCGGGGGCGCACCTGCATGGCGTCCAGCTCGGTCACCTCGAGCACGCTATCGGTGCCCGCCAGGGCACGCAGTCCCGACCACCGCTGACCTGCCGGTACCATTTTCCACAAGGAAACCACGAGGAGAACCGTGACCGACCAGCACGCCACCGACTCCAGGCCGGCCCCGGTACTGGTGGTCGACTTCGGCGCCCAGTACGCGCAGCTGATCGCCCGCCGCATCCGGGAGGCCCAGGTCTACTCGGAGGTCGTGCCGCACACCGCGACCGTCGAGGAGCTGGTCGCGCGCAAGCCCGCCGCGATCGTGCTGTCCGGTGGACCGTCCAGTGTGTACGCCGACGGCGCTCCCGCCGTGGACCCCGGCCTGTTCGACGCCGGTGTGCCCGTGTTCGGCATCTGCTACGGCTTCCAGGCGATGGCACAGGCCCTCGGCGGCACCGTCGAGCACACCGGCAGCCGCGAGTTCGGCCGTACCGAGCTGGGCCTGACCGGCCCCGGCGGCGTCCTGCACACGGAACTGCCCGCGCGGCACCCGGTGTGGATGAGCCACGGCGACAGCGTCACCGGTGCCCCTGCCGGGTTCACCGTCACGGCAGGCAGCGAGGGCACGCCCGTGGCCGCGTTCGAGAACGTCGAGCGGCGGCTGGCCGGCGTGCAGTACCACCCCGAGGTCGGCCATTCCCCGCACGGCCAAGAGGTTCTGCGCCGGTTCCTGCGTGACGTGGCGGGCATTCGTCCACAGTGGACGACATCCTCTATTGTGGACGAACAGGTCGCCGCGGTCCGCGAGATCGTGGGCGACGGCAGGGCGATCTGCGGGCTGTCCGGCGGTGTCGACTCGGCTGTCGCGGCCGCACTCGTACAGCGGGCCATCGGCGACCGGCTGACCTGCGTCTTCGTCGACCACGGCCTGCTGCGGGCCGGTGAGCGCGCCCAGGTCGAGCGGGACTTCGTCGCCGCCACCGGTGTGCGATTGGTCACCGTCGACGCGCAGGCCACGTTCCTGGCCGCGCTGGCAGGCGTGACCGACCCGGAGAGCAAACGCAAGATCATCGGCCGCGAGTTCATCCGCGCGTTCGAGCAGGCGGCCCGTGACCTGCAGGCCGAGGCGGGCGAGCACGGTGAGCACTACGAGTTCCTCGTGCAGGGCACGCTCTACCCGGACGTCGTCGAGTCCGGCGGCGGCACCGGCGCGGCCAACATCAAGAGCCACCACAACGTCGGCGGCCTGCCAGACGACCTGAAGTTCGGGCTCGTCGAGCCGCTGCGGGCGCTGTTCAAGGACGAGGTCCGCCGCGTCGGCACCGAACTGGGCCTGCCCGAGACGATCGTGCACCGCCAGCCCTTCCCCGGACCGGGCCTGGGCATCCGGATCATCGGCGAGGTCACGGCCGAGCGGCTGGCCATCCTGCGCGCCGCCGACGGCATCGCCCGCGAGGAACTGACCGGCGCCGGCCTGGACCGCGACATCTGGCAGTGCCCCGTGGTGCTGCTGGCCGACGTCCGCAGCGTCGGCGTCCAGGGCGACGGCCGGACCTACGGGCATCCGGTGGTGCTCCGCCCGGTGTCCAGCGAGGACGCCATGACAGCGGACTGGACCCGGCTGCCGTACGACGTCCTCGAGCGGATCTCCACCCGCATCACCAACGAGGTCGCCGACGTCAACCGGGTCGTCCTGGACGTCACCAGCAAGCCGCCGGGCACCATCGAGTGGGAATGAGCCAGTGGCGCGTCCAGTAACCCTGAACGGGTGATTCCGGCCCCAGACGGACACCTCGCGGCGTTGTCGTCGGCCCAGGTACCACAAGAGGTACCTGGGCCTCCTCGCCTTGCGATGCGCACCTGGAACCGGAATTCCACCGGCATGGTTACTAGCGCCGCCTGCGGCCGGGCCGCATGGAGGCACCGAGCAGCATCAGTCCGACCAGCAGCGCGCCACCGGCGATCACCCACCGGGGGTCGGCCGAGCCGAGATCCCAGCGGCCATCGCTGAGCGCGTAGCCCGCGACCAGCAGGGTCAGCACGCCCACGATCAGGTTCACCGGGTCGGGGAAGCGGTGCCGCCGTTGCTGCTCGACCTCGGTCTCGTACTCAGCCATTGTTGATCACCCTCACGTCACCGGGACCGTCCTGGACGTCCAGCACGATCGTCAGACCGTTGTCCGGGGCACCCCGCTGGCTGCCGTGCGCGCTCAGTTGCGGCCCGGACTCCCGCTGGCCGAGGCAGTCGACGTCACCGACGGCCGCCGAGCAGGTCGCCTCGACCGTGGCGTCCGCGGGCACGTGCACCGTCAGGTCGCCGACGCTGAGCCGCACCTGGGTGTGCACGGTGCCGGTCTTCGGCAGCGCGGTCAGGTCCAGGTCCATGTCGCCCACCGATCGCTGGTACACCGGCTGCACGTCGGCCAGGGTGATCGGCCGGAAGCTCGCGTCGCCTGATCCGCGCCAGCCGTCGTAGTGCGTCTCGGTCAGCGCGAAACCGGACGCCGCCAGCACCACGGCCAGCAGGATCAGCCCCCGGCCCGAGTGCGTGAACGCCCCGAACAGCAGCCCGACGCCGGTGATGGCGGCCAGGATCGCCGCGATGTGCGGCGGGGTCAGCCAGCTGTCGCTGCCGGACAGACCCACCAGCGTGGCACCGGTGACCAGCACCAGGCCGAACGTGGCCAGGCCGACCCGCGACTTGCGCCTGCGCACCGTCGGTACCGGCACGGTCGGCTGCTGCTCGACCGTGGGCGTCGGCTCAGGCAGGTCCCAGGCGAACGGAGCCGCCCCCAGCGGGTCCCACGCGGGCGGTTCGGTGCGCTCGGTCGGCATCGCGTCCTGCGGACGCGCGTCCTCGACCGGCCCGGTTCCGGTGCTGTCGTTCATCGTGGCCCCTTCGGCCGTTGTGGTCGGGGCAGGACCGTCGACGTGACCGATGTCCCCCCGGTACTTGTGCAGCAGATACAGCCCGGCCGCCAGCACGAGGACCCCCGCGATCGTGCTGTAGTGGCCACCGAAGACGAAGTTGGTCGCCGGGATCAGCAGGATCAGCAGCACCACCGTCAGCCCCCGGGACGTGCTGCTGTGTCCCCGCCCGAACAGCGACTCGACGGGGGAGACCTCGTCCTCCTCGGCGGCCAGGAACAGCCAGCCGAGCAGGTAGAACAGCACCCCCGCGCCCCCGTAGACGGCGCTGATCACCAACGCGACCCGCACGATGATCGGATCGATGGCGTAGCGCCTGCCGATACCGGCGGCGACGCCGGCCACGACGCGCCCGGTGCGCGGACGGCGCGGCCGGGTCGCCCAGAAGTCCTTCACCATGTCCTCGACGCCTGCGGTCGAGGTCCCCTCTGTCCCACTCACGTACCAGAGCATCGCCCGGGGGACCGTGTCCGGACATCCGGGACGCCCCGGAGGTGTCCCCGACATCGGTCCGGGCCATCCCGGATGATTCCGGCGCCCGCCCGTGTGACCCTGTAGGGGTGAGCGAATCGAAGGTGCCCGCCGGGCGGTGGCGGCCGACGAGGCTGGTCGCCCGCCCGGACGACACCCCGATCATGCGCCGCCACCGGGACGGCCGGGTGGTCGGCGGCGTGGCCAGCGGCCTGGCCGAGCACCTCGGCCTCAACGTGCTGTGGGTGCGCGCCGCGTTCGCGCTGCTCGCCGCCTGTGCCGGGGCTGGGCTGGTCGCGTACGCGATGCTCTGGGTGTTCGTGCCGCAGGAGAGCAGCGCCGCCGCCGAGGCGCGGCCGTCGCAGAAGGAGCGGCAGCAGGCGTTCGGCCTGATCGCGCTGGGCATCAGCCTGGCGGTGGCGGTCGGCTCACTGTCCGGGGCGATCAGCACCTGGGTCGCCGTGCCCGCCGGTGTCGCCCTGGTCGGCGCAGCCGTGGTGTGGCGGGAGGCCGACTCGGCGCAGCGCCGCCGCTGGATGAGCGGCGCCCGATCCGGCATGTTCGGCGGCGGTGGCTGGACGGCCGTCACCCGCGTGCTCACCGGGGCCGTGCTGGTCGCCGTCGGCATCGGCGTCGTGCTGATCCGCAGCACCAGCTTCGGCCAGGTCCAGTTCGCGCTGGCCGCGGTGCTCGCGACCCTGGTCGGGGTCGCCGTGCTGACCGTGCCGTGGTGGCTGCGGCTGGTCCGCGACCTCGGCGACGAGCGGCGCGCCAGGATCCGCACCGAGGAGCGCGCCGAGATCGCCGCTCACCTGCACGACTCCGTGTTGCAGACCCTCGCGCTCATCCAGAAGCAGCCCGAGGCGTCCCGCGAGGTGCTCCGCCTGGCCCGCGGCCAGGAGCGGCAGCTGCGTGGCTGGCTCTACGGCCCGGACGGCTACGGCGGCAAGACCGGCGTGCCCGGCCCGAGCACGCTGTCGCAGGCCGTCGCGGAGGCGTGCGGCGAGATCGAGGACACCTTCGCGATCTCGGTCCGGCCGGTCGTGGTCGGCGACTGCCCGATGGACAAGGACGTCGCCGCGCTGGTCCAGGCCACCCGGGAGGCCACGGTGAACGCGGCCAAGCACTCGGGCGCCGACGAGATCAGCGTGTACGCCGAGGTCGAGCCCGATAGCGTCACGGTGTTCGTGCGTGACCGGGGCAAGGGCTTCGACCCGGACGCCGTGTCCACCGACCGGCACGGGCTGGCCGACTCGATCCGGGGCAGGATGGACCGGCACGGTGGTTCGGTGAAGCTGAAGACCACGATCGGCGAGGGCACCGAGGTCCAGCTGATGATGCCGAGGGCCACCGCAAGCGTGAAGGGCGGCAACTGATGGCGGACAAGCAACCGGTCCGGGTCTACCTGGTCGACGACCACGCGCTGTTCCGCGCGGGCGTGCGCGCTGAGCTGGCGAACCTGACCGACGACGTCGACCTGGTCGGCGAGGCAGGCTCGGTGGCCGAAGCCGTGGTCGGCATCGGCCATGTGCGGCCGGACGTGGTGCTGCTCGACGTGCACATGCCCGACGGCGGCGGCGCCGAGGTGCTGCGCCGGATCCGCCCCGAGCTGCCGGACGTGGTGTTCCTCGCGCTGTCGGTGTCGGACGCGGCGGAGGACGTCATCGCCGTGATCCGGGCCGGTGCCCGGGGCTACGTGACGAAGACGATCTCCAGCCGCGACCTGGTCACCGCGATCAGCCGGGTGGCGGCGGGCGATCCGGTGTTCTCGCCCCGGCTGGCCGGCTTCGTGCTGGACGCGTTCGCCGACCGCCCGGGCGCGGCCCCGATCAGCGACCCCGAACTGGACCTGCTGACGCCCCGCGAGCGGGACGTGCTGCGGCTGCTGGCCCGTGGGTACGCCTACAAGGAGATCGCGGCCGAGCTGTTCATCTCCGTGAAGACCGTGGAGACCCACGTGTCCAGCGTGCTGCGCAAGACCCAGCTGTCCAACCGCTACGAGCTGTCCCGCTGGGCCACCGACCGCAGGCTCGTCTAGACCGGTTCCGGTGCCGATTCCTGTGCGGACGCCGACGGCGTGCCGGGGGTGACCCGGCACGCCTGCTCGTTTGCGGTCCCCTCAGACCACTTCGTCGACCCTGCCCGGCCGGTCGAACCCGGCTAACCGGTTGACCCTGTCCAGCTGGTCGACCCTGTCCAGCCGGTCGACGTGCGACCGAGCCCGCCGCGCGACGTAGACCAGGCCGTTGATCACCGTGATGACCGCTCCGACCAGCGTCAGCCCCATCGCGAGCACCGCCGGTCCGCCGGGCCGAACCTGGGTCAGCACCACCATGAACGCCCACAACTGGGCCATCGTGAACGACAGGATCAGGACGGTGAGGTAGAACTCCCTGCGATACATGGCTTCCGCTCCTTCTGGTGGGAACGGTCCTAGCTTGGCTCGGTCGGCGCAGCGGAGTTGCGTCAGATGACACAGAAGCCAGTGATCAGCTGGCCAGCCGCCGAAGTCCTGGTAAGTCGAGAATCGTCACATGGCCGCGGCGGGTGCTGACCAACCCGCGCGCACGGAGATCGCGCAGTGCCCTGGCGACCGACTCGCGGGATGTCGCCGCAGCCGCTGCCAGTTCCTGCTGACCGGTCCACAGCGTGATCTCCACGGTGTCCCCGCTGGGCGTGCCCTGGCTGACCGCGAGTTCGAGCAGCAGCGCCGCGATCCGCTGCGCGGTGTGCCCGCCGCCGAACTCGGCCCACTGGCGGCCGGACTCGCGTAGCCGGTCGGTGATCACGCTCAGCAGCACCCACGCGATCCGCGGCTCGGTCTGGCATAACTCGGCGAACCGCTCGCCCGTGATGGTCAGGGCCAGCACGTCGTCCAGCGACGTGACCGTGGCCGACCGCGGCCGAGCGTCCACCGCGGCCATCTCGCCGAGCACGTCGCCAGGCCCACGCACCCCGGCCACGATCTCCCGCCCGTCCATGGCCACGCGGGTGACCCGCACGTGCCCGGACAGCAGTACCAGCACGTGATGGGTGCGGTCGCCCTGGTGGCAGAGCACCGACCCGGTCGGAAAACCACGTCGCGTACCGGCACCGGTCAGCGTCGAACGCTCACCCGGCGCCAGTCGTTCCAGGAAGCTCTCCGCCATGTATTCAAGGCTGCACCGGGGTGAGGTGCCAAAACAAGCCCTCAGCGCGTGACGAAACCCGCCCACGCCTTGGCAGGCAACACCAATACGCGACCCTGCGGGTTCTTCGAGTCCCGCACCCGCACAACAGCACAGGTCAAGGCGACTTCCACACAGTTGGAGTTGGTGCCGTTGCTGCTACGGCTGCTCTTGCGCCAGACGGGGGCGACAGACATCGGGCTCCCTCCACAGCTGATCGGCCAGTCGCTCCATGAACTGAACGGATTCGGTCTGGCTCAACGCTCTGCGGGCCAAATCATCGAAGGTCAGCCTACACTTTGCGACCTCTTTCTCCTTCTCGATAAGGATCGAACCAGCAACGTGCTCGACATAGCCGACGTCTGCTTCCTCGTCGTCAGGGAAGCTCAGCAAGGTGAAGTTGGAATGCAGGCCATCGTGGTTGCCGATGGGTCGGGGCAGCACCTGGATGGCCACCGTCTCCAGTTCGGCCGCCAGCACCAGGTAGGTCAACTGCTCGCGCATGACGCGCGGCGACAGGTCCCGGCGCAGCACGGTCTCGTCCAGGATCGCGTGCACCGCGATCGGATCGGTGGGTGAGGTCAATCGCTTCTGCCTGTGCCTGCGGATCTCCACTGCCAGCTCGATCTCCTGCGCCGTGAACGACTCGGTCGTGTTGTCATACAGGGAACGGATGTAGTCGGCCGTTTGTAGCAGGCCGGGCACGAACGCAGGTTGTACCTCGCGGATGCGGCTGGCTTCGTCCTCCATGCTTACGTAGCCGTAGTCGTCCAAGCCGTAGGCGTGGTACCAGCCTTTCTCCCGAGCCCGGTCGGCCATCGCCAGATAGGGATCCCAGGCGTTGATGGCCAGACCGTAGAGATCGAGCATGGCCCGCAGGTCGTGATAGCGCGGAACCTGTTGCCCCAGCTCGATCCGGCTCATCCGCCGATGGTCAAAGTGCAGCCGCTTCGCCGCGTCCTGCTGACTCAGGCCGGTCGCCGCGCGCAACCGGCGCAGGGTGCGAGCGAACTGGCGTCGCCGAAACGTCGTCCTCGGTTGTTGCGTCACGGTGCACCCCCAGTGATTGGCCCGGTGCACAACGTAGCGGCGAGAGAACAGAATCAGGATTCCCAGAACTGGCAACCGCGCGTGTCGACCCTGCACCGGCCGACACCCGGCGCCGGACAGTGCTGGAAGGGCCGGACAGTGCTGGAAGGGCCGGACAGTGCTGGAAGGGCCGGACAGTGCTGGAAGGGCCGGACAGTGCTGGAAGGGCCGGACAGCACTGGAAGGTAAGGGCCCTGCTCGGCCGGTGCCTACTTGCTCCGGTCGCTCCTGTCCGCGGCCTTGCCGGCACGATCCGGTCGGCCGTGTGCCGGCTTACGAGGCTGACCTGCGCGGCTGGGCCAGTACTTGGGCGGTTCGAAGCGAGGGTCGATCATTTTATATCGTTTGCCGGATTGCAGGGACTGAATTTCCACAAGCCGTTGCCCGTCTGCTTGCTCCAGGTCAGCAACCACTTGTCGAATGGCGGCGATGACAGACGCTATCGCGAGTGCCAGGCCTTCCATTCCGCGGCGCGTGTCCTGCTTGTAGCGGATATGGTGGAGGCCGGAGTCCCTGATCGCCTTCGACTCTTCGATGCTGTCAAGTTGGGCGCTGTCGTTGGTTACCAGAGCGTCATATTGGCGACGCTTGGCGTCCGGCAGCAGGAAACGGTCCTTCTTGCCCTTCCCGCCTACTTGCTCGACATGCTCGACCGTGTGCTCTCTGAGCAGGTGCCGGATGGGCTCGACAAGCTGCGGGGGGACATCCTCATCGAGCAGCAGACGCATACAACCTCACGCAACGGCCTTGTCACGGTACTCATCCACGTACACCGCGAAATCTCGTGCTCCCCGTGCGGCATCAGGACTGACCGGCGGGTAATAGCTGACGATGTCCTCGGGTGCGAGCCCGTCCTGGACAAGCGCCGAAACCACGTCATAGGGAACGCGGGTGCCTTCGATAACCGGATAGCCGCCTCGGACGTCGGGGTCGACTTCGATGCCGGGTTTCGGCCTGCGGAGAGCGACAACTTCTCGGTCATTGGTCCCCTGAAAAGAACCAAGGATGTCGCCCATCTGGGCGATGACGAAATTACCAGGACTACGTGTGAGGTCTATCGCGAAATCGTCGGAAATCCACGTCACGTCCTTGCCGACCGCGACGAGTTGGTAGGACGAAAGATGTTCTGTCTCGCCAAGTAGTCGGAGGTTGTGCACGGCCTTCCGTACACGCTGCAGTGGGACGTCTTTGGCCCTCAGATAGACGAACGTACGGAGCGCGATCACGTCCTGGAAGGAGTATGCGACCCGACCACCACGAACGTGGAAGCTCGGCGAGAGCAGCGGGCCATCGTTCGAGCGCTCCGACCGCCAATAGGAGAGTTGGCGCAGCGACGCACCGCTGAGGGCGGCCGCAACGACCGACGGATACGACACAGACACCTCCCCACCCTCTGAACCGCTGACCACTGCGGGTCCCAGGCCCCGATGGACGAACATCACGCAGCTCGACCATCGCGATCAGTGACGATAGCTCACGATCTCACTGGCCGGTGTCCGCCACGCCTCCTCGCTGGTCAGAGGGCGGCTGCTTCGCCCCGTCCGGCCGACTTCGGGCGATCGAGAGGTGTCGTGCCGACTGGCGTCGCCGACGCGCTGACCGCATGGGGTTGGCGCCGTCGGGACAGGGCCACGCCTGCCAGGACGACGACCATGCCGAGCAGGATGCGGACGTTCCATTCCTCGTGCAGGAAGAAGACGCCCAGCAGCACCGACACGATCGGGATCAGGTAGCCGACCGACGTGGCCATGACCACGCCCTCGTCCTCGATCAACCGGTTGTTCAGGACGAACGCCACGCCCGTCCCCATGATGCCCAGGATGGCCACCGCGATCAGCGGCCCGACACTCAGGTGCACCGGGTCCAGCCCACCGGTGAACGGCATCGCGATCGCGACCAGCACCACGCCACCGGTCAGCTGCGAGGCGGACAGCGCGACGGAGGAGAGCTTCCCGGACAGGTTCCGCCCGATGTAGGCGTAGCTGACGGCATAACTGATCGCGGCGATCAGGCACACCAGCGCACCCCAGCTGGCCACGCCCGCCGCCTGCCACGGCGCGAAGATCACCAGCGTGCCCGCGAAGCCGACGAGCAGGCCGATCGTGCGCAGTGCGCCGAGGTGGCGCTCGGTGCCGATCGCGACGGTGATCAACAGCGCCCACAGCGGCGTCGTCGAGTTCATCACGCCGGCGATCCCGGAGTCGACGCTCTGCTCGCCGACGGCGAACAGCGTGAACGGCAACGCGCTGCCGAACAGTGCGGGCACCAGCATCTTGGCCCAGGTCCGCCAGTCCTTGGGCATCCTGGCGTTCGTGACGATGGCGAGGCCGACGATCACGATGGCGCCGAGGGCGAGCCGGATCAGCGTGATCTGGATCGGGGACAGGCCACCGAGTGCGATCTTGATCCACAGAAAGCTGGACCCCCACACGAGTGCCAGCGACACGAACCGCACGAGACTCGCCCAGGACCGCATGTGCTCACTGTCCGTCCGGCAAAGCATAAGCACAAGCGAAATTTACTTCGTGACTGTTAAGCAGCGCTGTATGGTTGCGGAGTGTTGGACGTACGCAGGCTCAGGGTGCTCCGTTCGGTCGTGACCAGCGGCTCGATCAGTGCTGCGGCGGCGAATCTCGGCTACACCGCGTCGGCGGTCAGCCAGCAGATCGGTGTGCTGGAACGGGAAGCGGGCATCCAGCTGCTGGAGAAGGCCGGCCGGGGCGTGCGGCCGACGGCGGCGGGCAGGCTGCTGGCCCGGCACGCCGACGAGATCATGAGCCGGCTGACCGCCGCCGAGAACGAACTGGCCGACCTGCGAGCGGGCCGCACCGGCAGGCTGCGGGTGCTCTACTTCGCGACCGCCGGAGCCGCTCTCGTGCCGCCCGCGGTCGCCGCGTTCACCGAGCGGTTCCCGGGCGTGCGGCTGGACCTACGCCTGCACGAGCCCGCCTACGCGGCCGACCAGGCCGCGACCGGCGCCGCGGACATCCAGCTCGTGGTGCTTCGCCCGGACACCGTCGGCGGGCGCGGGATCACGCTCGTGCACCTGCTGGACGACGTCTACCACCTGGTGCTGCCGCGCGGGCACCGGCTGGCCGAGCGGGAGACCGTCGAGCTGACCGATCTGGCCGACGATCCGTGGGTGGACAACGAGTTCCCGCCGGGCGTGTGCCGGGACATCATGCTGGAGGCGTTCGCCGCCGCCGGTTTCGCGCCGAATTTCGTCGTGGAGTCCGACGACTACCCGACGGCACAAGGCTTCGTCGCGGCTGGCCTGGGCGTCACGATGGTGCCGAGCCTGGCGCTGGGCAGCGTGCACCCTGGCGTGGTGGTGCGGGAGCTGACCAACCCGAGGCCGGTCCGGGCGATCTACGCCGCCCTGTCCGACGGCGTCGCCGAGCATCCGACGGTCACCGGCATGGTGGACGCGCTGCGCGCGGCCGCCGCGGCCGTCACTTCTGCCGGCTCTTACTGATCACCGACACGTTGTCGATCAGCACGGTTCCGTTGACCTCGACGAACTTGAACGAGTACGTGTCGTCGGTGGACTTGCCGTGCTTCGGGCTGACCTTGATGCGGGCCACCATCGCGCCGGCGCCGTGCTGCACGGCGCCGCCCAGTGCCACGTCCTTCACCGCGCCCCAGGTTCGCGCGTAGGCCGCCGCGCCACCGTTGCGGGCCTGCTCCTGCGGCGTCAGCAACCCGAACGCCTGGGCCACCTGGCCGGGCAGCAGGGACGTGTAGGCGTGCAGCGTCGCGAGCATGCCGGCTGCCGTGGGCGTGGCGGACAACGGCGCGGGCGGCGCCTCGGTCGTCGTGGTGGTGGCGGCGGTCGTGGGTGGCGCGCTGAACGTCGGCTGCGGTGTCGGCAGGGGAGCGTTCACCACGGACGGACTGGCCGGGCCGGCCAGCGCCGCCGGTGCGGACTGCGCGCCGGACCGATCCACGAACTGGTTGGCCACCAGGATGCCGATCAACGCGGCGACGACGATCGCGGCGACCGTCAGCAACCGCTTGCGCCACACCGGACCCGCCGACCTGGCAGGCGGGCTGCCGTATCCCTGTGCCTGCGGGCCGACCTGGTAGGGCCGGGGCGGGGTCGGCGGCGGCGGTGCCGCGTAGGCCCCGCGCTGCGGCGGTTGCCAGGTGCGCACGGTCGACGGCTCGGCCATGAGGTCGGGCCGGGGCGGGGTCAACGGGCCTGCCTCGCCGATCGGCGTCGGGCCGGTGCTCGGGCCGATCGTCACCGCGGACTGGCCTGCGGCGACGGCCCCCAGCGCCCTGGCGACCTCGGTCATCGTCGGGCGGTCGTTGGGTGAGGCTCGCAGCATGACCATCAGCAGGGCGGTGAGCGGACCGGCCTTGCGCGGCGGGATGGTCCGGCACGCGGCCACGGCGTGCAGCAGCGCCAGCGTGTTCTCACCGGTACCGAACGGCGGATGCCCCTCGACGGCCGCGTACACGGTCGAGGCCAGCGAGAACACGTCCGACGGCGGGCCGGGGTTCTCGCCCTTGGCCACCTCGGGCGCCAGGTAGGCGGGCGTACCGGCGAGCATCCCGGTGGCGGTGACGGTGACGTCGCCGGTGGCCCGGGAGATGCCGAAGTCGGTGATCTTGACGATGCCGTCGTCGGTGAGCAACACGTTGCCCGGCTTGATGTCCCGGTGCACGATGCCGGCCAGGTGCGCGGCCGTCAGCGCGGTGGCGACCTGCGCGCCGATCCGTGCCACCTCCTGCGGCGACAGCGGACCGCGCTTGTCCAGCACGGCGGACAGGCTCTGGGACGGCACGTACTCCATGATCAGCACCGGCTGGCCCGCGTCCTCGACCACGTCGTAGACGGCGACCGCGTTCGGGTGCTGTAACCGTGCCGCGATCCGGCCCTCGCGCATGGCCCGCTCCCGGGCCTCGTGCGCCTCGGCCGCGGACAGGCCCGGCGACAGCAGCAGTTGCTTCAGCGCGACCGTGCGGTGCAGACGCTCGTCGTGCGCCTGCCAGACGACACCCATCGCTCCGCTGCCGATGTGCTCGGTCAACCGGTAGCGATCGGCGATCAGCCGACCGACCTCACTCACCAGCGCTCCTCGTGTTCGTCGCGGTCACGATTTCTGATTGCTCTGCGCTCGGTGACGCCGGGGGCTGCGACGGCGTTGTCGTCATCGATCGGCGGCTCGGAGGGTGCCGTGGCTGCCGTCGTGGTGGTCACCGGCGGGGCCGTGGTCGTGGTGGTCGGCGGCGCCGTGGTGGTGGTCGTCGGGGCCGTCGTCGGCGCTGTGGTGCGCTGCCGGACCTCAGTCTGCGTCGGGATCGTGAACGACGTGGGTGGCGGCACCGGATTGAAGTTCGGCTGCGACGGGTTGGTGACGTTGTTCACCTGCGGCCGCGTCGGCGCGTTGTTGCCGCCGAACAGCCCGGACGCCAGGATCACCGCCGCCAGCGCTGCCACGGCCGCGACACCGACTCCGGCCAGGATCATCGGCCGCTTGCTGCGCTTCGCCGGCGCGTACGGCCTGGCTGCCGTCGTACCGCGGCTGGTGCCCATGCCGGGACCGCCGACCGTGGTGACCGCGCGGGTCCGGTCGGCCACCGTGGGATCGAATCCGCCTGCGATGGCGGTGGGAGCGGCCATCCCGGCGAGCGTGTTGGGGCCGAGCGGGCGGATGTCCGGCCGGGAACCGCGCGCGACGGCGTCCAGCCAGCGGGCCGCGGTGATCGACGTGGGCCGGGCGGCCGGGTCGGCGTTGAGCAGCTGGATCAGGACGTCGGTGAGGATGCCCGCCTGCTGCGGCGGGTTGATCCGCCCTGCGGCGACCGCGTGCAGCAGGCCCAGGGTGTTCTCGCTCATGCCGAACGGCGGCTCGCCCTCGACGGCCGCGTACAGCGTCGAACCCAGCGAGAACACGTCCGCCGGTGCCTCCGGCGGGCGGCCGTAGGCCACCTCGGGGGCCAGGTAGGCGGGGGTGCCCGCGATCAGGCCGGTCTTGGTGACGGCCACGTCGCCCTGTGCCCGCGAGATGCCGAAGTCGGTGATCTTGACGGTGCCGTTGTCGCCGAGCAGCACGTTCGCGGGCTTGATGTCCCGGTGCACGATGCCTGCCGCGTGCGCGGCGACCAGCGCGTGCGCCACCTGGGCGCCGATCCGGCCGACCTCGTCGGGCTGCAGCACACCGCGCTCGGCCATCTCCGCGGCCAGGCTGCGGGACGGCACGTACTCCATGACCAGCCAGGGGGCGTCGTCCTCGTCCACGACGTCGAACACGCTGACCGCGTTGGGATGGTGCAGGCGGGCGGCGATCCGGCCCTCACGCATGGCCCGCTCGCGAGCCTCGTTGGCGTCCTCCGGATCCAGCCCAGGCTCCAGCCGCAACTGCTTGACCGCCACGGCACGCCGCAGTCGTTCGTCGTAGGCCTGCCATACGACGCCCATGGCGCCACTGCCGATGCGCCTGTCCAGGCGGTATCGGCCACCGACGAGCCGTCCTTCTTCAGAGGTCACCCGAGAGCCCCCAACGAGGTCGTGAGTCGCGCCGGCGAGCGTCCACCGCCGGCCGGCCGCTTCGGCCAGCCGCGTGACAGGTACCCGGTTGAGTCACGAGGCACAGGGTATTGGCTTACCCGCTGTGCTCGGGCCTCAACCCCGGACTCGTCCGGAAGGTCCAGCTGTTTGGGGTCGCAAGGCTACCTGAATCATCAGCCGTGTTGGGCAGAGAGCAGCTCAGCACCGCTGATGAGCGGGTTGTGACCACCGGTGACGTTGAGTAGTTCGACAACGCGTAGCCACGTGCCGTCCGGTTCCCGCATCCGGACCACGGCCTGCACGGTGTCCGAGCCGGTCTGTGTGACGCTCTCGACCTCGACGTCGCGCAGCGAGTGCCACGCCTGGTCGAACCCGGTGGACTCGCCTGCCAGCAGCGAGGGCGAGAGCAACTGGGACGCGAGCCCCGGGCTGGTCGCCGCGAGTTGATAGAAGGTCGTGACGACCTGTGCGGCCGAAATCCGCTCGGTCGACGGCGCGGGCAGCCGCGGAGTGGCCGTCGTCGCCGAGGGTGCGGCTGAGCCGATGACCGTGCCGGTGGCGCGCCCGGTCGCGATCGAGCCCGTCCGGCCCGCCGGTCTGTCCGGCGCCGGCGCGGGTGCGGTGCCGGACAGCTGCGCGGCCACCTTGTCCGGCCGCAGTGCGCCGACCCCGGTGAGCACGGTGTCGCCCAGTGCCGACGTGCTCGTGGTGGCAGGCCGGTGGGTGAAGGTGGACGCCGCGTAGACGGAGCCGCACAGCGCGAGCGACCCGAGGGCGAGCCCGGCCAGCTTGGCGCCCTTGGCCAGCCAGCCACGCTGTGGCTCGGGTGACCCGACGGAAATGCCGAGCAGGTCGTCCATGAGCTGGACGGTCGCTGCCTCATAGGCGGACGGGATCCGGACCGGGCCTTCTTGCCGCCTGATCAGATCCACGACCGTGACCGAACCCGCCTCATGCCGACGGTGTCCGCTAGTCGGACGATCCACGCGTTGCCTCCGTGCGTGTTGTGTTCGGGGCAACTCGTACCGTGAGTCGAATGCCCGATGCCAGTGGCTGTCGGTGGATCACACTTTTGTGGCGACAAACGGTCGCATGTTGTCACTCAGTTGGAGCAGTCAACCGTCATTCGGTAGGCCGCTGAGTGACTGTTCACGCTGTCGTGTTCGTCCGCTGACAACGTGCCGGATTATCCCTCATCCGCCCGGATTGGTGATCTTCGGATCGCCCGTGAGGGTGAAATACAGGGTGGTCTGCTGGGTCTGCGTGGTGCCGTCCTTGTTGGCCACGCGAAGCGCGCTGACGGTGAGCCCACTACTCGGATCGAGTGACATGCTCTGGATCTGAATCGTGGAGACGTCGCCATATTTCTGTTCGATGAGGGCGACGGCGTCATCGTGCACAGCGCCCGAGGTGAGGTCGGCGGCCGCCTGGGCATTCGACGTGACTTCCGCGAAAAATGTTCGCGTTCGTTTCATCAATGCCGTCGGATCAATGACCGGATCGGCCGAACTGTTCACGGTCGTGATGCTCGGCGGCGCCTCGACCACGGGTGCGCTGGTGTCCGTGCGCGGGTTCGCCGGAACACCGGGCGCCGTGCCTGCACCGATCGGGGTGCTGCGCAGCGCGCTGATGTCGCCGATGTCGGTGATCTGATCGCTCCGGTCGCCTGGGTAGCTGTTCGGGTCGCGTTCGGGTAGCCGTTCGGGTCGTTGTTCGGGAGGCTCCCGCTGCTGGGCAGCGGCGGGCGGAGCCCTGGTTGGGTGTTCGTCGAGGTCGGGCTGCCCAGCGTGGCCAGCGGTTTCCCGTCCGGGAAGTACGGCAGCGCGGTGGTCTGACCGCGCTCCTGCGTGGGCCCGACCAGCAACGCCCCGAGCACCACGAGCCCAGCCAACGCGGCCATCGACGCGGCCACCGTGAACCACGCCGCCCGCCGCCAGCTCCTCGGTGGGGTGACGGAGGCGGGGATCGTCCCGAGGTTGAACATCCGCAACCCGACGGACCCGGAGTCGACGAAGGGATCCGTCTGCCGCCCGGCCCACAACGCACCCGAACCTCCTCCGCCGGGCTCGCCGGTCAGCCGGGGCATCGCTGCCGGCCGCATCGGGTCCGGCGGCGCTGTGGCGTTGTCGGCCTCGGTGCCGAGCGTCCCGGTGCGGCGGGCTCCGCCGGCCGTCCATTCGGCAGCGGCAGCGGCAGCGGCGAGCGCGGCCGCCGTGGTCGCGGCTGCCGTGGTCGCGCTGTGGCCGTTCGCAGCCGCCACGCTGCCACCATTGCCGCGTCCTGCTGCCCGCTCCGAGCCCCCGGCCAAGCCGCCACGGGCCGAACCGGCAGCGACCGGGTCAGCATCGGCGGGGGGCGTCGCCGGCGCTGTGGTCGTGCCGGCAGGCGTGACCCCACGTGAAGTCGTCTCAGTGCCGGCTGAACCCGCCGAGGTCGGGCCTCGGTCGGGGTGCGTCGCAGGGGCTGTGGTCGTGCCGGTAGGCGTGGCCCGGCTTGGAGTCGTCTCAGTGCCGGCTGAACGGTCTCGCGCATCATCACCCGCGCGTGGCAGCGGCATGGTCGGGCCGACCTCCGGCCGGGCGTGGCGTGTCGCCCGTCGCCGAACCGGGCGGCTGGCCCACCGGCGTGTGTCCCCCGGCCCGGGCCAGATTGGCTCGACCCGGCCCGGTTCCACTCGGCGATGTCGACCTGCCGATTGCTCCGAGTCGTCCGCGGAGCCCGATCCGCTACCCATGTGCTCCGTGACCACCGATTTCCGCTTCCCTGACGCCGGCACGAGGGGGATTCACCACCTGGAACGCTTCAGCGTCCACTCGTGCACGCCACGGTCACGGTGCGTGATCGCCGGCGCGGATATCGCTCGGAGGGCGCGGGTGACCCCTTGATGAAGGTCCAAGGTCACCCGCGGCAGCGTAAGTCGGGTTGACCGAGCCGGCCCGCCAGGTGGCCGGTGTCACGGTCATTTCCACACTGTCGAGTGATCAGCGCTCGGTGTGGAACTTCTCCCGGGTGGTCTGCAGGGCCTTGGTGGCCGCTGCGCCGGTCCCGACAGCCAGGATGATCGCCAGCGTGTCCATGACTCCACCACCAGTGGTGAACAGCAGGGCGAGCAGCCCGGCGGCGGTGGTGCCACCGGCGACAGCCCAGCGACCGCGGACGTACTGGGCGATGGGTTCTCCGCCGGCCCGGCGCTTGGCCGCCGAGCCCAGCATGTACAGGTAGCCGTCGTGCGCGAGTGCCGCGACGAGGCCGGCGAGGGCGATGATGACGGCGATGAGTCCGAACAGGCTTTCGACCATGTCTCCAGTGTGCTCTCGTCCGGCCCCGGCTCGCCATCAGTGATGGCCCCGAGCACAACCCTGAGCTTGCGCGACCCGTAACGGTCGGTCAGCGACCCATCCGGCCGCGGCCAAGGTTCAGCAGCAACATCGCCAGCTGCCTGCCCTCGGGGCCCAGGTCCCGGTAGCGCGCGAGCACGTCCATCTCGCGGTTCACCACGATGCGGGTGCCGCCGGCCGCCATCCTGACCGCGCCGATCGTCTGCGAGACCTCGGTGCGGCGCTTGACCAGCCGCAGGATCTCGGCGTCCAGCTCGTCGATCTCGATCCGCAGTGCGCTGATGTCCACCGGGGGTGCGTCGGCCGTCCGCTCGCTCGGCTCGGCGCTGCCGGTGTTGTCGGTCGCGTTCATGGTGGTCCTCCGGGTCTATGCGAGGAGTCCGTCCTGGACCCGCGAAAAACCCCGGGTCCAGGTGGACTCCGGGGCTCGTTGTGGTCGGTCGTGCGCGTCAGTCGACCACGGGAGCCGGAGTCCGGTTCCCGTAGAAAAACTCGTACGAATTCGACAGTTCACGCACCCGGTCATCCTCGCACACGAGCCACCGCGGCGGCCAACTTCGTGTCGCGCATTGCTGCCGTCGACTCGGCCGGCCGGGCGGGTACCGTAACCGGCACAATGAGCGCGCTGTTCGAACTGCCGGGAGACGCACTGCCCGCCCGCCCCCGCAATCCCCGCCGGGACACCCTGCTGGACGACCTGAATCCACAACAGCGGGACGCCGTGACACACGCCGGCTCGCCGCTGCTGGTGGTGGCGGGCGCCGGTTCGGGCAAGACGAGAGTGCTGACCCGCAGGATCGCCTACCTGCTGGGCGAGCGCGACGTGCACCCCGGCCAGATCATGGCGATCACCTTCACCAACAAGGCAGCCGCCGAGATGAAGGAGCGCGTCACCGACCTGGTCGGCAACCGCGCCCGCTCGATGTGGGTGTCCACGTTCCACTCGATGTGCGTGCGCGTACTGCGCCGCGAGGCCAAGACGCTCGGCTTCGGCTCGAACTTCTCCGTCTACGACTCCGACGACACCCGTCGCCTGATCACCCTGGTGGCGCGCGACCTGGACCTGGACCCGAAGCGCTACCCGGCCCGCACGCTCGCGGTCCACGTGTCGAACCTGAAGAACGAGCTGGTCGACCCGGAGTCCGCGGCCCAGGCGGCCACCGGTGACCTGGAACGCCGGGTGGCCGAGGTCTACACGAGCTACCAGCAGCGGCTGAAGCTGGCCAACGCGCTGGACTTCGACGACCTGATCATGCGCACGGTCGAGCTGCTGCAGGTCTTCCCGGAGACGGCCGAGTACTACCGGCGACGGTTCCGGCACGTGCTGGTCGACGAGTACCAGGACACGAACCACGCGCAGTACATGCTGGTCAGGGAAATGGTCGGCACCGGCGAGGGTGGCGTCGAACCGGGCGAGCTGTGCGTCGTCGGTGACGCCGACCAGTCGATCTACGCCTTCCGCGGCGCCACGATCCGCAACATCGTCGAGTTCGAGCGCGACTACCCGCAGGCCCGCACGATCATGCTGGAGCAGAACTACCGCTCCACGCAGACGATCCTGAGCGCGGCCAACGCGGTCATCTCGCGCAACCCGAACCGCAGGGACAAGCGGCTGTGGACCGAGTCCGGCGACGGCGCGAAGATCGTCGGCTACGTCGCCGACAACGACCACGACGAGGCCGCGTTCGTCGCGGGCGAGATCGACCGCCTGGTCGACGGCGGCGACGCGAACAACTCGGATATCGCCGTCTTCTACCGCACGAACAACCAGTCCAGGGTGTTCGAGGAGATCTTCATCCGGCTCGGCCTGCCCTACCGAGTGGTCGGCGGGGTCCGGTTCTACGAGCGGCGCGAGGTCCGCGACTCCCTCGCCTACCTGCGGATGCTGGCCAACCCCGAGGACACCGTCAGCCTGCGCCGGATCCTGAACGTGCCCAAGCGCGGCATCGGCGACCGGGCCGAGGCCGTCGTGGCACAGCACGCCGACCAGCAGCGCATCTCGTTCGCCGCCGCGCTGCGTGATGCCGTCGCCGACACGGTGCCGATGCTCAACCCCCGCTCGCGCAACGCGATCACCGGGTTCATCGAGCTGGTGGACGAGCTGCGGGAGATCGTCGACAGAGGCGCCGAGGTGGCCGAGATCCTCGAAGCGGTCATCGAGCGCACCGGCTACCGCGCCGAACTGGAGGCCAGCGACGACCCGCAGGACGCGAGCCGCCTGGACAACCTCAACGAACTGATCACCGTGGCCCGCGAGTTCGCCGCCCAGGACGTACCGGTGTTGGAAGGCGAGGCGGACGCCCCGCAGCCCAGCC
Source organism: Candidatus Melainabacteria bacterium (assembly GCA_963780635.1). Taxonomy (GTDB): domain Bacteria; phylum Actinomycetota; class Actinomycetes; order Mycobacteriales; family Pseudonocardiaceae; genus DATEPR01. The sequence continues at coordinate 518,904 of CAWACW010000011.1, forward strand.
CGCTGGCCGCGTTCCTGGAGCGCGTTTCCCTGGTCGCCGACTCCGACCGGTGCCCGATTCCGACGACGGCGTGGTCACCCTGATGACGCTGCACACCGCCAAGGGCCTGGAATTCCCGGTCGTGTTCTGCACGGGCTGGGAGGACGGCGATCTTCCCGCACATGCGCGCCCTGGGTGATCCCGACCGAGCTGGCCGAGGAACGCAGGCTGGCGTACGTCGGCATCACCAGGGCCCGGGAGCGGCTGTACTTGTCACGGGCGCTGGTGCGCTCGGCGTGGGGTCAGCCGATGACCAACCCGGCGTCGAGGTTCCTCGGACGAGATCCCGGACCAGCTGGTGGAGTGGCGCGAACCGAACCGGACGCGGTCGGCACCCACGGCCCAGACCACGTGGCGCCGCTCCGGCCAGGCGACTCGGCCCAGGCGGGCATCGCCGCACACGGCATGCGGACCACGCCGTTCAAGGGCTGGCAGGACACCCCGTCGATCTCACTGGACGTCGGCGACCGCGTCAGCCACGACAAGTACGGACTCGGCACGGTGGTCGCCGCCGAGGGCTCCGGTCCCAGGGCCACAGCCACGATCGACTTCGGCACCGCGGGCACCATCCGCCTGATGCTGATAGGCAGCGTCCCCCTGGTAAAGCTCTAGCCAGGGACTCGACGACCGCAACCCCACCTCGGCCTCGTTTCCGCACCTGGCCAGGGCTTGCGATATGCGCCAGATCCGCACCACCGCGTCGGCCTCCCTGAGCCTCCGGCATGAGCCCATGCGATGACATGAGTCCGCACCGCGGCATGAGCCTGTGCCGTGACCTGAGTCCGCGATCAGCCCGCCCACGCCATCAATCACGCCGGCCATCGACCCGCACGTTGGCATGTGTTTCGGTGGCGCGGTGGCGCGGCTGGTCGCGACGTTCGGCTGGCTGTCTGGCCGCCGCTGTATCGCGGCCGGTTTGGTCGGGCGTTCTGCTTTGGTGAGCGTGGCGTTGGGTGGCGAGTGTGGCGTCGGGTGGGTGTTTCGTCGGCGGGTCATGACTGTGGCGGGTGTCCGGTTTGTTGTTGGCCGCCGGTGCGTGGCCGGAGTTCTGTTTTTGGCGAGTGTGGCGTTGGGCGGGAGTTTCGCGGGTGCGGTCGTGACTGTGGCGAGATGTCCGGTTCGTTGTTGGCCGCCGGTGCGTGGCCGGAGTTCTGCTTTGGTGAGCGTGGCGTTCGGTGGCGAGTGTGGCGTTGGGCGGGAGTTTCGCGGGTGCGGTCGTGACTGTGGCGAGATGTCCGGTTCGTTGTTGGCCGCCGGTGCGTGGCCGGAGTTCTGCTTCTGGCGAGCGTGGCGTTCGGTGGCGAGTGTGGCGTTGGGCGGGAGTTTCGCTGGTGCGGCTGTGGTGGGCCGCGATCTCCGGTTGGCTTCTTGGCCATTCGCGGGTCGCGACCAGCTGCCGTCCCTGGCGAGTGCGGCGTTCAGTGGGTGAGTCACTGCTGCGGCTGTGGGCGGAACCAGTTTGATTCGCCGTCGCCCCGCGGTGTGGCCTGGATGTTTCTGCTCTTGGTGAGCGTGGCGTTGGGCGGTCGACTCGCTCGGGCGGTGATCGCCGCGGGCTAGACCGTCACGCCACGCTGGTTGAGCCAGGCTTCCGGGTTGATCTTCTTGCCGGACGGGTCCCAGACCTCGAAGTGCAGCGTGTAACCGGTACCGAAGCCGCGGTCACCCATCCGAGCGATCTGCTCGCCTGGCGTCACGTGCTGGCCGACCTGCACCGAGTAGGTGTCGATCCGCGCGTAGACCAGTGTGGTGCCGTCCGCGAGCTGCTCCTTCACCCACAACCCGAAGCCGCTGGTCGGACCGGCCGCGATGATCACGCCTTCGGCGGTCGCGACGATGGGGGTGTCCTTGGCGTTCTTGATGTCGATGCCCAGGTGGTACGACCCGAACTGTCCGCCGAACGTCGACACCACCGTGCCCGCGGCCGGACTCGTGAACGTCGCGTCCGTGGTCCGCCCTGGCCGCACCTGCGTGCCGACACCGTGACCAGTGATCTCCTGGCTGGTCGCGAGTTGGTGAGCCTCGGCGGACGGGTCCGTCGACCTGTCCATCGGCGGGACCGCGAGCGACTCCGCGTCGTCACCACCAGCGTTGACCACCGTGCCCAACCCGGGCGTCGAAATGGGATCGGCCATCGCGATCGTGTGGTCGGCGGGCAGCAGCGAGTGCCCGCTCGCGGCCACGGCGATCGCGCCGACGGCAACCGCCGCGAACACCGCCCGACCACGCGCCAGCGGACTCGGCGCACTCAGCCGACGTGCTGGCAAGGCGGGTCCTTCCGTGACCGGAATGTGACGAACGATGTGGGGACAGTAACCAAGCGCCGCGACGGCCAGCAATATCCCGACTGGGTGCATGCGAACGCTCGGTGACCCCGGCCGGGAAGAATCCGTCATCCGATCGAGTGTGATTTACAACACATGTATGCAATGGGACTGCTCAACAGCGGCAGCGGCGACCAAGTGCGGGTTCGTGAGCTGGATCGAGTCGGCCAGTGGGTGGCCGGATGCCGCCGCGTGCGGCGGACAGTTGCCGACCCGTGACCTTGCTAGCGTCAGTCAGGTGACCGCGCGGACCCCATCACAGCCAGTGCGACGGCCCGCCACTCGTGGCAACACCACGAAGGGAGCGTCCAGCCGCTGGGCCGCCTTGCCGACCCGGTTGCGGGGCGCGCTCGGCGTGGGCGCCGTCGGTGGTCTGCTGCTCGCGATCGGCGCGCTGTTGCCCGTGGTCAACCCGAGCACACCCGCGGGGTTCGCCTCCGGGCCACTGCTGTTCGTCCTGGGCATCCTGCCGGTCGGCATCGCCCTCGTCCTCGCCACGGGCGGCTCGGCGGCCGCCGTCAGCGGGGCTCTCCTTGCGGCAGCGGTGTTCGCACCCGGTCGCGCGCTGGCCGACGCCCAACTGGCCATCGAGGGCAGCGCGACCGACCGGCCCGAGTTCGCGATGCCCTCGACGCTGGAACACCTGCACGGCGGCATCGGCCTGTGGCTGGTGCTCGCCGGGCACGTGCTGACGCTGGTCGCCGGTGTGCTCGCCGGTGGTGTGCTGGCCGGCGGCACGGGCGATCCGGCGGGTGACACGAGCGAGCGGCAACCGGGTAGCCACCAGGGTCCGGTGCTGCTCGCTCTGGGGCTCGGCGCGCTGGCCGGCGTCGGCCTGGTCGCGGCGCCGTTCACGTCGACGTCGCCGTTTCTGCTGGGCAGAGGCGTTCTCGACCTGCCGGCCGCCGCGCTGATCGGCGGGCTGCTGATCGCGGTCGCGGTGCCGCTGTCGGCCACGATCGCCGTCACCTCCGCCGATCCGGCCGCCGCGAAGGGCTGGCTGCTGGGCAGTGCCGGGTCCGTCATCGCGGTCGCGCTGCCGCGCGTGGTGAGCGGGCTCGCCGTCCCGGGTCTCGGCCCGACATGGGGGCCGTACGTGGCGCTCGCAGCCGCCATCGGGCTAGCCGCGTTCGGCCTGCTCACCGATCGGACCGTCGCGGCGGGCATGGACACCGGCGCGGGCGACGACGCGGGGCAGCACGCCGACTTCACCCTGCCCGGACAGTCCCGGCTGCACCTGGCCACCGGCATCGCGGGCCTGGTCGCGGCCGGAGCCGCGCTGGTCGGCGCGGATACCTCGTTGTTCCTGCTGCCGCCGGACCTCCCACACACCACCGACGTCGCGGGCCGCCCCTTGATCCCGGCTGCCATCTTGATAGCGGTGTGCTCGATCGGGATGGTCGTGCCCCGGTGGGCGTCCGCTGTCCGACCGGCATTCGCGGTGGCCTGGATCGCCGTGCTGCTCGCCGGTACCGAGGCGTTCGACACCGCGCTGACCGCGAACCAGATCACCGGTGTCCGTATCGGCCCAGGTTTCTGGGCCAGCGGCCTGGCGATGCTCGCCGCGCTCGTCGGCGCGTGCTGTGCGGGCCTGGCTGGCGGCGTCGAACGCGACGACGTCGATCTCACACAGGTGTCGTCGCAGCCGAGGGTGCTGGTGCCGGGAGCCCTCGCCGCGGTGCTGGCGATCGGTGCGTTCGGCTTGCCGGTGCTGACGGCGACCGGATACACGGCCCCCGGGGTGTGGTCGAACTTCACGTTCGCGTCCTGGGGTCTCGCGCTCGCCCTGATCGTGGTCATCGCAGCCGCCCTGCTCGCCCCGAGCTGCCGCCCGAAACGGGCGACAGCACTGCTGCTCGGTGCCGCGGGCGTGGTCGTCGTGCGGGTGCTCGCACTGCCGTTGAACAAGGCGATGGTCGCGCACCCGACGGCAGGCGTCGGGTTCTACCTCGGACTGGCGTGCCTGGTGGTGCTGCTGGTCGCGGCTGGACTGGCCGGGTCACTCGTTCGACGGCGCTGACCGGGTGAACCGGACGGGACCCACGTCACACGGGACCGCCATGACGTTCACGCGATGGCCTACCCTGCGGACATGAGTGGCCGGATCCGTGTCGTGGTGGCGAAGCCTGGTCTGGACGGGCACGACCGAGGCGTCAAGGTCGTGGCGAGAGCGCTGCGCGACGCCGGCATCGAGGTCGTCTACACCGGCCTGCACCAGACGCCGGAACAGATCGTCGAGACCGCGCTGCAGGAGGACGCCGACGCGGTCGGGTTGTCGGTCCTGTCGGGCGCGCACATGACGTTGTTCGCGAGGACCGTCGAGTTGCTGACGGAACGTGGTGCCGGCGATGTCGTCGTGTTCGGCGGCGGGATCATCCCGGAAGAGGACATCCCCAAGCTCGCCGAACTCGGTGTGGCCAAGGTGTTCACCCCCGGCGCACCGACGCAGGACATTGTGGACTGGGTGAAGGCCACGGTCGGCGGGAACGATTCAGCCACCGTGTCGTGACCGAGCTCACCACCCTCGGTGACGGACCTCACCGAGGGCCGGGGCATTCGCGTGTCGCCTGGTCGATAGGGTCGAGCCTGTTCGAGGGCTCCCGTGGTAGCTGCCCCTGCCTGTGGTGCGAGCGGCCGGAGCCAGCCGACCTGAGCAGCGACGTTTCTTCTTTGGCGTAGTCAGGAGATTTTGAGTGGACCTGTACGAATACCAGGCGAAGGACCTTTTCGCCGCCCACGGCGTGCCGGTGCTGCCCGGCACCGTGGCCACCACGCCGGCTGAGGCGCGTGCGGCCGCGGAGCAGTTCGGCCAGACCGTCGTGGTCAAGGCGCAGGTGAAGACCGGTGGCCGAGGCAAGGCGGGCGGCGTCAAGCTGGCCGAGACCGCTGACGAGGCGGAAGCGAAGGCCACGGCCATCCTGGGGATGGACATCAAGGGCCACACGGTGCACCGGGTCCTGATCACGCCGGCGAGTGACATCGCGGAGGAGTACTACGTCTCCTTCCTGCTCGACCGGACCAACCGGACCTTCCTGGCGATGGCGTCCTACGAGGGCGGCATGGAGATCGAGCAGCTCGCCGTCGAGCGTCCGGACGCGCTGGCCAGGATCCCCGTCGACGCGATCAAGGGCGTCGACGAGGCGACGGCGCGCGAGATCGCGACGGCCGGCAAGTTCCCGGCCGAGGTGATCGACGGCGTGGTCGCGGCGATGGTCAAGCTGTGGGACACGTTCGTCGCCGAGGACGCGACGCTCGTCGAGGTGAACCCGCTGGTCCGCGACCCCGAGGACAAGATCGTCGCGCTGGACGGCAAGGTCACGCTGGACGAGAACGCGGCGTTCCGGCACCCGACGCACGCCGATCTGGTGGACCAGCAGGCCGAGGACCCGCTGGAGGCCAAGGCCAAGGCGAAGCACCTCAACTACGTGAAGCTCGACGGCCAGGTCGGCATCATCGGCAACGGCGCGGGCCTCGTTATGTCCACTTTGGACGTGGTCGCGTACGCCGGTGAGCGTCACTCGGGCGTCAAGCCGGCCAACTTCCTGGACATCGGCGGCGGCGCCTCGGCGGAGGTGATGGCCAACGGTCTGGAGATCATCCTGTCCGACCCGGACGTGCGCAGCGTCTTCGTGAACGTGTTCGGCGGCATCACCGCGTGCGACGCGGTCGCGAACGGCATCGTGCAGGCGTTCGCGCTGCTGGCCGGCAACGGCGAGCCCGTGACCAAGCCGATCGTGGTCCGGTTGGACGGCAACAACGCCGAGGAGGGTCGACACATTCTTGTCGACGCGGCCTTGCCCGGCGTGCAGCAGGTGGACACCATGGACAGTGCGGCCGACAAGGCCGCCGAACTCGCCGCTGCGGGGGCGTGAGGACAGATGGCAATTTTCCTTAACGAGAACAGCAAGGTCATCGTCCAGGGCATCACCGGTTCCGAGGGCACCAAGCACACGAAGCGGATGCTCAAGGCCGGGACGAGCATCGTGGGCGGCGTCAACCCGCGGAAGGCCGGCCAGGAGGTCGACTTCGACGGCACGCTGCTGCCGGTGTTCGCCTCCGTGAGTGAGGCCATGTCCGCGACGGGCGCCGACGTGTCGGTCGCCTTCGTGCCACCGGCGTTCGCCAAGGCAGCGGTGATCGAGGCGATCGACGCGGAGATCCCGCTGTGCGTGGTCATCACCGAGGGCATCCCGGTGCACGACACGGCGTACTTCTGGGCGCACGCGGTCGCGACCGGCAACAAGACCCGGATCATCGGCCCGAACTGCCCGGGCCTGATCAGCCCCGGCAAGTCGAACGCGGGGATCATCCCGGCGGACATCACCGGCCCCGGCAAGATGGGCCTGGTGTCGAAGTCGGGCACGCTGACATACCAGATGATGTACGAACTGCGCGACGTCGGTTTCTCGTCCGCGGTCGGCATCGGCGGCGACCCGATCATCGGCACGACGCACATCGACGCGCTGCAGGCCTTCCAGGACGACCCCGAGACCGCGGCGATCGTGATGATCGGCGAGATCGGCGGCGACGCGGAAGAGCGGGCGGCCGAGTACATCAAGGCCAACGTGACGAAGCCGGTGATCGGTTACGTGGCAGGCTTCACCGCTCCCGAGGGCAAGACGATGGGCCACGCGGGCGCCATCGTGTCCGGTTCCTCTGGCACGGCGCAGGGGAAGAAGGAAGCTCTGGAAGCGGCGGGCGTCAGGGTCGGCAAGACGCCGAGCGAAACCGCGGCTTTGGCCCGAGAGGTCATCCAGTCGCTCTGAGTCAGGTCCCGCTAGCGGGTTCCCATTCATGTCCGAAGCCCCGGCAGCCGCAACAGCGGCACCGGGGCTTCGGCGTGAGCGGGATGATCAAACCGGCGATCCCGCCGACGGCATTCCCCTTCGACGGCCAGCTCGCGACGCGTACCGGCCCTGTCGTCCCTTGATCGGTCGGCTCGTGGGGTCGCAGGGTGGGCTGCGGTCGAGTGGTCAATTCGGGTCGGTCGCTGGGGTGGGTCGCTGGGGTGGGTCGCTCGGCGTGTCGTCCGTCGAGTGGTCGACTCGCGACGACCGTCTCGTCTGTTGTCCGTCGAGTGGTCGACTCCATGGATCGTTGGGTGTGTGGTCCCTCGAACGGTCAACTCGCCCAGGTTTCTGACCTGTGTCGTTGCCTGGACGATCAGCTCGCCGAAGTCGCTGGCGTGTTGGCCCGTGAAGGGTCAGGTCACTGCCGAGTCGCTGGAGTGTGCTGCCTTGACCGGCCGACTCACCCATGGTGTCCGGCGCGTCGGCCATTGGACGGTCGGCTCGCCCCGGGGCTCTCATCCACACCGCCCCCTGAGCGGTCAACTCTCCGCCCGTCCCACGTGTCGTCCGTTGAGTGGCCGGTTCGCGTCTCGACCGCCGAACGGTCAGCTCGCGTCTCGTCCGTTGAGTGGCCAGCTCGCGTCTCGACCGCCGAACGGTCGGCTCGCGTCTCGTCCGTTGTGAGGCTTACTCATGTCCCGTCCGTCGGGCGGCCAGCGCGTTCCGACCATCGAACGGTCAACACGCCCAAGCCGGCCCGGCCGCTACACACCGTTCACACAGGCCAGATCCATCACCCGTGAAGGATCTCCGCATCACCCCCATGCGTATCACGGTCACGATTCGCTACTGTTCCGCTGCCGCCCATACCGTGCTGTGCTAGTCGTCCCATCCGCGACGCCGTACCGATCGAGGAGTGAGCCCGATGTCCTACCCCAGTGGTCCACCCAGCGGCTACCCCGGCCCGCCTCCCCAACAGGGCGGTGCCATGTTCGGCCAGCCGCCGTCCGCGCCGAGCCTGCTGAGCCGCCTGGGCAACACCGGCCTGCTCACCCTCGGGGTCCTGGTGCTCTCGCTGGTGGCTTATTTCTGCAGCTACGGCGGCGGCTACGGCTTCGAGATCCTGATGCTGCTCGGCGGCGGCCTGCTCGCCGGCGCCAACCTGCTGCCGAAGACGCCGAACCTGCTGCTCTACTCGGCCGTCCTCAGCGTCACCGGCGGCCTCGGCTTCCTCGACACAGCGATCACCAACTCTCGCGGCGGTCTGCCGATCGGGTACATCCTCGTGCTGGTGTTCGGCCTGCTCCAGGCCGTCGCTTCCGTCGTCGTGGTGCTGCTGGACCAGGGCATCGTCAAGATGGCCCCTCGCCAGGCGGTCCCGCATCCGGCCGGTCCCGGCTACGGCGGCTACCCGCCCCAGCCGCCGGCAGGTCAGCACCCCCAGCAGCAGCCGCAACAACAGCAGCCGCAGCAGCCGGGCCAGCACGCGCAGGCCACCCAGTACATGGGCCAGCCGAACAGCCCCCAGTCGACGCAGTTCATGCAACACCCCGGCCAGATCAGCCACCCGCAGACCCCACCTGGGGGTCACGAGTACGAGTGACCCCGATCGGTTAGCCCTGATCTGGGCAGATCAGGCGCGGCGTGCCTCGGCCAAATGGAGTAATGCGTTTGTCAGAGTGGGTGTATGCCCACACTGCAGTCGGTCAGGCGCACCACCGCGCTCGGCCCGGAGTCACGGCTACACGCCGGCCAGGCGCTGCTGCTGGCCGCTGTCGGCCCGGTGCTCACCGGCTACCTCGGCATCGCCGCGCTGCTCGCCCTGGCGACGGCGACCGCACCGGGCGCGACCCTCTCCACCAGCGGTGTCCTGCGCGCGGCCGGCCCCGGGTGGCTGGCCGTCTACCACGTGCCCGTCGACATCGCGGGCCACGAGCTGGGCATGCTGCCGCTGCTGCCGACCGCCCTGGTCCTCGCACTGGTCGCACGCTCGGCCGGTAACGCCGCCGGACGCCTCGACTGGGACGCGCCGCGCGATGCCGCCAGGGTCATCGGCGTCGTCGCTGCCGCGCACGCGGTGTTCGGCACCGTCATCGCCTGCTGGACTGGGTCCGCGTCGCCCGTCATCGCGTGCTGTATCCCGGCCGTCCTCGCCGCTCTTGCCGCGTCCGTCGGCACTGCCCGCCAGTGCGGCCTGGTCGACGCCGTCCTCAGCCGCACCACCGCCGCCACCGAGACCGGCCTCCGTGCCGGCGCGCTCGCCGTCGTCGGGCTGACGGCTGCCTCGACTGTCGTGTTCGCGATCGGCCTGGCGACGTCGTGGTCGTCGGTCGCTCAGTTGTTCCACGCCGCGGCCCCCGGCGCGGGGGCCGGCCTCGGCATGTTCCTGCTGTGCCTGGCCTACCTGCCGAATGTGCTGGTCGGCACCCTGTCCTTCGTCGCCAGCCCAGGTTTCACGCTCGGCGACTACTCCCTCGCACAGTGGCATTTCCAGACCGGCATGGTCCCCGCCGTGCCGCTGCTCGGCCCGCTGCCGGCGACCGTCGGCAACTGGTGGTTCGCCCTGATCCTGCTGCTGGCAGGCGTCGGCGTGCTCGTCGGCTGGGTGTGCCGGACGCTGCCCGCCGGGCTCGCCGCACAGTTGCGTGCGGTCGGCGTGGCCGCGCTGGGTACCGGCGTGACCTGGCTCGTCCTCGCCGCGCTGGCCGGTGGTGCGCTCGCCGATGGCCCCTTCAGCCCGGTCACGGTCCCGGCAGGCGGCCTCGCCGCGGCGGTGTGCCTGCTGATCGGGGTTCCCGGGGCCCTGACGGTCTGGACGGCCGGCCGCCACCGACTGGAACCCGAAGTCGAGGAAGCCGAACGCGAACCCGCGGACGAGACAGGACCCGGCGAGGACGGCGAATCCGTAGCCGAGTGACGTGAGCCACCGTTCGGGCCGGTCACAGAGCTGAACCTGGCACAGCTTAGGCTGTTGGGGCACGCGCACCGGCTTGTCAGGAGATCACGCTGAGCCCGTCCGACACCACCCAGGTCCATCGGCTGAGCTTTGCCCATCCCGTTCGGGTTGCCGTCCTCGTGTCGGGATCCGGCACGCTGCTGCAGGCACTCATCGACGCGGCCGCGGCTACCGACTATCCGGTTCGTGTGGTGGCTGTGGGCGCCGATCGCCTGGGCATCGAGGGCCTCGCCAGAGCCGAACGCGCGACGATCCCGAATTTCGCGGTGCGGCTGGCCGACCACCCGAACCGCGAGTCCTGGGACATGGCGCTGACCAACGCCGTCGACGCCTACCGGCCTGACCTGGTGGTGTCGGCCGGTTTCCTGAAGATCCTGGGCCCCGCGTTCCTGGCCGGCTTCGGCGGCCGGATCCTGAACACCCATCCCGCGCTGCTGCCTGCTTTCCCCGGCGCGCACCCGGTGGCCGACGCGCTGGCCCACGGTGTCAAGGTCACCGGCTGCACGGTGCACCTGGTCGATGCCGGCGTGGACACCGGACCGATCATCGAGCAGCGGCCGGTACTCGTCGAGCCCGACGACACCGAAACCGAGCTGCACGAACGGATCAAGGTGCAGGAACGCAGAATACTGGTCGACGTCGTCGGCAGGCTGGCCCGGGAGGGAGCCACGGTGAACGGACGAAAGGTGAGCATCCCGTGACCACTGTGAACGATCGCAAGCCGGTGCGCCGAGCCCTGATCGGAGTGTCCGACAAGGCGGGCCTGCTGGAGTTCGCCGCCGCGCTGAACGAGGCGGGCATCCGCATCGTGTCGACCGGCGGGACCGCGAAGGCGCTGGTCGACGGCGGTATCCCGGTGATGCCGGTCGAGGAGCTGACCGGGTTCCCGGAGAGCCTCGACGGCCGCGTGAAGACGTTGCACCCCAACGTGCACGCCGGACTGCTCGCCGACACGACCAACCCCGAGCACGTCGCACAGCTGCACACGCTGGACATCGAACCGTTCGACCTGCTGGTGGTCAACCTGTACCCGTTCGCCGAGACGGTGGCCTCCGGCGCGAGCCCGGAGGAATGCGTCGAGCAGATCGACATCGGCGGACCGGCGATGGTCCGTGCGGCGGCGAAGAACCACGCGAGTGTCGCCGTCGTGGTCGACCCGACCCGCTACGACTGGGTCGTCGAACAGGTCCGCGCCGGCGGGTTCACCCTGGCCGACCGGCGAGCGCTGGCGGCCGACGCGTACCGGCACACCGCGTCCTACGACGTCGCGGTGGCGTCCTGGATGGGCAGCGTGCTCGCACCCGATCCCGAATCGGCGTTCCCGACCTGGGTCGGCGCGACGTGGCGGCGGGAAGGTGTACTGCGGTACGGCGAGAACCCGCACCAGGGTGCCGCGCTGTACCTCGCCGAGCACGGCAGGCCCGGCCTCGCCACTGCCCGGCAGCTGCACGGCAAGGAGATGTCGTACAACAACTACACGGACGCCGACGCGGCCTGGCGTTCCGCGTACGACCACGAGGCGCCGTGCGTCGCGATCATCAAGCACGCCAACCCGTGTGGCATCGCGGTGTCTACTTTGGAGGAACCGTCTGCGATCGCCGACGCGCACCGCAAGGCCCATGCGTGCGACCCGGTCAGCGCGTTCGGCGGTGTGATCGCCGCGAACCGTGAGGTGACCGTCGAGATGGCGGAACAGATCGCCGACGTGTTCACCGAGGTCGTGGTGGCCCCGTCGTACGCCGACGGAGCGCTGGACGTACTGGCACGCAGGAAGAACGTGCGCCTCCTCGTGGCGGAACCGCCGTTCCGGCACGGCGTCGAGATGCGTGCGGTGTCCGGTGGCCTGCTGCTGCAGAACGCCGACGCGGTGGACGCCCCCGGCGACGACCCGGCGAACTGGAAGCTGGCGTGCGGCGAGCCCGTGGACGCGGGCGACCCTGGCCGATCTCGCGTTCGCGTGGCGGTCGGTGCGGGCGGTGAAGTCCAACGCGATCCTGCTGGTGCACGACCTCGGTACGGTCGGCGCGGGCATGGGCCAGGTGAACCGGGTGGACGCGGCGCGGTTGGCCGTGCAGCGGGCGGGTGAGCGGGCCCCCGGTTCGGTGGCCGCGTCCGACGCCTATTTCCCGTTCTCCGACGGCCTCGAAGTGCTGCTGGAGGCCGGTGTGCGGGCGGTCGTGGAGCCGGGCGGCTCCGTCCGCGACGCGGAGGTCATCGCGGCGGCGGAGGCGGCGGGCGTCCCGCTGTACCTCACCGGCACCCGCCACTTCGCCCACTGAGCGAGGTCACCGCCTGATCCGCGCCGGCAGTAGCGGGAGCAGTGATCCCGTACGCGGCCTGGAGTTCGGGCAACTGCCGGTCCGTGCCGGTCACCACACCCCGGCACGGACCGGTGCCGCATGCCCAGCGCATCACCGGTCACCTAGTCGGTTGTCAGCCGGCCGGCGACGGGCGCACCCCGGCCTCGTGGGCGAGCCAGGATTCGATGAGATGGTCAGCCACCCTGTCTATTCTCGACGCCGTCGCCGGCCGTTTCCGGCCGCAACGGTCTGACCAGGCAGGACGCCGTCACTCGTCCGAGTGATCAGGTTGACGAACCCACCCCCTCCCGCTACCTTGGACCTTGGTTCGAACATACGTTCGAACCAAGGGTGTGGTCGACATCGGGGTTCGACCAGCCGGCGCCGCCGTCTCCCCACGGTGGTCAGTGCGCATAGGGCCATGCGTACGACTCGGTCGGGAGGTGGCGGTGTCCGGTTCTGCGATGGCGTCGCTCTCGGCTGCTCTGCCAGGGGAGACGCCAGAGGAGATCGACGGCGACTCCCCGATGAGTCTCGTGCGGCCCGTGCAGGGTGGCGGTGGCCATGCTGCCCCGCGGGAGCCGGACGAGTCGAGCGGCTTGGCTGTCGTGCGGAGTCAAGGTGGTTCCGTCGACGCGCGGGCCACGGGTACCGATGGTGCCGGGTCGTTGCGGTGGCAGCGTGCTCGGCTGGTCCTGGACCAGCACCAGCGGGACGTGGCCGCGGGCTCGACGGGGCGAGTGCTGCCAGTGTGCGCGGAGCTGGCTGATGTGTTGCCCCACCGCGGTTTGCGGCGTGGCAGCACGGTGGTGGTGCGCGGATCCACCACGGTGCTGCTCGCACTGCTCGCCGAGGTCACCACGGAAGGCTCGTGGGCGGCCGTGGTGGGCATGCCGGACCTCGGCCTGCTGGCCGCCGCCGAGTTGGGGGTGGCGGTGTCGCGGCTGGCCGTGGTGCCTCGCCCGGGCGCCGAGTTCGGGGCAGTGGTCGGCGCCCTGCTCGACGGAGTGGACGTGGTGGCCGTGGCGCCTCCGGTCGTCGGCGGCAGGGGCGCCGGCGACCGGGGTGCCGGCGGCAAGGCAGGCACGCTGGCCCGGCGGCTGTCCGCGAGAGCGAGGCACCGTGATTCGGTGCTGGTGTCGTTCGGTGCCTGGCCAGGCGCCGATGTGGAGCTGGATTGCGCTGAATCCAGCTGGTCGGGACTGGGTGCCGGCAACGGCCACCTGGTCGAGCGCGAGCTCACGGTCATCGTCCGAGGCCGTGGTGCGGCGACCCGGCCGGTCCAGGGTCGGGTCACACTCCCCGCCGGCCCCGGCATCCGGCCAGGTACGCACCGACCAAGAGCGGTCCCGACCCCGGCGGCACCAGCCGCCGGCCAGGCACCGGCCGACGCGTCGTGTTCCCCCCGAACGACGCGCCTGGCCGGTGCCCCCCGCCCAACGACATCCCGCCCCCAGCCGTCCCACACCCGGCCGTCTCTCACCCCAGCACCACCGCACGTCCAGAGCCCGCCGAGCGCACCACACCGCACCGCAGCGCCAGCCTCCGCAGCAACGCCGATCCCTACAGCAACGCCGATCCCTACAGCAACGCCGATCCCTACAGCAACGCCGATCCCTACAGCAACGCCGATCCCTACAGCGGCGCCGATCGCCGCCACCGCACCGATCGCCGCCGCAGCACCGGTTCCTGCCGCCGCACCTGCTTCTGCAGCTGCACCGACGTCCGGGCCACCTGCCGCCCTGGCGCTGGCACCTGCCCCGGCGCCTGCGCAGGATGCGGTCCACGCACCCGCGCCTGCCCCGGCGCCCGTGCAGGATGCGGCCTACGCACCCGCGCCTGCACTCGCGGTGGCAGGCGCAGGTCGCCCAGCGCACGACTTGAGTTCGCCGCCCGCGCGCCACATAACGGCCGCTTCGGGTCCGGTGACTATGCCTGGTGAGGCGCCCGCGTTTGCTTCGGCTGCGCTGGCCGCAACGGCTGCGCATGGGTTGGCAGCTGCGTCGTGCCCGGTGGCTGGTCGGGGTTCGGTACCTGCCCATGGGTGGGCGGGAGCGGCGAAACTGGCTGCTGGGGACGATCTGGCGGCTGCGGGAGACCGCTCGACTGCGTTCGGTGTGGGGGTCGCGGACGGTTCGGTTGGACTCGGTGCGGGGAGCGCGGACGGTTCGGTTGGACTCGGTGTGGGGAGCGCGGTCGGCTCGGTTGGACTCGGTGTAGGGAGCGCGGACGGCTCGGTTGGACTCGGTGTGGGGAGCGCGGACGGTTCGGTTGGACTCGGTGCGGGGAGGGCGGACGGCTTTGCTCGGCTGCGTTCGGTGCGGGGAACGCGGATGGGGGTGGCGGCTTGGTGGTCGCCGGTTGTTCCCGGAGGCGGGGCGCGGGGATGGCTGCCGAGTTCTCGGTGGAGGCCGGCTGATGGGGGACTTGCGACTGCTGGTGGTCTGGTGTCCGGACTGGCCCGCCATGGCGGCTGCTGCTGTTGCGGAACTGCCACCGCATCTGCCTATCGCGGTGGTCGCGGGCAATCGGGTGATCGCCTGTTCCGCCCCGGCCCGGGCGGAGGGCATCCGGCGCGGCACGCGCCGCCGCGACGCTCAGTCGCGCTGCCCGGAACTCGTTGTCTGCGAACCCGATCCGGACCGCGACGCCCGGCTTTTCGAACCGGTGACCGCCGCCGTCGAGGAACTCGCGCCCGGAGTCGAGGTGGTCCGGCCCGGCGTGATCGCCGTGCCCGCCCAAGGCCCGATCGGCTACTTCGACGGCCCCGAGTCCGCTGCCGAGCGGATCATCGACCACGTCGCCACCCGGGCCGGTGTCGAGTGCCAGGTCGGCATCGCCGACGGCCTGTTCGCCGGGCTTCTGGCCGCTCGGCGCGGCATGCTCGTGCCGGTCGGTGGCACGCCCGCGTTCCTGGCCGACCTGGACATCGGCGAACTCGACCAGCCCGACGACCCCACCGGCCTGGTCCGGGACGGCCGGGTCGACAACACAGACCGGAGCGAGCTCGTCGATTTGTTGCGCCGCTTGGGGATCCGCAAGCTCGGCGCGTTCGCCGCACTGTCCGAACGGGATGTCGCTTCCCGCTTCGGTGGCCCTGCCGTCCTCGCTCACCGGCTCGCCGGTGGCCGCGCCGACCGGCCGCTGTCCCGGCGCCACCCACCCGCCGACCTCGTCGCCGACATCGTGCTCGACCCGCCCGCCGACCGAGTCGACGCCGTCGCCTTCGCCGCGAAAACCGCCGCCCAGCGCCTCTACACCAGCCTCGTCGACCACGGCCTCGCCTGCACCCGCCTGGCCATCCACGCCCTCACCGAAGCCGGCGAGGAACGCTACCGGGTCTGGCGGTGCGCCGAACCCCTCACCTTGTCCGGCATCGCGGACCGCGTGCGCTGGCAACTCGACGGCTGGCTGCGCGCACCCGAAGCCGACCGGCCGACCTCGGGCGTGAGCCTGCTGCGCCTGGTCCCGGAAGAAGTCGTCGACGGGCGGACACTCCAGTTCGGTTTCTGGTTCGGTGGCACGGATCCCATCGAGGCGGCCGCGCGGGCCGGGCGTGCCCTGGTTCGGGTGCAGGGCCTGCTCGGGCCGGACGGCGTGTGCACCGCGGTGCTCGGCGGCGGTCGCGGGCCCGCCGACCAGGTACGCCTGGTGCCGTGGGGCGATGAGCGCATCCCGGCCGCCGACCCGGAACCGCCCTGGCCCGGCCGGTTACCTCAACCGGCGCCGACGATCGTGCCCACCGAACCGGTGCCCGCCACCGTGACCGACGCGAGCGGCGACGACATCGCGGTCACCGGGTGGCACCTGCTCACCGGCATCCCACACCAAGTGGGCATCCCAGGCGTCGAGCACCACCACGTGCGCGCCTGGGCAGGGCCATGGCCGGTGGTGGAGCGCTGGTGGGACGCGGATGACGGCCGTCGAGCGGTCCGGCTCCAAGTGCTGCTGGACAACGGAACGGAACGCGACAGCCCACCCGCGCAGACGGCGGTTCTGCTGCTGCGGCAAGGTGGTCGATGGTTGGTGGAAGGAATGTACGACTGATGATGTCCGAGGATTTACCGCCCACGGCAGGCACCCGCCGCCGCAGCACCCGGTGGTTCCACGAACTGGCAGACGAAATGTCCGATGTGGACGGGTCGGCAGTGGTCTGGTTGCCCACGCCCGGCGAGTTCGCCCGGCCGCTCGTGCTGCCGGGGCCTCGCCGCCCCGAGGACGGCTACCGCAGTCCGGGGCACTGATGGGGTTCAACAACCCGCCGGTGCGGTGGGCCGCGCTGGAACGTGCACTGTCCGGCCGGCCCCCGCAACCCGGCGACGGCGGCGACAGCCCCGCCTGGTCCCGCAAGCGCAGCGAGTACGAGTCACCCCCGGAGATCCGCCCCACGGCGGACGACCGGCCCGACGAGCCCTCGCCACGTGTGCCGTACGCGGAACTGCACTGCCACTCCAACTTCAGCTTCCTCGACGGCGCGAGCCACCCCGAGGAACTGGTGGAGCAGGCCGCCCGGCTCGGCCTGGACGCGATCGCGCTGACCGATCACGACGGCATGTACGGGGTGGTCAGGTTCGCCGAGGCGGCCAAGGAACTGGGCGTGCACACCGCGTACGGCGCCGAGCTGAGCTTCGGCCTGCCCGGCCCGCAGAACGGCGTGGCCGACCCGGTCGGCGACCACCTGGTGCTGCTGGCCAGGGGTGAGGAGGGCTACCGCAGGCTCTGCCGCACCATCACCACCGGTCACCTCGGCAGCACGCCGGAGCTGCCCGAGACCCGGGAGACCGAGAAGGGCAAGCCGGTCTACTACCTCGACGACGTGGTCGAGCAGGTCAGGGGGTCCTGTGCGGTGCTCACGGGCTGCCGCAAGGGCCCCGTCCGGCGCGCGCTCGCCGAGGACGGGCCATCCGCCGCGGCCGACGAGCTGCGCGCGTTGGCCGATCTGTTCGGCCACGACCAGGTGTACGTCGAACTCATCGACCACGGCCTGCCCGAGGACACCGAGCGCAACGACCTGCTCGCCGCCATCGCGGGCGACCTGCGACTGCCCACGGTGGTCAGCACCGCGGCGCACTACTCGCATCCGGCGCGCGGCAGGCTGGCCGCCGCGCTGGCCGCCGTCCGCGCCCGGCGCAGCCTGCCCGAGATGGACGGCTGGCTGCCGCCCGCTCCGATGGCCTACCTGCGCTCCGGTGCCGAGATGGCCGAGCGGTTCCACCGCTATCCCGGTGCCGTGCACCGGTCCGCCGTGCTTGGCCTGGAGTGCGCCTTCGACCTGAAGCTCGTCGCACCCGACCTGCCGCCGTTCCCCGTCCCGCCCGGCCACACCGAGGCGTCCTACCTGCGCTACCTGGTCTACGACCGGGCCGCCACCCGCTACGGCACGGAGGCCGAGCATCCGCGCGCCTACGCGCAGCTGGAGCACGAGCTGGCTGTGATCGAGCAGCTGCACTTCCCTGGCTATTTCCTGATCGTCTGGGAGATCGTCCGGTTCTGCGAGGAGAACGGCATCATGTGCCAGGGCCGTGGTTCGGCGGCCAACTCGGCGGTCTGCTTCGCGCTGGGCATCACCAGGGTGGACGCCGTCGACTACCAGCTGCTGTTCGAGCGGTTCCTGTCCCCGGAACGCGACGGCTACCCGGACATCGACCTGGACATCGAGTCCGACCGTCGTGAGGAGGCCATCCAGCACGTCTACGAGCGCTACGGCCGGTTCTGCACGGCCCAGGTGGCCAACGTGATCACCTACCGCGGCCGGTCCGCGCTGCGGGACATGGCCAAAGCGCTGGGCTACTCCACCGGTCAGCAGGACGCCTGGTCGAAGCAGATGGACCGCTGGGGTCCGGTGCGCACCGCGCAGCGCGACTTCGACGACATCCCGGCCGACGTGGTGCGGCTGGCCGTCGAGGTCGAGGAGTTCCCTCGGCACCTGGGCATCCACTCCGGCGGCATGGTGATCTGCGACAAGCCGGTGAGCGAGGTGTGTCCGGTCGAGTGGGGCCGGATGGCCGACCGCAGCGTGCTGCAGTGGGACAAGGACGACTGCGCGGCGGCGGGGCTGGTCAAGTTCGACCTGCTCGGCCTGGGCATGCTCTCGGCGCTGCGCTACGCGTCCGAGCTGTTGGCCGAGTACGAGCACGAGCCCGTCGACCTGGCGGGCCTGGACCTCAAGGACCCCGAGATCTACGAGATGTTGTGCCGGGCCGACTCGGTGGGCGTGTTCCAGGTGGAGAGCCGGGCCCAGATGGCCACGCTGCCCCGCCTGCGGCCCCGGACTTTCTATGACCTGGTGGTAGAGGTCGCGCTGATCCGGCCGGGGCCGATCCAGGGCGGTTCGGTACACCCCTACATCAAGCGGCACCAGGAACGGGAACGCGGCGACGAGCCGACCTGGACCTACGACCATCCGCTGATGCGCAACGCGCTGGCGAAGACCCTGGGGGTGCCGCTGTTCCAGGAACAGCTGATGCAGATCGCGGTCGACGTAGCCGGGTTCAGCGCAGGCGACTCGGACGAGCTGCGCAGGGCGATGGGCGCCAAGCGCTCGACGGCGAAGATGGAACGCCTGCGCGACCGGTTGTTCGCGGGCATGGCGGCCAACGGGATCACCGGCGAGCAGGCCGAGCAGATCTACCGGAAACTGTTGGCGTTCGCCAACTTCGGCTTTCCGGAGAGCCACGCGCTGAGCTTCGCGCACATGGTCTTCTCCAGCGCGTGGTTCAAGCGCTACCACCCGGCCGCGTTCTGCGCGGCGCTGCTGCGGGCGCAGCCGATGGGCTTCTACTCGCCGCAGTCGCTGGTCGCCGATGCCCGCAGGCACGGTGTCGTGGTGCGCAATCCCGACCTGAACGCCAGCCTGGCGTATCCCATCCTGGAACCGGTCGAGGAGAGCACCGGCGGCCAGGCGGTGCGGCTCGGGCTGGCCGCGATTCGCAAGATCGGTGACGCGCTCGCCGAGACGCTCGTCGCCGAACGGACCGAGCACGGCGCCTACACGGGTCTGACCGACCTGGCCCGCCGCGTGCGGATGACCACACCGCAGTGGGAGGCCCTGGCCACCGCGGGGGCGTTCGACTGCTTCGGGGTGGACCGGCGTGCGGCGCTGTGGGCCGCCGGGGCCGCCGCCCAGGACCGGCCCGACCGGCTGCCGGGCACCGCCGTCGGTGTCGACGCGCCCATGCTGCCCGGCATGGACGCAGTGGAGCTGGCCGCCGCCGACGTATGGGCGCTGAGCCTGTCACCCACCAGCTTCCCGACCGAGTTCATCCGCGACCAACTGGTCGAGCTGGGCGCACTGCCCGCGGCGGACCTGGCCGCCGTGCCGTCCGGCACCCGGGTGCTGGTCGGCGGTGCCGTGACGCACCGGCAGCGGCCCGCCACCGCGGGCGGGGTGACGTTCCTGAACCTGGAGGACGAGACGGGCATGGTCAACGTGATCTGCTCACCCGGCCTGTGGACGCGCTACCGGCGGATCGCCAGGAACAGCAAGGCGATGCTGGTGCGTGGCGTACTGGAGAACGCGGACGGCGCGCTGAGCCTGGTCGCCGACCAGCTGCGCCCACTGGACCTGAAGGTGAGCACGGCCAAGTCCCGCGACTTCAGGTGAGGTCGGCGGGCATCGTGTCCTCGGTGGGCGCGGCGGTCCACTGGGCCAGCAGGGCCAACGCCTGCGCCGACGGCGAACCGGGCTCCGCGGTGTAGAGGCCGAGCGTCTGGTCCGGGTCGGCCGTCGGGTGCAGCGCTTCGTACTGCAGCGTCAGATCGCCGACCAAGGGATGGTGGTAGCTCTTCGTCCCCGTGCCGTGGCTGTCTACGTCGTGCTGCCCCCACCAGCGGCGGAAGTCGTTGTCCCGCAGCGACAGTTCGCCGATCAGCTCGGCCAGCAGCGGGTCGTGCGGATGCTGCCCGGCATACAGGTTGAGCACCGCGACCACGCTGTGCGCGGCCCATTTCCAGTCCACGTACAGCTCCCGGACATGCTCGTCGAGGAAGATGTACCGGGCCATGTTGCGTTCCCGCCGCGGCAGCGTCGCGAAGTCGATGAACAGCGCGCCGCCCAGCCGGTTGTTCGCCAGCACGTCCATCCTGCGGCCCAACACGAACGCGGGCACGTCGGTCAGCGTGTCCAGCAGCCGGTACAGCCCCGGTGACACGCGCTGGGGCGGCTCCGGGCGCCTGCGGCCGCGGGTCGGCCGGGCCAGCGTGACCAGGTGGTTGCGCTCGGTGTCGTTGAGCCGGAGCGCGCGGGCGACGGCGTCCAGCACGGCCTCGGACACGTTGCCGCCCCGGCCGCGTTCCAGCCGCACGTAGTAGTCGACGCTGACGCCCGCGAGCTGGGCGACCTCCTCGCGCCGCAGGCCCGGCACGCGCCGGGTGCCGGGCTGCGGGGCAACGCCGGCGTCCTCGGGCGTGATCCTGGCCCGCCGGGACCGCAGGAACTCGCGTAGTTCCGGGTTCGGATCCGTCATACCTCCAGGTTAGGTCGCTCGCGAGGGCCGTGAGGGGTACTGCTGGTCCCCGGGAAGAACTAGGCCCCTTTCGGGGCGGCGGCGCCGTCCGAGCGGTGCTTGGCTGGAGACATGGAACGCAGGATTCTTGGTGGGACCGGCATCTCGGTCAGCGAGTTCGCCCTGGGCGCGATGAACTTCGGCGCCATGGCGAACACTGACCACGACGAGGCCGTCGACATGATCAACAAGGCATTGGACGCGGGTATCAACCTCATCGACACGGCCGACATCTACTCGGCGGGCGAGTCGGAGGAGATCGTCGGCAAGGCGATCCGGGGCAGACGCGACGAGGTCGTCCTGGCTACCAAGTTCGGTATGCCGACGGGCACGGACCCGAACCAGCGCGGCGCCTCGCCGCGGCGGATCGCGAGGGCCGTCGAGGACAGCCTGCGCAGGCTGCGCACCGACCACATCGACCTGTACCAGCTGCACCGACCCGACTACGCGACCGACATCGACGACACCCTGGGCGCGCTGTCCGACCTGATCCGCAGCGGAAAGGTGCGTGCGATCGGCGGCTCGTTCTTCCCGGCCGAGCTGACCGTCGAAGCGCAGTGGACGGCCGAGCGGCGGGGCCATCACCGGTTCCGCACCGAGCAGTCGCCGTACTCGATCCTGGTCCGCGGCATCGAGTCGGCAGTGCTGCCCACCGCGCAACGCTACGGCCTGGGCGTACTCACGTTCAGCCCGCTCAGCTCGGGCTGGCTGTCCGGCCGGGTGGACCCGACATCGGGTACCCGCGTCGAGGGTCTGGGCGCGCGCATGTTCGACCTGTCGACCCCGGGCAACCAGGCGAAGGTGACCGCGATCGAGCAGCTGGCGAAACTGGCGGCCGAGGCGGGTCTGCCGATGACGCAGCTGGCCACCGCGTTCGTTCGCGCCCATCCCGCGGTCACCTCGGTGATCATCGGGCCGCGCAAGCCCGACCAACTGGCCGACCTCCTCGCCGGCGCGGACGTCGTGCTGACCGGCGACGTGCTGGACCGGATCGACGAGATCGTGCCGCCGGGCACGAACCTCAATCCCGACGACCTCTATTTCGCCACACCGCCGGCCATCGAGGACAAGCGCCTGCGCCGCCGCTGAGCCCGCTCTGTGGGTGGTTCGTTATCGGGTGAGAATCCGTTCCCCTATGGTCGGGGGCGTTCGAGATCGCTGAGCCGCTGACCTCCTCGCCTGCGAACACGAGATCGACCTGCGCCGCGTGGTCCGAGATCACCGGGTCCGAGAGCGTGAGGTTCGGCGGCCACCACGAGCCGACCACTCAGCGGTCAGCATCTCAGCGGTCAGCATCGATTGAGTCGACCGCCCAGTGGCCATCGCGGGACTAAGCGTGAGTTGACCGTTCGGTGGCCGTCTTGGGTGAGTCGGGAGTCTTGGGCGAGTCGGCCGTTGGACGGCCATCGCGGCGCCACCGTGAGTCGGCCCTTCGATGGTCAGCTTGGCGCGAGTCGGCCCTTCGATGGTCAGCATCGCGCGAGTTGGCTACTGAGCGGCGCCACGGCGCGAGCACGTGTCGACTGCCCCGTGGTGGGCTTGGGTGTGTCGGCCGTTGAACGGTCGTCATGCGCCGCCACGAGTTGACCGTTCGGTGGTCGTCATTGGATGAGTGGTCGTCGCGGCGCGAGCGCGTGTTGACCGCTCGGGGGTGGGTTTGGGTATTGGCCGTTGAACGGTCGTCACGGTGCCGCCACGAGTTGACCATTCGGCGGCGAACTTTCGTGAGTCGGCCACCGGACGGTCGCCACACCATGACGGTGTGTTGACCGTTCGGTGGTCGGCGTTGGATGAATGGTCGTGAGTGGCCGCCACGGCGCGAGCACGTGTCGACTGCGGTGTGGTGGGCATGGGGTGTGTTGGCCGTTGAACGGTCGCTGCGCCGCCGCGAATTGACCGTTTCGGTGGTGAGCTTCGGGCGAGGTGGCCCGTGAACGGCCGCCCTGAACGGTCGCCACGGCGCCACCGCGAGTTGACCATTCGGGGGCGGGCTTGGGCGAGTCGGCCATGCAAGGGCGATCACGGCGGGAGGGTGTGTTGACCGTTCGGTCGTCAGGGTCTGGCGAGTCGGCCGTTGAGCGGCCATCACGGCGATGGTGACTGCCGGCGTCGCCCGATCCGGCGGTCAGACCGCGTGTGCCGCGAGGAAGAGGAACCGCGGGCGGGTGGACAGTGAGTCGTACTCCTTCGGGAACCGCTCCGCCGCCGCCGGCAGTGGCTGCGGCTCGTTCAGCACGTCCAGCTGGAAGCCGCCCGCAGTCAGGGCATCGGTGATCGCGTGCAGCGGCCGGTGCCAGAAGCGCATCAGGACGTCCCGGCCGCTCTTGTGCCACAGCTCCGACCACTCGTAGGTCTCGAAGTAGTTGTCCCGACCCGACAACGCGTGATCCATCGCCGGGTGATGGGTCGACATCACGAACCGCCCGCCGGGTACGAGCACGCGCCGGAACTCGCGCAGGGTCGGGACCCAGTCCTCGAGGTAGTGCATCACGAGTGCCGCGAGCACGGCGTCGAAAGTGTTGTCCGGCAACGGAAGCGGCTCGGCGAGATCGGCGTGGTACAGCGGCGCGTCCGGGCCCAGCCTGCGCCGGGCCAGCTCCAGCAGGCCCGCGCTGCCGTCCACGCCGGTCACGTGGGCGCCTCGCGCGATCAACTCCACACCGTGCGCGCCGGGGCCGCAACCAGCGTCCAGTACCCGTTGGCCTGTGACGTCGCCGAGCAGGGCGAGCGACGCGGGCCGCTCGTAGTAGGCGTTGGACGCGTTGGCGGCGTTGTCCTCGGTATAGGCGGACGCGAACTTGTCGTAGACGTTCTCACCGGTGCCCATGCCGATCATCGTGGCAGGGTGATGAACCGGACGCCGCCGAATTGCGATGCTGCATCTACGATCGGCCCGTGACCGCAGACTTCTCCGGTTTCGAGATCGGCAAGGACGGCGTCGGTGCCGTCGTGCTCGGCTTCGACGGCAGCCCGCCCGCCACCCACGCCGGCGCGTGGGCCGCCGGCCTGGCCCGCAGGGAACGTGGTGTGCTGCTGATCGTCTACGTCGACGCACTCACCAGCCCCGCCTACTGGACCCCGCTGAGCAGCGGGGCGGCCACCGAGGCCGACGCGGAGTACGTGCGGGAACTGCGTGACCAGATCGGCCCGCAGCTCGATGAGCGGGGCATCACCTGGGAGATGCTCTACGGCCAGGGCGAACCGGCGAAGGTGCTGGAGGCGATCGCCGAGGAACGTCGGGCCGACTGCATCGTCGTCGGCAAGTCCCGGCGCCGCGGTGGGCTGCTGGGCAGCGTGCCGAAATCCCTGCTCGCGCACGCGACCCGACCGGTCGTGGTCGTGCCGTGACCGACGAGCCCGCGGGCGAGCGGTTTGTCGGCGAGAGCTTCGTGGACGCCGAACTGCCCGGTCACGAGTGGCGCGGCGTCACGTTCGAGGACTGCGACTTCACCGAGGCCGACCTGCACAGCGCCAGCACGCACGGCTGCCGGTTCGTGAACTGCGTATTCCGTCGCACCGACCTGGTCGACGCGAAGCACACCGCCACCGCGTTCCACAACTGCACGTTCGACCGCGCTCTGCTGACCCGGTGGACGCTGGAGGGCTGCAGCGTGCTCGGCTCGATGTTCCTGGAGTGCCGGATGCGTCCGTGCACCTTCCGGGACACCGACTTCACGCTGGCCAGCCTCGCCAAGGCGAACCTGCGCGACGCGAACCTGTCCGGGCTGCGGTTCCGGGACACCAACCTCGACGAGTGCGACCTGCGCAACGTCGACCTGCGCTCGGCCGACCTGTCCGGGGCCCGGTTGCTGGGTGCCCGGCTGGACGGCGCCGATCTGCGCGATGCGCGGATCGACGCCAACGGACTCGTCCAAGCCCATCTGCGCGGCGCCCGGATCGACCTGGACACGGCCGTCCGGTTCGCCGCCGCACATGGGCTGGACGTGGTCAGCTGACCGGCGGCTCCACCTGCTCGATCTCCATCAGTTCGCCGGCACCGAGCATCTCGTCGACGGCCCGCGGCAACAGGTAGGCCGTGCCGCCGCCAGGCTGGTCGAACCACGGGATGGCCCCGCCGGTCAACGCCTGGACGGGCCGCAGCACCCGGTACACGTGGTAAGGCCGGTGCACCCAGTCAGGCACCAGCGACCGCTGCTCGAACGGCGTGCCGGCCACGTAGGTGAGGTTGCCTTCCGGCGTGCCGAAACGGTCCAGTTCGGTGCCCGGCTGCAGCTCCAGCAGTCGCTTGCCCCGGAACAGGGTGAGCGGCGGCTCGCCGTTCATCGGCTGGATCGGCCAGTCACCGGGCGGTGGTGGCGTGGCTGCTTCGGGCACCCTGTTGTTGACCGGGGGCTCCGGCTGGACGTCGCCTGGCGACTCCATCCCGTTGCCGTTCGGCAGACCACCAGGGGACATCCCACCATTGGGCAGGCCACCGACCGGCATCCCACCGACAGGGATACCCCGGTCCGACATGCCGCGCTCCGGCATCCCGCGCTCGGCCATTCCTCGGTCGGGCATGCCGCGTTCCGGCATCCCATGTTCGGGTAGACCGCGTTCCGTCATGCCGCGATCGGGCATGCCATGTTCGGGTAGACCGCGTTCCGGCAGACCGCGATCGGGCATGCCATGGTCGGGCAGACCGCGTTCCGGCAGACCGCGATCGGGCATGCCATGGTCGGGCAGACCGTGTTCCGGCAGACCGCGATCGGGCATGCCATGGTCGGGCAGACCGCGTTCCGGCAGACCGCGATCGGGCATGCCATGGTCGGGCAGACCGCGTTCCGGCAGACCGCGATCGGGCATGCCATGGTCCGGCAGACCGCGTTCCGGCAGACCGCGATCGGGCATGCCATGGTCGGGCAGGCCCCGTTCGGGCAGACCACCGCTGGGCATGCCACGTTCCGGCAGGCCGTGTTCCGGCAGGCCGTGTTCCGGGAGACCACGTTCCGGGAGACCACGTTCCGGGAGACCACGTTCCGGGAGACCACGTTCCGGGAGACCACGTTCCGGGACGCCACGATCTGGCAAGCCGCGTTCCGGCAAGCCGCGTTCCGGCAAGCCGCGTTCGGGCAGACCGCCATTGGGCATGCCTCGCTCCGGCAGACCGGAGTTCGGCGGGCCACTGGGGATGCCGTTGTGCGGGCCACCGGGCATGGGCTGCATGGCCGACACCGGAGGCAGGCCGGGCTCGGAGACCGGCTCGAGTACTGCCACGTCCTCGTCGAGACGGTCGTGGTCGTGGATCTCGGGCTGGCGCTCGATGGCCCCAGGTGCCATGTCCAGCGCGGGTTCCCGCTGCTGGGTGTCCTCGTCCGTGGGTTCGGTGTCGTGCGGCTCGTCCCGCTCGTCGACCACCGGTACCTGCTGGT
Organism: Candidatus Melainabacteria bacterium; assembly: GCA_963780635.1. Classification (GTDB taxonomy): domain Bacteria; phylum Actinomycetota; class Actinomycetes; order Mycobacteriales; family Pseudonocardiaceae; genus DATEPR01. The sequence continues at coordinate 545,189 of CAWACW010000011.1, forward strand.
GGGCGCCGAGCGGCGGCGCGCTGTCCTGCAGCGCGCTCTCGGCCGGGACCCCGAGCAGCAGCTTGCCGAGCAGGAACGCGGACGCGTCCGCGACCTCCTCGAACAGCATCGGCGAGCTGAACTCGCCGTCGAACCAGCCGACCTGCCAGCCCTCGTCGACCTGCTCCAGGTACCACGTCTGCGGAGCGGGCTCGCCGATCCGGTAAGTGTGGTCCGGCACGCGCAGCTCGGCCAGGCGCTGGTTGAGCAGGTTCAGCGTGCGCTCCTGCTGCGAACCGGCCCGGACCTGCTGGGCCACCGGGACGGGCTGTACCGGCGGCGCGACGGGCGGGGCCGGCGTCGCCACCGGCTCCTCGACGTCGGCGACCTCGTCGATGTCCGGCTCGGCCACGCTGTGCGCGCCACTGCCGTTGGTGTCCTCGGGCTGGGCGACGGCCACCGGCGACCGTTGCTGGGCAGCGGCGGGCGCGCCCAACGCGGTGGTCGGGCTGTTGCCCAGGTCTGTGGCGCCGGGACCACCCAGGCCCGCGACGGCAGGCACCGGAGGCCCCACCGGCGGACCCTGCCGGCCGGGAGCACCCGGACCGGCCTGGCCGTTCGGCGTCGGCGCGGCACCGGGCGCACTCGGCGCCCCGGGACCGGCTGGACCGGACGGTCCCGCGGGACCGCCAGGCCGCGGCGGGCCGGGCGGCCTGCCACCGGTGATGGTCGCCGCGGCGGCCGCCCTGGTCTGGTCGTCCACCTCCGGCGGCCGGAAGCCGTTGGACCGGGCGTGGTTGACCAGTTCCGGGTCCGGCGGCACGCCGTAGCGGCGCAGGTAGTAGTTGACGGCGGCGGGCCACACCCACACACCGTCGGTGTAGAACGCGACCGGTACGACCGGGCGGCCGTCGGCGGACAGCCGGTCGACGTCGTGCCCGCGCTCGGGCAGCGCCATCACCGAGTGGTCCAGGTACTCGAGCAGCCGGTCGCGGTCGTCGTCGGCCACCTGCGGCCGGTTCACCGACGGGCGGCCGTTGGGTGCGGTGCCGTCGAAGATCCTGGCCAGGCGGAACCGCCTGCCCGGCCGCTCCGGGGGCAGGCCGGACAGCTTGCGCATCAGCCATTCCGGGACGTTGTCCTCGGTGCGCGGGAAGAAGTGCAGCTCGTCCCGGAACGCGGCGGGTGGCGGTGGCGTGCGCCACGTCGGCTCCTGCCGGTCGAACTCCAGGTTGTAGCTGGACGGCTTCTCGATCTGGTACCGAGCGTTGAACCAGGTGCCGCGACCTTCCCGATACATCCCGGCGCGCAGCTTGGCGAAGTGCATCGCGATGTCGTGCGAGGCGGTCCAGGCGTGTTGGTTTCCGTCGCTGTCCGTGACATCCGCGGACAGCTCGTAGTAGCGGCCCGTCGCGCGGAACTCGGCACTGATCTGTTGCCAGTCGTCCGGCGCGGTGCGCATGAGTGCGAGCCCGATCTGCTTGACCAGGGCATCCTGATCAGTCGGGCTCAACGGCGTGGGTGTCGGAGGTTGAGACACAGTCACATCTTGTCGTGTGGCGGCCGGATCGGCAGCGGTTCTCGGGGAAAAGATGGCTTCACCATAGCTGGCCACGCGCAGTGACCAGGCGTGTCACGCTACCGAAGGTCACGCTCCGTACTGGCCCGGGTTCCCAGACGGGTGACGCTTGCCGGATGATGAACCCACGTGAACGTCGTTTCCGCTGGTTCAGGTCCCGCGCCCGCGACCGGTCGCCAACTGGCCGGCGTGGCGCTCGCCACGCTCAGCGGCCTGCTGCTCGCGGCCCAGTCACGGCTCAACGGACAGCTCGGCACCTCATTACGAGAGATGAACCACTACAGCGGTACCACCGCGGGTGTGCTGGCCGGGCTGCTGTCCACCGCCGGCGGCCTGGTACTCCTGGTGCTGTTCGTCCCCACTGTCCCGTTCGGTCGGCGCGGCCTGCGCAGGCTGGTCGCGGCGCTACGCGACGGCGGCCTGCGCTGGTGGCAGTGCCTGGGTGGCCTGTCCGGCGCGGTGCTGGTCAGCACGCAGGGCCTGGCCGTGGCCGCACTCGGCGTCGCGGTGTTCACCGTGGCGGTCGTCGCAGGTCAGGTGCTGTCGAGCCTGGTCGTCGACCGGGTCGGTCTCGGGCCGCAGGGGCCGCGACCGATGACGCTCGGCCGGACGGTCGGTGCCCTGCTCGCCGTGCCCGCGGTGGCCATCGCGGTGGCCGACCGGTTCGGCCACGCCACGCTGCTGCTGCTCGCCGTCGTCCCGCTGGTCGCGGGTGCTGGCACGGCGTGGCAGCAGGCGGTGAACGGCCGGCTCACGGTCACGACGGGGCACAGCCTCGTGGCCACGCTGGTCAACTTCGTGGTGGCCACGGCGGCCCTGGTGCTGGGCGCGGTGGTGCCGGTCGCGGTCCTGCACTGGCCTGCCCGGTGGCCCGCACCGTGGTGGCTCTACACCGGCGGCGTGCTGGGGTTGGTGCTGATCGCTGGGGCCGCCGCCGCGGTGCGACTGGTCGGCGTGCTGCTCACGGGCCTGTGCTCGGTGGCCGGTCAGCTCGCCGGTGCCCTGGTGCTGGAGGTGGTGCTGCCCGCGGGGTCCGGTGGCTCGTTGGTGTTCCCCGTGGTCGGCACGGTGCTCGCGCTGGTCGCCGTGGTCGTGGCCGGGCTGTCCGGCCGGGGCGGCTCTGCGAAGATGAAGCCGAAGCCCTGACGTGCCCACGGCGGGAGGATCACTGTGATGCGGGACCACCCCGGCGAACGCGCCGGTAGTGCCGTGACCGGTCCTGCCGTCACCAGTCCTGCCGTCACCGAGGCCGTGACCCAGCCGATCGGTCCGATCGAACCGCCGACGCCGCCGCAGGAGCGCGGCGGCTGGCCCAGCTACGTAGCGTTCGCGCTGGTCCTGGTGGTCGCGGCCGTGGGCATGGTGCGGATCGGCCTCTATCACTGGCGCGAAGGTGCCGTGCTGATCGGCGGTGCCCTGGTGCTGGCCGGGTTCTGCCGGGCCGTGCTGCCGACCAGGGCCATCGGGCTGCTCGCGGTCCGTGGTCGGGTGGTCGACGTGCTGTCCTATCTCGTGCTCGCCGCGCTGATCCTGTTCGTCGCGATCACGCTGACCGGCGGGCCGTTCGGCTGACTCAGTGGCCGAGCGCCCTGGTGATGTGCGGGACCAGCGGCACCTTGTCCAGCCAGGTGACCAGGTGCAGCTGCTGGAGCGTGAGCAGGGCGAGCCAGATCGACAACACGGTGCACAGCGGCCCGACGAACAGCAGCTCGACCTTGCCGCCGGTGCGGTAGCGCATCGGTTTGGGCAGGCCGATCGGGTACCAGAGGTGCCTGCCGATCGGGACCGGCCACAGGATGGGGCAGCCCTCCTCGGTGACCGCGTCGCCGAGGCAGTGCGCGAGGCAGCCGGTGATCACCGCGACCCCGAACCAGGCCGACGTGTGGCCGCCGCTGTGCACCCACTCCCAGCATCTCCAGGTCACGATCGCGGACAGCACAATGACCACGAAAGTGTCAGCCGCGTGATCCCACTCGTGCAGCAGGCCGCGCACGCCGAGCCCGGCGAAGAAGTACAGCAGGACGACCGTGATCCACGAGTTGTGCAGCGACACCAGGGCGGTGGTCAGGGTGCCCGCGAGGGCCGCGAAGACGGCGGTGTGCGTGAACGTCCGGTGACCGCCGGTGCGGTGCGGGTCGCCGGAGAGCCGGGTGAAGTTGTAGACGCCGACACTGAACAGGTCGACACCGTGCGAGATGACCCTGGTCAGCGGCCCGAACGACCGGGACACGGTCGCAGGCGGGTGGTCCAGGTCGGGCAGCAGGGCCGCGCCGGACGTCAGGGCAGCACCGGCGATCCAGGTCTGCGTGTCCATGGCGATGCCGTGGCCGAGCGCCAGTAGGCCCACGGCTCCCCAGCAGGCCAGGCCCAGAACGGCGTGCGTCGGTCCGGTCGACATGTGCCCCCCCAACTCGGCCCGCGAGACTGTAGCAACGTGACGGGCCGGATCCCGGGATTGACCGGCCCGGCCCGGAGTGTGGCGCGGCGGGCGGCCGCGCGGCCGCCCGTCGATAGCAGTACGCTCGTACCGGATGCGTGGGAGCCAACCAGCGAATTCAGAGGAGATCTGCGCACACATGGCCAAGATCAAAGTAGCCGGGACGATCGCCGAGCTCGACGGCGACGAGATGACCCGGATCATCTGGCAGGAAATCAAGGACAAGCTGATCCACCCGTACCTCGACGTCAACCTGGACTACTACGACCTGGGCATTCAGCATCGGGACGAGACCGACGACCAGGTCACCGTGGACGCGGCGAACGCGATCGCGCGCTACGGCGTCGGCGTCAAGTGCGCGACCATCACGCCGGACGAGGCGCGCGTCGAGGAGTTCGGCCTGAAGAAGATGTGGCGCAGTCCCAACGGGACGCTGCGCAACATCCTCGGCGGCGTGATCTTCCGCGAGCCCATCGTGATCTCGAACATCCCGCGGCTGGTGCCCGGCTGGACCAAGCCGATCGTGATCGGCAGGCACGCGCACGCCGACCAGTACAAGGCCACCGACTTCAAGGTGCCCGGCCCCGGCAAGCTGACCGTCACCTACACCCCGGCCGACGGCAGTGAGCCGATGGAGTTCGAGGTCACGGACTTCCCCGAGGGCGGCGGTGTCGCGCTGTCGATGTTCAACTACCGCAAGTCCATCGAGGACTTCGCGCGGGCGTCGCTGCGGTACGGCCTGGAGCGCGACTACCCGGTCTACCTGTCGACGAAGAACACGATCCTCAAGGCCTACGACGGGATGTTCAAGGACATCTTCGAGGAGATCTACGAGGCCGAGTTCAAGGCCGACTTCGACGCCAAGGGCCTGACCTACGAGCACCGGCTGATCGACGACATGGTCGCGCAGGCGATGAAGTGGGAGGGCGGCTACGTCTGGGCCTGCAAGAACTATGACGGTGACGTGCAGTCCGACACCGTGGCCCAGGGTTACGGCTCGCTCGGCCTGATGACGTCCGTGCTCATGACGCCGGACGGCAAGGTCGAGGCCGAGGCAGCGCACGGCACCGTGACCCGGCACTACCGCCAGCACCAGCAGGGCAAGCCGACGTCGACCAACCCGATCGCGTCGATCTTCGCCTGGACCCGCGGCCTCGCCCAGCGCGGCAAGCTGGACGGCACGCCCGAGGTCGTCGGCTTCGCCGAGACGCTCGAGCGCGTGGTCATCCAGACCGTCGAGAGCGGCAAGATGACCAAGGACCTCGCGCTGCTCGTCGGCCCGGACCAGGGCTGGCTGACCACCGAGGAGTTCCTGGCCGCCCTGGACGAGAACCTGCAGAAGGCCATGGCTGGTTGAGCTGTCCGGCCCACCCACGCACCCGAATGGTCGACACGCGCTCGTCGCGTGTCGGCCATTCGCGCGTTGGCAGCGGACGTGTCGGTGCGTTATACCTGAAAGGGCTGGATAACCCCTGAACAGCGCGAGGTGTTCGGCTTGTCGAGACGGATGGTCATCGTGGTCGGCGTACTCGCCGTCGTGGCAGTCCTGTTCTTCGTCCAGAACGGGAAGAAGGGCAACGCCCAACCCGGCACGGATTCGGCCGGCGGCGCGTGCCGAGTGCAGGTGACCGCCGACATCCTCAACGTGCGGTCCTCCCCGAGCACCAGCGGCAAGGTCGTGGCGACCCTGAAGACCGGGTCGACCGAGGCCGCCACCGAGACCACGCAGAACGGCTTCCGCGAGCTGTCCGAGGGCCACTGGGCGTCCAGTGACTTCCTCAAGCCCGTGTCCGGCTCGTGCTGACGGCCCGCGTCGGTAACCTGCCCGCGTGCTGACCGTATCCACCGTCAACGTCAACGGAGTGCGTGCCGCCGCGGGCAAGGGCCTGCTGGACTGGCTGGCGGCGACCGAGGCCGACATCGTGTGCCTGCAGGAGACCCGCGCGACGCTCGACCAACTGCCGCCGTCGTTGCGCGAACCGGCGGGCTGGCACCTGGCGTTCGCCGAGTCGGCGGCGCGTGGCCGCAACGGCGTCGCGGTGCTCTCCCGTGTCGCGCCGGTGGAGGTCCGGGTCGGATTCGGCGAGCCGTCGTTCGACGACAGCGGGCGGTACATCGAGGTCGTGCTGCCCGAGGTCGTGGTCGGGAGCCTTTATCTGCCCAAAGGTGACGCGGAGCCGGCCCGGCAGACCGAGAAGCGGCGGTTCACGGCCACGTTCCTGCCGTATCTGGCCGAACTGCGCGAGAAAGCCGCCGCTGACGGGCGCGAGGTGCTGATCTGCGGTGACTGGAACATCGCGCACACCGAGGCCGACCTGAAGGCGTGGCGCACCAACAAACGCAGCGCGGGTTTCCTGCCGTGGGAACGGGAATGGCTCAGTCGCGTGTACGCCGAAGCGGGCTACGTCGATGTCGTCCGGGCGCTGCATCCCGACGTGCCCGGCCCGTATTCCTGGTGGTCTTACCGCGGCAAGGCGTTCGACAACGACTCCGGCTGGCGCATCGACCTGATCGCGGCCAGCCCGGCCCTGGGCGCTCGTGCCGTGACCGCCAGCGTCGAACGGCCACCGTCCTACGACGCCCGCTGGACCGACCACGCCCCCGTCACCGCTGCTTTCGACTGGCCTACGACTTCTGGGTGACGTTCGCCAATCGCCTCCGATCGCCCGCACTCCCTCATTACGGTCAGTGCGACAGCGATCACCAGGAGTCGGAGGCACTCATGGCGAACGGAGAACCACTGTTGTTCGTGCCTGCCCAGCCGGTGCACGAATCGGGAAGAGCCCCCTACGGCATCGAGGTCCGGCGGTTGGCCGACGGTCGATACGGCTGCACGGCCTTCTCCACGGTGGACCGCCTCGTTGAGGCGCTGGGGATGTATCAACCGTGGGTGGGGATATCGGCAGGCGAACTCGTGATCCGTCTTGACCGGGTCGGTGTCGACCGACTCTATGTCGACTCGCCGCTACCCGGCGAGTCCTGGCGTTGGCAACCATGGCAAGCCGCCGAACTCGCAGCCGAGGAGGAGCAATGGCAGCCGGCTACCAGGTGACACTCGACGAGTTGGCCGCCGTGGCCGGCAAGTTCAGCGAGGAGGGCGAGACGCTGGGCGCCGTGGCCGACGGCGTGCCGGACAAGGGTCCTGACACTGGCGGGAGTGGGCTGAACGCGACCCTGACCGCTGTGCTGGCGGCGACCCGGTTTCTCAGCGCGACGCTCGCTGATCGGGTCAGCGAGCACGGTACGAAACTCAAGGGCGCGCACGACGCATACCGGCGCACGGATACCGGTAACAAGCAGTTGTTCGACGAGTTGATGAAGTCGGGCACATGAGCGATCCGGATTTCGGCGACATAGCCGGATTACACGCCTTGGCGGCCACAATGCGGAAGGCCGCGGCTGATTTCGTCACCGCCGTGCACGTGCTGAATACGCAAGTGAAAGATCTGGCCAAAGACGCGTGGACCGGCCAGGCGGCGTCGGCGTTCAATTCGAAATGGGGTAAGGATTCTACCGATGCGCAAGCGGTCAGCGCTTCGCTGAAGCAGATCGGTACGACGGTCGGGCAGCTGGCGACGGCGCTGGAACAGGCGAAGAAACAGTACGACAATGCTGTGGCCACGGCGACAGAACAGCATGTGCCGCTGCTCCAGCCGGGCGAGCAGGCCGTGCTTCCCGCGGATGTGGTGGGGAAGTCCGAGCAGCTGAGCGCTCAGGCGAACTCGGCGGTGAGCATGGCCGATGTCGCTCGGCAAGAGGCGTCGGCAGCATTGGAGCCGCTGATGGCCGTCCTCAATCCTGCAGCGGCCACGGCGGGGCCGATGACCTCGCAGGAGGCCGGTGAGCTGGACGAGCTTGGTCTCGGCGATTACGTCAAGATCGGTGTGGGTGTTGCAGATCTCTACGCCGCACCGGCAGTGGCGACAACGCTGCAGAGCGCGCGGGTGGCCAAGCTTGAAAAGATGTATGTCCAAGCCAAGGACGCTTATTCACTGGCGGGCGGTAAGTCGGCGCCACAATCAGAGTACACGTTGTTGAAGCAGGCCAAGAAGGATTCACTGGGTAAACTCAAGTCGGCGCGCACCGATGAAGTCAATGCGGAGAAACTCGCTGACAAGTTTCCCGGTTCGAGGGCGGCCGCCACCGACCTGGAAGAAACGTTGGACAAGTTCGGTGCCGATCTGTCCAAGTTGAAGATCATCAAATCAGCGCCGCTGGTCGACGTCCTTGCCACGGGCTACAGCGTCTACGAGGACGTGCACGATGGCGGTTGGAGCCCGCTGCATGCAGTTGTCGCCGACAGTGCCGACACCCTTGCCGGCGTGGGAGCGGCCGTCGGGGTGGTGGCGCTCGGGGCAGCCGTGGCGGCCGAGGCACCCGTTGCGCTGGTAGCCGGAGTCGGGGCGATCGCAGGGTACGAGGCCACAGAGATGGCCACGGCGCTGACCCATGACGGGCACTGGGGTGCGAACATTCACCAGTACGGTGTGGTGGCGGGAGTCGGCCACAGCTTCGCGGATGCTGGTTCCGCGTTCGTCAAAGACAATGTCGAGACTGGTAAGAAACTGTTGAGCGCGGGGGAAGATCTGGCCACAAAGGCGTGGCACGGCATAACGAGTTTGTTCTGAACGGCCTAGGGCGACCATGAATGCGCAGCACGACTTTTCCTACATCGAGCCGGTACGCGGCCTCGGCACCACGTGGTACGCGCGCGGGGCCGCGTACTGGTCGCGCAGAGTGGGGTTTGCGGCGCTCTCTCTGTTACTGGCGGTACTAGGTGGCTGGTTGAGTGCGCTGGTACTGCTGCCAGCCTGGACCGACCCGGGCGTGCCGCTGTCGGTCCGGATCGGCGCCACGTTGATAGGTGTCGGGATCACTGGATGGGCCGCTTTCGCGACCGAACGGTCGATGCGACATCCGACGGGGCGGAACCGGCGTGGTCTGGCCGGAAATTCCACCGGGCTGATCGGCCGGGCGCGGGTATTCATATCCCTGGTGCTCGTGGTGTTGGTGTGCTATTTCCTCACGCTGGGATTCATGTCTGTGGTGTTCGTGCGCTGCTTCGGCCGAGAGTTCGGCGGTGAACATGAAGCCCGGTTGCGAGTCCAGGCACGACGAGAACACCACGGTGATCCGGCCCCGCTCGATCACCGGCGCCGACGGCACCGTTGATGGGCGGCCTGCAGCACCGGAGCGCTCAGCGAGACCAACCCTACGTCGAGCCGGTCCGAGGTCTCGGCACCACATGGCACGCCCGCGGGGTCGCGTACTGGTGCCGTCGGGTCGTCTGGGCCCTCACGTGGTTGTTCCTGGCGTTGGTCGGGGGCGCGTTCAGTGCGCTGGTGTCGTGGGAGTTCTGGAGTGACCCGGCCGGGACGCTGCCGGTGCGGATCGGCGCCACGACAGTCGGTGTCGTGGTCACCGGGTGGGCCGCTGTCGCGACCGAGCGGTCGGCCCGGCACCCGGCGAACCGCTCTCGGCGCGGCCTGGCCGGTAACTCCACCGGGCTGGTCGGGGTTATCAGGGTGCTCGTGCTCCTGCTGTCCGCGGTAGCGGTGTGCTATTTCCTCACGCTCGGGTCGATGTCCGTAGTGTTCGCGCACAGCCTCGGTCGCGAGTACGGCGACGAACACGAGGCACGGTTGCGGGTCCAGGCACGACGAGAACACCACGGTGATCCGGCCCCGCTAGATCACCGGCGCCGGAGGCACCGTTGATCGACAGCCGGCCGGCCGTCGAGCCGATCAAGCTGCTCGGTACGACCTGGTACCGGCGCGGTCCGGCCTACTGGGCGCGGCGGGTTGGGCTGCCGTTCGTGTACCTGCTGCTGGCCGCTGGTGGCGGGGTACTGACATTCCTGCTGGTCCGCGTGGCGTGGGTCGATCACTCGGCACCGATCGCGGTCAAGATCGGTGCGACTCTGGTTGCGGCCGCGGCGGCCGTGTGGACGGCTGTGGTCACCGTTCGCTCCTATCAACGGGCCGAGCAGCGAGTCGGTGGGAACCGGAGAATCGGGTCGAAGCGGCGCGGTATTCTCGGCGGCCTCCGGACGTTGGGCTTCGTCATCGTTGCCGTGGCCTGCTGTGTGTTCATCACTTTTGGCGGAATGTCTGCCACCTTCGCGTACAGCCTGCGCCGGGAGTTCTTCGGCGAGCATCAGGTTCGCCTTCGGCAGCAGAATCAGCAGCATCACCGGGGCAACCCACAGCAGCGACGCAAGCGGAGGTAGCCATGACCGCCAGCCGGGCGGCCGAGCTTCGGATCACCACTCGCAATGCGCGGTTCCAGCAGTGGCAGGCGTTGCTGGACAACAGGACCAAGCGCACCCGGTCCGGTGAGTTCGTCGTGCAGGGCGTGCGGCCGATCAGTCAGGCAGTGCGGCACGGGTGGCCGATTCGCGCCTTGATCCACCCGATCGGCCGCACGCTGTCCGAGTGGGCAACCGGCCTCCTTGCCGATCCGGACATTCGTGCCGAGCGGGTCGCGATGGCCCCGGAGCTGCTGGCCGAGCTGTCGGGCAAGGACGAGGAGCGCACCGAGCTGGTCGCCGTCGTCGGTCAGCAGGCAGACCGGCTGGACCGGATCCGCGTCGGCGAGCGTTTCCTCGGCGTGGTGTTCGACCGTCCGACCAACCCCGGCAACATCGGCACGGTCATCCGGTCGGCCGACGCGTTCGGGGCGGGCGGCGTGATCGTCGCCGGGCACGCCGCCGATCCGTACGACCCGAGGGCCGTGCGCGCCAGCACCGGTTCACTGTTCGCCGTGCCCGTGGTGCGAGTGCCCGCGCCGAGCCTGGTGCTGGACTGGCTGGCCGACGTGCGGACAGCCGGGGTCTCCGTGCGCGTGGTCGGCACCGATGAGTCAGGCGAGTTCGACGTGGCCGACCACGATCTGACCGGCCCGACGCTGTTCGTCGTCGGCAACGAGACCACCGGGATGAGTTCGGCCTGGCGCGAGGCATGTGACGCCGTCGTCCGCATCCCGATCGGCGGTGCCGCGAGCTCGCTCAACGCGGCGAACGCGGCGGCCGTTGTGCTCTACGAAACTGCCCGGCAGCGGCGCGTATTGTGACGCAGGGCACATGTGAGCCCCGTTCCTTGGGCCCCTGGTAGGCACCACCTGCGGATCTACGCTCGACAAGTGGTAGCCGACATCCCGCTCTCGCCACCCGAAGCTCGTCCCTCCACGGCCGCGATCCGCAGGGCGCTGCGGCGCGCCCAGGACGGTTCGACCCTTGACGTCACCGAGGCGAGCGTCCTGCTGCACGCCGAGGGTGACCAGTTCGACGAACTGCTCGCCTCCGCCGCCCGTGTCCGCGACGCCCACCTGGCCGCCGAGGGTCGCACGGGCCTGGTGACCTACAGCCGCAAGGTCTTCATCCCGCTCACCCGGCTGTGTCGAGACCGTTGCCACTACTGCACTTTCGTGACGGTGCCCGGTCGGCTGCCTGCCGCCTACCTGGAGCGCGACGAGGTACTCGACATCGCCCGCCAGGGTGCGGCCGCCGGCTGCAAGGAAGCGTTGTTCACCCTCGGCGACCGCCCCGAGGAGCGCTGGGACGCGGCCCGAGAATGGCTGGACGCCCGTGGCTACTCGTCCACTGTGGACTATCTGCGGTCGATGGCCATCGCGGTCCTTGAGGAGACCGGTCTGCTGCCGCACCTCAACCCCGGCGTGCTCAGCTGGGAGGAGCTGACCAGGTTGCGGCCGGTCGCGCCGAGCATGGGCATGATGCTGGAGACCACGGCCGACCGGCTGTGGAGCGAACCGGGCGGCCCGCACTACGGCAGCCCGGACAAGGAACCCGCCGTGCGGCTGCGCGTGCTCGCCGACGCGGGCCGGGTGAACATCCCGTTCACCACCGGCATTCTCATCGGCATCGGCGAGAACCGGACCGAGCGGGCCGAGTCGCTGCACGCGATCCGCCGCTCCGCCCGTCAGTACGGGCACATTCAGGAAGTCATCGTGCAGAACTTCCGGGCCAAGCCGGACACCGCGATGCGCTCCACGCCCGACGCCGACCTGCGCGACCTCGCCGCGACCGTCGCCGTTGCCCGGCTGCTGCTGGGCCCCGGCGTCAGCGTGCAGGCCCCGCCGAACCTGGTCGGCGACGAGCACGCGCTGCTGCTGCGTGCCGGTATCGACGACTGGGGCGGCGTCTCGCCGGTCACGCCCGACCACGTCAACCCGGAACGGCCCTGGCCGGACCTGGACAAACTGGCCGAATGGACGGCTGCCGCCGGTTTCACGCTGCACGAGCGGCTCACCGTCTACCCGCGCTACGTGCGCGGCACCCCCGGCCAGTGGATCGACATGCGGCTGCGCGACCACGTCACAGCGCTCGCCGAACCCGAGACGGGCCTGGGCGCCGAGGGCACGCACCCGGTCGGCAGGGAGTGGCAGGAACCCGACGGTGGCCTGGACACCGTCGGCCGCGCGGACCTCAACGAGACCATCGACACCACCGGCCGCACCGCCGACCGCCGAGGCGACTTCGACTCGGTCTACGGCGACTGGACCGAACTGCGGCACCAGATGACGGCCGCGCCCGAGCGGCTGGACGGCGACGTGGCCGAGGGTCTGCGGCTCGCCGCCGACAACCCCGGCGCGCTGCTGGACGAGCGCCACGAGTCCGCCGCGATGGCACTGCTCACCGCGGACGGCCCGGCGTTGGAGGCGATGACCCGGCTGGCCGACGAGCTGCGCGCGAGCGTGGTCGGCGACGACATCACGTACGTGGTGAACCGGAACATCAACTTCTCCAACGTCTGTTACGTCGGCTGCCGGTTCTGCGCGTTCGCCCAACGGGAGCGCGACGCCGACGCCTACCGGCTCTCGGTGTCCGAGGTGGCCGACCGCGCCCAGGAGGCGTGGGCGGCCGGCGCGACCGAGGTGTGCATGCAGGGCGGTATCGACCCGGCCCTGCCGGTGACCTACTACGCGGACGTCGTGCGGGCGATCAAGGAGCGCGTGCCCGGCATGCACGTGCATGCGTTCAGCCCGATGGAGATCGTCAGCGCGGCCGCCAAGGCCGGGGTGAGCATCGCCGAGTGGCTGACCGAGCTGCGCGACGCCGGCCTGGACACGATTCCCGGTACCGCGGCGGAGATCTTGGACGACGACGTGCGCTGGGTGCTGACCAAGGGCAAGCTCCCGGCGTCCACCTGGATCGACGTCGTGTCCACGGCGCACCGGCTGGGCATCCGGTCCTCGTCCACGATGATGTACGGCCACGTCGACCACCCCGGCCACTGGCTGGCGCACCTGCGCACCCTGGCCAGGGTCCAGGAGGACACGGGCGGGTTCACCGAGTTCGTCGGGCTCCCGTTCATTCACCGCAACGCGCCGATCTACCTGGCCGGCGTGGCCCGGCCCGGACCGAGCCGCCGGGACAACCGGGCGGTGCACGCGCTGGCCCGCCTGGGCCTGCACGGGCGGATCGACAACGTGCAGTGCTCCTGGGTGAAGCTGGGCGACGAGGAGACAGCCGAACTGCTGCGCGGCGGCGCCAACGACATCGGCGGCACGCTGATGGAGGAGACGATCAGCCGGATGGCCGGCTCGGAGCACGGCTCGGCCCGCACCGTCGAGGAACTCACCCAACTGGCGGCGCTCGCCGGCCGCCCGGCGCGGCAGCGCACCACGACGTACCAGCCCGCCTAGCGTTCACGTGTTGTTCCCGACACCCACTAGCAAATGGCGCGAGTGGGGTAAGCGAGGGGGTACTGCGTCGCGATCTTGACACGGTCGGTAGTTTTCGAGGCGTCGGCGACCGTGCCGCTTCCCCCGGTTGGGGGTCCGTCCGTCCCAGGAGGCGCATTCATGCGCAGCCGAGTAGCGATGGCTACTGCGGTATCCCGTGGTCTGATCGCGATCGCCGGCATGCTCGTGCTGGTGGCCGCGGGCACCGGGACCGCCTCCGCTGCCACCGACGGCGGTGCTGTGGTGATCAGCGACAGCATGGACGTCGGCCTGGCGGGGACCGTGGGCGTGGTCGCGGTGCTGGTCGGCCTGGTCGGGCTCGCCCTCGGGCTGACCCGGCGGCACCGCCAGGCGTTGGCACGCCGCGCGGCCGAACGGACCAACGCCGCGGGCCAGTAGTCACCCCAGGTGGCGACCGGTTCGCGTTGCGGCCGGTCAGGGCGCTGGTTAGCTTCCACCTGTGACGGACAGCGCAGGCGCAACGGCCGCTGACCAACCGGCCAAGGAATCCCGCATCGCGCGGCTGCGCACACAACACCCGTGGGTCGATCATCTGTTCCGGGCCAACGAGTCGTACTCCGCGCACTACGGCAACCACTACGCGGCCGCGATCACCTACTTCAGCATCCTGTCGCTGATCCCGATCCTGATGGTCGCGTTCGCGATCGCGGGCATCGTGCTGGCAGGCAACGCGAACCTGCTGCAGGAACTGCAGGACTCCATCACCAAGTCGGTCCCCGGCGAGCTGGGCGACACGCTCAACCAGGTCGTCGACGCGGCCATCGCCGCCCGGGCCACGGTGGGCATCGTCGGCCTGGTGATCGCGCTGTACTCCGGCATCGGCTGGATGAGCAACCTGCGCGACGCGCTCACCGCCCAGTGGGGCCAGGAGAAGGGCAAGCTGCCGCTGATCCGCACGACGCTGTCGGACTTCGCGTCGCTGATCGGCCTGGGCGTCGCGCTGATCGTCTCGTTCGCGATCACGGTCGCCGGCTCCGGTGTCGGCGCGTACCTGCTCAAGCTGGCCGGTCTCGATCGGACCGGGTGGGCGGAGGCGCTGCTGGTGGTGCTCACCGTCGTGCTGTCCCTGGTGGCGAACTGGCTGGTCTTCCTGTGGGTCATCGCGCGGCTGCCGCGGGAGCGGGTCAGCCTGCGCAGCGCGGTGAAGGGCGCCCTGGTGGCCGCGATCGGCTTCGAGATCCTGAAGCAGCTGGCCACCGTGTTGCTGAAATCGGCGACGTCCTCACCGACCGGGGCCGTGTTCGGCTCGGTGATCGGCCTGCTGGTGTTCGCGAACCTGGTGTCGCGGTTCCTGCTGATGGTGACGGCGTGGACGGCCACGTCGAAGGAGAACACCGTGCCCGCACCGATCGAGGCGCCGCCGCCCGCGGTGATCCAGCCGATCGTGCGGCCCCGCGTGGGCGTCGGCCCTGCGGGCGCGGCGGGCCTGCTCGCGGCAGGCACGCTCACCGGCCTGGCGCTACGGCGCAAGCGTTAGGCCGGCCACTCCGGACCACTGGTCGGCCAGTCCGGCGCACCGGCGGCGCTGGGCCGCTGGGTGTTCGCGGGCCGCTGGGTCGGCGGGCGAGGCGGCAGCGGCCTCGGCACGGCTTGCGTCCGGCCGGACTGGTGCCCGGGCATGGCCTGCGTCCGGGTGGCCTGTCCAGGAATCGGCGGCCGTGAGCGGGCTGTCGGCGTCGGCGCGGTCTTCGGCATGGAGCGCGTGGTCTCCTCGCCGGAGGACCGGCGGGAGCGCAGCTCCGGCGGGAACGGCACGCGCACGGTCTCCGCGGCCGCCACGCGGGCCGCTGCGGCAGCGCGTACCTTCTTGGCCTTCTGGCGGCGCAGGAACAGCAGCGCGATCAGCACGAGGGCGACCGCCGCCAGGATCGTCAGCGGCAGGCCGACGTTGCCGAACGCGCTCATGGTGTTCTGCGGCACGGTGGCCACCTGGGCGTTGCCGTGCCCGGTGGTCGGGGTGGCAACTGCCTGTTCGACCGCCGTGGCCCCCTGCCGGACCGGCGATGTGACCAACTGGCCCACCGGTGCCAGGTGTGCGTTCTCCAGCGCGAACCCGTAGTTCATCAGTTCCCTCGCGTTCTGCCACCGACCGACGATGTGGTTGGTGCCCCTGGTCATGACCAGGGCGATGCGGTGACCATCCCGCGCCGCTGCGTCGGCATAGGTCTGTTGCGCGTCGTTGGTGTACCCCACCTTGCCGCCGATATCACCGGGGTAGGTGCGGAGCAACAGGTTGTCGCTGCTGAGTGTGAAGCCGGGCTTGTTCGCATAACCGGGAAAGGGCAGCTGTGTCGTGTGCATCGCGCCGGCCAGCAACGGGGTTGCCAGGTCGACCTTGAAGAAGATGGACAGATCGTAGGCCGACGCGGACATCCCTGGCCCGTCGAGGCCCGAAGGTGTCGCCGCCCGGGTGTCCTGAGCGCCAAGTCGCAACGCCAATTGGTTCATCTTGTCGACAGCGGCCTGCATGCCGCCCAACTGCATCGCCAGCGCGTGCGCCGCGTCGTTGCCCGACGCCATCAGCAAAGCCTTGACGAGCAACCCGACGGTGTACTTGCCACCCGGCCCGATGCCGACGCGGGTGCCCTGCTGGTTCGCGTCCTCCTGGGTGCCGATCACCGGGGTGCTCGGGTTCAGTTCGCGAGCCACGACCTGGGCCAGCAACAGCTTGATCAGCGAGGCGGGCCGTTCCCGCGCGTGCGGGTCCTTGGCGGCCAGGATCGCGCCCGTGTCCAGGTCCTGCAGCACCCACGACGCGAAGCCGAGATCCTTGGGCAGCGGGGGAGCGCCGGGCGGCAGCAGATAACCACACTGCGCCATCCGCGGCCCACCGGCCGGGGTCGCGGGCTCGGGCACCGGAGTGGGCGAGGGCTGTGCGGGGGCCAGCGTCTCCGAGGAGTCGATGGCCGGTGGAGGTGCGCTCTGCCCTGCACAGCCGGTGGCGGCGGCAGCGGTGCCCACACTCACCGACGAACCGAGCAAGCAGGCCGTGACCAGCACACACAGTGTCCTGGCGACCGAGGCGGCGGACGTCCGGGCAGGAGGGGGCACCGTGGCAGGCTAACCACACCTCCCGGGTCGGCGACACCCGACACAGCTCATACTGCCCGGGTGAGGCTGTCTCCTGTGCTTTCGTGGTTCCTGCTCGCGTTCGGCGTGTGGTCGTGGGTGATCTGGCCGGTCTTCCTGCGCAACATCGCCGGTGATCCCCGAGCCTTCGACGCTGGTTCGCCCACTGCTTTCTTCTTGGTGCACCTCGTCTTGACGGTGGTGTCCCTGGCCTTCGGCACGGCCATCGGCGTCATCGGCATCCGCGGCCTGATCGCCCTCCGCGCGCGCCGCAAGGCCTCGGTCTGATCCACTCTTTCGTGTCCTGTTGTACAAGACGTACGACACGTACGTTGGTCTTATGGCCTTCCGACCCGACATCAGCTTCCGCCCAGCCGCCCTCGACATCGAGGTCACGGTGTCGCACGCCCGCGCCAACCTCCCGGAGTTACTTGAGGAGGTCCGAGCTGGCGGTGTCGTCTATCTCACCCGCTACGGCAAACGCCTCGCCGCTCTGGTTCCGCCCGGCGCCGCCGAGGAGTTGGCGCGCCAGGAGGACGAGTACTGGAGCCATCGGGCGGAGCAGGCCCTGCGCTCCGGCGGTGAGTCGGTGCCGTGGGATCAGGTCGTAGCGGAGTCGGAGGCAAGGTGACCCTGCTACGCCCGGCCGCCCGGGAAGCTCTGCTGAGCCTGGACAAGCCCGCTCGGCGCGCCCTCCAACACGCCATAGACGCTCTGTCGGCGGACCCGGCACCAGCGGGCGCGGTAGCCCTGTCGAGCCCGCCGGGAGCTATGCGGTTCACGGTGGGCGACCAACAATTGATCTACACGATCGACGAGCGAAAGGAGGTACTGGTCCTGCTGATAGCCGGGACGCACGCACCCGTGTGACTGCGACGGGCGGCCGACCGTACCGGCGGGCACGCCGGAGCAACGCTGCCAGGCTGACCACACGAAAGCGTTTGCGACCAGGGCAATGGCAGGCCTGGCCCTTCAGGCACCAGACGATCGGCAGCCGAATGGAGCTGCACGGCAGTCAACCTGCTCGGCCACTGCCTTCGTCGCTGACCCTGCTGTGCGCCACCTCACCGGTGCTGGCTCCGCCACCGCAGCCAAGCTGCTGGGCCACTGCCTTCGTCGCTGACCTCACTGCGTGGGCCACCTCACCGGTGCTGGCTCCTCGCCCCGCCGGTGCTGGCTGCGCGTCTGGCAGGTGCTGGCTGTTGGACTGGCAGGTGGTGGCCAGCGGGTCTGGCGGGTGCTGGCTGTTGGACTGGCAGGTGGTGGCCAGCGGGTCTGGCGGGTGCTGGCTGTTGGACTGGCAGGTGGTGGCCAGCGGGTCTGGCGGGTGCTGGCTGGTGGACTGGCAGGTGGTGGCCAGCGGGTCTGGCGGGTGCTGGCTGGTGGACTGGCTGCTGGACTGGGAGGTGGTGGCCGCGGGTCTGGCGGGTGCTGGCTGCGGGTCTCGCCGGTGCCGGCTCTCCGCCATCCACAGGCGCCAGCACTGCCCGCCCACGAACCGCCAGTCGCCAGCGGGCTGGTGCGGACCGGGAGGGCATGGCCGCGGTCGACCTGGCCCGCCACGAGGCGCGGGTCGGCGTTTGGTTGCCCGGATCTGCCTCCGGTGCGGTTTGGCGTTCGGTGGCTGGTGTACCTGCTGGCTGCGGTTCGGCGTTGATGGGCTGGTCTGTCTGTGGGTACGGCTTGGCGGGTTGGTCGGTCGGTGGGCTGCGGACTGGCGATTGCCCGGTTGGACCGGCGTGCGGGTGTCGACCTGGCCCGCGAGTTGGTCAGGCGACGGGCGAGCGGCCGCCACTCGGCGGCCGGTCGACTGATCTACCCGGCGAGCCGCGGCTCGGTGCGGTCGGCAGGGAGCGCCGGACGGCGGACTGCGGACGGCGCACGGCCGACGGCCGACGGCGCGACGGCCGACGGCCGACGGCGGACTGCGCACTACGCACGACGCACTGCGGAACGGCGCACTGCGGACTGCTAGGTCGTCGTCGCGCCCTTATCGGTGCTGGTCAGGATGAGTGGTTGGCCGTCGGTAATGGCGATGGTGTGTTCGCTGTGGGCGGTGCGCGAGCCATCGGCGGAGCGGATGGTCCAGCCGTCGGGGTCGTAGACGATCTTGTCGGTGCCTGCGGCGAACCAGGGTTCGAGCGCGAGGGTCAGTCCGGGGCGCAGACGTAGTCCTCGTCCGGGGCGCCCTCGGTTGGGCACGTGGGGGTCTTCATGCATGGTGCGGCCCAACCCGTGACCGCCGAACTCGATGTTGACCGGGTAGCCGTGGTCGGCGGCCACGGCACCGATCGCCGCGGAGACGTCGCCGAGGCGGTTGCCGGGCAGGGCCGCGGCGATGCCGGCCACCAGGGCGCGTTCGGTGGCGGCGATCAGGTGTTCGTCCTGGGCTCGTGGGGTTCCGACGATCACGCTGCGGGCCGAGTCGGCGACCCAGCCGTCGATCGACACGGCGATGTCCATGCTCAACAGGTCGCCGTCCCGCAGGGTGTAGTCGTGGGGCAGTCCGTGCAGCACCGCGTCGTTGACCGACAGGCAGATGACGTTGCGAAACGGCCCCCGCCCGAACGACGGGGCGTAGTCCCAGTAGCAGGACACCGCACCACGCTGCTGGATCAGGTCACGGGCGCGGTGTTCCAGATCGAGCAGGTTCACGCCCACCGCGGCCCTCGCGGCGAGATCGTCGAGCAGTCCGGCGATGAAGGTGCCGGTGACGCGCATCGCTTCGATCTCTCTGGGCGTCTTCAGCTCCAGCATCGATATCCTCCAGGTAACGGTATAGAAATACCACCCTAGCCGACTGCTCGGTATTTTCATACCAGCTGGGGTATGTTGGGCGCATGGTGCGTCCGCCGCTGACCCCGGAACAGATCGCTGCGGGTAAACGTCTGGGTGCCTATCTGCGCCAGGCCCGAGGAGAGCGCAAACCGATCGAGGTGGCGCGTGCGGCGGCCATCTCCCCGGAGACCCTCCGCAAGATCGAGACCGGGCGGATGGCCACTCCGGCGTTCACGACGGTCGCCGCGCTCGCCCAGGTGCTCGACGTGCCCCTCGACAACCTCGCTCGCGTCTGCCTCACCCCGGCGGACCTCAAGAAGACCGCGTAGCAGCAGTCAGGCCGGCCGCTCCCGAAGCAGCTCCAGCAGTACGTGACGATGGCAACGTTGCTCATCGGCTTCGAAGCACAACAACGCGACCTCGCCCGCCGAAGCGAGCGAGACGATCTCCGCCAACGCCTCCTGGGCACCAGCCGACGAAAGCAGCAAGCCGTAGCGCTGCCGTGCCAGAGCCAACTCGTCCGGCCCGCCACCGAATCCGGCCCGATTGTCCTTCGGATTCCCCAACGCGGGCAGATGCCGATACCCGATCCCGGCCTCACCCAACGCGGACGCGAGAGCCCGCTTCGAGAAGCCAGGCTTACGAGAAACGGGCGTCAACCGCACGTCGACCACAGTCGACACGGACAGTCCACCGACGAAGGAGTCGATGTCACACCCCTGATACCCGACCCCGACCAGAGCCATCAGACCCGCTTGAACAGCAGCGCCCGCTTCACTTCCTGGATGGCCTTGGTCACCTGGATGCCCCGCGGGCACGCGTCCGTGCAGTTGAACGTCGTCCGGCAGCGCCACACACCTTCGACGTCGTTCAGGATGTCCAGCCGCTCCTCGGCCGCGTCGTCCCGCGAGTCGAAGATGAAGCGGTGCGCGTTGACGATCGCCGCAGGACCGAAGTAACCGCCCTCGGCCCAGTACACCGGGCACGACGTGGTGCAGGCCGCGCACAGGATGCACTTCGTCGTGTCGTCGAACCGGGCACGCTCCTGCTGCGACTGGATCCGTTCCTTGCTCGGCTGGTTCCCGTAGGCGATCAGGTACGGCTTGACCGCGCGGTACGCCTCGAAGAACGGCTCCATGTCGACGATCAGGTCCTTGAGCACCGGCAGGCCCTTGATCGGTTCGATGGTGATCATGGTCGGCCTGCCACCGCCGGCCATCAGGTCCTTGACCAGGACCTTGCAGGCCAACCGGTTGACGCCGTTGATCCGCATCGCGTCCGACCCGCACACGCCGTGCGCGCACGACCGGCGAAAACTCAGCGTGCCGTCGAGGTACCACTTGATGTGGTGCAGCACGTTCAGGACGCGATCAGTGGGCAGCGCGGGCACCTCGAACGACTGCCATTCGGCCTCGTCGCTGACGTCGGGGTTGTACCTGTGGATTCGTACCGTCAGCAGTACCGCACCATCGGGCACGGGCGGTTGGCCGGTCCGCTGACCGGCGGCGACAGCTGTCATCAGTACTTCCGCTCCATCGGCTCGTAGCGTGTGCGCACCACGGGCTTGTAATCCAGCCGGATGTCGGCCGACAGACCGTCGCCCTGCTTGTACGCCATGGTGTGCCGCATGAAGTTGACGTCGTCCCGGTTCGGGTAGTCCTCCCTGGCGTGTCCGCCGCGGGATTCCTTGCGCGCCAACGCTCCCTGCACCAGGATCTCGGCCAACTCCAGCAGGAAGCCCAGTTCCACGGCCTCCAGCAGGTCGGTGTTGAACCGCCTGCCCTTGTCGTGCACCGTGATGTGCGTGTAGCGCTCCTTCAACGCCTGCACGTCGTGCAGTGCCTGCTTCAACGTCTCCTCGGTCCGGTACACCGAGGCGTTCGCGTCCATCGTGGCCTGCAGGTCGGTCCGGATCGTCGCCACGCGCTCGCCGCCGTGCTCGGACAGCAGCGCCGCGAGCTGTTGTTCGACCAGCGCCGCGGGCGTCTCGGGCAGCTCGACGAACTCGTGCGCCGCCGCGTACGCCGCTGCTGCCACGCCCGCGCGCCTGCCGAACACGTTGATGTCCAGCAGCGAGTTCGTGCCCAACCGGTTCGATCCGTGCACCGACACACACGCGCACTCACCGGCCGCGTACAGGCCGGGCAGCACGGTGTCGTTGTCGCGCAACACTTCACCGCGCACGTTCGTCGGGATGCCACCCATCACGTAATGGCACGTCGGGAACACCGGCACCGGCTCGGTCACCGGGTCGACGCCCAGGTAGGTCCGGGAGAACTCGGTGATGTCGGGCAGCTTGGTGGCCAGTACCTCCGCACCGAGGTGCGTGACGTCCAGCAGTACGTAGTCCTTGTTCGGCCCGGCACCGCGACCCTCGCGCACCTCCAGCACCATCGACCGGGCCACGATGTCGCGTGGCGCGAGGTCCTTGATGGTGGGCGCGTAGCGCTCCATGAACCGCTCGCCGTCGCCGTTGCGCAGGATGCCGCCCTCGCCGCGGACCGCCTCGGAGATGAGAATGCCGAGCCCGGCCAGGCCGGTCGGGTGGAACTGGAAGAACTCCATGTCCTCCAGGGGCAGGCCCTTGCGGAACACGATGCCCAGGCCGTCGCCGGTGAGCGTATGCGCGTTGGACGTGGTCTTGAAGATCTTGCCCGCGCCGCCGGTGGCGAAGATGATCGCTTTGGCCTGGAACACGTGGATCTCGCCGGTCGCCAGTTCGTAGGCCACCACACCGCTGGCTACCGGGCCGGCGTCGGTCTCGGTGAGCAGCACGTCCAGCGCGTAGTACTCGTTGAAGAACTCGATGCCCTCGCGCACGCAGTTCTGGTACAGCGTCTGCAGGATCATGTGGCCGGTGCGGTCGGCCGCGTAGCAGGCCCGGCGCACCGCGGCCTCGCCGTGCCGACGGGTGTGGCCGCCGAATCGCCGCTGGTCGATCTTGCCATCGGGCGTCCGGTTGAACGGCAGGCCCATCTTCTCCAGGTCCAGCACCGCGTCGATGGCCTCGCGGCACATGATCTCCGCCGCGTCCTGGTCGACCAGGTAGTCACCGCCCTTGACGGTGTCGAACGTGTGCCACTCCCAGTTGTCCTCTTCGACGTTGGCCAGCGCGGCGCACATGCCGCCCTGGGCCGCGCCGGTGTGCGACCTGGTCGGGTACAGCTTCGTCAGCACCGCAGTCCGGACCTTCGGGCCCGCCTCGATGGCCGCCCGCATCCCGGCACCGCCCGCGCCGACGATGACCACGTCGTACTTGTGGAACTGCATGGGACTTCCTCAGCTACTGGTGATGTTCGGGTCGAACGTGAAGATCACGAAGGTGCCCAGCGCGAGGATGAGCACCGCGGACGTGTAGAGCAGCATCTTCAGCCAGAACCGGGTGCCGTCGCGCCGGGCGTAGTCGTTGATGACGGTGCGCAGCCCGTTCGTGCCGTGGATCTCGGCCAGCCACAGCATCGACAGATCCCAGAACTGCCAGAACGGCGACGACCAGCGGCCCGCGACGAACGCGAAGTTGATGCGCTGCACCCCGCCGTCGAGGATGTTCATGATGAACAGGTGGCCCAGTACCAGCACGATCAGTGCGAGGCCGGACAGTCGCATGAACAGCCAGCTGTAGAGCTCGAAGTTGCTGCGCCGGGCCGCGGGCCGCCGAGGCGTGCGCGGGCGGGCGAGATCGGGAGTGCCGGAGCCACCGGTCGCCATCGCCATGTCAATTGCTCCCGAACAGCTTCTCGACGTTGTACTTGAGCATGAAGTAGGCGCTGGGAATCATCACGACGATCCACACGCCGACGATCACCCACAACATCACCCGCTGGTAGCGCGGCCCCTTGGCCCAGAAATCGACCAGCATCACGCGCAGGCCATTGAGCGCGTGATAGAGCACCGCGCCGACCAGGCCCAGCTCCATCAGGTTGACCAGCGGGTTCTTGTAGAGGTTGATCACCTTGTCGTACGCGTTGGGTGACACGCGGACCAGCGCGGTGTCCAGCACGTGCGCGAACAGGAAGAAGAAGGTGAGTACCCCGGTGATCCGGTGCGCCACCCAGGACCACATGCCCAGGTCGCCGCGGTAGAGCTTGCCTGCCCGCGGCCCCGAGGACGGCACCTGCCTGCCCGGTCCGGCGGCGGGTGTACTCGCGGTGGTGGCCAAGGTGTTGCGCCTCCAACATGCGGGGGAATGCGACTCAAGGATGCTAGCCGCCGAAAAGTCCACTACCCAGTTGACAAAGGACTCTTGTGATTGACGAAACAAGTAGCCAAAAACACAACCCGATCGTGTGAAGTAGCTCCACGTCTGTAACCGTGCGTCACTAATTGACCTCATCTACTCGGCCACGATTCGGTCACGCGGCTGGTGCGCGCAGCCGGGACCATCACAGTCGGAGGTACCGTCTCGCGAACGGCACCGCCGGTACGCCCGGTCGGTGCGGATCGGTCAGGTCCGGGCGGTGACGACCTGTCACCACGGGATCACACACGAAGGGAGAACGCCTTGCGCCGCGTTCGAGGGACAGTCGTGGTCGCTGGAGTGATCACACTCGGCTTGGTGCTCGGGGCGTGCGGGTCGAAGCCCACCACGGCCGCCGGCCCGGGCAGCAGCAACCCGTCCGCTGCCACGACCAGCAACTTCAAGGCGTGCATGGTCACCGACACAGGTGGCATCGACGACCGGTCGTTCAACGCCTCCGCGTGGCAGGGCATGCAGGCTGCCCAGACGGCAGGCAAGGCCAAGGTCTCGTTCGTGCAGTCCAAGTCGGAGAGCGACTACGCGCCGAACATCGCCCAGCTGGTCGGCCAGAAGTGCCAGCTCGTCGTCACGGTCGGCGGCCTGATGGCGCAGGCGACCACGGACGCCAGCAAGAAGGACACCAGCCAGCACTTCGCCATCGTCGACTCCAACGGCAACGGCACCAACGTGCAGGGCCTGCAGTTCAACACCGCGCAGGCGGGCTTCCTCGCCGGCTACCTGGCCGCCGGCTACTCCAAGACCGGCAAGGTCGCGACCTACGGTGGTCTGAAGATCCCGCCGGTGACGATCTACATGGACGGCTTCTGGGAGGGCGTGCAGTACTACAACCAGAAGAAGAACAAGTCCGTGCAGGTTCTCGGCTGGAGTGAGAAGGCCCAGAACGGCAGCTTCGCCGGTTCGTTCACCGACCAGAGTGCCGGTCAGCAGTTGGCGAACAACTTCATCCAGCAGGGTGCCGACGTGATCTTCCCGGTCGCGGGCGGTACGGGTCTGGGTTCGGCGGGTGCCGCGCAGGCGTCCAAGAAGGCCGTCGTCATCTGGGTGGACACCGACGGTGTGGTCGCCGCTCCGCAGTACGCGAGCGTGTTCCTGTCCACCGCGTTCAAGAACGTCAACAACGCGGTGCAGAAGGCGGTCGAGGACTCCTCCAGTGGCACCTTCGCCACCAAGGACTACATCGGCACGCTGAACAACGGTGGCGTCGGCCTGGCTCCGTTCCATGACTTCGACTCGAAGGTGGACCCGGCGCTGAAGTCCGAGCTGACCCAGATCAAGCAGGACATCATGTCCGGCACCATCAAGATCACCTCGCCGTCGCAGCCCAAGGGCTGAGTCCGCGACAGGCATTCCCGGCGCGCGTGGCACGAACTGCCACGCGCGCCGGGCCTTGTGAGAGCGTGCAGCCATGCGTCTTGAGCTTCGAGGCATCACCAAGCGGTTCGGCTCGCTCGCGGCCAACGACTCGATCGACCTCGTCGTGGCACCGGGTGAGATCCACGCCCTGCTCGGTGAGAACGGGGCAGGCAAGTCGACCCTGATGAACGTCCTCTACGGCCTCTACCAGCCGGACGAGGGCGAGATCCTCATCGACGACAAGCCCACCGCGTTCCACGGCCCCGGCGACGCGATCGCCGCGGGTATCGGCATGGTGCACCAGCACTTCATGCTGATCCCGGTGTTCACGGTCGCGGAGAACGTGATGCTGGGCCGCGAGTGGACCACCGGCCCGTTCGGCGTGCTGTCCAGATCGACGGCCAGGCAGAAGGTCCGCGAGCTGTCCGAGCGCTACCGGCTGGACGTGGACCCGGACGCGCTGGTCGGCGACCTGCCGGTGGGCGTGCAGCAGCGCGTGGAGATCCTCAAGGCGCTGGTGCACGACGTCGACGTGCTCATCCTCGACGAGCCGACCGCCGTGCTCACCCCGCAGGAGATCGACGAGCTGATCCGGGTGATGGGCGAGCTGCGTGCCGTGGGCAAGTCCATCGTCTTCATCACGCACAAGCTGCGCGAGGTCAAGGCCGTCGCCGACCGGATCACGGTGATCCGGCGCGGCAAGGTGGTCGGCGAGGCGTCGCCGGCCGACAGCGAAGAGACGCTGGCCAGCATGATGGTCGGCCGCGAGGTGCGGCTGGTGGTCGACAAGACGCCCGCCCAGGCCGGCGGGGTGAGCCTGCGGATCACCGGGCTGACCGTCAAGGACGACCGCGGCACGGTCACCGTCGACGACCTGAGCCTGGACGTGCACGCAGGCGAGATCGTCGGCCTGGCCGGGGTGCAGGGCAACGGCCAGGAGGAACTGGTCGAGGCGATGCTCGGCGCGCGGGTGCCGGAGTCCGGCTCGATCACCCTCAACGGCACCGAACTCGTCGGCCTGCCCCCGAGCCGGATCCTCGCCGACGGCCTCGGCTACGTGCCCGAGGACCGCCAGCACGACGGCCTGGTCGGCCCGTTCACCGTGGCCGAGAACCTGGTGCTGGACATGTACGACCGGGCGCCCTTCGGGTCCGGGCTGGCGCTGCGCATCCCGCAGATCCGCAGCAACGCGGAGCACCGCGTCACGGAGTTCGACATCCGGACACCGTCCATCGACGCCCTCGCGGCCACACTGTCCGGCGGCAACCAGCAGAAGGTCGTGCTGGCCAGGGAGATGTCCCGGCCGCTGAAGGTGTTCGTGGCCTCGCAGCCGACCCGGGGCGTCGACGTCGGCGCCCAGGAGTTCATCCACCGGCGGATCATCGCCGAGCGCGACAACGGCACGCCCGTGGTGATCGTGTCCACCGAACTGGACGAGGTGCTGGCGCTGTCCGACCGGATCGCGGTGCTCTACCGCGGCCGGATCATCGGCGTGCTGCCCGCCGGGGCGTCCCGGGACGCCGTCGGCCTGATGATGGCCGGCGTCGCGCCCGAGACCGCACGCCAGGAGGCCGAGGCGCATCCCAGCGCGCTCACGGTGTCCGAACACGACGAGGCGTCCGACCACCAGGAGAACCCAGCATGACCGCCACGGTGGAAAAGCCCGCAGCGCAACCGGCCACGGCACCCGAGCCCGAGCGGCGCACCGGCCGCACCGACACCTTCGTGCTGACGGTGCTGGCCGTCCTCGTCGCGCTGGTGCTCGGCGGCCTGCTGATGATCTTCACGGATCCCACGGTCCAGGCGGACATGGGGTTCTTCTTCGCGGCCCCCGGCTACTTCTTCGCCGACTCGTGGCACGTGGTGGCCAGCGCGTACTCGGCGATGTTCTCCGGCGCGATCTTCGACATCCACAACGACGGCACGCTGGCAGGCATCCTCGGCCCGCTGGGCAACACCGCACAGTCGGCGGCTCCGCTGATCTGTGCCGGTCTGGGTATCGCGCTGGCGTTCCGGTCCGGCCTGTTCAACATCGGCGCCGAGGGCCAGATCGTGCTCGGCGCGTTCTGCTCCGGCTACGTCGGTTTCACGTTCCACCTGCCGGTGGTGGTCCATCTCGTCGTGGCGATCATCGCCGGGATCATCGGCGGCGCGTTCTGGGGCTTCATCGCCGGATTCCTGAAAGCGAGAACCGGCGCGCACGAGGTCATCACCACGATCATGCTCAACTACGTGGCGCTGTTCGGGCTGAAATACCTGCTCAGCCTGCCCAGCATCCAGCAGCCGGGCAACCCGCAGGCCAGCAAGGTGATCGACAGCAACGCCCAGTTACCGCACCTGTTCGGTAGCAGCCTCAACTTCGACCTGGGCATCCTGCTGGCCGTCGCGGCCGCGGCGGTCGTCTGGTGGCTGATGTCGCGCAGCACGGTCGGTTTCCGGCTGCGGGCCGTCGGCGCCAACCCGGCCGCCGCACGCACGGCGGGGATGAGCGTGCCCCGCACGACCATGCAGGCCATGCTGTTCGCCGGTGCGCTGGCCGGTCTCGCGGGCACGATCATGGCACTGGGCGGGTTCACGTCCTACGAGATCACCCCGGGCATCTCGTCCAACTACGGCTTCGACGCGATCACGGTCGCGCTGCTCGGCCGGAACAAACCGTGGGGCGCGGTGTGGGCCGGTCTGCTGCTGGGCGCGCTCAACGCGGGCGGCCGGACACTCCAGGCTGCCACGTCCGGCCAACCCGGCGGTGGCGTGCCGATCGACATCGTCACGGTCATCGAAGCGCTGATCGTCATCTTCATCGCGGCACCGCGGCTGATCCGGGCGATGTTCCGGCTCAAGAGCCGGTATGGCTCGTCCATCACGGGGGCCGTCACGAACCTGGCCGTCGCGGTGAACACGGCCCGCCGGACGCGGGTGCCGAGGCACCTGTTCGCGGGCACGCTGCAGGCGGTGCTCGGCGTGCTCGCGCTGCTCGCGTTCGGCCTGAGTTCCAGAGCCGGCTTACAGGCCCACTTCCAACTCTCGTTGTCCGACGCCGCGTTCGACCTGGGCACCCTCACGTTCACCGCGAGACCCGTGATCATCGTGCTGTGCCTGGTCGCCATCGTGGTCGGCGGGCTGCGGGCAGGCAACCTGCTCGGTGGCCGCTGGTCGGCGTCACTGGCGATCTTCTGCCTGGTCACCGCCTTCATGGTGTGGTCGGTGGCTGGCTCGCCCAGCGGTTTGAACATCGTGTCGCTGCTGCAGGGTTCGCTGTTCCCGTCCGCCATCCCGCTGATCCTGGGCGCGCTGGCCGGGGTGATCGGCGAGCGGGCCGGCGTGGTGAACGTGGCGCTGGAAGGGCAGTTGCTGCTCGGCGCGTTCGTGGCGGCCGTGGTCGCGACGTCGGCGGGCGTGTGGGCCGGTGTGATCGCCGGTGCGCTGGCCGGTGTGCTGCTCGCCGGGATCCTCGCCGTGCTGGCCATTCGCTACCTGGTGGACCAGGTGATCGTCGGCGTGGTGCTGGACCTGTTCGCGCTGGGCATCACGAACTTCCTCTATCAGAAGCTGCTGGCCAACAACCCGCAGCACTACAACAGCCCGGGCTACTTCTCGGTGATCCGGATTCCGGGCCTCGCCGACATCCCGATCATCGGGCCGGTGTTCTTCGAGGGCACGATCTTCCTCTACCTGACGTACGTCCTGGTCGCCTTGGTCCACATCGGACTGTTCCACACGCGGTGGGGCCTGCGGGTGCGGGCGGTCGGCGAACACCCGAAGGCCGCCGACACGGTCGGCATCAAGGTCCGGCTGACCCGGTACCGCGCGGTGCTGCTGGGCGGTGTGATCGCAGGCCTCGCGGGCGCGTTCCTGGTGGTCGGCACCGGGTCGGCCAACACGTTCGTGGAGAACATGTCGTCCGGCAAGGGCTACATCGCGCTGGCCGCCGTGATCTTCGGGCGGTGGACACCGATGGGTGCGGTCGCGGCCGCGCTGCTGTTCGGTTTCGCCGACCAGCTGGGCAGCCTGCTGTCCC
Organism: Candidatus Melainabacteria bacterium; assembly: GCA_963780635.1. Taxonomy (GTDB): domain Bacteria; phylum Actinomycetota; class Actinomycetes; order Mycobacteriales; family Pseudonocardiaceae; genus DATEPR01. Next base: position 574,383 of record CAWACW010000011.1, read on the forward strand.
AGGCGGGTGCGCCGATCGACTCGAACCTGCTGCTGACCGCGCCCTACATCGCGACGATCGTCGCGGTCGCGAGCCGGGTCGGCAAGATCCGCCCGCCCGCCGCGGACGGCCAGCCCTACATCCTGGAGTGACGTGATCGACTGGGCCGAGTTGCGCAGCGCCGCCACGGCGGCGGCGCGAAGTGCGTACGCGCCGTACTCGGGGCTGCACGTGGGTGCCGCCGCGGTGTGTGACGACGGCAGGACGGTCGTCGGCTGCAACGTGGAGAACGCCTCGTACGGGCTGACGCTGTGTGCCGAGTGCACGATGGCGGGCGAGCTGCGGCTGACCGGCGGCGGACGGTTCGTCGCGGTCGCGTGCCGCAGTGGCGACGGTGAGCTGCTGATGCCGTGCGGCCGGTGCAGACAGATCCTCTACGAGCTGGGCGGACCGGAGTGCCTGGTGGACACACCGCGCGGGGTGTTGCCGATGAGCGAGGTGCTGCCGGACGCGTTCGGACCGGCCCAGTTACCGTGAGCGGCATGTTCTCCGCAGTGGACGTGATCATGGCCAAACGCGACGGCGGGCGGCTGACCGACGAGCAGATCGACTGGGTGATCGACGCCTATACCCGGGACACGGTGGCCGAGGAACAGATGGCCGCGCTGGCCATGGCCATCTACTGCAACGGCATGGACACCACCGAAACGGCCCGCTGGACGGCAGCGATGATCGCGTCCGGCACCCGGCTGGACCTGTCCGCAGTGACCCGGCCCACGGTCGACAAGCACTCGACGGGTGGCGTCGGCGACAAGATCACGCTGCCGCTGGCACCCTTGGTGGCGACGTGTGGCGCGGCGGTACCGCAGTTGTCCGGCCGTGGCCTCGGCCACACCGGTGGCACGCTGGACAAGCTCGAGTCGATCCCCGGTTGGCGTGCTTCGCTGTCGGACGAGGAGATCCTGGCGCAGCTGGACGCGGTCGGTGCGGTGGTCTGCGCGGCGACGCCGTCACTCGCGCCTGCCGACCGGAAGCTGTACGCACTGCGCGACGTGACGGGGACGGTCGAGTCGATCCCGCTGATCGCCAGCTCGATCATGAGCAAGAAGATCGCCGAAGGTGCCAGCGGGCTGGTGCTGGACGTGAAGGTCGGATCGGGCGCCTTCATGAAGACCTTCGAGCGGGCCAGGGAACTGGCCGAAGCGCTGGTGGGAATCGGCGGCCAGCACGGGGTCGCGGTGAGCGCGCTGCTGACGGACATGTCGGCGCCACTGGGCCAGGCGGTCGGCAACGCGGTCGAGGTCGCGGAGGCGGTCGAGGTCCTGCGCGGCGGCGGCCCGGCGGACGTGGTCGAGCTGACTGTCGCGCTGGCGCGGGAGATGCTGGCGCTCGTTGGTCTGTCCGATGTGGATCCGGGGGTGGTGCTGGCTTCGGGTGCCGCTTACGAGACGTGGTGCCGGATGATCAGCGCGCAGGGCGGCGATCCGGAGGCGGGATTGCCGGCGGCGTCGACGGTCCAGGTCGTGGAGTCGCCGGGGGACGGGTTCCTGACGGTGGACGCGTATCCCATCGGGGTGGCTGCGTGGCGGCTCGGCGCGGGGCGGGCGCGCAAGGAGGATCCGGTGGATCACGCTGCCGGGGTGTTGTGCCTGGCACGGCGGGGGGACCGGGTCGAGAAGGGACAGCCACTGTTCGAGCTGCGGACCACTCGCGCGGAGACGGTCGAGGGGGGCCTGGCGGCGTTGAACGGCGGTTGGCACGTGGCCGACGAGGCACCGGAGTCGCCGGACCTCGTGCTGGACGTGCTGCGCAGTCCTCTGTAGGCAATGGGCGGGACAGGATTGCTTGTCCAGCGGCAAGTTGGACCTCGGACAGCCACAGCACCGAGCGACGACCCGAGATTGCCGAGCAAGATCCGGTTCTCCGCTCTGGTGCGGTCAGCCCGGACTCGCGCGGAGCGTCGATTGTGCGCTCGGGGGTTCTGGTCGGGTCTCGGTGCCGGTTGCCCCGACGATGCGGGTCGTCCGCTCCGCCGCCGTGGAGTGTTTGACGTCAGCTTGGCGGAGCAAAGAGCGGCTGCGCCGTCAATGCCACGTAGTTGAGCGTCAAGATCGGCTGTGGGCGGCGGAGCGGGTTCCTGTGCACCGCTACGGGTCGCGCGGGTCGGCTCGGTCCGGCGGTCGGCGGTTTCGGGTGGAGATGCCCGGACAGTCTCGCGCTGCTTGCTTTCGCTGGGCGGCTGGCGGTGTTGGACGGCGGGCGGCCCTTGCCGGACAGGCACTCCGATTCCGGGGCGCCTCGCCTGCCACCACACGACGAAACCCCGCGAGGCGTGACCTCGCGGGGTTTCGATCGAAGCTGCTTTCTTACGCGCCCTCGGCGATCTCGTCTGCCAGGTCGAGTTCCTTGCCCGTGCTCTTGCCGTTCTTCGGGCCGCGCGCCCTGCGCTGCTGCCTCGGCAGTGCGGTGGGCGGCGGGGGCATCGTGGGGCCGCCGCCGCCGAGGATCAGCTCGGCGAACGTCGCCATCGCCTCGTCGAGTTGGCCGGCGTTCCTGCGCTCCGACTCCTCGTTGGCGTTGCGCACCAGCGAGACCAACGCCTCCGAGTCGGGGCGTGCCGACACCGTGCCGCGGACCTGGTGCAGGCCCTGCTCCACGCTGGTCGACAGCTCGCCCAGCCGGCCGCCGATGCCGCTCTCCACCGCGTCGATCCGTGCGGCCATCTGGTCCAGCCTGCTGGTGACCAGCTCCAAGCGGTCGGTCAGCGCTGCCAACCGGTCCGTCGGGTCCAGCGATGCGCGCGCCTGCTCGACCGTCGCGTCCACCCGGCCGCCCAGCTCGTCCCGAGCCGAGTCGAGGTGGCCGTGCAGGGCCTCGCGGGCCTCCTTGAGCTGGTCACCGTTCTCCGCCAGCTTCGCGGCCAGCGTGTCGTGGGCCTGCGTGAACTTGCCGTGCAACGACTCCGCTGCCTTGTCCACCGACGTGCCCACCGCGGCCGTCGACTCGGTCACCGACCGGTACAACGCCTCCCGCGTGCCGTCCAGGTGCTCGTGCACCCCTCCCCGACCTCGTCGACCCGCCCGCGCAGCGCCGACTCCAGGATGTCCAGCCGCTCCCGCAACGGCACGTGCACCTCACGCGGCAGCGCATCCAGCTTGCCGTCCTGCTTGTCCAGGTGGCCGTGCACCTCGTCAATGCGCTTGTGGATGCCCGACAGCTTGTCCTCGAGACCGTCCATCCGGCCCGCCACACCCTCGAACCTGCCGGACACCCCGTCCAGCCTGCCGTCCAGCTGTGCGAACGGCTTCGCCAGCTTGTCGACCATCGAGTCCACCGACCGGCTCAGCACACTGATCGCCGAGTCCTGCGCCTCGAGTTTCGCCAGCGCCTCGTCCAGCCGCTCGGCCAGCACGCTGACCTCGGTCCGGTCGGGCAGCTCCGACAGGCGCTTGCGCACCGCGCCCAGCGACTCCACCGGCTGCAGCCGGGCATGGATCTCGTCGAGGGCATCGAAAATCTGCTGCTGTTCGCTTTCGCGGACTTCGGCCGCACGGTTGAGCATGTTGCGCATGCGGTCGAAAGACATCGTGATTGTTGTTCTCGTTCACGGCAACAAGCCTTCGTCCATGGGGAGGGGAGCCCCGAGCCTAGCCACTGACGGGTGGCGGTACGCAGGGGCCCCGGCCGTTCGGCATGGTTTTAACGCCGCGCGTGCCCCAAGTGGGCGAGTCCGAGCGCCGCGAATGGCCTAGTTGATCTCCGCTGTCTGACGATCGGTAACCCGATCGCTGCTTGAGTGAGATCCGGGCGATCAGTTGATCGCTCGTTGCCGACGATTGATCACCCGTCCTTGCCGTCCTTCGTCCGATCGAGTGGTCTTTTCGACGGACCGGTAACACACTTCCGCGCAGTCTACACGGTCATGATCTTCGCCACCGTCATTTTTCGCCCCCGGAGTACCGTGTCGCCATGTCGAACCCGACCGTCCCGCTGACCCCGTCCGCCCTGCGTGCCGCACCCAAGGTCCTGCTGCACGATCATCTGGACGGCGGGCTCCGGCCGGCCACCGTCATCGAGCTCGCCGAGGCGACCGGGTACCGGCAACTGCCCACCACCGACCCCGCCGAACTGGGCGCCTGGTTCGCGTCGGCAGCCGACTCCGGTTCGCTCGTCCGCTACCTGGAGACGTTCGCCCACACCTGTGCGGTGATGCAGGACGAGGCCTCCCTGGTCCGGGTCGCCGCCGAGTGTGTGCAGGACCTGGCCGACGACGGCGTCGTCTATGCCGAGGTGCGCTACGCCCCCGAACTGCACGTCGAGCGCGGTCTGGACCTGGACACCGTCGTGCAGGCCGTGCAGGCCGGTTTCCGCGAGGGCGAGCGCCTGGCCGCCGACGCGGGTAAGCGGATCCGGATCGGGACGCTGCTGTGCGCGCTGCGGCAGAACGCCCGTTCGATGGAGATCGCCGAGCTGGCCGTGCGCTACCGGGACGTGGGCGTGATCGGTTTCGACATCGCCGGGCCCGAGGCCGGTTACCCGCCCACCCGCAACCTCGACGCCTTCGAGTACCTGCGTCAGCAGAACGCGCACTTCACCATCCACGCCGGCGAGGCCTTCGGGCTGCCGTCCATCTGGGAGGCCATCCAGCACTGTGGTGCCGAGCGGCTCGGGCACGGTGTGCGGATCGTGGACGACATCAAGGTCGACCCGGACGGTTCGGTGCAGCTCGGTCCGCTGGCCGGTTACGTGCGCGACCGTCGCATCCCGTTGGAGATGTGCCCCACGTCGAATCTGCAGACCGGCGCGGCCACCTCGATCGCCGAGCACCCGATCGGCCTGCTCACCCGGCTGCGGTTCCGGGTCACCGTGAACACGGACAACCGGTTGATGAGCCACTGCTCGGTGACCAGTGAGTTCGCCGCACTGGTCGACGCGTTCGGCTACGACTGGGCCGACCTGCGGTGGTTCACGGTGAACGCGATGAAATCGTCGTTCATCAGCTTCGACGAGCGCCTGGAGATCATCAACGGCGTGATCAAGCCGGCCTACGCGCAGCTCATCGGCTGAGAGTTGCTGTCCACCATGTGAAAAGGTCCGTTGCGTTCGTGAGGCACGTTCACTTAGCGTCCACCTGACAAGACATCATTCCCAAATGGCGGGAGATGCGATGGGGGACGTGGACGCACCAATCGCGATGGGGTCGCCGCCCGGCTACCGCCGCCGCTGGCTGATCCTCGCGATCGGGCTCGCCGCCCAGGTGGCGACCTCGTCGTTCATCTACGGGCTGCCGTTCCTCGTACCGACCATCCGCGCGGCCGAACACCTCTCGCTCGCGCAGGTCGGTGTCGTCGTGTCCGCGCCGACCGTCGGGCTGCTGCTCACCCTGATCGCGTGGGGCGCAGCGGCCGACCGCTTCGGCGAGCAGATCGTGATCACCATCGGGCTCGTCGGCTGCGGTGGCTTCGTGGTCCTCGCGGTACTGACCACCCACGGCATCATCGGTTTCGCGGTGCTGCTGGGGCTGGGCGGCGCGTTCGGGTCGTCGGTCAACGCGGCCAGCGGCCGGGTCGTGATGGGCTGGTTCGCCAAGAACGAGCGCGGTGTCGCGATGAGCGTCCGGCAGACCGCGCAGCCATTGGGCGTCGCGGTCGCGGCGATCTCGTTGCCGCTGCTGGCCAGGGCTGCAGGGTTCCGCGACGCGCTGCTGCTGCCCGCGGGCCTGTGCCTCGGGTGCGCTCTGCTCGTGGTCGTGCTCGTCGTCGACCCGCCCCGGCCGCACGCGAAGGCAGGCGCCCGGGCCAGGTCGCCGTACCGGTCGCCGGTGTTGTGGCGGCTGCACGGTGCCAGCGCGATGCTCGTCGTCCCGCAGTTCGTGATCTCCGCGTTCGGCCTGGAGTACCTGGTGTCGAAGCAGCACTGGCTGGCCGCGACCGCGGGCGGGTTCTTGGCCGTGATCCAGTTGTGCGGGGCCGTCGGCAGGCTGGGCAGCGGCTGGTGGTCCGACCGTGTCGGCAGCAGGCTGCGGCCGATGCGCCAACTCGCGGTGGCCAGTGCCGCGGTGATGCTGCTGGCCGCGCTGGGCGACGCCACCTGGTCCTGGCTGGTCGTGGTCGCGATAGCGGTCGGAGCCGTGATCACGGTGGCGGACAACGGACTCGGCTTCACCGCGACCGCCGAGTTCGCGGGCTCGGCCTGGGCGGGCCGCGCGCTGGGCGCACAGAACACCGGCCAGAACGTGGCCGCCGCGCTGACCCCGCCGGTGCTCGGCCTGATCATCGGCGCCGGCGGCTACGCGACCGCGTTCGCCTGCGCCGCGATCTGCCCGCTGCTGGCCATCGCGCTCACGCCGGTCCGCGCGGAGAACGGCCTGCGCGAGTGGACCTGACGGTCGGCTCCGCGGGGTGTTCGCGTCGAAGTGGCCAAGCTCGTCGCCGATCACGTTCGTCGTGCCGTCACTGGCAATTGTGGATGGTCACCTGTCCCGACATGACCGCCGTTTCGTGACTGTCAGGTCGAACGATCGCAACACTGGACAGGAAAAAGCGCGTGGCGTCCGCCGGTCGGCAACCACGAAGGCGGCCGGCCGGAGCCAGCCGCCTTCGTGGTCATCGAGATCCGGATTCGTGTGTCGGCCGGAGATCCGTGACGTTCCGGCGACCGCCGTCAGTGCTTGTTCAGGCGCTCTTCGAAGGCGTCGGTGAGACCACGCCACGCGGCCTCTTCCTTGTCGAACGGCGCACTCGGCGCGAGCCGGGTCGGGTCGGGCCGCAGCACGAACGAGACCAGCCAGCCCAGGCTTTCCGACGGAGCGAGTGCCGCGGCGACGCTGTCGTCACCGGACCAGTCGGCCGCGTCGGTGAGCAGTTCCACCGCGAGGTCCAGCTGCGTCGGGTCGACCGTGTCCGGGCCTTCCGCGATGTCGTCGGCGATCCCGGTCAGCACGTAGGTGTTGCCGTCCTCGATATCGATCTTCAGTGAACCGTCGATCGCGGCGGTCATGACCTCTTCCCAGGTGGACACCTGGGACAGGTCGTTGCCCTCGGCGTCAGCCGTGGCGTCCGCGATGTGCCGGGCGAGTGCCTTCGGCGAGCGGAAGACGTCGATGTTCCCGTTGGTACCGAGGAACAGCGGGTCCTCGCCGAGGTAGCAGCGCAGCGTGTAGACCTCGGCGTCGGCCGTGATGATCTTAATCGGGTCGATGCCGACCTGGCCCCAGAAGCCCAGGGGCTCGGGCTCTTCCTCGGCTTCGTCGTCGGCTTCGTCGTCAGCGTCGGCGTCGACCGCTTCCTCGTCGACGGGCTCGACGTCGTCGTCCTCGTCCTCATCGGAGTCGGCCGCCTCGGCCAGCTGCGCCTCCAGTTCGGCCAGCTCGGTCTGGGCGGTGGCCAGTGCGGGGGCGTCGATGTCCGGTTCGGTCACCACCTCGTCGATGGCGTCCAGCACCTCGTCCCACCGCTCGGCGACGACCTCGGACAGGTCCGTCCACAGGATCGCGCCCTCGCGGCCGGAGAAGGGCAGCGTGCCCTGCTCCAGCATGCCGAACGCGGCAGCGGAGTTGAGGATCTCGATGACGTCGTCCAGCTCGCACACCTCGGCCAGCGACCGCACCATCGACACGATGTCGGCCAGTTCGGACAGCACCCAGGTGTCGGGCTCCTCGGCCACCAACTCGGGCACGCCGACAAGGTCGTACTGGTGGTCCTCGTCCGGGGTCAGCTCACCGACCGACAGCGCGGGCACGACGTGCCACGCGGGATGGTCGGTCAGGTCGTGTTCCTGCGCTGTCCGGACGAACGCGGCCAGATGGGCGGTGTCGGAGAAGCCGTAGAGGTCCTCTTCGTGCCCGAGGAACGCTTCCCACTCCTCGCCGTCCTCCCGCCAGCGCGGTGCCCACAGTGTGACGACGTCACCCTGCGGCAGCCCGAGCTCGATCGGGACGATGTCCTGAGCCATGCGACCTCCCCGGCCACCCAAAGCCAAGCCCTGTGACGACCCCGTGTCCGGCGGTCGGATCACGGTGCCGGAGACCGAACTCTACGGGGTCACGGTCCTACCACGATTCCGGGTCGAGCGGGCCAACTATCCGGCCCGACGCAGCGACCAGGAGCGGAGGTGATGGTATCCGCGCACGGCCGCCGGACGGCGCTGACGCAGCGCAAATGCGTCCGCCGACCGCAGTGCTTCGGCCAGTTCCACGTCCACCAGAACCGTGCCGGGCCGGGCGAGTGAGGTCAGCCGGGCGGCCAGGTTGACCACCGAGCCGTACACGTCGCCGAAGCGGCTGAGCACCTGGCCCATCGCCAGTCCCACGCGCAACACCGGCAGGCCCAGGTCCTCGCGCTCGGGATCGGTGAGCAGCAGCGCGATCTCGGCCGCTTCGGTCGCGGAGTCGGCCACGAACAGCACCTCGTCGCCGACCGTCTTGACGATCCGGCCGTGGTGCGCGGCGATGGTGTCCGACGCGTCCTTCTCGAACACCTCCAGCAACGCCGACAGCTCGTCCACGTCCGCATGCCGGGTGGTCGTCGTGTAGCCGACGATATCGGCGAAGCCGACCACCGAGCGGCGAGCGGCCGGCTCGCCGGTCTCCGCGGACAGCGCGCGCCACGAGGCCGCGGCCAGATGCCGGCGCCACACATAGGACTGCAGGCCCTCGATCACCGGCAGCAGTCCGTCGGCCAGCTCGCCGAGCTGCTCGGGCGCCGCGCTCAGGTCCTTGGCCCTGGCCAGCACTTCCTGGGCCTGCCAGTCGGCCAGCCGGGACAGCGGCTGACTCAGCGCGCGGGCCACCGACGCCTCGTCGCCCAGCACCACCATGCCGGACGCGACCAGCGCTTCCCACACCCGCAGTGCTGCCACATCGCCGTCGGTGAACACCACCTCGTCGTCACCGACCTCGGCGAAACCCATCGCCATCCACAGTCGCCGGGCGCGATCCAGGCTCACGCCCGCCCCGGCCGTGACCTCCAGCCGGGTGTAGCGCCGCTCGCCGCCCAGCAAGGTCCGCTCCAGCTGCCGCGCGACGGCCTGCTCGGCCGGATCCGCCGGATCGGTCACCGCGCTAACGAACCGTGTGCACGATCAGCACGTCGCACCGGGCGTGCCGCGACACGTCGGAGGGCACCGAGCCGAGAATCCGGCCTGCCAGCGAGTTCAGGCCGCGGTTGCCGACCACGAGCAGGTCCGCGTGGTGCTCCTCGACCGAGCGCACCAGCGTCTTCACCGGGTCGCCCGCGATCGCCGTGGTGACCACGTCCTTCGCGCCCGCGGCGGCGGCCCGGCCGGCCGCGGTGCGCAGCGTGTCCTCGGCGGGGGCGGAACCCACCACCTGGTAGGCCTCCTCGCCCAGGGCGTCGCCTGCCTGCGCGACCTCGCGCTCGCCTGCCGCGTGGTACGCGCAGACCACGACCAGCTTCGCCGCGGCGTCTCTGGCCAGGCCGGCGGCCTTGTCCACGGCTCGGAACGAGGAGTCCGACCCGTCAGTACCGACCATGACCGTCTGATATGCGCCCATCGAGATCCCTCCGGGGCAGTCCGGCGCGGGTGATGTCGCGCCAGACCCTACCCGAGAGTAGGCAGGATCGCGTCGGGGTTCACACCCCAATCGGATGCCAGACCGTCTTCGCCTCCAGGAACGCCCGCAACCTGCCGATGTCCGGCTGCTTGGTCCAGTCCGGCTCGTCGCCCGACACCCTGGGCACCCGCTTCACGGTGCCCGCCGCGGCCCGCTCCAGGTCGGCCAGCTGCTCCGGTGGCGCACCGGTGAGGTCCAGCGCGTTCACGTCGCCGTGCGAGGCCAGCCAGGGCGCCAGCTCGGCGGTCAGGCCGGTCAGCACGTTCACCACGCCGCCGGGCACATCCGAGGTCGCCAGCACCTCGGACAGCGTGATCGCGGGCAGCGGCTGTTGCTGGCCGGCCACCACGACCGCCGTGTTGCCGCCCGCGAGCACCGGTGCGAGCACGCTGACCAGCCCGAGCAGCGACGAGCGCTGCGGCGCGAACACCGCGACCACACCCGTCGGTTCCGGCGTGGTGAAGGAGAAGTACGGGCCGGCGACCGGGTTCGACGAGCCGAGCACCGCGGCCAGCTTGTCCGTCCAGCCCGCGTACCAGACCCACCGGTCGATGGCGGCGTCCACAAGGGACTGTGCACGGCCTGCCTCGACGCCCTCGGACGCGATCACGTCCGCGGCGAACTGCTCCCGCCTGCCCTCCATCATCTCGGCCACCCGGTACAGCACCTGGCCGCGGTTGTACGCGGTGGCACCCGACCAGCCGCCGAACGCCTTGCGGGCCGCGACGACCGCGTCCCTGGCGTCCTTGCGGGACGCCTGCGCGGCGTTGGCCCGGAACGCGCCCTGCGCGTCGGTCACCGGGTAGGTCCGGCCGGACTCGGAGCGGGGGAACGCGCCACCGAGGTAGAGCTTGTACGTCTTCGCGACGGACACCCGCGTGTCAGACATCGAGGTAGGCCTCCAGACCCACGCGGCCGCCCTCGCGACCGAAGCCGGACTCCTGGTAGCCGCCGAACGGGGCCGCCGGATCGAACCTGTTGAACGTGTTCGCCCACACGACGCCCGCGCGCAGCCGGGCCGCCATCGCGAGGATGCGCGAACCCTTCTCCGTCCACACGCCCGCGGACAGGCCGTAGGGCGTGTTGTTGGCCTTCGCGATCGCCTCGTCCGGCGTGCGGAACGTGAGCACCGACAGGACCGGGCCGAAGATCTCCTCGCGGGCGATCCGCATCGCCTGGCCGACGTTCGAGAACACCGTCGGCGGGAAGAAGAAACCCTTGTCCGGCAATGGACACGGGCTCGTCCAGCGCTCGGCGCCCTCGTCGTCGCCGACGGCCACCAGCGACGTGATCCTGGCCAGCTGCTCGGCCGAGTTGATCGCGCCGACGTCGGTGTTCTTGTCCAGCGGGTCGCCCACCCGCAGCGTGGTGATCCGGGCGCGCAGCTTCGCCAGCACCTCGTCCGCGACGGACTCGGCCACCAGCAGCCGCGAACCCGCGCAGCACACGTGGCCCTGGTTGAAGAAGATGCCGTTCACGATGCCCTCGACGGCCTGGTCCAGCGGCGCGTCCTCGAACACGATGTTCGCGGCCTTGCCGCCCAGTTCCAGCGTGAGCTTGCGGCCGGTGCCCGCCAGCGACGACTGAATCTGCTTGCCCACCTCGGTGGACCCGGTGAACGCCACCTTGTCCAGGCCGGGGTGGTTCACCAGCGCGGCACCGACATCACCGGCGCCGGGCAGGATGTTGACCACGCCGGGCGGCAAATCCGCCTGCTGGCAGATCTCGGCCAGCACCAGCGCGGTCAGCGGGGTGGTCTCGGCCGGCTTGAGCACCACGGTGTTGCCACAGGCCAGCGCGGGCGCGATCTTCCAGGCCGCCATCAGCAGCGGGAAGTTCCACGGGATGACCTGGCCCGCCACGCCCAGCGGCCGCGGGTCCGGCCCGTAGCCCGCGTAGCCGAGCTTGTCCGCCCAGCCCGCGTGATAGAAGAAGTGAGCGGACGCGGTCGGCACGTCCACGTCCCGCGACTCGCGGATCGGCTTGCCGTTGTCCAGGCTCTCCAGCACGGCCAGTTCCCTGGCCCGCTCGGCGATCATCCTGGCGATCCGGAACAGGTACTTGGCCCGTTCGGTGCCGGGCATCCTGCCCCACACCCCGTCGTACGCGCGGCGCGCGGCCTTGACGGCCGTGTCCACGTCGGCAGCGCTCGCCGTGCTGACCTCGGCGAGCACCTCGCCGGTCGCCGGGTTGATCGTCTTGAGCGGCTCGCCGCTGCCCTCGACGAACGTGCCGTCCACGTACATCCGGTAGCTGGGCCGGAGATTCGCGATAGCGCGCGATTCGGGAGCAGGCGCGTACTCCCAGGGCGTCTGGTCCATCAGTCCACCGTCACGTAGTCGGGGCCGCTGTAGTGGCCGTCCAGTTGGGTTCGCCGCTGCATCACCAGGTCGTTGAGCAGACTCGACGCGCCGAACCGGAACAGCGCCGGCGACAGCCAGGCCGCGCCGGCGACCTCGTGTACGGCGACCAGGTAGCGGATCGCGTCCTTCGTCGTGCGGATGCCACCCGCGGGCTTCACACCCCGGTGCTGGCCGGTGCGGTCGTGCCAGTCGCGCACAGCCTGCAGCATCACGTGCGTCACCGGCAGCGTCGCGGCAGGGCTGACCTTGCCGGTGGAGGTCTTGATGAAGTCACCGCCGGCCAGCAGCGCCAGCCACGATGCCCGGCGCACGTTGTCGTAGGTGGCCAGCTCGCCGGTCTCCAGGATCACCTTCAGGTGCGCGGCGCCGCAGGCCGCCTTCACCTCGACGATCTCGTCGTACACCAGTCCGTAGCGGCCGGACAGGAACGCGCCCCGGTCGATCACCATGTCGACCTCGTTCGCCCCGGACGCCACGGCCTCGGCGACATCGGCCAGCTTCACCGAGCGCGCCGACCGTCCGGACGGGAACGCGGTGGCCACACTCGCCACGCCGACCCCGCTGCCCGCCAGAGCGTCGACGGCGACGGCGGCCAGGTCCGGATAGACGCAGATCGCCGCCACCTTCGGCGTATCCGGGTGGTCGGGGTCGGGCCGCCTGCCCTTCGCGGCGAGCGACCGGACCTTGCCGGGGGTGTCCGCGCCTTCCAGCGTGGTCAGGTCGACCATGCTGATCGCGGTGTCGATCGCCCACAGCTTCGCGGCCTTCTTGATGCTGCGGGTGGCCAGCGTCGCGGCCCGCTGCTCGACGCCGACCTGGTCCACGCCGGGCAGGCCGTGCAGGAAGCGACGGAGCGTCGACTCGTCGCGGGCCACCTCGGCCAGGTCGGCCGGGAGCGTCGCGTGGTCCGGCGGTGGTGGTGCCGGTGGTGTGGTCGTCGGAGCAGCCATGACCGCCAGCATAGGAGTTGCCGGTGCCGCCGCCGTTCAGTTCTCCAGCCGGGCCCGGTTCCGCTTGCGCTTGGGCGGGCGGACGTCGACACCGCCCATGAACGCGAACCCGGTCACCGTGAGCACCGGCGAGCCGGGCGGACCCTGACGGGCGTACTTGTGGTCGAACCCGCCCATGATCGCGAAGCCCGTGACCCGCACCGTGATGTCGTCCGGCACGATGATCTCCACACCGCCCATGAAGGCGAACACGTTGATCGTGCACTCGTGCTCGGCGAACGTGGCCTCGGTCAGGTCGATCTCGCCACCGCCCATGAACGCGCCCGCCGTGAACTGCCGGGGCACCACCCACGGTCCGGACCGGTCGAAGCCCGACATCATCGCGAACGCCCCGCTGCTGCCCGGCGTACCGCCGACCCGGTCGGTGGGCAGTGCGCTGCCGGCCGGGACAGGCAGCGACGAGGTACCCGAGGAGGCGACCGGCAGGTCGGCCGTCAGCGGGACCAGGTCGCCCAGCGTCTTCGCCTGGTAGACGCTCTGCAAGCGTTCGTCCAGCTCGTCGATGCTCAGCCTGCCCTCGCCCATGGCTTCGTGCAGGAGTTTCGCGACACGCTCACGGTCGGCGTCCGACGCACGCAGGTCCAGGTGCTGGGGCCGGTCGGCAGGATCGTTCACGACTGGCAGTCTAGTCAGCCGGTACGGCCTTTTCGTGAGCTTCGCGACCGCACGCTTGCCCGGAGCGCGCCGGGGGGCGATCATCCTGCGGGCAGCACGACGTCCCGGACCGACAGGAGCACTGGATGACCACGCGCGCGCTCGTTCTCGGTGGTGGCGGTATCGCCGGGGTGGCCTGGGAGATCGGCGTGCTGGCCGGCCTGGCCGGGTCCGGTGCGGACGTGCTGGACGCCGACCTGGTCATCGGCACCTCGGCCGGTGCCGCGGTGGCGGCCCAGGTGACCAGCGGCGTCCCGCTTGACCAATTGCTGGCCCGCCAGGTGGACGCGGCCAAGCAGGTGGCCGAGCTGGCGCCGACCATGGACATTCCCGCGCTGCTGACCCGGATCGGCGAGATCGGCCAGGGCGGGCTGAGCGAACCCGAGAAGCGTCGCGCCTACGGCGAGCTGGCGACCACGTCGGTCACCGTGCCCGAGGCGGCCCGCCTGGCCGTGATGGCCGACCGGTTGCCGGTGCACGAGTGGCCCGATCGCGATCTGCGGGTCACGGTCGTCGACACGGCCACCGGCGAGCCCGCGGTGTTCGACCGGCACTCCGGTGTCCCGCTGGTGGACGCGGTGGCCGCGAGCTGCGCGGTACCCGGCGTGTGGCCGCCGGTGACCATCGACGGCCGCCGCTACATGGACGGCGGCATGCGGTCGAGCGAGAACGCCGACCTCGCCGCCGGCTACGACAAGGTCCTTGTGCTGCAGGTCTTCGAACTGCCCGCCGACGTGAACTGGGGTCCTGGCCTGGCCGGTCAGCTCGACCAACTGCGGGCGTCCGGCAGCTCGGTCGACGTCGTGCACGCGGACGCCGAGTCGACGGCCGCGATCGGCGACAACCCGCTCGACCCCGCCACGCGCACACCCTCAGCGCGGGCCGGGCTCGCCCAGGGCGCGGCCGAGGCCGACCGGATCCGCGCGTTCTGGGCCTGACCGCCGAGGCTAGTGGTGTGTCCAGTAACCACGGTGGAATTCCGGTTCCAGGTGGGCGCATCGCAAGACGGAGAAGGCCCAGGTACCTCTGTCGTACCTGAGCCGACGACAACACCGCGAGGTGTCCGCCTGGGGCCGGAATTACCCGGTGAGGATTACTGGACACACCACTAGGAGCGGGTGCCGAACAGCTGGCCTGCCCAGTTCTCGCCGGGCGCCAGGCCGGGTGGGGAGACGAACAGCCCGCCACCGATGTGCGAGATGTACTCGTTGAGCGCGTCGTGCGTGCCCAGCTTGCGTTGCAGGGTGACGAACTGCTGCGGGTCCCGCATGAACGCGACGAAGAACAGGCCTGCCAGCAGGTTGCCGGTGTTGTCGATGCCGTCGGTGAACGAGTAGCCGCGGCGCAGAATCCGTAAGCCGTCGTTGTTCTCGTGCGCGGCCAGCCGGATGTGCGCGTTGGCCGGGATCACGTCGGCACCGGTGCTCGTCCGGGCGGCGAAGTCCGGGGTGTCGAACTCGCCGGTCCCGGTCAGCGGAGCACCGGTGGACTTGTAGCGGCCGAACACGTTCTCCTGGTCGGCCCCGAAGTCGCGGTCCCACTGGTTGATGAACATCCGGATCCGGCGCGCGACCAGATAGCTGCCGCCACGCAGCCACGCCTGGTCGCTCTCCGAGCCGATCCACACGTACTGATCCAGCAGGTCCGTCTCGTCGGCCTTGATGTTGCGGGTGCCGTCCTTGAACCCCATCAGGTTGCGCGGCGTGGACTGGCTCTGGCTGGTCGACGCGGTCCGGCCGAACCCGTCCTCCAGCCACAGCGGAGCGACCGTGCCGATACCGATCCTGGCCAGGTTGCGCACCGCGTGGAAGGCGACCTGCGGGTCGTCCGAGCACGCCTGCACGGCGATGTCGCCACCCGTGTAGGCCGGGTCGAAGTTCTCCAGCGGCAGCGCGGGCAGGTTGGCCAGCTTGGCCGGCTTCCGGTTGGCCAGGCCGAATCGGCCGTCGAACAGCGACGGGCCATAGCCGACGGTGATGGTGAGGTTGCCCGGCCGCAGCCCGGCCGCCTCACCGGTGTCCGGCGGCGGGGACTGCGGGTCGAACTGGCCGGGCACCAGCTGGCCGAGCGTCATCGCCTCGGCCGCCGCGGTCCAGTCGCGCAGCATCTCGCGTAGCTCGGCGGGATCATCCGTGGTCACCTGGAACGAGGCGAACGACAGCCGGTCTTGTTGTGCGGTGGTGATTCCGCCCTGGTTGCTGCCACGGAACGGGACGATCTGCGTGCTCGTCAGGCTCGCCCGGGTGTCCAATGAACTCTCGGCGGCGGCGTGGGCGCCGGCGAAACTGCCGGCGGCCACCCCGGCCGCACCGAGCGCTCCGAGCCCCGCCAGCAGCTTGCGCCGCGACACGTTGCCCTGCTGCCCGGCCTGGTTCGTCATGTTGCTCTCCAGTCGCCGTGTCTCTTATGCGACCTTAGCGGCGACCTTGGACATTTCTTCCCCAAATGCGTTAACCACCTGGGAAAGTTCCTTGCGCTTGTCGGCCGTCACAGTCGCGTAGTTCACGTAGCCGGTGTCGAGGTAGCCCGGCTGCTGCTGGTAGGGCTTGAGCGCGGTCACCACGTCCTGGTAGCGGTCCTGGATGACGTGCACCAGGTCCGGGTCGGTCTTCTGCAGCGCGGGCACCAGCACGTTGAACGCCTCGATCGAACCGTCCAGGTTCGCCTGGAAGTCGACCAGGTCGATGTGCGAGTAGCGGTCCTCCTCGCCGGTGACCTTGGAGCTCTGGATCTCGTCCACCAGCGACGTGGCGCCGTCCGCGATCTCGGCGGGCTGGTAGGTGGCCTGGCCGACCAGCGTGTCCAGCTCCTTGACGTTCTTGATCAGGCCGTTGGCGTAGGTCGACGCGCCGGACAACGTCTTGTCCTGCCAGATCAGCTGTTCGATCTTGTGGAAGCCCTGGAAGTCACTGGGCTTGTCGAAGTCGTCGATCCGGCCGTCGATGTTCAGGTCGAGGCTGCCCCAGATCTCGGCCACCGGCTCGATCCGCTCGTAGCCCACCCGGGCCGGTGCGTACAGCAGTTGCGCCTGGCTCATGTTGCCCGCGTCGACTGCGTCCACAAAGGACTGAGTCTTGGTGACCAGCGCGGCGGTCTGCTGCTGGATCCAGGTCCCGTAGTCCGTCGTGGCCTTGACCAGTGCCGGGTTGTCCTTCCACGACGCGGCCGACGAGCCCGTCACGGTGAAGTCGAACTTCTCCTGCGACGCGCCGGGGCAGTAGATCTGGTACGTCCCGTTGTCCAGCCGCAGCGAGAAGCCGCCGGACAGGCCGGGCGAGAGATTCTCCTGCTCGCCGAGCATCCGGCCGCCGGACAGCAGTTCGGCCTCGGAAACGCTGTCGGCGCCGCCATTGCTCACAGTGAAGTTCACGACGCCCGCGTCGACCGACTTCGGGCTGGGCTCGCACCCCGACGACGTCAGCTTGATCGCCACGTCGCCGTTGTTCTTGCCGCCACCCCCGGCCGCGGTGTTCGAGCCGCTCGCCGCGGGCTGGCTCACGCAGGCGCTGGCCAGCACGGCTGTCGCGACGAGCAGCAGCGGTACGGCGACGATGCCACGGCGCGATCTGGTTGATGAGGGCACGACGAAACTCCGTTTCATGGAGAGGCTCGATTGACCGGGTGGACCGACGTCGGGTGGGAGCGAGAGCCGGGAGTTACGAAGCGGCGACCGTCTGGGTCGTCGTGGCCCGCTGCGGCCGCCTGCGCTTGTGCGGCCACAGCACCACGAGCAGCATCGGGACGGCGTAGATCAACCAGCCGGCCACCTCGATCACGGTCGGCCGGGGCTGGATGCCGAGTACGCCGCTGAACAGCGACTCCAGTGGGGTGCCGTTGCGCACCAACCAGGACAGGTCCAGCGCCTGCTGCTGGCCGATGGTGATCCAGCCGCCTTCCCAGGCGGTGTGCAGAGTGGACATCACCAGGCCGGCCGCGACGATCACCAGCACGGCACCCGTGATGCGGAAGAACCGCGCCATGTTCAGCCGGACGCCGCCGCGATAGATGCCGTAGCCGATGCCCGCCGCGATCACGATGCCCAGCAGCGCACCGGTGAGCGCGAGCGTGGAACTCTGGCTGCTCTGCGCTACGGCCAGCAGGAACACGACCGTCTCGAAGCCTTCCCGCAGCACGGCCAGGAACGCCATCACGACCAGGGCCCGGGTCGAGCCCGTGGCGAGCGCGGCCGACGCGGCCCCCTCCAACTCGCCCTTCATGTTCTTGGAGTGCTTGCTCATCCACAGCACCATGTAGGTGACCATGATCACCGCGAACGCGCCGACGACCGTCTCCAGCCGTTCCTGCTGGGTGAAGTCCAGCGAGTCGGACAGCACGTGCAGGCCGATGCCGAAGCCGAGGCAGATCAGTACGGCCAGCCCGACCCCGAGCCACACCTTGGGCAGCGCGTCGCGTCGTCCGTGAGCGCCGAGGAATGCCGCGATGATGCCCACGATCAGGGCCGCTTCGAGGCCTTCGCGCAGTCCGATCACGAATGTCGGCAACATCGGCAACTCCGCGGCGTGGTAGACGTGGTAGGCGTGCCTCAATTAACTAAGGTAAGGCTATCTAAATTCGTCGGCCGGTCCTATGTCAACTCTTGGGTGTCTTGAGTCACCGACTTGGGCCAGGCTTTGCCCACTCTTGGTGATCGAAGCGCGCTGGTGTGAAGTTCCGGTTTACGGCGACCAACCAGTACGGTGATGGCTCATGGACGTGTTGGTCATCGACCATCCCCTCGCGAAGGCCCGGCTGACCACCATGCGCGACGCCGGCACGGACAACGCCGCGTTCCGCGCCGCGTTGCAGGAGCTGACCGTCATGCTCGTGTACGAGGCGACGCGTCAGATCGAGGTACGCGAGGAGCCCATCACGACGCCGGTCGGGCCGGCCACCGGTCACCGGCTGGCCAACCCGCCACTGCTGGTGCCCGTACTGCGCGCCGGGCTGGGCATGGCCGACCAGGCGCACAAGCTGATTCCGGACGCCCGCATGGGTTTCGTCGGCCTGGCCAGGGACGAGAAGACACTCAAGCCGACCCCGTACATGGAATCGCTGCCGGACAGTCTCGCCGGGCGGCCGGTGATGGTGCTCGATCCGATGCTGGCCACCGGCGGCTCGATGGAGTACACGATCCGCCTGCTGACCGACCGGGGTGCCACCGACGTGATCGCGGTCTGTGTGCTCGCCGCGCCGGAGGGCATCGAGCGGCTGGGGGCGGCCGACCTACCGGTGCGGGTGGTCACGGCGAGCGTGGACGAGCGGCTCAACGAGCACGGCTTCATCGTGCCTGGTCTGGGCGACGCGGGAGATCGGCAGTACGGCGCGGTCTGACTGTCTACTTCAGCCAGCCGGGCAGGCACGCTACTTCAGCCAGCCGCGCAGGGCCGCGGTGAGCACTTCCTGGTAGTGCGCGGCGACGTCGAAACCTTCCGGCAGGCAGTTGCCCAGTTCCAGCGAGACCAGGCCGTGCACCACGGCCCACAGGGCCATCACGATCGTCGTCGTCGGCGCTTCAAGCAGCAGGTCCTGCTCCTGGGCGGCTTCGACGGTGGCCACCAGTGCGCTCATCGTCGCCACGGCGATGGCCATGTCGTCGCTTTCCGGCTCGAACTCGGGGATCACCCGGCCGAACATCACGGCGTACAGGTGCGGGTCGGCCAGCGCGCTGTCTCGGTAGGCGGCGCCCAGCCGCAGCAGATCGACGGCCGGGTCGCCGGTCAGCTCGACGGCGTCCAGGCGCGCGCCGAACCGGTGGAAACCCTCCTGGAACACCGCCCGCACCAGCTCGGACTTGCTGCCGAACAGCGAGTACACGGCGGTGGTCGAAGTGCCGACGTCGGTCGCCAGTCTGCGCATGCTCAGCGCCGCCGGACCCTGACCGGACAGCAGCTTGCCCGCCTCGTCCAGCAGCCGCGTACGCAGCGCCTCGTCGTGCACCTTCGGTCTCGCCACGGCGCGAGTCTACCGAAACGGCGTTACGATTCGCTGCGGAGGACGGTATCAGACTGGTATCGTGGCCGACATGGCGATGACACTGCGGCTCACCGACGAGGAGAACCGCCAGCTGACCGAACTGGCCACCGCCGAGGGTAGGTCGAAGCAGGAGATCGTGCGACTGGCATTGGCCGAACGGTGGGCGCGGTTGCGCAAGGAGGAGCAACTGGGCGAGGTCCTGGCCCGGATACTGCCCCGGTACGAGGGGCTGCTGGACCGGCTCGGCTCGGCCTGACCGGCAGGTGACCGACTATCTGGACGCCAGCGACCTGCTCGTCCTGGCCACCGCCGTGACCGGCGGCGATCTCGTGGTCCGTGACCTGGGCCTGCTGGACGCCGCGGCGCACCGGCCCCGGGCGACCGTCCTCGGCGTGGAGGCATACGAGACCCTCTGGTCGAAGGCGGCCGCGTTGCTGGACTCGATCGTGCGCAGCAGACCGCTCGCCGAGGGCAACTGGCGCCTCGGCTGGGTGGCGGCCATCACGCTGTGCGACATCAACGGCTGGTGGATCGACGCCGACGAGGACTCGGCATTGGACCTCGTGCGCTGCGTCGGACGAGGTCAGCTCGATGTGCCGGACGCGGCGCAGCGGCTTGCCGGCTGGGCGCAGCAGAAGGACTGAGTGTCGGCGCGACGTGCCCTCTCGACTTGACCTGGAGTGCACTCCAGCTCCTACGGTTGTGCTGTGACTTACTCGATCGCCCACGCGGCCGCACACAGCGGGTTGTCGATCGACACGCTGCGGTACTACGAACGCATCGGCCTCGTCGAACCACCGGCCAGGGACTCCGGCGGCCGGCGGGACTACTCGGACGAGGACCTCGCCTGGCTGGAGTTCCTGACTCGCCTGCGGACCACCGGGATGCCCATCCGGATGATGCGCGAGTACGCGCAGCTGCGGGACCGGGGTGCCACCACGGCGACGCGTCGCCGCCAGATCCTGGTCGATCACCGGGCAGGCGTGCGCGCCCGCATCGCGGAGCTACAGTCCTGTATGGACGTACTGGACTACAAGATCACGAACTACGAGAAGTTCCCCGTCGAGATCGAGGAGGCGTCCTGATGACGCTACCGACCCGGATGCTGCGAGACCTGGAGGTCAGCGCGCAGGGCCTCGGCTGCATGGGCATGAGCGAGTTCTACGGCGAGGGCGACGACACCGAGTCGATCGCCACGATCCACCGGGCGCTGGACCTGGGCGTGACGCTGCTGGACACGGCTGACGCGTACGGGCGCGGCGCGAACGAGGAACTCGTCGGCCGTGCCATCGCCGACCGGCGCGACCAGGTCGTGCTCGCGACGAAGTTCGGGCTCGTCCGCTCGGACGACCCGGCGTACCGCGCTATCAGCGGCACCCCCGACTACGTGCGCTCCGCATGCGAGGCGTCCCTGCGCAGGCTCGGCGTCGACCACATCGACCTGTACTACCAGCACCGCGTCGACCCGACGGTGCCGATCGAGGAAACGGTCGGGGCGATGGCGGAGCTGGTGTCGGCCGGAAAGGTCCGGCACCTGGGCCTGTCCGAGGCGGGCGCGGACACGATCCGGCGGGCGTGCGCGGTGTACCCGATCGCCGCGCTGCAGACCGAATGGTCACTGTGGTCGCGTGAACTGGAGGCGTCGATCGTCCCGACAGCGCGGGAACTCGGCGTCGGCGTGGTCGCGTACTCGCCGCTCGGCCGCGGGTTCCTGACCGGCACCATCACTTCCGGCGACGACATCGGCACGGACGACTTCCGGCGGGTGGCGCAGCCGCGGTTCGCGTCGGGCAACCTGGAGCGGAACCTGGAGATCGTGGCGCGGCTGCGGGAACTGGCGTCGGCCAGGGGTGTGACGCCGGGGCAGTTGGCGTTGGCGTGGGTGCAGCACCGTGGGCCGGACGTGGTGCCGATCCCGGGCACCAAGCGGCGGACGTACCTGGAGCAGAACGTGGCGGCGGTGGAGATCGAGCTGTCGGCGGCGGAACTGGCGTCGATCGAGGCCGTCGTGCCCGCGGCCGGGGCGGCCGGCACGCGCTACAGCGAGGCGTCGATGGATCAGCTGGGCCGCTGAACGGCCGCGCTTCGCGCGAGCCCGACAGCCCGACAGCCCGACAGCCCGACAGCCCGACCGCCCGACCGCCCGACCGCCCGACCGCCTGACTGCCCGACCGCCTGACTGCCCGACCGCCCGACCGCCCGACCGCCTGACTGCCCGACCGCCTGACTGCCCGACCGCCTGACTGCCCGACCGCCTGACTGCCCGATATCGCACTGGCCGGCCGGCCGTCAATCGTGCGGCGGGCATGCTTCGGATCCATTTCATTGGCGAGGACCTGCGACGGGTCACCGTGTCGGGCGAGGGATCTGCCCTGGGAAGCGCCGAATCCTGCCGGCGGCGTGTGTTGGCCGTCGGGTGGGTGGCTGTCGCGGGGTGCTTGTGTGTTGGCCGTCGGATGGGTCGCTGTCGCGGGGTGCTTGTGTCGGCCGTTGAGTGGGTGACTGCTGCGGGGTGCTTGTGTGTTGCCCGTTGAGTGGGTGGTTGCCGCGGGGTCGTTGTGTGTCGGCCGTCGAGTGGCCGGTTCGGGCCTGGCTGCCTCACGGACCAGTTGCGCGTCGACCGCTCCGTGGTCGACACATCCCGGCGGCCAGGATTCACTCCGTGAGCAGGGCCGTGACCTCGGCTCTCAGTGTCGTCAACCGCCGACCGGCCCGCGCCTTCGCCTCGGCCAGCCGCTCGGCCTCCTGGCCATCGCGACCCTCGCCACCGTCGCGACCCTCGCCACCCCCGCCACCATCGCGATCCTCGTCACCATCGGCGACCGCATGCTCGGCCGGGCCGGCATCGGCGACAACCGGCTCCACGATCTCCAGATACGCCTTCAACTTCGGCTCGGTCCCCGACGGCCGCACCACGACCCGCAACCCCGCACCCCGCAACCGGAACACATCGGCCGCCGGCAGCAAATCCTCCGAGGCAACCGGCACTCCGGCCAGCTCCGCAGGCGGCGACGACCGAAGCCGCGCCATCGTGGACCCGATCCGCCGCAGATCCTCCATCCGCAACGCGATCTGCTCGGTCACGTACACCCCGTGCTGCACCGCCAGCAGATCCAGCAACTCCGGCACACCCCGTCCACCGGCCTTGGCCGTCGACACCAGATCCGCCGCCGCGACAGCCGCCGCGATACCGTCCTTGTCCCGCACCGCATCCGGGTCGACGCACACCCCCAGCGCCTCCTCGTACGCGAACACCAACCCCGAGCCCGACCGCACCAGCCACTTGAACCCCGTCAGCGTCTCCGCATACCGCACCCCACGCGCCCGCGCGATCGCCCCCAACAGCTCCGACGACACGATCGTGGTCGCCACCAACGGATCTGAACTGTCCGTAGTGGACAGAACATACGACCCGAGCAGCGCGCCCGTCTCGTCCCCGCGCAACATCCGCCACTCACCGGCGAACGGCACCCCGAGCGCACACCGGTCCGCATCGGGATCCAGAGCGATCGCAAGGTCCGCCTCGACGGACTTCGCCAGCGACAGCAGCAGGTCCGTCGCGCCCGGTTCCTCGGGATTGGGGAACGCGACCGTCGGGAAGTCCGGGTCCGGCGCCGCCTGCTCACGCACCACCCGCACGTCCGTGAAACCGGCCCGCCGCAACGCTTCCACCGCTGTCGCCCCACCGACTCCGTGCATCGGCGTCAACGCGATCCGCACGTCCCGCGCCGTCCCGTGCGGCAGCGCACCCGCCCGGTCGAGATATGCCTCCAGCACCTCCGGCCCGATCGGCTGCCACGTCCGCGTCCGCTCGACCGACACCGCCGCGGGCACGCCCGCGATCGCCGCCTCGACCTCCCCGTCCGTCGGCGGCACGATCTGCCCGCCCGTCTCGTCGTACAGCTTGTACCCGTTGTCCGCGGGCGGGTTGTGCGACGCCGTGATCTGCACGCCCGCCACCGCACCCAGGTGCCGCACCGCGAACGCCAGCACCGGCGTCGGCAACGGGTCCGGCAGCACCCGCACGTCGAAACCCGCCGCTGCCAGCACATCAGCGACGTCCGCGTGGAACTCCGCCGACCCGTGACGCGCGTCCCGGCCGACCACGACCACGCCACCGAGGTGCCCATGCGCCGCCAGCCACGCCGCCACGCCCGCCGTCGTCCGCGTGACGACAGCCCGGTTCATCCCGTTGCGCCCCGCCCGCACCGGCCCGCGTAGCCCCGCCGTGCCGAACTCCAGCGGTCCGGACATCCGGTCGGCCAGGTCCGCGACCGCCCCCTCATCGCCCGTCATCGCGCGGGCGAGCACACCCTGCAACTCGTCACGGCTCGCCTGGTCGAAGTCGTCGGCCAGCCACCGGAACGTCTCGTCCCGCAGTGTCGTGGATAGCCTGGTCATGCCCTGGCCACCAGTTCCCCCAGCAGGGTGCCCATCCGCTCCGCGGCGGCGAGCCCGGCGGCGAGTACCTCCTCGTGGTCGAGCGGTTCGCCCGTGATCCCCGCTGCCAGGTTCGTCACCAACGACAAGCCGAACACCTCCACCCCGAGTGCCCGCGCCGCGATCGCCTCCAGCACGGTCGACATGCCCACCAGGTCCGCCCCGACCGTGCGCAGCATCCGGATCTCGGCGGGCGTCTCGAAGTGCGGCCCCGGCAGCCCCGCGTACACGCCCTCGGTCAGCGACGGGTCGATCTGTTTCGCCACCGCACGCAGCCGCGGCGAGTACAGGTCCGTCAGGTCGACGAAGTTGGCCCCCACGAGGGGCGACACCGCGGTCAGATTGAGGTGGTCGCTGACCAGCACCGGCTGCCCCACGGTCATCCCGTCGCGCAGGCCGCCTGCCGCGTTGGTCAGCAGCACGGTCCGGCAGCCTGCCGCCGCCGCCGTCCGCACCCCGTGCGCGACCCTGGCCACGCCGAACCCCTCGTAGAGGTGCGTCCTGCCCAGGAACACCAGCGCCTGCTTGCCGCCGACCCGCACTGACCGGATCGTGCCGCCGTGCCCGACCGCCGTGGGTGCCACGAATCCGGGCAGGTCGGCCATCGGCACCTCGATCGTCGCGGTACCGATCAGGTCTGCCGCGGGCCGCCAGCCCGACCCCAGGACGACGGCCACGTCGTGCCGCTCCACTCCGGTGCGATCCGCGATGGCCCTGGCCGCGGCCTGCGCATCGGGCAGCGTGGTCTCGGTGCTAGTCACGGCAGCAGCCTACGGAAACGCGGCCCGGCGCACTTCGTCAGCCGCTCACCTGGAGGGTGGGCATGATCTTGTTGAACAGGTCGACGGTCGCGCTGTTCTCTTCTTCCACGTAGGTCGGCACCGTCATGGTCACCACCCACAGATCCGAACCACCCTGGCCCGTGACGAAGCCGATGTACGTGCTGCGCTGCGTGACATTGCTGCGCCACAGATAGATCGCCCCGGCGATGTAGAGCGTCCCGGCGCCGCCGTCGGTCTGCAGTTCCCGCGTGTAGTCCGTCGGCGACCGCGGCAGGTAGCCGGCGAACCGTTCCACGGCCAGTTCGGCTGTGCCATCCGGCTTCACCCATCGCACAGCCGTACTCGACGGCAGTCGCTCCTCCGGCTGGCGCTGCTCGACGAACTCGTTCCATCCCGACGGCACGCGCAGCGTGAAGGCGCCACCCGACGTCGACGGCAGCACCGGCGCGGCCGCGGTCGTCGGCGTCAGCGTGATGTCGAGTGGCGGGGTCACCTGTGGCGTGGTCGTCGGCACCGAGGTCGGCACCGAGGTCGTCACCGAGACCGGCAGCAGCTCGCGCCCGGCCAGGCGCCTCGTCGCGGCGAACCCTGCCGTGGCCGCGACCGCGAACAGCACCACCGCGACCACCAGCAACACCGCTGTGACGATCGGTCGCCGCCCGACTCGCACCGGCCTGTGGGTGAACGGCAGTGGTCCTGGCCCGGCCGGCACGGCTGATCCGGGCCGCTCCCACGGCAGCGGGCCCGGGTCGGGGGCGAGCCGCGGTGGCGCGTCGTCCGCCGGCCGGGCATCGACGGGTGCGGGCTGCTTGGCTTTCGGCGGCCGCTCGCCGCCCAGGTCGGTCGTCGGCTTGTTGTCCGCGGGACCGGCGGCCTCCTCCGCCTCGTCCGGCGGGAACACCGCGCTGCCGGGCTCCGGCAGCAGCGGACGGATCCGCCTGCGCACCTCCACGAGGGTCATCCGGTCGGCCGGGTCGCGGGCCATCAGCCCGGTGATCACGTCGGCCAGCGGCGCGTCGTCGGCGACGCGCGGGATCTCCCCGTCCACGAGCTCCGTCACCGTGGCCACCGGGTCGTCGGCCTCGTAGGGCGGCCTGCCCTCGACGATCGCGAACAGCGTCGCGCCGAAGCTCCACAGGTCGGCCGCTGTCGTGACCGGCTCACCGGCCGCGACCTCCGGCGCCATGAACGCGGGTGTGCCCAGGATCAGTCCGCTGCTGGTCAGGGTCACCTCGGACACGTTCCTGGCGATGCCGAAGTCGGTCAGCTTGACCTGCCCGTCCTCGCCGACCAGCACATTGCCCGGTTTCACGTCGCGATGCGTGATTCCCCTGCGGTGCGCCATGTCCAGGCCGGCGGCGATCGCGTCGGCGACCACGGCGGCCTGCTCAGCGTTCAGTGCGCCGGACCGGCCGGTGACCTGCGCCAGACTCCGCCCGCGCAACCACTCCATCACCACGAACGGCTCGACACCCTGCTTGGCGACGTCGTAGACCGCGACCACGTTCGGGTGCGTCAGCGCGGCGATCGCCCGTGCCTCGCGCAGCGTCCGCTCGCGCACCTCGTTGGCCTCGGCCTCGGGCATGCCGACCGGCAGCTGCACCTCCTTGACCGCCACCAACCGGTGCAGCACCTCGTCGTAACCCAGCCACACGACGCCCATCGCGCCCCGGCCGAGCACCCGACGCAACCGGTACCGGCCGGCGATCAGGCGCTGGCCGGCCGGGGCCGCCTGGTCGGATGGCTGCTCGGTCACGCGACCCATTGTGGCCGAGGGCACGTCACGCCGTGATCGGTATGCCTTCCCCCTGATGGGGACGTGACTCACATGCCACCACGGTTACCGATCGCTAACATCGTTCAACATGACTAACCCGCCCGACCGACTGGCGCTCGCCGCCGACTTCCCTGCCCCGACCAGGCAGGAGTGGCGGGAGCTGGTCAGGTCGGTGCTGGTCGGATCCGGCCGGTCCGCCGCGCAGGACGCCCCGGTACCCGAGGACCTGCTGGCCGCCACCACCTACGACGGCATCCACATCGCGCCGTTGTACACCGGCGAGGACCCGGTGCCGGACGCCGGCTTCCCCGGTCTGCCCCCGTTCACCAGGGGCGGCAAGCCGGAGGGCGCGACGGCGACCGGCTGGGACGTGCGCGCCCGCTACGCCGACCCCGATCCCGCGACCGTGAACGCGAGCGTGCTCGCCGACCTCGAACACGGCGTCAGCTCGTTGTGGCTGGTCGCGGGCCCCGGTGGCGTCCCTGTCGAAGGCATCGGGGCCGCGCTGGCCGACGTCCTGCTGGACCTCGCGCCGGTCACGCTCGACGCCGGAGCCGGCGTCGCCGTGGCCGCCGAGGCACTGCTCGCGGTCTACGAGCAGCGAGGCGTGCCCGCCGGACGGGTCGGTGGCAACCTCGGCGTCGACCCGATCGGCGTCGCGGCGCGCACTGGCGCCGCACCGGACCTCACGACGGCCGCGCGGCTCGTCGCGGACTACGCGGGCCGCTACCCGGCACTGCGCGGCATGGTCGTGGACGCGTTGCCCTACCACCAGGCGGGCGGCTCGGACGCCGACGAACTCGGCTGTGCCGTGGCCACCGGCGTCGCCTACCTGCGGGCGCTCACCGAGGCCGGGCTGGACGTCGACATGGCGGCCGGCCAGCTGGAGTTCCGCTACGCGATCGGCGTCGACCAGTTCCTCGGCATCGCGAAGCTGCGCGCGGCTCGCCGACTCTGGGCCCGGGTGAGCGAGGTGTCCGGGGTGCGGCCGGCGGCCAGGGCGCAACGCCAGCACGCGGTCACCGCGCCCGCGATGATGACCCGCCGCGATCCCTGGGTGAACATGCTGCGCACCACCGTGGCGTGCTTCTCGGCGGGCGTCGGCGGCGCCGACGCGATCACGGTCGCCCCGTTCGACTCCGCGATCGGCGTGTCCAACGACTTCGCCCGCCGGATCGCCAGGAACACGCAGTCGATCCTGATGGAGGAATCCTGGCTGGCAGGCGTGATCGACCCGGCGGGCGGCTCCTGGTACGTCGAGTCGCTGACCGAGCAACTGGCCCAGCACGCGTGGGCGGTGTTCACCGACCTGGAACGCGCCGGTGGCATCACGGTGGCCCTGGCCGAGGGCGACCTGGCCGATCGGCTGGCCGCGGCCCGCGAGGCGCGGGCCGGGGATGTGGCCACCCGGAAGTACGCGATCACCGGCGTCAGCGAGTACCCCGCGCTGGCCGAGCGCCCGGTGGACCGGCCCGCCCTTGCGGAGCAGCGCACCGGCGGGCTGCCGACGGTGCGCTACGCCCAGGAGTACGAGGACCTGCGTGACCGGTCGGACGCCGTGGTGGAGTCGACCGGCCACCGACCCTCGGTCTTCCTGGCCACGCTCGGCCCCGTCGCCGCCCACTCCGCCCGGGCGGGATTCGCCGCGAACCTGTTGCAGGCAGGCGGAATCGACACCCCGACCGGTCCGGTGACCGAGTTCGCGGACAGCGGCGCACGGGTCGCCTGCCTGTGCGGGACGGACCGGGCGTACGCCGGGGAAGCCGAATCCGCGATCGCCGAACTGCGCGCGGCGGGCGCGGCCCGGGTACTGCTGGCCGGATCGAGCGGCACGGGTGGCGCCGACGACTTCCTGTACCGCGGCTGCGACGCGCTGGCACTCCTGCACCGAACCTGGGACACACTGGAGGCCTCCTGATGACCGGCATCCCGAACTTCGCCGACATCCCGCTCGGGCAACCGGAACCGGTCGACCCGGCGGCGTGGCAGCAGGCCCTGCAGGAACGCACCGGCAAGGGCCCGGACGCGCTGAGCCGGGAGACGCCGGAAGCCATCGACCTGCGGCCGCTCTACACCGCGCGGGACACGGCCGACCTGGACTTCCTTGGTACGTATCCGGGCATGCCGCCGTACCTGCGCGGGCCGTACCCGACGATGTACGTCAACCAGCCGTGGACCATCCGGCAGTACGCGGGCTTCTCCACCGCGGAGGAGTCCAACGCCTTCTACCGCCGCAACCTCGCGGCAGGTCAGAAGGGCCTGTCCATCGCGTTCGACCTGGCCACCCACCGCGGCTACGACTCCGACCACCCCAGGGTCGCCGGTGACGTGGGCATGGCGGGCGTCGCGATCGACTCGATCTACGACATGCGCCAGCTGTTCGACGGGATCCCGCTGGACAAGATGAGCGTGTCGATGACCATGAACGGCGCGGTCCTGCCGGTGCTCGCGCTCTACGTGGTGGCGGCCGAGGAACAGGGGGTGGCGCCGGAGCAGCTGGCCGGGACCATCCAGAACGACATCCTCAAGGAGTTCATGGTCCGCAACACCTACATCTATCCGCCGCAGCCGTCGATGCGGATCATCTCCGACATCTTCGCGTACACGTCGAAGCGGATGCCGAAGTTCAACTCGATCTCCATCTCCGGCTACCACATGCAGGAAGCCGGTGCGACAGCCGATCTCGAACTGGCCTACACACTCGCTGACGGCGTCGAGTACATCCGGGCGGGTCTCGCGGCGGGGCTGCCGGTGGACACGTTCGCGCCGCGACTGTCGTTCTTCTGGGCCATCGGGATGAACTTCTTCATGGAGGTCGCCAAGCTGCGCGCGGCCCGGCTGCTGTGGGCGAAGCTGGTCAAGCAGTTCGAGCCGGAAAGGGACAAGTCGCTGTCGCTGCGCACGCACTGCCAGACGTCCGGCTGGTCGCTGACGGCGCAGGACGTCTACAACAACGTCGTCCGGACGTGCGTCGAGGCGATGGCGGCCACCCAGGGCCACACACAGTCCTTGCACACCAACGCGTTGGACGAGGCGCTCGCGCTGCCCACCGACTTCTCCGCGCGCATCGCGCGGAACACGCAGCTGTTGCTGCAACTGGAATCCGGCACCACACGGGTGATCGATCCGTGGGGTGGCAGCAGTTTCGTGGAGCGGCTGACGTACGACCTGGCGCGGCGGGCGTGGGGGCACATCACCGAGGTCGAGCAGGCGGGCGGGATGGCCACCGCGATCGACGCGGGCATCCCGAAGCTGCGCATCGAGGAGGCCGCGGCGCGGACGCAGGCCCGGATCGACTCCGGCAGGCAGCCCGTGATCGGCGTCAACAAATACCGCGTCGACAACGACGAGCAGGTCGACGTGCTCAAGGTGGACAACGCGGGCGTGCGGACCCAGCAGATCGAGAAGCTGCGGCGGTTGCGCGCCGAACGTGACCAGGGCCAGGTCGACGCGACACTGGCGGCGCTGACGACGTCCGCGGGCGCACAGCCGGGCTCCGACCAGGCGGGCAACCTGCTCGCGCTGGCCATCGACGCGGCGCGGGCGAAGGCGACCGTCGGCGAGATCTCGGCGGCGCTGGAGCAGGTGTGGGGCAGGCACGCGGGTCAGATCCGTACCATCTCCGGGGTGTACCGCCACGAGGTCGGCCAGTCGGCGAACGTCGAGACGGCCAGGGAACTGGTGGCCGCTTTCGCCCGCGAGGAGGGCAGGCAGCCGCGGATCCTGGTGGCCAAGATGGGCCAGGACGGGCACGATCGGGGCCAGAAGGTGATCGCCACGGCGTTCGCCGACCTGGGCTTCGACGTCGACGTGGGGCCGCTGTTCCAGACGCCCGGCGAGGTGGCGCGGCAGGCCGTCGAGGCGGACGTGCACATCGTCGGCGTGAACTCGCTCGCCGCGGGCCACCTGACGCTGGTCCCCGCGTTGCGGGCCGAACTGGCGGAACTGGGCAGGCCGGACGTGATGATCGTGGTCGGCGGGGTGATCCCGCCCCAGGACTACGACGCCCTGCGCGAGGCCGGGGCCAGCGCGATCTTCGGGCCGGGCACGGTGATCGCGGACGCGGCCGTCGACCTGATCCGGGACCTGGGCAAGCGGCACGGGCTGAACCGGTAGAACAGGGCCGGTGGCAGCGATGATGGACGTCGCCGCGTACGCCGACGGCGTGCGCGCGGGTGAGCGGGGCGTGCTGGCCAGGGCGATCACCCTGGTCGAGTCGAGGCGCGCGGACCACCGGAAGCTGGCCCAGGAACTGCTGGTCGAGCTGCTGCCGCGAGGCGGGCGGCGCGCACCGGATCGGCATCACGGGTGTGCCCGGTGCGGGCAAGTCGACCTTCATCGACGGGTTCGGCACGATGTTGACGCAGGCAGGGCACCGGGTTGCGGTGCTCGCCGTCGACCCGTCGTCCGACCGAACAGGTGGCAGCATTCTGGGTGACAAGACCCGGATGGCGAAGCTCGCCGTCGACCCCGCCGCCTTCATCCGGCCGTCACCGACCTCGGGGACGCTCGGCGGAGTGGCCCGCGCCACCCGCGAAACCGTCGTGCTGATGGAGGCGGCCGGCTACGACATCGTGATCGTCGAGACGGTCGGCGTCGGGCAGTCCGAGATCGCGGTGGCGAACATGGTCGACTGTTTTCTCTATCTCGCACTGGCCAGGACCGGCGATGCCCTGCAGGGCATCAAGAAGGGTGTCCTGGAGCTGGCCGACCTGATCGCGGTCAACAAGGCGGACGGCGACCGCGAACGCGAGGCCCGCGCGGCAGCCCGGGAACTGGCGGGGGCGCTACGGCTGCTGACCTCACCGGATGCCGCGTGGTCGACGCCCGTGCTGACCTGTAGCGCGCTGACCGGTGACGGCCTGGCGGACATCTGGACGCGGATGGGCAGGCATCGCGAGATCATGACGGAGAGCGGCGAGTTCGACGAACGGCGGCGGCGTCAGCAGGTCGACTGGACGTGGACGATGGTGCGGGACACCCTGCTCACCCAGCTGCACGCCGACCCCGCGGTGGAGGCCGTGGTGCCAGAGTTGGAACGACAGGTCAGGAAGGGCGAGCTGACCGCTACGCTGGCCGCCGAGCGGATCCTGGCGGCGTTCCGGCCCGATCTGGACAGCACGCCCGAATGAGGGTCCGTGTAGCGAATGGGCTTACTTCTGTCGTGCTCGTGGTACACACTCAGTGACTTGATCGGCGACCTGTGTGGGTAGTCGTGCGTGTGGGAGGCTGCGATGCGGATGTCCATCCGGGTGTCACTCGGTGTGCTGACCGCCATGCTGGGCTCACTGCTGGCATTCGGCATCGCCGCAGGTCCAGCCATCGCGGCACCCATGCCGGCGCACGTCGCCGCGGTGAGTGTGCACACCAGCCTGCGCGCCGCGGCCGGCCCGACGACCCCGCCACCCACGACGTCGTCCACCACCGATTTCAACAAGGCCAAGCAGGCGGCCGACGCGGCACTGGCGAAGCGGAAGCTGGTCATCGGGCTCGTGTGCGTGGTGCTCCTGGTGATCGTGTACCTCGGCCACCGGGTGAAGGGCAAGCACGTCCTGAGGGTGAAGAACCTTCAGAACGCGAAGAGCTGAGAACCTCCGTGCTTCGCCGCCCGGGGTTACTTCCAACTTGCCGAACTCGGTGCCGGCATGGACGTCGGGAGCCCTTCCGATGTCCATGGCTATCGGTCCCCGTCACCCACCGTCGGGTCGGGTAGCCAGGGTCTTTAGCGAGGCTGAAGATTCTCAGCCGCTCGTCGCAGCGTCCGTACCGGCGGTCGGATGATCATGTCGAGGGCCGGGTGGGCAGGTTGACGTGGGGCAGGATGGTGGACACAGGGAGACCGGTGTGTGGTCGTCCGCCTTCTGGCCTGCGTGTTGCCGCGTGGCCGTGGTGCTGGCGGCGAGCCGGAACGTGAATCAGGTGCTGGTTGCAGTGGGATCGGCGCGTGCGTGCAGTGAGGAGGACAGGCGTGACCGTAGTGGAGGCGCGTCCAGACCTGCCGGAGGGGTCGGGAGCGGCCGGTTCCGGTGTGGTCGATCCCAGTGCTGTGGACGGCGACGGCGTGCTGCTCTCGCCGAACGGCGTCAGTATGTCTGGTGTGGACGATCTGGGTGCGGGACGTGGACCGTCCTGGTTGGACGGCTGGCTGGACGAGAACATCGGTGACCTGGTGGCCTGGCGCAGGCATATTCACGCGCACCCGGAGCTGTCCCGGCAGGAGTTCGCGACCACGGACCTGATCGCGGGTGTGCTGCGGTCGGTCGGCCTGCGGCCCACGGTGCTCCCCGGCGGTTCCGGACTGATCTGCGACATCGGCCAGGGCGAAACATGTGTCGCGCTCCGCGCCGACCTCGATGCCCTCCCGCTGACCGAGGCCACCGGCCTGCCATTCACATCCACTGTGGACAACATGTGCCACGCCTGTGGACACGACGTCCACACGACGGCGTTGCTGGGCGCGGCCCTGGCGATGGCGGCGGCGCCCGAACTGCCCGGCCGGGTCCGGTGCATTTTCCAGCCGGCCGAGGAAGTGATGCCCGGCGGAGCGCTCGACGTGATCGAGAGTGGGGCACTGGAGGGCGTGCGGCGGATCTTCGGCCTGCACTGCGACCCAAGGCTGGAGGTCGGCAGGATCGGGACCCGGGTGGGTGCCATCACGGCGGCGGCCGACCTGCTGGAACTGACGCTGACGTCCCCCGGCGGGCACACATCGAGGCCGCACCTGACGGCCGACTTGGTGCACGCGCTGGGCTCGGTGATCACGGGCCTGCCGACGCTGTTGTCGAGGCGGGTCGACCCGAGGTCGGGCACGGTCCTGGTGTGGGGAGCGGTGCACGCGGGCGAGGCAGCGAACGCTGTTCCGCAGGACGGCGTGCTGCGCGGCACGTTGCGGACGAGCGATCAGGAGACGTGGGCGGAACTGAAGCCGCTGGTGGCGGGCTTGGTCGAGTCGCTGCTGTCGCCGATCGGGGTCGGCTTCAAGTTGGAGCACCGGCGCGGGGTGCCGGTGGTGGCGAACGAGCAGGAGAGCACGGAGATCCTGCGGGCCGGGGTCGCGGCGGCGTTGGGCGAGGACGCGCTGGTCGGGACGAAGCAGTCGTCCGGCGGCGAGGACTTCGGGTGGTACCTGGAGCGAGTCCCGGGTTCGTACGCCAGGTTGGGCGTCTGGTCCGGTGAGGGCCCGATGGGCGAGATCCACCGTCCCACGTTCAACGCCGACGAACGAGCCCTCCCCGCAGCAGTCCGAGTCCTGGTCCACACGGCCCTGGCAGCCAGCAGCTGACCCACCCGGTTGCCGACCCTCAACGGGTCGGCACCCCAGAACCACCCAAGCGCAGGCTCGGTCGCAACTGCCTACCGTGCCATGTCGCCACACCTACCTGTCCAGATCAGGGGTGTTGCAACGACCGCACGACAACACCAGGCCCCCGCCGAGTGGTCGACTCACGCGGCTGGTGGGGTGCCAAGGCATGCCGACCGTTCAACGGACGACACGCTGTTGCCGGTTCGTGCCGCAGAGATGTTGGTCGTTGGGTGGGCGTCTCGTTGGTCCGGGATTGATGAGTTGGTCGTTGGGTGGGCGTCTCGTTGGTCCGGGATTGATGAGTTGGTCGTTGGGTGGGCGTCTCGTTGGTCCGGGATTGATGAGTTGGTCCTCGGATGGGCGTCTCGTTAGTCTGGTATTGGCGAATTGACCGTTCGGAGGGCATCTCGTGGGTGTCGATGGATGGTCGCATCGGGGTGGCGAAGTTGCACCGAGTTGTGCTCTGGATGGTCGACTCGTGGCGGGAGTTGAATCAAGTGTGGCGTTGAACGACCGACTCGTTCGGTGACGCTTTCTGGCGGTGTACGAGTTGGCCGGTGAATGGTCGGATCGCGGCTGCGCTGGGTCGGCGTCGGGCTTCCTGGGTCGGTTCGGGACGGCTCAGGCTGCTTGTTTTCGGCTTTGGAGGGCGCTTCTGAGTTTGGCGTAAACGTCTGTTGGGTCCACCAGGTCCTGTTCGTCGGCCCTGATCACCACCCAGCCCTGCGCCCGCAGGTCGTCGTCCCTCGGGTCCGGCTCCTGACTCTCCCGGCATTCCAACGCCACCCGCTCCGCCGGCCAGGCGAAATTGACCCTGCGCCATCCCCGCACGACGTACTGGCACACCGGCTTGGGGAATCCGCAATCGGCCAGCATCAGCACGAACGCACTCTGCGCCGGCGTCTCCGGCAAGCCCGTCGCCAACTCCAGCAGCAGCGACGCCTGCCGCGTGCCCCGCCGGTCCACCCGCTCCGCCAGCCGCGTCCGCACATCCGCCGTGAAACCCAGCCGGTCCTCCGGCCGCAGCTGCCGCAACGCCTGGTCCGCACACGCCAGAGCCGCCCGCCGCGACGCCGCGCACAGCAAGTCCGCCACGACCAGGTCCAACCGCAGCACGTGCAGCCCGTCGACCACAGTCATGTCGCCCCGGCTCAGCTCGCCCTGATGCACGATCATCCCCAACCGCGACCGGATCCGGTGCGCGTACGGCACCCGCACGTGTACCGGGAAGCCACCCACCGCCGTACAACCGTGCAACGCCGCCGCCGTCGGCCCGGCGATCACCCCCGCGCCACCCGTGAGCAGCAGTGCGCCCGCACATCTCGTCCGCAGGTCCAGCACCCGCCGCGCATCCAGCAGCACGCCCCGGCCGAACCCGATCAGCTGACCCGTTTCCACGGCGGTCCGCACCCGCCCGTCGCCCAGCGCGGCCCGCGCCGACCGATACGTGTACGCCCCGTGGAGTCCGTTGATGTCGATCATGTGGTCCAGGGTGAGGCACGGGGCCGAGGAAAATCAGCGACCAACACTGACCTGTGGACAACTCGGCTGCCTGTGGACAACCGAGTTGACAGGATCAGGAGGGACCTATGCCGCCGCACGGGCGTTGGCGCAGGCTCTCCACGTAGTCCGCAGGCGCGCCCGCGGACTCGGCCGCGTCGGAAACGACACCGAGATACCGGGCCGACGGCAGACCACCCTCGTAGGCGTCCAGCACGTACAGCCAGGCGAGGACCGACCCGTCGAGCGTCTGCACGCGTAGCCGGAGCTTCTTGTGCAGGCCCAGCTCGGACCCTTCCCAGGTGTCGAGCAGTTCCTCGTCCTCCGGCGTCATGTCGTAGAGGACCACGAAGACCTGCGAACTCCGGTCCTCGACGATCGTGGCGAGCGCACCTTCCCACGTCAGGTCCTCGGCACCGAACGTCAAGCGCCAGCCAACGAGCCACCCCGTACCCGCCATCGGCGAGTGGGGCGCTCGCTCCATCATCTGGGCCGGGTCCATGTTGGACCCGTACGCGGCGTAGAGCGGCACGTCGGACAGCCTAGCGACCCCGGCGATCATCCAGCGCCCGCCAACCAGTTCGGTCCCACTCCGGCGCGCCACGTACGGTGGACACCGCAGCCCACCACCAGCGAGGGAGACAGCCGTCGTGACCCGGATCGTGATCATGGGTGGCGGCCCGGCCGGCTACGAGGCGGCGCTGGTCGCGGCCCAGCACGGCGCTGACGTGACCATCGTCGAACCAGAGGGCCTCGGCGGCGCCTGCGTGCTCTACGACTGTGTGCCGTCCAAGACGTTCATCGCATCGGCGGGCGCACGCTCGGCCTTCCGCGATGCCGATGAGCTGGGCATTCGTACCGGCAACGCGAACGCTGACGTCGACCTGCCCGTCGTTCACGGCCGGGTGCGGGGCCTCGCGCTCGCCCAGTCCGCCGACGTCCGCGCCCGGGTCGTCCGCGAAGGTATCCGGCTGATCAGCGGCTACGCCCGCTTCTCCGACTCCTCGCACGGCCTGGCCCGGCACGAGGTCACGGTGACCACCAACGACGGCGACATCGAGAAGCTGAACGCCGACACGGTCCTGATCGCGACCGGGGCCACGCCACGGATCCTGCCCGGCGCCGAGCCCGACGGTGAGCGGATTCTCACCTGGCGGCAGATCTACGACCTGCCCGCACTGCCCGAGCACCTGGTGGTCATCGGCTCCGGCGTGACCGGCGCCGAGTTCGCCTCCGCCTACACCGAGATGGGCGTCGACGTCACTCTCGTGTCCAGTCGTGACCGGGTGCTGCCGCACGAGGACGCCGACGCGGCCGCCGTGCTCGAGGACGTGTTCGCCGAGCGCGGCACCACGCTGGTCAAGCACGCCCGCGCGGAGAGCGTCGTGGCGAAGGGCGACGGCGTGATCGTGCAGCTCGTCGACGGCCGCACCATCGAGGCCAGTCATGCCCTGATGACCGTCGGCTCCGTGCCCAACACGGCAGGCATCGGCCTGGAGCGGGTCGGTATCGAGACCGGACCTGGTGGGTTCATCTCGGTGGACCGGGTGTCGCGCACGTCCGTGTCGGGTATTTACGCGGCTGGCGACTGCACCGGGGTGCTCATGCTGGCCTCGGTCGCCCAGATGCAGGGCCGGATCGCGATGTGGCACTCGCTGGGCGAGGGCGTCGCGCCGATCAAGCTGAAGACCGTCGCGGCGAACGTCTTCACGCACCCGGAGATCGCGAACGTCGGCATCAGCCAACACGCCATCGACTCGGGCGAGGTGCCTGCCCGCACGGTGATGTTGCCGCTCACCACCAACGCGCGCGCCAAGATGGAGGGCCTGCACCGCGGCTTCGTGAAGCTGTTCTGCCGCCCCGCGACCGGTGTCGTGATCGGCGGCGTCGTCGTCGCGCCGAACGCCGGCGAACTGATCCTGCCGATCGCGTTGTCCGTGCAGAACCAGCTCACAGTCGAGCATCTCGCGCTGACGTTCTCCGTCTACCCGTCGCTGTCCGGCTCGATCACCGAGGCCGGTCGTCAGCTGATGCGGCACGACGACCTGGACTGAGTTCACCCCAACGGGGTCGGTCACGAATGGCGGACCCGGCACGGGATTGCGAGCATGGCCCGATGCGGGTACGCCTGATCGTCGCCTGTTCGGCGCTGGCTTTGGTCGCCGCGTGCGGCACCAGCACCGTGGCGACCGGCCCGGTCTCCCGGCGGCCGAACCCGGCCGCGACGACCGTCGCGCCGCCACCGGCGACCGGAACCACACCGACAACCCGCCCGACCACCACGACCAAGCCGGGACCCAGCGCTTCGTCGTTCGAGGTGGACCTCACCATTCAGCGTGCCGGCCTGGGCCTGCTGGCCCTGACGAACACGTCGGGCCAGCCCGTGCGGGTGCAGGGCTGGCCGGTGGTCAGGTTCTACAACGCGGCCGATGCGGCCGTCGCCGTGCCGGTCCGGAAGGTGTCCGTGCCTGGTGCCGGACCGTCGGTGACGGTTGATCCCGGGGAGACCGCGTTCGCCGGGTTGCAGTGGACGGTGGGTGACAAGGCCGACCCGAAGACGTTCGTAGCCACCACGTTGACAGTGACACCGCCGGGCACCACCGGGGCCGTCACGGTGCACGTGATCGGATCGGACGGCGACGAGGAGGACGCACCGGAGTTCGACGTGAGGACCGCGGAGATCGGCACCGTGCAGCCGTCTTCGCAGGGAGTGCTGGTGTTCTGACGGGGCAGTGGCGTTCGACAATGCCGACTTCACCGACCAACGAGACGCGGACATCGCGGGTAGCGTGAAGCCGGGTTGTTCAGAACAGGAGGCGGTTCGTGGTCAACCAGCAGCCGGCAACGGCGCAACCGACGGGCTCGCCGCCCGGTGTCTTCGGTGCGCGGCTCGGCCCCGCCAACCGCGAAGAGGCCTGGCAACGGCTGAGCTCCGAACAGTTCGACGTAGTGGTCATCGGCGGCGGCATCGTCGGTGTCGGTACCGCCCTGGACGCGGCCACCAGAGGCTTGCGCGTCGCCCTGGTCGAGGCACGTGACTTCGCAGCGGGTACGTCCAGCCGCTCCAGCAAGCTGTTCCACGGTGGCCTGCGCTACCTGGAGCAACTGGAGTTCGGCCTGGTCAGAGAGGCTTTGCACGAGCGTGAGCTGATGCTCTCGCAGCTGGCGCCGCACCTGGTCAAGCCGGTCAGCTTCCTGTATCCGCTCAAGCACCGCTTCTGGGAGCGGCCCTACACCGCGTCCGGACTGTTGCTGTACGACACCATGGGCGGCTCGCGGTCGGTGCCCGGCCAGAAACATCTGACCAGGGCGGGCGCACTGCGGATGTTCCCGGCCCTCAAGCGCAACGCGCTGATCGGCGCCGTCAGGTACTACGACGCGCAGGCCGACGACGCCCGCTTCACACTCACCGTGGCCAGGACAGCCGCGCACTACGGGGCCGTGGTCCGCACGTCGACCCAGGTCACGGGCTTCATCAAGGAGTCCGACCGGGTGTCCGGGGTGCACATCCGCGACGTCGAGGACGGCCGCGAGGCCGACGTGCTGGCCGGCGTCGTGATCAACTGCACCGGCGTGTGGACCGACGACATGCAGCAGCTGGCCGGCAGTCGCGGCCGGTTCCGCGTACGGGCCAGCAAGGGCGTGCACATCGTCGTGCCGCGCGACCGGATCGTGTCCGAGACCGGCATGATCCTGCGCGCGGAGAAGTCGGTGCTGTTCGTGATTCCGTGGCGTAACCACTGGATCATCGGCACGACGGACACCGACTGGCACCTCGACCTCGCGCACCCGGCCGCGACCAAGAAGGACATCGACTACCTGCTCGAACACGTGAACTCCGTGCTCGCCACACCGCTCACGCACGATGACATCCAGGGTGTCTACGCGGGGTTGCGGCCACTGCTGGCCGGGGAGAGCGAGGAGTCCTCGAAGCTGTCCCGGGAGCACGCCGTGGCGAGGGTGTCGCCGGGGCTGGTGGCGATCGCGGGTGGCAAGTACACGACGTACCGGGTGATGGGCGCGGATGCCGTGGACACGGCCGGTGCCGAGTTGTCCGGCCGGTTGCAGCCGTCGATCACGGAGAAGGTGCCGCTGCTGGGTGCGGACGGCTACCACGCGCTGGTCAACCAGGCCGATCAGCTCGGTGCGCGCTACGGCTTGCACCCGTACCGGATCCGGCACCTGCTGGATCGGTATGGCTCGATGATCCACGAGGTGCTGGCCCTGGCCCAGAACGATCCCGAGCTGCTCAAGCCGATCCCGGCCGCACCGGACTACCTGCAGGTCGAGATCGTCTACGGAGCGAGCCACGAGGGCGCCCTGCACCTGGAGGACGTGCTCACCCGGCGCACCCGGATCTCCATCGAGTACCCGCACCGCGGCGTGGACTGCGCCGAGGCCGTGGCCAACTTGATGGGGCGGGTGCTGGGCTGGTCGGCGGACACGATCGCGACCGAGGTCAAGGCGTACGCGGCTCGGGTGGAGGCGGAACGCCAGTCCCAGAACGAGCCGGACGACTCGACTGCCGACGCGCGTCGCCGGGAGGCGCCGGAGATCCGCCGACTCGACCCGGAATGATCGGCCGGGCCGTTGTCGCCCGATTCACCTGCTTTGGTGACGACGGCTAGTGAATTGCTGAACTGGGTGGCCGGGTAGCCGGCCACCCAGTGGCTTGTCTGCCGAGAGGCTGTGGCCTGCCGAGTTGGCCGTTCAGTGCCGAACTCGGCGGGCGCGCATGTCGTCCGTTGGGTGGTCGATTCGGTTGTGCCGCCCGGTGTGTTGTCCGGTGGGCGGTTGATTCGGTCGTGCCGTCCGGCGGCATGTCGTCTCTTGGGTGGTCGATTCGGTTGTGCCGCCCGGTGTGTTGTCC
The DNA here is from genome assembly GCA_963780635.1 of Candidatus Melainabacteria bacterium. Lineage (GTDB taxonomy): Bacteria > Actinomycetota > Actinomycetes > Mycobacteriales > Pseudonocardiaceae > DATEPR01. The sequence continues at coordinate 614,608 of CAWACW010000011.1, forward strand.
GGTGGGCGGTTGATTCGGTCGTGCCGTCCGGCGGCATGTCGTCTCTTGGGTGGTCGATTCGGTTGTGCCGCCCGGTGTGTCGTCCGGTGAGCGGCCGACTGGTGCTGGCTATCGATGTGCCGTCCGGTGAGCGGTCGGCTCGTGTGCATCACCTGGATGTGTCGACCATTGGGCGGTCGGTTCGGGCGGAACGCCTGTGTGCTCGCTGTTGGGTGGTCAGCTCGCGGCGACTGCCGGAAAAGTGTGTCGTCCCTCTGGCGGTCGGCTTCATGTTCCAGCGCCCGCATGATGTTCCAGAGCCCGCGTGTCGTCCACTCGATGGCCGGCTTGGGCCTGCTGATCAGGTGTTGGACGTTCGATGGCCGGATTGGGCAGGTCGCCCCGGATGTGTTGGCCGTTGGACGGTGGGTTCGGGTGGGCGGCCGTGTGTTGGCCGTCGGGTGGTCAGGTCATGGCGGTTATCGGAGCGCGTCGTCCAGTGGGCGGTCGGTTTGTCCGTTCGGCGCCGGTGGGTCGTCCGCTTGATGGCCGGTTCGTGTGTGCTGACCGGGTGATGGCCGTTGGGTGGTCGGCTCGTATGGGTTGCCGGGATGTGTAGTCCGTTGGGTGGTCGGTTCGTGAGGCGCCGCTGAACGCCGGCCGTTGGATGGTCGGCTTGGGTGGGGCTGGCGCGTGTCGGCCGTTGGATGGCCGGGTCGTGCCGGGCACCCGGATGAGTCGTCCCTTGGGTGAGCTGTTCGGGATGTTGCTGGGTGTTGACCGCTGGATGGGCAGCTTGAGGGGGAGTGGTTCGCGGTGTGTCGGCCCTGGGGTGGTCGGCTTCGGCTCGCGCCGGTCTGTCGGCCGGTGGACGGCGAGTTCGGGCGAGCTGTTCCGGGCGTTGGCCGTTCGGTCGTTGGCCGGGTGCCGGGTGCTGCTGTGGTGCGGCGTCGGCGGTTCTGGGCTCGCTACCGTTCCGTGGCCGCGCTTGCTGTCACTGCTGCCAGCAGTTCGGTCAGCTGCGTGATCAAGAGCCTGTTGTCGGCTGGGGACACCGTGCTCCACGCCTCGCCGTCCTCGGCCTCCGCCCGCAACTGCAGGTAGCGGCCGCCCTCTGTGTCGAAGAAGCCGACCACGTGCCGGGCACGCCTGCGATGACCCCTTGGGCTGCGGGCCGCTGCGCCGAACTGGCCTTGCCTCCGGACCCCGGTGAGCATCATTCGGAGCGTCGTCGCGTCGCGTAGTCGCAGGCCGCGGCGGCACAGTGCCAGCTCGAACTCCTCCGGCGTGGCAGCTTCGGCGGCCGCCGCGTCCAGCACCGAACTGCGCACCGTGATCGACTCACCCTGCCCGGCCCCGACCACCGGCAGCACCGACAACGCCTCCCTGGCCAGGCCGGTCACCGGCGCCTCGGACAGCACCAGACCCCGCTTCGACAGCACCGCGAAAACCGCCTCGTCACCGGTCGCCGCCACCAGCAACCTGACACCCCTGGTCGCGCCGAACCTGCCGTCGATCTCGCGTTCCGGCTCGGCCAGCAGCCTCATCAACTGCGCGAGTCGGTCGTCCACCGCCGAAGGTGTGCCCAGCCCACGGTCGGCCAAGGCCCGCCACGCACCGGCCGTCACCTGGCGACGCTCTGTGTACGTCCTGCCCGGCGACGGCAACCGCAGCACCAGCGGCATCTCCGCCAGCCGCAGGTGCTCCCACAGCACGTCGAACTCCACCGGCGAGATCGTGATCGGCGCCGCCCCGACCGACGGCCCGAGCACGTCCGTCACCGGCGCCTCGGGCTCTCGCCGATCACCGGCGGCGAGTACGTCTGGCGCCCGTAGATGTCGTCCGCCTCGATCAGGTACTTCGACTCGTGCACCTCGTCCGGCTCGTCCTCACCGTCGGGTCGCCTCGCGGCCGGGACCAGCGCGCCGCCCGCGAACCGACCATTCTGCGGACCGGTGCTCTGACCAGCCGAATCGCTCCCGGTCCGGCGAGCGCGCCCGGCTGGGGTCACCGCGGGGGAGGCGGCGGACGTCGACGTGTTGCCGCCCTCGGCGACACCTCGGGCCGACGGTCGCACGTTTCCGCCATGCGCAGCCGACGTGCCGGTGCCACTGCCGGCAGCCGACGTGCCGGTGCCACCGCCCGCAGCAGACGTGCCGACCCGGCCCAACCCGATTCGGCCGGTTCCGGGCGCGACTTCAGGACGGGAGCCCGGCGCGGCGGACGACGGGCTCGTGAGCGATGTGGACGACGTGGGCGCTGTGGGCGGTGTGGGCGACGGGCTCGGCGGTGCGTCGTCGGCCGGTGCCGACGTCGAGACCTCGTCCACTGTGTACTGCCGCGCCGGCTCCGGTTCGACACGGGCGGACTCACCGGGTCGGGAGCCGGATCGGCCGGCGGGGGACATCGACTCCGGGACACCGGAGAGCCTCGGCGGCGACCCGGCCACTTCCGGCTCGGAGACCGGTGCCCGGACCGCCACCCCGGTGATCGGCGACGCGTCCACGACCAGTTGCGGCGGTTCGCCGAAGTCGCCGAGGGTGCTGGTGTTGTCGTCGGTGGCCGCCTCGTACTCGGCCATCACCTGGTACGCCTGTTCTTGCCCGATCTGCTGGACCAGTTCGGCCGTCTCGTAGTCGACCTGCGCCCCGAACAGCCGCGCGAGCGGGGACGGCGGCACCGGGGCGGGCATCGGCACCGGCATCGCCGCGCGGGCCTTGCCCAGCAGGTCGGCCTGCAGGTCGGTGCTGATCCGCATCACGTCGGCGGCCGACGCGGCCTGCTGGGCCCACTCGCCCAACGGCCCGAGCACGCCGCGGGCCGCGTCGCCCGCGCTGCCCACCCAGGTGGCACCCGAGCCGGTCACGCCCGCGTTGATCTCCTGCTGGATGTCCGCCAGCGCACCGGACATCGCCGACCACCTGTCCGCCACCGGCCCAGCGGCCGAGCCACCCGGGCCGGAGTGCAGCATCTCGTACAGCTGCTCGTGGCTGTAGCCCTGCCAGCGGTGGTCGCCCATCTCAGCCTCCGAAGGACGACGTCGTGTCGGACTCGACGATGTCGTACTCGCGCGCGACAGTGCCGAGCGCGTCGGCGGCCGACTTCAACTGTCGCTGGTAGGCAAGCAGCGCGCCCAGGGCGGAATCGCCGCCGTCGATCGTGTGCTCGTTGAAGTCCTCGGCCGCGTTCGCGCTGACCGGGTCGCCCGCCCACGGCGCTACCCGGACACCACTGATCGCCAGGTCGATCTGCACGTCGAGCTTGGCCAGCGCGTCGTCGAAGACCTTGCGCAACCCCGGCACGGAGTCGCGGTCCACCCGGAGCGTCGCCTGCGGTGTGCTGTCGGACTGCGCCACGGCGACCTCCTGACGTGCGGCGGCAGTCCCACTGTAGCGACCCTCCGTGAGCACATCGCCTCGTGACGGTGAACAACCCTCGGGTGGACGAATCCTTGCCTCAGCGTCAACCGCGCGCCTTCAGGCTGACGACCGCCGCTTCGGCCACCCGCTGCGCGCCCTGACACAGCGTGTCCTGCGGGATCGGGGTCTTGTTGCCGCCGTCGCGGAACAGCACGTCCAGGAACTGGTCCTGCCCGGTGTCCACGTCGACGTCGCAGGCCTCGTCCAGGCCCGGCGTGCGGATCACCAGCGCCGGCCAGCCGCCGACCAGCACCGGGGTGCTCACCACCTGGGCTTCGTCGGACAGCCACACGTCGACGCCCATGTCCAGCACCAGCGCGAGCCGCGCCACGGTCCCGCTGTCGCTGCCCCGCATGGTGCACGCGCGCGCCTTGTCGAACTCGGTGTCGGTGTACGGGGTCTGGGTCGAGTCGAGGCTCAGGTCCAGGCGCTGCGACTCGGTGAGGATCGCGCACGGGTCCACCCCGGTCAGCGACAGCGTGCCCGGCCGGGGTGGCATGGTCGCCGACGTGGACGAGGTGATGGGCGGTGCGGGCCGGGGCGCGGGCGCCGGGTTGCCCGGCTCGTTCGCGGTGAAGATCGGCGTCTGGACGCCCGTCGCGAGAGCGATGCCGATCACCGCCACGAGGGCGATGCCGATCGCGGCTACCAGACGGCCCGGGTGGGGGCTCCGCACCCGGACACCGTAGCGGGCACAGGTGCCCGCTGGGTGACTCAGCGCTGACTTTCCGCGAACCTCATGCTGTGCAGCACCAGGCCATCGCGGACGCCGACCCGGACGAAACCGCACTTGCCCGCGACCCGCTCGGACGCCGTGTTGTCCGGCGCGTGCAGGTAGTCGACCTGGCGCAGCGGCAGCGTCGCGGCACCGAAACGCAACGCGGCGCCCAGCGCGGTCGCCGCGACACCCTTGCCACGCCAGTCGGGTGCGATCCAGCAGCCGGCCTCGGCTGTGGACCAGTCAGGGTCCAGCCGGATCAGGTCCACCTCGCCCAGGAGTGCACCGGACGCGGGTTCGGCGACGCCCCACGAGCAGCGCTCGCCCGCTGCCCACTCGTCGGACCGCCGCGCCACGTACTCGGCCGCCATGTCGAGGTCGTCGATGCGCCACCGGGTCACCCAGCGGCGCAGGTCGGGATCGGCGAACGCGGCCACCAGCGCGGGCCGGTCGTCCAGCCGGTCGTCGGCCCGCAGCTGTCGCAGGTAGTAGGCACCCGCGTTGATCTCTACCGGTTCCATGCCGGAGCGGGTCACCAGTAACGCTGGCGGCGGACGTCCCTGCGCTGCTGGCGGTAGCGATCCCGCGCCATGCGGCGCTGGTGCTTCCAGTCGTCACCCCAGATGGCGCCGCCGAACACCATGAGCGCCATCGGCAGCAGCAGGAAGAGCCACACGTGGAACACCGAGGCGAGCACGATCCCGGCCAGCAACGCGGTGGGCACCGACACCGCCGCGAGGCGGGCGCGCATCGGCACCTGTGGCAGCGGCGGGGGCTCCGGCAGCGGCGGTGGGGCCGGTGGCGCGGGCCGCGGCTCCAGCCCGAAACTCGGGTGCGGCGCGGGCAGGTCGTTGAACAGCGCGAGCAGTTCGCCGCGGGTCTTCGCCGTGGAGACCTGCGCACTCCGGTCGCCGTACTCGTCGATGTCCAGCCGGCCGGCAGCCATGTGGTCGCCGAGCGCGGTCAGCGCGGACTGCCGCTCGGAATCACCGATACGGATCTGGGAAGGCTGCACGTCGGCCACAACCCGATCGTACGGCTGTTCACGTCGAGAAGGCCGTGACATCCGGCCTAGAGAGCGCCGTGACTAGTCCTTGATCTCCAGCAGTACCGCACCCTGCGTCACAGCGTCCCCAGGAGCCACGGACAGCGCGGTCACCGTGCCGCCTTTGTGCGCGGTGACCGGGTTCTCCATCTTCATGGCCTCCAGGACCACGAGCAGCTCACCGGCTTCGACCTGCTGCCCGTCGGCCACCGCGACCTTGACGATCGTGCCCTGCATCGGCGCGGCCACCGCGTCGCCGGACACCGCGGTCGCGGACTTGCCGCCCGCACGCCTGCGCGGCTTGGCCTTGGTGGCCCCGCCACCGCCACCACCGATGGCCAGGTCACCGGGCAGCGACACCTCCAGCCGCCTGCCACCGACCTCGACGACCACGGTCTGCCGGGGCTCCGCCTCGTCCGCATCGGCGGCACCCTCGAACGGCGGGATCGTGTTGTCGAAGTCGGTCTCGATCCACCGCGTGTGCACGGTGAAGCCGTTCTCGTCGCCGACGAACGCCGGGTCGCGCACGACGGCCCGGTGGAACGGCAGCACCGTGGCCATGCCGGTGACGACCAGCTCGTCCAGGGCCCGGCGGGCACGCTCCAGGGCCTGCGTGCGGTCCTCACCGACGATGATCACCTTCGCCAGCAGCGAGTCGAACGCACCACCGATGACCGCTCCCGACTCGACGCCGGAGTCCACCCGGACGCCAGGGCCTTCGGGTGCGATCCACGTGGTGACCGTGCCGGGTGCCGGCAGGAAGTTGCGGCCCGCGTCCTCGCCGTTGATCCGGAACTCGATGGCGTGGCCGCGCGGCGTGGGGTCTTCGGTGAACCGCAGCGGTTCGCCCGCCGCGATCCGGAACTGCTCGCGGACCAGGTCGACGCCCGCGGTCTCCTCGCTGACCGGGTGCTCGACCTGCAGCCGTGTGTTGACCTCCAGGAACGAGATCGTGCCGTCGGTGCCGACCAGGTACTCGACCGTGCCCGCGCCGGAGTAGCCGGCCTCGGCGCAGATCGCCTTGGCGGACGCGTGGATCGTGGCGCGCTGCTCGTCGGACAGGTACGGCGCGGGTGCCTCCTCGACGAGCTTCTGGTGGCGACGCTGCAACGAGCAGTCGCGGGTGCCGACGACGATCACGTTGCCGTGCTTGTCGGCCAGCACCTGGGCCTCGACGTGCCGCGGCTTGTCCAGGTAGCGCTCCACGAAGCACTCGCCGCGACCGAACGCGCTCACCGCCTCGCGCACGGCCGACTCGAACAGCTCGGGGATCTCCTCGCGGGTCCTGGCCACCTTCAGACCACGGCCGCCACCGCCGAACGCCGCCTTGATCGCCACCGGCAGGCCGTACTCGTCGGCGAACGCGATGATCTCGTCCGGCCCGTTGACCGGCTCCGAGGTGCCGGGCACCAGTGGCGCGCCAGCCTTGGTCGCGATGTGCCGGGCGGTGACCTTGTCACCCAGGTCGCGGATGGCGTGCGGGTCCGGGCCGATCCAGATCAGGCCGGCATCGATCACGGCCTGCGCGAACTCGGCATTCTCGGACAGGAAGCCGTAGCCGGGGTGCACCGAGTCGGCATCGGCACGCTTGGCCACGTCGAGCAGCTTGTCGATGCTCAGGTAGGTGTCCCCGGGAGTGTTGCCGTGCAGGGCGAACGCCTCGTCGGCCAGTCGCGTGAACGGGGCGTCGCGGTCCGGATCGGCGTACACGGCCACGCTGGCCAGGCCTGCGTCCCGGCATGCCCGGATCACGCGCACCGCGATCTCGCCCCGGTTCGCGACCAACACCTTGCGCAGCGTCGTCGGTCCCTGCGCCGCCACACTCGGCTCGGGCACGCCTACCTCCTTGATGACCGGTTTCCTACCCACCCGGCGTGCGGACGGGAGCTTTGCAGGCAGTTTACGGACTGCGCGACCAGCCGGAACGAGAGCAGCCTCACCCTTCGGCCGGCCACAGGTCCACCACGCTGACACCCACATCGGCCAGCAGTTGCCGGGTCAGCGGCAGGCTGATGCCGATCACGCTGGACGGGTCGCCGTCCACGCCCTCGACGAACCAGCCGCCCAGGCCGTCCAGGGTGAACCCGCCCGCGACGGCGAGCGGCTCGCCGGTGGCCAGGTACGCCTCCAGCTCGCGATCGGTGATGGTGGCGAAACGCACCTCGGTGCTCCGTACCCCGCCGGCGCGCGCGGTGACCACGCCGCCGGCCAGCCGCAGCACGGCGTGCCCGGTCAGCAGGTGCCCGGTGCCGCCGGACATGCCGGACCAGCGCTTGCGGGCGCGGTCGACAGTGCCCGGTTTGCCCACCAGTTCGGGACCGTCCGGGGTCGGCATGAACAGCATCGAGTCGCAGCCGACGACGACGACCTCGGGATGTTCGGTCAGCGTCGCGGCGACGGCCTCCGCCTTGGCCGTGGCCAGCGCGGCCACCGTGTCGGGCGGCGTCGGGTCGGTGAGCCCGGCGACCACGGCGTCCTCGTCGACGCCCGAGACGATCACCACCGGTTCGACGCCCGCGGCTCGGAGCACCGCACGCCGGGCCGGGGACGCGGAAGCGAGGACGAGTTGCACGGCGGCAAAGGGTACGGGGCCGACCAACCGGCCGGCCCCGTACCCCTGCGCGTCAGGCCACGACGGCGTCCTCCTGCTGCTGCGGAGGCGGCGGAGCGGCCACCGCGGGACGGCGCGGGCGCCTGGCCATCGCGATGCAGGCGATCGCACCCAGCGCGATCACGGCGGCGGGCAGGATCAGTGTGACCTTGGCCGCGTCGGTGAAGCCGGTGTCGAACACGGTCGCGCCGAGCCGGCACACCTGTGCCGCCGCCGACGCCGGCACGCCGGGGGGCAGCTGGCAGCCGCCCGCACCGCCCTCCGCCGAGGCCGAACTGGCTGCCTGTGCCATGCCGTTGACGAAGTCGGCACGGAACGCGGCAGGCAGCTGCGTGGCCGCGGTCACGGCTGCCGCGTGCAGGGACACGGTCAGCCTGGCCTGCAACAGCACGCCGATCGCCGCGCTGCCCAGCACGCCGCCGACCTGCCGGGTCGTGTTGAAGACGCCGGACGCGGCACCCATCAGCGGCGGCGCGACTGTGCTGGTCGCCAGGTTCGCCAGTGGCGAGAAGATGCAGCCGATGCCCAGGCCTGCCACGACCAGCGGCCCGACCAGCGTCCACACGTTGATGCCGACGTTGATCTGCACCGCGAGCCAGGCGACACCCACAGCCAGCGCGACGAACCCGAACATCGCCACGTACTTGCCGGACAACCGGTCGGACAGCCTGCCCGCGAACGGCGCGACCACCCCGGACACCAGCGACATCGGCAGCGTCACCAGGCCCGACTCCACCGGCGACAGCCCGAGCACGGACTGCACGAAGATGATCACGGGCAGGAACATGCCCGTGATCGAGAACCCGATGCAGACATTGGCCAGATTGGCGGCGGAGAACGTGCGGTGGCCGAACAACGACAGCGGCAGCAGCGGCTCGTTGCGGTTCACCCGCTGCCAGATCACGAACAGGATCAGCAGCACCACGCCCAGGCCGATGATCTCCGGGATGCCGATCGGCCCCCACACCGCGCCCCAGTCGTACTGCTGCCCGTTCTGCACGCCGAACACGATCGCGAGCAGGCCGAGACTGAACAGAACGGTGCCCAGCACGTCGAACCGGTGCTGGTTGCGCTTCTGGCGGCCCGGCACGAACAGTATCGCGAGCACGAAGCCGATCACGCCGATCGGCACGTTCACCATGAAGATCCACTGCCAGCCCAGGTTGTCCACCAGCACGCCGCCCAGCAGCGGTCCCGCGATCGTGGCGACACCGGCCACCGCGCCCCACATACCCATCGGCGCGCCCCGGCGCGCCGGCGGGAACATCGCGGTGATGAAGGACATCGTCTGCGGTGCCATCGCGGCGGCGCCCAGACCCTGCACGGCGCGTGCCGCGATCAGCAGCCCGGGTGTGCCCGCCAGACCGCAGCACAGCGACGCGAGCGTGAAGATCGACAGGCCGATGAGGAACATCGGCTTGCGGCCCACCCGGTCACCGAGCCGGCCGGTGAGCAACAGCGGCACCGCGTAGGTGAGCAGGTAGACGCTGTTCACCCAGATGATCTGGTTCAGCGTTGCGTGCAGGCTGCCCCGCAGCATGGCCGGAATCGCCACGTTGACGATCGTGGTGTCGAGCATGATCATGAAGAAGCCGATGGACAGCGCCCCTAACGCGGCCCATGGGTTGACCTGTCTGCGGCCGACTGTCACGGCCGGGATGTCGCTCATCGTGCGTGCTCCTGCTTCCCCTTGTCCACCAGACCCAGCAGCGGCTGGAGCCGGTCGGATCCGTCCTTTCCGGCGCCGGGGCCGATCGGCCACGTCAGCTGCCGGGTTTCCAGTCGTTCGATCAACGCCTGTGTCCAGGCCAGCTCGGTCTCCCGCTGGGCGACCCGGAGGTCGACGTCGATCCAGTACAGCTCGTGCACCTCACACTCGGTGAGCCGTTCGCGGATGACCCGTTCCGCTGCGACGCCCGCCGCCAGGGAGATCGCCCGCCTGCGCAGTTGCACGAGAGCGTCCGCCCGGTCCAGCGTGTGCAGGAGCGCGACGGCCACCGCGTACTGCGGGTACTCGGTGGCCGGCTCGGCGATGATCGAGCGCAGCCGGGCCGCGAAGGCGTCCCGGCCGACGTCGGTGAGCCGGTAGGTGGTGCGCTCGGGCCGACGGCCCTCCCGGCTGGTCTCCACGGCCTGGATCAGGCCGTCCCTCTCCAGCCGGTCGATCGTGTGGTACAGCGAGCCGGTGGTCAGTTTGACCAGCCGCCACGCCTCCCGTTCCTGCATGGTCTGGTGAATCTCGTACGGGTGCTTCGGCCCATCGTGCAGTACTTCCATGGCAGCCAGGGCCAACGGCGTGAGTCCTCCAGGCACTGCTTGCCCCCGATCAATCAATCCGCGCCAAATATTCCACGTGGAATATACAGAGTGGGAGCCCGAAGTCAAACCCGATGAGGTGGAGCCCGCGGCTCGGTGACGCACGGCCCGTTCAACGGCCGAGACAGCGCACGGCAGCGCCAACACGAGCCGGACCGGCCTGTTTGTTGCTGTCGGCCGGCGGTCCTGGCCACGGCGGTCCTGGCCACGGCGGTCGTGCTGAGGCGACCGTGCTGAGGCGACCGTGCTGAGGCGACCGGCGTGCCGCGACAGCAGCTCCGGCGGAGTGTGGACGGATCCGCCCGCCACGGTGCGGCTGGCGCCGACCGGCGAGCGGCTGGACCCACGCGCTCGACCGGCCACCGGACCACCGATCAGACGGTGATCGGGCGCCGATCAGGCGGTGGTCAGGCGGTGGTCAGGCGCCGATCAGGCGGTGGTCAGGCGATGATCGGGCGCCGATCGGCGAGCGGCTGGACGCACGTGCTCGACCGGTCACCGGACCACCGTGATCGGGCGGTGATCGGGCGCCGATCGGGCCGTGATCGGGCGGTGATAGACCGGTCACCGGACCGCCGATCGGGCGCTGTTCGGGCGGTGATCGGAGTGGTCCGGCTGGTCGGGTCAGCCGGGGAAGGCCGATGCGCGCCAGGCGCCTGGGCCGGTGGGCAACTGGCGGCGAACCAGGCTCGCGCGGTCGGCCCAGCGGGACCGCGGCGGTCGCGCGCCGGAATCTCCGTCGCCGGCCGCCGCCAGGCTCGCGACGACCGCGGTCACCGCCGCCAGTTCCTCGTCGTCGGGCGCGCCCCGGACGATCCGGAGCAGCGGCCGCTCGGCCGGGTCCGTCATGGTGCCTCCCGTGGTGTTTGCGCACACCTCTACGTCGAACGAGCCGCCCCGGATCCGACGCCGCCTACAGCGGAATGTTGCCGTGCTTCTTCGGCGGCAGCGTCTTGCGCTTCTCCCGCAGCATCGCCAGCGACCGGGCCACGTAGCCGCGGGTGAACGACGGCGGGATGACCGAGTCGACATAGCCGCGTTCCGCCGCGATGTACGGGTTGAGCAGCGTGTCCTCGTACTCCTGGTCCAGCTTGGCCCGCAGCGCGTTCACGTCCTCGCCGCGCTCGGCGGCCGCGGCGAGCGTCCTGCGGTGCACGATGTTCGACGCGCCCGACGCTCCCATCACCGCGATCTGCGCCGTCGGCCAGGCGAGGTTCACGTCCGCGCCCAGGTGCTTGGACCCCATCACGTCATACGCGCCGCCGTACGCCTTGCGGGTGATCACCGTGACCAGCGGCACGGTCGCCTCGGCGTACGCGTAGATCAGCTTCGCGCCGCGCCGGATGATGCCGTTCCACTCCTGGTCGGTGCCCGGCAGGAAGCCGGGCACGTCGACGAAGGTCAGCACGGGCACGTTGAAAGCGTCACACGTGCGCACGAACCGGGCCGCCTTCTCGGCTGCGTTGATGTCCAGGCAGCCGGCGAACTGCGTCGGCTGGTTGGCCACCACGCCGACGCTCTGCCCGTCCACCCGGCCGAAGCCGACCACGATGTTGGGCGCGTACAGCTGCTGCACCTCGAGGAACTCGCCCTCGTCCAGGACCCGGGTGATGACCTCGTGGATGTCGTAGGGCTGGTTCGCCGAGTCGGGGATCAGAGTGTCCAGCTCGCGGTCGGAGTCGGTGATCGAGTCCGCGATCGACCCGGGCACGCTGTCGCCGGTGTCGTGGAACGCGGGCGGCTCGGCGAGGTTGTTCGACGGCAGGTAGGACAGCAGCTCCTTGACGTAGGAGACGGCGTCCTCCTCGTCGGTGCCCAGGTAGTGCGCGTTGCCCGACTTGGTGTTGTGCGTGCGCGCGCCGCCCAGTTCCTCGAACGACACCTCTTCGCCGGTGACCGTCTTGACCACGTCCGGTCCGGTGATGAACATCTGCGAGGTCTTGTCGACCATCACCACGAAGTCGGTCAGCGCGGGCGAGTAGACGTGGCCGCCCGCGTTCGCGCCCATGATCAGCGAGATCTGCGGGATCACGCCGGACGCGTGCGTGTTGCGGCGGAAGATCTCGCCGTACAGGCCCAGCGAGACGACACCCTCCTGGATGCGCGCACCGCCGCCCTCGTTGATGCCGACGATGGGCCTGCCCGTGGTGAGTGCGAGGTCCATCACCTTGACGATCTTCTCGCCGTAGACCTCACCCAGCGACCCGCCGAACACCGTGACGTCCTGGCTGAACACGCACACGCCCCGGCCGTCGACCGTGCCGTAGCCGGTGACCACGCCGTCGCCGTAGGGGCGGTTGTGTTCCTGGCCGAAGTTCGTCGACCGGTGCCTGGCCAGCTCGTCCAGCTCGACGAACGAACCCGGGTCCAGGAGCATGTCGATCCGCTCGCGTGCCGTCTTCTTGCCCTTGGCGTGCTGCCGCTCGACCGCGCGCTCCGAGCCCGCGTGCACGGCCTCCTCGTTGCGGCGGTACAGGTCGGCCAGCTTGCCTGCCGTCGTGTGGACGTCCGGCTGGTCAGGCGATTCCTCGCTCGGGTCCCCGATGGGCACGGTCGCGCTGCTCATGACCAGCAAGCCTAGCCACGGTCGCCGTCCGCACCGGCCGGGCGTTGCCCACGTCACGGACTTGACCTGCACCCAGGTCGAGGTCGCACGCTGTGCGGCGTGCCCGTCCCGCGGCCGTCCCGCTCCGACCGGTCCGCGGGAACGGGCACTCCTATCCTGTGCCGGGTGAACCCCAACTCCCTGCGCGCGGCCCTCGTCCCGCCCTACGCGGCCGTGGAGGTCGTGGCCAGCACGGCGTCCACCAACGCGGACCTCGTCGTCGCGGCCGGCCGGGGCGCCGCGGACCGGACCGTGCTGATCGCCGAGCGGCAGACCGCGGGCCAGGGCAGGCGGTCGCGGACCTGGGCCTCACCGGTGGGCGGCCTGTACCTCAGCGTGCTGCTGCGGCCCACCGAGGTGCCCCCGCGGCGGCGGGCCTGGCTGACCATGCTGGCCGGGATCGCGCTGGTGCGCACGGCCCGGTGGGCGGGTGCGCAAGCCGTGCTGAAGTGGCCCAACGACCTGCTGCTCGGCCCGGACCGCGGCAAGGGCGCCGGCGTGCTCGCGGAGGCCATCGACGGTGGCGTCGTACTCGGTATCGGGCTCAACGTGGCGTCACTGTCCGAGGACGTGCCGCCCGGTGCCGGTGGCCTCGCGGCCACGTCGCTGGCCGATACGGGCGCCACCCGCCTGGACCGCGCCGATCTCGCGATCCGGCTGCTCACCGAGGTCGCGACGCTGGAGGACGCCTGGCGCGCCGCGGGCGGCGACCCCGAGACGGCCGGGATGCACAGCGAGTACGTCGGCTACAGCGCGACCGTCGGCGACGAGGTCCGGGTCGAACTGCCCGCGCGCACGCTCACCGGCGTCGCCACCGGCATCGGCCCGGACGGCAGCCTGCTGCTGCGCACGGCCGACGGCACCGACCACACCGTGTCCGCTGGCGACGTGGTCCATCTGCGTGTGACTGACTGATCGACAGGCCCGCACGCAGTACCGTGAATCCAGGCCCGCAACCCGACGGAGGATCGACGTGGCGTACCCCGACAACGTCCTGACCGAGGGCGAGGAGGTGGTGATCCACAAGCACCCGCACTGGAAGATGCTGATCCTGCCGGTCCTGGCCTTCCTGATCGCCGTCGCCGCCGCCGCGTACCTGGAAGCCTTGGTAAACAAGCAGACCTGGCACTTTCCGGCGCAGATCGCGATCGTGGTCGTCGCCGTCCTGGTCATCGTGTGGCTGACGATCATGCCGCTGATGCGCTGGCGCACCACCCACTTCATCGTGACCACCGACCGCGTCATGGTGCGCGACGGCATCCTCAACCGGACCGGCATGGACATCCCGCTGTCCCGGATCAACAGCGTCCGCTTCGAGCACGGCCTGATCGACCGCATCTGGGGCGCGGGCACGCTGATCATCGAGTCGGCGTCGGACGAACCGCTGGAGTTCGACGACATCCCGAACGTCGAGTACGTCCACTCGCTGCTCTACCGCGAGGTCAACGACAACCCGAACGACGACTTCCGGGCCACCCGCTACTCCGGGGAGCGCTGACGTGGGCGCGCGCGAGGTGGGTCTGCCGACCGTCGTCCCGTCGCCGGAGCAGGGTGCGCTGCCTGCCGAGGTGACGATCTGGGAGGTCGGCGCGCGCGACGGGCTGCAGAACGAGTCGACGGTGCTGCCGCTGGCCGTGAAGCTGGAGTTCCTGGACCGGCTTGCGGACGCGGGCCTGCGCATCCTGGAGGCCACCAGCTTCGTGTCGCCGAAATGGGTGCCGCAACTCGCCGATGCCGAGGACCTGCTGGCCGGACTCGACCAGCGCGACGGCGTCAGCTATCCGGTGCTGGTGCCCAACGAGCGCGGCCTGGACCGGGCGCTGGCCGCCGGTGTCCGGCACATCGCGATCTTCGGCAGCGCGACCGAGACGTTCGCCAAGCGCAACCTGAACAGCTCGCTGGACGCGCAGTTCGCGATGTTCGAGCCGGTCGTGGCCAGGGCCCGGGCCGAAGGCCTGGACGTGCGGGCGTACGTGTCGATGTGTTTCGGCGACCCTTGGCAGGGCCGTGTCGACCCGGCTCAGGTGATCTCCGTGGGTACCCGGCTGGTCGACCTCGGCTGCAGCCGGCTCTCACTCGGCGACACGATCGGCGTGGCCACGGCGGGTCAGGTCGAGGCGCTGCTCGGCGGCTTCCTGGCCACCGGCATAGCGGTCGACCGGCTGGCCGTGCACTTCCACGACACCTACGGCCAAGCCCTGGCCAATACGCTGGCCGCGCTCCGGATGGGAGTGTCCTGTGTGGACTCGTCGGCGGGTGGCCTCGGTGGCTGCCCGTACGCCGAGTCGGCCACCGGGAATCTCGCCACCGAGGATCTCGTGTGGATGCTCGACGGCCTCGGCATCCGGACCGGAGTGGATCTGGACAAGCTGGTCGCGACCAGTGCCTGGATCGCCGGGCACCTCGGCAGACCGAGCCCGTCGCGGGTAGTGCGCGCACTGGCGGGCTGACGTCACGACGAATTCTCGATCGAGTGAAACCGTCCGTCGATCCGCTTCGTCAGACCCTGCACCCTAGGACGATGTCCGGCGGAGGTGGCCGTGTCGACCAACGACCGGGACGAGGTTGCCGAACTGCTCGCCGACTACCGGCGCAGCAGGGAGCAGCTGGCGTCGGTGCAGCGTGCTCTGCTGTCCATCAGTGAGTCCGCGACCAGCCCGGACGGCCTGATCAGGGCCACCGTGGACTCGGCGGGCACGCTGTCCGGCCTCGTCATCGACGAGGAGGCGTACCAGCGCTACCGGCCCGCCGAGCTGGCGCAGGCGGTGCTGCGCGCGACCCGCGCTGCGGCCGTCCAGGCGGGTGAGCGGGCCAGGGCCGCGCTGGCCCCGGTGCTACCGGCGGACGTCGATCCGGCCGCCGTGCTCTCCGGCCGGGCCGACCTGACGCCCGAGGAGATCGAACCGGCGATCGTCGCCCGAACCGTGCGCCCGACCAGGGACGACGACGAGACCTACGAGGAAACGACCTGGATGAAGCAGGCCGGGCGAGGTCGATGACGATGGTGGACAACGGATTCCAGGCCGACCCGGCCAAGCTCGCGCAACACGCCGCCGACTTCCCCGGCTACGCCGACCAGGTCAGCGCGATCCACACCCAGCTGCGCTCCGCACTGGCCGCCGCCGGTTCGTGCTGGGGCGACGACCCGGCGGGCCGGAGCTTCGCGGGCGCGCACGTGCCACCCGCGGACGGCACCATCGACCAGCTCGCCGGGCTACCCGGCAAGCTGACCGACGTCGGCGACCGGTTCGCCACCACGGCCGCCGGGTACCAGCAGGCCGACGAATACGGTGCACGGCTGCTGGACCTGGGAGGGCAGTGATGGGGATCGAACTGCCCGCCGAGCTGGCCGACGTGGCAGCGCGGGCCGGGGTGCGGTGGCCGCAGGCCGACGAGGAGGCCATGCGGTCCACCGCGCAGGCGTGGCGCCAGGCAGGCGCGCAGCTCACGTCCCTGACGAAGGACGCCGACGGTTCGGCCGGCCAGGCGCTGTCGGCGGTATCGGGTTCGACCGGCACGGCGGCGCACCAGCACTGGCAGACGTTCGTCGCACCCGACACGGGCCACCTGACCAGCACGGCCAGCGGCTGCACCGAGGCGGCAGACCGACTCGACCACGCGGCCGACGAGGTGGGCGCGGCGAAGGTCCGGATCGTCTCGCACCTGGTGGACCTGGCCAAGAACACGGACGCGGCCAACCAGGCCGCGGCAGCGGGTCATCCGACGGCCCTGGCCGGTCTGCGCACGGCCGTGCGGGGAACCGCGAGCAGCGTCGCCCAGGTCAACCACTCCCTGACCAACTCCATCCGCCTGGACAACGCCCAGTCCCAACCGGCAGCGACCGGCCACAACGGCGCGCTGGGGCAGCACAGCGCACTGGTGCACGCGGGGGTGACGGGCCAGCACGGCTTGCTCGGTTCGCAAGGTCCGTTGGCCCAGGTGGGCGTGAGTGGGGATGACGGTTCGCTGGGCCAGCAGGGTCCGCTCGCTCAGGTGGGTGTTGGTGGACATGCGGGATTGCTGGGCCAGCAAGGTCTGTTGGCCCAGACGGGTGTGACCGGGCGGGGCGGATTGCCCGGGTCGCAAGGTCCGCTCGGCCAGAACGGGGTCGTGGGCTCGGCCGGGCCGCCCGCGCCCGCGGGGTTGACCGGCCAGAACGGCTTACTGGGTCAGCAGGGTCCGCTTGCCCAGGTGGGTGTTGGTGGGCATGCGGGATTGCTGGGTTCGCAAGGTCCGTTGGCCCAGGTGGGTGTGAGTGGGCATGACGGTTCGCTGGGCCAGCAGGGTCCGCTTGCCCAGGTGGGTGTTGGTGGGCATGCGGGATTGCTGGGTTCGCAAGGTCCGTTGGCCCAGGTGGGTGTGAGTGGGCATGACGGTTCGCTGGGCCAGGACGGTTCGATCGCCCCAGTCGGTGGGCACGACGGACTGCTGGGGTCGCAGGGGCCGTCGGGGCACGACGGCCCGGCCGCGGCGACCGGTCCGCTCCTCGCCCAGCCGGGCCACGGCGGTCCCGGCCCGGGCGGCTTGCTCGGCTCGCAAGCGGGCAGCGGCGGTGGTCCCGGGCCGGGGATCGACGGCGGTCGGACCGGCCCGATCCCGATCAGTACCCCCGGCGGCCCGGCCCAGCCGATCGGTCCCGTGCTCGGCGGTCACGATCCCGGCCACGTCCCGACCCCGCCGATGGGCCTCACCGTTGCCCAGTCGGCCGCCCCGACCGTCGCGCCGCCGCCGGCCGCCTTCGCCGGACCGGCCGGCGCACCCATCGCCGCGGTCCCGATGCAGCACGCCGCCCCGATCAGCGCGGCCCCGACCCCGTCGTTCGGCACCCCGGCCCCCAACTTCGCGGCGGCACCGCCGCCGGTCGCCGCCGCACCGCCGATCGCGTCGACCCCGCCGCCCGCCGCGACCGCCGGCTCGACCCCGGCGCCGGCGGGTCGCGCCGCGGCTCAAGCCCAGGGCGTCGTCGGCGTGGTCGACGGACCGCGTTCGGCAGCCGAGCAGCCGGGACGGCGGACCGTGGCCGCGCTGCCCGGAGTGTCCGCCGGACCGGGCAGGCCGAGCCCGCGCCGGGACGAGGTCGCGCTGTTCCTGGTGTACCTGT
Source organism: Candidatus Melainabacteria bacterium (assembly GCA_963780635.1). Lineage (GTDB taxonomy): Bacteria > Actinomycetota > Actinomycetes > Mycobacteriales > Pseudonocardiaceae > DATEPR01. The sequence continues at coordinate 632,402 of CAWACW010000011.1, forward strand.
TCCCGATCGGCCAACTACCCAAGGCGTCGGCGCGCCCGGCCCGGCAACTGCCGCCGCCCGCCGAGGAGACCGACTTCGCGGCGGGCCTGCGGTTCGAGCCGCACGACCACCCCGAATCGCACCTGGTCGACACCGGGACGGCCGCCACGGCACCGCCCGCGCACCACGGCTTCGCACCGGCCGACCCCGAGGTCGCCGAACTGGCCGAAGGCCACGACCCGCTCGGCGGTCAGCACGAACGCGACTGGGACCACCGGTTCCTGGTCCGCCCCGCCGACGGCGAGCAGCAGGCCGAGTACGCGTGGCCGCCCGGCGAGTTGTTCCCCGAGGGCGGCTGCGACACCGGCGAACCGATCGTGCTGACGCCGGGCACCGTGCTCGACCGGTTCGGCACGCCAGAGGGCAGGGTGTTCGGCGAGGACGGCACGCCGTTCGCCCGCCGATCCCTGCCGCCCGACCACCTCGCCGCCGGGTACCACCGCTACCGCGTCACCCGCGACCTGCCCGTATGGCGCACGCTCGCCGCGGCCTGGTTCGGCCAGCCGGGTGGCGGCGAGCGCTACCGGGCCGTCTACCCGGCAGCCGACCTGATCGCCCTGGGCTACCTGATCGAGATCACCGGAACGGATGACGATGGACATTGAGTCGATCATCAGATGGCTGGCCGCGGCCGGTGTGCCGCAGGAAATCGTGTCCATCGGCGCCGAAGCTGATAACGCTTGGTGCCTGTTACGCGACGAACAACCCGGTGAGGACGGAGCTGACCTCGCTGTCTCCTGGGAGGTGTTCTGGCGCGAACAGGGCAACCGATACGACTGGGCCCGATTCACCAACGAGCAGGTGGCGTGTTACTACCTGTTCGGTCGTTTGGTGTTCGCACAGGTGGTCAGGGGAGCACTGACCACCGCCCAGTGACGTGGTGCCGCTCAGCTGCCCGGTGGCGGCCCGAGCGTGGCCAGCGCGGCGTCGTGCACGCGGCCGTTGCTGGACAGCACGGAGCCGCCGTCGTGGCGTGCGTGACCGCGCAGATCGGTGAACCGGCCGCCTGCCTCCTGCACGATGACCTGCAGTGCGGCCACGTCCCACTCGTTCACGATCGGCTCGGCGGCGAGGTCCATGGCGCCCTCGGCGACCAGGCAGTGCTGCCAGAAGTCGCCGAACGCGCGACTCTCCCAGCAGGCGTCGACCAACCGCAGATAGGCCTCCCGCGAGTGGTGCTCCGCCCAGGAGTTCACGTCGGTAGTGGACAAATACGTGTCAGCCAGGTTGTCCACACCGGACACCGAGATGCGCCACGGCTCGGCGACGCCGACCGCCGACGTCCACGCCCCGTGCCCGGTGGCCGCCCACCAGCGCCTGCCCAACGCGGGTGCGCTGGCGACGCCGACCACGGGCACGCCGTCGATCAACAGCGCGATCAGGGTGCCCCAGACGGGCACCCCGCGCAGGAAGTTCTTCGTGCCGTCAACGGGGTCCACCAGCCACGTTCGGCCCGCGCCGACCGTGCCGCCGCGTTCCTCGCCCGCGACCACGTCGGTCGGGCGGGCCTCGGCGAGCAGTTCGCGGATGCGGTCCTCGACGGCGAGGTCGGCGTCGGTGACGGGGGTGCGGTCGGGTTTGCGGTCGATTCTCAGGTCGTGGGCGCGGAACCGGGCGGCGGTTATCTCGTCCGCGGCGTCCGCGAGACGAATGGCGAGTTCGCTATCAGATTGGTCGAGTGACACGGTATGGATGCTGTCATGAATACCCTTGGTGTCCTGACGGACTGGGTGCCCGAACCGCGGAGGAGAACTCGGTGAACGTGGTGCTGCTGGCGGAGGACGATCCGGCGATCGCCGAACCGTTGTCCAGGGCACTGCATCGGGAGGGTTACTTGGTCCAGGTCGTCGTCGACGGCCCCGCCGCGTTGGAGGCAGCCAACAACGGTGCCGCCGACCTGCTGGTGCTGGACCTGGGGCTACCGGGCATGGACGGGCTCGAGGTGTGCCGGCGGCTGCGCTCGGCCGGACGTGGCCTGCCGGTGCTGATGCTGACCGCTCGGGCGGACGAGGTCGACTTCGTCGTCGGCCTGGACGCGGGCGCTGACGACTACGTGGCCAAGCCGTTCCGGCTGGCCGAGCTGATGGCCAGGATCCGGGCGCTGCTGCGGCGTCGGTCGCCGGAGACGATCGAGGCCAGCGGCGTGCGGATGGACCTGGGTGCGCGGTTGGTGACCGTCGAAGGTGCCGAGATCCAGCTGGCGAACAAGGAGTTCGAGCTGCTGCGGGTGCTCATGCAACACGCTGGACACGTCGTGACCAGGGAAGAGATCCTGTTCGAGGTGTGGAACGGGCCCGAGCTGCGCAACAGCAAGACGCTGGACATGCACATGTCGTGGCTGCGCCGCAAACTCGGCGACGGCAGCCCGAGGTCGGCGGAACGACGGATCGCCACCGTGCGTGGAGTCGGCTTCCGGTTCAATGCTGACTAACGCTGTAGCCCGGTAGCGGGGGGAGGTTCGCGTGCGGCGACGCATCCTGCTGGCCATCCTCCTCGCGGTGGCCGTGACCGCCTGCGCGCTGGGTGTGCCACTCGGCTACACCGCTATGCAGATGGTCGAGACACTGACCGAAAGCAACCTGCTCAGCCTCGCGCAACGGCTGGCCACCAGCGTGAACCAGGAACTGGACGCAGGCAGGCAGCCTGACCTGCACCAACTGTCCGTGCTCGCGCCGCCCGGCGGCGAGATCATCCTGACGCTGCCCGGCAAGGAGTCGATGACAGCCGGCCCGCGCATCGGGTCGGACTCGATCTCCGAGTCGGCGCAGGTCGCGGGCAACGGGACCGTGCGGCTGGCCGAACCGGCAGGCCCGATGCGCAGGCTGCAGGCCGAGGTCGCGGTGTTCGTGGTGCTGCTGGTGGTGCTGTCCATCAGCACCGGCACGGTCGTCGCGACGGTCACGGCCCGAAGACTGACCGAACCGATGCGCCACGTGGCTGACCGCGCCACCCGGCTCGGTGCGGGCGACTTCCGGCCGGACAGCAGCCGCTACGGCGTGCCCGAACTGGACTCGGTCGCCGATGCGCTGGACACGTCCGCGTCCGCGCTGGCGCTGCTGGTACAGCGGGAACGCGAGCTGGTCGGCGATGTGTCGCACCAGCTGCGCAGCAGGCTCACCGCGCTACAGCTGCGGCTGGAGACGCTGGTCGTGGCGGCGAACCCGGAGACCGCGGACGACGCGTCCGCGGCGCTGGACCAGGCAGAACGGCTGGCCCAGGTACTGGACGAGCTGCTGGCCGCGGCCAGTGCGGCCAGGGCGGCCGAGGCGCAGCCGATCAATCTCGCGCTGCGCATGCCCACGATGGTCGCCGAGTGGCGGGAGCTGCTGCGAGCCAAGGGCAGGCCGCTGCGGCTGCGGGTACCGGAAGGCCTGCTGGCCAGGGCCACGCCGGGCCGGTTGCGTGAATCGCTCGGTGTGCTGCTGGACAACTCGCTGCGCTACGGGACCGGTGCCGTGCAGGTCAGCGCCCGACGCGGGGACGGCATGGTGCTGATCGAGGTCAGTGACGCGGGCCCCGGCGTGCCGGACGAGCTAGCGGCGCACGTGTTCGAGCGGGGCGTGTCCGGCGGCGGGTCGACCGGGGTCGGGTTGGCGTTGGCCAGGGCGTTGGTCGACGCCGACGGAGGCCGACTGGAGCTGGCGGTGCTGCGACCGCCGACGTTCGCGCTGTTCCTGCCGGTGGCGAAGGCCGAGGACGTGGTCGCGACGCCGTGGCGCAGCGAAGTGGGACCGCGTTAGCTAGGCGACCTGCTCGTCGGTCTCGCTGTCGGGCACCGTATGCAGTCTGCCGAGGCGACCTGGTCGGGCGTTGTTTGCTAGGCGACCTGCTCGTCGGTCTCGCTGTCGGGCACCGTATGCAGTCTGCCGAGGCGACCCGGTCGGGCGTTGTTTGCTAGGCGACCTGCTCGTCGGTCTCGCTGTCGGGCACCGCACGCAGCCTGCCGAGGCGACCCGGTCGGGCGTTCTCGGTGGGGAACACCCACTTCTTGAAGGCCCACCAGCGGAACACCATGGCCAGCAGGGTGCCGATGATCATGCCACTGAAGAAGTCGGCGAACTCCTGGGTGAACCGGCCGACCTCCGGGACCTGCAGGTCCAGCGCGTAGCGGGAGATCCACAGCGGCAGCGTGTTGAGTACCACGCCCAGGCCGCTGATCAGGAAGAACAGTGCAGCCTCGTGAGCGCGCTCGCGCCCGCCGCGGGTCCGGAACGCCCACTCGCGGTTGAGGATGTACGACACGATGGTCGCGATGATGACGGCGACGGCCTGTGCGGTGACGGGCTTGTCGCTCAGGATGGTCCACTTCAGCCCGTAGTTCACGACGAGCGTGATGAGGAAGCAGATCCCGCCCACGAGGGCGAACTTCAGCAGCTCGCGATGCTTGACCAGCAGCGAGCGCACAGGCTCGGGCACGTGCGCGAGTGTGCTCTCGATGACGGACATGACCTTGACTCTACCGACTCAGGTGTGCTTCGCCCGTCGAGGGCGGCCGGACACAGGAAACCGACACCTTCCCGATGACCATCGGCTCGGTCGCGGGCAATAGTGTGGCGACAGGTGTTCCGCGTGGTCGTGCACGATCTTGTGTGGTCAGGAAGGGTTTCGATGTCCGGTCCGTACCCGCCGTCCGGTTATCCGCAGGACGGCCAGTGGCACGGCGAGTCGGCCCAGTTCCCGACCGTGCAGTACTCGGGGCTCGGCGGTTCGGGCTCCGGCGGCTGGGGCGGGCCGCCGCCGCGGCGCAGCACCGGCCGGACGATCGTCGCGGTGGTCTCCGTGCTGGTCATCATCGGCGGGGTCGCGACGGGGATCGTCCTACTGCAGCGCCGGCATGCCCAGCACCAGGCGTCGTCGTCTCCGTCTGTTTCCGTCTCCGCGTCGGCCGCCGTTCCGGCGCTGTCGGATGGCACGGCGGACATGGCGCTGTCGGCCGGGTCGTGTGTGACGGCGGTGGTCGACGCTTCCGACGAGTACAAGGCGACGTCCCGGGTGGCGTGTGGCGGTGCGTCGTCGGATTTGGTGTTGGCGACGGTGACGTCGGACATGAACGGGTGCGCGGACCACCAGTACCTGCGGCTGTCGGCGCCGTCGGCCGGGTACTACTGCTTCACGCTGGACATCAAGCCGGGCGACTGCGTGGACTCGAACTACCTGAAGGTGTCGTGCTCGGTAGCGGCGTTCGTGGTGCTGCGGACGGAGCCGGGTCCGGGCAGCGACAGCTCGTGCACGACGACGACCGGAGCGACGCACTGGGTGCCCATCGGCCGGGACCCGGTGGAGGTCGGCTGCCTGGGTCCGCCGGGATCGTCCTGACGTCGGTCGCGGGCACGGTCGCGGGGACCTGGCTCGGCCAGGTGGTGAGCTGAGTCGATCCCTGGCCCGGCGTGCCGGCCTGTTGTGGATGCCCGGCCTGCCTGCGGCTGCCCGGCGTGCCGGCCAGTTGTGGATGCCCGGCCTGCCGGCGGATGCCCGGCCTGCCGGCGGAGCGGATGCCCGGCCTGCCGGCCCGGAGTGGATGCCCGGCCTGCCGGCCCGGAGTGGATGCCCGGCCTGCCGGCCTGGAGTGGATGCCCGGCTCGACTCGCCCTGCGAGCCGGCCGTCGAGTGGTCAGCTCCGCGATCGAGCTCGCACATATCGGCCCTCGGATGGTCGGCTCGGACGGCGACACCTCGGTCGCGTCCCGCGTGTGTCGACCGTCGAGTGGCCATGTCCACTGGTGATCTTGCGAGTCGACCCTGGAACGGTGGTCCGGTCGGCGCGCGTTGGGCACCGACCTCCGAGTGGCCATCGGATTGCGACCGCGCGCGTCAGCCGATCAAGGGTCGACACGTCGCTCAGGAACCGATGCGTGACGACCGTTCAATGGCCGTTTCAGCCATTTCGGGCCACGGCTACCGGCGTGCTGACCGTTTAACGGTCGACTGGGACCGGATCCCCTGGGGGCGTCGACGTCTCGACCGCTGATGGGGTTTCTCAGTCTGTTGTTCCGCTTGTCGGCCGCTCATTGGTCGGTTCGTCTGGGGCAGCCTGCTCGCGGGGTTTGGATCGTCATTTCGGCGCTCAACGGCCGACACGCACCGCTCGCGGTGGGGCGGTTCGCGTGTCGACCGTTGAGGGTGTTGTCGGTCAGAGTGCGCCTAGCAGGGAGAACAGGGTTGGCAGGATGGGTAAGCACGGGAGCCCTGGGTGGATCTTGCCCGCGCCTCCTCCTGACTCATTGCCGGTGCAGCCCGGTGTCGTCGTGGTGGGCGGCGGTTCGACCGTCGTTGTCGGGGGCTGCGACTCCTGCGGGCTGGACGGGGTCGTCGTCGGCGGATTCTCTTGCGTCGTGCCCGGATCGGACTGGGTCGTCGACGGCGCACTACCCGGTTTCGTCGTCGTCGTTGTCGTCGGCGGCGTCACCGGACTGGACGGCTGCGTCGGGCTGACCGACGTGCTCGGGGGCAGCGTCGTGCTCGGCGGCGCAGTGCCGCTCGCTCCACCCGGCGGCGTGTTCGGCGGCTGCCAGCACCACGGCCACGGGCACCTCGGCGGTCGGATCGTGATCGACGCCGACTGGCTGGCGGTGCCCAGCATGCCCGTCACCGTGAGCGTGTCGACCTTGGCCTTCAGGTGATACACCCGCACCCTCAAGTGCACCGACTGGCCCGGCGCCAACGCCTGGGTCGTCACACACGTCACCTCGGACCGGCCTCCGCTGCACGTCGCGACCGGCCGCCCGACCCACACCGTGCCTGCCCGATCCACCGTCACCGTGACCGGTTTCGTGCTGGTGCCCGTGTTCGTCGCCGTGATGTCGACTACCGGCGACCCGTCCCACAGCCAGTTCCACCAACTGTCCCACCGGTCCAGCCGCACGCTCAGCGTCAACGCGTCCACCTTCGGCGGTGGACTCACCCTCACTCGCACGGACAGGTCGACCGACGCCGCCGTGCCCGACGTCACCCGGCCGCTGATCGTGCCGTCCGGCGCGCCCGCGTCCGCGGTCAACTCGAACACCAACGTCACCGAGTCACCCGGTGCCAAGCCGTTCGGCGTCGAGCACACCGTCGACGTGCACTGCACCGTCGAGGTGGACCCTGCCGCCTGGATCGGGTCCGAGATCGGCTGGGCCCGCAATGCGTGCGGGCTCAACCCACCGTCGAACACATGCACCCCCGGCGGCAGCGTCAACGTCAACACCACCGGCTCGGACCCGCCCGTGCCCGTGTTCATCACGGTGATCGGCAGGTCCATCGCACTCTGACCGGGCACCAGCGTCACGCCGTCAGCCGGTCCGTCCGCTGTCAGCGTGGGCAGGCCGGGCGCCGGAGGCGGGACCACCGGCGGCGGCGAGACCGGGGTGGTCACCACCGGAGACGTCGGCGGCACCGGAGGCGACGTGGGTGGTGACGCGGGTGGCGACGTGGGTGGTGACGCGGGTGGCGACGTGGGTGGTGACGTGGGTGGCGACGCGGGTGGCACGGCAGGAGTCGGCACTGCCGGTGGCACAGGCGGCACCGCAGGCGGTGCCAGGGGCGGTGCCAGAGGTGGTGCCGCAGGTGGTGCCGCAGGCGGTGCCACGGGTGGCGGTGCCACGGGTGGCGGTGCGGCAGGAGGCGGTGCCGCGGGTGGGGGTGCCGCGGGAGCACCAGGCGCCGCGGGCGCCGTCTGCGGGGGCGTCGGGACGGTGGCGCTCGCCGGGATGTCCTGCGTGGTCCCACCCGTCAGCGCCAGCGCCAGCACGGCCGCCAGTGCCGCGACCGACGCGCCGACGCCGACGAACTGCCTTGGCAGTGAACCCGCGGCGCCAGCCGCGGCACCTGCCGTACTGGTGGTCGACGCCGCGACCGCGACCGCCGTACCCGTCGCCGTCTTGGCTGTCGCGGCCAGGTAGCCGGCCGTGCCGATGCCCAGCACCAGCGTCGCGACCACCCGCAGGCCGCCGTTCACGTCGGCCAACTCCGCGGCCAGTGCCCGGCACCGCTCGCACTCGTCGAGATGGGACTCGACCTGCGCCGTCTCGCGTTTGGACAGCCCACCACGGGTCCACGCGCCCAGCTTGTCCGCTGTGGCCCGGCAGCGACCGGCCGTCGTCTCCGCGAGGTGCACCTGCAGGTACGCCTGCCGCAGCCCCTCGCGCGCCCGGTAGGCCAGCGCGGAGACGCCGTTCGCGGTCAGGCCGAGCAGCGGCGCGACCTCGGCGGGCGACTGGCCCTCGATCTCGGTGTGCCACAACACGGCCTGCCACCGCTCGGGCAGCCGCGCGAACGCCTTCGCCGCGAGCGACCGCTCCAGGCCCGCCATCGCGGTGTCCCGGAACGGTTCGCTGATCTTCTCCGTGCTCACACCGCTGACCATCGTCACGTCGTCGGTCAGCTCGACCTTGCGGTCCTTGCGGGTCTTGTCGTACGCGACGTGCCGCAGCGACGTCAGCAGGTAGGCGCGGAACGCCGAGTCCGGGCCGCGGCCGGCACGCAGGGTGTCCAGCACCCGCGCGAACGCCTCGGACACCAGGTCGTCGGCCTCCGCGGTGGATCTGGTCAGCTGGCGGGCGAGGTTGTAGGCAGCCGACACATGGCGTTCGTACAACGAGCCGTACGCATCCACTCGCCCGCCGCGGACCGCCTCGATCAGCTCGGCATCGCTGGGGCCGGGGACCTCCGCCGGAACAGCGGCCACGTATCCCTCCTCCGCACGGTTTCGCCGACGATCAGTCTGACGGAGCTGAATTGTCCTCGCCATGTCGGCCACCTGGAGGAATTAACGAGGACGGCGGCGTCATGGTTCGGCTCGGACGGCGTCTTCGTAACTGACAGCGAAATCGCCTTCGGCCACCAGGAGGACAGGCATCAGTGGGTAGTCGGGAGATGTCGCCACATTCGTGGCGTGGCGACTCCGCCAGGGAACTCCGCGCACTGCGTGCCCGATGGCGAACGGCGGCCATCGCGTCCGGTTGGCGCTTTCCTGCCGACTGGGCGATCACTGAGGTCGACCTCGTCTGCGAGACCGTGCTGGCCGGCGAGCCACCGGAAGATGCCCTGGTCAAGCTGGGTCGAGCCCGGGCACTGGCCGGTTCCGGGCTCGGCGAGACGCTGCAGGACGTGGCCGCGCTGCACGCCGTGCTGACCGTTCCCGCCCACCGTGACGGGATGGTCGCCGCCGATCCGGACGCCATGCCAGCCCGACTACTGCGGGTGACGGCACTCGCCTGGTCGGATGTACTTCTTCGGCAACTGGCGCATACCGAGGCGTGCGACGGGCTGACCGGTCTGGCCAACACGGCATACCTGCGAGCCAGGCTGCGGGAGATCTATCGGGAGGCGACGGCGAATGGTGCCGATGCGCGCGCCCGGCACGTCCTGGTGGTGGTCTCGCCCGATCTGACCGACACGCCCGGCTGGTCACGGCTGGCGGCCATGGTGTTGCTGGCCGACGTGCTGCGCGCGGTGTTCGACGGTGGCCAGACCCTCACCACGGTCGGCCCGAGCACGATGGTGGTGCTGGCTGAGCGTGACGGACGACTGTCCGAACGGGTGGCGTCGACACGATGGATAGCCGCGAACCGGCTCGGTGTGGACCCGCAGTTGGCAGCCGTCGGCCCACCGTCGGTCTGGTTGGAGCGCCTGCCCGCGACCGACGCGGCGGCCTGCCGGCTCGTCACCGAGCTCGGCGCCGTCTGACCCGGGCCGACCACGGCCGTCACCAGGCAGGACGGTAAACTCGCCTGCCTGTGGACCCTCGAACCGGCCTTCCCGTCGTCGGCATGGTGGGCGGCGGCCAACTCGCCCGGATGACGCACCAGGCAGCCATCGCCCTCGGCCAGTCCCTGCGCGTGCTCGCCGTCTCACCGGACGACCCCGCGGCGCAGGTCGCGCCGAACGTCGACCTCGGCTCGCACACCGACCTCACTGCCTTGCGCCACTTCGCTCGGCACTGCGACGTCGTCACCTTCGACCATGAGCACGTACCCGGCGAGCACCTGCGGACGCTCATCGCCGAGGGCGTCACCGTGTACCCCGGACCGGATGCCCTGGTGCACGCCCAGGACAAGCTCGTGATGCGCGAACGGCTGGCGGCGCTGGGCGCGCCGATGCCCCCGTTCGCCGCGGTCGAGCAGGTGGCCGACGTCGTCGCGTTCGGCGACGAGTACGGCTGGCCGTGCGTGCTCAAGGCCGCGCGCGGTGGCTACGACGGGCGCGGGGTGTGGTTCCTGACGGTCCGCCGAGGAGGCCGAGCGGATCGTCGCCGAGGTCGCGGGCACCCCGTTGCTGGTCGAGCAGCGGGTCGCGATGCGCCGTGAGCTGGCCGCGCTGGTCGCCAGGTCGCCGTTCGGCCAGGGTGCCGCGTGGCCCGTGGTGGAGACCGTGCAGCAGGACGGCATCTGCGTCGAGGTACTGGCACCTGCGCCGGACCTGTCCGACGAACTGGCCGACGAAGCCGTCGAGCTGGCGCTGCGGATCGCCGGCGAACTGGGTGTCGTCGGTGTGCTGGCCGTCGAGCTGTTCGAGACCGACGACGGGCTCGTGGTCAACGAACTCGCGATGCGGCCGCACAACTCCGGCCACTGGACGATCGACGGAGCCGTCACGTCCCAGTTCGAGCAGCACCTGCGGGCCGTGCTGGACTACCCGCTCGGCTCGACGGACCCCCTCGCGCCGGTCGTGGTGATGGCCAACGTGCTGGGTGCGCAGGAGCCGCCCAGGATGGGTGTCGACGAGCGGTTGCACCATCTGTTCGCGCGGTTCGGGCAGGCGAAGGTCCATCTGTACGGCAAGGCGGAGCGACCGGGCCGCAAGGTCGGGCACGTGACGGTGACCGGCACCGAGTTGCCCGAGGTGCGCCGGATCGCGTCGCTGGCGGCGCACTGGCTGGCTGCCGGCGTGTGGGCCGACGGCTTCGACGTCCACGGCGAGAAGCCGCATGGCAAGCAGGGAGAGCACTCGTGACGGTCGGCGTGATCATGGGCAGCGACTCGGACTGGCCCGTGATGCGGGCCGCGGCGACGGCGCTCGCCGAGTTCGACGTGCCCTACGAGGTGAATGTCGTGTCGGCGCACCGGACACCGCAGGCGATGCTCGACTACGCGACCTCGGCCGTGGACCGCGGCCTACGGGTGATCATCGCGGGCGCGGGCGGCGCGGCGCACCTGCCCGGGATGGTCGCTGCGGCGACGGTGCTGCCGGTGATCGGGGTGCCGGTGCCGTTGAAGTACCTCGACGGGATGGACTCGCTGCTGTCCATCGTGCAGATGCCCGCGGGCGTGCCGGTGGCGACGGTGTCGGTGGGCGGGGCACGCAACGCCGGGCTGCTCGCCGTCCGGATACTCGCCGCGCACGATGCCGGGCTGCGGGACCGGATGGCGGAGTTCCAGCGGTCGCTGGTCGAACTCGTCGCCGAGAAGGACGCCGCGTTGCGGGCGACGACGGACACGGCAGCCGGTACGTGAACGCGTACTAACATGAGGTCGGCATCGCCCTACTGAGAGGTAACGACGTGGACCCGACCTTCGGCACCTACCAGCTCGCCGACGAGCACGACGCCCTGCGCGAGGCTGTCCGCGCGCTGGCGGAGAAGGAGATCGGGCCGTACGCGGCCGAGGTCGACGAGCAGGAGCGTTACCCCGTCGAAGCGCGGGACGCCATGGTGCGCGCGGGATTCCACGCGGTGCACATCCCCGAGGCGTACTCGGGTGAGGGTGCCGACTCGGTGGCGACGTGCATTCTCATCGAGGAGGTCGCGCGGGTGTGCGCGTCCTCGTCGCTGATCCCGGCGGTGAACAAGCTGGGCACGATGCCGATCATCCTGTCCGCCTCCGAGAGCCTGAAGCAGCAGGTGCTGCCCGCCATCGCAGCGGGCGAGATGGCGTCCTACGCGCTGTCCGAGCGCGAGGCGGGCTCGGACACCGCGTCGATGCGCACGCGCGCGCGGCTGGATGGCGACCACTGGGTGCTCAACGGCACGAAGGCCTGGATCACCAACGCGGGCGAGTCGACCTGGTACACGGTCATGGCGGTCACCGACCCGGACGCGGCCAAGCCGGCGAACGGGATCTCGGCGTTCGTGGTGCGCGCCGACGACCCGGGTTTCGAGGTCGGCCCCAAGGAGCGCAAGCTCGGCATCAAGGGCTCGCCCACCCGGGAGATCTACTTCACCGACTGCACGATCCCGGCCGACCGGATCATCGGCGAACCGGGCACCGGCCTGAAGACCGCACTGCGCACGCTGGACCACACCCGCCCGACCATCGGCGCGCAGGCAGTCGGCATCGCGCAGGGAGCGCTGGACGCGGCCATCGCGTACGTCAAGGAGCGCAAGCAGTTCGGCAAGGCCATCGCGGACTTCCAGGGCGTGCAGTTCATGCTCGCCGACATGGCCATGAAGACCGAGGCGGCCCGGCAGCTGGTCTACCTGGCAGCGGCGAAGGCCGAGCGTGGCGAACCCAACCTGGGCTTCATCTCCAGCGCGGCGAAGTGCTTCGCGTCGGACACGGCGATGGAGGTCACGACGGACGCGGTGCAACTGTTCGGCGGCGCGGGCTACACGCGCGATTTCCCCGTCGAACGCATGATGCGCGACGCCAAGATCACCCAGATCTACGAGGGCACGAACCAGATCCAGCGCATGGTGATGGCCCGGCAGTTGCTGCGGGGCTGAGTTTCGCCTGGTCGCTATCGCGGCGTAACCGTGACCTGTCGGACACGGTCGGCCGGCTACTTGTCGGTCGACTTGGGATGACCGGTCGTCGCTGCCTTCACCCGGACTGTGTGTCGCTCCTCGTCCAGCAGATAGGAGATCCGGCCGTCACCCGTGACCTCGATCTCCCATTGGGGGAGCGCTCTGCCTCCGTGGCCGCCGGTAGCGAGGTCTCCCTTGAGCTGACTGTGCCGGGAGGTGGGCTTGCCAGGACCCGGCACAGGATCCGTGCGCATCAGCTCCCAGGCCCAGCGCAGGTTGCCGGGAGCAGCCCCTTCGAGTTCCTGCCCGCCCTTGGCGGCCTCGCTGGTGGCGAACCGGATGGCCCATTCGCCGTTGGCCGGCGGCGGTGCGACGTGATCGCAGCGTTTCGGACTCATGCTTGCGTCTCACGCTCCGGGCTCTGGCACAGGGCCGAAGTCGTCGCCGTCCTTCATGAGAACGGCCATCAGTTCCGGATCCGCGTGGACCTCCGCGGTCCGCTGCCAAGCGTGCACAACATGCGTTACCGGCGCGGGGTTCTGCAGCGATTCGGCACCCTCGATCGCCTCCACCAGTTCGATGACGAAGGCTTGGACATCGCTTGATCACTTTGTCCAGGATCTGACCATCGGGACAGGTTGCCCTGCTCAGGACCCGAGCGTCCGGTAGTGGGCGATGATCGTTTCGATGGTGTTGCGGTCTCGGTCGCGTTGGGCCGCGTCCACTCGCCAGAGGCGGTGGGGTGGTGGGATCTTGAGGCCGGTGCAGCGGTCCCAGTCGACCAGGCCGCCGTCTTGCCACACCGTGTCCGCGTGCGCCTCGGCGTCGTCGCGGTGGCGGTACGCGGCCACCGCCCTGCCACGCCGCCGCACGAGCCACGAGTACGGCGGCAGCTCCATCGGGTCGTCCCATTCGAGCACAGCGTCCTCCGGGTGCGCACAACGCTCTGACCAGGCAAAACCTGCCGTCAGGGTACGGCAGGCGCGTCAGCCCAGGTCGACGGTGGTGCGTTCGGTGGCCCGCCGGGCGTCCAGAGTGGCCAGGTCGGCCGGGGTGGACTGGACCAATGACGCGTCGGCGGCCAGTACCGCCAGCAGGCCGGACAGGACTCCGTCCGGGTACGTCCAGTCCAGAGTGGACATCACTCGGGAGCGCGGCTCGATGTTCAGGGTCGTTGCCCTGTCCCGTGCGGCTGCCACCAAATCATCCACTGTGGACTCCTGGAGAGCCGGTGTGCCGCCGGGGACCTTCTCCCACGGGGAGAACGCGTCGCCGTAGATCCGGATCTCGTTCAGGTAGTCGACGGCACCGGACGGCGGCGGTGTGGTCAGGCCCCGGCCCAGCGGGTCCAGCGCCACCACGGCGACCGCCGCCGCTCCCGCTGCCTCGCCGCCCGGGGCGACGAACGCCACCTCGGCGCCCTGAGCATCGTTCGTCACGTGCGCGCCGCACCACCACGCGCCCAGCAGCACGCCCGCCGTCTGCCAGTGCGCGGGCAGCGCCACCGACACCGTCGCACCCGGCGTCACGTCGTGCTCGTCGTGCAGCCAGTTCGCCGTCTTCGCGGCCCAGTTCGCCACAGTGGCCACCGACAACTCCACCCTGCTGCCCAGCGCATCGTCGTACTGCGTGATCAGCGGACGTGCCGGCTGGGCCAGCAACGGCCGGAACAGCGACTCGGTGACAGACACAGGTTCTCCGTTCGGGATCTCAGTCGACGCAGGGTACGCCGTTGATGCTCACCGGCGGTGTGGCCGCCTTCGGTGCGGGGGGAGCGGCCGGTTCCGTCGTCTTCGGGACCGGCGCGGTCGTGGGAACGGGGGCGGCGACGGTGGGAGCAGCAGGCGGGGCCAGCAGGCTGCTCACGAACTGGTGCACCTGCGGCACGCTCACCGACACGATGCTCTGCCCGCGCGGGCTGCGCGCGTCCACGTCGACGACCGGGATCGTGACGAACTCGATGTTGCCCGTCAGCAGGTTCTGCGCTTGCTGCACCAGCGTGGTGATATCCAGACCAGGGTCGGTGACCACGGACTTCTTGATCGCGTTCATCAACCCCGCCAACGCATGCGGGCTGGTCAGTGTGCCCGCGGACAACACCTTGTGCGCAGCCGCCGCGAGGAACACCTGCTGGCGCTGGATGCGGCCCAGGTCGCCGCCCGGGATGCCGTCGCGCTGCCGCACGAACGACAGCGCCCTGGTACCGGACACGTCCTGCACGCCGGCCGCGAAATCAGCGCCCGAGTTGGGATCCGACGTCGGCCGCTTCAGGCACACCCGCACGCCGCCGATCGCCTTGCTCAGCAGGTAGAACCCGTACAGGTTCACCTCGACGTAGTGATCGACGTGCACCCCGGTGAGGTTCTGCACGGTCTCGATCAACGCCTTCTCGCCCGCGGTGGACGATCCCGTCCTGGTCTTGATCACGCCGTACGCCGAGTTGATCTTATCGTCCTGGTACCCGGGGATGGGCACGTACGTGTCGCGCGGAATCGAGATGGCGTAAGCCCTTCCGCCGTTGTGCGGGAGGCGCAGCAAGATGATCGTGTCGGTGTTCAGCCCACCGTCGAACTGGGTGCGCAGGGTGGACAGCACGCTCGCGGGCAGTGGTGTGCCCTGCGCGTCCGTGCGGGCGTCGTCACCGACGAGCAGGATGTCGGTGGCACCGTCGTCGGCATGGGGCTGGTTCGGCTCGGTGCTGATCTCCGCCAGTGCCGGCGTCAGGTTCGTGCTGGCCTTGAACTGGTGCACCGTGAACCACGCCGTTGCGACGGCGACCAGTGCCACCGTCGACACCAATGCCAGCCCCACCCTGCCGATCACCCACCAGACCCGAGGTCCTGTGCCCACCACGGCTGTGACTCCCTCCCCCGACGCCTCCCCAGGCTAGCGGGCACGGAGAGCGACAGGCGGTCAGTTCACGCAGCGCAGGCCCTTCGCGGTGATCGGTCCCTTCGCCGAGGTGACCGGTGCCGTCGTCGTCGTGGTCGGCGTCGGCGTTCCCCGGGTGGTGGCGGTTGGTGACGACGGCGTCGTGGCCGGGGCAACCGTCGTCGGCGTCGCGGTCTCGTCGACCAGCTCCTGGACGAACTGGCGCACGCTGTCCGGGTCGATATCGGTCACGTCCGCCCCGCCGATGGTCACGTTCGGGCCGGTCGGGATGGTGTGGAACTGGATCGCGCCGCTGGACAGGTTCTGCATCTGCTCGGCGAAGCTGGTGATGTCCCAGCCGGCCGACAGCGTGATCGAGTTCGAGATGGCCGTGGTCAGCGCCGAGATCCGCGCCGGATTCGTCAGCGTGCCCGTGGACAGCACCTTGTTCGCCAGCCCGCCGAGGAAGACCTGCTGCCGGGTGATCCGGTCCAGGTCGCCGCCGGGCAGGCCGTGTCGCTCACGGACGAAGTTCAACGCCCGCACGCCCGAAATGGTCTGGACCCCCGCCGGGAAGGACGCACCCGTCTCGCTGTCGTGCGTGGGTGCCTTCAGGCATACCTGTACACCGCCGACCGCCCGGGACAGATCGTAGAAGCCGACCAGGTTGATCTCGGCGTACCGGTTGATCTGCACCGAGTCCCCGACCAGGTTCTCGATGGTGGCGATCAGGTTCTTGCGGCCCGCAGTGTCGGCCTGCTGCTCGATCTCGGCCGAGTTGGTCTCGCCGTGCTCCCGCAGCTGACTGGCCATCGAGTTGTGCGCGTACGCGAAGGCGGAGTTGAGCCGGTGCATGCCGTAGCCACCCGCGATCTCGACGTAGGCGTCGCGCGGGAAGGAGATCGCCACCGCACGCTGCCCGCCTGCCGGGATGTGCACCAGGATCATCGTGTCGGTGTCCAGCTCACCGCTGTCCGGGCCTGCGTGCAGCATGGCCAACTCGTTGGCGGGCAGCGGGTTGCCGTGCGTGTCGGTGCGGCTGTCCATGCCGACGATCAGGACGTTGACGTCGCTGGTCAGCGGTGGCACGACGGGTGCGGCGGGCTGGGCCGGGCCCGAGTTGTCGAACACGTCCGTGCGGGCGATGCCGTTGTCGAGCTGGCGCAGGACCGACCAGTTGTAGCCGGTGACGGTGAGTGCCGCGGCCGCCGCGATGGCGAGCACCGACCTGCCGACGCCCCGGAAGGCCCTCGTGGTCGTGCTGGGCCGCTGCCAGGCCGGTACGGTCGGCACCGCCGTCGCGGCAGGCTCCGGTTCGGGTGCTGAGGCGGGTCGGGTGACCTGGTCAGGCGACGTGGCCTGCGCCGGGACGACGGGATCGGCCGGCTCAGCAGCGGGGTCGGCCACCGGAGCTGTGTCCGGTTGTGCGACCTGCGGCGAGTCCGACTCGGCGTCGACGTCCACGTGCATACCTCCGACCTGCGGTGCCGCGGACCAGAGCACTCTCCCTGTCGACGTTAACCCGGTGGCTGCCGGTCCGCCCCTCCTGAGGTAATACGTGCGAGTGAGACGGAACGTTGCACGTAGCGGAGAACTTCAGCGTGCTGACAGCTCGTGGGAGGACCACTGTGGGAGAAGTCACTCAGCTCGCGCTGCTCGTACCGGGCGGTAGCGGACAACTCGGCAGCGACCTGGCCATGCTCGGCACCCGCCTCGGCACGGTCAGCGCGCCCGGATCGGCCGAGCTGGACATCACCAGCGACGCCGCGGTGCGCTCGGCGCTCAAGGCACTGGTCGAGGGGGCCGGTCCGCGTCAGCCGATCGTGATCAACGCGGCGGCGTACACGGCCGTCGACGCCGCCGAGACCGATGAGGACACCGCTCACCTGGTGAACGCGCACGGCCCAGCCGTCCTGGCCAGGGCGGCTGCCGAGTTCGGCGTGCCGCTGGTGCACGTGTCCACCGACTATGTGTTCGACGGCACAGCACAGCGCCCGTACGAGCCGGACGACGCGGTAGGCCCGCGTTCGGTGTACGGCCACACCAAACTCGCCGGTGAGCAGGCGGTGCTGGCCGAGACGGACGCGTCCTGGGTGGTGCGGACCGCCTGGGTCTACGGCGCCGTCGGCAACAACTTCGTGAAGACCATGGCGAAGCTCGAAGGCCAGCGCGACACGTTGTCCGTTGTGGACGACCAGCGGGGCACGCCGACCTGGTCGGCCGACCTGGCCGTGGGCCTGCTGGACCTGGCCGTCGCCATCGCCGATGGCCGGGCACCGGCCCGGCGCACGCTGCACCGCACCGGTGCGGGTGAGACCACCTGGTTCGGCCTGGCCAGGGCCGTGTTCGAGGAACTGGGTGCCGACCCGGCGCGGGTCCAGCCCTGCACCACGGCCGACTTCCCCCGGCCCGCGCCGCGGCCCGCCTACTCGGTGCTGTCCGACGCCGCCTGGCGCGAAGCCGGCCTCGTGGCCGCCCTGCCGTGGCGGGCCGCGCTGACGACGTTCTTCGCCGAGCACGGAGCGACGCCGCGGCCATAGCCGCGGGCAGACAACGGCCGTTTCATCGGTCAGAATGCCCTGGTGCACATACCTGATCTCGACTCGGTCACCATCCCCGAGCTGAATCGACTGCTGGACACCGGTGAACTGACCGCGGTCGACCTGGCGACGGCATACCTGGAGCGCATCCGCACCATCGACCCGATGCTGCGGTCCGTGCTGTTCGTCAACCCCACCGCGCTGGTGCAGGCGGCCGACTCCGACCGCCGCAGGCAGGCCGGTGCCACACTAGGCCCGCTGGACGGCATTCCGGTGCTGCTCAAGGACAACGTCGACACGGCCGACATGCCGACCACGGCAGGCTCGCGGGCGCTGCTGGTCTCGCCGCCGAAAGCGGACGCGCCCCTGGCGCGCAGGCTGCGTGCCGCGGGCGCGGTCATCCTGGGCAAGACCAACATGTCGGAGTGGGCGAACTTCCGGTCCGCGAAGTCGACGTCCGGTTGGTCCGGAGTGGGCGGTCAGACCGTGAACGCGCACGTGCTGGACCGCAACCCGAGCGGGTCGTCGTCCGGTTCCGGCTCGTCGATCGCGGCGGCGCTCGCGCAGTTCGCCATCGGCACCGAGACGGACGGGTCCATCGTCAGCCCGGCGGGCACGAACGGCATCGCGGGCCTCAAGCCGACGATCGGCCTGGTCAGCCGGACCGGCGTGGTGCCGGTGTCCAGCGCGCAGGACACCGCGGGCCCGATGGCCAGGCACGTCGTGGACCTCGCGGTCGCGCTGTCCGTGCTGCAGGGCCCCGACCCGGCCGACCCGGCGACCGCGGACGTCCCAGCCGACCAGGTCACCGACTACCTCGCCGTGCTCGACCCGGACGCGCTTCGTGGTGCGCGGCTGGGCCTGTGGCACGTGGCCAACGAGAGCGAGGCCATCGGTGCCATCGTGACGTCCACTGTGGACGCACTGCGGGCCGCGGGTGCCGAGGTGGTCGAGGTCGAGCTGCCGCACCAGGAGGAGATCGGGCCGCACGAGCTGCCGGCGATGTGGGCGGAGTTCCGGCACGACCTGGAGGCCTACCTGGCCACCCGGGAGGGTGGGCCCGCCTCGTTCGCCGAGCTGATCGAGTTCAACAAGGTCGACTCGCTGGAGCTGTCCCGGTTCCCGCAGGATCACCTGGAGAACGCGGCCGCCGCTCCGCCGCTGACCGACGAGGAGTACCGCGAGCACCGGGCCACCGCGACCGACCTGGCCCGTCGCTCGATCGACGAGACGCTGGCGGAGCACCGGTTGGACGCCATCGTCGCGGTCACCAACGGCCCGGCGTGGCAGATCAGCTACGAGCCGAACAGCGACCGGGACGTCGTCGGCTCGTCCAGCGCGGCCGCGGTCGCCGGCTACCCGGCGGTCACCGTGCCTGCCGGTTTCGTCGGACCGCTGCCGGTCGGTATGTCCTTCTTCGGCGCCCGGTTCGCCGACGCGCGGATGCTGGCCCTGGCCGCCGCGTTCGAGCAGGCGACGAAGGCCCGCCGCGCGCCGCGGTTCCTGCCTACCCTCGAGGACTGACCGTCGTCAACGGTGTGCCGCCCGCCGGTAGGCGGCCACCGTTGCCTCGGCGCAACGCCGCCAGGTGAACCCGGCGGCGTGCGCCCGGCGCGCCGCCAGCACGGCCAGCGGCGGTGGGTCGGCGAGTGCCTCGGTCAGCGCGTCGGCGAGCGCTTCGGCGTCGCCGTAGGGCACCAGCGTCGCCTGGTCACCGGCAACCTCACGCAGCGCGGGCAGGTCCGAGCACACGACGGGCACGTTGCACGCCAACGCCTCCAGCACGGGCAACCCGAAGCCCTCGTCCCGGGACGGCAGCACCACGGCTGCCGCGCCCGCGACCACACTGCGCAGCTCGACCTCGGGCAGGTAGCCGGTGTGGATCACCCGGCCTTCCACCCGGGCCGGTGCGGGGCCGGTCATCACCAGTGGTGGCAGCTCGGGCGTGGCCGCGTGTGCCTTGGCGAGCACGTCCAGGCCCTTGCGGGGGCCTTCCGCGCCGACGAACAGGATGTACCGCTCCGGCAGCAGCAGCCTGCGCCGCAGCACCTCGCCCGGCGGCAGCGCCGTGAACCAGGCCGGGTCGACGCCCAGCGGAGTCACCATGACCCGCTCGGACGGCACCGCCAGCCGCTCCACGACCGCGGCCGCCACAGCCTTCGTCGGCGTGCACACCACCCTGGCCCTGGCCGCCGACCTGCGCACCAGCTCGGGCAGTTCGCGGTCACTGGGCGGCAGTTCCCCAGGCGCGTCCAGGAACGCCAGGTCGTGCACGGTGAGCACCCCACCGGCACGCGCGGCGGCCGGCAGCACGAAGTTGGTGCCGTGCACCACGTCACAGAACCCGGCGATCAGCTCGATCGGCGGGAACGACGAGCGCAGCCACATCTTGCGCAGGAGCCGTGCCGAGTTCGGCAGGCCGCGCGCCCAGACCTCGTGCGGCAGCACCGACCGCAGCGCCCGCCAGCCGCGCAGGGTCAGCGCGACCGCGCGGATGTCCACGTCCGGCATGGACGCCAGTTCCTCGGCCAGCGCGGCCGTGTAGCGCCCGACACCGGTGCGCTGGCCGAGCAGCGGGGTGCCGTCGATGAGCACCCTGATCCGGTCACTCGACATCGGGCCGCCCTGGCTGTGTGCCGCCGGCCAGCCGGCGCACCCGGCCGACTGCCCGCCGTGCCACCTCCGTGGGTCCGCCCGCGTCGAGGTAGTCCTTGAGCAGTTTCACGTCCCGCCGCAGCACACCGCCTGCGCCGATCGGCTCGGCTCGGACCAGCGGCCCGCTGCCGCGCAGCCGGTCCGCGGCGGGCCAGGGGGAGCGGCAGTAGTCGGTCAGCGGCGCGAGCACCCGCTCCCAGGTGAACCGCTCGCGCACCTCGGCGATCCGCTCCCGGCAGCCCTCGGCGAACTCCGCGTCGTAGAGCACGCGGTCCAGCGCGGCCGCCAGCGCCGCCGGGTCCGAGGGCGGGACCACGACGCCCAGCCGCTCCCGCCGGACCAGATCGGCGAACGAGTCGCCGTCGGTGGTCACGATCGGCAGCGACGCCCACAGGTAGTCCAGCACGCGGGTGCGGAACGCGAACTCGGTCTCCACGTGCTGGAAATGTGTGGTGACACCACAGTCCGCGTCCAGCAGCCAGTTCTGCCGGTCGGCGTAGGGCACCCAGCCCGCGTTGAAGAACACGTGCTTGCCGGTCAGCGCCAGCCGGTCGGCCAGCGAGCGGGTGCGCGCCGCGATGTCCATCTGCGGCACCTCGGGATTGGGGTGCTTCATACCGAGGAACACCAGCCGCAGGTCGGGTCGGCGGTCCGCGAGGTCGCCGACAGCGCGGATCAGCGTGAGCGGGTCGAACCAGCTGTAGACGCCACCTGCCCACAGCACGACCTTGTCGTCCGCGCCGACACCGGGCAGGACCCCGCGTGCGCCGGGTGCGGTGCGGGTCGGCGGCTTGCCGGGCAGGCCGAACGGGACCACGGCCAGTAACGAGTCGGCCGTCGGGTCGGCGTCGTAGAGCTGGGGCGTGAGTCTGCCCAGGGCGGCCAGGTGACCGAGCCAGAAGTGCCGCTGCCGGTCCGACGCGCACAGGAAGAAGTCGCCGCGCCGCAGTTGCGCGTTGAGCACCTTCGTGACGCCGATCAGGTCCTTCGCGCGCTGGTCGTCGTCGGAATCCTTGCCCTGTTCGAGCAGCTCCAGGTGCATCGGGTCGTAGATGTCGCAGACGACCAGCTTCGTGGAGTCGGCCTTCTTCAGCTCGGGCGCCAGCTCCAGCGCGTGACCCTGCAGGACGACGATGTCGGCCCACTCGACGTGGTCGGACAGGTCCTTGCGGCGCACCCGCAGCACCGGGAACGGCGCGGCCACGTCCTCGCCGTGCGGGTTCACGCTGACCAGCCGCACGTCGTGCTCGCCGCACAGCGCCTCGGCCATGTTCCATGCGCGGATCGCGGGGCCCGCCATCCGCGCGGTGATCGCGTCGCCGGTGATGACGAGCACCTTGCGTGGCCTGCCGAACACGTCCTCGATGCCGAACACCTCGACCAGCCGATCGTGCGCGGCGAGATAACGAGGCAGTGGGTAGGCGGGCTCGATCGCCTTGCGCATCAACGGCAGCAGATCGGCGTCGGTGCGCACGCGGGCCGCCTGCTCGGCCTTGCGGGCCGGCGCCAGCTCGCCGAGCAGCTCGACGAACTGGTCGATCGCGAGGACCCCGGCCAGCGTGGTGCGCGGGATGCTCACGTGCGTCGGCTCGTCGCCGGTGCGCTTGGTGATCTCCAGCTGGGTCGGGTCGATCTCGCCGCGTGCGGTGGCCCGCCGCACGGCCAGCGCGAGCGCGGCGGGCAGCGCCTTGGCCAGGGTCTCGTCGGACACGTTCTTGTAGAGCGCGGCTAACGCGTTGCGCTCCAACAGATACAGCTCGCGGGCGTTGTCCTTGCCGTCCACGGCGGACATCGAGGCATGGTGCCGGTGGTAGGCGAGCGACGTGGGTTCGTAGCGCACCCGCCAGCCGCGCAGGTTCAGCCGCCAGCCCAGGTCGACGTCCTCGTAGAACATGAAGAACCGCTCGTCGAACCCGCCCAGTTCGGCGAACAGTTCGGCCCGCACGAACATCGCGGCACCGGTCGCGAACAGCACATCGCGCGGCGACTCGTGTCGATCGCTCACCAGCTCGCTCAGTGGCCTGCCCGCGTCGGGCTTGTAGCCCATGCCGAACCACGTCAGCCCGGCGTCCACGTAGTCGACGCGCTCGCCGGCCCAGTCCAGCACCTTGCTGGCCACCGCGGCGACCGTCGGATCGCCCCGCAACACCTCGACCGCGGCCAGCGCCCAGTTCCGGTCCGGCCGGGCGTCGCTGTTGAGCAGCGCGAGCACGTCGCCGGTGGCGTGCC
Organism: Candidatus Melainabacteria bacterium; assembly: GCA_963780635.1. GTDB lineage: Bacteria > Actinomycetota > Actinomycetes > Mycobacteriales > Pseudonocardiaceae > DATEPR01. The sequence continues at coordinate 655,397 of CAWACW010000011.1, forward strand.
GGGCACCGAGGTTGCAACCGCCCGCGAAACCGAGGTTCGTGTCCGACTCGACCAGCGTCACGCCGGGCACCTCGGCCCGGATCCGCCGGACGCTGTCGTCACCGGAGGCGTTGTCCACGCACACCAGCTGCAGCCGCTGCTCGGGGTAGTCCAGCACGGTCTGCAGCGCCCGCAGGCAGGTGATCGTGTCGTCGGCGCCGCGGTAGTTCACGACGACTACCGACAGACTGGGCACCTCGGGCACGCTGGACTCCTTCGGGGTCGGGTCCTACTCGGTGGTTGGCTATATCTTGCCAGCCCACGTCCGCCAGACGACCGACCTGCCGACGGTGCTTCGCCTGCCGATCCGCGACCGCGCCAGCAGCGCCGCGGGCAGGCGGGTGAGCACCTCGGCGAGCACCAGCAGGCGCAGGCGGACGGTGAAGTTGACGGCGGCGGGCACCGATCGGTTCCCGATCCGGCGCACCGGTAATGCGACGGTGATCGCGGCGAACCGGGCCAGCTCGCGCAGCGCGATGACAGCGGGCGCGCAGCGCAGCAGCATCACCAGCCGGTTGCGCTCGTTCCAACGGTGGAAGAGCCACGATCCGGGCCTGCTGCTCGCGCCGTGCAGATGCGTCGCGACCGCACCGGGCACGGCCAGCACCCGCCACCCGGCCAGCCGCAGCCGCCAGGCCGTGTCGGTGTCCTCGTAGTAGCAGAAGAACCCCGCAGGCACGCCGCCCGCCGCCGCGACCGCGGCCGTGCGGACCAGCGCCGCGCCACCACAGAAGCCGAAGACCGAGGGCACGGTCGCCGTCAGGTCGGTGCCGTGGCCGTCCGCGGTCAGACCCGTGCCCGCCGACTGGATCTCGCCGTCGCGGGTGGTCAGCACCGCGGACGCGGCCGCGGCGCTGGAGTCCGCGTCCAGGGCGTCCTCCAACTCGGCCAACCAGGTCGGCGCGGGTGCCGCATCGTCGTTGAGCCAGGCCACGAACGGTGTGCGCACGCCGGGCAGGGCGGCCGCCAGGGCACCCGCGTAGCCGCGGTTGCGGTCCAGTCGCAGCACCGTGGGCCGGCTCGGATGCTCGGCCAGCAGGGCGGCCGTGCCGTCGTCGGACGCGTTGTCCAGGACCAGCGTCGAATGTGGACGGTGCTGGCGGGCGAGCGCGTCCAGGCAGGCGCCGACGTGGTCGCGGCCACGCCAGGTGACCACGACGACGGTGCTGCGCACACCAGCCACCTCGGCCGCCACCGGCCGACCGTACCGGCACGGCTCGGCCGGTCGCGTCGCCGATCCCCGATCCGGCATGGGACGCTGGTCACCGTGCCTGAGCTCGTCGTGCTCGTCGAACAACTGCTGGCACCGGTGCCCGGTGGTACCGGCAGGTACACCCGTGAGCTGACGGCGGCGCTGGCCAAGACCGCGCCCGCCGGGTGGATGGTGTCCAGCGTCGTGGCCAGGCACGCCGATCCGACGCCCGCGATGATCCCCGGGGTCGACGGACCGAAGGTGCTGGGACTGTCCCCACGTGCGCTGACCTACGCCTGGGAGCAGCGCTGGCCGTTCTGGCCGGGCGGCGACTCGGTGCACGCGCCGACCCCGCTCGCCCCTGCGTCCTCCAAGCGGGGCCGCACCATGGTCGTCACGGTGCACGACACCGTGCCGTGGACGCACCCGGACACACTGACCAAACGCGGTGCGACCTGGCATCGCAAGGTCATCGGCAGGGCCACCTACAACGCGGGTGCCATAGTGGTGCCCAGTGCGGCCGTCGCCGCCGAACTGTCCATGCACGCGCCGGGCACCGCGCGGGTGCACGTGATCCCGCCCGGTGTGCCGCCGGTGCTGGCCACGCCACCCGATCAGGACGTGGCCTTCCGCATCCGCTCCCGGCTGCGGCTGCCCGAGAAGTACCTGCTGGCCGTCGGCACTGTCGAGCCCCGCAAGGGCCTCGATGTCCTGGTCGACGCGCTGACCAGGCGGAACGCGCCCGATCTGCCGCTGGTCGTGGTCGGCCAACCGGGCTGGGGCGGCATCGACCTGCAGGAGATCGCGCGGCGACGCGGCCTGCCGCCGGAGCGGCTGATCGTGCTGGGCCGGATCACCGACGACGAGCTGGCCGTGGTGCTGCACGGGGCTGCCGCGTTCGTGATGCCCAGCCTCGCGGAGGGATTCGGGCTGCCGGTACTGGAGGCGATGGCCGCCGGCGTGCCCGTCGTGCACTCGGACGCGCCCGCGCTGATCGAGGTCGCGGGCGGCACGGGCGTGCTGGCCCGCAGGCAGGATCCGCTGGCCCTCGCGAATGCCCTGCGCACCGTCTTCGCCGACAGTGAGCGGACCGAGGCCAGGGTGGAGCGCGCTCGTCGCCGTGCGGCCCAGTTCACGTGGGAACGATCCGCCCAGCTGGTCTGGAATATTCACCTGGAACTCTATCAAAACAGACTTATCGGACTGCTCTGATCGGGCAGCAAAACGTCGGTCCGGTTACCTGCGTCGATCCACGTCACCACGCACCGTCTCCGCCGTAGGCTGCCACCGTGTCCCACGCCGAACCCAGCGTGTTGATTGACGCCACCGCGGTCCCAGCAGACCGCGGTGGCGTCGGTCGTTACGTCGATTCACTGGTGGCGGCGCTGGACCTGGCCGGTACCCAGCTCAGCGTGGTGTGCCAACCGAGGGACGCCGCGCTGTACTCCGGCCTCGCCCCGCACTCCCGGATCGTGTCGGCCGCCGACGCCGTCGCCACCCGCACCGCCCGGCTGACCTGGGAGCAGACGACCCTGCCGTGGCTGGCCCGCAGGCTGGGCGTCGGCGTGCTGCACTCGCCGCACTACACGGCCCCGCTCGGCATGTCCGCCGCCTCCGTGGTCACCCTGCACGACGCCACCTTCTTCACCGACGCGGTGCTGCACTCCTCGGTCAAGGCCCGGTTCTTCCGCGGCTGGACGAAGGCGTCGCTGCGGCGCGCCGAGGTGTGCGTGGTGCCCAGCCAGGCCACCGCCGCCGAGCTGGTGCGGGTCGCGGCCGCCGACCCCCGGACCCTGCACGTGGCCCCGCACGGGGTCGACACCGAACTGCTGCACCCGCCATCCGAGCGCGAGTTACAGCAGGTCCGCGAGGGCCTCGGCCTTGGCGACACCGAATATGTGGCGTTCCTCGGCGCGCTGGAGCCGCGCAAGAACGTGCCCGCACTGATCCGCGGCTTCGCCCAGGCGTGCCGGGGCAGGGCGAACCCGCCCGCGCTGGTGCTCGCCGGGCAGCCGGGCTGGGACAGCCAGGTCGAGCGCGCACTCGACGCGGCACCGCGGCGGCTGCGCGTACTGCGGGCGGGCTACCTGCCGTTCGAGTGGCTGGCCGGGTTCCTCGGCGGTGCGCAACTGGTCGCGTACCCCAGTCTCGGCGAGGGCTTCGGCCTGCCGGTGCTGGAGGCGATGGCCACCGGGGCGGCCGTGCTGACCACCCGGCGGCTGAGCCTGCCCGAGGTCGGCGGCGATGCCGTCGCGTACTGCGGGGTCGGCACCGGTGACATCGCCGCGTCGCTGGTCGAACTGTTCGACGACCCGGCCCGCCGCGCCGAGCTGGCATCGGCCGCCCTGCTGCGGTCGAAGGAGTTCACCTGGGCGGGCAGCGCCGACCGGCACCGCGAGGCCTACGACCGCGCGGCCGTACTGCATCGCAAGGGCCGGCCAAGGGCCGCTGACCGCGCGCCGCGGGGGCGTGCACAATGGTTCTCCGTGACCGGACCGACACGCTATGGCGATGATCTCGGCGTAGTGGCAGTGACCTGGTTCCCGGGCGAGACCCTGGAACGGTTCCTGGACACCCTGGCCAAGGCCACCACCCGGCAGGTCCGGGTGGTGCTGGCGGACAACGGTTCCACCGACGGCGCACCCGAGCAGGCGGCGCGGCGGCGGCCGAACGTGACACTGGTGCCCACCGGCGGCAACCTCGGCTACGGCGGCGGGGCCAACCGCGGTGTCGCCGCGCTCCCGCCCGAGGTCGGCTGGGTCGTGGTCGCCAACCCGGACATCGAGTGGGGCGTCAACTCGCTGGACACGCTGCTGGACGCTGCCGGGCGCTGGCCACACGGCGGCTCGTTCGGCCCGCTGATCCGTGAACCCAACGGTGACGTCTACCCGTCGGCCCGGCTGCTGCCCTCGCTCGGCCGCGGCATCGGGCACGGCACGCTGGGCCGCATCTGGCCGGACAACCCGTGGACCACGTCCTACCGGCAGTCCGACACGACCGTCGTCGAGCGCACCGCGGGCTGGCTGTCCGGCTCGTGCCTGCTACTGCGGAGGGCCGCGTTCGACGCCGTGGCCGGGTTCGACGAGCGCTATTTCATGTACTTCGAGGACGTCGACCTCGGTGACCGGCTCGGGCACGCGGGCTGGCAGAACGTGTATGTGCCCGGTGCCGAGGTCACGCACCTGGGCGGGCACGCCACGGCTCGCGCGGCCGACTCGATGCTGGCGGCACACCACCACAGTGCGTACCAGTACCTGGCCGATCGGCACCGGGGCCCGCAGTGGGCGCCGGTACTGGCCACGATCAAGGCGGCGCTCGCGGTCCGGCTGAAGCTGGAGACGCGCCGCTAGTCCCTAGTTTCCGTCCAGCCTGCGGGACAGCGTGCTGCGCTGGGTGCCGGGATGGTGGGTCGTCGGCACGAGCCCGTCGAGCTGGCGCGGTGTCGGCTGCTCGTCGTCCGTGCCGGCCTGCGCGGGCGCTTGGACCTGGGCGTGCGGCGGCGGTGGGCCGGGCTGCTGCGGTCCGGACCGTGGCACGGGCTGTTGCGGCGGGGACTGGTGTGGTGCGGGCTGTTGCGGTGCGGACTGTTCGCGGTCCGGACTGGTGTGGTCCGGACTGGTGCCCGGCCGGTCGTGGCACGGGCTGCTGCGGTCCGGACTGGTGCCCGGCGGGCCGTGGCACGGGCTGGTGCTGGCCGCTCTGATACTGCCCGTTCTGCCGGCTCGGTGGCTGTTGCATGGCCTGTCTTTTTGCTGCATGCCTGCTGTTGCATGGCCTGTGTTGCATGCATGCCCTGTTGTTGTTGCATGGCCTGTTGTTGCATGGCCTGTTGTTGCATGGCCTGCTGTTGCTGGGGTGGCGCCTGCTGCGGGAAGCCGCGTGGCGGCGTTTCATCGCCACGCGCCATCGCGGCTGGGATGACCATGGTCGACTCACCCTGATCGGCGGCGTTCACCACAGCCCGGGGGATCTGCTGGGTGCTCGCGGCGTCCATGGGGGAGACAGCGTCATCAGGAGTGACGACGTACGCATTACGAGCGCGGGCACGTGCCAGCGCTACGTCCGCCCGTTCGCGGGGGTCCATACTTCGACCTCCCCTGCGTCCGGTGCTGCAGGCAGCACCGACGTCCGTTCCATGCACACCGGCGCCTCTGCCGGATGCCTCAGCAGCTACGTCGTCGGTGCCCTCGCGGGTCCGGCGCCCGGCGGACCCGGGTGCGACGCCAGCCTATTCCCTTTCCCAGCCTGCTGTCAGACCAGTACGAAAACTCGCATGTCGTGGGTTAGGCAAGCGCCTTGCCGGCCTCCTGGAGGTCCTTGACGGTGTCGATGCCGCGCCAGTTGGACGTGATCCGGTAGGCGAACAGGCGGTTTTCCCGGGCCAATTGCGGGAACGTGCTGTCCTCGTGGTCGCCGACGTCCGGCAGCAGCGCCGTGGTGCCCGGGTCGAACACGTAGATCCCGGCGTTGATCCAGTACGGCAGCAGCGGGGCTTCGACGAAGCTCGTGATCGCCTCGTCGTCGGCGATGTTGATGACGCCGTACGGGCAGCGGTACTGCGCGACCGCGATCGTCGCGGCAGCGTGTGAGGCGGTGTGCCGGGCGACGAGCTCGGCGACCGGCGCGTCGGTGAGCACGTCCCCGTTGAGCCCCAGCCACGCCTCGTCCGGGTAGGGCAGCGCGCTCGCCCCGAACTTCAGGCCGCCACCCCTGCCCAGCTGGGTCTCCTCGCGCACGATCCGGGCGGTCAGCGGCAGCGGCGTGGAGTCGATGAATTTTTCGAACACGTCGGCCAGATAGCCGCACGCGACGACCACGTGTTCGACGCCACCCGCGGCCAGCCACTCGACCTGGCGCTGGAAGATCGTCTTGCCGCCGACCTCGACCAGCGGTTTCGGGCGGTCGTCGGTGTAGGGCCGCAGCCGCGTGGCGTTGCCGCCGGCCAGGATGACGGCTTGGCGGGCCGCGGTCACGTTGGGGGTGCTCACGGCATGGGAGAATAGCGACCGTGCCAGCGTCGACGACTGCGACCGCGCGGGTCCGGTTGTGGCGACCGACGTTCCCGCTGGATGTGGGCGCGGTGCTCGGCCCGTTGCGGCGCGGCGCGGGCGATCCGGCGTTCCGCGCCGAGGCCGGTGCGTACTGGCTCGCCGCCAACACGCCCTCGGGTGCCGGCACCCTGATGCTGCGTGTCACCGGCGGTGCGGTGTCGGCTTCGGCGTGGGGTCCGGCGGCGGAGTGGCTGCTGGACGGAGTGCCCGCGTTGCTCGGTGCGCTGGATGACGATTCCGGGTTCGTGGCGCACCATTCGGTGATCGCGTCGGTCCGGCGCGCGTCGCCGGGGTTGCGGCTCGGCCGGGCGCGGCGGGTGTGGGACGTGCTGGTCGCTGCCGTGCTGGAGCAGAAGGTCACCGGGCGCGAGGCGTGGCGGTCGTGGCGGGAACTGGCGTGGCGGTTCGGTTCGGCCGCTCCTGGCCCGATGCGGCTGCATGTGCCGCCGTCGCCGCAGGTGTTGTTGCGGTTGCAGGACTGGGAATGGCACAAGGCGGGCGTCGACGGGGCGCGCCGGCGGACGTTGGTCGCGGCGGCGCAGGTGGCGCACCAATTGGAACGGGCAGTGGAGCTGGGCGGTTCGGCCGGTCGCTCCCGGCTGCGGACGGTGTCCGGCATCGGAGTGTGGACGGCGGCCGAGGTCGCGCAACGCGCGTGGGGCGACCCGGACGCGGTCAGCTTCGGTGATTACCACATCGCGCACAATGTGGGAACGGCGCTGGTCGGGCACCGGTTGGACGACGAGGGCATGGCCGAGGTCCTGGCACCGTATGCGCCGCAGCGGCAGCGAGCGGTCAGGTACATCGAGCTCGCCGGCATCACGGCGCCCAGACACGGCCCCCGATTCAGTGCCCGCGACTACCGCGGCTGGTAATTCCCTTGCTGGGTTGGTCATGGCACCCGCGCTTCTGCCACATATCGGCCGCCTGCCAACCGTTCCGGCGAATCAGTGCGCCGCACGTGTCGACCCGCGAACGGTCGAAACGCCGGAATCACCGACGGCTGAGCCAATGACGACATGTCGGTAGCCGATGCGGCGGATCAGCTCGCGAGAGCCATGGCCGGGCCCATCACTGGCGTGGCGATCTCTGATCGGTCAACTCACCGCCATGTCGATAGCCGATGGAGCTGCCGGTGCGAGGCAAAGCCGGCCCGATCGCTGGCGTGTAGTCCGTTGATCGGTCAACTCGCCGTCGCCGAACTGACATCTTCGTCACGCAAGAGCCGAAACTGCCTGGCTTGGTCGGCGGCGTCGAGCGCGGCGCTGAACGGTCGACTTGCGCAGGCATCGGATGGCTGCTGGGAGATCGGCTAGTGGTGATCTCGGGAGTGTCGACCTTTGGGTGGTCGGCATGCCCGATCGGTGGGCGTGGTCACGAATGTGATGTGGTCACGGGGATCCGGTGTCTCGGCCACTGAGCGGGCGACACATCCGGGGCGTCCGGTAGACGATTTCCGTTCCCGCATTCGGAAATCGGTGTGTCGACCGCTGTGTGGCCGACACGCCGGGTGTGGGTTTGCCTGGCTGCGCGAGTCGACCGTCGGGAGGTCGACGCGCCCGGGCTGGTCGGCGGTGGGATCGCTTGAACCGGGTTGTGGTGGATCGAGGTGTGTCGACCCTTGGCGGGTGGACGCGCCGGCCTGGCTTGTCCGGCTGAATGTTGGCCGTTGGGTGGTCGACGCGCTCGGGTTGGTGAGCGGTGGGATCGCTTGAACCGGGTTGTGGCGGAGCGAGGTATGTCGACCCTTGGCGGGTGGACGTGCCGGCCTGGCTTGTCCGGCTGAATGTTGGCCGTTGGGTGGTCGACATGGCGGTGTCGGCCACCGGCAGCTACCGGGTTGACCGTTCAGCGGGCGACTCGCCGCGGCTGGGCAGGGCTGGGAGACGCGAGCCGGCCGTTGAGAGGGCGACGGCTGGGCGCTGAGCGCCGTTCGTGCTGCGCTGGGCGCCGGGCGTGCCGCGGTGGGCGCGTGTTGACCGTTCGGCGGTCGGTTTGGGTGGCGTGGCCGGCTGCGGTCAGTGGTTGGTGACCGCCTGGCTTGTCTTCCCTGACGCGAGTCTGGCTTGGGCTGCCTCGAACATGTCGGTCAGCTCGCCGTCTTCCGGTGGGTCGGCCAGGGGCCACCAGCGCAGGTCGTCCGACTCGTCGCTGCGGATCTCCTGAGCCCCGACCGGCGCGTGGACCAGGAACCTGACGTCCAGGTGCCGCGTCGGCTTGCCGAGCGAACACGTCACCGCATGCACGTCCACGTGCAGCGGCGTCCGCTCGATCACCAGTCCGGCGATGCCCGACTCCTCGGTCGCCTCGCGCAGTGCCGCACCCGCCAGCGTCTCGTCCGACGGCTCGCAGTGCCCGCCCAACTGCAGCCACCGACCGACCCGCGGATGCAACGTCAGCAAGGTCCGCGTACCACCCGCATCCACGACCAACGCCGACGCCGTGAGGTGCCCCGCCTCGCACGACCTCAGGCACGCGTCCGGCCGCGCCGCCAGATACGCGAGCAACGCCTGCCGCACCGACTCCTGCCCGTGACCCGTCGGCCGCCACGACGACAAGGTCGCCACGGCCGACGAGTGCAGCGGCGACGAGTGCAGCGCCGTCACCTCTCGACCAGGCCCTCGGCGACACCCGGCCGCACCGCCAACGGACCGTCCGCGGGATGACCAACGGCCACCGCGCCCAACGGCTCCCACTCGGCAGGCAGGTCCAGCACCGACCGCACCACGTCCGCCGCGAAGATCGTCGACGACACCCAGCACGACCCCAGCCCCTCGGCCGCCAGCGCCACCAGCAGGCCCTGCACCGCACCGCCCGCCGCGACCGTGAACATCGTGTGTTCACACGCGTTCCGGCGCTCGTCCGGATACGTGTGCATCCCGTCGCCCACGAGGAACGGCAGCACGATCTCCGTTGCCCCGTACAGCAGGTCGCCCCTCGCCACCCGCCCGTCGATCTGCCCCGGCGTGAAATCGTCGCCCCGCAGGTCCGAGCGCCACGTGTCGCGCATCTCGTCCAGCAACTTGGTCCGCAGTGGACGGTTGCGCAGCCACACGAACCGGACTGGATGCGTGTGGTGCGGGGCGGGCGCCGTCAACGCCGCCGACACCGCTGCGCGCAGCGCCGCCGGGTCGACCGGTTCGTCCGTGTACGACCGCACCGACCTGCGCAGCAGCACGGCCTCGCGCCTGCCCTGCTCGATCGCCTCATTCGCGCCCATCCGGAACAGGTCCTCCGACACCGGCCGGACCAGATCGCGCGCCGTCGAACCGTCATCCACAACAGACAGTCCACGCAGGACCGCAGCGGGCACGCCGCCGAGCTTGCCCTTGACCAGATCGGCCGCCGCCGCCACCTCGTCGGCGATCGCGACCTCGGTGACCGCCAGCTCGTTGCCCTGGCCGTCGATCGTCCCGGCGTACCGGTGCAGCACCTCGATGCCGGCCGAACCGATCGCCGCGTCCGTCTGGCCGAGCCGCCACGCGCGACCCATCGTGTCCGTCACGACCACGGCGACGTCGACGCCCAGTGACGACCGCAACGACGCCCGCAGCGCGGCGGCCGACCCGTCCGGGTCGGCCGGCAGCAGCGCGACCTCGCCGCTCGCCACGTTCGACGCGTCGACGCCGCTCGCCGCCTGCACGATGCCCAGCGCGTTCTCGGTGATCATGAAGTTCGCGAACCGCGCGACCACTCGCACAGCCTCGGACTCGACCAGTTCCCGCCGCGTCGCGTCACGCGTCGCGGGGTCGACCGTGACCAGCCTGCCCTCGACCTTCGAGAACGCCTTGCTGGTCACCACGAGCACGTCGCCGTCGCGCAGCCACGGTGCCGCACCCGCGATAGCGGCTGCCAGGTCGTCGCCGGGGCGGAACTCCGGCAGCCCGGTGACCGGCAGGATCTCCAGCGCGGGGCTCGCGTGGTCCTTCACGCCCTCACCCCGGCCAACTCCAGCGCTTGCCTCGCCATCTCGGCGGTCGCCTCGGTGCTCGTCATCAGCAGCGGGATGGACCGCACCTCGACACCCGGCACGTTCGCCACGTCGCCGCTGTGCACGAGCCAGCCGTCCAGCACACCGTCGGCGTCCACCCGCGCGCCGAGCAGCCGCCCGACCGCCTCGGCGCTGGTGGGCACGCCGATCGCGGTCAGGCACGCGTCGGCCATGCCACGCACGGGCCGGTCACCCACGATCGGTGACAGCCCGACCACGCCTGCCTTGGTCTCGCGCAGCGCCGCCTTCACACCGGGCACCGCGAGGATCGTGCCGATGCTGACCACCGGGTTCGACGGCCCGAGCAGCACTGCGTCCGCGTCCGCGATCGCCTCCAGCACGCCGGGCGCGGGCTTCGACTCCTCGGCGCCGACCGCCACGATCGAGTGAGCGGTCAGTTCGGCGTGGTAGCGCACCCACCACTCCTGGAAGTGCACGGCCTTGCGCTCGTCGGGTTCGCCGCTCTCGCCCGGCACGTCGACCACCACGTGCGTCTCCACGCGGTCGTCACTCATCGGCAGCAGTCGCACTCCGGGCTGCCAGCGCTCGCACAGCGCGGCGGTCACGTCGGAGAGCACGTAGCCGGCCCGCAGCATCCGGGTGCGCACCAGGTGCGTCGCGATGTCCCGGTCACCGAGGCCGAACCACGTCGGCTCGGCGCCGTACGCGGCCAGTTCCTCGCGCACCGCCCAGGTCTCGCCCGCGCGGCCCCAGCCGCGGCCGGTGTCGATGCCACCGCCCAGCGTGTACATGCAGGTGTCCAGGTCGGTACAGATCCGCAACCCGTGCATCCACACGTCGTCACCGGTGTTCACCAGCGCGGTTATCTCGTGTTCCGTGCCCTCGGTCCGTCCGACCGGAGCCATGCCCAGAGCGGCCTTCAGGCCGAGCAGGAACCTTGCTCCGCCGACGCCGCCCACCAGTACGACCACCTTCACGCCACGATCCTCGCACGTGCGCCGATCGGGCCGCCGCGCGTGGGCGGCGGTCAGAACCCGTGCTGCCAGAACAAGAAGTTGCTGGAACCGATCTGATAGAGGTCGGTATTCCCGCCGACACCGCTGAAGATCGCGTTGGTGACGTCGAACACGCCGTTGCGGACAGTAGGCACGCCGATCAGGAGCACGAACAACACGATCGGTGCCCACGGCCGCACCATCGCGCCGAACCGCCGCGCCTCCGGCGACAGCCACGGCTCGATCGTGCCCCAGCCGTCCAGGCCCGGGATGGGCAGGATGTTGATGAAGAACGCCAGTACCTGGAGGAACGCCAGGTACGACAACCCGGCGGCCAGCATGTCCCGGCCGTCGACCAGTTCCAGGCCGGCGCCACCGAACACCGGAATGCCGTTGAGCGGGATGAGCCGGATGATCTGCACCAGGATCACGCCGATGACGAGGTTGGACAACGGGCCCGCGACGGACACGGCCGACTCGACGCGCCGCGACCTCAGCAGCCGGTGGTCCACCCAGACCGCGCCACCGGGCAGCGGGATACCACCGAACAGCAGGAACACCAGCGGCAGCACGATGCTGAACACCGGGTCGGTGTAACGGCGGATGTCCAGTGTCAGATAGCCCTTGTCGCGCACCGCCCAGTCGCCGCCCCGGTACGCCACGATCGCGTGGCTGAACTCGTGCAGGCACAGCGAGACACCCCAGCCGCCGATGATCAGCAGCAGGCTGCCCGCGTCGATCGCGGCCCCCGAGTCCAGCGTGGTGAGGAAGCCACCCACCACCGCGGCCACGATGAGGCCGATGAAGATCGGGCTGGGGCGGATCGCGGAGCGGTTCACGGGTCCAGTCTGCCGTTCTCGCGCGGTCTTGGTGGCGGGAGGCCCGATCTTCGCGTTGTCCTGACGTCTTTCACAGGTCCGTGAAGGCCCCCATTCTGTCCCCCCGACGTGTGCATTCGGCTTGACCGTCCGGCATGACACGGGTGTAATCACACTGGTGTCATTCGTGGTGCGAGGGAGGCATGACGAGTGGCGTCCGCCAAAGGGGAGTGCGAGCAGTGAGGAGGCGGACGGGAGATGTGGGAGCTGTCCGACGAACCCGCTCAGGAGCGGGAGGGGCCATCGGCCGAGCAGACCGGTGTGCTGATCGATCTTTTCGACGAGATGGAAGAGCCCGAGTGGCAGGACCGGGCGTTGTGCGCGCAGACCGATCCGGAGGCGTTCTTCCCGGAGAAGGGCGGGTCCACGCGCGAGGCCAAGCGGATCTGCACCGGTTGTGACGTCCGTTCCGAGTGCCTGGAGTACGCGCTCGCACACGACGAGCGTTTCGGGATCTGGGGCGGCTTGTCCGAACGGGAACGGCGCAAGCTGAAGAAACGGGCCGTTTGAGACGACTCAACCGTTCCGGCACGCAATTCCGGGCGGCGTCGGTAGCCGGGGTGACATCGGGGATTACCGGTCGGTAGAAAGACACGCGTGGCGATCAGAACGCAGGACCGGTAGTGCCTCGGTCCTTGGCCGCGCGGGCCAGAAGTGAGCCCGTTCTGGCCGTACTCGTCTGCCACGACGGCGAAAGCTGGCTGCGCGAGGCGCTGTCCGCGCTGCGCAGGTCGGCACCCCGGCCGCGGCACGTACTCGCGGTCGACACCGGTTCCCGGGACCGCACCGCCGAACTGCTCATCGAGGCGGCGGGTGGCGACCAACCGGTGCTCGACGGTGTGCTCACTCTCGATCGGGATACCGGATTCGGTGCGGCGGTGGCTGCCGCGGTGGCCGCCGCTGTCACTCGTTGGGGTGATCCTGGTGGGTGGATCTGGCTGCTGCACGACGATGCCGCGCCGGACCCAGACTGCCTGGGCCTGTTGCTGCGGACCGCGGAGCTGTCGCCGTCCGCCGCGCTGCTCGGCCCGCTGTCGCTGGACTGGGCCGATCCCCGGCTGGTGGTCGAGGTCGGACTGTCCACCGACGCGTCCGGGCACCGGCAGACCGGCGTCGGACCGACCGAACTGGATTGGAACCAGTTCGGTGACGGTGATCGAGAAATGTTCGAGCAGAGCACCGAAGTGCTCGCCGTGTCGTCGGCGGGCGCGCTGATCCGGCGCGCCGTGTGGGACGAACTCGGCGGCTACGACCCGGCGTTACGGCTACTGCGTGACGACCTCGACTTCGGGTGGCGGGTGAACCGGGCGGGTCACCTCGTGCTGTGCGTGCCTGCCGCCCGGTTACGGCACGCTCGCGCGGTCACCAGGACCGTCCGCCCGCCGGACGCGCTGCGTGGCCGTTCGATGCGCGCCGCCGACCGCGCACACGGGCTGCGGACGGTCCTGGTCAACGGCAGCGCCATCGGTTTCCTCGCCGGGCTGCCCCGGCTCGTGCTGCTGTCCCTGTTGCGCGCGATCGGGTTCACGTTGCAGCACAGGCTTTCGGCCGCACGCGCGGAGCTCGCCGCGATCGGCTATCTGCTCAGCGGCCGAGCCCACCTGCGCGCCGCCCGGTCCGCCCGCGCCGGCACCGCGACGACGGGCGTGCGTGGTCTGCTGACCAGCCGGACCACCAGGCTGCGCAACGCATTGCGCGGCGGGCTGGCCAACTGGGTACGCCGCCGAGCCGCCGCCGACGCCGCACTGGGCAGGCTGCCCACCGCGCTGGACCGCCGATCCTGGCTCGACCCGGACGAGGCCACCGCACCCCGTCCCGTCGGCCCGGACGCGCTACCGGCGGGAGCCCTGGGCCGACGCCGTGCCGGGTCCCGGCGCACGGCGGGCCTGCGCAGGCCCGCGATGGCCGTCGCGGTCGCCCTGGCCGCCGACCCGCTGCCGCGCGGCCGACGCCCGAGCCCCCGGCCCCGCCCCTCGCCGGTGCCGCGAGGCGGTGTCGCGCCACGCCCGGATCTGTTGCTGGTCGAGGTCGGCCGTGGCCGGGTCGCCGCCCAACTGCTACTCGCGCCGCCCGTGCTGCTGGTCGTCGGCCTCACGCTGGTGTCTCTCGTGACCAACGCGGGCCGCCTGGGCAGCCACCTGGCCGGCGGCGGCCTGCTGCCCGCGCAGGGCCTCGCGGCGACGTGGGCGGACTACCTGGCGTCCTGGCACGCGGCCGCGGGCGGCACCGTGGCACCCGCACCGGCCACGCTGGCGGTGCTCGGCGTGCTGGGCACCGTGCTCTACCCGGTGGGTGGGCCGCCGGCCGCGCTGGCCGTGCTGCTGTTCGGCGACGCGCCGCTCGCGGGTGCGCTCGCCTACGCGGCCACCCGGAGGCTGCCGGTCCGCCGCCCGGTCCGGGCGCTGGTCGCCGCGGGCTACGCGTTGCTGCCACCCGCGACGGCGGCCGTCGCACAGGGCCGGCTGGACGTCGTGGTCGTACACCTGCTGCTGCCGCCGGTCCTGGCAGGCGTCGTCGCCGCGCTGCAGCCGACGGCACGGGGCTGGTTGTCGTCGGTGGCCGTGTCCGCGATCGGGCTGGCTGTCCTCGGCGCGTTCTCGCCGCTCGTGCACGCCCTGGTGATCATCGTCGCGCTCGTCGGGTTCGTCGTGGTGCCGGGCGCGGTCGGCGATGGCAGGCGCCGGGTCGCCGCGCTGTTCGGGATCGTGCTGCTGCCGCTGGCCCTGCTCGTACCGTGGCCGGCCGTGGTGCTGACGAACCCGGCCGTGCTGCTGTCCGGCGTCGGCGGGGTCGCGCCCGCCGACGCCGGTTCGCTCGTCGCTCTCGATCCGGGCGGGCCGGGCGGCGAAGGCGTGCTCGGCCTGGTGGTGCTGGTGGCTGTCGCGGTCGCCGTCGTGCTGCGGCCACGGCGGGCCGTGCTGCCCGGACTGTCCGTCGCGGTGCTCGGCGGGGTGGCGGTCGGGCTGGTCGCGACGAGGTCGGCGACCGCGCTCGCCGCGACCGGTCCGCAGCGGTTCTGGACCGGGGCGCCGATGGTGCTGGTCGGCTGCGGGCTGGCGTGGGCGCTGCTCGGTGCCTGCAGCACGGACCGCGAGGGCGGCCTGGGGCGGCGGGCGATCCGGCTCGTCGCCGGTCTCGGCGCGCTGGCCGTGGCGGCCCTGGCCGTCGGGACCGTGCTGGCAGGCCGTGGCGGCCCGTTGCGCGACGACGCGCCCCGGCTGGTGCCCGCCCTGGCCGGCGAACTCGCCGAGACCGGGCGCTCGACCCTGGTGCTGGCCACCGCCGGCCAGCCGACCCGGCAGGCGGGCGGCGGGCTGCCCGCGTTCGGGGACGACGACCTGGCCCGCGTGCCAGGTGCGCCGCAGCGGCTGGCCCGCTGGGACGGTGCCCTCACCTCCGGTGACCGCGCCCGCACCCGGGACGCGGTCGCCCAGGCCGCCACCGCCGGGGTGCTGTTCGTGGTGCTGCCCGACCGCGGCACGGCGACCCGGTTCGCGGCGGCCGCCGGTGATCTCGCGTCGCCGGTGCCCGCCACGTCCGACGGTCGCCCGGTGGAGCGACTGCAACCGGCCAGCGGTCCGGCGACGCTGATCTCGCCCGCGCTGGCCAAGCAGGCCGTCACCACCGGCCAGCCGCCCACGACGCTCGGCGCGCAGGGCATTTCGCCGGTGCGGGCGGCCCCGCCGGACGTGCCGGTCCGGGTGTCCGACGGCCCGCTGGGCAGGCTGCTGGTGCTGGCCGCGGACAACGAGGACGGCTGGCAGGCCACCATCGACGGCGAGATCGCGCCGACCGTCACCGCGTGGGGCCATCAGGTGGCCGTGACCGTGCCGACGGAGGCCGCGGAGGTGCGCGTCTACGTCCCCACGACGCTGCGCGACGCGCTGCTGCTGGTGCAGGCCGCCGTGCTGCTGTTCGCCGCGCTCACGGCGATCCCGGGCAGGCGGTGAGTCAGCTGTCGCCCTCGACCACGTCGGGATCCAGGCCCAGGTAGGCGGCGACCTGCTCGACGAGCACGTCGTGCACGAGGTCGGCGAGGTCGGCACCGTCCCGGGCACGCACCTCGAGCGGCCGCCGGTAGACCACGATCCTGGCCCTGGTCGGCTGGCCGCGCCGGTCGACACCCGCGGGCACCAGCTTGGCCAGCGGCACGTCGTGGTCCTCCAGCACGCCGTCCTCCCAGACCACCGAGTGGTCCGGGTTCAACCGCAGGTCCGGCACGTCGTCCACGGCCACGTCCAGGTCGGTCAGCTCCGTCCGCCAGCGGGCCTCGATCGGCTCCAGGGCCTCGAGTACCAAGGCATCGAACCGTTCCGCCCTGCTGCGCGCGGCCGGGAGGTCGGAGGGGTAGAGCAGCCCGCGCAGGCCCCTGCCGTGCCGGTCCCGGCGCGCTCGCCGGCGCCGTGCTGTCGAACGCACCATCACTCGACCATCATCCCGCCACCCGCCAACCCGTGTGTCATGTGCCTGGGTGTCGGTGCGAGGCGCTATCGTCGGCCACTGTGCGGAGCGTGAGGCGGTGCTCGCGGACCGGGTGTCTCAACCCGGCCGTCGCCACGCTCACCTACGCATATGCCGACTCCACCGCGGTCGTCGGGCCGCTCGCCACGTACTCCGAGCCGCACAGCTACGACCTGTGCGAGGAGCACGCGATCCGGCTCACGGTGCCCCGCGGCTGGGAAGTCGTCCGGCACGAAGGTGAGTTCGTGCCCCCGGAACCGTCCGTCGACGACCTGACGGCGCTGGCGGAGGCCGTCCGGGAGGCGGGCAGGATGGACCGCCCGGTCGAGCCGCCCGACACCGGCTACACGACCGGCCGCCGCGGCCACCTGCGGGTGCTGCCCGACCCGGTGGACGACTAGAGCCGACCGACGTCGGCAACGCGATCAGGGCAGTCCCGGTAGGCTTCGGCGCACGGTGATCGCACCGGACAAGCCGAACGAACCTGGAGCTGGTGTGCGCGACCTGTCGGCCATCGTCAAGGCATACGACATCCGCGGCGTCGTGGGTGAGCAGCTCGACACCGACGTCGCCCGGGAGGCCGGTGCTGCCTTCGCACGGCTCGTCGGCGGTAGGGCGGTCGTCGTCGGCCACGACATGCGCGACTCGTCGCCGGGCCTGTCCGCCGCGTTCGCCGACGGTGTGAACAGCCAGGGCCTGGACGTCGTGTCGATCGGCCTGTGCAGCACCGACATGCTGTACTTCGCGTCCGGTGACCTGGACCTGCCCGGTGCGATGTTCACCGCCAGCCACAACCCGGCCCGCTACAACGGCATCAAGATGTGCCGCGCGGGCGCGTCCCCGATCGGCCAGGACAGCGGCTTGGCGGAGATCCGCGAGGACATGGAACGCGGTGTGCCGACGCCCGAGGGTATGCACCGGGGTTCGGTGACCGAGCGCGACCTGCTCGGCGCCTACGCCGACTACCTGCGCGGCCTGGTCGATCTGACCGGCATCCGGCGCCTCAAGGTGGTCGTGGACGCGGGCAACGGCATGGGCGGGTACACGGTGCCCCGGGTGTTCGACGGGCTGCCGCTGGACGTGGTGCCGATGTACTTCGAGCTGGACGGCGACTTCCCCAACCACGAGGCGAACCCGCTGGACCCGAAGAACATCGTCGACCTGCAGGCGAAGGTGCGGGAGACCGGCGCGGACATCGGCGTGGCCTTCGACGGTGACGCCGACCGCTGCTTCGTGGTGGACGAGCACGGCGACCCGGTCAGCCCGAGCGCGATCACCGCGCTGGTGGCGGTGCGTGAGCTGGCCAAGGACCCCGGCGGCGTCGTCATCCACAACCTGATCACCTCGCACGGCGTGCCCGAGATCGTCACCGAGCACGGCGGCAGGCCCGTCCGGACCCGAGTGGGCCACTCGTTCATCAAGCAGCGGATGGCCGAGACCGGCGCGATCTTCGGCGGCGAGCACTCCGCCCACTACTACTTCCGCGACTTCTGGCGGGCCGACACCGGCATGCTGGCCGCGATGCACGTGCTGGCCGCGCTGGGCGAACAGGAGCGGCCGCTGTCCGAGCTGACCGCCGAGTACTCCCGCTACGCGGCCTCCGGCGAGATCAACTCGACGGTCGCCGACCAGGCGGACCGGGCCGCGGCCGTGCGGGCCGCGTTCGCCGAACGCGAAGGTGCCCGGCTGGATGACCTGGACGGCCTTACGGTGGACCTATCGGACGGTTCGTGGTTCAACCTGCGGGCCTCGAACACCGAGCCGTTGTTGCGGCTGAACGTGGAGGCACCGGACGCCGACGCGGTCGCCGCACTGCGGGATGAGGTTCTGGCGATCGTGCGGGCGTGACCCTTGTCGTTCATGCGACGTTGACCAGTTGTAACCGGAAAGAAGGCAAGCGGCGTCCCGGCTCGCACCCGACGTGGGTGACCATGGGTGGACGCCGGGTATGCCGAGGAGGAACCGTGGCCCTCGATCTCGACCCACAGCTACTGGACATCCTGGCCTGCCCGTCGCCGCACCACGCGCCACTGCGGCCCGGTACGACCGACGACCCGGATGCCGACTTCCTGACGTGCACCTCGTGCGGCCGGTCGTTCCCGGTGCGGGACGGCATCCCGGTCCTGTTGCTGGACGAGGCCGTCGGCGGGCCTGCCGCCGACGACCCGGCGGCGGGCGGGTGAGTCCCGTGCTGGACGACTCCCTGCTCGACGACCCGGCCAGGCTGACCGCCGCGGACGGTGAGGCAGGCGGCTGCCTGCGGGCCGCCGCGTCGGCTGGTGCCCAGGTGCGGGCCACCGCGGAGGCCGCCGCCGACACGTCGATCCGCGACCTTGCCGGCAGCAGGCCCCGGGCCCTGGTGCTGATCGACCGGCCCGGCGTCGGCATCGCCGTGAACCGCCTGCTGGTCGCGCTGCTCGGGCCGGAGTGCCCGGTGCCGGTCGTGACCAGCGAGGCCGTGCCCGCCTGGGCGGGCGCGCTGGACGTCGTCATCGCGCACACCGCCGACCCGGGTGACCTGCTGCTGGCCGAGTCCGTGCATCGGGCGGGCCGCCGCGGGGCACACGTCGTGCTCACCGCCCCCGCGGACGGCCCGGTCGCCGCGGCCGCCGCCGGATCGGGCGTGCTGCTGCCCGAACGTGTGCCGGTGCCCGCCGGTTTCGCGTTCCCCAGGGCGTTGACCGCCGGTCTGGTCGTCCTGGAGACGCTGGGTCTGCTGCGCTCGGGCATCGAGATGCTGGCCGACGAGCTGGACCGTGAGGCCGAGCAGGACGGCGCGGGCGCCGAGTCGTTCGTGAACCCGGCGAAGTCGCTCGCGCTGCGCCTGGCCGACCGCACGCCGCTGGTGTGCGGGCTGGACCGCGTGGCCACGGCCGTCGGTGCGCACGCGGTCGACGTGCTGGCCGGATTCGCCGGCGTGGTGGCCGGCAGAGCCGACTACGGCCAGGTGCGGACCCAGACGGTGCTGCACCGCGCCGCCGTGCGTGCCACCTCCGGCGACGACCTGTTCGCCGATCCGGACGAGGTGGGCGGCCTGCTGCGGGTGCTGCTGGTGGCCGTCGGCGCCGACCCGCAGTCCGAGGCCACACAGCATCGGCCATGCAGATGCTCTCCGGCGCGGACCTGCTCGCGCCTGGTGAGGAGACCAAGGGCGGCCCCGCCGTCCGGGCCGCGGTGCTCGCGCTCCGGTTCGAGCTGACCGCCGTCTACCTGGGCCTGGCGACCGGTGCGCTCGGTGGCCCGGGCAGGTACGCATCGCTCGCCGTCTAATCTGTCCCGAATCACCATGGGGTGTGGGGGACAAGGGGAGTGACCGGAACAGTGCACTTGCTGCGGAACAAGGTGCGGCCGTACGCGTGGGGGTCGCGCACGGTCATCGCGGAGCTGCAGGGTAGACACGCACCCGCGCCGCACCCGGAGGCCGAGCTGTGGATGGGGGCTCACCCCGACGACCCGTCGACCGTGCTGGACCCCGACGGTATCGAGCACTCGCTGCTGGACCTGGTGGACGGCGACCCGGCCGGCCAGCTCGGCGAGCGCTACGCGCGGCGCTGGGCGAACCGGCTGCCGTTCCTGCTCAAGGTGCTGGCCGCCGACGAGCCGATGAGCATGCAGGTGCACCCGTCGCTGGACCAGGCTCAGACCGGCCACGCCCGCGAGGAGGCGGCCAGGCTGCCCCGGTTGGCGTCACACCGCAACTACCCGGACCCGACGGCCAAGCCCGAGCTGGTCTGCGCGCTCACCGAGTTCCACATCCTGGCCGGATTCCGGGACGCGGATCGCACCCTGGACCTGCTGCACGATCTGACCGCGCCCGGCCTGGACCGTTACACCGACCTGCTGGCCGCGCAGCCGGACTCCGACGGGTTGCGCGCGCTGTTCACCACGTGGATCACGCTGCCCTCCCGCGTGCTGGACAGCCTGCTGCCGGAGGTGCTGGACGCCTGCGTGATGCACGTCAAGGAGCACGGCCCGTTCGACCTGGAGTGCCGGACCGTCCTCGAACTGGGCGAGCGCTACCCCGGCGACGCCGGCGTGCTGGCCGCGCTGCTGCTCAATCGCCTCGTGCTCGGTCCCGGCGAGGCCGTCTACCTGGTACCCGGCCGGATGCACGCCTACCTGCGCGGCACCGCGGTGGAGATCCTGGCCAACTCGGACAACATCCTGCGCTGCGGCTTCACGCCCAAGCACGTCGACGTGCCCGAGCTGCTGCGGGTGGTCGACTTCGGCCACGGCGACCTGCCGATCCTGCGTGGCGAGCAGCTCGCCCCGCACGTGGTCGTGTACCCGACCGACGCGGCCGAGTTCGAGCTGTCCCGGCTGGACTGGCCTGCGGGGCGGTCCACGGCCGTCCCGCTGCGGCACGGCGGACCGCAGGTGCTGATCTGCACCGACGGGGCCGTGCTGCTCACCACGCCCAGCGGCTGCACGGTGCGGCTGGGCCGGGGCGACTCGGCGTGGGTGCCCGCGCACGACTGCACCGACGGCCCGGTGCTGATCCGGCCGGACGAGCCGAACCGGACGCAGGTCTTCCGGGCCACCGCCGGCAGTCTGTGATCGAATAACGCCATGGCCGAAGGTGGTGGGAGCAGGACGGTACTGGCTGCCCTGGCGGCGAACGCGGGCATCGCTATCGCCAAGTTCGTCGGGTTCCTGATCACCGGATCGTCCTCGCTGCTGGCCGAGTCCGTGCACTCGGTGGCCGACACCGCCAACCAGGGTCTGCTGCTGCTGGGCAGGCGGACCTCCCAGCGGCAGGCCACCCGGGAGCATCCGTTCGGCTTCGGCAGGGACCGGTACTTCTACGCGTTCGTCGTGGCGCTGCTGCTGTTCACGCTGGGCGCGGTGTTCGCGCTGTACGAGGGCATCCACAAGGTGCTCGCCCCGCATCCGCTGGACTCCCCGCTGGTCGCGGTCGTCATCCTGGTGCTCGCGATGGTGCTGGAGGGCTTCAGCTTCCGCACCGCGATCGGCGAGTCGCGCGAGCACAAGGGCGAAGCGAGCTGGTGGCGGTTCATCCGGGATGCCAAGATCCCCGAGCTGCCCGTGGTGCTGGCCGAGGACTCCGGTGCGCTGATCGGCCTGGTGTTCGCGCTGCTGGGTGTGGTGCTGTCCGTGGTCACCGGCAACCCGGTGTGGGACGGCGTCGGCACCATCGCGATCGGCCTGCTGCTCGGCGCGATCGCGCTGGTGCTGATCGTGGAGACCAAGAGCCTGCTCATCGGCGAGGGCGCGGGTGAGGACATGCTCGGCGACATCGTCACCGAGCTGGCCCGCGACGACGTCGAGCGCGTGATCCACATCCGCACGCAGTACCTCAGCCCGGAGGAACTGCTGGTGGCGGCCAAGATCGCGTTCGTCCCCGAACTGTCGGTGCGGCAGGTGGCGCGGGCGATCGACGACGCCGAGGCCCGCGTGCGGGCCAAGGTGCCGCAGGTGACGCTGATCTATCTCGAACCGGATCTGGACCGTAACCCGGAGTGACGGCCGGCCGCCGGCCGCGACCGCGTCCGTCGCCCGCGCCGGCGACCGGTACCGTCCAGCCCCATGACGACGCTTTTGGTGACCGGCGCCGCCGGGTTCATCGGTTCGCACTTCGTCCGGTACTGGGTGGCCGAACACCCGGACGACACCGTGGTCGCGCTGGACGCGCTGACCTACGCGGGCACCGAGACCAACCTGCAGCAGGTGCGGGACGCGATCACCTTCGTGCACGCGGACATCGGTGACCAGCCCACGATCGAACAGACGCTGCGCACGAACGGCGTCGACGTGATCGTGAACTTCGCCGCCGAGTCGCACAACAGTCTCGCGGTGCTGGACCCCGGCCGGTTCTTCCGGACCAACGTGCTGGGTACGCAGACGCTGCTGGAGGCCGCGCGGCAGGTCGGCGTCGCGCGGTTCCACCACGTGTCCACCTGTGAGGTCTACGGCGACCTGCCGCTGGACGCGGCGACGGCGTTCACCGAGCAGAGCCCGTACGCCCCGCGCACGCCGTACAACGCGAGCAAGGCAGGTGCCGACCACGCGGTGCGCGCCTACTACGAGACTTACCAGCTGCCTATCTCGATCACCAACTGCGCCAACAACTTCGGCTCGCACCAGTTCCCGGAGAAGGTGCTGCCGCTGTTCACCACGCACGCGCTGGACGGCGTGCCGCTGCCGGTCTACAAGTCCAAGCACAACCGTCGGGAATGGATCCACGCGCTGGACCACGTGAAGGCCATCGAGGCCATCCTGGACCGTGGTGTGGTCGGCGAGACCTATCACGTCGGCACCGGCGTCGAGGCCAGCGTCGAGCAGATCGCCGACCTCGTGCTGGACGAGCTGGGCCTGCCGCAGTCCCTCAAGCAGGAGGTCCCGGACCGCCCCGGCCACGACCGCCGCTACCTGCTGGACTCCAGCAAGATCCGGCGCGAGCTGGGCTGGGCGCCGACCATCGAGTTCGACCAGGGCGTGCGCGACACGATCCGCTGGTACGCGGCCAATCGCGACTGGTGGGAGCCGCTGCGCGACCGCAGCCCGGTCGTCGAAGGCTCCTGGACCGGCTGAGCGATACACATTCGAGCGACTCCTGATGTGTATGGGTACGCGGTACCGTACACATCAGGAGGTGTTTCATGCGCACGAACGTCGACATCGATGACACGCTGATGGCGGACGCCATGACAGCGCTCGGCACCCACGGCAAGAAGGAGACCATCGAGGTCGCGTTGGCGAAGGCGATCCGCGACTGGAAGCTGCGCAAGGTCCGCGACCTGTGGGGCGCCGCGGAATGGGAGGGTGACCTCATGGAGTGGCGGCGCGACAAGGATGTGGACAAGGGCCCGGCCGCGTGATCGCTGTCGACAGCAGCGTGTGGATCGACTATCTCGGTGCGCGGCCGACTCCGCAGACGTTGCTGCTCAAGGGTTATCTGACGCGCAATCCCAGTGAGATCGTCCTGGTGGACATCGTGCTCACCGAGGTGCTGCGGGGGCTGCGCGAGGAGGACGTGCGCCGGATCGAGACCGCCCTGCTGGAACTGGACGTCGTGCGGATGCAATGGGTTGCCGACTTCCGGGCGGCCGCGGGCTTGTACCGGGCCGCGCGCACGGCGGGCTTCACGATTCGAGGCACGGTCGACTGCCTTGTCGCCGCTGTGTGCATTCGTGAGGGCGTGACGCTGCTGCACCGCGACACCGACTTCGACCGGTTGGCGGACATCAGCGAGTTGTCCACGATTCGCGTGAGCTGACCGTGGCCGACTTTCTCTGCCTGGACGTCGGGTCGACATGGACCAAGGCCGCGCTGGTCTCGCCGGGCGGTGCCGTGCTGGCGACCGCCCAGCACCCGACCACCCCGCCCGAGGTACTCGACGGGATCGCCGCTGTCACGGCCGAGGTCGGTGGTGCGGGCGCCGAGGTGCTGGCCTGCTCGTCGGCAGGGGGTGGGCTGCGGCTGGCCGTCGTCGGGCAGGAGCGGCTGATCAGCGCCGAGGCCGGCTACCGGGTCGCGCTGTCGGCGGGTGCCAAGGTGGTGCACGTGTCGTCCGGCGAGCTGGACGGCGCGGGTGTCCGAACCCTGCGCGCCGCACACCCGGACCTGGTGCTGCTGGTCGGCGGCACCGACGGCGGTGACACGCGGGTTCTGCTGCACAACGCCCGCCGGCTGGCCGTGAACCGGATCGGCTGCCCGATCGTGCTGGCAGGCAACGCGGCCGTCCGCGAGGAAGCGCTGACGCTGCTGCTGGCCACCCGGCGCACGGTCGTGGTCGCCGACAACGTGCTGCCCGACGTCGGCGAGATCGCCCCCGGGCCGGCCCGGGTGGCCATCCGGTCGGTGTTCCTCGAACACGTGATCGGCGGCAAGGGCCTGTCCCGGGGGCCACGGTTCCGCGACCTGGTCAGGGCCGTCACGCCGGAGGCCGTGCTGACCGGCGTCGGCAGGCTCGCCGCGCTCCTGGACGAACCGGCGGTGCTCGTGGTCGACGTCGGCGGCGCGACCACCGACGTCTACTCGGCCGTCGCGGCGCCGGCCGAGCGCGAGGAGCACGCCGTGGCCCTGCCGCCGGACCGCCGCACTGTCGAGGGCGACATCGGGATGCGCTGGTCGGCACCGGGCGTGGTCGCCGAAGCGGTGGCCGAACGGCTCGTCGACGACTCGCCCGGACTCCGGGCCCAGGCCGCGTACCGGGCCGAGCACGTCGGCCACCTGGCCGACGACGGTGTCGACGCGCACCTGGCCGCGCTGGCCGCGATCCTCGCTGTCCGCAGGCACCTGAGGATGGTCGACGGCAGGCTCGGCCCGCACGGCGCGGGCCTGCTCGTGCTGTCCGGCGGCGTCTTCCGCCACACCGAGCCCGGCCTGCTCGCCGAGGTCGAGCGCACCCTGCGGGCCGACCCGGTGCTCCGGCCGGTGCTCCGGCAGGCCGAGATCGTCGTGGACACGCACTACGTCCTGGCCCCCGCAGGCCTGCTGGCGGCGGCAGGCCACCCGGACACGGCGGACGCGCTGCTAGCCGCAATGCCGCGTCGCTAAGGGCTGAGGTTCGTTGTCTCTCTGGTCAGAGACGCCCAGGCACGCTGTCGATGATCACTCTGGGTGTCGATTGCCGGACCAGTGATCGACATCCAATGATGTCGATGCGCTCGCCGAGGCCCCTTGACATCGCCACCGGATCCTTGACCACGTGGCATTGCTTGCTAGCCGGCGGCGGTCTTCGGCCGCGGTAGCCGGAACAGGGCCGCATCCTCGCGTGGCAGTTCGGTCGGTGACTCCAGCCCTGCGGCGCACGCGATCGCCCGGTCCCACTCCGGATCCGAGTAGTAGTCGCTGTGCCGCAGCACCCCGGCCGCCCAGCGCCGACCCGGGAACGGCCCGCGCCCCGGGTCCGGCAGCCAGTGGTCACCACCCAGCGCGAGCGCGCCGGTCGGGCCTGCCACCGCGGGCGACAGCGCACCGGACGTGCCGTCCGGCCTGAAGCCGACACCGATCAGCTGCCCGTCGAACACCTGTCGCCGCCACGTCGTCACGCCACCGCCTGCCGGGTCCGAGCCGCGCGCCATCGTGCGCCACCGCCCGTCCAGCTCACCGAACAGCTCCAGGAGCCCACTGTGCGGCACCACACCGGGGAACGCCCTCGGATACGCCCACTGCAGCGGTGATCCCGCGACCACCACGCCCAGCCGCCCCACCTGGTCGGGCGACAGCTGTCCGAGCAGCCGGGCCGCGGCCGCGACCGCGATCATCGACCCCTGGTCGTGCCCGGTCAGCACCACACGGGTGTTCGGCTCGGCCAGGTACTCGGCTGCCCGAGTCGCGATCTCGGGCACGACCTTGAGCGCGTAGCAGGGCGGCACCACCGGGTGCGACTCGCGCGGCCAGAAGCACGCCAGGTCGGACAGACCGCCGACGTGCCGGGCCGAGTCGGGGCGCCGGGCCGCCGCGTAGACCTCGCGCAGCAGCCACGCGGCCAGCAGCGCCAGCACGGCCAACCCGGCACCGGCCAGCGGCTCGGTCCATGCGGGCGGCAGCGCACCCGCCCGCCACGGTCCGGCCGACACGACCGCCCCGACGGCGAGCACGCCCGCCATCGCGAGCAGTACGTGGTGCGCGTGGCCGCGTTCCCAGGCCGCCGCCCGCCACGCGGGTGCCGCGCGGCGCGCGTCGGCGGGCCGGTCAGCGTGCAGCAGCCCGATCTCTTCCGGCACGCTGGCCCCGAACAGCAGCCTGCGCACGCCGATGACCAGCAGTACGACCACGAGCCCCGCGACCGCCAGTGCCCCGGCCACGCCCCAGACCAGCGTCAGGAACGCGTACCCGTGCGGTAGCGCGAGTGGCCGCCCACCCAGCGCCTGCCGGACGGTCACCGCCACGCCCGCACCGAAGCCGCCACCGAGCAGCGCGGCCAGCGACAGGAACGGAGCCGCCAGCCAGCCGCCTGCCCACGGCCGCAGTTCGGTGGGCAGCGCCGCCCACGTCGGGCGGGCCAGCAGCGCGGCGGGCACCAGGAGTAGCCCGAGCAGCACGCACGCACCGCCCAGCGCGACGGCGATCACGGTCAGCGTCGGATCGGTCCCGACGAGCGGACCGTTCATCCCGGGCCGCACCACGGGCACCGAGCAGACCGTCAGCGCCGCCAGCAGCAGCACCAGCCGACGCGGCACGGGCGACAGCGCGGCGAGCAGCCACCTGCCGGGTGAACCGGGTCGCGCGCCGGTCGGGTCGCCCAGCACGGGCGTGAGCAGCAGGCTGCCGACCAGCAGCACGACGGCGACCAGCCAGCTCACCAGCACCGGTACTCCACCCGCCGGGCCGCCGGGGCCGCCCAGTGCCAGCACCGTGATCGTGGCCAGCGCGGCCGTCAGGTGGAGGGTGCGCAGCGCGGGTGCGTCCGGATCGGCCACCCGGTGCACCCCGGGCAGCCGGGACAGCGTGCCGGACGCGGGTGCCGGTTCGGTCGCGTCGGCGGTCCAGCTCACCCGGGACATGCCCCACAGCACGAGCACGACGACCAGCGGCGGCAGGATCCCGATCACCGGGCGGATCCCGGCGGTGTCGCGCAGCCAGTCCGGCACCATGCCGGGCAGACACGGGTTGCCGGGCGCGAGGCACTGGGTGGCCAGCAGATCCAGCGAGATACCGGCCAACTGCGCCACCAGCAGCACGGTCAGCAGCGCGGCGGCGAGCCGCAGCAGCGCCCGGCAGCACACGGCGAGCCCCGTGGCCCACCGATTGCCCTCGGGCACCGGCGGCAGCATCCAGGACGACATGTTCGCCAGGGAGAACGGGAACAGCAGTGCCCACACGGCTTTCGTCCAGCCGCCGGACGTGAGGCCGCCCCACACGTAGCCCTCCAGCGTGCGCGGCAGCGGCCTGCCGTCGGCGCGCAGCACAGGGCCGGGTGCCGGCCGGCGTAGCCGGTCGGCGGGCCGCACGATCCGGCCGGCACCGTCGCCAGCCACATCCACGGCCGCGACCGCGTCGACGAGACTTTCCGGTGTGGTGCCGAGGATTCCGTGCACGCGGAATTCGATCACCCGCGTATCCGGCCCGGGTATCACGACACCGCCTCCTGTCTGACCGATCGCGCCGAGTGACGGGCGGTTACTCACCATCGTGCTCGACCCCGGCACACCAGGGAATGGCTGGCAGGGTGCCCGGTACTGTTGCTCATACTCCGAAAACTTCAGGAAGGGCGTCATGACCACGGTGGACTCGGACCGACTCCAGACCCGCAACGGCATTGATTTCGCCGTTGCCGATCTTTCCCTGGCCGAGTTCGGCCGGAAGGAAATTCGACTCGCCGAACACGAGATGCCCGGCCTGATGGCATTGCGGCGCGAATACTCCGAGGTGTATCCACTCCGTGGCGCCCGGATCTCCGGTTCGCTGCACATGACGGTGCAGACGGCCGTGCTGATCGAGACGCTGGTTGCGCTCGGCGCCGAGGTGCGATGGGCCTCGTGCAACATCTTCTCCACGCAGGATCATGCTGCTGCTGCCATCGTCGTGGGGCCACACGGCACGCCGGAGGAGCCCAAGGGAGTGCCGGTGTTCGCCTGGAAGGGTGAGTCGCTCTGCGGAGTACTGGTGGGCGACCGAGCAGATGCTCACCTGGCCCGACGGCGGCCCGAACATGATCCTGGACGACGGCGGCGACGCGACCATGCTGGTGCACAAGGGCGGCGCCTACGAGGCCGCCGGCGTGGTCCCGCCCGCCGACGAGGACGACTCCGAGGAGTGAAAGGTCTTCCTGGGCCTGCTGCGCGCCTCGCTGGCCGCCGACGCCGACAAGTGGACCAAGATCGGCGAGGGCATCCGCGGCGTCACCGAGGAGACCACCACCGGCGTGCACCGGCTCTACCAGCTCGCCGCCGCGGGCGAGCTGCTGTTCCCGGCGATCAACGTCAACGACTCGGTGACGAAGTCGAAGTTCGACAACCGCTACGGCATCCGGCACTCGCTGATCGACGGCATCAACCGTGGCACGGACGTACTGATCGGCGGCAAGACCGCGGTGATCTGCGGTTACGGTGACGTCGGCAAGGGCGCGTCGGAGTCGCTGCGTGGCCAGGGTGCCCGCGTGGTGATCACCGAGATCGACCCGATCTGCGCGCTGCAGGCCGCGATGGACGGCTTCCCGGTCAAGACGCTGGAGTCGGTGCTCGGCGAGGCCGACATCATCATCACCACGACCGGCAACAAGAACGTGGTGACCGCGGACCACATGGGCCGGATGAAGCACCAGGCGATCCTGGGCAACATCGGCCACTTCGACAACGAGCTGGACATGGCCGGCCTGGCCCGCGTGCCCGGCATCCGCCGGATCAACATCAAGCCGCAGGTCGACGAGTGGGTGTTCCCGGACGGCCACTCGATCCTGGTGCTGTCCGAGGGCAGGCTGCTCAACCTGGGCAACGCCACCGGCCACCCGTCGTTCGTGATGTCGACCAGCTTCTCCAACCAGGTCATCGCGCAGATCGAGCTGTTCACCAAGCCGAACGAGTGGGACCGCGAGGTCTACCGGCTGTCCAAGCAGCTGGACGAGAAGGTGGCCCGGCTGCACCTGCCGGCGCTGAACGTCGAGCTGACCAAGCTCACCAAGGACCAGGCGGAGTACATCGACGTGGACGTCGAGGGCCCGTACAAGCCCGAGCACTACCGCTACTGACGACTGCTGTTCACGGGCGGCCGCACCCTTCGGGGGCGGCCGCCCGTTGCGTGACCGTGATCACACGCATGACCCCGTTAGGTAGGTCACGTTGTGATAACTTCGCCCGGGTGTTGGGCAAGGCCACCCAGACGGAGGTAAGGGGCTCGTGAGTTTTACTACTGACAGTGACTCCACGGAGGACTTCGGTATCCCCTTCCGTCGACCCATCTCCGTCGCCCAGCTGCTCGAACGCGAGGGCTTCCGGCCGGCCGACCGCACCAGGGCCACCCGCAGGGCGCTGACCGGCGTCGCGGCAGGCGCCGTGCTCACCGTCGGTGCGGTCGTCGGCAGCTTGTTCCTCAACCACGGCCAGACGGCCCCGCGCGACACGCTCGCCTCGGGCAGCCAGTCCGGCGGCGACATCGTGCTCTCCGAAGGCAACCAGCAGGGCACGATCGTGTCCCCGGCGATGCCCCACCGGGCCGCCCCGGCGGCGCCGAGGGCGGCCGGTCACGTCACCGACGGCGGTGCCACCGACCGGGCCAAGGGCGCCGTCGGCAACGCCCCGATCGCGGCCGCGCCGAAGATGGCCACCGCCCCGGCCCAGCCGAGCACCCCGGCCGTCCAGTCGGCCCCGGTGATGGCTCCGGCGTCGACCCCCGCGGTGAGCCCGTCGACCAGCCCGACGGCGAACACTTCGACCGCCACGGTGCCGAGCGCCCCGGCGGCCATCCCCACGACCACTCCGGCGGCGAGCGCGCCTGCCACGACGACACCGCCTGCCACGGCGACACCGCCCGCCACGACGGACCCCGCGGCCCCGCCGACCACCGGGTCGGCCGCCCCGACGACGACCCCGGCCCCGGCCCACACGGGCCTGCTGGGCGGGCTGGCCGGGATACTGGGGCACGTGGAGCACCCCGCGTTCAGCTGGTTCGGCTGAGACCGCCGCGGCCGCCACTGCCCACTCGGGCAGGATGAGCGCCGTGGGCAGGCTCGTGGTGATCGAAGGTCTGGACGGTGCAGGCAAGCGCACCCTGACGGACGCACTGGTAGCGGCACTGGGTGACGCGGGCGCGTCCGTGACCGGGCTGGCGTTCCCCCGGTACGGCGTCGACGTGCACGCCGACCTGGTGCGCGACGCGCTGCACGGCAGGCTGGGCGACCTCGGCGGCTCCGTGCACGGCATGGCACTGCTGTTCGCGCTGGATCGGCGGGCGGCCCGCGACCACCTGCTCGACCTGCTCGCCGGCCACGACGTCGTGCTCGCCGACCGATACGTCGCCTCCAACGCCGCCTACGGCGCCGCCCGGCTGCACGAGGGCGCGGCTGGCGAGTTCGTGGCCTGGGTGCGGGAGCTGGAGATCGACCGGTTCGCCTTGCCGGTGCCGTACGCCCAGCTGCTGCTGCGGGTGCCCGTCGAGGTCGCCGCCAGTCGGGCCGAACACCGCGAACACACCGAAGCGGACAGGGTGCGGGACAGTTTCGAGTCCGATGGCGGCCTGCAGGCGCGGTGCGCGGCCGTCTACGACGAGCTGGCCGCGGCGAACTGGCTGTCCGATTGGCATGTCGTTGACGGAACCTCGGCGCTGGACCCCGCAGACTTGGCCAAGACATTGCTGCGTTGACGCCTGTTCACCGACAATTCTCGCGTGACGTCGATGTCACGCGAGACGACGGAGGTCGTGGTGTCCGAGTCCGGCGAGTGGCGGGGACGGCCGTGGGCGCCCCCGAGCGTGGCGAATCGGCCTCGAGATCAGCGGGCGGTGCAACCAGCGCACACTCGGAATGCCACTATGTGGGGTATGAAGGCACGGGTCCTGGTGGTCGACGACGACCCCGCTCTGGCGGAGATGTTGACCATCGTCCTCCGAGGTGAGGGCTTCGACACCGCGGTCGTCGGTGACGGAGCACGGGCACTGCCCGCGCTACGAGAGTTCAAGCCCGATCTGGTGTTGCTGGACCTGATGCTGCCCGGCATGAACGGCATCGACGTCTGCAAGGCGATCCGGGCCGAGTCCGGGGTGCCGGTGGTCATGTTGACCGCCAAGAGCGACACGGTCGACATCGTGCTCGGTCTGGAGTCCGGCGCCGACGACTACGTGGTCAAGCCGTTCAAGCCGAAGGAACTGGTCGCGCGGATCAGGGCCCGGCTGCGGCGCACCGAGTCCGAGCCGGCCGAGTCGCTGACCATCGGCGACCTGACCATCGACGTGCCCGGTCACGAGGTGCTGCGCAGCGGTGCGCCCATCCAGCTCACGCCGCTGGAGTTCGACCTGCTCGTCGCACTGGCCCGCAAGCCCCGGCAGGTGTTCACCCGCGAGGTGCTGCTGGAACAGGTGTGGGGCTACCGGCACGCGGCCGACACCCGGCTGGTCAACGTGCACGTGCAGCGGCTGCGGTCGAAGGTCGAGCGCGACCCGGAGCACCCGGAGGTGGTGCTGACCGTCCGCGGCGTCGGATACAAGGCAGGCCCGCCGTGACGATGCGGGGCAGACGGCGGTGAACCTGCTCGGCAGGTACTGGCCGGCCGTCGTCCGATGGTTGAGGTGGCTGGTCGCCGAGACCGGCCGCCGCTGGGTCGCGTTCGGCGAACTCTGGCGGCGGTCGTTGCAGGTCCGCGTCGTCACCAGCACGCTCGCGCTGTCCACCGCGGTGGTGTTCGTGCTGGGCATGGTGCTGCAGAACGAGATCATCGACCGGCTGATCTACGCCAAGCAGCAGGCGGCGATCGCGCAGACGGGCAGCGCCCAGCGGACGGTGTCCGCCGAGCTGCGTGGCATGAACTCCAGCGACAACCCGGCAGCGCGCCTCAGCGGCGCGCTGACGAGTCTCACCACGTCCAGTGACCTCGGTGGCACCGGCCAGCAGGCCGCCAGTTCCGCCGCCGGCGCTTTCGTCCCGGTACTCGCCACAGGTTCGCTCGGCCTCACCACGGCCCCGGTCGTGTCGGCCGGGCCGTACCGCGAGGTGCCCGAGAAGCTGCGCAAGTTCGTGCAGAACGGGCAGAGCGGTTTCCAGATCACCACCGTGAACGTCGGTGGTGATCCACAGATCTTCCTCGTCGTGGGCGCTCCGATCACCAGCGCGAACCAACCGGTCCAGCTGTATCTGCTGTTCTCGCTGTCCACCGAGCAGAACACGATCAACGTCGTGCAGGGCACCCTCGTGGTCGGCGGCCTGGTGCTGGTGCTGCTGCTGGCCGCGATCACCAGCCTGGTCATCCGGCAGGTCGTGCGGCCGGTCCGGAACGCGGCCGAGATCGCCGAACGGTTCGCCGAAGGCCACCTGGACGAGCGAATGCGGGTGATCGGCGAGGACGACGTGGCGCGGCTGGCCGAGTCGTACAACTCGATGGCGGCCAGCATCCAGGTCCAGATCCGCCAGCTGGAGGACTTCGGCCAGCTGCAACGCAGGTTCACCTCCGACGTGTCGCACGAGCTGCGCACACCGCTGACCACGGTCCGGATGGCGGCCGACGTGCTGCACGCGTCCCGCGAGCAGTTCCCGGCAGGACTGTCCCGGTCCACCGAACTGCTGGTGGACGAGCTGGACAGGTTCGAGGCCCTGCTCGGCGACCTGCTGGAGATCAGCAGGCTGGACGCGGGCGTCGAGGACCTGGCGTCCGAACCGGTGGACGTGCGCGGCCTGGCCCGCTCGGCCGTCAACTCGGTGCAGGGACTCGTCGGGTCGACCACCACCGAGATCGAGCTGCACATGCCCGACACCGAGGTGATCGCCGAGGTCGAAGCCCGGCGGGTGGAGCGCATCCTGCGCAACCTGCTGGCCAACGCGGTCGACCACGGCGAGGGCCTGCCCGTCCGGCTGACCATCGCGATGAACGACCTGGCCGTCGCGATCGTGGTCCGGGACTTCGGGGTAGGCCTGCGCCCGGGCGAGTCCGACCTCGTGTTCAACCGGTTCTGGCGGGCCGACGCGTCCCGTAACCGGCGGACCGGTGGGACCGGGCTGGGCTTGGCGATCAGCGTCGAGGACGCGCGGCTGCACGGCGGCTGGCTGGAGGCGTGGGGCGAACCGGGCAAGGGCGCGTGCTTCCGGTTGACGCTGCCCAGGCTTCCGCAGGCCGAACTGACCGACAGCCCGCTGCCGCTGCCGCCGGAGGACGACATGGCAGTGGTGCCCGCGCCCGCTGTGGCGGCGCGGGCGGAGGTGACGTGGCAGCGCACAGAAGTGACTGAGGTCACCATTCTCGACGAGGAGAATGGCATCGTGGAGACGGTGCGTGCCGGCACGTCGGTCGAGCAGCGTCAGGAGCGGTCGTGAGATCACGGGTTGTGCTCGTGTTATCCGTCGCGTCGGCGCTGCTGATCGCCGGTTGTGCGTCCATCCCGGGCTCGACACTGCCGCAGCACGCGGACCTGCAGAACGGCAACGTCTCGCCGAGCATCGCGCAGCCGCCGAACGACGCGGACCCGCTGAGCATCGTGCGCGACTTCATCGACAACAGCGGCGACCCGACGGACGTGCACGAGGCCGCGCGCGGTTACCTGGCGCAGAACGCGCAGACCACGTGGAACACCGGCTCGAAGCCGCTGTCGCTGCTCATCATCAGCGACAGCTTCAGCACGAACTACGGTGACGAGGCGACCGTGTCCGCGGACCTCGACGACGTCGATGTGAACACCACGCTGGTCGGCACGCTGAACCCGGACGGCTCGTTCACGCCGCCATCCCTCGGGGACGCCACGGCGTACAGCGTGTCGCTGCAGGTGCACAAGCAGTCCGACGGGCAGTGGCGGATCCTCGACCCGCCAGCACAGCTGATGATCACGGCCGCCGACTTCACCCGGTTCTACCGCCAGGTGTCGGTCGACTTCTTCAACCAGGGCTGGAGCGCGCTGGTACCCGATCTGCGTTACGTCGTCGGCGACTCGGTGACCCTGCCCGGCCGGATCGTGCAGTTGCTGATGGGCGGGCCGTCCCAGGCGTTGCAGGGTGCCGTGCTGGATGCCATCCCGGCGGGCGCGATGCTCAAGACGAACGTGACGGTGCAGTCGAACAACCAGGTCTACATCAATCTCGGTGGTGTCCAGGACCTGCCGAACAACACCAAGCAGTTGATGATCGCGCAGATCGTGGGGTCGCTGCAGGCCTACGGCAGCAGCGTGGAGGTCGAGTCCGAAGGCGTCCCGCTGGTGCCGGGCCACCAGTCGTGGCGCGCGGCGGATCTCCCGTCCTACGTCCCCTATGTCGGCCCGAACGCGGCCGGGATGGTGGTGTCGCGCGGCCGGATCTACAACCTGTCGAACGGGCAGCCGATCGGCGGTCCGTCCGGTGACGGCGACTACGACGTGGTGACGGCGGCCCAGTCACCGGACGGTCAGGAACTCGCGACCGTGACGAAGATCGACAGCAGTACGAACGAACTGCGCATCGGCGGGCTGAAGGGCCCGGAGTCCGTGGTGAAGAACCTGCCGGGCACGACGATCACACGCCCGACGTGGGAACCGAGCGACGCGGGCGGTGACCCGAGCCGGGCCCTGTGGACGGTCGCGGACGGGAACGTGGTTCGGGTGGTGAGTACCGCCCAGGGAACCTGGGCGGCGTCCCCGGTCGATGCCACTGAGCTGCAGAAGTACGGACCGATCACGGATCTGAGGCTGTCCAGCGACGGCACCCGGGTAGCTGTGGTCGCGGGCGGGCACTTGCTGATCGGGTCGGTAGTGACCGACCCGTGGGCGGTCAGACAGGTGCGGTTGGTGCCGTCGCTGACGGGCGTGACGAAGGTCGACTGGCTGCGGCAGGACCAGATGGTCGTCGCGACCAACGAGCAGGCAGCGCCGGTGCAGCGGGTGAGCGCGGACGGCGAGGCGATCGACCAGTACTCCCCGGCCAACCTGACTTCCACCGTCACCGCGCTCGCGGCATCGCCGAGCGGCCCGGTCACGGTGACGGACTCAGCGGGCATGTGGACGATCACCGAACTGAGCGGCTACTGGTCCCCACCCCCACACAACCAACCAGCAGGCGCCATCCCGTTCTACCCAGGCTGAGCTGCCGTTCCCCCAAGCAGCCAGCCCACCGGCGTCCGCCGCGCCATCAGCGTCCGCCGCGCCGCTGGCGTCGGGCGGGCCATCAGAGTCGGCCGCGCCATCAGCTTTGGCCGTGCCACTGGCGTCGGGCGGGCGATCAGCGTCGGCCGTGCCGCTGGCTTCGGGCGGGCCGCTGGCTTTGGGCGCGCCATCAGCTTTGGCCCCGCCATCAGCGTCGAGGGGCCGCTGGCTTCGGCTGCGACTTCGGCTGTGCCATCGACTTCGGCTGTGCCATCGGCTTCGGCTGTGCCACGCTCGGCTTCGGCCGTGCCATCGGCTTCGGCCGTGCCACTCGCTTCGGCCGTGCCACCCGCTTCGGCCGCGCCATCGGCTTCGGCCGTGCTACTGCTTCGTTGTTCGCGCGGGTCAGCTCGGGCGTGTCGTCCATTCTGCGGTCGACACGCGCGGCTTGCGGTCGGCCTCTGCCCACCCACCTCACCAACTCGGCACGCTGGCCGACATGACCGCCGTTCTCGCCACTCTCGTCGACCTGTTCCTGCCCGTCACCTGCGCCGGCTGCGCCGCCGCCGGCGTCACCTTGTGCGTGCGCTGCGCCGGCGCCTTCGACGGCCCGTTCGATGTCCACCGAACTGCCATCGCGAACGGCCCACCCGTGCACGCCCTCGGTCACTACGGCGACGCCGCCCGGACCGTCGTGCTCCACTTCAAGGAACGGGGCCGCCGCGATCTGGCCGAGCCACTCGGTCGGATGCTGGCCGCCGTTCTCCCGACCCTCGATGGCGTCGAACCGAACCCGGACGGCACCTGGTGGCTCGTCCCCGCCCCATCGCGGCCCCGAGCGGCCCGCCGCCGCGGCGGTTCCCACATGCTCGCCCTCGCCCGCCGGACCGCCGCCGCCCTTGCCACCCGCGGCCACGACGCCGCCGTCGCCCCCGCCCTCCGCATGTCCAATCGCGCCCGCGACTCCGCCGGCCTCACCGCCGGCGCCCGCGCCACCAACCTCGCCGGCCGCATCAGCCTCGACCCGGACGGCGCCCCGCCGCCGGGCACCTCCGTGGTCCTCCTCGACGACGTCGTCACCACCGGCACCACGGCGGCCGTCTGCATCGCCACGCTGACGGCGGCCGACCGTCCCGTCACCGCCGTCCTCGCTCTCACTGCGACAAAGCCCTGACCCACCAACCCGACGGACACGAAACCGTGACCCCCACGCAAAAAACACCAACTCCCACGAAACATTCACCGGCACGAAAGCTGTGGAAATCCTTTTGTCGCCCCAAATTTCGCCGCCCCACGAACCGCAAGCCCGTCACCCACACGTGTGCTTTCTCAGGGGGTGGGAACTGGATCGGCAGCCCAGCGGCCCGTTGACCACCCTCCGGAACCACCCGTTTGCCTGCCGGGAACCTGGCGGACACCTGCCACGTTGGCCGGATATGACCTTGTCGGTGCGGTCCAACGGCCCAGTGTCAGTGCTCGTGAGCGCACCTGGCCGTCCACTGGCCGAGCCGTCGGGCTCCACCGCGATCACCGCGCGACACCAGCCGACGATCACGGTGAGTAGTACTCGTACTTCCCCCGTCTCGGGGGCTGTTGTCCGGGCCGATCCGGGGCTAACGTGCTGCGCTATCAGCCGACCCGGCAGACGGGAGGAGGCGACAAGCCCATGATTCTGGCGCTGGGCGAGCGTTGACTTCCTGGATGATCACCCCTCGGTGACCGTCCACAACGTTCGTGACGCGACACGTCGAATTCCAGCGCCCAGTCCGCAAGCTCGCAAGGGCGAGGAGGTCGTGTATGGACATCGTCGTGAAAGGCCGGAACGTCGAGGTGCCCGAGCACTATCGGGTGCTGGTGACGGAGAAACTGATCCGCCTTGAGCGCTACGACAGGAAATTGCTCCACTTCGACGTCGAACTGCTCCACGAACCGAACCGCAGGCAGCACAAGAGCTGTCAGCGCGTCGAGATCACCACTTGGGTGCGTGGCCAGGCTGTGCGGGCCGAGGCATGCGCTGCCGATTTCTACGGGGCACTGGATTGCGCCATCAGCAAACTCGAGAGTCGACTTCGCCGGATGCACGACCGGCGCAGGGTGCATTACGGGCGCCGGAGCCCGGCCTCGGTCGGCGAGGCAACCGCCGGCACAGTCGCCGAGAGCACGAACGGGACATCGCCCGCCGGGATGCAGCCGGTCGCGGCCGCGGCACCCGTCGCACTCCTGGATGAGAGAGCCATCCACACGGCGCCCGGCATTCCGGCGCCGCGTACGGACGACGAGGAGGGCTACCGCCCCGGCAGAGTCGTCCGCACCAAGGAGCACCCCGCCAAGCCCATGACCGTCGACCAGGCCCTCTACGAGATGGAACTGGTAGGCCACGACTTCTACCTGTTCGCCGACACCGACTCGGGGCAACCGAGCGTGGTCTACCGCAGAAAAGGCTTCGACTACGGGGTCATCCGATTGGCCTGACCTGCCGGAACCGGCTCCAGAAACACCCATGACTGGCATTTCCGGCAGCCTGGAAACTAACGGGGTGGTCCGTTCGTTGGTCGGTCGGACGGACCACTCCGTCTAACCCCTGTGCCGGTGCACCGCGCTCTCGCGCTTGCCTACGATGAGCGTGGGCGTCCGGCCACGGGCGCATGCCACAGGACAGCTAGCTAGCGAGGTCGGGACCGGATGGTGTTGAATCGACTGCTCCGCGCAGGCGAGGGCAAGACGCTCAAGCGCCTGCGCAACATCGCAGTGCACATCAACTCCCTGGAAGACGATCTGGTCGAGCTCTCGGACGCCGAGCTCCGTGCCAAGACCGACGACTTCCGCTCCCGGTACGCCGACGGGGAGTCGCTGGACGAACTCCTGCCCGAGGCATTTGCCGTGGCCAGGGAGGGTGCCCGCCGCACGCTGGGCCAGCGGCCCTACGACGTGCAGCTGATGGGTGGCGCCGCGCTGCACCTCGGCCAGGTCGCCGAGATGCGTACCGGTGAGGGCAAGACCCTGACCTGTGTGCTGCCCGCCTACCTCAACGCGCTGTCCGGCGAGGGCGTCCACGTCGTCACCACGAACGACTACCTGGCCCGGCGCGATGCCGAGTGGATGGGCCGTATCCACCGCTTCCTGGGCCTGACCGTCGGCGTGATCCTCAACGAGATGACGCCCGAACAGCGCCGCGAGGCCTACAACGCCGACATCACGTACGGCACGAACAACGAGTTCGGATTCGACTACCTGCGCGACAACATGGCGTGGTCCCTCGACGACTGCGTGCAGCGCGGCCACCACTACGCGATCGTGGACGAGGTCGACTCGATTCTCATCGACGAGGCCAGAACGCCGCTGATCATCTCCGGCCCGGCCGACCAGTCGTCCCGCTGGTACACCGAGTTCGCGCGGATGGCGCCGAACATGCGCAAGGACGTCCACTACGAGGTCGACGAGCGCAAGCGCACGGTCGGCGTCTCCGAGCAGGGTGTCGCCTACATCGAGGACCAGCTGGGCATCGACAACCTGTACGAGGCCGCCAACACCCCGCTGGTGGGCTTCCTGAACAACGCGCTGAAGGCCAAGGAGCTCTACACCAGGGACAAGGACTACATCGTCCGCAGCGGCGAGGTCCTGATCGTCGACGAGTTCACCGGCCGCGTGCTCTCCGGTCGCCGCTACAACGAGGGCATGCACCAGGCCATCGAGGCCAAAGAGGGCGTGGAGATCAAGGCCGAGAACCAGACGCTCGCCACGATCACCCTGCAGAACTTCTTCCGCCTCTACGGCAAGCTCGGCGGCATGACCGGTACGGCCCAGACCGAGGCGGTCGAGCTGCACCAGACCTACAAGCTGGGCGTCGTGACCATCCCGACGAACCGGCCGATGGTCCGCGAGGACATGCCCGACCTCATCTACAAGACCGAAGAGGCCAAGTTCGACGCGGTCGCCGAGGACATCGCCGAACGGCACGCCAACGGTCAGCCGGTGCTGGTCGGCACCACCAGCGTCGAGCGGTCGGAGTACCTGTCCAAGCAGCTGCTGCGGATGGGCATCCCGCATGAGGTACTGAACGCGAAGTACCACGAACGTGAGGCCCTGATCGTTGCCAAGGCCGGTAAGAAGGGCTCCGTCACGGTGTCCACGAACATGGCCGGCCGTGGTACGGACATCGTGCTGGGCGGCAACCCGGACATCATCGCCGACCACGAGCTGCGCGAGCGCGGGCTGGACCCGGTCGCGACGCCCGACGAGTACGAGGCCGGCTGGTCGGCGCTGATCGAGGAGATCACCCAGGAGTCGAAGGCCGAGGCCGAGGAGATCCGCGAGGTCGGCGGCCTGTATGTGCTGGGCACCGAGCGGCACGAGTCGCGCCGCATCGACAACCAGCTCCGCGGTCGTACCGGCCGCCAGGGCGACCCGGGTGAGTCGCGGTTCTACCTGTCCCTGGGCGACGAGTTGATGCGCCGGTTCAACGCCACCATGGTCGAGACCGTGATGACCCGGCTACGGGTGCCCGACGACGTGCCGATCGAGCACAAGATGGTGACCAGGGCGATCCGCAGCGCGCAGACCCAGGTCGAACAGCAGAACTTCGAGGTCAGGAAGAACGTCCTCAAGTACGACGAGGTGATGAACGAACAGCGCAAGGTGATCTACGGCGAGCGTCGCCGGGTGCTGGAGGGCGAGGACCTGCGCGAGCAGGTGCAGCACATGCTCACCGACGTGACTTCCGCGTACGTCACGGGCGCGACCGCGAACGGCTACGCCGAGGACTGGGACCTCGAGCAGCTGTGGACCGCGCTGAAGACGCTCTACCCGGTCGGGCTCGACTGGCGCTCGCTCAGTGAGGACGAGGACGGCGAGGACCTGACCAGCGAGGCGCTGCTCGACGCGGTGCTGACCGACGTGCGGGACCGTTACGACGGTCGCGAGCACGAGATCGACGGGATCGTCGGCGAAGGCGGCATGCGCGAGCTGGAGCGCCGCGTCGTGCTGTCCGTGCTGGACCGTAAGTGGCGCGAGCACCTCTACGAGATGGACTACCTCAAGGAGGGCATCGGCCTGCGGGCCATGGCGCAGCGCGACCCGCTGGTCGAGTACCAGCGCGAGGGCTTCGACATGTTCAACGGCATGCTCGACGGCCTCAAGGAGGAGTCGGTCGGCTTCCTGTTCCACCTGCAGGTCCAGGCGACCCCGCCGCCCGAGGTCGTGGCCCAGCAGCCGGCCCCCAGCGACCTGCCCGGCATCGCACGGCAGCAGGCCAACGGCCAGGCCGCCGCGAACGGCAACGGCCACGTCCAGGACGCCCGCCCTGTGGCGCGCCAGGCCCCGGCCCCGCCGCCGCAGCCCCGCTCGGTCGACGGCCACGTCCCGCCCGCCCTGCGCGGCAAGGGTCTCGGCGACACCAGCGGCGCCCAGCGGCTGACGTACAGCGGCCCCGGCGAGGACGGCGCTGTGGAGCAGCGCGCGGTCGACGACGAGGAAGGCGCGAGCGGTACCCGCAGGGAGCGTCGCGAGCAGGCCAGGGCAAAGGCCAAGGCAGGCCGCAAGCGGCCCCGCCGCTGACCAGAACATCCACCTGACCGCCCACCGGTGCACCAGCACCGGTGGGCGGTGCGGCTGTTCGCCCCAGAGCACGCGAGCGGGCGATGCGGGGCTGCCCGGTGTCGTGTGGGTGGGCGGCTTCGGTGGTGTCGGACCGAGTTGTCTCTGGACGGATTCCCAGCTCGCCCCGGAGCACGGAGCGGGCGATGCGGCGCTGGGGGGTGTCGCGTGCGTGGGCGGTGTGCTGAGCATGCGAGCTGGCGACGACAGGCTGCCCGGTGCCGTGTGGGTGGGCGGCTTCGGACCGAGTTGCATTCAGACGGACTCCCGGCTCGCCTCGGAGCGCGCGAGGGGGCGATGCGGCGCTGGGGGTGTCGCGTGCGTGGGCGGTGTGCTGGGCATGGGAGCGGGTGATGCGGGGCTGGCCGGTGTCGTGTGGGTGGGCGGCTTCGGTGGTGTCGGACCGAGTTGTCTCAGGACGGACCCCCAGCTCGCGCCAGAGCGCGCGAGGGGATGCGGCGCCGGCCTGTGCGTGGGGCGGTGTGCTGGGCTTGCGAGCGGGTGATGCCAGGCTGGGGGTGTCGTGTGGGCGGGCGGCTTCGGTGGGCGTCAGACCAGTTCCAGCAAGGTGAACTCCCAGTGGTCGGCACGAAGTTCCAGGCGGCCGGTCATCGCCCTGGACCTGCCGAGATGCTCGATGCGGGCGCAGAGGTCGACGACGTCCGGGCCGGTGCGGCTCACGAAGACCGAGCGCAGCCGGCGCGGCCCCTCGCCGGCGGACAGGGCCGTGGTGAGCAGGGCGCGCTGGTCGCGGCACGGCAGCAAGCCGGTCAACTGGGCGGCCGGGCGCCTGCGGTCCAGGACTTCCAGCACCCCGGTCAGCAACCGCCGGAGCTCGGCCGCCGTCGGCGGTTCTGGTGGCTGGACGACGGGTCGGGCGACGACGCTCACCAGCGTGAGGCTCGGCGGCTGCACGCGGTGCCGCGCGAGGGACGAGATCAGAGCAGCGGAGGGCATGGACGTTCCCCGGACTCGATGGACAGCTGTCGCAGCTCAGAGGGCCCAGCAAGCCGAAACGGGACACGGCCCACCCATCCAGGCGGGTGAACTCCACCTCATCGAGTGAGATCCGGCGCAGGCGTGACGGCCAGTTGATCTCCCGGCGCCCGCGCTGCCTACGCGGCCGACCCGCGGCGGGCCTAGGGTGCGGCATGCTGCGAGGGTTGGTGGTGGATTTTGGCGGTGTGCTCACCGATCCGGGTGCGGACGGGGACCATCCGCTGCTGCGGGCCGTGGTCCTTGCCCGCGCGCACGGCCTGCGCACGGGACTGCTCTCCAACGCCGACACCCTGGGCGACGAGCTCGCGCCGCTCTTCGACGCCGTCGTCCTGTCCGGCCAGGCCGGCTTCGGCAAACCCGACCCGCGCAGCTACCGACTGGCCGCGCAGCGGCTCGGCCTGCCACCCGGAGACTGCGTGTTCGTCGACGACCTGCCCGGCAACGTGCGCGCCGCAGCCGGGACCGGCATGGTCGGCGTCCACCACCACGACATGACCACCACGCTC
The DNA here is from genome assembly GCA_963780635.1 of Candidatus Melainabacteria bacterium. Taxonomy (GTDB): domain Bacteria; phylum Actinomycetota; class Actinomycetes; order Mycobacteriales; family Pseudonocardiaceae; genus DATEPR01. The sequence continues at coordinate 697,713 of CAWACW010000011.1, forward strand.
GCCGAACTCAGCGTGCTGTTCGGGATCGACTTTCACTAGCCCGCCGCACCAGCTCGAAGCACAGCACCGCCGCCGCGCTCGCCACGTTCAGCGACTCGACGCCGCCGTCCATCGGGATCCGCAGCCACTCGTGCACGTGCTGCCGCACACCCGGCGCCCACGCCCTCCGTCTCGCCACCCATGACGAACGCCGACATGGCCGGGAACGTCCCGCTGAACACCGTCCGCCCGGCCCGCCCGTCCAGCCCGAACAGCCGGTACCCGGCCGACCGCAGCGCTTCGGCTGCCTCCTCTGCGGTCGCGCACCGCACCAGCGGCGCCCGGAACGCCACGCCTGCCGACGCCTTCACGACCAGCGGGTCCAGGCCGGCCACCCCGCGCCGAGGCACGATTATCCCGGCCATACCCGCTGCCGTCGCCGTTCGGATGATCATGCCGACGTTCGCGGGCGTGGTGATGCCGTCCAGCAGCAGCACCGACCCGCGGGAGCGGCCCGACAGGAACTTCGCCAGCGTCCGCATCCGGGGCGCGACGACGTCGGCGAGCACGCCCTGGTCCTGCTTGCCGTTGCCGGCCAGCACCTTGACCCGCTGCGCCGTGGCCCGTTGCACGGGTACACCACGCTCACCGGCGGCACGCAGGATCTCGGCGGCCGCCGCGCCACGGGCGGTGTCCGCCAGGACGACCTTGTCCACCGTCAGCGCGGTGTCGGCAAGCGCCTCCAGCACCGGTTTGCGGCCGTACACGGTCACGAACCGGTCCTTGGGCGAGATCTCCGGCATCCGCGCAGCATCGCACGCCCGCCAGGTTGTGCCAGTATCGGTCCATGCCCCACCGCCTGTCGGCGCTCGACGCCTCGATGCTGTACCTGGAGGGCACCAGCACGCCGATGCACATCGGCGGGGTCGCGATCTTCCGCCAGCCCAGGAGCGGTTTCGACTACGAGAAGCTGGTGTCGCTGATCGAGCGGCGGCTGTCGCTGGTGCCGCGCTACCGGCAGCGGGTCCGATACGTGCCGGGTCACCTGGCTCGTCCGGTGTGGACGGACGACACCGACTTCGACATCTCGCACCACGTGCGCTTGTCCGCGCTGCCCAAACCGGGCACCGGCGAGCAGTTGACCGAACTCGTCGGGCGGCTGATGTCCCGCCCGCTGGACCACCACCGGCCGCTGTGGGAGGTGTATCTGGTCGAGGGCCTGGCGCGCAACCGGTTCGCGCTGGTCACCAAGACCCACCACGCGATGATCGACGGCATCGGTGCCATCGAGATCGGCCAGGTGATCCTCGACGTGTCGGCACGCCAGCGGGACGGCGATCACCCGCTGTGGATGCCCGAGCCGGAGCCCGGGCCATTGCGGCTGGTCACCGACGCCGTCGCCGAGGTCGTCCACCAGCCCGGCGCACTGGTGGACAACGTCCGCTCCGCCGTCGGTGACGTCACCGCGACGATGAACAAGGTCGCGGGCGCGGTGTCCGGGGTGCTGTCCGCCGTGACCACGGCCGCCCGGCCCGCGCCGAGCAGCCCGCTGAACGTGCCGATCACGGCCGAACGCCGGTTCGCGGTGGCCAGGGCCAGCCTCGCCGACCTGCGCAAGGTCCGCGCGGCGCACGGCGGCACGGTGAACAACGTGGTCCTCGCGGTGATCGCGGGGGCGTTGCGGTCCTGGTTGATGTCGCGTGGCGAGGTGGTCACGTCCGGCACGACGGTCCGCGCGATGGCCCCGCTGTCCGTGCGCGACGAGGCGACCACGAACACGCCCGCAGGCCTCGCCGGCGGCAAGGTGTCGGCATACCTGGTGGACCTGGCGGTCGGCGAGCCGAGCCCGGTGGTGCGGCTGCAGCATGTCGCGCACGCCATGAAGTCGCGGTTCGACGCGGGCCAGCCGGTGGCCGCGGACGCGCTGGTCCGGCTCGGCGGGTTCGCGCCGCCGACGCTGCACGCCATGGGAGCCAGGGCCGCGAGTGTGTTCTCGCAGCGGATCTTCAACATCCTGGTGACGAACGTGCCCGGCCCACAGGTCCCGTTGTACGCGGCGGGCGCGAAGATGCTGGAGATGTTCCCGGTGGTTCCGTTGGCCCGCAACCAAGCCGTCGCGATCGGTGTCACGTCCTACGACGGTGGCGTCTACTTCGGACTCAACGCCGACCGGGCCGCGATGCCGGACGTGACCACGCTGGCTCGGATGGTCGAGGAGTCCGTCGAGGAACTGCTGGCCACGGTGCCAGGCTGATCGGGCACCCGATCGGGCACAGGTGCAGGATGGTGTGGTGAGGGTCTATGTCCCGGCAACGCTGTCGATGCTGCGCACGCTGGTGAAATCGGGTGAACTGCCTGCCGTCGGCGGTACGGCGTTCGCGCTCACGCCGACGCTGCGTGAGTCGTACGCCACGGGCGACACCGAGGAACTCGAGTACGCCGCCATGGCCGAGGCCGCCCTGGCGTCCGTGCGGCTGCTGGCCACCGAACTGGACGCCGACCCGGACGTCATACCGCGCCGGGCCGTGGTGGCCGCCGACGTGGGCGACGTCACCCAGCGGCCGGACCTGGACGACGCTGTGGTCCGGCTGTCCGCGCCGATCCTGATGGCGCAGGTGGCCGCCGTGCACGTCGACGACCCGGAGGCCGAATCCGCCGTCCGGGCCGCCGCGCAGGTGATAGAGCGGGCCGATCTGGGGGACCCGGACGCCGAGTTCACCCTCGGTGACGCCGAGGACCACGAACTGGCCTGGTACGCACCGCAGGAACTACCGTTCCTGCTCGAATTGATGTAGGGCGCGATCCGCCCGCGAGCGTAGGAGGCAGGCACACGATGGATGCCGTCACGTCCGTTCCGCCCCCGGCCAACGAGCCCGTCCGCGGCTACGCGCCGGGGTCCGCCGAGCGGGAGTCGCTGGTACGGCGGATCGGTGAGCTGGAGGGTGAACGGCACGAGCTGACGATGACCATCGGCGGGGTCACCCGGATGGCCGGTGGCGACTCGTTCTCCGTCGTCCAGCCGCACGACCACGAGCACGCCCTCGGCGTGTCCGCGCAGGCCACCCCTGCCGACGTCGCGGACGCCGTGGCCGCGGCCAAGCAGGCCGCACCCGGCTGGCGTGAGCTGCCGTTCGACGAGCGCGCCGCGATCCTGCTGCGCGCGGCCGACCTGCTGTCCGGCCCGTGGCGCGACACGCTGAACGCGGCCACGATGCTCGGCCAGTCCAAGTCGGTGCAGCAGGCCGAGATCGACGCGGCCTGTGAGCTGATCGACTTCCTGCGGTTCAACGTCTCGTTCGCCAGGCAGATCCTCGCCGAGCAGCCCGCGTCGGGTGCCGGCGAGTGGAACCGGCTGGAGTACCGGCCGCTGGACGGCTTCGTCACCGCGATCACGCCGTTCAACTTCACCGCGATCTCCGGCAACCTGCCGACCGCGCCCGCGTTGATGGGCAACACCGTCGTGTGGAAGCCGACGCCGACCCAGATGCTGGCCGCGCACTACACGATGCGGCTGCTGGAGGCCGCGGGCCTGCCGCCCGGTGTGATCAACCTGGTCACCGGCGACGGCGCCGCGGTGAGCGAGGTCGCGCTGTCCGACCAGGACTTCGCCGGCCTGCACTTCACCGGTTCGACCCGGACCTTCAAGCACCTCTGGCGGACCATCGCCGAGAACCTGGACCACTACCGCGCCTACCCGCGAATCGTCGGCGAGACCGGCGGCAAGGACTTCGTGCTGGCACACCCGTCGGCCGACCCTGCCGCGCTGGCCACCGGGCTGATCCGCGGTGCCTTCGAGTACCAGGGCCAGAAGTGCTCCGCGGCCTCCCGGGCGTACCTGCCCAGGTCGCTGTGGGAGGGCGGCCTGCGCGACCAGCTCGTCGCGGACTCCGAGAGCTTGTCCTTCGGTGACGTGACCGACTTCCGGCACTTCGGCGGCGCCGTGATCGACGCGCGCGCGTTCTCCAAGCACAGCGAGCTGTTCGAGCGCGTGCGCAACGAGCGGCTGGTGGACATCCTCACCGGTGGCGTGGCCGACGACCGCGTCGGCTACTTCGTGCAGCCCACGATCCTGGTCGGCGAGGACCCGCACCACGAGATCTTCACCGACGAGTTCTTCGGCCCGATCCTGTCGGTCCACGTCTACCCGGACGACGAGTACTCGAAGGTCCTCGACCTGGTCGACACGTCGACGCCGTACGCGCTGACCGGCGCGGTGTTCGCCACCGACCGGGCCGCCGTGGAGGAGGCGCACCGCGCGCTGCGCTTCGCCGCGGGCAACTTCTACGTCAACGACAAGCCGACCGGCGCCGTGGTCAGCCACCAGCCGTTCGGCGGCTCGCGCGCCTCGGGCACCAACGACAAGGCCGGCTCGAAGTTCAACCTGCTGCGCTGGACCAGCCCGAGGTCGATCAAGGAGACGTTCGTGCCGCCGACCACGGTCGGCTACCCGCACATGGGCTGAATCGACCCCCGGAGTGGTTCACCCGTGGGTGAACCACTCCGGGCCGATCACCGGGAGCGCTGGGCGCCAGCCGGTGGCGACCGTCAGTTTCGTGGACACGACCCGCTGGGAGCGGCCGACGGCGGCCGCGGGCCCCATCGACTTCAGCAGCGCGGCCGGGATCGCGTGCGCCTTCCGCGCGCCGCCCGCGACAGCGATCGCGGTGCCGAACTCGCGCTTGCGCATCGGTGGCGCGGCGACGTTGTAGATCCCACCGGGTGCCGACATCGCCGCGACGGCACCGGCGGCCGCGTCCGACGGGTGCACGGCGGCCGTCCAGCCGTGCGGGTCGCCGTAGATCACCGGGAAACCGAACCGGGCCATCCGGCGCAGCGACCGGGTGGCCGGGTCGTCGCCGACCAGCGCACCGATACGCAGCCGGACGGCGCTGCGGCCCTCGCCCGTGAACCGGGCCGCGTTCTGGTGCGCTTCGAACGACGATCGCATCGCGTCCGGCACATCGACGGCCGACTCCTCCGTGATCTCGGCGTCGCCCGCGTCCGCGTAGTAGAAGCTGACGCCCTCCTGCACGATGATCCGCACGTCCTGACCAGCGAGCGCGGCCATGACCAGGGCAGCGCTGCCGTCCCGGCGAATGTGGTCGGTCTCCGCCCAGCCGTTGCCGAGGATGACCTTCTTCATCGGCGGGATCCGGGTGGCCAGGTTGATCACGGCCTCCTGACCCACCAGTACCTTCGCCAGCGACTCCGGGTCGAACAGGTCACCCACGGCAGCCGTGATACCCAGGCCCGCGACCACCACGGCGCGCTCGTCGTTGCGTGCCAGGCCGGTGACGTCGTGCCCGTCGGCCTGCAACCGCCGCACGGCCGGCCTGCCGAGCTGTCCTGTCGCCCCGATCACCAGTACCCGCATCGTCCACCCCTCTCACCATCCGCCCTTACCGGTGAGTGGACGAGCGGGCGGCACGAAACGTGACACCGCTGGTGCCAATGGCACGTAGTCAAGGATCCGGTGGCGATGTCAAGGGGCCTCGGCGAGCGCATCGACATCACTGGGTGCCGATCACCTGTCGGGCAATCGACACCCGGAGTGATCGTCGACAGCTTGTCCGGGCGTCTCTGATCAGCTTGACAACGACCTCAGCCCTTGACCACCGGGCATTGCCGCTAGTGCGGGCCGATGGTGCCGACCTGGTCGGCGGGCGGGGCCTGGATGGTCACCGGCTGACCCCAGCCCGAGTAGTTGATCGTCACGGTGACCGCGGCGGACTCGTTGGTCAGCGGGTTCGCGTACGCGGTCTTCGACATGATCCGCACCGGCAGGTTGTTCGAGTCGACCCAGATGTCGAACGGCATGCTGGTCACGCCCAGCTCGGACAGGGCCTGCTTCTCCTGGTCGTTGCCGGACATCGTCGCGACCAGCTTGGCCACGTCCACGGTGATCGCGTAGTGCGTGGTGGCCGTGCCGTTGACGGTCTCGTGCGTGGTCCTGGTGATCGTGCCGGCCTTCGCGATCTGCTGGAGCAGCTGCGTCGGGTCGGCCTGGTCGGACAGCGTGGCCGACGAGCCGAGCGAGCCGGCCAGCGGCGAACCGGGGCCTGTCAGGTCGATCTTGATCCACGGCTTGTCCGTGCCGAGGGTGCTGCCGACCCCGCTGGGCAGCTTCTCGTAGATGGAGCCGTCGAGCAGCACGATCTCGATGGCGCCGGCACCGGGCAGGGTCATGCTCAGCTGCTCGGCGACACCCGCGGAGCCGTAGCGCAGCACACCGCTCGCGGTGATCGCGCCCGCTTCCGGGATCGCCATCGACATCGCGACGTGCACCGAGTTGCGCGCGCTCGCGGTGTGCTGGACGGCGGCTCCCAGGTCGGTGACCGTCGACACGGTGCCCGCCTGCTGCGACGCGCCCGCCTGCGCGGCTGCTCCTTGCGGTGCGGCCGAACCCGTGACCGTCGTCGAGCAACCCGCCAGCGCGATCGTCGCGCCGACGCCCGCTGCGAGCACTGTCCACGTGAACCTGCGCATGAGCGCTACCCCCCAGGCAGCTGTGATGGCCGTGTCAGCGCCGACGCTATCAGTGGCCAGCGTCAGTCCAGGGGCTCCGTGCGTTCTTCGACACCGGCCCGTGATGCGAGCAGCCTGCGCAGCGACGTCAGCCGTTCCGGCGACGCGTGCCCTTCGGCGACCACCACGTCCAACATGCAGTCCGGGTCATGCGGCGGCCCCATGTGCCCACAGCCGGGAGGGCATTCCTCGGCCGGCGCCACGAACTCCTCGAACGCGGACACGATGTCGAACGCGGACACGTGCGCCAATCCGAGCGACCGCACGCCCGGGGTGTCCACCACCCAGCCGCCGCCGGGCAGCGGGAGCGCGACCGCCGTGACGGACGTGTGGCGGCCCTTGCCCACCGAACTGACCACGCCGATCCGCCGGTCCGCATCGGGCACCAGCCGGTTCACCAGGGTCGACTTGCCGACCCCGGAATGGCCGATCATCGCCGACACCCGGTCGGCCAGCAGCGACCGCAGTTCCTCGGGCTCCTCGTCGTGCCGGGTGACGACGACCGTGAGATCCAGGAACTTGTACGCCTCCAGCAGCTCGTCCGGGCTGGCCAGGTCTGCCTTCGTCAGGCACAGCAGCGGATGCAGCCCGCCGGCGTACGCGGCGACGAGCGCCCGGTCGATGAAACCGGTGCGCGGCGGCGGATCGGCCAGTGCGGTCACGATGACCAGCAGTGCCGCGTTCGCCACCACGACCCGCTCGAACGGGTCGGTGTCGTCCGCGGTGCGCCGCAGCACGCTGGTCCGTTCGGCGACCCGCACGATCCTGGCCAGCGTGTCGACCCCGCCGCTGACGTCGCCGACGAGATCCACCTGGTCGCCGACGACCACCGGGGTGCGGCCCAGTTCCCTGGCCCGCATGGCCACCACGAGCCGGTCCGGGTCGCTGTCCGCGGCACACGTCCAGCGGCCGCGGTCCTTGCCGATCACCATCGCGGGTGTGGAGTCGGCGTGCTCGGGCCGGCGTTTGCTGCGCGGCCGCGAGCCCCTGCCCGGCCTGACCCGCACGTCGGACTCGTCCAGCCGCCGCCAGTCGGTCGAATTCACGCCGACACCCCGGTCTGGTCGGGGTGCAGCAACTTCGCCCACATCGCCGGGAAGTCGGGCAGCGTCTTGGCGGTGGTGCCGATGTCGTCCACCGCGACGCCCGGCACGCGCAGCCCGATCACCGCGCCCGCGGTGGCCATCCGGTGGTCGGCGTAGGCCTGCCAGGTGCCGCCGTGCAGCGTCCTGGGCCGGATCACCAGGCCGTCCTCGGTCTCGGCCGCGTCGCCGCCGAGCCGGTTGATCTCCGCGGCCAGCGCGGCCAGCCGGTCGGTCTCGTGGCCGCGCAGGTGGGCGATGCCACGCAGCCGGGACGGCCCTTCGGCGAGTGCGGCGAGTGCGGCCACGGTCGGCGTCAGCTCACCGACCTCGTGCAGGTCGATGTCCACACCGGACAGTGCGCCGTCTCCGGACACGGTCAGCCCGGAGTCGTCCAACCGCACCGTGACGCCCATCGCCACGAGGATCGCACGGATCGCGTCGCCCGGCTGCGTGGTCGCGCGCGGCCAGTCCGGCACGGACACCGTCCCCCCTGCCACCGCGGCCGCCGCCAGGAACGGTGTCGCGTTGGACAGGTCGGGCTCGATCACCCAGTCCAGCGCGCGGATCGTGGCGGGCGGCACCCGCCAGGTGTTCGGCTCCGAGTCGTCCACGTCGACGCCGACCGAGCGCAGCGCGTCGACCGTCATGTCGATGTGCGGCTGCGACGGCACGGGCTTGCCGTCGTGGTGCACGGTCACGCCGTTGTCGTAGCGGGCACCGGAGAGCAGCAGCCCGGACACGAACTGCGACGAGGCCGACGCGTCGATCGTGACGTCGCCGCCGCGCAGCCCGCCGGTGCCGTGCAGGGTGAACGGCAGTCCGTCGCCGCTCACGTCCGCGCCCAGCGTGCGCAGCGCGTCCAGCACCGTGCCCATCGGCCGCTCCCGCGCCCTCGGGTCGCCGTCGAACAGCACATCGCCGGCCGCGATCGCCGCCGCGGGTGGCACGAACCGCATCACGGTCCCCGCCAGGCCGCAGTCCACCGCGGCCGGTCCGCGCAGCCGGTTCGGTGTGACCAGCCAGGTGCCGTCCGTGTCCTCGGTGATCCCGGTGCCCAGCGCACGCAATGCGTCGGACATCAACTGGCTGTCCCTGCTGCGCAACGGCTGCCGCAGCACCGACGGGCCGTCCGCGAGCGCTGCCAACAGCAGCGCCCGGTTCGTGATGGACTTCGAGCCGGGCACGGTGACCGCGGCGTCGATCGGCAGGTCGGTTGTCGGAGCGGGCCAGGGCTGCGTCATACCGCCATGATCCCGCACCGCGCGGGTTCGTTCGCACCTGTCGGTCCCGCGTGCCACGATGGCGGGCAGAGAGGTGAGTGTTGTGTGCGGTAGATACGCGTCCACGAAGAATCCGGCCACGCTCGCGGCCGAGTTCGACGCCGTCGACACGACGGGGGAGGACGCGCCGCGCCCGGACTACAACGTGGCGCCGACCAAGCAGGTCGTCTCCGTGGTCACCCGCCATCCGCGAGATGCCGATGGCACTCCCGATCCCGACCGGACCGAACGCAGCCTCCGGATGATGCGCTGGGGCCTGATCCCGCACTGGGCGAAGGCCAAGTCGATCGGCTCGAAGATGATCAACGCCAGGGCCGACACCGCGGGCACCAAGCCCGCGTTTCGCACGTCGCTGGCCAAGCGCCGGTGCCTGCTGCCCGCCGACGGCTGGTTCGAGTGGCGGCGCGACGCCCACGGCAAGCAGCCCTTCTTCATGACCCGCACCGACGGCGAGAGCCTCGCGCTGGCGGGCCTGTGGTCCACCTGGCGTGACCCGGCGGCCGATCCGGACGCTCCGCCGCTGGTCACGTGTGCCGTGCTGACCACCGACGCGGTCGGTCAGCTGGCCGGCGTGCACGACCGGATGCCGCTGATGCTGGCCCCGGACGACTGGGCGAGCTGGCTGGACCCGGACAGCGACGACGTCAGCGGCCTGCTGGTGCCCCCGGCGCCGTCGCTGGTCGACGCACTGGAGCTGCGCCCGGTGTCCGACGCGGTGAACAGCGTGCGCAACAACGGCCCCGAACTGCTCGACCGCGTGCCCGAACACGTCGACGCAGCCGACCTGGACGAGCCGGCCCTGTTCGACGTACCGGACAAGGCAGCCCGGGGATGACCCGGCTGGCGATCGAGACGCCGTACGGGCCTGCCCGTGCGACGTTGCACTGCGCGGCCGAGGGCTCCGCCGCCGTGCTGCTCGGCCATGGCGCCGGCGGGGGCGTGGAGGCCGCCGATCTGGTCGCCGCCACCCGTGCCGCCACCGCGGCGGGCGTGCACGTGGCCCTCGTGGAGCAGCCCTACCGGGTCGCGGGCCGCAGAGCGCCCGCTCCGGCCCGGCAACTGGACGCGGCCTGGCTGGCCGTCGCCGAGTCGCTCGGCAAGCGCTGGTTCCCCGGCCTGCCACTGGTGTTCGGCGGCCGCTCGTCCGGGGCGCGGGTGGCATGCCGCACAGCGGCCGATGGCCAGGCCGTCGCCGTGCTGTGCCTGGCGTTTCCGCTACAGCCGCCTGCCCATCCGGAGCGCACCCGGCAGCCCGAGCTGGACGCCGTCGACGTGCCCACGCTGGTCGTGCAGGGCGAGCGCGACCCGTTCGGCCGCCCGGAGCCCGCGCACCACCGTGAGCTGGTCACGGTGCCGGGCGACCACTCGCTCAAGGCAGGCGTGCCCGAGGTCGGCCGCGTGGTCGGCGAGTGGCTGGGCCGGGTCCTGCGCCCACTGGACCTCGTACCCGACTAGGAGCCGCCAGCGCTAGGTCGCGATCTCGGCGACCGTCGCGTCGGCGAGTCTCACCAGGTCAGCGGCTGCGATCTCGATCTCCAACCCGCGCCGTCCGCCGCTGCAGAAGATCGTCTCGAACCGCAGCGCGGACGCGTCCACCACGACCGGCAGTCGTTTGCGCTGACCTAGCGGCGAGATGCCGCCCGCCACGTACCCGGTGGCCCGCTCGGCGGCCGTCACGTCGGCCAGCTTCGCCTTCTTGCCGCCGACCGCGGCGGCCAGCGCCTTGAGGTCCAGCTGTGTGACCACGGGCACGACACCGACCGTGAGCGCGCCGTCGACCTCGGCGACGAGGGTCTTGAACACCCGCTCCGGCGGCAACCCGAGCAGTTCGCTCGCCTCCGTGCCGTAGGAGGCGTGCCGGGGGTCGTGCCGGTAAGTGTGCAGGGTGTGCGGCACGCGCGCCTTCCCCAGCAGTGCCGTCGCGGGTGTTCCTCGTCCTGCCACGGGAAAAGCGTAACGGTGGGCCGAATATGGGAATGCGACCGCGACCACTGGCGTTTTGTCAGACGTGGTGACCGAGCAGACACGTCCGCAGTGCCCCCGCGCCCCGGGCCGACCAGGGACGAGGCGAGTATCGTCGATGCCGTCGAAGGAGCCTTCAGCTATGGAGGCCGCGACGGTAGCCGCTGGTCAGGTGGGCCGGCGGGGAGGGAGCCCGGTGCCACGTAGTACCGAAGCCACGGCCAGCGCCGAGGGCACACCCCGCGACGAAGACGCGGAGGAGCGCGCAGCACGGTTCGAACGGGACGCGATGCCCCTGATCGACCAGCTGTACTCGGCCGCCCTGCGGATGACGCGCAACCCCGCGGACGCCGAGGACCTGGTTCAGGAGGCCTACTTGAAGGCCTATGCCGCCTTCAAGTCCTTTGCCGACGGCACGAACCTCAAGGCGTGGCTGTACCGGATCCTCACGAACACCTACATCAACGGTTACCGCAAACGTCAGCGGCAGCCGTTGCAGTCGCCGACCGACGAGATCACCGACTGGCAGTTGGCCCAGGCGGAGAACCACTCGTCGTCCGGCCTGCGTTCCGCCGAGGTCGAAGCGATGGACCGGCTGCCCGACAACGACGTGAAGGCGGCCCTTCAGCAACTGCCTGAGGAGTTCCGCATCGCCGTGTACCTGGCGGACGTCGAGGGTTTCGCCTACAAGGAGATCGCCGAGATCATGGGTACGCCCATCGGTACGGTGATGTCCCGGCTGCATCGGGGGCGCCGGCAACTTCGTGAACTGCTCACCGACGTGGCGCGTGACCGCGGATTCCTCCGTGAGTCGACGCCGTCGGTACCGGAGGTGGCGGGGTCGTGAGCTGCGGAAAACCGCACGAGACGGATTGCTCCCAGGTACTCGCGGAGGTCTGGCTGCTGCTGGACGGCGAGTGCTCCAGTGAGGAACGACGCAAGCTCGAGCAACACCTGGACGAGTGCGGGCCCTGCCTTGAGCAGTACGGCCTCGACGAGCACCTCAAGGAACTGCTGGCCCGCAAATGCGGTGGTGAGCACGCGCCCGCCACGCTGAAGGCCAAGCTGCGCGCGTCCATCCGGCAGGTCGTCGTCGACAACGACGGCGGGGTCGCGGTGGAGGTCCAGGAGGCCGTGGTGCGGCTGACCGAGGAACGTCGCTGACTCTTACCCGAACGTGGGCACGGCCCCGGGTCACCACCCGGGGCCGTGTGCGTTCTGGGCGCTCAGCAGTTCGGCCGCTTACCGTGGTTGGGACCGGTCTTCTTGCGGTCGCGGCGCTTACGGGCGCGCTTCGACATCGAAATCTCCTCGATCACTGTGCGGTGTTACCGCTGTTCAGTGTGGCACGTGCGCGTGGTTGGATCGATGCGGGTGCGGCGTGAGAGCGCCTGCTGACGAGGAGGACGGCGAAGCTGATGGCCACCGTGGTCAACGTGCTGGTCGAGAAGTGAACGCCCCGCGGCAGCGGGCGGAGTTCACCGTGTCCACGCTGGTCGACCTGCTCGCCGAACACACCAGCCTCTCCGGTGCCGCCGTCGACCACCTGCAGCGGGTGGTCGCGGAGTGGCAGCTGCTGGCCGACCTCTCGTTCGCCGACTTTCTGCTGTGGGTGCCACTGCCTGCCGAGCCGGACTCGTTCCTGTGCATCGCCCAGTGCCGGCCGACCACGACCCTGACCGCGCACCACGACGACATGGTCGGCACGGTCTCCGCGGGCGCCGACCACCCCCAGCTGCACCGTGCGCTCGGCGAGGCACGGATCTGCCGTGAGGAGGACCCGGTCTGGCGGGGCGGCGTGCCGGTGCGTCGCGAGGTCATCCCGGTGCTGTTCGAGCAGCGCAGCGTCGCCGTGCTGTCCCGCGACACGAACCTGGCCGTGCCGAGGGTGCCCAGCTCGCTGGAGATCGCCTATCTGGGCAGCGCCGCCGACCTGTGCCAGATGGTCGCCGACGGCACGTTCCCCAGCAACGACCCGTCGCCGGACGTGCACACCAGCCCGCGCGTCGGCGACGGCCTGATCCGCCTGGACGCCACCGGTGCCGTCGTGTTCGCCAGCCCCAACGCGCTGTCCGCCTATCACCGGATGGGCCACGCGGCCGACCTGATCGGTGCCCGGCTGTCCCCGCTGACCCGCGCCCTGATCGCCGACCCGTTCGACGCCACCGAGGTGTCGCAGCGCATCAAGTCCGCGCTGGACGGCCAGTCCAGCACCCGGTTCGAGGCCGAGACCAGGCGTGGCGCGGCTGTCCTGTTCCGGGCGCTGCCGTTGCGTCCCAAGGGCAAGGCCGCGGGTGCGCTGGTGCTGGTCCGGGACGTCACCGAGGTGAAGCGCAAGGACCGGGCGCTGCTGTCCAAGGACGCCACGATCCGCGAGATCCACCACCGGGTGAAGAACAACCTGCAGACCGTCGCGGCCTTGCTGCGCCTGCAGTCCCGCCGCACCAGCAGCCTCGAGGCCCGCGACGCGCTGACCGAGTCGGTTCGCCGGATCACGTCCATCGCGATGGTGCACGAGACGCTGTCGCTGTCCGTCGACGAACGGCTCAACCTGGACGAGCTGGTCGACAGCCTGATCCCGATGATGGGCGACCTGGCGGGCACCGACGGCAGGGTCTCGGTCCGCCGCGAGGGCGGCTTCGGCGTGGTGTCCGCCGACCGTGCCACACCCCTGGTGCTGGTCCTCACCGAGCTGCTGCAGAACGCCTTCGAGCACGCCTACCCGTCGCCGGATCGCGGCGAGGTCGTGGTCACGGTCGAGCGGTCCGCCAAATGGCTCGACGTCACCATCGCCGACGACGGCATCGGCCTGCCGCGCGGCTTCTCCCTGGAACGCACCGAACGTCTCGGCCTGCAGATCGTGCGGACCCTGGTGGACAGCGAACTGCGTGGCTCCCTGTCCTTGCGCCGCAGGGAAAGCAAGGGCACGGCGGCCGTCCTGCGCGTCCCCTTGCGGCAGCCGCGTTGACTATGGGCTGCCAACACGAACAACTGTTCGGTTCGCGGCGCCCAGGCACGCCGGCTGTGGCGTTGTCGTCGGCCCCGATCGGACAGAGGTGCGGACCTCCTCCGCCGTGCGCACCTGGACGCCGCTCCCTGATCGAACGCCCTTGTGTCAGCAGCTCTCAGGGCTGAACAGGTGTCCGCGCGCCTCTTCGGCGACGAGGTAGTCGAGCGCGTACTCGCTGGGGATGTCGTCCAGCAGAACCTCGCGCTTGACCCGGGTCCCGGCTTGCCGCAATCCCTCGACCTTGTCCGGATTGTTGGTCAGCAGCCGGACACTCCGTAGCCGCACCACGCCCAGCAACGCCGCAGCGTCCGCAAAGGACCGCGTGTCGGCCGGGATGCCCAGTCGTCGATAGCTGTCGAACGTGTCCAGGCCCTCGGCCCGGGACACGACGTAACCCCTGGCCTTGTCGAACAGGCCGGCCCCTCGACCGTCCTGGTCGAGATAGACGATGACGCCTGCGTCTTCGTCGCGGATCAGCTGGATCGAGCGGTCCAACTGGGCCCGGCAGTCACAGTTGGTCGACCCGAAGATCTCGCCGTAGACGCACCGCGACTGTGCGACTGTGCTCGGTCGCGGGCCGTGTCCTGGTTGGTCAGTCGAGTCGGTCAGTCGAGTCGTCAGTCGAGTTGGTCGGCTCGCTGTTCGAGGTAGCGGCGTTCCGGGATGCTCGTCGTCCGGTGGGCGGCGCTGCGGTAGTGGTCGCGGGCGCCGGCTCGGTCGCCTGCCATCTCCAGCAGGTGTGCGCGCACCGAGTCCAGACGGTGGCCGCCGGACATGCGCTGGTCGCCGTCGAGTGTCGCGAGCAGGTCCAGGCCGGCCTTCGGTCCCGCGGTCATCGCCAGCGCGACGGCCTGGTTGAGCGTCACCATCGGGCTCGGCGACAACGTGCCGAGCAGCCGGTACAGCGCGAGGATCTGTGGCCAGTCGGTGTCGTCGGAGCGGGTCGCCTCGTCGTGCACGGCGGCGATCGCGGCCTGCACCTGGTACGGGCCGATCGGCGCGGTGGCCAGCGCGCGCGACACCAGCTCCACGCCCTCGGCGATCATGTCCGCCTGCCACAGCGACCGGTCCTGATCGGCCAGCGGCACCAGCGTCCCGTCCGCGCGGGACCGCGCGGGCCTGCGCGCCTCGGTGAGCAGCATCAGCGCCAGCAGGCCCGCCACCTCGCCGTCCTCGGGCAGTCGCCGGTGCACCTGCCTGGTCAGCCGGACGGCCTCGGCGGTCAGCTCGACCCGGCCCAGGTCCGGGCCGGACGTCGCCGTGTAGCCCTCGTTGAAGATCAGATACAGCACGTGCAGCACGACCCCGAGCCGCTCGGCCCGCTGCTCGGGCGGGGGCGGCTCGAACCGGGCGCCGCTGGCCCTGATCCGCTGTTTCGCCCGGCTGATGCGCTGCGCCATGGTCGCCTCGGGCACCAGGAACGCGTGCGCGATCTCGGCCGTGGTGAGCCCACCGACCGCGCGCAGCGTCAGCGCGAGCTGCGACGGCGGCGACAACTCGGGATGGCAGCACAGCCACAACAGGGTCAGCGTGTCATCGCTGGACGGTCCCGATTCGTCGCTGGGCGGCGCGCTGTGCAACTGGTCGGCTGGCGTGAGAGCGGCGACCGTGGCCTCGCGTCGCCGCCTGGCCTCGTCACCGCGCCACTGGTCGGTCAGCCGCCGGGACGCGACCGTCACCAACCAACCGCGCGGATTGTCCGGCAGGCCCTGTTCCGGCCATTGGGTGGTCGCGGCGATCAACGCTTCCTGAACGGCGTCTTCACATGTGTCGAACCGGCCGTATCGGCGGATCAGCGCGCCGAGCACCTGTGGTGCGACTTCGCGCAACACGTCCTCGATCCGCGCGCTGTTTTTCACACGTTTTCACATTCGCGGAGTGCCGAACAACGCAATGAACCCGCTACCGGAAAAGTAGCGGGTTCATTGCTGGTCATGCATGTGAATGCTTCCGGGTTGGTCCCGGCACGGGGTGCAGAGGCAGTGCGCTGCGCGGCCTCTCCCTCGAGATACTCAGGCGTTGGTGCGGGCACGTGCCCTGGTGCGACGCTTGAGAGCGCGCCGCTCGTCCTCGCTCATGCCGCCCCAGACGCCGGCATCCTGGCCACTTTCCAGAGCCCAGGTGAGGCAACTGGATGCGACCGGGCAACGTCGGCAAACCGCCTTTGCCTCGCTGATCTGCAGGATCGCAGGACCACTGTTCCCAACAGGGAAGAACAGCTCGGGGTCCTCATCACGGCAGGCCGCGCGGTGGCGCCAGTCCATTGTTCCTTGCTCCTCGCTAGGCGCGCGACAGCGCACCATTCGTCGTCGGTTGGTCGTCGGGGTGCTTGTGAATGCTTTCACGAACTGCGCCAATGTCAAGGCCCTTGTCGCCAACCGGTGAGGGAACTCACCCGAAAGATCGACGTGCACTTGACGTGCGGATTCGCATGCGACTCGCGG
The DNA here is from genome assembly GCA_963780635.1 of Candidatus Melainabacteria bacterium. GTDB lineage: Bacteria > Actinomycetota > Actinomycetes > Mycobacteriales > Pseudonocardiaceae > DATEPR01. Next base: position 713,998 of record CAWACW010000011.1, read on the forward strand.
ACCAGCCGAAGGTCTCGCGGAGATCGCGGCCAGGTCACGGACAGGTTACACTGCTACCCTGAGTGCGGCTGGCACTGACGTGAAGTTTACACTTTTTCGCTCACCCAGCACATCGCCATCGACCTGGACCCGCACTGGTTTGGCCGAAGTCACACGAATGGTTGACACGTCGTCCCGGATCACCAGGTGCTTCCCATGCGGCCGCGTCGCCCCTCGCATCACCTGGGTCACGCTGCGCAGCACTGTCCCGGTGGCCAGGCTCCGCAAGGCGTACAGGCCAAGGCCCTGGTCGAACGAGCAGGACGGGATCAGCCGCAGCGGCCGCGTCCCCAGGTACGTCCACGGGTCCGTGTTGCACACCATCGCCAGCCGGACACCCTCGATCGGCGCCTCGCCGGGCACCGTGACCGTCAGTTCGGGTCCGCCTGCCGCCTGCCGCACGTAGTGGCCCAGCGCGGTCCGCACGTAGAGCACCGGGCTGGCCTGCTTGCGCCTGCGGTTGTCCACGGCGGCCACGACCTCCGCGTCCCACCCGATGCCCGCGTTGAACGTGAACCACCGGTCGTCGACCCGGCCCAGCCCGATCCGCCTGCTGCGTCCGGCTTCGATGGCCTGCAGGAGATGGTGAGTGGCCTCGACGGGGTCCCGGGGCAGGCCCAGCGCGCCGGCGCACACGTTCGCCGAGCCGCCCGGCACGATGCCGAGCATCGGCCGGGACACGTGGCCGGAGTCCGGGGAGCGCATCAGGCCGTTGACGACCTCGTTCACCGTGCCGTCCCCGCCGTGCGCCACGACCAGGTCGAAACCGTCGGCGGCGGCCTGGGCGGCCGCGTCCCCGGCGTGGCCCCGGTAGCTGGTCTCCAGCACCTCGAGCTTGACGTCACTGGCCAGCGCATGCGCCAGCACGTCACGCCCGGCGGCCGTGGTCGAGGTGGCATGCGGGTTCACCACCAGAAGGGCAAGCACTACTGCAGAGTAGGACAACTCCGCAGGGTCACCTGACTGTGCAAACCCGTAAGGGTGCGCACGGTGCTCAGCCGACCACAGGCAGTGAGCCCAGCATGCCTCCCGACTCGCGTCGACGCGCGGACAACCGTGTGGCGTCCGTCCAGTTCTCGTGCCGTGCGAGTGCACCCAGACGACCGTCTGCTCACCGACGACGAGGAACGACGCTTCGATCATCGCGCGTCCGACGTCCTAAGAATACGGCCGTCCGGGTGGCCTACGATCGGGGGTAGGTACTGAACGTGATCAAACTGCGGATTCCCGCTCACTCACCGGAAAGGGTGACGACGGTGCCCCTGCCCATAGCGCGGCCAGCGCCCGTCGCGGTGCGCGTCTGCGGCGTGCTCGTCGGCGTGCAGGGACTGGCCGCCCTGGCGTTCGCGATAGCCGTGCTGATCGAGGCGCTGGGCCGGTCGGCCGGTGCCGACAACCTGTTCGGCGAGGCGGGCTTCTTCGCGGTCATGGCCATCGGGATCGTCGCCGTCGCCGGTGGCCTGGTACTGGGCCTGCGCTGGGCGCGCACACCCGCCACCCTCGTGCAGATCCTGCTCATCGCGGTGGCCTGGTACGCGATCCATTCCCGGTTCATGGGGCTCGCGGTGGCGACGATCGTGGTGTGCGCGGTGACGATCGTGCTGCTGTTCACGGCCGCGGCACGGGCCTGGGCGGTCACCGACCCGGACATGGCGGCCTGACCCACCTCAGACGGCCGACCAGGCCGTCGTGTCGCCCACCGGATGGTCCACGACGAGTGCGGTCGCGTTGTCCCGCCCGCCCGCGGCCATGGCGGCCGCCACCAGCAGCGCGGCGACCCGCTCCGGGCTCTCGGGCCGGTCGATCGTGGCTCGCAGTCGCGTCGCGGGCAGCGGCTTGTGCACTCCGTCCGAGCACAGCAGCAGCCTGCCCCTGGTCAGCCCGGTCCGGCTGGTGCCGATCCGCTCCGGGACGACCGTGCGCACGGACGTGGTGACCAGGTGTTCCATCCTCGGTAGCACGCGGCCACCCCGGGACCGGTAGTACTCGGCGACGGTGTGGTCCACGGTGATCTGTTCCAGGACCCGCCCGTTGGAGTGGTAAGCGCGGCAGTCGCCGACCCACGCCACGTCACAGGAGAGCGCGTCGGGCACGGCGACCACGAGCACGCAGTCGCCCTCGTCCGGCAGCGCGCGCGCAGCGGCGAGTATCGAGCCCCGGGCACCCTCGGTCACGGCGGCGACCGCGGCCACGTCGGCGGCCAGCCGGGCGGCGTGCGCCGCGGCCTCGCTGTCGCCGACACCGTCGGCCACCACGAACGCGGACCTGCCGGTGGCCGGATCGGTGTACGCGGCGATCGCGTCGGCGTTCACGGTGCGGCCGCCGAGGGCCGTCGCGGCGTGCCAGGGGAGCGTGTCGATCGGTGACTGAGCGAACATGGCGCCTCCTGGACTCGTGACCTCAACCCCAGGTAAGTCCGTCAACCCAGGCGGATCCCCAGAATCACCCCAGAAAAGCCTGAGAATCCGATCACTCGCCGCCGAGCTGCGACAGCTCCTCGCCGGCCAGCCGGAACACCGCCCACTCGTCCATCGGCACCGCGCCGAGCTTGCGGTAGAACCCGATGCTCGGCTCATTCCAGTTCAGCACCCACCACTGCAGGCGGGTGTAACCACGCGCGACGCACTCCTCGGCCAGCGCGGTCAGCAGCGCCCTGCCCAGCCCGGCGCCGCGATGCTGCGGCTGGACGAACAGGTCCTCCAGGTAGATGCCGTGCACGCCGTCCCAGGTGGAGAAGTTCAGGAACCACAACGCGACGCCGACGACCTCGCCGTCCAACTCGGCCACGTGACCGAACAGCGCCGGTGACGGACCGAACAGCGCGGTCTGCAGCTGATCCACTGTCAGGTGACACTCGTCCGGGGCCTTCTCGTAGGCGGCGAGTTCGTGCACCAGCTCGACAGCACGGTCCACATCGGACGGTTGAATGCGACGGATCCGATTGTCCGGCATGGTGTTCCTTCAGGTGCTTACACGGGCCACGGTGGGATGTTGGACCGTACCACCTGACGTTCGCCGCGTTCCGAACCAAGCACCGTGGTACCGGCCGGGTCCAGGCCGAACCGCACACCTTCGGATGCCGAGAGCTCCAGCCAGCGCGCGATCAGCACCCGGCTGAAGTGGCCGTGACCGATGAGGATCACGTCACCCTCGCGCATCGCGCTCGCCACCCGGTCGAGCAGCTTGCTGGCGCGCTTGCCGACGTGCTCGGCGCTCTCGCCGTGCGGGATCGGGTGGCTCCAGACCGTCCAGTTGGGGACCTTCTCGCGGATCTTCTCCGTGGTGAGGCCCTCGTAGTCGCCGTAGTCCCACTCGCCGAGTTCCTCGGTCACCTCATCGACGGTCAGCCCGGCGAGGTCGGCGGTGTGCAGTGCGCGCTGGCGGGGGCTGCACAGCACAAGGGCGGGCGGCAGGTTCGTGCCGCGCAACTGGCTGAGCACCAGGCCGGCACGGCGGGCCTGCTGCTCGCCCTCGATCGTCAGCGGTATGTCCGTGACGCCGGTGTGCCTGCCGGAAGCTGCCCACTCGGTCTCGCCGTGCCGCAGCACGTACAGCACACGTCTGCCGTTCTCTTCGTTGGAAGGCACCCGGCCATCGTAGGCAGGACGGCCGTGCCCAGCCGATTCAACCGGTGTGCGTCCGGTCTCAATGGTGCACTACCGGGGAGTAACAGGCCGATCGAGCTGGGCGGCCAGCCGCTTGGGCGCGATGGCGCGGTACGCGTCGATCACCAGTTCCCCGATCTCGGCCCAGTCCACCGGCACGTCCAACCGCACCCCGAGCCAGCCCCGGTGGCCCACGTAGGGCGGGTAGAAGTACTGCTTCGGCGCACTGGCGAGCAACGCCTCCTGCACCCCCGGCGACGCCGCACACCAGAAACCGACCAGGTCGTCATGGTGCCGATCGGCGAACATCACGAACGTCTTCTTGGCCCGCACGAACCAGGTCGGCTCACCGTGACTGACCCGCTCGGTCGTCTCCGGCAACGCCAGACACAACTTCCGTAACCGCTCCAGCGATTCGCCGGTGTCGCTCAAGCTGCCCCCTCGGTCGCGTCGCTCAGCCGGCCCCACCGTAACGCGACAGACTGATCATTCACCGCGAATCCGACGACTCGCCGACCGTCACGCTTTCGTGGCCCCACAAGAATGTGCCGGCTTACGACTACTGCCAGTGCTGCCGGGTCGCGGGTGAGCGGTGCTGTTCACCCGCCAGAGGTGGCTCCAGTGGGCCGGGCCGTAGGCGACGATCCATGGCGTCCGTCGAGACCGCATCCGACCTCCGACGCCTGAGTCGGCACCGCCGCCGGATCCCGGGACGAATCTGAGAGGACGGCAACCGTGCCTGGTCTGCTGCACAGCCGAATCCTGAACGCCTGACCGCACCGGATGCCATGAACGTCGAGGCGCTCGTGCTCTCTCTCACCACCGTGATCCGTCCGAAGAGCGCGGCGGCGCTACTGGCGATGCTGTCGACGCGGCGGCCGAGGCGCCTGCTCGTGGCCTACCTGATCGGGGGACTCCTCTTCACCCTCGCGATCGGGACGATCTTCGTCGTGGCGCTGGGTGGGCAGAGCGCGGCATCCGCTGTGCCCGCGCTGCGGCCCGCGGTCGACGTGGCACTCGGAGCCATGTCACTGGGTTATGCCGTCTGCACTGGGTTCGGCTGGTGGCCCAGGACCCACCGGCAGCGCCCGGTGGACCACGAGAGCTGGGTGCGCCGTCGCCTCCAGGACCTCTCCCCGTCCGGCGCGGCGACGGCAGGCGTGCTCACCCACCTGCCGGGCCCTGTGTACCTGGCAGCTCTCAACGCGATCGTGGCGACCGCGTCCGGCCCCGGCGTCGGAATCCTGCAGGTGGTGATCTACAACGCCATCTGGTTCAGCCTCGCCATCGTGGCACTCGTGCTGTCGGTGTACCGCCCGATGGTCCCCAGGGAGCTCATCGACCAGCTCGCCTCCTGGTCCAGACGACACCGACGGACGCTCCAGGTGGTCTTCTTCACCGTCCTGGGCGGCTACCTCGTGCTGATCGGGATCGTGCACCTGGTCAGCCCCCCGGCGTGACGGAGTCGCTCACACTTTCCACCCGTCGCGGGCGAGTCGGTAACGATCCGGGCCACCCACGATGACGCCATGCACTCCGACTGTGTTTGAACCTGTGCAGAACTCACCAGGAAAGGGAGTCCCGATGTCGGATGTCGAGATCAGCCGGACCGAGTCCCTCACCCGCCAACAGGCAGCGCGCAAGCTCACCGCACTGGCCGCAGCACTCGAAGACGGCGGTCACGTGAAGGTCGAGCTCGGCGCCAGCACCGTGAAGATGCACATCCCGGACCATGTGCGGTGCGAGATCGAGGTCGAGGTGGACGGTGACGAGGTGGAGCTGGAGGTGGAGCTCAAGTGGTCCACCACGAAGGCGCCGGAACCGAAACCGGATTCGGCGTCGCCGGCGCGCACTCGCACGGCCAGGCGGGCGTCCGCCAAAGCCTGACCGAACCGGCCCGGGCATGACTACGGCCGGTGGCTCCGCATCAAGGGTGTCGTCGCTTCGCGATCTTCGACCCTTGACCCGGCCCCACCGGCCGTGTGTCGGTCTTCGTGCCGGACCGGCCAGAGGAGGCTGATCCGTTTCGGGATCAGGCCGTCTCCGGGCCGTCAGACGTCACTCCGGGATGTCGACGACGAGAATCGCCGAAACTCGTTCTCCCAGGTCAGAGCCTAGTTGAGCGTCCGAGCTCAGGCCTTCTTGGTCTCCCAGAAAATCTTGTCGATCTCGGCGATCAGGTCGAGGAGTTCCTGGCCCTTGGCGGGGTCCATGGAGCCCTTGGTGCCCGACGCGCCCGCGGCCTTGGTGGCGCGGTTGAACAGGTCGTGCAGCTGCGGGTACTTCTCGAAGTGCGGCGCCTTGAAGTAGTCGGTCCACAGCACCCACAGGTGGTGCTTGACCAGCTCGCTGCGCTGCTCCTTGATCAGAATGGCCCGAGCGCGGAACTCCGGGTCCTCGTTGCCCTGGTACTTCTCCTGGACCGCCTTGACCGACTCCGCCTCGATCCTCGCCTGCGCGGGGTCGTAGACACCGCACGGCAGATCGCAGTGAGCGGTGGCCTCGAGACGAGGGCCGAGGATGCGCGACAACAGTCGCATTGTTCCTCCCTGACAGTGGATGCTCCGACGCGATGAACATACCCTCGTGGCGTCCACCAGGCAGGCGGAGGTGATCGTTGGCACCGGCGAGCGACCTGGGGCGCTGGCCCTGGCGGCGGGTTCGCGTGCGTGGGCCTTCGATGGCGCCCACGCTCGGCGACGGTGACGTCGTTCTCGTGCGGGTGGCCGCGATGCCACGCGCACGAGACGTCGTGCTCGTGCGCTGGACCGCGCGGCCGGACCAGTTGTCCGTCAAGCGGGCCGGGCACCCCGACGGCGCCGGGTGGTTCGTCACGGGGGACAACACCTTCGGCTCCACCGACTCCCGGGAACTCGGGCCTGCGACGGTGGTGGGCGTGGTGCGCTGGCGATTGTGGCCGCGGCCTCGTCGGCTGGGCGCGGCTGGTCGAGCTGACGACGCGCTGTGACACTCGCCGCTGACCCCACCACAGACAATCCGGTCTCCGGCTGGCAGACTGGCCGGACCGCAGCGTTGGCGCGCATGGCCGACTCCGCCGCACCCCTGGCGTGAGTGGCAAGCCTGCCGGCGCAGGTTTCTCGCCGGGTCGACCCCCCGTGAACCGCCCCCTGCTCGTGCCGCATTGGTGCGCGCCCCGTGGCGGACCCGTTCTCGCTGCCGCCAGGAGGAACACCCGTGACCACTGTGAACGACCAGGCCATCGGTCTGACCGACGACGAGATCTTCGCCGCGCACGAGGGCGGCAAGCTCGCCACCGACACGACCGCCCCGCTGGCCGATCCCAAGTCCCTTTCCATCGCGTACACGCCCGGCGTGGCCAAGGTCAGCCGCGCGATCGCGGAGGACCAGTCGCTGGCCAGCCGTTACACCTGGGCCCACCGCCTGGTGGCCGTGGTCAGCGACGGGACGGCCGTGCTCGGGCTGGGCGACATCGGGCCCAGCGCCGCGCTGCCGGTGATGGAGGGCAAGTCGGCGTTGTTCAAGCGGTTCGGCGGCCTGGACTCGATCCCGCTGGTGCTGGCCACCACGGACGTGGACGAGATCGTCGAGACGTTGGTCCGGCTGCGGCCCTCGTTCGGCGCGGTCAACCTCGAGGACGTGTCCGCCCCGCGCTGCTTCGAGCTGGAAGCCCGGCTGATCAAGGAGCTGGACTGCCCGGTCATGCACGACGACCAGCACGGCACCGCCGTCGTGCTGCTCGCCGCGCTGCGCAATGCCGCCACCGTGACCGGTCGCACGCTGCCCGAGCTGCGGGTGGTGATCTCCGGCGCGGGCGCGGCCGGCGTGGCGTGCGCGAACATCCTGCTGGCCGCCGGTGTCGGCGACGTGACCGTGCTGGACTCGCGCGGCATCGTGCACGCGGACCGGGAGGGCTTGAACCCGGTCAAGGCCGAGCTGGCGGGCCGGACCAACCTGACCGGGCTGCGCGGCGACCTGGCCACCGCGATCCGCGGCGCGGACGTGTTCGTCGGCCTGTCCTCGGGCACGGTGGCCGAGGAACTGGTGGCCACCATGAACCCGAGGGGGATCGTCTTCGCACTGTCCAATCCCGACCCGGAGATCCACCCCGCGGTGGCCGCCCGGCACGCGGCCGTGGTGGCGACCGGCCGTAGTGACTTCCCGAACCAGATCAACAACGTGCTCGCCTTCCCCGGCATCTTCCGGGGCGCGCTGGACGCGGGCGCGACCGCGATCACCGAGGGCATGAAGCTGGCCGCTGCCGACGCGATCGCCGCCGTCGCCGCGGACGATCTGGCCGTCGACCGGATCGTGCCCACCCCGTTCGACCCGAGGGTGGCGCCCGAGGTGGCCGCCGCGGTCGCCGCGGCAGCGGTCTCGGATGGTGTGGTGCGCCAGGCCTGACCTCACCCGTGGGTGACGAACCCGGCGTCGATCCGATTATTCCGGCGGCAAGATACGTTGGGTTCTGAGCCGGTTACACGCTACGGTCCTTCCATTGGGTGACGGCCGATCGACACGTTCGCGGGCCGTGACTCCTGAGGGTGATCACGCTCTGGTGCGGTGTCAGAGTTTTGTCACCTGATCGCCGTAGCTGTCCATGCGGAGGGGCAAGACTGTGGCTGAGCGGGTCCACGCGGCTGAGCCGATCGGCGTAGGACCCGTGCCTGCCCGATCAGGGAGCGCCACTGCCGCCAATCTGACTGATCTGTCCGAAGCGCCCAGTGTGCTCGTCGACCGCGCTGGTTTGATCATGCGGGCCACCGTCGCGGCCGCCGCCATCGTGGGCACGGACGACCCGGACAAGTTGGTCGGCCGGAATATTCAGGACGTCCTGATCCCCGACGGCGAACGGTACCGGCTCACCCTCGGCGAGGGTGAGGGCGTGCCCGTGCGGGCCGTCCGGTGGCGGGTGCCGACCACCGGCATGGACGCCGTGCTGCTCTCCGACGAGTCGGAGGTCGTCGCGGCCGCCGAGGCGCTGCAGCTGGAGCACCGGCGGTTCGACGACGCGCAGCGGCTGGCCATGATGGGCTGGTGGGAGTTCGACCACGTCACGCACGACACGGTCTGGTCGCGCAACCTGTACGAGCTGCTGGGCATCGAACCGGGCTCGGTGCCGCCGCGGCTGCTGGCGATGCTGGAGTTCGTGCATCCCGACGACCGGGGTGTGGTCCGCAGGGCGTGGCGCGCGCACCAGGTCAACGGCGAACCGCTGGACGTCGAGGTGCGCATCGTCCGTGCCGACGGTGAGGTGCGCTGGGTCCACGCGGTCGCGGCCCCGCGCCCGATCGGTGGCCACGGCAAGCTCGCGGTCACCGGCTACGTCCGGGACATGACCGCCAGGCACCGCGTCCGGAACAGGCTCGCCGAGGACCGTGCCGCGCTGCTGGAGGCGCAGCGGATCGCCCGGATGGGCAGCTTCAGCTACGACCTGGCGACCAAGCGCATCGAGCGCAGCGCGGCCCTGATGGAGATGTACGCGCAGGCGGGCGTCGAGCCGGACGACGACGAGCTGGATCCGCGCCAGGAGACCATGGTCGAGCACCTGCGTGAGCGGCTGCTGGGCGGCCCGCCAGGGCGGACCATGGAGTTCGAGATCAACAGCCGCAAGGGTGAGCGGATCTACGTGGTCCGGGTGCGCAGCCGGGCCGACGCGGGCGGGCAGCCGGTCGAGGTGCTCGGCACCGTCCAGGACGTGACCCAGCACCGGATGCTGGAGCGTCAGCTGCTCGCCGATCGCAGGCGGTTCGAGGAGGCGCAGCGCGCCGCGCGGCTGGGCACCTGGGAGTGGGACGCGCGCACCGGCGAAAGCACCTGGTCGCCCATGCTCTACGAGCTCTTCGGCCTGCCGCCGGGCACGCCCGTCAGCCACCACGCCTGGCTGAACCTGGTACACCCGCAGGACCGGGCCTGGGTCGAGGACCTTTACGCCAAGCTGGGCAACGAACGCAAGGCCGCCGAGTGTGAGTACCGGCTGATCCGGCCGGACGGCGCGGTGCGGGTGTTCCGGTGCTCGGGTGTCGCTGTGACCACGCCCAGCATGTCGGGCCGGATCGTCGGGACCGCGCAGGACATCACCGAGCAGCGGACCGCCGAGACCCGGATGTTGCGCTCGTCGCAGCGGTTCACCGATCTCGTCGCGCTCACCCCGGTGGGCATCGGCCTGTTCGACGAGTCCGCCCGGCTGGTGGACGCCAACGACGCGCTGTGCGACCTGCTCGGGTTCAGCCTGGAGAAGCTGCGCGGCCGGACCGCCGATCAACTGTCCCACCCGGACGACCCGGACACGTTCGCCGCCGCGATCGGCGCCGGCCACCAACGCGGCTCACACCGTATCCCGCAGCAGATCCTGGTACGCGCCGACGGCGAGCCGGTGTACTGCGAACTGCACGTGGCAGTGTCCGTACAGGACGATGGGCAGCGCTTCTGGCTGGTGGTGTTCCAGGACATCACCGAACGCAGGCGGGCCGCGGAAACCCTGCTGCACCAAGCCACCCACGACGAACTGACCGGGCTGCCGAACCGCGCCGCGGTGAACGAACTGCTCGGCAGGCTGCTGTCCGGGCGGACCGCCGCCGCCACCGCAGTGCTGTTCTGTGACATCGACAACTTCAAGCGGGTCAACGACTCCCTCGGTCACGACGCGGGCGACGAACTGCTCGTGGCACTGGCCCGCAGGCTGGAGGGTGGGCTCCCGGACGGCTGCACGGTGGCCCGGCTCTCCGGTGACGAGTACGTCATCATCTCGCCGGACATCGAGGCCGTCGGCGGCGTGCAGAGCCTGGCCAACCGGGTTTCCACGCTGCTGCGCACCGCGGTGCCCGTGCACGGGCAGCTGGTCAGGGTGACCGCGACGATCGGCGCGGCCGTGCCGAACGGCGGTCCGACGACCGGTGCCGACCTGCTGCGGTTCGCCGACGCGGCCATGTTCGAGGCGAAGAAGCGCGGTGCCGGGCGGGTGGCGACCGCGAACGCGGCGCTGATCGCGTCCGCCGACCGGCAGGTGCACCTGGAGGGCCAGCTGCGCGAGGCCTTGTCCAAGGACGAGCTGCAGCTGCACTACCAGCCGGTTGTCGGCCCGGACGGCACCATCCAGACCGCCGAGGCGCTGATCCGCTGGACGCACCGTGACCGAGGGATGCTCGCGCCGGACGTGTTCCTGCCGGTCGCCGAGCAGGGCGGCCTGATGCGCGAACTGGACAGGTGGGTGCTGCGTACCGCGCTGCGCGACGCGGCGAAGTGGTCCTCACCGGGCGGCCGGCAGGTGGCGGTCGCGGTCAACCTGGCGGGGTTGCTGCCCGGTGACCCGGAGTTCGTGGACATCGTGGCGAACGCGGTGCTGGAGTCGGGTATCGAGTGGGACCGCGTGGTGCTGGAGCTGGTGGAGACCTGCCTGGTCGACCTGCCGTCGCGCACGCTGACCGCGATGGCCGACCTGGTCGGCCGGGGCGTCCGGTTCGCTGTGGACGACTTCGGCACCGGCTACTCGTCGCTGGCCCGGCTCAAGGACCTGCCAGCACAGATCATCAAGGTGGACCGGCGGTTCGTGGCCGGTGTGGGCAGCGATCCGTCCGATTTCGCCGTCGCCAGCGCCGTCGTGGACATGTCCAGGGCGATGGGCCGCAGCTGTGTCGCGGAGGGTGTCGAGACCGCCACCCAGTTCCACGTGCTGCGCGGGATGGGCGTGGACGCCTATCAGGGCTGGCTGTTCTCCAAGGCGGTACCGGAGCGCGAGTTCCTCGCCCAACTGGAGACCGGGACGCTCGCGGTGCCCACCGCCAGCTGACGTTCGGCGGGCCTGTGACCTGGGCAACTCAGGTCACGGCTGTGTGATCAGATGCTGGAACGCGGTGCGTTCGTCGGTGCCGGGGGCTAGGGTCGTGCGAACCTGCGGCGGCCGGCAAGAGGCCGTCACGACCGGGAGGATCTCGGGTGATCGAGTTCCAGGCCGTGACCAAGCAGTATCCGGACGGCACGGTCGCGGTGCACGAGCTTGACCTGACCATCGACGCCGGCCGGATCACGGTCTTCGTCGGTCCGTCCGGCTGTGGCAAGACCACGTCACTGCGCATGATCAACCGGATGATCGAGGCTTCGTCCGGCAAGATCCTCATCGACGGCGCCGACATCACGGCGTCCGACCCACCTGTGCTGCGCCGTGGCATCGGCTACGTCATCCAGCAGGCGGGGCTCTTTCCACACCGCACGGTACTGGACAACGTGGCCACGGTGCCGGTGCTGACCGGGGTGAGCCGCCGTGCCGCCCGGCAGCGCGCGGCCGAACTGCTCGACCTGGTCGGGTTACCGGCCGAGGTCGGCAAGCGCTACCCCGCGCAGCTGTCCGGCGGCCAGCAACAGCGGGTCGGCGTGGCCAGGGCGCTGGCCGCGGATCCGCCGATCCTGTTGATGGACGAGCCGTTCAGCGCCGTCGACCCGATCGTCCGGGAGGGCCTGCAGGAGGAACTGCTGCGCCTGCAGGCCGAACTCGCGAAGACCATCGTGTTCGTCACCCACGACATCGACGAGGCCATCAAGATCGGCGACAGGATCGCGGTGTTCCGCACCGGTGGCGTGCTGGCGCAGTACTCCGATCCGGCCGCGCTGCTGGGCCGCCCCGCCGACGACTTCGTCGCGGACTTCGTCGGCCGCGACCGCGGTTACCGGGCACTGGGCTTTCTCACCGCGAGCGGCGTGGCCGTCGGCGAACTCGCGCTGGTCAAGCTCGGCGGCACCGTCGACGAGGCCCGGCGCGCGCTGGTCGATGGCTGGGCTGTCGCGGTGGACGCCGACCGGAGGCCGATCGGCTGGGTCTCCGCCGCCCGACTGGACACTGTGGACGGAGCGGCGACGCTCACCGGCGACGTGCTGGTCGCAGGCGGCTCGCTGTACCAGGCGGACAGCGAGGGTGTCCGGGCCACGTCGCTGCGCAGTGCGCTGGACGCGGCCCTCAGCTCGCCGTCCGCACAGGGCATCGCGGTGGACTCGACGGGCGCCGTCGTCGGTGCCGTCACCGCGGACGACGTGCTGGCAGCCCTGGCCAAGGCGCGTAGCGCGGGTGAGGTCCCCTCGTGATCACGTGGCTCACCCAGAACTGGGGCTTCGTGCTCGACGCGCTCGGCCAGCACGTGTACCTGGCGCTGATCCCGGTCGTGGTCGGGTTTCTGCTGTCCGTGCCGCTGGGGTGGCTCGCCACGCGGTTCAACGGGCTGCGATCGCTGGTCTTCTACATCTTCGGGTTCGTCTACAGCATCCCGTCGATCGCGCTGATCGTCGTCGTGCCGATCATCTTCGGGTTGCAGATCCTCAGCCCGCTCAACGTGATGATCCCGCTGACCGTCTACACGGTCGCGCTGATGGTCCGGTCCGTTGTGGACGCGCTGACGTCGGTACCCGGCGAGGTGCGGGCCGCGGCGACGGCGATGGGCTTCCGCCCGCTGCGGCTGTTCTGGTCGGTGGACCTGCCCCTGTCGGTGCCGGTGATGATCTCCGGGCTGCGGGTCGCCGCCGTGTCCAGCATCAGCCTGGTCAGCGTCGGCACCCTGGTCGGCATCGGCGGCCTCGGTATCCTGTTCGACCAGGGCTTCCACACGAACTTCATCGGCGAGATCGTGATCGGCGTCATCGCGTCGGTGCTGCTCGCGCTGGTCACGGACATCGTCCTGGTACTGATCGGCCGGTTCACCACGCCGTGGACGAGGGCGGGGCGGTAGCGATGTGGGGCTCACTGGTCACCTGGCTCACCGACCCGGCGCACTGGCAGGGCTCGACGGGCGTGCCCACGCGGCTGCTCGAACATCTCCACTACACGGTCCTGGCGATGGTGTTCGCGTTGCTCATCGGGCTGCCGATCGGCGCGGTCGTCGGCCATTCCGGCCGCGGTGGCGTCGCCGTGGTCGGCGTCGCCAACGGCTTGCGCGCGCTGCCGACGGTGGGCCTGCTCACCATCGCGGTGCTCGTCGCCGGGCTCGGCCTGGCGCCGCCCATCTTCGTGCTGGTGATCCTGGCGATCCCGCCGGTACTCGCGGGCACGTACGCGGGCATCCGGGCCGTGGATCCGGCCGTGGTGGACGCCGCTCGCGGCATGGGCATGCGGGAGCGGCAGATCCTGTTGCGGGTCGAGGTGCCCAACGCGCTGCCGCTGATCTTCGGCGGCATCCGCAGCGCCGCCCTCCAGGTGATCGCCACCGCGACCGTCGCCGCATACGTGGCGCTGGGCGGTCTCGGCCGGTTCGTGGTGGACGGTCTCGCCTCCCGCGACTACCCCCAGATGCTCGCCGGTGGCCTCATCGTCGCGGTCCTGGCCATCGTCGTCGACCTGCTGCTGGCCGGGGTCCAGCGGCTGGTCGTCTCGCCCGGACTGAACATGTCCGGGGTCTCCGTCGCGCGCCGGGCCAGGCCCGGCCGCGTCACACGCATACCGGTTGCCGTGACGGGCACGGAAACCGTGCACATGAAGGGGAACAGCGCATGAAGCGAACCGTCGTAGGGCTCGTGACCGCCGTGGTGGCGGTACTCGGGTTGTCCGCCTGTGGCGGCAGCAGCAACCCGCTGTCCACCGGGTCGGGGAGCGGCGGCTCGTCGAGCCCGTCGGGCACCATCACCGTCGGCTCCGGCAACTTCTCGGAGAGCCAGCTGCTCGCCGCGATCTACGCGGGGGCGTTGCGCGCCAAGGGCGTCGACGTCAAGCAGCACGACGACATCGGCAGCCGCGAGGTGTACTTCCCGGCACTCAAGGACGGCTCGATCGACCTCATCCCGGAGTACACCGGCACGCTGCTGCAGTACCTGAACCCGAAGGCGACGGAGGTGTCCACGCCGGACGTGTACGCGGCCCTGCAGAAGCAGCTGCCCTCGGGCCTGACCGCGCTGAACCAGGCGGCCGCGCAGGACTCGGACGCCATCGTGGTGACGTCGCAGACCGCGGCCAAGTACAACCTGAAGTCCATCACGGACCTCGCGCCGCACTGCGGCCAGCTCACCTTCGGCGGCCCGCCGGAGCTGCAGACCAGGGCGGATGGCCTGCCGGGCTTCAAGAAGCACTACAACTGCGTGTTCGGTTCGTTCAAGTCGCTGGATGCCGGTGGCCCGCTGACGGTGGCCGCGCTGAAGAACGGTGACGTGCAGGCGGCCGACATCTTCACCACCGACGCGTCGATCCCGGCCAACCACTGGGTCGTGCTGGCGGACCCGAAGAACAACTTCGCCGCGCAGAACGTGGTGCCGGTGATCAACGCGAGCAAGGCCAGCGCGAAGGTCAAGGACGCGCTCAACGCCGTGCAGGCGAAGCTGGACACGACCACGCTGGCCACGCTCGACGCCCAGCTGGCATCCTCCAGCCACCCGACCGCGGCGAGCGTAGCTGGCAACTGGCTGAAGTCCGTCGGCCTGGGCTGACCTGCGGCACAAACCCGCTCCGACCGGAAAACACCTGGTCGGAGCGGGTTTTTTGTGTCTTGACACAAGTCGAGGCGCGTTGATGTCAACTTGTTGCGTTTAGTTGAAATCCCTACGGGATACGTGCGTGTTGGTTCACAATGCCAACCACTTGGACGTATCGGATACAGCCGGACACGGCTGGTAGTCCCCGGGGTGCCGCCCCCGGGGGGAGCGGAGGCGCCGGATGGCGACATCCACACCCACTTCTGCCGGGACGACTCCGACCCTCAAACGCAAGGTCGGCTTCTCGGGGCTCACCTTCATTTCCCTCGGCTCGATCATCGGCTCGGGCTGGCTGCTCGGTGCCGACAAGGCGGCCACCGCCGCGGGTCCGGCATCGCTGCTGTCCTGGTTACTGGCGGCCGTGATCCTGTCGGTCCTGGCGCTGATCCACGCCGAACTGGGCACCGCCTACCCGGTCGCCGGTGGTACGGCTCGGTTCCCGGCGTTCGCGTTCGGCAGGCTCACCGGCTTCATCGCCGGCTGGACGGGCTGGTTGCAGGCCGTCGCCCTCGCACCGATCGAGGTCGAGGCCAGCCTGCAGTACATCAACAACATCGGCTGGGTGCAGCAGCACATCGGTCTCGTGCACCCGGACGACACGCTCACCGGCAACGGTCTGCTCGTCGCGTCGGCACTGATGCTGATCTTCACCTTCATCAACATCATCGGCGTGAAGTTCCTGTCCGACAGCAACACGGTCACCGTGATCTGGAAGACGCTGATCCCGCTGCTGACCATCATCGTCCTGCTGTCGCTGAGCTTCCACCCGGGCAACTTCACCGCGGGCGGCGGGTTCGCACCCAACGGGGCACGCGGGATCTTCGAGGCACTACCGGTAGGCGTGGTCTTCGCGCTACAGGGCTTCGAACAGGCGATCCAGATGGGCGGCGAGGCCCGCAACCCGCAGAAGGACATGTCCCGCGCGATCCTCACCGCGATGGCCATCGGCGCGGTCATCTACATCCTGCTGGAGGTCGCGTTCATCGGCAGCCTCAACCCCGCCGACATCGCACGCAACTGGGACAACCCGATCCCCAGCGCTGGCGCGTTCGGCCCGTACGCCACGCTCGCCACCGCCGCCGGTGCGACCTGGCTGGCCTACCTGCTCTACGCGGACGCGTTCGTCTCGCCCGCCGGCACCGGCCTGCTCTACCTGGGCACCACCAGCCGGCTGTCCTACGCCATGGGTCACGCGGGCGATCTGCCCAAGCCGCTGGGCAGGCTGACCGTCCGCGGTGTCCCGCTGTGGTCGATCCTGCTGGCGTTCGTCATCGGTGAGATCGCGTTCCTGCCGTTCCCGAGCTGGCAGTCGCTGGTCGGTCTGGTCACCGACGCGACTGCGGTGATGTACGCGTTCGCCCCGGTGGCGCTGGCCACGCTGCGCAAGATCGACGGCGACCGGCGACGGCCGTACCGGTTGGCAGGCGCCAAGATCCTGGCACCGACCGGATTCGCGGCCGCGAATCTGATCATCTACTGGACCGGGTTCGACACCATCTGGAAGATCGGCCTGGGCATCGTCGCGGGCCTGATCATCTTCGCCATCACGCGGGCCACCAGCTCCACCAAGAAGTCCATCGACTGGGCGGGTGCGGTCTGGGTGTGGCCGTGGCTGGCCGGCCTCGTGCTGATCAGCTACCTGGGTCGCTATGACAGCGGCCAGGGTGCCGACCGGGCGCACGGCAAGGGCGAGCTGTTCCTGCTGCCCGCCTGGATCGACCTGCTCGTGGTCATCGTGTTCGCCCTGGCCATCTTCTACTTCGCCATCACCAAGGGCGTGGCGAGCGCGAGGGTCGAGGAGGCCGTCCGCGGCGACGAGGTGGCGATCGCGGAGAACCCCGAACTCACGATCTGAGTTCGCGCACTCTCACCGGCCGGCAGCGGAGTCCGCTGCCGGCCGGTGGCCTATCCGGGTGGACAGCTCGACGGCCGCCGCGGCCACCTCGGCGGCCAGCTCCGGCCAGTCCCGGCCGCACTCGCGCTCGTCCGGGCACTCGTGCCGGAACGTCACACTGATCGCGGCCACCGGCCGGTCGCCGTGGTCGAGCACCGGCGCCGCGACCGACGCGAACCCGGGCGTCACGTGCCCGTCCTCGACCGCCCAGCCGCGCCGCCGCTCGGCGGCCAGCAGCCTGCGCAGCGACGGCAGGTCGGCGGGGCCACGACCGGTGCGCTGCACGAAGCTCGCGGCGTTGGGGAACAGCGCCCGCACCTGGGCCGCGGGCAGCCTGCCCAGCATCGCCCTGCCGGACGCGGGCAGTTGCGCCGGCAGCCGCACGCCGACGTCGGTGACCAGCGTCTGCGGGTGGGCCGGCTGCTCGCGCAACAGGTAGAGCGTCTCGGCACCGTGCAGCACGCCGAGGTGCGCCGGCCGGTCGAGCCGGGCGACGAGCCGGTCCAGCAGCGGCCGGGCCAGCCGTTCCAGCGGGTCGTGCCGCAAGTAGGCCGTACCCAGCTCGAACGCGGCCACCCCCAGCCCGTAGCGGCGGTCCTCCGGTAGGTGTGTGACGAAACCGGCGTCCGCCAGTTCGGCCAGCAGGTGGTACGTCGTGGACCGGGGGAGCCCCAGTTCGCCTGCCACCGCGGTCGCCGTCATCGGGCCCGCATGGCTGGCCAGCAGCCGTAACACCGCCAACCCCCGGCGCAGGGCAGGCACGTCGCTGCTGTTGCCCACGCAATAGTCTGGCATACCAGACACGATCCGGCCGACACCGGTCGCGGTCGGCGACCCGCGGGACTGAGATGGGCACATGCACGACCGAACCGTTCTGCTCGACGGCGGTGCGCTCGACCGCGACCAGGTGGTCGCCGTGGCGCGGTACGACGCCCCCGTCCGGGTCACCGACGAAGCCAGGGCCGCCGTGCTCGGCACCCGGGCACACATCGACCTGCTCGCCGGCGCCACCACGCCCACCTACGGCGTGTCCACCGGCTTCGGCGCGCTCGCGACCCGGCACATCCCGCCCGACCGCAGAGCCGCGCTGCAACGCTCGCTGATCCGGTCGCACGCGGCGGGCGCCGGCCCCGAGGTCGAGCGCGAGGTGGTGCGCGCGTTGATGCTGCTGCGCCTGCGCACGCTCGCCACCGGCCGCACCGGCGTCCGTGCGTCCACAGTGGACGCGCTGGCCGGCCTGCTGAACGCGGGCATCGTGCCGGTCGTGCCCGAGTACGGCTCGCTGGGCTGTTCCGGCGATCTCGCGCCGCTGTCGGCCGTCGCCCTGGCCCTGATGGGTGAGGGCGAGGTGCACGACGCGACAGGCACACTCCTGCCCGCCGCCGACGCGATGGCCGCCGCCGGGCTGAAGCCGGTCGAACTGGCCGAGAAGGAAGGGCTCGCGCTGATCAACGGCACCGACGGCATGCTCGGCATGCTGTCGCTGGCGTCCGCGGACATCGCGCGGCTGCTCGACGTGGCGGACCTGACCGCGGCGATGAGCGTCGAAGCCCTGCTGGCCACCGACCGGGTGTTCGCCGCCGACCTGCAGGCCCTGCGGCCGCACCCCGGCCAGGCCCGCTCCGCGGCCCGGATGACCGAACTGCTGGTGGGTTCGGAGATCATGGCCAGCCACCGCACGCCCGAGGACACCCGCGTCCAGGACGCGTACTCGCTGCGCTGCGCCCCGCAGGTGCACGGCGCGGCCAGGGACACGCTGACGCACGCCGACCTCGTCGCCGACCGCGAACTGGCCTCGGCCATCGACAACCCCGTGGTGCTGCCCGACGGTCGCGTCGAGTCCAACGGCAACTTCCACGGCGCCCCGGTCGCCTACGTGCTGGACTTCCTGGCGATCTGCGTGGCCGACGTGGCCAGCATCGCCGAGCGCAGGACCGACCGGATGCTGGACGTCTCCCGCTCGCACGGACTGCCGCCGTTCCTCGCGTACGACCCCGGCGTCGACTCCGGCCACATGATCGCGCAGTACACCCAGGCCGCTGTGGTGTCCGAGCTGAAGCGGCTGGCAGTGCCCGCGTCGGTGGACTCGATCCCGAGCAGCGCGATGCAGGAGGACCACGTGTCCATGGGCTGGTCGGCGGCCCGCAAGCTGCGCCGCGCCGTCGACGGCCTGACCACCGTGCTCGCGATCGAACTGCTCACCGCGGCCAGGGCGCTGGACCTGCGGGCGCCGCTGCGCCCGGCCCCCGCGACCGCCGCGGTCGTGGCGCGGCTGCGGGAGCGGGTACCCGGCCCCGGGCCGGACCGTCATCTGGCGCCGGAGATCGCCGCCGCCGAACAACTGATCCGCGATGGGGAGGTGCTGTAGATGTCCACCGAGGTTCGGGCGGCGCGGGGTACCGCGCTCACGGCACGCAGCTGGGCCACCGAGGCGCCGCTGCGCATGCTGCACAACAACCTCGACCCCGAGGTGGCGGAGCGGCCGCAGGATCTCGTCGTCTACGGCGGCACCGGCAAGGCCGCCCGCGACTGGCCCAGCTTCCACGCCATCACCCGCGAGCTGACCGATCTGCACGATGACGAGACCCTGCTCGTCCAGTCCGGCAGGCCCGTCGGCGTGCTGCGGACCCACGAGTGGGCACCGCGGGTGCTGATCGCGAACTCGAACCTGGTGCCGGACTGGGCGACCTGGCCGGAGTTCCGCCGTCTGGAGTCGCTCGGCCTGACCATGTACGGGCAGATGACCGCCGGTTCGTGGATCTACATCGGCACCCAGGGCATCCTGCAGGGCACGTACGAGACGTTCGCGGCGATCGCGGCCAAGCGGTTCGGCGGCACACTCGCGGGCACGCTCACGCTGACCGCGGGCCTGGGCGGCATGGGTGGCGCGCAACCGCTTGCGGTCACCATGAACGACGGTGTCGCGCTGATCGTCGAATGCGATCCGGACCGGGCGCGGCGGCGGCTGCAGACCCGCTACCTGGACGAGATCGCATCCGATCTCGACGATGCGATCGCCCGCGTCGAGGCGGCGAAACGCGAGCGGCGGCCGCTGTCGGTGGCGCTGATCGGCAACGCGGCCGAGGTGCTGCCCGAACTGCTGCGGCGCGAGCTGGCCGTCGACATCGTCACCGACCAGACGTCCGCGCACGACCCGCTGGCCTACCTGCCGCGCGGTATCGACCTCGCCGACTGGCACGACTACGCGGCCGCCAAGCCGGACGAGTTCACCGATCGCGCGCGCGACTCGATGGCCGAGCACGTCGGCGCGATGCTCGGCTTTCTCGACAAGGGTGCCGAGGTGTTCGACTACGGCAACTCGTTGCGCGGCGAGGCGAAACTCGGCGGCTGCGAGCGGGCGTTCGACTTCCCCGGCTTCGTGCCCGCCTACATCCGGCCGATGTTCTGCGAGGGCAGGGGCCCGTTCCGCTGGGCGGCGCTGTCCGGCGACCCGGCCGACATCGCGGCCACCGACCGCGCGATCCTGGACCTGTTCCCGGAGAACGAGTCGCTGGCCCGGTGGATCAAGCTGGCGGGCGAGCGCGTCGCGTTCCAGGGCCTGCCCGCCCGGATCTGCTGGCTGGGCTACGGCGAGCGGCACCTGGCCGGGCTGCGGTTCAACGAGATGGTCCGCAGCGGCGAACTGTCCGCACCCGTGGTGATCGGCCGCGATCACCTGGACTGCGGCTCGGTCGCGTCGCCCTACCGGGAGACCGAGGCGATGGCCGACGGCTCGGACGCGATCGCCGACTGGCCACTGCTCAACGCCCTGGTCAACACCGCGTCCGGCGCCACGTGGGTGTCCATCCACCACGGCGGCGGCGTCGGCATCGGCCGGTCCATCCACGCCGGCCAGGTCACCGTCGCCGACGGCACCGAACTCGCCGGACTCAAGATCGAACGGGTGCTCACCAACGACCCGGCGATGGGCGTGCTGCGGCACGTCGACGCGGGCTACCCCGAAGCGGAAACCGTTGCCGCACAGAAGAACGTGCACATCCCGATGGGCCGGGCATGACGGTCGGCGGGTTGCTGGGCGAGATCGCGGGCGTCGGACGGGACACCCGCCGTGGCGGGTACTCGCGGCACGGGTTCGACCGGACCGAGGCCGAGCTGCGGACGTGGTTCACCGAGCAGGCGCGGCGGCGGGACCTCGACGTCACGACCGACCGCAACGGCAACATCTGGGCCTGGTGGGGCACACCCGGGCCGGATGCGGTCGTCACCGGCAGCCACCTGGACTCCGTACCCGGGGGCGGCGCGTTCGACGGGCCGCTGGGTGTGGCGTCCGCGCTGGCAGCCGTCGACGAACTCCGCGCTTCGGGTGTCGTACCCGCCCGGCCGCTCGCGGTCGTGATGTTCGTCGAGGAGGAGGGCGGGCGGTTCGGTGTGCCGTGCCTGGGTTCCCGGCTGCTGACCGGCGCGATCGACCCGGACACCGCGCGCAGGCTCACCGACGCCGACGGCATCACGCTCGCCGAGGCGGCCACCCAGGCGGGCTTCGACCCGGCCAGGTTCGGGCCGGAGCCGGTGTCGGACATCGGCTGCTTCGTCGAACTGCACGTCGAGCAAGGCAGGCTGCTGGACCGGATGAACGGCGACCACCCGCTGGCCGTGGCGACGTCGATCCTGGCGCACGGCCGGTGGCGCTTCACGCTGACCGGTGAGGGCAACCACGCCGGCACCACCGAGGTCGCCGACCGCAGGGACCCGATGCTGCCCGCGGCGGCCGCGGTGCTGGCCGCGCGAGCCGCGGTGGCGGGCACCGACGCGCGGGCCACCGTCGGGCGGCTCGTCCCGGTACCCGGTGGTGCCAACGTGATCGCGTCGGCCGTGGAGTTCTGGCTGGACGCGCGGTCGTCGTCGGCGGAGCGGACCAGGGAGGTCGTGCGCGAGGTGTCGGCGGCCGCGCGGGACGCCGCCGTCGCCGAGGGCTGTGAGCTGACCGTGCGCGAGGAGACCTACGGCGACGCGGTGACGTTCGACCCGGACCTGCTCGCGAGGGTGTCCGGCGTGCTCGGCGACGTCCCGGCGATCCCGACCGGAGCGGGCCACGACGCGGGCGTCCTCGCCGCGCGGGTGCCGACGGCGATGCTGTTCGTGCGCAACCCCACGGGCATCAGCCACGCGCCCGACGAGCACGCCGAACCCGCCGACTGTGTGGCGGGGGCGGCGGCGCTGACCACGGTGCTGGCAGCGCTGTGTCGCTGAGCTACTGGTGCGAGCGGGCCTGGCTGGGGTCCGCGACGGTGCCACGCGTGCTGGTGTCCTGTTCGGACGGGATCATCACGGCGGTCTCGCCGGACGTCGACCCGCCCGCCGACGCGCACCGCCTGCCGGGCGTGGTGTTCCCGGGATTCGCCAACGCGCACTCGCATGCGTTCCACCGGGCGTTGCGTGGGCGCACGCATGCGGACGGCGGCACGTTCTGGACGTGGCGCGAGGCGATGTACCGGCTGGCGGCGCGGCTGGACCCGGACAGCTACTACGAACTGGCCAGGCTCGTGTACGCGGAGATGGTGCTGGCCGGGTTCACCTGCGTGGGCGAGTTCCACTACCTGCACCACGCACCGGGCGGCCGCCGCTACGCCGAGCCGAACGCGATGGGCCAGGCGCTGATCGAGGCAGCGCGGGACGCGGGCATCCGGTTGCGGCTGCTGGACACGTGCTACCTGGCGGGCGGCCTGGACCCGTCCGGCTACCTGCCACTGACCGGGCCCCAGCTCAGGTTCGGCGACGGCGACGTGTCGTCCTGGCTGGCCAGGGCGTCCTTGGTGCCCGGCGTCGGCCTGGCCCTGCACTCGGTACGAGCGGTGCCCGCCGACCAGCTGGCGGACTTCGACCCGGATGGCAGCCCGGTGCACGTCCACCTGTCCGAGCAGCCGGCGGAGAACGAGGCTTGCCTGGCGTACCACGGGTGCACGCCGACAGAGCTGCTTTACACCTACGGCGTGCTGGGCCGAGGCACCACCGCTGTGCACGCCACCCATCTGTCCACTCACGACATAGAACTGCTCGGAAAAACCGCCACCACGGCGTGTTTCTGCCCGACCACCGAAGCCGACCTGGCCGACGGCATCGGCCCTGCGCACTCGCTGGCCGCCGCGGGCAGCCCGCTGGCGCTGGGCAGCGACCAGCACGCGGTGACCGACCCGTTGATCGAGGCGCGGGCGCTGGAGTACGGAGCGCGACTGCGCAGCGGCCGACGCGGCAGGTTCACGCCCGCCGAACTGGTGACGGCGGCCACCGGGGCCGGCCACCGATCCCTGGGCTGGCCGTCCAACGGCCGGATCGCCGTGGGTGCGCAGGCCGACCTGGTGGCCGTGCGGCTGACCGGTGCGGCCCCCGACCAGGCCATTCTGGCGGCGAGTGCGGCAGACGTGGACACGGTGGTCGTATCGGGCAGGGTGGTGGCGCGCGAGGGCAGGCACTCGTCGATGGGTACGGTCGGGCCAGAACTGGCGCGGATCATCGGGGAGCTGTGGGCATGAGTGTGCTCGTCACCGGGATCGCCGAGCTGACCACCAACGACGAGGAATGGGGTCGGCTCAGCGACGCGGCGCTGGTACTGGACTCGGGTCTGGTGGCGTGGGTGGGGTCGGCGGCGCGGGCACCGGTCGCGGACCAGCGGGTGGACGTGGCGGGTAGGGCGGTGTTGCCGGGCTGGGTGGACAGCCATACGCACCTGGTGTTCGCGGGGGACAGGACGGCGGAGTTCACGGCCCGGATGGCGGGCCGGCCGTATGAGGCGGGTGGCATCGCGGTCACGGTGGCGGCGACGAGGGCGGCGACGGACGCCGAGCTGGCGGCGACGCTGCGGCGGCATGTCGCGGAAGCGCACGCGCAGGGGACCACGTGCATCGAGACGAAGACCGGCTACGGCCTGACGGTCGCGGACGAGCAGCGGGCAGCGAAGATCGCGGCGGAGCACGTCGACGAGGTCACGTTCCTCGGTGCCCACCTGGTGCCCGCGGAGCTGTCGGCCGACGAGTACGTGGACCTCGTGTGCGGGCCGATGCTGGACGCGGTCGCGCCGCACGTGCGGTGGGCGGACGTGTTCTGTGAGCGGGGTGCGTTCACGTACGACCAGTCGAAGGCGGTCCTGTCGGCGGCTTCGCGTGCGGGCCTTGGCCTGCGGGTACATGGCAATCAGCTCGGTCCGGGCCCCGGCGTTCGGCTGGCGGTGGAGATGGGAGCGGCGAGCGTCGACCACTGTACGTACCTGTCGTCGTCCGATGTGGACGCTCTGGCGGCGTCGTCGACGGTGGCGACCCTGCTCCCGGCAACGGACCTGTCGACCCGCCAGCCGCTGCCGGACGCGAGGGCGTTGCTGGACGCGGGTGCGACGGTAGCGCTGGCGACGAACTGCAACCCGGGGTCGTC
Source organism: Candidatus Melainabacteria bacterium (assembly GCA_963780635.1). Taxonomy (GTDB): domain Bacteria; phylum Actinomycetota; class Actinomycetes; order Mycobacteriales; family Pseudonocardiaceae; genus DATEPR01. Next base: position 738,340 of record CAWACW010000011.1, read on the forward strand.
GTACACGTCGTCGATGGCTTTTTGCGTGGCGACGGCGGTGTTGCAGATGCGGATGACCGTGGCGGAAGCCGTTCGAGCGGCTACGTGGGGCGGAGCTCGGGCGCTGCGGCGGGAGACCGGCGAAGGCGCGGTAGGAGTCCTCCGCCCAGGCAGCCGAGCCGACGTCCACGTCCTGGACGCCCCATCAGCCACCCACCTGGCGTACCGCCCGGGAGTCCCACTGACGTACGCCGTCTGGCGCTCCGGCATGCGAGTCCGCTAGGGCAGATTAGGCTCGATCACCTTGGCGAACTGCTCCACGATGTCACAGGATTTGGTGACATTCACCGCGCCGGTGTTGATGTCGATGTCGACCCGCGACGTTGGAGTGATAGCGATGGTGATGTCGCACAGGTCGCTGGTGGTCCCCCGGGCCTCGATCGCCTGGTGACTTCCCACCTGGGTATCGGTGACCGAGAACCCGGTCTTGTTGTACGTGCTGATGCCCTGAGCGTCGCGGATGTCGACGCCGAGCGAATAGCCCAGCCCGTTGTCATAGGCGTCGTTCGACCACCCGCAGCTCCGCGCGCCATTACCGGTACGCGGCCCGTCACTCGTCAATTGGTTCTGGGCCAGCGTGGCGGCGTCGAGCAGGTCACAAGGCTGCACCGCCGCCAATCCTGGAGGGCTGCTGGCGGTGACCGGTGGCGTGCTCGTGGCCACAACTCCAGGACTGGCGGTGCCATTGACAGTGCTGCCGCAGCCGGTCACGCCCAGTGCAACGAGTGCGGCCAGTGGCACAAGCGCGCCGCGGTTCACGTTGTTCCCCGTCGACGATCCCATGCGCGTGCGCGTGGCGAGTTCATGCACCATTTCCCTCGGTCAGGACACGTCGACACTATCAATACATGTCGATGCTTGGTGTCCGCATCGCTACTTGAGGTGAGAGGCTCGTCGCGGTCAGGGGCAGCTTGCGCTCGATCAGCTTGACGAACTGGCTGACTAGCTCACTCGACCGATCGATGTCCGCTGCGCCGGTGTCGATGTCGACCTGCGACGTGGGAGTCACGCCGATCGTGATGTCGCAGAGATCGCTCAAGTCCTGCTTGGCCTCGACCGCCTGATGATCCCCGACCGCAGTATTCGAGATGGTGCACCCGTCCCGGTTGTAGTCACCGATACCTTGGCTGTCGCGAATATCCACGCCCAGCGAGTAGCCCAGTCCGGCGTCGTATGACGCGTTCTTCCAGGAACAACTGCACGCGCCGTCGCCGGTCCTCGATCCCTCACTGGTCAGCCCGTTCTGGTTCATCGTGGCGGCATCGAGCAGACCACACGGCTGCAAGGCCACCAAGTCGGCAAGGGTGGCACTGGTACACGGCGAACTGCAGACGCTGACTGGCGGTGGCGTGCTCGCCGCTACGTCTCCCGCATGAGCGGTGCCATTGATGGTGCTGCCGCAGCCAGCTAGGCCCAGCACGGTGAGTGCGGCGAGCAGTACAGCCAATTCGCGGTTCATGACTACCTGTCAACGAACGCATGAACGTACGCGGCAAGCCGTGCACGGCCTCCCTCGCCAGATCACCTCGATGATATCAATCCGAGCCGACGTTGGGTGCCCGACCGCTATTCGGGGTCAGGCGCTACGCCAATCGCGACTGGCGTCGCTCTAGCGCTGTGGCATGGGAGCCAGCACAGCCAATCGGCTGGACATGCGGATCTCGCATGTGACGATCGTTCAGCGAGTCGGACGACATCGCAGTCAGGGCAGTTTGGGCTCGACCAACTGAGCGTAGTGGTTGGCAAGATTGCAGGACTCGCTCATAACCGAGCTGCCGGTGGCCACCAGAATGTCAACCCGCGACGTGGGTGACACGCCAATCGCTACGAAGCAAGTCTCATCGCCGGGATCCTGCACCAGCTTGCCCTGGTGTTGCCCGACCGCGTCGGTGCTGATTGCCTGGCCGTCAGTACTGATATCCTCGAGGCCCTGGGCATCTCGGAGGTCAATTTCTAGCGAATAACCGAGCTCGTTGTCCGCGGTCCTGTTCTTCCAATTGCAGTTGCGACCGCCGCCCTCATTGCTCGGCTGCCCGCTGGAGATGTCGTTCTGCGTGAGATCGGCACTGCTCAGTAGATCGCATGGCTGGATTGACGCCAGTCCGGAGTTGGTGAGGGTGCTAGGGTCTGCGCTGTCACTAGTTGATGGCACAGGAGTCCCCGTCGCCGGCGCTCCGGTCCCGGTGCCGGGTGTGGTGCTGGTACATCCAGTAGCCAGCACCGCAATGAATGCCAGAGACATCACCGACAACCGACGGTTCACAACGCTCTCCATTGTTCGCACCATGAGATGTCAGGTGGCAGCAGCCAACCTCTTACTTAGCTTTGAGCGCGTTCGCGATGATCGCATCGGTTTCGGTGTAGTTCGTACTCGCCTTGTGATAGGCGTCAATCATGTCGTGCAGTGTGTTCGGAGGTTGTCGACAGCCGGTGCGATGCCTTCTTTGTCCTCGGCCACACTTTCGTGTGAAACTTCGAGACCACAGTCGCGCCCGGTGACTCTGGCCGAGCTTCGGTGCGTTCTTCAGTGACGCCAGATGACGTTCAGGTCGGTGAGCTGTCAGCTCATGTATCGCGTCCTGGCACGCCATGATCAATGTGGCTGCTGCTTCTGGCTCGATGTGGAAGCCGCTGCCCGCGCTTGCTTTGAAGCCTGTCGCGGCTGCTCTGGATCTGCACCGCCTGGGTGTTGATCATTTCGACTCGGGCGGCCATTACTGCGCCTTCTGTGACCGCGCCTTCTACCGCTCCACCGCCGTCGGCTTCCAACATGGTCCCGGCCCTCCTGATCCGCTCTGGCGACGACTCAAACGGTAGCGCACGTGGCTGTGCGTGGGTGGCGTTTCGGGTTCAACTACTCCTCGTAGTCGTCCTCGTCATCCCTGGCCAGGTACGTGGCCAGGCGCTCGACCGCATCCTCGAACGACGGGTTCGCGTCGACGAACGCCCGCATGCGGTCGGCGAGCCAGCGCAGGGAGACTTGGTCCTCCCCGCGCCGCTCCTCCAACTCCTCGATGCCGCGGTCGGTGAAGTACATGGGATCAGGCGAAGGCCGACGTGATGATCTCTCGCTGCTCGACCTCGTGGACCTTGCTCGAACCCGATGCCGGTGCGGACATCGGGCGGCGGGAGATCCGGTGCAGGCCGGTGAACAGTTCGGGCATCAGCTCGGGCAGCGTCAGGCCGAGGAACGGCCATGCGCCCTGGTTGGCCGGCTCTTCCTGGACCCAGCGCAGGTCGTGGACGTTCGGGTACCTGCGCAGTGTCTCGGTCAGCCTGCGGGACGGGACCGGGTAATACTGCTCCAGTCGCACGACCGCCGTGTCGGTGGCGCCGAGCTTGGCCTGTTCGGCCGCCAGCTCGTAGTAGATCTTGCCGCTGCACAGCAGGACCTTCGTCACCGCGGCCGGGTCGGGCTTGGTCGGGTCGTCGATCACGGACAGGAACTTCGAGTCCGTGAAGTCCGACAGCGGGCTGACCGCCGCCTTGTTGCGCAGCATGGACTTCGGCGTGAACACGACCAGCGGCCGCTGCACCCCGTCCAGTGCGTGCCTGCGCAGCAGGTGGAAGTAGCTGGCCGGCGTCGACGGCATCGACACGGTCATCGAGCCCTCGGCGCACAGTTGCAGCCACCGCTCGATGCGGCCCGACGTGTGGTCCGGGCCCTGGCCCTCGTGGCCGTGCGGCAACAGCATCACGACGTTCGAGCGCTGGCCCCACTTGGCCTCGGCCGACGAGATGAACTCGTCGATCACCGACTGGGCGCCGTTGACGAAGTCGCCGAACTGCGCCTCCCACAACACGAGCGCCTCGGGGTTGGCCACCGAGTAGCCGTACTCGAAGCCCAGCGCCGCGTACTCGCTCAGCGCCGAGTCGTACACCATGAACCGGCCCTGGTCCTCGGACAGGTTCCGCAGCGGCACGTACTCCTCGCCGGTCTTGCGGTCGATCAGCACCGAGTGGCGCTGCACGAACGTGCCCCGCCGGGAGTCCTGGCCGGACAGCCGCAGCAGCCGGCCCTCCATCATCAGCGAGCCGAACGCCAGCAGCTCGGCGAACGCCCAGTCGACGTCGCCCTCGCTCGCCATCTTGGCTCGCCGCTCCAGCACCGGCTTCACCCTCGGGTGCGGTGTGAAGCCGGCGGGCAGGTCGACGTGCACGCGGCCGATCTGCTCGATCGCCGACGACGAGATCGCGGTGGCCAGCTTGGTCGGGATCGGCTGCTCGGCCTCGATCGACGGGCTGGTCTTCGGCGGGGCCTTCTCCAGCTCGCGGACCTCGTTGAAGACGTGCTCCAGCTGGCTGGAGAAGTCCCGTAGCGCGGTCTCCGCCTCTTCCATCGAGATGTCGCCACGGCCGATCAGCGCCTCGGTGTACGTCTTCCGCACGCTGCGCTTCGCGTCCACGATGTCGTACATCGCGGGCTGCGTCATCGACGGGTCGTCGCCCTCGTTGTGGCCACGGCGCCGGTAGCAGACCATGTCGATCACGACGTCCTTGTGGAACGCCTCCCGGTACTCCACCGCCAGCTTCGCGACCCAGTAGCAGGCCTCCGGGTCGTCGCCGTTCACGTGGAACACCGGCGCGCCGATCATCTTCGCGACGTCCGTGCAGTACTTGGACGACCGCGAGTGCTCCGGGTTCGTGGTGAAGCCGACCTGGTTGTTGACCACGATGTGCACGGTGCCGCCGGTGCGGTAACCGCGCAGCAGCGCCAGGTTCAGCGTCTCGGCGACCACACCCTGGCCCGCGAACGCCGCGTCGCCGTGCATGGCGACCGGCAGCACCGTGAAGCCGTCCGCCGAACCCTTGTCCAGCAGGTCCTGCTTGGCCCGGGTGATGCCCTCCAGCACCGGGTCGACGGCTTCCAGGTGCGACGGGTTCGCCGTCAGCGACACCCTGGTCTCACCGTCGCCGAACATCCGGAAGTACTTGCCCTCGGCACCCAGGTGGTACTTGACGTCACCGGAGCCGTGCGCCTGGCCGGGGTCGATGTTGCCCTCGAACTCGCGGAAGATCTGCGAGATCGGCTTGCCGACGATGTTGGCCAGCACGTTCAGCCTGCCGCGGTGCGGCATGCCGATGACGACCTCGTCCAGCTCGTGCTCCGCCGCCTTGTCCAGCACCGCGTCCAGCAGCGCGATGCTGGTCTCGCCGCCCTCCAGCGAGAACCGCTTCTGCCCGACGTACTTGGTCTGCAGGAACGTCTCGAACGCCTCGGCCGCGTTCAGCTTGGACAGGATGTACTTCTGCACGGCCGTCGGGGGCTTCTCGTGCTTCACCTCGACGCGATCCTGCAGCCAGCGCCGCTCGGCGGGCTCCAGGATGTGCATGTACTCGACGCCGACCGTGCGGCAGTACGAGTCGCGCAGCACGCCCAGCACGTCGCGCAGCTTCATCTTGTCGTGCCCGGCGAACCCGCCGACCGGGAACTCGCGGTCGAGGTCCCACAGCGTCAGGTTGTGCGAGAGCACGTCCAGGTCGTCGTGCCTGCGCTGCCGGTAGTTCAGCGGGTCGACGTCGGCCATCAGGTGGCCGCGGGTGCGGTAGGCGTCGATCAGCTCCAGCACCCGGGCCGCCTTGTCGACGGCACCCACCGGGATGTCCTGCACCCAGCGGACCGGCTCGTAGGGCAGCCGCAGCGACGTGAACACGTCGTCGTAGAAGTTGTCCTCACCCAGCAGCAGCTGGTGGATCCGGCGCAGGAACTCGCCGGACTCGGCTCCCTGGATGATCCGGTGGTCGTAGGTCGACGTGAGGGTGATGATCTTGCTCACGCCCATCGTCACGAGCGTCTGCTCGCTGGTGCCCTGGAACTGCGCCGGGTACTCCATCGCGCCGACGCCGACGATCGTGCCCTGGCCCGCCTGCAGTCGCGGCACCGAGTGGTTCGTGCCGATCGTGCCCGGGTTGGTCAGCGAGATCGTGGTGCCGGCGAAGTCGTCGGTGGTGAGCGCATTGCCGCGGGCCTTGCGGATGATGTCCTCGTAGGCCTGCCAGAACTGCGCTGAACGACATCGACTCGCAGCCCTTGATCGACGCGACCACGAGGGTCCGGCCGCCGTCCTTGGTGGGCAGGTCGATGGCGAGCCCGAAGTTGACGTGCTCGGGCGTGATGACGGTCGGCTTGCCCGCGGTCTCGGCGAAGTGCCGGTTCATGTTCGGGTAGTCGTGCAGTGCCCGAATCACCGCGTAACCGATCAGATGCGTGAACGAGACCTTGCCACCCCTGGTCCGCTTGAGGTGGTTGTTGATCACGATGCGGTTGTCCGCGAGCAGCTTCGCGGGCACCGCGCGCACACTCGTCGCGGTCGGCACGGTGAGCGACTGCTGCATGTTCTTCGCGATCGCGGCGGCGGCACCGCGGATCGGGCTGACCTGCTCACCCGCGACGGGCTTCACCGGCGTGGCCTTGGCGGCCGCGGCGGGGGCCGGCTTACCGGTGTTGGGCAGCCCCGAGGTCGACGCGGGCGTCCGCGGCGGGGCAGTGCTCGGAGCGGACGGGCGGGGCGGCGAAGTTCGGTCCGGCGGTGCCCCTGAGACCTTGACCTGGCCGTTGACCTTGGCCGGCTGCGCCGGCTTCGTGGCGGTGCCGGCCACACCGGCGGCGCGGACGGTGGTGGAGACCTCGGTCGCGGCGCTGCCCGTGGGCTGCGCGACGTTGTCCCCCACACCGGCGGCGCGTTGCGTCGGCTTGTAGTCGGCGAAGAAGTCGTGCCACGCCGGGTCTACCGACGACGGGTCCGCGAGGAACTGCTCGTACATCTCCTCGACCAGCCACTCGTTCGGACCGAACTGTGACGCGGTGCTGCTGGACACGGGTTGTGCTCGCCTCTATCTGTCTCGCTCTCGAATCTGAAAACTTCTCCGTCAGGCTAGTACGGTCCGGGCAGGCAGGCGCCGCACTAGGCCAGTGCGGGCCGGCGTGTAGCCAAGCTCACCTGGTGGTACGTGTCTCGCTGTCTGTCCGGACGGCGGGGCCGCAGCGCCTCAACTAGCCGGATGGGGAAGCTGGTCTGACTCGGACGTGCCGTAACGCCACAGGGTGGCGTACGTCCCGCCCGCCGCGAGTAGCTCCTCGTGGCTGCCGTCCTCCACGATTCTGCCACCGGCCAGTACCACGATTCGATCCGCCCTGGCCGCTGTCGCCAGGCGGTGCGCCACGACGAACGTCGTGCGCGTCCGTGCCATCCGTTCGCTGGCCGCCAGCACGGCCGCCTCGGTCGCCGGATCCAGGGCGGCGGTCGCCTCATCCAGCAGTACGATGTCCGGTTTGACCAGTTCCGCCCTGGCCAGTGCGACGAGCTGCCGCTGGCCCGCCGACAGGCCCTGGCCGCGCTCGCCCAGCGCGTGGTGGAAGGCCTGGGGCAGGCGCGCGACCATGGGCAGCGCGCCGACCTCCCTGGCCGCCAGCTCCACCTTGGCGTCCGGTGCGTCCGGCCGGCCGTAGCGCACGTTGTCCGCGACGTCCCCGGTGAACAGGTGCGGCTCCTGCGGCACCACACCGAGCCGCCGCCGGAATCCGACCAGGTCGTAGTCGCGCACGTCGACGCCGTCCACCGTGACGTGGCCACCGGTGGCGTCGTAGAACCGGGCGAGCAGCTTGACCAGCGTGGACTTGCCGGCGCCTGTCTCGCCGACCAGCGCCACGGTCTGCCCGGCGGGCACCCGCAGCGACACCCCGTCCAGCGCGGCCCGGCTCGCGCCGCCGTAGCGGAAGCTGACGTTCCGCAGCTCGACCTCGCCCCGCAGCCGCGGCGGCACCGCGACCGGGTGCTCTGCCGGGATCACGGTGGTCGGCGTGCGCAGCAGGTCACCGATCCGGTGCAGGCCGACCCTGGCCTGCTGGTAACCGTCGAACACCTGCGACAACTGCTGCACGGGCGCGAAGAACTGCCCCAGATACAGCAGGAACGCCACCAGCACGCCCGACGTCAGCTGGCCGTGCGCCACCCAGGTCGCGCCGACGCCGAGCACCACGGCCTGCGCGACCTCCGACAGTGCCGTGACGCCGGGGAAGTAGATCGCGATGTAACGCTGGGCGCGCAGCCGCGACCGCCGGTAGCTGTCGGACAGCTCGCCGAACCGGTCGGCCGCCCGCTGCTCGTGCGTGTTCGCCTGCGCGACCCGCAGTCCGGACACGTTCTCCTGCAGGTCGGCGTTGACCGCACTGATCCGTTCCCGCGCCTCCGCGTACGCGACCGAGGACAGCCTGCGGAACACGAGCGTCGCGACGATCACGATCGGCAGCGCGGCCAGCGCCGTCAGCGCCAGCGGCCAGTCGATGACCACCATCGCGACCGCCATGCCCAGCACCGTCAGCACGCTGACCACGGTGGTGACCAGGCCGGTCTGCAGGAACGTGGACAGCGCGTCCACGTCCGTGGTCATCCGGGTCATGATCCGGCCGCCCAGCTCGCGCTCGTAGTAGTCCAGGCCGAGCCGTTGCAGGTGGGCGTAGCTGCGCACGCGCAGCAGGTACAGCACGCTCTCGCCGGCGCGCGTGGCGATCACCGTCTGCGCGGTGAGCACCAGCCAGTCGATCACGACCACGGCCAGCGCGATCCACGACACCAGCCACACCACGTCGATGTGGTGGGCGGACACGCCGCCGTCCACGCCGTTGCGGACCAGCACCGGCAGCGCGACGGTGGCCAGCGCGTCCACCGCGACGAGCGCCAGGGCGATCAGCAGCGCCCACCGCACCGGCCGCAGCAGCGCCGCCAACTTGAACCGGGGATCGGGTGCGGTGAGGTCGACGCCGGGCAGCTTGGGTGTGTCCTGCGCGGGCGGCAGCGCGTCGACGGTGGCGAGCAGTTCCGGCGTCGCGGGCAGCCCGCCGAACGCGCCCTCCGTCATGTGCGCCTGCCGCATCATCGCCCGCTGGTCGTCGGCAGCGGGTTCCGGCCACAGCGCGGGCGTCACGCCGTCGACCTGGTGGCCGTTGGTCTGCACCACCGGCACCGCGGTCTCCGCGTCCTCGGCCAGCGAGTCGCCCGGCCCGGCGAGCAGGGCGCGGAACATCTCGGACCGCTCCGTGAGCTCCGCCTCGGTGCCGACGTCCACGACCCGGCCCCGGTCCAGCACGGCGATCCGGTCGGCCAGGGCCAGCGTCGACCGGCGGTGCGCGATGATCAGCGTGGTCCGGCTGGCCGTGACAGCGCGCAGGGTGTCCTGGATGGCGGCCTCGGTCGCGGTGTCCACGGCCGACGTGGCGTCGTCGAGCACCAGCACCCTCGGGTCGGACAGCAATGCCCTGGCCAGCGCGATCCGCTGTCGCTGCCCGCCGGACAGGGTCAGGCCGCGTTCGCCGACGAGCGTGTCGTAGCCGTCGGGCAGCTCGCGGATGAACGCGTCCGCCTCGGCGGCGCGCGGCCGCGGCCCGTACCTCGGCCACGCTGGCGTCCGGGCGGCCGTAGGCGATGTTGTCGTGCACCGACGAGGAGAACAGGAACGCCTCCTCGAACACCACGCCGACCGTGCCGCGCAGCGACGCCAGCCGCAGGCCGCGCACGTCCAGTGGCGCACCCGGTGGCCCGACCCGGATCGCGCCGGACTGCACGTCGTAGAACCGGGGCAGCAGCAGCGACACGGTCGACTTGCCCGACCCGGACGTGCCGATCAGCGCCAGCGTCTCGCCCGGCTCGACGCGCAGCGACACGCCGTCCAGCACCGGCTCGCTGCGCGTGTAGCCGAACCGCACGTCGTCCAGCTCGATCTCGACCGGCCCGGCGGGCACGTCCACGGCGTCGGGCGCGTCCACGATCTCCGGCTGCGAGTCGATCAGCTCGTACACCCGCTCGGCGGCGGCCCTGGTCATCTGGCCCAGGATCACCAGACCGCGACAGCAACCGGGCAGGGCCGGCCAGCGTGGCCACGTAGCTGGCGAACGCCAGGAACGTGCCGATGCTGATCTCACCGCGCAGCGCCAGCCAGCCGCCGAGGGCCAGCACCCCGACCTGCCCGAGCGACGGCAGCGCGGCCATCGTCGCGTTCGGCTTCGGACTGCAGCCGGGCGGCCCGCAGGCGCTCCGCGAACAGCCGCCGCGCGGTGCGCTCCAGCCTGCCGGTCTCCCTGGCCTCCTGGCCGAACCCCTTCACCACACGGACGCCGGTGACCGTCTCCTCGACGTGCTGCGCGATGTCCGCGGCGCGCTGCTGGGCCGACCACGTGGCCGGGAACAGCCGCCTGCGCGACTTCGCCGCGACGAACCCGAGCAGCGGCACCACTACCAGCGCGATCACGGTGAGCAGCGGCGAGAGCCAGATCATCGCGGCGATCGACACGACGATCAGCACCAGCACGCCGATGGACAGCGGCACGATCGACAGCAGGCCCTGCACCAGTTGCAGGTCGCTGTTCGCGCGGGAGACCACCTGGCCGGTGCGCAGCGCGTCCTGCTTCCCACCGTCCAGCCGGGACACCGACGAGAACACCGAGGTGCGCAGATCGTGCTGCACGTCCAGGGCGAGCCGACCGGCCAGGAAGCGGCGCAGGAACGCCGCCACGAACCGGATCCCGGCCAGCACGATCAGCACGGTGATCAACCAGCCGAGCCGGGCGGTGCTACCGGCCACCGCGTCGTTCACGCCCAGCCGGGTCAGCAGCGGCCCGACGGCCTCCAGCCCGGTGCCCAGCGCGGAGCTGACGACGACGGTGACGACGAGGCCTGGGTGCTGCCAGCAGGCGGCCAGCAGGCGGCGGATCCAACCGGCGGGGGGAGCGGAGTCGGGTGCGGGCACGCTCCCAGATTAGGCGGCAGGTCTGTCGTTGACCGAACCGTTTCGCCGTCAGGTGATGTCGCGACGCTGGTTGACCAGCAGTCCTGCCACGAAGAACACCAGAGTCCAGCCAAGGAAGATAAGCCCGCTGGCCCACCAGTCGAACGCCCCGATGGCCCCGGCCGCCACCCGCACGACGGACTGGAACGCCGAGAAGACGTCCTGCGGCAGTTCCAGCAGCGTCGGCGAGTGCAGGCCGTTGAGGATGATCTTGGCGGCCGTCGAACCGGTCAGACCGTCGGCGGCGCCGTTGGGCAGGATGCCCGCGACATGACCGCGGACCACCAGATCGATGATCGGCTCGGCGATCACCGCGTAGATCACCAGCAGCACGATCGTCCCGGTGGTCGAGCCGAGCAACGCGCCGACGCCCAGCGCGAGCAGCGTCCACAGCAGGCAGGACAGCACGCCCGCCAGCCCGATCAGCAGCATGCCACCGACGTTGGGCAGGTAGTGCCCGTTGACGCCCGCGACCGTGCCGAGTATCGCCAGGCCGGAGATGATCACGCCGTAGACCAGGCCCCAGGCCGCGTACGCGACCGCCTTCGCGCCCAGCAGCGCCTGCCTGCTGGACGCGGTCAGGAAGCTCGTGGTGATCGTCCTGCGCTGCAGTTCGCTGGCCAGCCCGAGCGCGCCGAACAACATCGGGAAAATGGTGCTGATGTTGATCGCCCGCGACAGCGCGATCACGCTCCACGGCCCGTCCTGCAGCGTCAGGCCGGCACGCTGGAACGTCGGGTCGTCGCGCACGCTCTCCAGGATCGCGTCGACCAGCTTGCCCGCCACGAACGACCACCCGAAGGCGAGCACCACGGCCGGGATGAGCAGCGCCCACCACAGCTTCGTGGACAGGATCTTGCGGAACTCGGCGGTGATCAGACTGGTCATGCTCACTGCTGGCTCCCGTGGTCCTCGCCCTGCTGCTGGGTCGCCGTCTGCTGCGTCTGGTCCGGTGGCGGCGGCGCGTCCGGCACCGGTGGCGCGTACGGCGACGGCGTGGCGTCCGGCTGGTACGGCTGCGGCTGGTACGTCGGCGCCTGGTACGCCGGTGCGCTCGTACGTCGGCGGCTCGTACGTCGGTGGCTGGTACGGCTGCTGCGCCGGGTACTGCTGCTGCGCCGGGTACTGCTGCTGGGGCGGGTAGCCGGGCTGCTGCTGCGGGAACTGCTGCTGCGGATACCCGGGCTGCTGGTACGGGCTGCTGTTGGTACTGCTGCTGCTGGTACGAGTCCTGGTAGGGCTGTTGCGGCTGTGGCGATTGCTGCGGGTAGCCGCCCGGCTGCTGATAGGGCGCGGACGCTGCTGAGGTTGCTGTTGATAGGGCTGCTGGTAGGGGGCGCCGCCGTACGGCCCGCTGTTGGTGAGGCTCAGGTACAGCTGCTCCAGGTTCACCCGCTCCACCTGGATCCCGTACACGGACACGCCGGCCTTCAGCGCGATGTCCGCGACCTGCTTGTCCTCCACGCCGCGGACGGCCAGCCGCCCGTCGGGCAGGGCCTCCACGTTGTAGATGTCCTGCTCGCGCAAGGCCTTCGTGAGCGCCGCCGCGTCCGAGGGCTGCACGAGCACCCGCGCCTGCTGGGACTGCCGCAGGTGCTCCAGCGGCCCGTTGTACATCGTCATGCCGCGGCTGATGATGATCACCTGGTCGACGGTCTGCTCGACCTCGGCCAGCAGGTGGCTGGAGATCAGCACTGTCCGTCCGGACCGCGCGTACGCCTGCAGGAACTGGCGCAGCCAGGCGATGCCCTCCGGGTCCAGGCCGTTGGCGGGCTCGTCCAGCACCAGGATCTGCGGGTCACCCAGCAGGGCCGTCGCCAGCGCGAGGCGCTGCTTCATGCCCAGCGAGAACCGCCCGCGTTCCGGTCGCCGGACGTGCCGAGGCCGACGAGCTGCAGCACCTGCTCGGCCCGCTGTCCGGCACGCCGATCGCGGCGCCGTAGACCCGCAGGTGGTTCGGGCGCTGCGCTTCGGGTGGAAGCCCTGGGCCTCCAGCACCGCGCCGACGACCCGGGCGGGGTTGCCGAGCCTGCCGAATGGCTCGCCGTTGACCGTCGCCGTGCCGCTGCTCGGGGTGACCAGGCCCAGCAGCATGCGCAGTGTGGTGGTCTTGCCGGCGCCGTTCGGGCCGAGGAATCCTGTGACCGAGCCGGGTTCGACGGTGAAGCTGAGGTTTTGACCGCGAGACCGGACCGAACTGTTTCGTCAGGCCCTGCACCATGATCCGGCCACTGCCGTCGTGCACTCGTCCCTCCCGGAAGCTCGCCCGGCCCGCGCTACTCCGACCGGTGCGGACATCCTGCCCTACGGCAGACCCGGTCGTGGGCGGGATCGGCAGATCCGCGACCAGGCACACGCCGGGCCACCGGGCGGTCACCCAGCGGCGGCGGTCCCTGCGTCGCCCTGGCTGTCCTTGCGGCGCAACGACAGCATCCGCCGCTGGCTGCCGGGCATACGTTCACCGATCAGGTGCTGGTAGGCCATCGTCCATACCCGGCACGGCCACCGGCGCCTGCGCAGCCGGGCGGGGCAGGCGCGGCAGCGGCCGTCGCGGCCGGGCTCGTGCACGGTGAGCAGCAGCCGCCAACCGTCGGTGAGGCGGTGCAGTTCGGTGCGGGCCAGCGGCAGCAGCGAGTCCGCCTCGCCGTGCCGGGCCATGTCGTCCAGCAGCGCGAGCCGGCGCAGCACTTGTGCGCGCATCAACTCGTCCGCGGGCCTGCGGGCCGGCACCGTCGTCCCCGCTAACCCGGTCTGGGCGCCCGGGCGGCGGCTTTCGCCAGTGCCGTACCGAGATCGCGGGTCTGGTCGGCGGAGAGCACCGCCGACTCGCCTGGCGGTGCGACGACCATGATCCGCCCCTGGTGTACCAGGACGTTCATCGCTCGACACCGGCCGAACGGATCGACGCACTCCACCCACCAGTGGGAGTCGGCTGTCGCCGTCACCGGTCGCGGGCCGTGCGTGACCGTCGGACCGGGCACGGTCTCCGGGTCTGCCACCCTGGCTGTATCGGCAGCCGATGTCGTTGACTGCAGCGGGTGTCCGCGCTTTTCACCCGAACGGTCCGACGCCGGGACGGCCGGGTGGACTTGCGCGCAACACGGGTGGATCAGTCGCGCGGTGCGATACCGCGACACCGCTTTGGTGCGCCTAAGCTGGATAGTGGCGACCCGCTCCCAGCGACCCCCAGGCTGGTTGAGCGGGTCGCCCTTATTTTGCCCGGTGAAGACTCTCGGTTGGCGGATCTCTTAGTAAGAGAGTTAACTGATGTCGACACAGGCACAGGGGAGGGATCACATGCGCGTCCTCATCACGGCATCACCCGGCATCGGGCACATCTTTCCGGCCGTTTCGACGGCGTGGGCACTGCGGGCGGCGGGCCACGACGTGCTGCTCGCGACCGGCGGCCACCACGAACTGGCTGGCCAGGCGGGGCTACAGGTGGTGGACACGGCGCCGGGCGTGGACTTCGAGCGGATCTTCCGGGGCTTCTTCGCCGAGCACGGCGTACCCGCCGGGGACCCGGCGGCGGAGCGGGCCGCGGCCGCCATCGACCTCGTCGCGAGCCTGTTCGCCGTTGTCAGCAAGCAGTTCGTCGACCACACAGTGCGACTGGCCCGCGAGTGGCGGCCCGATCTCGTGCTCTACACGCCGATGCAGGGCGCGGGCCCGCTCGCCGCGCGAGTCGCGGGGGTACCGGCCGTGGCTCACACGATCGGCATCAATCAGCCCGCACTCCTCTGGCAGGGGGTGGCCCGGCACCTCGCGGCGGAGTACGACCGGTTCGGCGTCACGCCCGCCGAGGCCGCCGCGGTGCTCGACGTGAGCCCGCCGAGTATGCGCGACGACCGCGCTGACACCTGGTCCATGCGCTACGTCCCGTACAACGGCGGCGGGGTGCTGCCGCCGTGGGTGCTGGCCCCGCGTGAGCGGCCGCTGGTCACCGTGACGCTGGGCTCGGTCCTGCCGAGGATGGCCGGGGTGGGCGCGCTGCGGCCGTTCGTCGCGGTCGCCGGAGCAGCGCCCGCCGACTTCGTGATCACCCTCGGCGGGGCGGATCCCGCCGCCTTCGGCTCGCTGCCGGACAACGTCAGCCTCGTCGACTGGGTGCCGCTGTCCGCCGTGCTGGCGAACAGTGCCGCGGTCATCCACCACGGCGGTGCCGGCACGACCCTCACGGCGCTGGACGCCGGCCTGCCGCAATTGCTGTTGCCGCAGGGTGCCGACCAGTTCCTGAACGCGGCGGTCGTCGCCAAGGCGGGTGCCGGTGCCGTGGTCGCACCCGAGGAGCTGGACGCCAACCGGATCGCCGAGCTGCTCGCCGACGGGCCGATGCGTGCCGCCGCACAGGCCGTCGCGGGAGAGATGGCGAGTCAGCCCACCCCCGCTGACCTGGTGCCGAGGATTATCGGGCTCGCCTGAAGATTGACGGCTCGTTACGGTGGGCACAGCGGAAGGTTGCCCGGCTCGTCGGGGATACGGGCCGGGTGGCTTTTCCGGGTGCAGCCGAAGGCGCCCGGCCGACTGGATGTCGGACCGGGCGCCTTCGAAGCTGCGGTCGGCGTCGAGGGACACGTCCGGCACGGCCCGCTGACCGCTCGGATCGTTCTGGTGGCTCGGGGAACACGGCCGAGTCGCCGTCGCCGGAGCCGTCGCACGCCGATTCCGAGCCGTGACCGCCGCTCGCCGACGTGCTCGGCGTGCACTCGCCGAGCACCTGTGGAATGTCGTTCGGATTCGCCTTCGGCACGGCTGCCGGGTGCCGGACCGAGTGGTTGTCCAGACCGGAAATGCCGTGCACCACACCGGCCACATCGGCAGGCGGACTCGGTGCCGTGGTGTTCGCGTAGAACTGCCGAGCGTCCTGACGATACGTACCGATCCGCGTGTCGAACGCCTTGGTCACCTGGCTGACCGAACCACTCGTCGACCACCTGGCGGTTCGCGGACACGTGGCCCACCCGCAGTCCTTCGGACCGAGGGAAATCGGCGACCGTACTCACGTCGGCGGCGGTCGGGCCGTATCTCGCGTTGAACCGCGCAGGTGTCAGGTAGTGGTGGAACCGCGGCGACGTGCGGTTGGCGACCTGCCTCGGGAACTGGTGCGGACCAGTGCTGTCGTGCGGTTTCAGCGAGATGACGAACGACACTCGGTCGTGACGAAACGGGTCAACGGACGATTTATCCCGCAGTTGAACAGTAAGAGCTGCTGACACATAACTGTTCGGCTCGCGTCGCCCAGGCGCGCCAGCTGCGGCGTTGTCGTCGTCCCGGGTACAACAGCGGTACCAGGACCTCCTCGGCCTTGCAGCCGGCGCGCCTGGACGCCGCTCCCTGATCGAACGCCATTGTGTCAGCAGCTCTGAGGCACGATTCAACATCGTGAATTGTCAAGAAGTAAGGACGTTCTTCGGTGGTGTGAACGTGAGGCCGTGCGCTTGTGCGACGGGCTCGTTCACCAGCAGGCCCGCGTGCGTGTTCAGGCCGAGCGCGAGCGCAGGGTCGGCACTCAGGGCCGGCTGCCAGCCGTGATCGGCGATGGCCACCGCGTAGGGCAGCGTCACGTTGGTCAGCGCGTAGGTCGACGTGCGCGGCACCGCGCCGGGCATGTTGGCAACGCAGTAGAAGACCGACTCGTGCACCAGATAGGTCGGGTCGTCGTGTGTCGTCGGGTGTGAGTCGGCGAAACAGCCGCCCTGGTCGATCGCGATGTCGACGAGCACAGAGCCCGGCTTCATGGTCGCGACGAGCGCGTTGTCCACCAGCTTCGGGGCCTTCGCGCCCGGCACCAGTACCGCGCCGACCACCAGGTCGGCCTCGCGGACGGCCTGCTCGACGGCGAACGTGTTGGACGTCACCGTGCGCAGCCTGCCGTGGAAATCCAGGTCGATCTGACGCAGCCGGTCGACGTTCGTGTCCAGCACCTCGACGTCCGCGCCCATGCCCAGCGCCACCCGGGCCGCGTTCAGCCCGGCGACACCGCCGCCGATCACGACGACCCGCGCCGGGTGCACCCCGGGCACCCCGCCAGGCAGCACACCCCGGCCGCCGGAGGGCTTCATCAGCGCATACGCACCGACCTGCGGCGCGAGCCTGCCCGCCACCTCGGACATCGGGGCCAGCAGCGGCAGCGCGCCGTTGCGGGTCTGGACGGTCTCGTAGGCGATACCGGTGGTGCCCGAGTCCAGCAGCACCTTGGTCAGCGGCTGGTCGGCGGCCAGGTGCAGGTACGTGAACAGCACGAGGCCCTCGCGCAGTCGCGGGTACTCGGCCGCGATCGGCTCCTTGACCTTCAGCACCATGTCGGCCTCGGCCCACACGTCGTCCACGCTCGCCAGGACCTTCGCGCCCGCCGACAGGTACTCCTCGTCGGAGATCGCGGAGCCAATGCCCGCGCCCGCCTCGACGAATACCTCGTGTCCGCGCCTGGTCAGCTCGTGGGCGCCCGCCGGGGTCAGCGCGACCCGGTACTCGTTGTTCTTGATCTCCCGAGGTACGGCGATCTTCACCGGTCTGTCCTTCCCCTGTCGGATACCAACGCCCGTTTCGATTGGCCGCGTCGCACCACACCGTGCGGCACCGTGGCGCTGATGTCATCATCCGCTCGGCACCAGTACCCCGCACGGGGACTGTGCCGCCGGCACAACGCGAGGCGGTCCGCGTCAGCCCCAGTGCACCGCGACCAGGCCGGTGAGCAGTGCCAACCGGACATCGGGGTCGGCGAGATCGACACCGGCCAGCTCGCCGATCTTGCGCATCCGGTACCGCAGGGTGTTGGGGTGGATCGCCAGTGCCAGCCCGGCCGCCCTCGGGTCGCCGGGGTGCCGCAGCCACTCGTAGAGCGTGCGCACGTACTCGGTGCCGTTGGTCGCGTCGTACTGCCGCAACAAGGGCAGCGGCCCGACGTCGGGGACCCCCGCCGCGGCCGCCGCCGTGGCGAGCCGGTGCAGCGCGAGCACGGCCCACGTCTCCTGGAAGTCGGCGACCACGCCGGCCACCAGTCCGGCCCGCAGCAGGCCGAGCGTCTCCTCTGCCTGCACCCTGGACCTGGCCAGCTCGGCCAGCGGCGCGGGCGCACCGGCCGCGGCCAGCGCGCGCTCGCCCGCGGGCCCGGACAACGCGGCCCGCAGCGCGTCCCAACCGCCCTGACCTGCCCCGTCGGGCACGATCGCGTAGAGCAGGCCGTGCAGATCGGCCACCGCGGGCCGCCTGCCGATGCCAGTGGTGATCCGCTCCCACAACGCCAGTCGCAGGCCCTCGGTGCGCAGATCGTCCTCGACCTGCCTGCCCGCCGCGTCGATCGCGACCACCCGGTGCGGCACGTCGGCCAGACCCAGCTCGGCGGCCGCCACCCGCACACTGCCCAGACCCTCCAGCAGCGCCCGCACCCGTTCCGCCGAGTGCCTGCGCTCGGCATCGACCAGGGCACGTCTGCGCAGCAGGTGCAGGGCCACGACCGCGCTCGCGTCGGCGAACGCCGCGGCTCGCGCGTCGGGCACCTTGCCCGGCACCACGGCCCACATCGAGCCGAGCAGTTCGCCACCCATCCGGATCGGCACGATCAGCCTGGGCAGCGTGCCGTCCCGCTGGGCGGCCACGTAGATCGGGTTGCCGCCCCGGGACAGCTCGCGGAACACACCCCGCGACCGGAACCGCGCGAGCACGTCGTCGGGCACCCGCCTGCCCATGATCGTGGACACCCGGGCCGGGTCGGTGCGGTCCTGGCGAGCCGAGTAGGCCAGTACCCGCGAGTTGGCGTCCTCGATCGTCACCGGCGCGTCCACCACCGCCGCGACCGCGTCGGCCAATCGGAACAGGTCACCCAGCCCGCCCGGCTCGCCGGTGTCCGCGGCGGTCTCGGCGGCGTCGGCCTCCGCGTCCAGCACCGTGCGCAGCAGCCACACCAACTGCGCCCAGCCGGTGCCCGACCGCACCTCGACCACAGCCGTTCCCGCGGCCCTGCCCGCGGCGAGCACAGTGGCCTGACCCGCGACCGGCGGCTTGAGCAGCACCGCGGCGGCACCACGCTCACCGGCCTGCCGGACCAGTTCGGCCGCGTCCTTCGCACTGCCAGCGGCGACGCCCAGCACCAGGTCACCGGCGGCCAGATGAGTGCCCTTGCCCGGCTCGGCGATCACCACGTCGCTGACCGGACCTGGCCGGTCGACGGTGAGCACGGCGCGCAACAGCGTCGGGCCGACCCGGTCGACGACGCCCTGCACGGTCAGCATCACATCATCGTCACACCGGCCGCCCTCGTGCGTCGCGCAACCCGCCGACCAGCGCGCCCACCAGCAGCAGCACGCCTGGCAGCGCCAGGTTCGCCAGCGCGACGCCCAGCGGCGTCCAGTCGTCGTCCGCGCCCAGCCGGGTCAGCGCGCCGGTGAACCCCACCACGTTCACCACCAGCGCGGTGACCGTGAACAGCACGGCGACCACGAAGCACACCGCACCGCGTTCCACCAGCGACAGCGCGAGCAGGCCCACCGCGATGATCAGCAGCCCGCCGTAGCCAGCCTTCGGTTGCAGGTAGGTCAGGAACTCGATGGTCGCCGCGTTCGCGATGGCCAGCAGCATGCCCAGCCCGCTCAGCGCCCACCGGGTGGTGGACAGAGGGGTCCGCGAGCGCAGCGGCCACGCGGCGACGCCCGCGACCGTGAGCCCGGCCAGGAACCCGCCGACCGTCACGACGTCCAGCACCGCCATCGTGCCGCTGTCCGGTCTGCCGGTGGCGTTCGCCTGCAGCTTCGCGACGAACTCGATCACCGGGAACAGCACCACGTACAGCGCGAGGCTGGTGCACGCGTACAGCAGGTACCAGCCGGTCTGCTGGCCCTGCCCGCCTCGCACGGCCCGTCGGTGGTACCAGAGCAGGCTCAGCAGCGGGCCGAACATCACCACGCAGAACCAGTACAGCGCCACCACCATGGGGTCGCCCAGCGCCGCGTTGCACGTGCCGAACTGCTGCAGCGGCGCGAACGCGAAGCCGGAGATCCGGGGCGCCGACCCGACGGCAGGGTTCCACACGTAGTCGACATCGGACGGTCCCGCGGTCCGGTACACCAGCGGCGCCAGCAGGACCAGCACCCCGAACACCAGCATCGGGAACCAGTAGCCGTCCCGGTCGGTGGACGCCGGTAGGTCGTCGAAGCCGCGCGGGGTCTGGCTCGGGATGCGGGAGCGCGGGGCCGTCGCCAGGTCTGCGCGGGTGCCCGCCTCGCGGCTCATGATCGCCCACACCTCGCACGCTGTCCTGGCGGTGGGTACAGCCCGGTGCACCGAGTCTGCTGTGTCCGGCCCGCTGCGCCAAGCGCCGAAAGTCGTGTCGTCGCTTTCCGCAGTGATCCATGCGCCCAGCGGTCCGCCGGCCTTCGGCGAACTCTCATCCAGTTGCCAGCTCAATCACAGCTTCGGGTGGTGTCGTAGGTGCCACGGGGTGCCCGGTACCTGGAGCGGCAACGCTGTGGATGCCTTGGCAGGGACCCAGGTAGGTGATGACCGTTCGACCCCCCAGGCGGTCGTCACCGATGGGCACCCCGTCCCACTTCAGGTGAGGGCATTCGCGACCAGGCTCGCCACCTCGGCCATGCCCGCCGCGTTCGGGTGCACCGGGAACGCCGGTGCGGTCGGCACGATGCCCTCGACCCACTTGCGGCTCTCCGGCTGGCACACGTCGTGGCCCGTCGCGCCACCCGGATCGACGAACACGCCGCCCGCGACCAGTTCGTTCGTCCGCCATGATTCTCAACACCTCGTACTCCCCGTAGGTAAGTATTTCGGGTACCGAGAGGTTTGGCGGTCAGGAATCCGACTCGTTGTCGTTGTGCAGGGCGTCGGCCACCCAGTCCGGGACCGGCAGCTCGCGGTCGCCGCACGCGGTGGCCAGGCGGATGGTCCAGCGCAGGGCCTGGATGACGACCGTGGCCATCTCCTCGGGGGCGGCGCTGGACAGGGCGATCTCCACCTGCTCCGCGGCCGCGTCCTCGTCGCCGTGCACCTCGGCCAGCAGCGTCCGGACGGCCGTGCGGACCGGTGGGTCGGCCTCGTCGATCGGGACCTCCTGGCCCTCCTCGTCGAAGACCTGCATCCGGACCGGTGTCGCGCCGCCCTCGGACAGCTCGGCGACCATCGAGCTGCATTCGGAGAACAGCAGCAGCACGAGTTCCCGCACGTCGGTGTGCTCGTCCTGCGAGTCCTGCACGAAGTTGATCAGCCGTCCGACCGCGTCGTCGTCGTCGCCGTCGCTGGCGGCGGACAGGGCCTGGCTGGCGGCGAGGATGATCCGTTGCCGCCGATCCGGGTCCTGGGCCGCTGCCACGCGCCCCATCTTTCCCTAACCGGCCGGTGGGCGCGCCAGCCCGGAGTTCCGGGCGAGTCGCCCCTTGACGGCCCCGGACGCAGCGGCTACGCACGCCATATGGGTGCACTGTTGCTCGCGGCGGAGCGTGACCGTGTCTGCGAACTGGGCCGCCGGATGGTGGCGGACCGGCTGGTCGTGGGCACGTCGGGCAACATCTCGGTGCGTGCGGGCGATCTCGTCGCGGTCACGCCGAGTGGCATCGACTACGCCGACCTCGGCCCGGAGTCGATCACCGTGGTGGATCTGGCCGGCCGTCGTGTCGACGGTGATCTCACGCCCACCAGTGAGGTCCCGCTGCACCTGGCGCTGTACCGGGAGGCGGGCGCCGGGTCCGTCGTGCACACGCACGCCCCTCACGCGACGGCCGTCTCGACGCTGGTCACCGAGGTGCCGCCGATCCACTACGTGGTCGCCATGCTGGGCGGCGCGGTCCGGGTCGCCGACTACGCCACGTTCGGCACTCCGGAGCTGGCCCGCAACGCGCTGGCCGCGCTCGGCGACCGGTCGGCGTGCTTGCTGGCCAACCACGGCGCCGTCACGATCGGCGGCAACCTCGCGGCCGCCTACGAGCGTGCACTCCAACTGGAATGGCTCTGCCAGGTCTGGCTGGCCGCGCGCTCGGCAGGCGAACCCACCCTGCTGCCTGCTGCCGAACTGGCGAAGGTCGCCGAAATCGCCCGCGACTACGGAGTCGCAGGCCGGGAAGGCCGGGAAGGCTAGAGCGGCAGGCCCGCTTCCAGCAGCGCCAGTGCCTGGTCGAGCATCTCGCCGACGTCGCCGAGCGGCTGCTGCGCACCCAGCTCCAGCACCGCGAGCGCTACGCCGACCATCGCGCCGGAGAACACCCGCACCCGCAGGTCGTTCTCGTCCCGGCCCAGCCGTTCGGCCAGCAACCCGGCCAGCAGCCGCAGCGACCGCGTGTACTCGTCCAGCACGGCCGTGCGCAGCTCGGGCACGTTCTTGATCAGCTGATGCCGCTCCCGGTCGCGCAGCCGGGCCTGCTCGGGCAACGCCTCGAACGCGGCCCGCATGGCCTCGCGCACCGCCTGGATCGGCGGCAGATCGGCCGGCTGGGCACGGATCGCCTCGGCCAGCAGCGGGTCGAACTCGTCGTCGACGACGACGTCCTCTTTGGTCGGGAAGTACCGGAAGAACGTGCTCGGCGACACCTCGGCGGCGCCCGCGATCTGGTCGACCGTCGTCTCGCTGTAGCCCTGCTCCCGGAACAGCCGCATGGCGTGCTCCCGGATGGCGGCGCGGGTGCGCAACTTCTTGCGCTCGCGCAGCCCGAGGGCTGGTGCGGGACTGTCAGGCACTGGCCTCACGTTCGGCATCCTCCGCGTCACCCTTGTCGCCGGCTGCCGCGCCACCGGATCCGACCATCGTCGCAGACCGGGCCGTCGAGACCAGCAGGCTACCCGGGCTGACCAGTGCCGACCGTGCCATGCGGTACAGCAGCCCGGCCATCTCGGCCCGGTCGAGGTAGGCGCTGTGCGGGGTCGAGTTGATCAGGCCGAACACCGCGTGCGCGGCGGCCCTCGCGCCTGGTTCGACGGCGCCGGGCACGGCCTGGGTGATGGTGCGGACCCACAGCTCCACGTACCGGCGCTGCATCGCGCGTACCCGTCTGCGGTCCGGCTCGGCGAGGTTGGCCAGGCTGCGTTCCTGGACGGTGATCAGCGCCGGGTTGTCCAGCGCGAAGTCCACGTGGAACCGGATCAGCTCGACGAGCGCGTCGTCGGCGTCGGTGTGCGCGGCGAGCGTGCGCTGTCCACCGGCGAGCAGGTAGTCGCTGATCGACGTCAGCATCTCGCCGAGCATCGCGTCCTTGGACCGGAAGTGCCGGTACAGCGCGGGTCCCGAGATCCCCACGGCGGCACCGATGTCGTCGATGCCGACACCGTGGAAACCGCTGCGCGCGAACAGTTCCGCGGCCGCGGCCAGGATCTGGTCGCGTCGGGTCGGCTTCCCGTCGTTCGCGGCAGCGGATGGATACGGCACGCCCCGAGGTTAGCGCATGTTAACCACCCGTTCGGCCGTGCCCGACCGCGACCAAGATGGCCGCCCGGCAACGGATCGACGACCGGGTGATGCACGAACGGAGGTATTTGCGCGGCAGGTGGTTAACCGTTGACGTAATGGTTCTGTATCTGGTCAGAGGTTGGTATGGATTACCCGACATGCCTGTCGGGTCCCGAGGAGGGGTGCCATGCGTCTGGCTCGACTGTTGGCCGGCGCGGCGGTGGCGACCGTCGCGCTCACGTGTGCTGTGGCGTTGCCTGCCGCCGCCGCCGGAGTGAACTACGTGGCACTGGGCGATTCCTACGCGTCCGGTGTCGGTACCGACGACTACATCAGTGACGGCACGAGCTGCGACCGCAGTGAGGAGGGCTACGCGGGCCTCTGGGCGACCGCACACGGTGCCGCTTCCTTCGACCTGGCCGCGTGCTCCGGCGCGACCACCAGCGACGTGATCAGCGGCCAGCTCGGCGGGCTGTCCTCGGCCACCACGCTGGTCACCATCACCATCGGCGGCAACGACGCCGGCTTCACCAGCGTGATCGAGGACTGCATCCTCGAGAGCGACTCCGGCTGCCAGACCAAACTCAACTCGGCGGAGAACACCGTCCGCACGGTGCTGCCCGGCGACCTGGACACCGTCTACACCGACATCCGCTCGCGCGCACCCAGCGCGTCGGTCGTCGTGCTCGGCTACCCGCGCTTCTACCAGGTGCCGGGCTCGTGCTCCCTCGGCCTGTCCGACACCAAGCGGACCGCCATCGACAGTGGCGCGGACCTGCTGGACTCCACGATCGCGGGCGAGGTGGCCAAGTTCAGCGGCTTCCGCTTCGCCGACGTGCGCAGCGCGTTCAGCGCACACGAGATCTGCTCGTCCGGCACCGCGTGGATCCACAGTGTCGACTTCACCCACATCACCGACTCCTACCACCCGACCCCGGCCGGCTACTCGGGCGGCTACCTCCCGGTGCTGGACTCGGTGACCGGCTGAGTAACCCGTCTCACCTGGTGCCCCGGCGTTCCCTCGCGACGCCGGGGCACCGGCGTGTTAACGTTGACTAACATCAGCGACTCATGGTCGAGGCGAGGGGGAAGATGGACGCGCCCGTGCTGCGATCCGCCGCCGATCCGACGGCGGAAGCCCACCGCCGCAACGTCAAGACGCACACCGCCCTCGCGGACGAACTGCGTGCGCGGCTGGCCGAAGCGGGCCGCGGCGGCCCGGAACGCGCCCGCCTGCGGCACGTCGAACGCGGCAAGCTGCTGCCACGGGACCGGGTGGACGCGCTGCTCGACCCCGGCTCGCCGTTCCTCGAACTGTCCGCGCTCGCGGCCACCGGCATGTACGGCGACGAGGCCCCCTCGGCGGGCATCATCACCGGCGTCGGGCGCATCGAGGGCCGTGAGTGCGTGGTCGTGGCCAACGACGCCACCGTCAAGGGCGGCACGTACTACCCGATGACGGTGAAGAAGCACCTGCGTGCCCAGGAAGTCGCGCTGCACAACCGGTTGCCCTGCGTCTACCTCGTCGACTCCGGCGGCGCGTTCCTGCCGCGGCAGGACGACGTGTTCCCCGACCGCGAGCACTTCGGCCGGATCTTCTACAACCAGGCCACCATGTCCGCCCAGGGCATCCCGCAGCTCGCGGCCGTGCTCGGTTCGTGCACCGCGGGCGGCGCGTACGTGCCCGCGATGAGCGACGAGGCCGTGATCGTCCGCGACCAGGGCACGATCTTCCTCGGCGGTCCGCCGCTGGTGAAGGCCGCGACCGGCGAGGTCGTCACGGCGGAGGAACTGGGCGGCGGCGACCTGCACTCCCGCGTGTCCGGCGTGACCGACCACCTCGCCGACGACGACGCGCACGCGCTGCGCATCGTCCGCGACATCGTCTCCACGCTCGGCCCGCGCGCGGATCTGCCGTGGCAGGTCGGCCAGTCCGACGAACCGGCGGTCGACCCGAACGAGCTGTACGGCGTGGTGCCCACCGACTCACGCACGCCCTACGACGTCCGCGAGGTCATCGCGCGGATCGTGGACGGCAGCCGGTTCGCCGAGTTCAAGAAGGAGTACGGCGCCACCCTGGTCACCGGGTTCGCCAGCATCTTCGGCCATCCGGTCGGCATCGTCGCGAACAACGGCGTGCTGTTCAGCGAGTCCGCGATGAAGGGCGCGCACTTCATCGAGCTGTGCGACCGCCGGTCGATTCCGTTGGTGTTCCTGCAGAACATCACCGGCTTCATGGTCGGCCGCGAGTACGAGGCTGGCGGCATCGCCAAGCACGGCGCCAAGATGGTCACCGCCGTCGCGTGCGCGCGGGTGCCCAAGTTCACCGTGATCATCGGCGGCTCGTTCGGCGCGGGCAACTACTCGATGTGCGGCCGGGCGTACTCGCCGCGCTTCCTGTGGATGTGGCCCAACGCCCGGATCTCCGTGATGGGCGGCGAGCAGGCGGCCTCGGTGCTCGCCACCGTCCGCGCCGACCAACTCGAAGCGCGCGGCGAACCGTGGTCGGCCGACGACGAGGCCGCCTTCAAGGACCCGATCCGCCGGCAGTACGAGGACCAGGGCAATCCCTACTACTCGACGGCCCGGCTGTGGGACGACGGCGTGATCGATCCGCTGGACACCCGAATGGTGCTGGGCCTCGGGTTGTCCGCCGCCGCCAACGCGCCGCTGGCCCCGGTCGGCTACGGCGTCTTCCGGATGTGAGGCACTGATGTTCGACACCGTCCTCGTCGCCAACCGCGGCGAGATCGCCGTCCGGGTGATCGACACGTTGCGCCGCCTGGGCATCCGGTCGGTCGCCGTCTACAGCGACGCCGACGCGGACGCCCGGCACGTGCGCGCGGCCGACGTGGCAGTCCACATCGGACCGGCCAAGGCCACCGAGAGCTACCTGTCGATCCGGCGGATCGTCGACGCCGCCCGCGAGACCGGTGCCCAGGCCGTGCATCCGGGCTACGGCTTTCTTTCGGAGAACGCGGCGTTCGCCGCCGCCTGCGAGCAGGCGGGCCTGGTGTTCGTCGGCCCGCCCGTGCCGGCCATCGAGGCGATGGGCGACAAGATCCGCGCGAAGCTCACCGTCGCCCAGGCCGGTGTGCCGGTGGTGCCGGGTCGCACCGAGCCGGACATGACCGACGAGCAGCTGGCCGCCGCGGCCGCCGAGGTCGGCTTTCCGGTGCTGCTCAAGCCATCCGCGGGCGGTGGCGGCAAGGGCATGCGGCTGGTCACGTCGGCAGCCGAGCTGCCCGAGGCGATCGCGTCGGCCCGGCGCGAGGCCACGTCGTCGTTCGGCGACGGCACGCTGCTCGTCGAGCGGTTCGTCACCCGCCCCCGGCACATCGAGATCCAGGTGCTCGCCGACACCCACGGCACCGTGCTGCATCTGGGCGAGCGCGAGTGCAGCCTGCAACGCCGCCACCAGAAGATCGTCGAAGAGGCGCCATCGCCGTTCCTGGACGAGCCGACCCGGCAGCGGATGGGCCAGGCGGCCGTGGACGCGGCCAAGGTCGTCGGCTACACCGGTGCGGGCACCGTCGAGTTCATCGTGTCCGACGACCGGCCCGACGAGTTCTTCTTCATGGAGATGAACACCCGCCTGCAGGTGGAGCACCCGGTGACCGAACTGGTCACCGGCATCGACCTGGTCGAGCAGCAGCTGCGGGTCGCGGCGGGGGAGCGGCTGACGATCGAGCCAGGTCCGCCGAACGGGCACGCGATCGAGGTTCGCGTCTACGCCGAGGACCCGGCCCGAGGCTTCCTGCCCACCGGCGGGCGAGTGCTCGCGCTGCACGAACCCACCGACCTGCTGCGCGTCGACTCGGCCCTGGTGCCCGGCCTGGTGGTGAGCAGCGACTACGACCCGATGCTGGCCAAGTACATCGCGCACGGGCCCACCCGCGACGACGCGCTGCGCCGCCTGCGGGCCGGCCTGCGCTCGGCGGAGATCCTCGGCGTGACCACGAATCTCGGCTTCCTGCAACGGTTGCTGGCCGACGAGGACGTCGTCGCGGGCCGCTTGGACACCGAGTTGGTGGAGCGGTCGATGGACCGGCTCGTCGTTGACGAACCGCCGGCCGACCTGCTCGTCGCGGCGGCATTGGAACGGGCGCTGGCCGCCGAGCCGGCCGGCGCCGACCCGTGGGACCTGCCCGGCGGCTGGCGGCTGGGCGAGCACGCGTGGTCCAGCTGGCTGGTCGCGGTGGCGGGCGGCGAACCGGTGGAGGTCCGGCTCCGCGGCCGGGCGGACCGGGCGTCGGTCGCGGTGGCCGACGGCGACCCGGTCACCGCGACGGCGGTCCGGGACGGCGAGGCGCTGATCCTGACCACCGCGGGCACGACCCGCCGGTTCGCGTGCGCCCGAGACGGAGCCGTGCTGTGGCTCGGCGTGGCCGGGCGGGCGTGGCCACTGACCGAAACCGGCCGACTGGCCGCGGCGAGCGCCGCCACCGGTGCCGCGGCGACCGGGCCACTGACCAGCCCGATGCCCGGCACGGTGCTCGCCGTGCGGACGTCGGTCGGCGAGCACGTCACGGCGGGCACCCCGCTGGTCGTGGTCGAGGCAATGAAGATGGAACACACCATCACGGCAGCCGTGGACGGCGTCGTGACGCAGGTGTACGTCCGGGCCGGCCAACAGGTCGCGCTGGACGAACCGCTGGCCGTCGTTGACCCGGAGGCGAACCCATGATCGACAACAGGCTGGACCCCGAACAGGAAGCCCTACGCAAGACGGTCGAGGACTTCGCGCGCCGCGACGTGGCGCCGGTGATCGGCGACTTCTACGAACGCGAGGCATTCCCGTACGACATCGTGGCCGGCATGGGCCGGATGGGCCTGTTCGGGTTGCCGTTCGCGGAGGAGTACGGCGGTATGGGCGGCGACTACTTCGCGCTCTGCCTGGCGCTGGAGGAGTTGGGCCGCGTCGACTCGTCGGTCGCGATCACCCTGGAGGCGGGCGTCTCGCTGGGCGCGATGCCGCTGTACCGCTTCGGCAGCGACGACCAGAAGCGCCGCTGGCTGCCCGCCCTGTGCGCTGGCGAGCAACTGGGAGCGTTCGGCCTCACCGAACCGGGCGGCGGCTCGGACGCCGGTGCGACGATGACGACGGCGGTGCTGGACGGCGACAACTGGGTCATCAACGGCTCGAAGGCGTTCATCACCAACTCCGGCACCGACATCACCACTCTCGTCACGGTCACGGCCGTCACCGGCACCAAGGCCGACGGCCGCAAGGAGATCTCCTCGATCATCGTGCCGTCCGGCACGCCCGGCTTCTCGGTGTCCAAGAAGTACTCGAAGGTCGGCTGGAGCGCCTCCGACACACACGAGCTGTCATTCGTGGACTGCCGGGTGCCCGCCGAGAATCTGCTCGGCGAGCGTGGTCGCGGGTACGCCCAGTTCCTGTCGATCCTCGACGAGGGGCGAATCGCCATCGCCGCGCTGTCCGTCGGGCTCGCTCAGGGATGTGTCGACGAGTGTGTGCGGTATGCGCACGAGCGCTCGGCGTTCG
The DNA here is from genome assembly GCA_963780635.1 of Candidatus Melainabacteria bacterium. GTDB lineage: Bacteria > Actinomycetota > Actinomycetes > Mycobacteriales > Pseudonocardiaceae > DATEPR01. The sequence goes on from CAWACW010000011.1 coordinate 767,052, forward strand.
GACACCTGATCGGCGAGTACCAGGCGATCCAGTTCAAGATCGCCGACATGGAGCTGCGCGCTCACACGGCGAGGCTGGCTTATTACCAGGCAGCGGCCAAGATGCTGCGGGGCGAGCCGTTCAAGAAGGAGGCGGCCATCGCCAAACTGGTCTCCTCCAACGCGGCCATGGACAACGCGCGGGACGCCACCCAGGTCTTCGGCGGGTATGGCTTCATGAACGAGTTCCCAGTCGGGCGGTTCTACCGGGACGCGAAGATTCTGGAGATCGGCGAGGGCACCAGCGAGGTGCAGCGAATGCTGATCGCCCGTGAGCTGGGCCTCTAGGTCTGGGGCTCCGCATCCTGGGGATCGGCGAGGGCACCAGCGAAGTGCAGCGAATGCTGATCGCCCGTGAGCTGGGCCTCCAGGTCTGCTCCGCATCCTGGAGATCGCCCACCACGTGGGCCGTCGCCGCACTACACCCTTGACCTCGGCAGCCCGACGTCAAGATCCGCTTCGTGCGAGGGAGCGGGTGCCTGTGCACAGCTACGGGGCGCGTTGCCGGTCGCGTTGTGCTCGCGGCTGCCCGATTCGATGTGGTCTTCTCGCTTGGTCGGCTTCGTTCGGCGGCTGGCCGGGTTTCTGGTCGTCCGCACAGTGAACGGCGGGGACCTGCACCACTTTCGTGGGCCGGTCCCCGCCGTCTTCGCTTGCGCTGTACCCGTCAGGCCGTGGCGTTACCGGCCTGCCAGGTGGACCACGGGACCTCCCAGTCGCCGTACAGGTCCCAGATCGGGAGCTTCGGGCCGCCCGAGTTGGTCACCTCGACCACGTCGCCTACGCCCATGTGGTTGAAGAACCACTCGGCGTTGGCCTCGCTGAGGTTGATGCAGCCGTGCGACACGTTCGACGCGCCCTGCACGCCGACCGTGGCCGGGTTCTCGTGCACGAACTCACCGTCGTTGGAGATGCGCTCCGCCCAGTACTCGGTCTCGTTGTATGCCCTCGGGTCCGGCGGGCAGATGCCGTAGCTGCACGAGTTCATCTGGACCGTCTGGTTCTTGGCCGAGATCACGTGCACACCTACGTGCGTGGGCGTCGAGGTCTTGCCCATGCTGATCGGCATGGACTTGATCAGGCTGCCGTTGTCGTAGATGTTCATCTTCTCGGTGTTGCCGTTGGCCTTGGCGATCAGGGCGTCGTGCACCTTGAAGGTGACCTGGCGGTCTTCGGCGCCGTAGATCCCGTTGCCGAAGTCCATGCCGTAGACCTTGGCCGTCACGTTGATCGTGCTGCCTGCCTGCCAGTAGGTCTCGCCGCGGTAGTCCACCTGCGTGTCGGAGATCCAGTACCAGGCTCCGGTCTGGGCGGGCGACGTGGTCACGGTCAGGGCAGCCTGCACGGCCTTCTTGTTCGCGACCTTCTGGCTGAACTGGAACACCACCGGCTGGCCCACGCCGATGCTGGTCACCGACGTCGGCGCCGGGATCATGTTCGGGTAGGCGACCTTCGCCGGCTGCAACGTCGAGATGGTGCTGTGCTGCTGCACGGACTTGCCGTCCGCGCCCGCGCCGACCGCGTTCACCGCGTAGTTCGCGCCGTAGCCGAGGTCCTCGTTCGAGGTCCAGGACGTCTTGTCCGACGACAGTGCACCGGTGACCTGCTTGCCCGAGGCCGAGTTGGTCACGGAGACGCTGGTCAGTGTGCCGTCGGTGGCCTTCACGACGATCGGTGTCGCCGGGTTGATGTCCTTGCCCGACGCCGGCGTGATATTCACCGAGGCAGGCTCGGCCTGCGGGGTACTGGAGCCGCCCCCGGCCGTCTGCCCGGCGTTCTGCCCGCCTAGGCCGTCGTTGGTGCTGGTTCCGGTGGCACTGGGAGTGGACGAGCACGCCGCCAGCACGACTGCCGCGGCTGCCAATCCGATCACGCTGATCGCCGTCCGCCGGTGTCGGCGACTCGGTCCGTTGCCCGCCTGCATCTGCCCCTTACCTGTCCCTGTCCAAGTCCGCCAAGGAGACGACCGACCCCTCGGCCCCAGCATGTGGTCTCTCACCGTAAGACGTATCCGCGCGCCGAACGTTGTCTTCCCGATTGCAGATCACACATAACGAGATGACTCCGATACGGCACCGAGACAACTCGCACGGAGCAGCCCGGCGGTCACGATGACAGTGAGATCACACGGCCGCCGGGCGTTCGTCCAGTGACCAGAACGACGCAGGGCAATAACATCGTTGGTCATGGGTGCCTACCTCGACGGAGCCGACCTGGCCGGCCATCGCGCTGCCGTTGCGACGCTCCGTGCAGAGTACTCCGCGTTGCCCCCCGGATCTCCGGTGAGGCTGGCCAAGCCGACGTCGAATCTGTTCCGGTTTCGGGACCCCACCGGGGCCCCTGGCCTGGACGTGAGCCGCTTCGGTTCGGTGCTGTCCGTGGACCCGGAGGCGGCCGTCGCCGAAGTCGGTGGCATGACCACCTACGAGCATCTCGTGCACGCGACCCTGCCGCACGGCCTGATGCCGCTGGTCACGCCCCAGTTGAAGACCATCACACTCGGTGGCGCGGTCGCCGGACTCGGCATCGAGGCCACGTCCTTCCGCAACGGCCTGCCGCACGAGTCGGTGCTCGAGGCGGAGATCCTCACCGGCGACGGGCGGGTCGTGGTGGCCCGGGAGGACAACGAGCACGCCGAACTGTTCCGGACATTTCCGAATTCTTACGGCACTCTTGGTTACTCTCTGCGATTGCGCATCGAGCTCGAACGGGTCAAACCGTACGTCTGGCTGCGGCACATTCCGTTCGCCACGGCCGCCGAGTGCGCGTCGGCGATCGCCGAGATCTGTGGATCTCACTCGTTCGGTGGACACCCGGTCCACTTCGTGGACGGCACCGTCTTCGAGGCGGACCGTTGCTATGTCACGTTGGGCACATTTGTCGATCACGCTCCGTACCTGAGTGACTACACCGGGCAGCAGGTGTTCTATCGCTCGGTCGGCGATCGGGCCGAGGACTACCTGAGCGTGCGTGACTACCTCTGGCGCTGGGACACCGACTGGTTCTGGTGCTCGAAGGTCTTCGGTGTGCAGAACCCGGCGATCCGGCGGTTCTGGCCACAGCGCTACCTTCGATCGGACGTCTACCGGCGGATGGTCGCCTTCGACCGCCGCCACCAGTTGTCCGACAAGGTCTACCGGCTGGCCAGGCAGCCTGCCCACGAGGCCGTGATCCAGGACGTCGAGATCCCGGTCGGCAGGCTGGCGGAGTTCCTGGACTTCTTCCACACCGAGATCGGCATCTCCCCGGTCTGGCTGTGCCCGCTGCGACTGCGTGGCGACCGGACCTGGCCGCTGTACCCGCTCGCACCGGACGAGCTGTACGTGAACGTCGGCTTCTGGGCCACAGTGGCACTGCGACCAGGCGATCCGGACGGCACGTACAACCGGCTGATCGAGGACAAGGTGACCGAACTGAACGGCCACAAATCGCTGTACTCGACGTCGTTCTACTCTCCGGAGGAGTTCTGGCGGCTGTACAACGGCGATGCGTACCGCAAGATGAAGCAGGAATACGACCCGGATGACCGACTTCCCGACCTCTACGCGAAGTGTGTCGGGAACCGTTGAGGAACGTGGGAAGGAGCGGCGTCATGGGGTTGGCCGATGTCGTCACGCAGATGGTGGGACCGGACATACCGATCGAGTTGACCGCCTACGACGGCAGCAAGTCAGGCGCGGTCGGCGCGCCGGTACGACTGGAGATCCGGTCGCCGTTGGCGCTGTCGCATCTGGCGTCCGCTCCCGGTGAACTGGGCCTGGTCAGGGCGTATGTCTCTGGCGCTCTCGATGTGAAAGGCGACGTCTACACGGCGTTGGCGGGCCTGCCCGAGCTGACGATCGCCAACATCCCGCCGAGCCTGCGCGGCAAGATCGCACTGCGGCTGCTGGCCGCCAGGCTGTGGTGGCCGACTCGGCCGCCGGAGCAGGAACGCAGGAGCAAGGCGGGCCTGTCCCGCCTCGGCTCGTTCGGGCGCAGGCACTCGAAGACCCGGGACAGCAAGGTCATCTCGCACCACTATGACGTGTCCAACACGTTCTACGAGTGGGTGCTCGGCCCGTCCATGGCGTACACGTGCGCGTGCTACCCGACCGAGGACTCCACGCTGGAGCAGGCCCAGGACCACAAGTTCGACCTGGTGGCCCGCAAGCTCGCCCTCCGGCCGGGCATGCGCCTGCTCGACGTCGGTTGCGGCTGGGGCAGCATGGTCATCCACGCGGCGAAGCACTACGGCGTCCAGGCGCTGGGCGTGACGCTGTCGCAGGAACAGGCGGATTGGGCGCAGCGCAAGATCGCCGACCTCGGTCTGGAAGACCTCGCCGAGGTCCGTCACCTCGACTACCGAGACGTGACGGAGACGAACTTCGACGCGATCAGCTCCATCGGGCTGACCGAACACATCGGCCAGGCCAACCTGCCGTCGTACTTCAAGTTCCTCTACGACAAGCTGCGGCCCGGCGCGCGCCTGCTGAACCACTGCATCACGAGGCCGAACAGCGAGCACGAGGCCAAGACGGGCGCGTTCATCGACCGGTACGTGTTCCCGGACGGTGAACTGGAGACGTCGGGCGAGCTGGTCAGCATCATGCAGGAGACCGGCTACGAGGTCCGTCACCTGGAGAACCTGCGGGAGCATTACGCGAAGACACTGGCAGCGTGGTGCGCGAACCTGGAGGACCACTACGACGAGGCGGTACGCGAGGTCGGCATGGGCACGGCCAGGGTGTGGCGGCTCTACATGGCCGCATCGCGCCTGGGCTTCGATCGCAACGAGATCGAGTTGCACCAGATCCTCGGCGTGAAGCTCGACAAGGGCGGCCGGTCCGGCATGCCACTACGCCCGGACTGGGAACCCCCGGCAACGTTCTGACAGGAACGAGAGGCGGCCGCCGAAGTCACGACGTCAAGTCGCGACCGGCGGCCGCTGGTTCGTTTCGTGCCGACACCGGCGGCCGCCGGTTCGTGCCGACTGTTGCCGAATCGCCCGGCGCTGCCGCTGAGTACTCGCTTCGCGAGAGTCGGCCGCCCGCACCGGAACGGTAGAACTGGATCTTGGCTCGGGTTCCTGGGATGCCCCGGATGCTGGGCGGTCTCCGGGGCTCAGCTGGCTGCGGGACAACCAGACCCGCGATTCAGTCAGCGACTCAAGCCGCGATTCGCGAGTCCGCACAGGCCCAACCGGACCTGGTGGTGTGTCCGGTAACCCGCACCGGAACGGGAGAACTGGATCTTGGCTCGGGTTCCTGGGATGCCCCGGATGCTGGGCGGTCTCCGGGGCTCAGCTGGCTGCGGGACAACTAGACCCGCGATTCAGTCAGCGACTCAAGCCGCGATCCGCGAGTCCGCACAGGCCCAACCGGACCTGGTGGCGCGTCCGGTGACCCTCGCCGGGTAATTCCGGCATGGCTACTGGACACACCACTAGTTCGTCGACTTTCCGATTGCCGTGACTGCCTGTTCGACCTTGGCTATCCGCTGCTCATAGCTGGACACCGCCGACAGGCGCGCTCGGACTCTCGCGTGTTCGGAGCGAATCTCGTCGACGAGCGTTCGCCCTTCAGCCGAGTCGGCCTCGGCGACTGGTTCCGGACGTTCCAACCCCGCGACCCGCTGGTCGACGGCCGCCAGATGTGGGCCGATTCGCTTGACCTCGTTCTCGGTCCAGTCGATCCGGGCGGCCACGGCGGCGAGCCGGTCCACGGCCTCGCGCAAACCGGTCAGCTCGCCCCGCAGCTCCGTGCGTAGCTCACCCAGTTCCCCGCGCAACTGCCTGGCCACCCTCGTCGCATGGCGCTCCGCGACCGCTTCGACTCTCGGCCACAGCCGGCTCCACACCGGTTTGCCGACACGCCTGGCGATGGCCCGCAGTACGTCCTTCCCGGCGGCGCTGCCGGGTCCGTGGTCGATCATGACAGGAGTTCGATCCTTCCCAGCGCATGCCAGCTGCGCAGCAGGTCCGCTTCCGCGGCGAGTCGGTGTTCCTCGGTTACTTTCACCGGTTCACCCCAGGCGTGCTGGAATGTCGCCTGTTCCGGATTGTCGATAATAGACATTCCGGTGAGCGTGACCGGCGTTGCCGGGAACAGTTCGGTGAGGACGTAGGTGATCAGAGTGCCGGTGGTCGGCCACACCGCTTGGGTCACGTCCAGGCCGAGCAGGTCCAGCAGCGGCAGGGTGAACTCGCGGTTGGGCACCGGTACGAAACCCAGGTCGGCAGGCCACCAGGTGGGCAGCGTCTCCGGCTCCCAGTGCAGCCTGCCCGGTTCCACCAGCAGGTACAGCCTGCTCGTGTAGTCCGCGAACGTGTGCGGGCTGGCGATCACACCACGGTGCAGCGCGACGACGTCGCACCGCCGGCCCAGTGTCGGCGCCGCGCCCGGTTCGTCGACCGCGAAGCTGGTCATCCGGACCACCAGGTCCGCACCGTCCACCGTGGCCGCGCGTGTCGCGTCCGGGGTGAGCGGCGCGTTGCCGACTATGGCGATCGAACTGGGCTCCGCACACCTGGCATAGCTCGCCAGCAGCGCTCGCAGGTCGGCCGTAACCTGCGTGGTCTGCGGCGCGATCGCCGTCTGTTGGATGGTCATCGGAAAGGGGTCCTCGGGATGCTCAGGCGGGTGGTGGGTGTCGTGCCCGCGCGGGGTGGCTCGGTCGGCTTTCCCGGCAAGAATCTGGCGCCGTTCCTCGGCCGTCCGCTGGTGTCCGTCGCGGTGGCCGCCGGTGTCGATCTGGACGCCGTCCTCGTCAGTACCGACGACGACGCGATCGCCTCCGCCGCCACCACTGCCGGTGCGACCGTGGTGCGCCGGCCCGCCGAACTTGCCGGGGCGACCAGCCGGACCGTGGACGCGGTGCTGCACGCGGCGTCCGACCTGCCCGACGACACACTGCTCGTGCTGCTCCAGCCGACGTCCCCGCTGCGCACCGCCGATGACGTCCGCGAGTGCCTGCGGCTGCACGGCGACCGGTCCACCGGCTCGGTCGTGCAGGTGTCCGAGTCGGCCGAGCACCATCCATGGAAGGCGTGCGTCCTCGTCGACGGCAAACTCACGCCGACCCGCGACTGGACCGACCTGGAAGCACCCCGCCAGACGCTGCCGCCGGTGCTGCGCCCCACCGGTGGCGTGTACGTGGTCAGCGCGGGCGACCTGCGCGCGCACCGACGCTTCTTCGTGCCCGAGGTGCTCGCCCAGGTGATCCCGGCGGACCGCGCGATCGATGTGGACGGGCCCGTCGACCTGGCGGCCGCGGAACGCGCGGCGAGGTCGGCGCGACGCTGGTAGATCTCAGCCAACGGTGCTGCCCTCCTCACGCGCCACCAAATCCGGGTCGAGCACGACACGGTCGACGAACTCCTTGTCCAACGAGGTGGCCCAGATCTCGTCACCCTCCAGCAGCGCCACGATCCGGTGACTCGCGCCCGGCTCGCCGAATCCGGTGTGGCTGGGATGGCGACCGAGCAGCCGCGCCCGCTCGATCGCGGCGAGTATCGCGTCCCGCTCCGGCGGCACGTGCGCGACGCTGTCCGCCGTGGACCTGCGCCGCTGCCTGCTGCCGACGTTCACCGACGGCGTGCCCAGCACCGGTGCCTCACGCACGCCCGCCGATGAGTTGCCCAGCAGCACGTCGGCGTGCCGCATCAGCGTCACGTAGTACTCGAAGCGCATCGACGGCAGCCGCACGAACCGGTCGCCGGTCAGCCGGTCCAGCTCGTGCCGGATGTCCGCGCAGCCCTCGTCGTTGTTCGGGTCGATGATCACCCAGTTGCCGCCGTCGGCGAGCACCGCGTCCACCACGGCGGCCGCGTGCCGGGCAGTGTGCTCGCGTTCGGTGGTCACCGCGTGCAGCACGAGCACCCCGTAGGACTGGAAGCCGATGTCGTAGCGCTCCCGGACCAGCTCCGGCGTCGGCGCCTGGCCGGACGTGAGCACGTCCACCTCCGGGCTGCCGACCACGAAGATCCGCGCCGCCTCCTCGCCCAGCTGCAACAGCCGGGCGCGGGCGTCGTCGTTGGCCACCAGGTGCACGTGAGCGTGCTTGGACACCGAGTGCCGGATGGCGTCGTCGACGGTGCCGGACACCTCGCCGCCCTCGACGTGGATCACCCGCACGTTCGTCAGCGAGCCCACCAGCGCACCGGCCAGCGCCTCCACCCGGTCGCCGTGCACGACGATCGCGGCAGGCCGTTCCTCGTGCACGAGCCGGGTCAGCGCCTGGACCGTGTTGGCCAGCACGAGTGCCGTCGGCTCGCCGTCCACCTGGTTGGGGATGAGGTGCAGCCTGCGCAGCCCGGCCCGCTCGATCTCGTGCACGGTGTAGCCGTACCGGCGCAGCAGGTGCATACCGGTCACCACGATCCGGGCGGACAGCACGGGGCTGCCCTGCACGGCCACCATGATGTCGCGCATCTTGCCGAAATCCGCCCGGGTGCCGGTGACGAACACCACGTCACGCGATGGCTCAGGCGTCGACAAGGTCTCCCCAGCTGATCTGCGTGTCGGCCGCCAGGTCCCGTGCGGTGGTCCGGCCCAGCACCGAGTCGTAGTCGGCCGCCTTGATCTCACCGGTGCCCGGCCGCTTCACCCACGTGTTCGCAGTGGTCAGCGGGCTGCCGGCGGGCACGGTCGCTGTCGTCACGACGCACGCGTACGCGAAGTCGATCGTCGGCCGCTCGGCCGCCAGGATCTCCTTGCTGCCACCCAGCGCGGCGTGCACCAGCCGCGAGCCGCGGACCAGCTCGCCGAACTCCGCCGGTGTCGACGACACCGCGATGTCCGGGCCGGGCCAGCTCATGTCCGAGGTGAAATGCCGCTCCAGCACTCGCGCGCCCAGCGCCACCGAGCCCACGCACGGATAGATCGACGTGGTGTGGTCGGACAGGCCCAGCACCGCGTCCGGGAACGCGGCACCCAGTTCGGCCAGCGCGCCGAGCCGGACCAGTTCCGGCGGCGTCGGGTAGAGCGACGTGCAGTGCAGCACCGCGAACCCGACGCCGGCCGCGCGCAGGATCTCCACCGCGGGCCGGATCGAGTGCACGTCGTTCATGCCGGTGGACAGGATGACCGGCTTGCCGAAGCCGGCCACGTGTCTGATCAGCGGGTAGTTGTTGCACTCGCCGGACCCGATCTTGAACGCCTCGACGCCCAGTTCGGCCAGCCGGTCGGCGGCGGCCCGGGAGAACGGTGTGGACAGGAACGTCATGCCGCGTTCCTCGGCGTGTGCCTTGAGTTCGCGCTCGTCCTCGGCGGACAGCGCGCAGCGGACCATCATGTCGTAGATCGGCTCGTCGGCGTTGCCCGGCACGACGTCGTTGGGGATCATCTCGTCCTCGACGACGTGGGTCTGGAACTTCACGCACTCCACGCCCGCGTCCGCGGCGTCGTCGACCATCCGGTGCGCCTTCGCCGGGTCGCCCTCGTGGTTGATGCCGATCTCCGCGATGACGAACGGCGGGTGCTCGAGCCCGACTTCGCGGTCACCGATCTGAAAGGTCACGGAAGCCTCCGACGAGAGCCTGCGGCGGTCGTGCCCGGACGCGCCCGGCCGGGCTTCCGCGGGACGGTAGCACCTCGGTACCTTCAGGGAAGGTGCCGCCGAGCCCATCACGGGACTACCTGGGTCGCGGTGGCCGAACCTTAGCCGTTTCCCAGGTTCGTCCGGCCCCTTTCAGATCGTTCACAGTCTGCTCGGCTACGTTGCCGATATGCCCCCGTGGAGACCCCTCCGTCGCACGTCGTCCTCGGCCGGGTTGGCAGAATGATCGGTGACATGCGGACATCACAGGTTGCCGCGGCCGCGGACGCCGTACTCGAACCGCCGGCCGACCCGACGCGGGACGCGGCCCGAACGGGCGGCGCCACCGCGCAGATCGGCGGCCGGTTCCGTGCGCTGGTGCGTACACACTGGCTGTTCACGGTGTTGCTGCTGGCCGGGACCGCCCTGCGGGTCGTGACGTGGCTGGCCTACCAGCCGGCCATGCTCTACACCGACTCGTACCGCTACCTGGACAACATCGGTCCCGAGGACCCCAGCTCCCTGGACCCCATCGGCTACTCGCTGTTCGTGCTGAAGCCGCTGGTGGGGATCGACGGCATCCAGCTGGTCAGCTTGGTCCAGCACATCGCGGGCCTGGGCATGGCCGTGCTGCTGTACCGGCTGGCGCTCACATGCGGTGCCCGGCGGTGGCTGGCCGCGCTGGTCACGGCCCCGGTCCTGCTGGACGGCTACCAGCTGCAGATCGAGCAGAACATCCTCACCGACGTGTGGCTGCAGGTACTGCTGGTGGTGCTGCTGTGGCTGTTCATCGGTCGCGGTGTGCCGAAGGTCGGCTGGGTCGCGCTCGCGGGGCTCACCATCGGCCTCGCGATGACGATCCGCATCGTGGCCATCGCGGTGATCGTGCCGGTCGGGCTCTACGTGATCCTGGTCGGCCGCGAGTGGCGGGTGCCCGGCGGCTGGAAACGGATCCTGGCCAGGGTCGGCGCGCTGGCGCTGTGTTTCCTGGTGGTGGTCGGCTCCTACGCCACCTACTTCCACGCCAAGGTCGGCTACTGGGGTCTGTCCACGGCATCCGGGAACTCGTTGTACGGCAGGACGGCCGAGGTCGCCGACTGCTCGAAGCTGGGCCTGGACCCGGTGCTCGCCCAGTTGTGCCCGAAGGAACCACTGGACCAGCGCAAGGGCGTGAACTACTACGCGCACCTGGACGCGGCGATCCCCGGCTGGCCCGGGTACGTGCCGCCGGGCAAGACCATGTACGACCTGGACCGTGAGTTCGCCAAGCGGGTGATCGAGAAGCAGCCGTTCGCGGTGGCCAAGGGGATCCTGGAGGACTTCGGGAAGGGCTTCCTGCCGTATCACTTCAGCCTGCCCGGCGACCCGCCGACGTGGCTGTGGCAGTTCTCCAAGACCACGCCGATCTTCACGGTCAACCCGGCGGCCGCGCAGGTCGACGTGTTCGGCCAGACCAACGCGTACGCACTGAAGTACGGCGGCAAGCCGCTGCGCACGAACGCGCCACTGGCGGCGTTCCTGCACTACTACCAGTTCGGTGGCTACACGCCCGGCCCGATCCTGCTGGCGGCCCTGCTGATGGGCCTGGTCGGCGGGTTCAGCAGGCGCGGCAGGCGGTCCGGCATGGCGGGCATCACGTTGCTGGTCACCGGTTCGGCGCTGGCGGTGCTGGGCATCGCGGCGCTGTTCGAGTTCTCCTGGCGCTACCAGTTGCCCGGCCTGGTGCTGCTGCCGCTGGCCGGCGTGCTGGGGCTGACGGCGTGGCGCAAGGGCAAGGTCGAACCGGCACCCGCGACCGTGGCCGCCGAACCGGTCACCGATCCCGGTGCGTCTGGTTGAGCTTGGCCAGCATCCTGTTGTAGGCGTCCAGCGCGGCATCGTCGGTGTCGATGTTCGCGTTCTCGTCGTCCGCGTCCACCGAGTCGACGCCCAGGTGGTCGGCCATCGTGGAGCGGCGGGCGGCCTCCAGCCACTTGCCGGTGTCGTTCTGCCGTTCGGTGTCGCGCATCCACTGGCCGACGACCAGCACGGTGATGGCGAACATCAGGCCGTCGCCGACGACCCACATGATGCCGCCACCGGTGTGCAGATCGGTCAGCGGCGACGGGCCCCAGTTGCGGGGCGGCAGGTTCAGCCCGACGGCCTGCAACATCAACAGCACGCCCACGAGGGTGTCCGCGCCCATGCCCAGCAGCAGCAGGAACACCCGCAGCGGGTAGGACAGCTCGCGCTTGACCGGCTCGCGGCCCAGCAGCGGCAGGAAGTACAGGTAGCCGCTGACCAGGTAGAGCGCGACCTCCAGGTAGTGCAGGTCAGGGTGCGCCACCATCGCGGGCATGAAGCCGAACAGGTGCGTGGCGACCAGCACGATCACGTAGGAGGCGAGACCGACCAACGGGAAGGTCAGGACCGAGACCACCCGGCCGCGCAGCAGGGCCTCGGTGCGGGCCGCCGTGGCGTCGTCGCCGGTGTGCGCGAGCCGGATCGGCTGGCCGAGGATCAGCAGGACCGGCACCACCATGATCAGCAGCAGGTGCTCGATCATGTGCAACCAGAACAGTTCGTGGCCGTACACGTCGATCGAACTCTGCAGCGTCACGGCGAGCACGGCGAGCGCGCCGAGGAACGCGGCCGTGCGACCGAAGGGCCAGCGCTCGCCGAGCTTCGGCAGCGTCAGGTAGGCGCGGTACAGGTACAGCACTGCCGCGATGACGACCAGCGCGTCGGTCACCGGCCCGAACCGCCAGGTGCCCAGGGCCGTGCCCCAGGTCAGTGGGGCCAGCGTGCCGGTCATGTTCATGGACAGCCTCCGGGAAAAGTCGCGCGTTCACCGTAACTCGGGCCGGGTGTGTGGCCTGTTCGGCACCGGCCTTGTGGGGCTATCGCGGCTGTGGTTGTGTGTGCCTGATCTCGATGACCTAACAGCGTTCGGTTCTGGGGAGGCACGGTGGCGGAGCGACGGGGTACGACGGCGGCGGTGATCCGCGAAGCGGGTGGTCCGGTCACGGTCGAGGACGTCGAGCTGCGCGCACCCGGTACCGGCGAGGTGCTGGTGCGGATCGACGCGGCCAGCTTGTGCCACTCGGACCTGTCGTTGGCCACCGGCGTCCTCGCGCAGTCGATGCCCGTGGTGCTCGGGCACGAGGCGGCGGGCACGGTCGAGGAGATCGGTGCCGGCGTGACCGGACTCACCGTCGGCGACCCGGTCCTGTTGCTGTGGAACCCACCGTGCCGCGAGTGCTGGTTCTGCACGCACGGCGAGCCACACCTGTGCGAGCACGCAGGCGACCGGGCCGGTGTCACCTACGGCTGGGACAGCGCGGGCACGCCCCTCTACCCAGGACTGTCCACGGCGGCTTTCGCCCGGCACACCGTGGTCGGCGCCAACCAGTGCTACCCGCTGCCCGCGGACATCCCGGTCGACCTGGCGGCACTGCTCGGCTGCGCGGTGACGACCGGCGTCGGCGCGGTGCTGGCGACGGCGGGCGTGCGGGCGGGGGAGTCGGTGGTCGTGGTCGGCCTCGGCGGCGTGGGCCTGTCCGCGGTGGCAGGTGCGCGGATCGCCGGTGCCGGGCCGATCGTCGCGGTCGACCGGGTGCCGGAGAAGCTGGCGCTGGCGACGACGTTCGGCGCCACGGACACGGTGATCGCCGGGCCGCAAGTCCGATCGACGGTCCGTGAGCTGACCGACGGCCGGGGCGCGGACCACGTGTTCGACTGTGTCGGCCTGGCGGCGACGATGAAGGACAGCTGGAAACTGGCCAGGCGGGGCGGAGCGCTCACCGTGGTCGGTATCGGCCGCCGAGACGACGTGATGGAATTCTCGCCGCTGGAGCTGTTCGCGTTCGCCCGGCGGATCCTGCCGTGCGTGAACGGGTCGCTGGACGCGCAACGCGATCTGCCTGGTTACTTCGACCACGTGAGGTCGGGTGATCTGGATCTTCGTGCCATGGTGAGCAGGGAGGTCGGGTTGGACGGCATCGCGGAGGGCTTCGCCGACCTGGCAGCGGGCCGGGTCGCCAGGGTGCTGGTCCGGCCATGACCAGCGGATCTCAACGAGGAGGACACGTGACGGAGCGGGTAGCGATCGTGACCGGAGCGGCGCGCGGCATCGGCGCGGCGACAGCGAAGCGACTGGCCAGGGACGGCTTCGCGGTCGGGGTCGTCGACCTCGACGCGGCAGCCGGCGCACCGGTGGTCGACGCGATCACGCAGGCCGGCGGCAAGGCGATCGCGGTCGCGGCCGACGTGAGCGACGAGGACAAGGTCACGGCAGCGGTCGACGAGATCACCGAACGCCTGGGCGCACCGACCGCGCTGGTCAACAACGCGGGCGTCATCCGCGACAACCTGATCTTCAAGATGACGGTCGACGACTGGAACACCGTGCTCGGCGTCCACCTGCGCGGTGCGTTCCTGATGTCCAAGGCCGTACAGGGCCACATGGTCCAGGCAAAATGGGGCCGGATCGTCAACCTGTCGTCCACGTCGGCGCTCGGCAACCGTGGCCAGGTGAACTACTCGGCCGCCAAGGCAGGCATGCAGGGCTTCACCAAGACCCTCGCCATCGAACTGGGCAGGTTCGGCGTCACGGCGAACGCGGTCGCGCCGGGCTTCATCGTCACGGAGATGACGAAGGAGACCGCCGAGCGCATGGGAGTGTCCTTCGAGGACATGCAGAAGGGCGCGGCAACGCAGATTCCGGTAGGGCGAGTCGGGCAGCCGGAGGACATCGCCAACACGATCTCCTTCCTGTGCAGCGACGACAGCTCCTTCGTCTCCGGCCAGGTCATCTACGTGGCAGGCGGCCCGAAGGACTGAGCGAGGTCAGGCTGGCGGCCGGGCGATCAACCAACGGCCGCCAGCCGAGCCACCGACTCCACACCGAAACCGCGGCGGCCGAGCACCAGGCGAGTCAGTACGAGACTGTGCTGTCGCGGCTGCTGACCTGGCGGCACACTCTTCTCTCAGAGCAGCGACGGGACGGCCGCTTCGATGAGATGTGGCCCGGGCTCGGCCAGTGCCTTCTCGAACTGGCCGGCCGACTCCACACCGAAACCGCGGCCGCCGTGCACCAGCCGAGTCAGTACGAGACTGTGCTGTCGCGGCTGCTGACCTGGCGGCACACTCTTCTCTCAGAGCAGCGACGGGACCGCCGCTTCGATGAGATGTGGCCCGGGCTCGGCCAGTGCCTTCTCGAACTGGACTGCCAACTCCTCTGCCGTGGTCGCCCTGCTCGCCGGCACACCCATGCCTTTCGCCAGGCTCACGAAGTCCAGACCCGGTCGACTCAGGTCGAGCAGGTCAGCCGCCTTCCGGCCGCCCTCCGTCGCCCCGACCCGCTGCAACTCCATCCGCAGGATCGCGTACGCGTTGTTGGCCAGCACCACGGTCGTGACGTTCAGCCCTTCCCGCGCCTGCGTCCACAGTGCCGACAGCGTGTACATCGCGCTCCCGTCGGCCTCAAGGCACACCACCGGCCGGTCCGGGCACGCGACCGCCGCGCCCGTCGCCAGCGGTAGGCCCTGGCCGATCGCACCGCCGGTCAACGTCAGCACGTCGTGGGCCGGGGCACCTGCCGTGGCTACCGGGACGAGCACGCCGGACGTGTTCGCCTCGTCGGAGATGATCGCGTCCTCGGGCAGCAGCGCGCCGATGACGTCGGCCCAGTTCTGCACCGTCAGCGCGCCCGTGGGCAACGCGGGCCGACTTGCTGCCTGCAGCGAGGGCGACACGTTCGCCGCGCTGAGATCCGCCAGGTTTGCCAGTGCCTGCACGACATCCTGGCCCGGGTCGGCGAGCGTGTGCACCTCGCAGCCCTCCGGGACCAGGTCACTTGCCTTGCCCGGATACGCGAAGAACGACACCGGCGCCTTCGTGCCCGCGAGGACGATGTGGCGGGCTCCGGTGAGCTGGTGCTGGACGTGCTCGGCGAGGTAGCCGAGGCGGTCGATCGCCGGCAGGCCGGCGCCTCGACGCATCCGGGCCGGGAACGTCTCCGCGAACACCTTCGCCCCGCTCGCCGCCGCCACCCGGCTCGCCGCCGCCAGGCCCTCCTCGCGCAGCGCGGCCCCACCCAGCAGCAGGACCGTCTCCGGGCCGAGCACTGCGGCGGCCGACCGGACCACGTCGTCGCCGACCACGGCAGGCGCCGGTGCGGCGACCGGAGTGGCGGGCGTGCCACCGTCCGACCAGGACACGTCGGCGGGCAGGATGAGGGTGGCGATCTGGCCCGGTGGCGTCGTCGCCGCCGCGATCGCCGCCGCCGCGTCCGTGGCCACGTCCGCCGTGTGCTCGCTGCGCCGGACCCAGCCGGACACGGTGCCCGCCACCGCGTCGATGTCCGACTCCAGCGGCGCGTCGTACTGCTTGTGGTACGTCGCGTGGTCGCCGACCACGTTCACGATCGGCGTGTGCGCCCGCCGTGCGTTGTGCAGGTTGGCCAGGCCGTTGCCCAGGCCGGGACCGAGATGCAGCAGTGTCGCCGCCGGCTTGTCGGCCATCCGGCCGTAGCCGTCCGCCGCGCCCGTCACGCCACCCTCGAACAACGCGAGCACCGCCCGCATGTCCGGTACCGAGTCCAGCGCGGCCACGAAGTGCATCTCGGACGTACCCGGGTTGCCGAAGCACACGTCGACGCCACCTGCGACGAGGGTGCGGATCAGGGCCTGCGCGCCGTTCATGCGTTCTCCCGTACTGGTTCGGTGCCGAGCATGACTTCCGGGTTCAGGATGCCCGCCGGATCGAACGACTGCTTGATCCGGCGCATCAGCGCCAGCTCGGCAGGGTCCGTCAGCTCCAGGAAGTACGGCTTCTTCTCCCTGCCGATGCCGTGTTCACCCGAGATCGCGCCACCCAGTGCCAGCCCGGCCGCGAACATGTCCCGCAACAACGTGTGGCGCACCTGCGGATCCGCCTGGAAGACCGCGAGGTGCACGTTGCCGTCGCCGGCATGCCCGCACCCGGCGACCCCGGAACCGGTGTCCTGGGCCAGTTGCCGGGCCTTCGCCAGGAACTCCGGCATGGCGCTGCGGGGCACCACGACGTCCACGATGTCGTGGGCGCCCGCCGCCTTGGCCGTCCAGAACGCCTTCTCCCGCGCCTCGATCAGCTGCCGGGCCGCGCCGCCGTCCAGCACGTACACGTCGGTGGCGCCGAGCTCACTGAGCAGCTCGCCCAACCGCTCGACGTCGCCGTCCACCCGCTCGGCCGTCGTGTTCTCCAGCGACACCACCAGATACGCCTGAGTCGCGTCCCGCACCTCGTCAGGCACGCCCAGCGTCAGCTTCGTGGTGTAGGTGATCGCGGCCATCGTGAACGCGTCGATGTACTCCAGGATGCTGGGCGCCAGCCCGCTCGCCACGATCCTGGGCACCGCGCGCACGACGCCGTCCAGCTCGCCGAACGGCGCCAGCACGGTCCTGGTGTGCGGCAGGCGCGGCTGCAGCTTCAGCGTGGCTTCGGTGACCAGCGCGAGTGTGCCCTCGGAGCCGATGATCAGCTGCGTCAGGTCGTAGCCGCTGCTCACCTTCGAGATCCGGCCACCGGTGCGGATCACCTCGCCGGTGCCCAGCACGGCCTGCAAGCCCAGCACGTTGTTGCGGGTCACGCCGTAGCGCACCGCCCGCATGCCACCGGCGTTGGTGTTCACGTTGCCGCCCAGGCTGCCGGACAGCTCACCGGGGTAGACGGGGTACGTGAGCCCGGCCTCGGCGGTCCGTACGTCCAGCTCGGCCAGCGTGACACCCGGCTGCACGATCGCGACGTGGTTCTCGGTGTCGATCTCCAGTACCGCGTTCATCCGCTCGAACGACACCAGGATGCCGTCCGCCGACGGGATCGCGGCACCGGACAGCCCGCTGCCCGACCCTCGCGCCGTGATCGGGACGCCCTCCGCGGCTGCGAGCCGGACCACGTCCGCCACCTGCTCCGCCGTTGCCGGCCGCACCACACAACCGGGTGCGATCGGGGTGGCGGTAAGGGCCTCGTCGTGCCGGTAGTCCTCGGGGATCGCGTCGCCGACCAGTACCTGGTCCGGGCCGACGACCCCGGCCAACTGGTCGACGAGCCGTGCCGCGGTGGCCTTCGCCATGGCGTGCCTCCTCGCACGTGTCAGTGAGCCGGGCCTCAGCCTACGTCGCCGGGCCACCCCGGTCCGAGCGCAGGTCCATACCGAAACGTGTGACTGACGCACACATCAGTACTAGGCTCCGCCCATGGTTACGACAACGAGTGCGAAGGCCGAGTTCCGGATCACCTCCTGGGACGAGCAGCCCTACGCGGAGTTCGCCGGTACCGAGAAGCTGACCAGGACCACCGTGGTGCAGACCTACACGGGCGACCTGGCCGGCGAGGGCAGGGCCGACTCCCTGATGTACTACCCGCCGACGGAGGCCCCGGTGCCCTACGCGGGTCTTGAGCACTTCACGTGCACGCTGGGCGGCCGCGCCGGCACGTTCGTCGCCCAGTCGCACGGCGCCTATGCCGACGGCGTCGCCGAGGTCGCCTGGTCGGTGGTGCCCGGCTCGGGCACCGGTGAGCTCGCCGGCCTGCGTGGCGACGGTGGTTACCGGGCCCTGCACGGCGAAGCGGCCATCGCCCTCACCCTCGAATACTGGTTCGAGGCATGATCGAGGCATGACGGGCGGGCTCGACCACGACGCGAATCTGGTCGGTGCGCTCGCGCTGGCCGTCAGCGACCGGACCGGCGCCGCGATGGCCGAGGCCGCCGGGGTGTCGGAGACCGCGGCCACCGCGCTCTCCGCGTTGCACCACTTCCTGGAGCGCCCGTCGGTGGACCAGTTGCGCCGGGTGCTCGGGCTGACGTCCTCGGGCACCGTCCGGCTGGTCGACTCGCTGGCCAAGGCCGGCTACGTGCGCAGGCGCCCCGGTCCGGACGCGCGGTCCACCGCCATCACGCTCACCGCGTCCGGCCGGGCTGCCGCCAAACGCGTGGCGGCCGCCCGAGCGGCCGTGCTCAACGACGTGCTGGCGCCACTGTCGGCCACCGAGCGGACGGTGCTGGCCGATGCGGTCGGCAAGGTGCTGGTCGGGCTGATGCGTGAACCCGGTGCGACGCGGTGGAACTGCCGCCAGTGCGACACGGCCACGTGCCGGGGCGAGGCGGGTGGCTGCCCGGTGCGCAACGAGGGTCTGCGCAGGTATCCGCGGGCCGCCGACTGACGCGCGGCGGCTCATCGAACCCTTACTCGATCGTGACAGTCGTCGACGGCCGGTAATGGCGCGGGCGCGCGAGGTCATCACCGGACCGCGCCGGTGAGCGGGATCACCGGCACGGCCGGGCGAGATGCGTTACGCGAACCGACAGTTCTATTCTCGAACGAAGGGAAGTGTGAGTCGTAGATTAATCCGAGTGCGTCACCTGCGTCGATTGGCGCGAGTGCCGTAATTCAATTCGTTCGCATCACGAACGATACCGGTATGGCCGAGGTATTCGTCGCGAGTGGAGTGCCGTTCACCGCGACAGCGCCGCCAGCGCCAGTCGGGTCAGTTCGGCCTGAATGGCGGCCAGTGGCACCTGCCTGCCGTTGATCGACCAGCTGTAGACAAGTTCGTTCACCGCCCCGATGAATGCCGTGGCGGTGAGGCTGTAGTCGCGTTGCGCCGCCTCGCCGCGGCTGGCCGCCAGCGCCGCCTCGGCCTCGATCAGCTGGGCCACTTTCGCGCGCCACGCCAACCGATGCCGTTCGACCGCGGCACTGACGCCGACGACCTCGACATAAGCGATCTTGGTCCAGCGCGGATCACTCGAGGTGGTGCCGATGTAAGCCTCGACGGCCCGGTCCAGGCGAACCGCGGTCGGCTCATCGATGACCTCGCCGACAGCGGCCATGACCGCGTCGAACGCCCGCGTCGTGATGTGGTCGTGCAGGGCGATCAGCAGGGCTTCCCTGCTGGCGAACTCCTCGTAGAAGTTCCTGGTGGACACGTTGGCCCTGGCGCACAACCGTTCGATGGATGTAGCCGGATATCCCTCGGTGCCGAACAGTTCGAGTGCGGCCGTCATCAGCCGTTGTCGTCGTTCGGCCCGGCGCTGCGTTGCGGTTCGGCCGCCGTAATCTCGGCGTGCCGCTGGCGCCGTGCCAGTCATGGGCGTCCTCGTCGGTACGAACTCGTGGGGCGGGAAATAACGATCCGCCAATCTTGGCACGGTTAGGACCCGAGTGAGTGGTCGAGTACGCCGAGTTGCCCCGCCGGACACTGATGTCGACAACGTGTCCGACTGCTCCGTTGGTGTCCGGTCGACAATTGACAGACCGAACGCGTGGTTGGTTTCGCACGTCAGACCTTGTGCTTGATGTCCGGGTGCGGAATATGGCGGTTGTTCGTCCGTAACCGGCACCCGAACGTGTCACGGGATAAATTCCGCCGAATGTCGGAACAGGCTCCGGTGTGCCGCGGGTCCGGCGGTACCGCTTCTTACCGAGTCGAATGCGGTTCGCAACCGAACGGCGACGGGCTGTGTCGGACGTTGCACCGAATGGGCAAAAAAGGGGGCTGCGTGCGAACGGTCAGGTGAACGGAAGCTATCGTGTCCGCAGTCGACATCCGGACCGAGGTCAGGTTGGCACGGCGAAGTGAACTTGACTGGAATGTCCGAGTATGCAGCACGGAGGAGTACGAGCACCGTGAGCAGTTAGTCTCTTTGGCTTAAGGGATGTGGCCGATCGGCCCAAGCTGCCCTGGTTCGGGTTGTGCGGTGTGACGTCCGATACCGGCAGGCATGTCGCCTTCGTCACATAAGGGCCTATGGCGCTGAATGTACCCTGTACCCCGTTTGGAGGACAGTTGAATCACAATCGCGCCACGGACGGCCGAGGAGCCTAGCCTTCTCGCGGTCTGAGATTGGAAAGTCGCGTACAGCCCGCTCGGCCAGAAGTCGAACGGGAACCGTTGCACACTGCCTACCCGGCGGAAAGGGGCCACAGCGTTGGCAGCGCCGTTGGAACCGTTGGAACCGGCCGATCTGTCGGGATCCATGGTAGAGATACAGCCTGACGCGCCAGGGGCCATCCAGGGGCGGTCGCTCGGGCAAATCGCGTGGACCCGCCTCAAGCGGGACCATTGGGCGATTGCGGGCGGCATCGTCATCATCGTGCTGATCGTGCTCGCGATCGCGTCGGTGTTCCTGCAGGGCGCCGGGGTGCTCGATGTCGCGACCTACCACCAGAACCTGATCGACCTCAACACCGACAAGCCCACGGGCTTCTTCGGTGGGCTGAGCCTCACGCACCCGCTGGGCGTCGACCCGCAGTTCGGCCGCGACATGCTCTCGCGCATCCTGGTCGGAGCGCAGTACTCGCTGCTCATCGCGTTCTGCTCGACCCTGCTGTCCGTGGTCATCGGCACGATCATGGGTGTCGTCGCCGGCTTCTTCGGCGGCTGGGTGGACACCGTCATCAACTGGCTGATGAACGTGTTCCTGGCGTTCCCCCTGCTGCTGTTCGCGATCGCGCTGACCGGTGTCGTGCAGAGCACGCCCAGCGGCAAGGCGTTCGGCCTGTCGGGCAACCCGTTGCACGTGGTGGTGCTGGTGTTCGTCATCGGCTTCTTCAACTGGCCCTACATCGGCCGGATCATCCGCGGCCAGACGCTGTCCCTGCGCGAACGGGAGTTCGTGGACGCGTCGCGCAGCGTCGGCGCACGCGGATTTTACGTGCTGTGGCATGAACTGCTGCCCAACCTGATCGGGCCGATCCTGGTCTACTCCACTCTGCTCATCCCCACGAACATCCTGTTCGAGGCAGCCCTGGACTTCCTCGGCGTCGGCTTGCGACTGCCGACACCGAGTTGGGGCGCACTGCTCGCGGACGCTGTGAACAACCAGTACTACTCGATCGACCCCGAGTACGTCCTGGTGCCGGGCCTGGCGATCTTCATCGCGGTGATGGCGTTCAACCTGCTCGGCGACGGATTGCGGGACGCGTTGGATCCGCGTTCCTACTAGCCGTGTTCCATCCCCGCTCGCTCCACAAAATTCAAACGAGGAGGCGTGTCAGTCGTATGAAACGCAAGAACACAGCGGCGTTCATCGCCGTTTGTGCTGGGCTGAGCCTGCTGGCTGCGTGTGGCAGCGGGTCCAGCGGCAGCAGTAGCAGCAGCGGCAGTTCGAACGTCGCGTACAACGCCGGTCTGACCGGCATTGTCAACGCCTCCGACCACAAGGGCGGCACGCTCAAGCTCGCGCTGACCAACACGGGTGACTCGACCGACCCCGGTAACACGTACTACGCGTTCAACTGGGACTTCAGCCGTATCTACGCCCGTCCGCTGCTCACCTACAAGGCCGCTCCCGGCAAGGCGGGCCTGCAGCTCGTGCCGGACCTCGCCACCGGCCTGGGCAAGATGAGTGACAACGGTCTGACCTGGACGTACACCATCCGGTCCGGCCTGAAGTTCGAAGACGGCTCGCCGATCACCACCAAGGATGTCAAGTACGCCATCGAGCGCAGCACCAGCTACGCGCCGGACATCCTGCCCAACGGCCCGACGTACTTCAAGCAGTACCTGGCCGACCCGACCTACCCGGGTGCGTACAAGGACAAGACGCCGGACAAGATGGGCCTGACGTCGATCGACACGCCCAACGACACCACCATCGTCTTCCACCTGTCGCAGCCGTTCGCCGAGTTCGACTACCTGGCGACCCTGCCGCAGACGGCCCCCGTGCCGCCCGGCAAGGACACGGGTGCCAACTACCAGACGCACCCGGTTTCCAGTGGCCCGTACATGTTCAAGAGCTTCAACCCGAACACGGGCTTCACGCTGGTCAAGAACCCGAACTGGAGCGCCGCGACCGACCCGGTGGACAAGCAGCTGGTCGACGAGGTCGACGTGGCCTACAACGTGTCGGCTGCTGACATCGACAGCCGGCTGCTGTCCGGTCAGCTCGACATCGACCTCGACGGCACCGGCGTGCAGACGGCGGCCAAGGACCGGATCAACGGCAACGCCACGCTGAAGAAGCAGGCCGACGACCCGACCACGGGCTTCCTCGACTATGCCGCGCTGGACCAGCAGGTCGCTCCGCTGAACAACATCAACTGCCGCAAGGCCGTGCTGGACGCGACGGACCACATCACGCAGCAGGCTGCCTACGGTGGCCCCCTGGCCGGTGGTGACATCGCGACCACGATGTTGACGCCGAACGACACCGGTTACGTCAAGTCCGACGCCTACGGCTTCCTGGCGAACCCGAACGGCAACATCACGAAGGCGAAGGCCGACCTGCAGGCTTGCGGTCAGCCCAACGGCTTCAGCTTGAACATCGCCGCTCGTGGTGACCGCCCCAAGGAGGTCGCTGCCGCGCAGGGCATCCAGCAGGCGCTGTCCAAGATCGGCGTGAAGGCGCAGATCAACCAGTTCCAGAGCGGCCAGTACTACACGAGCTTTGCCGGCTCGCCGTCGTACATGAAGTCGCACGACATCGGCATCGCGATGGCGGGCTGGGGTGCTGACTGGCCGTCGGGCTTCGGCTTCCTGTCCCAGGTCATCGACGGCCGGAGCATCAAGCCGGCTGGTAACACCAACCTGCAGATGACGAACGACCCGCAGATCAACGCCATGTTGGACGCTGCGGCGAAGAACCCCGACGCGAACGCCCGTACGGCGATCTACACGCCAGCTCGATCAGAAGATCATGAGCCAGGCGGAGATCCTGCCCGAGGTGTACGCGAAGGCCCTGCTCTACCGCAACCCGAAGGTAAGCAACGTGTACGTCACGCAGGCCTACGGCATGTACGACTACACGCAGCTGGGCCTGTCTTCCTGATTACCGTTCCGACCCGAGGCAGGTGAAGGCACCGGTGGCCGGCGGCGAACCCGCCGGCCACCGCCGCCGTCCGATGTGATCGCGTTCATCATCCGGCGACTGTTCAGCGCTGTGCTGATGCTGATTGTCGTCAGCATGGCGACGTTCGCCGTGTTCTTCCTCGTGCCTCGGCTCGCCGGGCAGACCACCGACCAGCTGGCAGCGCAGTACGTGGGTCGCAACCCGAACCCGGCGCAGATCCACGCCACCGAGGTCAAACTCGGGCTGGACCAGCCGGTGTACATCCAGTACGGGCGGTTTGTCGAGGGCATCGTCGCCGGCCAGGACTACAACACCGGCACGGCCATCGAGCACTGTCCTGCCCCGTGCTTCGGCTACTCCTTCCACAACCAGCAACCGGTGCTCCCGCAGATGCTGGACGCACTTCCGGTCACGGCGTCGCTGGCCATCGGGGCCGCGATCCTCTGGCTGGTCGCCGGCATCGGCATCGGCGTGCTGTCGGCACTACGACGAGGCTCGTTCTTCGACCGGGCCGCGATGAGTGCGGCACTCGCCGGTGTGTCGCTACCGGTCTTCTTCACCGCGCTGCTGTCCCTGGCGATCTTCCGAGATACGATTCCGCTCTTCCCGGACGCCGGTACCTACACGCCGCTCACCGAGAACCCGGCGAAGTGGGCCGAGTCGCTGGTCCTGCCCTGGGTGACGCTGGCCTTCCTGTATGCCGCGCTGTACGCCCGGCTGACCAGGGCGGGCATGCTGGAGACGATGGGTGAGGACTTCATCCGCACCGCGAGGGCCAAGGGCCTGCGCGAACGTACGGTCGTGGTCAAACACGGCCTGCGCGCCACCCTGACGCCCATCGTGACCATCTTCGGCCTGGACATCGGTCTGTTGATCGGTGGCGCGGTCCTGACCGAGAAGGCGTTCTCGCTCAACGGTCTGGGACAGTTCGCCATCAACGCGATCAGTGACCAGGACCTGCCGGAGATCCTCGGCGTGACGATGCTCGCCGGGTTCTTCGTGGTCATCGCCAACCTGGTCGTGGACATCCTGTACGCGGTCATCGATCCGAGGGTGCGGTACTGATGAGCAATCCGAGCAGCGGCAACGGGGCGGACGGCTTCGTGGACGTCCGCCCGCTGCCCGGCACGGACGGCTTCGTGGACAACGAGCCGACCCCGCCGGGTGCGTTCCTCGAACTGCGTGACCTGCGCGTGCACTTCCCCACCGACGACGGCGTGGTCAAGAGCGTCGACGGCATGTCGTTCTCGCTGGAGCGCGGCAAGACACTGGGCATCGTCGGCGAGTCCGGCTCCGGCAAGAGCGTCACGAGCCTGGCTGTCATGGGCCTGCACAAGAACACCAGGGCCAAGATCACCGGTGAGATCTGGCTGGACGGCGAGGAACTGGTCAAGGCCAGTGACGAGCGGGTGCGTGCGCTGCGCGGCAAGAAGATGGCCATGATCTTCCAGGATCCGCTGTCGGCGATGCACCCGTACTACACGGTCGGCGCGCAGATCATCGAGGCCTACCGGATCCACAACAAGGTCAGCAAATCCGCCGCCCGCAAGCACGCGATCGAGATGCTCGACCGGGTCGGCATCCCGCAGCCCGCGTCCCGGGTGGACGACTACCCGCACCAGTTCTCCGGCGGTATGCGGCAGCGCGCGATGATCGCGATGTCGCTGTCCTGCGACCCGGAGCTGCTGATCGCGGACGAGCCGACGACGGCGCTGGACGTCACCGTGCAGGCGCAGATCCTGGACCTGATCCGGGACCTGCAGCGCGAGTTCAACTCGGCCGTCATCATCATCACCCACGACCTCGGCGTGGTCGCCGAGCTGGCCGACGACATCATGGTGATGTACGCCGGGCGCACCGCCGAGTACGGGCCCGCGCAGGACATCTTCTCGATGCCGCAGCACCCGTACGCGTGGGGCCTGCTCGGTTCGATGCCCCGGCTGGACCGTGAGCGCACCGACCGGCTGATGCCGATCAAGGGCACTCCGCCCAGTCTGATCAACGTGCCCTCCGGGTGCGCGTTCCACCCCCGCTGCGCCTACCCCGAGCTCAACGACGGTCGGTGCACCGACGAGGTGCCGCAGCTGCGCGAGGTCGACGGCCGCCATCAGGTGGCCTGTCACCTCAGCGCGGAGAACCGGTTGCGGTTGTGGGACACCGAGATCAAGCCGAACCTGTGAGCGGCACCGCGAATGAGCCGGACGGGCAGCACACGTCCGCGGACGCGACCGACGAGCACGGGCAAGGAAGTGGCAGGAGCGGGAAGACGATGACGGACACCGAATCGAGCAATCTGCTGGAGGTCACCGGGCTGCAGAAGTACTTCCCGGTGCGCCGGGGAGTGTTGCGGCTCAAGGCCGGTGACGTGCAGGCTGTGGACGGCCTGGACTTCACCGTGCGCAAGGGCGAGACCCTGTCCCTGGTCGGCGAGTCCGGCTGTGGCAAGACCACCACCGGCCGGCTGCTCACCAGGTTGCTGGAGCCCACCGCCGGCAAGATCGTCTTCGACGGCCGGGACATCAGCCACCTGTCGATGGGCCGGATGCGGCCGCTGCGGCGCGACGTCCAGATGGTGTTCCAGGACCCGTACTCGTCGCTGAACCCCCGGCACACCGTCGGCACCATCGTCGGTGCCCCGTACCGGTTGCAGCACGTGGAGACGCCCCACGGCGTCAAGCGGGCGGTCCAGGACCTGCTGGAACTGGTCGGCCTGAGCCCGGAGCACTACAACCGGTACCCGCACGAGTTCTCCGGCGGCCAGCGGCAGCGCATCGGCATCGCCAGGACGCTCGCGCTCAAGCCGAAGCTGATCGTCGCCGACGAGCCGGTGTCCGCACTGGACGTGTCCATCCAGGCCCAGGTGATCAACCTGCTGGAGGACCTCCAGGAGGAGCTGGGCCTGACCTACGTGATGATCGCGCACGACCTGTCCGTGGTGCGGCACGTGTCCGACCGGGTCGCCGTGATGTACCTGGGCAAGATCGTCGAGATCGCCGACGCGACGCAGCTCTACCAATCGCCGATGCACCCGTACACCGTGGCGCTGCTGTCCGCGGTGCCGCTGCCCGACCCGGGCAGGCGCACCAAGCGGGAGCGGATCCGGCTCGTCGGTGACGTGCCGAGCCCGCTGAACCCGCCGTCCGGCTGCCGGTTCCGTACGCGGTGCTGGAAGGCGCAGGACATCTGCGCCAGCCAGGAGCCGCCGCTGGCCGAGCTGGCGTCGGGGCACCAGGTCGCGTGCCACTTCCCGGAGAACGCGCCCGAACAGGCGGCGGCGACCGCCGGTGCGTCCGCCGGTGGGGCCGTCACAGCCTGAGTTCGCGGGCTCCTGCCGTGTGGCAGGATGCCGGTCCGTGCGTTACTACGCGGACCTCCACGTGCACTCGAAGTACAGCAGGGCGTGTAGCAAGGACTGCGATCTGGTCCACCTGGCCTGGTGGGCCAGACGCAAGGGCATCACCGTGCTGGGCACGGGCGACGTCACGCACCCCGCGTGGGCGGAGGAACTGCGCACGTCGCTCGTGCCCGCCGAGAACGGGCTCTACCGGCTGCGTGACGACCTGGATCGCGAGGTCCTGCGCACGCTGCCGCCGACCTGTCACGGGCCGGTTCGGTTCCAGCTCGAAGTCGAGATCTCCACGATCTACAAGCGGGACGACCGCACCCGCAAGGTGCACCACCTCTGCCACCTGCCCGACTTCGACGCGATGGCGAAGTTCACCGCGGCACTGGCCAAGATCGGCAACCTCGGCTCGGACGGCAGGCCCATCCTCGGGCTGGATTCGCGGGATCTGCTGGAGATCACACTGGAGTCCGGCGACGGCGCGTACCTCGTGCCCGCGCACGTATGGACGCCGTGGTTCGCAGTGCTGGGCTCGAAATCCGGCTTCGACGCGGTCGAGGACTGCTACGCCGATCTCGCCGACCACGTGTTCGCGCTGGAGACCGGGCTGTCGTCCGACCCGGAGCTGAACTGGCAGGTGTCCGGCCTGGACCGCTACCACCTGGTCAGCAACTCCGACGCGCACTCGCCGCCCGCCCTGGGCCGCAACGCGACGATCCTGGACACCGAACTGGGTTTCCCGCAGCTGCGTGACGCGCTGGCGACCGGTGCCGGTTACGTCGGTACGGTCGACATGTTCCCCGAGGAGGGGAAGTACCACCACGACGGGCACCGCAAGTGCGGTGTGCGGATGACGCCGGCCGAAACCAAGGCGCACCAAGGGTTATGCCCCGAGTGCGGCAAACCGCTGACGATCGGCGTGCTGCACCGGATCGCCGAGCTGGCCGACCGGACGGACGGCGGCAGACCCGCGACGGCGGGCGAGTTCGCGAACATCGTCGCCCTGCCGGAGATCCTGGGCGAGATCATCGGCGTCGGGCCGAAGAGCAAGTCGGTGCGGGCAGCCGTCGACCAGGTCGTGACCGCGCTCGGCCCGGAACTGGGCGTGCTGCTGGAAATCCCGATCGACGAGCTGCACCGGGCCCGGTCGCCCCTGCTGGTCGAGGCCATCGAGCGGCTGCGTTCGGGCCGGGTGCAACGGGAGGCGGGCTATGACGGCGAGTACGGCCTGATCTCACTGTTCGAGCCGGGTGAGCTGGCCATGGCGACACCGGGCCTGTTCGACGTGCTGGCTCCGGCGAAACCCGTTGCGGCAGCGCGACCATCGCCCGCGCCGGTCGCCGTCGAGCCGGCTGCCGAGCCCGCTGCCGTCGCGGTCGCCGGGCTCGTCGGGCTCGATCCGGACCAGGCCGTGGTCGCCGGGCTCGCCGGGCTCGATCCGGACCAGGCCGCGGCGGCCGCGGTGAGCAGCGGGCCGCTGCTGATCGTGGCAGGCCCCGGGACCGGCAAGACCCGCACGCTGACCCACCGGCTCGCGCGGATCGTCCGATCCGAGGGCATTCCGGCCGCGCGGTGCCTCGCGATCACGTTCACCCGGCGCGCGGCCGAGGAACTGCGCGAGCGGCTGACCGGGTTGCTCGGCGAGCAGGCGGCCGAAGTCACCGTGGGCACGTTCCACCGGTTCGGGCTCGACCTGGTGCGCGAATGGCCCAAGGACGCGGGCCTGGACGACGACTTCGCCGTCGCGGACGAGAGCAGGCGCGTCGCCGTGCTGCGCACCCTGTTGCCCGACGCGACGGCGACCGAGCTGCGGACCGCGCTGGACTCGGTGTCGCGGACCAAACGTGCCGCCGCCGCCCGGTTCGCGGCCGAGGCGGCGGGCGAGGCCGGGCCGGACGTGGTGCCCGACGATCTCGCCGAGCGCTACGACACCGCGTTGCACGAGGCCGGTCTGGTCGACTTCGACGACCTGCTGACCCTGCCGGTGCGCCTGCTGGCCGGGCGGCCCGATGTCGCGGCATTGTGCCGGGAGCGGTACCTGCGGGTGTGCGTCGACGAGTACCAGGACGTCGACGAGCTGCAGTACCGGCTGCTGCGCCTGCTGTGTCCGCCGACCGGGCGCGACGGCGGGAACCTCTGTGTCATCGGCGATCCGGACCAGGCGATCTACGCGTTCCGCGGTGCGGACGTCGGGTTCTTCCTGAGGTTCCGGCAGGACTATCCGGCCGCGACCGTGGTGTCGCTGACCCGCAACTACCGGTCCAGCCCGGTGATCGTGGCGGGTGCGCTGGCCGCGGTGGCACCGGCGACGCTGGTGCCCGATCGGGTGTTGCAGGCAGAGCGAAAGCGGGCCACGGACGGAGCGCGGATCGTCATCCGGCCCACGGCGGACGCCGATGCCGAAGCGCGATTCGTGGTGCGGACCATCGAGGAGCTGCTGGGCGGGTCCTCGTTCCACGCACACGACTCGGGTCGGGTCCGCACGGACGGAGTCGCGAGTGGACTGTCCTTCGACGACATCGCGATCCTGTACCGGACAGGTGGGCAGGCGCGGCCCCTGATGGCCGCACTGGCGAAGGAGGGCCTGCCGTTCCAGCGTCGATCGCACGACCGGCTACGCGATCACGCCGGAGTGCGGGCCTTGCTGCCGTACGTCACCGGGTCCGGTTCGACGGTGTCGTTGTTGCGCGCGGCGGTCGAGCGCGCGGTGGCCGAACTGTCCGGCGCCGAGGAGGACCTGCGGGCGGCGGTGGGCCTGTTGCTGCCGTTGGCCGAGCGGTATCCGGGTGATCCGGCCGCGTTCCGGGCCGAACTGGCGCTGGGCAGCGAGGTGGACACGTGGGACCCGAGGGCGAACCGGATCTCGCTGTTGACGCTGCACGCGGCGAAGGGCCTGGAGTTCCCGGTGGTGTTCGTGGTCGGGTGTGCGGACGGGCTGCTGCCGCTGCGCTGGGCGGGTGACAGCTCGCGTGCCGCGGAGGCGGAGGAACGGCGGCTGTTCTTCGTCGGGATGACGAGGGCCCAGTCGCACCTGTACCTGAGCCACCCACTGCGCGACGACCGGCCGGGCAGGGCAGCGGAACTGCGCCCGTCGCCGTTCCTGGCCGCGCTGGACGACCGGCTCGCCGACCGGGTCGAGGCGCCGACCGAGCGACCGCGCAAACCGGCCCAGTTGCGGCTGCTCTGACCGGGCGTCAGCGCAGCGACGCGCCCGCGACGACCAGTTGGCACACGGCGAGCAGCGCGACGACGAGCACTGCCCGGAACGCGGCGCGCGACCCAGGTCGGCGGCCGAGGACCAGCCCGACCGCGAGCACGACGACCGACACCGCGGCGAGCAGCACGCGCGGCAGCAGGTGACCGCTCGGCCCGATCACGAGCACCACGGTCGCGCCCACCAGCGACACCACAGCCACCCACCGGCTGACCGTGGGGCCGAGCCGGTGCGGCAGGCCCCGCACGCCGCCGGCCGTGTCCTCCTCCAGGTCGGGCAGCGCATTGGCGAAGTGAGCCCCCGCGCCGAGCAGCGCCCCCGCCACCGCCAGCCACCACGGCGGACTCGGGTCCGGCCCGAGCACCACGAACAGCGGGAGCAGGCCGAACGACACGACGTAGGGCACCACCGATGCCACTGTCGCCTTCAGCCACAGGTCGTAGGCCAGCCCTGACGCGACGGCCACCAGGTGCAGGCCGCCCGGCAGCCAGCCGACCGCCAGTGACAGCGGCACGCACGTCAGCCCGGCCACCAGCGTCGCGACGCCCACCGTCCGCTTGCTCACCGCACCCGACGCCACCGGCTTGTCCGTGCGACCGGCCGCGGCATCCCGGTCCGCGTCCAGGAAGTCGTTGCACCAGCCGATGGACAGCTGCCCGGCCAGCACGGCCGCGGCGATCAGCACGATCGTCGCCGCACCGCGCCCGACGGCCACGCCCAGCAGCGCGGCGACGGTGGCGACCGCCAGACACGCCTCCGGATGGCACGCCCGTGCCAGTCCCATCAGCGTGCCCCTCACCTGGCCGAGTCTGCCAGCGCCCCGCCCGATCCGTCGGCCGGCGCGACAAATGTGCGGGCGGCGGTCGGTGGCCCGCGCGATACTCGGCCCGTGACCGAGCCACCGCCGATCGGGCAACCACCGCCGATCGAGGAAACACAGTCGTTCGAGCGACCACCGTCGTTCGAGCGACCACCGTCGTTCGAGCAAGCGCCGTCGTTCGAGCAAGCGCCGTCGTTCGAGCAAGCGCCGTCGTTCAAGCGACCACTGCCGTTCGAGAAACCAGTGCCGTTCCCCGAGTCGACCGATCCGGCGTCGTCCCGTGCCGAGGTGTTCCTGCGCTACCTGGACTTCTACCGGTCGACCCTGGTGCACCGGCTCGAGTCACTGCCCGAGGCCGCGCTGCGGGCCAGCAGGCTGCCGTCCGGCTGGACGCCGATCGAACTGCTCAAGCACCTGACGTTCGTCGAGCTGCGCTGGTTCGAATGGGGGTTCGAGGGGCGTTCGGTCGCCGAACCGTGGGGCGACGCGCGCGACGACCGCTGGTACGTGGCACCCGGGGAGACCTTCGCCGACCTGGTCGCGGCGCTGGGCGCACAGGCAGAGCGGACCGCGGCGATAGTCGCGGCACACGACCTGGACGCCGTCGGCGCGCCAGGGCCGCGGTGGGAGAGTGCCGACCCGCCGCCGACCTTGGAACGCGTGTTGCTGCACGTGTTCCAGGAGTACGCGCGGCACGTGGGTCACCTGGACATCGTGGTCGAGCTGGCGGACGGCCCGGTCGGCGAGTAGCCGGCCGGCGCACAGGGCAAAATCGGGGGCATGGCCACCACTGCGGAGCGGGACACCGGCGAGTTCAGCCGGGACATGAACTACATCACCACGCGCATCACCGCCGACGGCCGCGACGGCTACCCGGTCGAAGCGGGCCGCTACCGGCTGGCCGTGGCGCGTGCGTGCCCGTGGGCGAACCGCGCGATCATCGTGCGCAGGTTGCTCGGTCTTGAGGACGCGCTGTCCATGGCGGTGGCCGGCCCGACGCACGACGTGCGCAGCTGGACATTCGATCTCGACCCGGGTGGCAAGGACCCGGTGCTCGGCATCGAGCGGCTACAGGACGCCTACTTCGCGCGCTATCCCGACTACCCGCGCGGCATCACCGTGCCCGCCATCGTCGACGTCCCGACCGGCCAGGTCGTCACGAACGACTTCAACCAGATCACACTCGACATGTCGACCGAGTGGACGGCGTTCCACCGGCCGGGGGCGCCGCGGTTGTACCCGCCGGAACTGCGGGCGGAGATCGACGAGGTCGCCGAGCTGGTGTTCCGGGACGTCAACAACGGTGTCTACCAGGCCGGCTTCGCGCCGACGCAGGCCGCGTACGAGCAGGCCTATCACCGCTTGTTCGACCGGCTGGACTGGCTGTCCGACCGGCTACGCGACCAGCGCTACCTGGTCGGCGACACGATCACCGAGGCCGACGTGCGGCTGTTCACCACGCTGGCCCGGTTCGACGCCGTCTATCACGGCCACTTCAAGTGCAACCGGCAGAAGCTGTCGGAGCTGCCGGTGCTCTGGGCCTACGCGCGGGACCTGTTCCAGACCCCCGGTTTCGGTGACACGACCGATTTCGACCACATCAAACGGCACTACTACGTGGTGCACCGCACCATCAACCCGACCGGCATCGTGCCGGCAGGCCCGGACCTGGCCAACTGGCTGACACCGCACGGCCGCGAGGCGCTGGGCGGCAGGCCGTTCGGCGACGGCACGCCGCCGGGACCGCCGTCGCCGCAGGAGACCGTGCCCGCCGAGCACACGCCGCTGCGGTAGATCCTCAGGCAGGCTCGGCTCTGCTCAGCCCGACCAGCGGGATCTGCCGGGAGGTCCCGGCCTGGTGGTCCGCGAAGAACGAGTAGAGCCGGACCAGTTCGTCCCACATGCGTTCCCGTTCGGCGCCGGTGAGGGTGGTGGCGACTGCCTCGTACACGTCGTCACCGACCTCGACGACCACGTGCGGGTCGGACACCAGGTTCACGTACCAGTCGGGGTGTCGTGGAGCGCCCATGTTGGACGCGATGACGACGATCCGATCCTCGTCGGGGTGGAACATCATCGGCGAGGTGCGGCGCTCGCCCGACTTCGCGCCCACTGTGGTGAGCAGCACGAGTCGATCCCGGTGCATGCCCTCGATCTCGCCACCTGCCCGGAACTGGTCGATGACCCGCCGGTTCGTCTCCTGGATCTCCATTCGGTCATGGTGCCGTGCCGGTCCGACAAGCGCAGCCCGAGCTGACACCGATGACCAATGCGCCATTTCACCGGAATCGGATTCCGACAATAAACATGTCATTCCCATGTGGTCCGCAGGCTTTTGTGCGCAAACTATATCGGCGATTTGTCCGGCAATGCGGAGGGTGACATTGTTAATGTGAACGCCGCGATACAGTAATTGGTTCGTTGGGGCTATCGACAATGCGAGCCGGCGCAGCGTAGAACCAGCCTATGTCCAACACTGAACCAGGACAGGAATCCTCCCCGCTCCGACCGAGCCGCCGAGGTTTTCTCGCAGTCTCCGCGGCGGCTGCTGCCGCCGGTGCCGCCAGTCTGGCCAGCCCCGGTACCGCTTTCGCGGACGGCGGCCCGGGCAATTCCGGATCAGGTACCCCTGACTTTCCCGCCGGGCCGGGCAATCCGATGCGTCCGCAGGCGCCCGACCGTGAGCTCCGGCAGATCCTCTCGGAGCTGGACAAGAACCGGTTGCACGACATCGTGCAGAAGCTGACCACATTCGGCACCCGGCACACGCTGTCCAGCCAGACCGACCCGAACCGAGGCATCGGCGCCGCCCGGGACTGGATCTTCGCGGAAATGCAGCGGCTCGCGGCACCGTCCAACGGCCGGATGACCGTGGAATTGCAGTCGTTCACCCAGCCGGTGTCGGCGGGCATCCCGACGCCCACGGTGATCACCAATGTGGTCACCACCCTGCGGGGTTCCGTCGAGCCGGACCGGATCTACGTCGTGACCGGCCACTACGACTCCCGCGTCACGGACCTGGCCAACTTCACCAGCGACGCACCCGGCGCCGACGACGACGCCTCGGGCGTGGCCGTGGCGATGGAGATGGTCCGCGTTCTGGCGACCCGCGAGTCCAAGGCGACCATCGTGATGGCCGCGGTGGCAGGCGAGGAGCAGGGCACCTTCGGCTCCGCGTTCATGGCCCAGCAGTTCAAGGCCGCGGGTGCGGACGTCCAGGGCATGTTCACCAACGACATCGTCGGCAGTGCCAAGGCGGACAACGGCGTGGTGGACCCGCACGCGCTGCGGCTGTTCTCCGAAGGCATCCTCGACTCGGAAACGCCGGCGCAACGCGCGGTCCGGCAGGCCGACGGCGGCGACAACGACTCCACCAGCAGGCAGCTGGCCAGGTTCGTCACCAACGTGGCGAACAACCCCCAGACCGACGCCAACGCGCACATCATCTACCGGCGGGACCGGTTCCTGCGCGGTGGCGACCACATCCCGTTCCTGCAGCAGGGCTTCCCCGCGGCCCGGTTCACCGAGCCGCACGAGAACTTCGCCCACCAGCACCAGGACACCCGCATCGTCGACGGGGTCCAGTTCGGTGACCTGATCGAGTTCGTGGACTTCGACTTCCTGCTCCGCGTCGCCAAGATCAACACGTCGGCGATGTGGTCGCTGGCCCAGGGGCCGGGCACCCCGAAGAACGCGGTGCTCAACGACGCCGTGCTCACCAACGACAGCACGATCTCGTGGGCGGCCAGCCCGGACCCGGACATCGCGGGCTACGAGATCATGTGGCGGCCGTGCACCGAGCCGGACTGGACGAAGGTGATACCGGTCGGCAACGTCATCACGGCGACCGTGCCGATCGCCAAGGACAACGTGTTCCTCGGCGTGCGCGCGGTGGACACGGCCGGCAAGCACAGTCCGGTCGCGTTCCCGACGCCCAGCCCGTAGCGGAAGTGCCGCGCCCGATCCTGCTCGATCTCGCCCGGACGAGGCCGGGCGCGGCACTAGGCTCGGCCGAATGGCCCGCGCACTGATCCTCGGCGGCACCGGCATGATCGGTGCCGCGACGGCCCGCCGGTTGCTCAGCGGCGGCTGGGACGTCGACCTCGTCGGCCGCGATCCGGCGCACCTGCCTGCCGATATCGCGGCGGCGGGTGGCCGGTTCGTCGCGGCGGACCGGGCCGACGCCGGGCAGCTGCGTGCGGCCCTCGGTGCCGGAGCCGACCTGCTGGTGGCCTGTGTCTGTTACACGGCAGCGGATGCGAGGGCGCTGCTGCCGCTGGCACTGGACGCCGGATCGACGGTGATGATCTCCAGCAAGGCGGTCTACGTCGACGCGGCAGGCCGTCACTCCAATTCGGACCTCGCCCCGGACTTCGGCGGTCCGATCCCGGAGACCCAGCCGACGATGGCACCCGGCGGCATGCCCTACGACAGCCGGGAGGGCTACGGCCCGAACAAGGTCGCCGCCGAGCACGTACTGCTGGACGGCGACGCGCCCGTGACCGTGGTGCGGCCCTCCCGGATACACGGCGTCGGCTCGCCGCGGCCCCGGGAATGGTTCTTCGTCAAGCGCATCCTCGACCGGCGGCCCGCCGTGCTGCTCGCCGGTCGCGGTGCCGGTGTCGTGCACCCGACGGCCGCGGCCAACATCGCGGCGTTGATCGAGGTTGCCGCCGCGAAGCCGGGTCAGCGGATCCTGAACAGCGCCGACCCGGACGCGCCCAGTGCGCTGGAGATCGCGCGGGTCATCGCGCGCCGGCTGGGCCACACGTGGCAGGAGGTGCTGCTGGCCGACGACGTGCCCGACCTCGGCCACCACCCGTGGGAGTCGACGCATCCGGTGGTCCTCGACCTGACGGCCGCGATCGAACTGGGCTACCGGCCGGTGGGCGACTACGCGACCACCGTGGCCGCCGAGGTCGACTGGCTGGCCGGGGCGGGCGCCGCACCCGATCCGGAGTACTTCGGCAGGCTGTTCGACTACCCGGCCGAGGACGCCTACCTGGCCGGGCTCACGGCAGCCGGGCAGTCAGCTCGGTGAGTGCTTCGCCCAGCGGCCGGTCGACGCGGACCCGCGCGTGCGCGTCGCCTCTGGTCTGACCCTGGTTCACGATGAGTACGGGTTTGCCGGTCCTGGCCGCGTGCCGCACGAAGCGCAGGCCCGACATCACGGTCAACGACGAGCCCAGCACGAGCACCGCATTGGCCTCGTCGATGAGCCGGTAGCACTCCTGGACCCGGGGCTGCGGCACGTTCTCGCCGAAGAACACCACGTCCGGTTTCAGCACCCCGCCCGCGCAATCGGCGCAGCCGACCAGGCGGAACTCGCGCACCGCATCCTCTGCCAGTTCCACGTCGCCATCCGGGTTGATCCGGCAGGCAGCGCCCTCGAATGTCGGGTTCGCCGAGCGCAGCCGCCGGTCCAGTTCGTCGCGCGAACTGGTCTGCCGGCAGCCCAGGCAGAGCACGCGGTCCAGACTGCCGTGCAGTTCCACCACGTCGGGCGTGCCGGCTGCCTGGTGCAGGCCGTCGACGTTCTGCGTGATGACACCGGAGAGGTAGCCGCGGCCGCGCAGATCCGCCACCGCCGCGTGGCCCGAGTTCGGCCGGGCGCGGGCGATCGTGCGCCAGCCCAGGTGGCTGCGCGCCCAGTAGCGCTGCCGGCCGTCGGCGCTGCTCACGAAGTCCTGATAGGTCATCGGCGTGTGCCTGCGCAGGCTGCCCTCGGCACCGCGGTAGTCGGGGATACCGGACTCGGTGGAGATCCCGGCGCCGGACAGCACCACGACCCGGCCGTCCGCCACGACCCGGAGCACCTCGGTCAGGCTGGTCGTCGCCGGGAACGGCGGTCCCGTGGGCGTCCAGGTCAGGGTCGGTCGCGTGCGCACCTTTGCAGGGTACGTGCCGGTCGGGCGACGCTGCCTGCTCCTCGACCGGGACACTGCCACGTTGACACTGTCACATGACAGTGTCACGCTGGCGTCATGTCGGAAGACGGGCTGTGGACGATCGACGAGCTCTCGGCCGGGGTGGCCGAGGCGCTGGCCGCCGACTACCCGGGGCAGTCCAACGGGCGGGTGCGCGACGTGCCCGACCGGCGGACGATCCGCTGGTACACCACGATCGGCCTGCTCGACCGGCCCGCGGCGATGCGTGGTCGCACCGCCCTGTACGGCCGCAGACATCTGCTGCAACTCGTTGCCATCAAACGACTGCAGGCCGCCGGCCGGACGTTGGCCGCGGTCCAGCAGGAGCTGGTCGGCGCGACCGGTACGACGCTGGCGGACATCGCGCGGCTGCCCGGCGTGCCTACGCCGGCCGCTGCCGCTCCGGCGCCCATCCGGGACCGGTTCTGGGCGGCACCGCCGCGGCCCGACGTCGTGCCGGGGGTGCGGCTGGGCGCGGCCGTGACGCTGCTGCTGGGCGGCGCCACCCGGCAGCCCGACGGCGCGGAACTGGCCGCCATCGAGGCCGCCGCCGGCCCGCTGCTGGAGACGTTGCGCAGGCTCGGACTGGATCCGGTCACCACGGGGAAGGAAAGTTCATGAGCAGGCACGTGCCACCGCTGGGCGAGGAGTTCGCCGTGTCACCTGAGCCGGACGCCGGTGTCGCCGCCCTGCACACCGAACGCGGCAACCTGCCGCTGGACGAGATCGACCTGCGGGCCACGATCACCGGCCTGGCAGTGCGGACCGAGCTGGCCCAGGGTTTCTCGAACCCGTTCGACGAACCGCTGGAGGCCACGTACATCTTCCCGCTGCCCGACCGCTGCGCGGTCACCTCGTTGCGGCTGGAGGCGGGCGGTCGCGTGGTCGAGGGTGTGCTGCGGGAACGCGGCGAGGCCAGGGCGTCCTACGACCAGGCGGTCGCCGAGGGCAAGCGCGCGTCGATCGCCGAGGAGGAGCGGCCCGGCGTGTTCACCATGCGCGTCGGCAACATCCTG
Organism: Candidatus Melainabacteria bacterium; assembly: GCA_963780635.1. Lineage (GTDB taxonomy): Bacteria > Actinomycetota > Actinomycetes > Mycobacteriales > Pseudonocardiaceae > DATEPR01. Next base: position 804,736 of record CAWACW010000011.1, read on the forward strand.
CCGGGCGAGCGGGTGACCGTCCGATTGGGACTGTCGGGCCGGTTGCCGTACGAGGACGGCGAGGCCACATTCCGGTTCCCGCTGGTGGTGGCCCCGCGCTACGTGCCGGGAGTGCCGCTGCCCGGCGGAGTGGTCGGCTCGGGCACCGCGCCGGACACGGACGCCGTGCCCGACGCGTCCCGGATCAGCCCACCGGTGCTGCTGCCGAACTTCCCGAACCCGGTCCGGCTGTCCGCGGTGATCGACATCGACCCGGCGGGCCTGCCACTGGGCGAGCCCCGCTGCACGCTGCCGATGGACGTCGACGGCAGGCGGTTGACGTTGCGGCCGGCCCAGCGGCTGGACCGCGACCTGGTGCTGCGGCTGAGGATGGGAGCCGACGCCGCGGTGACGACGTCACTGGCCGCCGAGCGCGGGGTGTTCGTGCTCACGGTGCTGCCGCCTGCGGCGAGTGGGCAGGACCGCCCTCGGGACGTGGCGCTCGTGCTGGACAGGTCGGGCAGCATGGGCGGCTGGAAGATGGCGGCCGCGCGCAGAGCCGCGGCGCGCATCGTCGACACGCTCACGTCGAGCGACCGGTTCGCGGTGCTCACGTTCGACCACCAGGTCGAGCTGCCACCGGACCTGCCGCCCGGCCTGGTGCCGGCGACCGACCGCAACCGCTTCCGCGCGGTCCGGCACCTCGGTGGCCTGGCGGCTCGCGGCGGCACGGAGTTGTCGTCCCCACTGCGGCAGGCGGCGACGCTGCTGGCGACGGATCCGGGGCGCGAGCGGATTCTGGTGCTGGTGACCGACGGCCAGGTAGCCAACGAGGACCAGGTGCTGCGTGACCTGGCGCCCCTGCTCGGGTCGATCCGCGTGCACACGGTCGGTATCGACACGGCGGTGAACGCGGCGTTCCTGCGCAGGCTGGCGGAGCCCAGCGGCGGGCGGTGTGACCTGGTGGAGTCCGAGGACCGATTGGACGAGGTCATGCGGCAGTTGCACCGCCGAATCGGCACGCCGGTCGTCACGGATCTGGCGGTGCGTGGGGCCGGGCTGGACAGTGTCACGCCCGCCCGGTTGCCGGACCTGTTCGCGGGTTCGCCTGCGGTGATCTGCGGTAGGCACGAGGGGGGCGACGTGGCGGTCGAAGGTCGACTCGCCGACGGCACCTACTGGCAGACCACGGTGTCCGCCATGCCCAGCGAGGACGCGGGTCTGCCCGCCATCTGGGCCAGGGCGCGGATCCGGGACCTGGAGGACCGCTATGTCACCCGGCAGTCCACTGTGGACGAGCAGGAGATCGTGCGGATCTCGCTGCGGTACGGGGTGCTGTCACGGTTCACGGCGTTCGTGGCCGTGGACCAGCGGGTGGTGAACGAGGGTGGGCAGCAGCACCGGGTCACGCAGCCCGTGGAGCGACCGGACGGCTGGGCGGTGCCGTTGGCGGCACGGTTCGCGACGCCGCCCGCACCGCTGGCGACGCCGCCGGCACCGGCGGGCATGGCCGCGCCATCGGGCATGGTCGCGCCATCGGGCATGGTCGCGCCATCGGGCATGGTCGCATCGTCGGGCGTGGCCGCGTCGGGCGTGGCCGCGCCATCGGGCGTGGCCGCGTCGGGCACGAGGAGGTCCGGCCGGGCCAAGATGGCCCGAGGCCCGAGGTACCGCTCGGCCGCGTCGGTGTCGCTGATCCCGGAGTCCGTGCGCGAGTTCGTGACGGCGACGTCCCGGGAGCTGGCGAGACTGCAAGCCGACCCGGTGCCGGACCGAGTGCGCTGGCTGGCGGAACTGGCGCGGCGGATCGACGAGCGATTGGCCGACTTCGCCCGCGACGGCCTACCGGAACCGGCGTTGGCACTGCTCCGGCAGTTGGCAGTGGAGCTCGCGGTCCCATGCACCCCGAACGACGCACCGGAGGCCGACCGCCGCTGGCAGCGTGTGGCAACGACATTGGCCGCACTCACGGACAGATCGGCGACCCCATTCTGGAAGTAGGACAGACAGCCCTGGCCGACGCGATGCCTGAAGTGCCCTGGCGGCAACCGCGCCGGCCGCTGCCTCACCGAGAGCCGAATTCCGGATTTGAAGCCGCCGGTCCTGACCCCGCCCATCCCGGTCGCACTATCGGGGACTGTTGAGTTGACCGCTGGGTGGTCGTCTGGTGGGGCTGGGTCCTGAGTTGGCCGTTGGGTGGTCGTGTGGCGTGGCTGGCGACTGGTTGTGTTGGCCGTCGGGTGGTCGTCTGGTGGGGCTGGGTGCTGAGTTGGCCGTTGGGTGGTCGTGTGGCGTGGCTGGCGACTGGTTGTGTTGGCCGTCGGGTGGTCGTCTGGTGGGGCTGGGTGCTGAGTTGGCCGTTGGGTGGTCGTGTGGCGTGGCTGGCGACTGGTTGTGTTGGCCGTCGGGTGGTCGTCTGGTGGGGCTGGGTCCTGAGTTGGCCGTTGGGTGGTCGTGTGGCGTGGCTGGCGACTGGTTGTGTTGGCCGTCGGGTGGTCGTCTGGTGGGGCTGGGTCCTGAGTTGGCCGTGGTGGTCGTGTGGCGTGGCTGGCGACCCGCTGAGTTGGCCACCGAATGGTCGCCTGGCGGTGCTCGGGCCGTGAGTCGGCCGTCGGATGGTCAACTCGCGGTGCCCGTGCGTGAGTTGGCCGTGGGACGGTCAACTCGCGGTGAGCCTGCTTCGGCCGCGGGTGAACGTGTGCCACGCCCCGCGTGGGTCGCGTCAGGCGTGGGTGATTGCGTTGTGGGCGCCGGAGTTGTGGACCGTCGGCGCGTCGCCGGACGGGCCGCTCTGCCACGTGACCTTGTCGTCGGAGCCGGTGACCGTGATCGCGCCGACCGCTGCGACGTGCACCGTGTCGTCGCCGCCGGTGATCGACACCGCCGCGCACGTGCCGGTCAAGGTGACCGTCTTGTCGCTGCCGCTGATCGTCACGGTCCGGTTGCTGCACGCGTAGGTGCCCGCCGCGGTCACCGTGCCCGGCACCACCGGAGCCGGCGGAGTCGCCGTCGAGCCGCCCGGCACCGTGCCGTGCGCGACCACGTTCGCCTTGCCTGCGTTCTCCACCTGCGGCTGGCCGCTGCCCCACGTCACGTGGTTGCCGTCGCCGGTCAGGTCGATCGCGCTGACGTCCGCCACCCGCACCGTGTTGGCATCGCCGGAGATGCTCAGCTGCTCACACGTGCCGACCAGCGTCACCGCGTTGCCGTCGCCCGCGATCAGCAGCCGGGATGTCGTCGAGCAGTTGTAGACGAGCCCGCTGGCGTGACTGCCGCTGATCGTGCCCGGCTGTACCGCGGCCCCGGCGGGGTCGTCGTCCGTGGTGTCACTGCCGCCGGGTTCGTCCGCGGTGGTGGTCGGCGCGGCGACAACACCGGGAGTTGTCGTCGGGACCGGCGTGGACGTGCGCGCCGCGACCGGTTGCGGGGTGGCCTGGCTCGACCCGCACGCGGCGACGGCCATCACCGCCGCCCCCGCGCACGTCGCCACCATCAGTCCCCTGACGAACTCGTACACGTCGTTGCCCCTCGCTCCGGTGTGTGCGCCTGTAGGGCCAATGTGCCACGCCGCAGCGAAACGGCTGTCAAACAAAGGGAAAACGTCAGCGCTGACCGTGGTCAGTTGCCAGTTGGCGGGCACTCGGCGCACCGAACCAACGCTGCGCCGCGGCGCGCAGGCCGGCAGCGTCCGGCGTGTCGCTCGCCCAGGCCACGTAGCAGTCCGGCCGCAGCAACAGCGCCGCGGGCGCGTCGGGTTGTGGGCGCGCCCGGACGACGTCGACCCGGTCGCCCCACTCGGTCACGGCCGAGGTCGCCCAGCCGTCGGCGGTCAGGTCGAGCAGCAGCGGTCGTGCCGTCGTGGTCAGTTCGGCCAGCCGGACCGTGCCGTGCTCGGTGGCCAGGTCCAGATCGGGCGCGAACCGGCCCGCCAGCGGGTGTGGTCCTAGGTCGTACCGGAGGTCGCTGCCCGCGAACAGCTCAGCAAGCCGCTGGACGGTCTGGCGGTCCTGCAGCAACTCGTCGAACAGCGTGCGCAGCGCCGTGACACCACCGCCCGGCGCGATCAGCGCGTCCTGCGCGTGCGTGTTGACCACCATCCGGTCGGCTGCCTGCCTGCGTTCCGGTTCGTACGTGTCCAGCAACGTCGCAGGCGCGGTGCGACCGACTACAGCGGCGAGTTTCCAGGCCAGGTTGGCCGCGTCCTGCATGCCGAGGTTCAGGCCCAGCCCACCGCCCGCGTAGATGTGCGCCGCGTCGCCGAGCAGGAACACGCGGCCGTCCCGGAACCGTTGCGCGACCCGCGTGTTGCTGACCAGCCTGCGCAGGATGTGCGGCCCCGGCCCGGTCGGCGGCTCGATCGGCACGTCCGCGTCGAGCACCCGCCGGATGCTGGCGCGCAGCTCGGCCAGCGTCAGGGGGCCGTCGACGGCAGGCCGGTCCCATTCCGACGTGACGACGGTCGGTGCCTGGCCGGGCAGCGGCGCCCAGCCGAACCCGCCGGTCTCGGTCCGGATCGGCAGGAACGGCCGCACGGGACCGAAACCGGGCACCCGCAGCGAGCCCGTGGCCGGCTCGACCCACTCCGGGGGCACCGAGACGTGCGCCATGCGCTTGGTCACCCGGTCGTGCGTGACACCGGGAAACCCGATGCCGGACAGCTTCCGCGTCGTACTGTGCGCGCCGTCGGCCCCGACGACGTACGCCGTGCGCAGCTGGTAGATGCCCTCCGGGCCCGCGATGTCGAGCGTGACCGCGTCCGGAGTCCGGGTCAGCCCGACCAGTTCGTGTCCGGGCCGGATCCGCACGCCCAGCTCACCGGCCCGCTCCGCCAGGAGCTTGACCAGCCGTTGCTGTGGGATGGGCAGCGTGTAGAGCGGGCTGTGCTCCAGCAGGCTCAGGTTCAGTGCCAGGCCGCCGAACATGAAGTACGCGCTGTTGGGCACCGCAGGTCCCGGCGTACCGCTGAGCCGTTCGTAGAGGCCACGCCGGTCGATCAGCTGCACGATCTGCCCGACCAGGCCGTTGGCCTTCGCTGCACCGCTCGGCTCGGGCAGCCGCTCCAGCACGATCGGCCGCAGCCCGGCCAGCCCCAGCTCACAGGCCAGCATCAGCCCGTTCGGGCCACCGCCGACGATCACCACATCAGCGGGCATCGCGTGCTCCTTCGGGAGAGTGCGCGGGCAGACCTGCGGCGATCCGCGCGAACACCTCGCGCAGCACCGGTCCGATGGGGATCGGTTGGGGGGCGTGCAGACACTGCTCGACGGCGACCGACGTGCCCGCGCCGACGACGGCGGCCACCAGCGTCGGGTACACGTCGGTCGCCACGTCGGTGCCGGTGCGCTCGGCGATCGCGGCCGCGAGTGCGACCCTGGCCGTCGCGTCGGCCTTGAGGACCTCGCCGTGCAGCGCGGGCTCGGCGAGCAGCCGTCGTAGTGCCGCCTGCGAGCGGCTGTCCCGGACCGAGCCGTCGGCGACGGCGTACTCGCTGTGCACCGCGGCCAGGATCGCGTCCCACAGCGGTTCGTCCGCCGGGCGTGCGCGCAGCTCGTCGGCGATGCGCCGGGTGCGTTCCAGGTGGGTGGCCGCGACGGCCGCGGCCTTGCTGGCGAAGTAGTTGCGGAACGTGCGTGGTGAGACGTCCGCGGCGGCCGCGATGTCGTCCACGGTCACGGCGGCCCAGCCGCGCTCCAGGCACAGCCGGATCGCCGCCAGGCCGAGCGCGGCGCGGGTCTCCCGCTTCTTGCGCTCCCGGAGCCCTGTCATCGCACCACCGTAGCGAATCTTGCCAGGATTGCAAAGATGCCACTTCGGCAAAATTCGGAAGTGCAACCCGCGTCGATCGGGGTACCCCGGTAGCGGGCTCGCATCGCGACTACGTGAGGGAGGGCGGCGTGACCAACAGGACTCGCGCCGTTCTGACGGCGGTGAACCACCATGCGTGACCTGCGCTGGCACCACGAGACCGTGCAGGGGTGCCTGGTCGCCAGCCCCGACGGCGACCTGAATGCCGAGACCTACCGGGAGTTCCGGGACGGCATCGTCAAGGCCGCCGTCGAGCAGCCGCGCGCGATCGTGGTGGTACTCGACGGCCTGCGGTCGGCTTCCGCGACCGGACTGGCCGCGCTCTCGTCGGCCTGGATGATCGTGAGCGACTGGCCGAGCGTGCCGATCATCGCGGTCGCCGGGGATCCGGCGCTGCGTGCCGATGTGCGCGGCGGTCCGGTCGGCAGGCACGTGCCGGTGTGCGCCGACCTGCCCGGCGCGCTGGCGATAGCGGACCATCGGCCACCGCAGCGGCGGGCCGACGTCGCCCTCGTCGCCGATGCGGCCAGCTCGCGGCAGGCCAGAGCATTCGTCCGGGCGACCTGCCTGCGGTGGCAAGTGGCCGACAAGTCGCTGGACGCCGAAGAGGTAGCCACCGAACTGGTGGAGAACTCGATCATCCACGCCAGTTCGGACCTGCGGCTGCGGCTGGAACTGCGGGACGGCGTGCTCACGGTCGCGGTGAGCGACGACGATGCCCACGAAGCCGTACTACACGAGCCGAAGGCGGGCCAACCGCTGATGGGCGGCCTGCTGCTGGTGGCCCAGTTGGCCAGGGTCTGGGGCTGCGCGCCGAGAATGTCCGGCGGCAAGGTCGTCTGGGCAGTGCTCGCGGCCGTCGAGGGCTACCCGCTGACGACCTGACCGTCCGCTTGGGACGAGTAGCCGGACGTATCCGGCAAGGAGCGCTCGCGGCCAACGGCCGGCCACCCGGCAACGCGCGCAGGGCCGAGCGGGTTCGTTCGTCCCGCGGCACGCGAAGCGGCCGCACCGCTGGGCGGGGGCCGCGATCTCGCCACGGTATCCGGTCTACTGTCCGGTGCGGACGCCGTCCGCCAGCACGGCATCGTCTGACGAGCGGCCGCACGAGTAATCGGGTTTCGTTATCGCCGAAGGGAACCGACACAGCACATGGGTGCCATCAACGTCACCGTTGACCAGGGCGTCGCGACGATCACGCTGGACGTGCCCGCCACGCGCAACGCGCTCAACCCGGCCACCTCCCGGGAGCTGATCAGTGCGTGCGACGAGATCGACGCCGACGACTCGATCGGCGCGGCCGTCGTCACCGGGGCCAACGCGACGTTCTGTTCGGGTGCCGAGCGCGATGTGCTGGCCAGGGCGGGCGAGGACCCTGCCGAACCCGACCGGTACGGCGAACTCGGTGCTGTCTACGACGCGTTCGTCCGGGTGGGCAACCTGACCGTGCCGACGATCGCGGCCGTCCGCGGTGCCGCCGTGGGCGCCGGCGTGAACCTGATGCTGGCCACCGATCTGCGGGTCGTCGCGGCGGACGCCCGGATCATCGCGGGCTTCCTGCGCATCGGTCTGCACCCGGGCGGCGGGCACTTCACGTTGCTGGGCAGGCTCGCCGGCCGGGAGGCTGCCGCGGCGATCAGCGTGTTCGGCAGCGAGGTGTCCGGCACGCGGGCCGTCGAGCTCGGCCTGGCGTGGGAGGCGACGGCCGCCGATGACGTGCTGCCGCGCGCACTGGACCTGGCGCGTGGCCCGGCGAAGGACCCCGAACTGGCCCGCAAGGCGATCACGTCGCTGCGCCGCGAGCTGGACGCACCCGGTCTGTCCTGGCCGGTCGCGGTGGAGATGGAACGCGGTACGCAGATGTGGTCGCTGCGCCGCCGGAACGTCGGCGGCCGAGGGTAAGAGCCGCTAACCCAATAACTGTTCGGCTCGCGTCGTCCAGGCACGCCACTGCGGCGTTGTCGTCGGCCCCGGTACAACAGCGGTACCAGGGCCTCCTCCGTCTTGCAGCCGGCGCACCTGGACGCCGCTGCCTGATCGAACGCCATTGTGTTAGCAGCTCCAAAGCCTACTTGCCGTCGTCCTGGGCCGCCTGGCCCTTCGCCTCGCTGTGCAGGACCTTGATCGACTCGAGCGTCACGCCACGGTGCTCGGCCATCGTCTTGTTGACAGCGGCCACGTCCCGGTCCTCGTAGGCCCGCATGAGCGCGTTGTGGTGGTCCTGCAGCAGCGACTTGGGCACCCGCGCGTACGCCGTGGTGCCCTGGTAGCGGGATGCCGCATCCCACAGGTGGGTGATGAACCGGACGAGGTGCTCGCTGCCGGAGCGCCGGAACGGGATGAAGTGGAAGGTCCGGTTCGCCTCGGCGAACACATCGTTGTGCTCGGCCACCGCGGCGACCATCCGGGTGTTCAGCTCGCGCATCTGCTCCAGGTCGGCGTCGGTCAGCTTCGGCATCGCGATCCGGTTCGCCTCGTCCTCCAGGACCTGCCGCCAGTGGTAGATGTCCTCGATGTCCTCGGTGGACAGTTCGGCGACGAAGAATCCCACCCGCGGAATGCGTTTGACCTGGCCGACGGCCTCCAGTGCGGCGAGCGCCTCACGCACGGGAATGTGGGAGACGCCGAGGTCCTCGGCCAGCCGGGCAGGGGAGAGGCGGGTGCCGGGCGCCAGCTCACCGGAGGCGATGGCGCGCACCAGGTTGCGAACGACGAAGTCCTGCAGCCCGTCGGGCCGCGACTCGGTGGTCACGATGGAGGACGTTCTGGCGGCCATGGTCCCTCCTGGGGTCGCCCCGCGTGGCGCACGAGAGCGTCAGTACGGGAGACAGCGAAAGTGCCCGGTGATCGGCGCTGGGTAACCGTCCGGTCGCCGGATGCCGACCCTCGGCGGCGTATCGGCGGCCGCGCCCGGGTCGCGGCGGACGATGCGGGTGGCCCTTCGCGTGATCAGCAGAAGCTGCCATCGAATATATCATCTATGCCGATGGCGATCGCCCGAGGAGGCAGCCGTGGATCTCCCGTCGTTCCCGCTGGCCTGCGATCCGCACCCGGCGAGGACGCCGAGCGGGTCACCAGCGAACTGACGATGCCCGGTGTCGGCCATCCGATGCTGCCGCCGACGCCCGCGGATCGACGCGATGCTCGGCGGATGGGTTCACCGGCGGGCTAATCCGAGCCCGTTGTGACGGCTGCCACTATTTGCACCGGTCGTTCTCAAAAGGTACTGTCGACTGCGGAGGAGGCCGAGATGGCGCGAAGCAAGGAGTTCGACCCGGACACCGCGTTGGACCGTGCGATGACGCTGTTCTGGGAGAAGGGCTATGAGAAGACGTCCATCCAGGACCTTGTGGAACACACCGGTGTCCACAAGCGAAGCATGTACGACACCTTCGGCGACAAGCACTCGCTGTACCTGAAGGCTTTGGGCCGGTACGGCGAGACCGTCGAGCGGGCGCAGCGTGAGGCCGTCGAGTCCGAGGAGAACCCGCGGGACGCGCTGCGGCAACTGTTCCGGTCCGCGATCGTGGGTCTGGACGCCGGCCCGAAGGGTTGCCTGGCGGTCAACTGCGCGACAGAGATGGCGTTGCACGATCCTGATGCCGCAGGCTGGGTGGAGCGCAACTTCGATGGGTGGCATCGCCTGCTCGTGGAACTCGTCCGGCAGGGTCAGCGAACGGGCGAGTTCTCCTCCCGGGTCGGTCCGCGGCTGCTGGCCGACTCGCTGTTCAACGCGTGGGTTGGCCTGCGCGTGCAGGTCAGGGCCGGGGCGAGCCGCGAGCGCCTGGAGGAGATGGTCGACGGCATGGTGGCCATGCTCGGCTGATTTTTTTGCCAACATTCCGCAACGATCGTTCCCAAAAGGACTTGCTCGCATCTCGTGTGTTCCGGCTGCGCTTCTCCTGAGGTCAGGACGATCGGCGCGGCATCGATTATCGAGACACCCGGCCGATTTTCGGAGCGGGTACCAGTCATCGAAAGTGAGCCAGTCGCATGAATATCCAGAACTCCGTCGCCCTGGTAACGGGCGCCAACCGCGGTCTGGGCCGCCACCTGGCGGAGCAGCTGCTCCAGCGTGGGGCCAGCAAGGTCTACGCCACATCTCGCGACCCCCTGTCCATCGATCTACCAGGTGTCGTGCCCCTGCAGTTGGACATCACCGACGCCGCATCCGTCGCCAAGGCCGCTCAGGTCGCGCAGGACGTCACACTGCTGATCAACAACGCCGGCATCAGCACCCACTCGCGACTCTCCGATGGCGACATCGCGAACATCCGGCTGGAGATGGACACGCATTTCTTCGGCGCTCTCGAGGTGAGCCGGGCATTCGCTCCGATCCTGGCCGCCAACGGCGGCGGGGCGATCCTCAACGTCCTGTCGGTCCTGTCGTGGGTCCATTACCCCGACTACGGCGGCTACAGTGCGGCCAAGGCCGCCGAGTTGGCGATGACCAACGTGCTGCGCCAGGAACTGGCGCCCGCCAAGATCGACGTGACGGCCCTCCACGTCGGCTACATGGACACCGACATGGCCGACTACGTCGAGAAGTCGGACAAGGTGGACCCCGCCTGGGTCGCAGGCCTCGCCCTGGACGGTGTCCAGTCCCGCGCACTGGAAGTGCTCGCCGACGAGAAGAGCCGCACTGCGCGCGCCGCGCTGGCCGGTGACCTGGCCCAGCTCTACCCGGGACTGCATGCGGCCAGCTGACCTCCGCCTCCCCCAAGCGCCCCCGCGCCGTGCTACATACGGCGCGGGGCGTTTCGTTTCCTCGGCCTCACGTTCACAAGTGTCCTGCCGCGCACACCGGCATCGAACGGCCACCCTGGCGTTGACCGAGAGTCGTGCACTGCCTCCAAGCGCCAGACCTATGGCGGCGCCAGCTTCTCCTTGCTCCGTAAGAGAACGCCCAGCTGCCACCCTGCTCCTTGATCACGCGATCGGGGACAGAGCAGAACGTTTTACAGTCCTCGTCGGACGCCTGCCGGTGTTCATGACCGGGTGAGGGATCAAGAAAAGGCGGCAGCCGCGCGGCACGACGATGGACCGGTTCGGCGCCGTTTCAGGAGGCTGCCCGGTCCGGCTGTCCACTGCGCGACCACCGGACCGGTGTCACACTGGCCGTTTCGACGAACGCGCCCGCCGCCGTGGTCGGGTGAGGTGTCCTGAACCGGCGTCATCGGTCGGCACCCGACTCGTGAGGAGAGGAGTCAGCCCATGCCCATGGTCGTCACCAAGGACGGGACGGAAATCTTCTACAAGGACTGGGGGACCGGGCAGCCTGTCGTGTTCAGTCACGGCTGGCCGCTCACGGCTGACGCGTGGGACGGTCCGGCCAATTTCGTCGCGTCACGCGGCTTCCGGGCAGTGGCACACGACCGGCGCGGTGGCGGCCGGTCCAGCCAGCCGTGGGAGGGCAACGATCTGGACCACTACGCGGACGATCTCGCCGCGGTGATCGAGCAGCTCGACCTCACCGACATCGTACTGGTGGGGCACTCCACCGGGGGCGGTGAAGTAGCCCGCTACGTCGGCAGGTACGGCACGGCAAGGGTTGCCAAGGTGGTCTTGCTGAGCGCGATCCCACCGCTGCTCCTCAAGACCGACGCCAACCCTGACGGCGTGCCGATCGACGTGTTCGACCAGATCCGGCAGGGATTGCTCGCCGACCGGTCGCAGTTCTACCTGGACCTCGCGTTTCCGTTCTATGGCGCCAACAGAGAGGGTTCGAATGTCTCCCAGGGCGCACGGGACGCGTTCTGGCTGATGTCGATGACGGTGGGTATCAAAGGTGCCTACGACTGTGTCAAAGCGTTCTCGGAGGACGATCAGACCGAGGATCTGAAGAAGATCGACGTCCCCACGCTGGTCCTGCACGGCGACGACGACCAGATCGTCCCGATCGGTACGGCGGCCTTGAAGTCGTCGAAGATCCTGCCGAACGCGACGCTCAAGATCTACCCGGGCGCTCCGCACGGGCTGACCGGCCCGCACGAGCAGGAGTTCAACGAGGATCTGCTCGCCTTCCTCACCAAGTGAGACGGTCACGACCGACCTGACGATCGGGGCGTTCGACACTCGGCTGGTGGGCATCGCCGAGGCGACCGACGGCAAGCTGCGCAGCGCGGGCCGACCTGTGGTGTACGAGGCCACGTGGCTCGCTGGGGTGTCGCTGCTCTGACCGAGAGCCTGGCTGATCTCTCCGAGGCGTTGTCCGCAACCGAGGCGTCCTGGATGGACGACGAGTCAGCTCAGGCGTACCGGGCCGCTGTCCGCCAACTCCGGGCGAGTGTGGCTGGCCTCTTCGCGGGCACACAAGCGCTGCGCCGGTAGGCAGCGCTGCACCCTCGTGCTTGCCGATGATCTGGCTCAAAACTTTCACCGGTATTCGACCCGGCTAGCCGGATTCAGCCGCGCATGGCCGTAGTCAGCCGGACAGGCAAAAAACGGCCCCGACCATGTTGACGCTGGTCAGGACCGTTGATGTGCTGGCTTGTAGATGTGCCCCCGGTAGGATTCGAACCTACGCTCCCGCCTCCGGAGGGCGGTGCTCTATCCCCTGAGCTACGGGGGCTCGCTGTCGTGCGGTCGCAGCATAGCGCACTCGCGTCGTCCGGCCCCCGGGCCTACCGTGCTGTCTCATGGACACGGACCGTGTTGGGCTCGTTCAGGGCGATGGCCTGCGGTTGTCGGTACGGGAGCGGGGGGACACGGACGCGCCGACCGTGTTGCTCGTGCACGGCTACCCGGACAACTCCTCGGTGTGGAACGGCGTAGTGGACGTGCTGGCCGAGCGCTATCACGTGGTCCGTTTCGACGTGCGCGGGACCGGGGCCTCCGAGGCGCCCGCGCACCGGGAGGGGTACCGGCTCGACCACCTGGCCGCGGACATCGCCGCCGTTGCCCGGGTGACGAGCCCCGGCAGGCCCGTTCATCTCGTTGGCCACGACTGGGGCTCCATCCAGGCCTGGCACGCCGTCACCGACCCTCGCTACGCCGACCTCTTCGCCTCCTACACCACCCTCTCGGGCCCCTGTCTCGACCATATCGACGCCTGGCTGCGCCGCAATGTCCGCCGGCTGCGCCTCGCGCCGGTGCTCCGCCAGCTCACCCACTCGTGGTACATCGGTTTCTTCCAGCTCCCCGCGCTGCCCGAGCTGGCCTGGCGGACGCCGCTGCTCAAGAACAAGTTCGGCGCCGACCAGCGCGACGCGATCAACGGCATCGAGCTGTACCGCGCCAACATGGTCGGCGGCCCGCCGCGCACCGAGCGCCGGACCGCCGTGCCCGTGCAGCAGCTCGCGCTCACCAAGGACCCCTTCGTGCTGCCCCCGCTGCTCACCGCCGCCGAACCCTGGTGCGAGCAGCTCTGGCGCCGCAACCTGCCGTACGGCCACTGGGCGCCTCGCACCCACCCGAACACGGTCGCCGGCCTGATCGCCGAGTTCGCCGACCACGTCGGCGGCGGTGCAGCCGCCCGGGGGCTGCGCCGGGCCAAGATCACCGGACGCCGGCCGCGCTTCGCCGGCCGGCTCGTCCTGGTCACGGGCGCGGGCAGCGGCATCGGGCGGGCAGCCTCACTGGCGTTCGCCGCCGAGGGGGCCGACATCGTGGCCGCTGACATCGACGAGGACACCGCGACGGTGACCGCCGGGCAGGTCCGCGAGCTGGGGGCCGACGCCCATCCCTACCAGGTCGACGTGGCCGACGCGGAGGCCCTGCGCAAGCTCGCCGCCCAGGTCACGGCCGAGCATGGCGTTCCCGACATCGTGCTGGCCAACGCCGGTATCGGCATGGCAGGCGGCTTCCTGGACACCAGCGAGGACGACTGGCGCCGCGTGATCGACGTCAACCTGCTGGGCGTCGTGCACACGCTCCGTGCCTTCGTGCCGCCCCTCGTGGATCGCGCGCGGGAGATCGGCGAGGGCGGTCATGTCGTGGTCACCTCGTCGGCCGCTGCTTACACTCCGTGGCCGGCCTTGACGGCTTACGCGACGACCAAAGCGGCCGTTCTCTCACTCGCCCAGAGCCTGCGCACGGAGCTGGCACCCGATGGCATCGGAGTGTCCGCGATCTGTCCAGGATTGGTCTCGACCAACATCATCAACACTGCCCGGTTCGTCGGTCAGGACGCGGCTGCCGAGCGGGAGAGCCGCGCTTCCGTTGCCGCGCTCTATCGCCGTCGCGCCTACGGTCCTGAGAAAGTCGCCGCGGCCATGCTGGACGCCGTCGCGACCAACCGCGCCGTGGTGCCCGTGACCCCGGAAGCACACCTCGCCGCGGCCGGAATGCGACTGTCGCCGGGTCTCGTTCGGCTGTTCGGCCGAGTGTTCCGCTCCCCACGGTGACCGGTCGGTCGCGCTCTTCGCAGATTAATCTTCTTTCACTCGAATGGACTAACCCGCATGGGTCGGTTGTGGCTTAGCGTTACAGAACCTTCCTGGGGAAGGGGTTGTGTCCTCCAGTACGACGGGGAGTCGAGGAGGGGACAGGGGAGACCTTGTCCGTGGCGCACGGGACGAGCACCGCGCCCGATAGACCGCTCGTCCTGTGCGCTCCCCGACCACCGCGCGGCCGGTCTCACCTGATGGGAGGCCTAATCCCCTGCCGGGACGCCTGCCAGCCCTTCTAGACTGCACAGCGTGACCCCCGCCGCGCTTGCCGACCTGGTTCGTTCCACAGCGCTCGACGTCCTGTCCAACCGAGGACTGGACCCGACCGTCGTGCCCGCCGAGGTCACCGTGGAGCGCCCGCGCAACCCCGAGCACGGTGACTACGCCACGAACCTCGCGCTGCAGATCGCCAAACCGCTCGGCGTCCCCCCGCGTGACCTGGCCACCTGGCTGGCCAGCGCGCTGACCGGCACCACGGACGTGGCCGAGGCCGACATCGCCGGGCCCGGCTTCGTCAACCTCCGGCTCGCCACTGGTGCGCAGGCCGGGATCGTCCGGGCAGCACTCCAGCCCGGCTACGGCCACGGCGACCTGCTCGCCGGCCGCAAGATCAACCTGGAGTTCGTGTCCGCGAACCCGACCGGCCCGCTGCACATCGGCGGTACCCGCTGGGCGGCGGTCGGCGACGCGCTGGGCCGCGTGCTGGCCGCACAGGCGGGCGACGTCACCCGCGAGTACTACTTCAACGACGCTGGCGCCCAGATCGACCGGTTCGTCAGCTCGCTGATCGCCGCGGCGAAGGGCGAGCCGACCCCCGAGGACGGCTACTCGGGCGCGTACATCGCCGACGTCGCCGCCCAGGTGCTGCGCGAGCACCCGAGCGCGCTGTCGCTGCCGGAGGACGAGAGCCGCGAGACGTTCCGGCAGGTCGGCGTCGGTCTGATGTTCGACCAGATCAAGCAGAGCCTGCACGACTTCGGCACCGACTTCGACGTCTTCACACACGAGGACTCGTTCCACGAGTCCGGCGCGGTGGAGCGGGTGGTCGAGCAGCTGAAGGAGTCTGGTCATCTGTATTTCGCCGACGGTGCCTGGTGGCTTCGCTCCACGGACTTCGGCGACGACAAGGATCGCCCGGTGATCCGCAGCAACGGCACCCCGGCCTACATCGCGGGGGACATCGCCTACTTCGCGGACAAGCGCGCCCGGGGCTTCGACCTGTGCATCTACATGCTCGGCGCGGACCATCACGGCTATGTCGCCCGCCTCAAGGCCGCGGCCGCCGCGCTCGGTGACGACCCGGCCACCGTCGAGGTGCTGATCGGCCAGCTGGTCAACCTGCTGTCGGACGGCAAGCCGGTGCGGATGAGCAAGCGCGCCGGCACCGTGGTCACCATCGAGGACCTGGTCGACGCCGTCGGCGTGGACGCGGGCCGCTACGCGCTGATCCGCTCGTCCGCCGACTCGGCCGTGGACATCGACCTGGACCTGCTCAACAAGCGCAGCAACGAGAACCCGGTGTTCTACGTGCAGTACGCGCACGCCCGGATCAGCTCGGTGCTGCGCAACGCCGCCGAGTTCGGCATCAGCGGCGAGGATGCCGACCTGACGCTGCTCACGCACGACCGCGAGGGCGACCTGATCCGCACGCTCGGCGAGTACCCGAGGGTGCTGCGCTCGGCCGCCGAACTGCGCGAGCCGCACCGCGTCGCGCGCTACCTCGAGGAACTGGCCGGCGTCTTCCATCGTTACTTCGACACCAGGGAGTGCCGCGTGCTGCCGCAGGGCGACGAGGAGGCCACCCCGGTGGCGGCCGCGCGGGTGCGGCTGTACGAGGCCACCAGGGCCGTGCTGGCCGGTGGCCTCGGCCTGCTCGGTGTCAGTGCTCCGGAGCGTATGTGATGCGCGCGCATCCGGCCGGTCCCCGGCACGCGGACGTGTTGGCACAGGCCAGCACCGCGGGCCCGCGACCCTCTACATCGGACGAGTTGAACGACCTGCCCGCGAAGGTGTGGCCGCGCGGCGCGACCCGGTCGGACACGGGTGTCGTGACGTTCGCCGGGTTGGACGTGCGGGACCTGGCCGAGCAGTACGGCACCCCGCTGTTCGTCCTCGACGAGGCGGACTTCCGGGCTCGCTGCCGCGAGTACGCGCAGGCGTTCGGCGATCCCGCGCTGGTGCACTACGCGTCCAAGGCGTTCCTGTCCGTCCAGATCGCGCGGTGGGTCGCCGAGGAGGGCCTCGGGCTGGACGTGTGCAGCGGCGGCGAGCTGGCCATCGCGTTGCGCGCCGGCTTCCCCGTCGACCGAATCACGTTCCACGGCAACAACAAGTCCACCGCGGAGCTGGCCGCGGCCGTCGACGCGGGCGTCGGTGTCGTCGTGCTGGACTCGTTCTTCGAGATCACCCGGCTGGACGCGCTGACCCGCGACCGGGGTGTCACGCAGGACGTCCTGGTGCGCGCCACGGTCGGCGTCGAGGCGCACACCCACGAGTTCATCGCCACCGCGCACGAGGACCAGAAGTTCGGCTTCTCGATCGCGTCGGGCGACGCGGCCGAGGCCGTGCGCCGGGTGCTCAAGGGCGAGGGCCTGCGGCTGGTCGGCCTGCACAGCCACATCGGGTCGCAGATCTACGACGCGGACGGCTTCGAGATCGCCGCGCACCGGGTGATCGGGCTGCTGGCCGCGCTGCGCGACGAGCACGGCGACGCGGCGGTCGCGTCGATCCACACCGTGGACCTCGGCGGCGGCCTCGGCATCGCCTACACCACCGACGACGACCCGCCGCCGGTCGCCGAACTGGCCGAGCAGCTGCTGCGCATCGTGGCCCGCGAGGCCGACGCTGCCGGCCTGCCCCGGCCGCGCGTCGTCGTGGAGCCGGGCAGGGCCATCGCGGGCCCCGGCACGGTCACCGTCTACGAGGTCGGCACGCTCAAGGACGTCGAACTCGACCACAACACGTACCGCCGCTACGTCAGCGTGGACGGTGGGATGAGCGACAACATCCGTACCGCGCTCTACGACGCGGTCTACGACTGCAGGCTGGTGTCGCGGCCCGTCGAACCGGACGCGGACGCGGTGCTGTCCCGCGTGGTCGGCAAGCACTGCGAGAGCGGTGACGTGGTGGTCAGGGACTGCTGGCTGCCTGGCGATCTGGCCCCCGGCGACCTGATCGCGGTGGCCGCCACCGGCGCGTACTGCTATGCGATGGCCAACGGCTACAACCGGCTGCCCAGGCCCGCCGTGGTGGCGGTACGCGACGGCGAGGCGCGGGTACTGCTGCGCCGGGAGACCGAGCAGGACCTGTTCCGGCTGGAGGAAGCGCTGTGAAACCCGTCCGGGTGGCGATGCTGGGCTGCGGCACGGTGGGCAGTCAGGTGGTGCGCCTGGTGCGCGACCAGGCCGACGACCTGACCGCGCGGATCGGCGCTCCCATCGACATCGTCGGCATCGCCGTGCGCCGGCCGAACAAGCACCCCGACGTGCCCGCCGAGCTGCTCACCACGGACAGCGCCGCGCTCGTCGAGAGCGACGCCGACGTGATCGTCGAGGTCATCGGCGGTATCGAACCGGCCCGCACGCTGCTGCTCACCGCGTTGCGCGCGGGCAAGTCGGTGGTGACCGCGAACAAGGCCCTGCTGGCCGAACACGGTGCCCAGTTGTTCGAGGCCGCCGACGCCAGCGGTGCCGATCTCTACTTCGAGGCCGCGGTCGCCGGTGCGATCCCGTTGCTGCGGCCGCTGCGCGAGTCGCTGGCGGGTGACCGGATCACGCGGGTCACGGGCATCGTGAACGGCACCACGAACTACATCCTGTCCGCGATGGACTCCACCGGCGCCGGCTACGGCGAGACGTTGGAGGAGGCCAGCAGGCTGGGCTACGCGGAGGCCGACCCGACCGCCGACGTGGACGGGTTCGACGCGGCCGCGAAGGCGGCGATCCTGGCGTCGCTGGCGTTCCACACCCGCGTCACGGCCGCCGACGTGCACCGCGAGGGCATCGCGGCGATCAGCGCCACGGACATCGCGGCCGCCAAGCTCCTGGGCCGCACGGTGAAACTGCTCGCGCTGTGCGAACGGGTGACCGAGTCCGACGGCAGCGAGTCGGTCGCGGTGCGCGTGCACCCGGCGATGATCCCGAGGTCGCATCCGCTGGCCAGTGTCACGGGCGCGTTCAACGCGGTGTTCGTCGAGGCCGACGCGGCCGGTCAGCTGATGTTCTACGGCCAGGGCGCGGGCGGCGCCCCGTCGGCCAGCGCGGTACTCGGCGACCTGGTCGCCGTGGCGCGCAACCAGATCGCGGGTGGGCGTGGGTCCAGGGAGTCGGCGTACGCGGCACTGCCGGTGCGCCCGATGGGCCAGACGCCGACCCGGTACCACATCAGCCTGGACGTCGCCGACCGAGCGGGCGTGCTGGCACAGGTCGCTGCGGTGTTCGCGGAACATGACGTGAGCATCTCGGCGGTCCGGCAGGAGGGGCGAGCCGTGGACGCCAGCCTGGTCGTCGTCACCCACGCGGCGTCCGATGCTGCCCTGCGTTCGACGGTGGACAAGATCGCCGGCCTGCCCGTCGTGCGGGACGTGGTCAGCGTCATGCGGGTGGAAGGTGAGGGCCCGTGACAGAACAACAGCGGGGGCCAGTGACGAAGTCGATGCAGTCCTGGCCGGGCGTGATCGAGGCTTATCCGGACCGGGTCGCGATCCCGGACGGGGCCGAAGTCGTGACGTTGCACGAGGGCGGCACCCCGCTGGTGGCAGCCCCGAGGCTGTCCGAGCTGACCGGCTGCCGGGTGCTGCTGAAGGTCGAGGGCGCGAACCCGACCGGGTCGTTCAAGGACCGCGGCCTCACGGTCGCCGTCACGCACGCACTGGCCGAGGGTGCGCGGGCGGTGATCTGCGCGTCCACCGGCAACACCTCGGCATCGGCTGCCGCGTACGCGGCGCGGGCAGGCATGACCAGCGCGGTGCTGGTGCCCAGTGGCAAGATCGCGCTGGGCAAACTCGCCCAGGCGGTCGCGCACGGGGCTCGCATCCTGCAGGTCGACGGGAACTTCGACGACTGCCTCGAACTGGCCCGCAAGACGGCAGCGCAGTACCCGATCACGCTGGTCAACTCGGTGAACCCGGCGCGCATCGACGGGCAGAAGACGGCCGCGTTCGAGATCTGCGACACCCTCGGCCGCGCCCCGGACGTGCATGTCCTGCCGGTCGGCAACGCGGGCAACATCACGGCCTATTGGAAGGGCTACCGCGAGTACGCCGCCGATCGGGTGATTTCCGCCACGCCACGCATGTTCGGCATCCAGGCGGCGGGCGCCGCACCGTTGGTGCACGGTAAGCCGGTCCTGCATCCCGAGACGATCGCGACCGCGATCCGGATCGGCAACCCCGCGTCCTGGACCGGCGCGATCACCGCGCGGGACGAGTCCGGCGGCCTGTTCGAGGCCGTGAGCGACGACAAACTCCTGGCCGCGTACCGGCTGCTGGCCGCCCGCGAGGGCGTGTTCGTCGAGCCGGCGTCGGCCGCGAGCGTGGCCGGACTGCTGGTCACAGCCGCGGACGGGCGGCTGCCCGCGGGTTCCTTGGTCGTGTGCACCGTTACCGGACACGGCCTGAAGGACCCAGGTACCGCACTGGAGGGCCTGCTGGAGATCGAGCCGCTCGCGGTCGATCCGCAGGCGGTGGCCGGCGCGCTGGAACTGGCATGAACGAGCTCGCGAGCGAATCGACACAGCGAGAGCTGGCGGACCGGACACGGGTAGCCGCCGCACTGCCGAAGGCTGTGCGGGTGCGGGTGCCCGCTTCCAGCGCGAATCTCGGGCCGGGGTTCGACGCGCTCGGGCTGGCGCTCGGGCTCTACGACACCGTCGAGGTGCGGCTGGCCGAGTCCGGGCTGGTGGTCCGGGCCACCGGGCAGGGTGCGGACACGGTGCCCACGGACGAGACCCATCTGGTGGTGTCTGCGCTGCGGGCCGCGTGTGACGCACTCGACTTCCATCCGGCCGGGCTGGAGCTGAGCTGCGACAACGCCGTGCCGCACGCGCGCGGGCTCGGCTCGTCGGCGGCCGCCGTGGTGGCCGGGGTCGCTGCCGCGTACGCGTTGGCGGGCAGGCCGGTGGACTCGTCGGCCCTGCAGGTGGCCGCCGAGTTCGAGGGGCACGCGGACAACGCCGCGGCGAGCCTGTTCGGCGGACTGGTGATCGCGTGGCGCGAGGGGGACCGGTACCGCGCCGTCCGCCTCGAACCGCATGCTGACCTGCGGCCGGTGTTGCTGGTGCCGGTACAGGAGTCGGCCACCAAGGTGACTCGCGGTCTGTTGCCGGAGCGGGTGCCGCACACGGATGCGGCATTCGTGGTGGGCCGCGCCGCACTGGCCGTGCACGCGCTGACGGCAGCGCCCGCACTGCTGCTCGCCGCCACCGAGGACCGGTTGCACCAGGGCTACCGGGAGCCTGCCTGGCCGGCCACGGTCCACCTGATGGACGCACTGCGCGCGGCGGGCGTTCCCGCGACCGTGTCGGGGGCAGGACCGTCCGTGCTGGCACTCACCACGGATGGCGAGCTGCCCGTCGGGCTCCCCGCGATGTCGGGTTTTTCCTTGCTACCACTGGACATTGACCGTGTGGGCGTGCGGGTGTGGAGACTCGGGTAGGGCCTGCGCCAGGAACAGGATGGCCATCCCTGTTGTTGGACCGAATGCGGCACGCCGCCCCGGTTGTTGCACGCTCGACCGCCTGCGTCTACGCTCAATCCCAGATCAGTCACCGCGCGCACGGACGCCGGTGCAGCTCCCAGGTGCGATGCAAGCGGGTTGGTGCGGGCCCTGGGTCGCACTCCTACTGAACGGTGGCCCCGCCTCACGGCGGCGGTCGGCATTGGTGGGTTCCGAATTGCGGTGGTGACCGAGCAGTCCATTGTTGGCGGTCTTTTTCGTGTTCCGGGAGAGACGAACCCGATCAGGGCGGCCTGCACTGGGCGAATTGTCGGTCCGCGTTCCGACGGCCGGCAAGTCCGCTGGTCCACGTAGGAGGCGTGTACCGGTCAGGAAGGACATGTGTGAGCAACACCGATCTGCTGAGCAGCGACGCGGCGACAGCCGCCTCTACTGCGGCATCCTCTGGTTCCGAATCGCACGGCGAGACCAACGGCACCGCTCCGCGCAAGCGGGCCGGCCTGTCCGGCATGGTGCTGCCCGAACTTCGTGCGCTCGCCAGTGAGTTGGGCCTGCGGGGGACTGCGGGTATGCGCAAGGGGGACCTGATCGCGGCCATCAAGGAACGGCAGGCGGGTGGCACCTCCAGCCGCTCCAACGGCCGACCCGCGGCTGCGAACAGCGACCAGACCGAGCTTCCGGTGGCGACGAAGACCGCCACCGCGACTGTCACCGCACCGGAGCAGCCTGCCAAGGAGCAGGCACCGGAGCAGCCGGCGCAGCGCGACGGTCACGCCGCGCGCGACGGCGAGGACGCCGGCCCGTCCCGTAACCGGCGGCGCCGTTCGTCGTCCCGTCCGGCGGGCAGCCCCGACGGCCGCGACGCCGATGCCGGCCAGGCCCGCGACGAGGTCCAGACCGAACGTCGTGAGCAGCGCGAACAGCGTGACAACGGCCGTGACAACAGCCAGCGTGACAACAGCCAGCGTGACAACAGCCAGCGTGACGGTGGCCAGCGCGACAACAGCCGCGATAGTGGCCGGGATCGCGATGGCGGCCGGGACCGCGATAGTGGCCGCGATCGCGATGGCGGCCGGGATCGCGACGGTGGCCGGGATCAGGCCGAGCGGACCGGTGAGCGCACCGGTCGGCAGCAGGGTGAGCGGGGCGGCAGCGACCGTCCGTCGAACCGGCCGGGTAGCGCGTCCGACGACGACGACGAGCGCGGTGGCAGGCGGGGCCGCAGGTTCCGCGACCGCAGGCGTGGCCGGGGTCGTGGCGAAGGCGAGAGTGGGCCTCGTGGTGGCGGCGGTGGCGACACCGAGATCCGCGATGACGACGTCCTGCTGCCCGTCGGCGGCATCCTGGACGTGCTGGACAACTACGCGTTCGTCCGCACTTCCGGCTACCTGGCGGGCCCGAACGACGTCTACGTGTCGCTGTCCCTGGTCCGCCGTTACGGCTTGCGCCGCGGTGACGCGGTCACCGGTGTGGTGCGCCAGCCGCGCGACGGCGACCAGCAGCGGCAGAAGTTCAACCCGCTGGTCCGCATCGACAAGATCAACGGGCTGGACCCCGACGAGGTCAAGGACCGGCCGGAGTTCACCAAGCTGACGCCGTTGTACCCGAACGAGCGGCTGCGCCTGGAAACCGAACCGCACGTGCTCACCACCCGGGTCATCGACCTGGTGATGCCGGTCGGCAAGGGCCAGCGTGCGCTGATCGTGTCGCCGCCCAAGGCCGGCAAGACGATGGTGCTGCAGTCGATCGCGAACGCGATCTCGGAGAACAACCCCGAGTGCCACTTGATGGTGGTGCTGGTGGACGAGCGGCCCGAAGAAGTCACCGACATGCAGCGGTCGGTGCGCGGCGAGGTCATCGCCTCGACGTTCGACCGCCCGCCGTCGGACCACACCAGCGTCGCGGAGCTGTCCATCGAGCGGGCCAAGCGGCTGGTCGAGATGGGCCACGACGTGGTCGTGCTGCTCGACTCGATCACCCGGCTGGGTCGTGCCTACAACCTGGCGGCCCCGGCGTCCGGCCGGATCCTGTCCGGTGGTGTCGACTCGACCGCGCTGTTCCCGCCCAAGCGGTTCCTGGGCGCGGCACGCAACATCGAGAACGGCGGCTCGCTGACCATCTTCGCCACCGCACTGGTGGAGACCGGGTCGACGGGTGACACGGTGATCTTCGAGGAGTTCAAGGGCACCGGCAACGCCGAGCTCAAGCTGGACCGCAAGATCGCCGACAAGCGGGTCTTCCCGGCTGTCGACGTGCACCAGTCCAGCACCCGTAAGGAGGAGCTGCTGCTCCCGCCGGACGAGCTGGCCGTCACGCACAAGCTGCGCAGGGTGTTGCACTCGCTGGACACCCAGCAGGGCATCGACCTGTTGCTGGACCGGCTGCGCAAGAGCCGGACCAACATCGAGTTCCTGATGCAGGTCGCCAAGAGCACCCCCGGCGGCAACGAGGACTAGGTACGTCTCACGCACCCGGCGGCCGGGAACATCCCGGTCGCCGGGTGCGTTGACGTGCACGTCAGGGCATCTGGCAGACTTAACAGTCGACATCCGGCTCCGGTTCACCCCAGCACCGAAGGGGACCCGGCGGCCATCAGGAGAGGACGACAGACAGTGAAGACCGGAATTCACCCCGAGTACGTCAGCACCGACGTGACGTGTAGCTGTGGGAACCAGTTCACCACGCACAGCACGAAGGCCAACGGCTCGATTCACGTCGAGGTGTGCTCGAACTGCCACCCGTTCTACACCGGCAAGCAGAAGATCCTGGACACCGGTGGTCGGGTCGCGCGCTTCGAGGCGCGGTACGGCAAGCGCAAGAAGTAAGCCATCCAGCGGCGCCCGCTTGGAGCACCTGTGCGTGCGGCGGGCGCCGCTGGCATGTCCGGCACCATTCACGGCGTGAGGAGGCCCCATGACCAGACCGGTACCTGAGGTGCTGGGGGGGCTGGTGGCCGAGCACGCCGCGTTGGAGGAGCGCCTGGCCGACCCGGCCGTGCACGGCGACCGCAACCTGGCTCGCCAGTTGTCCCGCCGGTTCGCCGAGCTGGGCCCGGTGGTCCGTACCATTCGTGAGATCAACGAGACCCGGGACGATCTGGCCGCTGCCCGGGAGCTGTCCGCCGACGACGACACGTTCGCCGTCGAGGCGCACCAGCTGGAGGCCCGGCTGCCCAAGCTGGAGGCACGGCTGACCGAGCTGCTGCTGCCCCGCGACCCGCACGACGGTTCGGACGTGCTGCTGGAAATCAAGTCCGGCGAGGGCGGCGAGGAGAGCGCGCTGTTCGCTGGTGACCTGCTGCGGATGTACCTGCGCTACGCCGAACGACACGGCTGGCGCGCCGAGATCCTCGACGGCGTCCCGTCCGAGCTGGGCGGCTACAAGGACGTCACCGTCGCGGTGAAGGGCAAGGGCCGCGACCCGGACGGCGTCTGGGCGCGGCTGAAGTTCGAGGGCGGTGTGCACCGCGTGCAGCGCGTGCCGGTGACCGAGTCACAGGGTCGCGTGCACACCTCCGCGGCCGGCGTCCTCGTGTACCCGGAGCCCGACGACGTCGAGGTCGAGGTCGACGAGAAGGACCTGCGTGTCGACGTCTTCCGCTCGTCCGGCCACGGCGGCCAGAGCGTGAACACCACCGACTCGGCCGTCCGCATCACGCACCTGCCGACCGGCATCGTGGTGTCCTGCCAGAACGAGCGCAGCCAGCTGCAGAACAAGACCCGCGCGATGCAGGTGCTGACGGCACGGCTGCAGGCACTGGCCGAGGAGACCGCGGCCGCCGAGGCATCGCAGGCCCGGCGCAGCCAGGTGCGCACCGTGGACCGCTCGGAGCGGATCCGCACCTACAACTACCCGGAGAACCGGATCGCCGATCACCGGGTGAACTACAAGGCCTACAACCTCGACCAGGTGCTCGACGGCGACCTGGACTCGGTCCTCGACGCACTCGCCGAGGCCGACCGCGCCGAACGACTCGCCGCCGCTGCCGACTGAAAATGCCCCCGGGATGGGAAGCTGTGGCTCGTGAGCGAGCGCTGCGAGTGAACCAATGGGCACTGTGCGTTTCGCGATCGCGTCTGACGAGCGTCAGCGAGGAGGTCGCGTGAGTGAGCGTGCGAGTGAACCAATGGGCACTGTGCGTTTCGCGATTGCGTCTGACGAGCGCCGGCGAGGAGGTCGCGTGAGTGAGCGTGCGAGCGGACCTGACGGCACAGGGTGTTCGCGAACGCGTCCGACGGGCGTCAGCGAGGAGGTCGCATGAGCGAGCCTGCGAGCGAACCAGATGGGCACTGTGCGTTTCGCGATTGCGTCTGACGGGCGTCAGCGAGGAGGTCGCGTGAGTGAGCGTGCGAGCGGACCTGACGGCACAGGGTGTTCGCGAACGCGTCCGGCGAGCGTCAGCGAGGACGTCGCATGAGCAGACAGCGGCAGCCTTTGCGGTTGGCCATTCTCGAAGCGGAGCGGGTGCTGGCCGATGCGGGCGTCGAGTCGCCGCGTGCGGACGCGGAACTGATCGCGGCGCACGTGCTGGGTGTCGAGCGCGGCAAGCTGCCGATGGTGCCGCTGGTGGATCCGCCCGTGGTGGACGCGATCGGCCAGCTCGTCGGCCAGCGCGCGAAGCACGTGCCCTTGCAGCACCTCACCGGCTGGGCCGCGATGGGACAGGTCACCGTGGGTGTCGGGCCGGGTGTGTTCGTGCCGCGCCCGGAGACCGAACTGCTGCTGGAGTGGGGACTGGCCCAGCTGCAGGGCGTGGTGAGCCCGGTGGTCGTCGACCTGTGCACCGGTTCCGGCGCGCTCGCGCTGGCGGTGGCCAACGCGCGGCCGGACGCGACAGTGCACGCCGTCGAGTCCGACCCGGTCGCGCTGGCATGGGCCCGGCAGAACGCGGAGCTGCGCGCCCAGGCAGGCGACCCGCCGATCCGCCTCTACGCCGGTGACGTCACCGAGCCCTCGCTGTTCAGCGACCTGGACGGGGCAGTGCAGCTCGTACTGTGCAACCCGCCCTACGTGCCCGATGGCACGCCGGTACCGCCCGAGGTGGCCGATCACGACCCGGCCGTGGCGGTGTTCGCGGGTCCGGACGGGCTGACCGTCATCCGGCACGTCGTCGGGCTGGCGGCGCGGCTGCTGCAAGCCGGTGGCGTCGTGGCCGTCGAGCACGACGACACCAACGGCGACGGCGTCGTCGACCTGTTCGCGGGCCGCAGGGTGCTCACCGAGGTCACCGGTCACCGTGACCTGGCTGGCAGGCCACGTTTCGTCACCGCACGACGGGGTCCCGCAGCCGAGTAGGGCACCCACACCCACACCGGTGGGTGCGGACGTGGCAGGATCGTTGTCGTGGCCACCGTTTACGACTGCAGTCGGCGGGACGAGCGCGAGACGGGCATTGCCGCCGCCGCGAGCATGATCCGGTCCTCCCGGCTGGTGGTGTTCCCGACCGACACCGTCTACGGCATCGGCTGTGACGCCTTCGACACGCTCGCGGTGCGGGCCCTGCTCGACGCGAAGGGACGCGGCCGTGCGATGCCGCTGTCCGTTCTGGTCGGTTCGTGGTCCACCGTGGACGGTCTGGTGCTCAGCGTGCCGAACGAGGCACGGCTGCTGATCGAGGCGTTCTGGCCGGGCGGTCTGTCCATCGTGCTGCCGCACGCGCCATCGCTGGCCTGGGATCTCGGGGACACGCGTGGCACTGTGATGATCCGGATGCCGTTGCACCCCGTGGTGCTGGAGCTGCTGCGCGAGATCGGGCCGATCGCCCAGTCCAGCGCGAACATCAGCGGCCAGCAGCCGGCGACGACCGTGGCCGAGGCCCAGGCGCAGCTCGGCGAGTCCGTCTCCGTCTACCTGGACGGCGGCCCGGCAGGCGAAGCGGTGCCGTCATCCATCGTCGACCTCACCGGTGAGAAGCCCCGGATGTTGCGAGAGGGCGCGGTGACCAAGGCGGACGTCGTCGAGGTTCTCGGCATGACGGTCGCGTAGAGCCGGCTCCTCGTGAGTTCGCTGTCCGACGCCACACCGGCCGGTCTCCCGATCCGGGAGTACGTCCTCGTCGCGTTGACCGCTGCCGCGGTGACCTATCTGCTCACTGGTCTGGTGCGCAAGTTCGCGGTGCGCATCAAGGCCGTCGCGGTGCCCCGCGTGCGCGACGTGCATTCCATCGTGATGCCGAGACTGGGCGGCCTCGCCATGTACGGCGGGGTGGTCGCCGGCATGCTGCTGGCACACCAGTTGCCGGTGCTGCGCCGAGCGTTCACGTACTCGCTGGACCCGTACGCGGTGCTCATCGGTGGCGGCGTGATCGTCCTCGTCGGTGCGCTGGACGACCGGTTCGAACTGGACTCGCTGACGAAACTCGCCGGTCAGATCACCTCGGCGGGGCTGCTGGTGCTGCTGGGCCTGCAGTGGGTCGAGTTCTGGGTGCCGTGGGGCGGCCAGGGCGGCGGGCTGGGCTCGGTGCTGGTGCTCGACCAGAACGAGGGCGGCCTGCTGTCGGTGCTGCTCGTCGTCACCATGGTCAACGCGATGAACATGGTGGACGGTTTGGACGGTCTGGCCGCCGGGATAGGGCTGATCGCCGCGGCGGCGACGTGTGCCTTCTCGCTGGGCCTGTTGAACAACTCGCACGGCAACGTCACGAACTACCCGCCCGCCCTCATCAGCGCCGCACTGGCCGGTGCGTGCCTGGGCTTCCTGCCGCACAACTTCCAACCCGCGCGCGTCTTCATGGGCGACTCGGGGTCGATGCTGATCGGCCTGATGCTGGCCGCTGCCAGCACGTCGGCGTCCGGCCGGATCCAGTACGCCACGCTGGGCGCACGGGACGCGATCGCGCTGCTGTCGCCGTTGCTGGTCGTCGCGGCGGTGCTCTTCATTCCGCTGCTGGACCTGTTGATGGCGATCGTGCGGCGGACCCGGCGCGGCGAGAGCCCGTTCGCCGCGGACAAGATGCACCTGCACCATCGGCTGCTGGAGATCGGCCATTCGCAGCGGCGCGCGGTACTGCTCATCTACTTGTGGGTCGCGGTCATCGCGTTCGGCGCTGTGTCGTTGACGCTGTTCGACGTCCAGAAAGCGGTGTGGGGTATCGCAGGCGGTTTGCTGCTGGCCGTGGTGGTGTCCCTCGTACCGCGATTGCGTGCGGTCGCACGGGCGTGAGTGCCACGTGAGCGGGAATGGGGCACGTCACAGGGGGTGCCTGCGGCAACCGGACGACCGTACGGTAACTTTACGGGTATCAGTTCGCGACATCTCCCGTCGGAGTGGGGTGATCCCGGTGCCCGTATACCAGCCAATCCCGAGTGTGGTGCGGCGTGGCTCCGTTGATCATCCTGGTGTTCACCATGACGTCGAGCTTCGCCTCCTTGGCGGTTCGCGCATCTGTGATAGCGTCTCCCGCAAGCCCCCCGAGCGGGGGGTTCACTGCTTCGTGCCACCTTTCGTGGCACACCGGGCCACTGAGGCCCAACTCCTACGCGCCCGAGACGATGCGCCCGAGACCACGAGGAGTTGCCGTTGAGTGATCGCCGTATGCGAGAGACCGGCTGGAAATAGGCCGGTCATGCCCGACAGCGAACCAGCCGAAGACGAACCGTCCGCAGACATGCAGCCACTGCACCTGTGGCCCTTTGTCAGGATGGGCACCACCATGGCCACGCTCGTCGCCGGTGGTCTGTTGATCGGGTGGTTCATCGACTCGCATGCACATACGCTGCCCGCATTCACGTTGACCGGCCTCGCGGTCGGCATGGTGGCCACTTGTTGGTACGGCTACCGGAAGTTCCGGAGGTTCTGGTCTTGATCGAGCACGAGGGCTAGTCGATGACATCGTTGAAGGAAGCCGCGGAGAACGTGCCCGCGTCGGCCGTGATGAGCCTGCGCAGGCCGATGATCGTGTGCGCGATCATCGGTGCGGCCGGTCTCGTCCTCGGTGCGGTGCTCGGTCACTGGGAGATGGGCATCCTCGGCTGTGTCGGCCTCGGCCTCGGCCTGTTGAACTCGCGGTTGCTGCAGCGTGACGTGCTCAACGTGATCTCCCGCGAGAACCCGACGAAGAAGGCCGTCGGCGTGCTGTCCGCGCGCCGGCTGCTGATGATCACCGCACTCGCCGTCCTGCTCGGCATCTTCATCCGGCCCGACGGTCTCGGTGTCTTCTTCGGACTCGCGCTGTACCAGTTCGTCAACATCGCTCACACGGTTCTGCCGGTGCTGAAGGAGCGTCGCGCGCAATGACTCCGTACGTCCAGGCCAGCAGTGCAGACATCGAGATCGGGGTACACCCCGAGTGGCACGTGTTCGGCCTGACGCTGAACGCGGACACCATCATCTCGACGCTTGTCGCGTCGGCGATCCTGCTGATCCTGGGTTTCCTGGTTCGCGCGCGGGCCACCTCCGGCCCGCCCGGCGGCATGCAGCTGTTCTTCGAGACGATCACCACCTTCCTGCGCAACCAGGTCCAGGAGACGATCGGCCTCAAGGTCGCGCCGTTCGTGGTTCCGTTGTCCGTCACGCTGTTCTGCTTCCTGCTGATCTGCAACTGGCTGTCCGTGCTGCCCCTGGTGGTCAACGGCAAGGACCTGCTGCCGCCGCCCGCCGGTGACGTGAACCTGGTGTTCGCGTTGGCGCTGCTGGTCTTCGTCTGGAAGCACGTGGCGGGCTCGCGTGTGCACCACGGTCCGTTCCGGCAGTTGACGCACACCCTCAAGGGTCACCAGACGGCGCTCGCGCCGATGTGGGTGATCGAGGAGATCAGCGGTCTGCTGTCGCACGCGTTGCGGTTGTTCGGCAACGTCCTGGCAGGCACGGTCATGCTGGCGGTGATCGCGGCCCTGCTGCCACCGGAGATCAACTGGATCCTCGGCGGTGCCTGGAAGCTGTTCGACCTGTTCATCGGAGCGGTGCAGGCCTTCATCTTCGCGTTCCTGACGATCATCTACTTCGGTCAGGCCATGGAAATCCGGGAGGGCGAGCACTGATGCCCAGGATGTCCGGCCGGTCCGGCGACAACCGAACGAGTGACCAGGGTTGACCCACCTCCGGTCCCCGGAGCAGGCGTTTTCCTAGAAGGATAGGTAAGGGAGAGTCATGGCAAACAGCATGTCGCAGGCGATCGAGGTGGCCGGCGCATACATCGGCGGTGGTCTCATTCTCGGTGGCGGCGCGGCTGGCGCGTCCATCGGTGACGGTCTGGCCGGTAGCCAGCTGGTGGCCGGCGTCGCCCGGCAGCCGGAGGCCCAGAGTCGACTGTTCACGCCGTTCATCCTCACGGTGGCCTTCGCCGAGGGTAACTACTTCATCAACGTCGCCTTCGCAGCCATTCTGCTGTTCGCGTTCGGCGGCTCGCCCTCCTAATGGCCACGTCGACGACGAACCTGGCAGCAGCGAACAACCCGCTGCTGCCCAATGGCACCTTCTTCGCCGAGCTGATCATCTTCGTGATCGTGTTGTTGATCATGTGGCGCTTCATCGTGCCGCCGATCAGCAAGGCGTTGCAGGAGCGGGCTGACCGGGTCGCGAAGACGGCGCAGGAACGTCAGGAGGCCATGCGCAAGCTCGCCGAGGCCGACAAGCGGCACGACGACGCGCTGGCCGACGCACGGCGCAAGGCGGGCGACATTCGCGGCGAGGCCCGGGTGGAGGGCCAGCAACTGCAGGACGAGTTGCGGGCGCAGGTCCAGGCGGAGGTCGACACGGCACGCCAGCGCACCGAGGCCGAGCTGGCCGAGCAGCGGGAGCGCGCACTGCGCGAGCTGCAGGGCGACATCGGTTCGCTGTCCACGGCGCTGGCAGGCCGGATCGTCGGTACCGAAGTGTCCGCCGACGGCAGGCAGTCCCCGACCGTGGCCGCGTTCCTCGACGGCCTGGCCACGAAGGGAGACGTCGATGGTCATTGATTACATCGCCGAGATCGTCGCGTTCATTCTCGTGATCGTGGTGATCTGGTGGAAGGTCGTCCCTCCGGTGCGCAGGGCGATGCGCAAGCAGCAGGAGGCGATCGCCAAGCAGGTCGAGGAAGCCAAGGAAGCCAGCGAGCGGCTGACCACGGCCGAGCGGAAGTACCGCGACGCACTGGCCGATGCCCGCACCGAGGCAGCCAAGATCCGCGACGCCGCACGTGCGGACGCGCAGCGGATCCTGGTGGAGATGCGCGAGCAGGCCGACCGCGAGGTCGAGCGCATCCGGCAGCGTGGCGAGGAGGACCTGGTGGCCCAGCGCCGCCAGGTGATCCGCGAGCTGCGCGGCCGGATCGGTGAACTGGCCGTGGATCTCGCCGGTGAGCTCGTCAACGAGCACCTGTCCAGCCGGCCGCAGCGGTCGGCCACCGTGGACCGGTTGCTCGACGAGCTGGAGGCGATGGCCGCGACTGGACCCGCCGCCGGTACCGGCAGTGGGCCCACCGGAGGAGATGCGTGATGCAGGCCGCCAGTCGGGAATCCCTCGCCACGGCGACGGAGCGGCTCGACCAGGTCGTGGCAGGAGCGGACGCCGCCCAGCTGCGGACGCTCACCGACGAGCTGTTCGCCGTGCTCGGCCTGCTGCAGCGCGAGCGCGTGCTGCGCAGGCACCTGACCGACCCGAGTAACCCCGAGGAGGCCAGGGAGCGGCTGACGCGGGGCGTGTTGGCGGGCAAGGTCGGCGACGCGGCCGTCACCACCGTGGCCGGCCTCGCCGGTTCGCGCTGGTCGGCACCGTCGGACCTGTTGGAGGCGTTGGAGACCCTCGCCCGCCGGGTCGTGTTCCTGCTCGCCGAGCAGGACGGCGTCCTGGAGAACGTCGAGGACGAGCTGTTCCGGTTCAGCCGCATCCTGGCGGCGCAGCCGCAGTTGCGCGACTCTGCTCGACGACCAGAACCGGCCTGCTGACGGCCGCGTCGAGCTGCTGGACGGCCTGATCGGTGCGAAGGTCACGCCGGTGACCAGGCAGTTGCTCGAGCAGACCGTGCGCGAGCCGCGAGGACGTAGCCTGGAGTTGGTGGTCGGCAAGCTCGCCGAACTGGCGGCGGCCATGCGGAGCCGGTCGGTGGCCCTGGTCACCGCGGCGGACCCGCTGACCGACGAGCAGGAAAGCCGGCTCGCCCAGACCCTCTCCGGCATCTTCGGCCGCGCGGTCTCCGTGCAGGTCGAACTGGACCCCGACGTCCTGGGTGGCCTGGTGATCAGGGTGGGCGACGAGGTGATCGACGGCAGTGTCGCGGCCAGACTGGCCAAGGCGCGCCAGGAGTTGCCCGGCTGAGCAGGGCTCGGCGACTTATCCAGACCATGAATTGATCGAGAGCAGGGACCGAATAGCCATGGCGGAGCTGACGATCTCGGCGGACGAGATCCGGAGCGCGATCGAGAACTACGTCACCACCTTCGCGCCGGAAACCGCGCGGGAGGAGGTCGGAGTCGTCTCCGACACCGGTGACGGCATCGCGCACGTCGAGGGACTGCCCTCGGTGATGGCCCAGGAACTGCTGGAGTTCCCCGGGGGTGTCCTCGGGGTGGCGCAGAACCTGGACACGCGGGAGATCGGCACCGTCATCCTCGGTGACTACGAGCACATCGAGGAGGGGCAAGAGGTCAGGCGGACCGGCCGTGTCCTGTCGGTGCCGGTCGGTGACGGCTTCCTCGAGCCGGGTCGTGGACCCGCTGGGCAACCCGATCGACGGCCTCGGCGACATCGTGGCCGAGGAGAGCGCGCCGCTGGAACTGCAGGCGCCGTCGGTGATGAACCGGCAGCCGGTGAAGGAGCCGCTGCAGACCGGCATCAAGGCCATCGACTCGATGACCCCGATCGGCCGCGGCCAGCGCCAGCTCATCATCGGCGACCGCAAGACCGGCAAGACCGCGGTCTGCGTCGACACGATCATCAACCAGAAGGACGCCTGGGCCAGCGGCGACCCGAAGCAGCAGGTGCGCTGCGTCTACGTCGCGATCGGCCAGAAGGGCTCGACGGTCGCGGGTGTGCGTACCGCGCTCGCCGATGCGGGCGCGCTGGACTACACGACCATCGTCGCGGCGCCGGCTTCCGACTCCGCGGGCTTCAAGTGGCTCGCCCCCTACACCGGTTCGGCCATCGCGCAGCACTGGATGTACCAGGGCAAGCACGTCCTGATCGTGTTCGACGACCTGACCAAGCAGGCCGAGGCGTACCGCGCGATCTCGCTGCTGCTGCGCCGCCCGCCGGGCCGCGAGGCGTACCCCGGTGACGTGTTCTACCTGCACTCCCGTCTGCTGGAGCGCTGCGCGAAGCTGTCCGACGACCTGGGCGCGGGTTCGATGACCGGCCTGCCGATCATCGAGACCAAGGCCAACGACGTGTCGGCGTACATCCCGACGAACGTCATCTCCATCACCGACGGCCAGTGCTTCCTCGAGTCCGACCTGTTCAACCAGGGTGTCCGGCCGGCGATCAACGTCGGTATCTCGGTCTCCCGCGTCGGTGGTAGCGCGCAGATCAAGGCCATGCGCAAGGTCGCGGGCTCGCTGCGGCTGGACCTGTCGCAGTACCGCGAGCTGGAGGCGTTCGCGGCGTTCGCATCCGACCTGGACGCGGCGTCGAAGGCGCAGCTGGAGCGCGGTGCCCGGCTGGTCGAGCTGCTCAAGCAGCCGCAGTACAGCCCGTACCCGGTCGAGGAGCAGGTCGTCGGCGATCTGGCTGGGCACCCAGGGCCACCTGGACTCGGTGCCGGTCGGTGACGTCCGGCGGTTCGAGCGTGACTTCCTGGAGCACTCGGCGCGGCACGAGGACGTGCTCGGCCAGATCCGCAACACCAAGGAACTGCCCGACGACCCGGAGCGGAGCTGGTCGACGCGGTCAACGAGTTCAAGAAGCGGTTCGACGCCTCCGACGGCACGCCGGTCGTCCGACGAGCGCAGGCCGACGCGATGGACGCGGACGAGGTCGGCCAGGAGGCGGTCAACGTCAACCGGCCCGCGCCGGCCAAGAAGTGACCGGGTGACCCATGGCCGCTGAGCTTCGCGTCCTGCGCCAGCGGATCCGGTCCGTCCAGTCGATCAAGAAGATCACTCGGGCGTACGAGCTGATCGCGACCTCGCGGATCGCGCAAGGCCCGCGCCCGGGTCGCGGCGGCGCAGCCGTACGCCGAGCGAGATCACCCGGTGCTCGCCGCGCTGGCCGGCGCCGCCGAGCCTGGACCACCCGCTGCTGAGTCGGCGGGAGAACCCGACGCGGGCCGCGGTGCTCGTCGTGACCAGTGACCGCGGGCATGTGCGGCGGGTACAACTCCAACGTGCTGCGCGAGGCCGAGCAGCTGCAGTCGCTGCTGCGCGAGCGAGGGCAAGGAGGTCCGTGCTGTACGTCGATCGGCCGCAAGGGCATGGGCGTACTACCGGTTCCGCAGCCGGGAGCTGACCGGCGCGTGGACCGGCTTCTCCGAGCAGCCGACCTACGCGGACGCCGTCGGAGGCGGCCGACATGATGGTCGACGGCTTCATGGCCGGTGTCGACCACGAGGAGTCCGCTGACCGGACGCGCGGCGTGGACGAGCTGCACATGGTCTACACCGAGTTCCGCTCGATGCTGACCCAGCAGCCGGTGGCCAAGCGGGTCGCGCCGCTGGAGGTCGAGTACACCGAGGAGACCGCCGAGCAGCTGCCCGACTACGAGTTCGAGCCGGACGCCGGAGAGCTGCTCGGCGCGCTGCTGCCGAAGTACGTCAAAGACCCGCTTGTTCGCCGCGCTGCTCGAGTCGGCGGCGTCCGAGTCGGCCTCCCGGCAGCGGGCGATGAAGGCGGCGACCGACAACGCCGAACGAACTGATCCGGACCTACACGCCGGCAGACGAACCGGCTCGCCAGGCCCAGATCACCCAGGAGATCAGCGAGATCGTCGGCGGCGCCGACGCGCTCGCCGCTGCAGGAAGTGAAGAATAATGACTGCCACTGTTATCGACACTGCACCGGCGACCGGCCGCGTCGTCCGGGTCACCGGCCCCGTCGTCGACGTCGAGTTCCCCCGCGACGCGATGCCCGAGCTGTTCAACGCGCTGCACGTGGACGTCACCTCGCCGACACCGGCGCAAGACGCTGACCCTCGAGGTCGCCCAGCACCTCGGCGACAACGTGGTGCGCACGATCTCGATGCAGCCGACCGACGGCCTGGTCCGCGGCGTCGAGGTCACCGACACCGGCAGGCCGATCTCGGTGCCGGTCGGCGACGACGTCAAGGGCCACGTGTTCAACGCGCTCGGCGACTGCCTGGACGAGCCCGGCTACGGCGACGACCTCGAGCACTGGGGCATCCACCGCAAGCGCGCCCGCCTTCGACCAGCTCGAGGGCCGCACCGAGATGCTGGAGACCGGCCTCAAGGTCATCGACCTGCTCACCCCGTACGTGCAGGGTGGCAAGATCGGCCTGTTCGGCGGTGCCGGCGTGGGCAAGACGGTGCTCATCCAGGAGATGATCATCCGTGTCGCCCGGAACTTCGGTGGTACCTCGGTGTTCGCCGGCGTCGGCGAGCGCACCCGTGAGGGCAACGACCTCATCCTGGAGATGGCCGAGTCCGACGTCATCAAGGACACCGCGCTGGTGTTCGGCCAGATGGACGAGCCGCCGGGCACCCGTCTGCGCGTCGCCCTGTCCGCGCTGACCATGGCGGAGTACTTCCGCGACGTGCAGAACCAGGACGTGCTGCTGTTCATCGACAACATCTTCCGGTTCACCCAGGCCGGTTCCGAGGTGTCCACGCTGCTCGGCCGGATGCCGTCGGCCGTGGGTTACCAGCCGACGCTGGCCGACGAGATGGGCGAGCTGCAGGAGCGGATCACCTCGACCCGTGGCCGGTCGATCACCTCGATGCAGGCGATCTACGTGCCCGCCGACGACTACACCGACCCGGCGCCCGCGCACCACGTTCGCGCACCTGGACGCCACCACCGAGCTCTCCCGCGCGGTGTTCTCCAAGGGCATCTTCCCGGCGGTGGACCCGCTGAGCTCGACCTCGACGATCCTCGACCCGGGCATCGTCGGCGAGGAGCACTACCGGGTGGCGCAGGAGGTCATCCGGATCCTGCAGCGGTACAAGGACCTGCAGGACATCATCGCGATTCTCGGTATCGACGAGCTGGCCGAGGAGGACAAGGTCGCTCGTGCAGCGCGCCCGGCGCATCGAGCGGTTCCTGTCGCAGAACATGAACGCGGCCGAGCAGTTCACCGGTCAGCCCGGTTCGAACGTGCCGCTGAAGGAGACGATCGAGGCATTCGACAAGATCGCCAAGGGCGAGTTCGACCACCTGCCGGAGCAGGCGTTCTTCATGATCGGTGGTCTGGAAGACCTGGAGCGCAAGGCGAAGGAAATCGCCGACCGCTGACCGGTGGACCGTGGGCCGTTCCGGCGGCCCACGGTCGTTACGGGTAGCCGGGCGGGCACCATCTAGACTGCCCGGGAAGAGCTTTGTGGAGGAGACGCGCGTGGCTGAGATGACCGTCGAGCTGGTGTCCGTCGAGCGCCTGCTGTGGTCAGGCCAGGCCACCGCGGTGTTCACGAGGACCACCGAGGGCGAGATCGGCATCCTGCCCAGGCACATCCCGCTGCTCGGCGAGCTGGTCGCGGACTGCGTAGTCCGCATCGACCGCCCGGACGGCGACCCGCTGCTCGCGGCCGTACAAGGCGGTTTCCTCTCGGTGACCGGGCAGCGCGTGAGCATCCTCGCCGAGGAAGCCCAGTTCGGCGACGAAATCGACGTGGCGAAGGCCCGCTCCGAACTCGACAACGAGGACGAGGCGATCAGGGCCAGAGCGGCATCCCAGCTCCGCGCTGCCGGACAATCGGTCTGAGCGGCCCGGGGCAACGGGAAGCGAGGCGGCCGTGGGGATCACCGGATACATCGGAGTGCTCCTCATCGTGCTGGCCGTGGTGCTTGCTGGTTATGCGTTCCGCCGGTTGCGGCTGCTGCGCGAAGGCGGGATCCATGTCGCGCTGCGGCGCAGGATCGACGACAGCAGTAGGGGCTGGCAGGTCGGCGTAGGCAGGTATCGCGGCGACGAATTCGTCTGGTATCGGGTGCTCAGCGTTCGGTCCGGGCCGGATCAGGTGATTCCGCGGATCGGCCTGGAGATCGAGGACCGTCGCTCACCCAGCGCCCCGGAGAGTTATGCGATGCCTTCGGATGCGACTGTGCTGCGGTGCCGGGCGGTGCATGGCGAGATCGAGCTGGCATTCAGTGCGGATGCGTTGACCGGCTTTCTGTCCTGGCTGGAGTCGTCGCCTCCCGGCAGCATCGTTCCCT
Organism: Candidatus Melainabacteria bacterium; assembly: GCA_963780635.1. Lineage (GTDB taxonomy): Bacteria > Actinomycetota > Actinomycetes > Mycobacteriales > Pseudonocardiaceae > DATEPR01. The sequence continues at coordinate 841,819 of CAWACW010000011.1, forward strand.
GGGCCAGCTGATTCGGCTCGTGGTGATCTCGGTGGCGGTTACCCTGCTCGGCGTGTGCCTTTGCGCCGCTGAGCGCTGCTAACACAATGGCGTTCGATCGGGGAGCCGAACAGTTATTGTGTTAGCGGCTCTCAGGGCATCGCGTTGTCCAGCCCGCTTTGCCGGCGGGCGGGGGTTTCGGCCTTGCTCGCGCTCTGGTCAGCCGTTGTGGCCGGGTTCCCATTTGATGTCGCCGTCCGGATTGGCTCGCCTGGCCAGGATGAACAACAGATCCGACAAGCGGTTCAGGTATTTGGCGGCCAGCGCGTTGGACCGATCCCCGTCCACCGAGATCAACGCCCACGCACTGCGTTCCGCCCGCCTGGCAACCGTCCTGGCGACGTGTAGCAGCGCGGCCCCGGGCGTTCCGCCGGGCAGGATGAACGAATCCAGCTTGGGCAGCCCCTCCAGATAGGAGTCGCACCAACCTTCCAACCGATCGACATAAGCCTGAGTCACCCGCAGTGGCGGATATTCGGGATCGGGCACCACCGGCGTCGCGAGGTCGGCGCCCACGTCGAAGAGGTCGTTCTGCACCTTTCGCACTACGGCGACAATGTCGTCCGGCAACGAGCCGAGTGCGACTGCCACGCCCAGGGCGGCATTGGCTTCCTCGGTGTCCGCATAGGCGACCAACCGGGGATCCGTCTTGGACACGCGGGAGAAGTCGGCCAGTCCGCTGGTTCCGTCATCCCCGGTGCGGGTATAGATCTTGGTGAGGTGCACGGCCATGACCTCAGCTTACGGGCCGGCCCAAGGCAGGACACCTGGCCGGATCCGGTCACCCGATGGTTGTCCGTACGATGCGACGCGAACGGCGCAGGGGGCTGACAAGGGGGACAAGGAGGTTCGGTGACTGAGCATTTCCGGGTTTGTGGCGGCGCACGGTTGGCCGGTGAGGTCGATGTCGTCGGCGCCAAGAACAGTGTGTTGAAGCTGATGGCTGCCTCGCTGCTGGCGGAGGGCACCACAACGCTGACCAACTGCCCGGAGATCCTCGATGTGCCGTTGATGGCGGATGTCCTGCGTGGCCTGGGTTGCCAGGTCACGATCGACGGGGACACCACGATCATCGACACACCCGCCGAGCTGTCCCACCGCGCCGATTTCGCCTCGGTCGGCAAGCTGCGTGCCTCGGTCTGCGTGCTGGGTCCGCTCGTCGGCCGCTGCAAGCGGGCCGTCGTCGCACTGCCCGGCGGTGACGCGATCGGGTCGCGTCCGCTGGACATGCACCAGAGTGGCCTGAGACAGCTCGGCGCGACCAGTGAGATCGAGCACGGCTGCGTGGTCGCCGAGGCGGACGACCTGCGCGGTGCCCAGATCTGGCTGGATTTCCCGAGCATGGGCGCCACCGAGAACATCCTGATGGCAGCCGTCCTCGCGCAGGGGACGACCGTCATCGACAACGCTGCCCGCGAGCCCGAGATCGCCGATCTGGCGACCCTGCTCAACCAGATGGGCGCGAAGATCGAGGGTGCCGGCACGTCGACGATCACGGTCAACGGCGTCGAATCACTCCGGCCGGTCACGCACCGCGTTCTCGGTGACCGAATTGTGGGCGCGACCTGGGCGTTCGCCGCCGCGATGACCAAGGGCGACGTCACGGTCCGCGGTGTCGACCCGCATCACCTGGACCTGGTGCTGGAGAAGCTGCGCACCGCGGGTGCCGAGGTGGCCACCGGCGAACAGTGGTTCCGCGTGGTGCAGCACGACCGGCCGCGCGCGACCGACTTCGTCACGCTGCCCTATCCGGGTTTCGCCACCGACCTGCAGCCGTTCGCCGTCGCTCTCGCCTCGATAGCCGACGGGACGTCGATGATCACCGAGAACGTGTTCGAGGCGCGCTTCCGGTTCATCGAGGAGATGGTCCGGCTCGGTGCGGACGCCCGCACCGACGGCCACCACGCCGTGGTCCGGGGCGTGCCGCGGCTGTCCAGCGCTCCGGTGTGGGCGTCGGACATCCGTGCCGGCGTCGGACTGGTGCTGGCCGGGCTGTGCGCGGAAGGCTGCACCGAGGTGTGGGACGTGTTCCACATCGACCGCGGCTACCCGCGATTCGTGGAGAACATGCGCCGGCTGGGCGCGGACATCAGCCGCGTGACCACGGCTCCCGAGCGCGACTAGTGGGTGTGTCCGGTAACCATGCCGGTGGCATTCCGGTCCCAGGTGGGCGCATCGCAGGACGACAACGCCGCGAGGTGTCCGCCGGGGCCGGAGTTTCGCTCCCTGATCGAACGCCATTGTGTCAGCAGCTCCTACCCGGTGAGGGTTACCGGACGCACCACTGGCTAGGGCTCACCGTGTAGCAGCACGTCGGCGGCGGCCCGCGCGTCGGCGGGGAACACCAGGACGTGCTGTGTCGCGCCGTCGTCGTCCGGTGCTGTGGTGGCGCGGATGCCATTGCTCCGCAGCATGTCGCGGACGAACGCCGCGGCCCGCTCGGAAGGCACGGTAGCCACTTCGGACAGCAGGCCGTAGTCCCTGGCCCTGGCGAGCTTGCGCTCGGCACGGTCGCTGCGCACGGTCTGACTGCCGAAGAACTTCCGCAGGATCCCGCTGAGCAACACGATCATCGCCGCGAGGATCAGGATCTCGTTCGGGATCGACAGCCCCATCCGACAATCCTGATCCTCGCAGGCCGCCGCCGCCAGCCCCATCGGGTCGATCGTCGCCCCGCGAACGAGTGGTTGTGACCAACGGCACCAGCGAATGTTGTTACCGGCCAGTACTCTCGGTACCCACCGCCGGGTTAACGGAGGTTCACCGTGCCGTATCCGACCGACTCCGACCGGGATCGCCCGTGGGTGATGCGGACCTACGCGGGTCACTCTTCGGCCGCCGCGTCCAACGCCCTGTACCGGCGCAACCTCGCCAAGGGCCAGACCGGGCTCTCGGTCGCGTTCGACCTGCCGACGCAGACCGGCTACGACCCGGACGACGAGCTGGCCGCAGGCGAGGTCGGCAAGGTGGGCGTGCCGGTCAACCACATCGGTGACATGCGCCGGTTGTTCGACGGGATCCCGCTGGCCGAGGCGAACACGTCGATGACCATCAACGCGACGGCCATGTGGCTGCTCGCGCTCTACGTGGGTGTCGCGCAGGAGCAGGGCGCCGATGTCGCGAAGCTGACCGGCACCACGCAGAACGACATCATCAAGGAGTACCTGTCCCGCGGCACGTACGTGTTCCCGCCGGCACCGAGCCTGCGGCTGATCACCGACACGGTCGCCTGGACGGTGAACAACGCCCCCCGGTGGAACCCGATCAACATCTGCTCGTACCACCTGCAGGAGGCCGGGGCCACGCCCGTGCAGGAGATCGCCTACTCGATCAGCAGCGCGATCGCCGTGCTGGACGCGGTGCGCGACTCCGGGCAGGTGCCTGCCGAGCGGTTCGGCGACGTCGTCGGCCGGATGTCGTTCTTCGTCAACGCGGGCGTGCGGTTCGTGGCGGAGATGTGCAAGATGCGTGCGTTCACCGAGCTGTGGGACGAGCTCACCCGCGACCGCTACGGCGTGCGGGACCCCAAGCAGCGGCGATTCCGCTACGGCGTGCAGGTCAACTCGCTCGGGCTGACCGAGGCGCAGCCGGAGAACAACGCGCAGCGGATCGTGCTGGAGATGCTGGCCGTCACACTCTCCCGCGGTGCCCGCGCTCGCGCGATCCAGCTGCCCGCGTGGAACGAGGCACTGGGCCTGCCCCGGCCGTGGGACCAGCAGTGGGCACTGCGCATGCAGCAGGTGCTGGCCTACGAGACGGATCTGCTGGAGTACGAGGACCTGTTCGACGGCTCGCCGGTGGTTCGCGCGAAGGTCGACGAGCTGCTGGCGGGCGCCCGCGCGGAGATCGACCGGGTGGCGGCGATGGGCGGTGCGGTGGCCGCGGTGGAGAGCGGCTACATGAAGTCGCAGTTGGTCGGGTCGCTGGCCGAGCGCCGCCGCCGGATCGAGGCGGGTGAGGACGTCGTCGTCGGCGTGAACCGCTACGACACGACCGAACCCAGCCCGCTGCAGGCCGATGGTGTCGCCGCGACCGAGCAGTTGGACCCGGAGGTCGAGCGCCAGGCCGTGGACGCGATCCGGCAGTGGCGGGCCGACCGGGACGAGCAGGCGGTGACCGCGGCGCTGGACCGGTTGCGGGCGGACGCGAAGACCGACACGAACCTGATGGCGGCGACCGTGGCGTGCGCGCGGGCCGGTGCGACGACCGGTGAGTGGGCGGGCGCGCTGCGTGAGATGTTCGGCGAGTACCGGGCCCCGACCGGGGTGTCGGCGGCATCCGCGAAAGGTGACCCGGGTGCCGCGATCGCCGCGGTGCGCGAGCGGGTGCGGGCGGCCGGTGAGCAGGTGGGTCAGCGGCTGCGGTTCCTGGTCGGCAAACCCGGGCTGGACGGGCATTCCAACGGCGCCGAGCAGATCGCGGTGCGGGCCAGGGACGTCGGATTCGAGGTCGTCTACCAGGGCATCCGGTTGACGCCCGCGCAGATCGTGGCAGCGGCCGTGCAGGAGGGCGTGCACGTGGTGGGGCTGTCGGTGCTGTCCGGCTCGCACCTGGAGGTCGTGCCGCCCGTGGTGGCCGGGCTCGCCGCGGCCGGTGCGGGGGACATTCCCGTCGTGGTCGGCGGCATCATCCCGGAGCGGGACGCGGCGACCCTGCGCGCCCAGGGAGTCGTCGGCGTCTTCACGCCCAAGGACTACGACATGACGGCGATGATGAACGAGATCGTGGACATCGTGCTACGGGCGCACGGCGAGGCCGGCGAGTAGCACCTCGAGCATCCGCTCGCCGTCGGAGGTCTCGCCGAACTCGGACGCGACGGCCAGCCCGTGGCCCAGCCGGAGCAGGTCGTACGGCACGATGTCGGGGCGCAGGGTGCCTGCCGTCTGGCCTGCGTCGACGAGTGTGCCGGCGGCCGTGAGCAGCTTGTCGCGGCACCAGTTCATGGTCTCCGAACCCGGTCTGAGGGTCTGCTTGAGCGATACGGCCAGGCCCCGGCGGTGGTTGACGAACAGCACCTGCTGGCGCATCCACCGGGTCAGCGCCTCCTGCGGCCCGTACTCGGCCAGCAGCGGTTCGACCAGGTCGGCCAGCGTGCCGACCTCGTCGCGGTAGACGGCCTCGATCAGCGCCTCACGGTTCGGGAAGTGCCGGTAGAGCGTCCCCGCGCCGACACCGGCCCGCTTGGCGATCTCGTCCAGCGGGGCCTCGGCGCCCTTCTCGGTGAACACTTCCCGCGCGGTGGCGATGAGCAGGTCGGAGTTGCGGCGGGCGTCGGCGCGCATGAGAACTCCTCCCACTGGAAGTGGAGACAATCTCCGGATAGTCTTGTGCAACCGGATGGGCTCTCCATATGATAGCCGGGCCAGAAGCGGAGATAATCTCCGTTTCGCTGTTCCGGGGGTTTTCCATGACCTTGTCCACCGATGCCGTCTCGACCGGCCGAACGCACCGGTCCGCACCGCCAGGCCTGGTCCTGGCCGTGCTCGTCACCTGCCAGCTGATGCTCGCGCTGGACGTGACCGTGATGAACGTGGCGCTGCCACGAATCCAGGCCGATCTGCACTTCTCCGCCACCGGCCTGTCCTGGGTGATCAACGCCTACACGCTCGTCTTCGGCGGCCTGCTGCTGCTCGGCGGCCGGGCCGGCGACGTGTTCGGCAGGCGGCGGCTGTTCATCGGCGGGCTCGTGCTGTTCACGGTCGCGTCGCTGACCGGCGGGCTGGCGTCCTCCGCAGGCTGGCTGCTGGCCGCGCGTGTCGCGCAGGGCCTTGGCGCGGCCGCCGCGGGCCCGAACACGATCGCGCTGATCAGCACGACGTTCACCGAGCCCGCCCAGCGGATCCGCGCGCTGTCGATCTTCTCCGGCATGGCCACCGGCGGGTTCGCGATCGGGTTGATCGTCGGCGGCCTGCTCACCGAGTGGACCTCCTGGCGGGCGGTGCTGTTCATCAACATCCCGCTCGGCATCACCGTCATCGTGCTGGCCGCGCGCGTGCTCACCGAACCGGCCCGGCAGAGCGGCAGGCTCGACCTGCCAGGTGCCGTCACCGCCACGGCGGGCATCGGCGCCGTCGTCTACGCGTTCATCCGGGCGGCTGCCACGGGCTGGGGCGACGCGGGCACGCTCGGCATGCTCGGTGCCGGGGTGCTGGTGCTGGTCGCGTTCGTGCTGTGGGAGCGGCGGGCCGCACAGCCGCTGCTGCCGTTGCGGCTGTTCGCCGACCGCGACCGGGCCGCCGCGCTGGTGAACTTCTTCCTCGGCCCGATGGCGATGTTCGCGTGCTTCTTCTTCCTCACGCAGTACCTGCAGGACGTGCTGCACCTGTCACCGCTGACCACCGGGTTCGCGTTCCTGCCGATGGTGGTGCCGCTGTTCGCCATGACGCGGCTGATGCCCAGGCTGTTGCCCAGGTTCGGCCCGAAGCCGCTGACCCTGGCCGGTTCCGCCCTGATGGCCGCGGGCGTCGCCTGGCTGAGCACGGTAGCCCCGGACAGTGGCTACGCGAGCGACCTGCTCGGCCCGATGGTCCTGCTCGGCCTCGGTGGCGGGCTCGGGTTCTCGCCGCTCAACGTGGTGATCATGAGCACGGTGCCCGCCCGCGACGCAGGAGCCGCGGGAGGTGTCCTGCAGACCATGCAGAACGTCGGCGCCACCCTGGGCCTGGCCGTCCTGGTCACGGTGTTCGGCACCGCGAGCAGGCACGCGGCAGCCGGCGGAGCCGACGCGACGCACGCCCTGGTCAGCGGAATGACCCCGGCGTTCGAGCTGTCCGTCGTGTTCGCGGCGGTCAGTTTCGTGGTGGCGCTGACGTTCCGTCGACGCCCTCGGGCCACGTGACACAGGTCGCACTCGTCGATTCGCCCCGAGGCCGCGGTGAACGAGAACGTGGCCCATGCCCGGTAGGGCTCCGCATCGTGCATAAGCCGCCGGACATGGTCGGTCTGTTCGACGCTCGGCCTCGACGCTCGGCCTGTTCGGCGCTCGGTCTATTTGACGCAGGGGATGCTGCTGCCATCCAGCGGGCTGGGTGCGTTGACATTGCTGCCGGGCGCCTCGCTGGCGAGAGCCGCCGGGTTCGGGGTCGCGGGCGGGGCGCCGCCGAGGCTGGTGGGGAGCACGAAACCGGTACCCAGCACGACCCGCACGTGGCTGCCAGCCAACGACGACTGCTGCACGGTCGCGTTGCCGAGCAGACCGGCCACGCTGGTCGCGGTGGCCCGCATCCGGGTGGTGTCGTACTCGACGACCGTCTCGCTCTCCAGCGACTCGGTGCTCGCCGTGCCCCTGGTGAATCCCTTGCCCGCCAACGCCGTCGCCACCTTGCCCGCGATCCCGCCCTGGCCGGACCGGTTCACCACGTCGACCACACCGGTCGCGGCGGGCGACGGCGTAGCCGGGGTGGACGTGGCCGGCGGCGAGACGCCCAGCAACTGCTTCACCTCGGCCTGGATCACCGGCACGTTCACGATGTTCACGTCACCGATCGTCCCGCCGAGGTCCGCGAAGCGCTGCACCGGCAGGGTGTTGTAGGTGATGTGGCCACCGGTCAGATTGGACGCCTCCTGTGCGAACTCAAGCAGGTCCAGGCCGCTGTCGATCGCGGTGTTCTCCTTGGCCACGGCCAGGATCTCGCTGATCTTCGCCGGGTTCGTGAACGTGCCCGCCTGACGCAGTTGGTAGGCCAGCGACGAGATGAACGCCTGCTGGCGGCGGTCGCGGTCCAGGTCGGTGAAGTTGTGGTAGTAGAAGTCGCCGCGCACGTTGTCCCGGCGCTGCCGGACGAACGCAAGCGCTTGCGACGCGTTGATCCGCTGCATGCCGGCCGGGAAGTTGGCACCGGAGTACGTGTCGTGCGTCGGCTTGACCAGGCACACCGTGATCGGTTGCACGACCTGCGCGATCTGGAAGAACGCGACCAGGGTCACCTCGATGAAGTGGTCGATCGGGATGCCGCCGAGGAACTGGCTGACGGTGTCGGCCTGCTCCTTGCGGCCGGCGTCGCGGGCCTGCTGCTCCAGCGTCGCGCCCTTGAGGCCCTTGGCCCGCAGCTTGGTGTAGGCCTCATCGCGGGCGAGGCCGTAGGCCTGCTTGATCTTTTCCTTGCACACGCCGTCCGGGCAGCCGGGCAGGCTGACGTAGTCGTCGCGCGGGATCGAGATCTCCACCGCCTGGCCCTGCGCGGGCACGTGCAGCAGCATCAGCACGTTCGCGTTGAACCCGCCGACGCTGTCGTCACCCGCGTGCAGCGCGTTGTAGATGTTCTGCGGCAACGGGTTGCCGTTCTCGTCCAGCCTGCTGTCCAGCCCCATGATCAGGATGTTCGTGTCGCCGTGCAGCGACTTGCGCTCGGTGGGGCTGATGAGCGCGTCCGACTTGTGGACGGCCGTGTTGAAGGTGCTGTACTGAGTCCACGTATAGCCGGTCACACTCAGCACCAGCAGCGACACCAGGCCCAGCACCGTGTAGCCGGCCACGGCCGCGAGCCTGCGGCCGGTCCGGCGGCGCGGCGGCGGACCGGCAGCGGCGGCCTGGGTCGGGGCCGATGGCGGCGGTGGTTCGGGCGTGAGGACATCGGTCTGGTCGTCGGTGAAGGCAACGCCGTCGAAATGGCCCGCACCCTCGATGACCTCGGTCGGATCGTCGGCGTGATGGGCGATCGCGGGCTTGCGGATCGCGCGCCGCACGGCCGTCCGCCTGGCCTTCGTCGTGGGCGTGTTCTCGGGCGCGGGCCCGCGGGGTGGGTCGCCGGACTCATCCTGGCGGGGTTCATCCCGGTCGCCCTCGCCCACGAAACCTCCCTGCTAGGTCGCCGGTCGCGGACTGCGGCAACTCCACGTAACCGAGACGGGTCACGCGTTGACCCGGAATGGGGACGCACGAGACCGCCGCTCGGTTGCCTGCTGTCACCCATCTGATGCGCGACGAGCCTGTCACAGCGGTGTCGCGGGCTGGTCAGCGGTGTTCGTGTAGCAGCAACAAGGCATAAGCGGCAATGCTCTGCGCGTCGGTGATCTCACCCAACGTGATCATCTGTTCCAGGGCTGATCGGGTGAACCACGCGCAGCGCATGTCCTGCTCCTCGGCCTCGCGCTCCGGGGCGCCCTCGGTCAGCCCGGTCGCCAGGAACACATGGCCACGCTGACTGCTCATACCGGCGGCCACATCCAGCATGCCGATCTCGGTCAGCTCGCGTGCTCGCAGCCCGGTCTCCTCGCGTAGCTCGCGCCCGGCCAACTCGGCAGGCTCGGCGTCCGCCCGGTCCGGCGCGGTGCCCTGCGGGAACTCCCAGCGCCGCATCCCGAGTGGGTAGCGGAACTGCTCGACCAGGGCCACTTCGTCACCGCGCAGGGCGATCACCAGGGCGTAGTGCGGCTTGTCGATCACGCCGTAGATGCCGGGGCTGCCGTCCGGCAGCCGGATGTCGTCCTCGCGCACCGTCATCCACGGATTGGCATAGACCTGCCGGGAGCGCACCTGTTCCATGACCGCGATGATGCCCGAGCGGACGATCTCCTACCCTGGCTGGCGTGCGTCTCGTGATTGCCCGCTGCCAGGTGGACTACGTCGGCCGCCTGACCGCGCACCTGCCGATGGCTCAGCGGCTGCTGCTGGTCAAGGCCGACGGATCGGTGTCGGTGCATTCCGACGACCGTGCCTACAAGCCGCTGAACTGGATGAGCCCGCCGTGCTGGCTGATCGACGACGGTGAGATCTGGACCGTGCAGAACAAGGCCGGCGAGAAACTCGTGATCACGATGACCGACGTGCTGCACGATTCCGCGCACGAACTCGGCGCGGAACCGGGCCTGATCAAGGACGGCGTCGAGGCGCACCTGCAGGAGCTGCTCGCCGAGCACATCACCACGCTCGGCGACGGCTGGTCGCTGGTCCGCCGCGAGTACCCGACCGCCATCGGCCCGGTGGACATCCTGTGCCGCGACGACACCGGCGCCTCGGTCGCCGTGGAGATCAAGCGACGCGGCGAGATCGACGGCGTCGAACAGCTGACCCGCTACCTCGAACTGCTCAACCGAGACCCGCTGCTCTCCCCGGTCCGCGGCGTCTACGCGGCCCAGCTGATCAAACCGCAGGCCCGCACACTGGCCGAGGACCGGGGCATCCGCTGCGTCACCCTGGACTACGACACGCTGCGCGGCATCGCGAGCGACGAGTTCCGCCTGTTCTGAGAACTGTCCACCTACTGTCAGGTCGTTCCGGCGTCACCGGCACACCCCTCGCACGTATCCATTGCGGGCAGAGGGGATGCGTTGTGATGAGCGGTCGGGAACCGAACAGACGAGTCGATCCACAGGTGAAGTCCGACAACAACGGACGGTATGTCGTGATCGCGGCCTGCATCACCGCCGTGCTCGGCTTGGTCGGCGTGATCATCGCGACGTTCGGGCACGGGACCACGACCGCTTCGCCACCGAAGGTGATCACCATCGCTGGCTGCTCGAAGCCGACGCTGACGATCACGTCGCCGCGGGCCGGCGAGCAGGTGGCAGGTCAGGCCGGGGTCCGGGTCACCGGGACAGCGTGCGGGTTGAGCGGGGATTCCGGGTGGCTGTTCGACAGCGACACGATCGACAAGTACTACTACGAGGTCTACCCGGACGATCCCGGCCCGGTGGTCGAGAGCAACGGTTCCTGGGCGACCGTCGACCAGCCGATCGGCGACCCGGCGGACCGCCACAAGTCCTACGACCTCACGCTGGTGCTCGCTTCCCCGTCGTGTGCCGACGCGCTCCGGGCGCTGCAACCGACCAACGGTGACCTCAAGACACTCGCGTTCCCGGCCGGGTGCCGGATCGCCGGGCAGGTCCGGGTGCTCGTCACCGGCTGACGGCCGGACGCCGCCTCGGCCACGGGTGGAACTCGTCCGTCCCGACCGACTGGCTAGCCGTGGCCGCGGCGGAAGCGCTCGGCCAGTTGCGGGTCGTCCTCCCACCACAGCCGGGGCGCGGTCGGCCCGCCGGTCTCCGGGTCGGATGGCAGCGCGGCGGCCAGGGCGTCCTGCTCGTCGAGCTGCTTGTCGATCTCGGCGGCCTCTTCGGCGTCGTCGTGCGCCATTCGCTTCATCAGCGCACCGAGGAACGGCAACCCGGCCAGGTCGCCGACCAGCCACAGCGTGCCCGCGCCGAAGATCTGGTCGTTGCGCAGCGTCGGGCCCCAGTCCCGGGCGACGCCCTGGTACCAGGCCTCGGCGATGATGTGCGGGTTGAGCCACAGCACCAGACCCAGGGCCGCGTCGAAGATCACCTCGACGAACGTGATGACCACCGAGATCAGGTGCGGGTACTTGTGCGGCACCGGGTCCAGCTGCAGCCGGCTGTAGAAGTAGAGGAAGCCGACGAGCAGAATCGCCAGCCGGCTGACGTGGTCGACGACACTGTTGGCCAGCACCGTCGGGTACCAGTTGGTGAAGTACAGCAGCCACGGCGTGGCCACCAGCAGCAGCGATGCCGTCGCCGGGAACGTCAGCGCGCGGGCCGCCCGGCTGGCCTGGATCCGGCGCAACCGGTCCACGCCCGCGTCCGGCAGCGTGGCCAGCGCCAGGGCGAACGGGGAGCTGAGCGCCAGGCACAGCGGCACGACCATCAGCATCGTGATGACGTCGGCCGCGCGCACCCAGAACAGCGTGTCGGCGTAGACGCCGAAGAACGAGCAACCCATCAGCGTGATGAGGCCCATGCCGCCCGTGAACGCGTAGTTGCGCGACCGCGGCCACACCGAACCGGTTCGCTGCGCATAGGTGTGCACCGCGGCCACATAGCCGAACCCGATCACGACGACGAACGCGATCGTCGGCAGGTCCGCGGTCCACGAGGTGAAGACCCTGGTCAGATCCAGGGGCGGCAGGTGCGGGTAGCTCGAGTTCACGATCTGCGGCACGTCCCCAGTGTCGCCCCGCGGACGTACTGCCCGTGTTTCGGGTGCGGAAACGAGAAACGACCGGCCCTCGGGACGGGCCGGTCGTTCCTGCCGCTGCCGTCAGTGCCGGGGGGTCTGCTGCCGGAACTGGACGGCTGGATTGAAGCTCCGCCGGGCCTGGGAGTCCACCCACCGGAGCAACCGGGTGCGCAGTGCGGTTCGCATGTCGTGCTCCTCACGTCTGGCTGTGGGGTCCGTACGACAAGTACGACGCGGCCGCCTTCTGGATCGTTCCCGAAGCGGAGAGTGATCCACCCCACCGTATCCGCCACCCACAGCGGGCACCGTAGGCTCGGGTTACCCGACAGTACGGCGCGCCGTGGGGAGGCACCGATGGCATTGCCCACCGTGGACGACAGTCCGACCGGCAGCGACGAGCCAGAACGCCGGTTCGACTCGATCGACCCCAGGACGGGCGAGATCGTCGGGTCGCATCCCGAACACACCGCCGCCGAGGTCCGCCGCCGAGTCGACGCGGCCCGCCCCGCGGCCGTGTGGTGGGCGGCACTCGGGTTCGCGGGCCGCAGGCAGCGCCTGGACGCGTGGCGCACGCTGATCGCGCACCGCGTCGAGGAACTGGTCACGCTGATGTCCGCCGAGACCGGGAAACCGGCCGACGACGCGCGGCTGGAACTGGTCCTGGTCATCGACCACCTGCGCTGGGCGGCGGCGAACGCGGAGAAGACGCTGCACCGGCGCTCGGTGCGCAGCGGCCTGCTGATGGCCAACCAGGCATCGACCATCGAGTACCAGCCGCATGGCGTGGTCGGTGTGATCGGCCCGTGGAACTACCCGGTGTTCACGCCGATGGGCTCGATCGCCTACGCGCTGGCCGCGGGCAACGCCGTCGTGTTCAAGCCCAGCGAGTACACGCCCGGCGTCGGCGAGTGGCTCGCGGCCTCCTTCGCCGAGGTCGTATCCGAGCAGCCGGTGCTCCAAGTTGTCACTGGATCGGGTGAAACTGGCGCGGCTCTGTGCCGGGCCGGCGTCGGCAAGCTCGCGTTCACCGGTTCCGCGGCCACCGGCAGGCGCGTGCTGGCCGCCTGCGCCGAGACGCTGACCCCGGTGCTGATGGAGTGCGGCGGCAAGGATGCGCTGGTCGTGGCCGAGGATGCCGACATCGACGCGGCAGCGGACGCCACCGTCTGGGGCTCGATGGCCAACGCGGGCCAGACCTGTGCGGGCGTGGAACGGGTCTATGTCGTCGAGTCGCTGGCCGACGAGTTCGTCGCGAAGGTGGTCGCGAAGGTCCGGCCGCTGCGGACCGGCGCGCACCCGGGCGCGGACATCGGGCCGATGACCATGCCGTCCCAGGTGGACGTCGTACGCGGCCACATCGAGGACGCCCTGGCCCGGGGTGGCACCGCCGTGGTCGGTGGCCTGGAGTCGGTCCGGGCTCCCTACGTCAGCCCGGTCGTGCTCACCGACGTCCCGGAGGACTCGACGGCCCTCACGGAGGAGACGTTCGGCCCCGTCGTGGTGATCAACCGGGTGCGCTCCGACGACGAGGCGATCCGCCTGGCCAACGCCGGTCGGTATGCCCTGGGCGCGGCCGTGTTCTCTCGGTCGCACGGCCCGGAACTGGCCGCTCGCCTGCGCGCGGGCATGGTGTCGGTCAACTCCGTGCTCTCCTACGCCGCCATCCCGGCCCTGCCCTTCGGCGGCTCCGGCGACTCGGGTTTCGGCCGGATCCACGGCGAGGACGGGCTGCGCGAGTTCACCCGGCCGCAGTCCGTCACCCGGCAGCGGTTCCGGTCCCCGCTGCGGCCGATGAGCTTCTCCCGGGGTGGCAGGACGGTGCGCAGGCTGCTCCGGCTGGTGCGCCTGCGCTATGGCCGCTGAGCAGCCTGTAGCCAGGTGTAGAAAGGTGGGGAGAACCGGATCGGTGTGGATCCGGACCACGGAAGGCGCTGGACGATGAAGAAGATCATCAACGACCCGTCGACCGTGGTGGTCGACTCGCTTCGTGGCATGGCAGTCGCCCACCAGGACCTCTTGCGTATCTCCACCGACCCCGCTGTCATCGCCAGGGCCGACGGGCCCATCGACGGCAAGGTCGGTGTCGTCTCCGGCGGCGGCTCGGGCCATGAGCCACTGCACGGCGGATTCGTCGGGCGAGGCATGCTCGACGCCGCCGTTCCCGGTGCGGTGTTCACGTCACCGACGCCGGACGCCATCCTGTCCGCCATCCAGCAGGCCAACGGCGGTGCCGGGGTGCTGCTGATCGTCAAGAACTACACCGGTGACGTCCTCAACTTCGAGACCGCGGCCGAACTGGCCGAGGCCGAAGGTATCTCTGTGCGCTCCGTCGTGATCGACGACGACGTGGCCGTCAAGGACTCCACCTACACGGCAGGCAGGCGCGGTGTCGGCGGCACGGTGCTGCTGGAGAAGCTCGTCGGCGCGGCAGCCGAGCGCGGCGACGGCCTCGACGCCATCGAGGCACTGGCCAATCGAGTCATCGCAGGCGTCCGCTCGATGGGCCTCGCGCTGACGGCGCCGACCGTCCCGCACGTCGGTTCACCCAGCTTCGACCTGCCCGACGACGAGATCGAGGTCGGCATCGGCATCCACGGCGAGCCGGGCAGGGAGCGTGTGCCACTGGAGCCCGCCGACGCGCTCGTCGCGCGCCTGGTCGACGCCGTACTGTCCGATCTGCCCTTTGTCGGCGGCGACCGGGCGCTGCTGTTCACCAACTCGATGGGCGGCACGCCGCTGCTGGAGCTCTACCTCGCGCACGGCATCGCCGAGGGCCTGTTCGCCGACCGCGGTGTCGCTGTCGTCCGCAGGCTCGTCGGCCCTTACATCACCAGCCTGGAAATGCAGGGCATGAGCATCACGGCGTTGAAGATGGACGACGAACTGACCGAACTCTGGGACGCGCCCGTGCATACGGCGGCGCTTCGTTGGGGGGTGTGATGGGCTGCCGAACCGAGGGCATGATCGCGGCGTTGACCGCTGCGGCGGACACCGTGGTGGCGCACCGGGACGAGCTGGTCGAGCTCGACCGCGTGATCGGCGACGGTGACCACGGGGAGAACCTGCGACGCGGCTTCCAGACCTTCGTGGTCACGATGACCCGCGCCACGCCGGACACTCCGGGCGGAGTGGTCAAACTCCTGGCCACGACGTTGATCTCCACGGTCGGCGGCGCCGCCGGCCCGTTGTACGGCACGGCCTGCCTACGGGCTGCCACGTCGATCGGGACTGCCGAGGAGCTGACGCCGGAAAGCACGGTGGCGGCGCTCAAGGCGGCCCTGGGCGGCGTGGTCGCGCGGGGCAAGGCCGAGGTCGGCGACAAGACGATGGTGGACGCGCTCACCCCCGCGGTGGACGCGGCCACGCAGGCGCTGGACGACGGGGCCGACATCGCGGGCGTGCTCGCGGCGGCGGCCGAGGCGGCCGAGAAGGGCGCCGAGGCCACCGTGCCACTGGTCGCCCACAAGGGTCGCGCGTCCTACCTGGGCGAGCGCAGCGCCGGTCACCTCGACCCGGGCGCCCGCTCGACATCGCTGCTGTTGCGGTCGTTCGCGGACTCGGCGGCCAAGGCCAGATCGGCCGCCGGGACGGGTTCGTGACCGCGCTCGTCGGTCTCGTCGTCGTCTCGCACAGCAAACGGCTGGCCGAGGGCGTCGTCGAACTGGCCGGTCAGATGGCGCCCGGCGTGCCGCTGGTGGCGGCCGGCGGGATGCCGGACGGTGGCCTGGGCACCGACTTCGGCGCGGTGACGAACGCGGTCACCGAGGCCGATCAGGGTGCCGGCGTGGTGCTGCTGTTCGACCTGGGCAGCGCGCAGATGACGGCCGATCTCGTCGTGGAGGCCATGGACGACCCGTCGCGGGCCGTGGTCGCGGAGGCACCGCTGGTCGAGGGTGCCGTCGCGGCCGCGGTCGCCGCCGCGGGTGGTGCCGACCTGGCCACGGTGGCGGCGGTGGCAGCGGGTGGCGAACCCGCGTCGGCGCCCGCCGAAGTGGCCACCGTGACCACCGAGGTCGAGCTGACCAACGAGATCGGCCTGCACGCGCGGCCCGCCGCCGTGCTCGCACGGTCGTTGACCGGCCTCGTGGCGGATGTGACGGTTCGCTTGGGGGACAAGCAATCCGACGCCCGTAGCGTGCTCGGTCTGCTGGGGCTGGCCGCGCGCAAGGGGGACCGGCTGGTGGTGTCGGCGAGCGGCGAGCAGGCCCAGGAAGCGGTCGACCGTATCGAGCGACTGGTGGCCGACGGCTTCGGCGAGTAGACCCCGTCGTCGACCGTCGGGAACATGAGCGAGAATCACCTCACCGATCGGGTGAAGACGTGTTCCTGACCGGGTTTCCGACGTCGGGTCCGTTGGTGTGGGGGTGGGCCGGGATGATCCGGTTGGCTGCGTTGGGCAGGCTGTTGGGCGCCGTAACCGCGGTGCTGCTGCTCGCCGGTTGTGCCAGCACGGTACGGGGGACGGCGGTCGCCGACCCGGCTGCGGTCCGAGCGGCCGACACACCGCTCACCGTGCGGTCGGTCTTCGGGGACGCCAGCACGCTCGACCCGTGCAGCGTCGTGGACACCAACGCGGCGCAGAACGTCCGCGAAGCGCAGCCCGACTCGGAGCCCGACGCACTGGACGACTGTGCCGTCGACGTGACGGAGAACGACGGCACCAGGGCATATGTGCTGGTCGGCCCACTGGAGAGCAACCGCGACCGGATCCCGGAGCAGGTGCGGACCGTCGCGAAGCTGCCCAGGGGGCTCGTGGTGCAGCAGGCCACGAACCACGACGGTTTCTGCGATGCGTACGTGACGTTCGCCGACGGCGACACCCTGCTGATCGACGCGAACCCGTACGGATCGGACGACCAGAGCGGCAACCTGTGTCCGGCGGCGGTGTCGCTGGCGCAGAACGCCGCGACGCGGATCACCGCGGGCACGATCAAGCACCGGACGTACCCGCAGGGCTCGGTCGGCCCGTCCGACCCGTGCGCGATGGTGCCGTCGGACGCGCTCGCCAGCGCCGGTATCGCCGACCCGGATCCGTTGGAGTATCCGGAGAAGCACGAGTGCGCTTGGGTGTCCAAGACCAACGAGGACGCACCGGAGGTGGACCTGCTCTTCGCGGCGGGCCAGCCTGCGGCTGTCAACGATCCGAAGACCGACTCGACGACGACCGTCGCGGGCAGGCAGACGATCGTCAGCATGCTGGCACAGAGCGGCACCGTCGGCTGCTTCCTGTCCGCCAACTTGAATCCCTACACGGCGGCCGACTACCAGGGCAGCTTCGTGGAGATCGCGCAGTTGGTGATCAAGAACGACAACGGCAGCACGCCCGCCGAGGCCTGCACGGCGGGCAAGACGGTCGCCGCGGCCCTGTGGCCGAAGCTGCCTGCCGCGCAGCACTGAGGATCCCTTTCGGCGCACCAGCCGCCGCTCCGTGGCGACGATGAAGCGCGCGCTCCGCCCTGCGCCTCGGCCTTGGCCGAGTTGGGAGGCGGGCGTGATGTGCGGTCGTCCGCCGGGCCGAGTTGGTAGGCGGGCGTGATGTGCGGTCGTCCGCCGGGCCGAGTTGGTAGGCGGGCGTGATGTGCGGTCGTCCGCCGGGCCGAGTTGGTAGGCGGGCGTGATGTGCGGTCGTCCGCCGGGCCGAGTTGGTAGGCGGGCGTGATGTGCGGTCGTCCGCCGGGCCGAGTTGGTAGGCGGGCGTGATGTGCGGTCGTCCGCCGGGCCGAGTTGGTAGGCGGGCGTGATGTCCAGTCGTCCGCCGGGCCGAGTTCCGTTATCCAGCAACAGGCCGGACTTTCGCCGAACTCACAGCGCTCATGCTCGCGCTCGCCTCGCCCTGCCGATGATTGGTCGAACCATCCGATGCGTGGCCGGGTCGGCGAGCAGGCCGAGCCTGACTGACTGCTCGCTTGTAGCGCCGAAGTCGTGCAGCGGTCGCTGTCGGCCTCGCGCCAGGTTGATCCGCAGCGCCGTCGGGTGGGCCGGGCGAACCTGCCTGCGGCAGCGCACCGCAACTACTCGCCGTCGCTGTTCTGGCTTGCGTTCACCTGATCGGTTGGTCTCGCGGGGGATCAGTCGCACTGGCTCGATCCGGAGACGAAGCTCACCCTGCACGATCGCCCTCACATGGCACTATCTCGACACAAGTTACCGGCGCGTAGCGTCGTTGTCGTCTTGTCGGAGGTAGTGCCATGGCGCGCGATTTCTCCACGATCGGGATCATCGGACTGGGCACGATGGGTGCGGGCATCGCCGAGGTGGTCGCCCGCACCGGCCGCACGGTGGTCGCCGTCGAACTGGACGACCTCGCCGTCGAGCGCGGCCGCGGCCACCTCGACCACTCGACCGAGCGGGCCGTCGCAGGCGGCAAGCTGACCGAGGCCGAGCGCACCGAGCTGCTCGGCCGGATCGGTTGTCACACCCGGCTGGCCGCGCTGGCCGACTGCGACCTCGTCATCGAGGCGATCCCGGAGAACCTCGCCGCGAAGTCGGAGGTCTTCGCCGAGGTCGACCGGATCGTCGGTCCGGACGTGATCATCGCGTCGAATACGTCGTCCTTGTCCGTCACCGAGATCGGCGTGCAGACCGGGCGCCCCGGCAAGGTCGTCGGCCTGCACTTCTTCAACCCCGCGCCGATTCTGACGCTGGTCGAGGTCGTCCGCACCGTCGTCACCGAGCCGGACGTGATCACCGACGCGGTCGCGTTCGTGCGATCGCTGGGCAAGGAACCCGTGGTCATCGGCGACCGGGCCGGCTTCATCGCGAACGCGCTGCTGTTCGGCTACCTCAACCACGCCGTGCGGATGTACGAGCAGCGCTACGCCACCCGCGAGGACCTGGACGCGGCGATGCGCTACGGCTGCGGCTACCCGATGGGGCCGCTGCAACTGCTCGACCTGATCGGGCTGGACACGGCCTACGAAATCCTCGACTCGATGTACCACCAATCGCGCAACCGGCTGCACGCCCCGGCGCCACTGCTCAAGCAGATGATCACCGCAGGACTGCTCGGCAGGAAGACCGGCCGTGGTTTCTACACCTACGACGTCCCGGATTCGCCGACGCTGGTCCCGGACGCGCACGAGGTGGCCGCGCCGACGACCGGCGACGAGAGTCCGGCGGGCAGGGACGTGCGCCGGGTCGGCGTGATCGGCACCGGCACGATGGCCACCGGCATCACGGAGGTGTTCGCCCGCAGCGGGTTCGACGTGGTGTTGCGAGCGCGCACGGCCGACAAGGCGCAGGCGGCGATCGCCAAGGTCAAGGCTTCGCTGGACAAGGCGGTCGTACGCGGCCGACTGTCCGAACAGGACCGTGACGGAGCGCTGGCCAGGATCTCACCGGTGGTGGAGTTCGACGCGCTGGCCGACTGCGATCTGGTGGTCGAGGCGGTCGCCGAGGACCTCGCGGTGAAGACGGCGGTGTTCGGCGCGTTGGATGAGGTCTGCAAGCCGGGAGCGGTGCTGGCCACCACGACGTCGTCGCTTCCCGTGATCGAATGCGCGGCCGCGACCAGCCGGCCGGGCGACGTGGTGGGCCTGCACTTCTTCAATCCCGCGTCCGTGATGAAGCTCGTCGAGGTCGTCGCCACGATCGCCACCGCACCCGAGGTCGTCGCCACCGCGCACGCGGTGTGCAAGCGTGTGCGCAAACACCCGGTGGACTGCGGCGACCGGGCCGGGTTCATCGTCAACGCGCTGCTGTTCCCGTACCTGAACGACGCGGTGAAGATGCTGGAGGCGCACTACGCGGAGGCCGACGACATCGACACGGCGATGAAGGTCGGCTGCGGGTTGCCGATGGGGCCGTTCGCGCTGCTGGACGTGGTCGGCTTGGACGTGTCGCTGGCGATCGAGCGCACCCTCTACAACGAGTTCCGCGAGGCGGGCTTCGCGCCTGCGCCGTTGCTGGAGCACCTGGTCACGGCGGGCAGACTCGGACGCAAGACGGGCAAGGGGTTCGGTGACTACACGGGCTGAGGCTTGGCCGCCCAGAAGCGGAGGATCCGCTTGGGCTCGTGCTCGACGCGGATGTCGGTGAACCCGGCCTTCGCGAGGCGTTCGGCCAGGGTGTCGGCGTGCACGACGGTCATCGTGTCGCCGAGATGCAGGAACCGGAAGCGCAGGCTCAGCTGGCTGTCCGAACCGGCGAACGTGCCGCCGGGCGCGAGCACGCGGTTGGCCTCGGCGAACAGGTCGTCCTGCATCGCGGTGGACGGCACGTGGTGCAACATCGTGAAGCACACGACACCGCTGAAACCGTTGTCCGCGAACGGCATCGCCGCTCCGCTGCCCGGCACGACCCGCACCGAGCCGCCGAGTTCGCCTGCCAGCGTGGCCGCGCGGTCGGTGTCGACCTCGATCGCGGTCAGGCTCGCGTAGCGCCGCGCGAGGATCTTCGTCGTGGCGCCGTAGCCGGGCCCGATCTCGAGCACGTTGTCGCCGAGGTCGGCCTGGTCGAGAACGAGCGGCAGCCGGGTGGCGACGGTCGCGGCCCATTCCGGTGACGCGCACAGCCTGCGGTGCTTCCGATTCATCGGCACCTGTCCGAACCTAGGGGAAACCGGGCCGCCACCCAAGATCTTTCGCCAACGCGCGTGCCTTTCACTCGCCCCGGGGCCCACTTCGGCGTCGCTCGCGGCAGCTCGATCAGTCGCCGCCGATTGCGCTGGGCGCGGTCTCGACACGGCTGACGTCCAGTTCGTCGCGGATTGCGGTGGGCGCGGTCTCGACACGGCTGACGTCCAGACCGTGGCACGGCGCTCGTCGGGCTGCCCCGTTACCAGCGGCGGGACGTGGGGCCGCGCCTGCCTCGCGCGTTCCAGCAGCCGGTGTGCCAGTGGCGGCGGTCGGCGACCGAGCCGTGTTCCTCGGCGGGCCAGGCGACGACGTGTGGTGTGCCGGGCTGGATCTCGTGGTCGCAGCCGGGGCAGCGGTAGACCTTGGTGGCGGAGGTCGCCGGGACGTGCCTGACCAGCCAGTCGCCATCCGAGCCGGACTCCGCCTTCGCCCAGCCGAACCCGGTGGACAACGGCCGCTCCGATTGCTCGCGTGTGCGACGGGGGCGGTTGTGGCGAGGCACGATTCGACGGTAACCGACCTCGCTCCGACGGCGCCGCGCAGTGCGACAATGTACGCATGCCGACCTACGCCTACCGGTGCCGCGAGTGCGCCGACCAGTTCGAGGTGAACAGGCCGATGAGCGAGTCGTCGGCGCCCACGGCCTGCCCCGACGGTCACCACGACACGGTCAAACTGCTGACCACGATCGCCGTCACCGGCAGAGCAGGCGCCAGCCCCGCCCCCGTCGGTGGTGGTGGCGGAGGCGGCTGCTGCGGCGGAGCCTGTGGCTGCGGCGGCTGACCCGCCACTTCACTCCCGGCTGGCCGCTTGACCAGCCCGAACGTGGGACCGCGCTGCGGCCAGCATTCGGCCACCGCGCCGACCACCAGCCCGCGCCTTATGCCCCGACCTGCTGCGATGCTGACCTGCTGCGATGCTGACCTGCTGCGATGCTGACCTGCTGCGATGCTGACCTGCTGCGATGCTGACCTGCCGCGATGCTGACCTGCCGTGCCCCATACCGCAGCCAGGCAAGCGGCCAGGCCGCACTGGCGGCCGCCTGGCCGCTCCCACCTGGCCGCTCCCACCTGTGCCTACGTCAGCCCGCGTGCTCGGGCAGCACCGTGCCCCCAGGCGAGCTGATCGAAGCCCCAGTGCCCAGTGCCCAGTGCCCAGTGCTGACGAGTTGATCTGTACTGCCCTCACCGGCCTCCCAACACCCCTCACCAGCCTGCCCAGCACACAGCCCGGCGGTGCTGCGTTCCAGCCAGCTCCCTGATGCCGACTGGATCACTATAGCTGAGCCCGCGCGACTCAAGGGCGCGTTCCTGCCAGGTAGCCCCGATCGAGTGATCGACTAACGCTTGGCGCTCGGCTCCCGGCGGACGGTCTGACCTGGGCGGTTGGGCGTTGTCGGCTGCGCCGCCGGTCGCTGCACCGCGGTCCCGCCACCCTGCGGACCGTTCCTGGCCTGACCCTGAACCTGCCCCTGACCCTGCTGGCAGCCGGCTTGGCCTGACCCTGAACCTGTCCCTGCTGGGCAGCCGGCTTGGCCTGACCCTGCTGGCCGTTCTTGGGCGGCGCGACCGGCGGATTCCGCCTGGTCGGCGCATTCGCGATGGCCTGGGTCGTGGTCGACTGCGCCCGGTGATCAGGCGAGGGCGCTGGCTCGTCGGCGCGCGGTGCCGGGTCGGTCGGCGGCCACTGGCCGGACACGGGCCGGGACTGGGTCTTCGCGGGCGGGCCGACCGTGTCCTCCTCGTCCGGCAGCGGGTCCAGCGCGGGAGTGGCGCTGGCCATCAGTGCGTGGGCCGCGCGCAGTTGGTCGGCGAGCTGGGTGCGCAGCGTCCGCAGGGACTCCACTCGGCCGGCGGCCAGGGTGATCCTGCGGTTGGCCTCGTCGGTGGCCTCGCGGACCCGGCGGTTGGCCTCCTCGACGGAGTCCTGCAGCCGGGCCTGGGCCTCGGTGACCGCGTCGTGCCTGCGGCGGTTGGCTTCTTCGGTCGACTCGCGCAGCCTGCGCTCCGCCTCGATCTTGCTGGCCCGCTGCTCCTCGGCCACCATCGTGCGCAGGCGGGACGCCTCTTCGCTGGCCTCGCGCACGCGCCGCTCGGCCTCCGCCTTCGACTCGCGCAGCCGCCGCTCGGCCTCGGTCTTGCTGACGCGCTGCTCCTCGGCGACGGTGGCGCGGAGGTGCGCGGCCTCATCGGTCGCCTCGCGGACGCGCCGCTCCGCCTCGGACTTGCTGGTCGCTTCCTGCTCGGCCAGTGCCTTCATCGACTCCGTCCGTCGCGAGGCCATCGCGATCTCGAAGTCGTCCTCGATCTGGGTCCTGCGGGCCTGGGCTTCCTCGTCGGCCCTGGTGCGCTCGTCCTCCGCCGCCTTGGCCTTCGCGGCGAGCTCCGCGTTGGCCTTCTCCATCAGCTCGTGGTGTTCGGTCTCCAGCTCGACGCGTCTGCCGTCGACCTCCGCGATGAGCTTCTCGTACCGGTTGCGCAGCGCGGCACCGTCGGCCTCCGACCGGGCGCGGATCTGCACGGCGTCGGCCTCGGCCCGCGCCTTGGTGTCGCTGGATTCCTCCTGCGCCAGTTTCAGCATCCGCTGCAACCGCTCGGACAAACCCTCCAAGGTCGTCGGCGGCAGCGAAAGCCGGTCGACCTGGCCGCGCAGCTGTTCGATCTGTGAGCGAGCATGTTCCATCTGCCTGGCCAGATCGCCGACCTGGGACACGGCCGCGTCCCGGTCGGCAGCGATCAGCCGCAGATCGCTGTCCAGCCGCTCCAGATGCTCCTCGACCTGGTTTCTGCTGTATCCGCGCTTGACGATGTCGAAGCCCGCACCCAGCGGAACGAGGTCGCGCTCGCTACCAAGACCCATGTCGTTCACGCTACCCGGCAGGGTGACCTTCGCGCGCGACGCATTGGAGATGCCGTCCTCAGACACCGCGGAATCGGTTGATGTCCGCCAGATGGCGGGCACGCTTCTCCGAGTCGCGGACGCCGAGACCTTCCTCTGGTGCCAGACACAGCACGCCGACCTTCCCCTGGTGGAGATTGCGATGCACGTCGTAGGCGGCCTGCCCGGTGTCGGCCATCGAGTACACCCTGGACAGTGTGGGATGGATCTTCCCCTTGGCGATCAAGCGGTTCGCCTCCCATGCCTCGCGGTAGTTCGCGAAGTGCGAACCGATGATCTTCTTCAGGTTCATCCACAGGTAGCGGTTGTCGTACTGGTGCATGAAGCCGGAGGTCGACGCGCAGGTGACGATCGTGCCGCCGCGCCGCGCGACGAACACGCTGGCGCCGAATGTCTCCCGGCCGGGGTGTTCGAACACGATGTCCGGATCGTCGCCGCCGGTGAGTTCGCGGATGCGCGCGCCGAATCGCTTCCATTCCTTGGGATCCTGATTGTTCTCGTCCGACCAGAAGCGATAACCCTCGGCCGCGCGGTCGATGACCAGTTCCGCGCCCATCCGCCGGGCGATCTCGGCCTTTTCCGGCGACGACACCACGCACACCGGAATCGCACCGCCGCCCAGCGCGAACTGCGTGGCGTACGAGCCGAGGCCGCCGGACGCGCCCCAGATCAGCACACGTCACCCTGCTTCATGTCGGCACCGTTGCGGGACACCAGTTGCCGGTACGCGGTGGAGTTGCACCAGCCCTGGCGCGGCCGCCTCCTCCCAGGTGAGGTGCGGCGGCTTGGGCATCAGCTGATTGGCCTTGATCAACGCCAGTTCGGCCAGGCCGCCGAAATTGGTCTCGAAGCCCCAGATGCGCTGTTCGGGGTCGAGCATCGTGTCGTTGTGGCCGTCCGGGTGTTCGAGTTCCACGTTCAGGCAGTGCGCCACCACCTGGTCGCCGGGCTGCCACGCGTTCACACCCGGCCCGGTGCGCAGCACGACGCCGGCCAGATCGGAACCGACCACGTGGTAGGGCAGGTCGTGCCGCATGGCCAGCGGCGAGGTCTTGCCGTAGCGGCGCAGGAAGCCGAAGGTCGACATCGGCTCGAAGATCGACGTCCAGACGGTGTTGTAGTTGATCGCGCTGGCCATCACGGCGATCAGTGCCTCGCCGGGCGCGAGCTCCGGCGTCGGCACGTCTTCCACGTGCAGCGACTTGCGTGGGTCCTTGTCCGTGCTGGGCACGCCGTCGAACATCGTCGGCCTCGTCGGCGTGCACGGTCACCCCCCGGTAGTGGGTGGGGACCGGCAGCGAGCCGATCGTGTCCAGTTCGTCGGCGAGGATGGCGTCGAGGATCTTCTGCACGGCGTGCCTCCCTTGGGGCCCGTTCGGCGTGCGCACCACGTCGATGGCGGGTGAGGTTACCGACCAGTACACAGTACCGAGTCAACCGTGTGAGGCAGCGCACTCCGGGGGTCCCTCGATCGGGTCACGCGACCTTTGTGGTCAGTGATCCTCCGCAGGCTGGACCAGTTCGACGAGCACGCCGCCGGCATCCTTCGGATGCACGAAGTTGACGCGGCTGTTCGCGGTGCCGTGCCGGGACTGCTCGTACAGCAGCCGCAGCCCCTTGGCCCGCAGCGCGTCCGCGGCGGCCTCGACATCGGTCACCCGGTAGGCCAGCTGCTGCAGGCCGGGGCCCGAGCGGTCGAGGAACTTCGCGATCGTCGAGTCGGGTCGCAGCGGCGCGAGCAACTGGAGTGCCGTGCCCGCGGTGTCCCCGGCCGCACGCAGCATCGCCTCGCGGACGCCCTGCTCCTCGTTGACCTCTTCGTGCGTGACCTCGAGGCCGAAGGTGTCGTGGTAGAACTCGATGGCGGCGTCCAGGTCGGGCACCGCGATGCCGACGTGGTCGATCGCGGTCACGAGGGCGCCGAGCTGTGCTGCCAGGTCTGCCATGCACTGAGGGTAAGCACGTGAGCCGGTACGGGCGTGGCGAGGGTGACAGCGGTCATAAGTGCGCTCGGTTACCGCCCGGTATGGTCGAGTTGACAGCCGCTAGCTTTCACCGTGGAGGGCCTGGTCATGGGATCCGTCATCGTTGCCGGCGCACGCACGCCGATGGGCCGCCTGCTCGGTTCGCTCAAGGACTTCTCCGGTGCCGCGCTGGGCGGTGTCGCGATCAAGGCGGCGCTGGAGCGGGCCGGTGTGCGGCCGGACCAGGTGCAGTACGTGATCATGGGCCAGGTGCTGACCGCGGGCGCGGGCCAGATCCCGGCGCGGCAGGCGGCGGTGGCCGCGGGTATCGCGATGGACGTGCCCGCGCTGACCATCAACAAGGTGTGCCTGTCCGGTCTGGACGCCATCGCGCTGGCCGACCAGCTGATCAGGGCCGGCGAGTTCGACATCGTGGTGGCCGGTGGGCAGGAGTCCATGACCCAGGCCCCGCACCTGCTGCCCAAGTCGCGGTCCGGCTTCAAGTACGGCGATGTGCAGCTGGTCGACCACATGGCCTACGACGGGCTGTTCTGCGCGTTCGACCAGGTCGCGATGGGTGCGTCGACGGAGAAGTACAACTCCCGCTACGGCGTGACGCGCGAGGAGCAGGACGAGTTCTCCGCCCGCTCCCACCAGCGCGCGGCCGCCGCCATCAAGAACGGTCTGTTCGCCGAGGAGATCGCACCGGTCAGCATCCCGCAGCGCAAGGGTGACCCGGTCGTGGTCGACGCCGACGAGGGCGTGCGCCCGGACACGACCGCCGAGAGCCTGGCGAAGCTGCGGCCCGCGTTCGCCTCGGACGGCACGATCACCGCGGGCTCGGCGTCCCAGATCTCCGACGGTGCCGCGGCCGTGGTCGTGATGAGCAAGGCGAAGGCCGAGGAGCTGGGTCTGACCTGGCTGGCCGAGATCGGTGCGCACGGCGTGGTCGCCGGGCCGGACGCGAGCCTGCACGAGCAGCCGTCCAACGCGATCAGGGCCGCGTGCGCCAAGGAAGGCATCGACGCCGCCGACCTGGACCTGATCGAGATCAACGAGGCGTTCGCCGCGGTCGGTGTGGTGTCCGCCAAGAAGCTGGGCGCCGGCGCCGACAAGGTCAACGTCAACGGCGGCGCGATCGCGCTCGGCCACCCGATCGGCATGTCCGGTGCCCGGCTGGCGCTGACCCTCGCGCTGGAACTGCGCAGGCGCGGCGGCGGTGTCGGTGCGGCGGCGCTGTGCGGTGGCGGCGGGCAGGGTGACGCGCTCGTCATCAAGGTTCCGGCCGCGGGCTGACCGGTCCCGTTAGGGTTTCGACGTGGCGAGGACGGTGGATGTCGACGAGCTGGTCGGCCGGGCACGCGATGGCGACGCGCGGTCCGTCGCGCGGCTGATCTCGCTGGTCGAGGACGCCAGTCCGCAGCTGCGCGCGGTCGCGAAGGCGCTGGCGCCGATGACCGGACGGGCGCGGGTGATCGGCCTGACCGGTCCACCGGGTGTCGGCAAGTCGACGTCCACGTCGCTGCTCGTCTCGGCATTCCGGAAGCAGGGCAAGCGGGTCGGTGTGCTGGCGGTCGACCCGTCGTCGCCGTTCTCCGGCGGTGCCCTGCTCGGCGACCGCGTCCGCATGCAGGACCACGCTGTCGACCAGGGTGTCTTCATCCGGTCGATGGCCACGCGCGGGCATCTCGGCGGGCTGGCGTGGACCACACCTCAGGCGCTGCGGGTACTCGACGCGGCAGGCTTCGACGTGGTGCTGATCGAGACCGTGGGCGTAGGGCAGTCCGAAGTGGACATCGTGTCACTCGCGGACACGACGCTGGTGCTGCTCGCGCCGGGCATGGGTGACGGGATCCAGGCGGCCAAGGCCGGGATCCTGGAGGTCGCGGACGTCTTCGTGGTGAACAAGGCCGACCGTGACGGCGCCGATCAGGTCGTTCGCGATCTCAAGTACATGATCTCGCTGGGCCGCCGGGAGCACGAAGGCCCGAGCTGGCGGGTACCCGTGGTGCCGACCGTGGCCGTGCGGGCCGAGGGCGTGGCCGACGTCGTCGAGGCCATCGACGCGCACCACGAGTGGATGGCCGCGCACGGCGAACTCGAACGCCGCCGCACTGCGCGGGCCACCCGCGAGGTCGAGGCCATCGCGTTGGCGCGACTGCGGGAGCAGATCGGCGACCTGCGCGGTGACCTGCTCGGCCAGTTGGCCAAGCAGGTCATGGCGGGTGAACTCGACCCCTACAGCGCGGCCGACAGCGTGATCGCCGGCATCGGCGCACGCTGACCTACCCAGCCGCGGCCCGCTGTGCCGACGGCCTGCGCCGCCGTGCCGAATCGACCAGAACCGGCAACGGGAACGACTCGTTCGGGTTGTAGACGTTCGTACCCGGCGGCACGATCGCGTCGATCCGGTCGAGGGTCGCGTCGTCCAGCTCGACTGCCGCTCCCTTGATCGCGGCGTCGAACTGCTCCATCGTGCGCGGTCCGATGATGGCCGACGTCACCGCCGGGTGGGTCACGGTGAACGCCACCGCGAGCTCCGGCAGCGAACACCCGATCCCGTCCGCCAACTCGACCAGCCGCTCGACCGCGTCGTAGCGCGCGGCATTGGCCGGGTCCGCGGGATCGAACATCGACGGACGCAGCGCCGCCCTGCCGCTGGCGAGGTCCACGGGCTGGTCCTTGCGGTACTTGCCGGACAGGAAACCCCACGCCAGCGGGCTCCACACCAGCACGCCCATGCCGTACTGCCCGCACACCGGCAGGACGTTCGCCTCGATGCCCCTGGCCAGCACGTTGTAGGGCGGCTGCTCGGTGCGGAACCGGCCAAGGCCACGCTGTTCGGCGACCCGGTGCGACTCGACGATCTGCTCGGCCGGGAACGTCGAGCAGCCGAACGCGCGGATCTTGCCCGCCTGCCGCAGATCGGTGAGCACCGAGAGCGTCTCCTCGATGTCGGTGTCCTCGTCGGGCCGGTGCACCTGGTAGAGGTCGATCCACTCGGTGTCCAGGCGGCGCAGGCTGTCCTCGACTGCGGCGACGATCCACCGGCGCGAGTTGCCGCGCCGGTTCACGTCCTCGCCCATCGGGAAGTGCACCTTGGTGGCGAGTACGACGTCGTCCCGCTTGCCGTGCAGGGCTTTGCCGACGATCTGTTCGGACTCGCCGTCGGAGTACATGTCGGCCGTGTCCACGAAGTTGATGCCGTGGTCGAGGGCGGCATGCACGATGCGGACACAGTCGTCGTGGTCGGGATTGCCGATCGCGCCGAACATCATGGTGCCGAGGCAGTGGGCGCTCACGTGCATGCCGGTGCGGCCCAGCGGCCGATAACGCATGGTCATGAGCGCGACCCTAGAAGCTAGAGCCGACTCTAGGTCAAGTCGTAGGCTCAGGCGCATGGCACTGACCATCGGCGAGGTCGCCGAACGCACCGGACTGAGCGTGCACACGCTGCGCTTCTACGAGCGCGAAGGCATCATGGCCAACCCGGTCACGCGGGACGCGCGCGGCCGCCGCGGCTACACCGAGGACGACGTGGACTGGCTGATGGTGTGCACGATCCTGCGCGCGTCGGACATGCCGCTGCCGGAGATCCGCCGGTACACGACGCTGGTCCGTGCTGGCGGGGGCAACGAAGCCGAACGCCTGGCGCTGCTGTGCGAGCACCGGGACCGGGTGACCACGCGGATGGCCGCCCTCACCCGCAGCCTCGACCTGGTCAACTACAAGATCGGCGTCTACGAGGACATCCTTGAAGGCCGGATCGTCGGCTGACCCCGATGCCACGTGGTTGAGGATCCGGTGGCGATGTCAAGGGGCGAGCGCTTCGACATCACCGAGTGTCGATCATCGGTCCGGCAGTCGACACCCGGAGTGATCGTCGGCAGCCTGTCCGGGCGTCCCTGATCGGCTTGACGACGAACCTCAGCGCTTGACTACCCGGCATTGCGGCTAACCCGCCGCGCGCTCGAACGCCGCCGGGTCGCTGGACAGCGCGGCCAGCCGGCCACGCGGATCGGGCACCAGCCGCCGGGCCGTCAGGTCCAGCAGGCCGAACGTGCCCGCGAACTCGGCCGACACCGTGCCGTCGGCCTTGGTGATCACCGTCTCGACCTGGAAGGTCTTGCCGTCGCCGAACTTCATCTCGGCCGTCACGTCGATCTCCTCGTCGGCCCGCAACTCCCGCAGGTAGCGCATCTCGCTGGTCAGCAGCACGGGCGCGACGCCGGTGCCGAGCACCGCGTCGATGGGCAGCCCGACCGCGCGCAACAGCTGCGAACGGGCGTGCTCGGCGTAGGAGTGGTACACGGCCTGGTTGACGTGGCCGAGCGGGTCCAGCTCGTAGGCGCGGACCGTCATCCGGACCGAGAACGGCGCGGATTCCCCGCGCTGTGCCTGGGAATCCGCGCCACCAGTCATTGAGTCAACCTAGCATCACGCGGGCGTCACCGGTGGCCTGCACCGGACAGCCGTCAGCTCTCCATCCACAATGGACTCTCCTGCCGCGTGCGGGACCACGATCGTCTCGCCCCTGCGCAGCTCCAGCGTGCCGCCGTGTGCCGTGCTCAGCGTGCCCTCGCCGGCCAGCACCACGAGTACACCGAACGACGCGTCCAGGTCCAGCCTGCTGGTGCTCTGCAACCGGTCGGCCCGGAAGAACGGTGATGACCGCTCGCCGAACAGGTCGACGACGGTGTCACCCTGCCCGCCGGTGTGCCGGACCAGCGATTCCCACTTGCCGTTGCCCCAACCGTCCCGGTCCACGCAGCCCAGTGCCACGTCGAACCCGGCACCCAGGTGGCCCGCTGACTCGTCCTTCAGGAATCCGTCCCACTCCAGCGTGACCGACAGATCGGTGGGCTGCTGCAGCTCCACGATGAACACGCCCGGCCCGATCGCGTGCGGCAGCCCGGCGGGGATGAACACCGTGTCGCCTGCCGCGACCGTGGTGCTGTTCAGGGCGCCCAGCAGCGCGTCGTGGTTCTGGTCGCGCACCCAGTCGGCCAGCGTGTACCGGTCGACCGGCTCCCGGAACCCGATGTGCACCCTCGGGTCGCCGCTGCCGGTGCCGATCACGATCCAGGCCTCTGTCTTGCCGAAGTGCGAACCGAAATGGTCGCGCGCGAACGTGTTGGACGGGTGGCAGTGCACCGGCAGCCGCTGACCGGCGTCCAGCAGCTTGACCAGCAGCGCGGTACTACTGCCGAACGCGGCCACGTGCCGCTCGCCCAGCCACGCGATGGGGTCCGCGGCCACGGCGTCACGCAGCAATGTGCCACCGGGCAGCGCGGACAGGCCGTCGGTTTCCTGGCCGAACCGGCTCGTCGTGGACGCCACCCAGTCCTCCGGGCCGAACTCGGAGGACTGTGGCACCCCACGTAGCTCCGCGATGGCCGCGCCACCACGGTAGAACTGGCGGGGCTGGTTGGCCGGCAGCACGATGGGACGCGCGGACGGTTCAGGGTTCACGGCCGTTTCTCTCCAGATCCTCGGGCGATCAGGCGCACGGGCATGGTCACCCGGTGCGGCGGCGAGTCATCACCGGCCAGGCGGGCGAACAGTAGCTCTGCCGCGGCCTTGCCGAGTGCGCCGGTGTCGTGGGCGATGACGGTGACGGGCGGGCTGAGCAGATCAGCCAGTTCGAAGTCGTCGAAGCCGACCAGGGCGGGCCGTTCCGGTTGGCCGGCCAGCGCGCGCAGCGCCAGCACGGTGATC
This sequence comes from Candidatus Melainabacteria bacterium, assembly GCA_963780635.1. GTDB lineage: Bacteria > Actinomycetota > Actinomycetes > Mycobacteriales > Pseudonocardiaceae > DATEPR01. Next base: position 872,928 of record CAWACW010000011.1, read on the forward strand.
CGGTTGTTGCCGGTGATCAGCGCGGTGGCCGGATCGGGATGGCCTGCGAAGCGGTGCAGCGCGGCGCGGATGGTGGTTCCGTCGTGCGGGCCCATGGCGACCAGCTCGTCGTCGAACCGGACGTCCGCCCGCGCGCAGCCCTCGCGGAAGCCGCGCAGCCGCTCGCCCGCGGTGAAGATCGTCGGCGCGTCGCCGACGAACGCGATCCGGCGGTGACCGTGCCCGGCGAGGTGTGCGACGGCCGCGACCGTGCCCTCCAGGTTGTCCACCAGGACCGTGTCGGCCACGAGGTCGCCCGCGGGCCGGTCCACGAACACCACCGGCAGCCCGGCGTGGATCTCGGGCACCAGGTAGCCGTGCCGCAGGCCGGCGGGCACCACCAGCAGGCCGTCCACCCGCCGCGCGCAGAACTCCAGCGCCAGCTCGCGTTCCCGTTCCGGGTCCTCATCGGACGAACCGGTGAGCACGTGCCTGCCGAACTGCCGCGCGACCTCCTCGATGGCCCTGGTCAGCACCGAGTAGAACGGGTTGGCCACGTCCTCCAGGAGGACGCCGATCGTGCCGGTGGACGAGCCGCGGCGCAGGTTGCGCGCGCCCAGGTTGCGGCGGAAACCCAGTTGGTCGATCGCCGCGAGCACCCGCTGCGCCGTGCCCGGATGCACGCCGGGCTCACCGTTGACCACGCGGGACACCGTCTTGAGGCTCACCCCGGCCAGCCGAGCCACGTCGTTCATGGTGGCTCGGCGAGTTCGCCCGTGGCCCGCGTTGGACAACGTTGTCATCAACGCTGGATTGGACACCAGAGGCCACCTCGCTGTCAATGGGGGACTGCCCTCAATGGCCGAAAGGCGTTGTCCGGTGGCAGGCAACCCGTTAACAGATCTCGACCGACATTGATTGAGCCATTCGAGGCCCAGGCACCCATCCTTCGAATAGACAAGGTTGTCAGCTGCGTCGAGGGCAGTGCTCAGGACGGCGAGGCAGAGCTTGCTCGGGCAGCGCCCGGCCCGTCGATCACGTCGCGGCGACGTGGCCACGACACCGGACAGGGACACGTCTGCCAGCCGGAAAGCATTGCCAGCAACGAAAACACCGCCGGCCGGCGCCAGTGGACAGCATTCGGCCGAACGGCGTTTCATTCCTGTTCGGTTTCATCGGGCGTTTACCGACCGTTGGTATCCGAGTATCGCTTTAGGTGCTTTTGGGGTGAAGTGTCGACACGCCGCAGGCCAGTGGTCCGGCGGCGCAGCACCGCTCCCCACCGAAAGGCATGAGATGCCGGAATTCACCCGACGGCGCCTGCTCGGCTCGGCCGCCGCGGCGACCGCGGCCGCGGCTGCCGCGACGCTGATGCCGCCGAACGTGCAGGCCGCGCTCGCGGCGACGCCCACCAGGCGCGGATCGATGAAGGACATCGAGCACGTCGTCGTGCTCATGCAGGAGAACCGCAGCTTCGACCACTACTACGGCACCCTCTCCGGGGTCCGCGGCTTCGACGACGCCAAGAAGCAGAAGATGGCGAACGGGAAGTCCATCCTGTACCAGCCGGACACCGTCAACCCGGCCGGCTACACGCTGCCCTTCCACCTGAACACCAACACCACCAGCGCGCAGCACATCCCGTCCACCTCGCACGCCTGGCAGGTCCAGCACAACGCCTGGAACGGCGGCACGAACGACGCGTGGCTGCCCGCCCACCGGGCCGCGGACAAGGCCAACGGCCCCTACACGATGGGCTACCACGAGCGCTCGGACATCCCGTTCCAGTTCGCGCTCGCCGAGGCGTTCACGATCTGCGACAACTACCACTGCTCGGTGCTCGGCCCGACATGGCCCAACCGCATGGTGTGGATGACCGGCACCGTGGACCCGGACGGTGTCGACGGCGGCCCGATCCTGGACAACAACGCGCCCGCGGGCGGCTACACCTGGACCACCTACGCCGAGCGCCTGGAAGCGGCGGGCGTCAGCTGGAAGGTCTACCAGCAGTCCGACAACTACGGCACCAACATGCTGGCCGAGTTCACGAACTTCCAGCAGGCCAAGCCCGGTGACCCGCTGTTCGACAAGGGCATGACCGTGTTCCCCGAGGGCCAGTTCGAGTACGACGCCCGCAACGACAAGCTGCCCGCGGTGTCCTGGATCCTGCCCACCAGCTTCCAGTCCGAGCACCCCGACTACATGCCCGCCGACGGTGCCGCGTTCGTGGCCAGCAAGATCGACGCGATCGCCGCGAACCCCGACGTGTGGGCCAAGACCGTGTTCATCCTCAACTACGACGAGAACGACGGCCTGTTCGACCACGTCATCCCGCCGACCCCGCCGGCGGGCACCGCGCACGAGTTCGTCACCAAGACCTCGCCCGGCGGCACCCCCGGCAACAACCTGCCCGTCGGTGGCGGCTTCCGCGTGCCGGCGATCGTCGTGTCGCCGTGGACCGCCGGTGGCTGGGTGTGCAGCGAGACCTTCGACCACACGTCGGTGCTGCAGTTCCTGGAGAAGTTCACCGGTGTCAAGGAATCCAACATCAGCGCGTGGCGGCGCAAGACCTTCGGTGACATGACGTCCGCCTTCCGGTTCTCGGCCGGTGCCGCCAAGCCCCCGGTACTGCCCGACACGGCAGGCCCGCTCACCTACGCCCAGTACACCTCCACCGCTCTGCCCAAGCCCACCCTGCCCGGTGCCGTGCAGGTGCCGCCGATTCAGGAGAAGGGCAGCCGCAAGCACGTCGGCTGACATTTCCGTCGGCTGTGAGAGCTGCTAACACAATGGCGTTCGATCAGGGCGAGCCGAACAGTTATTGTGTTAGCAGCTCTTACGCCGATTGCACCACGGCTTCGGCGACCAATTGAATATTGTCAACTGTTGATACAAAGTCCTTGTATCCCAACGGATCCACCGTCCGACGACCGATCGCGAAGGTCGCGGACGGCGGTCCGTGCTTTTCACGATTCGTTCGTGCGCCGTTCGCATCGGGGTACCGCCGTGGGCGTGTTCGGGGAGAAGTGTCTGCACCCGCCGAAGGCACCGAGAGCGTCTTTCTCGTTGTTCTGACCCCGAAAGGCCATGAGATGCCGGAATTGACTCGCCGCCGGTTACTGGGGGGTGCCGCGGGCGCGGCAGCCGTCGCCGCCGCGGCCACCCTGATGCCGCCGAACATCCAGCAAGCGCTCGCCGCGACCCCGCCGTCGCGCGGCTCGCTGCGGGACATCGAGCACGTCGTCCTGCTCATGCAGGAGAACCGCGCCTTCGACCACTACTACGGCACCATGGCCGGCGTTCGTGGGTTCGACGACGCCCGCAAGCAGAAGCTGGCCAACGGCCGGTCCGTGCTGTTCCAGCCCGACACGGTGAACCTCGACGGCTTCACGCTGCCGTTCCACCTGGACACCAACACCACCAGCGCCCAGCACATCCCGTCCACCTCGCACGCGTGGCAGGTGCAGCACAACGCCCTCAACGGCGGCAAGATGGACAGCTGGCTGCCCGCCCACCGTGCGGCCGACGGCGCCAACGGCCCGTACGTGATGGGCTACCACGAGCGCTCCGACATCCCGTTCCAGTTCGCGCTGGCCGAGGCGTTCACCGTGTGCGACAACTACTACTGCAGCGTGCTCGGCCCGACGTGGCCCAACCGCATGATGTGGATGACCGGCACGGTCGACCCGGACGGCCTCGACGGCGGCCCGATCCTGGACAACAACGCCCCTCCCGGCGGCTACACCTGGACCACCTACGCCGAGCGCCTGGAAGCAGCGGGCGTGAGCTGGAAGGTGTACCAGCAGGCGGACAACTTCGGCACGAACATGTTGTCGGAGTTCAAGAACTTCCAGCAGGCCAAGCCCGGCGACCCGCTGTTCGACAAGGGTCTGGCTGTCCTGCCGGAGGGCCAGTTCGAGTTCGACGCCCGCAACGACCAGCTGCCCACGGTGTCCTGGATCCTGGCGCCCAGCTTCCAGAGCGAGCACCCGGACTTCACCCCCGCCGACGGCGCGGCGTACGTGGCCAGCAAGATCGACGCGATCGCGGCCAACCCCGAGGTGTGGGCCAAGACGGCGTTCATCCTCGACTACGACGAGAACGACGGCCTGTTCGACCATGTCGTCCCGCCGATCCCACCCGCGGGCACGCCCGGCGAGTTCGTCACCAAGACCTCGCCCGGTGGCACCCCCGGCAACAACCTGCCGGTCGGTGGCGGCTTCCGTGTGCCCGCGATCATCGTGTCGCCGTGGACCGCGGGTGGCTGGGTCAGCAGCGAGGCGTTCGACCACACGTCGGTGCTGCGCTTCCTGGAGGTCTTCACCGGCGTCAAGGAGACCAACATCAGCGCGTGGCGTCGGCAGACGTTCGGCGATCTGACGTCGGTGTTCCGCTTTCACGACAAGCCGGCCGGCCCACCGGTGCTGCCGGACACGTCCGGCCAGCTCACCTACTCGCAGTACACGTCGACCGTGCTGCCGAAGCCGACCCTGCCCGGGGCCGACCAGAGCCTGCCGACGCAGGAAAAGGGCGGCCGAAAGCACGTCAGCTGACCGCTCGCGCTCAATCCGACCGGACGGGGAGGGCCACGGCCCTCCCCGTCCGCGTACGGCTCGGGGCTCGGGGCCCAGGGCCCAGGGCGCCAGGGCGCAGGGCTCAGTCGAAGTCGCCGGATGCCCGGCGCACCTTCGCCAGCAGGTCGGTGAGCGCCTCGGTCTGCCGGTCGGTCAGGCCGCGCAGGCCGAAGTCGACGGCCGTCACCGCCTCGGTGGCCGCCTCGCGTCGCACCTTGCCCTGGTCGGTGATCTCCACCAGCGTGGTCCGCCGGTCGGTGGGGTGCGGGATCCGCTTGACCAGACCGTCGGCCTCCAGGCGGTCCACGATGTTGGTCACGCTCGTCGGGTGCAGTTGCAGGCGTTCACCCATCACCCGCATCGGCAGGCTGCCGCGCCGGGCGAAGTACAGCAGCACCAGGGCCTCGTAGCGGGCGAACGTCAGCCCGTGCGGCTTCAGCGCGCTGTCCACCGCCGACTGCAGGATCTGCTGCACCCGCATCACGCTGGTCACGGCGGCCATCACACCGGCCGAGCCGACGTGCTCCTCCCACAGGTCGGCCGCGCGGGCTATGGGGTCGAACGGCAGCGGCTGGGGGGTCATGGCAGCCGAAGTTACCAGCGGTTATGCGCTCGGGGAACGCCGGTTCACCCGGTGCGGCGGTGACACCGTGGCGAGCCACACATGGGCAACCAATAGTCGGAAGTCCTACTATTGGTAGTCAGACGAGTGTGGGTGCTGGGAGGCGGACATGGCCAGGGACAACGACGGCGTACAGGCCGGTCGGCAGCGGTGGGCGGACCGGTTCGCGGCCGCCAGGGTCCGCGACGCCGACTTCACCACGTTGTCGGGTACCGAGGTCGAACCGGTCTACGGTCCGGCCGAGGGCGACACGGTCGCCGGCTTCGAGCGGATCGGCTGGCCCGGCGAGTTCCCGTTCACCCGTGGCCTGCACGCCACCGGGTACCGCGGCAGGCCGTGGACCATCCGGCAGTTCGCCGGCTTCGGCAACGCCCAGCAGACCAACGAGCGCTACAAGATGCTGCTGGCGGGCGGCGGTGGCGGCCTGTCGGTCGCGTTCGACATGCCCACGCTGATGGGCCGCGACTCGGACGATCCGCGCAGCCTCGGCGAGGTCGGCCACTGCGGTGTCGCGATCGACTCCGCGGCCGACATGGACGTCCTGTTCGCGGACATCCCGCTGGAGCAGGTCACCACGTCGATGACGATCTCCGGGCCCGCCGTCCCAGTGTTCTGCATGTACCTGGTGGCGGCCGAGCGGCAGGGCGCCGACATCGGCAAGCTGGACGGCACGCTGCAGACCGACATCTTCAAGGAGTACATCGCGCAGAAGGAGTGGCTGTTCGCGCCCGAGCCGCACCTGCGCCTGATCGGCGACCTGATGGAGTACTGCGGCGAGCACATCCCCGCGTACAAGCCGCTGTCCGTGTCCGGCTACCACATCCGTGAGGCCGGTTCGACCGCGGGCCAGGAGCTGGCGTTCACCCTGGCCGACGGCTTCGGCTACGTGGAGCTGGGCCAGTCCCGGGGCATGGACGTCGACCAGTTCGCGCCCGGCCTGAGCTTCTTCTTCGACGCGCACATCGACTTCTTCGAGGAGATCGCCAAGTTCCGCGCCGCCCGCCGGATCTGGGCGCGCTGGCTGCGCGACGTCTACGGCGCCACCACCGACCGCGCCCAGTGGCTGCGGTTCCACACCCAGACCGCAGGCGTGTCGCTGACAGCGCAGCAGCCGGACAACAACGTCGTCCGCACCGCGATCGAGGCCCTCTCCGCGGTGCTCGGTGGCACCAACTCGCTGCACACCAATGCCCTCGACGAGGTGCTCGCGCTGCCCAGCGAGAAGGCCGCCCGGATCGCCATGCGCACCCAGCAGGTGATCATGGAGGAGACCGGCGTGACCAACGTGGCCGACCCGCTGGGCGGCTCCTGGTACGTCGAGGCCCTCACCGACAAGATCGAGGCCGAGGCCGAGCGCGTCTTCGTCCGCATCAAGGACCTCGCCCGCCAGGCCGTACCCAGTGGTGACCACCCGATCGGCGAGATGACGTCCGGCATCCTGCGCGGCATCGAGGACGGCTGGTTCACCGGCGAGATCGCCGACGCCGCGTTCGCCTACCAGCGGGCGCTGGAGAAGGGCGAGAAGAAGATGGTCGGCGTCAACACGCTGGTCGACTCCTCGGCCGACGAACTGGAGATCCTGCGCGTCAGCCACGACGTCGAGCGCGACCAGAACAAGGTGCTCGGCGGCCGTCGCGGCGAGCGGGACCAGGCCGAGGTGGACCGGGCGCTGGGCGCGATGGTCGAGGTCGCCAAGGGCGAGGGCAACCTCATCGAACCCATGCTGGCCGCGGCGCGGGTCGAGGCCACGCTGGGTGAGATCTGCGGGGTGCTGCGCGACGTGTGGGGCGGCTACACCGAGCCGGCCCGCTTCTGACCGTCCTACTATTCCTGGCATGGACACGAAGGCGACGGACCTCGCCAAGGTCGCCCGCCAGCTGTGGATCAGGTACGAGACCTACCACGCCGTCACCTACTTCACCCCGGAATCGCGGGCAGCCGCCGACGCACTGGGCGTCAAGGGCGGCTGGATGGGCTACTTCGCGATGCGGGCCGCCCCGATGGGCGCTGTCCCGCCCGAGGTCGTCACCTCCGCCTTCTACAACTTCCACCCGGCGATGGTGCGCCGCGCGATCCCGGCCGCGTGGCAGGCGGCGACGCCGCAGGCGTTCCTGGCCGCGCGGCTGACCGGCGCCGACGGTGCACTGCGCAGGCTGCTCGGCCAGGACAGGCTCGACTCGCCTGAGCTGGCGGAAGCAGCGGAGCTGGCCGTGCGAGCGGCCGATGCGGCACCGACCGCGGGCAGGCCACTGGCCGTGGCCAACTCGCTGGTACTCAAGCCCGAGGCACCGCATCTCGCGCTGTGGCAGGCCGCGACCACCTTGCGCGAGTCCCGCGGCGACGGACACGTGGCCACGCTGGTCACGGCGGACCTGGACCCGTGCGAAACGCTGGTGCTGTTCGCCGCCGAGCGGGGCATGGACCCGGGCTACCTGCGAACCGCCCGCAAGTGGTCCGAGCGGGCTTGGCAGGAGGCCACCGACCGGCTCGCCGAACGCGGTCTGCTGTCCGCCAAGGCCGAGCTGACGGCAGCGGGCGGCGACCTGCGCCGCGAGATCGAGGACCAGACCGACAGGGTGGCCACCGCGCCGTGGCGTGCGCTCGGCGAGGCCGACACCGCGCGGCTGGCCGATCTGCTGACGCCGCTCGCGCAGCGGATCGCCACCGGCAACGAGGCGATGCGCATCAATCCGATGGGGTTGGACGCAGTGCGTGAGCTGGGCTGACCAGGCCTCGCGCGCGCACTTCTGGAGACGTGCCAGGATGGAATCGTGACGAGGTCGAATCCACGCCAGAACCCAGCGTTGTCCGCCGCTCTCTCCGGTGCGGTGGATCTGTCCGCGGTCAAGGCGCGTGCGGAAGCCGCCAACCAACCGGCAGGCGAAGGCGGAGCAGAAGCGGCCAGCGGTGAGTACGTCATCGAGGTGACCGAGGCGACCTTCCAGACCGAGGTCGTCGAGCGCTCGATGCAGATCCCGGTCATCGTCGACCTGTGGGCCACCTGGTGCGGCCCGTGCAAACAGCTGTCGCCAGTGCTGGAACGCCTGGCCGCGGCCGCGGGCGGCGCCTGGGTCCTGGCCACGGTCGACGTCGACGCCAACCCGCGGATCGCCCAGTTGTTCGGGGTGCAGTCCATCCCGACCGTGGTCGCGATCGCCGGTGGCCAGCCCGTCGACGCCTTCGCGGGCGCCCAGCCCGAGCCGCAGGTCCGGCAGTGGATCGGCGCCCTGCTGGACACCCTGCGCGACCAGATGCCGGGGATCGCCGCCGCCGAGCAGTCCGCCGGTGCGGCTCCGGAGGCCGACGAAGAGCCTGTCGAGGAGCCTGAGGACCCTCGGTTCACCGCCGCCGAGGACGCCCTGGAGCAGGGGGACTTCGCCGCCGCCGAGGCCGCTTACCAGCACATACTCGACTCGGAGCCGACCAACGAGCAGGCTCGCACCGCGATCGCCCAGGTGCGGTTCCTGGCTCGTACCGAGAACGCCGATCCTTCGTCGATCGCTCGGGCTGACGCTGCGCCGGACGACATCCCCGCTCAGTTGACTGCTGCCGATGCCGAGTTGGCGCAGCAGCGGGTCGAGGATGCGTTTCGGCGGTTGATCGGGGTCGTTCGGGCGAATTCGGGGGAGGAGCGCGAGCAGGTGCGGCAGCAACTGCTCGAACTGTTCGAGCTGTTCCCGTCCGACGACACCCGAGTACTCAAGGCACGTCGAGACCTCGCCAACGCCCTGTTCTGAGTTCCCTGGAAACGGGTGCCGCAGCGCGGACCTGATCTCCATCGCTGTGGCCGTCGGAGCGGGAGCAACCGATCCGGCTCCGGCTGTGGCTGTGGCTGTGGCGAATTGGGTTCGAGTGGGCCTGATCTGTTGCCCGGGCTGTCGGGTTGAGTCTCGTGTCGGGCCTGAGTGGTGGGCCGGGTGTGTTCCCCCGGCCCGCCGGACCTGGGTTCGCGCGCCAGGCGGCCCACTTGCCGAGCCCCGATAACTCATGGCCCCGCCGCAGGCCGTGCCGTCCGAGTCGGCCGCTCGACGGCCATCGCATTCGAGCCCGCCCGTCAGCGCCCATCTCAGTGGTGTCGGCCGTTGAGTGTCGATCTCGTTGGTGTTGGCCGTTGAGTGTTCGTCTCGGGTGTGTTGGCGGGTCGGCGTGTGTGTCGGGTGAGTGCGCCGTTGAGCGTCCAGCTCGTTGGTGTTGGCCGTTGAGTGTCCGTCTCGGGTGTGTTGGCGGGTCGGCGTGTGTGTCGGGTGAGTGCGCCGTTGAGCGTCCAGCTCGTTGGTGTTGGCCGTTGAGTGTCCGTCTCGGGTGTGTTGGCCGGTCGGCGTGTGTGTCGGGTGAGTGCGCCGTTGAGCGTCCAGCTCGTTGGTGTTGGCCGTTGAGCGTTCGTCTCGGGTGAGTCGGCCACTTGGCGTTCAGCTCGTTCGTGTCGTCCGGTGAACGTCGATCTCGGCTGAGCTGGCCGCTGAACGGCAATCTCGTTCGTGTCGGCTTTGGGCAGCCGGCCGCGGCCGGCTGCTCCTGCGCTCGGGCCTCGGCCTGCTCCCCGTGTTAGCCGAACTGGGACGTGCAGACCTGGGAGCCCTGTAGGAAGCCGTCCTGGAACGACGTGACCCTGGCGAAGCCCGCCGGGACCCGGTTGCCGTGGATGTCCGCCGCGATCATGCTCGTCGGCGACAACAGCTCCGCCACGGCTTCGTCGAGGTCACCGGGACCCAGCAACAACTGTTCGGTCCCGACCTTGGACGTGTGATGGCGGATCACTCCCGCCCACGCCCCAGTCAGGCATGCCGTGCGCAAGCCGGCGTTCTTGTCGTCCAGTGGGATGCCCAGCGACTTCTGGACCGCCAGCGCATACCGGGAGGCGACCTCGGCGAAGGCCGCGAAGTCACCCAACCCGGGACCTACCGGACCGGGAGTCGCGGTCGAGCTGGGTTGGGGGTCCAGGTCCGTCGGGCCGGCACCACCGCCTGCCGGGAGGGACGCCAGGCTGTTGAGCCCCTGCTCGTTCACCGCGATCGTGTTGTCCTGCGGGCAGAACGACGCGGGCGGAGTGCCGCTCCCGTCCGCACACATACCCGAGCCGGGGACGAGCGCCGGCGGAGCCGCCGCGTTCTGCTTGAAGGCCGCGTTCAGGCTCTGGGTCAGCAGTGTCAGCGTGGTGGCGTCGACCGGGACGTTGTTGTTCTCCTGGGATGCCTGGGTGAAACCGAGTTCGGTGACGCGCTGCCGGATCTCGTTGTAGTCGATCTCGCTGCAGCGCACGGCGCCGTCCGCGAAGCCGAACTGGAATGCCGTGACCCGGTCGAACGAGCTGCCGTGCGCCTCCGGGTCGGCCTCCGTGGTGCCGACCTCGTCGCGGATGAACATCATCGTCGACAGCACCTCGTTGAGGCCGTCGCCGGTGGAGATCCGGAAGTGCTTGGCGTTGCCGTCGGCCACCCAGCGGATGAACGCGCCGGCGTAGCAGTCGGCCTGTTGCTCCTTGACGATCGTCGGCGTGGCGCCGGTGACGCCGCCGAGGCGGTACTGCACGGCGTGGCCCATCTCGTGGGCGAACACCGTCACCACGGCCATCGGGCCGAACCTCGTGTCCAGCGCGGGCAGCAGGGCACCGCGGTCCCAGGAAACGCTGTCGTCCGCCGGGCAGTAGAAGGCGTTCTCCAGGCCCTGACTGCTCTCGCCGCAGACCTGCACGGTCGCGACCCTGCGAGTCGAACGATGTCAGCTTGCGCGGCGCCTTGAACTTCTTGTGGAAGTCCTGCGGCAGCGTCTTCGCCCAGAACGCGTCGATGTCGGAGAGCGCGTCGACGGCCAGCCGGTCCATCGGGGTGCCCGCGTAGCCGCGCACCGACAGCTTGGCGTTCGGCACGCCGGGTCGCAGCCCGCTCGGGCCCTCGGTCACCGGCAGGCCCGCCACCGCACCGGGGCTCACCACGACGGCAGGCCGCGCTCGGCCCGGTACGGTCTGGCCCGCACAGCCGCTGGCCAGCCCCGCGACCACCAGCGCCACCGCGGCGCCCGTGAGCGCGTGGCGCGAAGCCCGCAGCTTCATCCGTCGGCCCCGATTCCTGGTCGTACCGTCCAGGCCGGCCGCCTGAGCGGTCGGCGACCTCAGCACCCTACTTCGTGGCACAGGGCCACCGTCGTCACCCGGTGTGGGGGACAGGTACCACCCCTGGCTGTCCCCCGGAGGTGTCAAGTGGCCGTGCGTTATGTGGCCTTGGCCACCTTCCCCAACGGGTGCGGCAGCGCTGGATCCTGTGGCAAGCTGTAGTTGGTCGTAGTTTCTGTGTTCGTGTTCGACACGCTCGTGAAACGATGTTACGGGCGGATGAGTTTCCTCTCGCTCAGCCGGAGAAGTCGCCGTCTGAAACCGGCCCAGTGGCCTCAGCCGTGGCCACTGTTCTGGTGAGCTGTCAGAGGAGACTGCCGACATGGCGACAAAGGGCACGGTGAAGTGGTTCAACTCGGAGAAGGGCTTCGGGTTCATCACTCCTGACGGCGGCGGTGCCGACGTCTTCGTGCACTACTCGGAGATCCAGGGCCGCGGCTTCCGCACCCTCGAGGAGAACCAGCGCGTCGAGTTCGAGATCGGCCAGGGCACCAAGGGCCCGCAGGCCACCGGCGTCACTGTCGTCTGAGCTACGACCGACCCGCACGAGATCAGGCCCTTGCTTCGGCGGGGGCCTGACCCATGTCCGGCGTTCAGCCCTGCGAGATGTAGGACTCCAGTTGTTCGCGGTCGGTCTCCAACTCGCCGATCCGACTCTTGACCACGTCCCCGATGCTCACGATGCCGACGAGCTCACCGTCGCGCAGCACCGGTACGTGCCGGATCCGCCGCTCGGTCATGACCTCGGCCAACTGGTCGACCGTGTCGTCGGGCGAGCAGCTGAGCACGTCCGCGGTCATGATCTGCTCGACGGTCGCCGCCAGCAGGTCGGCACCGAGATCGCGCAGTCTGCGCACCACGTCCCGCTCGGACACGATGCCCACGACCCCGGCGTCGCCGGTGACGACAGCCGCTCCGATGTTGCGCTCGCCCAATGTCGCGACGAGCTGGCCGACGGTCATGGTTCGCCCGATGGTGGCGACGTCGCTGCCCTTCCGTCGCAGTACGTCCGAGATCCGCATCAGCAAGTCCCCGATCTGCAGCCGACCGGACGCCGTCGACCGGTCAGTGTGAGATCCAGGTTAGGTGGTGATCTGGGTCACGGGAACCGCTACGAGGTGTCCGTTCTGTGGGCGGTCGCCGCCTTCGGGTGGCAACGCCCCCGGCCGACGACCCCGGACGGGGCTTCCGGCTAAGGTCCCGAAGGTGAGAGCGCTGCGTCGGTTCACCGTCCGCCCTGGCCTGCCCGCGCAGCTTGCCGAGCTGCACACGCTCGCCATGAATCTGCGCTGGACCTGGCATCCGGCCACCCAGGACCTGTTCGCGGCCGTTGACCCGGAGATCTGGCGCAGCGTGGACGCCGACCCGCTGCGCCTGCTCGCCGAGGTCCCCGCGTCGACCCTCGACCGGCTGGCCGCCGACGAGGAGTTCCTCGCCCGGATCGACGCGGCCGCCCGCGATCTCGGGCAGTACCTCACCGAGCCGCGCTGGTACCAGGAGCGCGCCGGCCAGGACCGCGCGCCCGGCGCCATCGCGTACTTCTCCATGGAGTTCGGCGTCACCGAGGTGCTGCCCAACTACTCGGGCGGCCTCGGTGTGCTGGCCGGTGACCAGCTCAAGGCCGCGTCCGATCTGGGCGTGCCCCTGATCGGCGTCGGCCTGCTCTACCGCTCCGGCTACTTCCGTCAGTCGCTGTCGCTGGACGGCTGGCAGGTCGAGCACTACCCGGTGATCGACCCGCGCGGCCTGCCCCTGGAGCTGCTCACCGAGCCGTCCGGCGGGCCCGCCCTGGTCCGCGTCGAGATGCCCGGCGCCGGCGTGCTGCACGCCCGGATCTGGCTGGCCAGGGTCGGCCGGGTGCCGTTGCTGCTGCTCGACTCGGACATCCGGGAGAACGACTCCGACCCGGCGCTGCGCGGCGTCACCGACCGGCTCTACGGGGGCGACCAGGACCACCGCATCCGGCAGGAGATCCTGGCGGGCGTCGGCGGGGTGCGCGCGGTCCGCCGCTACTGCGAGCTGACCGGCCACCTGCCGCCCGACGTGTTCCACACCAACGAGGGCCACGCGGGCTTCCTCGGCCTGGAACGCATCCGCGAGCTGGTCACCGACACCGACCTCACATTCGACGAGGCCCTCTCCGCGGTCCGCGCCGGCACCGTGTTCACCACGCACACGCCCGTGCCCGCGGGGATCGACCGGTTCTCCGTCGACCTGGTCCGGCACTACTTCGGCACCGACCGTGTGCTGCCCGGCCTGCCCGTCGACCGGATCCTCGAACTGGGCGCCGAGGAGAACCCCGGCGTGTTCAACATGGCGCACATGGGCCTGCGGCTGGCGCAGCGCGCGAACGGCGTGTCGAAGCTGCACGGCCGGGTCACCCGCGAGATGTTCGGCAGGCTGTGGCCCGGGTTCGACACCGCCGAGGTGCCGATCGGCTCGGTCACCAACGGGGTGCACGGCCCGACGTGGACCGCTGACGAGCTGGCCGTCGCCGAGCCCGGTGCCACCGACGCACAGCTGTGGGCACTGCGTTGCGGGCTGCGCACGAAGCTGGTCGCCGAGGTGCGCAGGCGGTTGCGCGCGGCGTGGCTGCAGCGCGGTGCGTCCATCCTGGAGCTGGGCTGGGTGGACTCGGTGTTCGACCCGGATGTGCTGACCGTCGGCTTCGCCCGCCGTGTGCCCACCTACAAGCGGCTGACGCTGATGCTGCGCGACACCGAACGCCTGCGGGCACTGCTGCTGGACCAGCGCAGACCCGTCCAACTGGTCGTGGCGGGCAAGTCGCACCCGGAGGACGAGGGCGGCAAGGCGTTGATCAAACAGATCGTCCGGTTCGCCGACGACCCGGCCGTCCGCGACCGGATCGTGTTCCTGCCCGACTACGACATGTCGATGGCCAAATACCTGTACTGGGGTTGCGATGTCTGGCTGAACAATCCGACCCGGCCACTGGAGGCGTGCGGCACCTCCGGCATGAAGTCCGCGCTCAACGGCGGCCTCAACCTGTCCATCCGAGACGGTTGGTGGGACGAGGACTACGACGGCAGCAACGGGTGGGCCATCCCGACCGCCGACGGCGTCACCGACGAGCACCGCAGGGACGACCTGGAGGCCGCCGCCCTCTACGACCTGCTCGGCAACCAGGTAGCGCCGCTGTTCTACGACCGGGGTGTGGACGGCGTCCCCGCGGGCTGGCTGGCGATGGTCCGGCACACGCTGTCCACGCTCGGCCCGCAACTGCAGGCGGGCCGGATGGTCCGTGAGTACGTCGAGTCCTACTACCTGCCCGCCGCGACCGCGGCCGCCGAGGTCGCCGGCGATGCCTTCGCGGGTGCGCGGGAGCTGGCCGCGTACCGGGCGAGGCTCACGGACGCGTGGCCCAGGGTCCGGGTGCTGGGCGGTGAACTGACCGTGGAGGGCCAGTCACCACCGGTGATCGGGGCGGCGATGCGGGTACGGGCCAATGTGGATCTCGCCGGGCTGTCGCCGTCCGATGTGGACGTACAGGTCGTGGTCGGCAAGGTGAACGACACCGACGAGCTGCGCGATGTCGTCACCGCGTCCATGCGGCCGGGTGCCGACGGCGAATACCAGGCCGACCTGCGACTGCCGCACGCAGGCGCGCTCGGGTACACCGTGCGGGTGCTGCCCAGGCACGACCTGCTGGCCAGCCCGGCCGAACTGGGCAAGGTAGTGCTGGCCAACTAGCTCCACTGCCACGTGGTCAAGGATCCGGGTGGCGATGCCAAGGGCCTCGGCGAGCGCATCGACATCACTGGGTGTCGATCACCGGTCCCGAAACCGATACCCAGAGTGATCGTAGGCAGCTTGCCCGGGCGTCTGTGACCAGGTTGACAACGAACCTCAGCCCTTGACCACGCGGCATCGCGACCAGCTCTGCCCGGCAGGGGCGCAGCCGACCAGCCCAGCCGATTCCGCCCGGCTGACCAGCCGGCTACGGGACCGCGGGCGTGCCGCCCGGCACCACCGGCAGGCCTGCCGCGAGCCACGCGCGGAAGCCGCCGATCAAGTCCGTCGCCCGGTGCACGCCCAGCAGCCGCAGGTCGCGCGCGGCCAGGCTGGACGAGTAACCCTCGTTGCACAGCACGATCACGCGCGTGTTCGTGGTGACGCCGGGCAGCCGGTGCTCGCTCGCCGGATCCAGCCGCCACTCCAGCACGATCCGCTCCACCGGTACCGCACCCGCGATCTCGCCCTCGGCGGCCCGGTTCGCGAACGGCCGGATGTCCACGAGCATTGCCCCGGCCCGCAGTTCCGCCTCGGCCTGCTCGGGCGTCACCCGATCCAGTCCGCCGCGCGCGTCCGCGAGCATGGTGTCCACGGACGTGGTCATGCCCTCGGCTCCGGGATCAGCGCCGGAATCGTGGTCGGCACGTCCAGCAGGCTCTCGTACTTGCGCGTGGCCACCAGCGGCGGCGAGTAGGCGTGCACGCTGGCCGCCGGGGCCTGGCTGAGGTTGCGCAGGTCGTGCGCCCGGCCCGCACCGAAGCCGATGGCCCCGCCGACGAAGTGCGACAGGGTGCGGATCGGGCCCGCCGGGTAGCGGTAGCACTCGTCCAGTTCGCCCAGCAGCACGGTGAACGAGCCTGCCGCGCCGCCGTGGTCGTGTGGCCCGGTGCCCTGGTCGGGCAGCCAGGACAGCAGCCACAGCTCGACTCCACCGGTCAGTGCGAGCCGGGCCCACCATCGCCTGCTGTGGCCGTACTGCAGCACGTCCAGCAATCCGGACGTGAGCTCCGCGGCCACGGTCGAGGTGAGGTCACGCAGTTCGCGCGGCGTCCACTGGAGGCGCTCCGGGTGCACCAGATCCCGCAGCAGCGGGTCGGCGAACGCGGGGTGGCTGTCGAATTCGGTGTCGACCGGTGCGGCGGTCACGAACTGCTCCTCATGAGAAGAAATTACAGAACCAGGCTGAGCGCCGACTAAGAAAAGTCGGCAAAACGCGAAGTCGTCGCCTAGACGCAGGTCAGAGGGCCTGCTCTCGGGCGTCGACAACGCCACGATCACTCGCACATGTTGGCATACCGACGGCGCCGGAAACCACTCTCGAAAATCGATTCCCACTATGTCGAAATCACTCGGTAACCGACGCTTTTCTCGTGCGTTCGCCAGGTACCTCGATCGGGTGACGCCGCAGAGGTGCGACCTGGTGGCCCGCCCGGTACGCGGCCATCGGCGGACGACACAATGGGCCTCGTGACCGAGATGCGGGGCGAGCACGGAACAGCGGATGGCGCGGTCGATGTCGAGGATCTCGTGGTGCACATGGCGGGCGTCACGGTCCGCCGGAGCAAGACCGAGCTGGTATCCGAGATCGACTGGTCGGTGGAGCTGGACGAGCGGTGGGTCGTCCTCGGCCCCAACGGCGCCGGCAAGACCACCCTGCTGCGGATCGCCGCCGCCGAACTGCATCCGACCAGTGGTGCCGTGCACATCCTCGGTGAGCGGCTGGGCCGTACCGACGTCTTCGAACTCCGCCCCCGGATCGGCCTGAGCAGCGCGATGCTGGCCGGTCGTGTGCCCGCCGACGAGAAGGTCTCCGACGTGGTGGTCAGCGCCGGTTACGGGGTGCTCGGCCGCTGGCGCGAGGCGTACGAGTCGATGGACACCAACAGGGCAGCCGACCTGCTCGCCGCCCTGGGCGTCGGGCAACTCGCCGACCGGATGTTCGGCACGCTGTCCGAGGGCGAGCGCAAGCGCACCCTGATCGCCAGGGCCCTGATGACCGACCCGGAGCTGCTGCTGCTCGACGAGCCGGCCGCGGGCCTGGACCTCGGCGGCCGGGAGGACCTGGTCGCGCGGCTGTCCACGCTGGCGATGGATCCGGACGCCCCGGCCACCGTGCTGGTCACGCACCATGTGGAGGAGATCCCGCCCGGCTTCACCCACGCCCTGCTGCTGCGGGATGGCCGCGTGGTCGCGCAGGGCCTGCTGGACGACGTGATCACCGCCGAACACCTGTCCGAGACGTTCGGCCAGCGGCTGGTACTGGACCGCTCCGGTGGCAGGTTCTTCGCGCGCCGGGCATGACCGGGGCGACCGCGCGATAACCTGCCGCGGAGCGGCCGACAACGTGGAGGAGACATCGGTGGGTGAGTTCGTCAATCTCGAGGTCGACGGAGCGATCGGCACGATCCGGCTGAATCGGCCGCCGGTCAACGCGCTGAACACGCAGATGCAGGACGAGATCCGGACAGCGGCGACCGAGGCGACGCACAACGCCGACGTGCACGCCGTGATCGTCTACGGCGGACAGAAGGCCTTCGCGGGCGGCGCCGACATCAAGGAGTTCGCCGACCAGTCGTACGCCGACATGGTCCAGCGCGCGCACGACCTGTCCGCGTCGTTCACCGCGGTCGCCCAGATCCCCAAGCCCACCGTCGCCGCCGTCACCGGATACGCCCTCGGCGGTGGCCTGGAACTGGCCATGTGCTGTGACCGCAGGATCGTCGGCGACAACGTCCGACTCGGGCAGCCCGAGATCCTGCTCGGCATCATCCCCGGCGCCGGCGGCACCCAGCGGCTCGCCCGGCTGGTCGGCCCCGCGAAGGCCAAGGACCTGGTGTTCACCGGCCGCTATCGTGCGGGCCGACGAAGCGGTGGCCATCGGTCTCGCCGACGAGGTCGTGGCCCCCGACGACGTGTACGCCGCGGCGCGCACCTGGGCCGAGCAGTTCGCCACCGGCCCCGGCCTCGCGCTGGCCGCCGCCAAGGCCGCCATCGACGGTGGGCTGGACGGTGACCTGGCCAGCGGTTTGAAGCTGGAGAGTCACCTCTTCGCCGCGCTGTTCGCGACCGAGGACAAGCGCAACGGCGTGCGGTCGTTCATCGAGAACGGTCCGGGCAAGGCCACCTTCACCGGGAAGTGAGGTCACGGCAGCCATGAACGACCCCGAACCCAATCCGCACGCCACCGCCGAACAGGTCCGCGCGGCCTGGTCGGACCCCAAGCTGGCCAACGTGCTCTACCACGACTGGGAGGCCGACACTTACGACGAGAAGTGGTCGATCTCCTACGACGAGCGGTGCATCGACTACGCGGTCGGCCGGTTCCGCGCGGTCGCGGGCGACCAGGGCTGGCCCTACGGCCGGGCCATGGAACTGGGTAGCGGCACCGGCTTCTTCCTGCTCAACCTGATGCAGGGCGGCGTGATCGAGAAAGGTTCGGTGACGGACCTGTCGCCGGGCATGGTGCAGGTCGCGCTGAACAACGCGGAGCACCTGGGCCTGCCGGTGGACGGCCGGGTCGCCGACGCGGAGCGGATCCCGTACGAGGACGAGACGTTCGACCTGGTCGTGGGGCACGCGGTACTGCACCACATTCCGGACGTGCCGGCCGCGATGCGCGAGGTGCTGCGCGTGCTCAAGCCGGGCGGGCGGTTCGTGTTCGCCGGTGAGCCCACCAGGATCGGCGACGTGTACGCCCGTCGGCTGGGCCAGCTGACCTGGTTCCTGACCACGAACGCGACGAAGCTGCCGGTGCTCAACACCTGGCGTCGCCCGCAGGCCGAACTGGACTCGTCGTCGCAGGCGGCCGCGCTGGAGGCCGTGGTGGACATCCACACGTTCGACCCCGCGCAGCTGGAGCGGATGGCCAGGGCAGCGGGCGCCCGCCAGGTCAAGGCCGTGACGGAGGAGTTGTCGGCGGCGCTGTTCGGCTGGCCGGTGCGCACGTTCGAGGCGGCGGTGCGGCGGGACAAACTCGGCTTCGGCTGGGCGATGTTCGCCTACCGGGCGTGGCAGCGACTGTCCTGGTTGGACGAGAACGTGCTGTCCAAGGTGATGCCGAGGGAGCTGTTCTACAACGTCCTGGTGACCGGGACGAAGCCGACGAACTGACGAGTGGCCTACAGTTTCGCGCTCGCCGACGTCGAGTACCTGCGCTCGCCCGCCGGTGCCGCCGCGGTGGCGGCACTCGGTGACCGGCCGCTGACCGACCGCCTGGCCGACGTCGCGGCCGCACGTGTCGTCGCAGGTCGGTGGGCCGCGGCCGTGCTGGAGACGGCGCTGCTGCGGCGGCGGGCCGCGGCAAAACTGGTGTCGCCCGAGTCCTGGCTGCTGGTCGACGAGGCGTTGCAGCAGGCCACGCCGACGCCGGTGGCGGCGCTGCGGGCGGGTCGGCTGCGCGACCGGGACGTGCACGACGTGACGTGCTCGATCGGGGCGGACCTGGTCGAGCTGGCGGCGGTCGCGCGGCGGTGTGTCGGGTCGGACCTGTCGCCGGTGCGGGTGGCGATGGCCGCGGCGAACTGCGCTGCTCGTGGTGTTCGGCCGTTGGTGGTCCGGGCTGATGCGCTGCGTCCCGTCACGCGGGACACGGTCGTGGTGGCGGACCCGGCGCGGCGGGACGAGGGCGGCAGACGGAAGTGGCACCCGTCGGCCCTGCTGCCGCCGTTGCCGGCGCTCGTCGAGGCATATGCGGGCCGGGATCTGGTGGTGAAGTGCGCGCCGGGGCTGGACTTCGACGCGGTGCCGTGGGCGGACGAGGTCGAGCTGGTGTCGCTGGACGGCTCGGTACGCGAGGCGTGCCTGTGGGCGGGCTCCGTTGCCACGCCTGGGATCGGGCGGCGAGCCACGGTACTGCGGACGGGTAGACCACAATGGACGGTGACCGGCGCGGATGACGACACGTGTCCGGTCCGTACGGTCGGTGAGTGGTTGGTGGACCCGGACGGCGCGGTGGTGCGGGCCGGCCTGGTGCGGCAGTTCGCGGCGAGGCACCGGCTGGGTCAGTTGGACCCGAGAATCGCGTACCTGACCGGTGACGCTCCGGTGCCGGGCGTCAGGTCGTTCCGGGTGGTCGAACACGGTCGGTACAACGAGAAGGCGCTCCGCGCGACCCTCCGCAAGCGCGAGATCGGCGCCGTGGAGATCCTGGTCAGAGGTCTGTCGGTGCGGCCGGACGAGCTGCGACCGAGGCTGCGACTGAGTGGGTCGGCCGCGGCGACGGTGGTGTTGACGAGGGTTGGGGACGTCCCGACCTGCTTTGTGTGCGAGCCCTCGGTTACCGTCGGAGAATGACGACGATGTGGGGGTCGCCACTGGCCGAGAGGGTCGGCATGTGGCGGCGGTCCCGGCGAGACCCGATGCAGGCCAAGCTGTTCACGGTCGACTCGCTCAAGTGGGTGATGCGGCACCGGGCGTACTCACCGTGGTACCTGGTGAGGTACTGGCGGTTGCTGCGGTTCCGGTTGGCGAACCCGCATGTCGTGCTGCGAGGGATGATTTTCTTGGGGAAGCGAGTGGAGATCCACTGCCGGCCGGGCTATGGGCGCCTGGAGATCGGCAGGTGGGTGCACATCGGCGACGGCAACTCGATTCGTTGTCACGAGGGGTCGCTGCGGATCGGGGACAAGGCGGTGTTCGGCAAGGACAACACGGTCAACTGCTATCTGGACGTGGAGCTGGGCGCGGCGACGCTGGTGGCCGACTGGGTCTACATCTGTGACTTCGACCATGTGACGGCGGACATCAACCTGCCGATCAAGGACCAGGGGATCGTGAAGTCGCCGGTGCGCATCGGGCCGGACACGTGGATAGGCACGAAGGTGAGCGTCCTGCGCGGCACGAGGGTCGGCCGAGGCTGTGTGCTGGGAGCGCACGCGGTGGTCCGAGGTGACATTCCGGACTACGCGATAGCGGTCGGCACTCCGGCAAGGGTGGTGCGGGACCGCAGAGCCGACTACGAGGCAGACGCAACCCGCAGAGCCGCCATAGCCGACATGTCCCGCAAAGCAGAAGTAGCGCTGAAACAAACCCTGGGCGAGGCGTAAGCCTGCCCGCACCCGAGCCGACCGCTCTGCCAAGACCCACCCGCAACACCTTCCTGCGCGACCGGCCGCAAGCGGCAGCCAGAATCGCCATCAAGCGGCCGACCCACCACGCCAGCGCATGGTGGCCATCGAGCGGGTATCTGGTCGTGCCGGGCCGCATCCAGGTGGTGGCCGTTGAGTGGGTATCTGGTCCTGCCGGGCATGTGGTGGCCGTTGAGTGGCCGCCTCGCCGCGCCGGTACGTGGTGGCTGTTTCGCCGACCCGGTGCATGGTGGCCGTTGAGTGGGTATCTGGTCGTGCCGGGCGTATGTGGTGGCCATTGAGTGGGTATCTGGTCCTGCCGGGCATGTGGTGGCCGTTGAGTGGCCGCCTCGCCGCGCCGGTACGTGGTGGCTGATTCGCCGGGCCGGTGCATAGTGGCCGTTGAGTGGGTATCTGGTCGTGCCGGGCCGCATCCAGGTGGTGGCCGTTGAGTGGGTATCTGGTCCCGCCGGGCATGTGGTGGCCGTTGAGTGGCCGCCTCGCCGCGCCGGTACGTGGTGGCTGATTCGCCGGGCCGGTGCATAGTGGCCGTTGAGTGGGTATCTGGTCCCGCCGGGCATGTGGTGGCCGTTGAGTGGCCGCCTCGCCGCGCCGGTACGTGGTGGCTGATTCGCCGACCCGGTGCATAGTGGCCGTTGAATGGGTAGCTCGTCGCGCCGGCGCGTGATGGCCGTTCGGTCGCTGGCTCGTCGCGCCCGCGCATTGCGGTCACCGAGTGGGTAACTCGCCACATCATGCACGTGGCGGCCCTCGAGCGGTCAACTCACCCGTCGTGGTCTGAAACGGTCGAGCGGACCGTTCAACGGTCAACTCGTACATATCCGTTCGGCCAAGCAGAGCGTCGGCCGTTGAGCGGCCGGTTGGCGTGGATCCGTTCGGCCGTCTGACATGTCGACCATTCAGTGGTCGCCTTGGGTTATCCGTTCGGGACAGGCGAATTGGCCGTTCGGGCCGGCCGGTCAAGGTCGTCGGGCCGCTGGACACGTGCGCCGTTCGGCGGGCGACTCGTGGGTTCCTTGTGGGTATGTCGACTGTCAGTGGTTGGCTCGGGTTGCGCAGCTACCCGGCTGGGACGGCCGGCTTCAGCCGAAGGCGTTGCCGGTGGCGATCTTGGGGCGGCCCAGCGGATCCCGCGACACGACCTTCGCCGCCTGATACACCTCGACCGTCGCCGCAGCGATCCGATCCCAGTCGAAATCCACCGCCAACCGGCTACGAGCCGCCCGGGCCCGCACCCGCGCCGCCGCCGGGTCCGCCAGCACCGTCTGCACCGCCTCCGCCAGGGCAGGCACGTTCCCCGGCGGGAACGACACCCCGGTCCGCCCATCCACCACGACCTCGGCCAACCCGCCCGCCGCCGACGCGACCAACGGCGCCCCCGCCGCCGCGGCCTCCAGCGCCACGATGCCGAACGGCTCGTACCGGCTCGGCAGCACCACCGCATCGGCCGCCGCCAGGGTCGCCCGCAGTTCCCGGTCCGACAGATGCCCGACGAAGTCGACCGCGCGTCGCACCCGGTGCTTCCGGGCGACCGCCATCAACTCCTCCTGCTGCCGACCCTTCCCGGCCACGACCAGCCGCGTGCCGGGCTGCCGCGCGCGGATTCTGGGCAGGGCGGCGACCAGGTCGTGCACACCCTTCTCCCACTCCAGCCGCCCGAAGAACACCAGCAATGGCGTCCCGGCCGGCGAGTGCGCGTCCCGGACAGCCGATACCTCGGCCGTACCGATCCGCCATGCGCGCGCCTGGATCCCGTTGTGGATCACGGTGATGAGGTCAGCGGACACGTCGAACAGGTGCGCCACCTCCGCGCGCATCGCCGTCGAGCACGTCACGAGCGCGTCCGCGCGGTTCGCCAGCCACCACTCCACGGAGTGCACCTGCTGATTGAGCGGCTGCGACAGCCATCCGCTGTGCCTGCCGGCCTCGGTCGCGTGCATCGTCGCCACCAGCGGCACCGCCAGCTCGTCGGCGATCGCGACCGCGGGATACGTCACCAGCCAGTCGTGCGCGTGCACCACGTCCGGCCGCCAGTCGTCGAGCAGCCGGTGCGCGACCCTGACCATCGCGTGGCCCATCGCCAGCGTCCACGCGACGAGGTCCCGCTCGAATACCAGGTGCGGCGGGTCCTCGGCGACGCGCACCACTCGCACACCCTCGACCACGGAATCGGTTGTCGGGTGCGTGCTCGCGTCCGTCCCGGCCTCGTGCCGACACAGCACCACCACGTCGTGCCCGCGCGCCGCCAGCCGAGTGGCCAGCGCATGCACATGGCGTCCCAGCCCGCCGACCACGACGGGCGGGTACTCCCAGGACAGCATCAGTACGCGCATGATCCGAGTGATCCTCGCATCCCCGTCCCGAGAACTACTGGCCGGTATCCCATTGTCCCGAAGCTGTCCGTAACGCACCCGACACGGACGTAGCAGATCGGGACTCCCGAGTTGTACCGTGAACCGTCCATCCGGGCCGCTGCGCCGGTGTTGAGCCCACCGCCCTTCGTCCGGGATTTCTTTCCTTGCGCGGTGCGCCCCCACAGCCGTACCGTGCGTGACGGTGCCCGCACCCCGGGTTACCGCTGGGAGGTGGCGATGACCGCGTGGTCGATCGCTCCATGGCTGATCGCGCTGCTCGCCGCCGCCGGGCTGGGCGCGTTCGGCAGGTTCAGCGACCGGCGACGTCGGCGCGCCGACGAGGCCGATTCCGACCAGGAGACCGCTCCCGTCGATTACACGGCGGATCAGGCCTCGTACCCGGACGACTACTACTGACGGTCCTTACGCAGATCGCGCGCGTCCAGGTGCCCGAACACGCCGATCCGCTCGTCGACGCTCCGCCCTGCCCGTAGCGCTGCCGCCAACTCGGTGAACCGCGCGGTGTGTCCCGCTGCCCTTCTGCGCGCGTAGTCGGCGGCCGAATCCTTCGTCACCATGAAGGCCCAGTCGCTGGACAGCGCCACAAGCGCCTCCCTGGCCATCTCGTCGGCCAGTGCATCGCGCAACGTGCCCAATGTACCGTCCACCGTGGACAGTAATTCGCGCTGTACGGCGGCCCCCGAGTCGACCAGGTCGGCGACCTGTTCGCCCTCCCACACCCGCCAGTCCTTGCCCGAGCCCCACGACGACGCGGGCAGGTCGACAGGGGGCCCCACATGCCCCGCGTCCAGCGCGCCCCGCAACGTCGTCACCCGCACCCCGGCCTCGGGCAGCGCCCGCAGCACACCTTCCAGCCAGGCCGGACCTTCGTGCCACCAGTGCCCGTACAGCTCGGTGTCGTACGCGGCCACCACCAGGCCCGGCCTGCCATCCCGCGCCCGGACGGCCCGCAGCCGCTCGACCACGGTCGTCACGAAGTCCTCGACGTGCCCCCGCACCGCGAGCGCCGCCAGTTCGGGGTCGTAGGGCTTTTTGTCCGCCGGAGCCACCTGCCTGCCGGTCACGCGCGCCGGCTTCAGCCCGGACGGATGGTCGTACGTATGGAAGTCCCGGTACGCGGGATCACCCGGATAGCCGGCCTTCGGTGACCACACGCGATACGTCACGTCGAGGTCCCGCGCGAAACACAGCACGTCGCTGTCGCCCACCGGATGCGCCGCGGCCGTCCGGCCGCGCAGCGCCGGACCGTCCACCAGGAACCGCCGCACCCCGGCCGCCGCGTAGTCGTTCTCCATGCCCGGTGCGTACCCGCACTCCGGCGCCCAGATGCCCTCGGGCGCCGAACCGATCCGCAGTGCGGTGTCGGAAAGTCCCGCACGCAATGCGAAACCGCGCACCCTGCTGTCCAACAGCGGCTGGAACGGATGCGTCAACGGCCCGCCGAGCAACTCGATCACACCGGAGTCGACCAGCGGCCGCAACACCGGCGAGAACCCGTGTCGCCACCGGGTTTCGAACCGCTCCAGCGCGTCGCTCGCCGCCCGGTGCTCGGCCGCCGCCAGGGCTTGCAGCTCCGGTGCCGCCTGCCACCGTCCGTGCCAGCGGCCGGCAGCGTAGTCGGCGCGCAGCAGCCAATTGCCCAGCCACTCGTGGTACGCCCGCAGGCAGTACGGGTCGTCCAGTTGCGCGGCCAGCACCGGCGTGACGCCCAGGGTCAGCACGTCCCGCCTGCCCTCGGCGGCCAGCCGCTCCAGCAGGTCGATCAACGGCAGGTAGGAGTGCGCCCACGCCTGGTAGAGCCATTCCTCGCCGACCGGCCAGGAACCGTGGTGTGCCAACCAGGGCAGGTGGCTGTGCAACACAAGGGAGAACGTGCCGACGGGTTCCCCGGTCACACCGGCCGCCTGGCCACGGCCACCAGGTCAAGGCTCGCGGCCACGTCCCGGTCATGGATGTCGAACTCATCGGCCCGTACGGACGCCACGTCGGCCAGCAGCCCGGCAGGCCAGGTCGCCTCACCCGGCAGGTGTCCGAGCACCACGTCGACCTGCGCCTGGATCAGCGAACCGCCATACGCGGCGTCCAGTTCGCGCACCCTCGGTCCGTGGTGCAGGCCACCCAGGAAGTCGACGTCGAACCCGGCCGCCCGCAGCAGCGAAGCCAGTTCGTCCGGGTCGAGTTCCCTGGTGTGGAAGGGATTGAGCGGTGTGTCCTGGCCGGGGGAGAACGTGATCCGATTGGGTGTGGTGACCAGCAGCGTGCCGCCGGGCCGCAGTACCCGGTGGCATTCGGCCAGGAAGCCGGGCTGGTCCCACAGATGCTCGATCACCTGGAAGTTCGCCACCACGTCCACCGACGCGGACCGGACCGGCAGTACGACGAGATTCGTGCGCACCACGTCGATCTCGGGGTAGCGAGCCCGCACGTGCGCCACCGAGGGACCGTCGTAGTCGGCGGCGACCACGCGCCTGGCGACACCGGCCAGCATCGCGGCCCCGTAACCCTCGCCGCAGCCCGCCTCCAGTACGACCGCACCGGCACACCGCGCGGCGAGCCATGCGTAGGCCGCTTCGTGGCGCCGAAACCAGTAGTTCTCGGCCGGCACGCCGGGGACCGTGCGCTCCCCGGTGAGCAGGCTCCCTGCCTCGTGGGCGGGGGGAACCTCGGCATCGGCAGCGGAGCGGGACACATCGGGAGGCTACCCACCCGGGCTGTGCCTCGCGGGCTCTGGACCGCCTACCGGAGGGGGACGACAGTTGTCACGTGAGGGCCAAACCGCGGATTTCCCGCCGGTCGGACGGTCGTTGGACCGTCAGCAGGCCACCCGTCGGCTTCCGGCCGACGGCGGACGAGACCGTGCACGACTCGTTCAAGGACGCGCTCAACAGCCTGACCGATCCGGCGGACCACTACGCGGGTGGCGGCTGGTTCGAACGAATCCACCAGCGCACGGACGCTGTGGCGGCCATCCCGCCGTGGACACCGCTGGGCCACTGAACCCGGACTGCCGACGGCCACGAACGGGAACCCTGGGAATGGGTGTCCTACCCGCACGGGTTGGATCCAACCGAGCGTTGTCGGTTCAACAGGAGGTTCGCCCAGATGACCAGCAGCACGCCGCCCCAGGACAGCCCGGTCGGGTGGGTCAACGACCACATCCAGGAGTACGTGTCCAGTAGCGGGACCGAGGGCCACGAGTGGCGGGGCGCGACCACGCTGCTGCTCACCACGACCGGCCGCAAGACCGGCAAGCAGCACCGCACCGCGTTGATCTACCGCCAGGATGGTGACGCGTACGTGATCGTCGCGTCCAAGGGCGGTGCCCCGAACCACCCCGCGTGGTTCCTCAACCTGGAGGCGAACCCGGACATCACGCTGCAGGTCAAGGACCAGGTCGTCCACGGCAGGGCGAGGGTCGCGACCGGCGCCGAGCGGGCGCGGCTGTGGTCGCTGATGATCGAGCAGTGGCCCGACTACGACAACTACCAGACCAAGACCGACCGGGAGATCCCGGTGGTCGTCATCGACCCGGCCTGAGCGGCCGGTCCACGTGACGGCAGGGGGACGGCGGCCGCCGTCCTCCTGTCCCGTCGCGTGGGTCTTGTTCGCGGGTCCCGGCGGGTCAGATCGCGGGCGAGATGCTGATGCCCATCGCGCCCGGCCCGACGTGCGCGGTGATGATCGATGTGACGCGCACCGGGATCAGCTGGCGGACGTCGCCGACCCGCTTCCGCAGCGCGTCCAAGACCCTCGGCACCCGGTCGTCGGCACCGATGTGCTCGACCGCGAGATCGACGGCGCGGCCGCCTGCCAGGGCCGCCGCCTTGTCGATCATCCGGCGCAGGGCGCGGTCGGCACCCACGGTGTTCTCCAGCGGCGTCACCTCGCCGTGCCGGACGGTCAGCATCGGTTTCACCCCGAACACGCTGCCGACCAGGTGTGCGGCAGCGCCGATCCGGCCGCCGCGTCGCAGGTAGTCCAGCGACTCGACGTGCAGCAGCTCGGTGCTGCGGGCGATCCGCACGCCCGCGATGGCCAGCACCTGACGCAGGTGTGCGCCGGACCGCGCGACGCGGGCCGCGGCCAGCACGGCGAAGCCCAGGCTCATGCCGAGCGTGCCGGAATCCAGCACGTGCACGGGAATCGCGCTCTGCGCGGCGGCTTCCCGTGCGGCCGCGCACGTGTCGGACATCCTGCTGGAGATGTGCAGTGACACGATCGCCGACGCGCCCTGGGTCGCGGCGTCCGCGTACGCCCAGAAGAACGCACCCGCATCCGGAGCCGCGGTGGCGACCTGCTCGTGGTCGCGCAGCGCGTTCACGATCCGCTCGCCGGGCACGCTGGCCTCGTCGTCGTAATCGGTGCCGATCCGCAGCTGCTGCTGGACCACCCGGATCCCCAGGCTCGCTGCCAGCTCGGCCGGGATGCACGCGGTGGAATCCGTGACGACGGCGACGAAACCGGGCGCGGTGGCGGACTGTGACTGCTTGGGCACCCAGCGACCATAGCCACCCGACAGGGCTATGCCGTCACCCGTTCGGCCTATCCGTGAGGATGGTCACCGGTAGCTTGCTTGCGGGCAGGCTACCGGCCGGTAACCTTCAGGTGGCGGATGCCACCTCGTCATGTAGGGGGCATCACTCGCCAACAAGGTCACGGCATGGCAAAGTCGGGCCAACCCATAATGCCAGTACATGCCAGTTGTCAGGAGGTCGATCCAGACCCATGAACATCGTCGTTCTGGTGAAGCAGGTGCCCGACACCTACTCCGAGCGCAAGCTCACCGACGCCGACCACACGCTGGATCGCGACGCGGCGGACGCCGTGCTCGATGAGATCAACGAGCGTGCGGTCGAGGAGGCCCTGCTCATCAAGGAAGCGCAGGGCGGCGAGGTCACCGTGGTCAGTGTCGGCCCCGAGCGCACCACCGAGGCGATCCGCAAGGCCCTGTCGATGGGTGCGGACAAGGCGATCCACGTCTCGGACGAGGCTCTGCACGGCGCTGACGTGCTGCAGACCGCGAACGTGCTGGCCAAGGCGGTCGGCACCGTCGACTCCGTCGACCTGGTCATCGCGGGCAACGAGTCGACCGACGGCGTCGCGGGCGCGGTGCCCTCGATCGTCGCCGAACTGCTGGGTCTGCCCCAGTTGACGCACGCGCGCAAGGTCGAATTCGACGGCACGACCGTGAAGGTCGAGCGTGAGACGGCGGACGAGGGCCTCACCCGCCTGGAGGCCGCGCTGCCCGCACTGGTCAGTGTGACCGAGAAGATCAACGAGCCGCGCTACCCGTCGTTCAAGGGCATCATGGCCGCGAAGAAGAAGCCCGTCACCACGCTGACCGTCGCCGACCTCGGCGTCGACGCGGGCGAGGTCGGCCTGGCGAACGCCTGGTCCACAGTCCTGGAAGCGACGCCGAAGCCGCCGCGCTCCGGTGGCCAGAAGGTCGAGGACGAGGGTGACGGCGGGGCGAAGATCGCCGAGTACCTGGTCGGCCAGAAGCTGATCTGACGAGACGACGAGGAGGAGACACAGACATGTCCGAGGTTCTGGTCCTCGTCGAGCAAATCGACGGCGAGGTCAAAAAGGTCACCGGTGAACTGCTGACCGCCGCGCGGCGGCTGGGCGAGCCCGCCGCTGTTGTGGTGGGCGCCCCCGGCACAGCCGGCAAGGTACGCGACGCGCTGGCCGGTTTCGGTGCGGCGAAGGTGTACGCGGCCGAGTCCGACGACGCGGCGAACTACCTGGTCACGCCCAAGGTGGACGCGCTGGCAGCGGTAGCGGCCAGTGCCGGCCCGGCTGCCGTGCTGGTCGCCGGGTCTGCCGAGGGCAAGGAGGTCGCCGGCCGGTTGGCGGTACGGCTGGGCTCCGGGCTGATCGTGGACGCCGTCGACGTCGACGGCGAGGGCACCACCACGCAGTCGGTGTTCGGTGGCGCGTACACGGTGAAGTCCAAGGTGGGCCACGGGATTCCGGTCATCGTGGTGCGGCCCGGCACGATCGAGGCCGAGCCCGCGGACGGTGCCGCGGAGCAGTCCAGTGTGGACGTCCCGGCGACGGATGCGGCCAAGGCCACCAAGATCCTGAGCCGTGAGCCCATCGTGGGCGGCGACCGGCCGGAGCTGACCGAGGCCACAGTGGTCGTCTCCGGCGGCCGTGGCGTCGGCAGCGCCGACAACTTCGAGGTCGTCGAGAAGCTGGCCGACGCACTCGGTGCGGCGGTCGGTGCCTCCCGGGCCGCGGTCGACTCCGGTTACTACCCGGCGCAGTTCCAGGTGGGCCAGACCGGTAAGACCGTCGCGCCCCAGCTCTACATCGCGCTCGGCATTTCCGGTGCCATTCAGCACCGGGCAGGCATGCAGACGTCGAAGACGATCATCGCGGTCAACAAGGACGCCGAAGCACCGATCTTCGAGATCGCCGACTTCGGCATCGTGGGCGACCTGTTCAAGGTGGCCCCACAGCTGACCGACGAGGTCGCCAAGCGCAAGGGCTGAGCGTCTCGCGAAGCGGCCCGATTTCCGGCATCGAATGTCGGAAATCGGGCCGTTTTCGTTGTTCACCCACTTTCCACCGCTCGGTCATCGGTTGACCCTTCTCGTCGTTGCCTGACGCCACGTACCAATGAGGCATGTCGCAGCCGAGACTGCTGGTAAGCAATGCCTCCGCCGACACCGCCGGACGGCACTACTCATTGCTGGTCGCGAGGAACGAGGACGAGGTGCGGGCCGCCCAACGGCTGCGGCACCTGGTATTCGCCGAGGAAATGGGTGCGCAACTAAACACTTCCGAGCCTGGACTGGACGTCGACGAGTTCGACGAATACTGCGACCACCTGGTGGTCAGAGACGAGAGCACCGGCGACATCGTCGGTACCTACCGGATGTTGCCGCCCGGGCGGACCCCCAGCCTCTACGCCGAGACGGAGTTCGACATCTCGGCACTGGCCGGGCTGCGGGGTTCACTCGTGGAGACCGGCAGGTCGTGTGTCCACCCCGATCACCGGACCGGCGCGGTCGT
This sequence comes from Candidatus Melainabacteria bacterium, assembly GCA_963780635.1. Lineage (GTDB taxonomy): Bacteria > Actinomycetota > Actinomycetes > Mycobacteriales > Pseudonocardiaceae > DATEPR01. The sequence goes on from CAWACW010000011.1 coordinate 903,446, forward strand.
CAGCCTGGTGTGGGCCGGCATCGCGCGGTACATGCTGCTGTCCGGCCACACGTGGCTGGCAGGGTGCGCGTCGGTACCGCTGCGCGACGGTGGTGTCGAAGCGGCCGGCGTGTGGGACGTGGTGCGGCGCAAGCACTCCGCACCCGCCGAGTACGGCGCGACTCCACTGCGGCCGTGGGATGTCGATTCCGTTCCGGCGCCGTCGCGGCCGATCGTGCCGCCGCTGCTGCGGGGCTACCTGCGGCTGGGCGCATGGATCTGCGGGCGGCCCGCGCACGACCCGGACTTCGGGGTGGCCGACTTCTTCGTGCTGCTGTCGCTGGACCGGGTCGACCAGCGATACCTGCGATTCTTCCTCGGGGAGTCGTGATGCACGCGTACCTGCCGGTGTCGCCGTGCGGGCCGGGGTGTGTGGGCGGTGCCATGCCGACGGTCGGCCGGTGGCGGCGTTGCCTGCGGCTGGTCGGCGCGGTCGGCGCGCTGCTGTCCGCGGCCCTGCGGCTGCCGTTGCTCGGGGTGGTCGGAGCACGACGCCGGGAAGCGTTGGTGCGTGGGGTGTTTCTCGGCGTGCTGCGGGCGATGGGGGCGCGGCTGGAGGTGCACGGCGACGCGACCCTCGGCGTGCCGGCCGACGCTGGTCCGCATCGTGGTGCGTTGGTCGTGGACAACCACGTGTCCTGGCTGGACATCGTCGCGGTGAACGCGGTGCGGCCGATGAGGTCGGTCGCGAAGCGGGAGATCGCGTCCTGGCCGGTCGTCGGCCGGCTGGCCGGCAAGGCGGGCACGGTGTTCCTGGACCGGGAACGGCTGCGTGCGCTGCCGGACACGGTGGCGGAGTTGGCGTCCGCACTGCGCGGCGGGGCGCTGGTCAACGCGTGTCCGGAGGGCACCACGTGGTGTGGCCTGGGGCTGGGGCGATTCCGGCCGGCGTTGTTCCAGGCAGCCATCGACGGCGGTGTGCCGGTGCGGCCGTTGGTGGTGCGGTACCGGTTGGCCGGCGGCCAGCCGACGACGTGGCCGGCGTTCGTGGGCGACGAGACGTTGATCGACTCTGTGCGGCGGACGGCGCGGTTGCGTGGGCTGGTGGTCGAGGTCCATGTCCTGCCCGAGATAGCGCCGGGTCGGGCCCACGATCGCCGCCACCTGGCGTCATTGGCCGAGGAAGCGGTCCGGCATGTGTTGTACGGCGAGGTGGACCCGGTCGTCACCCACCCGGTGGCCGAGTTGGCGAACTGAGCGGCGGCACGGCCCAGCTGGCTTTGTTCGGGGATCAGCCGGGAGCGCAGCCGGAGTGCGGATCGCGCCCCACCGAATCGACCATGGAACGGCCGACAAGCCAGCGACGTTCGCTTACAGCGCAGCAACATCACGTGAGTCGTCCGCTGGACGGTCGACACGCGATCACGACGGCAGCCGACCACCGAATGGTCGACTGGCCGAGGCCCGGGTGGTGAGTTGGGCGTTGGGTGGGTGGCTTGGTGTTGTGGGGTGGTGTGTTGGTCGCCCGGTGGGTGGTTGGTGGCGGCTGGTGATGTGTTGGCCGTTGGGGGGTTGACTCTCGGGCAGTTTTCCTGGTCAGCGGCTGGTGGCGCCGTGCTTTGGGCTGGATTGGACCTCTAGTCGACTGGAGGTCGCATGATGGTGCCCGTGCCCGCGACGACGCCTGAGCCTGCGACGACACCTGAGCCGCCGATCGCGGCTCCGACCGATTCGACCACTTCGCCGACTCCGTCTCCTGCCGGACAAGGAGTCCCCAGTCCGCCGTCGCCCACCGCGACCGCCGCCCCGACCGTCACGCCGACCGCGACCGCGACCGTCACGCCCACCGCGACCGCGACCGCGACCGCCACGCCGACCGCGACCGCGACCGCCGCCCCGACCGCGACCGCGACTGTCACGCCGACCGCGACCGCGACCGTCACGCCGACCGCAACTGCGACCGCCACGCCCGCCGCGACCGCCCCGACCGCCCCGACCGCGACCGTCACGCCGACCGCCGCCCGCTACCGCAGCACTCTCTGGACCCGGGACCACCGCGTGCCGACCATCGGGCTGGTCCTCGTCATCACCCTGATGGCTTTCGAGTTCATGGGCGTCGCCACCGCCCTCCCCACCCTCGTCGCCGACCTGCACGGCGGCCGCCTCTATGCCTGGCCCGTCGCTGCCTTCACCGCCGCCAGCGCCGTCGGCACCGTGGCCGGCGGGCGGATCTGTGATCGGCGCGGGCCGGGTGGGCCGATCCTTGCCGGTGTCGCCCTTTTCGCCGTCGGGCTCGTCGTCGGCGGCCTCGCCCAGACCATGACGGTCCTGCTCGTCGGCCGCGTCATCCAGGGCTGCGGCGCGGGCATCGAGGTGGTCGCCGTCTACGTCGTCATCGCCCTCGTCTACCCGCAGCGCGACCGCCCAGCCGCCTCGGCCGTGCTCTCCGCCGCCTGGGTCGTCCCGTCCCTCGTCGGCCCACCCGTCGCCGGCCTGGTCACACAGGCGTTCGGCTGGCGCTGGGTCTTTCTGGGCCTGGTGCCACTCGTGCTCATCGGCGTGGTCCTGCTCGTCCCCGTCGTCCGCCGCCTGCGCACCGTCACCGCCCAGCGTCGACCGGTCAGGAAGGGCCTGCTGGTCGCCGGCGTCGGTGCCGCTGTCGGCGTCAGCGCGTTCACCGCCGCCGCGCAACGGATCGACCTCGTCGCGATACCCGTCGCCGTGGCCGGAATCACGCTGCTCGCCGTCTCGCTGCGCCGACTCCTGCCGAAAGGCACCCTCAGGGCCTACCGCGGCCTGCCCTCGGTCGTCCTCTCCCGCGCACTGCTGGCCGGCTCGTTCGCCTCCGTGGAGTCCTACCTCCCACTGAGCCTGACCTCCGTGCACGGATACAGCCCCGCCGAAGCCGGCCTGCCCCTCACCGTGTCCGCCCTCGGCTGGTCAGCCGCCTCCGCGTGGCAGGGCCGCCACCCGGATCGGTCCCGTTCCGCACTCCTGCGGGTGGCCTTCTGCCTCGTCGCCATCGGCCTCGGCACGGTCTCGCTCGTCGCCTGGCAGTGGGCGCCCGGCTGGCTCGCCTACGCCGCCTGGGCCACCAGCGGCGCCGGGATGGGCCTGGGTGTGTCGAGCATCTCAGTGCTGCTCCTGGGCCTGTCTCCGGAGCACGAACGCGGCTTCAACACGTCCGCCGTACAGCTCGCCGACATGATCGGCACCGTGCTGCTCGTCGGCATCGGCGGGGTCCTGGTCAACGCGCTGGGATCCACCGCCCATCCGTCCCTGCCGCTGTTCGTCTTCGACCTCGCGATGTGTGTTGTCGCACTGTTCGGGGCCATCGTGTCGGCACCTCGCACCGTGGGGCGGCTACCCTGATTATCCGATGGTGTATCTCGACCACGCCGCGACCACCCCGATGCTGCCGGAGGCCGTGGCCGCGATGACGGAGGCTTTGTCCAACGTGGGCAACGCCTCAGCTGTGCATACCTCAGGCCGCCGTGCTCGCCGCGTCGTCGAGGAGGCTCGCGAGGACATCGCCGACGCCCTGGGCGCCCGGCCCTCCGAGGTCATCTTCACCGCGGGCGGCACAGAGAGCGACAATCTGGCCGTCAAGGGCATGTACTGGGCACGCCGGGACGCCGATCCGCGCCGCGGCCGCATCCTCGCCTCCGCCGTCGAACACCACGCGGTGCTGGACGCCGTGCAGTGGCTTGCCGACCACGACGGCGCCCGCGTCACCTGGCTGGACGTGGACGGCTTCGGCCGCGTGCACGAGGACACCGTCCGCGCCGCGATCGCCGAGGATCCAGAGTCCGTCGCGCTGGTCACCGTCATGTGGGCGAACAACGAGGTCGGCACCGTCAACCCGGTGCACGAGCTGGCCAAGGCCTGTCACGACCACGGCATCCCGCTGCACACCGACGCCGTGCAGGCCGTCGGCGCCGTGCCCGTCGACTTCACCGCCTCCGGTGCCGACGCCCTCACCGTCAGCGGCCACAAGCTCGGCGGCCCCTACGGCATCGGGGCGCTGCTGCTGGCCAGGGACGCCCCCTGCACCCCGCTGCTGCACGGCGGCGGCCAGGAGCGCGACGTCCGCTCCGGCACCCTCGACGTGCCTGCCGTGGTGGCGTTCGCGACGGCCGTCCGGGCCGCGGTCACCGGCCTTGACCAGCGGGGCAAGGCCCTGGTCGCCCTGCGCGACGAGCTGATCGGCGCGATCCGGCACGTGGTGCCCGACGCGGTGCTCAACGGCGACCCCGGCCTGTCCACGATCGCCGGCGGTCCATCCCGGCTGCCCGGCAACGCACACCTGACGTTCCCCGGCTGCGAGGGCGACAGTCTGCTGATGTTGTTGGACGCCAACGGGATCGAGTGCTCGACCGGCTCCGCGTGTACGGCGGGCGTCGCGCAGCCCAGCCACGTGCTGCTGGCGATGGGTGCCGACACGACGGCCGCGCGCGGCTCGCTGCGGTTCTCCCTCGGTCACACCACGACCGAGGGCGACGTCGTGGCCGTGCGCGACGTGATCGGTGCCGTCGTGGAGCGTGCGCGCCGGGCCGGGTTGGCGGGTGCGCGCAGGTCAGCGCGGACCACCGCCAACGGCGAGCAGGTGGAGGTCTGACGATGCGGGTACTGGCCGCGATGAGCGGCGGCGTCGACTCGGCGGTAGCGGCCGCGCGGGCGGTCGAGTGCGGCCACGAGGTGGTCGGCGTGCACCTGGCGCTGTCCGCGAAACCGGGCACCCTGCGCACCGGCGCCCGCGGCTGCTGCACGGTCGAGGACGCCCACGACGCCCGCCGGGCCGCCGACGTGCTCGGCATTCCCTTCTACGTCTGGGACTTCGCCGAGCGCTTCACCGAGGACGTGATCGAGGACTTCGTCGCCGAATACGCGGCGGGCCGCACACCCAACCCGTGCGTGCGCTGCAACGAGCGGATCAAGTTCGCCGCACTGCTGGACAAGGCGCGTCGGGCTCGGCTTCGACGCGGTGTGCACCGGACACTACGCCCGTCTGTCCGTTGTGGACGGTACGCCGATGTTGCGGCGCAGCGCCGACGACGCCAAGGACCAGTCGTACGTGCTGGCCTCGCTGCGCCCCGACCAGCTGCGGCACGCGATGTTCCCGCTGGGCGACTCGACCAAGCCTGCGGTCCGCGCCGAGGCGGGCGAGCGTGGCCTCGCGGTCGCCGAGAAGCCCGACAGCCACGACATCTGCTTCATCCCGGACGGCGACACCCGGACCTTCCTGACCAGCAAGATCGGCGTCCGCGCCGGCTCGCTGGTGGACGACGAGACCGGCCAGGTCCTCGGCGGCCACGACGGCGTGCACGGCTTCACCGTCGGGCAGCGCAAGGGCCTGGGCCTCGACGCGCCCGCCCCGGACGGCCGCCCGAGGTACGTGCTGTCGCTGGAGCCGGTGACCGGGGACGTGCGCGTCGGGTCGGTGGAACGCCTCGCGGTGACCGAGATCCGCGGCATCCGCCCGGTGTGGCCGTCAGGCAGCCCGATCGCCGACACCGAGTGCGCGGTGCAGGTGCGCGCGCACGGTGGCCTCGCGTCAGCCAGCGCGAGCGTCGTCGAGGGCGAGCTGGTGATCCGGCTGACCGAGCCGCTGCGCGGTGTCGCCCCCGGCCAGACCGCCGTGCTCTACCAGCCGGACAGCGCGGGCGACCTGGTGCTCGCCAGCGCCACCATCGCCGCCACCAGCTAGGCGGGCGTCCAGTCGGTCGCTGGCGCCACCATCGCGGCCACTAGTTAGGCGGGCGTCCAGTTGGTCGCCGGCGCCACCATCGCGGCCACCAGCTGGGCGGGCGTCCAGTCGGTCGCCGGCGCCACCATCGCGGCCACTAGCTAAGCGGGCGTCCAGTCGGTCCGCGCCGGCGCCATCGTCGCCGCCGCCAGTTAGGCGGGCGTCCAGTCGGTATTGGCCCCGCAGAGGATCACGCAGGGCATCTCGGCGGCGACCTGACCGGCCAGCCACGCGGCGACCGGTGCCGCCGCGGCCGGTTCCACGGCCAGCCGGAACTCCTCCCACAGCCGGTCCCGAGCCGCCAGCAGATCGGCATCGCTGACCAGTACCGACGGCGTGTCGCGAAGCAGCTCGAACGGCAACGCACCCACCCGGGTGGCACCCAGCGCGGAAGCGGCCACCGAGTCGATGTCCACGTCCACCGGCTCACCGGCCTCGATGGCCGCGTGCAGGCAACAGCAGCGTTCCGGCTCGACCGCCACCACGGTCCGCCCCGCCGCGCCGACCACGGTGCCGCCCGCGAGCCCGCCGCCGCCGACGGCCACCACGAGCGCGTCCACCTCCGGCCGGTCCGCGACGACCTCGGCGGCCACGGTGCCCTGACCGGCGATCACGGCAGCGTCGTCGTACGCGGGCAGGTACCGGGTGCCCGGCCCGGTCGCGGCCGCGCTCGCCGCCTCGGCCGCGTCGGCGTAGCGCTCGCCGTGCCGGACGAGCCGCGCGCCCTCGGCCTCGATCCGCCGTGCCTTGCTCGCAGGCACCCCCGTCGGTACGTACACCACGGCGGGCAGCCCGAGCAGGCGAGCGGCAGCGGCGACGGCCAGCCCGTGGTTCCCGCCGGACGCGGTGACCACGAGTTCCGGCGCCGGCCCGGACAGCAGTGGCGTTGAGCGCGCCACGCAGCTTGAACGAACCGGTGAGCTGCAGGTGCTCCAGCTTGAGGACCAGCGGCCGCCCGTCGATCTCGACCTCGAACAGCGGGGTGCGGCGGGCGTAGGGCCGGATGCGCCCGGCGGCGGCGGCGATGTCGGCTTCGGTGGGCAGCACGCTGGTCGTCATGCCTCCACCCTAGATTCGGACCTCCCGCAGCAGCGCGACCGCCCGGTCGACCAGGACGTCCACCGCGGCCGGGTCGAAGAAGCCCGACAGCGCCTCGTACCGGCCTTCGCGGTGCGCGATCTCGTCGGCGAGGTAGCCGAAGTAGCCGTCCGTGTAGCCGACGATCCTGGTCACCGGGAACGGGCTGGCCGCCCTGATCCGCTCGGCCACGGACGTGAACGGCTCCACCGGCAGGTGCACCCACGCGACATCGCCGAACGCGACCACGGTCACCGGCAGCGTCAGCCGGTCCGGCAACCCCCGCTCGACCAGGTCCGCCTGCGACAGCGCGCCTTCGTAGCGCGTCCGCGCGATCCGGCCGGCCGGCGACTCGTCGCCCTCGGTCCACGCGGCCCGGGCGTCAGCCAGATTCCGCGCCGCGGTCGCCGCGTCGGGCAGGGTCCGGGTCGGCAGGTCGCAGGAACCGCGCAGCACGACGGGCCCGGGGCCGTCGACCCGGTCACCGGCCAGCACCCCGCGCAACAGGGCACCGGCCAGCATGCCGCCCTGCCGGTCGGCCTCCGCGAACGTCGAGTCCCGCCGGGTGAACCGTGTGCTCACGTCACCGGCCGCGCCCTGCAGGAACAGCACCACCGGCCGGGCCTCGGCGCCGATGGCCACCAGCGTCGCGCCCAGCACCTGCCGGGTCGCGGCCGGATAGTCGGCCGAGTACTCGAGGTTCGCGTGGCTGAGCACGGTGGGATGGCAGGCGTAGTCGGCCAGCACCGCGACCACGGCACCCTCGGTGTCGCGCAGCGTCAGCACGCCCGCGCTCGCGTCGTGCGCACCGGTGGGGTCGTACCGGTTCGCACCGACACCGACCTGCGGCACGCTCGCCCACCCGGCGCTCACGGGCGACACCGTCGCGGGCAGCCGGGCGGCGCCGCGCGCGATGCCCGCGACCAGCCGGTCGGTCATGGTCTCGTCGTGCTGCCACCCGGCCGGCCCGGAATGCGTGTGTGAGCAGCAGATCAGCACCGCGTCCGCCGACGTGCCGAGCGCCGCGGCGACACCGTCACGGATCCGCGTCGCCACGGCCTCCTGGATCCCGAGCGCGTCCAGCGCGACCCAACACACCGACCCGGCGTCCGCACGCAGCCAGAGCAGGCTCGCGGTCAACCGGTCGTGCACGCCGGTCGCTCGTGCCGAACCCCTGGCCAGGTAACCGGCCAGGGGTCCCAGTGCGGGCGTCACGTCGACGGTGGTCGCGGCATATTCAAGGGTCACGATGACGCAGCCTGCCGCAACCGGGCGGCCACGTCGATCACCCCGTCCCGGCCTGCCGACTCGGCGGTCGCGGCCAGTTCGGCCGCTGTCGTCGCGAGGCTGGTCAGCACTTCCAGCGCCATCGCCAGGTTCAGCCCGGCCACCAGGTGCAGCCGGGGCTCCCGAAGGGCGAGCAGCCCGACCGCGTTGGCCGGGCTGCCGCCCATCAGGTCGGCGAGGATCAGCGCCCCTGCCTCGCCGCCGAGCCGAGCCAGTTCCGTGTTCACCTGGTCGGCGACCGCCTCGGTGCTGCCGTCCGGCGGCAGCGAGACGACGGCGACCCGGTCCTGCTCGCCCAGGATCATCGTCACCGCGTCGAGCACGCCGGCCGGGAAGCCGCCGTGCCCGACGAGGATGACCGGTACCTCGCTCATCAGGTCCCCGGCGCCGTGCTGGAGAACCAGCCGAGCCCACCGAGCGTCAGCCCGATGGCGAACACGATCACGATCGCCCAGATCGGGTTGAGGTTGAACTTCTTCAGCAGGAAGTAGATCAACGCGGTGAGCGCCACCGGGATCAGGAACGGCACGATGGTGTCCAGCTGCGTCTGCACGAACTGTGCGGGTGCTGCCTTGCCGCCGACCGAGGCCGTGCCGTGGTACGAGAGCGTGATGAAGATCTTCACGATGCTCGGGATGAAGCCGCCGAACACGATCATCGCCAGGATGATCGCCCCCTCGTTGACGCGTTGCAGCGCACCCGAGGCCAGCCGCGAGATCAGCGCCTTGCCCTGCTGGTAGCCGAAGTTGAACTGCCAGCGGCGGATCAGGAAGTAGGGCACCAGCACGAAGACCGCGACGAAGATCGGACCGATCACGTTGCCCTGCAACGCCCAGTTGGCGCCGAGCGTGAAGATGATGCTGTTGTAGACGACGTAGGTCACGGCGTCACCGATGCCGGCCAGCGGTCCCATCATGGCGACCTTCACGCCGTCCGCCGACGCGGCCGAACCGCCCTCCTCCATGGCGATCGTGCTGCCGAGGATGAACGGGCCGCCGACCACCGGTGAGGTGTTGAAGAAGGACAGGTGCCGCTGCATGGCCTCGGCGAAGTCGATGTCGTCGCGGTGCAGGTGGCGCAGCACCGGGATGATCGCCCAGCAGAAACCCAGGGCCTGCATGCGCTCGTAGTTCCAGGAGATCTGGAACGACCAGAAGAACCGCCAGAACGACCGGTTCAGCACCCGCTTCGGGATGCCGCCCACCCGCGGTGGCCGGCCCGGTGGCGCGGTGGGTGGGTCCGTGGTGAGGACGGTGTCAGACACTGCTGGCCTCCTCGGCGGTCGTGGCGCTCGCGGCAGCGGTCGGGGGCACTCCCGTGGACGGCGGTGGTGGCCCCTCGCCGGTCTCGGTCGGGGTGGTCGGTTTGAGCGTCACGAAGATGATCGCGATGGCCAGGCCGAACATGGCGATGCCGGGTAGCGGGATCTTCAGGTAGCCGTAGAGGACATAGCCGATCAGCAGCATGTACCAGTAGCGGGCGACCGGGAGCATCTTGAGCAGCATGGCGAAACCGACGGCGGGCAGGATCGCGCCCACGAGTGTCATGCCGCTGGTGAACCAGTCCGGGATGCCGTGCTCGATCTTGGCCACGTCGGCCGCGTAGTAGACGCCGATGAACGTCGGCACGGCCCGGACCGCTGCCCACGGAATGAACGCCGTCCACTGGAGCACGGTCAGTTCTCTCGTTCTGACCTCCAATGCGGCGTAGTCCGCCCGGTGTATCCAGAACGTCGGCAGGAACCGTCCGACGGGGTCGAGAGAGATCAGCAGCACGGCCGCGGGAATGCCCAGCGCCAGGCCGATCGCCACCTGATGGGCGAACGTACCGCCGGTGGCGTGCGCGAGCGCGGTCCCGACGATCGCCCCGGTGGTGTAGTCCGGAATGGACGCACCGCCGTAGGTGTAAACGCCCAGTGCGGCCAGTTCCATGGTCGCCCCGACAGCCATACCCAGGGTGACATCACCGATGATCAGGCCGGCGACCGTGCCGGCGATCAGCGGCCGGCTGGCATAGACCAGTGTCGGCCCGAGCATGTCGAACACGCAGAAGATGGCCCACAGGGTGAGCACCACAGCGGTCAGCAACATTCGCGCCCCGCTTTCCCGGATCCCAAAGGGATTGTTTTGATTTGTTGGACTAGACCAGTGACCAAGATCTCACGGCAGATTAACACCGGGGCCAGGGCAGTCAAGGGGCCGATAGTGGGAAGTTATCGGCATGTCATCCACAGTCGGTCAATAATTGACAGTTCAACGTCCCGCGGCCGCGCGGGCCACGGGCTGCGGGTGCGGCACCGCTATGGGTCAGAGCTTCTTCTTCGCCAGCAAGCGAAGGAAGTCGTCGGCCTTGGCCGTGGGCATCATCTGGCAGCGCAGTTGTCCTGCCAGCTCGGCGATCCGCCGATACTCCCTGGCGTTCTCCTCGGTGACCGAGATGGACCGGGTGACCATCGTGAACTTCGTGCCGGGCCGGGGTGCCTGGTTGCCGACGTTGACCTCGCCCATGGGCACGCCGGCTTCCAGCAACCGCAACGCGTCGGCGGGGAACTTGGCCAGGATCATGATGTTCTCGGTCTGGGCGGCCGGACTCGTGCAGTGCGTGACCGTGTCGTCGATGCTCAGTACCGACGTCCGCACGCCGCGGGAGGCCTGCGGCAGCAGCACACGCTGGAACTCGTCGGCGGCGACCTCGTCGTTCGCGACGATCAGGTGGTCGGCCCCGATCGTGCCCACCCAGGCGACCGTGACCTGGCCGTGGATCAGCCGGTTGTCGATTCGCATGTGTTTGACGGGCATCGGCACCATCCTCCGTTCACCGGCAGCGCCGGTTGGGCCAAGCCAAGCTACCGGCGGGGTGGTTCGCGGGCAATGCCCTGTTCAGCGGTTTCGTGCCGGTTCGATCCTGCGGAGCAGGGAATGACAGGCTGTCGGTGTGCCTGACACGTCCTGGCCGTCCGAGACGGCCACCGCGATCGGATCGATGCCGGGAACCGACCCGGTCGAAGCCACCCGAACGGTGGCAGGCGAACTGCCGAACCTGCCCTACCTGCCCGAGCTGCCCGCCCGGCAGGTCGGGGCCGACATCATCGGCCGGACCGCGGCCCTGCTGCTCGACCTGCCGGTGGAGTACGTGCCGTCCGGCTACCGGGTCACCGCACACCCGGGCGTCGATCTGCGGCGTGCCAACGACCTGCTGGCGAGGGACCTGGACGCCCTGCAGGAGGTGCTGGAGGCGACCGGCAGGCCGGGCCTGGTGAAGATCCAGGTGGCCGGCCCGTGGACGCTGGCGGCGGGCATCGAGCTGCCGCGCGGGCACCGCGTGATGACCGACGAGGGCGCGCTGCGCGAGTTCACCGAGTCGCTGTCCGAGGGCCTCGCGCTGCACGTGACCGAGGTGGCCGCGCGGACCGAGGCGGCCGTGCTCGTCCAGTTGGACGAGCCGACGCTGCCCGCGGTGCTGGCGGGCAGCCTGCCGACGCCGTCCGGCCTGGGTGCGGTCGCGCCGGTGGCCGAACCCGAGGCGCGGGACGTGCTGGCAAGCGTGATCGAGTCGGCGCGGGCCGTGTCCGGCAGGCCGGTGGCCGTGCACTGCTGTGCCGCCCGGCCGCCCTTGGCGTTGCTGCGCGCGGCGGGAGCCGACGTGCTGTCCTTCGACGCGACCCTGCTCGCGGACGCGCCTGCGGAGATGTGGGACGAGGTCGGCGAGACCTGGGATTCCGGGGCGACGCTGTTCCTCGGCCTGGTGCCCTCGGTCGATCCGGCGTCCCCGCTGACCCTGCACGACGTGGCGAAGCCCGCGCTGGCGATGGTGGACCGCCTGGGGTTCTCCCGATCCTGGCTCGCCGAGCGGGCCGTGCCGACACCGACCTGCGGCCTGGCGGGCGCGAGCATGACGTGGGCACGCCGCGCGCTGACCCTCAGCTCGGAACTGGCCAAGGCGTTCGCCGAGCCGCCCGACTCCTGGTCGGCCTAGCCGAACACGTGCAGCGTCGCGAACGCGACCGACGCCACCAGCACGGTCGAACACAGGCCGAGCAGCAGTGCCTTCGGCCCGGTGCGCACGAGAGCCGGGATCCGCACCGCCGTGCCCAGGCCGAACAGCGCACCGGCGAGCAGGAGCGTCGTCGCGGTACTCGTCGCCGCCAGCACACCGGCCGGTAGCAGACCGCTGCCGCGGACCGCGATGAGCACCAGGAAGCCGATCACGAACAGCGGCACGACCGGTGGCCGCTTGCCCTCGGTCGCCGGCCCGCGGTGGCGTTCGGCGAGGCCCACCGCCGCGACCATCGGCGCGAGCAGCACCACGCGGGACAGCTTGACCACGACGGCGGCGGCCACCGCGGCCGCACCGGCGGGCGTCGCGGCGGCGACCACCTGGGCCACCTCGTGCACCGACAACCCCGCCCACATGCCCAGGGCGACACCGTGCAGCCCAAGCAGCCCGCCGACCGTCGGGACCAGCACGATCGCCAGGCCGCCGTACAGCGTGACCAGTGCGACCGCCGTCGCCACGTCCTCGTCGCGGCGGTCCGTCACACCTTCCATCGCGGCGATCGCGGACGCGCCGCAGATGGCGAACCCGGTCGCCACCAGCAGCGTCAGCCCCCTCGGCACCCGTAGCAACCTCCCGATGCCCAGAGTGCCGAGGAACCCGACGGCCACGGTCACCACCACCGCCGCGATCGTCCCGGCGCCGAGGCGGACCAGCTGTGGCACCGCGAGCTGCAGACCGAGCAGCACCACACCGCCGCGCAGCAGCACCCGCGTCGCCCAGGCCAGCCCCGGCCGCGCGGACGCGGGCAGCACCGGCAGGTGGTTGACGAGCACGCCGATCACGACCGCCGCCGTGAGCGCGCTGACCGCGGGGAGTGCGAGGTTCACCGCGTAGGACAGGCCGATGCCCAGCACGGCGACGGCGACCCCGGGCAGCGCGGCACGATTCGGCACGAGCGGCGGGCGCGGTGCCGGTGTCGCTGCCCGGACGTCGGTGGTCATGCCTGGGACGATGCTCGCCCGGGTGACGTGTCGGTAGCCGACAGATCGGCAACGAGTCATACCGTGGGGCTATGAGTTCGCCGGACGTGGAGTCGCTGCGCCTGCTGGTGGTCGTGGGTGAACTGGGCAGCCTGGGCAGGGCGGCCGGTGCGCTGCGGATCGCCCAACCCTCGGCGAGCAAACGGATGGCCACGCTGGAACGCGTGCTGGGCCTCACGTTGGTCGACCGGACACGGCGTGGCTCTGTCCTCACACCGGCCGGCGTCCTCGTCGCCGGATGGGCCAGGCGGGTGCTCAACGAGCTGGACGCGCTGGTCACCGGCACCGAGGCACTGCGGGCGCAGCGGGACGCCGAGCTGCGGATCGCGGCCAGCATGACCGTCGCCGAGTACCTGGCACCCGCGTGGATCGGGGAGCTGCGCCGCAGGCAGCCCACGCTCTACGTGGCACTGCAGGTGACCAACTCGGAACGGGTCGCCGAGCTGGTGCGGGCCGGCGAGGTGGATGTCGGGTTCGTCGAGTCGCCCGGAGTGCCCGCCGGCCTGTCCGCGCGCCGGGTGGCCACCGACCGGCTCGTCGTGGTCGTCGCGCCGAGCCATCCGTGGGCCCGGCGGCGTCGCCCGCTCGCCGCCGCTGAACTGGCCGCCACCCCACTGGTCGTGCGGGAACACGGTTCGGGCACCCGGGAGACCGTGGAACAGGCGTTCACCACCGCCGGGGCACGGCCCGCGGCGCCCGTGGTGGAGCTCGGTTCGACGGCCGCGGTCCGCGGTGCCGTGCTGGCGGGCACCGGCCCGGCCGTGATCAGCGAGCTGGCCGTCGTCACCGAACTGGCCGACGGCAGGCTGGTCCGCGTCGAGGTCGCGGGGCCTGCGTTCGACCGGACCCTGCGCGCGGTCTGGCCCACCGGCCGCCGCCTGGTCGGACCGGCGGCAGAGCTACTCGCGGTCGCAGGCCGAACCCGCTGACCGTAGGCGAAATCGCACCCGACGAGCCGTCGCGGACGGCGGGACAGGCGCACAATGGCCGACATGAGGTTGTTTCGCCGGCGCAAGCGGAAGGCGGCCGACCAGGACACGAACGCGCCCGACGGCAGGCGGGCCCCGGACGCCGCCCCGGCGGCCGATGCCGCGGCACCGGCCGCCGACCCGGCCCAGGCCGCGCTGCGGTTCTGGGCCCGCTGGGAAGAACTGCTGCCCACCATCAGTTCCGCCCTCGGCGAACGGGAATTGGGCCGCGTCGAGCACGAACTGTGCGAGGCGGTCGCGGCCATCCATCCCGAGCTGCACTTCTCGCTCGACCGTGGCCAGCAGGCCATCTACGCACTGGTCGTCAGCGGGCAGGAGGACCCCGACCTGCGGCCGTACACGGACGCGTGGAAGGCGGCCGCCCCGGCTAGCGACGTGCTCTGGGAGTACCACGACTCGGTGCCCGCGGTCCCCGACCCGAATGGGGTCACGGTCAACCTGTCCGGGTTCCGGATCAGCCTCGCCGACTTCCGCGTCGCCGCCCAGGTGGACGAGGAGGCCGGTGTCGTCGACGTGGCCGTCTACCATCCGAAACTGTCCCAACTGGACGAACCTGGGCGGTCGGCGATGACGTTCCTGCCACTGGACGCCACGCTCGGCGAACGGCTGGCCGGCGAGCGGTTGCGGCGCGTGGAGACCGCACTGCACGAGCCGGCGAACGCGATCACGCTGCGTGAGCTGCGCAACCTGGTCCGTGGCCTCGCCGGGTTGCCTGCGGCCCCCGATCCGGACGCGGAGGTCGGTCCGGAGGACGCCGACGGCTGACCCGAATGTCGGTGCTATTGGCTACTCTGCCGGTGTGACCAGCGACGACGAGGACCTGCCGCGCCAGGCCGAGGTGACCGGGGACGCCACCGCGGAGGGCGCCGAGGACGTGCCGGCCGACGTCCGCGAGCGCCACGCTGTGCTCGCAGAGGAGCTGCGCGGCCACCAGTTCCGCTACTACATACTCGACGCGCCCACGGTCACGGACGCCGAGTTCGACGCGTTGCTGGTGGAGTTGCAGGGGATCGAGGACGAGCACCCGTCCCTCGTCACCCCCGAGTCGCCGACCCAGCAGGTGGGCGGCACGTTCTCCACCGACTTCACCGCGCACGACCACCTGGAGCGGATGCTCAGCCTGGACGACGTCTTCGACCTCGACCAGTTGCGCGCCTGGGCGGACCGCGTGCAGAAGGCGGCAGGCGGCGCGTACCACTTCCTCACCGAACTCAAGGTCGACGGCCTCGCGATCAACCTGCTGTACCAGGACGGCAAGCTCGCCAGGGCGCTGACCAGGGGTGACGGGCGCACCGGCGAGGACGTCACGCTGAACGTGCGGACCATGGACGACGTGCCCGAACGGCTCACCGGCACGAAGGAGTTCCCGGTGCCCGCCCTGATCGAGGTGCGCGGCGAGGTGTTCTTCCTGGTAGCCGAGTTCGCCGAGCTGAACGCCGCCCTGGTGGCCGCGGGCAAGCCGCCGTTCGCCAACCCGCGCAACGCGGCCGCGGGCTCGTTGCGGCAGAAGGACCCGAAGGTCACCGCGAGCCGGCCGCTGCGAGTGATCTGCCACGGCCTTGGCAAGCGCGAGGGCTTCGAGCCCGCCCGGCAGTCCGACGCCTACCGCGCGCTGCAGGCATGGGGTCTGCCGGTGTCCACGCACACCACCCTGGTCGACAACGTCGACCAGGCCATCGAGCGGATCGAGTACTGGGGCGAGCACCGGCACGACGTCGAGCACGAGATCGACGGCATCGTGCTCAAGGTGGACGAGGTCACCGAGCAGCGCAGGCTCGGCACCACGTCCCGAGCGCCGCGCTGGGCCATCGCCTACAAGTACCCGCCCGAGGAGGCGACCACGACCCTGCTGGACATCCAGGTCAACGTCGGCCGCACCGGCCGGGTCACGCCGTTCGCGGTGATGGCGCCGGTGAAGGTGGCGGGCTCGACTGTCGCGATGGCCACCCTGCACAACGCGGACGAGGTCGAGCGCAAGGGCGTGCTGATCGGCGACACCGTGGTCATCCGCAAGGCGGGCGACGTCATCCCCGAGGTGCTCGGCCCGGTCGCGGCCGCCCGGGACGACGGCCGCAAGCTCACCAGGTTCGTGATGCCCGACATCTGCCCCGAGTGCGGCACCCCACTGCACCGGGAGAAGGAAAGCGATGTCGACATCCGCTGCCCGAACGCCCGGTCCTGCCCCGCGCAGCTACGCGAACGGCTGTTCCACCTGGCAGGCCGCGGTGCCTTCGACATCGAGGGCCTGGGCTACGAGGCGGCCGCCGCGCTGCTCACGTCCGGCGTGCTGACCGACGAGGGCGACGTCTTCGGGTTGACCGAAGATCAGCTGATCGACGTGGAACTGTTCCGTACCAAGGCGGGCACGCTGTCCGCGAACGGCGCGAAGCTGCTGGCGAACCTCGCGGTGGGCAAGGATCGTCCACTGTGGCGGGCGCTGGTGGCGCTGTCCATCAGGCACGTCGGACCCACCGCGGCGCAGGCGCTGGCCCGTGGCTTCGGTTCGCTCACCGCGATCGAGGAGGCCGACGAGGACGAACTGGCCGATGTGGACGGTGTCGGCCCGACCATCGCGGCGGCCGTCCGCGAGTGGTTCGAGGTGGATTGGCACCGTGAGGTCGTGCGGAAGTGGCGGGCGGCGGGCGTCCGGCTGGCGGAGGACCGCACCGGCGGTACCCCGCGCGTGCTGGAAGGCCTGTCGATCGTGGTCACCGGCTCGCTGACCGGGTTCTCCCGGGACGAGGCGAAGGAGGCGATCACCGAGCGCGGCGGCAAGGCCGCGGGTTCGGTGTCGAAGAAGACGGCGTTCGTGGTCATCGGTGACGCACCGGGCACGAAGGCCGAGAAAGCGGTCCAGCTGAAGGTGCCGGTCCTGGACGAGGACGGGTTCCGCGTCCTGCTGGACTCGGGCCCCGACGCCGCCCTCGAGGTGGCCACCATCGGCGAGCCCGAGCTCTAGCCGTCCAGCACGACGGCGACGATGCCGGCGAGGTGCGCCAACCGGGCCACCTCGGCCGCGCGAAACATCGGACCACCCGGCCGGGCGACCAGCAGCGCCCGGTCCGGCTTGCCGAGTGGTGTCGCCGCCAGCTCGGTGCCCAGCTGCTGCCAGGTCTCGGGTACCCACGGTGACTCACCGTCGAGCACCGTGGCGCGCTGCAGCGGCAGCCACGGCATCTCGACGTCCACCGCCTGCGGCGCGGCCGTGCTGGCCGCTAACCGGGTCACGCTGTGGCCGTCCGTCGACAGGGTCATCGCCCAGCCGGCGCGCACGATCTTCGGCACGCCCTCGGTGAACACGGCCAGTCCGTTGCGCGGGTCGTCGGCGATCGCCTCGACCAGCTCCAGCTCACGATGGGTGTCCAGCACACCCGCGTAGGGCCGGACCGCGTCCACCTCGACACCGTCCACCGACTCGGCCGCCGTGATCAGCACATCGGGCAGCCGGCCGGACGGCAGTTCGACCACGAGATCGTCGACCGCGATGCCGCCGCCACGCTCCACGACATCCACACTGAGGATGTCGGCCCCGATGCCGCCCAGTGCGGTCGCCACCGCACCCAGCGCGCCGGGTTTGTCCGGGAGTTGCACCCGGAGCAGGAAGGACAACGCGAAAGCCTCCAGCGTCACGCGCGGATCCTCGCCGTCCACGCAGGTAGCGGGCCGCAGCCGAGCGACCATGGAAAACTGGCTGCAGACTGCCCCGACCAGACCGGTCCCAACCAAACTGGGGCTGTTACCGGCCGTCGATTGTGGCAGAAGCCACCAGAGCGGGCATCGGACGTCCGGCTGACGGGATCACCGCGGCGGTGCCCGAGGACAACCCGGTCGAGGTGGCGACCCGGTTCGCCATAAACTTGTGGCAATCGCAGCACACTCAACCAGGAGTCCGCCACGTGCCCAACATCTCCCGAGCAGAGGTCGCCCACCTCGCCGGCCTGGCCCGGCTGGCGGTGACGGAAGACGAGCTCACCACCTTCGCCGGGCAACTGGACGTGATTCTGCAGTCCGTTGCCACCGTCGGCGAGGTCGCCGCGGACGACATTCCGCCGACGTCGCACGCCGTGCCGCTGGTCAACGTCTTCCGTGAGGACGTGCCCCGGCCTGGCCTCACCCAGCAGCAGGCGCTGTCCGGTGCGCCCGCGGCCGTCGACGGCAGGTTCCGCGTGCCGCAGATCCTGGGGGAGGAGCAGTGAACGAACTCACCCGCATGACGGCGACCGAACTCGCGGCGAAGATCCAGGCCAGGGAGGTGTCCTCGGTCGAGGTCACCCAGGCCCACCTGGACCGCATCGCCGAGGTCGACGACCGTGTGCACGCGTTCCTGCACGTGTCCACCGAGCGCGCGCTCAACGCCGCCCGTGCCGTGGACGAGGACGTGGCCGCGGGCAACGAACCCGCGTCGCCGCTGGCCGGTGTTCCGCTGGCGCTCAAGGACGTCGTCGTCACCGAGGGTGTGCCGACCACCGTGGGTTCGCACATGCTGCAGAACTGGGTGCCGCCCTTTGACGCCACGATCACCGAACGACTGTTGCGCGCGGGCATCGTGATCCTCGGCAAGACCAACATGGACGAGTTCGCGATGGGATCGTCCACCGAGAACTCCTACTACGGGCCGACCCACAACCCGTGGGACCTCGACCGGGTGCCCGGCGGTTCCGGCGGCGGCTCGTCGGCCGCACTGGCCGCGTTCGAGGCGCCGCTGGCGATCGGCACCGACACGGGCGGCTCCATCCGGCAGCCCGGCGCCGTCACCGGCACCGTCGGCGTGAAGCCGACCTACGGCGGTGTCTCCCGGTACGGGCTGGTGGCGTTCTCGTCGTCGCTGGACCAGGCGGGCCCGTGCGCGCGGACCGTGCTGGACAGCGCGCTGTTGCACGAGGTCATCGCAGGCCACGACCCGCTGGACGCCACGTCGATCGACGAGCCGGTGCCGCCGGTCGTCGCGGCGGCGCTCGAAGGCGCCACCGGTGACCTGAGCGGTGTGCGGATCGGCATCGTCACGGACCTGTCCTCGGGCGAGGGCTACGAGCAGGGCGTGCTGGCGTCGTTCCAGCAGGCCGTCGGCACGCTGCGCGAACTGGGCGCGGAGATCGTCGAGGTCACCTGCCCGCACTTCAGCTACGGCCTGCCCGCGTACTACCTCATCGCGCCCAGCGAGTGCTCGTCCAACCTGGCCCGGTTCGACGCGATGCGCTACGGGCTGCGCGTCGGCGACGAGAACGGTGCCAGCGCGGAAGGGGTCATGGCGGCGACACGCGAGGCCGGGTTCGGCCCCGAGGTCAAGCGGCGCATCATGCTCGGCACGTACGCGCTCTCGTCCGGCTACTACGACGCGTACTACGGCCAGGCCCAGAAGGTGCGCACGCTGATCAAACGCGACTTCGAGGCCGCGTTCGCGACCGTCGACGTGCTCATCTCGCCGACCACGCCGACCACGGCGTTCCGGCTCGGTGAGCGCACCGGCAACCCGATGTCGATGTACCTGGCGGACCTGTGCACGATCCCCGCCAGCCTGGCCGGCATCCCGGCGATGAGCGTTCCGAGTGGACTCTCACCGGAGGACAACCTGCCGGTGGGTCTGCAGATTATGGCTCCCGCACTGGCCGACCACCGGATGTACCGGGTGGCGGCGGCGTACGAGGTGGCCCGTGACGCCGCGACCGGCGGCCCGCAGATCCACCGGATCCCGGAACTGGAGGTGAGCGCACGATGAAGCGGTCGAAGGGCATTCTGGGCCTGATCGGACTGGCGTTCGGCGCGTTCGGCGCGGTGCGCGAGCTGCGCGAGGCCAAGGGCAAGCAGGACAAGCTGGCGCTGCTCAACGCGGCCGTGAACGTGGTCGCCGTGCTGACCGGTGCGGCGCTGGTGGTCCGGGGCATGCGCAAGGACGGTGAGCAGTCGTGACCGCCGTCGCGGAACTGATGGACTACGACGAGGTCCTGCGCCGGTTCGAGCCGGTGCTCGGGCTGGAGGTGCACACCGAACTGTCCACCCGCACCAAGATGTTCTGCGGCTGCCCGACCACGTTCGGCGCCGAGCCCAACACCCAGGTGTGCCCGACCTGCCTGGGCATGCCGGGCGCGCTCCCCGCGCTCAACGGTTCGGCGGTCGAGTCGGCCATCCGCATCGGCCTCGCGCTCAACTGCGAGATCGCCGAGTGGTGCCGGTTCGCCCGGAAGAACTACTTCTACCCGGACATGCCGAAGAACTTCCAGACATCGCAGTACGACGAGCCGATCGCCTACAACGGGTACCTCGACGTCGAACTGGAGGACGGCGAGGTCGTCCGGGTCGCGATCGAGCGCGCGCACATGGAGGAGGACACCGGCAAGTCGCTGCACGTGGGCGGCGCGACCGGGCGTATCCACGGTGCGGAGTACTCGCTGCTGGACTACAACCGTGCGGGCGTGCCGCTGATCGAGATCGTGACGAAGCCGGTCACCGGCACCGGCGCCAGGGCCCCCGAGGTCGCCCGGGCGTACGTGTCCGCGCTGCGGGATCTGTTGCTCTCGCTCGGTGTGTCGGACGTCCGGATGGACCAGGGCTCGCTGCGGTGTGACGCGAACGTGTCGCTGATGCCGCACGGGGCGACGGTGTTCGGCACGCGCACCGAGACGAAGAACGTGAACTCGCTGCGCAGTGTCGAGCGGGCCGTGCGGTACGAGATGACCAGGCAAGGTGCCATCCTGGCCGGCGGGGGCAGGATCAAGCAGGAGACCAGGCACTACGAAGAGGCCTCGCAGACCACGCGTGCCGGGCGGACCAAGGAGACGGCGGAGGACTACCGGTACTTCCCGGAGCCCGACCTGGTGCCGATCGCGCCCTCGCGCGAGTGGGTCGAGGAACTGCGGGCGACACTGCCGGAGATGCCGGGCGAGCGGCGGAAGCGGATCCAGCAGGAGTGGGATCTGTCCGAAGCCGAACTGCGCGACCTGGTGAACATCGGCGCGGTGGACCTGATCGCGTCCACTGTGGACGCGGGTGCGTCCCCGGCGGAGGCCCGGTCGTGGTGGGTCGCCTACCTGGCGCAGCAGGCGAACACGCGCGGTGTCGAGTTGGCGTCGCTGCCGATCACGCCGAAGCAGGTGGCGCGGGTCGTGGCGATGGTCGGGTCGGGCGAGTTGACGACGAACCTGGCGCGGCAGGTCGTGGACGGTGTGCTGGCCGGCGAGGGTGAGCCGGACGAGGTCGTGGCAGCGCGTGGCCTGAAGGTCGTGTCGGACGACTCGGCGCTGATCGCGGCGGTCGAAGAGGCGTTGGCCGGTCAGCCGGACGTGGCGGAGAAAATCCGAGGCGGCAAGGTGGCGGCGGCTGGAGCCATCGTCGGAGCGGTCATGAAGGCGACCAAGGGCCAAGCCGATCCCAAACGAGTCCGAGAACTGATAATCGAACGCTGCAAGTAACCCCGCGCGAACCGCGCGTGTCGACCCCTCACCGGCCGACACGCGCGGGCCGGATCCGCCTCCGTGCCGGCCAACGAACGGTCAAGACGCGGGCGGTAGCTCCGCCTGCCGACCAGTCAATGCCTGGCTCGGCGGCCGTGGCGAAGGCGGAGTTCCGGTAGCCCGACCTTCGCCCGAACCGGTGTGGAGCGATGCGGGGGATCCGCGCGCCTCTGCTCGAACAGACCGAAGGCGACGTGGCCAAAGTGGGGTTCCGGTAGCCGGACCTTCGCCCGAACTGGTGTGGAGCGATGCGGGGGATGCGCACGCATCTGCTCGAACAGAGCGAAGGCGAAAAAGTACCGGGTTGAGCGTCACCCGGACGAGCGAATGTGCAACGAACCGGCCCGGTTTGGGGTTGGCCATAACGGCGGTGTGTGGCGGCCGGCGCGAGTAGGCGCGGTGACGACCCGCTCCCCATCGACAGTCACGCCGTATCGCCTGGGCACCACCGAGGAGGCCTCGGCAGGGCCGGCAGGGACCCCGGCGCCCAGGGAGGTTCGACGGTCACATGTGGATCGCCGAGTCCGGCGGCGGGCAGCAGGCCTCCCCGAGCGCCTGGCGAGTACTGATCGCTTGCCGGTCGGGGCTTGACTCTGCCTGGGCGAGCCGGCTCTGCTCGCTTGGTGTGGGCAGCCGGCCTACTTCCAGGTCAGTCTTGGCCGCCGCCTGCCGGCTGGCTGCGGATGATGACGACCCGGTCGTCGCTCGACCCCGGCTTGCCGCCCGGGTCCTTGTTGACCGTGCCCGCCATCGCGCCCTGCTCGCTGATGATGTCCATGCCGCTCAGCCGCCCGAACCCCTCGCTGCCTTGCAGCGAGATCACCGGCTTGCTCGTGAACGACCCGTCGCTGTTGAGCGCCAGTGACTGCACGTTCCCGGCCACCGACGTCGCCACCATCACCGACGTCGAGAACGCCGCACACCCGGCGACCCCCGGCTTGTCGGGCCAGGCCCACGCCGGCTGGGTCAGCGGCTGGCCGATCACCAGCTTGTAGAGCACGTCCTGGGTGGGCGTCCGGTCCGTGACCCACGCGCGGCTGCCGTCCACCGACGTGCACATGCCGCCCGGGTCCAGCAGCCCCGACGCCACGATCGGCGAACTCGGGTTCGGGTTGCCCGGTGCCGGTTGCCCGTCGACGTCGATGCGCAGCACCTTGCCCGCCAGCGAGTGCGGGTTGGCGGCCAGCGCAGGGTTGCCCGCGTCGCCCGTGGCGACCAGCAGTTCGCCGCGGTGGTCCACTGACAACACGCCCCGGTTGCCGGTCGCGCCCCTCGGGATGCCCGTCAGGACTGGTTTCGGAGTGTCACCGGGGGCGATGAGCATCACCCGGTTGTCCGTCGCGGTCGTGACATAGGCGAAGATCAACTGGTCCTGGGAGTAGGTCGGCGACAACGACAGCCCGGTCAGGCCGCCGCCACCGGCCGTGTTCACCGGCAACGTGGCTACCACGACCGGGTCGCTGCCCTTGTGCACCCGCAGGATCCGGCCCGTCGTCCGCTCGGCCGCCAGCCCCACCGGATCGTCCTGCGTCCCCGGCAACGCCACCACTGCCGACAACGGGCTCAGGCACGTCGCGATCACGGCAGGGTTGAAGTCCTCGCACCCCTTCGGCGGCGGCACCGACGTCGGGTCCGCGGGCTGCTGCAGCCCGCCTGCCCCACCACCCTGGCCGGACTGGCCCGGCAACACGGGATTGGGTGGCGCCTCGGGCGAGAGAGTGGGGGCCGCGGACCAGTTCGAGGGCGCTGCCTCCGGCGTGAAGTCGGCACATCCCGCCAGCATCACCGCCGCCGCCCCGAGCGCGAGCGCGCCCGCCCACCGCCGACTCCAGCACCGCACGGCCGACTGGGGCCGATGGGCCGCTACTTCGCTCCGCCGGGCTGTAGGCACGACGTCCAGCCTAGGCCCGCAAACGTGAGCGTCGAGTGAGTGACCTGGCCACAGCGTTACTGGATGCCACGACGCGCCGCCAGCGGGACAGCGCCTCAGCGCAGGCGCGTGCGGATGGGTGCCGGCCATCGCAGCCCGGCCGCGGCGGGGGCGACCACCCTCAGCACCGGCCTGGGTGGGCGGACCGTCCACTGCGTCGCGCCCCATACCGCGTCGGCGCGATCGATCAGCAGGCGCAGCTCGGCGGCCAGCTCGTCCGGGGCCTCCAGCGGTAGGAAATGGCTGGTCGGGAGCATCCTGAGCCGTGCCTGCGGCAGCGCGCCGACCGCCTTCGCCACGTGTTTCGGGTCCGCCAGCACGTCGTAGCGGCCCGCGACGACCGTGACCGGGCAGTGCACGCCAGCAAGGTCCGGCGGCCGCTCCGGCGCCAGTGCCAACGCCAGCTCGCCGTACCACCGCCAGTCGTGCGAGAGGAACCGCCGACCCGCCGCCACCACGTCCGTCGTGGCGCTCGCCGGGCGCATCACGCCGCTGTGCCGCACCACCGCCGCCGTCAGCGGGTTCACCGGCACCCGGTGCAACACCGCGTTCAGCAACGGGCCCGTGTCCCGGATCACCCTCGCCGCACCTTCGGCCAGGTGACGACGCATCCCGGCAGGCACGCCGAACGCTCCCAGCACGCCGAACATGCCCCCGAACGGGTCGCCGGGCGCACCCGCGACCAGCAACAACGCACTAACCCGATCGGGGTACCGGAGCGCCAGCTCGACGGCCACACCGACACCGACCGACCAGCCCATCACCACGACCCGCTCGACACCGGCGTCGTCCAGCACCGCGACCGCGTCGGCCACGTGGTCGGCCAGCTGGATGCGGCCGGGGTCGGCCGGTCGCGCCGAGCCGAGCGTGCCCCGGTGGTACCAGCTGTGCACGCGCAGGTCGTCCGCCCGCTTCAGATACGGCCACGCCTCCGGCATGGTGCCCAGCCCCGGGCACAGCAGGACATCCCTGCCGCCCTCGGCGCCGGACCGCCACACCCGGATCCGGGTGCTGTCCGCGGACGAGATGTCGTGTTCGTGCACCGCAGAAGTGTGCCGCACCACGCGCCGCCGCGCTGCCGCTGATCGGTGCATACGGTATGCCGGTGACAATCACGGTGTTGGTTCCCAGTGACGAAGGGATGGCCGCGCTGTCCGGTGTGGATGGCGTCCGGCCGGTGCGCTACCAGGTCGGCGAGCCGTGGCCGGACGAGGCCGCCTCGGCGCAGGTGCTGGTGCCCGGCTTCCTGGCCCAGGACGACGCGGCCGAGATCCTCGCCGGGCTCCCGGAGCTGAAACTGGTCCAGTTGCTCTCCGCGGGCGTGGAACGGTGGATCGGCAAGGTGCCTGACCCGATCATGTTGTCCACCTGTCGCGGCGCGCACGGCGGCAGCACCGCCGAGTGGACCGTCGCCGGGCTGCTGGCGCTGTACCGGGACTTCCCCCGTTTCCAGGACGCTCGCGCCCGCGGCGAGTGGGATTACCACGAGACGGACACCTTGCAGGGCAAGCGGGTGCTCATCGTCGGTGCGGGTGATCTCGCCGACCAGCTGGTCCGCAGGCTCGCCCCGTTCGATGCCACGTCGACGCTGGTCGGCAGGCACGCCAGGGACGGCGTGCACACCGTCGGCGAACTGCCCGGCCTGCTGCCCGAGCACGACGCCACCGTCCTGATGGTGCCGCTGACCTCCGAGACCACCGGCATGGTGGACGCCGAGTTCCTGGCCGCGATGCCCGACGGCGCGATCCTGGTGAACGCGGCTCGCGGCCCGGTCGTGGACACCGACGCACTGGTCGCGGAACTGCGCACCGGCAGGCTGCGCGCCGTGCTCGACGTGACCGACCCGGAACCCCTGCCGCCTGGTCATCCACTGTGGACGGTTCAGGGTGTTCTCCTGACACCGCATGTCGGTGGTTCCTGCACGGGCGGGTCACAGCGGGCGTGGCGTGTCGCGGCCGCGGAGATCGGCCGGTTCGCCAATGGTGAGCAGCCGAAAAACCTGGTGCACGGCGAATACTGAGCGGCTACCGGGCTCGACATCGGCGATCGTGATCGACATCGTGCCGGGCAATCGCTCGAAGGTATCGCGCCGGTGACCGGCATCACGTACCCTGCCGCGCGTGAGCACGTACGAGGACGACGGCCTGTTCCTGCCCAGCAAGTCGACCGACACCGCAAGCTCGACCTACAACTCGTCGGGCGGCGACCCGTCGTCGTCGTTCGAACCGGACGGGGACTACGGGTTCACCAGCACAGGTGAGACGACGTCGATCGTCGAGCCAGGCGGCGGTTTCGGTGACCCGTCGTTCGGCGACGAACCCCGCCGACCTGCGCCGAAACTGCACGGCGGCGCCGACTTCGGCCTGCTGGTACTGCGGCTGGTGCTGGGTGGCACGTTCATCGCGAACGGCCTGCAGCACCTGTTCGGCCTGTTCCACGGCGTCGGCATCCACGGCTTCGAGGCATTCGTGCGGACCGGTGGATACGTCGATCCCGGCGTGCTGGCCTATGTCGCCGGCGGCACCGAACTGGTCGGTGGCGGGCTGATCGTGCTCGGCCTTTTCACGCCGCTGGCCGCCGCGGCACTGCTGGCGCTGCTGGCCAACGTGATCGTGCTGAAGTGGCCGCTGGGGTTCTTCGAGCCCGGTTACGAGCTGGAACTGGCCCTGTCCGGGGCGGCCTTCGCCATCCTGTTCGCCGGACCGGGCCGGGTGTCGCTGGACCGGCCGACGCCGTGGTTCCGCCGGCCGGTCCTCAACGCCTGGCTCTTCCTGATCATCGGTGCGGCTGTCGCGATCGTGTTCTTGTTCGTGCTACGCAACCACTGACGGTTCAGTGGTCGACGTCGCGCACCGCGCCGGTGGACGCCGACGTGGCCATCCGCGCGTACGCGCGCAGTGCCGCGGTGACCGGTCGCACCCGGTCGGCCGGCTGCCAGGGCCGCTCGCCGGCGTCCATCTTGGCCCGCCGTTCGGCCAGCACCGCCGGGTCGACCAGCAGTTCCAGCTTGCGTGCGTGCACGTCGATGCTGATCTCGTCGCCGTCCTGGATCAGCGCGATCGTGCCACCGGCCGCGGCCTCGGGTGAGATGTGCCCGACCGCGAGGCCGGACGTGCCGCCGGAGAACCGGCCGTCGGTGATCAGGGCGCACTTCTGGCCGAGGCCCGCACCCTTGAGGAACGCGGTCGGGTGCAGC
Organism: Candidatus Melainabacteria bacterium; assembly: GCA_963780635.1. Taxonomy (GTDB): domain Bacteria; phylum Actinomycetota; class Actinomycetes; order Mycobacteriales; family Pseudonocardiaceae; genus DATEPR01. Next base: position 930,134 of record CAWACW010000011.1, read on the forward strand.
ATCTCCTGCATGCCCGGCCCGCCCGCTGGGCCCTCGTAGCGCACGACGACCACGTCGCCGGGCTGGATCTGCTTGGACAGGATGGCCGACACGGCCTGCTCCTGGCTCTCCACCACCCTGGCCGGGCCGGTGAACTTCCAGAACTCCTCGTCGACGCCGGCCGCCTTGATGATCGCGCCGTCCTCGGCGATGTTGCCACGCAGCACCATCAGGCCGCCCTCTACGGAGTAGGCGTGCTCGAGGTCGCGGATGCAGCCCTGCGCTGCGTCGGTGTCCAGGCTGGACCAGCGGTTCTCGGTGGAGAACGCCTTCGTGGTCCGGACACCGCCGGGGGCCGCGTGGAACAGCTCGACGGCCTGCTCGGACGGCGACTCGGCGCGCACGTCCCACTCGCCCAGCCACTGCGACAGCGACGGGCTGTGCACCGAGTGCACCTCGCGGTTGAGCAGACCGGCGCGGTCCAGTTCACCGAGGATCGCGGGGATGCCGCCCGCCCGGTGCACGTCTTCCATGTGGTAGTCGGAGTTCGGCGCGACCTTCGCCAGACACGCGACCCGCCTGCTGATGGCGTCGATGTCGTCGAGCTTGAAGTCGATCTCGCCTTCCTGTGCCGCGGCGAGAATGTGCAGCACGGTGTTCGTCGAGCCGCCCATCGCCATGTCCAGCGCCATCGCGTTCTCGAACGCGGCGCGCGTCGCGATGGAGCGGGGCAGCGCCGACTCGTCGTCCTGCTCGTACCAGCGCTTCGCCAGTTCCACGACGGTCCGGCCGGCGCCCAGGAACAGGTCCCGGCGGGCCGCGTGCGTGGCCAGCGTCGAGCCGTTGCCCGGCAGCGCCAGACCCAGTGCTTCGGTCAGGCAGTTCATCGAGTTCGCGGTGAACATGCCCGAGCAGGAACCGCAGGTCGGGCACGCCGATTGCTCGACCAGCGCGAGGCCCGCGTCGTCCACCGCCGGGTTCGCGGACGCGGAGATCGCGGTGATCAGGTCGGTGGGTGCCTGCGCGACGCCGTCCACGACGACGGCCTTACCTGCCTCCATCGGGCCGCCGGACACGAAAACGGTCGGGACGTTGAGCCGCAGGGCGGCGTTCAGCATGCCCGGGGTGATCTTGTCGCAGTTGGAGATGCACACCAGCGCGTCGGCCTGGTGCGCGTTCACCATGTACTCGACGGAGTCGGCGATGATCTCGCGGGAGGGCAGCGAGTAGAGCATCCCGCTGTGGCCCATGGCGATGCCGTCGTCCACCGCGATCGTGTGGAACTCGCGGGCGACACCGCCCGCCTCGCGCACCGCACCGGCGACCAGCTCGCCGAGGTCGCGCAGGTGGACGTGGCCGGGCACGAACTGGGTGTACGAGTTCGCGATCGCCACGATCGGCTTACCGAAGTCACTGTCGGTCATGCCGGTGGCGCGCCAGAGTGCGCGGGCGCCTGCCGCGTTCCGGCCGTGGGTTGTCGTGCGAGAGCGCAGCGCTGGCACGGCTCCTCCAAAGTCTGACGTACTGGTGCGTTGACCCGACCTGCGTCGCCGGCTGGTGTGGAACGGCGCGTCGAGACGGACACCTGGTGGGTGCCGGTACCCAGTGGGGCAACTCCAGGTTACTCCGGCCCCCGATGCCGATCTCCCGCGCGGCGGCCACCCCCATCAGTCGTGTTCTGTTAACACCTATTGAAATGTGACGGTTACACATTCACATAAATCAATTCCTGTGAATGCGCGTCTTATCGAGTGAAAACTCTTGCCGCAGCTCAGGGCGGTGTTGAAAGATAATCGAGACGGTATGGAGTTGGTCTTCAAGCCTACGTCGTACCGGCCCGGTTACCCCGCACGTGTCGATCGAGGGCATATCGCGTGCGGATACACAGAAAGGTATCCGATGGGCCTCAAATCCCTGCGTTCCCTTGCTGTTGCCGGCGTGACGGCGGGCCTCGCGCTCGCGGTTCTGCCGGCGTTCGCCGGTGGTGCGGTCGCCGCGACCAACGCCGCGAACCACGCCATCGTCCACACGAAGAACGTGTCGCAGTCGAGCAACTGGTCCGGCTACGCGAAGACCGGCACGTTCACCACGGCCACCGGCCACTGGACCGTCCCCACCGTGTCCGGCACCGGCAGCCACTTCTCCTCGCAGTGGGTCGGCATCGACGGGTTCAGCAACTCGAACCTGATCCAGACCGGCACCGAGGCCGACATCCAGAACGGCCGTACTACCTACGACGCCTGGTGGGAGATCCTGCCCGCCGCGGAGACCGTGATCACCGGCATGACGATCCACCCCGGTGACTCGATGACCGGCACCGTGTCCAAGGTCAGCGGCACCACCTGGAACATCAAGCTCACGGACAACACGACGGGTATCGCGTTCAACTCCAACAAGACGTACCGCGGTGCCGGCACGTCCGCGGAGTGGATCGAGGAGGCGACCTCGGTCGGCGGCGTGATCGGCGCACCGCCGCGATTCACCACGTTCAGCTTCACCGGCCTCACGGCCAACGGAGCGAACCCGAACCTGACCACCGCGCAGGAGATCCTGCTGGTCCAGGGCGCGACGACGTACTCGACGCCGTCCGCCCCGACCGGTGGCAACAGCTTCTCGGTGAGCTACACCGGTCCTTAGGACTCGGCGTCCGTTCCGCTCGCCGGATCGGTCGGGTCGGTCAGCCGGCCCCCACTGATCAGCGCGAGAGCTGGTAGGTGCCTGGTGCGCACCGATGGCAGCGCGATCTCGCCGCCGTCGGTGCGCACCGCGCGTATCCAGCCCTTGTCCACCAGGCGCAGTGACGCGACCCGCGACCACGGGATGACCGTCCGGGTCAGCACGCGGCGCACGACCAGCCTGTCGGCGTCCACCTCGGTCCTGGTGCGCATGATCCACACGAACAAACCGATCGGGAGCAGGTAGACGAGCGTGAAGAACGGCCCGGCCACCGCGAGGAACGACGCGCACACGATCAGGAACACGACGGCCACGTAGGACGAGGCCGGGATGCGGAACACGATCTTCCGCGCCATCCGCGAATTCGCCGGGGCAGCCGCGAGCGCCGCCGGGGTGTCGGCGGCCTCTGCCGGGGTGTCAGCGGGCGTTGCCGGAGCGGCGCCGGGCTCTGCCGGTTGGTCGGCGGGCTCGGGCGCGTCGTCCGTTCGCTCCTGGCCGCCCCCGCCCCCGGCCGCGCCCGGGGGCGCCTGGTCGGCGGCCTGCGGCACGGCGTCGGTGGTCTCCTCGGACACCCCCTGATGGTGCCCGGTGCCGTCACAGCCTGTCGCGGCGGGTCCCGGGGTCACCCGGCAGTGCCCACCATTCGGGAGCGTCATCCCGACAGGTTGACGCCCGCCGGTCTCGCGCACTACCTTCGAGCTCGTGCGCATCCTCGACATTCTCGTACTTCGCAGGCGCGTCGACGCCTGAAAGTCCCAGTTAGTCGACGCGCTACCCTCGTGCGGCCACCATGGTCGGCGGGGGTTTTTTGTTGCCCGGAACGCGACAAGATCTCGACCTAAGACCGCGAGGCGAAACCGATGACCAGCGCTACGCCACGGCCCACCCCACCTTCCGGGGTGTCCCACCCGCCTGCCGGATCCCGGCCGAAGCCCACACCGCCGGCGGGCGCACCGGTACGGCTCACCGGAGCCCAGTCGCTCGTCCGCTCGCTGGAGTCGGTCGGCTGCGACGTCGTGTTCGGCATCCCCGGCGGCGCCATCATGCCCGCGTACGACGCGCTGCTGGACTCCACGAAGGTCCGGCACATCCTGGTCCGCCACGAGCAGGGCGCAGGGCACGCGGCCGCCGGCTACGCGCAGGCCACCGGCAAGGTCGGCGTCTGCATCGCCACGTCCGGTCCGGGCGCCACGAACCTGGTGACCCCGCTGGCCGACGCCTATATGGACTCGGTGCCGGTGGTGGCCATCACCGGCCAGGTCTCGCAGCCGCTCATCGGCACGGACGGCTTCCAGGAAGCCGACATCTGCGGTATCACGATGCCGATCACCAAGCACAACTTCCTCGTGACCGACACCTCGGAGATATCGAGGACGATCGCCGAGGCCTTCCACCTCGCGTCCACCGGCCGGCCCGGCCCGGTGCTGGTGGACATTCCCAAGGACGTGTTGCAGAACACGGCGCCGTTCGTCTGGCCGCCGGAGCTGCGGCTGCCCGGCTACCGGCCGACCACCCGGCCGCACGGCAAGCAGGTGCGCGAGGCAGCCAAGCTGATCAACGCCGCACGTCGCCCCGTGCTCTACGTCGGCGGCGGCGTGGTGCGGGCGGACGCTTCGGCGCAACTGCGGGCACTGGCCGAGTTGGCGGGCATCCCGGTGGTCACCACGCTGATGGCGCGCGGCGCGTTCCCCGACTCGCACCGGCTGCACCTGGGCATGCCCGGCATGCACGGGTCGGTGGCGGCCGTGGCCGCGATGCAGCGGGCCGATCTGCTGGTGGCGCTGGGTGCGCGCTTCGACGACCGGGTCACCGGCCAGCTGTCCTCGTTCGCGCAGGACGCGAAGATCGTGCACGCCGACATCGACCCGGCCGAGATCTCCAAGAACCGGCACGCGGACGTCCCGATCGTGGGCGACTGCAAGGAGATCCTGGTCGAGCTGATCGCGGCCCTGCAGGCCGAGCGCGTCGCGGAGCCGCCCGCCGACCTCGGCCCGTGGTGGCACCAGTGCGACCAGTGGCGGGACACGTTCCCGCTCGGCTACGAATGGCCATCGGACGGCACCCTCTCGCCGCAGTACGTGATCGAGCGGATCGGCAAGCTCGTCGGGCCGGACGCTGTGTACGCGGCGGGCGTCGGCCAGCACCAGATGTGGGCAGCGCAGTTCGTCTCCTACGAGCGGCCGCGGTCGTGGCTCAACTCCGGTGGCCTCGGCACGATGGGATTCGCCGTGCCCGCCGCGATGGGCGCGAAGTTCGGCAGGCCGGACACCGCGGTGTGGGCGATCGACGGCGACGGCTGCTTCCAGATGACCAACCAGGAACTGGCCACCTGTGCCATCGAGGGCGCCCCGATCAAGGTCGCCGTGATGAACAATGGCAACCTGGGCATGGTTCGGCAGTGGCAGAACCTGTTCTACGACGGCCGGTACTCGCAGACCGACCTGGGCACGCACAAGCACCGCATCCCCGACTTCAAGCTGCTCGCCGAGGCGCTGGGCTGCGTGGGGCTGCGCTGCGAGGCCAAGGCGGATGTCGACGCGACGATCAAGCGGGCGATGGAGATCAACGACCAGCCCGTGGTCATCGACTTCGTCGTCGGCAAGGACGCCCAGGTGTGGCCGATGGTCGCGTCGGGCACCGGCAACGACCACATCATGGCCGCCCGCGGCATCCGGCCACTGTTCGAAGAGGACGTCTGATGAGTACCCACACGCTGAGCGTCCTCACCGAGAACAAGCCCGGTGTGCTGGCCCGCGTGGCCGGCCTGTTCTCCCGTCGTGGCTTCAACATCGAGTCGCTGGCCGTCGGACCCACCGAGAATCCGGACGTGTCCCGGATGACCATCGTGGTGACGGTCGACGAACTACCCCTGGAGCAGGTCACCAAGCAGCTCAACAAGCTGGTGAACGTGATCAAGATCGTGGAACTGGAACCCGCCTCCACGGTGCGGCGTGAACTGCTGCTCGTGAAGGTGCGGGCGGACGCGACAGTCCGCAGCCAGGTGCTGGAGACTGTCCAATTGTTCCGCGCCAAGGTTGTGGACGTCTCGCCGGAGGCACTGACCATCGAGGTGACAGGCACCGCCGACAAACTGGATGCGTTGCTGCGCATGCTGGAGCCGTTCGGCGTGCGCGAGATGGTGCAGTCCGGGATGGTCGCGGTCGGGCGGGGACCCCGCTCGATCACCGCGACGACAGTCCGCTGATTCAACATCCGAGAGGAAGTACTGGATTCACATGAGCGCCGAGATCTTCTACGACGACGATGCCAACCTGGCCGTCATCCAGGGCCGCAAGGTCGCCGTCATCGGCTACGGCAGCCAGGGCCACGCACACGCGCTGAGTCTGCGCGACTCCGGTGTCGACGTCCGTGTCGGTCTGCCCGCCGGCTCGAAGTCCCGGGCCAAGGCCGAGGAACAGGGCCTCCGCGTGCTCACTCCGGCCGAGGCGTCCGTCGAGGCCGACCTGATCATGATCCTGGCCCCGGACACCAAGCAGCGGTTCATCTACGAGCAGGACATCCTGCCGAACCTCAAGTCGGGTGACGCCCTGTTCTTCGGGCACGGCTTCAACATCCGCTACCACCTGATCGTGCCGCCCAAGGACGTCGACGTCGTGCTCGTCGCCCCGAAGGGCCCCGGGCACCTGGTCCGTCGCCAGTTCGTGGACGGCAAGGGTGTGCCCGACCTGGTGGCGGTGGAGCAGGACGCCACCGGCAAGGCTCTGGAACTGGGCCTGTCCTATGCGAAGGCGATCGGCGGCACGCGTGCGGGCGTCATCAAGACGACCTTCACCGAGGAGACCGAGACCGACCTGTTCGGTGAGCAGGCCGTGCTGTGCGGCGGTACCACCGCGCTGATCCAGGCGGGGTTCGAGACGCTGACCGAGGCCGGTTACCAGCCGGAGATCGCGTACTTCGAGGTGCTGCACGAGCTGAAGCTGATCGTCGACCTCATCTACGAGGGCGGCATCGCGCGGATGCGCTACTCGATCTCCGACACGGCCGAGTACGGCGACCTGACCCGGGGTCCGCGAGTGGTGAGCCCCACGGTGAAGGCCGAGATGCGCAGGATGCTGGACGAGATCCAGGACGGCCGGTTCGCGCAGGAGTGGGTGGCCGAGGACGACGCCGACCGGCCGAACTTCACCCGGCTGCAGAAGCAGGGCGAAGACCACCCGATCGAGGAGGTCGGGCGGAAGTTGCGCGGCCTCATGTCCTGGGTGGACCGCCCGCTGACCGACACGGCGTGACAGGTTCCGGGGCGGCCACCCCCCTGGGTGGTGGCTGCCCCGGAAGGCGTGTCGGTCGCGTATCGTCGCTGCACCGACACGATCGGACACACCTAGGGGGCGGTTTTCGGTGAGCCAGGAAGACGGTGCCGGCGCGCCGATCTACGACGACAAGGCACACGTCCGTGGCCGTCTCGACCTGACCCATGCGGAGTGGCAGCGCGCGGGCGACCCGAACGACGCCGATGGCGAGTACGTCGAGGTCGCGTTCGTCCCGCACTCCGACGGGAACACCTACATCGCGATGCGCAATTCCAAGTACACCGGCCCTGATGACACCGTGCTGGTGTTCACCGAGTCCGAGTGGGACGCGTTCGTGGCCGGGGCCAAGGACGGGGAGTTCGACGAACCCTGGTGACCCGCCTTTTCCGTCCGCCGTCGCCGCAGGACGATTCCTCGCGAAGCTCGCACTCGCCGCATCCATGGCGAAGCGCTGTGCCGCACCGAAGCCGCCGTGCCGCAGGTCGCTTTCCGGCGGTGACTCCCCTTCGGACTACGTCCGCGTACCGGGCAGCCACACCCGGGTCGAGTGCGCGTCAGGCGACCGACCACATCCCAGTACTCGGGAGGTGCGTCAAGGTGGTGAGAAGATCGATGGCGCGGCTCGCTAGAATCGGGCGGGTCCGGGCACGGTGAGGTGACCGGTCAGCGTGGGCGCCGCTGGCCAGGCTCTCGTCAGGTAGGGGCGTCCGCCTTCCCAACCAACGTCCGGAGCCGCCGTCGTGACCAGTACCCGCCGTCCTGTCGTCCTGATCGCCGAAAAGCTCGCCCCGTCCGTGCTCGACCTTCTCGGTGACTCCGTGGAGATCCGCAACGTCGACGGCACCGATCGCCCGGCCCTGCTGTCCGCGGTCGCCGAGGCGGACGCGCTGCTCGTCCGGTCCGCGACCCAGGTCGACGCTGAGGTACTCGGCGCGACCACGCGCCTGAAGGTCGTCGCGCGCGCCGGTGTCGGCGTCGACAACGTCGACGTGCCCGCCGCGACCGAGCGGGGCGTCATGGTCGTCAACGCCCCCACGTCCAACATCGTCTCCGCCGCCGAGCACGCGGCCGCGCTGCTGCTCGCGGTGGCCCGCCAGATCCCGGCCGCCGACGCCACCCTGCGGGCCGGTCAGTGGAAGCGCAGCTCGTTCAACGGTGTCGAACTCAACGGCAAGACCGCGGGCATCGTCGGCCTCGGCAAGATCGGGCAGCTGCTCGCCGCGCGGCTGGCCGCCTTCGGCATGAACCTGATCGCCTACGACCCGTACGTGGCGCCCGCCAGGGCCGCCCAGCTGGGCATCGAGCTGGTCACCCTGCACGAGCTGCTCGCCCGCGCCGACACCATCTCCATCCACCTGCCCAAGACTCCCGAGACCAAGGGCCTGATCGGCAAGGACCAGCTGGCCCTGGTGAAGCCGGGCGTGATCATCGTCAACGACGCCCGTGGCGGTCTCATCGACGAGGACGCCCTGGCCGACGCGCTGCGTGAGGGCCGGGTCGGCGGTGCAGGCATCGACGTGTACGCGAAGGAGCCGTGCACCGACAGCCCACTGTTCGGGCTGCCCAACGCCGTCGTCACCCCGCACCTGGGCGCGTCCACCGCTGAGGCGCAGGACCGCGCGGGCACCGACGTGGCCCGTTCCGTGCTGCTCGCGCTCGCCGGTGACTTCGTGCCGGACGCGCTCAACGTGCAGACCGGTGGCGTGGTCGGCGAAGAGGTCCGGCCGTACCTGCCCCTGGTGCAGAAGCTGGGCACGATCGTGTCCGCACTGGCGACGAAGCCGCCATCGTCGGTCACCGTGCGGGTGCGCGGTGAGCTGGCCGCCGAGGACGTGAGTGTGCTGCCGCTGGCCGCGATGCGCGGGGTGTTCGCCGGCATGGTCGAGGACCAGGTGACGTTCGTGAACGCGCCCAAGCTGGCCGAGACGCTCGGCGTGCGCGTGGATCTGGCCACCGAACCGGAGAGCGCCAACTACCGCAGCCTGGTCACCGTCTCGGCCGCACTGCCGGACGGCACCTCGGTCAGCGCATCCGGCACGCTCACCGGGCTGGACGGCGTCGAGAAGGTCGTCGAGGTCAACGGCAGGCACTTCGACCTGCGGGCCGAGGGCATCGTGCTGCTGCTGGAGTACCCGGACCGGCCGGGCGTGATGGGCACCGTCGGCACACTGCTCGGCGAGACCGGCGTGAACATCGAGGCCGCGCAGATCAGCCAGACCCGCGACGGCGCCGACGCGATCATGCTGCTACGGGTGGACCGTCAGGTGAGCGCGGAGGTGCTGAACCCGACGGGTGCCGCCGTCGGCGCCCGCCTGGTGCGCTCGATCTCCTTCGACTGAATCAGCTTTACGCCAGCCGCCGGTCCGAACGATCGATTCCGGGCCGGCGGCTTCGTCTGTACTCCCTCGGCAGTGGCCACTTTGGTCCCATCGGGTGACGGTTGCCCCATGTGGGTGTCCCGCAGAACGGGATATGTGGACGGTAAATCAACCCTCCGGTGGGGTGAGTGGCGAATTGGCCGGTAACCTTCCGAGATTGAGGGGTCCCGTGCCGGGACCGTTACTCCGGAGGTGTGCATGCGGCTCGCGGTGATCCCAGGTGATGGGATCGGGCCCGAGGTGATCGGCGAGGCACTCAAAGTGCTCGGCGAGGTAGCTCCGAATGCCGAGACCACGAACTACGACCTCGGCGCCGCCCGGTGGCACGCGACCGGCGAACTGCTGCCCGAATCGGTCCTGAACGAGCTGCGCCAGCACGACGCGATCCTGCTCGGCGCGGTCGGGGATCCGTCGGTGCCCAGCGGCATCCTGGAGCGCGGCCTCCTGCTGCGCCTGCGGTTCGAACTCGACCATCACGTGAACCTGCGGCCCGCCAAGCTGTACCCGGGCGTGCGCAGCCCGCTGGCCGACCCGGGCGAGGTCGACATGGTCATCGTGCGGGAGGGCACCGAGGGTCCGTACGCGGGCAACGGTGGTCTGCTCCGCAAGGACACGCCGCACGAGATCGCCACCGAGGTCAGCGTCAACACGGCATTCGGCATCGAGCGAGTCGTCCGCGACGCCTTCACCCGCGCCACGGCTCGGCCACGCAAGCACCTGACTCTCGTGCACAAGACCAACGTGCTCACCCACGCCGGCTCGCTGTGGTCGCGCGTGGTCGAGGAGGTCTCGCTGCAGCACCCGGACGTGACCGTCTCGTACCAGCACGTCGACGCGGCCACCATTCACATGGTCACCAACCCGTCCCGCTTCGACGTCATCGTCACGGACAACCTCTTCGGCGACATCCTCACCGACCTCGCCGCCGCCATCACCGGTGGCATCGGCCTGGCGGCCAGCGGGAACCTCGACGTCACGCGGCGCAATCCCAGCATGTTCGAGCCCGTGCACGGGAGCGCTCCGGACATCAGTGGGCGCAGGCTCGCCGACCCGACCGCCGCTGTGCTCTCGGTGTCGTTGATGTTGGACCACCTGGGCCACCACGAGGCGGCCCGGCGGATCGAGGCGTCCGTCGCGTTCGATCTGGCAACGCGGGATCATGCTTCGCCCGGGTCCACCGAGGCGATCGGTGATCGGCTGGCCGCTCTGGTGTCGTCCAACGCATCGCCAGGAGCCCGTTCCGGGCTCTGAGTTCCGGCTGCTGTCTTCGTCGTTCGGCCCGGTCCCGCCTCGCGGGGCCGGGCCTTCGTCGTTTCGCGCGCGGCCGCTTGTCACTCCGGTTCGGACCAGGCTCTGTTCATCCTGTTCTGTCGCTGCTCTGTCGCTCGGGCTCTGCTCCGGCGATACCGGGAACCAGGAATGCGCGGGTGGCGTTGATCTCAGATGGGAGTCCTGTTCGCGCTGTCGCTGCCCGGCCTGGCAGTTCTCCTGGTGGCGCTGGTCGCGCTCGAGCGGCTTGGCCTGTGGTTCGCCGGGCACAGTTGGGTGCCGTGGCGGCGCAAGCAGACCGGAATGCCGGTCAGCGCGGCCACACTCGACGTGTTCGGAGGACTAGCCGAACCCGGCCAGCACATCGACCGGGAGGAACTCCACGCGAAGATGCTGATGCGCGAAGACGACGAGGAAGGCGCTCCGCCGCACACGCGAGTGGACCTTGACGCTGGACGAGTCTGGCTGCACCCACCCGGGTAGCGGGCCTCCGGCCGGGCCACGCCGTGTCGACCAGCGCGATCCCAGGTGAGCACGTGATCGGTGTAGCGCCGGTCAGGTTGCGGCTGCTCAGGCTCGGTCGCCCGATTGTCGGTGACCCAGCCCTCGAACCATCCCAGCGGTCAACGCGTTGGTGTCGGCCGATTGACGGTCACCTCGTTGGTGTTGGCCGTTGGAGGTGCGCCTCGTTCGTGTTGGCCGTTTGGTGGTCGTCTCGTTCGTGTCGGTGGCTTGGCGGTCGTCTCGGTCGTGTTGGCCGCTCGATGTGGGTCTTGTTCGTGTTGGCCGGTGATGGTCCGTCTGGGTTGTGTTGGTGGGCTGGTGGTCGGTCTTGTTCGTGTTGGCCGTTGGAGGTGCGCCTCGGTCGTGTTGGCCGTTTGGTGGTCGTCTCGTTCGTGTCGGCGGCGTCTCGGTCGTCTCGGTCGTCTCGGTCGTGTTGGCCGCTCGATGTGGGTCTCGTTCGTGTGGGCTGGTGATGGTCTATCTCGGTTGTGTTGGTGGGCTGACGGTCGTCTTGTTCGTGTTGGCCGCTGGAGGTCCGCCCGGGTCGGGTTGGCCGTTCGGCGGTCGTCTCGCTGTGTTGGCCGCTCGACGTCCACCTCTGGTGTGTCGGCCGGCGAGGGTCCATGTCGGGCGAGTCGGCCGTTGGACGTCCATCTCGGCCGAGCCTCACTACGGATGCCGCATCTCGCCGCAATTCCAGCGTGCCAAGCCCTACCACCCACCGTCGGTGTTCCCCGGTTCGCCCGACCGCCGCTCGCGTCGTGGGCCGTGCGCTCACCGTGAGCTTGACTCAGCATGTGGGAGGTTCCGCCAGGGAATTGGACGCCATCCGGGTCCATGTGGCACTCTCGAAACGTGGCCCACCTTGTGGCGATCATTATTGTTGAGCGCGCCGTGTAGCTGACTTTCGCACCCGGCGCGCAGACCTCTCGCATCATGCGGGAGGTCTTTTTGTTTGCGCTGGAGGCATCGCACTTCCAGACAGGAGAGTTCCGTGAACCGCACCTCGCCCGCCGATACCCCCCTCGGCGACGCCTTCCACGTCTACGACACCACCCTGCGGGACGGCGCCCAGCGGGAGGGCATCACCTACTCGGCGACCGACAAACTCGCCGTCGCGCGGCTGCTGGACTCCCTCGGCGTCGGGTTCATCGAGGGCGGGTGGCCGGGTGCGTTGCCCACGGACACCGAGTTCTTCGCTCGGGCCGCTGCCGGGGAACTGGAACTCCAGCACGCCGCTCTGGTCGCTTTCGGGTCCACTCGCCGGGCCAATGTGCGCGTCGAGGACGATCCGCAGGTCAAGGCACTGCTCGACGCCCAAGCGCCGGTGGTCACGCTGGTGGCCAAGTCGGATCGGCGGCACATCGAGCGAGCACTTCGGACCACCGTCGACGAGGCGTGCGCGATGGTGTCCGACACCGTGCGGTACCTGGTCGAGCACGATCGCCGTGTCTTCCTCGATGCCGAGCACTTCTTCGACGGCTACGCCTACGACCCGGACTGTGCGCTGCGAGTACTCACGTCCGCCGTGGACGGTGGTGCCGACGTCGTGGTGCTCTGCGACACCAACGGCGGCCAGCTGCCGATGGGACTGGCCGAGACCGTGGCCGAGGTGGCCGCGCGCACCGGCTTCCGCCTGGGCATCCACTGCCAGGACGACACCGCCTGTGCCGTGGCCAACTCGGTGGCGGCCGTGCGGGCGGGCGCCACCCACGTGCAGTGCACCGCGAACGGCTACGGCGAGCGCGCGGGGAACGCCGACCTCTTCGCGGTACTCGGAAACCTGGTGACCAAACTCGGCATGCCCGTGCTACCGGACGGATCGCTTGCCGAGTTGTCCCGCGTCTCCCATGCCCTTGCCGAGATCGCGAACATCGCTCCGAACGCCCACCAGGCGTATGTCGGACAGTCGGCCTTCGCCCACAAGGCAGGCCTGCACGCGAGCGCGATCAAGGTGGACCCGGAGCTCTACAACCACATCGATCCGGCCACCTTCGGCAACGACATGCGGGTACTGGTCACCGAGATGGCCGGCCGGGCCAGCATCGAGCTGAAGGGTCGTGAGCTCGGTGTCGACCTGGCCGGCAAGCCGGAGGCACTCACCAGTGCCGTGCGCCGGGTGAAGGAGCTGGAGGCACAGGGTTGGTCGTTCGAGGCTGCTGACGCGTCGCTGGAACTGTTGCTGCGCAAGGAGGCCGGCCAGACCAGCCACGTCGATCAGGCGCCGTTCGCGTTGGAAAGCTACCGCGTGATCCTCGACCACGCGCCCGGCGGCGACGTCGTGTCCGAGGCGACCGTCAAGGTCAGGGTCGCCGGGCAGCGGGTGATCGCGACCGCCGAGGGCAACGGGCCGGTGCACGCGCTGGACGCCGCCCTGCGCCAGGCGCTGCGGCCGCATTTGTCCTGGATGGACAGTGTCAGCCTCGCTGACTACAAGGTTCGCATCCTGACCAACTCGCACGGTACCGACGCGGTCACCCGCGTCCTCGTCGAGTCGACCGACGGCGAGCGCGAGTGGACCACGGTGGGCGTGCACGGCAACATCGTCGAGGCCAGCTGGCTGGCGATGTGCGACGCGCTGGTGCACAAGGCCATGCGTGTCAACGAAGCGGCACCCGTCGGCTGATCTTTCCGGTAGCCTCGGGAGAGGCTGTTCGGGGGGATCATGCGATTGGCGTTACCTGTCCTTGCCGTCTGCGCGCTCGTGCTGGTGGGCTGTGGTGACTCCACCACAGCGACCGGTACGCCGGGCACCGGCAAGGCCACCATCTGCGGCAAGGCCCTGGGTTCGGTCGCGCTCAACGAAGTCACCGACGACGCGCAGCGCAGAGCGCACCGGGCCCAGGAGACCGCCGACCTACTGCAGAAACTCGCCACCGAAACCCGCGACCACACGCTGGCCGACGCGTTACGCGCCGCAGCGAACCAAGCGCGGGAGGTCAGCGGGCGGGACTGGAGCGGAGCCAGGCTCAAGGCGTGGGCGCAGCAGGAGCAATCCCGGTTCGACGCGCTGCGCAGGGCCTGCTCGTAGCGGATGCCGTTGGGTGGGCGGGGAACCGCCGATCGCCCGTGTGCCGTGCCACTCCGGCGGTCGGCCGGATGTGCCGCGCGGTTATGGTAGTCGCGTGCGCATCGGAAGAATCGCCCATCCGGACGGCGTGGCCTTCGTCTCGATCGACGGCGAGGGTAGCGACCCGGCTGGACTCACGGCCCTGGAGATCGCCGAACACCCCTTCGGCCAGCCGCAGTACACCGGTCGCCGCTGGCCGCTGGCCGACGTGCGGGTGCTCGCGCCGATCCTGCCGTCCAAGGTCGTCTGCATCGGCAGGAACTACGCCGACCACGCCGCGGAACTCGGCAACGAGGTGCCTGCCGAGCCGATCATCTTCCTCAAACCGTCCACATCGGTGATCGGGCCGAACGCAGCGATCAAGCTGCCGCCCAGCTCCAGCCGTGTCGACTACGAGGGCGAGCTGGCCGTGGTGATCAGCACGCCGTGCAAGGACGTGCCTGCGGCCAGGGCCAACTCGGTGGTGATGGGTTACACCGTGGCCAACGACGTCACCGCGCGCGACCAGCAGAAGACCGACGGCCAGTGGACCCGGGCCAAGGGCTACGACACGTTCTGCCCGCTCGGCCCGTGGATCGAGACCGCGATCGACCCGTCCGACGTGCGGCTGCGCACCGAGCTGGATGGCGAGGTCAAGCAGGACTCCCGGACCTCGCTGCTGATCCACCCCATCGGCAAGCTGATCGAGTACATCACCGCGGTGATGACGTTGCTGCCCGGTGACCTGATCCTCACCGGCACTCCCGCGGGCGTCGGCCCGATGAAGGACGGCCAGTCCGTGTCGGTGACCGTCGACGGCATCGGCACGCTGACCAACCCGGTGGCCAACCGCTAACCGACCTCGTTCGCCGGACGCCGGGCGAAGTCCGGCGCCCGTTCGGGCCGGAAACCGACGCCGATCACGTAGGCAGGCACGAACCGGACGATGGGCACCCGCCGGATCACGGCAGCGGCCGCGGCCGGCAGACCGGCCCGCCTGCCCTCGACGACGGGCCGCAGCAGCACTCGGTGCAGCAGTCGTTGCAGGGCTTGCACGGCGATCGTGGGCAGCAGCCGGCGCTGTTGCACCTTCGCCAGATCCGCCCGCTTGATGTTGTGCCCACGCAGTGGTTCGGCCAGCAGGGTCGCCGCCGCCACCGCGTCCTGCACTGCCAGGTTGATGCCGACACCGCCGATGGGCGACATCGCGTGGGCGGCGTCCCCGATGCACAGCAGGCCATCCGTGTGCCAGGTCGGCAGCCGGTTCAGCCGCACGTCGAGGTGTTTGACCGAGTCCAGATCGGTGATCTCGCCGACCCGGTCGGCCAGCGCGGGCACCAGCCGGGCGATCCGGGCCCGGAACGCGTCCAATCCCTCGGCGCGCAGCAACGGGTCGAGGCCCTTCGCGGCCAGATAGGCGATCTGGAAGTAGTCGGTCCGGTTGATCTGCACGGCGAACGCGTGCTCGCCGGCGTGGGCGGTCAACCCGGCCCCGGTGTCCGTCGGCCGCCGCGACAGCCGCAACCACCAGGCGTCCACCGGCACCGGGTACTCGTGCGGTGTCAGGCCTGCCGAGCGGCGCAGCACCGACCACCGGCCGTCCGCCGCCACCGTCAGCTCCGCCCGCAGTTCGCCGTCCTGCCCGTGTTCGTCGCGATACCGGACGCCGACGACCGTGCCGTGTTCGGTCAGCACGCCGGTTGCCTCGGTGTTCATCCGCAGGTGGAACGAGGGCTCCTCGGCGGCTGCCTCGCTCAGCATGTCCAGCAGGTCCCACTGCGGCACCATCGCGACGTACTGGTAGCGGCCGGGCAGGTGCGAGAAGTCGCCCGCGACCATCGGTTCACCGTCCGGTCCGGGGAACTCCAGCCGGTCCAGCCTGCTGTAGGGCAGCTTCTCGAACCTGTCGGCGAGACCGAGGTCGGCGAGCAGCGTCAATGTGGTCGGGTGCACGGTGTCGCCACGGAAGTCACGCAGGAAGTCGCCGTGCTTCTCCAGCACGGTCACGTCGACGCCCGCTCGGGCCAGCAACAGCCCCAACACGATGCCGGCCGGACCGCCGCCGACCACGGCACAGGTCGTGTGCTCGCTCATCGTTCCCTCTTTTCAACGATGGTTGAATAGCTCCAGGCTCTCGCTGCGGTGCCGAAGTGTCAAGGGCGATAGGCTGAACGTGTTATGAGCACGCCTCTGCCGACCGGCGCCGACATCGTCCGTGCCCGGTTCTCCCCGTCGCCCACCGGAACTCCGCACGTGGGGCTGGTGCGCACCGCCTTGTTCAACTGGGCGTTCGCCCGGCACAACAAGGGGAAGCTGGTCTTCCGCATCGAGGACACCGACGCGTCGCGCGACTCCCAGGAGAGTTACGACGCGGTGCTCGACGGCCTGCGCTGGCTGAACCTGGACTGGGACGAGGGGCCGGAGGTCGGTGGTCCGAGCGGGCCGTACCGGCAGAGTGAGCGCAAGGACATCTACGCGGACGTGGCCGCGAGGCTGCTGGCGGCGGGCGAGGTCTACGAGTCGTTCTCCACCAACGACGAGGTGGACGCCCGGCACCGCGCGGCAGGCCGTGATCCCAAGCTGGGCTACGACAACTTCGACCGCGACCTGACCGACGAGCAGCGTGCCGCCTTCCGCGCCGATGGCCGGGAACCGACGCTGCGGCTGCGGATGCCCGACGAGGACATCACGTTCGCCGACCTGGTACGCGGCGAGATCACGTTCAAGGTGGGCAGCGTGCCCGACCCGGTGCTGGTGCGGGCGAACGGCCAGCCGCTCTACACGCTGACCAACCCGGTCGACGACGCGCTGATGCGGATCACGCACATCCTGCGCGGCGAGGACCTGCTGCCCTCCACCCCCCGGCAGATCGCGTTGTTCTTCGCCCTGCGCAGGATCGGCGTCGCCGAGTTCGCGCCGATGTACGCGCACCTGCCGCTGGTCCGCGGCGACGGCAACAAGAAACTGTCCAAGCGGGACCCCGAGTCGAATCTGTTCCTCTATCGTGACCGCGGCTTCCTGCCCGAGGGCCTGCTCAACTACTTGGCGCTGCTGGGCTGGGCGATCGCCGACGACAGGGACGTGTTCAGCGTCGCCGAGCTGGTCGAAGCCTTCGACATCACCAAGGTCAACCCGAACATGGCGCGCTTCGACCTGAAGAAGGCCGAAGCCATCAACGCCGCACACCTGCGCGCCTTGCCGGTGGCCGAGTTCGTCGAGCGGGTCGTGCCCTACCTGGTCGCAGCCGGTGTGCTCGCGCCGGAACCGGACGAAGCCACGCTGGCGACGCTCACCGCGATCGCGCCGGAGGTCCAGCAACGGATCTCGGTGCTGTCGGAGGCGGCCGGGATGGTGCGCTTCCTGTTCCAGGACGAGAATGCTTTCGCGCCCGAACCGGAATCCGCGGCCAAGGCACTCGGACCGGACGCCCGACCCGCGCTCGATGCGTCGATTGCCGCACTTTCCGCCTTGACCGAGTGGACCGAGGACGGAATCGACCAGGCACTCAAGGTTGCGCTGGTCGACGGCCTGGGACTCAAGCCCCGCAAGGCGTTCGCGCCGGTGCGGGTCGCCGTCACCGGGCGTACGGTGTCACCGCCGCTGTGGCTGTCGCTGCAGTTGCTCGGCCAGGAACGAACGATGCGCCGACTGCGGGCAGCCGCTACGGAATAACCGGCAGGTAAGTTGCCGCCGAACGGTTCTGGACCGAACCAGCCCGCGCAGATTTCACCGCGTTGGACGAATCGGAGCCAACTGACTCGGGCCTAGCCTCACCCGAGTGACTCCAGCCTCCGCCCGTCCTGCGCCACAATTCGGCCCACGGGCCGGAGAGCCGGTGGATCCCGGCGACAGACCCGGTGTCCGTGCCGTCTGTCTCGACGTCGACGACACGCTCGTCGACCACAGCGCGTCCTCGCGTGGCGCCCTCCGGTTGTTGCTCGGTCACGACGGGGCGTGGCCACTGTGGCAACAGATCACCGACGAACACGTCGCCAGGGTCGTCGCAGGCGTCGTCGACTCGGACACCATGCGCTGGCAACGGACCAAGGAGTTCTTCGGCTGCCTGGGCGAACTGCTGGACGACGCCGAGGCAGTCCGCCGCGAAGGCGTGCGCGTCCGTGCCATGCGTGAGGCCTGGCGCCTGTTCGACGACGTACTGCCCTGCCTGGAATGGCTCTCGGCGGTCGGCGTGAAGATCGCCGTGGTCACCAACGCCAGCGGCCCCTACCAACGGTCGAAACTGGCCAACCTGGGCGTGGCGGGCTACATCGACGAGGTCGTCATCGCGGGCGAGTTGGGTGCTGCCAAACCCGATCCGGTGATTTTCCACACGGCCTGCGCCCGGCTCGGCTACGCACCCGCCGAGGTGGCGCACGTCGGCGACCGGCTCGACCTGGACGCCATCGGAGCCAGGGACGCGGGCCTGGCAGGCGTCTGGCTCAACCGCGGCTGCCCGGCCCGCGGTGCCCTCCCCACCGACGTCGCCATGATCACCAGCCTCGAACTACTCCCTGAACTGCTGGTCTGCGACCTGGACCTGGCCCTGCACTAACCCGATTTCCATCGGCACACTTCCGTGGTCTACTATTCGTGTCCGACAGGAACACCCGGCCGGACACTGCGCCACGGCCAAGATCCTGTTGGGGTATGGTGTAATTGGCAGCACGACTGATTCTGGTTCAGTTAGTCTAGGTTCGAGTCCTGGTACCCCAGCCAAGTCACAGCGTCACCATCCGGTACGCTTTGCTTGTCAATGGCCTCGTCGTCTAGCGGCCTAGGACGCCGCCCTCTCAAGGCGGTAGCGCGGGTTCAAATCCCGTCGAGGCTACGCCACCGGAGCCACCCTTGCCCGCGGAATGCGCGGGCCTGGGTGGCTTCGTTGTTTCTTCTGGGGGCCAAGCCCCCAGACCCCCGGCCGGCGGGGCTTCGCCCCCCGGACCCCCCTTCCGGGTCGTTCCGTTTGCTTCTCTTGGGTTGCCGGGTTCCTGTTTTCGGGGACATGTTTCGTGGCTTGGGTGGTGGGCCGGCTTGGTGGTGAGCCGGCTTGGTGGTGGGCCGGCATCGTGGTGGGCCGGGCTGGGGGCGCTGGATTAGGGGGCGGGATGGGTTGGGATCGGCATCCGCCGGCCAAACCGGGCCACGATCGAAAGCCCGGCACAAGCCCGCCTGGAACCCGCAACCGCCGAACCATGCCGGACCACCCACCGACCCGTAGCGCTCCACGGCACCCGCTGCCTCGCACAAAGCCGATCTTGACGGTGGAGGGCCGGGGTCAAGGGGAAGCCGCGTCAGCGGGTTCTCGCGCAGCGACGGCGACAGCCGCCCTTGAGGCCGGCACTCCAGCGTCGAACACTGAAGGGCGAGGGAGCGGACGGCCCGCGCGGCAGCAGGCAACCGGCGCGGGGCCATGCTGCGAGCCCGAGTACGAATCAGCATCGTCGAAGAGCGGACGGCCAGCCCCACAGCAACCGGCGCCGGGCCATGCTGCGAGCCCGAGTACGAATCAGCATCGTCGAAGAGCGGACGGCCAGCCCCACAGCAACCGGCGCCGGGCAAGGCTGCAAGCGCGAGTACGAATCAGCATCGTCGAAGAGCGGACGCGCGACCGCGCCGGGCAAGGCCGACGCAGGTCAAGCCGGGCGCCCAGCGGCCAAGGCTGCGAGCGCGAGCACGAATCAGCATCGTCGAAGAGCGGACGGCCGGCGTGGCAGCAGGTAATCGGCACCGGGCCAGGCCGCGAGCGCGAGCACGGACCAGCACCGTCCAAGAGCGGACCGCCAGGCCCAAAGCAACCGGCATCTAGAAAGACCGCAAGCCGGAAGACGATCGGGCGCCGAGGACAAGCGGCATCCGGCACCGAGATCAACCTGGAACGACACCACAAGCCCGGGAACCGGTGCCGGGCCGTGATCTTGGCGTAGGGCTACAGGCGGGCTTGGAGGGCTTCCGCGGCTGCCAACAGGTCTGCCGCCCAGCGGACTCCGGGGCGACGGCCGATGCGGTCCACGGGACCCGATACGGACACTGCCGCCACCACTTGACCGCCGCTGTCCCTCACCGGCGCCGACACGCTCGCCACTCCCGGTTCCCGCTCCGCGACGCTCTGGGCCCACCCACGCCTGCGCACTTCCAGCAGGGTCCGTTCGCCGAAGACCGCGTCCGCCAGGACCGCCCGTTGCGTCGCGACGTCGGACCACGCGGCCAGGACCTTCGCGCCGGAGCCGGCCGTCATCGGCAGCCTGGTGCCTACCGGGACCGTGTCGCGCAGACCACTCGGCGGCTCGGCGGCGAGGATGCAGATGCGCTGCATGCCGTCGCGCCGGTAGAGCTGCACGCTCTCGCCGGTGATGTCGCGCAGCCGAGGCAGCACCGAACCGGCCGCGTCGAGTAGTGGATCCGTGGCGCCGCCTGCCAGCTCGCCGAGTGCGGCGCCGGGTCGCCAGCGGCCGTCCGGGCCGCGGCGCAACAACCGGTGCACCTCCAGGCCGACCGCAAGTCGATGCGCCGTCGCGCGGGGCAGACCGGTCCGGTTGCAGAGTTCTGCGAGCCCGCAGGGCTCCTTCGCTATCGCCTGCAACACGGCCACTGCCTTGTCCAGTACGCCGATCCCGCTATGCTGTCCCACGTCGCGATACTAGCTTCCCGGAATCTGGGAAGTCCAGATGTGTGGGACCGCAGGTCCCGCAGCCGAATCGTTGTTGAGGTGAGGACATGGGCCACACGCTTGCCGAGAAGGTGTGGAACGACCACGTGGTGCGGCCGGGATCGGGCGCCGAGCCTGATCTGCTCTACATCGACCTGCATCTCGTGCACGAAGTAACCAGCCCGCAGGCGTTCGACGGGCTCCGCGACGCGGGCCGTCCGGTCCGTCGGCCGGATCTCACGGTGGCGACCGAGGATCACAACGTGCCGACGGTCGCCATCGATCTGCCGATCGCCGATCCGGTGTCGCGGACCCAGGTGGAAACGCTGCGCCGCAACTGCGCCGAGTTCGGTGTCCGGCTGTTTCCGATGGGTGACACCGAACAGGGCATCGTGCACGTGATCGGGCCGCAGCTGGGCCTCACCCAGCCGGGCATGACGATCGTCTGCGGCGACAGCCACACCTCGACGCACGGGGCGTTGGGAGCCATGGCGTTCGGCATCGGCACGTCCGAGGTCGAGCACGTGCTGGCCACCCAGACGCTGCCGCTGCAGCCGTTCAGGACGATGGCGGTCAACGTGTCCGGGCAGCTTCACCCGGATGTCACCGCGAAGGACATCATCCTGGCGCTGATCGCGAAAATCGGTACCGCCGGTGGGCAGGGCTACGTCATCGAGTACCGCGGTGACGCCATCGAGAACCTGTCGATGGAAGCGCGGATGACGGTCTGCAACATGTCGATCGAGGCGGGCGCCCGCGCGGGCATGATCGCGCCGGACGAGACCACTTTCGCCTACCTGAAGGGCCGGCCGTACGCGCCGCAGGGTGCCGCGTGGGACGACGCGGTCGCATCGTGGCGTGCGCTGCGCACCGACGACGACGCGACCTTCGACTTCCAGGTCGATCTGGACGCGGCCGAGCTGACGCCGTTCGTCACGTGGGGCACCAATCCCGGGCAGGGACTGCCGCTGTCCGCGTCGGTGCCCGATCCGGAGCGGATCCCCAACGAGAACGACCGGGTCGCCGCCGAGAAGGCGCTCACCTACATGGGCCTCACGCCGGGCACGCCGCTGCGCGAGATCACCGTGGACACCGTGTTCGTCGGTTCCTGCACCAACGGGCGGATCGAGGACCTGCGGGCCGCTGCCGGCGTGATCCGCGGCCACCAGGTGGCCCAGGGCGTCCGGATGCTCGTGGTGCCGGGCTCGATGCGGGTCAAGGCACAGGCCGAGGCCGAGGGACTGGACGCCGTTTTCACGGCCGCGGGCGCGGAATGGCGGTCGGCGGGCTGCTCGATGTGTCTGGGGATGAACCCCGACCAGCTGGCACCGGGGGAGCGCAGCGCCTCGACGTCGAACCGGAACTTCGAGGGCCGCCAGGGCAAGGGCGGCCGCACCCATCTGGTGTCGCCGCTGGTCGCGGCGGCGACGGCGGTCCGGGGCACGTTGTCCTCGCCCGCGGATCTGGCCTGAGAGGAGCCTGAGCATGGAAGCCTTCACCACGCACACCGGCGTCGGAGTGCCGCTGCGCAGGTCCAACGTGGACACCGATCAGATCATCCCGGCCGTCTACCTGAAGCGGGTGACCCGCTCGGGGTTCGAGGACGGTCTGTTCGCCGCCTGGCGCTCGGACGAGTCGTTCATCCTCAACCAGGCCCCGTTCGCCGGCGGCAGCGTCCTGGTCGCCGGGCCGGACTTCGGCACCGGGTCCTCGCGCGAGCACGCCGTCTGGGCGCTGCTCAACTACGGGTTCCGGGTGGTGATCTCCGCCCGGTTCGGCGACATCTTCCGCGGCAACTCGGGCAAAGGCGGCCTCTTGGCAGCCCAGTGTGACCAGTCCGACATCGAACTGCTGTGGAAGCTCCTGGAGAACGACCCGGGCACCGAGGTGACGGTCGATCTCACGGACAAGACGGTGCGCGCCAAGGACTTCGTCTGTCCCTTCTCGATCGACGACTACACCCGTTGGCGGCTGCTCGAAGGACTGGATGACATCGGCCTGACCTTGCGAAACGTCGCCGACATCGACACGTACGAGACTCACCGGCCCGCATGGAAGCCGGCTGTCGAGGTCCCGACGGCCGGGTGACGGGGGCGGGATTCCATGCCTCGGCAGGGAATCCCGCCACCCCTTCGGGGCCCTCGCCAATGCACGCGAAACGGCCGGAATCGTCCCTCGGTGGAGGGGAATCTGCCACTCACAACAAAAAATTGGGCGTGGCGCATGGCATTTCCTTGGCTATGGGCTTATCTTGGCGTGCAGTCGGCCCGAACGGGGCCGTAGTTGTCAGTGTGGTCTCTGGAGGGACTAACAGTGAACAAGGCCCAGCTCATTGAGGCGCTTTCGGAACGCCTTGGCGACAAGAAGACGGCTGCTGCCGCGGTTGACGGCCTCGTCGACGTGGTCGTGCGTACCGTCAACGGTGGCGAGAAGGTCAACATCACCGGCTTCGGCGTGTTCGAGAAGCGCGCTAGGGCCGCCCGGACCGCGCGCAACCCGCGTACCGGTGAGACGGTGAAGGTCAAGAAGACCAACGTGCCCGCGTTCCGTGCGGGCACGAACTTCAAGGAGGTCATCAGCGGCGCGAAGAAGCTGCCGCGCGTGGCCGCCGCGAGGTCCACCGCCCGCACCGCCACCGCTACGAAGGCCGCCACGACCACGACGCGCACTCGCGCGACCGCGTCCACGGCGCGCCCGACCACCCGCACCGCTGCTGCGAAGCCGGCCGCCACCAGGGCGACCCGGACCACCGCTGCGAAGCCGGCCGCCACCACCAAGGCCGCTCCGAAGACGGCGGCGAAGGCGACCACCACCAGGTCCACGACGCGGGCCACCGCGGCGAAGACCACCGCGGCCAAGAAGCCGGCCACCACGGCAGCCGCTCGCAAGACGGCCACGCCGAAGGCCACGCCGGCCAAGGCGACGGCGGCGAAGCGGACCACCACCCGCAAGAAGTGATCTGACAGACCGGCGACACGGCGGCCCAGCGCATCTCGCGCCGGGCCGCCGTCGTTGGTGTGCCGACGCAGTACGAAGGGAAAGGTGCGGCAGCTCGTGCGTATCGGTTTCGCTGTTCCCGATGCCGGACCGTGGGCCACACCGGAGAACCAGCTGGCCGTGGCGCGGCGGGCCGAGGAGCTCCGTTACGAGTCCTTGTGGACCTTGCAGCGGCTGCTCAATCCGCCTGACTCCGATCCGACCTCCTACCGCAACGTGCCCGACCCGTTGCTGACCCTGGCTTATCTGGCCGGACATACGAGTACCGCGCGGCTCGGTGTGGCAATTCTGAACGCACCGTTCATGTCGCCGACGTTGCTGGCCAAGCAGACCGCGACGCTGGACCAGCTCTGCCACGGGCGGCTGGATCTGGGCTTGGGCCTGGGCTGGATGCCGCAGGAGTTCGTGGCGTCCGGAGTGCCCACCGCCCGGCGCGGCGCGCGCCTGGAGGAATACCTGGACGTACTGACCGCGCTGTGGACGGGCAGGGCGGGCCCGATCGACGGCGAGTTCTACCAACTGCCCGACGTGTTGATGGGCCCGACGCCGGTACAACGGCCGCGGCCGCCGATCCTGCTCGGTGCCAACGTCGACGCCGCACTGCGCCGCGTGGGCCGCCTCGCGGACGGCTGGATCAGCGCCAGCCGCCAGGATCCGCGCGAGCTGGGCCGAGCCGTCGGCGTCATCAAGGAAGCCGCTGAGCGGGCGGGTCGCGATCCGGAGTCGCTGCGCTTCGTCTGCCGAGCCGCGCTGGGCAGCCCCGCACAGGGCCCTGGTTCGCCGCTGCACGGCTCGTACGACCGCATCCGGGCCACCGTCCCGTGGCTGGCCGAGCAGGGCATCACCGAGGTGTTCTACGACCCGAACTTCGATCCGGCGATCGTCGGTCCGGACGTGTCACCAGCAGACGCGATGGCCAGGGTCAGCGAGATGCTGACCGCGCTGGCACCGTAGTCAGCGCTGCTCGACGAGCGGGAGTGGCACCGGCAGAGCGGTCGGCAGGTAATACGCGGCGAGCAGGCGAAACGGTTTCGTCGTGTTGAATGACAACACCCAGACACTGCCCTTCTTCGCGGTAATGCGCGGCATGGCGAGTCCGGACTTTCCCGCCAGTGTCGCGACCGCTCCCGGAATGACACCACCCTGGCTGCAGATCACCGGTGTACCCGACGCCCTGGCGATCGCGATGAGCCTGCGGATCGTCGTTTGCGGGTCGGTGCGAAAAGCCTCCTCGGTGAGCAGTGGCTCGATCGCGATCGGCACGTCGAGGTCGTCGGCGACACCGGCCACCGTGGCCACACACCGCACCCGGTCGGCCGCGTGCACGCGGTCCGGGCCCCACAGCGGCAGCAGCGCGCGGACCGCCGCCGCCTGCTCCTGGCCCGCCGGGCTCAGTGGCCGCGACTCGTCCGGCCCTGTCCAGTTGGTCTTCTTGCCTGCCTTCGCGTGCCGCACGAGCAGCGTGGTGCGCGTGTCCGCGGGCAGGGCGGTGAACCGCGCGAGCACCTCGCGGTCGGTGTCGTAGGACAGCAGTTCCGTCGCCGCGGCCGGGCGTACCCAGCGCAGCTGGTCCACCTCGCGATTGGGTACGAAGTGGTCGTCGCCCGCGCGGCCGGCGAAATAGGTGACGACCTTCAGACCCGGCACCGGTGTGGCCACCGGGTAGCGCACCTCGCCCAGCGGCCTGCCCAGCACCGGCCGATAGCCGGTCTCCTCCTCGGTTTCCCGCACCGCACACGCGGCCGTCGTCTCGCCGCACTCCAGCTTGCCCTTGGGCAGCGACCAGTCCTGCCGGTGCGGCCGGTGCACGAGAGCGACCTCGACCTTCCCGGCACGCGGCCGCCGCCACAGCACGGTGCCCGCGGCGTGGACGGTGACCTGGGCGGAGTAGAGCCCGCCGTCCTCACCCGCACCGGCGTGCCCTGTCATCGGTCGCTGCTCCTCTATTCCGTGCCCGCGTGCGCGCGCATCATCTCGACCTGGTGGTCGCGCACCCGCGTGCCGTCGGCGGGTGCCGGCCGCCACCGGCCGTCGGGCTGCAACACCCAGCAGCGGGTTGCCGGGTCGAGCGCCGAGTCCAGGACCGAGTCCAGTTGCGTCTTCAGCTTCGGATCGGTGACCCGGACCAGTACCTCCACCCTACGGTCCAGGTTGCGGTGCATCATGTCCGCGCTGCCCAGCCAGTGCTCGTCCTCGCCGACGAACTGGTACACCCTGGAGTGTTCCAGGAAGCGGCCCAGGATCGACCGGACCTCGATCCGTTCGGACAGGCCCGGCCTGCCCGGCTGCAGCGCGCAGATCCCGCGCACCACGATCTGGACGTCCACGCCGGACTGCGAGGCACGGTAGAGCGCGTCGATCACCTGCTCGTCGACCAGTGAGTTCACCTTGATCCGGATGCCCGACCGCCGGCCAGCTGCCGCGTGCTCGATCTCCCGCTCGATCCGTTCCACGATGCCGCGCCGGATCCGCTGCGGCGCCACCAGCAGATTGTTGTAGCGGGTCTGCCGCGAGTAGCCGGTCAGCACGTTGAACAGGTCGGTCAGGTCGGCACCGATCGTCGGTTCCGCGGTGAGCAGGCCGATGTCCTCGTACAGCCGCGCTGTCTTCGGGTTGTAGTTGCCCGTGCCGATGTGGCAGTAACGGACGATGTGCGAACCCTCCTGGCGCACCACCAGACACGTCTTGCAGTGCGTCTTGAGGCCCACCAGCCCGTACACCACGTGCACACCGGCCTGCTCCAGCGCCCGCGCCCACTTGATGTTGGCCTGCTCGTCGAACCGCGCCTTGATCTCCACCAGCGCGACGACCTGCTTGCCCGCCTCGGCCGCGGCGATCAGCGCGTCCACGATCGGCGAGTCACCGGACGTGCGGTACAGCGTCTGCTTGATCGCCAGCACGCGGGGATCGGCGGCGGCCTGCTCGATGAAGCGCTGCACGCTGGTGGAGAACGAGTCGTACGGGTGGTGCACCATGACGTCGCCCTCGCGCAGCGTCGCGAACACCGACCGCGGGGTCTCCCGGTCCGCGAACGCCGGATGGGTGGCGGGGACGAACGGCCCGTCCTTGAGATCGCGGCGGTCCACCCGGTACAGCTGCCACAGACACGTCAGGTCCAGCAGGCCGCGCACGACCACGACATCGTGCTCACGGTCGACCTCCATCTCCTTGGTCAGCAGTTCGAGCATGTCCTCGCTCATGTCCTCGCCGACCTCGAGGCGTACCGGCAGGCCGAACCGGCGCCGCGCGAGTTCGCGTTCCAGGGCCTGCAACAGGTCCTCGTCGCGGTCCTCCTCGACCTCGAAGTCGGCGTTCCTGGTGACCCGGAAGACGTGGTAGTCGGTCACGTCCATACCGTCGAACAGTTCGCTCAGATGGTTGGCGATCAATTCCTCCAGTGGCAGGAACGTGGCCTGCTTGCGATCGCGCTCCTCCTCGATCCGGATCAGCCGCGGCACGTTGTTGGGCACCTTGACGCGTGCGAAGTGCCGGGTGCCGTTGGCCGGGTTGTGCACGGTGACCGCGAGGTTGAGCGAGAGCCCCGAGATGTAGGGGAACGGGTGCGACGGGTCCACCGCGAGCGGGGTGAGCACCGGGAACACCTGGTCGGTGAAGTAGTTCGACAGCCGCAGCCGGTCCGGCTCGGCCAGGTCGGTCCACTTCACCAGCCGGATGCCGTGCTCGGCGAGTTCGGGCAGCAGGTGGTCGAGGAAGACCGTGGAGTGCTGTTGCACCAGCTCCTGGTTGCGCTTGGCGATGTAGGCCAACTGCTCCATGGGCGTCAGTCCGTCGGCGCTGCGCACCGACAGGCCGGTCTCCTCGCGGCGCTTCAGGCCGGCGACCCGGACCATGTAGAACTCGTCCAGGTTGGACGCGAAGATGGCGAGGAACTTCGCGCGCTCCAGCAGCGGCTGCGACGGGTCCTCGGCCAGCGCGAGGACCCGCGCGTTGAAGTCCAGCCAGGACAGCTCCCGGTTGAAGTACCGGTCGTCGGGCAGGTCCATTCCGCCGGTCGAGGTCGCGACCTCGGTGGCCGCGGGCGGTGCCGACGGGACGTTGGAGGCGCCGTGTGCCGCGGCGTCACCGGTGACCGTGGTCGAACTCACCGAGTTCGTCCTGGCCGGCGACACCGCTGGGCGGCCGGTCTGGGTCGGCTGGTGCAGGTCCACTTGGTCGTTCGCGCGCTCGGTCACGTTTCATATTGTCCCCGATCAGCGCCGTTTGACGACCCGGCAGATGGATGCCGCGTGATGAACGGCCGCGCCGGGCGGGTGTCGGGCAGGTGACGGCGAACCGTCGAGGCCCGCTACCTCACGCGGTGCGGCCCGAGCAGGACAGGCCCACGAGTGCGGCGGTGTGCTCACCCAGACCCAGCGTGCGGGCCACCGCGAGGTCGTCGGCGGTGTCCACGTCGCAACGCAGCGTCGCCAGCTCCGTGCCCACCAGCGCGGCACCCGACGCCGTGTGCGCGGCCGCCGAGCCCGGTCCGAACCGCGGCTCCAGCGGGCCGCCCGGGGCCGCCACCAGCAGAGTCGTGCCGGTGCCCTGCCGGTCGGCGCAGAACGCGCGGCGGCCCGCGGCGGCAGCGAGTGCCTCGGCCAGTTGCTCTCTGCGCAGCGCGGGCAGGTCGGACTGCAGGACGCCGACGGTCGCCCTGTGATCGGCGAGCAAGAGCAGTTCCGCTCCGTGCGCGACGGCGGCGTTCAGGCCTGCGTCCGGCAGGTCGGGCGTGGTCGCGACACCGTCGCCGGCCAGCGTCCGCGCGACGGTCGGGTCGGACGTCACCACGAGCACCTGGCGGACGCCGGCCGTGGCCAGGGCGGCTGCCGCCGTGTCCCTGACCAGGGCCAGCGCGAGCGCTTCGTGGGCGGCCCGGTCGCCGCGGCCGCGGTCGGCCGCGCCCAGCAGCCGGGACTTGGCCCGGCCCAGCGACTTGACCGTGATCACCAGGTCGACGACCTGGTCGGAGTGTTCCCGCACTCCGCCATCCTGCCCGATGCACCGGGGTCCGCGCCGGGTCAGGCTGGACCTGGCACGACCCGGCGGGGAGACTCACGGCACCATAGGGACAGGTGGTGGACTCACCGAGAGGAGTGCTCGTGGCCCGGGAGAAGGCTGGCATCTGGATTTGGTTCGCGTCGGCGTTCTTCCATCCGCTGTGCGGCGCGCTGGCGCGGCGGGAGGACAAACACACCGAGCGTTTCCCGCGGGAGGGTGGCGCACTGCTGGTGATGAACCACATCTCGCACATCGACCCGGTCTATGACGCCGTGTTCGTGCACCGGCAGCACCGGCTGCCGCACTTCCTGGCCAAGGAGTCGCTGTTCCGGCCGTTCCTGATTCGCCAGGTGATGTACGGGACCGGCCAGATCCCGGTGTACCGGGGCAGCTCCGACGCCAGGGACAGCCTGCGCGACGCGGACGCGGCCCTGGCCGAGGGCAAGATCGTGGTGATCTACCCCGAGGGCACGATCACCAAGCAGCCCGCGGGCTGGCCGATGGCCTCGCGGACCGGCGTCGCCCGGCTCGCGCTGCGCCACGACGTGCCGGTGATCCCGGTCGCCCGCTGGGGCACCAGGGCGATTCTGGACGGTTACCAGAAGAAGTTCCGCCCGTTCCCCCGGCACGACGTGACCACGGTGGTCGGTGAGCCCGTCGACCTGTCGACGTACCGGGAACAGCCGCTGACCAGCCAGGTGCTGCGCGACGTCACCGACCTGCTGATGGCGAAGGTCACCGCGATGGTCGCCGAGGTCCGTGGTGAGACGCCGCCGACCGAGGTGTTCCGGCCACCGGCCAAGGGCAAGGCGAAACCCGAGAGCCGGGCCGCCGAGCCGGACGCGGCGGACCGACCGTGACGGTGCAGCGCATCGCGGTGCTCGGTGCCGGTTCGTGGGGCACGACCTTCGCCAAGGTGCTGGCCGACGCGGGCCGCAAGGTCACGCTGTGGGCCCGGCGCCCGGAACTGGCGGCGGCGATCAACGAGCGGCGGGTGAACGCGGACCGGCTGCCCGGTATCCGGCTGCCGGACAACCTCGTCGCGACGGCCGATCCGCGGGCCGCGCTGGCCGGCGCCGAGGCCGTGGTGCTCGGCGTGCCCAGCCAGACCCTGCGCGAGAACCTGGCCGCATGGCGGTCGATCCTGCCCGCGGGTGCACCGTTGGTCAGCCTGGCCAAGGGCGTCGAACTGGGCACCGGCAAGCGGATGAGCGAGGTCATCCGCGAGGTGGCGGGGGTGCCCGAGGGGCAGGTCGTCGTGGTGTCCGGGCCGAACCTGGCGATGGAGATAGCCGAGGAGCAGCCGACCGCGACGGTGATCGCGTGCGTCGACCACGAGCACGCGGTCGACCTGCAGCGGGCGAGTTTCACCGGCTACTTCCGGCCGTACACCAACCACGACGTGATCGGCTGCGAGCTGGGCGGCGCGTGCAAGAACGTGATCGCGCTGGCCGCGGGCATGGCGTCCGGCCTGGGCTTCGGCGCCAACACGATCGGCAGCCTGATCACCAGGGGACTGGCCGAGACCGCGCGGCTGGGCGCCGCGCTGGGCGCCGACCCGATGACGTTCGCCGGCCTGGCCGGCCTGGGCGATCTGGTGGCCACGTGCTCGTCGCCGTTGTCCCGCAACCGGACCTTCGGCGCGCGGCTGGGTGCGGGTGACACGCTGGCGCAGGCGCAGCAGGCCGCGCACGGCCAGGTGGCCGAAGGCGTGGTGTCGTGCTCGTCGATCTCCGCGCTCGCCGCGGGTGCGGGTGTCGAGATGCCGATCACCGCCGTGGTGCACAAGATCTGCCACGACGGGGCCGAACCGAGGGCCATGGTGGGCGAGCTGCTGGGCCGGGAACGGAAGGCGGAGCGGGCATGACCGAGCCGAACGACTGGGGCGACGGCACGCTGTGTGGCCGCGTCGGGCTGCCCGAACCGGTTTCCGGCGCGCCGTTTCTGCCGCCGCCGGTGTTCGCCGCGCCGTTCCATCTCGGTGCCGGCGAGTCGGAGTTCTTCTACGGCGCCACCGACAACCCGACGTGGCGGACGCTGGAGGCAGCGCTGGCCGAGCTGGACGGCGGCGACTGCGTGCTGTTCCCGTCCGGTATGGGCGCGATCTCGACCGTGCTGCAGACGCTGACCGCCCCGGGCGACACGGTGGTGCTGCCCGGCGACGGCTACTACGTGACGCGCACCCTGATGACGGAGCAACTGCCCGACCGCGACGTCCGTTACGTGCCGACGGCGGGCCACTGGACCGCCGACCTGCTGGCAGGCGCGACGTTGGTACTGCTGGAAACGCCCGCCAACCCCGGTATGGACCTGTGCGACATCGCTGCCATCGCCGGGCTGGCACACGGTGCGGGCGCCCTGCTCGCGGTGGACAACACGACGGCGACGCCGATCGGCCAGCGGCCGCTGGAACTGGGCGCGGACATCACGCTGGCCAGCGACACGAAGGCGTTGTCAGGACACAGCGACGTCGTGCTCGGCCACGTGTCCTGCGTGGATCCCGAGGTGACGGACCGGATCCGGGTGGCGCGCCGGTTGCGTGGCGTGGCACCGGGCCCGTTCGAGGCGTGGCTCGCCCATCGCGGCCTCGGCACGCTGGACCTGCGGCTGGCCAGGCAGGCGGAGAACGCGGCCGCACTGGTCGACGCGCTGCGCGGGCACCCGCTGGTGACCGGCCTGCGCTGGCCCGGGTCGCCGGAGGACAAGGACCACGAGCTGGCGCGCAAGCAGATGCGCCGCTTCGGTGGTGTCTTCCGGTTCGAGCTGCCCTCCCAGCGGGTCGTCGAGGCGCTGGTCACCGGCTCGAAGCTGCTCACCGCGGCGACCAGTTTCGGCGGCCTGCACAGCTCGGTCGACCGGCGCGCCCAGTGGGGAGACCCGGTGTCACCCGGGTTCGTGCGGTTCTCCTGTGGCACCGAGGACACCCGCGACCTGGTCGCGGACGTGCTCGCGTCACTCGACGGGGTCCAGTCTTCGGGAGCGCTTGACCCCGCGGCGGACTAGCTGGTTTGGTGGAGTCATGTTGTTGCGCGCCATGATCGACCGGCGGGGTCACATCGACCTGCGCCGCGTCGCCAGCGCGCTGTGTCCCGTCCGGTAGTGCCGTTTCCGCCGATGCCGGACCCCAGAAGGAATGTCGTGTTCTCCGTGCCCGCCAATACCATCGCGCCCGCTGCCCCTGCCGCGGGTCACCCGGCCAGGACCGCCCTGGAGGTGGCCCGGGACCGGGAGCGCTGGACCCACCTGCTCCGCTACGACCCCGACGAGCGCTTCGCCGCGCTGATCGAGAGCGACGCGGACGCCGAGATCTGGCTGCTGTCCTGGCTACCCGGCCAGCAGACGGGCGTGCACGACCACGCGGGTGCGGCAGGTGCGTTCACGGTCGTGTCCGGGACGCTGACCGAGACCGTGACCCGGCCCACCACCGTCACCACACACAGTGTGCCGGCAGGCAGCACTCGCGTGTTCGGGCCCAGCTACGTGCACCAGGTGCGCAACCTCGGGCCCGACCCGGCCGTCAGCGTGCACGTCTACCGGCCGCACCGCCCTCCGATGTAGACGGTCAGCCCGGCAGGAAGTCGTTGGTACGCCGGGTGAGTCGACGCAACGTCTGCCGACGCGCGCCGAGATCCCGCCCGGTGCCCCGATCCGCCAGCCGGGCCGCCACATCGCGTTGCACGTCCTCGGACCGCCGGTCGTCGAACTTGAACTTCGCCCGGACTTCGGTGACATGCAGGACGATGCCCCGGATGCCGGACAGCAACCGCCCGTACGGCGGACCGTCCGTCGTGACGGCCGCGTGGTCGGCCGCCATCCGGTAGCCGGTGAGCTGGCGACGCAGCAGTTCGGCCTTCGCGGCCGGGTCGTCGACCAGTTCCACCCGCCCGAACAGCTGCACGGCCGCGTAGTACTCCGTCGGCACGCCGTTCTCGGCGGGTTCATCGTCCGGCGCCCGCCAGGTGCCGGGCACGTGCGCGTAGTCGTCCACCACGGCCAGCGTCGCCTCGCCGCGCTGTTCCAGCGCTGGCCAGACGGGGTTGGGCCGGGCCAGGTGCAGCAGCACGGTCTCGTCGCCGTCGAACAGGAACGGTGTCGGCACCACGATCGGCCGGGCGTCCGCGTCGACGGCGATCAGCTGGCCGAACTGCGGCCCGGTCACCAGCCACTCGCGCCATTCCCGGTCGGCCGCCGCGTCCCACGGATGAATCAGCATGGTGCCCTCCGCTCCCGGACATGCGCGGGTGCCTCGATCGGACCGGGCAGATCGTCGGTGGGCACCGGTTCGCCCCACTGCCGGGACAGCGGCAGCACCCCCGCCCAGCCGGTGTGGGCGACGACGTCCTCGGGCTCGTCGCCGGGCGGCCCGGTGCGGATCTTCACGGAGGCCTCTCTCAGGTCCAGTGCGAGCACCTCGGTCTTCGCCAGTTCCTTGCGGTTGGGCGAGCGCGCGTAGTCCCAGGAGCCTGGCGCGAGGTGTTCGGTGAGCACGCGCAGGGCGTGCGACTTCGCATCGTCGTCGGTGACCGGCACGGCCGTCCCGTGCACGACCGCGCACCGGTAGTTCGCCGAGTTGTGAAAGACCGAGCGGCCGTAGACGATGCCGTCCAGCAGCGTCACCGCCACGCACACGGGCAGGCCGGCCGAGTGCCGCAGGCTGGCCGCGCCGGTCGAGCCGTGCACGTAGAGGGTGTCGCCGTCGCGGCCGTAGCAGGTCGGCAGCACCAGCGGGCTGCCATCCGAGGTCAGCGCGAGATGGCAGATCAGGCCGGCGTCCAGGACGGCGTCGAGGTCCTCGCGGTCGGTGCGAGCGCGCGCCGGCCCGCGACGGACGGTGCTGCGGTCGGTGGGGGACAGCGGTGTTCGAGGTGTCACCTACCCAGGATGTTCCGTACAGTGGCATCCTGGAACGGCCACCAGTCGCCGAAAACGAAAGGCCACTTGTGACCGAGCTGCCGACGACCCTGCCGATCGAGCTGCACCGCGACCTGGCGACCCCGCTGGCCGTGCAGCTGGCCGACAGCCTGCGCGCCGCGGCTGCCGCCGGACACCTGCGCAGCGGCGACCGGCTGCCCTCCACCCGCGCGCTGGCCGACCGGCTCGAGGTCAGCCGCACGGTCACGGCCGCCGCCTACGAACAACTGCACGCCGAGGGCTGGATCACCGGCCGGCACGGCTCCGGCACGTACGTGACGACGGCCCCGCCCGGCGCGCGGACGGCGCTGCCGCGGCGGCGGGCACCAACAGCACCGGCACCGCACCGGATCGACCTGATCCCCGGCGCGCCCTGGGTCGAGGGGCTGGACCGGGCCGCCTGGCGACGCGCGTGGCGGGCCGCCGCCGACGCCCCGCCGCTGCTGCGCCCGCAGCGTGCCGGCCTGCCCGAGTACCGGTCGGCCGTGGCCGAACACCTGCTGCGCCACAGAGGGCTCGTGCTGGCCGGCGGGTTCGGCGAGCAGGACCTGCTGGCCACCGGCGGCACCACGGCCGCCGTCGCGGAACTCGCCCTTGCGGTGCTGCGACCCGGCGACGTGGTCGCGGTCGAGGAGCCCGGCTACCAGCGGGCCGTGCAGGCACTGCGGGCGGCCGGACTGCGCGTGGTGCCCGCCCCGGTGGATCCGAACGGGCTGGCTGTCGACGCCGTGCCCGCGAACGTGCGGGCCGTGTACTGCTCGCCGTCGCACCAGTACCCGCTGGGCGGCCGGATGTCCGCCGCCACCAGGGTCGCGCTGGTCGAGCGGGCCAGGGCGGAGGGCTGGCTGGTGATCGAGGACGACTACGACGGCGAGCTGCGCTACGACGTGGCACCGCTGCCGCTGCTCGTCGGGCTTGCCCCGGACGTCGTCGTGCACCTGGGCACGACCAGCAAGATCTTCACGTCCACGTTGGGCATCGGCTGGCTGGTCGCGCCGCCGGACGTGGTGGCCGCGCTGCTGAGCCACCGGGACCGCACCGGCACCGGCCCGTCCGCCGCGGGTCAGCGGGTGCTCGTCGAGCTGGCCCGGCACGGCGATCTGGGCAGGCACCTGCGGCGGCTGCGCCGCGAACTGTCCGCGCGCCGCGAGCTGGTGGTCGGCGCGCTGCACGCGGCCGGGCTGCCCGCCCTCGGCGACGACGCGGGCGCGCACGTCGTGGTGCAGCTGCCATCGCTGGCCGCTGAGCGGCGCGTGATCGAGCGGGCGGCCGTCGATGGCGTCCTGCTGGACGGCCTGGAACGCCACCACGCGGGCAGGCCGACGTGGCACGGCATCGGCCTCGGCTACACGGCCTGTACCCGGCAGGAGCTGCTGGACGTGCTGCCGTTGGTGGTCGGGCTGCTGGCCAGGGCGAGCTGATGGGTTCGTGATCACG
Organism: Candidatus Melainabacteria bacterium; assembly: GCA_963780635.1. GTDB lineage: Bacteria > Actinomycetota > Actinomycetes > Mycobacteriales > Pseudonocardiaceae > DATEPR01. The sequence goes on from CAWACW010000011.1 coordinate 965,246, forward strand.
CGGCCACTGTGGTGTTACGGGTAAGGTCGCACCCCATGACCGAGCGCAAGCTGCGTGTGGCCGTGGTTTTCGGCGGCCGGAGCACCGAGCACGCCGTTTCCTGCCTGTCGGCCGGCAGCGTGCTGTCCGAACTGGACCCCGAGCGGTTCGAGGTGGTCCCGATCGGCATCACGCCCGACGGGAAATGGGTGCTGACCTCCGCGGAGCCGAAGGCCATCACGGACGGCAAGCTGCCCTCGGTGGCAGGCGGCACCGCACTGGTCCTGCCCGCCGACCCGACCGCGCACGACCTCGTGGTGCTGGAACCCGAGCGGGCGGGCGAGGTACTCGGCACCGTCGACGTGGTGCTGCCCGTGCTGCACGGCGCCTATGGCGAGGACGGCACCATCCAGGGCCTGCTGGAGCTGGCCGGGATTCCGTACGCGGGCGCCGGTGTGCTGGCCAGCGCGACGGCGATGGACAAGGAGTACGGCAAGAAGCTGCTCGCCGCGGAGGGCCTGCCGGTCGGCCCGTTCGCGGTGCTGCGCCGCGGCACGGCCACGGTCGCCGACGCCGACCGCGAGCGGTTGGGCCTGCCGGTGTTCGTCAAGCCGGCGCGGGCCGGTTCGTCCACGGGCATCACGAAGGTGACCGACTGGGCCGACCTGGACGCGGCGATCGCGTTCGCCCGCGAGATCGACCCGAAGGTGCTCGTCGAGGCCGCGATCGTCGGCCGTGAGGTCGAGTGCGGTGTGCTGGAGTACCCGGACGGCCGCGTCGACGCGTCGCTCCCGGCGGAGATCCGGGTCGTCGGCGACCGTGTCGACTGGTACGACTTCGATGCCAAGTACCTCGACGACACCTGCGAGTTCGACATCCCCGCGAAGCTGCCCGACGACGTACTGGAGCGGGTGCGCGAGCTGGCGGTCAAGGCGTTCCACGCCCTGGACGGCCAGGGACTGGCCAGGGTGGACTTCTTCGTCGGGCCCGACGACTCGGTGACCGTGAACGAGGTCAACACGATGCCCGGCTTCACCCAGACCTCGGTGTTCCCGAAGATGTGGGCCACCACGGGCGTCGACTACCGGTCGCTGCTGAGCATCCTGGTGGACACCGCGATCGCCAGGGGCACCGGCCTGCGCTGAGCGTTACGAGTGGCCGGTTCAGGTGGCGGTGGGACGCCGGTGCGGCGCGGAAGTCCTGTGCAGCGCCAGGATCGCAGCTGCCACAGTGGCCAGCCAGGACAATCCACCGATGGTCAGGTCCACCGGCGCATAGCGCGCCGCGCCCTGACTGAGCGCGCTCAGGTAGCCGATGGTGGTCAACAGGGTCAGCGCGACCAGGCCACCGCCCGCCCATGCCCGTTGGTGTCCGATCGCCCACGCGAACAGCAACAAGGCGGCCGCCACCACCGGAGCGGCGACGAGGTCAGGCGCCAGACGACCGACGATCCCGGTCGGCAGGCCGAGTCTCGCGGCAACGCTGCCCCTGGTCGCGAGCACGGCGAACCAGGTGGCGACTTCCAGCACCGAGCCCAGGTACAGCAGCCGGACGGCGGCTCTGCGCGCGCGGGCCGATCGGGGCAGGCCGGGTCGCAGGCGCATCCCCAGGCCGCCGCGCACGAGCGCCACGAGCTCACCGGGTGATGGGTGCGCCTGGCCGTCGCGGGACGTCGCGATCAGGACCGCCAGCAGTTCGGCTTCGTGCTCGCGGCGGAACGCCTCCGGATAGCACACCAGCCACCTGCGGTAGCGGGATTCCAGGCGGGTCGGGTCGGTCATGGCGTCACGCTCCACTCAGTCCGAGGCGCCCCAGCGCCGCGCTCGCGTTGGACCGCAGCCGGTTCGCTTCCGCGGCCAGCGTCCGGGCGCCGTCGGGCGTCAGCCGGTAGTACCGCCGCAGGCGTCCATCGACGACCTCTTCGCGGTCCACCTCGACCAGGCCTTCGGTGCGCAGCCGGTCCAGTGCGGTGTACAGGGTCCCGGCCCGCAGCCGCACCCGGCCGGCGGACAGTTCCGTGATGTCGGTGAGGATCCCGTAACCGTGCTGACTGGCGCCGGCCAGTGACGTCAGGACCAGGAAGGTCGCCTCGTGCATCGACCGCTTACTCATAGCAAGAGCATATGTAGTCCAACTGCATATGTCGAGAGCATGAGTACCAGGAACATGGCGATCCACGGGAACCGCGCGGTGCGAATCAGCTTGTCGAGCCCCGGATGGCCGCGTGGCTAGAAGACCGGCACCGCGGGCATGGCCGAGGCGACCGCGGTGGACACGTCCTGGATCGGTCCGGTGCCCACGTTGCCGGGCAGCGTCAGCGCGACGACCGACGCCCGGTCGACCGCCTGCTTATGTCGAGAGCATGAGTACCGGGAACATGGCGATCCACGGGAACCGCGCGGTGCGAATCAGCCTGTCGAGCCCCGGATGGCCGCGTGGCTAGAAGACCGGCACCGCGGGCATGGCCGAGGCGACCGCGGTGGACACGTCCTGGATCGGTCCGGTGCCCACGTTGCCGGGCAGCGTCAGCGCGACGACCGACGCCCGGTCGACCGCGTACCACGTGGTGAGGCCGTCCGCGCTCTCCTGGAACCACTGCACGCCGTCCACCGCGAGCAGTTCGGACGTCGGCTTGAGCTCCGGCGGCCGCTCGATGCCGCAGCGCAGTACGGCCGGCTCGTCGCCGGTGCCCCATGCGGCGGTCGCCGGCGGGACGGGCTTCGCCAGCTGTCTGGTGTGCAGCGGTGCCTTCCCGTTGGCGAGTGTCGGGGGCAGTGCGCGCAACAGGGTGGTGCACCCGGCGGAACCGGCGTCCGGCGCGTCGACCGGGACCAGCAGTACGGGTGCTGTCGGGTTCGCGGCGGGCGGTGCCTTCGCCACGGGCGGCGTCGAGCTGCCCGGCCCCAGCACGATGCCCGCCACGGCCACGCCGACCAGCAGCACCGCGCCGAGCGCGAGGGCGATGATCAGCGGCGGCGACCATCGCCGGTCCGGGCGCTGGACGGCGCCGTCGTTTCCCGTAGGATCGGCGGACGTGCCGCCCGAACCGCCAACCGCATCGCCGCGAGAGGTGTCGTCGTTCACGATTCCTTGTCGCATCAGGATTACGAGTGGTCGAGATTGACCACCGGGCAGGTCAGCGTACGCGTGATGCCCTCCACGTTCTGCACCCTGGCCACCACGAGCTGGCCGAGCAGATCGACGTTCTCGGCCTCCGCGACGACGATCACGTCGTACGGCCCGGTGACGTCCTCGGCCGTGGTCACTCCCGGGATGCCGGAGATCTGCGACGCGACCGCCGCGGCCTTACCGACCTCTGTCTGGATGAGGATGTATGCGTGGACCACGGCGTGCCCCTTCGCTTCGACGGGTCAGGTCGGGGTAGGAACGTGAATGCAGGTGCCTGGCGGCACTCAAGGCAGTCAACGTACCCCAGATGGGGATCATTATGGGGTCCGACCATTCTCAGCAGGAGGTAATTGTGCCCTCGGAACCTCCTGACGAGTCGGACACCGTCGCTGATGTGGGTGAGTTCGGTCTCATCCGCCGGGTGACCGACGGCAGGACCCAGCCGGCGACGACTCTGTTGGGTCCTGGCGACGACGCGGCCGTCGTCGCCGCACCCGACGGCAGGGTCGTCGCGACCACCGACGTGTTGGTGGAGGGCGTGCACTTCCGCCTCGACTGGTCGACCCCCGAGCAGGTCGGCCGCAAGGCCGTGGCCGTGAACCTGGCCGACATCGCCGCCATGGGCGCGGTCCCGACCGCCGTGCTGGTCGGCTTCGGCTGCCCGCCGTCCACACCGGCCTCCGTGGTGGACGAGCTGTCCAGCGGGATGTGGGCCGAGGCGGGCAAAGCGGGCGCCGGCGTGGTCGGCGGCGACATGGTGACGTCCGACATGCTCGTGGTCTCCATCACCGCACTCGGTGACCTGGAGGGCAGGCGGCCGGTGACGCGCACCGGCGCGATGCCCGGTGACGTGCTCGCCGTGTGCGGGAAGCTGGGCTGGTCCGCGGCCGGGCTCGCGGTACTGGGCCGGGGTTTCCGCTCGCCGGTCAGCGTCGTCGGCGCGCACCGGGCTCCCGAGCCGCCGTACGCGGCGGGCGCGCAGGCCGCCAGGGCAGGTGCCACCGCGATGCTCGACGTGTCCGACGGGCTGCTCGCCGACATCGGCCATATCGCCGATGCGTCGAACGTCCACATCGACGTGCGCACCGACCTGCTCGAGGTGCCGCAGCGGCTGGTCGAGGTGGCCACCGCACTGGGCGCCGACCCGAAGCACTGGGTGCTGACCGGCGGCGAGGACCACGCTCTCGCCGCGACGTTCCCGGAGCCCGCCGCGGTGCCGGAGGGCTGGGCCACCATCGGGACCGTGCTGCGCGGCAACGGCGTCACGGTGGACGGGCAGCCCTACGAACGGCCCGCGGGGTGGGAGCACTGGCGTGCCAGGGCCTGACCTCGACATCAAGGTCGTCGGCTACGACGACCCGGCAGCTGCCGCGCTGATCGCGGCACTGCAGCAGGAGTACGTGGTCCGCTACGGCGGCCACGACGCGACGACCGTGTCGCCCGCCGAGTTCGCGCCGCCGCTGGGCCTGTTTCTGGTGGGCTGTGCGGACGGCCTGCCCGTCGCGTGCGGCGGCTGGCGTGCGCACGACGGCCCCGAGCCGGATTTCAACATCGGTGACGCCGAAGTGAAGCGCATGTATGTGGCTCCGAGCGCGCGCGGCCACGGCTACGCGCGGGTGATCCTGGCCGAACTGGAACGGACCGCCGCGGCGGCGGGCAGGCTGCGGATCGTGCTGGAGACCGGCACGTTGCAGCCCGAGGCGATGGCGCTGTACGCGAAGTCCGGCTACCTGCCGGTGCACAATTTCAGCAAGTACCGGAACTCGCCGACGAGTCGCTGTTTCGGCAAGCCGATCTGAGGAGGATGCGGTGCCGATCTACGCCCTGGGTGACCGGGAACCGACGATCGACGCGGACGCGTACGTCCATCCGGACGCGACGGTCATCGGCGACGTGCGGCTCGGGCCGTTCGCGTCGGTGTGGCCGCAGGCCGTGCTGCGCGGCGACTACGGCTACGTGCAGATCGGCGAGCGCACCAGCGTGCAGGACGGCTCGATCCTGCACTGCACCGAGTTCACGCCCACCGTCGTCGGCCGGGAGTGCGTCATCGGCCACAACGTGCACATCGAGGGCGCGACGATCGCGGACCACTGCCTGATCGCGTCGGGATCGGTGGTGCTCAACGGGTCCGTCGTCGAAGAGGGCGCCGTCGTCGGCGCGGGCGCCGTCATGTCGTTCAACGGGCACGTGCCCGCGCGGCGGATGGCCCTGGGCGTGCCTGCCCGGATCCGTGAGGGCTATGAGGTGCCCGACCGGGCGTGGCAGGCCATCGTGGACAGGTACGTCGAGAACATCGGTGTGTTCAGGGCCAAGCTCCGCCGATTGGACTGAACCGTATAGTTACCGCCCGTGGCTGGACGTCCGCTCGACGAGGTGGTGGCCCCGGACTGGGCCGAAGCGCTGGCACCGGTGGCCGATCGAATCACCGGTATGGGTGACTTCCTGCGGGCCGAGGTGACCGCGGGGCGGCGCTACCTGCCCGCCGGCGAGAACGTGCTGCGGGCGTTCCACCAACCGTTTCGCGACGTGCGGGTGCTGATCGTCGGCCAGGACCCGTATCCGACGCCGGGTCACCCGGTCGGGTTGAGCTTCTCGGTGGCGCCCGAGGTGCGGCCGCTACCCAAGAGCCTGATCAACATCTTCCAGGAGTACGGCTCCGACCTCGGTTTCCCGCCGCCGGCCAACGGTGACCTGTCGCCGTGGTCCGAGCGGGGCGTGCTGTTGTTGAACAGGGCGCTCACCGTGACCCCCGGCAGGCCGAACTCGCACCAGGGCAAGGGTTGGGAGCAGATCACCGAGCAGGCGATCATCGCGCTGGCCGAACGAGACCAGCCGATGGTGGCGATCCTGTGGGGCCGCAACGCGCGCAACCTGCGCCCACTGCTGGGCGAACTGCCGTGTGTCGAGTCCGCGCATCCGAGCCCGATGTCGGCGTCCGGCGGGTTCTTCGGGTCACGGCCGTTCAGCCGGACCAACGAGCTGCTGGCCGGGCAGGGTGCCGAACCGGTGGACTGGCGACTGCCCTGACGGGTGTCCATCTCGGGTCGTCCCGTTCGTCGTCGTGGTGCAATGCACGGCGGAACGGGAGGGAACCATGAACTACCTGATGCTCGTCTGCGGAGGGCCCGAGATCCCGGAGACCGAGCCCGAGCCGACGATCGAGCAGTGGCTGGTCGAGGTGGAGGGCAAACGACTCGAGGGTTCGCGGCTGGTCGCGTCGGAAGCCACCACGGTGCGCGCCCGGGGTGACGAGGTGCTGCTGACCGACGGCCCGTTCGCCGAGACGCGCGAGGTCATCGCGGGCTACGACATCGTCGACTGCGCGGACCTGGACGAGGCCATCCGGGTCGCGTCCCGGCATCCGGTGGCCAGGTCCGGGGCGATCGAGGTGCGGCCGATCCCGAAGGAGTCGGAGGTGACGGCGAGCGGCGATCCCGTCGGCGAGAAGTACATGCTGCTGATGTGCGTCGACCCCGAGCCGGAACCGGACAGCAGGAGTGGCGGGTGTGACTCGTGGGACGCGGACCTGGGAGCGAAGCGCCTGCTCGGTGTGTACCTGGGTTCCACCGACGACGCGACCACCGTCCGCACGCGCGGCCACGAGGTGCTGTTGACCGACGGCCCGTTCGCGCAGACGCGAGAGCACATCGCGGGGTTCGCGGTGGTCGACTGCGCCGATCGGGCCGAGGCGATCGCGATCGCGACCCGCCACCCGGCGGCGCGGTACGGGGCGGTCGAGGTCAGGCCGTTCCCGGAGGACTGAACGTGTCGGTCGAGGCCGAGATCACGGCCGTGTTCCGGGCGGAGCGGGGTCGCATCGTGGCCACGCTGATCCGGATGACGGGCGACTGGGATCTCGCCGAGGAGTGTGTGCAGGACGCCTTCGCGCAGGCAGTCGAGCGATGGCCGGGCGAAGGCGTCCCGCATCGCCCCGGCGCGTGGCTGACGACGGCGGCACGCAACCGTGCGCTGGACCGGTTGCGCAGGTCGGCCGTGGAGGTCACGAAGCTGCGGGAAGTGCTGGCGCTCGGTGGCCCTGAGGAGAGCGGAGTGGACGACAGCGGAATCGCGGACGATCTACTGCGGCTGATCTTCACCTGCTGCCACCCGGCGCTGACGCTGGAGGCCCGGGTGGCGCTCACGCTGCGCACGATCGCGGGCCTGACCACGACCGAGATCGCGAGGGCGTTCCTGGTCCCGGAGCCGACGATGGCGAAGCGGTTGGTCAGGGCGAAGCGGAAGATCCACAACGCCGGCATCCCGTACCGGGTGCCACCAGCGCACCTGCTGCCGGAGCGCACAGCGGGCGTGCTGGGGGTTCTGTACCTGCTGTTCAACGAGGGCTACGCGGCGACGGCCGGCACGGAGATGATCCGCCAGAGCCTGTCCACGGAGGCGATCCGGCTTGGTCGGACGCTGTTCGAGCTGATGCCCGACGAGCCGGAAGCGGCGGGCCTGCTCTCGCTGATGCTGCTGCACGACGCGAGGCGGGCGGCCAGGACCGATGCCGATGGTGACCTGGTGGTGCTGGCGGACCAGGACCGTCGTCGCTGGAACGCGGCCCAGATCCAGGAGGGCGTCGGGTTGCTGGAGGCGGCGTTGCGGCGGCGCCGGCCGGGCCCGTACCAGGTCCAGGCGGCCATCGCGGCATGTCATTCGACGGCTGTGTCGGCCGGGGAGACGGACTGGGCGCAGATCGCGCTGCTGTACGGGCAGTTGGCGAGTTGGACGCCGTCACCGGTGGTGGAGCTGAACAGGGCGATCGCGGTGGCGATGGCCGATGGTCCGAGCGCGGGATTGGCGCTGGTGGACCAATTGGCTGCCGGCGGTGAGCTGGCCGGCTATCACCTGCTGGCGGCTACCAGGGCGGACTTCTTGCGGCGGCTGGACAGGCCGGGCGAGGCAGCGTCCGCCTATCGGGAGGCATTGGAGTTGGCTCCGACGGAGGTCGAGCGCAGGTACTTGGCGAAGCGACTGGCAGAGCTTGACTGAGCGATTGGGGAGTGGTCGCTCCGGTGCGGTCGGTCCGGACTCGCGCAGCGCGTGGGTTCCGGCTCGGGGTCCATCGAGACCCGGTGCCGGTTGCCCGCCGAAGCAGGCCGTCCGCCCTCGCCGTCACGCGTTCGACGTCAGCGGTTGGCCGACGTGCCGCCGACGTGATCCGGGTCTTTTCCGGGCGCACGAAAGCCGCCTGCTGTGATTCCGCAGGCGGCTTTCGGGAGTCTTGGGTCGGGTCAGGCCCTGGTGATCTTGTCCGCCTTGAGGCACGAGGTGCACACGTTCAGGCGCTTGGTCTGGGAGAGGCCGATCCTGGCCCGCACGGTCTGGATGTTCGGGTTCCAGCGGCGGTGGGTACGGCGGTGGGAGCGAGAGACCGACATGCCGAAGCCGGGCCCCTTGCCACAGACGTCGCAAACGGCAGCCACGTCAAACACTCCTTACAGATCCATCGGGGTTGCGATGTGGACCAGGCCACACGCTCGAACCCGGCCATGCCGGGCGACTCGGTCCAGGGTAACCCGTCGCGAATGGGCTCGGCAAACCGCCCCCGGCTACCCTCGGTGGGCAGTACGTCCAGTCTACGAGGAGGTCTCACCGGTGCCGCACGCGTTGGACGCTAGCGCCGTGCGCAGGTGGGCGGACGCTTGCGTGCGCACTCTGGACGAGCACCGGGAGGCCATCGACCGGATCAACGTGTTCCCAGTGGCCGACCGCGACACCGGCAGCAACATGCTGGGCACGATGCGCGCCGCCGTCGATGCCGTGGCCCGGCTGGTGGCCGAGGACGGCACAGCGGGTGACGATCCGGTCGCTGTCTGGTCGGCGCTGGCCCGTGGCGCGCTGGCCGGTGCCCGGGGCAACTCGGGCGTCATCCTCTCCCAGGTCCTGCGCGGACTGGCCGAGGTGCTCGGGCCCGATCCGGATGCCGTGCACGCCGCTCTCGCCCGGGCCGACGAGCTGGCCGCCAAGGCCGTCTCCGACCCCGCACCCGGCACGATGCTCACCGTGCTGCACGTGGCCGCCACGACCGCCACCGGGACCGGGCCGGTCGACGTGCTCTCCTCGGCCGCCGAAGCCGCTGCCAAGGCGCTCGCCGGGACCTCAAGTCAGCTCGACGCCCTCGCTCGCGCCGGTGTCGTCGATGCCGGAGCGCAGGGACTGGTCCTGGTGCTGGACGAGCTGGCCGCCGAGACCGGTGACGGCGAGCGGCCGGAACCTGTTGTGACACAACGGAGTCCGCGTGACGCAGACGCGCTGCACACCGCGCGCGAGGCCGGTTCCGTCGAGTACGCCTACGAAGTGATGTTCGCGCTGGACGGTGTCGCCGACGAGGCCGCCGACGTGTTGCGCGCCGAGCTGCGCCGGCTGGGCGACTGCGTGTCCGTCGTGGGTGACGGCCGTGGCACGTGGGCCGTGCACGTGCACTGCAACGACGTCGGCGCCGCCGTCGAGGCCGGGATCGACACCGGCAGGCCACACCGGATCGCCGTCGTGCGCTTCGACGACCAGGTCGCCGCCGCCACCTCCCGGTTCGCCGTCGAACGCGCCGTGGTGGCACTCGCGGGCGGCCCCGGCATCGCCGAGTTGTTCCGGGCCGAGGGGGCAGGCGTACTGATGCTGGATGGTGAGCCCGCCGTCGCCGATCTCGTCGCCGTCATCGCGGGCACGCAGGCCTCGCATGTCACGGTGCTGCCGAACGTCAGCGGCCTGGACACGGTGCTCGCCGCCGCGGCGACCGAGGCCGTCCGGGCCGGGCAGGACGTGATCGTGGTGCCGACCGCGTCGCCCGTGCAGGGGTTGGCCGCGCTCGCCGTGCACGACAACACCCGCAGGCCCAACGAGGACGTGGTCGCGATGGCCGAGGCCGCCGCCGCGACCCGGCGCGGTGAGGTGCTGGTGGCCCAGGAACGCGGCATCACGTGGGTCGGCGTCTGCCAGCCCGGTGACGTGCTGGGCGTGCTGGACGGTGAGATCGTGCTGATCGAACCCGGTCCCGTCACACCGGCGACCGTGCTGGGGGCGGCCAGCAAGCTGGTGGACCGGATGCTGTCCGGCGGCGGTGAACTGGTCACCGCACTGCCCGGCGCGGACGCCCCACCCGAACTGGCCGACGACCTCGCCGAGCACGTGCACACGGAGCACCGCGAGGTGGAATGCACCTGTTACCCGGGCGGACAGCCCGGCACGCTGCTGTTGCTGGGTGTGGAGTAGAGACATGGCGGTTCTGACCGATCCACTGGAAGGTCTGCTCGGCCGTAAGACGGCCGACGCGCTCGCGTCCTCGTTGGACCTGCACACCGTGGGCGACCTGCTGCGCCACTATCCGCGCCGCTACGCCGAGCGCGGTGAGCTGACCAACGTGGCCGGCCTGGAGATCGGCGAGCACGCGACCGTACTGGCGCAGGTGGAGCGGGTCGCCAAGCGCACCATGCGCAGCAGGCGCGGCACCATTCTCGAAGTCCGGATCACCGATGGCGTCCGCCCGCTGAACTGCACCTTCTTCAACCAGGCCTGGCGGGAACGCGAGCTGCTGCCGGGCAAGCGCGGGCTGTTCGCAGGCAAGGTCAACGCCTTCCGCGGCCAGTTGCAGCTGGCGAACCCGGAGTACCAGCTCCTCGACGAGGAGTCCGATGAGTCCACTGTGGAGGACTTCGCGAACGCGGTGATCCCGGTGTATCCGGCTGCTGCCGGTCTGCCGACGTGGTCGATCCGCAAGTGCGTCCGCCAGGTGCTGGACCTGTGGGACGGCGCCGAGGATCCGTTGCCCGCCGACCTGCGCGCCCGCCTTCACCTGCCCGGCCTTGAGGAGTCGTTGCGCGGCATCCACCAGCCGGACGGCTGGCCCGCGGTGGAGCGCGCCCGCAAGCGGCTCAAGTGGGACGAGGCGCTGGCCGTCCAGCTGGTACTCGCGCAGCGCAGGCTGTCCGCGGGCGACCGGCCCGCGCCCGCGTGCCCGCCCGTGCCCGGAGGCCTGCTCGACGCGTTCGACGCGACCCTGCCGTTCCAGCTCACCGCCGGGCAGGAGGAGGTCGGTGTCGCGATCACCGATGACCTGTCCGGGGTGCACCCGATGAACCGGTTGCTGCAGGGCGAGGTCGGCTCCGGCAAGACGCTCGTGGCGCTGCGCGCGATGCTCCAGGTGGTGGACTCCGGCCGGCAGGCCGCGCTGCTCGCGCCGACGGAAGTCCTTGCCGCACAACATATCCGCTCGCTGGACGAACTGCTGGGCGGTCTCGCGCGGGCAGGTGAGCTGGGTGCGCCGGAGCGGGCGACCCGGCTGACGCTGCTCACCGGTTCGCTGAACACCGCCCAGCGGCGGCAGGCCATGTTGGACGCGGCCGGCGGTGCCGCGGGCATCGTCGTCGGCACCCACGCGCTGATCCAGGACAAGGTGTCCTTCGCCGATCTCGGACTGGTCGTGGTGGACGAGCAGCACCGGTTCGGTGTCGAGCAGCGGGACGCGCTGCGCACCAGGGCCGGCGACGGCGCCAGCCCGCACGTGCTGGTCATGACGGCCACCCCGATCCCGCGCACGGTCGCGATGACCGTCTACGGCGACCTGGAGACCTCGGCCCTGCGCGAACTGCCCGCGGGCCGCTCGCCGATCACCTCGTCCGTCGTGCCCGTGGCCGAGAAGCCTGCCTGGCTGGAGCGGGCCTGGCAGCGGATCCGCGAGGAGGTCGCCGCCGGTCACCAGGCCTACATCGTGTGCCCGCGCATCGGCGAGGGCACCGCGGAGGAGGCCGACCCGGACGAGCCGCCCACCGACGACGAGTCCGAGCGCAGGGCGCCGCTCGCCGTCAACGACGTGGCCCCGATGCTGGCGGAGGGTCCGCTGCACGGGCTGCGGCTGGGCGTGCTGCACGGCAGGCTGCCCGCCGACGAGAAGGACACCGTGATGCGGGCCTTCGCGGCAGGCGACCTCGACGTGCTGGTCGCGACCACTGTGGTCGAGGTCGGCGTGAACGTTCCCAACGCGACGGTGATGGCCATCCTGGACGCGGACCGCTTCGGCGTGAGCCAGCTGCACCAGTTGCGTGGCCGGGTCGGCCGGGGCAGCGCACCGGGCCTGTGTCTGCTGGTCACCGAGGTGCCCGCCGAGACGGCGACCCGGGAACGACTGGACGCGGTCGCGTCGACGTTGGACGGTTTCGAACTCGCGCAGCTCGACCTGGAAATGCGCCGTGAGGGCGACATCCTCGGTGCCGCCCAGTCCGGTCGCGGCTCGTTGCGGATGCTGTCGCTGCTGCGCGACCAGGACGTGATCGAGCAGGCGCGGACCGAGGCCAGGACACTCGTCGCGGCCGATCCCGCTCTCACCGGGCATCCCGGACTCGCGGGTATGGTCGCCGAACTGGTGGACGACGAGCGCGCCGAGTACCTCGAGAAGTCCTAACGCGTTAGGCCGTATCGAGTAGCCGTGCGACTACTCGTCGCAGCGCGCGTTTTACAACGCGGCACGGTCAGTTGAACTCCAGATGAATCTACCCGGGAACAGGTCTGACCGGGTCGAATAGTGCCCTCGATGGTCCATACGATCTCCTCGCCGTACGGCACATCCGATAGTCATCGGTCCCCGAGGAGCACTCCGGTGCACGAAGACTCCGAGCCTGCAGCGGGCTCGCGTCGCTGGCTGCCCAGCCGACGACAAACGCTGATCGTCCTGGTCGCCGTTGTTCTGGTCGCGGGTGTCACCGCACTGGTCTGGCCGCGCGGTGAGACGGCTGCCGCCGCCCCCGACAACGCCATCACCGTCTCGCGCAGCGGATGCGGCGTGGGGTGGAGCGATCCGCACGGTGGTGCCCAGACCCTGACACTGGCCAACCGCGACTCGGACAACGGCGAGGCCGAGGTCGTCGCGGTGGGCGGGCCGAACAACGGCAAGGTCTACGGCGAGCTGGACGGCTTGGGTATGAACACCACGTCGACCATGCAGATCGCGCTCGGCCCTGGCAGCTATGCGATCCGGTGCGTCATGGAGGACGCCGACCCGATCGACGGCCCGACCGTCAAGATCGGCGGCGACGCGACGTCGAACGGCGGCGCGGTCCCGGTGACCAGCACCGACCTGATCAAGCCGATCAAGGAGTACGAGGCGTTCCTGGTCGGCGGAGTCGCCAGGCTGGTGACGCAGACCGACGCGCTGGACGCGGCCGTCAGGTCCGGTGACCTGGCAGCGGCCCGCAAGGCCTGGCTGCCCGCGCACCTCACGTACGAGACGCTGGGCGCCGCATACGACGCGTTCGGCGACTACGACGGCGAGATCAACGGCACCACAGCGGGCCTGCCCGACGGTGTCGACGACCCGTCGTTCACCGGCTTCCACCGCGTCGAGTACGGGCTCTACCACGGGGAGAGCGTGGCCTCGCTGACCAAGGTCACCGACCAGCTCGACGGATTCACGCACGGCCTGCGGCACGATCTGCCGCAGTTCGAGCCGGAAGCGCTGGACATGGGCCTGCGCACGCACGAGATCATGGAGAACACGCTCCAGTTCGAGCTGACCGGCAAGACCGACTACGGCAGCGGCACCAACCTGGCCACAGCGAACGCCAACGCGACCGGCGACCGTGAGGTGCTCAGCGTGCTCCGGCCGCTGCTGCTGACCAGGTACCCGGGATTGTCCGATGTGGACAACTGGCTCAACCGGTTCCAGCAGGTCGTCGGGGCGCAGGACCACAACGGCACATGGACGCCGGTCCAGAAGCTGCCGCAGGCCACCCGCGAGAAGATCAACGGCACGCTCGGTGAGCTGGTCGAGAAGCTGGCCCCGATCGCGGCGATCACCGAGCCCAGGAGGACCCCGTGACCGAGAGTTCGAGTATTCGGCGCAGGTCCTTCCTGACCGGTGCGCTGATCGGCGCGGGTGCCGTCGGCGCCGCGGCGACCGGTGCGGGCTCGTTGGCCAACGCGGCCGAGCCGACCGACGACACGCCGCTCAACGGCACCGCTCCCGCAGTTCCGCTGCACGGTGTGCACCAGAACGGCATCCTGCACCCGGTCGCCCGTCAGGGCGCGTTCCTGTCCTGCGACGTGATCGCGGACAACAAGGCCGAACTGACCGACCTGCTGCGCACCATCACCGACCGGGCCAGGTTCCTGACCCAGGGCGGCATGCCGGAGCCGGTCGGCATCACGGCCCCGCCGTCGGACTCCGGCGTGCTCGGCGCCGAGGTCGTGCCGGACGGGCTCATGGTCACGGTCGGTGCCGGCGCGTCGCTGTTCGACGACCGGTTCGGCCTCGCGTCGCGCAAGCCCGCCCGGCTGACCGCGATGAAGGAGTTCCCCAACGACGACCTGGATCCCGCCTGGTGCCACGGCGACCTGATGATCCAGCTCGCCGCGCCGAACAACGACACCGTGGTGCACGCGGTGCGCGACCTGACCCGCCAGACCAGGGGCGGCATGCAGCTGCGGTGGCGGATCGACGGGTTCAACAGCCCGCCGCGGCCGTCGGGCACCCCGCGCAACCTGATGGGATTCAAGGACGGGACCGCGAACCCCGAGGTCACCGACGCCAAGAAGATGTCCCAACTGGTGTGGGCAGGTCAGGGCAACGGTGAGCAGGACTGGGCGGCCGGCGGCACGTATCACGTCGTCCGGCTGATCCGGATGCTCGTCGAGTTCTGGGACCGGGTGTCCGTGCGGGAGCAGGAGAACATGTTCGGCAGGCGCCGCGACAGCGGTGCCCCGCTGGACGGCAACCACGAGATGGACCTGCCGAACTACACGAACGACCCGATCGGCACGGCCATCCCACTGACCGCCCACATCCGCCGGGCCAACCCGAGGACGCCGCAGACGGAGAACAACCGGCTCGTGCGGCACGGCTACAGCTACGACCTGGGCGTCGACGTGAACGGCAACCTCAACCAGGGCCTGATCTTCAGTGCCTTCCAGCAGGACATCCAGCGGCAGTTCGAGGCCATCCAGACGCGTCTGGTGGACGAACCGCTGGTCGACTACATCTCGCCGTTCGGTGGCGGTTACTTCTTCGCGCTGCCAGGCGTTCGCGACTCGTCCGATCACTTCGGGCGCTCCATGCTGGGCTGAACCGCAGCCCGTGCACCACCCCGGTATACCCGAACCGCAGTACCGCACCGAGGAGGACAAGTGTCAGTAAGGTCAACAGGCTTGCGGCGACCCAGGTGGTCCCGCGGCACGGTGGCCGCGGTGTCAGCCGCAGCGGTCATCGGACTGACCCTGGCTGGCTGTTCTGCCACCACGCAGGCCGGCGCCGCGCTCCAATCAGCCCGATGGGGTCTGGGCAACCCCACCACGCCGATCAAGCACGTCGTCGTGCTGTTCGACGAGAACATCTCGTTCGACCACTACTTCGGTACCTACCCGAACGCGACGAACACCGACGGCACGAAGTTCACCGCGGCGAAGAACACGCCCAAGGTCAACGGCCTGACCCCGGCGCTGCTCAACAGCAACCCGAACGAGTTCGACCCGAAGCGACTGGCCCCGAGCCAGGCCGTGACGTGCGACCAGAACCACTCGTACGGTCCGGAGCAGAAGGCCGAGGACAACGGCAAGATGGACGCCTTCGTGCAGAACACGGAGACCGACGTCTGCACCGGCGAGCCGATCATCTTCGGCGAGCCGGGTCTGGTCATGGACTACTACGACGGCAACACCGTCACCGGGCTGTGGAACTACGCGCAGCACTACGCGCTGAACGACAACTCGTTCGACACCCAGTTCGGCCCGTCGACGCCGGGTGCGCTGAACCTGATCTCCGGCTCGACGGCGCAGGCCATCGCGGTCAAGTCCACGCCCCCGAGCGCCGGTGCCCAGGTCAACCCGCCCGACGCCGGCTTCATCGGCGACCCGAGCACCAAGGGCGTCGGCACCATCTTCGGTGACGACGACCCCGAGTTCGACGACTGCTCGGACACCAGCCACACCAGCACCGGCGACCTCGCCGCGATGGAGGGCAAGAACGTCGGCGACCTGCTCGACTCCAAGCAGATCACCTGGGGCTGGTTCCAGGGCGGCTTCGCGCCGACCAGCACCAACGCCGCCGGCCTTGCCGTCTGCGGTGCCGCTCACACCAACGTGATCGGTGCCAGCGCGGCCGACTACAGCCCGCACCACAACCCGTTCGCCTACTACCGCTCGACGGCGAACCCGAAGCACCTGCCGCCGTCCTCGGAGAAGGCCGTCGGCACGACCGACCAGGCGAACCACAACTACGACCTGTCCGTCTTCAACCAGGCGCTCAAGTCCGGCAACATGCCCGCGGTCAGCTTCCTCAAGGCTCCCGAGTACCAGGACGGCCACGCCGGCTACTCCGACCCGCTCGACGAGCAGACCTTCCTGACGAGCGAGATCAACCTGATCCAGCAGTCGAAGGACTGGAAGAACACGGCCATCGTCATCGCCTACGACGACTCGGACGGCTGGTACGACCACGTCGTCTCGCCGATCGTGAACGGCTCGCACGACGCGGCGAAGGACGCCGCGATCTGCACCGACGCGCGGATCAACCTGTCCGACGGCAACGACCGCTGCGGTTACGGGCCGCGCCTGCCGCTGCTGGTCATCTCCCCGTACGCGAAGACCAACTTCGTGGACAGCACGCTCACCGACCAGTCGTCCGTCCTGCAGTTCATCGAGGACAACTGGAAGCTGGGCAGCATCGGTGACGGTTCCAACGACGTCATCGCCGGATCGCTGGACCGCATGTTCAACTTCAACCAGAAGCCGAACACGACTCCGTTGATCCTCAACACCAAGACCGGCGCTGTGGTCAGCGGCGGCAGCAGCAACGGCAAGGGCGGCGGCAAGGGCGGGCACTGAGCCCGCGCTGCACCGCTTCAAACAGGATGGGCCCTCCGGCGCGGGGGCCCATCCTGCTGTGTGCGGCCTGCGATCGCGGGCACGCGGAGACCCTTCCGGGTGACACCCGCCGCGGCCGGCCGCACCGTGTGCACAGCGCCGTGGCGCCCAGCACGCGAGACTGCATTCCCGCACGTCGGAGGTGGCACGGTAACGTGCCAGGGACGTCGGCCCGGTCACAGCCGTGCCGGCGCACCGACGACGTGAGGAGCCGGGGATGCTGAGCAAGGTGCTGGTCGCCAATCGCGGTGAGATCGCGATCCGTGCCTTCCGGGCCGCGTACGAGCTGGGCGCGGGCACGGTCGCCGTGTTCCCGTACGAGGACCGCAACTCGACACACCGGCTGAAGGCCGACGAGGCGTACCAGATCGGTGAGCCCGGGCATCCGGTCCGGGCCTACCTGTCCGTCGAGGAGATCATCTCCGCGGCGCGGCGGTCCGGTGCCGATGCCGTGTACCCCGGCTACGGCTTCCTGTCGGAGAACCCGGAGCTGGCGCGCGCCTGCCGGGCAGCCGGCATCACGTTCGTCGGACCGAGCGTCGAGGTACTGGAGCTGACCGGCAACAAGGCCAGGGCCGTGGCCGCCGCCCGCGAGGCCGGGCTGCCGGTGCTGCGCTCGTCCGAGCCGTCCGACGACGTCGACGCCCTGGTGGCCGCGGCCGACGACATCGGATTCCCGGTGTTCGTCAAGGCCGTCGCCGGTGGTGGTGGCCGCGGTATGCGCCGGGTGCCCGAGCAGAGCACGCTGCGCGAGTCCATCGAGGCCGCGATGCGCGAGGCCGAGTCCGCGTTCGGCGACGCGACGGTGTTCCTGGAGCAGGCCGTCCTCGAACCCAGGCACATCGAGGTGCAGATCCTGGCCGACGGCGCCGGGACCGTCCTGCACCTGTACGAGCGGGACTGCTCGCTGCAACGCCGGCACCAGAAGGTCATCGAGATCGCGCCCGCGCCGGCGCTGGACCCCGAGCTGCGGGTCCGGATCTGCGCCGACGCCGTCAAGTTCGCCACCCACATCGGGTACACCAACGCGGGGACGGTCGAGTTCCTCGTCGACGAGCGCGGCAACCACGTCTTCATCGAGATGAACCCGCGCATCCAGGTCGAGCACACGGTGACCGAGGAGGTCACCGACGTCGATCTGGTCCAGTCGCAGCTGCGCATCGCGTCCGGGGAGACCCTCGCCGACATCGGGCTGTCGCAGGACTCGATCCGGCTGCGTGGCGCGGCGCTGCAGTGCCGGATCACCACCGAGGATCCGGCCAACGGTTTCCGGCCGGACACCGGGATGATCAGCGCGTACCGCTCGCCCGGTGGCGGCGGGCATCCGGTTGGACGGTGGCACCACGTTCGCCGGCACCGAGATCAGCGCGCACTTCGACTCGATGCTGGTCAAGCTGACCTGCCGCGGCCGCGACTTCCCGACCGCGGTGTCCCGCGCGCGGCGGGCCCTGGCCGAGTTCCGGATCAGGGGCGTCTCCACCAACATCCCGTTCCTGCAGGCCGTACTCGACGACCCGGACTTCCGGGCGGGCCGGGTCACCACGTCGTTCATCGAGCAACGGCCGCACCTGCTCACCGCACGGCACTCCGCCGACCGCGGCACCCGGCTGCTGAACTACCTGGCCGACATCACGGTCAACCGGCCCAACGGCGCCCGCCCGACCGTGCCGGACCCGGGCACCAAGCTGCCGCGGCTCGACCTGAGCGCCGAACCACCGGCCGGCTCGAAGCAGCGGCTGGCCGCCGACGGCCCGGAGGCGTTCGCCCGGTGGCTGCGGTCCTCGCCGACCATCGGGGTCACCGACACCACGTTCCGCGACGCGCACCAGTCGCTGCTGGCCACGCGCGTCCGCACCAAGGATCTGCTGGCCATCGCGCCCTATGTGGCCCGCAGCGCGCCGCAGCTGCTGTCCCTGGAGTGCTGGGGCGGCGCGACCTACGACGTGGCGCTGCGGTTCCTGGCCGAGGACCCGTGGGAACGGCTGGCCGCGCTGCGCGAGGCCGTGCCCAACATCTGCCTGCAGATGCTGCTGCGCGGCCGCAACACGGTCGGCTACACGCCCTATCCGACCGAGGTGACCGACGCGTTCGTCCGCGAGGCCACCGCGACCGGCATCGACATCTTCCGGATCTTCGACGCCCTCAACGACGTCGAGCAGATGCGGCCCGCGATCGACGCCGTCCGCGCGACCGGCACCGCGGTGGCCGAGGTCGCGCTCTGCTACACGGCCGATTTGTCCGACCCGGGCGAACGCCTCTACACGCTGGACTACTACCTGAAGCTGGCCGAGCAGATCGTGGCCGCGGGCGCGCACGTGCTGGCCGTCAAGGACATGGCTGGCCTGCTCCGGCCGCCCGCGGCGCAGCGGCTGGTGACCGCGCTGCGCAAGGAGTTCGACCTGCCCGTGCACCTGCACACGCACGACACGGCCGGTGGCCAGTTGGCCACCTACCTGGCCGCGATCGGCGCGGGTGCCGACGCGGTGGACGGGGCCGTCGCGTCGATGTCCGGGACCACGTCCCAGCCGTCGCTGTCCGCGCTGGTCGCGGCGACCGACCACAGTGCCCGGCCCAGCGGGCTGAGCCTGCAGGCGATGTGCGACCTGGAGCCGTACTGGGAGCTGGTCCGGCGGGTGTACGCGCCGTTCGAGGCCGGGCTGCCCGCGCCGACCGGTCGCGTCTACCACCACGAGATCCCCGGCGGGCAGCTGTCCAACCTGCGCACCCAGGCCGTGGCGCTCGGGCTGGGCGACCGCTTCGAGGCCATCGAGGACGCCTACGCGGCGGCCGACCGGATGCTGGGCAGGCTGGTGAAGGTCACGCCGTCGTCCAAAGTGGTCGGCGACCTCGCGTTGCACCTGGTCGGTGCCGGTGTGGACCCGGCGGAGTTCGAGGCCGATCCGGGCCGGTTCGACGTGCCCGACTCGGTGGTCGGGTTCCTGCGCGGCGACCTCGGTGACCCGCCCGGCGGCTGGCCGGAGCCGTTCCGGACCAAGGCGCTGCAAGGCAGGGCCGAGCCGCGACCGGTGGCCGAGCTGAGTGCCGCCGACCGCGCCGAGCTGGCCGAATCGCCCCGCGCGACGCTCAACCGGCTGCTGTTCCCCGGGCCGGCCAAGGAGTTCGAGGCACACCGTGAGGAGTACGGCGACACCAGCGTGCTGGGCAGCAAGGGTTTCTTCTACGGGTTGCAGGCGGGCGAGGAGTACGCGGTCGACCTGGAGCCCGGCGTGCGGCTGCTCATCGAACTGGAGGCGGTCGCCGACGCCGACGAGCGCGGCCTGCGGACCGTGGTGGCCACGTTGAACGGCCAGCTGCGGCCGATGCAGGTGCGGGACCGGTCCGTCGCGTCCGACCTGCCGGTCGCCGAGAAGGCCGACCGGCGCGACCCGAACCACGTCGCGGCGCCGTTCGCCGGCGTGGTCACGCTGTCGGTGGCCGAGGGCGACGCGGTCGAGGCGGGTGCGACCGTGGCGACCATCGAGGCCATGAAGATGGAGGCGGCGATCACCGCGCCCCAGGGCGGCACGGTGCGGCGGCTGGCGATCGGGTCCGTGCAGCAGGTCGAGGGCGGTGACCTGCTCGTCGTTCTCGGGTGAACTGAAGGATTTACCGGAATCTCGCTCCGGCAGGCCATACCCTGGGGCGCATGGGCCGAGTGACACTTGAACTCAGCGACGCCACGCTGCAGGCAGCCACCCTGCTGGCAGCCAAGAAAGGCGTGCCGCTCGACGCGTTCCTGGCACACCAGCTCGACGAGCTGGTCGCGGCGAACGACCGCTACGAGCGGGCAAGGGCATCCGTCGCGAACCGGTTCCCGGAGCTGGAACAGGACCCGTCGGCAGGCGGTGACTCCGAACAGTTCTTCGACCGCTGGCGAAACAGCCGCCCGTGACTCCGGAGTCCGTTGTGGACGGCGAGTCCGTTAGGACCGGTTGAGTACACCGTTGTCGGTGGACAGCGGACAACGGACACCGGGCACCGGCCGCCCATCGCCTGGCGACCGGTACCGCCCGCGTTGGTCAGAAAGCTCCGCTGTGGGCAGGCTCGGGAGTCACGGGGTCGGGCTGCGGCTCGGTCTCGCCGGGGTCGATGCGGAACGGCGGGTACCGGTCGGTCATCAGGGCGGCGTACCCGATGACCCGGTACACCCACCGGTTGATCCCCATCACGAACGCGAACATGCCCTCCGGGTAGCGCGCCTTGAACAACAGCACGATGGCCGCGAACAGGACCAAGATGGTCAGCAGGCCCGTCACGCTGACGCTCACCACACCCGTGGCCGCGCCGCCCGCCGACGCCGAGTTGTACACCGGGTAGTTCGCGCCGAGGAAGACCGCCAGCACGATGTAGTGCGGGATCGCCAGCAGCCACCACTTCACCAGCACCAGACCGCGGGAGAGCCGCTCCGGGTAGGCGACGTCCAGCGTGGCCGGGTAGTCCGGCGCGCGGCCGAGGGTGAACGGCGGGTACTTGTCGGTGGCCAGTGCGCTGTAGCTGTAGTACCCGACGCGCCACGTCCACCGCAGCACACCGAGGTTGAAGTCGAAGATCCATCTCGGATACTTCGCGGTGATCAGGATCGCGAAGAACGCGACGACGGTCAGCACGTAGAACGCGATCCACAGGAAGAACAGCACGATGGCGTGCGGGATCACCAACAGCCACTTGACCAGCCACAGCCCACGCATGGGCCGGTCGAGCCGTCCTTCGAGGGTCACCGGATAGGGAGTCACGTCGACTACACCTCCGCGTCGGTGCGGCGACGCCTCCCGTCGAGACGACGGCTCACCACCCCACCGTGCGCCTCGGCCGGAGAGGGCAGCAGGGCCGAAGGGCCTGATCGTCCGGGCCGAACGCCGTCCGCCGACCGGCCGAAAGTCAGAACAGACCCTGTTGGCCGGATTCCGGGACTGGCGACGCGGCGTCACCGGAGAGCACCGACGGGTCCGTCGTGATCACGGTCAGCTGCTGTGTCGCCCTGGTCAGCGCTACGTACAGCGACCGGCGACCTGCGTCGGGCACTGCCGCCTCGGCGATCAGCCCGGCCGGTTCGACGACCACGACCGCGTCGTACTCCAGGCCCTTGGCGTCCATGCTGCCCACCACCCGAAGCCGGTCCGGATCCAGGTCGGCCAGCTCGGCGGCCACCCGGTCGCGGTCCGCCATCGCCGTGATGACACCGACCGTGCCGGTCACGCCGCCCAGTAATTCCGCGGCGGCACGCCTGGTCGCGGCGGGTAGTGCGGCGGCCTCGACCGTCGTCACGACGGGCTCGACTCCGGTCTGACGGACCGCGGTCGGCAGGTCGTCGCGCGCCGACTGACCGGCCAGCACCCCAGCCGCCAGCTCGAAGATCTCCGCCGAGTTCCGGTAGTTGGTGCGCAGCACGAACTGCCGCCGGGTCCGCACCGACCGCAGCGCCGCCTCCCGCGCGGCCAGCGCTTCGTCCGGGTCGGGCCATGCGCTCTGCAGCGGGTCGCCCACGATCGTCCAGCTCGCGTACCGGCCGCGGCGCCCGACCATCCGCCACTGCATCGGCGAGAGGTCCTGCGCCTCGTCCACGACGACGTGCGCGTACTCGTCGTAGTGCGCGGGCCGCCGCGACGCGGTCGACTCCGGCTGCGTGCCGCGCCGCCTGCGCCGGGGCTCACCCAACATGGTGCGCAGCTCGTCCAGCAGCGCGACGTCGGCCACCGACGGGTCGTCAGGGTGCCGCGTCCAGGACGCGGCCATCAGATCCAGCTCGGTGTCGGTGAACGTGCGGCCCGCGGCCTGCGCGAGGCGCTTGCGATCACCCAGCCAGCCGAGGATGCCCGCGGGCGTGAGCACCGGCCACCACCGCACCAGGAACCGGTGGAACTCGATCCGCTCGCCCAGCTCCGTCACCAGCTCGCCGTGCCGGACCTGGAACCGGCCGGCGCCCGCATCGTCGGCCTGATAGGCCTCCGCCTTCTGCCACAACGCTTCCAGCACCGCTTCGGCAGCGTCCACGCGCGACCGGTTGGGCTGCCCACCCCTGCGGTGCACGGCCCGCCGCACCTTCTCCAGGTCCACGCCGGACAGTCGAAGCACCTCGCCGTGGTAGACCAGCCGCAGCTCGTCGGGCACGTCCGGCGGCGTCTGCCGCAGCGCTCGGCGCAGCACCCGGGGCATCCGCGCCGACCCCTTGACCGCGGCCGTCGGCGCGTCGTCCAGACGGGTGGTGCCGACGCCGTCGAGCACCTCGCCCAGCGCGCGCAGCTCGGCACTGTCCTCACCCATCGAGGGCAGCACGCGCGAGATGTAGTTGGTGAACACCGGCGAGGGCCCCACGACCAGCACGCCCGCGCCGGTCATCGCCCTGCGGTGCCGGTACAGCAGGTACGCGGCCCGGTGCAGCGCGACCGCCGTCTTGCCCGTGCCGGGACCGCCGGTGATCTCGGTGACACCCGCCGAGGGGGACCGGATCGCCTCGTCCTGCTCGCGCTGGATGGTGGCCACGATGTCGCGCATGCGGTCGCCGCGCGCCCGGCCCAGCGACGCCATCAGCGCGCCCTCGCCGACCACGTTGATGTCGGCGGGCAGCGCGCCGGGCGCGAGCACGTCGTCGTCGATGTCCAGCACGCGCTCCCGCGAGCACCGGATCACCCGCCGTCGCAGCACACCCATCGGGTACTCGGCGGTCGCCTGGTAGAACGCGGCCGACGCGGGCGCCCGCCAGTCCAGCACCAGGTTGTCGAAGTTCGCGTCGCGCAGCCCGAGCCTGCCCACGTAGAGCAGCTCGCCGTCGGGCTGGTCCTCGCCGGGGCCGACGTCCAGGCGCCCGAACACCAGGCCCTCGTGCTCCGCGTCCAGCGCCTGCAGCACCTTGTTCGCGTACTGGACCATCACGTCGCGCTCGATGAGCATCTGCGCCTGCTCGAAAATGGCCTCGCGGTCCGCGCCGTGCGCGATCTGATACCCCCGGTCCCGCATGGCCTCGGTCTCCGACCGCACCTCCGCCAGCCTGCTGTACACGCGATCGACGTGTCGCTGCTCGACGGCGATCTCAGCCTGCCTGACGGCGTCCTCCCGCACTCGCGCTCCTGGTCTCGCTAACGGAACGGCCCCCGGCCCAGGGAAAAGGGCCGGTTGTCGACACTACGCCGATGCCGCCCACCGCTTCCATCGGGCGTGATGGACGATGGTGCCGTGACCAGGATCGTGGCCGGCGTGGCGGGCGGCAGGCGGCTGGTCGTGCCGCCCAAGGGCACCCGCCCGACGTCCGAACGCGTGCGCGAGGCGATGTTCAGCGCGCTGGAGGCCGCGATCGACCTGGACGGCGCCCTGGTGCTGGACCTGTACGCCGGATCCGGCGCGCTCGGCCTGGAGGCACTGTCCCGCGGTGCGGCTTCCGTCACGTTCGTGGAGAGCGACCGCAAGGCCCTGGAGGTGCTGCGCCGCAACGTCGCCACGGTGGGCCTGCCCGGCACCGTGGTGGTGCCCGGCGCGGTCGAGACGGTGCTCGCGGACCGGGCGAGCGAGCCGTTCGACGTGGTGCTGGCCGATCCGCCGTACGCGGTCACCGCGCAACAGGTGGCCGTCGTGCTGGAGCGGCTGGCGGGCAACGGATGGCTGGCCGGGCACGGCGTGCTGGTGCTGGAACGGTCGGCCAGGGACGGTGAGCCGCTGCTGCCCGGCGGGTGGACGGTGATCCGATCCCGCCGCTACGGCGACACGATGACGCACTGGATCGGTTGGGCGGCCGCGTGGGAGTGATGGCGGCCACGCCTGCCTGAGCGCCGCGCGCGCTGCTGCTACGGTCCCGGCACATGAGGCGCTCGGTCTGTCCAGGTTCCTACGACCCGGTCACCAACGGCCACATCGACATCATCGAGCGGGCGGCCGGCATCTTCGACGAGGTCATCGTCGCGGTCATGGTGAACAAGACCAAGAAGGGCCTGTTCACCGTCGACGAGCGGATCGAGATGCTCACCGACGTGACCTCCCACCTGCCCGGCGTGCGCGTCGACTCGTGGCACGGCCTGCTGGTCGACTACTGCAAGCGCAACGACGTGGCGGTGATCACCAAGGGCCTGCGCGCGGTCAGCGACTTCGACTACGAGCTGCAGATGGCCCAGATGAACCAGCAGCTCTCCGGTGTCGAGACGCTGTTCATGCCGACCAATCCGTTGTGGAGCTTCCTGTCCAGTTCACTGGTCAAGGAGGTCGCCGCGTACGGCGGGGACGTCGCCCACCTGGTGCCCGATCTGGTGCACCGCAGGATGCTGGCCAGGTTCGCCGAGCAGCGCACCGCCAACTAGTGGTGTCCGGTGACCATGCCGGTGGAATACCCGGTGAGGCTTAGAGCTGCTAACACAATGGCGTTCGATCAGGGAGCGGCGTCCAGGTGCGCCGGCTGCAAGGCGGAGGAGGTCCCGGTACCGCTGTTGTACCGGGGCCGACGACAACGCCGCAGATGGCGTGCCTGGGCGACGCGAGCCGAACAGTTATTGTGTTAGCAGCTCTTACTGGACGCGCCACTAGAGCGCCAGTTTCATGCCCACGTGGCTGGCCCGGAACCCGAGCCGCTCGTAGAACCGGTGCGCGTCGGCCCGGCTCACGTCCGTGGTCAGCTGCACCAGCGCGCACCCGCGCTCCCTGGCGGTGTCGACGGCCCAGCCGACGAGTTCCCCGCCCAGCCCGCTGCCACGCTGATCGGACCGGATCCGCACGGCCTCGATCTGCGCGCGCACGGCACCGAGCCGGGACAGGCCGGGGATGAACGTCAGCTGCAGCGTGCCCGCAGGCTCGCCGGCCACCTCGGCGACGACCAGCAGCTGGTTCGGGTCGGCCGTCACCGCGTCGAATGCGGCCTCGTACACCGGATCGCCCGGCCGTTCCCGGCTGACGCCGAGCGCGTCGTCGGCCAGCATGGCCACGATCGCCGGCACGTCGGCGCGGGTCGCGCGCCTGATCACCGCAGTCATGCGGGCACCGTAGCCGGACACGCCCGGTGACACGATGGTCCGAACCTGGGGCACCCACCCGGGGCAAACTGTTCGGTAGCAGCGCCCGCTCGTGCGCGGGCGGGGGAATCGCGACCGGGGAGTAGCCGTGTACCGGGTGTTCGAGGCTCTCGACGAGCTGGTCACCATCATCGAGGAGGCCCGCGGCGTCCCCATGACGTCCGGTTGCGTGGTGCCTCGCGGTGACGTGCTGGAGCTGCTGGACGAGGTACGCGATGCCATCCCGGGTGAGCTGGACGACGCCCAGGACGTGCTGGACAACAAGGACGAGCTGATCGGCAAGGCCCAGCACGAGGCCGACCTGCGGCTGAACAAGGCCGAGGTGGAGGCCGAACAGCTGGTCACCGAGACGCGGACCGAGGCGGACCGGGTGCTCGCCGAGGCCAAGGAGCGGGCCGAGCGGATGGTCGCCGACGCGGAGGCCGAGGCCCGCCGCGTGGTGGACGCCGGTCGCGCCGAGTACGAGGACCTGGTCGGCCGGTCGCAGGACGAGGCGGAGCGGATGCTGCAGGCGGGCCGCAACGCCTACGAGCGGGCCATCGACGAGGGCCAGGCCGAGCAGGACAGGCTGGTCTCGCAGACCGAGGTCGTCCAGGCCGCGCACGCCGAGTCCACCCGGATCATGGACGCGGCGCAGACCGAGATCGACCAGGTGCGCACCGAGTGCGACGCCTACGTGGACGACAAGCTCGGCGAGTTCGAGGAGCTGCTGGCGCACACCCTGCGCACGGTCGGTAAGGGCCGGTCGCGGTTGCGTCCCCCGGTCGGCGTGGCCAACGGCCGTCCGTTCGACTACCGGGAGTAGCGACCGCGGCGGGTATTCTCGTTTCCGGTCCGGGGTGCGATTCGCGTACCCTGGAACGGCTGTGCCGGTGAGCTCCGGCACCGTCATCGTGCACGATTCCCAGCACCCCGAAGTAGGCATGACTCAGCACCGTTCTTCCACAGCGCGCCCGGCGACGGCCGGCCCCTGGGTGATCGACACCAGGGACCTCGGCCGGCGACCGGGCCACAGCCGTCGCTACGAGCGGTCGGCGCCGTTGAGCCACGAGATCGGCTTCGAGCCGGTCGTGTCGCTGCCCACGAGCCGCGAGGTCGCGTTCGAGGTGCTGGCGGAATCGGTGGTGGAGGGCGTCCTGGTGTCCGGCACGGCCACGGCCGAGCTGGACGGCGAGTGCGCCCGCTGCCTCGACCCGCTGGTCGAGCGCGTCGATGTGGAGTTCACCGAGCTGTTCGCCTACCCGGACAGCGCGACCGACTCCACGACCGACGAGGACGAGGTCTTCCGGCTGGTCGACGATCTGGTCGATCTTGAACCGGTGGTCCGGGACGCGATCGTGCTGGCGTTGCCGCAGGCCCCGCTGTGCTCGCCGGACTGTCCGGGCCTGTGCCCGGACTGCGGTGGCCGGTGGGCCGATCTCGGCCCCGACCATGGGCATGAGACGATAGATCCTCGCTGGGCTGGTCTGCGGGACCGGTTCGGCGCTGGTGGCTGACCGCTGACGCCGGTCCGCCGAGCAAAACCCGGCGTTCGCGAGCCGACCAGGTGCGAACAAACTGTGTGTGACGAGGAGAAGTAGTCGTGGCCGTCCCGAAGCGGAAAATGTCCCGCTCGAACACCCGAGCGCGCCGGAGCCAGTGGAAGGCCACTGCCCCCACGCTGGTGGAGTGCAACAACCGGGCTTGCCGTGCGCAGAAGCTGCCGCACGTGGTGTGCCCGACCTGTGGACAGTACGACGGCCGCCAAGTTGTCCAGCCGGCCTGACCGGCTGGCCCCTGGGTGGTGATGCGCCATGGGGGGTAAGAACGTGCGGGGTGAACGCACCGACCGTGCGCCGCTACTGAAGGCACTCGGCGTCGATCTGGACGCCGAGCTGCTGACGCTGTCGCTGACGCACCGTTCGTACGCGTACGAACACGGTGGCCTGCCGCCCAACGAGCGGCTCGAATTCCTGGGTGACGCCGTGCTCGGTGTCATCGTCACTGACCACCTCTACAACGCGCATCCGACGCTGCCCGAAGGCAGGCTGGCGAAGCTGCGGGCCAGCGTGGTCAACATGAACGCGCTGGCAGGCGTCGCCCGCGACCTGGGCGACGGCGGGCTGGGTGCCTACCTGTTGCTCGGTCGTGGCGAAGAGCTGACCGGCGGCCGGGACAAGGCGAGCATCCTCGCGGACGGGCTGGAAGCCGTGATCGGGGCGGTCTATCTCGCCCACGGCCTCGAGCCGGCCCGCGCGTTGGTGCACCATCTGTTCGGCCAGGTGATGGCCGAGGCACCGCGGCTGGGTGCTGGCCTGGACTGGAAGACGAGCCTGCAGGAGCTGACCGCGGCGGCCGGCCTCGGCGTGCCCGAGTACCTGGTCGACGAGTCCGGTCCCGACCATCGCAAGGAGTTCCGCGCGACGGTCGTGGTGGCGGGCAACAGCTACGGCGCCGGCAACGGGCGGACCAAGAAGGAAGCCGAGCAGAAGGCCGCCGAGACGGCGTACACGGAGCTGTACACGTCGCTGGCTGCCGAGCCGGACGCCGAGGAGGCTCCCACCGAATCGGAGAACGGCGAGCGGCCGACCGAGCCGGACGGCGACTGAAGCAGGTGGCGCCGGTTTGTCGGCGGGAGAGGTCAGAATCTCCTCGTGCCAGAGCTTCCTGAGGTCGAGAGTGTCCGGCGCGGCCTGGCCGCACATGTGGCAGGCCGCACCATCGCGAAGGTCGAGGTCCTGCATCCCAGGGCCGTGCGGCGGCATCTGGCCGGCGGCAGTGACTTCGAGGGCAGGCTCGCCGGCCGCACGGTGACGGCGGTACGCAGGCGCGGCAAGTACCTGTGGCTGGAACTCGGCGACGGCGAGGCGGTGCTGGCCCACCTCGGTATGAGCGGCCAGCTGCTGGTCAACCCGGTCGGCCAGCCCGACGAGACACACCTGCGGGTGCGGTTCGTGTTCGTCGACCAGGGTCCCGAGCTGCGGTTCGTGGATCAGCGCACGTTCGGCAATCTCGTCGTGACGGAGCTGGTCGACTCGCCGACCGTCGGCCCGGTGCCCGACCTGATCGCGCACATCGCCCGTGACCCGCTGGAGGACGAGTTCGACCTGCCGAGCGTGGTCGCGGCCCTGCGGCACAAGCGCACCGAGGTCAAGCGCGCGCTGCTGGACCAGTCGCTGGTGTCGGGCATCGGCAACATCTACGCGGACGAGGCCCTGTGGCGGGCCAAGCTGCACTGGTCCCGCCCGACGGCCACGCTGACCAGCCCGGCGGCGACATCGGTGCTGACGGCAGCGACCGAGGTGATGACAGAGGCACTCGCGGTCGGCGGCACGTCGTTCGACTCGTTGTACGTCAACGTGAACGGCGAGTCGGGCTACTTCTCCCGGTCACTCGCCGTGTACGGCCAGGAGGGTGAACCGTGCCCCCGCTGCGGCACCGAGGTCGTCCGCCAGCCGTTCATGAACCGCTCGTCCTACTACTGCCCGCACTGCCAACCGCCACCCCGCGCGAAGCGAACGGCTCGCTAGGGGTGGGTCCAGTGCCCATGCCGGTGGAATTCCGGTTCCAGGTGGGTGCATAGCGATACGGAGATGGCCCAGGTACATCTGTGGTATCTGGGCCGACGGCAACGCCGCGAGGTGTCCGCCTGGAACCGGCATTACCCGGTGAGGGTTACCGGATGCGCCACTAGGCGGTCGGCGGGACCACCATCCGCCGCAGGACCGGGACCGCGGCTTCGATGCGGTCCCGGTCGGCGTCGGCGAGCACGTCCAGGCGTTGCCGGAGCAGTGCGGCCTGTGCTCGGACCACTTCGCGCACGGCGGCCCGGCCCGCCTCGGTGATGTGCAGCCGGATCGCCCTGCCATCCGTCGTGTCGCGGTCCCGACGCACGAAGCCGGCCAGCTCAAGGCCGTTGGCGACGGTGGTGGCCGTCGGCTGCGAGCACGGCACCCGGGCGGCCAGCTCACCGATGCGGAGCGGTCCCGCCTCGGTGAGCTGGGCCAGTACGAGCAGTTGCGTCGGGTGCAGGCCCGCGACGGGCAGCGGGCCGCGCAGGCTGCGCACCAGGCGGTGCAGGGTGAGCACCAGTTGGAGCGCGGTGTCGTCGCCCGGCTCAGCCGCGGGTCCGTCCGTCGTGGAACTCGGCAGGCCCGACCCGCGCACCGGGTCGCTCGCCGTGTCGGCCGTCATGCTCGCGACGTTCGCACCTGGGGTCGGTAGATGTCCAGCCAGACTGCCAGATTGAGTGCCCGCTCCAGCCCGTGCCGCGTCCGCTGGTCGATCGCCGTCGCGTCCCGGCCGACCGCGTCCACCAGCCAGTCCCGTTGGACCAGGGCGAACACCGGACTGTCCGTTTCGGTCAGCAGTTCCTTGGCCTGCTGTTGCAGGGCCAACGGGTACTGCGGGTCCTGGGTGGACGGGTAGGGGCTCTTGACCCGCTCGGCGACCGATGCCGGCAGCACGTCCCGGGCCGCTCCGCGCAGCAGGCTCTTCTCCCTGCCGTCGTAGGTCTTGAGCGACCACGGTGCGTTGTAGACGTACTCGACGAGCCGGTGGTCGCAGAACGGCACCCGGACCTCCAGACCGACCGCCATGCTCATCCTGTCCTTACGGTCCAGCAACATCCGCACGAACCGAGTCAGGTGCAGGTAGCAGATCACGCGCATCCGCCGCTCGTGCTCGCTTTCCCCGGGCAGCGCCTCGACTTCGGCGACGGCCGTGGCATACGAATCCCGGACGTAGCCGCCCAGGTCCAGTGCGGACAACAGGTCGGGTTCGATCAGGCCGAGAGACTCGTTGTTCGGTGCCGACGCCGAGATGGCCGCGACCCACGGGAACGTGTCCGCCCGCTGGACCTCCGGCTGGTGGAACCACCGGTAGCCGCCGAACACCTCGTCCGCGCTCTCGCCGGACAGTGCCACGGTGGAGTGCTGGCGGATCGCGCGGAACAGCAGATACAGCGAAGCGTCCATGTCACCGAGGCCGGTCGGCATGTCCCTGGCCGCGATCACCGCCCGCCGCACGTCCGGATCGGCCAGTTCGTCGCTGCTGAGCACGATGTCGCTGTGCCGGGCGGCGACGTACTCGGCCACGTCGTGCACGTACGGGCTGTCCTGCGTTGGCCGCAGGTCGTCGGCGGTGAAGTTCTCCGTCTGACCGACGAAGTCGACCGCGAAGCTGCGCACGGTCTCGCCCTGCTCGCGCAGCTGACCGGCGGCCAGCGCGGTCAGCGTGCTGGAGTCCAGCCCACCGGACAGCAGCACGCAGCGCGGCACGTCCGCGACGAGCTGCCTGCGGACGATGTCGTCGAGCAGTTCGCGCACGGTCGCCACGGACTCGGTCTGCCCGTCGGCGTGCGGGCGGCTGTGCAGCGTCCAGTACGCGGTCTCGCGCACCCCGTTGCGGTCGACGGTGACGACCGTGCCGGGCACGACCTCACGCATGCCCTCCCAGATCGCCTGGCCAGGCGTCTTGCTGAAGCTGAACACCTCACGCAGCCCGTCCAGGCCGACCACCCGCTCGGCCAGCGGGTTGGCCAGGATCGCCTTGGGCTCGGAGCCGAACAGCACGCCGTCGGCGGTCGGGTAGTAGTAGAAGGGCTTGATGCCCATCCGGTCGCGGACCATCACGAGCTTCTCGGTCCGCGAGTCCCAGATGGCGAACGCGTACATGCCGTTGAGGCGCTCGGCGACGGCCGTGCCCCATTCCAGGTACCCGTGCAGCACGACCTCGGTGTCGCTGTCGGTGCGGAAGCGGTGGCCGCGCCTGCGCAGTTCGTCGCGCAGCTCGGTGTAGTTGTAGGCCTCACCGCTGTAGACGAGCGCGAGCGTGCCCGCCTGCTGGTCGTCCGTGGCCAGCGTCATCGGCTGGGCGCCGCCCTCGATGTCGATGACGGCCAGCCGTCGATGGCCCAGTGCCGCATGCGGGGTAGCCCAGGTACCGCGGGCGTCCGGACCGCGGCAGGCCATCGTCTCGGTCATCTCGTCGAGGGTGGTCTGGTCACGAGTGAGATCCCGGTCGAACGCGACCCAACCGGTGATACCGCACATTTTCTCGCACTCCTCCGTGGTCGCTTGATCACACATCGGCTAACAACATTCATAGTTGATGCAAGTAAATTCGTCCACCCGATGGCCGTCCCGGGTTCGCGCGGGAGACCGGCGTCACCGCCCGCGTCAAGACCGCGTCAACGGGAGACGGTGCGGTGTAAAGGCCCCGTCTGCTGGGGTCAAGTTGTCGACCGGCAGGGGCACGCTGGCGCCGTTATCGTCGTCAATCCGACGACCGGCTCGAGGGAGAAGGGCTCGCAATGGCCGACGTGGCCTACGCCGTGCTCACCATCGGCATCTTCGTACTGCTCGCGCTGATGGTGCGCGGTCTGGAGAAGCTGCGATGAGCGCGCCGGTAAGCGAACGCCGTCCGCGCATGACGCTGACGGGGGTGTCGGCATGAACGGTTCCGGCACCATCGCCAACATCATCGGCGGCATCCTGGCGCTCGCCCTGATCATCTACTTGTTCATCGCCCTGATCCGACCGGAGAAATTCTGATGTCATCGACTGGGGCCGGCTTCGGGCAGTTGGCGCTCCTGCTCGTTGCCCTCGCGGTCTGTTACAAGCCGCTCGGCGACTACATGGCCCGCGTGTTCACCTCGACCAAGCACTGGGTGGTCGAGCGGTGGATCTACCGACTCGTCCGGGTGGACCCGGAGTCCGACCAGCGGTGGACCACGTACGCGTACAGCATCCTGGGGTTCTCGTTCGTCAGCGTCGCTCTGCTGTACGTGTTCCAGCGGATCCAGCCGATCCTGCCACTGTCCTTCGGCCGCGGCGCTGTCGTGCCGAACATGGCCTTCAACACCGCGGTCAGCTTCACCACCAACACGAACTGGCAGTCGTACGTCCCTGAAACGACCCTCGGCGCGACCGTGCCGATGATCGGCCTGACGGTGCAGAACTTCCTGTCCGCGGCGGTCGGCATCGCCGTCGCGGTCGCCCTGATCCGCGGCTTCATCCGGGCCAACACCGACCGGCTGGGCAACGCCTGGGTCGACATCATCCGCGCCACGGTCCGCATCCTGATCCCGATCTCGTTCGTCTTCGCGATCGTCCTGATCGGACTCGGCGTGGTGCAGAGCCTGCACTCCGGTACCCAGGTCACCGGTCTGGACGGCACCAAGAACACGTTGACGCTGTTCCCGGCGGCATCCGAGGAGAGCATCAAGGAACTCGGTACCAACGGCGGTGGCATCTACAACGCCAACTCCGGTCACCCGTTCGAAAGCCCCAACGGGTGGTCGAACCTGATCGAGATCTTCCTGCTGCTTGTCATCCCGGTCTCGCTGACCCGCACGTTCGGCGTCATGGTGCGCAGGAAGAAGCAGGGTTACGCGCTGCTGGGCGTCATGGCCTTCATCTGGAGCTGCATGCTCGCCGTCATCTGGTGGGCCGAGACCCACCCGACCGGCAAGGCAGCCCTGCTCGCGGGTGCGGGCACGGAGGGCAAGGAGACCCGGTTCGGCATCGCGGCATCGGCGCTGTTCGCCAACTCGACGACGTCCACGTCCACGGGTGCGGTCAACTCCGCGCACGACAGTTTCTCCGGCCTCGGCGGTGGCGGCGCGATACTGAACATGATGTTCAGCGAGATGACCCCCGGCGGTGTCGGTACGGGTCTCTACAGCATCCTGGTGACGGCGATCATCGCCGTGTTCCTCGCCGGCTTGATGGTGGGGCGGACGCCCGAGTTCCTGGGCAAGAAGCTCGGCAAGATCGAGGTCACCATGGCGTCCATCGCGATTCTCGCGATGCCGACCCTGGTGCTGGTCCTGACCGGTATCGCGATCGCCCTGCCATCCACGGCCAGTGCGATGAACAACGCCGGTGAACACGGCTTCTCCGAAGTGCTCTACGCCTATACATCGGCGTCGAACAACAACGGCAGTGCGTTCGCAGGCATCACCGTCACCAGTAACTTCTTCCAGTCCACTCTCGGCATAGCGATGGCGCTGGGCCGGTTCGTACCGATCATCGCCGTGCTCTGTCTGGGCGGCTCGCTGGCGCGACAGAAGAAGATCGAGCCCACCGCGGGCACGTTGGTCACCACTGGCCCGCTGTTCGCCACGATGGTCGCCTTCACGATCGTGCTCGTCGCGGCGATCGTGTTCGTTCCCGCCCTCGCTCTCGGCCCCATCGCGGAGGCAGTGTCATGACCACTACTACTACCCAGCGCAACCCTGAACAGCAGCAGACACCCGAGGAGGCCGGCGCGGGCCGCGTCCAGGCCGGTGCCTTCAACCCGAGGCAGATGCTGATCTCGCTGCCCGACGCGCTGCGCAAGCTCAACCCGAAAGATCAGCTCCGCAATCCCGTGATGATGGTGGTGTGGGTCGGCTCGGCGCTGTCCACCGTCTTCTGCATCACCGACCCCAGCGTCTTCACGATCGTCACCGCGATCTGGCTGTGGTTCACGGTGATCTTCGCGAACCTGGCCGAAGCGGTGGCCGAAGGCCGCGGCAAGGCGCAGGCCGCGTCGCTGCGCAGGTCCAAGAAGGACGCGGTCGCCCGCAGGCTCACCAAGAGCGGTGCCGAGGAGCGGGTGCCCGGCACCGAGCTGAAGGTCGGCGACCTGGTCGTGATCGAGGCAGGCGAGCTGATCCCCGGCGACGGTGACGTCGTCGATGGCATCGCCACCGTCGACGAGTCGGCCATCACCGGTGAGTCGGCCCCGGTCATCCGGGAGTCCGGCGGTGACCGTTCGGCGGTCACGGGCGGCACCACGGTGCTGTCCGACCGGATCGTCGTCAAGATCACCACGAAGCAGGGCGAGTCCTTCGTGGACCGCATGATCGCCCTGGTGGAAGGCGCATCGCGGCAGAAGACGCCGAACGAGATCGCGCTGACGATCCTGCTCGCCGTGCTGACCATCATCTTCCTGCTCGCGGTCGTCGCGCTGCAGCCGATGGCCGGCTACGCGGGTCAGCTCCAGTCGGTGATCGTGCTGACCGCACTACTGGTCTGCCTGATTCCGACGACGATCGGCGCACTCCTGTCCGCGATCGGCATCGCCGGCATGGACCGGCTGGTGCAGCGCAACGTCCTCGCCATGTCCGGCCGTGCTGTCGAGGCTGCCGGTGACGTGGACACGCTGCTGCTGGACAAGACCGGCACCATCACCTTCGGCAACCGCCGGGCCACGGAGTTCCTGCCGGTCGGCACGTCGACCGTCGAGGATCTGGCCGGCGCGGCCCGGTTGTCCAGCCTCGCCGACGGCACCCCCGAGGGCCGCAGCATCCTGGACCTGGCCGCCGAGAAGTACAGGCTGCCCGTGCAGGCCGGCGAGACCGAGAAGTCCGGCGAGTTCGTGCCGTTCACCGCGCAGACGCGGATGAGTGGCATCGACCTGGGCGGCAGGCAGGTCCGCAAGGGAGCTGCGAGCTCGGTGCGCAACTGGGTCACCGAGAACGGTGGCACGGTGCCCGACGACGTGCACGCGATCGTCGACCGCATCAGCGAGGACGGCGGCACGCCGCTGGTCGTCGCCGAGCTCGCGGCGGGCGTGGCCACGGTCCGCGGTGTGATCCGGCTGTCCGACGTGGTGAAGCCGGCCATCAAGGAGCGGTTCGCGGAACTGCGCAAGATGGGCATCCGCACCGTCATGGTCACCGGTGACAACCCGCTGACCGCCCGCGCCATCGCGGCCGAGGCAGGCGTCGACGACTTCCTCGCCGAGGCCAAGCCCGAGGACAAGATGGCCCTGATCCGCAAGGAGCAGGAGGGCGGCAAGCTGGTCGCGATGACCGGTGACGGCACCAACGACGCCCCGGCCCTGGCCCAGGCGGACGTCGGTGTCGCGATGAACACCGGGACCATGGCGGCCAAGGAGGCCGGCAACATGGTCGACCTCGACTCGGACCCGACGAAGCTGATCGAGGTCGTGGAGATCGGCAAGCAGTTGCTGATCACCCGTGGCGCGCTGACCACGTTCAGCATCGCCAACGACATCGCGAAGTACTTCGCGATCCTGCCCGCCATGTTCGGGGCGGTGTACCCGGGCCTGGCGAAGCTGAACATCCTGCACCTGGCGACACCGCAGTCGGCCATTCTGTCCGCGGTCATCTTCAACGCGCTGATCATCGTCGTGCTGATCCCGCTCGCCCTGCGTGGCGTGCGCTACCGGCCCTCCAGCGCGGCGAACCTGCTGCGGCGCAACCTGTTGATCTATGGCGCCGGTGGTGTGGCTGTGCCGTTCCTCGGTATCTGGGTGATCGACCTGATCATCCGCCACATCCCGGGGATTGGGTGATCGTGATGCGCAACTCTGGTGTGATGCGGCAGATGTGGGCCGGCCTGCGGATCCTGGTGGTGCTCACCATCGTGACGGGCATCATCTATCCGCTCGCGGTGTGGGCGGTATCGAGGGTGCCCGGCCTGGAGAGCCGGGCCGAGGGCTCGATCGTCCAGTACAACGGGCACGCCGTCGGGTCCAGCCTGATCGGCGTCAACCCGATCGACCCGAACGCGAAGAACAACCCGACCGACGACCGGTACTTCCACACCCGGCCGTCGGCCACGGCCGACGACGCCAGCTCGGTCGACAAGTCCAAGCTGGGCCTGGGCCCCAACGACCCGTCGTTCTCCCTGGGCTCCAACGAGTCCCAGGTCAGTGACGTGTTGCTGGCCCAGATCGCCCAGCGCAAGGCGATCATCGCCAAGCGCGAAGGCGTCAGCGAGAGCCAGGTGCCACCCGACGCGGTCACCGAGTCCTGGTCCGGCGTCGACCCGGACATCAGCCCGGACTACGCCGTTCTCCAGACGGCGAGGGTGGCCAGGGTGAACCACCTGTCGCTGGCCGTGGTCCAGCAGATCGTCAAGGACAACACGGATGGCCGGGAGATCGGCATCCTGGGCGACCCGACGGTGAACGTCCAGGCGCTGAACATCGCGGTCGCCAAAGCGGTCGCCGCGCACACCGGTTAACGGCGAAAACGGGTGTCCGAGCACGATTTGGCGCAGACTGAACAAGTGGACGCCGACCTGACCGGGGGCGGGGCCGGTGCGCATGCGCACCGGCCCCGCCGCGGTGAACTGCGGATCTATCTGGGTGCCGCACCCGGCGTCGGCAAGACGTTCGCGATGCTCGGCGAGGCCCGGCGACGGGCCGAGCGCGGCGCCGACGTGGTGATCGGGTTCGTCGAGACACACGGCCGGGAGAAGACGGCCGAACTGCTCAGCGGCGTGGAGGCAATACCCCGCCGGACCATGTACCACCGCGGCCACGAGTTCAGCGAGATGGACATCGACGCGATCCTCGCGCGCAAGCCCGAGGTCGCCGTCATCGACGAGCTGGCCCACACCAACGTTCCCGGCTCGCGCAACGCCAAGCGCTGGCAGGACGTGGAGGAACTGCTGGCCGCCGGGGTCGACGTGCTGTCCACGGTCAACGTGCAGCACCTGGAGAGCCTCAACGACGTCGTACAGCGGATCACCGGGGTGCCGCAGCAGGAGACGGTGCCCGACGAGGTCGTCCGCAAGGCCGAGCAGATCGAGCTGGTCGACATCACCCCGGAAGCCCTGCGCCGCCGGCTGGCGCACGGCAACGTCTACCCCTCCAACCGGATCGACGCGGCCCTGGGCAACTACTTCCGCGTCGGCAACCTGACAGCACTGCGTGAGCTGGCGCTGCTCTGGGTGGCCGACCAGGTCGACGTCGCCCTGCAGCGCTACCGGGCCGAACAGCAGATCACCGACACCTGGGAGACCAGGGAACGAGTGGTCGTGTCCATCACGGCCGGACCGGAGAGCGAGACGCTGATCCGCAGGGCCCGGCGGATCGCCAACCGCGCGGGCGCCGAGCTGATGGTGGTGCACGTGCTGCGCAGCGACGGGCTGGCGGGTGCCCCGGTGGAGGCCGTGGCCCGCTACCGCAGGCTCGCCGAGGACGTCGGGGCCACCTATCACACGGTCGTCGGCGACGACGTGCCCACCTCGCTGCTGGAATTCGCCCGCGGTGTCAACGCGACCCAGCTGGTGATCGGCACGTCCCGGCGGCCCCGGCTGGCCCGGTCGCTCAACGAGGGCGTCGGCGCGGCCGTGGTCCGGCAGTCCGGCTCGATCGACGTACACATGGTGACCCACAGCGAGGCGTCGCACGGCGTGCGGCTGCGGCTGGAACGCAGCCCGCTCGCGGTGCGCAGGCGGATGCTCGGCTGGGTGCTCGCCGTGCTGCTGCCCGGCGCGGTCACCATCGGCGGGATCGGCCTGAGCAACACGTTCGACATCTCGACCAACGCGGCCGGTTTCGTGCTGGCGTCGGTCGCGGTGGCACTGGTCGGCAGCCTCGGCCCGGCACTGTTCTCGGCGCTGCTGGGTGCCCTGCTGCTCAACTACTTCTTCGTGCCGCCGGTGCACACGCTCAACATCGCCACCCCGGAGAACCTGGTCACGCTGATCACGATGATCGTCGTGGCGGTGCTCGTGGCGCTGGTGGTGGATCGTGCGGCCCGGCGGGCCACCCAGGCCGCCCAGGCACGCACCGAGGCCGCGCTGCTGGCCTCCTACGCACGCACCGTGCTGACCCATCCGATGCCGCTGGTCCGGCTGCTCACCCAGGTCCAGGAGAACTTCGGCCTGTCCTCGGTGGCACTGCTGGAGCGGGAAGGCACCGAGTGGCACCGGGTGGCCTGCGTCGGGCCGAAGCCGTGCGACGAGCCGGACGAGGCCGACGTCGACGTCCCCGTCACGCCGGACGTGCACCTCGCCATCAAGGGCAGGGCACTGCCTGCGACCGACCGCCAGGCCCTGGAGGCCGCCGCCGGTCAGGCATTGCTGGCGTTGCGCCAGCAGCGGATGACCGCGCAGGCGGCCGCCGCCAAGCGCAAGGCCGAGACCACCGAGCTGCGCACGGCGCTGTTGTCCGCGGTCGGCCACGACCTGCGCACCCCGCTGACGTCCATCAAGGCGGCCATCGGCAGCCTGCGCGACACCGAGCTGCACCTGTCCGATCTGGACACGAAGGAACTGCTGGCGACCGTCGAGGAGTCCGCGGACCGGCTGACCGGTCTGGTGGACAACCTGCTCGACTCGTCACGCCTGGCCACCGGTGCCGTCGAACCGCAGCTGCGCCGGGTCGGCTTCGACGAGATCGTCGCGCTCGCGATGTCCGGGATCGACGACCGCCGCCTGGTCGAGGTCGACGTCGACGAGCACCTGCCCACCATCCTGGCCGACCCCGGCCTGCTGGAACGGGTGGTGGCCAACGTCGTGGACAACGCGCTGCGGCACGGCACCGGCGGCAAGCACATCGACGAACTGCCCGTCGCCGTCCGCGCGAGCGCCTACCGCGGTCAGGTCGAACTGCGCGTCGTCGACCACGGCAGGGGCCTGCCCAAGGGCTCCGACACGGCGATGTTCGCGCCGTTCCAACGACTTGGCGACCGGGACGCGACGACCGGAGTCGGCCTCGGTCTCTCCGTCGCCAAAGGATTCACCGAGGCGATGGGTGGGAGCATTCGCGCCGAGGACACGCCTGGTGGTGGGTTGACCGTGGTGATCTCCCTACCGGCGGCAGCTGAGGAGGAGTCGCATGACCGGGCCGAGCAGCAAGTCGGCCACCAGAGTGCTGGTGGTCGATGACGAACCACAGATCCTGCGTGCGTTGCGGATCAACCTGGCTGCCCGTGGCTATCACGTCCTGACCGCACCGGACGGCACCGCGGCCCTGCGTGCGGCCGTGGACGGCAAGCCCGACGTCGTCGTGCTCGACCTCGGCCTGCCCGACCTGGACGGCACCGAGGTCATCGCCGGGCTGCGCGGCTGGTCCACGGTGCCGATCATCGTGCTGTCCGCGCGCACGGACTCGGTGGACAAGGTCCAGGCCCTGGACGCGGGCGCCGACGACTACGTGACCAAGCCGTTCGGCATGGACGAGCTGCTGGCCCG
Organism: Candidatus Melainabacteria bacterium; assembly: GCA_963780635.1. Lineage (GTDB taxonomy): Bacteria > Actinomycetota > Actinomycetes > Mycobacteriales > Pseudonocardiaceae > DATEPR01. The sequence goes on from CAWACW010000011.1 coordinate 1,005,111, forward strand.
GCTGCGGGCTGCCGTGCGGCGGGCCACCACGACGACCGGTGAGGGCGAGGAGGCGGTCGTGGAGACCGACTCGTTCACCGTGGACCTGGTGGCCAAGAAGGTGCGCAAGGACGGTGCCGAGGTACACCTGACGCCCACCGAATGGGGCGTGCTGGAGGTCCTGGTCCGCAACCGGGGCCGCCTGGTCGCGCAGAAACAGCTGCTCCAGGACGTGTGGGGCCCCGCGTACGCGACCGAGTCGCACTACCTGCGCGTCTACCTGGCCCAGTTGCGCCGCAAGCTCGAACGCGAACCGGCCCACCCCAAGCACCTGCTCACCGAACCCGGCATGGGCTACCGCTTCGAAAGCTGACCGCTCACGAGCTGCTGGGCTGAACCGTCGGGCTGCTCGGCGGCGGATCAGTCGGGTCGGTCGGCGGCGGCGTCGTCGTCGTGGGGCTCGGCGGCGGCGGTGGCGTGTGCCTTGTCGTCGTCCGGTGAGTCGTCGTCGTGGTGGGCGGCGGCGGCATGTGCGGCGCGGTCGTCGTGGTCATGACCACCTGCTGCGTTGTCGTGGTGGTCGTGGTCGCCTGCGTCGTGGTCTTGCTGGTCGTCGTGGGCTTGAGGGTGGGCACCGTGGTCGGGATGAGTGAGGCCACGCTGCCCGAGCTGGAGCCGGTGTCGCCGCTCTGGATCTGGACCGGCGCCGGTTGGTCACCCGGGTTCGAGGACGCGTCGGACGACGACGTGACCGTGGCGATGGTGGCCAGCACGGTCGCGAGGACGACGCCGCCGCCTGCCAGCACGACCATCGCCCGGGACTTGGGGCGGTCGTCGGGCGGCGGGGCGATCGGCTCGGGGCCGGTCGGTTCGGTCACAGCTCTCTCCTGAGGGGGCTCTGTCGAGTGATGCTGTTCGGGACCAAGCGTGCAGTCTGCCCTATCCGGCGTGCATCTTCGATCCCGGTCAGTACCCGAAGTCCTGGGTCCAGTACCAGCCGTTGGTGGCCAGACCGATGCCGATGGCGGTGAACTGGCAGTTGAGGATGTTCGCGCGGTGGCCGCTGGAGTTCATCCAGTCGGTCATCACCTGCTGGGCGCTCGTCTGGCCCTCCGCGATGTTCTCGCCGCCGGGTGTCGGATAGCCGGCGGCCTCCTCACGCTTGTCGAACGTGACGCCTGCGGGCGTGGTGTGCGAGAAGTAGTTCTGCTGCGCCATGTCGTCGCTGTGGCCCTGCGCGGCGGTGGTCAGCCGCGAGTCCACCTTGAGCGCTGTGCAGCCGTTGTCCGCCCTGGCCTGGTTGACCAGCGTGAACACCTCGTCGGTCTGGCTCGCCGGCGGGGTATTCGTCGTGGTGGTCGGCTTCGGCGGCGGTGCCGCCGTGGTGGTGGGCTTGGCGGGCGGTTTCGTGGTGGTCGGCACGGGCTTCGTCGTGGTGGTCACCGGTGCCTGGCGCTGCCCGTGGGTGCCGTGCGCACCGCTGAGGGCACCGTTGAGCGCTGCATTGCCGTTCGGGGGCGTCGAGGTGGCCACGAAGTTGGCCGGCTCGAAGTCCGCCGTGTCGGCGAGCACGCCACCGCCCGGGGATAACACACTGGATACGGCCATGCCACCGGCAGTCACGCCGCCGAGCAGTACCGCTACCAATGTCACCCGGACGGACGACTCTCTGCGTCGCGATCCGCTCACGGTCCGGCACCGTACCACCGAAAGTGGTCCTCGAACGGGTCGGAAAGTGGCACTTTTCCGCACCCGGCAGGATGGTGCGGTGAACGACGAGGTCCGGCTGACGGCATGGGTGCACGGGCAGGTTCAGGGGGTCGGATTCCGCTGGTGGACCAGGACGAGGGCGTTGGAGCTCGGCGTGGTCGGCAGCGCGAGTAACCTGCCGGACGGCCGGGTGGAGGTCGTCGCGGAGGGGACACGGAACGCGTGCACTGCCCTGTTGGCACTGCTCCGCTCGCCGGGCACGCCCGGCACGGTCGAGACCGTGGTGGAGCGCTGGGGTGCGGCCCGGGGCGGGCTGACCGGATTCCGGGAGCGGTGACGGGGTACCCCACCGCTGCGGGCGGCCGTGACGAAGCGTGCCGCCTCCCACTGTTGACCAGGACCGACCGGTACCCTCGATCGGACGGATTGCTGGGAGGGACAACGCGCGCATGCACCTCAAGAGCCTGACGCTGAAGGGCTTCAAGTCCTTCGCCTCGGCCACCACGTTGCGCTTCGAACCCGGCATCACCTGCGTGGTCGGCCCGAACGGTTCCGGCAAGTCCAACGTGCTCGACGCGCTGTCCTGGGTGATGGGCGAGCAGGGTGCGAAGGCCCTGCGCGGCGGCAAGATGGAGGACGTGATCTTCGCCGGCACGTCCGGCCGCGCACCGCTGGGCCGCGCCGAGGTCACGCTCACCGTCGACAACACCGATGGCGCGCTGCCCATCGACTACACCGAGGTCTCCATCACGCGCCGGATGTTCCGGGACGGCGCCAGCGAGTACGAGATCAACGGCAGCGCGTGCCGGCTGATGGACGTGCAGGAACTGCTGTCCGACTCGGGTATCGGCCGGGAGATGCACGTCATCGTCGGGCAGGGCCAGCTGGGCGCGATCCTGGAGTCCAAGCCCGAGGGCAGGCGTGCGTTCATCGAGGAAGCAGCGGGTGTGCTCAAGCACCGCAAGCGCAAGGAGAAGGCGCTGCGGAAGCTGGACGCGATGCAGGCCAACCTGACGCGGCTGACCGACCTGACCGGCGAGCTGCGCCGCCAGCTCAAGCCGCTGGGCAAGCAGGCCGAGATCGCCCGCAGGGCACAGGCCGTGCAGGCCGAGCTACGCGACGCCCGGCTGCGGCTGTACGCGGCCGACCTGGTCAATCAGCGTGGCGAACTGGCCAGGGACGAGGCCGACGAGTCGGCGGCCCGCGCCCGGCGGAGCGAGGTCGAGCAGGCCTTGCAGATCGCCCAGGCCGAGCAGAACGAGCTGGAGGAGCTGCTCGCGGCCGACGAGCCGAAGCTGGCCGCCGCGGCCGACACCTGGTACCGGTTGTCCGCGCTCGAGGAGCGGCTGCGCGGCACCGTGCGGCTGGCCGAGGAACGCGCCCGGCACCTGTCCACCGAGGTCAGCGCCCCGCAGGGTGGCCGCGACCCGGAGGCGCTGGAGGCCGAGGCCGAGGCGGCAGCGCTGCGCGAGGCAGAGCTGGTCGCCGAGATGGACGAGGCCCGCTACCTGCTCGCCGAGGCCACCGAGCGTCGCTCGGTCCTGGAGCAGACGGTGTCGATGGCCGAGAAGGCCCACATGGCGGCCGTGCGGGCCGTCGCCGACCGCCGCGAGGGGCTGGCCCGGCTGGCCGGTCAGGTCGAGGCGTTGCGCAGCAAGACCAACGCCACCGGCGAGGAGATCGAGCGCCTGTCCTACGTGCTGACCGAGGCCGGTGAGCGCGCCGAGCAGGCGGGCTACGAGCTGGCGGAGGCGCAGGAGGTCGCGGGCGGCGAGGAGTCCGACGACGCGGACCTGGCCGAACGGCACCAGCAGGCGGTCCAGGCCGGCGACGTCGCGGCCGCGCGGGTGGACGAGCTGGCGAAGGCGGAACGGCAGGCGGAGCGGGACATCGCGTCCTGGAAGGCCAGGGTCGAGGCGCTGTCGATGGGCCTGACCCGCAAGGACGGTGCAGGCGCGCTGCTCGCCGCCGGCGACCGGCTACCCGGCCTGCTGGGCTCGGTGGCGGCGCTGCTCACCGTGCGGCCGGGCGCCGAGGTAGCGCTGGCGGCCGCGTTGGGCCAGGTGGCGGACGCGGTGGCGGTGGCCGGCGGCGACGACGCCGTGGCGGCCCTGGAACTGTTGCGCGGCAACAACGCTGGCCGCGCCGGCGTGCTCGTCGGCGGTGCTCCGGCCAGCACCCGGCACGAGTGGCCCCCGCTGCCCGGCGACGCCCGATGGGCGGTCGATCTCGTGCAGGCCCCCGAGTCGCTGCGCCCGGCCGTCGAGCGAGCGCTGGACCGGATGGCCGTGGTGGCGGACCTCGCGTCAGCGCGGGCACTGGTGGCCGCGCACCCGGACCTGCGGGCTGTGACCACGGACGGCGACCTGCTCGGCGCCGACTGGGCGTTCGGCGGCTCCGGCCGCAGCCAGAGCGTCATCGAGGTCCGCGCGGCGGTGGACGAGGCGAAGGACAAGCTGTCGGCCGCCGAGCAGGCGTTCGCCCAGTCGGCGGGCGCGCTCGCCGGGGCGCGCGCCGAGCAGCAGGCGCGGCGGGACGAGGTCGGTCAGGCGAAGGACCTGCTCACCGAGGCGAAGGTGCGCCGGGCGCGCTCGTCGGAGCGGCTGACCAGGCTGCGTCAGGCGGCCACGTCGGCGGCGGCAGAGGTGGACAGGGCGCGGGCCCAGCGGGAGAAGGTGGAGCAGGCCCGCGAGGAGGCCGTCGCGCGGCTGGCCGAGTTGGAGGAACGGCTCACCGAGGCGCAGGTCGAGTCGACCGACACCGAGCCGGACACCACAGAGCGCGACCAGGCGGCGTCCGAGCTGTCGTTCGCGCGGCAGCACGAGGTCGAGGCCCGGCTGGCGTTGCGGACGGCGGAGGAGCGGGCGCGCTCGTCGCAGGGCAAGGCGGAGTCGCTGCGCAGGGCGGCGCGGGCGGAGCGGGAAGCCAGGGAACGCGCGGCGCGGGCGCGGGCGGCACGGATCCGTGGCGCGGCGGTGGCTGGTGCCGTGGTGCGCGGTGGGCAGACGGCGTTGGGGCGGATCGCGCTGTCGCTGCGGCTCGCATCCCAGCAGCGTGACGTGGCGCAGGCGACAAAGACGAGCAGGGAGACGGGCCTCACCGCGGTCCGCAACCGGGCGCGTGAGCTGTCCACCGAGCTGGAGAAGCTGGTCGACGCGGTGCACCGGGACGAGGTGCTGCGGGCGGAGCAGCGGCTGCGGCTCGAACAGCTGGAAGCGAAGATCGCCGACGACTTCGGCATGGGCCTCGCGGACCTGGTGGCCGAGTACGGCCCGGACTGCCCGGTGCCGCCGTCACCGGTGGAGATGGCCGAGTACGAGGAGGCCAAGGAGCGCGGCGAGCCGGTCACGGAGCCGCAGCCCTCGCCGTTCGACCGGGACACCCAGCTGCGGCGCGCGAAGCGCGCCGAGCGCGACATGGCGACGCTGGGCAAGGTCAACCCGCTGGCGCTGGAGGAGTTCGCGGCGCTGGAGGAGCGGTACAAGTTCCTGTCCACGCAGCTGGAAGACCTGAAAGAGACGCGGCGCGGGTTGCTGACCGTGGTGAAGGAGGTCGACGAGAAGATCCTGGAGGTCTTCACGATCGCCTACCACGATGTCGCGCGCGAGTTCGAGATCGTGTTCAGCACGCTGTTTCCCGGCGGCGAGGGCCGCATGGTCCTGACCGAGCCGGACGACATGCTGACCACCGGCGTGGACGTCGAGGCTCGCCCACCGGGCAAGAAGGTCAAGCGGCTGTCGTTGTTGTCCGGCGGCGAGAAGTCGCTGGTCGCGGTGGCGATGCTGGTGGCGATCTTCCGGGCGCGGCCGTCGCCGTTCTACGTGATGGACGAGGTCGAGGCGGCGCTGGACGACACGAACCTGCACCGGCTGATCGGCCTGCTCGATCAGCTGCGGGTGAGCTCGCAGCTGATCATCATCACGCACCAGAAGCCGACGATGGAGATCGCCGACGCGCTGTACGGCGTGAGCATGCGAGGCGACGGCATCAGCCAGGTGATCTCCCAACGCCTCCGCGGCCGCGACGAGCCCCGCCCAGAACTCCCCAAAGTCGACGACCCACCAACGCCGGTGCCCTCCGCCTGATCGCACCTGATGGGTTGCCGAGGACGGTGAGTCAGGTCCGCCGCCCGACGGGCCCGGCCACCCATCGCCACCCATCGCAAGCCATCGCAACCCATCGCCGCAATCGAAGCCCAGACGTGCCGTCCCGTCGACGGTCATCTCGCTCGCCACGGTTCTCGTAGCACGGGTAGTCGGCCAAGTCGCCGGATCGTCGGGCGTTGCTGAGCATGTCGTCGGTTGGGTGGTCGCCTCTGCGACCGGATCGTCGGGCGTTGCTGAGCATGTCGTCCGTTGGGTGGTCGCCTCTGCGACCGGATCGTCGGGCGTAGCTGAGCATGTCGTCCGTTGGGTGGTCGCCTCGGCGATGTTGGTGGGTGGCAGGCGTGTCGTCCCCTGCGCGGCCGTCTCAGCAACTGGCGCTTCCCGAAGCGCACATTGCCCGCCGAGTGGTCGGCTCGCCGGGGTGCCCTGGCGTGTTGTCCTTTCGCTGGTCGTCTTGACCGCCAGCAGTGCCGGAGCGCGTGTCGGCTGTTGTCCATTGAGCGGCCGCCTGGACGGCCCGATCAGTGGCGATCGGTCGTGCCCGGGTGGATTGAGCGCTGCGGAGTGTGTCGTCCTTTGGATGGTCGTCTGGCGTGCGCTGCGGAGTGTGTCGTCCTTTGGATGGTCGTCTGGCGTGCGCTGCGGAGCGTGTCGTCCCTTCGACGGTCGACTGGCGTGCGCAACGGAGTGTGTCGTCCGTTGGGTGGGCGACTCGTCCGGCGTAGGAGTGTCTTGTCCGGTGGGCGGTCGTCTCGCTGCTGTCTGCCGGGCGGTGTGTTGGCCGTTGGGTGGTCTGCTCGGTCGGGCGTGGCAGGGTGTCGTCCGCTGGGGGGTCGAGTCGGCGGGCGGCTGGTGTGTCGGCCGTTGAGTGATTGTCTCGGCTGGTGTCGGTCCTACAGCGTGCCGTCCATTGAGGGGTCGGCCCTGCGAGTCGTCCCTTGGATGATCGTGTCGGATGACTTGCCGCTTGGCGGCCACGAGATCGTGCGATCGTCCATCGCCGGCCGGCTGGAGGAGCGCCGCCTTGTCGGAGGCCTGATCGTCATCGGGTGCCAGCCGTACGGCGCGCCCGCTGACTCTGGACATGGCTGTGGGTGCCGCGACGCGCTTTGGCCTCGTCGCGACACCCTTCGCCTGATGGTCTGGTGTCGGTTCTCGAGCTCGTTACCGGCTCAGCGTTGGTGCGGGAAGACGGCCGCCGTCACCACCCCGTTGTCGTCCGTGGTGAGCTGGACCGGGTTCTTCGGCACGTTGATGATCTTGTCGCAGTTGAGGTTGGTCAGCGACGCGGCCCAGCGTTGCGCCATGAACGTGTAGAGGTTGTTCGCGGCGCCTGCGTCCGGGGTCGGCTCCTGCTGGAAGAACTTCGCGTCCTGCTGGATGCGCTTTTCCCCCATCCGGAGCGTGTCGGCGCAGTACGTCGATGCCGACTCGGTCCGGCGATTGAACGGGCCCATGTTCACGCCGGCCCGGTACAGGTTGGTCTTCCGCGCGTCGACGCGGCCGTTGTTCAACGTCATCGGGTCGATCTGCGGTACCAGCGCGATCGGGCTGTGCTGGCGCGCCGCCGCGAACAACTCGTTCAGGGCCAGCGACGACACCTGGTGGCCCGGGTTGGTCAGGTCGGGCGCGTTGAACGTCGGGCAACCCAGCGCCGGGTCCACGAAGCCGTCCAGCAGCAGGTTGTCACTGCCGTTGACCAGCGTCGTCGAGTCGGTCAGCGCGCTCGCGTTCGTCGCCGTGTCCTGCGCCACCGAACCGTCCGGGCGGACCAGGTAACTCGTGATCACGTTGTCGCTCTGGTCCTGGTCGATCAGGCCATAGTCCCTGGTCGTCATGCACGGCAGCCCGTCCTTGCCGTCCGTCAGGGCCGGAATTCTGATCTGGTGGCGCGTGATGGCCGTGTTCGCTGCGGTGAAGAATGCACTGGCGTTACAGAAGGCGAACTGGCCGAAAATGGATCCGCGATCGCCGTTGACGCAGTTTCCGATGGTCAGACTCTTTCGGTTGGCCCGCAGTGTCAGATTGTCACCGTTGAATCCGAACCAGATACCGACGACGGCATGGGCGGGCAGTTTCGGTACGACCGGTGCCGCCGCGGGCTGACTGCCCTGGTCGACGACGAGCGGCCGGTAGACCGACAGCGCTCCGGTCACCGTGTTGACGACCGTCGCCTCGACGAACGCGGACTGGCCGTCGTTCGCCTCGTCGCAGTTGCCGGCAGCCGGGTCCGTCGCGGTCAGCTGGTACGGCGTCGCAAGACCCTTGGCACTCAACGGGTTTGTCGGCACTGTCAACGTGCAGTCAGGGTTCGGATCGGTCGCAGGCGCGGTGCTGGACGACGGTGCCGTGCTCGACGATGGCGCGGTGCTGGAGGACGGTGCCGTGCTGGAGGACGGCGCGGTGGACGGTGCGGTGGACGGCGACGTGGGAGCGACACTCGACGAACTGGCCGCTGCCGACAGAGGCGTCGTCGCAGCGGGCGCCGGTGAGCTGGTGACGATCGCGAAAGCGGCCGCGATCGCCGCGACCGCCACTACCGGGGCGAGGATGGACGGTCGCGAAAGGACCGTGCGAAAAAAGCGTCTGCGCGGGTTCCTGTGTAAACCGCGATGGCTCTGCTGGCGCAACCAAGCGCTCCTTTCGGGCAGCCGAAAACCGCGGTCGAGACAGTAGATATCGGGGGTATCTCGGCGTTGTCTCCGTTAGATCACGGGCGAAGTTAGCCCAACCCGAACGGAGTAGCGACCCGAAAGGTCTGATATGTCCGAGTGCTGCTGTTCACAGTGCGTCGAGGATCTGTTGTCCGTACTTGGCGAGCTTGTTCTCGCCGACACCGTTGACCTTCCCCAGCTCCGCCAACGACTTCGGCCCCAGGCCCGCGATCTGGCGCAGGGTCGCGTCGTGGAAGATCACGTACGCTGGCACGCCCTGCTCCCGCGCGGTCGCCGCCCGCCAGGCGCGCAACCGCTGGAACACCGGCTCGGCCTCCGGGGACAGCTCGATGACGGCTTTCTTCGCAGCAGCGGAAGAAACAGACGACGAAGACTTCGCGACCCGCTCGGGTTCGCGCCGCATCGGCACGTCCCGCCGCTTGCCGAGCACGTCGCCGCTGGTGTCGGTGAGCACGAGCGTCCCGTGGTCACCTTCGACCGCGAGCAGACCCTGCGCCAGCAGTTGCCGCAGCACGCCACGCCACTCCTGCTCGCGCAGGTCGGTCCCGACGCCGAACACCGTCAGCGTGTCGTGGTCGTGCTGGATCACCTTCGCCGTCTTGCGGCCCAGCAGGATGTCGATCACCTGCCCGGCGCCGAACGACTGCCGGCGCTCGCTGCGCAGCCGGTACACCGCCGACAGCACCTTCTGCGCGGCGACCGTGCCGTCCCATGACTCCGGCGGCGCGAGGCAGGTGTCGCAGTTGCCACACTTCTCGGCCTCCTGGCCGAAGTACGCGAGCAACCGGGTGCGCCTGCACTCCACGGTCTCGCACAGCGCGAGCATCGCGTCCAGGTGCGCGGCCTGCCGCCTGCGATGCGCCGCGTCTCCCTCGGACGAGTCGATCAGCTTCCGCTGCTGCACCACGTCCTGCAGCCCGTACGCCAGCCACGCCGTCGACGGCAGCCCGTCGCGGCCCGCGCGACCCGTCTCCTGGTAGTAGCCCTCCAGCGACTTGGGCAGGTCCAGGTGCGCGACGAACCGCACGTCCGGCTTGTCGATGCCCATGCCGAACGCGATCGTCGCGACCATCACCAGGCCGTCCTCGCGCAGGAACCGGGACTGGTGCAGCGCGCGAATCCGGCCGTCCAGCCCGGCGTGATAGGGCAGCGCGGGAATCCCGTTGGCGCTCAAGAACTCCGCCGTCTTCTCGACCGACGCCCTGGACAGGCAGTACACGATGCCGGCGTCACCGGCGTGCTCCGTGCGCAGCAGGTCGAGCAGTTGCCGCTTCGGATCGTCCTTGGGCACGATCCGGTACTGGATGTTCGGCCGGTCGAAGCTGGCCACCACGTGCCGGGCGTCGCCGAGGTTGAGCCGGGACGCGATCTCGGCCCGGGTGGCTTCGGTGGCCGTCGCGGTCAACGCGATCCGCGGCACGGCCGGCCAGCGCTCGTGCAGGGCAGACAGCGCGAGGTAGTCCGGCCGGAAATCGTGACCCCACTGGGCCACACAGTGTGCTTCGTCGATCGCGAACAGCGAGATCGTGCCCCGGTCCAGCAGCCGCAGCGTCGACTCCGAGCGCAGCCGCTCCGGTGCCAGGTAGAGCAGGTCCAGTTCGCCCGCCACGAACTCGGCGCCCACCATCCGCTGCTCGTCGATGGCCTGTGTCGAGTTCAGGAATCCGGCGCGAACGCCGAGCGCGCGCAGTGCGTCCACCTGGTCCTGCATCAACGCGATCAGCGGTGACACGACGACGCCGACGCCGTCTCGTACCAGCGAGGGAATCTGGTAGCACAGCGACTTCCCGCCACCGGTGGGCATCAGCACCAGCGCGTCGCCGCCCTCGACGACGTGGTCCACGACCTCCCGCTGCGGCCCGCGGAACGACTCGTAGCCGAACACGCGGCGCAACACGTCCAGTGCGGGATCGTCCGTGGGCATGGGCCCATCGTAGGGAGCCGGTCGGTCATCGGGCGTCCTGCTCACGCCGTCCGTGGAAGGATGGCCAGGTGTCCACATCCACCCTGATCGTCATTGTCGTCGTCGTAGTCGTCGTGCTGTTGGCGGCCGTCGCGACCGGCCTCTGGCTGCGCAGAAGCAGGCGGATCAGCCTCGGTGAGAAGGCGGCCGACCAGCCGCCTGCTCGCTACCAGGCGGGTGCGGGCATCGCGTTCGCCCCCGGCGGGCAGCGCACGGAGACCCCCGAGCACCCGGTCGCCGACCGGCCCGAGGTCGACGGCCAGCCCGCCGTCGGCGACGACGCGTCGGTCCCCAGGGACGCACCCCAGCGTGGCCTCGTGGACGTCGGCCTGCCCGAAGCCGGGACAGAAGCCAAGACAGCCGAAGCCGCCGAACCGACCGAGACCACCGAGACAGCGCCGGAGCCGGTCACCGAACAGCTCCCGGTCCAGCAGGAACCGGTCACGGAGCAACTCCCGGTCCAGCAGGCACCCGACACCGATCAGTTCCCGGTGCAGCAGGCCGAGACCGACGAGATCGCGCCGGTCAACGGCCGGATGGAGCGGCTGCGCGGCAGGCTGTCGCGCTCCCAGTCGACGCTGGGCACCGGCCTGCTCGGCCTGCTCGGCGCCGGCAACCTGGACGAGGACTCCTGGACCGACATCGAGGACACGCTGCTGCTGGCCGACCTCGGCGCGGCCACCAGCACCGAGATCGTCGACCGGCTGCGGTCCGAGCTGGCCACTCGCGGCCTGCGGACGTCGGAGCAGGTCAGGGCGCTGCTGCGCGAGGTACTGATCGACGCGCTGCACCCGGAGATGGACCGGTCGGTGCGCGCGCTGCCGCACGAGGACGGTCCGGCTGTGCTGCTGGTCGTCGGCGTGAACGGCACCGGCAAGACCACCACGACGGGCAAGCTCGCCAGGGTGCTCGTCGCCGACGGCGCGACGGTGTTGCTCGGCGCCGCCGACACGTTCCGTGCCGCCGCCGCGGATCAGCTGCAGACCTGGGCTAAGCGGGTCGGTGCGGACACCGTGCGCGGCAAGGAGGGCGCCGACCCGGCTGCCGTCGCGTTCGACGCCGTGAACAGGGGAATCGAGGAAGGTGTCGATATCGTCGTGATCGACACCGCGGGCCGCCTGCACACCAAGACCGGCCTGATGGACGAGCTGGGCAAGGTCAAGCGCGTGGTGGAGAAGCAGGCCGCGGTCGACGAGGTGCTGCTCGTGCTGGATGCCACCATCGGCCAGAACGGTCTGATGCAGGCGCAGGGTGTTCGCCGAGGTCGTCGACGTCACCGGGGTCGCGCTGACCAAGCTGGACGGCACCGCGAAGGGCGGCATCGTCTTCCAGGTGCAGCGCGAGCTGGGCGTGCCGGTGAAACTGGTCGGGCTCGGCGAGGGCGCCGACGATCTGGCCCCGTTCGAGCCCGATGCCTTTGTGGACGCGCTGCTGGGCTAACTTTTCATCAGGGTCCGAGTAGGGAGT
>CAWACW010000012.1:0-1029222 GCA_963780635.1 Candidatus Melainabacteria bacterium
GCAGAGTCTCTGTGTTCGCGGCTTCCGTCTTGTCGTGGCTGCTCGCGGTCTGCTTCAGATTCTGTCCTACAAAACCCAGCAGAGCCGCGGTATCGAGCATCGCTTTCGTCGTCGCATCCGTCACTTGAGCCAGCAGTCCGGCTACGTCGCGCATTCCGGCTGCTCCTGCCATCTGGGACAACGACTCGGCGGCCCCGGTTGCAGTCGACGGGGCGGTATCGACGAGCCCGAGAATGCGTCCTGCCCCCGCGTCCAGCTCGCCCGGTTGCACCGACATGCTGCCGCCGAAGCGAATCCCTTCCATCCTCAAATCACTCAACGCATCGACGTAACTACTGTTCGCACTCACGGTAGCCGATTGCAGACCCGGCCGGGTGTCGTTCCACCGTGATGCCTGGGCGGCGGCAGGAACTCGGCTGGTGACTGGCCGGGCGTCTGCGCGTCGGGGTTCTTCGGCGCCTGCCGGGCGCTCGGAACGGCGGATGGTAGGAAGAGCGCGTGACCGTGGAGCGCAGCAGTGCCGAGGCCGAGGTTGTCGAACTGGCCAGTGATCTGATCCGTATCGACACCACGAACACCGGTGATCCGGCGACGTTGGTGGGGGAGCAGGTGGCCGCCGAGTACGTGGCCGAGAAGCTCTCCGAAGTGGGTTTCGAGACCACTTACGTTGAGTCTGGCCAGCGCAAACGCGGCAACGTGATCGCCCGGCTGGCTGGGGCGGACGCGTCTCGTGGCGCTCTGCTGGTGCACGGGCACCTGGACGTCGTGCCCGCCGACGCCGCCGAGTGGGCGGTGCACCCCTTCTCCGGCGCGGTGCAGGACGGCTACGTCTGGGGCCGCGGCGCCGTGGACATGAAGGACATGGTGGCCATGACGCTCGCCGTGGCCCGGCGGTTCAAGCGGGACAACATCGTCCCGCCTCGCGACATCATCTTCGCCTTCCTGGCCGACGAGGAGGCGGGCGGCGTCTGGGGTGCTCAGTGGCTGGTCGACAACCGGCCCGAGCTGTTCGAGGGCGCCACCGAGGCGATCAGCGAAGTGGGCGGCTTTTCCATCACGGTCCGTGATGGGGTTCGCGCCTACCTCATCGAAACGGCTGAGAAGGGGATTCGGTGGCTCACGCTGCGAGTCCGTGGCACGGCCGGCCATGGGTCGATGATTCATCGGGACAACGCGGTCACGAAGCTCGCCGCGGCGGTCAGCCGGTTGGGTGAACATCGGTTCCCGATCGTGCTGACCGACTCCGTACGTGAGTTCCTCGCCGGTGTGTCCGAGCTGACCGGGCTGGACTTTCCCGAGGACGACCTCGAGGGCTCCGTCGGCAAGCTCGGCGCGTTGTCCCGAATGATCGGTGCGACGCTGCGCGACACCGCGAACCCCACCATGTTCAACGCCGGCTACAAGTCCAACGTCATCCCGTCCGTCGCCGAGGCGACCGTCGACTGCCGCGTGCTGCCCGGTCGCGAGGCCGCGTTCGAGCGCGAGCTGGCCGAGATCCTCGGGCCGGACGTGGAGCGCGAGTGGCTGAGCTTGCCGCCGGTGGAGACCACCTTCGACGGCGCTCTCGTGGACGCCATGACCGAGGCCCTCACGCACGAGGACCCCGGCGCGAAGGTCCTGCCGTACATGCTCTCCGGCGGTACGGACGCCAAGTCCTTCCAGTCGCTGGGCATCCGCAACTTCGGTTTCGCCCCACTGCGCCTGCCCGCCGACCTGGACTTCAGTGCCCTGTTCCACGGTGTCGACGAGCGCGTGCCGGTCGACGCGCTGGAGTTCGGCACCCGGGTGCTGGACCGGTTCCTGCGTCGGGCGTGAGGCACGCTCAGCCGGTGAGTGACGAATGCCTCACCGGCTGAATCGGTGCGATCACGGGCGTTATCGTGCGGTGAAAATGCGGCAACTGGAGGCGACCGATCGTGCTGAAGGCGGATGACCCGGGCCGGGACTGGACCGAGCCCGGTGTGTACGAGGTCGCTCCCGGTGTCTTCCGCATCCCGCTGCCGCTGCCGACCGATGGGCTGCGTGCGGTCAACGTGTACGCCCTGCTGGACGGCGACGAGCTCGTCATGATCGACTCCGGCTGGGCGATCGCCGAGGCCAAGGAGGCGCTGAGCGCGGGACTGGCCGGGCTGGGCAAGGGCATCGGGGACATCGCCCGGTTCCTGATCACGCACGTGCACCGCGATCACTACACGCAGGGCGTCATCCTGCGCCGTGAGTTCGGCACGCAGCTCCTGCTGGGCAAGGAAGAGCAGCCCACGCTGGACCGGATCGCGGCGAACATCGCCCGCGGGAACGAGGGCTCACCGTTCGCGGAGCGTTTGCACGCCGCGGGTGCGGCCGAGCTTGTGGCCCGGCTGGCGGCGCTGCGCCGGCCCGCGCAGGACAGCGAGCGGGACGTCTGGGAGATGCCCGACGAGTGGCTCGGTGACCGGGCCACGGCGGCCGTGGGCAGCCGTGAGCTGACCGCGGTGCACACGCCGGGGCACACCCGGGGTCACCTGATCTTCACCGAGCCGGCCGCCGGCCTGACCTTCGCCGGGGATCACGTGCTGCCGCACATCACGCCGTCGATCGGGTTCGAGGGCGCGCCGACGGATTTCCCGCTGCGCGACTACCTGGAGTCGTTGCGGCTGGTCAGGAGCATGCCGGATGCTCGGCTGCTGCCCGCGCACGGTTCGGTGGCACCGAGCGTGCACGCGCGGGTGGACGAACTGCTGGAGCATCACGACCGGCGGTTGGGGCTCATCGCCGACACGGTGGCACGTGGGGCGTCGACGTCCGCGGAGGTGGCGGCGTTGCTGACGTGGACGCGGCGGGAACGGAAGCTCTCGGAGCTGGATCCGTTCAACGAGATGTTGGCCGTGATGGAGACCATGAGCCACTTGGACGTGCTCATGTTGCAGGGCAGGCTGAGCCGGACCGATGTCGACGGGACTCATCACTACCGGGTCGTGTGACCTGGTAGTCGGGCCCGCCCGGGCTTCAGATACTGGGGCCGGGCGCGAGCGCCGCCGTCCGGCGGCGCTTCAACCACACTTTCCTGGTGCCGTCCGAGTACAGCAGTACGCGGGAGAGCTCCCAGCCGGTGAACTCCGCTTGGATGGCGAGTTGGGTGGCCGCCGCGCGCCGCGACAATCCCGCGGGTAGCCGCAGCGGCCGGTACTCCCAGTCCCCGTCGATCACCCCGTCGCTCATGGTTGCATCACCTGAACACCTCCTCCGTCCGCTGACGCGACGAACACGCGCCCGCTGACCGGATCGACAGCCACCGAGTCCGGTTGCCGGACCGTGGGCAGTCGGTATTTCTGCGCCGGCTGGTCGCCGGTGAGCTGGTAGCCGATGACCTCGTTGAGTTTGGTCGCGGTGACCCACGCGATGTCGTGCGTGGAGTCGACGGCGATGCCGTAGGGCACGCCCGGTGCCGGGGCGCTCTGCCGTTCCAGGACCGGGTCGGCGGTGAAGGTGATCAGCTGACTGGTGCGGGTGTCGGTGACCAGCACCCGGCCGGAGTTGTCGGTGACCGCGTTGGTCGCGCCCTGTCCGGCACGCAGGCCGGCGCCGACGGAGCCGCCGCTGACGTCGATGTCGAACACGGCCGACCGGATGCGGTCGAGCATGACGACCTTGTCGCCCGCGACGAGCACCTGCTCGGGGTTGACGTCCCCGGTGATGGTCTTGGTGACGACGTCGTCGCTGACCTCGTCGATGGCCTTGCGGGCCGGCACGGCGACGAGCAGGTGGTTGTCGAACTCGGCAGCGCTGGTCGGGCCGCCGGGCACGGTGACGACGACCGCGCTGTCGGTGGTCATGCTCAGCTCGTAGACCTTGTTCGCGGTGGGGATCGCGGCGAGCACCGGGCCGCCGGAGCGGGCCAGCGACAGGTGGCTCACCGCGCCGGGCAGCGGTACCCGTTCGGGTGGGCGGGTGAGGTCGTCGATGGAGAATTTCAGCAGCTGAGCCGGTTTGGTGACCGCCACGACCAGCGTGTGGGAGCCGGGGTCGACGATCATCGCGCTGGCGTCACCGGGCAATGGCAGCACCGTGCCGGCCGGTTTCACCGCCGGTGGTGGAGAGGCGGCCGGGGTCGCGGCGACCAGGGTGGGTGCGGCCTGCAGGTCGTCCTGGGACTGGTTCCCCGAACACCCGGCGAGGGCGACCGCCCCCAGCAGGGCGGTGGTGACCAGTCCAACCCGTCGTCGCAACGCGCATACCTCCGGCTCGTCGGTTACTGACAGCATCCCTGAACCTGGCGCTCAGGTCACCCCCGGCTACCCGTCCGGACGCCCTAACGGGTGTCTTCCGGATCGGTCAACCGAGTCGGCGTTCCGGATAGCCGAGTTCGATGCTGCTGACATCATCCAACGCCGCCCTGATGGCCGGCGGCAGGGTCAGGTCCTCGGCCGCGAGTGAACCGGTGAGCTGGCCGGTGTCGCGGGCGCCGATGATGGGTGCGATGACGCCGGGCCGGTCGCGGACCCACGCCAGGGCCACTGCCAGCGGTGATGTGCCCAGGCCGTCGGCCGCGGTGACCACTGCCTCGACGATCCGGGCGGCCCGTTCGGTGCGGTGCTGCTCCACGTAGGGCGCGAAATGCTGGGACGCACCCCGGGAGTCGGCGGGCGTGCTGCCGCGATATTTGCCGGTGAGCACGCCGCGGCCCAGCGGCGCCCAGGGCAGCAGGCCGATGCCGTGGTGCTCGGCGGCGGGAGCGACCTCGCGTTCGATACCGCGTTCCAGCAGGGAGTATTCGACCTGGGTGGAGATCAGCCGGGTGCGACCGGGCACGGTCTGCTGCCAGGTGGCGGCGGTGCCCAGCTGCCAGCCCGTGTAGTTGGACACACCGACGTAGCGGACCTTGCCGCCGGCCACGGCCGCGTCCACGGCGGCAAGGGTCTCCTCGATGGGTACCGACACGTCCCAGGCGTGCAGTTGCCACAGGTCGATGTGGTCGATGTTCAGCCTGCGCAGCGAACCGTCCAGTGCTGACAGCAGTGCGCCGCGGGACGCGCCGCCGCCGAACGGGCCCTCGCTGCGCCGCGCGACGGCCTTGGTGGCGATGATCACGTCGTCGCGGTCGACGACGTCGCCGAGCAGGATGCCGAGGATGCGTTCGCTCTCGCCGTCGGCGTAGACGTCGGCGGTGTCCACGAAGGTGCCGCCTGCGTCGACGAACGCGACGAGCTGGTTGGTGGCCTCGTCGGCGTCGGTGTCGACTCCCCAGGACATGGTGCCCAGCGCCATCCGGGAGACGCGCAGGCCGCTGTGGCCGAGGTGTCGATATTCCACGTGCGGGAGCCTACGGTGTCCGGTCGACCGATACGGGCGGCTCGACGTCAGTCGATCTAGGGAACCTTTCATACTGTGGCTTCAGTGACAACTGAAGCCAACGCCTTCGGCCCGAGTCCCGGCACACCGACTAAGGTCCGACCGTGCGACTTGGGATGAACCTCGGTTATTGGGGAGCAGGCAACGACGGGGGCAACCTCGCCCTGGCCCAGGAGGCCGAGCGCCTCGGCTACAGCGTGGTGTGGGCCGCGGAGGCGTACGGCTCGGACGTGCCGACGGTGCTGGCCTGGGTGGCGGCGCAGACGACGCGGATCGACGTGGGCAGCGCGATCCTGCAGATCCCGGGTCGTTCGCCCGCGATGACGGCGATGACGGCGGCGACGTTGGACACGCTGTCGGGTGGCCGGTTCCGGCTGGGTCTGGGCGTGTCGGGGCCGCAGGTGTCGGAGGGCTGGCACGGGGTGCGGTTCGACCGGCCGTTGGCGCGGACACGTGAGTACGTGGACATCGTGCGGATGGCGTTGCGGCGGGAGCGGGTGCGTTACGACGGTTCGACGTATCAGTTGCCGTTGCCGGACGGCCCGGGTAAGGCGTTGACGTTGACGGTGCATCCGGTGCGGGATGCGATCCCGCTGTACCTGGCGGCGGTGGGGCCGAAGAACCTGGAGTTGACCGGGGAGATCGCGGACGGGTGGCTGGCGATCTTCTTCTCGCCGGATTTCGCGCCGGAGTCGTTGCGGCGGATCGAGGCTGGGCGGGCGAAGGCGGGTCGGACGATGGAGGGGTTCGACGTGGTGCCGAGCATGCCGCTGGTGGTGGGTGAGGACTGGGTGGAGTGTGCGGACGCGGTGCGGCCGTACGCGGCGTTGTACGTGGGTGGGATGGGTAGCCGGGAGAAGAATTTCTACCACGACATGGCGTGTCGGATGGGGTTCGAGGCGCAGGCCGCCGAGGTGCAGGACAAGTACTTGGCGCGGGATTACGAGGGTGCTGCGGCGGCGGTGCCGTTGGAGTTCCTGGATGGGACTGCGTTGTTGGGGCCGCCGGAGCGGATCCGGGATCGGATGCAGCGGCTGGCGGAGGTGGGTGTGACGACGTTGACGGTGTCGATGCCACCACAGTTGGGGCAGGAGCGGCAGGTGGCCGCGTTGCGGGTGGCGGCGGAGGCGTTGGATGCCGCGGGCGTGGCGGGCTGATCGCGGTTTCGTAGGCTCCTCGCGTGGCCACTGTGATTTTGTTGCGGCATGCCCGGTCGTCGGCGAACGGTGCCGGGGTGTTGGCTGGGCGGACGCCGAAGGTCGGGTTGGACGAGTCCGGGTTGAAGCAGGCCGCCGGGTTGGTGGAGCGGTTTGCTGGGGTGCCGGTGGCTGCGGTGGTGTCGTCGCCGTTGCAGCGGTGTCGGCAGACGGTGGCTCCGTTGGTGGCGGAGCTGGGCTTGTCGGTGGTGTCGGATGGCCGGTTGGCCGAGGTGGACTACGGGGAGTGGACGGGCCGGAAGCTGGCCTCGTTGGGCAAGGAGCCGTTGTGGCAGGTGGTGCAGGCGCATCCGTCGGCGGCGGTGTTCCCCGGTGGTGAGGGGTTGGCCGCGGTGCAGGCGCGGGCGGTGGCCGCGGTGCGGGCGCATGGCGAGCGGGTGGTCGCGGAGCACGGGCCGGAGGCGGTGTGGGTGGTGTGCAGCCATGGGGATGTGATCAAGGCTGTGTTGGCGGATGCGTTGGGGGTGCATCTGGATTCGTTTCAGCGGATCGTGGTGGATCCGTGTTCGGTGTCGGTGGTGCGGTACACGCATACGCGGCCGTTCGTGTTGCGGGTGAACGACACGGGTGGTGGTTTGTCGGGTTTGGTGCCGCCGCCTGCGAAGAAGAAGCGCAGCCGGCGTAAGGACGCGGGTTCGTCGGATGCGGTGGTGGGGGGTTCGACGGGCCGTTAGGTCAGTGGGTGGTTGGCGGCGAGCAGGCTGTGCGGGTCGTGGCGGTGGGCGATGTCGGTGAGTCGCCGGTGGGTGTCAGGTGGGTAGATCGTGGTGGTGTCGACGGGTCCGTAGCTGAAGTTCGCTGACCGTCCGATGGTGTGGTCGGTCCACGGCTTGATGGCTTGTTCGTGCAGTTCCCTGACGGCGGTTTCGTCGTCGACGGGCGAGAGGATGGTGAGGGAGTAGGCGGCGTCGCGGTGGGGGACGGCGTTGGGGGTGTCGGGTTGGTGGGTGAGTGCGCCGCCGAGGTGGCGGATGTTGGCGACGGTCATCGTGGGTGCGTCGGGGCTGGTCAGGTCGCGTAGCGCGGGGAGGGTGTCGGGGTCGAGGTCGTCGAGCAGCAGGCTGATCGATCGGTAGGCGTGGGGTTGGGTGGGTTCGTCGAAGACGGTGGCGGATTCGGGGTAGGGGACTTCGCGAACCGTGTCGCGGATGGGGTGCAGTGCGCGCAGGGGCGCGATGAGGTCGTCGGCGGGTGTGGTGCTGGAGAGCTGGATCTGGGTGATGTGCCGGCCGCGGAGTTCGGTGGGGACCATCGGCAGGTCGGGGAAGGGCAGTGTGCTGACGGCGGAGGTCATGGTGTCGGGCACGGTGGTGGTCCAGTGGCGCCAGCGGTCGAGGATGTCGGGGTTGGTGGTGAGGTCGTAGTAGAGGCCGCCGCCGTGGATGTGGGTGATGGGCAGTAGGTCGATGGTGATGCTGGTGACGATGCCGTAGTTGCCGCCGCCGCCTCGTTGTGCCCAGTACAGGTCGGGTTCGCTGGTGGGGTCGACGTGTCGGGTGTGGCCGTCGAGGGTGATGACGTCGAGGTGGTGGACGTGGTCGGCGGCGTAGCCGTGGGGTCGGGCGAGTAGGCCGATGCCGCCGCCGAGGGTGTAGGAGATGGCGCCGACGCCGGGGGAGCTGCCGGAGCGGGGTGCGAGGCCGTGGGGTGCGGCGGCGTCGATGACGTGTTGCCAGGTGGCGCCTGCGTCGATGGTGGCGGTGCGCGCGTGTGGGTCGATGTGGACGTCGGTGAGGGCGCTGGTGTCGATGAGGGTGCCGCTGGTGAGGGGTGTGGCGTGGCCGTGGCCGCTGGCTTGCACGGCGATGGGGGTGCGGTGGGTGAGGGCGTCCTGGACGGTGTCGCGGATGTCGTGGGTGGTGGTGGCGGCGATGAGGGTGTCGGGGTGGTGGGGGTGCAGGAGTTGGAAGCCGGTGCGGTGGTCGTCGTAGCCGGGGGTGTCGGGTCGGTAGATCTTCATAAGGCCACGCTAGGGCCACTTGCGGACCTAACGTGTCCGGAAGGAGTGGGACACTCGCCGAATGGGTCGGAGCGCGGAGATGCCGGGGCGGCTGTTGCGGTTGTTGTCGCTGCTGCAGAGCCGGCGGGAGTGGTCTGGTGCGGAGTTGGCGGCTCGGTTGGGGGTGACGGACCGGACGGTGCGCCGGGACGTGGATCGGTTGCGGGCGTTGGACTATCTGGTGGAGGGGACGACGGGCACGACGGGTGGTTACCGGTTGGCGGCCGGGCGGAATGTGCCGCCGTTGGTGTTGGACGACGAGGAGGCGGTGGCGGTCGCGGTGGGGTTGGTGACGGCGGCGGGCGGGAGTGTGGCGGGTATCGAGGACAGTTCGATGCGGGCGCTGGTGAAGTTGGAGCAGGTGTTGCCGGCTCGGTTGCGGCCGCGGTTGGTGGCGTTGTCGGCGGCGAGCACGTCGGTGCCGTATCGGGGTGCGCCGCGGGTGGACGCGGCGGTGCTGGGGGTGTTGGCGTCGTGCTGCCGGGAGTGTGAGGTGGTGTCGTTCGAGTACCGCGACCGCGCGGGTGAGGTGGGTGCGCGGCGGGTGCAGCCGTATCGGCTGGTGACGTTGCAGGGCCACTGGTATCTGGTGGCGTTCGATCCGGGTCGGGACGATTGGCGGACGTTCCGGGCGGATCGGGTGGCCGACCCGGTGCGCACGCATCGCCGGTTCGAGCCGAGGGAGATACCGACGGGGGACGCGGCGTCGTTCGTGGCGGCGTCGTTCGCGCGGGCGTCCTACCGGTTCTGGGCTCGGGTGTCGGTGGCACTGTCGGCGGAAACCGTGCGGGCGGGGTTGTTCGCGTCGGTGCCCGGTGAGGTGGTGGCGGTCGACGCGGATGCGTGTGTGGTGCGGTTGAGCGCGCGGTCGCCGGAGCTGGTGGTGCAGTTCGTGGCGGCGGTCGTGGCGTTGGGCGCGGACTGTGAGGTGGCGGCGTCGGACGAGGTGGCGGCGCGGGTGCGGGAGTTGGGCCGGCGGTTGGCGTCCTAGCCGCGGGCCGCGGCGACGATCTCGGGTGGCGCGGTGGTGGGGGAGCCTGCGGTGAACGGGGGTTGGGGGTCGTATTCGATGCCGAGCTGGATGCGTTGGGCGGCGGCGTCGCCGGCGAGGCGGGCGGCGAGGGTGAGTGCCATGTCGATGCCTGCGGAGACGCCGGCGCCGGTGATGTATTTGCCGTCGATGACGACGCGTTCGCGGACGGGGATGGCGCCGTGGTCGGCGAGTCGGTCGATGGCGCTCCAGTAGGTGGTGGCGCGGCGGCCGGTGAGCAGGCCGGTGGCGGCGAGGATGAGTGAGCCGGTGCACACGGATGTGGTCCAGGTGGTGGTGGTGTCGACGGCGCGCAGCCACCGCTGGACTGGTCCATCGGTCAGGTGGGCGGAGGTGCCTGGCCCGCCGGGTACGACGACGACGTCGGGGTGTGGCACGTCGTCGAGGGTGGCGTCGACGACCAGGCCGAGGGCTTTGGTGTCGGCGCGGACGGTGCCGATGTGTTCGCCGACGGTGATGGTGTCGGCGCCGGGCAGGCGGGAGAGGACTTCGTAGGGGCCGACGGCGTCGAGGGCGGCGAGGCGGTCGTAGAGCAGGATGGCGATCTGCATCGCGTTGTTTCCTTTCTGGTCAGAAGCGGCCTGGGCGGACCGCGTCGACGTGGTCGTCGCCACCGCCGTGCGGCCGCCCGCCGAGGCGATGCTGATCCGCCCGGATGGCTACGCGGTGTGGGCCGGCACCGATCGGGGTGCGCTGGCCGCCGCGTTGCGCGCCTGGTTCGGCGGACGGTGGCAGGCTGGGGCCGGCTGCCCGACCAACAGCGTGCCCGACCAACAGCGTGCCCGACCATTGGGAGGCTTGATGGACATCGTCGACCCGGCGATCAATGACTACCTGCTGGCTCACTGCAGCCCCGCCGACGACGTACTGCGTGACCTCGCCGCGGAGACCAGGCAGGTCGCCGGGCCACACTCGGGCATGCAGATCTCGCAGGACGAGGGCGAGTTCCTCACCATGCTGGTGCGGTTGAGCGGCGCCCGTCAGGCGGTGGAGGTCGGGGTGTTCACCGGCTACTCGTCGATCTGCATCGCGCGCGGCCTGCCCGCCGACGGGCATCTGCTGGCCTGTGACGTGAGCACCGAGTGGACGGCGGTGGCGCGACGCTACTGGGACCGCGCCGGGGTGGCCGGGAAGATCGAGCTGCGGATCGGGCCTGCCGCGGACACGCTGGCCGCATTGCCGCCCGACCCGGTCGTGGACTTCGCGTTCATCGACGCGGACAAGGTCGGCTACCCGCGCTACTACGAGGAACTGGTCACCCGCACCCGGCCGGGCGGGTTGCTCGTGCTGGACAACGTGCTGCGCGGCGGCCGGGTGGTCGATCCGGCCTACCAGGACGAGGCGGATGTCGTGATGCGCCAGGTCAACGACACGATCGTGGCCGACGAGCGGGTCGAGTCGGTGATGCTGCCGGTGCGCGACGGCGTCACACTGGCGCGCAGGAAGTAGCTTCGGTTCAGGATTTGCGGCCCACCGCCGCGCAGATCACCGACTCGCTCGGGTCCGCGAACGTCTGCTCGTCCGCGTGGACGAGCGCCTCCTCCGGATGCCACGACGGGATCCAGGTGAGGCCCGGCTCGATCAGCTCGAAGTCGCCGAACAGCCCGGTGATCTGCCGGTGCGAGCGCCAGATCACCGGGCTGGTCGAGTCGTCGTAGAGCTTCTTGATCTCGGCGAGCTTCGCGGCCACCTCGGAGGGCACACCGTCGTCGGTGACGTGCGAGATGGCCAGGTACGAGCCGGCGGGCAGCAGGTCGCGGTAGCCGGCCACGGTGTCGGCGCCGATGTCCACGCCGTCCTGGTCGCGTTGCTGCACGTGCAGCAACGCGACCATCAGCAGCGCGACCGGCTGGGACACGTCGATCAGGCCGGTGTCGACGACCTGTTCCCACAGCCGCCCCGGGGCGCGGATGTCGGCGTTGATCGCGGTGTGCCGGCGCCGGTCGCCCTGCTGTTCGAGCAGGATCTGCGCGTGCGCGACCGCGACCGGCTCGTTGTCCACGTAGACGACGCGCGCGGTGCCGTGTTCGAACGAGTCGGCCACCGAGTGCGTGTGATCCATCGTCGGCACACCCGCACCCAGGTCCACGAACTGCCGCACACCCAGCCGCATGAGGTGGCGCACCATGCGGAACAGGAATTGCCGGTTCGCCAGCGCGATAGGGCGGATCAGCGGGAATGTCTCAATGGCCTTGTCGCCGAATTCCCGGTCGATCGCCCAGTTGGCGGTTCCACCCAGGTAGTAGTCGTAGATACGGGCGATACTGGGTCTGTCGAGGTCGACGCCCGCCGGAGGGAAGCCGTCCTGCCTGACCTGGTCCATTATGCCAATCCTGTCGCCGTGTCGGTCGACGTGCCGGTCCATTAAACACTGCGCAGCCATGGGGTCCGCACCCCTCACCCGCTCGCGTGGTCGTCGCGCAACTTCCGCAGGAAGTCGTTGGTGGGTTGGCGATCCAGCGCCGCGGTGTGCAACTCGTCCCAGGCGTTGCGGGCCTTCGCGAGACTTTCCTTCGACTTCGGGTAGTGGCCGCCCGCGACATGCTCCACATACACGAATCCGCGGTCGCCGTCGCCGAACGTCACGATCGAGAAATCAACGGGCAGATGCGTGATTGGTGTCGTCGCGAGCAATATGTGGATCGCGGTTCGGGAATCCGCCTCGGACTTCCTGCCGGACGGATCGTTGAGCCTGAGCAACTGGTCGATCTGGTCCAGCATCACCTCGCGGCCGAACGTCGCGTGCACCCGGTGCAGCGCCTCCTCGGCGAGCACGCAGCCGTAGCGCTCCAGCTGCGGCTGGCTGAAGATCGCTTTGCGGCGCATGCGGTCACGGACGAACGGGGCGACGTCGATCGCGTTCGCGGACCGGAACTGGCTGAGCATGACGTGCTCGGACTGCAACGGCCCGGGCAGCCGCAACTCGTGCCACGTCAGGATCTCCCGCGCCTCGCCCTCCGCCTCGATGTAGCGGTGCGCGTAGCTGGGCACCGGTGCGCGGGTGTCGGCGTAGGGCATGCCGACGGCCGCGTACCGGGCCAGTTCCCGCATTCGCTCCGCTGTGCCGTGGTCGACCCCGGTGGCCAGGATGACCGCCGCCACCCGATCCGGGTCGATCCCGATGTCGGCGGCCTCGATCTTCTGGATGTTGGCCTGGCTGTAGCCGATCAGCAGGCCCAGTTCGCCCTGGGTCATCCGGCGGCCGTTGTCGGTGCGCGCCTGATGCCGGGCTTCCCTGATCAACGCCGCGAGTTGGCGGCGTTCCTTACTACTATCGGTGGCCACGCGAACGCTCCACTTCACTCATTAGGTTCGTCCGTCGGCAGACGCTGCCGAACAGCCGCACGGAAGTGTAGTGGTCGTTCGCACTGGATCCGCTGAATGGCCAAATTGTGGGCGGCGTGTCGCTCCGACCGGTCAGTGGTCGTACTCGCCGGTACACGCGGCACCGAGGAAATGGCGCCACTCCAGTGGCCCGAATGTCAGAACACGCACGGCCACATGCGGGACATCGGCGGAGTCGCGAACACCGATTCGGTTCGTGGTGGAGCGGTTGACTTCCACACAGTTGCCGCCATCCGGCCCACACCGGGTCGACCGTTTCCACCCCCCAACGGAATCCGACACTGCATACCGTTGCGGTTTGGCTGCACGCATGACGACCCCCGACGTTCGCCACTTCCCCTGGACGGTACAAAGAATCGTCCCCTATGATTATTCACGATGCAACCGGCGAAAGGTGCAATGTGCAGCTTCGGTGTTGACGTGCGCGGATCGGGGAACCGGATGCGGTGGCCGGACCGCGGTCCATTCCGCTGGACACGCGTCATCCCTGTGCACACCCGTTCGTCCTGGTTGCGTGACGGATGCCGGCGTGGGGGGCAAGGCATGAGCGAGACAGACTCGGTTCCGCTGCGAGGGCTGCAGCGGCAGCGCTTCGCCAAGCAGCTGGCGGCGCGCTACACGCACAACCCGGTACCGATCGGCGACCTGGCCGCCGAAGTGCACCGCCGCCCCACCTTCGTGCGGCGACTGCTCGAGGAAGCGGGCATCCAGGTCGGCGGCGGCACCCACGGGCACCTGCAGGGCGTGGCCGCCGAACTGGCCGACCGCTACACCGCGGGCGACTCGCTGGAGACGCTGGCCAAGGACACGGGCATCGACCGGCGCGTCGTGCGCGGCCTGCTCACTGACGCCGGCATCACCATCCGGGAACGCCGTCCACTGCCCGCCGCCCAGGGCCAGTGGGTGGTCGACCAGTACCGCGCCGGCACCACACTGCGTGAACTGGCCGAACACACCGGCTGCTCGTACGCCACGGTCCGCCGCTACCTGCTGCAGGCCGGCGTCGACCTGCGCCCACCGGGCGGCCGCCGGTAGCGGCCGTGCTGGCCGCTCATGACCCCAGCACCCTTGGCGGTCGCCGAGCCTGTGATGAACATGTTCGCCTGCAGCGCTGCACCCGAATAGTTGCGGGGTGCCGCTCGGGCCTGCATGCCATGGTCCGCATCGCCCTCGTGCTTCGAAGGACACGGCTCGCAACGCGGACGCCACGCTTGTCACTGCCATGCATGTCGCGACGACCGTGCGAATCTGATCGACACCGCACACCGGAAGCCAGGTTGGTCGGCCAACGCCACCGGCTGCTCGTCGGTCAACGGCCATGGCATCGGGGACGTAGGGTCGAATCCGCGGTAACGACCGTCGCCTGCGCCGCTACGACGGCGAGGGCAACCCGATTTCGCCCACCTCGCCGAGGAATGGGAACTGCAGGAGCTGTATCGGCGTCCTGCCGAGCTGTTTCGCGGATGCGCGAGGTCTTCGGCGTGCTCGTCCGAGGCGGTGCGACGGATTGTTCCTCGCCGTGCACCGTCTGTTCGCGCTTCCGCCGCGTACGAAATCCGGTCCCGTGACCAATTGGCGAGTATCCGAAGCCTGGCTGACACTGAGGGATTCCTGACACCTGCATGCAATGACGGGTTGAGGAGTTCGCCATGGATCACGATGTCTTGACCACGGTCTTCGGTGAGCCGACGGCCACCCGTGGGCCGGCGGCCGTGCCTGTCACGTTGACGGTCAACGGCGGACACCGCGAACTCCTTATCGAACCCCGGGTCAGTCTGCTGGACGCGCTGCGCGAGCACCTGGGGTTGACCGGGTCGAAGAAGGGCTGTGACCAGGGCACGTGTGGGGCCTGCACGGTGTGGGTGGACGGGCGGCGGGTGCTGGCGTGCCTGACGCTCGCGCTCACGTGTGAGGACCGCGAGGTCACCACCATCGAAGGGCTCGCCACCGACGATCGCCTGCACCCGATGCAGCGAGCGTTCATCGAACGCGATGCGTTCCAGTGCGGTTACTGCACGGCAGGCCAGATCATGTCGGCGGTGAAGCTGCTGGAGGAGCGGCACGCTGCCGACGACGCGGAGATCGCCGAGTTCATGAGCGGCAACATCTGCCGCTGTGCTGCCTATCCGAACATTCGCGCGGCCATCCGGGACGTTCGCGACGCGACGAGGGAGGCCTGACATGCGCCCGCTCAGCTATGCGCGCGTGGCCGACGTCGACGGTGCGGTCGCGGCGGTCGCCGCCGATCCGCGCAGCGCGTTCCTGGCCGGTGGTACCACCGAGATCGACCTGGTCCGGCTGGGAGTCGCCCGGCCGGACACACTCGTCGACATCAACGGCCTGCCCATGACCGACGTCGAGGACCTGCCGGGCGGCGGACTGCGCATCGGGGCGCTGGCGCGGATGAGCGACGTGGCGCGTACTCCCGCTGTGGTCGACCGTTACCCGGCGATGTCGCAGGCGCTGCTACTGGGCGCGTCGGAGCAGTTGCGGAACATGGCCTCGATGGGCGGCAACCTGTGCCAGCGCACCCGCTGCTCGTACTTCCGGGACAACGTCTCCCCGTGCAACAAGCGGGAACCGGGCACGGGCTGTGCCGCGTTGGACGGGCTCAACCGTGGCCACGCGATCCTCGGCACGAGTACCAGCTGTATCGCGACGCATCCATCCGACATGGCCGTGCCGCTGGTCGCGTTCGACGCGGTCATCCACACGGTGGGCCCGAGCGGGACCAGGGCGATTCCCGTCGACGACTTCTACCTCACCCCCGCAACGACGCCGGAGCTCGAGCATCCACTGGAGCACGGTGAGCTGATCGTGGCGATCGAGGTGCCGCCGTCGGCGATCGCCCGGCAGTCGCTCTACCTGAAGTTCCGGGACCGGCAGTCGTACGAGTTCGCGCTGGTGTCCGTCGCGGCCGCGGTACAGGTCCAGGATGGACTCATCAGCGAGGTGCGGCTGGCGCTGGGTGGCGTGGGCACCAAGCCATGGCGTGCGCGGCGGGCGGAGGAGCGGCTGACCGGGGCGCCTGCGACCGCCGAGTGGTTCGCCAACGCGGCGGCAGCGGAGCTGAGCACAGCGTCGGTGCGCCGGTACAACGCGTTCAAGGTCGAACTGGCCACCAGGGCCATCGTCCGCGGCCTGGCCAGGGCAACCGCTGGAGGTGCGGCATGACGTCTGCGATCGGTCGCCCGGTATCCCGTGTCGACGGGCCCGCGAAGGTCACCGGCGCCGCGAAGTACACAGCAGAGATCTCGCTGCCGGGCATGGCGTATGCGGTCCTCGTCGGTGCCACGATCCCGAGCGGACGGGTGGTCAAGGTCGATCTGTCCGGTGTGGACGGTGTGCTGGCGGTGCTGACCCACGAGAACCTGTCCAAGGTCGCGGCCCAGCCACACCTGCTGCCGTCCCTGGCCGGCGGCCCGGCTCCTGGTGAGAGCTTCTTCCCGATGCAGGACGACGCCGTCCACTACGCGGGCCAGCCGGTCGCCGTCGTGGTGGCCGACAGCCACGAACGCGCACAGTACGCCGCGGCGCGAGTGCGGATCGAGTACGAACGGACATCCTCGACGACGACCATCGACGAGGGCCGCGACGCGGCGTACGAGGCGGAGCGGCTGTTCGGCGGGTTGATGCCGGGGCGCACCGAGCGCGGCGACGTGGCGGCCGGGCTGGCCGCTGCCGACGTCCGGCTGGACCTGTCCTACCGGTTCGCGGCCAACCACCACAACTCGATCGAACCGGCCGCGACCACCGCCGTGTGGGACGAGGACCGGGTGACGATCTACGATTCGGCGCAGGGGATCCGCGCCAGTCAGCTCACCGTGGCGCAGTTGCTCGGCCTGTCGCTGACTCAGGTGCGGGTGGTTGCGCACTATGTCGGCGGCAGTTTCGGCTCGAAGGCGATGGTGTGGCCACACGTCACGCTCGCGGCGATGGCCGCGCGGCACGTCGGCCGCCCGGTGAAGCTGGTCCTGACCAGACCGCAGATGTTCACGTCGAACGGGCACCGCGAGGAACAGGAGCAGCGGCTCGTGATCGGTGCCACCCGCGACGGCAGGCTGACCGCGTTGCGGCACGAGAAGCTGTCGATCACCTCGCCGTTCGACGACTGGGCCGAGCCCGCGACGGGCATCTCGTCGCAGATCTACGGCTGCCCGAACTACCTCGGCGTGCACCGGCTGATCCACGGCAACACCATCACCCCGACGTTCACGCGCGGTCCCGGTGAGGCGGTCGGCTCGTTCGTGCTGGAGACGGGGATGGACGAGCTGGCCGCCGAGCTCGGCATCGACCCGGTCGAACTGAGGCTGCGCAACCACACCGACGTCGACCCGAACGGCAACGCGTGGTCCAGCGACGGGCTGCCGGAGTGCCTGCGGTTGGGGGCCGAGCGCTTCGGCTGGTCCGATCGGGACCCGAGGCCACGCTCCCGGCGGGACGGCGACTGGCTGATCGGTACCGGCATGGCGGCGGCCGGCTACCCGGTGCCGCTGTTCATGCCGGTCCAACGGGCCAGGGCCCGCCTCTACGCCGATGGCGGAGCGGTCGTCCAGGCCGCGACACAGGAGTTCGGGACCGGGGTGGGCACGGCGATGGCGCAGGTCGGTGCCGACGGCCTCGGTGTGCGGCTCGCCGACCTGCGCTTCGAGAGCGGGGACACCGGTCTGCCCAATGTCAGCTCGGCAGTCGGGTCGGCGGCCGCGGGCATGATCAGCGCCGCCGTGCACGCCGCGGCGACCAACCTGCGCACCCAACTGCTCACGCTGGCGGTGGGTGACGCCGGTTCGCCCTTGCACGGCCGCGAGCCGTCCGACATCGACGTCGTGGACGGGCGGATGCACACGCGCGCGGAACCCGGCATCGGCGAGACCTACGGCGAGCTGATGCTGCGCAATCGGCTCGCCGACGCCGAGGCGGAGGGCAGCTGGAGTCCGCCGCCACTGGACACACCGCACGGCCTGATCACCTTCGGTGCCCAGTTCGTCGAGGTCGCCGTCGATCCGGATCTCGGCCTGGTGCGGGTACGCCGGATGCTCGGCGTGTTCGCGCCCGGCCGTGTGCTCAACCCCGTGTTGGCGCGCAGTCAGCTCATGGGCGGCATGTTGTGGGGTCTGGGCCAGGCGTTGCTGGAGGGCAATCGGATGGACACCCGCTACGGCCGGTGGGGGGCGGGCAATCTGGGGGAGTACCTCGTTCCGGTCAACGCCGACGCACCCGACGTGACGGTGGAGTTCGTCGAGGTCGCCGACGACGTGGTGAACACGCTCGGGGTGAAGGGCGTGGGGGAGATCGGCCAGGTCGGCTTGGCGGCGGCGATCGCCAACGGGGTCTGGCACGCCACCGGGCGCCGGTTCCGTGAACTCCCGCTCGCGGCGGAACTGGTGATGGATCCGCCCGACATCGGTCGATGAGAGCGCGCGTCGCCCGGGACCGGCTGCCCGACCGTCCCGCCATCAGCAGGCCAGCAGCGCAACGCGAAACGCCGTCGGCGACCGGCGGTCGGTGGACCAGTCAGCCCGGCCTGGGTGTGGCCGGCCTGTCGCTCGTGGTGCCCGTCGCGCTGCTGCTGGCCGTCGGGGCAGGGGGAGCCGAACCGTCCCTGCTGGTGCTCGGACCGCTGGTCACCTTCGCGCTGCCGGTGGTCGCGATGATCGCGTTCTGGTGGGAGGACTGGCCG
Source organism: Candidatus Melainabacteria bacterium (assembly GCA_963780635.1). GTDB lineage: Bacteria > Actinomycetota > Actinomycetes > Mycobacteriales > Pseudonocardiaceae > DATEPR01. The sequence continues at coordinate 18,621 of CAWACW010000012.1, forward strand.
GGCACGGCGCTGCGCGGCGATTGGTCGGGGTGGGCGGACACCGCCATCGTCGCCGTCGCGGCCATCGGGTTGACCGTGTTGGGGCAGGTCGTCGTCGGGCACGTTGACCTGCTCGGGATCTTCGATGCCACGCCCGGCGAGGGCCACACGAGCACGTTCCCGGCGACACTGCCGATCGGTGGCGCCGCGTTCGTCGTGATGCTGCAACTCACGCTGGTGTCCGAAGGCTGGCCGCTGCGCGGGCATGTCGGGCCGATCATCGGAGGCCTGTGCGCGCTGGTGCTGTCGTGGCTGGTCTCGATCGCGCTCTACACCGTCGTCCTCGGCGGCCGCCCGTTCCACGGCCCTGGGCACGGAGCGCTCACGGGTGGCCAGCTGGGTGCGTTACTGACACTTGTCGGCGCGTGGCAGGTGTGGCTCTTCGTGGTGTGGCGGGGCTGGCCGTTCGCCGAGCTGTCCCGCCGCTGGGTGCGATTGCTCAGCGGGAACGTCGTCGTGCTGCTGGCAGGCGGACTCAGCTACGCGGCGACCTACCGCCTACCACCCGAGCAGGTCAACGCTCTGGCCGGATCGTTCGTGGCCGGTGGGCTGCTGGTCGGGATGCTGTTCGAAGGCGCCCTGCTCGACCGCGTGGCGGCAGGCCCCGAGCGAGCGCTGTCGTTGGGACTGGTGATCCTGTGCGCCGCCGCCTTGTACTGGGCACTGGGAACGTACGCGGACAGTGTCCGGTGGGGCAGGGGCTCTCCCGAGGAGTGGGTCGGCCACGTCGGCCTCAACGCGATCGGCGTGGCGACCATCCTGCATGTCGCGATCGGGCGGCGATGGCCATTCGCCCGGTGATGACGCGGCCGGTCCGGTGCCGTGCTTCGGACGCAGGTCACCCAGCGTCCGCACCGGCGAGGTATCCAGGGTATGCCGAGCGTGGCCGTACCCCTGGGTCGTGACGATCGAGGCGTGTCCGGCCAGGTCCTGCACCTGCCGGCGCACGGTGGCGCCGGCCTTGAGGGCAAGGGGGATCGCGGTGGCCTCGGATGGAGTGCGGGGCGATGGCGCGCCGGCCAGCGAGGCCGGCCTGACGGGTGAGTGCCGCAGCCGCCGCTGGACGTCCTTCTGGTTGAGGACACGTCCGCCGATGCGCCCGGCTGGTGCGGGTGCGGTGTGGACGGTGCACGCCCGGTCTGTCGCCGTGTGCCGTCAGGAGGCGGCTTGGACGAGTTCCACGATGGTGCCGTCCGGGTCGGTCATGTACAGGAAGGTGATCCCCCTGGCCGGGCCCTCCTGCATGGTCCGCGGCGTCCCGTTGCTGGACCATCCGGCTGCGGCGGCGTCTCGCAGCACGGCCTCGATGTCGTCCACGAACAACGCGACGTGCAGCGAACCGACATCCGAGGGACGTGGCCGCAAATGGCGCCGATCGGCCGGCTCTCTGTACTCCAACAGCTCGATCTGGCCTCCGCCACCGGGAACGTCGAGAAGGGCGAGCGACATGGCGCCTCCACGGACGCCGGTGATCTGCTCGAGCGTCTCGCCGGCCACTTCGTCGCGCAGTACGACGTCGAACCCGAGGACGTCCCTCCAAAACGACAGCGACCTTTCGAGGTCGACGACCGTGATTCCCGTGTGGGCGGCACCAAGGATCTGGAATGACATGAGAAGCTCCGAACGGCTTCGGCCTTCCTGGGACACCGTCCATTGTAGTGAATCTGCGGCGAATCCTCTCCGCCAGAACTCAGTGCTTGCTTCCTGTCCTCCTCGCACGGCGGGGCTTACCCTCTCCCGCAAGCTTGTAGGTCAACGGCCGACGCGTGTGGAACCGCCGGATGAGCAGGTGGTGGACCGAGGCACCCAGCACGGCGCCCAGGATCGGCGCGGCCAGATAGATCCACAGATCGAGCGTCTGTCCTGAGATCACGGCCGGCCCGAACTGGCGGGCCGGGTTGACCGAGCCACCGCTACGCGGACCGAGAACGATGATGATCACGGCGATGGCCGTACCGATGGTGCACGGGAGCAGGCGCGCGAACGTGGGGTGGGCCAGGAAGAATCCGATTAGCACACACAAGCCGATCAGACACCCGGCCTCTGCGAGGAAGACTGCCGCCGGGTGCCAGTCGGCAGCCGGCCGGATCGCCGCGTACGCGACGGGCGGCACGGAGAGGACCTGTCCCCACACCAGGCGCGCCAGTCCCACCCCGGCGACGGATCCCGCCAGTTGGGCCAGGACGTAGGGTGCGACGCTGCGCCCGGGGAACACGTCCATGAGCCACAGCGCTACCGTCACCGCGGGGTTCATGTGCCCGCCGCTGCGCCGGCCAGGCGGGGACACCATCAGTGCGGCGAGTGCCCCTCCGCTGATGACACCGACGAGCACGAGCGCGATGGTCCGATCGGTGAGGTAGGCGGGCGAGCGGGGGTCCTGCAGCCACCGGATGGCACTCACCACCGTGAACAGCAGGACCGTCGTGAGCGCGAACTCGTCGACTGCGCGCGCCAGTGGCAACGGCGACGGGTCGTAGGTGGTGTCGCTCATCCCAGTCTCCAAGCTGTCCCATAGCGGATGTCCGCCGGACAGCGCATTTTTAGCAGTCGGCTTCGCCGCCGGTGACGCCTCCACAGCTGCGACAGCGGCGGGCCGCGGATCGCCGCGATACTGGACCGGCTGGGCATCGCGGGCGAGTTCCAGGGCGGCCTGCGGGTGACCACGCCGGAGACCACGGACATCGTCCGGATGGTCCTGGTCGCCAGGTCAGCCGCCATACCGGCCGCCACCATCGTGGCCTCCGCGGACGCGCCTCGTGGTCACCGAGCACACCGACGGCGTGGCCGCGCTGGCCTGACCCTCACTCTGTCTCGCTCGCGCCCTCGGACTCGCCGCTGGAGGGACCAGCGCCCGCGCTGGCGCCCGCGCGGTGCTGTGCGCCGGGCCCGAAGTGGGCTTCCGCGCGCAGCCGCTCGACCATGTGCGGGTAGTGCAGCTCGAAGGCGGGCCGCTCGGAACGGATCCGGGGCAGCTCGGTGAAGTTGTGCCGCGGCGGCGGACAGGAGGTGGCCCACTCCAGGGAGTTGCCGTAGCCCCACGGGTCGTCCACCTCGACGACCTCGCCGTAGCGGTAGGACTTGAACACGTTGTAGATGAAGGGCAGCACCGACGCGCCCAGCACGTAGGCGCCGATCGTCGAGATCGTGTTCAGCGTGGTGAACCCGTCGGAGGGCAGGTAGTCGGCGTAGCGGCGGGGCATGCCTTCGTCGCCGACCCAGTGCTGGACCAGGAACGTCAGATGGAACCCGATGAACGTGGTCCAGAAGTGCAGCTTGCCCAGCGGCTCGTCGAGCAAGCGGCCGGTCATCTTGGGGAACCAGAAGTAGATGCCGGCATAGGTGGCGAACACGATCGTGCCGAACAGGACATAGTGGAAGTGCGCCACGGTGAAATAGGTGTCGGTGACGTGGAAGTCGATCGCGGGCGCGGCCAGCAGCACACCGGTCAGGCCCCCCAGCAGGAACGTGACGAGGAAGCCGACGCTGAACAGCATCGGTGTCTCGAACGTCAGCTGGCCCTTCCACATCGTGCCGATCCAGTTGAAGAACTTGATGCCGGTGGGCACCGCGATCAGGAACGTCATGAACGAGAAGAACGGCAGCAGCACGGAGCCGGTGGCGTACATGTGGTGCGCCCACACCGTGAACGACAGGCCCGTGATGGACAGCGTCGCATAGATCATGCCCTTGTAGCCGAACAGCGGTTTGCGCGAGAACACCGGGAAAATTTCGGTGACGATGCCGAAGAACGGCAAGGCGACGATGTAGACCTCGGGGTGGCCGAAGAACCAGAACAGGTGCTGCCACAGGATGGCCCCGCCATTGGCCGGATCGAAGATGTGAGCACCCAGATGCCGGTCGGCCTCCAGGGCGAACAGTGCGGCGGTCAGGATGGGAAACGCGACCAGGATGAGCACCGCGGTCGCCAGGATGTTCCAGGTGAAGATCGGCATCCGGAACAGCGTCATGCCCGGCGCGCGCAGGCAGATGACGGTGGTGACCATGTTGACCGCGCCGAGGATCGTGCCCAGGCCGGATACGATCAACCCCGCTGCCCACAGGTCGCCACCGGCTCCGGGCGAGTGGGTGACGTCGGACAGCGGGGTGTATCCGGTCCAGCCGAAGTCCGCGGCGCCTGCGGGCAACAGGAAACCGCCGAGCACGATCAGGCCGCCGAACACGAACAGCCACAACGACATCGCGTTCAGCCGCGGGAACGCGACGTCCGGCGAGCCGATCTGCAGCGGCAGGATGTAGTTGGCGAAGCCGAACAGCGTCGGCGTCGCGTACAGCAGCAGCATGATAGTGCCGTGCATGGTGAACAGCTGGTTGTACTGCTCCTGCGAGAGGAACTGCAGACCCGGCCGCGCCAGCTCGGTCCGCATCAGCAGCGCCATCACACCGCCGATCAGGAAGAACCCGAACGACGCGGTCAGGTACATGATCCCGATCTGCTTCGGATCGGTCGTGCGCAGCAGTTGCAGTAGGACCGTGCCCTTGGCGGTCCGCTCGCTGGGGCTGGGGCGGGTGGGCGCCGGGATATCCGTGGTGGCCATGGACGACCTCGCTGTCGCGCGCGGGTGGTGAGTAAGCGGTGCTACCCACGGCCGCCGGCACTCAAACGCCGACGCACACGAAAGGGGCCGCCAATCGCCGGGCTCCGGGGTCTTGACGTGTTCTCGAGCAACCGTGCACCGCCCTCTTTCGACAGTTGTAGCCCCAGAGGCGACTGTCCTACCCGGATAGGGACGAAGGTCTGTGTGCGGCGGGCCCAAAGTCAGCTATCCCGTCGCGGCTAACATCATCGACCTAGGCTCACCTTCCGTGCACGAGGCGATTCATGGTGAGCTGGGCCGGTTCGGGCGGCAACTGCCGGCATGTGCACCTACAGTGGCCGGACAATGCGCGCGGCGACCACCGCGCTGCTGACCGCCGACCTTGCCCTGGCTGAGCGCATGCCGCTTCGTGCATCCCGACCGGGCCGTTCCGGCCGAACTCGGGGTCTCGGTCGCCGACCTGGGCACGGTCACCGCCGGCATGCCGACCGCGTCGCCGACCTGGCCACGACGCCGGCCAAGGGATGGTCGAGCTGGAGTGCACCGGCCGCCGGCCGACGTCTGGTTCGGTGGGCGCGCCCAGGCGAGTGAGACAGCGACACCGCCAAGGCCAAGCTGACGATGGTGGGGTCTTCAGACCAATTCGAGGCCGCCGTCGAGGGTGAGGACTTGGCCGGTGAGCCAACTGGCGGCAGGATCGGCCAGGCGCAACAGCCACGTGGCTACTTCGTCTGGTCGGCCGCGCCGTCCCAGCGGGATGCGGCTCGTTTCGTCCTGTTTGATCTCGTCGACCAGAGCCTCGGACAAGCCGGCCGCGGCGAGGGCTTCGCTTTCGGTTGGGCCCGGGGCCAGGGCGTTGACCCTGATCCGGTCCGGGGCGAGCTCCAAGGCCCAGCTTCGGGTGAGGTGTTCCAGTGCGCTTTTGGTCGCCGCGTAATGGGCAGCGTTGGGCATCGGCCGGTGACCGTAGGTGCTGGACAGGTTCACGATCGCCCCGCGGGTCTGACGCAGGTGCGGCAGTGCGGCGCGAGCAAGCAGGCTCGGTGCGGTGACGTTGAGGCGAAACAAGTCACCGATGCGGGAACCGGTCGCGTCGGCCAACGGCATCAGCGCGGTGGCGCCGGCGTTGTTCACCAAGACGTCCACAGCGCCCCAGCGGTCAACGGCAGCCTGTACGACGGCGTCCGGCGCATCGTCGGCACAAATATCAGCGGCGAACACCGCCACGCCGGGATGCTGGCGGGCGGTGGCGTCCAAGGCTTCCTGACGGCGGCCGACACCGAGGACATGCGCACCGGCGCGGGCGAACGCGGTCGCAGCGGCGCGCCCGATGCCCGAGCCCGCCCCGGTAACGATCACGACCCGGTCGGTGAACTGGGCTTCCGTGCCTTGCTCCGCCATAGCACTCCCTTGTTCGATAATCGTAGAACACCGAACAGCTGCGGGTCATTCCTGGTGGCTGGCCGGGAAGGACGGCATGCTCGCCGGCGAGCCTTGCGAGACGGCCTGGTCCTGCAGGCCCGACCTGCCGAACCGGCCGTAACCGCGAGCGCGTTCGCCGGGCCTGCGCCAGCCACGTGAGGATGCCGGCGTCGCGGTCTGGACGCAGCCGGTGCCGGCGAACGATCTGGCCCACCGCAGGAACTCGCCGGTGGCGGGTTCCTGCGGTGTCCGGCCGAACTGTCGGCGACGACGCCGGTAGGTGTCAGCCTCCCACCGCGTGAACTGGACACGGCTCACGAACGCGATGACCGCGGTCAGCCGTTGCGTTCCTGGAACGACACCGGATAGCTGGCGTTTCGAATGGTCAGCATGGGGTCGGCGAACTCGATGCCGGGCGGCAGGCTGCCGGGCAGGAACGCGAGCGACCGGTCCGCCTGCGCGCTGTTCGGCCCGACCTGGCCGATCAGGACGTGACCGAGCGACACGCGTACCCGCTCGTCCGGCCATGGGGTGGCGGGATCGTCGACGACGTCGGAGTCCTCGGCGAGCTGGGCGTACCAGGTGAACCGCACCGGATCTGCGGCCACCCGCGCGGCAAGTTCCTCCGACAGGTAGTCGGCGGACTTCCTCGCCTGCTCGTCGGAATCGAGGCTGTGCTCGCCGGCCTCGGGGACGAACTGGTAGCGGACAAAACGGTTGAGGCCCTCGTCGTCGGTGAACTGCACGGCGTTGACAGAGTAGAAGCTGGTGGTGGCCCAGCTCTGCGGCAACCGGGTCTGGGTGGTCAGGAATGTCTTCGCCGTGGGGTGGCTCTGGAAGAACCTTTCCAGATCCGAACCCGGAGTCGGCTTGCCGCCGCTGCTGGCGATCGCCTCCAACAACTCACTGAATTCGCTGGACGTCGACACCGGGAATCCGTTGAAACTGTGGTTGACGATGTCCGTGTTCGAGCCGTCCGGCAGCAGGAACCTGATCGCGAAGCCGCGCGGGTTGGCGTTGGTCTCGGTGTCCGGGATGTTCGGCAGCCCGGTGAAGTCGGAGAAGCGGACGATCACCGGCACCGAGGACTCGCTGAAGAGCTGGGCACGGCACAGTCGCCGCGCCTCGGCGCTCGGGGTATAGGTCCCCTGGAGGATGAGCCCTTTGGTGTGGACGGCACGGGCATGATGCTCGCCGAAGGCTGCGTGGAAGTCCTGGACGAGCTTGGCCGGTAGCCGCTCGGGAAGTTCTTCCCCAACGGCCGTGCGGTGTCGGGTGGTGGCCATCGAAGGTCCCTTCATCATGGCCTCACCTGCCGGTGCGGATATCCGCCACCGTAAGCACCATCCGGGGTCGCAGCCAATCGGAACCATTCCGTGTCGCACTGGGCGAAGGTGCGTGAATGCACGGTGATCACCAACATGGCCCTGTTCTCCCGACGCTGCCGCGAAGTGACAAGTGGCTCTCTGTAGCGGATCTTCAACGAGGAGCTCGAGCGGGTTCGCGGTAAGGACGGCATCCTGCTGCGGCTGGCGGAGACGGCGATTGCCGAGCCGGGCGGCACGCTGCGCAAGGTGATCTATCCGGTGGCCGGGCGCCGTCCCCGCTGTGCTGGACCCACGTGAACGCTACGGCCGATTCGAGCTGGACCTGAGCTCCCACCTCGCCGCCGCGGCCACGCTCCCCGGCCTCCGAACCCGGCCCGATCCGCGGCGGACGGTAGCGAGCGCCCGCTCGACTTGCTCGCCGACGAGGAGTAGACGCGACGCAGGTCGACGTGTGATTCGAGCCGGGCGTTTCCCCGGGCGCCGCCGGTCTCCTGCCGGAATCTCCTGGCAGCTACCCGGGCCGGACTCCAGAACCTGATGTGGAGGTCCATGTACAGGAGTTGTGGCCGAGATCGCGAGGTCCGGTTGTTGTGCTCCACCATCCATGCCAGACGTATCAGGCGGTCAGGCCGGCGCTGACCAGCCAGATGTGTTCGCAGGTCGAGGATGCCTTGTGCAAATTCTCGCGGGACTCCTGCGAGGCGTGGTAAAAGGTCCGCTCGATCATCCAGCATAGGGCGCGTGCCATCGCCGACGCTTGTTCCGGTTCGCCGCCGGCCTGAATGCCGGCTCGTTCCAGGACAGTGGTGATGGCTGTGATGAACAAGTCAGCCGTACGGCTCCACAACTCGCCGATCTCCGGCACGGCCAGTGACAGGTCGATCGCCATGCGCATGACCAGGCCGTGCTCGTTCCACAGCTCGACCGTGCGCCGCATGGCTGCCGCAATGGCCTGGCGCGGCTCATCGGCCTGCGCGGTGACCCGGGACCGCTCCCACAGGTGCTCAACCGTCCGGGCCACGAGCGCCGTGACCACTTCCTGCTTGGAGCCGAAGTAGAAGTACAGGGCGCCGCGGGTGATACCGGCGCCCTGGGCGATGTCGCCGACGGTCATGGCGTCGTAACCCTTCTGCGCCAGCAGAGCTTCGCAGGTGTCCAGAATGGCCCGCTCCCGGACATCGCCCTTGCGTTCGGTGCTGCGTCGGCTTCGCGCGGGCTGGTGGCCGGGCATCAGAGCTGAGCGCCCTCGGCGAAGTCGGTCGTACGGGAGAGCGTCTCCCATGCGGCGATGTCCTCGTCCACGGCAGTGCGCGCGGTGGTGACCAGTCGCAGCGCGTCCGAGCCCAGGACGAGGTGGGCCGGCGGCTGGTCTAGCGACGTGATGTGCACGACGGCGTCCCCTGCCTTGGCCGGGTTGCCGAGTTGGTTCCCGCTTGCCTTCTGCCTCGCTTCGCGGATGGGGGTGAACAGCTCGTCGTAGTCGTCGATGGACTGCGCGGCGCGTGTCATGGACCGTCCGGCCCAGTCGGTGCGGAAGGAGCCGGGCTCGATCGCCGTCACGTGGATCCCGAACTGCGCGACCTCCTTGCCCAGCGCCTCAAGAATGCCTTCCAGGGCGAACTTGCTGCCGCAGTAGGCGGACATGCCGGGCACGGCCATGAGCCCGGCCATGGAGGTGACGGCCATCAGGTGTCCGCGGCGGCGCCGGCGCATGTGGGGCAGTGCTGCCTGCAGGGTGGCCACTGTCCCGAGTACGTTGACCTCGAATTGCCGCCGCACCTCGGCCAGTGGCGTCTCCTCGAGGGTGCCCTCCAGGCCGTAGCCGGCGTTGGCGATGACGACATCCAAAGCTCCGATGCTCTGCTCTACCTCTGTGATCACATTCGAGACGGCGTCGCCGTCTGTCACGTCCAGGATGCGGCCGTGAGCGTGCCCGGGTTTGAGCTCTTCGAAGGCCCGCAGGTCCTGCTGTGAGCGGACCGTGCCGACGGCGGTGTGCCCGGCGGCCAGGGCCGCCCGGGCGAAGGCACGTCCAAGGCCCGTGCTGACGCCGGTGATGAGCCACTTCTGCTCCTGCATTGTTCCTCCAGCGCTAGGACTCGGAAGGAGCCTGGTTGCTCCCTCACCTCAAATTCTACACGGCGTTGATTTTTGTCATCGTCATGCAGATTCTGGTGACGCCTTACGACTCCGCCAACTGCCCCATGGCGATCTCCCCAGGACGAGAGCAGAGGTCGGAGGCGTGCACCGTGACACTCACAAGGGGTCATTTGTGGCCGCCGGTCATCACCGAGGACACGCTGCACACCGTGCTGCGGCGCCGGGCGAACGGGGAATCGGTCGATCAGATCCAGCCGGACCTGATCATCCCCACCGGCAAGCGCAGGGGACAGAATCCCCCGTCGCCAGCAGCTACCGGGCTCTCGCCGAGCACGCCAAGCGCGAGACATACCCCGAAGCGGTCGCCCAGGCGCACGACGACCTCGCCGCCCTCACCGGCAGCGAGGTTCCTGAACCTCGCACAGAAGCCAAGGCCCTGACGACACGCTGAGTTGCTTTTCACTTCGCTGCAGCTTCGGGAGAACGGGGCCGACAAGATTGTGTGGCGCCGCTTCCAGCTACGTAGGGTAGTTAGTCGGCTGGCCCAGACCCGCCTCGAGGGATGCCCGACGCCGACCGTGGCGCCCAGCGCGCCGGGCAGGTCGCGCTGCACAGTTGCTCGGCGCAGGGGTAGACGAACTCAGGACCCTTCAGTGCTGTGTGGACCGGCTGCCGCGTCTAGTGGCTGGTGGCGGTCAGCCAGCCGCGGTGCAGGGCGGGGGAGAGTTCGTGCGCGGCGGAGTCGCGGAGGGTCTCCTCGTCGTGCAGGTAGCCCTCGGTGGTGGACAGGGCGGCGTGCCCGAGGTCGCGTTGGACCTGGCGGGGCGGCACGCCGCGTTCGGTGGCGTGGGTGGCGTAGGCGTGGCGCGCCGAATGGGGGTGGATGGTGTCGCGCAGCGGTTGCAGGTGGGTGGCGATGAACCTGGCCTGCGGGCCGGCCAGCAGCTCCCGCAGCCAGTGCGCCCGCGGGGGCTGCGCCCCCGGTGCCGGACAGAAGGTGGCGCACAGCCGACGCAGCAGCGCGGTGATGTGGGTGACGTGCACTCGTCGGCCGGTGCTGGTGGTGAACAGTGGCTCCGGTGGCGCGAGCCCGACCTGGCCGCGTAGCGCCGGCACGGCGGGGCCGCGGCGGGTGCTGAGATAGGTGTCCAGTGCGTCGGCCACCGGCGGGGCGAGCGCGACCTCGCGATCCTTGGCGCCTTTGCCGTGCACGCGCAGCACGCCGACACCCCCGGCCACCGGGCGGCGGTAGTCGGTGATGTTGACGCCGAGCAGTTCGTCGGCCCGCACGCCGGTGCCGATGAGGATCTCGATCATGGCGCGGTCGCGGCAGCCGTCGCGGCGGTGCTCGGCCAGCAGCCAGGCCGCCAGCAGCAGGGCGCGGCAGGCCTGAAACGACCAGCGGGCGGTGCGGGACGGGGTGCCGGCGGGCCGGTTGAGGTGCTGGGCTCGGCGGTCCACGAGCGCGGCGGGGTTGTGCTCGGCCAGGCCCTCCCGCAGCAGGTATTTGCGGTAGAAGGCCGACGTCGCCGACAGCATCCGGCCGCGGGTGGCGTCGCTGTAGCCGGCTTGGGCCAGCTCGTCCAGCCAGCGTTCGACGTGCTCGACGCGGACCTCGGCGAAGGAGCCGAACCCGTTGCGCAGGCACCAGGGCAGCCATTCCAGCCCGGTCTGCTCGGCGCGGCGCGCCCGGCCGCGGCGCCGCCCGGGATCCGGGGTGCGGTAGCCGGGCACCCACTCCAGGGGAATGCCCAGGTCGGTGGCGTAGGCCAGCCGGGTGTTCAGCGAGGCGTAGACGCGCAGGAACTCCGCGAACCGCTCCGGCCCGCTCTTGCCGTCCTGCTCCGCGTCCACCGGCACGACCAGCGTCATCCAGCACCCCTCCCACTTTTCGGCGCCCCGTGACGGGCCTGCCGGCGCCCCGTGGCCGCCCGGTTCGCGGCAGCCAGCGGAATCATATCCATAATGCTAGTTATCCATACGAACTTGGTTCCGCGTGTCGGTCTGATAGTTTCAGTAGCGATACCTTAAGCCGTGCTTTTAGTTTATCAACCAAAAGTGATATGGTGCGTTTGTCCTGCTAGGACGCCTGGCGGCCCGGATGGCGCTCCCAGGACCGGCGTGAGGGAGACACTGCGTGCACACCACCGGCGCCGAGCGGCCTGCCGCCCCACCAGCCCGCCGCGCTAGCCGCGACGAGCGGCGCGAGGCCACACTGCGGGCGCTGGCGGCCGGGCAGGACGCCCACTGCGCCTATTGCGGCCGGGCACTGCCGCCCATCCCGCCACAAGGCGGCCGACCCACCCCGTACTGCCCACCTGACCCCGACCACTACGGCCGATGGGGGGCCAAGGCCATCACCTGCGCGATGCTCGACGAGCACCGCGAGATCTGGGTGAGCGTCTACGGCCCCGACCAGCCGATGACCGTGATGGACACCGAGGCACTGGACGGGCACCTCGCCACAGCGCTGACCGCGCTCGATCCGCTCAGTGCGCAGATCCGCGCACTGAGCACCCACGTCACCGACCAGACGGCGGCCGCGCTCGCCGCACGTGATGAGGCCGAAGCGACCCGCGAGGAGGCGCTGCGCCAAGCACAGGCAGCGAGAACCGAACGCGACGCCGCCCTCGCCGCCGCCGCCCTCGCCGCGACGGAAGCCGAAGCGGCCAGCCGGCAGTCCGAAGCCGACCGCGCCGAACTTCGCGCAGCCCTGGACACCACCGCCCAGGCCGTGCAGGACAAGAACGCCGCCCTCGCGGCACGTGATGAGGCCGAGCGGACCCGCCAACGCGCCCTGGAGCAGGTCACCGCCACCCTCGATCGCGTCGCCGCACTGCAGACCGAGTTGTCCAGCGAGCGCGCCGCCGCGCTGGATCGACTCGACCACGTGCGCCGCGACGCCGAGCAGGCCCAGCAGGATCTGCGGGCCTCGCTGGCCACCGAGCAGGAGAACCGGCTGCGCGAGCAGGCCGGGGACTACGCCGAGCGCGCCCGCGCCATCCAGGGGGCAGCCGACCAACGCCTCGCCGGCCTGGCCGGCCAACTCGCCCAGGCCACGCAGTCCTACGCCGAGAGCCTCGGGCCCCTCCACACCCAACTCGGCGCACTCCGCGGTGACCTGGCGACGCGCACCGCCACTGCCACCGCGCTACAGCAGCAGCTCACCGCACTGCACACGGTTCTGCGCCAGGCGCTGCGGGACACCCCGGACCACGAGCAGTTCCGCCAACTCGTCGCCGCCACCCTGCCGCAGGCTCCGCAACCGGAGACAACGCAACCGGAGACAACGCAGCCGGGGACTCCGCAACCGGGGACAACGCGAGACGGGACTCCTCACTGACCAACCGGATTCCACATTCGCGCCGGTTGTCCAACGACGAGGAACTCGATCGATCGTCCCTGGCCGGGAGCTTGGCGACGTCGGGTGGGTTGGTCGACGGTCGCGGGGTGACGCGGCGGGTCGCACCGCATGCGGTTGGCCAGGATGTGTTCCGTCGCGTTGCACCTCGGCGACCGCCCGTTGGACGAGTTCGCCCCGTTTGCCGAGGAACGCGGTGGCGAGGCTGATCGCGGACCAGTGGTTTGCAGCCTGTCGAGTCCTCGGCAACCCACCGGCCACTTCATTCACTCCGCTAGCCGGGACCCTGCGCGACGTCGTGCGGCTACCCGACGACGAGTGAACGGGACCGCGGCAGCCGGGTGCCGGGAACCAGGCGCCCGGTGCGCACGCGGCCTCCCGCAGGACGCCCGTGAGCCCGGCGCGCAACCCGGGTCCGGTCACTGCCAGCTGCGGGTCGGCACCGCGCGTCGAAGGCCTGTCCGCCGGAGGATTGGCCCGCGTATCTGCCATCGAATTGGACCACGCCCCAACGCCACGGGGTGCGTAGCGTCATCGGCATGACGACGAACGATGCGCAGGAGCAGCAACGCCTTCCGCTGCACGCCCCACGCCTCAACGCGTGGCACCGCTTCGCGGTGTCCACCCGGATCGCCCCTCGTCACCCCACGTCAGCAGGCCAACACTAGGAGGTCATGGTGAGTACAACTTCTGCACTGCCACGCCAACTTCCCTTGGCGCGTGCTGCTGACGAATTCGTGCTCACCACGGTCCTGCTGTTCCTCGCCGTGACCGTCGTGCGGTGGCTGCGTGATCCAGGCTCCGCCCTCTACATCGCCAACCTGAACGTCGCACTCGCCGTCATCGCCGTCCTCAGTGCGACCATCCTCGTCGCGCTGATCTTCACCCCCCTCGGCAAGCGCAGCGGGGGACACATGAACCCCGCCGTGTCAGTCGCCCTGTGGGTGATGCATGCCTTCCCCGGTCGCAGTGTCCCGCCCTACGTGCTCGCCCAACTCGCCGGTTCCGCCGCCGGGGCTGCTCTCGCGCGCCTGGTGTGGGGATCAGCGGTCTCCCTCCCGCAGGTCGCCTTCGGCGCGATCCGGCCCGCCGCCACCTGGCAGCCCGCGGCCGTCTTTCTCGCCGAGATGGGCGGCATGACCGGCGTGATCCTGATCGTCGGGTGCATCATGGCCCATCCTGCCTACATGTGTCTGGTGCCCTACGCCATCGGATTGTCCGTCGGGCTGGTGATCGCTTTCCTCGGTCCGCTCAGCGGAGGCTCGATCAACACCGTCCGCCAGTTCGGTCCCGCCGCGCTGTCCGGCCAGACCACCGATCTGTGGATCTATCTGACCGCACCGATCCTGGGAGCGGCTCTCGCGGCCGCGATCTACCGGCTCTTCGTCCGGCCCGCCCGCCCGCGACGGCCCCTTGCCCAGAATGTGCCGGTGACCAGCGATGAGTCGTCGACTCCAGCCGCCATCCTCGTCGTCCTACACCGACTGCCTTGCCATCCCACACTGCCTATCCGTCCCGCACTGGCCCCGTCGCCGGAACGCCAGTCCGTCTGAGACAGCTGACAGGCGGGGCCACCGTCCGTGGCCGCCCGCGGCCCCGCCATGTCCTATTTCGGCGAGCGGGGGGCCCGCCGCAGCACTGAAATAGCGCTGCTGAGTCGATAGGACTTCGTCGCTATTCGGCCTGAATCGATCACCGAAATCGCATGGGCGCGCCTCATGGCACCTGCGTGCGCGTCGCACTGGTGACACATCCGAACGCACCACGGAGGGCGGAGAACCGCGGCTTCCTGGAGGTCAGGAGGACGGCCCCGAAAATCGCCCTGACGAAACCCGTGACGCAACGGCAGATGGACGCAACGGCAGATGGACGCAACGGCAGATGGACGCAACGGCAGATGTGAGTGGTCGGCTGTGCGGCTACTGCCACCGGCCGGTGCCCGCCGCTACAAGTAGTGCCCGGAAGGCACCGGCCCCTACGAGCACATCCCGGACGCCGTGACGTGCGAGTACCTGCTCCGCCCAGCGAGCGATGCGCCCTGTGCGGGGCACGACTCCGAGGTCCAACGCCGCTCACCAGTCAGGTCGAACAGCTCACCCAGCAACCGAGCGAGGCGAACGACTCCGGGAGACCACCGCCGCCCACATCGCCCGGATCCAGACCGGGGCCACCCACCAGGTCGAGACCACATGGGCGGCCGCCGAACAGCGGGTCGACGCGGCACACGCCAGTACGACTGGTCACCGCGACCCATCCGAGGGGAGGGGACCCGGTGCCCACCGAACCGTCGGACGACCGCCTGAACAGCACGAACCGCCATGTCGCGCCGCGTGGAAAGCAGGGGTATGCCTGAAGCTCGGCTCAGTTCCTGCGGCTGCCACGACGATCACGACTACAGCGGAGGTTTCAAATGAAACTTGGACTTCGTCTGCCCCAGAGATTGGGAGTCGACCTACAACACGACGTGGTCGAAGCAGCCAGAACGGCCGAAGCGGCCGGATACGCCAGTCTGTGGACGTACGAACAGCTGCTCTTCCCGGAGACGCCCGTCGAACCATACGCTCCGCCGGACGTGCCGTGGCCGGAAAGCGGGCGGCAGACCGCCGACCCCCTGGCAGTCCTCACCGCAGCGGCGGTGGTGACCGACGAGGTGCGCATCGGTACTGCGGTTCTGATCGCCGCACTCCACACACCAGTCCAGCTGGCGAAGGCGCTGGCCACGGTCGATCAGATCAGCGGCGGCCGCGTGGTCGCAGGTATGGGCGCCGGCTGGTCCACCGACGTACTGCGAGCCACCGGCGCCACCCGAGCGGATCGCGGCCGGTTCCTCGACGAGACGCTGGACGTCTTCGATGCCGTGTGGGGGCCGGACCCGGTGACCTTCCGGAGTCCTCGCGTAGTCATCGACAAGGCGTCGGTTCTGCCCAAGCCCGCTTCGAAAATCCCTGTGATGCTCGCCGGCGGTGCCAGCAACCTGGGCCGCAGCTCCAGTTCCACGGCCATGGAGCGTGTCGCCAAACGTGCAGACGGCTGGCTGCCGCTACTCACCACACCCGGGCCGGCCGGAGCCGCGGAACTGCGCGCGAACTGGGACCGCATCCGGGAAATGGCTTCCGAGTACGGCCGGGACACGAGCCGGATGGAGATGGTCGTGGTGGGAAACGTCACCTTCACCGACCGTCCGGCAGGACATGACCGATCGGCGTTCGTCGGCACTCTCGACCAGATCCTTGACGACATCCACACGGCCGCAGAGGCGGGCGCGGACGAGCTCATCGTGGATCTGAATCTGCAGGACTGGTTCACCAACACTCGGCAGATGCTTGACGCGGCGGTGGAGATCCGCGAACGGACCGTAGCCTCGTGACCGACGTTGCCCCCGCCGCAGTTCGTCGCAACGACCTCGAAGAGAATGTTGCGGAGGCCGCCCATGGCTGGGTTGGCGAAGGCGCCGGTGCGTGCGACGAGCTGCCAGCGGCCGTCCCAATCGGTTCAGTGGACGCTGCGGATGTGGCCGCCGTCGACGCGGATCGTGGCGCCGCTGACGTAGTCCGCCTGCGGCCCGCTGAGGTAGGCGACGGCCGCGGCGATCTCGTCGGGCCGACCGAGGCGACCGATGTCGTTGGGCACGAAGTCGCGGGCGGCGGCCTGCTCGATCTCCTCCCACCTGTCGCCCCAGCCGCGCTCGGGAGCAATGTCGATGAGCAGCTCTTTCACCGAGTCCACCAGTATCGCGCCCGGGGAGACGACGTTCGAGGTGACGCCGGTGTCCTTCAACTCCCGTGCGAGCGAGACGGCCAGGTTGTGCCGGGCGGCAAGGGAGGCGTTGTAGTGCGGCTGCATGTTCGTCGGCTGGATCGACAACCCGCCGCCGATGGTGATCACGCGGCCCCAGTGGCGCTCGCGCATGGCCGGCACCAGCCGATGGATCAGCCGGACCCCCGAGATCACGTTCACGTTGTACGTCCGAGCCCAGACCTCCGCGGTCGCCGCGTGCCAGGACAACTGGTCGTAGCTGCCTGCGTTGTTGATCAGAATGTCGATCGGGCCACCGGCCAGCGCCGGCTCGGCGACCGAGTCCGCGCCGTCCTCGGTGGCGAGATCGCCGATCGCCACGTCCGCGCGGCCTCCCGCGGCGGTGATCCGTTCGGCCACCGCATTCGTGCGGGCCTCGTCCCGGCCATGGACCACCACGGCCGCACCCTCTGCGGCGAGATAGCTGGCCGTCGCTTCACCCAGCCCCGAATTCGACCCTGTGACCAGGGCCCGCTTGTCGTTCAAGTGCAGATCCATCGTCTTCCTCATGCTCCGGCGCACAGGACTCGCGCGCTATGTCTACGATTGTAGACTCATCGGCGAGACCTTGCCTACACTCGTAGACATGAGCCCCGACACCCCGGTCAGGCGGGCACGCAACGCCGCCGACACCAAGAACGCGATCCTGCACGCCGCGATCACCGCCTTCACCAGACACGGCTACGACGGCGTCGGGGTCCGGGAGATCGCGCACTCGGCGGGAGTGACCGCGATGCTGGTCAACCGTTACTTCGGTTCCAAGGAGGGACTGTTCGAGCAGGTCGTCGATGTCTCGTTCGCCCCACGCACAGTCGTGGCGGACGACCCGCGCACCCTGGCCGAGTCGACGGCCGCGACACTGGCGGCCCGGACCGCCCCGGGCGCCGAGCACCTCGACCCGTTCCTGCTCATGCTGCGCTCCGTGGCCAACCCGCGCGCCGCGGAGATCGTCAGAGCCGGCATCGAGCGCCACGTCGGCGCACACCTCTCGGCACGCCTGGCGGGATCGCACACCAGCGAGCGGGCCGAGCTCGCCCTCGCGCTGATCGCCGGGGTCTGGTTGATGCGAACCGTCATCGGCACCGACGCGCTGCGCGAGGCCGATCCAGAAGTGCTCACCCGTCAGCTCAGGGCGATGCTGGAAGGGGTCATGGACCGCCCGGCTTGACCCCCCACGGCCAGCCGGACCCGACGCGCGCGGACAACTCCCGAGTCGTGACCCAAAGGGCATGGGCGGTCGCCGCGGCGGGCGACGTGCCGGCCTACGAACATCCTTCCCAGGATCACGATTCCCTGATCGAGGCCGCCACGTGAGACACGTTCTCAGGTGAAGGGGACAGCTCCTGCAGCGGTCGAACCGACGCCGGCCACGCCGGGCCGCGCGGGCCGGCGTTCGAGGCGAGGTCGGTCAGCTCGTAGCCAGGGCCGGTCGAAGCGTGGACCTTCCACTTCCCAGATCTCGGCTCGCCGGTCGGGCGCATCCCAGGGCGTCAACCCTGGCTGACAGATGCCGAGGGTCGCCCGGTTCCTCTGACCAGCGATCATGTTGCGGATCAGATGCCTGACTGAGCGACCCGCTCCTGGATCTCCTGGGCGGCTTCCAGCATGCGTGTCGCCGTGGTGAACCAGGGCTGCAGGTTGAGGTCGATGATCACTTCGTTCGCTCCGGCGGCTGCGGCGGAGGCGATGTCGTCGATGATCTGGTCCATCGTGCCTGCGAACGGCACCCGGTCGGATCCCCCGGGCCGATCGGCGAATGCCACGTTCCCGACCACGATCAGTTCCATACGGTCGACGTCGCGTCCGCGCGCGGACGCGATGTCGCGGATCCGGGCCCAAGTGGTGGCCGTCGCCTCGAATTCGCCTGGGCCGACGATGGGCAGCCACCCGTCGGCGCGCGTCGCGATCCTTTCAAGTCCCTTGCCGCGCGCGCCGGCGAGCAGCACCGGAATGCGGGACGCGGGTTTGGGCAGGACGGTGGCGTTGTCGATGACCACGCGCGGACCGCGGTAACTGACGGGATCCGGACCCCACACCGCGGCGAACACGTCGATCATCTCGTCGAGGAACCGGCCGCGGTCCGCTCGGGTCGCCCTGTTCGTCTGCAGCTCGTCGCTCGACCAGCCGGCTCCCAGGCCGGCGATCACTCGCCCGCCGCTGATCTGGTCGATCGTCGCCAGGCTCTTGGCCAGTTGGAACGGGGCGTGAGCGGCGGCGACCAGCACACCGGTACCGAGCCGGGTGCGGCTGGTGACCATGGCGGCGGCGGTGAGCACGGCGAGCGGGTCGGCTGCCTGCCGCTGCGTCTCCGGCCACGGCGAGCCGAAATAGTCCTCCGCGGGTGACTCTGGGAACAGCACCCGCTCGTACGTCCAGAGGCTGGCGTAACCCATCTCTTCCGCGGTGCGAGCCACCTGGGCGATGTCGCGTCGCAGATCGACACCCGTCCGCTGTGGCAATCGCAGGCCAAGCTTCATCGACATTCCCTTCGTCGTTCGCGAACGCCTGCGAACATTGGGCCGTCGTCCAGCGCAGCAGGCGCCGATGCATATCCATCTGTCCAACAACGAGAGCCCGCCGGTGCCCTCCTTTGTGAGTTGGGTATCACAACGCACCAGGGCTCTGTGAGGATGACCGTGTGCCGCCTCGTGATGGTCTGCCCGCGTAATGACTGGCCTTGTGCCTTGTGTTTGATCTGTCGACCGCTACCCGGGGTGGTGCTTGCTGCCGCCGGACCGACCTGACGTGTCCCGATAGGGCCTTTGCCGTGCACAGGGCACCATTACGGTCCTGACCGTCCGCTCGGCCCGGTGTCGGCCCGCGTTTCCCAAGCCGGCAGGAGACGGGCGACCGTGTCATCCAGCATGCCGCACCCCGATCAGACCGACACGTTGACGAGACGGTGGTGTCGGGGTGGACACGCACAATGACTTCCACGCCGCAGCAGGAGGTGCGGACCGAACACGCGCTGATACAGCGCATGCAGCGGCTCGGCCGCGGTGTGCGCAGGTTGCCCGACCTGGATGGAGGGCTGATCGCGAAGTGACCGCATGACGGTGGTGAGCTACCGCTTCGGCAGCCGGACGACACGCTGTTGGTGTACGCGCTGTGCGACCTCGCCGTCCCGGTCATCCCGCTCCAGCTCGCCGCGTCGCGCGCCGTGGGCAGGAGCGCGGCAAGCGTCCGCACGATGACGTCGTCCATGCACCCCGCTTGCGCAGACGGTAGCTCGTGCGGGACCGTCTGATGTGGTGAGTCGCGACAGCGATGCGCCCACATGTCGCGCCCGGAAAGGTTGCTGTCCCTGGAGGATCACGTGAGCTGATCGCCCGGTCCGCGGCCAAGTCGGCCGCCGTGCCGACAACCTGGATCGGCAGCCCAGCCTGGGGTGATCCGTTGTCCGGCTGGAGCTCACCCATCCGGCTGGGTCGACCTGGAAGCGATCCGGGAGGACGACGCCATCGGTCCGCGAGCCTCGCGCGACGCTCTGATGCCGCTACGGGTCGGGTATGGCGGAGACAGATCCCGATCTGAGCTGATGACCTGCCGCCGGTCGGCGCGGAGGCCGACCCCGGTCCCACCGGACGGCGCAGGGGCGGCTACGCCGAACCCGGCGCTCTGGCCGCCCACTCCCTGACCAGCGCGACCGCGGCCGAACCCCGCGCGGAGTGCGCCGAGTTGCACTGCCACTCCAACTTCAGCTTCCTCGGCGGCGGCAGCCACCCCGAGGAGGCACCCGGAAACCGCCAGCCCATTGCCCGACCGGCCAGCCGGGCAGCGACGTGCGCGGGTTCGACCGGCAGCACCGGCCGAGTACGGCCACAGGCGACGAGATCGCGTGGAACCTTGCCCGGCGGGCCGGGCAAGGTTTGACCTGCATCCAGCGCGCCCAGTCGCCTGTCTGATCAGCTGATCAGGCAGGCGGTTCGACGTGGGTGTCGTACGGGCGGGTGAGGATTTCCATGCCGTGGCCCGCCGGGTCCATGAAGTAGACGCCGCGGCCGCCGTGGTTGTGGTTGATCTCGCCGGGCTGCCGGCCGTGCGGGTCGGCGTAGTAGGTCAACCCGGCCTGCTGGATCCGCCCGAACGCGGCGTCGAACTCCTCGTCGGACACGAGGAACGCGTAGTGCTGCGTGGTGATCGACTCGACGGGCGTGGTCGCGAAGTCGAGCGTGACCCCGTTGCTGGTGGCCACCGGGACGAACGGGCCCCACTGGGCGCCGACCTCCAGCCCGAGGATGTGCCCGAGGAACTGCGCGGATTCCTGGTTGTCCGGTGAATGGATGATGGTGTGGTTCAACTCGACTGACACGGTGGGATGCCTCCGAGGGCAACTCCCGGCACCTCCATGCCTCACCCAGCCGGTGACCGGCACGCGATGCCGCGCATTCGATGCTAGCCGACCGCATTCGCCGTGGGGATCCGTTGCGCGGGTGATGCCGCGCGGCACGGCGGTCGGTGTGGCGTTCTCGCCGCGCGGATATCTGCGGGGTGGCGGCACAGCCACTGTGCGGCCGGTGGTGGTTCGCGCCGCTCGCCGCCATCGGTACCGCTCCGATGACAGTGCTCTGCGCCGACGGGATCGTTATCGCGATGCCGACTCCGGAGATCACGAACGGCACGATCAGTGGCGGATAGGTCAACCCGGGCTCGGCGATCAACGCGATCCACCCGGATCCAGCAGTCCGGCCACCCCAGCGGCCGCGCGCCGATTCTGTTCATCTGCTACAGAAACTCGGCAAAGAAGAATGCGCCGCCGAAGGTGGATGCGAACAAGAGGAACCCGGCAGTATTGCCGGCGGAGAAGGCGGGCGTTGCGAAGAACGCACCGGTATCAGCGGGGCGTCGGCACGCAACTCCCAGCCGACGAGCGCGATCGCGCCGCCGGGCAGCGCCGCGACGACCTCGGCGCTGGCCCAACCGGATTCGTTTCCCCTGATCAATCCCCAGTCCGAACGCTGCTGCGCTCACCAGTGATCAGCGGACCCAGGACGGTGGATTGACGGCTCCGGTTACGAGGCGACCTTGCCCGCACGAGAGCACGGCACGGCCGGCGCTGGCAAGGTCACGATCGCGGGCCCGGTGTCGGTCGCGGTGGCGGTGCGGCGTTGGGCGAGCAGGCCGATGATCGCGGCGACGGCCAGTGCGAACACGGCGATGCCGTAGCCGGTGGCGGTGGGCAGCAGGCCCAGGCTGGTGGTCGCGATACCGGCGGCGATGGCGGGCAGGCTGAACGCGAGGTAGCTGAGCAGGTAGACGGCGGCGAACAGTTCGGCCCGCTCCTCAGGTCGGGCCTGCCCGGCCAACGAGCGGAACGCACCGAAGAACGTGGCACCGAATCCGAAGCCGGACACCACGGCCCCGACGAAGAACAGCGCGTCGTCGGTGGTGGCCAGGGCGGGCAGGGTGATCGCGACGCCGAGCGCCAGCGCGATAGAACCGGTGAGCATCGCCGAGCGGGGTTCGCGGTCACGCATCAGGACCGGCGCGAGGGCTCCGGCGCCGGTGAGCGCGGCGACGACGAGTCCACCGATCAGGTGGCTGCGCAGGTGCAGCACGCTCGCCGCCAGGGACGGCCCGAGCGACAGGTAGAGCCCGCCCAGTGCCCAGGTCGCGGCCAGCGACGGCGCTGCGATCAGGAACTGGCGGCGGATCCGGTGTGGCACACCGACCCGTGGCCGAAGCGACGCGAGCGCGCCTTCCTTGCGGGCCACGGTCTCGGGCATCAGGGCGACGCCGATGATGCCTGCCGCGAACAGGACCGTGAGCAGGACGAACACGAGGGTCGTGGGGTGTGGCGCGTACTGGACGAGGATGCCGGCGCCGAGGGCGCCCGCGGCCAGGCCGAGGGTGGGGGAGGTGCTGCTGATCAGCGATCCGAGTTTCGGGTTGGTCCGCGGGGCGAGGTCGATCAGGTAGGCGCTGATGGTGCCGGTGGCGGCCCCGGTGGCCAGGCCTTGCACGGCGCGCGCCGCGAGCAGCCAGCTGACGTCACCGACCCGGATGAACACGATCATCGAGACGGCCTCGACGAGCAGCGCGGCGGCCAGGACCGGGCGGCGCCCGACGTGGTCGGACAGGGCGCCGACGGTGACCAGGGCGAGCAGCAGGGCGACGGCGTAGACGGCGAACACCGTGGTCAGGGTGGCCGCGGAGAATCCCCATCTGGCCTGGTAGACGACGTAGAGCGGGGAGGGCGCGCCGGCGGCGAACATGAACGCGACCAGGACGGTGCCCAGCAGCCAGAACGCGGCGGTGCGCGGCAGGCGGCTGGTGCTCGGCAGAGTCAGAGACCTGGACACAGCGTTGGACATTCGGTCATCCCCACAACTAAAGCGAAATTCTTTGCTTTAACCGAAGCTAGCACCACCGCGACCGTTAAAGCAAACATCGTTGCGATAGACTCGTCACATGGCCACCACCGAGCAACGCGGCGGACGGCCCGGCGGCCGCAGCGCCCGGGTGCAAGCCGCCGTGCGCAAAGCGGTCACCGAGCTGATCTGCGACCCGGACCACGAGCCGATCACGATCCCGGCGGTGGCCGCGCGCGCCGGCGTGAACGCGACCAGCATCTACCGGCGCTGGGGCGACGTGCAGCAGTTGCTGTCGGAGATCGCGGTGACCGAGCTGGACGCCGAGACCGATGTGCCCGATACCGGCAACCTCGCCGACGACCTGCACGGCTGGGCCGAGAACGTGCTGGCCTATCTGCGGCGGCCGGGCGGGATCGCGTTCCTGCGCACCGCGGTCAACGTCGCGGTCGACGAGGACGGGCGGCAGCGCTGCCTGCGCAACCGGCGCGCCGAGCTGGACGTGCTGCTGGACCGGGCCGCCGGCCGGGGTGAGACCGTGCCCGCGTCGGACGTGCTGACCGACCGGGTGCTCGCGCCGCTGTACTTCCGGGTGCTGTTCGGCATTCCGTGCACCGGCCCGGACTACGCGCGGGACCTGGTGGACGCGGTGCTCGCCGAGATGCCTCAGGCCTCGCCGGTGAACACGTCCAGCAGATAGGCGCGCTTGGCGGCCTCATCGCGCGCCGAGTACAGGTAACGCGACCAGGCCAGCCGCTCGTGCGCGGTGGCTGCCAGCTCCCACACACACTGCGTCGCACGGTGCTCACCGTGGTGCTCGACCAAGCCGAACGCGCCGTGGCCGGTGCGGCCGTAGCAGGTCTGCCACATCTCGTTCTCGTTGCGCCACGTGCACGGGATCAGGAAGTAGGTGTCCTCGCCGCAGCGGTGCAGGATGACGAACCCCAGCTCGTCGTGCAGGTCCAACCGGCCCGCGGCGGCTTCGCCACGCAGGAAGTCGCGGGCCTGGTCCTGGGTCTCGGGCAGGATCGCCACGTCCGGGGAGCGCACGTCGTACCACTTGAGGAAGCCGCCGGGCAGCGCGATGCCCCCGGCGGGGTCGACCTGCTTGGCGTGGTGGCGGTAGCCGGCGGCCACGTTGCCCAGCCCCGCCAGCTGAGCCGAGTCGGGCAGCAGCGGATCGGCGAGGCCGGCGTCCGCGACGGTCGTGTCGGCACCGGGGGCGGCGTTGGTTGCCATGGGGGGACGTTAGTCCAACCGGGCGACGGGGCCGCGTTCGCCACCAGCGGACGCGGCCCCCGGAACACCGTCCGCCGGTGCAGCATTGATATCGGTGCAACGCTGTAATGACGTAATTGAGAGTAGGTGAGTGCCGTGCCGGACGACGAGTCGCCGCTGGACGCCTACTCGCGTGTCGTCGTCGCGGTCGCCCGGTCGGTCACCCCGCACGTGGCGGCCGTCCGGATGAGCCGCGGGGCCGGTTCCGCGGTGGTGTTCACCGATGACGGGTTCCTGCTGACCAACGCGCACGTCGTGGGCTCCGCCGGTGAGGGCACCGCTGTGTTCAGCGACGGCACCGAGACACGGTTCGACGTCGTCGGCGCGGACGCCCTGTCCGACCTGGCCGTGCTGCGTGCCCGGGGCCCGGCCCCCGGTGCGGCCATGCTCGGCAACGCCGACGATCTGGTCGTCGGGCAGCTCGTGGTCGCCGTGGGTAACCCGCTGGGTCTGGCCGGATCGGTCACCGCGGGTGTGGTGAGCGCCCTGGGCAGGGCCGTGCCGGTGGAGGCCGGGCGGACCAGCCGGGTGATCGAGGACGTGATCCAGACCGACGCCGCGCTCAACCCCGGCAACTCCGGCGGCGCGCTGGCCGACTCAGCCGGACGCGTGGTGGGCGTGAACACCGCTCTGGCCGGCATCGGGTTGGGGCTGGCCATTCCGATCAACCACACCACCAACCGGATCATCACCACCCTGCTGTCCGACGGCCGGGTGCGCCGCGCCTATCTGGGTGTCATCGGCGTGCCCGCGCCACTGCCCGCGAGTGTCGCCGAACGCACCGGGCAGGCCGCGGGGCTGCGGCTGGTGCAGGTCGTGCCCGGCGGGCCGGCCGATCAGGCCGGGCTGCACGCCGGTGACCTGGTGCTCAGCGTCGCCCGCGCCACCGTGTCCGACGCGCAGGGCATCCAGCGGCAGCTGTTCGACGACGCGATCGGGGTGCCGCTGCCGCTGACCGTGCTGCGCAACGGCGCGATGGTCGACGTGTTCGCCACCCCCACCGAACTGACCACCGACTGAGGTCAGGTGCTGTCCGCGATGCCTGCGACACTGCGGGCATGCTGGAGACCTCGGCGCGGCTGCTGCGACTGCTGTCGCTGCTGCAGACCCGCAAGGAATGGTCGGGCGGGGACCTGGCGCAGCGGCTGGGCGTGACCGGCCGGACCGTGCGCCGCGACGTGGACAAGCTGCGCAGCCTCGGTTACCCGGTGCACGCCACCGCGGGTGTCGCGGGCGGCTACCAGCTCGGTGCCGGGGCCGCGCTGCCGCCGCTGCTGCTCGACGACGACGAGGCCGTCGCGGTCGCCATCGGGCTGCGTACCGCCACCGCCGGCGCGGTCACCGGTATCGAGGAGACGTCGGTGCGGGCGTTGGCCAAGCTGGAACAGGTCCTGCCGCACCGGCTGCGCCGCCGCATCGGCGCGCTGCAGGACTACGCGGTGCGCATCAGCGTCGAAGGTGGCCCCACGGTCGACTCGGAGGTGCTCACCGCGCTGGCCAACGCGTGCCGCGACCACGAGCAGCTGCGCTTCGACTACCTCGACCACCACGACGCCACCAGCGTGCGGATCACCGAGCCGCACCGGCTGGTCAACTGGGGCCGCCGCTGGTATCTGGTCGCGTGGGACGTCGAGCGCGCCGACTGGCGCACGTTCCGGGTGGACCGGCTCACCCCGAGGGTGCCGACGGGGCCGCGGTTCGCGCCGCGCGAACTGCCCGGCGGGGACGTGTCCGAGTACGTGTCCCGCGGGGTGTCCTCGGCGGCGTGGCGCCACCGCGCCCGGATCACCGTGCACGCGCCCGCGTCCGTGGTCACCGAGCGGATCAACCCGGCCGTCGGGCTCGTCGAGGCCGTCGACGAGCACCGCTGCGTGCTGATCACCGGCTCCAGTTCGATGGACAGCATGATCGTGCACCTCGGCCTGCTGGACCTGGACTTCGAGGTGACCGAGCCACCGGAGCTGGTCGAGCGGGTGCGAGTACTGGCCGAGCGCTACCGGCGGGCTGTCACGCAGGCGCCCTGACCAGCCGCCTGCCCAGCGCGCAACCCGCCCACCGCACCAGCAGCGTGGCCAGTACGAATCCGATCGCGACCCCGATGATGCCGATCAGCGCGTGGCCGTAGCCCTGCGGGCGCGGATCCAGGAAGGGGTATGGATACCAGTCCACGAGCCGGCCGCGGATCAGCGTGTACGCCAGGTACAGCAACGGGAACGCCAGCCACCACGACACCCGCCGCAGCGGCATCGGCGTGACCGGCGGTACGAACAGCCAGTCGAGCACCACCACGATCGGCATCACCTGGTGCACGACCGCGTTCACCCACGGCTCGGTGCCAGCGCCCTCGATGCCCGACAGCAGCAGCGCGTACACCACGCCCGTGACCAGCAGGTACAGCACGACGGCGCCGCGCAGTACCTCCGGTGGGCTGGGGCGGCCGATCATCACCAGCACTCCGCCCCACGCGAACACGAGGACGCCGAGGATGTTGCTCTGGATGGTGAAGAAGCTGAAGAAGTCGGCCAGTCTTCTGCCCTGCGCGGCGACGATATGGGCCTGCCAGCCCAGCGCCACCGCGGCCAGGGCGGCGAGCCCGATCCGGTAGGCGGCCACCAGCCGCAGCTTCAGCACCCGCGACTCAGTTGATCCGGCCGAGGGTGACGTTGGCCGTGGACTGGGTGCCGTCCGGTGTGACCAACTGCACCTTGACCTGCTGGCCTGGTCGCAGCGTGGCGAGGACCTGGCTCAGCACGTCCGTCGAGGGTGTCGGCTCACCGTTCACCGAGATGATCACCGAGCCTGCCTCGATGCCCGCCTTCGCCGCCGGACCACCCGGGGTTACCGCCACGACGCCCACACCGGCCGGCTGCAGGTTCTCACCCAGCACGCTGCGGGCCTCGATGCCCAGCGCCGCCCGCCCGGTCGTGCCGACCGAGCCGCTCTTGATCAGCTGCTGGGCGATCCTGGTCGCGGTGTCGCTGGGGATGGCGAACCCGATGCCTGGTGCGGCGCTGCCCAGTTCGGGGTCGACGGCGGCGAGTGTCGGGATGCCGATCACCTGACCGGACATGTCGACCAGGGCGCCGCCGCTGTTGCCGGGGTTGATCGCGGCGGAGGTCTGCACGGCGTCGGTGATCGTGGCGCCGGGGGAGCCCTGCCCGGTGGGTTCGCCCACGGTCCGCCCGACCGCCGACACGATGCCGTCGGTGACGCTCGCCGAGAGCCCCAGCGGGTTGCCCATCGCCAGCACCAGCTGGCCCACCCTCAGCTTCGTCGAGTCACCGAAGTTCGCCGGGTGCAGCACTTTCGCGTCGGCGACCTTGATCACCGCGAGGTCGCTCGCCGGGTAGGTGCCGACCAGCGTCGCGGCCAGCTGCGGACCGCCCGTCGGCAGCGTCACCTGGAACGTCGTCGCGTCGCCCACGACGTGGTCGTTGGTGATGATGTCGCCCTTGGTGTCGTAGACGACACCTGAGCCCAGTCCGGTCGACGTGTTGATCTGCACCACCGAGGGCAGTACCCGGTTGACGACGCTCTCGTAGTTGTCCTGCTGCTGCGCCACGCCGCTGGGCACCGGGAGGGCCGCCGAGCTGCCGGCCGCGGCGGCACCGGTCGTGGCGCCGCTGGTGCAACCAGCGAGCACCACCGCGACCGTCGCCAGCCCCAACCCGGCCGCTGCCGGCAATCGTGTGTCGCGTCGCATGGCGCACACCGTAAGCGCGCGCGCCGGTACCCGCTGGGTGACGGGACCGGTCAAAACGGAGCTCCGAGCAGGCGCCCTGTAGCGTTCGGCCGTGCGTGACATCGCGGCGTTCAGCGGCAGTGCCCACCCCGAGCTGGCGATCGAGATCTGCGCGCATCTGGGGGTGCCGCTGCTGCCGGTGGACGTGCGGCGGTTCGCCAACGACTGTCTCGAGGTGCAGCTGCGGGCCAACTGCCGGGAACGGGACGTGTTCCTCATCCAGCCGCTCGTCGCGCCCGTCCAGGAGAACCTGGTGGAGCTGCTGCTGATGTTGGATGCCGCGCGCGGCGCGTCGGCCGCCCGGACCACCGTGGTGATGCCGCACTACGCCTATGCGCGCTCGGACAAGAAGGACGCGCCCCGGATCTCCATCGGCGGGCGGCTGGTCGCCGACCTGCTCGTGACCGCCGGCGCCAGCCGGGTGCTCACCATGACTCTGCATTCGCCGCAGGTGCACGGGTTCTTCAGCGTCCCGGTCGACCATCTCAACGCGCTGCGTGAACTGGCCGCCCACTTCGGCCGCTACGACCTGTCCAACGCCGTGGTCGTGTCGCCCGATCTGGGCTACGCCAAGCAGGCCGCCGCGTTCGCACGGCTGCTCGGCGTGCCGGTGGCGTTCGGCGCGAAGCAGCGCCAGTCCGACGACAGCGTCACCATCAGCTCGGTGATCGGTGAGGTCGCCGGGCGGGACGTGATCGTGCTGGACGACGAGATCGCCCGCGGCACCACGGTGCTCGAACTGCTGGAGCGGCTGCGGGAACGGGACGTGCGGTCGGTGCGTGTCGCGTGCACGCACGGCCTGTTCGCCGACGGTGCCCTGCAACGGCTCAGCGCGCAGGAAGATGTGCTGGAGATCGTGTGCACCAACACCGTCCCGGTGCCGCTGGCCGAATGCACGGAGAAGACGCGGGTGCTGTCGGTGGCGCCGATGCTGGCCGAGGCGATCCGGCGCATCCACCACGGCGAGTCGGTCAGCGCCCTGTTCGTGAACTAGCCCCACCCATTGCCGCGTGGTCAAGGATCCGGTGGCGATGTCAAGGGGCCTCGGCGAGCGCTTCGACATCTCCGGGTGTCGATCAGCGTCCGGCGATCGGCACCCAGAGTGATCCTCGACAGCGTGTCCGGGCGTCCCTGACCAGCTTGACAACGAACCTCAGCGGCATGGGAACTAGCCGGCTCGGCTACCGGGACAGGAATTCGTCCAGCACCCGCACCCCGAAGCCCAGGCCCGCGATCGGGACCCGTTCGTCGACGCCGTGGGCCATCGCCCAGTAGTCGTAGCCGGGTGGCACCCACAGCGGCGCGAAGCCGTAGCAGGCCATGCCGAGCTGGCTGAACGGTTTGGCGTCGGTGCCGCCGCCCATGCAGAAGGGCACCACGACCGCGTCCGGGTCCTGGGCACGCAGCGCGTCACCGAGCGCGCTGAACCACGGGGTGTCGATCGGTGCGGCGACCGGCGACTGGTTCGCCACGAACTCGCGGGTGATGCCCGGTCCGAGCAGCTCGTCGATGGTGGCCAGCACCTCGTCCTCGGTGCCGGGCAGTACCCGCACGTCGACCTCGGCGACCGCCTGCGAGGGCACGACGTTGACCTTCGAGCCCGCGCGCAGCACGGTCGGGGTGGCGCTGGCCCTGATGGTGTTCTCCACCAGCCGGGCCGCCGCGCCCAGCTTCTCGACCGAGCCGTCGACATCGGCCAGGTCCAGATCGGTGCCCAGGGCCGCGCTGGTCTGTCGCAGGAACGCCAGCACCGGCGGGGTCAACCGGATCGGCCACTCGTACTCGGCGATCCGGTGCAGGGCGCCGACCAGCCTGGTCACCGGGTTGTCCGGGTTACGGCGAGACGCGTGCCCGGCGCGGCCGTGCGCGGTCAGGCGCAGGTGCGCGGTGCCGCGTTCGGCGGTGGCCACCGGGTAGAGGCGGATGCCGTCCGCGTAGTGGGTGACCGCGCCGGTCTCGCTGATCGCGACCTCGCAGCCGGCGAACAGCTCGGCGTGCTCCTCGACCAGCCACTGGGCGCCGTCGACGGCCGAATCCTCCTCGTCGGCGACGAAGGCGACCACGATGTCGCGCCGCGGCCGCCGGCCGGTGACCGTCCACTCGCGCAGCATGGTCAGGATCGTGGCGCACATGTCCTTCATGTCGGTGGCGCCGCGACCCCACACGTAGCCGTCGCGGATCTCACCGGCGAAGGGCGGTACCGACCAGTCCTCCGCGTCGGCGGGCACCACGTCCAGGTGGGCCTGCACCAGCACGGCGGGCAACGTCGGGTCGCTGCCGCGGATGCGGCCCACCACGTTGCCCCGCCCCGGGCTGCGTTCGAGCAGCACGGGGTTCGCGCCCGCGTCGTCGAGCAGTTCGCCGATGAACTCGGCGGCGGCGCGTTCACCCGCCGACTCGCCGCCGCCCCAGTTCGTGGTGTCGAACCGGATCAGCCGCGCGCACAGTTGCGCCGCGTACTCCGCGGTCGCGTCGACGACACCGGGCAGGACGTGCTCAGCCATACGCTGCCTCGATAGCGCCGGCCGCGATCGCCGTGACGACCTTGAAGGCCTGCATCGCGTCGGTCATGGTGGCCGCGTCGAAGCCGACCGTGCGGACCCCGACCTGCGACACCGTAGGCACGATCGCGGTGGCCTGCGCCAAGTGTGTCGCGTCGAACTCCACCTCGATCCGGTGCGGCCCGGACACCGCGTCGCCACGGCCGGCGCGGTGCATGGCCGCGGTGGCCGCCTCGGTGATCCACTCCGCGGTCACCGCCGGTGCGGCGCAGATCGCGGCATAGCGGCTCACGCACTCCTTGACCGCGACCCGGCGCGCGTCCGGCGCGTAGCCGACGGAGTCCTCACAGGCCCGGTCGTCGCCGGTCACCAGCAGCACCGGCACCCCGTACTCGGCGGCCAGCGCCGCGTTCAGGGTGCCCTCGCCGGCCGGTTCGCCGTCCAGCCACACCCCGACGATCGAGTTCGCCAGATACGTGTGCGCCAGCACGCCGTCGGTGCCCGCGCCCGCGTGGTAGCCGAGGAACACCACACCGTCCACGCCGCTGTCCACGCCCTGCATCATCGACAGCGGTTTGTGCTTGCCGGTGAGCAGCCGCGCACCCGGATCGAGGTCCTCCAACAGCAGGTTGCGCTGCGTCGAGTGGGCCTCGTTGACCAGGACGTCGGTGGCACCACCGGCCTGCAGGCCGCGCACGCAGGCGTTGACGTCGCCGGTGAACATCCGCCGGAACCGTTGCCACTGCTCGGTGCCCGGGGTGACGTCGTCGGTCCACGTGACACCCGTGGCGCCTTCCATGTCCGCTGAAATCATGATCCGCACGGGTTACCACGTTACTTCTTGGCACCAAACGGGACAGTCGCCGACCTGGTTGCGCTGCGGGTGGTTACTTGCCCCCCACCACTGAATAACGACGTGGTGGAGCGACGTATTGGTGATGTCACCCGAGCCGTTCCTGGCCGGGTTCGCGTCCGGCACCGACATCGGCCGCGCGATGTATGAGTTCCTGACCACGTCCTCACCCAGGACGAGGCAGTTCGTGAAACTCGCCGCGGACAGGCACACTGGCGCCGCGCCCCGAAGATCGCCGGGGCCGGACGTCGTGCACTTCGACGACGCCACGATCACGACGTTGTGCACATACCGACCGGTCGGTACCATCCAGCCGTGGCTGAGCGGCGGATCGACGCGGTGGTGTTCGACTTCGGTGGGGTGCTGACCGCTCCGGTGGCCTCCTCCACACATGGCTGGCTGGCCGAGGAGGGCATCACCGAGGACAGCTTCCGGACGGCGATGCGCGAGTGGCTCGTCGGCGCGGGCGCCGAGGGTTCGCCGGTGCATCGGCTGGAGACCGGCGAGCTGTCCGGGGCGGACTTCGAGCGTGAACTGGCCGCCCGGCTGGTCACCTCGACCGGGACGCCGATCACGGCCGAGGGGCTGCTCACCCGCATGTTCGCGCTCATGCATCCGGACACCGCGATGCTCGCCCTGGTCGCGGAGCTGCGCGCGGCCGGGGTGCGCGTGGGTCTGCTGTCCAACAGCTGGGCCAACAACTATCCCGACGACGTGCTGGCCTTGTGCGATCCGGTGGTGATCAGCGGCGAAGTCGGGTTGCGCAAGCCCGATCGGCGGATCTACGAACTGTTGCTGGAGCGCCTCGGGCTGCCCGCCGACCGGATAGCGTTCATCGACGACGTGCCGCCCAACGTCGCCGCGGCCCACGAGCTGGGCATCCACGCCGTGCGGCACGTGGACGCCGCGACGACCAGGGCGGCGCTGCTGCCGCTGGTGCCCGATCTGCCGGCAGTGGCGCCGACACCAGGGGATGTGACCGCATGACCGAGCTTCCCGGCCTGGACCTGGCCCGCCTCACCACTTACCTCGCCGACGCGACGCCGGGCCTCGTCGCCGGGCCGCTGTCGGCCGAGCTGATCGCGGGCGGGCGGTCCAACCTCACCTACTACCTGACCGACGGCGCCACCCGCTGGGTGCTGCGCCGCCCGCCGCTGGGTCACGTGCTGCGCACCGCGCACGACATGGGCCGCGAGTTCCGGGTGCTGTCCGCGCTGGCCAAGACCGCGGTGCCGGTGCCCACGACGGTGCACCTGTGCACCGATACCGATCCGCTGGGTGCGCCGTTCTATCTGATGGAGCAGGTGCCCGGCGTGGTGTTGCGGTCGCGGGCGCAGTGCGAGGAGCTCGGCGCGCAGCGCACCACGGCTGTGGTGAACCGGCTGGTGGACGTGCTCGCCGAGCTGCACGGCGTGGACCCGGACAGTGTGGGGCTGGGCGACTTCGGCCGGCCGGAGGGTTACCTGACCCGGCAGGTCTCCCGGTGGCGCAAGCAACTGGACTCCTCGCGCAGTCGCGAGGTCGCCGGGATCGACGAGCTGCACGACAAGCTGGCCGCGTCGGTGCCGCAGTCGCACCGGTACACGTTGCTGCACGGTGACTACCGGCTGGACAACGCCCTGGTCGACCCGGCGGCGCCGGAGATCGCGGCGGTGCTGGACTGGGAGATGGCCACGTTGGGCGACCCGCTCGCCGATGTCGGCCTGTTCGTCGTCTACACCAGCGACCGCCGCGGCGACGACGTCATCACCGGTGACGTGACCAGTGCGCCCGGGTTCCCGCCGACCGACGCGCTGGTGGCCCGCTACGCCGAACGCACCGGCATCGACGTGTCCACCTTGGACTGGTATGTCGGCCTGGCCTGTTTCAAGCTGGCCGTGGTGCTGGAGGGCATCCACTACCGCTTCACCCACGGGCAGACCGTCGGTGAGGGCTTCGACCAGATCGGCAACCGGGTACCGCACCTGGTCAGCGAAGGTCTCGCCGCGCTGGCCGGACAGGAGAGCTCGTAATGGATTTCGCGTTCGACGAGAAGACCCAGCAGCTGCAGCAAGAGCTGAACGCGTTCATGGCCGAGCACGTGTACCCGGCGGAGGCCGTGTTCGCCGAGCAGGTGGCCGCGGCCGCCGATCCGTGGGCGCGGGTGCCGGTGATCGAGGACCTCAAGGCCGAGGCGCGCCGCCGTGGGCTGTGGAACCTGTTCCTGCCGGGTGAGCACGGCGCGGGGCTGACGAACCTGCAGTACGCGCCGTTGGCCGAGATCACCGGTCGCAGCCCGTCGCTGGCCCCGGAGGCGACCAACTGTGCCGCGCCGGACACCGGCAACATGGAGGTGCTGCACATGTTCGGCACCCCGGAGCAGCAGGCGCGCTGGCTCAAGCCGCTGTTGGACGGCGAGATCCGCTCGGCGTTCTGCATGACCGAGCCCGAGGTGGCCTCCTCGGACGCCACGAACATCACCACCCGTATCGAGCGCGACGGCGACGACTACGTGATCAACGGCCGCAAGTGGTGGTCGTCGGGCGCGTTGAACCCGAACTGTCAGATCCTGATCGTGATGGGCAAGACCGATCCGACCGCGGAGCGGCATCGCCAGCAGAGCATGGTGCTGGTGCCCCGGGACACGCCGGGTGTGGACATCAAGCGCGGTGTGCACGTGTTCGGCTACACCGACGGCCCGCACGGCGGGCACGCCGAGGTCGTGTTCACCGATGTGCGGGTGCCGGCCGCGAACCTGATCTCAGGTGAGGGTGAGGGGTTCGCGATCTCGCAGGCCCGGCTGGGTCCGGGTCGCATCCACCACTGCATGCGGGCGCTGGGCATGGCCGAGCGGGCACTGGAGCTGATGTGCCGGCGGGTGAACAACCGGGTGGCGTTCGGCAAGCCGCTGGCCGAGCAGGGCGTGATCCAGGAGTGGGTCGCCGAGTCGCGGATCCGGATCGAGCAGGCCCGGCTGCTGGTGCTCAAGACGGCCTGGCTGATGGACACCGTGGGCAACCGGGGCGCGCACTCGGAGATCCAGGCGATCAAGGTCGCGGTGCCCTCGGCCGTGGAATGGGTCGTGGACAAGGCGATCCAGGCGCACGGCGGTGGCGGGGTGAGCCAGGACTTCCCGCTGGCCGGCCTGTTCGCGCAGGCCCGCACGATGCGGATCTTCGACGGCCCGGACGAGGTGCACCGCCGGTCGCTGGCCCGCCGCGAGCTGCGCAAGTACAGCTGATCCGAGCACGACACGAGGGCCCGGCTCGCCGAACAGGCGGGCCGGGCCCCCGTGTGTCAGCCGCGGGGCAGGATCTCGTCGAGCACCGTCGGCAGGCTCGCCCAGTCCGAGGACACGATGCTGGCGTGGTCGGCGGCCAGTTGCGCGACTCGGGCCTGCGCGTCGGCGACGGTCGGGTTGGTGTCGTCCAGGGTCGGCGGCACGTTCTGCGCGTCGGTCATGGTCAGCAGGTAGTGGTTGGTCGAGTAGAACGACGTGTCGATGCCGTTGACGTAGGTCGCTGCGTCACCGTCGAACACCACGAACCAGGGCCGGATCGTGGTGTCGGTGTACTGGGTGCGCGGGTCGCCGGCCGTCGCGCCGAGCACCGCGGGGAACGTGGTGGCCTGGCTGACCTTGCCCGCCGCCGCCAGGTTCTTGAGGTAGGTGGCGTACTCGACGTCGGTGTGCAGGGTGTCGAACGGGTTGGCCAGTTCCACCGTGCCGGGGATGGCGTAGACGATGACCTTGCCTGCCAGCGCGGCGCGGGTGGGCCACGCGTTGGCCTTGGCCGCGGCGTCGAGCGTGGGGAACGAGCCGAGCAGGTTCGCGGGCCGGTAGAGCGTGCTGCCCAGGTGTGCGGACACGATCGAGTCGAACTGGGCGGGGCCCATGCCGAGGTTGGCCTCGAAGCCGTCCTTCAGCTCGACCTTGACCACGATCGGTCCGGCGCCGGGGTGCGCGCCGAGCCACACCCGGATGTCGTCCAGGCAGGAGCCGAGGTCCTTGTTGGCGCCGCCGGTCTCCAGCTGGGCGGGGGTGCTGGCGTCGACGCAGTTGTTGCTGTTGCTGGTCGGGCTGTCGTGGCTGACCTTCCATTCCTGGGTGAACACGTCGGTCCAGGTGTCCAGTTCGACCATGCCGGTGCCGGCGTCGAGTGCCTGGGCGAGGAACGGGTAGTCGGGGTTGTCGTAGGTGTTGTGCACCCCGGTGGTGCTCACTTCGGACAGGGGTAGCGAGTTCGGGGTGGCGGCGGTCGCCGGGACGGCCGACAGGCCGGTGACGGTGAGGGCGGACAGGGCCAGGACGGTGCCGAGTGTGGCGGCACGACGGATCGGTGAGGTCGACATGGAGCCTCCGCAAGCGCCGGTGAACGCGCACGAAATTCGCGCTTCGGCACGTTATCGGGGCAATACGTGCATCCGACAGCGTCCATCTGAACGAAACGTGACCGATCGGTACCGGAACGTGGTGGCCGTCAGGTGGTCTGTGCGGCGGTGTCGTCTGCTCGCGCGGTGGGCAGGTCGCGCAGGGTGCGCAGCGGGGAGAACACCAGCCAGCCCGCGCTGAGCAGGGCGCCGATCCCGCACAGCACCAGCGTGGGCCGCAGCCCGAACAGGGTGCCCGCGATGCCGCCGAGCAGGCTGCCGACCGGGATCACGCCCCACACCAGGAAGTTCGTGGTGGCGTGCAGCCGGCCCCGCATCCCGATGGGCGCGACGGCCTGCTGATAGCTGGTCTCCACGATGTTCATCACGATGATCATGACGCTGGCCAGGAAGGTGCCCGCGATCTCGAAGGCCAGGCCCCAGCCGGGTGTGGTGAGGGCATCGAGCACGAAGCCGATGCCGCCGGTGACGCAGACGATCACCAGCAGCCGGGCGGAGCCGACGCGGTCGACGACCCGGCGGGTGACCATGGCGGCGAGCAGCGCGCCGATCAACCCGACGGTGCCCAGCACCCCGATCACGGCGGGCCTGAGGTGCACCTCGCGGACCAGGAACACGGTCATGAGCGCGCCGTTGGCCGACTGGCACAGCGACTGGCACGCGGTGTGGGCGCTCATCGCGCGCAGGATCGGCTGGCCGGACATCAGCCGCAGGCCCTGGCTGATCTCGCGCACCAGGTGAGATCGTTCGGTGCGTTCGGGCAGGGTCTCGTGGGCGCGGATGCCGCGCAGCCACAGCCCCGACCACAGGTAGCTGGCCGCATCCACGGCGATCGCGCCGGGCGCGGTGAGCAACTGCACGAGCAGACCGCCCGCGACCGGGGCCGCGATGGCCGCGACCGACTGGTTGACCGCGATCCTGGTGTTGGCCTCGACCAGGTCGTCGGCCGGCACCAGGTGTGGCAGGTAGGAGCCGCGGGCGGTATCGAAGAACACCGTGAGCACACCGGCCAGGCCGACGACGACGTAGAGCTGCCACACGGTGAGCACGCCCAGGGCGGCGGCGATCGGCACCCACGCGAACAACGCGGCCCGGCCCAGGTCGGCGGCGACCACGACGGGGCGTTTGCGGATCCGGTCGCACCAGGCGCCTGCCTGCAGTCCCAGCAGCAGGTAGGCGATGGTCTGCGCGGTGTTGAGCAGCGACACCTGCAACGTGGTGGCGTGCAGGTAGGACACGGCCGCCAGCGGCAGCGCCAGGAAGCTGATCCGGGTGCCGAACTGGCTCACCCCGTCGGCTGCCCACAGGTGCCGGAAGTCGCGCCTGCGCAGCACACCGCCGCGGCCGGCCAGCCGTCGGGGAGCGCGCATGACGGCGATCATGCCCGGCCTGCCCGACGTTCGGCAAGATAATTGAGCCAGTCGCGCGCAAGTCTCATCGGGACGGTGTGTGACCTGCCGGAACCAGGGCTGTCGACCACGTGCCGGGACTACTTGCTCGCTGTCTGTGTTTTCGCTTGCAAGTATTCGATGTTGCGTGCTCCACTTTGCGCACACGGCAGCCAACGGGGTGACTGGCGGGGATCCCAGGTTCTTTTTCCGGGCCCTGTCACGCCCTCAGGACGGCGGCCTTGTGCCCTCCTGGCGGAATTGTTCACTCATGTGGAGTTGACACCTTGGCTGAAATGAACCTCGGTACGTGGACGCCGATCATCGCGTACCTGGTTTCCTGTTGCGGTTCGGCGTTGGGTCTGCTGTGTACGGAGCGCGCTCGCATCATCACTGGTCCGTCCCGGTCGGGGTGGCTGCTGCTGGGCGCGATCTCCATCGGGGGGACCGGAATCTGGGTCATGCATTTCACCGCGATGCTCGGCATGACAATGACCGGCACCTCGATCGGTTACAACGTGCCGTTGACGTTGGTCAGCATGCTTGTCGCCGTGGTCGTGGTCGGTATCGGACTGTTCGTGGTCAATAGCGGCGGGAACCGTATTCGACCCCTTCTGGTAGGCGGTCTGTTCACCGGTGTCGGTGTGGCGGGCATGCACTACGTCGGCATGGCCGCGATGGACGTGCAGGGCACGGTGCACTACAACCTGGCCGTCGTGGCGCTGTCGGTCGTGGTGGCCGTGGTCGCGGCGACGGCGGCGCTGTGGGCGACGATCACGGTGCGGGGCCCGCGTGCGATCGTGGCCGCGGCCGCGGTGATGGGTCTGGCGGTGACCGGGATGCACTACACGGGCATCGCGGCGATGAGCGTGACGCTCGACCCGAGCAAGCCGCTGGCGGCCGGCATCAGCTCCTCGGTGCTGATCCCGCTGGTGATCATGAGTGTGGCGGTGGTGAGCGTGCTGACGGTGTTCGTGCTGGCGCTCTCGCCGGGCGCCCGGGAGATGAGCGAGGACGCGGAGCTGCGGGACTGGGCGTCCCACCAGGCCCCGTAGGTCAGCCGACGGTGAGCCTGCCGGTGTCCGCGTCCAGGACGGCCGGCACGCCCAGCGGGATGGTGGCCTGGCCCGCGCAGTGCCCGAAGGTCAGGCTGTGTGCGACCGGCACGCCCAGTGGGGCGAGCCGGTCGCACAGCATCGTGCGCACGGCCTCGGGCGGGCCGCAGCCGGTCCACGAGCCCAGCGCGATCCCGGCCGCGTGCGCGAGCCAGCCTGCCTGGTCGAGCTGGGTGAGGATGCGGTCGAGCCGGTAGGGGCTCTCGGTGACGTCCTCCAGCAGCAGGATCGACCCCGCCGGTGGTGGTGCGCCCGCGACGCCGCGGGTGCCGGCCAGCGCGGCCAGCAGGCTCGCGGTGCCGCCCGCGGTGACACCGCGGGCCACGCCGCCGGTGTCCGGGGTGAGCGGGCCGGCGCCGAGTCCGGTGACGGTGACCGGCGCGGCCGGGTCGAACAGGTGCCGCCGCAGTGCGTCGCGGGCGGGCGGGTCGTCGACGAACAGCGGCCCGGCGGGCATCGGGGCGAACACCGTGGGCACCTTCAGCCGCGCGGCGAAGGCGTGGTGCAGGGCGGTCACGTCGCTGGACCCGATGAGCGGTTTCGGGATGGCCCGGTCCAGCGCGGCCCACTCCAGGTACGGCAGCAGCCGCAGGCACCCGTAGCCGCCGCGGGCGCAGAGCACGGCCGCCACGTGCGGGTCACACCACGCCTGTTGCAGATCGGCGGCCCGGTCGTGATCGGTGCCCGCCAGGTAGGCCAGCTCCGGGTGCCGGTCGGTGACGTGCGGGGCCACCGACACGTCCAGTCCCCACTCGCGCAGCCGCGCCACGCCGGCGGCCAGCAGGTCCTCGGGTACCGGCCCGGCGGGCGCGACGATCCGCACCTGATCACCCGCCCGCAGCGCTCGCCGCGGCACGGGCACGCTCACCTGCGCAGTTCCAGCGTCGGCACCCCGGGTGTGGTGAACCCGAAGACCTGGCCGTAGAAGGACAGCTGCGCCTGCAGCACGGTGGTGATCGTCTCGGCGCGGCGGAACCCGTGCTGCTCGCCCTCGAAGGTCAGGTAGGCGTGCGGGATGCCGGTGCCCGCTAGACCGGCCATGAACGCGTCGGCCTGCACGGGTGGACAGACCTGGTCCTCCAGTCCCTGCAACATCAGCACGGGTCCGGCCAGCCGGTCGGCGTGCTTGGCGGGGGACCGCTCGGCGTAGCGGTCGGCGTGCGTGAGCGGGTCGCCGATGAGGCTGTCGAGGTAGCGGGACTCGAAGTCGTGGGTCTGGCCGCCGTCGGCGGTCCACCCGGTGGCGTCCAGGATCGGGAACATCACGGTGCCGCACCGGTAGGTGGACACGCTGGTCAGGGACGCTGCCGCCGTCCAGCCGCCGGCGCTGCCGCCCTGCACGGCCATCCGGTCGCCGTCCACGGTGCCCTCGTCGGCCAGTGCCTGTGCGACGGCGGCGCAGTCCACGACGTCCACGACGCCCCACTGCTCCCGCAGCCGCTCCCGGAACGCCCGCCCGTAGCCGGTGGAGCCGCCGTAGTCGACCCCGGCGACGGCGAACCCTCGGCTGGTGAAGTAGGCGATGTCGGCGGCGAAGCGTGGCGAGAAGGCACCGGTGGGGCCGCCGTGCACGAGCACCAGCAGCGGCGGCCGCTCGCCCTCGGGTGCCGCGTGGCCGGGATTGGTGGGCAGGTACACGTAGGCGGGCACGGTCTGTCCGTCGGTGCCGGTGAAGGTGCGGGCCCGCGGCGTGGGCAGATAGGCGGGGTCGGGCATGCCCGCCGGTTGCGCGGTCAGCTCGGTGAGCGTGCCGCCGGCCAGGTCGAGGCGGACCACGGCGGTGTCGTGGGTGGGCGAGCCGGCCATGCCGACGAGCACCCCGTCGGCGGCGCTGAGTTCGGAGAGCCACAGCGGCAGGTCGACCGGCAGGTCCTCGATGGTGCCGCTGCCGGCGTCGAGGACGCCGAGGCGGCCGTGGCGCAGCACGGCGTAGCGGCCCTCGCCCAGTGGTGTGAACCAGCGTGAGCCCAGCCGCCACATCGGGCCGCCCAGGTCGGCCTCGACCGGGGCGAGGTTGACCGGTGCGGACTGCCCGGCGAGGTCGATGCGGAACAGGTTCCACCAGCCGTCGGGGTCGGTGATCGCGACGAGCGTGTCCGGGTCGTCCCATTCGAACTGGCACACCGCTTCGGCGGGGCCGCCTGCCACGACGCGGTGCGGGCCGACGGTGCCGTCGTCGGCGATGTCGGCGACGCACAGCTCGGTGCCGTCCCAGGGCATCGCGGGGTGGTTCCAGCCCAGCCAGGCCAGCCGCCGCCCGTCGGGACTGGGCTGGGGGCCGGCCAGGAAGTGGTGGCTGGCGGCCAGCACCCGCACGGCGTCCGGGTCGGCCGCCGCGGCACCTGAGACGGGCACGGCGACCAGGTCGCGGCGGATGTCGGTGGGCTGCTCGCCGGTGGCGACCTCGCGCACGCACCACACCTCGGTGCCGTCCGGGGACGCCGCCGGGTCGGCGTAGCGCAGCCCCTGTGGCCGGTCCGGGGCGGGGCTGATCGGCTGGGGCGTGCCGCCCATCAGGTTCAGCGCGTACCACCGCTGGTCATCCCAGTGGGTGAAGACCAGCCGGTCGCCGAGCACGATCCAGGGGCGGCCGCCGTACTCGTGCACCCGGTTGCGGGCGTTCCACGGCGCGGGCAGCACCTCCTCGGTGCCGCCGTCCGCGCCGGCGCGGCACAGCGCGAGCCGGCCGCCTTCGGCGGGACGTGATTCCGCCCACCAGGTGACGCCGTCCACGAGGCCCACCCATTGCGGGCTGCCACCCAGGGCGGCGACGTCGGTGGCCCCGATCGGGGAGGTCCAGGTGCCGTACGGCGCGATCTTCACCACGATCCAGCACCTTAACCGCACGGTCACCGGGGACGCAGCGGCCGAAGGTCTGCCGCGGGTACGCGCCCGGTGAGCTTCGCCACCGGCGGATTGGGGGGTGGGTGCCTGACGGTGGGCCTCGCGTGCCTTAGGGTCGAAGGTGCCATGGCTCGCGTCGTTCACATCTTCCGCCAACCCGACCGGTTCGTCGCCGGCACGGTCGGGGAACCCGGCGACCGCAGTTTCTACCTGCAGGCCTCCGAGGACGTCCGGCAGGTCAGCGTCGCGCTGGAGAAGCAGCAGGTCGCCGTGCTCGCCGAGCGCGTCGGGTCGTTGCTGGACGAGGTCGCCCGCCAGTTCGACGACGCCGACGTGCCCGACGACGCCCCCGACGACCTGATCGACACCGAACCGCTGAAGGTGCCGCTGGACGAGGAGTTCCGGGTCGGCACGATGGGCCTGGGCTGGGACGCGGACAGCCAGGCGGTGGTGATCGAACTGCTCGCCGTGACCGAGGACGAGGTGGACGAGGCCGTGGTCCTCGGCGACACCGACGAGGGTCCGGACGCGTTGCGTGTGTTCCTGACCCCCGGTGAGGCCCGCGCCTTCGCGCACCGCGCGGAGCGCGTCGTGGAGGCCGGGCGCAAGCCTTGCCCGTTGTGCGGGTTGCCGCTGGACCCGGCAGGTCACGTGTGTCCGCGCCTCAACGGCTACCGCCGCGGCGCCGACCAGGACTGACGGCCGTGCTGCCCACTTCCGACCCGGAGACGGTCGAATTCCTGACCCGCGGCCGGATCGAGGTCGAGGGCCGGTTGGTCGACGCGTCCAACACCACCCTGTTCTGTTCGATCAAGGCCGCCGGGGTCGAGGCCGAGTGCGTCTACAAGCCGATCTCGGGGGAGCGGTCACTGTGGGATTTCCCGGACGGCACGCTCGCCGGCCGTGAGGTCGCGACCTATCTGGTGAGCGAGGCGGCCGGTTTCCACGTGGTGCCGCCCACGGTGCTGCGGCCGGGCCCGTTCGGGCCGGGCATGGTGCAGCTGTGGGTGGACACCAAGGAAGGCGACGACCTGGTCGACGTGGTCGAGGCCGCGCAGGTGCAGCGGGATTGGAAGATCGTGCTGCACGCGCACGACCGGTTCGGTGATCCGGCGGTGCTGGCGCACGCCGACCATCCGGAGCTCAAGCTGATGGCGGCGATGGACGTCGTGGTGAACAACGCCGACCGCAAGGGCGGGCACGTGCTGCACGCCACCGACGGCCACGTGTACGGCGTGGATCACGGGATCTGCCTGCACACCGAGCACAAACTGCGCACCGTGCTGTGGGGTTTCCTCGGCGAGGAACTGCCCGACGAGGCGGTGGCCGCGTTGCGGCGGCTGCGTGACCTGCTGGCCGGCGAGGATCTGCCCGACACGCTCAACGAGCACATCACCCGCCGCGAGGTGGCGGCGCTGCGCAACCGCACCAAACGCCTGCTGACCACCGGGGCGTACCCGGAGCCCAGCGGCGAGTGGCGCCAGATCCCCTGGCCCGCCTTCTAGGTGCTCAGCGGGGGGCGTTGGCGATGATCCGCGCCGGGCTCAGCAGCACGGCGGCGCGCCGTTCGGCGGCCATGACCCGGTCGAACTCGGGCCAGTTGTCGTGG
Organism: Candidatus Melainabacteria bacterium; assembly: GCA_963780635.1. GTDB lineage: Bacteria > Actinomycetota > Actinomycetes > Mycobacteriales > Pseudonocardiaceae > DATEPR01. The sequence goes on from CAWACW010000012.1 coordinate 61,231, forward strand.
GTGCCGCCCGCGGCGCGGAAGATGTCGCGCAGCAACCCGGGTAGCCGCTCGGGATCGAAGCCCTCGGCGGGGTCGTCGGGGCCGACGATGCGGACCGGGCCGTCGACCGATGCCCACTGCCAGCCGACCCGGAAGGTCAGGGCGGCCGTCCCGGTGCGGCGCAGGTGCTTGAGCTTGATCGCGCCGCCGCGGATCACGGTCGCGACCACCGGCTCGGCGCCCAACGGGTTGTCGTCCAGGACGCCGGCGTTGACCAGCGAGGAGTGCACGGAGCCGTCGGTGCGGGTGGTGGACACGATAGCCAGGCCGTTCTCGCCCGCGACGAGCCTGCGCACCAGCTCAAGATCACCTGCCATGTCGGTCAATCTACGCCCAGCGTGGCGCCGACACGTTCGGGTGGTGCGCGACTACGTTCGTTGATCGTGCGTTCCCAGGACTACGGGCCGGACGTGTTGTCCGGCCGCAAGCGCCGCACCGTGCCGGAACTGCCCGCCGAGCCGGGGCTGGTGGTGGAGGACCCGGAGTCGGGGTTCTGTGGCGCGGTGGTGCGGATGACCCGCGACGGTGTGGTGCTGGCCGACCGCCATGACAAGGAGCGGGTGTTCCCGTTGCGGCCGGCGGGTTTCCTCCTCGACGGCAAGCCGGTCACGTTGACCCGGCCGGCACCCACCCCCGATCGGGTGCCGCAGCGGTCGGCGTCGGGTTCGCGGCGGGTGGAGGGGCTGCGGGCGCGCACGGCGCGCGACAGCCGGATCTGGGTGGAGGGGTTGCACGACGCGACCATGATCGAGCGGGTGTGGGGGCACGATCTGCGCGTGGAGGGTGTGGTGGTGCAGCCGCTGGACGGGGTGGACGAGCTGGCCGGGCGGGTGGCGCGGTTCGGCCCGGCGCGCCACCGCGGCTGGGCGTGCTGGTGGACCACTTGGTGGCGGGCAGCAAGGAGAGCCGGATCGTGGCGGCCGTGACGGATCCGGACGTGCTGGTCACCGGCCACCCGTATGTGGACATCTGGCAGGCGGTGAAACCGGCGTCGCTGGGTATCCGGGCGTGGCCGGTGGTGCCGAAGGGCCAGTCCTGGAAGGACGGGGTGTGCGCGGCGCTGGGCTGGGGTGACCCGCGGGAGGGGTGGCGGCGGGTGCTGGCGGGGGTGGGCACGTTCCGGGATCTGGAGACGCCGTTGGTGGGCGCGGTGGAGCGGTTGATCGACTTCGTGACCGAGGGCGAGTAGTCCCCGCTACCGGCTGCCGGACAGGGTGCCCGCGCGGCGGGCGGCCCAGTCGTCGGCGAGCATGGCCATCACGTGGGTGTCGATCCATTCCCGTTGCCAGCGCAGTGCTTGGCGTTTGGTGCCTTCGTAGACGAAGCCGACCTTCTCGTAGACGCGGCGGGCGCGCGGGTTGAACGCGAACACCTCGAGTTCGACGCGGTGCACGCCGACGGTGTCGAAGGCGTGGCCCAGGATCAGCCGGGTGGCTTCGGTGCCCAGGCCCCGGTCGGTGTAGGCGCTGGGCAGTGCGATGCGGAAGCCGCAGGAGGAGTTGTCGACGTCCAGGTCGTTGAGGACGACCTCGCCGGCGTGCCGCCCGGTGGCCAGTTCGATGATGGCCAGGTCGATGCGGTCGTCGCGGGCGGCCCACTCGCGTAACGCGGTTTCCACCTGCTCGGGGGTGAACCGGGAGTGGGTGCCGGTCAGCCGGTTGGATTCGGCGTCGGCGAGGCCGGCCATCACGGCGGGCACGTCGGCCGCGGTCAGCGGTCGCAGGTGGACGAGGTCACCGGTGAGCGTGGGTTTGTCCGCGAAGCTGATCGTGCTGGGCATGCGGCGATCGTGCCTGGTGGACGGTCGGCTACGCGACCCGTGAGAACAATCGTGATCGGATCGATCATGCGCGGCTGTTGATCATGGCTCGGTGTTCTCGTCCGGTTCGGTGTCTTCGTGCTGCTGTTCGGCGGCGCGGGTGGGGCGGCCGCGGCGGGGGATGGAGCGTGCTTCCTTGGGCATGCGGCCTGCTTTGGACAGCGCGTCGCGCAGCAGGAACTCGATCTGCGCGTTGGTGCTGCGCAGTTCGTCGCCTGCCCAGCGGGCGAGGGCATCGTGCACGGCAGGGTCCAGCCGTAGCAGGATGCCCTTACGGGTGCCGGCCACCGGGCCTGGTCACTGGTAGAGCGAACCGGCGTTGACCACCGGTTGCGCGTCGCGGTCGCCGCACAACACCACCAGCAGGTTGGACACCATGGTGGCCTTGCGCTCCTCGTCGAGTTCGACGACGTCGTTCTCGTCCAGCCGCCGCAGTGCGGTCTGGACCATGCCGACGGCGCCTTCGACGATGCGTTCGCGGGCGGCGACGACGGCGTTGGCCTGCTGGCGGCGCAGCATCGCCTGGGCGATCTCGGGTGCGTAGGCCAGGCGGGTCAGGCGGGATTCGATGATGTGCACGCCCGCGGATTCGACGCGCGCGGCGATCTCCACGGACAGTTGCTCGGTGATCTGCTCGGAGTTGTCCCGCAGGGACAGTGCACTGTGTTCGCCGCCGTCGTAGGGGTAGCTGGTGGCGATGTGCCGCACGGCGGTTTCGGCCTGGGTGTTGACGAAGGCGATGAAGTCGTCGACTTCGTAGAGGGCGCGGGCGGTGTCGTGGACCTGCCAGACGACGACGGCGGCGATCTCGATGGGGTTGCCGTCGGCGTCGTTGACCTTGGTGACGGCGGTCTCGTGGTTGCGGATGCGGGTGGACACGGGGCGGCGGCGGGTGAACGGGTTGAACCAGCGCAGCCCGGGTTTGCGCGCGGTGCCGACGTAGCGGCCGAACAGTTGCACCACGCGGGCCTGGCCGGGGGTGATACCGGTCAGGCCCGCGAGAGTGAGGATGGCGGCGACGACCAGCAGCACGCCCAGCGTGATGAGCACGCCGGCCAGGCCGGCGTGGGTGGCGGCAGCGGCGGCGATGCCGAGGACGAACAGCACGATCCCGGCGATGATCGCGATGATGCCGGCGGTGAGCACGACCGGTCCCGGCAGGCCGTCGGCGCGGCGTTCGGCGACCCGCGGGGTGGGCATGTCCACACCGGTGTTGTCTATTTCGCCCGCCTTCTCGTCCGCTGTGTGATCGGATGTCGGTTGCGTCACCATGGTCGGCACCGTCCTTCTGCGCGTGACTGCCAAAACACTAGCATAGTGATATCACTTTATGCGATGCTGGCGCCGCCGCACCCGACCGGCGCGGTTGAACAGGGGAGGTTCAGTGCACGACTCAGGACTGCATCACACAGGACTGGAGATAGACCACGTCTCCAAACGCTACGGGGATGTGGTCGCACTGCAGGACATGACATTCGAGGTGCGGCCGGGTGAGCTGTTCGGGTTCGTCGGCAGCAACGGTGCCGGCAAGACCACCACCATGCGCATCGCGCTGGGCGTGCTGGCCGCCGACGCGGGCGAGGTCCGCTGGGCGGGCAAACCCGTCACACTGGCCACCCGCCGCCAGATCGGCTACATGCCCGAAGAACGCGGCCTCTACCCGCGGATGAAGGTCGCCGAGCAACTGGTCTACCTGGCCCGGCTGCACGGCCTGGACAGCCAGGCCGCCACCCGTTCGGTGGACACCTGGCTGGAGCGGCTCGGGGTCGCCGCCCGCCGCGACGACGAGGTCATCAAACTCAGCCTCGGCAACCAGCAGCGCGTGCAGCTGGCCGCCGCGCTCGTGCACGACCCGTCGATCCTGGTGCTGGACGAGCCCTTCTCCGGGCTGGACCCGGTCGCCGTCGACGTGATGAGCCAGGTCCTGCGGGAGAAGTGCGCCGACGGCGTGCCGTGCGTGTTCTCCAGCCACCAGCTCGACCTGGTCGAACGGCTCTGCGACCGGGTCGGCATCGTGCGCGGCGGGCACCTCGTGGCCGCCGGCCCCATCGACGAGCTGCGCACGGGCGGCACCGAACAGCTCGTCGTGGCCGCCCCGCAGGCCCCCGCGGGCTGGGCCGACCACCTGCCCGGCGTCACCGTCGCCGGCCACGAGGACGGCCGCACCATCCTCGAACTGTGCGCCGACGCCGACGACCAGCTCGTGCTGCGCGCCGCCCTGGCCACCGGGCCGGTGCACGAGTTCACCCGCCGCCGCCCCTCACTGACCGAATTGTTCCGCAATGTCGTCAGCGAACACGTGGACGCGACCCCGCAGGGGAGGGCCGCATGACCGCGCCCGACACCATCGGCGGCGACTTCGGCCGCACGGACAACACCGCCGCCATCCGCCTGATCGCCGGCCGCGAACTGTCCACCCGCCTGCGTTCCAAGGCATTCCGCATCGTCACGCTCGTGATGGTCATCGTGGTCATCGCGCTGTGCATCGTGCTGAAGCTGATCTCCGGCACCAGCAGTGCCACCACCGTCGGCTACACCGCGGCCGACCAGGCCGCCGCCACGCAACTGCCCGCGCTGGCCGCCAGCGTCGGGCAGACAGTGCACGTGCGGGCCGTGCCCGACCAGGCCACCGGGGAAGCGCAGGTGAAAAGCGGCAAACTCGACGCCCTGCTCACCGGCGACGACACCCACCTGACCGTGGTGGTGAAGAAGGACATCGACGCCACGCTGCACAACATCGTCAACGTGCTCGCCGGGCAGGTCGCCCTCGATCAGCAGATCAGCCAACTGGGTGGCAACCCCGCCCAGGTGCACGCCACGGCCGCCCGCGCCACCGCCACCGTGCGGCCCCTGGAGCAGCCCTACCCGTACCAGACCCAGCAGCTCGTCCTGGGCATCGCCGCGGGCATCCTCATCTACATGTCGCTGCTGCTCAACGGGCAGGCCGTCGCGCAGGGCGTGGTGGAGGAGAAGTCCAGCAGGGTCGTGGAGCTGCTGCTGGCCACCGTCCGCCCGTGGCAGCTGATGGCCGGCAAGGTCCTGGGCATCGGCATCGTGGGGCTGGTGCAGATCCTCTGCATCGCGATCGCCGGTGTCGTGGCGGGCCTGGCCACCGGGGTGCTCACCATCTCCGCGAGCGCCGCCGTGGGCACCGTGATCTGGCTGCTCGTCTGGTACATCCTGGGCTTCTTCATGTACGCGGTCGTGTTCGCCGGCCTGGGTGCCCTCGTGTCCCGGCAGGAGGACGTCGGCAGTGTCGTCACGCCCGCGCTGATGTTCCTCATCGTCGGCTACGTGCTGGGTGTATCGATCCTGCCCGGCGACCCGGGCAATCACCTGATGGAGATCCTGTCGGTCATCCCGGTGTTCGCGCCGACCGTCATGCCGATGCGGCTGGCGATGGGTGGTGTCGCGCCCTGGGAGGCGATCCTGTCGATCGTCCTGGTCGCAGGCCTCATCCCGGTGCTCGTGTGGGTGGCCGCCCGCATCTACCGCAACGCGGTGCTGCACACCGGGGCCCGCGTCAAGCTCAGCCAGGCACTGCGCACCACGTGAGGAAACGCCCGGCATGGGGTGTCGATACGGACTCGACACCCCATGCCGGGCACGTAGCCAGCACAACCCCGTCACTTTCTGCCACGATGGACACATGGCCGCCGTGTTGTGGCTGATCATCGGCGTCGCGCTGGTGATCGCCGAAGTGCTCTCCGGCGCATTTGTGCTGGTCATGCTCGGTAGCGCCGCGCTGGTGGCCGCGCTGGTCGCCGCTCTGGGTTCCGGGCCGATCATCAGCGGCATCGTGTTCGCCGCCGTCGCCGCGGGCGGCATCACGCTCGCCCGCCCCGCCCTGGTCCGCCACATGCACCGCGGCGAGCACATCAAGACCAACGTCGACGCGTTGGTCGGCAAGAAAGCGCTGGTGACCGACACCGTCGACGCCCATCAAGGGCGGGTGAAGGTCAACGGCGAAGTATGGTCCGCCCGGTCCTACGACGAGACCGAAGTCCTCGAACCCGGCGCGACCGTCACCATCATGAGCATTTCCGGTGCCACCGCCGTGGTATGGGGCGGACTGTAAGTGGAGGCTGGTGTGATCGCCCTCATCGTCATCATCGTCGTCGTCATCGTGGTGCTGATCGTCGCGGTGAAATCCGTCATGGTCGTGCCGCAGGCGCAGGCGGCCGTCATCGAGCGGCTCGGCCGGTACCGGACCACCGCGGCCCCCGGCATGAACTTCCTCGCGCCGTTCTTCGACCGCGTCCGCGCGCGCATCGACCTGCGCGAGCAGGTCGTGTCCTTCCCGCCGCAACCGGTGATCACCCAGGACAACCTGACCGTGTCCATCGACACCGTCGTGTACTTCCAGGTCACCGACCCGCAGTCGGCGGTGTACGAGATCTCCAACTACATCGTCGGTGTCGAGCAGCTCACCACCACCACGCTGCGTAACCTGGTCGGCGGCATGAGCCTGGAAGGCACCCTGACCTCCCGCGACCAGATCAACCAGCAGCTGCGTGGAGTGCTGGACGAGGCCACCGGCCGCTGGGGCATCCGGGTGGCCCGCGTCGAACTCAAGGCCATCGACCCGCCGCCGTCCATTCAGGACTCGATGGAGAAGCAGATGCGCGCCGACCGCGAGAAGCGCGCCATGATCCTCACCGCCGAAGGCCAGCGGGAGTCCTCCATCAAGACCGCGGAAGGCCAGAAGCAGGCCCAGATCCTCTCCGCGGAGGGCGCCAAGCAGGCCGCGATCCTCAACGCCGAAGGTGAACGGCAGGGCCGCATCCTGCGCGCCCAGGGTGAACGCGCCGCCCGCTACCTGCAGGCCCAGGGGCAGGCCAAGGCCATCGAGAAGGTGTTCGGCGCCATCAAGGCCGGCCGCCCCACCCCCGAAGTGCTGGCCTACCAGTACCTGCAGACACTGCCGCAGATGGCGCAGGGCGACGCGAACAAGGTGTGGCTGGTGCCCACCGACTACGGCAAGGCGCTCGAAGGGTTCGCCAAGATGCTCGGCACACCCGGCGAGGACGGCGTGTTCCGCTACGAGCCGCCCAAGTACGAGGCCCCCGAGGGCGACCCGGCCGAGGACGACCCCGCGGTGGCCAACTGGTTCGACACCTCCACCGACCCGAAGGTCGCCGAAGCGGTCGCCGCCGCGGAAGCCGTGGCCCGCAAGGAGGTGCCCAGCCCGCTCAACCCCGGCCACACCGGCCTGGCCGGCCACCTCCCACTGGCCGGCCTGACACCCGCGGAAACGACCAGCCCGCTGCCGCCGGTGCCGCCCGCGCCCACCTCCAGCGTCGAACCGCACGACGGGTCCACCGAACTGTCCGACGGACCCGACCAGCCCTGAGCTAACGGCCGGCCGTGGGTGGCCGACGATCCGCCCACGGCCGCGCCCGCTCCAACTGCGCCGACACGCCCAGCACCGTCACCTCGTCGTCCGGGCGGCCGATCACCTGCACCGCCAACGGCAACCCATCGGCCGTCCACCCCGCGGGCACCGACGCCGCCGGATTCCCGGCCAGGTTCCACAACGTCGTGAACGCGGCGAACCGCTGCGCACCCAACAAGGTCCCCAGCCACGACCCGCCGGTCAGCTCCCCGATCCGCAGCGGCGGCCGCGGCGTCACCGGCGACAGCAACACGTCCACGTCGTCGAACACCCCATTCGCCCGCGCCGCGACCCGCCCGCTGTAGCGCCGGGCCGCCGACACCAGCCCAGGGGAGTAGCGCCGCCCGAACGCCGCCACCGCACGCGTGCGCCGCGACAATCGCTCCGGCACATCCACAGCGCCTGCCGCGTCCGCCGCGCTGCGCACGAACCGCGGCCCGAAACTCAACATCCCCGTCGGGTCGGTCAACGGCGGCTCCCGCAACTCCACCCGATGCCCCAGCCCCGCCAGCAACCGCGCCGACCCCAGCACCGCTGCCCGCACCTGCGCGCTGACCCGGCCACCCACCGGCCACGGCCGCAACGCCACCCCGATCCGCAACCGGCCCGGCTCCCGGCCCGCCGCGGCCACGAACGACATCGACGGCGCGGCCGCCGCGTACACGTCCTGGGCTGTCGCACCGTGCACCACGTCCAACAGCAACGCAGCGTCGGCCACTGTCCGGGTGATCGGGCCCGCCACCGACAACCCCGTCCACACCTCGCCACGCGGCGCCAACGACACCCGGCCCCGCTGCGGCTTCAACCCGTACAACGCCGTCGCCGCCGCCGGCAACCGGATCGACCCGCCACCGTCACTGCCCATCGCCGCCGCCACCAACCCCGCCGCCACCGCGGCCGCCGAACCACCACTCGAACCGGCGGGCGAATGCCGCAGCGACCACGGATTGCGCGTCACACCCGCGAACTCGGACTCCGTGAACGGCCACAGACACAACTCCGGTGCCCGCGTCCGCCCGATCACCACCGCACCCGCCGCCCGCAACCGCGCCACCACCTCCGCGTCGCGCTGCTCCACCCGCGTCACGGCGTCGGTGCCCACCGTCGTCGGCAACCCCGCCAACTCGGTGTCCTCCTTCACCGCGATCGCCACCCCCAGCAACGCGCCGTCCTCACCGGCCGCGCGGCGCGCGTCGGCCGCCACCGCCTCCTCCCGCGCCCGCTCGGCGAACACCAACCGGAACGCGTTCAGATCGCCATCCAGCCGCCCGATCCGATCCAGGTACGCCGCCACCAGGTCCACCGACGACACCTGCCCGGCCCGCAACAACAACAACTGCTCGGTCACGCCCGCGAAACACACGTCCGTCAGGTCCATGATCCGACCTTAGCGGCGCGCCTCCCAACCCGGACGGTCACTGATCAACTACAGTCCGCAGCCATGCCACGCACAGGGGACGAACCACTCACCAGCCAACGCGCCCGCCGTCCCCTCCTGGCCGACGCCGCCATCACCGTGCTCGCCCGCCACGGCGGCCGCGGCCTCACCCACCGCGCCGTCGACCGCGAGGCAAACGTCCCCGAAGGCACCACCAAGAACTACTACGCCACCCGCGACGCCATCCTCGTCGCCGCCGCACACCGCATGGCCCACCAGCACCGCGCCGCCGTCGACCAACTGCGCGCCACCACCCCCGCAGGCGCCACCCCCGCGCAACTACGCCAGCTCTACCCGGCCCTCATCCGCCGCGCCATGCACGACCCCACCCAGGCACTGGCCATGGTCGAGCTGTACCTGGAAGCCGTGCGCCAACCGGGCGTACGCGCCGCCCTCGGCGACATGGCCGCCGCCAACGCCCACGCCACCGCGCACCTGCACCACGCCGCGGGCGTACCCAGCGACCCCACCCACACCGGCAAGCTCGACGCCTACCTACTCGGCGTGCTGCTCAGCGAACTCGCGCTGCCCGATGACACCCTCGCCACCACCGGCCTGCACGACACCGACACCGTCGGCACCCACCTGTTCGACACCACCACCCCCACGCCACCCCAACCCCGCGACCACACCGCACCGACCGTCATCTGTCACCCACTACCCAGGGCCGCACACCGACGGCAACCGGTAACCTACAGTCATGGCCGTTGATCAATCGCTTGTGGACGCCGCCATCGACCTCGCCACCAACCGCTTCGCCGGGGAACCCTGGTCGGGCGCCGCCGCGGTCCGCCTGGACAACGGCATCATCCTCACCAGCACCGGACCAGACGCACCCAACGTCGCCGCCAGCCTCTGCCACGAAACCGGCGCCATCTGCGAAGCCTTCAAACTCGGCCGCCAGGTCACCGCCACCGTGTGTGTCACCGCCGCCGAAACCACCGGGGACTACTGGATCCTCGCCCCCTGCGGCATCTGCCAGGAACGCCTGTTCGCCTACGGCCCCGACGTCGAAGTCGGCGTCCCCCAACTCGGCGACCCCACCCGCTGGCACACCCTGCGGTTACGCGATGTCCAACCACACTGGTACGGCCGCATCTTCACCGAACCCCCCGCGGACAACCGCGAACCCCGCGGCGCCTAACGCGAACCCGACTCCAGCACCGACAGGATGTTGCCCGCCGGATCACGGAACCACGCGATCGCCGGCCCCCGCTCGTCCCGCGAGATCCCCTTCGCGTCCAACCCCGGGTACCGCTCGAACACCACCCCGCGCGCCGTCAACTCGTCCACCGCGGCCGCCACATCGGCCACCGGGAAGTTCAACGTCGTGTACGTCGCCGGCTCATGGTTCGGCTTCGGATACAACAACGTGTCCCGATCACCCTCGATGTGCAGCAACAGCATCCCGTTCGCCTCCGACGTCCGCAGCCCCAACGTCTCACCGTAGAACCGCTTCGCCGCCCCGATGTCGTCCACCGAGTACCCGCTGAACGCCCTCGTGTGCTCGAACATCCCCGCACCCTTTCCCGCCGTGCTCACGGCTTGAGGTCCACAGCGGCCCGGAACGAACCGTCCATGTAGAACGGTGTCGACTGGTGCTCATGCGCGATCAACCACGCGCCATCGACCTTCCGCAACCCCCACGTCACCCGGAACCACAGATCGAAATGCTGATTCGCCGGCAGCGACGTCGCCGAAAGCCGGTTGATGCTGTGACAGAAGGCCACCCCATCGCCCACCGTCACCGACACCTCCCGCACCTCGTAGTCCAGATCATCACCGAACGTGCCGAACCACGCCCGCAACCCCTCGACATCCCGCACCTCGCCACCCGCCCGCGACAGCGGCGGCGCCAGACTGAACGTCACCACGTCCGATGTGTACCTCGCCACGACCGCCGCCGCATCCTTGGCCCGCATCAACGGCACCTGACCCGCCACCAGATCACGGATCGCCAGCTCGTCACTCGACATCACACATCCCCTTCCGTCGACGCGCCCACCGGCGCTCTCACAAAGGGTGTCGAAACCAGGGGAGCGGTCTCGACACCACAGTGAGAAGATCTTTCCCCGACCACGGAGGTCCCGCAGTGAAGTACGTGATCCTCATCCACAGCAACCCCACCAGCAGACACGTCTGGGACGGCCTCACCGAACAACAGCAGCTCGACTTCGCCCACGGCCACCGCGCCTTCGGCCAGTCCCTCATCGACTCCGGGGTCCTGGTCACCTCGGAAGGCCTCGTCCCCGGCGAACACGCCAAATGGGTGACCGTCAGGGACGGCGAGATCCTGGCCACCGACGGCCCCTACGCCGAGACGAAGGAATACCTCGCCGGCTTCTACGTCATCGACTGCGACAGCATGGACCAGGCCATCGCACACGCCTCCCACGTCCCCGACGCCGCCTACAACCAGGTCGAAGTCCGGCCCGTGTTCGACTGGAGCACCATCCCGAGCGAGAGTTAGCCCAGCGCCGCCACCCACTCGACCAACGACCGATGCGGATGGAGGGGGAGCGGTGGCCAACAACCGGTCACTCGCGCACCGGATCCCTTGGTACGTTGCCCGCCATGACCGAGCTCGAACCCGTCGCCTGGCCGCCTGCCCGGATCAGGACCAAGCGGCTCGTGCTCCGTGAGCCCGAGGCCCGGGACCGAGCGGCGTTCATCGAGCTGTTCACCTCCGCAGAGGTGGGCACCTACATCGGTGGCCCTCGACCCCAGGACGAGCTCGAGCGCGCGATGCCTGAGTCGCCCAGACGACGCCCCGGCCTTTTCGTGGTCGATCTCGACGGAGAAATGATCGGCATGGTCACGCTCGATCGGCGCGACGCACAGCGCCCGGGTCACGTCCGCCCGGATGCCGCGGAGGCCGAGCTCGGCTACCTGTTCCTGCCGCAGGCGTGGGGATGCGGGTACGCCGCCGAGGCGTGCGCGGCGGCACTCGGCTGGTTCGCCGGCGCGCTTCCCAGTGAGCGGGTGGTGCTCTGCACCCAGACCGCCAACGCCCGCTCGATGCGGGTCGCGGCGAAGCTGGGGTTCACCGAGGTGGAGCGGTTCGAGGAGTACGGCGCCGAACAGTGGTTCGGCGTGTGGTCCTCAGTCACGCCGTCCGGTTGAGTTCGCCCGACAGCGTGGCGCCGCCACCAGGCCACGCCTCATGGCGGATCAGTGGAATCATGTTCGCATCGGTGCAGGTCAGGCATCGTGTCGTCATCGATGATCTGCCGAGCACATGGCGCCAGCGTGTTGCGATCCGGGTGTTGCGATCGAAGCCTGCCTGGCGGCGCGAACTCCGGCATCTCCACTGGTCAGCGGCCTGCTTCGGCGACCGAGGGGGTAGGGGGACGGGCGGGACGTGGTGATCATCCGATGAGGTATCCAGACACCACTACTTGACATAATGTGCATTATCGGCACTCGCGGAGGTGCTGCAGGAGGGGCCAGTACGGCATCAGGCTCCACCAGAACGTGAGTCTCAGGGCGTCCAGCACCGCCGGGACGTGGACGTCTCAGTCGGGTGCTCGATGCCGCGCCGGAGAAACCATCGGGAACGCTCCGGCGGCAGGTGACCGAGGAAGGCGAGAGTCACCCTGTTGGGTTGATGTTGCCCCGCTTCGGGTGAACAGGTGGGTCGCGGTTGATTCGTCACGGTGACGAATCAACCAGGGCGATCTTGCCGTGCCGAGGTCCCTGAACGGCAAGCGCATGAGCATCGGCCGCCCGGGACATCGGGAACACCATCCGTAGCGGCACCCGGAACCGGCCACCCTCGGCGAGCGCCGCAGCGGCCGACAGACCGTGACGTCCATCCGGCTGACCGCCGAGCGCGCCGACAGACAGGCGAACGCCCAGCTTCGGACCGCCGAAATCAGCGATCGTGACGACCGAGTCCGCAGACCCGGTCATCTTGATCAACTCCGGCAGCGAACCCGCGCCCGCCACATCCAGCGCCTGATCGACCTCACCAACCCGCTCCGACAGTCCCGGCCCGTACGTGGCCGCACTCGCCCCCAGCCCGGCGATGAAACCCTGACTCTCCGGCCGACCAGTCCCGATCACCCGCACACCCCGGGCGATCGCCAGCTGCACGGCCACACTGCCCACACCGCCCGCTGCGCCGTCGATCAACAGGACCGTGCCCGCCCGCACGTCCAGCAGATCCAGCACCCGCGTGGCCGTCTCGACGCTCGAGCCCGCCGCCCCGGCCTGCTCCCAGGACAACGACTTCGGCTTCGCGGCCCAGAACCGCAGCACCGCGAACTCGGCGCTCGCCCCACCCAGCCGCGCGACATCGACCGTGCCGAACACCTCGTCCCCGACCGCGACCCCGGTGACACCGGCACCGACCTCGTCGACCACACCCGCCGCGTCCACCCCCGGCACATGCGGCAACGGGAGCTTCGCGCTCGACGGCGACTGGCCCGCCCGCAACGCGATGTCGACCGGCGACACCCCGGCGGCTCTGACCCTGATGCGCACTTCCCCTGAGCCGGCGTGCGGCTCCGGAAACGGACCGACGGTCAGCACATCGGGCGGACCGAGCCGGTCGAACTGGACTGCGAACATGCGGACTACGCTAAACCAGGAAAAGGAACAGCTGTTCCGGATCGTCGGTAGTGAGAGATCGGCGGACCACAGTGACTCGGAAACCCCGAACGGACGCCGACCGCAACCAGCGACAGCTCATCGTGGTCGCCAGGGACGCCTTCGCCACGGATGGTCTGGACCTGCCCATTCGGGAGATCGCCCGCCGCGCCGGGCTGGGCGTGGCGACCGTCTACCGGCACTTCCCGTCCCGCTCGGACCTCATCTCCGCCGTTCTCGACGAGCAGGTGGCCGCCTGTAGCGCGGACATGCGGGCCGCTGTCGCGGACCCCGATCCCTGGCATGCCCTGCGCGAGGTCATCTGCCGGTTCGCCGAGCGCCAGGTCCTCGACCGTGGGCTCAACGAGGCACTGCTGGGTTCGCACTCGGCCGGCGCTGCGTTCGCCGAGCAGCGCCGCACGCACGCGGCGGCACTGGCAAGGCTCGTCGAGCGCGCTCGTAGCGCCGGCGTGGTCCGTGCCGGTGTGACCGTCGATGATGTGCGAGTCGGCCTGTTGGCGATCGCGTCGTTCCGGGCTCTGCCACCTGACAAGGCGGCGACCGCGATCCGGCGGCTGGCCGACCTGTTGCTGGCCGGTCTGTCGGCACAGGAGTCGTGACGGCAAGATCACCCGCGACCCTCCCCCGAGGGAGGAGTGGCCCCTTCCCTACCCCTATTTCATGGATAATCTGCATTATCCATGAAATTCAACGTGCGTTGAGATCGCTCTCTACTGCCCCGCAGAAGGCGTCGTGGTCCTCCAGTCATGGCACGTGACCGACGTGTGGCAGCGCCACTCTGCGCACGTTCGGCAGCGCTTCGGCCAGGGAGTCCACTCCCCCTGGGCCGGATGTCCCGTGCCCCGGCGAGGATCGGGGTCGGCAGCCGCCGGCAGGCGGCGGGCCGGTCGGGTTCGTGCCAGCTGCGCTTGTCCTCGGCGTTGATGGTCGCGTTGCACTCGTGGTCGATGCCCGGCCACGGCGTGGCTATTCGTTCGGCGAGGTGGATGGCTGTCCGGGGGTCGGTGAACTCGGCCGCCGACCATTGCAGTTCGGCCGGTTCGCGGTCTTCGGCGTCGGTGCGCTCGCGCGTGAGTAGTCGGGTGTAGCGGGGTTGGTGGGCCAGGCGTTGGGCGAGGGCGTGTTCGTAGTGTGGGTGCCAGTCGTGGCCAAGGCCGGTGCCGCTGACGTAGCCGAGGTGACGTGCTCGGGGTGGTCGAGGGTGTAGCGAGGGGCGAGTGGGGCTCGCCAGGAGTGGCCGAGGATCGCGGTGCGCCGCAGGCGGAAGTGGCTGTGGCGGGCGTCGAGGTCGGCGACGGTGGTGGCCATCGAGTAGGGGCCGTGGCGGGCGGAGTGGCCGCAGCCGCGTTGGTCCCAGCGGATTGCTTGGTGGCGAGTGTGGGTGTGGTGGTGTCGAACATGTCCCAGAGGCCGGGGTCGCCGTGGCAGCGGATGAGGGGTGGGCCGGTGCCGGTGATTGCTCGCCCAGAGGTGGTGGCCGTCGGCTGTGGTGCCGTTGTGGTGGTCCACTCCCCCGCGATGGCCGTGCTGTGTTGGTTGGTGGGCAAGGTTTTCTGGTGGTGGCGTGCTGATCGGGTGAGCGGTGGGGTCGGGTTGTCGGTGGTGTGCGTTATGCAGGCGTTGTGCAGATGTTGATCTCGGTTGCGGTGGAGGGTTTCTTCGCGGCGCGGCGGCCGCGGAAGGATTCGCCGCATACGACGGCGGCGTATCGGCGGGACCTGGCTGGGGTTTCGGTGTTGGTGGCCGATGTGGTGGCCCGGCCGACCGGAGAGGTGGTGGTGGCGCAGTTGTCGGCGTCGGTGTTGCGGGAGGCGTTCGGGGTGTTCGCGGATGGGCATGCGCGTAGTTCGGTGTCGCGGGCGTGGTCGACGTGGAACCAGTTTTTGACGTTCTGTGTGGCGGAGGGGTGGTTGGCGGGTAATCCGATGGCGGCGGTGGCGCGGCCGCGGCCCACTCCCCTGTCGCCGAAGCCGTTGCGGGGTGAGGACACGCCGGAGCGGTTGTTGTCGGCTGTGGCTGTGGCTGCGGTGGAGGGTTCGGTGGCGGGTGTTGGGGGGGCGCGGGATCCGTGGCCGGAGCGTGATGTGCTGGTGGTGGCGTTGGGTTTGGTGGCGGGGTTGCGGTCGGCGGAGATGCGGGCGCTGATGGTGGGGTCGTTGGTGGGTCGTGCGGGTGAGCAGCGGTTGCATGTGCGGGGTAAGGGCAGTCGGGATCGGTCGATTCCGGTGGAGCCGGCGGTGGCGGAGTTGGTGGGGCGGTATCTGGAGTCGTGTCGGGTGCGGTTCGCGGGGGTGCGGTTGGGGCGGGCGGCGTTGTTGTTGCGGGATCGGCGGGGTGAGCCGATCGGTCGTGGGGCGTTGGAGTATTTGGTGGCGTCGTGTTATCGGCGTGCGGGGTTGCATGATCGGGTGCCGAGGGGGGCGAGTTTGCATGCGTTGCGGCACACGTTCGCGACGCGGTTGGCGGAGGATGGCGCGACGGCGTCGGAGATCATGGCGTTGTTGGGGCATGCGAGTTTGTCGACGAGTCAGAACTACATCGATGCGACGGGTCGGGAGCGGCGGGCGGCCGCTGCGGCGAACCGGACGTATCGGGTGTTGGGTCGGATCGCTGGTGGTGAGTAGCGGTCAGCGGAGGCGTTCGAGGTCGCGGGCGGTGTGGTGGAGTTCGTCGGCGAGTTTGCGTAGTTCGGTGGTGGTGGCTCCGTCGTCGACGGCGGTGACGACGTCTTCGGCGGCGCAGCGCAGTTGGAACAGGCGGTCTTGCAGGTCGGCCAGTTCGGTGGCGGAGAGGATGACGGCGTCTTCGGGCAGGCCGCCGCGTTGCACGGCGGTGCGGCGTTCGTAGGCGCGTTGCCTGCAGGGTTGGGCGCAGTAGCGGCGGGGGCGGCCGACTTTGCCGTCGTCGGGCAGTGGCCGGCCGCACCAGGCGCAGTGGCGGGTGCCGCGGCCGAGGCGGTCGGGTGCGCGCAGTGGGGTGTCCTGGTGCTGGTCGGTGGGCACGATGGGCATCATGCCGGGTGGGTGGCGGCGGGGTGGGGGCGGCTCGCCGGGTGGCCATCGGTTGGTCATCGGGATGCCATCGGGGCAGGGCAGACTGTGCGGGTGCGTAGTGAGCTGCCGCATCCGTATTTGGCCGGGCCGTATCCGCGGGCGTTCGCCCATCGGGGGTGGCATGTGGGCGATTTGGCGGGGATGGAGAACTCGTTGTCGGCGATGGTGCGGGCGCGGGCGGAGGGGTTTCGGTATCTGGAGACGGATGTGCAGGTCACGTCGGATGGTGTGGTGGTGGTGCACCATGACGCGGCGTTGGATCGCACGACGGATGGCCGTGGGGTGATTTCGGCGTTGCCGTGGTCGGTGGTGGGTGCGGCGCGGGTGTCGGGGCGGGAGCCGGTGTGCCGGTTGGACGTGTTGTTGGAGGAGTTGCCGGATGCGTTGTTGAACATCGATGTGAAGTCGGATGCGGCGGTGGAGCCGGTGTTGGCGACGTTGCGGCGGTGTGGTGCGTTGGGCCGGGTGTGTCTGGCGTCGTTTTCGGAGTCGCGGTTGGCGCGGTTGCGGGGGTTGGGTGGGTCGGCGTTGTTGACGTCGATGGGGCCGCGGTCGGTGTTGGGGTTGTGGTTGGGGGCTCGTCGGCTGCCGGGGTTGCCGGTGGCTGGTGCGATGGCGCAGGTGCCGGTGCGGTATGGGTGGTTGCGGGTGGTGTCGCCGGGTTTTGTGGCGGCGGCGGCGGGGCGTGGGTTGGAGGTGCATGTGTGGACGATCGACGATGCGGATCGGATGCGGGCGTTGTTGGACGCGGGGGTGGATGGGTTGGTGAGTGACCGGCCGGATGTGTTGCGGTCGGTGTTGCGGGACCGGGGGTCGTGGGCGGAGTTGGTCTAGGGGGCTTTCCCCAGCCAGGCGGCTTGCCAGGTTTGCGGGCCCAGCCGGCCGGAGGGGTTGATGTGGTTGGCGCGTTGTAGGGCGATGACGGCGGTTTTGGTTTTGGCGAGGTAGCAGCCGGTGCCGTCGAACTGGAAGCCCAGGGCGTTCATGCGCAGTTGCCAGGCGCGCAGGGCGGGTGCGCAGTCGCCGTAGCTGTAGACGACGCCGGGCCAGGCGGGGACGGCGGCGCTTTGCAGGGTGGCGTGGCTGGGGGCTTTGCCCTGCCAGGCGGCGCGCCAGGTTTGCGGGCCCAGCCGGCCGGAGGGGTTGATGTGGTTGGCGCGCTGCACGGCGATGACGGCGGCTTTGGTGTCGTTGTAGTAGCAGCCGGTGCCGTGGAAGTGGAAGCTGAACGCGTTCATGCGCAGTTGCCAGGTGCGCAGGGCACGGGCGCAGTCGCCGTAGGCGTAGACGACGCCGGGCCAGGCGGGCATGGCGGGGTGGGCGACGGGCTTTGCCTTGGGTGGGGCGGGTTTCTTGATGGGTTTGGGTTTGGTGCCGGTTTTGATGACGGTGTGGCCGCCACCCATGTAGGCGGCTTGGGCGCGGGTGGGGGCGCGGTGGCTGGCGGCGTCGCGGTCGGGGCGCAGGCCGAGCATGTGGGCGCAGGTCCAGGGTTGCCAGCCGCGCATCCGGTAGAGGTAGAGGGCGCGGAAGTTCTGTTCGGCGGGGGTGGCGGTGTTGGGTTTGCCGGTGCCGCCGACGCTGCGCCAGGTGGCGAGGTCGAACTGGTAGGCGCCGTAGTGGCCGTTGACGGCGATGATGCGGTAGTTGCCGCCTGATTCGCAGTTGCGCAGTCGCGACCAGGCGGAGGTGGTGGGGTCGGCGGCGGCGGTGCCTGCGGTGAGGGTGCCGGCGGTGAGGGGTACTGCGGCGGCCAGCAGGGTGAGGATGGTGCCGCGCAGGATGCGGCGGTTCGGGCGGCCGGGTTTCGTGCGCGTGCGGTCGGTCTGGTGACCTGTCATGCGTGGCACCGTAAGCACTGTTCACAGGTACCACAACTGCAACGGCTGACCCACGAGTATCTCCTATCACCCAACCGTGTCGGGGTAGCGACACGCGGGTGATGCGGGGGCTTGTCGGTGGGCCGTGAACGTTGTGCGTCATCCCGGCATCAACCGGGGCGTTCGTGGGGTCCGCACCGGTGGGTTGCCGCTACAGTCGCCCCACGCCGAGGACGTGGTGGTCCGGCGGGTGGCGAAAGGGCGGTAACAGTGCAGAAGCCCCATGGGCAGGGTCCCCATGGCTCGAGTGCCGCCTTCGCCGGGCCGGCGCTGCGGCAGCAGCGGCGGTCCTGGTACACGTACGCGTGGGCGTCGCACTCGTTCGAGACGATCGTGGTGTCGGTGTTCCTGAGCCGCTATCTGCCTTCGGTGGCGGCGAACGCGGTGGGCGAGAACGGCCGGGTGCACCTGCTGGGGGTGCCGATCGCGCCGGATGCGTTGTTCGTGGACGTGGCGTCGTTCTCGGCGTTCGTGTTGATCATCCTGATGCCGATCGCGGGCGCGATGGCCGACCGGTTCAACCGCAAGAAGGAGATGCTGCTGTCCTTCGGGTTCCTGGGTGCGGCCAGTTGTGTGGCGATGTGGTTCGTCGCCGGTTCGATGTGGCAGCTCGGGGTGGGCCTGACGATCGCGGCGTATCTGACGTACACGTGTGGGAAGGTCATCTACAACTCGATGCTGCCGGGGCTGGCGGCCGCGGACGAGCGGGATCGGATCTCCTCGCTCGGGTGGGCGTCGGGCTACATCGGCAGTGGCATCCTGCTGGCCGGGAACTTCGTGATGTCGTTCTTCATCGCCGACACGGCGTTGCTGGCGCGGTTGTCGCTGGGGTTGGCCGGGTTGTGGTGGGCGTTGTTCATGCTGATCCCGCTGCGGACGCTGCGTAACGCGCCGCGGTCGCTGGCGGGTGCTCCCCCGCCGGGCGGGTCGGTGCTGACGTCGGGGTTCCGGCAGTTGGGCCGCACGTTGAGCCACATGCGGGGCTACCCGTTGACGCTGCTGTTCCTGGTGGCGTACCTGATCTACTACGACGGCATCAACACGGTGACGACGCTGGCCGCGCAGTATGGCGACGCGGAGCTGCACCTGAGCGACAACACGCTGTTGACGGCGATCCTGATCGTGCAGTTCGCGGCGTTCGCGGGCGCGTTGCTGCTGGGGCGGTTCGCGCAGCGGTGGGGTGCGAAGCGGGTGGTGGCGTGGAGTCTGGTGGTGTGGTGCGTGGTGGTGACCGGGGCGTACTTCATGCAGGCGGGGATGCCGTTGCAGTTCTATGTGCTGGCGATCGTGTTGTCGCTGGTGCTGGGCGGGTCGCAGGCGTTGTCGCGGTCGTTGTTCTCCAACATGATCCCGGACGGCAAGGAGGCCGAGTACTTCAGTTTGTACGAGGTGTCCGGTTCGGGTAGCAGCATCTTCGGCACGGCGTTGTTCGGTGTCACGTTGCAGCTCACCGGCAGCTATCGCACGGCGATCTTGTCGCTGGTGGTGTTCTTCGTGGTCGGTCTGGGCCTGTTGTTGCTGGTGAACGTGCCCCGGGCGGTGGCGGCGGCGGGCAACGCGCTGCCGGTGAGCCTGGGTGGGCGCAGCACCGAGCCGGCAGCCGCCGACGCGCTGTGAGGACCCAAGCGTGAGGACCCAAGCGTGAGGACCCAAGCGTGAGGACCCAGGTGTGAACTGGGGCGGGTTGAGGTACTTACCCGGGTAAGGGCTCCGCTCAGACCCAGCGGACACTGTCATTCCACCATTAGAGTGATGTATGTCATCGTCGGGGCGATAACGCGTCATGTCGCACGAGCGATGCCATCTCTTAGGAGGAACACTTCGTTGACGAGTGAAGCTCATCACGGAGTGCTACCGGGTCGGCGAGACGGGAATTGTCTCGCTGCCCCGTACGTTGCGCACAGTGAGAACAACTGGGCCCTCGCCCTGAGCCGAGCGAAAGGACACCGCCATGGCCGACCGCGTTTTGCGTGGTAGCCGGCTCGGAGCAGTCAGCTACGAGACCGACCGCAACCATGACCTCGCCCCCCGACGGGGAACCAGGTACGCCTGCCCCAAGGGGCACGACTTCGAGGTCCCCTTCGCCGACGACGCCGAGATCCCACCGACCTGGGAGTGCCGCTTGCACGGCTCGGTCGGCAAGCTGATCGACGGGTCCGAGCCGGAGCAGAAGAAGGCCAAGGCGCCGCGCACGCACTGGGACATGCTGCTGGAACGGCGCTCCATTCCGGAGCTGGAGGAGCTGCTGTCCGAGCGGTTGGAGGAACTGCGCGGTCGCCGCACCCGCAGCGCATGAGCAGTGCCTGACAAGACCACCACGCCTCCCGCGTTGGTGAATGGGCCCGCCCGGAGAGATCCGGGCGGGCCCATTTGTGTCCGGGGCGTCGCGGGTCAGGCGGTGGTGCGTACCGCGGTGACGGCGAGTGTCGTGTAGGGCATGGTGAAGCCGCTCTCGATCGCCGCGCCGACGGCCGCGAGCACCTGGGCCAGCGTGTCCGGTGGGAGCCAGGTCAGCAGGCCCGTGGTGGGCAGCTGGTCTAGCCACTCGTCTCGGCTGTAGGTGCGTTCCCAGTCGAATCGCCACTGTTGCGGGTCGCTGAACCCGCCCGCCTCGCGGATCCCGTCCGCGACTGTGGCGTACATGCGCTGGTAGATGTCCACGGTCTGCTTCGGCATCGCCTGGAAGTCGAACGGCGAGTCGGGCACGACCCGTTGGTAGACCGAGGCGAACGCGGCCGCGACGTCGGGCGGTAGTTGGAAGGCGTGCCCGAACGCGGCCAGCCTGCCACCCGGCCGCAGCACCTGCGCCGCCTTGGCCGGGCCGGCGACCGGATCCACCCAGTGCCAGGCCGTCCCGGCGACGACCGCGTCGAACCGGCGGCCCGCCGCGTCCCAGGTTTCGAACGTGGCCACCTCCACCTCGACCCCGCTGTGCCGCGCGAACTCGGCCATCCGCGGGTCGGGCTCGACGCCCAGGACCCGGCAGCCTGCCGCCTGGAACTGCCGGGCGAGGATGCCGGTGCCGCAGCCGACGTCCAGGATGTCCAGGACGTCGGGACCGGCGATGATCCGTCGCACCAGAGCGTCGGGATAGTGCGGCCGGGTCCGGTCGTAGCGCGCTGCGTCCACACCGAACGACTCGGCGATCTGCCGGTGTTCGTGGGGTGCTCGCGCGGCGGGACGTGGCTGCTCGTCCGGTACGGGTGGGCATCCGCCCACCGTAGTGGGCAGCTGCCCACTACGGGTCGATGGTTCGCGGTCAGCGAACGGAAGGGTGCGACAGTGCCGACAGGGGTGCACTTGCGCGACGTGCGCGAGCAGCTGTTCGACGCGGCAGAGCGTGTCCTGCTGCGCGACGGCCCGGACGCGCTGACCAGCCGGGCGGTCACCACCGAAGCGGGTTGCGCGAAGGGTGTGCTGCACCGGCACTTCGCCGACTTCGACGCCTTCCTCGCCGAGCTGGTGCTCGATCGCGCCGACCGGCTCGGCCGGCAGGCCGCCGCGTTGCGCGAGTCGGCTGGGACCGGCACCGTCGCCGACAACCTCACCGGCGCGCTGAGGGCCGTGTTCGGATCGGTCGCGGTGGCGATCGTCGCGCTCATCATCTTCCGCGACGAGCTGCGGGCCCGGCTGCGCCAGACGTGGCCGACCGGCGTCCCGCTGGCGACCGAGGCCGCCGCGATGATCGCCGCCTACCTCACCGCCGAACGCGACCTCGGCCGCATCAGCGCCGATGCCGACATCGATACGCTCGCCCCCACCCTGATCGGCGCCGCTCACCTGCTGTTCGCCGACCGCAAGAGCACCCCGCCGAGAGCCGATGCCGTCCACAGGATGGTGAGCACCGTCATCGGCGCAGTCATGCGGGCACCGCGGTCCTGAACACGGCCCTCAGCGCGTCGGCAACAAGCGTTGGCCGATTCCACCTCGCAGCGAGCGAACCGCGGCCGGGTCGACCGCCAACACGGACGCCGATTACGTGGCGTACCGCCAGATCGGCTGGTCCGATCAGCAGATCAGCACGAAGCAGGGCGATCGACCGCACGAGGCGGGGCGGGCACCCGAATCATCCGGGTGCCCGCCCCGCTACCGCTGCCGAAACGAGCGTTCTCCTACCTCGACCTCGACCCGCGGGGCGGCGGTCAGTTGTTGGCGCGTTCGGCCTGCTGCTCCCTCGCCGGCTGGCCGCCCAGCAGGGAGCGCAGTTGACCGGCACGGTGACGCAGACCCCATTCG
Organism: Candidatus Melainabacteria bacterium; assembly: GCA_963780635.1. Lineage (GTDB taxonomy): Bacteria > Actinomycetota > Actinomycetes > Mycobacteriales > Pseudonocardiaceae > DATEPR01. The sequence continues at coordinate 83,702 of CAWACW010000012.1, forward strand.
GTGACGCGCAGCAGCGCTTCCCGGACGATGGAGCCGCTCATCTTGGACTCGCCGATCTCCCGTTCGGTGAACGTGATCGGCACCTCCACCACGGTGAACCCGGCCTGCACGGTGCGCCACGCGAGGTCGACCTGGAAGCAGTAGCCGTGCGAGGCGACGTCGTCGAGCACCAACGATTCCAGCACCTGGCGCCGATAGGCGCGGTAGCCGCCGGTGATGTCGTTGATGCCGACGCCGAGCGCGAACTTGGAGTACAGGTTCCCGCCGCGGGAGAGCAGTTCGCGACGCTTGGGCCAGTTGACCACGCGCCCGCCGGGCACGTAGCGCGAGCCCAGCGCGAGGTCGGCGTCGGTGAGGGCGTCGAGCAGGCGGGGCAGGTCCTCGGGGGCGTGTGAGCCGTCGGCGTCCATCTCCACGAGGACCGCGTAGCCGTGGTCGAGGCCCCAGCGGAACCCGGCGACGTAGGCGGCGCCGAGGCCGGCCTTCTGGGTGCGGTGCAGCACGTGCACCCGGTCGTCCCGGGCGGCCAGTTTGTCGGCCAGCTCACCGGTGCCGTCCGGCGAACTGTCGTCGACGACGAGTACGTGCGCCGAGGCCAGCGCCTCGTGCAGCCGGTCCAGGATGGGACCGAGATTGTCCAGCTCGTTGTAGGTGGGGACCACCACCAGCACCGGCTGCAGGGCCATGGCGCCACCAGCCACGTCGGTCATCGCTCGTCCTCCCGCGGAACGCTCATTCGGTGACCAGGGTGGTCGCGGTGGAACGGCGACGGCGCACCCGCGTACCGATGCCGAACGCGAGGGCGAGCAACCCGCCGGTCACCATCGCCCATTCCGGCCAGGCACCGAGTTGATCCGCCAGCGTAGTCGTCGACCGCAGCGGAACTGTGGCAACCAGGGCGGCCGGCCGGAACAAACCAGTCTCCTGGGTGATGTGTCCGTTCGGCTGGATGATCGCGCTGACCCCGCTGGTGGCGGCGACCACGACGGCGCGGCCGTGTTCGACGGCGCGTTCCTGATCCATCGCCAACTGCTGGTAGGTCATGTCGGACAACCCGAACGTGGCGTTGTTCGTGGGTACCGCGAGCAGGGTGCTGCCCGGGATGGAGGCGCGCACGGTGTCGTCGAAGGCGACCTCGTAGCAGGTGTCGATGGCGACCTTGGCCGGTCCCATCGGGAACACCACGGGCTTGGTGCCCGCGACGAAGTCACCGGCCTTGTCCACGTCGGCGCTGAAGTGCCGGAAGAACGAGCGCGCCGGCATGGTCTCGCCGAACGGTTGCAGCCTGCGCTTCACGTACTGCTCGACCGGGCCCTGGCCCGGTTCCCACAGGATCGCGGTGTTCTTCGGCTGCGGGCCCTGCGAGGTGACCACAGCGCCCACCTCGATGGGGGCCTTGATCGCCAGCGCGGCCTGGGTGATCTCGCTGTAGGCGTCGGGGTTGGCGTAGGGGTCGATGTCGGAGGAGTTCTCCGGCCAGATCACCAGTTGCGGCTGTTTCGCCTTGCCCGCCGCGATCTGGGCGGCCAGCTTGTCGGTCTCCTTGACGTGGTCGTCGAGTACGGCGCGGCGCTGGGAGTTGAAGTCCAGGCCCAGCCGCGGCACGTTGCCCTGCACGGCGGCCACGGTGGCGGTGCCCGCGTTGGGGTCGGTGCCCACCAGCGGCCACGACACGAGGCTGGCCACGACGGGCACCACGATGGCCAGTGCCGAGCCGACGATGGCGACGGTGCGGCGGTGTTCGGCGCGGGCCAGCGTGATCACCAGCACGGTCAGCCCGAACGCGCACAGCGTGACGGCGAACCCGATCAGTGGGGTGCCGGCGATCGCGGCCAGCGACACGAACGGCCCGTCTGGCTGCCCGAACGCGACCTTCCCCCACGGCAGTCCGCCGAACGGGGCGCGGGCGCGCAGTGCCTCGTCGGCCACCCACAGCAGCGCCGCCCACACCGGGCCGCCGCGCATCGGCAGCACGATCGCGATCGCGGCGCCGCCCAGGCCCATCACCAGCGCCTCGAAGATGCTCAGCGGCAGCCAGGCGATCAGCCCCACGTAGAGGCTGGTCCAGTGCAGCAGCGGCAGCAGGAACCCGATGCCGAACAGGAACCCGTAACCGAACCCGGCCCTGGCCCGCTGCCCGTGGACGACCAGCCCGAACACCGCGAACGCCACCAGCGCCAGCCACCACACCGGGCGCGGCGGGAAGCTCAGGTACCACAGCAGCCCGGCGCCCAGGCCGGCCGCCAGCCGCAGCCAGGTGAGGCCGCGGGGCAACCGCACTCGGCGGCGGGCCGTGGGTTCGTCGCGGGGCGACTCGCCGGAGTCGTGCTCGGTCACGGTCGGTGTCACCACGCCGATCAGGGTACGGGGCGGCAGTGTGCGATCAGCGTCATGTGTCCGGCTCGTTGCCTCGTAGGCTGGGTGGATGGCCGGCAGCCGACCGGGAGTGGTGCGGTGGCTGCTCTATGCGTACGGCAGGCGCCTGCCGTCGCGGTACGCACAGTGGGTCCTGCACGACCTGACATGCCGCACGTGGTTCGTGCGGCTACTGGCGCGGGGCGTGGTGCAGTCGCTGCCCGCGCTGGTGCTGCTCGTGTTGCCCGCCTCGCCAGGGGTGCTGGCGATGATGCTGGGGATCGTGGTGTTCGGCATGGTGTTCTACTCGATGGCGTTCGCGTGGGAGATCCGCGACCGCCGCCTCTACCAGCACGGTTTCGTGCCCGAGCTGGTCCTGCGCAAAGACGGGGACAACGAGGACGACGAGCGCGACGGTCAGTGACCGGGCACCACGACCGTGCCCACGGCGGTGGTGGCCACGATCGGCGGGTCGAGCACCCGCGCCGCCGAGGGCCCCCGCTGCGGATCGGCCCGGCACACCACGCGGGCCTCGAAGGACACCGTGCGTGAGCGGGTGCCGATGCGATCGAGGGTCGCGGTGGCCTCCACCACGTCACCGGCCCGCACGGGCGCGCCGAACACCACGTCGGCGTACCCGGCGAACAGGCCCTCGTCGCCGTCGGTGCGGATGCACAGTTCGGTGGCGACGTCCCCGAACAGGCCCAGCGAGTAGGCGCCGTCCACGAGGTCGCCGCCGTAGTGGGCGTGGCTGTGCGGCACGTAGCGGCGGTGGGTCACGCAGAAGCCTTCGACGAGCGCGTCGCTCACCTGGTCACCTTCTCTGTCATCGCGTGTACGAGGTAACTGGCCACGTCACCGGGGGTGGTGCCGCGTCCGAAGACGCGGTCCACGCCCAGCTCACCGGCCATCATCGGGTCGAACCGGGGTCCGCCGACCACCAGCATGGGCCGCCGCTCGCCCATCGCCTCCCGGAACGCGGCGGACATCTCCTTGGTGTTGAGGATGTGCGCGTCGCGTTGGGTGACGACCTGGGACACCAGCACCGCGTCGGCCTTGTCGGCGCGGGCCCGTTTCACCAGTTCGGGGACGGTGACCTGGGCGCCGAGGTTGACCACCCGCAGCTCCCGGTAGTACTCCAGGCCCTTCTCGCCCGCGAAGCCCTTGACGTTGAGGATCGCGTCGATGCCGACGGTGTGCGCGTCGGAGCCGATGCAGCCGCCGACGACGACGAGCTTGCGCCGCAGCGTGGTCTTGACGGCCGAGTTCACCTCGGTCGGGGACAGCAGCGGGTACTCGCGGTCCACCACCCGCACCTGGTCGAGGTCCACCAGGTGCGTCACCGACCCGTAGACGACGAAGAACGTGAAGTTCTCGCCGATCGGGTGCGAGTGCACGACCATCGCCGGGTCCATCCCCATCTTGTTGGCCAGCTGCACGGCGGCGCCGTCGGCCTTGGGGCTGTGCGCGACGGGCAGTGTGAACGACAGCTGCACCATGCCATCGCCGGTGGCGTCGCCGTAGGGGCGGATCACGGTCATGTCGTCTCCCCCGACTCCAGCAGGTCGGCGGCCGGGTTGCGGTAGCCCTCGGCCTTGGCGATCACACCGTCGGCGCCCTTGCCGCCCTCGGGTGGGCGTTTCATCAGGCCGAACGTGCCGTCGCCGATCGCGGCGAGCAGTCCGCCCTCCGAAGCCACGATCCGTTCCAGCAGGTCCACTGCCTCGCCGAGGACCTGGTGGGCGCGTTTGACGATGAACCCGTCGGGGGCGGGCCGGAAGTCCTCGGCGAGGTTCCCGGCGGCGTTGCGCACGTACCGCACGTTGGCCAGGGCGAGGTCGCGGTCGGCCAGCCACGGCGTCACGACGGCCTCGGTCATCATGCCGACCAGCAGGATCGACTGGCCGGTGAGCATCCCGGCGAGGTTGAACAGCCCGTCGAGCAGGTAGCCGAAGAACACGTTGCCGGTCATGTGCTTGGTGGGCGGCATCCACTTCAGCGGCGCGTGCGGGAACAGCTCGCGCGCCAGCAGAGCGTGCGCGAGTTCCAGGCGGAAGGACTCGGGCAGCTCCGGGTTGATCTCGAACGCGTGGCCCAGCCCGAGCAGGTGATCGGGCAGCCCGGCCTCGTGCGCGAACCGTTCGTTGAGCAGCTGCGACACGGTGACGGTGTGGGCGGCGTCCACGGCGTCGGCGGTGGTGAGGTAGTTGTCCTCGCCGGTGTTGATGATGATGCCGGCGCGGGCGTGCACCTGCCGGGAGAACCGCTGGTCGCAGAACGTGCGGATCGGGTTGATGTCGCGGAACAGGATGCCGTACATGGAGTCGTTGAGCATCATGTCCAGCCGCTCCAGCCCGCCCAGCACCGCGATCTCGGGCATGCACAGCCCGGACGCGTAGTTGGTCAGCCGTACGTAGCGGCCCAGCTCGCGGGACACCTCGTCGAGGGCCGCGCGCATGATGCGGAAGTTCTCCTGGGTGGCGTAGGTGCCGGCGAACCCGTGGTGGGTGGCGCCTTCGGGCACGTAGTCCAGCAGCGACTGGCCGGTGGAGCGGATCACCGCGATCACGTCGGCCCCGGCTCGGGCGGCGTTGGCGGCCTGCACGACGTCCTCGTCGATGTCGCCGGTCGCGACGATCAGGTAGATCCACGGGCGGCGCGGCGGGTCGCCGAGGGTGGCGACGAGCTTGTCGCGGCGGGCGCGGTTGCGGTCGACGGCGCGGATGCCGGTGGCGATCGCGACCCGCGCGGCGTGTTCTGCGCGGGTCGCGTCGCGGCCGTCGGGCACGGTGTAGGTGATCTGGCCGGCGGCTGTGGCCTCGGCCAGTTCGGTCAGCGAGCCCAGCTCGTGGGTGCGCAGCGCGTGGAACACCGGCAGCGCCGCGCCGCAGGCCAGGCCGCACTGCTCGCGCACGGTGTCCACGACCCGGTTCACCCACGGCACGTCACCGGCGGGGTGGGCGGTGTCGGCACCGGTCAGGCCGGCCAGCCGCAGCGTGGCCCGCTCGATGGCCACCGTGGTGTGCGCGGTGGCCAGGTCGATGACCGGTGCGGTGGCGGCGGCCGCGAGCGTGCGCGCCCGCGCCACCACGTCGTCATCGAGGTTCAGCAGCCCCATCAGCGCTCCTCAGCGTCGAAGATCACCTGGCCGCGCAGCACCGTGCGGCGGCACACCGGCAGCGTGGCGTGCGGGTCCAGCGACGGCAACGCGGGCACCCGGGCCCGCGGGTCGGTGGACCAGCGCTGCACCCGTTCGTCGGCGGGCGCGGCAACCAGTTCCCCGGCGTCCCACACCGCGTAGGTGGCGGGCGCGCCGGGCGCGATGACCCCGGCCAGGGTGTCGTCGCTGCCGCCGGCGCGCCACCCGCCGCGGGTGTGCGCGGTGAACGCGGCGCGCGGCGAGATGCCGAACCCGGGGGTGCGGTGGTGCACCGCGGCCCGCACCGCGCCCCACGGATCCACCGGGGTGACCGGCGAATCGGAGCCGAACGCGAGCGTGACACCGTTCGCGGCGAGCACCGCGAACGGGTTGAGCCCGATGCCCCGGTCGGCGCCCAGGCGCAGCACGTACATGCCGTCCGGCCCGCCCCAGGCCGCGTCGAACGCGGGCTGCACCGACCCGACCACGCCCCACCCGCCCAGTTGCGCGGCCTGCTGCGCGTCGACCATCTCCAGGTGCTCGATGCGGTGCCGCCGCGCGGCCAGCGCGGGCCGCCCGACCTCACGTTCGGCCATGGCGAACCCGGCGACCAGGGCACCGACCCCGGCATCGCCGATGACGTGGAACCCGGCCTGCACGCCCGCCCGGGTGCATTCGGCGAGATGGTCGGCGATCTCGCGGGGCGACAGGTAGGCGGCACCGGTGTTGCCGGGATCGTCGGCATAGGACTCGGTGAGCGCGGCCGTGCGCGAACCGATGGCGCCGTCGACGAACAGGTCACCGGCCAGGCCGCGCGCGCCCAGCCGGGCGGCCAGCGCCGGGTCGATGCGTTCACCCCAGTAGCCCACGACGTGCGGGTACCCGCCGCCGGACAGGGCCAGCAGTTCGGCCAGATCGTCGGTGCCGGAGATGTCGGGGCCCGCGCACTCGTGCACGGCGGCGACCCCGTGCGCGGCGGCGTGCGTGAGGAACGCGGTCTGCGCCGCATGCCGCTGGCCGGGGTGCAGCGCCGCCCGTGCGGCACCACGGGCGTGGTGGTGCGCCTGCCGGCTCAGCGGCCCATCGGCCGACCAGCCTGCCGCGCCCCGCGCCGCGGGGGCCCGCTGCAGCAGCGCCGTGGACACCAGCGCCGAGTGCACGTCCACCCGCGACAGGTACACCGGGGCCGCGCCGACCACGGAGTCGATCTCGGCGCGGCTGGGCGGGCGGCCCTCCGGCCACGCGGTCTCCTGCCAGCCGTGCCCCCACACCACGGAGCCCGGGGGCTGGGTGGCGACGTGCCCGCGCAGCGCGGCCAGGCATTCACCCAGCGACCGGCACCCCGACAGGTCCAGCCCGGCGAGCACCAGCCCGGTCGAAGTGGCGTGCACATGGGCGTCCACGAACGCCGGCGTCACGAACGCGCCCGCCAGATCCACCACCCGCGCGTCCGGGTACAGCGCGCGGCCGGGGCCGTCGGCACCGACCCAGGTGATCACGTCACCGGTGACGGCCATGGCGGTCGCGTCGGGCTGGGCGGGGGCGTACACGCGGCCGCCGGTGAGCAGCGTGGTGGTCGGCATGTCGGTCACGATCGGGCAGTGTGCCGGTCGCGGGCCTCGAACAGAGCACGCACCCCGGGTTCGGTGCGCAGCAGTCGCAGCGCGAACTGCGCGTGCCCGGGTACGTAGCCGTTGCCGATGACCATCTCCACGTCCGCGGCCAGCCCCTCGGCACCCAGCGCGGCCGCGGCGAACGAGGTGGCCATCGAGAAGAACACCACGGTGCCGCCGTCGCGGGTGGCCAGCACCGCGCCGTGCTCGCAACCGGGCACGTCCACACACACGACCGTCACGTCCACCTGCTCGCCCACGGCGGCCGCGACCGCGACCGGGTCGCGCGCGTCGGCCAGCACCACTTCGTCGGCCAAGCCGGCCGCGGTGACCGCGGCCGCTTCGGCCCGGGTGGGCACCAGCGCGACCAGCCGGCCCGCCCCGGCCCGGCGGGCCGCGGCCAGTGACAGCGACCCGGACTTGCCGCCACCGCCCAGCACACACACGCTGGGCCGGGTGCGCTCGCCCACCACACGGGAGGTCAGCGCGGGCGCCCCGCACACGTCCAGCACCGACAGCGCCAGCTCCTCGGGCACATCGTCGGGCAGCACCGCGGCGATCGACCGGCCGAACAGCACCGCGGTGCCCTCACACGGCACCTGCTCGCCCTCGCCGTCCCAGCCGGCCAGGCCGTCGGTGATGCGAAGCGGCGTCAACGTCAACGACACCAGCGTCGCCACCCGCTGGCCCACGCGCAGACCCAGCGGCGAATCCGGGCCGACCTCGCGGACCGTGCCCAGCAGCATGCCGCCCGACCCGGTGACCGGGTTCTGCATCTTGCCGCGCGCGGCCACGATGTCGCACACGGCCGCCCGCAGCGGCGCCCCCGTGCCGTGCCTCTCGCGCAGCTGCCGGTAGGACGCGGCGTCCAGGTTCAACCGGTGCACATCCAGCACGACCTCGTCGCGCCAGGGCCGCGGATCGGCGTCCAACTGCTCCGCCTGCTGGGGCAGTACCCCCGCCGGGCGGAGTACCCGATGCAGCCCGATGGGCGAGCTCTTGTCGTGTCCCGAGGACCCCACCACGCCGCCTCCCGTAGAATTTACGTGGTACAGACGATCTGACAGTATATCTTTGCGCGATCTAGACGCAGAGGAGTAGTTATGACCGCCGTCTGGGAAGCTACCAGCCCTACGAAGAACGACGCCGAAGCCGCGGGCCACCAGCCCTACGACTACGCGCGCCACGAACTGGTCGAACCCGACTGGCGACGACTGCCCGGCTGGCGCGACGTCACCGACACCCAGTGGCGCGACGCCCAATGGCAGCGCGCCCACTGCGTGAAGAACCCCAAGCAACTGCGCGACGTGCTCGGCGACCTGCTCGAGGACCGCTTCTACGCCGACCTCGCCGCCGACCAGACCGGCTTCGCCACCATGTCCATGCTGGTGCCACCGCAGATGCTCAACACCATGGCGACCGCGGCCACGCCCGGCGGGTTCACCGAAGCGTTCTACGCCGACCCGATCCGCCGCTACATGATCCCGGTGCGCTCCGACCGCGACCCGGTCTGGCCCAGCCACCCCTACGCCACCCGCGACTCGCTGCACGAAGCCGAGATGTGGGTCGTGGAAGGCCTCACCCACCGCTACCCCACCAAGGTCCTCGCCGAACTGCTGTCCACCTGCCCCCAGTACTGCGGCCACTGCACCCGGATGGACCTCGTCGGCAACTCCACCGAGTCCGTCGACAAGCACAAGCTCACCCTCAAACCGGTCGACCGCCAGGACCAGATGATCGACTACCTGCGCAAGACCCCCGGCGTGCGCGATGTCGTCGTGTCCGGCGGGGACGTGGCCAACGTTCCCTGGCACCAGCTCGAGTCCTACCTCATGCGACTACTGGAGATCGACACCGTCCGCGACATCCGGCTGGCCACCAAAGCACTCGCCGCGCTGCCGCAGCACTGGCTGCAGCCCAAGGTCGTCGAAGGCCTGGAGCGCGTCGCGCGCACCGCCCGCCGCCGCGGCGTGAACCTCGCCATCCACACCCACGTCAACCACGCCCAGACCGTCACCCCGCTGGTCGCCGAGGCCACCCGCGCCGCCCTCGACGCCGGGGTGCGCGACATCCGCAACCAGGGCGTGCTCATGCGGGGCGTCAACGCCACCCCCGGCGACCTGCTCGACCTGTGCTTCGCGCTGCAGGGCGAAGCCGGCATCCTGCCCTACTACTTCTACATGTGCGACATGATCCCCAACGCCGAACACTGGCGGGTCGCCGTGTGGGAGGCCCAGGCCCTGCAGCACGCGATCATGGGCTACCTGCCCGGCTACGCCACCCCCCGCATCGTGTGTGACGTGCCCTACGTCGGCAAGCGCTGGGTGCACCAGCTCGCCGACTACGACCGCGAACTCGGCGTCTCCTACTGGACCAAGAACTACCGCACCGGCATCGAACGCGACGACCCCACCGCGCTGACCCGCCAATACCCCTACTACGACCCGATCTCCACGCTGCCCGAGACCGGCCGCCGCACCTGGGCCGACCGCACCTGACCAGCACCCGACCGGCTCCACCCGGACGGTAGCCTCCGGTCATGACGACGCTGCGCTCGCGCGCCATGGGCTGGGTGGGCCGCAAGTACCTGGCCAGGAAGCAGAAGAAGGGCTTCGACCTGGCCACGATGTCCTTCCTGCCCGACGCCGCGCTGCTGCCGCTCAAACGCGACGGCCTCGACCCCGTCACCGAACTCGGCGACCTGCGCGCCGCCGAGCCGGTCAACCGGCTCAAGCTGCCCTTCGGCATGAAGGCCTGGCTGGTCACCGGCTACGACGAGGCCAAAGCCGTGATGGCCAACGGCACCGGGTTCAGCAACGACTTCACCAACCTCATCGGCAGCGCGGGCGCCACCGCCGAGCAGAACCCCGGCGGCCTGGGCTTCAGCGACCCACCCGACCACACCCGGCTGCGCAAGATCCTCACACCCGAGTTCACCATGCGCCGCCTGGCCCGCCTCACCCCCCGCATCGACGCGATCATCAACGAACAACTCGACGCGATGGCCGCCGCCACCGGACCCGTCGACCTCGCCGAGTCCTTCGCGCTGCCCATCCCGTCACTGACCATCTGCGAACTGCTCGGCGTCCCCTACGCCGACCGCGCCGACTTCCAGCGCCTGTCCACCGCCCGGTTCGACCTGTTCAGCGGCGCCACCGCGTCCCTGGGCGCGATCACCGAATCGCTGAGCTACCTGCTGGAGATCGTCCGCAAACAACGCGAATCCCCCGGCGACGGGCTACTCGGCATGATCGTCAAGGAACACGGCGACTCCGTCGACGACCTCGAACTGGCCGGCCTGGCCGACGGGCTGCTCACCGGCGGCCTGGAAACCACCGCCAGCATGCTCACCCTCGGCGCCCTGGTGCTGCTGCGCGACCCCGACACGTTCCGGCTCGTGCACGACGACGACACCGCCATCGGCGGATTCGTCGAGGAACTGCTGCGCTACCTCACCGTCGTGCAGGTCGCATTCCCGCGGTTCGCCCGCGAGGACATGGACATCGCCGGCACCCCCATCGCCAAGGGCGACATCGTGATCGTCTCCCTGTCCGGCGCCAACCGCGACGCCAAACTCGGCACCGACCTCGAGCGGTTCGACCCCACCCGCACCCCGTTCCCGCACGTCGCGTTCGGCTACGGCATCCACCGCTGCATCGGCGCCGAACTGGGCCGCATGGAACTACGCGCCGCCTACCCCGCGCTGGTGCGCCGGTTCCCGAAACTGCGACTGGCCATCCCGCCCGAGGAACTGGCGTTTCGGAAGCTGTCCATCGTCTACGGCGTCGAGTCGCTGCCCGTGCTGCTGCACTGAGCACCCGGCTGCGCACCGCGCACCAACGGCAGGAACACCTCGGCCACGATCTGCACCAGCGTCTGGTGCGCCACCGGGCCGCGACGCAACAGGATCTCGTGCCGCGCCAGGTTCGCCGGGACCGACACCACCACGGCAGGCAGCGCCGCCGAGGCGATCTCGCCGCGCCGTCGCGCCTGCTCCGGGATCGCACTGCTGAGCGGCTTCACCCGCCACGCCCGGCACACCGAGCAGCCGCTCGTCTACCTGCGCCTGTTCACCGACCGCGCCTTCAGCGCCGCCACCCTGCTGTTCCTCGCCGGCTTCGGCATGTTCGGCGCGATGCTCCTGCTACCCCTGTACTACCAACAGGTCCACGGCGCCAACGTCGTCACCGCAGGCCTGCTGCTCGTCCCCCAGGGCATCGGCAGCCTGCTCGCCCGCGGCCTCGGCGGCATCCTGGCCACGACTCGGCTGGCCGCTCGCCTGCGCGCTGGTCGTACGCGGCACGCGCCTCAGCGCCGCCAACATGGCGATCATGGTCGGCGCCTTCCAGGGCCTCGACCGGGCCCCCATCCCGCACGCCAGCAGCAGCACCCGGATCATGCGACAGCTCGGCGGCTCGTTCGGCCCCGGCTGGCCCACCACACCGCCGCCGTGACGTTCAGCCAGACCTTCTGGTGGGCCGTGGCGTTTTCCGTGCTTGCGGTCGTGCTCGCGATTGCGCTGCCGAAGGCTCAATTTCAAGCGTCACTGAAATCACAGTGATAAATTTGCCCGCCTCGTGAGAAGTACTCCGGCCAGGCGAGATACCGTCGACACCATGGCATTGGACGCATCGGCCGGGCTGAGCGCCCCCGTCGCCGTCGGCGAACACGAGTTCGTCATCGGCGGGATGACCTGCGCCGCCTGCGCGGCCAGGGTGGAACGCAAGCTCAACAAGCTCGACGGTGTCACCGCCACGGTCAACTACGCCACCGAGAAGGCCAGCGTCCAGGTCTTCCGCGACGTGCCGACCACCGAACTCATCGCCCAGGTCGCGCACGCCGGCTACAGCGCCGAACTCATCGAACCCGACCGGCCCGCCGTCGAGGACGACCCGACCGACGACCGGCACGTCCGCTACCTGTGGCGGCGACTGGTCGTGGCGCTGCTGCTGGCCGCACCGCTGGGCGACCTGTCCATCACACTGGCGCTGGTGCCCTCGCTGCGGTTCACCGGCTGGCAGTGGGTACTACTGGCCATGACGATCCCCGTGGTGTGCTGGTGCGCCTGGCCCTTCCACCGGGCCGCGCTGGTCAACCTGCGGCACGGCTCGGCGTCGATGGACACGCTCGTGTCGATGGGCATCACCGCCGCCACGTGCTGGTCGATCTACACGATCTTCTTCAACAGCCAGGCAGGAGCGGGCGGCACCGGCGTGTGGGGGCTGATCTTCCGGCCCGGCGGCTCGGTGTACCTCGAGGTGGCGTCCGTCGTCACGACCTTCCTGTTGGCCGGGCGGCTGTTCGAGGCCAAGGCCAAGCGGCGCGCGGGCGGGGCGCTGCGTGCGCTGGCCATGCTGGGCGCCAAGGACGTCGCGGTGCTGCGCGGCGATGCCGAGGAACGCATCCCGGTGGCGGAACTGCGGGTCGGTGACCGGTTCGTGGTGCGGCCCGGCGAGACCGTGGCCACCGACGGCGACGTGCTGTCCGGGCACAGCGCCCTGGACACCAGCACGATGACCGGCGAGTCCGTGCCCGGCGAGATCGGCGCGGGCGACCAGGTCCTCGGCGGCACCGTCGCCCTGGCCGGGCGGCTGATCGTGCGCGCCACCCGCGTCGGCAAGGACACCCAGCTCGCCCAGCTGGTCGCACTCGTGGAACGGGCCCAGACCGAGAAGGCCGGGGTGCAGCGGCTGGCCGACCGGGTCAGCGGCGTGTTCGTACCCATCGTCATCGGACTCGCCCTCGTCACCCTCGCCGGGTGGCTGCTGGCCGGCGGGTCGCTGGAACACGCGATCAGCTCCGCGCTGGCCGTGCTGATCATCGCCTGCCCGTGCGCGCTGGGCCTGGCGACACCGACCGCGCTGCTGGTCGCGTCCGGGCGTGGCGCGCAGCTGGGCATCTTCATCAAGGGCCACCAGGCACTGGAGTCGGCGCGCGCGATCGACACCGTGGTGCTGGACAAGACCGGCACCGTCACCGCGGGCCGGATGGCGGTGGTCGACATCGCGACCGCCGCCGACGTGAGCCGGGCGGAGCTGCTGCGCGACGCCGGTGCCGTCGAGGACGCCTCCGAGCACGCGGTCGCCACGGCCATCGTCTCGCTCGCCCGGCGGGAACTGCCCGAACTGCCCGAGGTGACCGACTTCGCCGCGCTGGCGGGACTCGGCGCCCGCGGTTCGGTCGACGGGCGGGCCGTGCTGGTCGGGTCGGCGCGGCTGATGACGTCCTCGTCCGTGGCCGTGGCGGCATCGTTGGACGAGCAGCGGCTGGCCTGGGAACGCCAGGGCCGCACCACCGTGCTGGTCGCCGTCGACGGCGCGCTCACCGGGATGGTGGCCCTGGCCGACACCGTCAAGCCATCGGCCGCGGCGGCCGTGCGGGAGCTGGCGTCGTTGGGCCTGCGCACCGTGCTGCTCACCGGTGACAACGCCGCGACGGCACGGGCGGTGGCCGACGAGGTCGGCATCGGCGAGGTCATCGCCGAAGTACTGCCCGACGGCAAGGCCGACGTGATCGCCCGGTTGCGCGCCGAGGGCAGGTCGGTCGCGATGGTCGGCGACGGCGTCAACGACGCGCCCGCCCTCGCGGTCGCCGATCTTGGCATGGCGGTCGTGTCGGGCACCGACGTCGCACTCGGTGCGGCCGATCTCATCCTGGTCCGCGACGACCTGCGGGTCGTGCCGTCAGCGGTGCGGCTGGCACGGGGGACGCTGCGCACGATCCACGGCAACCTGTTGTGGGCGTTCGGGTACAACGTCGCCGCGGTGCCATTGGCCGCGTTCGGGCTGCTCAACCCGCTCATCGCCGGTGGCGCGATGGTGCTCTCGTCGCTGTTCGTGGTGTCCAACAGCCTGCGGCTGCGCCGGTTCGGCACGCTCGACCAGTGACCGACCGGCTGCCTGCCCTGGTCACCGCGGTCGGGCGCACGTAGGAGCGACGACCGGACGGACCTCGAACTGCTCGACACGACTGTCGACAGTTTCGACCGGCACTTCGCGGTCAACGCGCCCGTGGCTGCTGAAAGGGGTACTGGGCACTGCCACACCGGCGAGCACACGGGTCGGCATCCCGAGGGCCTTGGGCCGGATCACCCTGGTCGCGGCCGGCCGGTGGGTCAATGGCCAACTCCTGACGAGCACGGCGGCTCCGCCTGAATCCAGGCGGAGCCGCCGTGCTCGGTCGAGAAGGTGGCTACGCCGTGGCCGCCGGCGCCTCCACTGCTTGTTCTTCGACCATGCCTGCCGGTGCACCGCGCATCGCCGGCATCGCGATCAGGGCGATCATCGACACCACCGCGCAACCCACGATGTACCAGCTGATCCACGTGCTGCTGCCCGTGGCGGCCAGGATCGCCGCCGCGATCAGCGGTGCGGGGCCACCCGCGATGACCGACGCGAACTGGTAGCCCAGGCTCGCACCCGAGTAGCGCACGCCGGTGCCGAACCGCTCGGCGATCAACGCCGCCTGCGGCCCGTACTGCATGTCGTGGAAGATCAACGACACCACGATGCCCAGTCCCACCAGGAACGTGGCCTTCGTGTTCAGCAACCCGAAGTACGGGAACGCGTACAGACCCGTGCACACGATCCCGATCCCGTACATCAGGCGCCTGCCGATGATGTCCGACAGCCACCCGAAGAACGGCACGCTGATCAACCCGATCGCCGCCGCGATGATCGTGTCCGTGAGCAGCCCGCCCTGAGCCAGGCTCAGGTGCTTCGTGCCATAGGTCAGGACGAACGTGATGAACAGGTAGAAGGGTGCCTGTTCGGACATCCGCACGAACGCCGAGCACAGGATCGCCCTCGGGTACTTGCGGATCGACTCCAGTACGGGCATCCGCTCGACCTTCTCGGCCTTGCGGATCGCGCTGAACTCCGGTGACTCCACCACCCGCAGCCGCACGTACAAGCCGATGCCGACGAGGATGATGCTGATCAGGAACGGGATGCGCCAACCCCAGTTCGTGAACGAGTCACCGGTGATCGCGGTGAACAGCTTCACCGCGCCCGTCGACAGGATCAGGCCGATCGGCACGCCCAGCTGTGGCCAGCTGGCGAAGAATCCTCGGCGTTTCTGCGTGCCCCATTCCATGGACAGCAGCACCGAGCCGCCCCACTCGCCGCCCACACCGATGCCCTGGATGAGCCGCAGCACCACCAGCAGCACCGCGGCCGCGGGACCGAGCGTCGCGTAGGACGGCAGGAGACCGATCAGGAACGTCCCGATGCCCATCAGCATCAACGAGCCGATCAACGTCCCCTTGCGGCCGATCCGGTCACCGAAATGACCGAAAATGGCGGCGCCGATCGGACGTGCGGCGAATCCGACAAATTGGGTTCCAAACGACTCGAGAACACCTGCGAACTCGGAGCTGTTGGGAAAGAAGAGTTTTGGAAAGATCAGTGCAGCTGCTGTACCGTAAAGGAAGAAATCATACCACTCGATCGATGTGCCAACGGTGCTCGCGATCACCGCGCGTCGCCGCTGGTTGTTGGGATTCGTAACGCTGGTGGTAGACGACGACATTGTGCGCCTCCGATGCAGAAGCGTTGGGCAACCATCCTCTTCGGACACGTCTAGTGGCCGAGTTGTCGGGGACAGTAACTGTCGACACCACGGAGCGGCAAGATATCCACAGATATTCACTGGTTGATTAGTCCGGCCGCACTAATCAGTTAACGCGCAGCCGCCCGCTGCCGGAATCGTTCGGCCATCGCACGTTCGGTTTCGGCGTCCGACGCGTTTTCCACTGCCCACCAGCGCAATACCAGGAACACCACTGCCGCCAGTAGCGACAATTCGGTAACGATCAGGGCGATCAAGCCGCCCGCTCGCTGGTCGGCCAGCAGTGCACCCACCCAGGGCAGCGCCAGTGACGAGTAGTAGTTGTCGCCCGGAGCGCCGTTGCCGACGACCGTGTGTGTGGTAAGCAGGACAGCGGCGAAGATCGTGTCGGTCGGCATCGCGGCCAGCAACATGCCCAGCCGGGCCAGGTTCGGCAGCGGGCGCGGTGTCGGGTCGACCCCGATCACCACCCACGCGAACAGCAACCCGATGAGGAAGAACGACACGGCGATCGCGGTGTGCGCCCAGTGGAACCGCACGGCCGCGTCGAACAGGCCCGTGAAGTACAGCGCGAACGGTGACCCCGCGAACAGCACCAACGCCACGACCGGGTGAGTGAGCGCGCGCAGCACGGGTGAGCGGAACACCGCCCGCAATCGTGGCACGCTCGCCGTGCGGCTGAGCAGCGTCAGCGGGGCACCCAGCACCAGCAGCACCGGCACGAGCATGGACAGCAGCATGTGCTCGGCCATGTGCAGGCTGAACATCGCCGGTGCGTACCGGCCGATACCCGAACTGGTGGCCACCAGCATCACCGCGCACCCGGCCAGCCAGCAGACGGTCCGCGCCACCGGCCACCGCTCCCGCAGGCGGCGCAGTCCGACCAGGTACAGCACGGCCAGCAGCACCGCGAGCGGGCCGAACAGCAGGTCGATCCGCCAGTCACCGGCCAGCCGCGCGAACGTCGGCGGGCCGGCCAGGGTGTAGCCGAGCAGGGTCTGTTGCGCGGTCACCGGGTGGCCGAGGAACGCGGGCGGCGGCAGGTGGGTCTGGCCGACGGCCAGCGCGAACCCGGCGATCAGCAGCACTGCTTCGGCGGCCGCCAGACCGAGTAGCCGACCGGCCGAACTGCCGGCCGCGAGCCGGGCCAGCGCGACCCGCCGCGACCACAGGCCCAGCACGCCCAGCGCGACCGTGAGCACGACCTCGACCAGGACGAGCACCCCATATGTGGTGCGCAGCAACTGGCCGGGCGGGACCAGGATCACCGCGTCGACCAGCCCGCTGGCCAGCAGCACCAGCCAGCAGCCGGTGGCCAGGCGGGCGTAGCGGCGGCCGAGTTCGAGGGGTACCGACCGGGTGCGGATGGCGTGGGCGAGTAGCGCGACGAGCGTGCCCAGCCAGATCGCGGCGGCGGGCACGTGGATCAGCAGGGCTGTGGTGGCCAGGTCGTGGCCGGCCTCGGAGGACGCGTGCCCGGTGACCAGTGGTGGCAGCAGGGCGAACACCGACAGGCCGGCCAGGGCGACGGTGGTCGGCCAGCGCAGCGTCAACCGGGTGCCGATCGTCACGAGCAGCACCACGACCGCGGTGACAAGCCAGGCCCGGGGCTCTTCCAGGGCGCCCAGCAGGCCGAACAGGTGACTCGGTGGCAGGACGTCGGACAGGGGTTCGCCGGTCCCGTCGCCGATGTCGAAGGGAACCAGGACCAGCGCGGCGACCAGCCAGACCAGCGCCCAGCGGCCTGCCCAGCGCACGGCGGCGTAACCACCGGGGGCGAGCCGGCCGCTGGTGCGTTGCGTCGTGAAGCAGGCCGCGAAGACGAGCGAGCCGGTGCACAGGGTGGCGGCCAGGTCCGCCACGAAGCGCAGCACCGGTGTGCCCACGCGGACGAGCGAGCCGGGATCGCCGTTGCCCAGTTGGATGTAGGGGGCCGAGCCCGCGGTCACGGCGAGGAGGGCGACGAGTGCCGCACCGAGCACACCGGCCGCGACCAGCGCCCACGCGGTGGCGCGGGAGGTCGAGCGGGTCGGCGAAACCGGGCGGGACACGGAAAGTCAGGGTAGTCGAGCGCCCACCAGCCACTCCGCCGCGCACCTACCCTGACCAGATGGCCCCAGCGCCAACCTGGCCCGCAACCACGTCGACCGCCCGACAGCCGACCCACCGCAGCACCATGCGAGGCGCCCGTCGAGCGGCCAACTCGACCGGCACCCACCGGCAGCCGGCCAGCCAGTGGCCAACACCGCTGGGCACACCATGAGGCGACCAGCGGACGGTCAACTCGACGCCCACCAACCGCAACCCGACCGCTCAACGGCCAACGCCGCGCCCGCGTGCACCAACCGGCGAGCCGACCACCGAGCGGCCGACGCCGACGGGCGCGCCATGCGGCCGGCACGCGTCGCCACCATGCGAGGCGACCAGTGCGCGGGCAACACAACCCGCTCCGGCCGGCCTCCCGACCAGTCAACGGCCGGCACCAGCGGGAAGGCCGTGAGGCTGTCGACTGCCGCCAGCCGATGCGGGGCGACCGTCGGGCGGCCAACACGACTCCCACCAATCGCCGACCGGCCGCACAACGGCCGACATCAGCGCGCATGTGAGGCCGCGATGCGAGGCGACCATTGCGCGGCCAACTCGACACCCACGAACCTGCATCCCGCCCACTTAACGGCCAACACCGACGGGCACGCCAGCGGCCAGCCCGCCGCGACACCATGCGAGGCGACCACCGCGCGGCCAACTCGACACCCACGAACCTGCATCCCGCCCACTTAACGGCCAACACCGACAGGCACGCCACGCGGCCAGCCCGCCGCGACACCATGCGAGGCGACCATTGCGCGGCCAACACGACACCCACCAACCGGCAGGTCGTGAGGCCGCCGGGTCACGGCCGCCGAGGCGTCAGCCTGCCGCGACGCCGGTCAGCCCGCTCGGCCGACGATCGTGCCCGCTCTGTCGATGACCACGACGTCGACCTCGACCGGCGCCCCGCGCAGCACGGCCAGCGACGTCTCGCGCGCCCTGGCCGCGATCAGGTCCCCCAGCGGCACCCCCGCCTGCCGGCACATCCCCAGGGCATCCAGCGCCGTGTTCGCCGTGGACACCCGCCGCGCCAGCTCCGCGCCGCCACCGCCGGCCACTACGAGCTCCGCGAGCAAACCGTGGTTGACCTGGGAGCGGCCCGAGTGCAGGTCCAGTGCCCCGTCCGCCAGCTTGGCCAGCTTGCCGACACCGCCGGCGATGGTGAGCCGCGCCACCGGATGCCGCCGCACGTACTTCAGCACCGCCCCCGCGAAGTCGCCCATGTCCAGCAGCGCGTCCGCCGGCAGCCCGTACAACCGCGCCGCGACCTGCTCCGACGTACTCCCCGTGCACCCCGCCACATGCCGGTGCCCGACCGCCCTGGCCACATCCACACCTCGCCGGATGCTGTCGATCCACGCCGAGCACGAGTACGGCACCACCACACCCGTGGTGCCCAGAATGGACAAACCGCCCAGGATCCCGAGGCGGGGGTTCCACGTGCGCTTCGCCAGCTCCGCCCCGTCCCGCACGGTCAGCTCGACGACCACGTCACCCGTCCCGCCGTGGGTGGCCGCGACCTGGGCCAGGTGCTCACGGATCAGCCGCCGCGGCACCGGGTTGATCGCCGGCTCCCCCACCGCCAGCGGCAGCCCCGGCTTCGTCACCACGCCCACGCCCGCACCGGCCACGAACGTGACACCCGTGCCGCCTACCCGCACCGTGGCGCCGACCAGGGCGCCGTGCGTCACGTCCGGGTCGTCGCCCGCGTCCTTCACGATCGCCGCACTGGCCGAATCCGACCCGAGCCGCTCGGTGGCCAGCGCGAACGCCGGTCGCTGCCCGCGCGGCAGCACGATCTCCACCGGATCGGGGAACTCGCCGGTGAGCAGCGCCGTGTACGCGGCCTTCGCCGCCGCCGTGGCGCACGCCCCGGTGGTCCAGCCGTAGCGGGCACTCACCCCGCCAGCATGCAGGGCGGCGACCAGCCATGACACGACGGGTACTGCTGCTGGGCGGCACCGGCGAGGCCCGTCGGCTGGCCGGCCTGCTGACGGCCGACGGCATCGACGTCGTGTCCTCGCTCGCCGGCCGCGTCCGTGCCCCGCTGCGACCACCCGGCCGGGTGCGGATCGGCGGGTTCGGTGGCGCCGACGGGCTCACCGAATGGTTGCGCGCCGAGCGGATCGGCGCCGTCGTGGACGCGACCCACCCGTTCGCCGCCACCATCACCGCACACGCGGCCACCGCGACGCGCGCGGCAGGCATCCCCTTCGTCGTGCTCCGCCGCCCCGGCTGGCAGCCCGCGGACGGCGACGACTGGCACTGGATCGACACCGTCGGCGCCGCCAACGACCTGCTGCCGGGCCTCGGTCGCCGTGTGTTCCTGGCCACGGGCCGGGGTGATCTCGCCGCTTTCGCCGACCGCGACGACCTGTGGTTCCTGCTGCGCGCCGTCGAAGCGCCGCCGCCACCGCTGCCGTCTCACGCGCTCGTGCTGCTCGCCCGTGGCCCGTTCGAGCTGCCCGGCGAACGCACGCTGCTCCGCGAACACCGCGTCGACGTGCTGATCACCCGCGACAGCGGCGGCGAGGCGACGTCAGCCAAGCTGGTCGCGGCCCGCGAGCTGGGCCTGCCGGTGTTGCTGGCTCGCCGCCCGCCACTGCCCGGCGTGCCCGTCGTCGGGACCGAAGACGATGCCGCCGAATGGGTGCGCACCAACCAATAGCTGTTCATCTCTACATGTATCGGCCTTGTGGGACATCCCGGGCGTCCCTACCGTGGCTACGCCGTGGTGCTCGGGAAGCCGGTGTGGAACCGGCGCGGCCCTCGCCACTGTGATCGGGAAGTTCACCGCTCGACATGCCACTGGCCCGCCCTGGGCCGGGAAGGCGAGCGGGGAGCGTCGACCCGTCAGCCAGGAGACCGGCCACGGCACCGAAGAACCTTCCACGAGGTGCTGGAGAGGCCGCCGACATGAACGCGCCGATGCCCCCTGCTGTCCAACGCCAGGACCGCATCCGACTCGCCCTGGTGTTCGGGGTGATCGTCCTGCTGCACGTCCTGGCGTGGGGCATTCTGATACTGCTGGTCATCCCCCACCATTTCGCCGTCGGCAAGCAGGTGTTCGGCATCGGCCTCGGCGTCACCGCCTACACGCTGGGCCTGCGGCACGCGTTCGACGCCGACCACATCGCGGCCATCGACAACACCACCCGCAAGCTGATGGGCGACGGGAAACGTCCCGTGTCGGTCGGGTTCTGGTTCGCGCTGGGCCATTCCACGGTGGTGCTGGTGCTGGCGGCGCTGATC
This sequence comes from Candidatus Melainabacteria bacterium, assembly GCA_963780635.1. Taxonomy (GTDB): domain Bacteria; phylum Actinomycetota; class Actinomycetes; order Mycobacteriales; family Pseudonocardiaceae; genus DATEPR01. The sequence goes on from CAWACW010000012.1 coordinate 104,720, forward strand.
GCCATCGGCGCGCACGCGGTGATCACCCTGACCAGCGACAACTCCGGCACACACCAGGCGCTGGGCATCGTCAGCACCGGCGTGTCCGGACTGTTCCTGTACCTGATCGCCATCCTCAACCTGTTGGTGCTGTTCGGGATCGTGCGCGTGTGGCGGGCGATGCGGCACGGCGAGTTCGACGAGACCGAACTGGAGGCGCAACTGGCCAACCGCGGCTTTTTCAACCGGTTCCTCGGCAGGCTCACCAAAGCGATCACCCACCCGGCGCAGATGTACCCGATCGGGTTGATCTTCGGGCTCGGCTTCGACACCGCGACGGAGGTGACGCTGCTGGTACTGGCCGGCAGCGGCGCGGCCAGCGGGCTGCCCTGGTATGCGATCGTCGCGCTGCCGCTGCTGTTCGCGGCGGGCATGAGCCTGCTGGACACCGTGGACGGCACCTTCATGAACTTCGCCTATCACTGGGCGTTCGCCAGCCCGGTGCGCAAGGTCTACTACAACATCACCATCACCGGGCTGTCTGTCGCGGTGGCGCTGATCATCGGGACCATCGAGCTGGTCGGCGTGCTGCACGACGACTTCCACCTGGTCGACCCGGTCACGACGTGGATCGCCAGGCTGAATCTGAACAACGTCGGTTTTCTGATCGTGGGGCTGTTCGTGGTGGTGTGGGCGGCCGCGATCGGCTACTGGCGGCTGGCCGGGTTGGAGCACCGCTGGCAGCCTGGGCCGACACCCGAGCGGGACTGACCCGTCGGTACGGTTGCCCGTATGGCGCAGGCTCCGCAGATCGTCCCGATGACCGTCGACCGCACCGAGATCGACGGCCTGGTCGTGATCACCGTCAAGCAGGTGACCGACGAGCGCGGCACGGTCCGGGAGTTCTACCGCCAGTCCTCGTGGGTGGATGCCGGGCTGCCGGACCTGGGCCCGTGGGCGCAGCTCAACGTGACCGAGAGCAGGCAGGGCGCCGTGCGCGGACTGCACGGCGAGGCGATGACCAAGCTCGTCGGCATCGTGTCCGGCGAGGCCTTCGGCGCCTACGTCGATGCCCGCGACGGCTCCCCCAGCTACGGCAAGCTGGTCACCGTGACGCTGCGTCCCGGCACCCAGGTGCTCGTGCCGCATGGTGTCCTCAATGGATTCCAGTCGGTCAGCGACGGCGTCACGCAGTACCTCTACAGCTTCGACGCCGAGTGGCGGCCCGGTATGGCGGGCACCGCCGTGACGCCGCTGGACGCGGGGCTCAACGTCACGTGGCCGATCGCGATCGACACCGGCGACCGCGCGCGGATCTCCGCGAAGGACGTCGGTGCGCCGGCGTTCGGCTGACCGGTATGACCGGACAGGTGCGACGGGCCACGGTGGCCGACGTGGCGGAGCTGGTGCGGTTGCGGGCGTTGATGCTGGCGGCCATGGGCCAGGACGTCGGTGCCGACGACGCGCCGTGGCGGGCATCGGCGGCCGCCTGGTTCGGTGAACGGCTGGCCGACCCGGCCAGCAGGGACTTCGCCGTGTTCGTGGTGGACGATCCCGAGCTGGGCGTGGTGTGCTGCGCGGCAGGCAGCTGCGACTCGCGCGCGCCAGGGCCGAGCACCCTCACCGGGCGGCGCGGGCACGTGTTCAACATGAGCACCGAGCCCCGGCGGCGCAGGCGCGGGTACGCCCGCGCCTGCCTCGTCGAGTTGCTGGCCTGGTTCGACACCGAAGCCGGGGTACGCGTGATCGACCTGAACGCCACCGGCGACGGCATCGACCTCTATATGTCGCTCGGGTTCGCCCCGCCCCGCTGGCCGTCGCTGCGGCGGCGGCTCACTGGCCGTCCAGCGACGGTTGCGGGACCTGCTGGTCGGTGAGTGTGCCGTCGGCGTTCATGTAGACGTTGCCCGCCCACTGGCCGCCGCCTGCCGGGTTGAAGGCGCGCCCGGCGCCGAACGCGCCGGCATTCGGGAAGTACTTGCGCCAGAACACGTTGTTGACGATCTTGACGTCGTTCGCGCGCGCCGGGTTGCCGTCGTTGTCGGTGGCGCCGTCGCCGCAGTAGCAGGTGTAGCCGCCGCCCGCCAACAGGTTGTTGCTCACGACGTCCTTGGAGTTGTTGCCGTACTCGGTGTACAGGGCCAGCGCCGAGGTCTGGTCGTTCGGGTTGAGCAGGGTGTTGTGGTCGATGGTCAGACCGCTGGAGCCGTCGCCCTGGATGGCGTCGTTGTGGTCGCCACGCATGTTCTTGCCCAGCTCGATGTAGTTGTCCCGGACGGTGCCGGTGGAGATGCCGAGGATGCCCAGCTGCGCGCCGATCAGCTTGGAGTTGGTGATCTTCACCGGGCCGCCGCGTCCCGACCGGATGCTCGTCGTGACGTACACGTCGGGTGCGCTGCCGGTGATCGTGCTGACGTGGTCGATGGTCACGCCGCAGGCCGCGGATTCCTGCAACCAGATCGCGAACAGGTCGGGCGTGTTGTCGCCGGTGAAGGGCTCGCCGCTGTCGACCTCGACGTTGCGGATGGTCACGTCGCACGCGGTGACGGCGATCGTGCCCTTGACCCGCATGTTCTGGTACACCTGCCCCTGCTTGGCCAGGGTGACGTCACCGGTGACCGTGCTCAGCGGGCCGCTCGCCCCGGTGCTGTCCGGGGTGGGCCAGGACGCGGGCAGCGGCGGCGCGGCAGGCGGGGCTGCCGCTTTGGTGGTGACGGCGTGGGTGGTGGCAGGTGGCTTGGTCGTGGTCGTCGGGCCGGGCACGGCGACCGACACACCCGGTGAGAGCGGCGAGCCGGTGCCGGTGCTGTCCACCGACTGGACCTGGTAGCTGTGCCTGCCCGCCGGTGCCGCGGTGTCGCGCCACGCGGTGGCCCGCCACACCGAGGCGACGCGCTTGCCGTCGCGGTAGACGGTGTAGCCGGTGACGGTGTGCCTGCCCAGCGCCGGGTGCCAGGACAGCAGGACCACGTCGTGGTCCATCGCGGCCGCGAGGTTGGCCGGGACCGCGGGTGCCGAGGTCGCCGGGTCGACGTTGCCGGCGTCGAGCGCGGCACCCGGCACGGCCCGGCCGCCGGTCGAGTGGTGACCGGTGACCGCCCAGGACACGAGCACGCCGGCCAGCAGCACGAGAACGACCGCGAGCACGGTGCGGCCGCGGAACGGGCCGCGCCCGCGGCGGCCGGAATTGTGCGACGGGATGCGGGAGGTTTGTTCCTGGTTTTCGGTCGCTTCGGACATATTCGTTCAGACTCCGGGATGAAATCGTGGAAACGCGTTGTCGTCCGGTTTCACACCCCGAGTAGCGTCTGTCCTCCCGTCAGGAGTGCTGGTGGAGCGGCCGGTGCCTCGGACGGCCGAATGCTAGTGCAGGCGGATGAGCGCACCAAGCCGTCGCGGTGACGAATTGTTGTCATGGGTGTTAGCGCGCGAGCGGGCGGGTTCATTACCGAATGCGATGCGTCGCGGGTGAGGGCCGATCGGGCCGCGGGGTCGCACCGGCGGCGGACCGACGTGGACGGTCGGTACGACCCATGGTGATCGGTTACTCGTCCGGGGGACCCCCGCAAGTGATCGGCGACGGCCCCGACAGCGCAGGTCAGCGGGTTTTCCCGATAATCGGCACACGCTGGTCCGATCGGGTGACATCATACTTTCCGCCCTGGTAGCAAGTGTGGTCAGCGGGCTTGGCAAGATACGGCAGCCGAAAGATGTCGGCGACGGTTGCCCCGGACGCGGATGGAGGACGGTACCCGGTGAACCCCGAGACCACTCAGATGGACGACATCCGACTCGTCGCACTGCCCACCGCCGTCAACTGCGCCGAGATGTTCGTCAGATTCGCGCTCACCGAGTGGTCGCTGCGGGCGCTGATGGACGAGGCGTCCGACGTGGTCCGGGAGCTGACCGACGCCGCCGTCGAGGTCGCCGACCCCCGCAGGCCCGCGTTCATCAGCGTGCGCGCCCGGGTCCAGTCCGACCGGCTGGTGATCGAGGTGGAGAGCGCCGGCCCGACCCGCCCGCCGACAGCGTTGAACGGGCCCAACGGGTGGCGCGCCGGTGTCGTGGAGCTGCGTGGTCGCGCTCAGCTGGCCTGGTGCGAGCTGCCGTTGCCCGGTGGCATGGACGCGTCATCGGTGCCGCTGCCCCGCCGTCATCACCGCCGCTCGGCAGAACCGGTGGTCGACCCGCCGCAGCTCGACCCGCGGGCCACCGCCGACGTGGACGAGGACGTCATGCGGCGGATCCTGTTCGGTCTTGGCGGCGACTCGGCCGACGGCCGCGGCGAGTAGCCGGATGCCGGTCACCGTGCGGTCGGTGTCCTGGTCGGACCCCGGCGCGGTCGCGCTGCGCGCCGAGATGGCCGAGGAGATCACCCGGATGTACACCGACGTGATGGGCGACGTGGCCGTACCGGCCGCGCTGCGGGTGCCCGAGGACGAGGTCGCCTACACCGGTCTGGCCGTCGACGAGCAGGGCCGCCCGGTCGGGCACCTCGGGCTGTGCAGGCACGGCGAGGACCTGGAGATGAAACGCGTCTTCGTGACGCCCTCGGCTCGCGGCGGCGGAGTCGCGGCCGCGCTGCTGGCCGCCGCCGACCGGGCCGCCGCCGAACTGGGTGCGGCCCGGATCGTGTTGCAGACCGGTGACCGGCAGCCCGGCGCGGTGCGCATGTACCAGCGCGCCGGGTACCTGCCGATCCCTGTCTTCGCGCCCTACGAGAAGTTGCCGTTCTCGCTGTGCTTCGCGAAGATCGTCACCACTGCGGCGACCGGCGGGAGGACACCACACCCGTGTTGAACCCGGCCAGGTGCAGGCCACCGGCGAACCGCGCGTGCTCGATCTTCACGCACCGGTTCATCACCACCGTCAGGCCCTTGTCCTCGGCGTGCCGGGCCACCGGTTCGTGCCACAGGCCAAGCTGCAGCCACAGCGTGCGCGCACCGGCCGCGATGACCTCGTCGGCCACGCCCGGCAGGTCGTCGTGCTTGCGGAACACGGACACCAGGTCGGGCCGTTCGGGCAGGTCGGCCAGCGACGGGTACACGGGGTGGCCGAGCAGCTCGGTCAGCCGCGGGTTGACGAAGTAGACGGTGAACTTGGTGGCCGAGAGCAGGTAGGTGGCCACGAAGTAGCTGGGCCGCGCCGGGTTGTTCGACGCGCCGACCACCGCGACCGTCCTCGTCGCACCGAGGATGCGGCGCCGCTCGAGGGCCGAGGGCCCCTCCCAGGTCTTCGGTTCGGTCATGCTTCCTTCACCGCCTGCGCCAGTGCCTGATCCAGATCCCAGATGATGTCCTCGACGTCCTCGATGCCCACCGACAGCCGCACCAGGTCCGGCGTCACGCCACCGGCCCGCAACTGCTCGTCGGACAACTGCTGGTGCGTCGTGGACGCGGGGTGGATCACCAGGGTGCGGGCGTCGCCGATGTTGGCCAGGTGGCTGCACAGCTCGACCGACTCGACGAACCGCTGCCCGGCCGCGCGGCCCCCCTTGACGCCGAACGCGAAGACCGCGCCCGGGCCCTTGGGCAGGTAGCGGTTGGCGCGCTCGTGGTGCGGGTGGTCGGGCAGGCCCGCGTAGTTCACCCACGCCACCCGGGGGTCGGCGGCCAGCCAGCGCGCCACCTCCTGCGCGTTGGCCACGTGCGCGTCCATCCGCTGCGGCAGCGTCTCCACGCCCTGCAGCAACAGGAACGCCGAGTGCGGCGAGAGGACCGCGCCGATGTCGCGCAACTGCTCGGCGCGCAGCCGCGTGCAGAACGCGTACTCGCCGAAGTTCTCCCAGTAGCGCAGGCCGCCGTAGCTGGGCACGACCTCGGTCATCCGCGGGAACTTGCCGTTGCCCCAGTCGAACCGGCCGCTCTCCACGACTACGCCGCCCAGCGTGGTGCCGTGGCCGCCGAGGAACTTGGTGGCCGAGTGCAGCACGATGTCCACGCCGTGCTCCAGCGGGCGGCACAGGTACGGGGTCGCGGTCGTCGCGTCGACCACCAGCGGGATGTTGTGCGACCTGGCCAGGTCGGCCAGCCCGGCCAGGTCGGCGATCCGGCCGGACGGGTTGCCGACCAGCTCGGTGTAGATCAGTTTGGTGTTGTCGCGGACCTGGGCCGCGTAGGCGTCCGTGCTGTCCTCGGCGACGAACGTCGTGTCGACGCCGAAGCGGCGCAGCGTGCCGTCCAGCTGGGTGATCGTGCCGCCGTAGAGGCCGGACGCGGACACGATGTGGTCACCGGCCTCCACCAGCGACGCGAACGTGAGGAACTCCGCAGCCTGACCGCTCGCCGTGGCGACCGCGCCGATGCCACCTTCCAGGCTGGCGATGCGTTCCTCGAACGCGGCGACGGTCGGGTTGCCGATGCGGCTGTAGATGTTGCCGTACTTCTGCAGCGCGAACAGGTTGGCCGCGTCGGCGCTGTCCTCGAAGACGAAACTCGTGGTCTGGTAGATCGGGACGGCGCGGGCACCCGTGGTCGGATCGGGGGTGCCGCCAGCGTGCAGGGCTCGTGTGCGGAAGCCCCAGGTCCGGTCGGTCATGTGCTCGACCGTAGTACCCCCGGGTCTGGTGAGGGCTGCCCGCCGCGACGTTGCGGCGGGCAGCACACCCGCGGACGGGCCGGGTGTCAGCCCGCGTGCGGGCGGTTGCCCGGCTCCTGCTTGGGCAGGTGCTGGTTGCTGCCCGGGAACGGCGGCAGCGGGAACTGGCTCGCGGTGAACTGGGCCAGGTTGTAGGCGCCGTTGGTGTCGGGCAGCACCGGAGGCTGGCGACGCGGCTCGTTGAACCGGAACACAGAGGTCAGGTCACCGACGGTGCGCCGGCGCCAGTCGGTGATGTTGGTCTCCTTCACCCCGGTGATGCGTTCGAGCAACCTCAGCTGCGAGGTGTGGTCGGACAGCTCCGAGTTCACCCAGCCGCCGACGGTCCACGGCGACACGACGATGCACGGCACCCGGAAGCCCAGACCGGTCGGCAGCCCGCCACCCTGCACACCGGTCGGCGAGACACCGGACACGAACTCACCCGGCGTGCCCCGCGGCGGGGTCGGCGGCAGCACGTGGTCGAACATGCCGTCGTTCTCGTCGTAGGACAGGATGAACGCCGTCTTGGCCCACACTTCGGGGTTGGCGGCGATCGCGTCGATCTTGCCGGCGACGAACGTGGCGCCGGCGTTGGGCAGCCCGGCCGGGTGCTCGTCGAAACCCGACGGCGGCAGGATCCAGCTGACCGTGGGCAGGTTGTCGTTGAGGCAGTCCATCTCGAACTGGCCCAGCGGCTGCGAGTTCATGCCCTTGTCGAACAGGGGGTTGCCCGCGGCGGCGGTGTCCCACTGCTCGAACAGCTGCAGCGCGTTGAAACCGGTGACCGACCCGGGCTGGTGGTAGATCTTCCAGCTGACACCGGCCTCTTCGAGCCGCTCCGGGTAGGTCTTCCACTTGTAGGTGGCCACCGGGCCGCCGGTCTCCAGCGACGGGCCGCCGAACTTGCCGTCCGCGTCGATGCTGCCCGACATCCACATGTGCCGGTTCGGCGCTGTCGGACCGAGCACCGAGCAGTGGTAGGAGTCCAGCACGGTGAACGCGTCGGCCAGCGCGTACTGGAACGGGATGTCCTCGCGGGTGAAGTAGCCCATCGTGTACGGGCCGACGTCGGCGCCGTCCGAGGCGATGTGCGCGGGCAGCCAGTTGTCCATCTTGCCGTTGTTCCAGGCCTGGTGCTGCACGGCCCACTCGTGGCTCATCGACGGGATCGCCTGCGCGGCCGTGGTCTGGGCGTCCACGTGGTAGGGCAGCAGGTAACCGTCCGGGTTGGACGAGTCCGGCTGGTACCAGACGGGTTTGCCGTTGGGCAGGCGCAGCGGGTGCGGGTCGTTGAACCCGCGCACGCCCTGCAGGCTACCGAAGTAGTGGTCGAAACTGCGGTTCTCCTGCATCAACATCACAACGTGCTTGATGTCGCTCAGGCGGCCGCCGCGGGGTGCCGGGGCCGCGATCGCCTTGCGCACGTTGGCGGGCAGCGCCATGGTGGCGGCGGTCAGTCCGCCGACCGCGGCGGCCGAACCGAGCAGACGGCGGCGGGTGATGCCCGTCCGCTCGCTCTCGTTGTCCGGGGTGTCGGTCATCGAAGTCCTTTCACGCTCGACCCTTGGGGGCCGTTGTGGTGGGGCTTCGACACCGTCGCTGGTCATGCTGGCTGGCTGGTCTGTGTTCTGGTGACCAACGGTTGAATTACGGCTGAACCTAAATATCGGCGGACTGGGGGCTCGAATCTGTCTCGATGGAGCCGCCGATCCGGAACTTCCGTTGCGTGCGTTGGTAGAACGTAGTTCGACCAAGGCGGACGACGCGGGCCGCGTCGGGCACCGCGGTGATGTCCACCACGGCACCGGGGCCCAGTTCGCCGATGAGCCTGCCGTCCGCCTCGACCGCGACCCGCCCGCTGTGCGGCAGCACCGACAGGGCCAGTTTCTCGCCGCTGGACAGGAACAGCGCCCGGTTGAACGCCGAGTGCGGTGCCGCCGGCGTCACCAGGATGCCTTCGGCCTTCGGCGACACGATCGGGCCGCCCGCGGAGAAGTTGTAGGCCGTCGACCCGGTGGGGGTGGCGACGACGAGGGCGTCGGCGGAGTAGCGGACGAAGGGGTGGCCCTCGACCCACAGCTCGACCTCGGTCATGCCGTGGCCGGGCACCCGGACCAGGGCGAGGTCGTTGAACGCGGTGGTCTCCCGGCTGCCGCTGACCACCCGCAGGCCCGAGCGGGATTCGGCGGTGAACTCGTGCGCGTCGATCGCGCACAACGCCGGGTTGAGCTCGGGGATGTCGATCTCGGCGAGGAAACCCAGCCGACCCAGGTTGACGCCCAGAACGGGGACGCGACGGGGGAAGGCCAGGCCCATCGCGCGCAGCATCGTGCCGTCACCGCCGAGGCTGACCAGCAGGTCGGACTGCTCGCTCAGCTCGTCGGGCCCCGCGCCGGTCACGCCGTCGGCGCGCTGGTGCAGCTCGTCCACCAGGCCGATCGCCCGGATCCCCCGCTCGCCGGCCCACTGCGCGATCTGCTCGATCACAGCGCCACAGTCGCGTTTGGGGTGCAGGACGAGACCGATCGTCTTGACCAGGCCCATGAGATCCTCCCGATGCCGGCCTTCGTGCATCCAGCATGGCCGGACGGGCCGGTGGGCGCCACGTTCAGCGGCAGGCGGCCGCGAGCGCGGCGGCGATGCGGTCCACGTCCACCTCGGTGGTGCGCCAGTTGCTGAACGCGGCCCGCAGGCCGGGCACGCCGGCCAGCACGGTCGGGGTCAGGAAGGTCTCGCCACCGGCGGCGACGGCGTCCGCGATCCCGGTCATCCGGGCGTCCGTGGGGTGCTCCCCCACTGTGAAACACACCACGTTCAACCGGACCGGCGCGAGCAGCCGCACCCCGGGTATCTCGCGCAGCAGCTCACCCAGGCGGTGCGCGCAGGCCACGTTGCGTTCGACGATGTCGCGGTGCCCGGCGCGACCGTAGGCGGTCAGGGTGCACCAGGCCGCGAGCGCGCGCAGCCGGCGGGAACTCTCCGGCACCAGGTGCACGAAGTCCGGGTCGGCGGTGGGCAGGCCGAGGTAGGCGGCGGCGTTCTGGAAGACCTTGACCTGCAGGTCCCGGCGGCGGCTGAACTGTATGGCCGAGTCGTAGGGCACGTTGAGCCACTTGTGCAGGTCGACGCATACCGAGTCGGCCGCGCCGATGCCCTCGACGAGGTGCGCGTAGCGCGGGCACAGCGCGGCGAACGCGCCGAACGCGCCGTCCACGTGCAGCCAGAAGTCGAACCGCTCGCGCAGCGCCACGATCGCGGCGATGTCGTCGTAGTCGACGGTGTTCACGGTGCCCGCGTTGGCCACCACGATCGCCGGGGCGCCGTCGCGGGCGGCCAGGGCGGCGGCGAGGGCGCTGACGTCGACGGCTTCCCGGCCGGGCAGTGTGGACACCAGGCGCATGGCGTCGCGGCCCAGGCCGAGGATCGACATCGCCTTGTAGGCGCTGGAGTGCGGCGATCCGGAGTAGACGGCGACCTCGCGCAGCGCGCCGACGCCCGCGTCGGCGATCGAGACGCCGTGGCGCTCGCCCAGCCATTCCCGGGCCACGGCCAGGCCGACCAGGTTGGACATCGTCGCCCCGGACACGAACGCGCCGGTGTGCTCGGCGGGCAGCCCGAACAGCTCGCGCAGCCACCCGACGGTCTCGTGTTCCAGGGCCGTGGCCGCGGAATCCCTTGCGGTGACCGTGTTCTGGTCGTAGGTGGAGGTCAGCCAGTCCCCTGCCAGCGCCGCCGGGGTGGTGCCGCCGGTGACGAAGCCGAGGTAGCGCGGGCCGGCGCTGCCGGAGAAGCCGGGCTCGAAGCGGCGGCCGAACTCGGCGAGCGCGCCCCGCGCGCCGATGCCGTGTTCGGGCAGCGCCACCGGCGCGGGCCGCCGCGCGGTCGCGACGGGCCGCTGCGCGACACCGGCCAGCGCCCGCTCGGCCAGATCCCGGGTGGCGGCGAGCAGTGCGGGCAGGTCGGCCAGGTCGTCGGCGAGGCGCTCGTCCACTGGTGCTCCCGCGGGGTGTGGTCGGCAACGTCGAAGCGGACCATATCCCCAGGACCAGGCCGGTAGCCCGTTCAGCCCAGACCGCCCGACGAGTGTCGACAGTAACCAGTTGGGCACATCACAGTTGTTGATCATTAAAAGTGATCTAAGAGCACAATTCGGGCAGCACAATACCGGCGTGCGAAACCACAGCACGCCGATCATCAGCGCGTTCACTGTAGCTCGACGAGTGAATGCCCGATTCACCACCCCTCGTCCACCCGTTGTCGACAGTTGCGTCTTGACAGCCACAAGCGACCTGGAACACACTCCTCCACACATCAAGTGTCGACACATCCTGTCGACCTGGACGTAACCCACAGCACGTACACGACCGGGGAGCCGCTGATGACGACCGGCACCGTGGCCCTCGAGGCCAGGGATCTGCAGCTTGGGCACCGCAGCAGTCGCGGCGAGGCGTTCACGCTCGCCTGCCAGGACCTGAACCTGCAGGTCAATGAGCATGAGTTCGTCGTGATCGTGGGCCCAAGTGGCTGCGGCAAATCGACGTTCCTGGAGGCCGTCGCGGGGCTGGTACCCGTCGCGGGCGGCCGGCTGGAGCTGCACGGCACGCAGATCAAGGGCCCCGGCCCGGAACGGTCGCTGGTGTTCCAGCAGGCGTCGCTGTTCCCATGGCGCACCGTGCTGGGCAATGTCCTGTTCGGTCCGCAGGTGCAGCGACGCATGTCGCCTGCCGTCGAGCAGCGCGCTCGGGACCTGCTGGAGGTCGCCGGCCTGACGAACGTCGCGCACAAGTTTCCGCACGAGTTGTCCGGTGGCATGCGGCAGCGGGCGAACCTGGCCAGGGCACTGGCCACCGACCCCGACCTGCTCCTGTTGGACGAGCCGTTCGGCGCGCTGGACGCGCAGAACCGCGAAACCCTGCAGGACGAGCTGCTGCGGATCTGGCAGGCCGACGGACCGGACGCCCGCAAGACCGCGTTGTTCGTCACCCACGACGTGAACGAAGCGGTGCTGCTCGCCGACCGGGTGCTGGTGTTCTCACCGTCCCCGGCGCGGGTGGCGCATGTGCTGACGATCGACGCTCCTCGCCCACGAGGCGCGGAATGGCGGCGCAGCAGCGAATTCCTCGCTTACGGCGACGAGATCCTCGCCGCTCTCCACCAACGAGAGTTGCCCACCACAGACAGTTCAGTGAGGAACCATGACGGCAACACAGGAAGCGGCAGTCGGACGGCCAACCCCACACACGACGCCGTCGTTTGACCCCACCGCCGGCCGGTCCGGCGCGGCCGGCTGGGCCCGCAGGCACAGCACCGTCCTCCTGGGCACGCTCGGTGTGGTGATCGTGCTGGTCGCCTGGCAGATCTGCGCGTCGGCCGGCGTGGTGGACATCTCCTTCACCAGCAGCCCGATCCGCATCGCCCAGTCCGAGGGCACCTTGTTCCACTCCGGCGCCATCTGGCCGGTACTCGGATCGACGGCCCTGGAACTGTTGTGGGGCCTGCTGATCAGCTTCGTCGCGGGCATCCCGATCGGACTCGTGCTGGGCCGTAGCAAGGTCCTGCACGACATGACGCAACCGCTGATCAACGTGCTGTACTCCGTGCCGTACGTGATCTTCATGCCGATCATCATCTTCTGGTTCGGCATCAACGAGTCCTCCCGCGTCGTCGTGATCGTCTGGGCGGCGATCCTGCCGCTGGTGATCAACGTCATCGCGGGTGTCCGTGCGCTCAACAGCGACTACGTCCGGGTGTCCACAGTGTTCTGTGCTTCCCGGGTGGCGTTCTTCCGGACCGTCGCACTGCCGGCGACCCTGCCCTACATCCTGGCCGGCATCCGCCTGTCGGTGGGCAAGGCCCTGGTCGGCGCCATCGTCGCCGAACTGTTCCTGGCCAGCAACGGCCTGGGCTATTTCGTGCAGAACGCCACATCGAACTTCGACATGGATGCCGCCTTCGCGGGGATCGTGATCCTCGCGGTCGTGGCACTACTCCTCAACTGGGGCGTCAGCTTGATCGAGCGGCGCTTCACTCACTGGGCAGGTGCACAATGATCTCACTGACGAGAAGGTCACTGGCTGCGGCCGTCGTGGCCGCCGGGGTGCTCACCACGGTGGTGGCATGCGGCAGCGGTGGCGCTGACTCGACGGTCAAGGCCGACTCCGGCGGGCTGCTGCCGCTCAAGATCGGCTACACCGCCGTGGGCGCGGGCTACTCCGATCTGTACGACGGCGTCGAGGACGGCATCTTCAAGAAGCACGGCCTCAATGTGCAGCTCGTCCGCCTCAACACCAGCGCGCAGCTGGTCGCGGCGCTGGAGAGCAACAGCGTGCAGATCGCCGTCGGCGCGGCCGCCGACAGCGCGGCCGCCATCCTCAAGGGCGCCGACCTGAAGTTCATCGCGATGTCGGAGCCGACCTACAACCTGGAGATGTGGGCCGGCCCCGCGGTCAAGACCATCGCCGACCTCAAGGGCAAGAAGGTCGCGCTGACCTCGCCCGGCTCCGAGGGCGACTTCGGCCTGACCGACCTGCTCACCTCGCACGGCATCGCTCGTGCCGACGTCACGTCCACCTACGTGCAGAGCGCCGCCGCCGAAGTGGCCGCCCTGGACTCCGGTGCCGTCTCGGCCATCCTGACCCAGCCGCCGCAGGGCACCTCGACGCGGCAGAAGGGCGCGCACCGGCTGGCCGCGCTGACGAACCTGCCCTTCGCCGTCGGCGCCTACACCACGGACGGCAAGTACCTGGCCAAGAACCACACCCTGGCCACGAAGTTCCTCGCCGCCGAGGCCGAGGCACTGCAGTACCTGCCCACGCACGAGCAGCAGACCGAGGCCGCGATCAAGAAGTACACCGGCGAGAACGACCCGACCCTGGACGAGTACGCCTACAAGTTCTTCCTGAACGTGTGGTCCAAGACGCCGCAGGTGCCCGAGTCGCTCATCAAGCAGGCGTTCGTGCAGGGCGCGCAGAAGGCGAAGAAGACGGCGCCCAGTGACGTGTCGCAGTACATCGACAACAGTCTCTACCAGGCGTCCTGACATACCCATCCGGCAAGGAGGAGCACCATCGTGGACTGGACGGATTTCCTGACCGAGCGAGACACCGCGCTGCTTGGCAGCACGTCGTGGGCCAAGCAAGCGCCGTTCGGGCTGGGTGAGCGTCCCGCGGTGGTCGTGGTCGACCTCTACTACGCGGCGGTCGGGCTGCCGCGCACCGACATCCTCGAGTCGGTGCGCGACTGGCCCAGCTCGTGCGGCCTGGAGGGCTGGGCCGCCGTGGACCGGACCGCCGGGCTGCTGGCCACCGCTCGGGCGGCGGGCGCGCAGGTGATCTACCTGCACGCCACGCCACCCGAGTGGGGCCGGTGGAACCGCAAGCCCCCGAGGAAACTGGCCGTGCGCGCCGACGGGATCGACCCGAACGACATCGTCGCCGAGGCCGCCCCGCAGCCTGGTGACATCGTGCTGACCAAGATCGGGCCCAGCGCGTTCCACCAGACCGCGCTGGACACGATCCTGCGCAGCGGCGGCTACGACACGATCCTGGTCGCCGGCGAGGCCACCAGTGGCTGCGTGCGCTCGACCGTCGTGGACGGCTGCGTCGCCGGCTACAAGATCGGCGTGGTAGGCGACTGCTGTTTCGACCGTTTCGAGGCTTCCCACTGGGTCAGCCTGTTCGACATGAACCAGAAGTACGCGGACGTGATCCCGGCCGATGACGCGGAGCGCTACCTTCGCGGGTGTGAATCCTCATCAGAAGGAGCGGCATGACTGAGACTCCCGCGGACCTGCGGCAGTGGCTGGCGGAGGCCGAGAAGGCCGGCGAGCTGCAGACGATCCGCGGCGCGCACTGGGAACTGGAGATCGGCGCGCTCGGCCAGGTCAACTACCGGCGCCCGAACCCGAAGGCGCTGATGTTCGACGACATCACCGGCTACGCCCCTGGCTTGCGAGTGCTCTCCAGCACCACCACCAACCCGCGGCTGCTCGGCTCGGTGCTCGGCCTCGGCTGGGACAACACCGACTTCGACCTGATGGACTCGCTGGCCGTCAAGCCCGACGAGTGGGTGCGCACCGCCGCGCAGTTCGCGCCGGTCACCGTCGAGGACGGCCCGCTGCTGGCCAACGTGATCAGCAAGCCGGACATCGACCTGCTGAAGTTCCCGGTGCCGCTGTGGCACGAGGGCGACGGCGGCCGCTACATCGGCACCGGCTGCGCCGTGGTGACCCGCGACTACGACACCGGCCGCATCAACCTGGGTGCCTACCGGATGCAGGTGCAGGACGACGGCCGCACCGCCACGGTGAACATCGAGCAGGGCAAGCACGGCGCGCAGCACCTGCGCCGCTGGTTCGAGGCCGAGGGTCGCGCCCCCATCGCCGTGACACTGGGCATGCACCCGGCCTACCTGGTCGCCGCCGGTGTCGAGGTGCCGGGTGACGTGTCCGAGTACGGCTACGTCGGCGCCATGCAGGGCGCGCCAGTGCACACGATCGCCGGGCAGGTCACCGGCCTGCCGCTGCCCTGGGACGCGGAGATCGCGATCGAGGGCTGGGTGACGCCGGACAACAAGCGGCCCGAGGGCCCGTTCGGCGAGTGGACCGGCTACTACTCCGGTTCCAAGGAACCGATCCTGAACATCGACGTCGAGCGCGTCTACCACCGCGACGACCCGATCCTGCTCGGCGCCCCGCCCGGCAAGCCGCCGCACGACTACTCCTACATGCGCACCGTGATGAAGTCCGCGCTCATCACCGACTCGCTGCGCAAGACCGGCCTGCCCGGGTTGCGCGGGGTGTGGGCGCACGAGGCGGGCGGCGGACGGTCGCTGCTGATCGTGTCCGTGGAGCAGCGCTACCCCGGTCACGCCCGCCAGGCCGGCTACCTGGCCGCGCAACTGCCCAACGCCGCCTACATGAACCGCTTCACGATCGTGGTCGACCACGACGTGAACCCGCGGGACCTGACCGAGGTCGTGTGGGCCATGACCGGCCGCACCGACCCGGCGATCGACATCGAGGTGATGAAGCGGACCTGGGGAAGCCGCGTCGACCCGTTGACGCTGCCCGGTGAGGTGCCGTTCAACAACCGCGCGGTCATCGACGCGTGCCGACCGTTCGAGCGGCTCGACTCGTTCCCGCAGGTCGCCGAGTCCAGCGAGGAACTGATCACGTCGGTGAGCCGGCGATGGCCCGAAGTGGCCGGATAGTGGCCGCCGAGGGGCTGGCCGACACCGTCCCCGCGCTGCGTGCCGTCGACGACGCGCGCGGGGACGATCTCGGCCGGTTGCGGCAGGATCTGCTGTTCAGCGCGCTACGTGGCATCGAGGGCAGCTCGTCACTGGCGTTCGTCATCTTCCGCGAGCTGGCGATCGGCATCGTGGAGGGCCGGTTGCCGCCCGGGCACGAGGTGAACTCGGCCGAGCTGGCCCGCGAGTTCAACACGTCCCGCACCCCGGTGCGGGAGGCGTTGCTGATGCTCGAACGCGAGGACCTGGTGATCGTGCCGCCCCGGCGGCGGCCCTACGTGTCCGGGGTGGCGCTGCCGCAGGTCCGCGAGATCTACGAGATCCGCGCGAGCCTCTACGGGCTGGTCAGCGAACTGCTCGTGCAGCGGGCCAGTGACAAGGGCATCGCCACCCTGCAGCACTGGCAGGACAGGCTGGCCGCGGATGCCGCCGCGGGCGACGTGGACGGCTACTTCTGGCACAACGTCGGTTTCCGCAACTCGGAGGCCAGCCTGTCGGGCAACCACGAACTGCAGCGCCGCCTGAGCTCGCTGGGTCTGCAGATGCACCGGTTCCGGCACCTGAGCCTGTCGCTGCCCGGCCGGCTGCTCAACTCGCTGGCCGACCACGAGCGGCTGTTGCGTGCCTACGCCGAACGCGACATCGCGATGGCGGTCGCGATCAGCAAGTCGTTGGTGTGGCGGGGTTATCACGCGATCGAACGGGCAGGTCTGTCAGGTCTGTAGCGCCTTTCAACACCTCGTCCAGGCAGGCGTCCAGGTCTCGCGGTCGGGGGGCTGCCGGTGGCCGAGGTGCTCGCGCAGCGCGCTGAGTCCGGGATGGGCATTGTCGGCCCGGCACAGCAGCGAGTGCGGGTAGACCGGTGTCGGGTCGCGCAGGGCGATGCGCCGCAGGTCGTAGTCGGCGGGCCAGAGCAGGTGGGTCTGCTCGCCGACGAAGGTCGCCAGGGCCGCCGACTCGGCGATCGTGTCCAGCAGTGGTTCGGTGCCGAAGTTCGGGCCCACCAGGTCGATGGTGAGCCCGAACGCGGCGGCGAGATCGTCGTAGAAGGCGGCCCACTCGGTGCCGGTGACGTTGCCCGGCATCCAGATCCGGTGCCCGGCCAGCGTGCGGGGAGTGACCGCGCGAGCGGCGGCCAGCTGGTGGCCCGGTCCGGTGAGCAGTTCGATGGGCTCGTCGAGGACGCGGGTGGCGTCGATCTCGTCGGGTAGCTGCCGCCCGGGCATCGTGACGGCGCGGAAGGACGCGTCGATCGCGCCGGACCGGATCGCCTGGACGGCAGCGCCGGCGTCGGGCAGCGCCACCACGTCGAGCTCGATCTCCGGATGCACGCGGTGGAACTCGCGCAGCAGGCCTCCTGGCGCGAGCCGCCGGTTGATCACGTCGACGCGCAGCGCCCGGCGACCGGGCAGCACCGAGCCGGCGGCCCGATCCTCGACGCGCAGCAGTTCGCGGGCGTGCGGCAGGAACGCCTGCCCGTCGATGGTCAGCCGCGCACCGCGCGCGGTGCGCGTGAACAGCCGCACCGCGAGGTCCTTCTCCAGCGCGGCGACGCGTTTGGACACGGCCTGCTGGGTGATGTCGAGATCGGCGGCGGCTTCCTGGAACTGGCCCGCGTCCGCGACGGCGACGAAGGTGCGCACGGCATCGAGATCCACGCCGACGGACCCTAGTCGCACAACGCGCGGTTGTGGCTCGCCGAGTGGATGGTTGTTTGATCCGCAGGTCCGTTGCCCGCTTTGATCTGGACGGTCAACGCACGGTTGTTCGGATCGGACGGGCGGGGTATGTCGGGTAGGCGGTCGTTGGGGCGGCGGTTCCGGTGGTTGTGGGCCGCGTACGCGGTCAGCGCCTACGGGTCGGGGTTCGGGTTCGGCGCATTCTCGGTGATCGCGATCCTGGTGCTGCATGCCGGGCCGACACAGGTGTCGGTGCTCTCGGCGGCGGGGCTGGCGGTCGGGGCGGTGGTCGCGGTGCCGCTCGGGCCGTGGGTGGAGTTCCGCCGCAAGCGGCCGGTGATGATCGCGATGGACCTGACACGGTTCATCGCGTTGCTCAGCGTCCCGGTCGCGTACGCGTTCGGATGGCTCACCTTCGGGCAGCTGGTCGTCGTGTCGGTGATCGTCGCCGCGGCCAAGATCGCGTTCAACGCGGCCGGCGGCGCGAACCTGAAAGCGCTGGTGCGGCCGGCGGACCTGCTCGTCGCGAACGGGCGGTTCGAGTCCACGACCTGGACCGCGACCGTGGTCGGGCCGCCGCTGGGCGGCGCCGCGATCGGGCTGTTCGGGCCGGTGATCACGATGCTGGCCGACGCGGTCAGCTACCTGCTCTCGGCGGTGGGGATCAGCGCGATCGGCGGCCGGGAGCCGCACCCGTCGCGCACCGATGCGGGCCGGCAGCGGCTGGGGGAGCTGCTCGACGGGTGGCGCTACATCCTGACCCACCCGACGCTGCGTGCCCTGTTCTGCAACACGATCCTGGTCAACGGCCTGATCCTGGGAACCGAGCCGCTGGTGTCCGTCCTCATGTTGGGCCGCCTCGGCTTCCCGCCGTGGCAGTACGGTCTGGCGTTCGCGGCACCGTGTGTCGGCGGACTGATCGGTGCCCGGCTGGCCGGTCGGCTGGTCACCCGGTTCGGGCGGCACAGGGTCATGCTCACCGCGGGGGCGCTGCGGGCGTGCTGGTTGCTGGGGCTGGCGTTCATCAGGCCTGGCGTCGCCGGAATCGTGCTCGTCATCGCCGTGCAATTCGGGTTGGTCACGTGCATGGGCGTGTTCAGCCCCGTGCTGGCGACCTACCGGCTCTCCCAACTGCCCACCGATCGGGTCGCCCGTACGCTGTCGGCGTGGTCGGTCAGCAGCAGCGCGACGATCGCGGCCCTGACCGCGGTATGGGGTGTGCTGGCCGGCGTGATCGGCCCGCGGCCGGCGATCGGGGTCGCCGGTGTGCTCATGCTGGCGACGCCCCTGCTGCTCCCCCGGCGGACTAGTTGACGCGTTGGGTGGCGTCGGCGAGGTTGGCCAGGGCGGCGCGTGAGGCGTCGGCGGCGAGCGCGGCCTTGCGGAGTGTGGTGAAGATCCAGGTGTGGCGGTCGATGTCGGCGGGGCGGTCGCGGTAGAAACCGAACGAGTCGATCTCGGTGTAGACGGTGGCGACGCCGGTGCTGGGCGGGAAGTGCAGGATCGTGAACCCGCCGGACATCGCCGGATGCGCGCCGCCCGCGAAGGGCAGCACCTGCAGCGTGATGTGGTGTCGGCCGGCCAGGTCGAGCAGGTGATCGAGCTGGGCGGCCATGGTGTCCGGGCCGCCGATCTGCCGCTGCAGCACCGCTTCGTCGAGGATGGCGTGCAGTTTCAGCGGGTGTTTGGCAGACAGGCGATGCCGGCGGGCAGCGGTGAGGGCGGCGTGCTGGTCGTGGTTGCCGCGCGGGTGGGTGGCGGCGTGGACGGTGCGGCAGTAGGCGTCGGTCTGCAGGAGGCTGGGCACGGTTTCGGCCGCGTAGGTCCAGATCTCCGTCGCCTCGGCTTCCTCGGCGAGGAAGCGCTCGAACCAGTCAGGTACGGCGTCGCCGTACCCGAGCTGCCAGCCGCGGTCCTCGGTGGCTGCCGCGGCCAGGTGCAGGAGCTGGTCGAGCGTGGCTGGGTCGACGCCGTAGGCCTGGCCGAGCAGGCGGACCGTGCGCGGCAGGATGACCTGCTTGGCGGACTCGATGCGGCTGATCGTCGCCCGGCTCAACCCGGTTGCCGACGCGGCACCCTCCATCGTGGCGAACCCGGCGGCGATCCGGAGCTCCTTGAGCTGCCGCGCCAACTGCCGGCGACGCACGGCGGGCCCGATCTCGGCTGGCATCCAGTGGTCTCCTCGGTCCGGGTGGAGTGCCGGCCAGTCTGCCGGGTGTGGACCTGGAGATCGAGCGTGTTCAGCCGATCGAGCTATCCGTGGTGCACGTTTCACCATGCACGGTCGCCGCGGCTGCTCCGCTTCCGCTGCACCAGTTCGTAGATCTGCTGGTCGGGAGCGCGAAAGTGCAGGTACCGGTCGCGCGCATTCTCCGCGATCGGGCCCACCTCGACACCGGCCGCCCGCAGGGTCGCGGCCGCATCGTCCACGTCATCGACCAGGAACCCGATGGACCTGGCCGTGTCTGCCATGCCGCCGGGCGAGGCCACCGCGAACGCCGAGCCGTCCGGCAGGTCGAACATGTCTGCTTCGGCTCCGGGCACCGTCGCGCCGGCCAGCGACAACGTGTCCCGCAGAAACCGTGCCATCTGCGCGCGATGTTCCGTCGCGGAGCCGGCGAAGACCAGGCCGAGAATGCGCATGGCGCCATGGTGCGCCGAGCGCTCGTCAGCTCTGGGCGGTGGGGCGGACGACGATGTCGCCGACGTCCACCTCGTCGGGCTGCTCGATGGCGAACGCGATCGCCGCGCTGATCGCGGCCGGCGGGATCGCCAGCGTGTCCTTGGCGGCGGTCAGCTCCGCTCGCAGCCGATCATCGGCCACGGACTCGACGAACTCGGTCCGGACGAAACCGGGCGATACCACCGTCACCCGCAGGTTCTCCCCCGCTTCCTGGCGCAGCCCTTCGGAAATGGTGCGCACCGCGTTCTTCGTGCCCGCGTACACGGTCTGGTTCGGCACGACCCGCAGGCCCGCCGTCGACACGACGTTCACGAAGTGCCCACTACCCTGCGCCCGGAACACCGGCAGCGCCGCCGCGATCCCGTACAGCACGCCCTTGATGTTCACGTCCACCATCGCCTCCCACTCCTCGACTCGCAGGTCGTCCAGTGGGGAGATCGGCCCGATACCCGCGTTGCTGATCAGCACGTCCAGGCGGCCGAAGCGATCGCGGGCCAGCTCGACCAGCGCGGTGAGGTCCGCCCGTCGCGTCACGTCGGTCACCGCGTAGGCGACCTGCGGCTCCGCGATCCGCGAGGCGACATCGGCCAGGCGGTCGGCTCGGCGCGCACCCAGTACGACCCGGGCTCCCCGCTCGGCCAACCGCACGGCCGTGGCCGCGCCGATTCCGCTGCTCGCGCCTGTGATCGCGATGACTTTGCCGTCGATTCCCGACATCAGCACATCCCCTACAATCGAACCGGACACGTGTCCGGATTTACGTCCGACGGTAGTGGACACGTGTCCGGTTAGCCAGGTGGGAGGAGTGAGATGGCCGACACACGACGCACGACGCTGCGCTCCGACGCCGAACAGAACCGCGCGCGCATCCTCGACGTCGCCCGCGCGGCACTCGCCGCGGCCGGCGATGTCACGCTGAACTCCATCGCCAAGCAGGCAGGCGTCGGCCAGGGCACGCTCTACCGGCACTTCCCCACCCGTGAAGCCCTCGTGCTCGCCGTCTACCGGCAGGACGTCGGCGAACTCGTCGACGCCGCCGCCACGCTGCTGGCCGAACACGAGCCGTGGGAAGCATTGCGACTCTGGTTCGACCGGCTGGCCACGTTCGGCCGGATCAAACACGGCCTCGCCGGGGTGCTGCACGCCGCCACGCGCGCCGATCTGTCCAGCGAGCACTACCAGCCGGTGATCGACGCCATCGACCGGCTGCTGCACGCATGCCAGGCCGACGGCGGGATGCGCGCGGATGTCGACGCCGAGGAAGTGCTGATGCTGGTCAGTTTCCTGTGGCACAGCGACACCGACACCGACTGGCAACGGCGCTCCCAGCACATGCTGCGGATCGTGCTGGACGGCCTGCGCTGTCCCTAATGGCGTGTCTTGATCGGCCGGGACTTCAGGAGCGCTGTCGCCACTCAGCGGCGATGTGCCACAACGGTGTGACCGGATCGGGCCCGATCGCCAGTCCCTGCAACGCCTCGACAGCCGAATCCAGCTCCCTCGCGTGCTCGCCCTCGGGGACGAACGCGCCGGCGAAGTAGTGCTCGAGATAGAGCACCGACGGCATATTGGGGAACTCGTAGCGCACGAACGACCCACCCACTCCTGGATGCCAGCCGATGCGAGAAGGCACGATCCACAGCTCGATGTTCGGCCGAGCGCACGTCCGCGCCAGGTGAGCCAGCTGGTCTGCCATCGCGGCAGGCGGGAGGACGGGATTCCGGAGCGCGTCCACGCCGAGCAGAGCCACCAAACGCACTGGATCGGCGCGGATGATGATGTCCTGGCGCTCCATTCTGTCCACCACACGCGGCTCGACGTCAGCGTGCCGGCCATTCTCCGAAAGAATCACCCGGGCATGGTCCGGCCGCTGCAGCAGGCCGGGGATCAGAGCGGGTGACCACTCGGTGATTACGGTCGCTGCCCGTTCGGTCTGCATGATCGCGGCGAGTTGCTTGCTGCCGCGGGCGCCCAGTTCGCCGACCGCCAGCCAGTTCCGTTCGCTGGCATCGCGGGCGAGGTCGAGGATCCGTTCACGCTCGTCGGGCACTACGCGGAGCGCGGCCACGATCATCGCCACCATCTCCAACTTCGGTACCCGGTGACCGTTCTCCCACAAGGACAGGTCGGTATGGGAGATGGCCAGCAGCCGGGCGAGTTCGCGCAGCCCCAGGCCGCAGCCGCGTCGGGCGTCCCGTAGCGCGGCGGACAGCGCGCGAGCACGCGGCGTGCCGACCGAAGTGGTGGCGATCATGAAACATCCCGTCCAGTTCGACTCGGCAGCGACACCTCCTTCAACGCAGCCGAGGGGCCGAACATGAGGGAGTTTCACCACTCCGAGTGATCGTTTACGTACGTTGCGCCATGTACGGTACACAACGAGTGCCGCTCCCCCCGTGCCGTCTCACCAGGAGGTTTTGGTGACCGACCCGCTGTCCGACGTGCTGATCGCCGTGATTCTCGTGTGCACGCCGATACTTACCGTGCTGCTGCCACGCGATCCGCTGATCCGGCGCTGGCTGACCAAGCGCGCCATCCGCCGGTTCCGCAGGGGCGTCCGGTGAAGGCCGAACACCTCGACCCGTGGGCGAACGGGATGATCGACAAGGCGACCGAGGCGGCGATCACCCGCGCCATCGGCGATCTGTTGCGCCGGGCGCGGCTGGCCAGTGGGCTGAAGATGGTCGAGCTGGCAGATCGGTGCGGGGTATCGCAGTCGGTGCTGTGCCGGGTGGAACTCGGCCGCCGTACGCCGGGCGTGCCGCTGCTGATCACGCTGTGCTCGGCACTGGGCATCAGGCTGTCCGACGTGCTCCGCGCGGCCGAGGACGCCGCGGTGCCACTGCCGACGCATCATCGCGCAGGCAGGTTCCGCGACCTGCTCGGCGGGCCTTAGTCGTCGACGTTCCTTCGGGGGTCGGGCGGGTGTTGACCTTCACCCTGGGGCAAGCCGCAGAGTGGTCGTGACCGGGCACCCGCCCGGAACGAGGAGCCCTCCATGAGCATGGTCAGCATCGGCGAGTTCGCCCGGCTGTCGCGGCTCTCAGCCAAGGCCCTGCGCTTGTACGACGAACTCGGACTACTGGTGCCGGCCCACGTCGACGCGGATACCGGCTATCGCTGGTATGCGGTCACACAGCTCGACCAGGCCGGCCTGGTGGCCTCGCTGCGCCGGGCCGGTGTCCCGCTTGCCCAGATCAGGGACATCCTGGCTCTGGATCGGGCACCGGCCGCCGAGGCGATCCGCGCCTACTGGGCCCAGGCCGAAGCTGAGCATGCCGCCCAGCGCGTGCTGGTCGGCCGCCTCGTTGATCGCCTGCACGGGAAGAAGTCCGCCATGTATGAGGTCACCGTCCGCGACATCCCTGAGCGCAGCCTGCTCAGCCTGCTCAGCAGGGTGAACCAGGACGAGCTGGAGCCCATGACGAGAGAGCTGTTCATCCACCGGTTGCGCGGTGGCGGTGTGCCTCGCATCGAGGGGATCGCCGGCGCGCCGTTCACGATCTACCACGGGGAGGTGAGCGCAGACAGCGACGGCCCGGTCGAGTGGTGCTGGCCGGTGCCCGAGGACCGGGCCGCCGAGATCGCGGCCGGGTTCCCCGATCTGACCCTGCGCAGGGAGCCCGCGCACCAGGAAGCGTTCGTCCGCCACGAAGACGCCCGGACGGTGGGCCAGCGGAACCCAGGTCGAGGTCGCGGTCGGCGCCCTGTTCGCCTGGGCTTCGGCGCAGAATCGCCAGCCGTCCGGAGGCGTACGCGGTGTGTTGGTCCCCGACCCTGCCAACAGGGGGACCGGGCCGTACACCGAATTCGCCCTGTCGCTGCGCTGAACCGACGCGCGAAGCGCCGGCGCCCATAACGATCCTCTCGGTGCCCGCGCCATGCGCGAGCGGCGAGACGGGCTCCGCAGAGCCGGCAGGCCGCTTATCCCGGATCGACTCCCGGAGGATTTCCGACGTCGACCACCTGGTCGTCGACCTCGAGGCCGGACCAGCCGGATGCCTCGATCGCCCGGTAGCCCGCCATGATGATCGATTTGGTGAGCGCGACGGCGAGTGGTGCGTCGCGTTCGGTGTAGGCCGACAGGAGGCGTTCGTGGTCCTCGACGGAGCGGTCGAGGCGGCCGGGGAAGGACAGGCTGAGGTGGCGCAGTTGCAAGGTGCGCAGGCCGAGGGTGGACAGCAGCCGGGTGAGCTGGTGGTTGCCCGCGATCTCGGCCTCGGCCTGGCGGAAGGCGACGTTGTGCCAGAAGTAGGACTCGACGTCGCCCTGATCGGCGTCGGCGCGCAGCTGGTCGTGCCAGCCGCGCAGCACGCCGAGGCCGTCGCCGCCGATGTTGTCCACGATCAGCTCGCTGACCAGGCCGTGCAGGCTGGCCCGCACCTCGTACATCTCCTTGACCTGCGACAACGTCACCAGCGCGACTCTGGGGCGGCGGCGGGCGGGGATGTCGACGAGGCCTTCGCGCTGCAGGGTGAGGAGGGCTTCGCGGACCGGGGTGCGGCTGCTGCCGTAGCGGCGGGCCAGTTCGACGGAGTTGACGTCCGAGCCGGGTGGGAGCCTGCCGTCGATGATGCGCATGGCGAGGTCTTCGACCATCTTGTCCACCAGGGACGTGTCGGACCTGGTCTCGCCGAGCATCCGGCCGAGGACGTCGCTGCCTTCGGGCCTGGGGACGCCTTCCAGTTCCTGCTGTTCCTCGACGGTCATCTGGTGGGCACCTCGACGTTCAGGTCGTCGACGGTGGTCTCCCGCAACACGTCGAGCATCAGGTGGGCGGCGGGCGGGTGGTTGGCGTCGCGCAACCGGACGGCGGCGATGCGGCGGTGCGGGGCCGGGGCGGCGATGGGTACGGCGATGACGTCGGGTCGTTGGGCGACCAGCGACAGCTTCGGTGCCGTGCTGACACCGATCCGCGCGGCGACCAGGCCCTGCGCGGAGGGGTAGTCATCGGTGACGAACGTGATGTTCGGTTCGAAACCGGCGAGCCGGCACATCACGACGAACGCGTCGTCGTAGGGCGGCCGGTGGCCACGCACGATCCAGTCCTCACCGGCCAGTTCGGCCAGTTCCACCGACTTCTCGCCGGCCAGCGGGTGGTCGGGCGGGAACAGCACGCACAGTGGGTCGTCGACCAGGTGGACCCATTCGATGTCGGCGGGCACGGTGCGCGGCGCGTAGTCGTAGTCCCAGATCAGCCCGAGGTGGATGGAGCCGTCGCGCAGGTAGGAGGGCATGTCGCCGGCGTGCGCGGAGCGCAGCACGATGCGGGTCTCCGGGTAGCGCTTCTGGTACTCGCGCACGACCCGCGGGATGAGGTCGGCGCCGGCGGTGGGGAACGCGCCCAGCCGCACCTGCGAGTGCCTGGCCTTGAGGTCGCGCATCTCGCGTTCGATGGTCGCGATGGAACCCAGCAGCACGGTGCTGCGTTCGGCCAGCACCCGGCCGGGTTCGGTGAGTTCCACGCCGCGCGGGCCGCGCACCATCAACTGCAGACCCAGTTGCCGTTCCAGCAACGCCATCTGCTGGGAGACGGCCGAATGGGTCATGAACAGCTCCTCGGCCGCCGCGGTGAACGATCCGCGTTCAGCGACCGCCGCGAAGATCCGCAGCCGCCGTACCTCCAGCACCCGGGTTCCTACTCCGCGCGCGGGCGGTTAGCCGTCCACGCGCTCATCGCCGTGTCGATCATGTCCGTTGAGTTCACCCTGCCATGCCGCCGGCGCCAGTTCGGTCAGACCCACCCGGACCAGCGCACGACGCGCCGAGTGGTCGATCATGGCATCAATGGACTCCGGTCGAGGATAGAACGCCGGGACGGGTGGCGCGATGATCGCGCCCGCTTCGGTGGCGGCGACCATGGTGCGCAGGTGGCCGAGGTGCATGGGGGTCTCGCGGACCATGAGCAGCAGCGGCCTGCCCTCTTTGAGGCAGACGTCGGCGGCGCGGGTGACGAGGTCGTCGGTGTAGCAGTGGGCGATGGCGGACAGTGTCTTGATCGAGCACGGTGCGACGACCATGGCGTCCACGGCGAACGAACCGGACGCGATGGCGGCGCCGATGTCACCGGAGCGGTAGCTGACGTCGGCCAGGGCCCGCACCTGCGCCAGGGACACGTCGCATTCGTGGCGCAGCGTGACCGCACCGGCACCGGACACGACGAGGTGGGTTTCCACGTCCGGCGCGTCGCGCAGCAGGGTGAGCATGCGCAGCCCGTAGGCGGCGCCGCTGGCTCCGGTGATCGCCACGACCACCCGCCGACCCGCTCCCGCCACGCCGTGCACCTCCGTCACCTGGACTGATCCGACCGGGATCATGTCATCACGGCGGCACGCAGTATTGCCAGCGGTGCGCTGTTAGCAGTTCTAACCACGGGCAACAGCAAACGGCGCTGGTCCGGCGGAGGGATGCCTCATAACCTCAGAAAATCCCCGGACAAGGAAGGCGGGCCCACTGGTGAGCTCCGACCCCGTGATCGGCAGTCCGATCAGCACTGTCGTGGACGTGCACGCCCATGTGGTACCCGCGATGCTGTTGGACCAGCTGGCCGACGGCGAGGTCGACGGGTTCGCCGCGACCCGCACGGACGCCGGTTGGGTGGTGTCGGTGCCCGGTGTGGGTGACACCCGCCCGGTCGGGGCGCGGATGCTGGAGCCAGCGCTGCGCGCGAAGTGGCAGCAGGGCACGGGCATCACCCGGCATGTGCTCTCGCCCTGGTTGGACATCCAGTTCGGCAAGACCAGCCCCGCCGACGCACGTGACTGGGCGCGGCGGCTCAACGACGCGCTGAGCGAGACGGTGGCCGCCTCGCAGGACCACGCGGTGGGCCTGGCGACGATCGCGGTGGACGACGGCGAGCAGGCCGCGAAGGATCTCGCGGAGGCGGTGGCCCGCCCGGAGCTGGCGGGTGTGGTGCTCAACACGAACCCGGTCAGCGGGGTGGTGCTGCACGACCCGGGCCTGGAGCCACTGTGGACCGTGGCGGCCGAGTCGGGCACGCCGATCGTGCTGCACCCGCCGACGTGTGGCCCGTCGGGTGAGCTGTCCACGCTGGGCGGGCTGGGCAACGTGTACGGCAGGCTGGTCGACAACACGTTCGAGGTGACCGAGCTGATCCTGCACGGCCTGCTGGACCGCCATCCCGGGCTGCGGCTGGTGCTGGTGCACGGCGGCGGTTTCCTGCCCTACGCGGCGACCCGGTTGGACGGCGGCTACCGCACCAAGGAGGCGTTCGCCGGTGAGCTGGCGCGGGAGAAGCCCTCGGCGTATCTGGGCGATTTCTACTACGACACGGTGACGCTGTCGCCGGGCGGCATCGCGTTCCTGGCCGGGCTGGTCGGCGCGGGGCACGTGCTGCTGGGCAGCGACTACCCGTTCGCGCTGGGCGACCCGGCGCCGGTGGCCACGGTGCGGGCCGCCGGGCTGTCCGAGTCCGACACCGAGGCGGTCCTGTCCGGGAACGCCACCGAACTGTTCTGGAGGAATGCGTGACCGTGACGGGTGAGCGTCGGCTGGTGCAGATCGGCCAGGGCCGGATGGTGATGCACACGTGGGGTACCGGTGACCCGGTGGTCCTGCTGCACCCGCTGGCCCTGTCCGGTGAGCTGTGGCAGCCGCTGGCCGAGGCACTCGCGAGCGAGTTCCAGGTGTTCGCGCCCGACCAGCGTGGCTGCGGCGGCACGTCGTGGGACGGGGGTTCCTTCACGTTGGAGGACATGGCCGACGACCTGGCGCAGGCGTTGGACACGCTCGCGGTGGGGCCGGTGCACCTGCTGGGCATGTCGATGGGCGGCGGGGTCGCGATGAGTTTCGCGGCGCGCCACCCCGACCGGGTGCGCTCGCTGACACTGGCCGACACGACCGCCTGGTACGGGCCGGACGCGGTGAGCGCGTGGGCAGAGCGGGCCGAGAAGGCCGCGTCCGTGCCGCGGGAGAAGCAGGTCACGTTCCAGGTGGACCGGTGGTTCTCCGAACCCTTCGTGCGCGATCACCCCAGTGAGGTGGAGCGGGTGGTGCGGATCTTCGTGGCCACCGACAGCCGGGCGCACGCCGCCGCGTGTGTGGCGATGGGCGCGTTCGACGCGCGCGACCGGCTGCCCTCGATCACCGCCCCGACCCTGGTCATGGTCGGCGAGCACGACTACGCGACCCCGCCGGACATGGCGCGCACGCTCGCCGAGGGTGTCCCGGGCGCCACTCTGCGGGTGCTGCCCGAACTGCGGCACATGTCACTGATCGAGCGACCCGAACTGGCCGCGGTGATCCGCGCGCACCTGCACGGGCAGCCCGTCACCGCTGTCTGACCCGCTCACCCCATCGATGGAGGTTCCAACGTATGAAGCCCGGCCGGTTCGCCTATCACGCGCCGCGTGAGCTGGACGAGGCGCTGGCGATGCTGCACGAGTACGGAGACGAGGCGAAGGTGCTGGCCGGTGGGCAGAGCCTGATGCCGATGCTGAACTTCCGGCTCGCGCAGATCGAGCACCTCGTGGACATCAACCGGCTCGGCGGCGACCTCGGCGAGGTCTCGTGGGCTGCGGACACGCTGGTGATCCCGGCGCTGGTGCGGCAGCGGCGCGTGGAGCGTTCCGCCGAGGTGGCGCAGCGGCTGCCGGTGCTGGCCGATGCGCTGCGGCAGGTGGCGCACCCGCAGATCCGCAACCGGGGCACGGTGTGCGGTTCGCTCGCGCACGCCGACCCGGCCGCGGAACTGCCCAGTGTGATGTCGGTGCTGGACGCGACGTTCACGGTGGCCTCGGCGCGGGGCACCCGCACGATTCCGGTCGCGGACTTCTTCGAGTTCCACCTGACCACGGCGATGGAACCGGACGAACTGTTGGTGAAGGTGCGCGTCAACGTGCCGGGCCCGGGCACGTACTCGGTGTTCCGGGAGTTCGCGACCCGCCACGGCGATTTCGCGCTGGCCGGCGTCGCGGCCTTGTGCCAGGTGGACGACGCCGGGGTGGTGCGGGAGTGCCGGATCGCGGCGGCCGGGGTCAGCTCGACGCCGCAGCGGCTCACCGGGGTCGAGGAGCACGTCATCGGGCAGCGGTTGGGCGATGACGTGGTGCGCGAGGCCGAGCGGCTGGCGCGCGCGGCCGTCGACCCGACCGGGGACATCCACGCCAGTGCGGCGTACCGGCAGCGCCTGACGGGCGCGCTGGTCAGAAGGGCGCTCGCCGAAGTGCGCGCGCAGCAGGAGGTGGCACATGTCTGAGCAGCCGACCGACACGGTGACGGCGGAGGCACCGGGGCATCTGATCTCGGTGACGGTGAACGGCACGACAGCCCAGCACGTGGTGGACGACCGGCTGACGCTGGCGGACTTCCTGCGGGAGCGGCTGCGGCTGACCGGCACACACCTGGGCTGCGAGCACGGGGTGTGCGGGGCGTGCACGGTGATCGTGGACGGTGCCGCGGTGCGTTCGTGCCTGATGCTCGCGGTGCAGGCCGACGGCGCCCAGGTGGAGACGGTCGAGGGCTTGGCGGGCGAGGGCGAGCTGGGTCCGCTGCAGCAGGCGTTCAAGCAGAACTACGCGCTGCAGTGCGGGTTCTGCACCCCGGGGTTCCTGATGAGCGTGACGGCGGCGTTGCGCGAGGGACCGGTGCGCGACGAGGAGCAGGCGCGGGACGTGTTGTCCGGCAACATCTGCCGCTGCACCGGGTACACCGGGCTCGTGCAGGCCGTACTGGATGCCAGCAAGGAGGCCAGCGGTGAGTGATGGCGGGACCGTCAAGGGCATGATCGGTGCGAGTGTGTCGCGCCGCGAGGACGACCGGCTGCTCACCGGCCGCGGCCGTTACCTCGACGACCTGGAACTGCCGGGCGCGTTGGCGGCGGCGTTCCTGCGCTCGTCGTTCGCGCACGCCAACATCCTGTCGATCGACGCGGACGCGGCGCGCGAACTGCCCGGTGTGGTCGCGATCTTCACCGGCGCGGATCTGGCGGAGATCCAGAAACCGTTGGCGCCCAAGGTGATGCACCCACAGCTGCGGGACTACCCCCGGCTGCCGATGCCGCCCAAGGCGGTGCACTACGTCGGTGAGCCGATCGCGATCGTGGTCGCGGAGTCGCGGTATCTGGCCGAGGACGCGCTGGAGCTGATCGAGGTCGAGTACGAGGAGCTGCCCGCGGTCGGGTCGACCGCGGCGGCATTGGCGCCGGGCGGGCCGCTGGCGCACGAGGGCGACGAGACCAACGTCGCGGTGAAGCTGTCGCAGAACGCGGGCGACACCGAGACGGCGCTGCGCGAGGCCCCGCACACGCTGCAGGGCGAGTTCTTCGTGATGCGCGGTGGCGGCCACTCGATGGAGTGCCGCGCGGTCGCCGCCCGCTACGACCTGACGACCGAGCAGCTGATCGTGTGGGACACCACGCAGTCGCCGCACTACGCGCGGCAGCAGCTCTCGATGATCTACGAGATGCCCGAGGACGACATCCGGATCATCGCGCCGCCGGACGTGGGCGGCGGGTTCGGCCCGAAGGCCCAGTTCTACGGCGAGGAAGTGGTCATCCCGTGGGTGGCCAAGTTGCTCGGAACGGCCGGTCAAGTGGGTTGAGGACCGGTCGGAGAACTTCGTGTCGGCGATGATGGAACGCTCGCAGACCCACCGCATCGAGGTCGGGTTCGACAACGACGGCAGGCTGCTGGCGTTGCAGGACTTCGTGGAGCACGACCAGGGCGCGTACTGCGCGGGCCTGCAGGTGCCCTCGATCACGACGAGCACGGTGCCCGGCCCGTACCAAGATGCCGAACATCCACATCGAACTGCTCGCCTGCTACACGAACATGGTGCCGACCTCGTCGGTGCGCGGCGCGGGCAGGCCGCAGGCGGTGTTCGCGATGGAACGGATGATGGACCGCATCGCCGAGTACCTGGACCTGGACCCGGCGGTGGTGCGCGAGCGCAACCTCATCCAGGCCGACGAGTTCCCGTACGCGGTGGGCATCACCTTCCGCGACGGCAGCCCGCTGACCTACGACAGCGGCGACTTCCCGGCGTTGCTGTCGGGCACGCTGGAGCGGTTGGAGTACGCGAAGACCCGCGCGTGGCAGGAGGAGATGCGCGCGCAGGGCCGCATGGTCGGCATCGGGCTGGCCGTCTACGTCGAGGGCTGCGGCCTTGGCCCGTACGAGGGCGCGAAGGTCCGGCTGACCAACAAGGGCCGCCTGCTGGTGACGCTCGCCGCCGCCGGGCAGGGCCAGGGCTACGAGACCGTGTACGCGCAGATCGCCTCCGACGCGCTGGGCATCAACATGGACTACATCGACGTCATGACCGGCGACACCAGCAAGATCCCGTTCGGCCAGGGCACGTTCGCCTCCCGCATCACCGCCACCGCCGGCCCGGCGACCTACCAGGCCGCACAGCAGATGCGGGAACGGTTGCAGGACACCGCGGCGATCCTGCTGGGCGGGCACCCGGCGGAGATCAGCTTCATCGGCGACCGGGCCTGCCTGGACGGTGACGTCGAGAAGTCCAAGACGCTGCTGGAACTGGCACAGGTGGCCAACATCGGCAAGCACGGCATCACGCTGCCCAAGGGTGTCAAGGCGGGCCTGGAGACCTCCAGCTACTTCGCGCCCGAGCGCGCCGCCTACGCCAGCGGCGCGCACGCGGCCGTGGTGGAGGTCGACCCGGACACCGGCGGCGTGTCGGTGCTGCGCTACATCATCGGCCACGACTGCGGCAACGTGATCAACCCGCGGCTGGTGGACGGCCAGGTGCTCGGCGGGTTCGCGCACGGCATCGGCAACGCCCTGTACGAGGA
Source organism: Candidatus Melainabacteria bacterium (assembly GCA_963780635.1). Taxonomy (GTDB): domain Bacteria; phylum Actinomycetota; class Actinomycetes; order Mycobacteriales; family Pseudonocardiaceae; genus DATEPR01. Next base: position 136,662 of record CAWACW010000012.1, read on the forward strand.
AGCCGCCTACGACGAGCAAGGCCAGCCGCAGGCGGCCAGCTACCTGGACTACTCGCTGGTGTCGGCGACCGAGGTGCCGCAGGCCGAACTGTTCCACATCCACACGCCCAGCCCGCTCAATCCGCTGGGCGCCAAGGGTGCGGGCGAGGGCGGTACGATCCCGGCGCCCGCCGCGATCGCGAACGCCGTCGAGGACGCGCTGCGCCCGCTGCGGGCGCGGATCGACCGGGCACCGGTGACGCCGGCCCGGGTCGTCGCCGCCATCGAGGACGCGGCCCTGGCCGTCGAACCCCAACCCGCATAAGCATAAGAGGCAACGATGCTGATCGAGAACTCCTTCCACGTGGCCGCAGATCCCGATCGGGTGTTCGCGTTCCTGTCCGATGCGAACAACGTGGTCACCTGCATGCCGGGTGCCGAGCTGGTCGAGGACCTGGGCAACGACTCCTACAAGGGCAAGGTCAAGATCAAGATCGGGCCGGTGACCGCCGCGTACTCGGGCATCGCCACGATCACCGAGCGGGACGCGGCGGGCCGGGTCGTCGTCCTGCTGGCCGAGGGCAAGGACACCAAGGGCAACGGCGCGGCGAAGGCGACCGCGACGATGCGCGTGGCAGCCGCGGATGACGGTTCGACCGTGCAGCTGTCCACGGACCTGTCGGTGACCGGCAAGCTCGCCCAGTTCGGCCGTTCGGTGATGGCCGACGTGTCGAACAAGATGGTCGGCCAGCTCGCGACGCGGGTACGCGAGACCATCGAGGCGGCCAACGTTCCCGCGGCCGCTGCCGCCACCACGGACTCCACCGCTGCCTCCATCGCAGACTCCGGTGCGGCCTCGACCGAGCCCCCCGCGGCCGGGGCCGCGCCGGTTACCACCCCGGTGAAACCCGCCAAGCCCGCCGCCGACGACGCGATCAAGGCATCCGGAATCGTGTGGAGTGTGATCGCGGGCATCTTCCGGCGGCTGTTCGCCCGGCTGCGCGGTCGTGACGTCGGGGACTCCACATGACGGACACCCGGCCCGAGGCCGACACCACGCAGCCGGCACAGCAGCCGCGGCGCAAGGTGTTCGACGTCGGCATCGACGAGCGGGTGCCCACGCCCACCGCGATCGGCCTCGGTGTGCAGAACATCCTGGGCATGGCCGGGCTGCTGATCTTCCCGGCGCTTGCTGGGCGCCGCGTTCAAGCTGTCGCCCACCGACACCGCCTACCTCTACGGCGTCACGTTCATGACGTCCGGGCTGGTGGTGATCCTGCAGTCGGTGTTCCTGTTGCGGCTGCCGGTGATCCAGGGCCCCTACGCCGGGACGCTGGCCGCGCTGCTCGCGGTCGGCCACGAGCACGGCGGCCTGGGTGCCGCGTTCGGGTCGATGGTGATCGCGGGCGCGATCTGGTGCGTGCTGGCGATCCCGTTGAAACGGTTCGGCGTGATCACGCTGCTCAGCAAGTTCGTGCGGGACCCGATCGTGACCGGCGTGATCGTGATGATCCTCGCGACCCAGCTGGCCAACACCGGGCTGCCCAACTGGCTGGGCACCCCGGCCAGCCCCGGATTCCCCGGCATCAACATCATCGCGGGCCTGATCGCGGCGGTGCTGGTCATCGTGTTCACGGCGCTGCCCAAGGGCAACATGCTGCGCCGCGGCGCGGTACTGATCGGTGTCGTCGTGGGCACCGTGTTCTACGCGATCTTCGAGCCGACCACGTTCGGCGACGTCACCCACAACGTGGGCCTCACCGTCCCCAGGTTCTTCCCGTTCGGGTTCTCCGTGGACGGCAGTCTCGTGGTGATCTTCTTCATCACGCTGCTGCCGGCGATCGCGGAGAGCATCGCGACCTACGACATCGTGGCCCGCTGGGGCGAGCAGGACCTCAGCGCGTACCGGGTCTCGCAGGGCGTGTTCGGTGAGGTGCTGGGCAGCACGATCGGCAGCCTGTTCGGTGGACTGTCCACCCTGGCCTACCCGGACAACATCGGCCTGCTGCGCGTCACCCGCGTGGGTTCGCGCTACGTCACGCTGACCACCGGCATCATCCTGTTGGTGCTCGGTGGCCTGCGACCGTTCGACAGCCTGCTGCAAGCGGTGCCGCTGCCGGTGCTGGCCGCGAGCGGCACCGTCCTGTTCGGGGTGCTGTTCGCCAGCGCGATCGACGTGCTGTCGCACGTGCACTGGGACCAGCGCAACCTGCTGATCGCCGGCGTCCCGTTCATCACCGCGATGGGTGGGCTGTTCGTGCCCGCCACGACGCTGGCCGCGCTGCCCGCGGTGGTGCGGCTGATCCTGAGCCAGCCGCTGATCATCGGCACGGTGCTGCTGATCCTGATGAAGAGTGCCCTGGCGGTCCGTGGCCGCCCGGCGAACTCGCCTGACGAGGCCGCCGCGGCCGGATAGCCTGCGGACCGTGCGGACGGTCACGTTGGCCCTGGTCGATCCGGGTGGCGTCGCGCTCGGCGCGGTGACCCTGCCCGGTGCGACGGCATCGCCGTGGTGGCAGGAGGTCGGCGAGGTCGTCGACCTGGCCCACGGCGCCGGGCTGGACGTGACGGTGCTGCGGCTGCTGTCCGCGCAGCGGCCCCGCCCGCACGGCGGCGCGCTCACCTATCTCGCCGAGTACGCCGGGCCCGCGCCCGCGGGGCTGGACCGGTCCGCGGTGCGGTCGGACTGGACGGCACCACAGCCGTTGCGGATGGCGTGGGCGCGGCCCGGCGGACCGGCGGCGACTCTGGCGTGGGCAGGGGACGTGCTGGGGCGGCCGGTGGTGTCGGCGCGGCAGGTGCGGTCCTGGCACCTCTCGTCGATCTGGCGGCTGGACACCGCAGCCGGGCCGGTGTGGGTGAAGGAGGTGCCGGGCTTCGCCGGGCACGAGGCCGCGGTGCTGGGGTGGCTGGGCCGCCCGTCGACACCGGTGGTGCTCGGCGCGGACGGGTGCCGGATGGTGCTGGCCGACATTCCGGGCGCCGACCTGCACGACGCGACGCCCGTGCAGCGCGAGCCGATGCTGGCCGCGCTGCTGGACATCCAGGTGGCCGCGGTCGACCGGGTGCCGGAGCTGCTGGCACTGGGCGTGCCGGAGCTGCGGGCGGACACGTTCGTGCGGCGGATCGGCGAGGTGGTCGAGCGGTGGGGGCCGCCTGCCGATCGGGCGGTGCTGGGCGAGATCGTGGCCGGGTTGCCGGAGCGCTTCGCGCGGATCGCCGGGTGCGGGGTCCCGGACACCTTGGTACACGGCGATTTCCACCCGGGCAACGTGCGCGGTGCACGGTCCACGGTGATCTTCGACTGGGGTGACAGTGTCATCGGGCACCCGGCGCTGGACCTGATCCGGATGCGCGACTGGGCGCGGCCGGCGCCCGCTCTGGCCGGCCGGTGGTGTGAGCGGTGGCTTCAGGCGGTACCCGGTAGCGACCCGGCGCGCGCGTTGGGTCTGCTGGAGGTCGTGGCCGCGTTGCGGGACGCGATCGCCTACAGCACGTTCGTCGCGTCGATCGAACCGGCCGAACGGCCCTATCATTCCGCTGACGTGCCCGAGGCCCTCGCACGGGCGGCCGAGGTGTACCGAACGTCATGACAGGCATAAATATCAGGTGAACTACCCCGCTCAAGGGCATGTCGGCGCGCGTTCACATCACATGTGAGATACCGTCCCGGCTCATGGCGGACAGTGCACTCTTGCTCGGCGACTACCTCCGACGGATCGGCACCCTCGTCAGGGACTCCCGCAAACACCGCGGCTGGACCCAGGCACAACTGGCCGAGGCACTGGGCACCAGCCAGAGCGCCGTCAACCGCATCGAACAGGGCAACCAGAACCTCAGCCTGGAGATGCTCACCCGCATCGGCAACGCGCTGGACTCCGAGATCGTGTCCCTGGGCCGATCAGGGCCGATGCACCTGCGGGTCGTCGGCGGGCGGCAGCTGTCGGGCAGCATCACCGTCAAGTCCAGCAAGAACGCCGGGGTCGCGCTGCTGTGCGCGGCGCTGCTCAACCGCGGTCGCACCACGCTGCGCCGGGTCGCGCGCATCGAGGAGGTCAACCGGCTGCTGGAGGTGCTGGCCAGCATCGGGGTGCGCTACCGCTGGCTGGGCGAGGACAACGACCTGGAGATCGTGCCGCCCGCACGGTTCAACCTGGCCACGATGGACGTCGAGGCCGCACGCCGCACCCGCAGCATCATCATGTTCCTCGGCCCGCTGCTGCATCACCGCACCCAGTTCGAACTGCCCTACGCGGGCGGCTGCGCGCTGGGCACCCGCACCGTCGAACCCCACCTGAGCGCGCTGCGGCCGTTCGGGCTCGAGGTCAAGGCCACCGGCGGCGAGTACCACGCCCAGGTCGACGCCACGGTCCGCCCGGGTCGGCCGATCGTGCTGACCGAACGCGGCGACACCGTGACCGAGAACGTGCTGATGGCCGCCGCCCGCCACGCGGGCACCACGGTGATCCGCAACGCCAGTTCCAACTACATGGTGCAGGACCTGTGTTTCTACCTGACCGAGCTGGGCGTGCGGATCGACGGCGTCGGCACCACCACACTCACCGTGCACGGCCTCGCGGAGATCGACAAGGACGTCGACTACGCGCCCTCCGAGGACCCGATCGAGGCGATGAGCCTGCTCACCGCGGCCATCGTCACCGACTCGGAGATCACCATCCAGCGCTGCCCGATCGAGTTCCTCGAAGTGGAACTGGCGCTGCTGGAGGAGATGGGCCTGGACTACGACCGGACTTCGGAGTACCCGGCCGCCAACGGCCGCACCCGGCTGGTCGACCTCACCGTGCGACCGTCGGTCCTGCACGCCCCGCACGACAAGATCCACCCGATGCCCTTTCCCGGCCTCAACATCGACAACCTGCCGTTCTTCGCGCTGATCGCCGCCACCGCGCACGGCTCGACGCTGATCCACGACTGGGTCTACGAGAACCGCGCGCTGTACCTGACGGAACTGACGAAGCTGGGCGCGGCCGTGACGCTGATGGACCCGCACCGCGTCTACGTCGCCGGCCCCACGCACTGGTCGGCCACCGAGGTGATCTGCCCGCCCGCGTTGCGGCCCGGCGTGGTGGTGCTGCTGGCGATGCTCGCCGCGAAGGGCACATCGGTGCTGCGCAACGTGTACGTCATCAACCGCGGCTACGAGCAGCTCGCCGACCGGCTCAACCAGCTCGGTGCGCGGATCGAACCCTTCCGCGACCTGTGAGCCGCTACACCGCGGTGCGCGCAGCGACCCGCCCGGTCGTCTTCACGGTGCGGATCACCGGCGCCGTCTCCAGATGCTGCACTCCGGGCAGCGCGGCGACGTCGGTGGTCAGGTACCGGTAGAGCGCCTCGTTGGTCGGCGCGACCACGCTCGCGTAGAGGTTCGTGGCGCCGGTGGTGGCCGCGACGTACGCGGTCACCGAGTGCCGGGCCAGCGCCTCCCCCGCCTCGGTGAGCCGATCGGGCGCGACCGACAGCCACAGCGCGGCCCGCACGTGCGGCCCCACGATCGCCAGGTCGAGGTCCACGTCGAAATACAGCACCCGGCGCTGCTGCAGGTCGGCCATCCGCCGCCGCACCGTCGTCTGCGACCAGCCCGTCACGGCGGCCAGCTCCGCCAGGCTCGCCCGGCCGTCGGCGGCCAACACCGCGAACAGCGCCCGGTCCCCGTCGTCCAACTCGACCGTCGCGTCCACATCGGACGATTGGCGGCAGTCGAGGGCGGTGATCTGCTCCGCTGACAGGACTTCGGTCTTGTCCAGCAGGCTCTGCCGGTAGCCGAAGAACGTGTGCAGCGTGCAGTGCGCCGACACGCTCGTCACCCGCGGCGCGTTGGGCAGCAGCCGCAGCAACAGGTCCTCATCGTCGCCACGTTCGGTACGCAGCACGCACATCACCTGTGTGCCACCGGAGTTCAAGCTGATCCACGCCGTGTCCGGCCGCCGCGCCAAGGCCTCGGCCAACCGCACCGACACGCCGGGCATGCACTCCATCCGCACCAGCCACTGCGTCTGCCCGACACTGTCGGGCTCGGCCAGCCCCCGTACCCGCAGGGCGCCCGTGCCGCGCAGCCGCGCGTAGCGGCGGGCCACCGTGTGGTCGGATACACCCAGCACCTCTGCGATCCGGCTGAACGGGGTGCGTCCCGCCAGCTGCAACGCGTACGCCAACTGCACGTCCAGCCGATCAGCTCCGTCGAAAATCACCACTTCAGATTAGCTCGCGGCGAAATCCGCCGATACCTCCCGGATGGCTGGCATCCGATGGCTGATGCCAGCATCGTGGAGTGGAGCCGAACGAACGGAGTGCCGCCATGCGCGACAAGTGGGGCCCATTGCTGGCCATCTGCCTGGGCACCTTCATGCTGCTGGTCGACGTCACCATCGTGAGCGTCGCGCTGCCCTCGATGGCCGTCGAACTGCACGCCTCGTTCTCGTCCCTGCAGTGGGTCGTGGACGCCTACGCGGTCGCGCTCGCCGCGCTGCTGCTGGTCGCCGGCTCCATCGCCGACCGCTTCGGCCGCCGCAAGCTCTACGCGATCGGCCTGGCGCTGTTCGCGGTCGCGTCGCTGTGCTGCGGCCTGGCACCCACCGCGTGGCTGCTCATCACCGCCCGCATCGTGCAAGGTGTCGGCGCCGCGGCGATGTTCTCCACGAACACCGCGCTGCTGTCGGTGACCTACAGCGGTCGCGACCGCGGCATCGCGTTCGGCGTATGGGGTGCGGTGAACTCCGCGGCCGCGGCCATCGCACCGGTGTTCGGCGGCTTCCTCACCCAGACCTTCGGCTGGCGGTCCATCTTCCTGGTCAACCTCCCCATCGCCGCCGTCGCGCTCGTGCTGACGTGGCGGGTGCTGGCGGAGTCGCGCGGCAACCGGGCACGCATCGACTGGCAGGGCGGCGTCACGGTCACGGCGTTCGCCGCGCTGGCCACGTTCGGCCTGATCTACGGCGGCGACCACGGCTGGGCCGACCCCATCACCCTCGTCTCGTTCGCCGTCGCGGCCGGGTCACTCGTCGCGTTCGTCCTGATCGAACGCCGCACCGCCACGCCACTGCTCGACCTGAGCCTGCTGCGCCGGATCTCCTTCGCCACCTTGATGTTCGCCGCGATGGTGCTCACCGCGGCCGCGTTCACCCCTGCCGTGTACCTGTCGCTGTGGCTGCAGTCGGTGCTCGGGCTCGACGCGCTGCGCGCGGGCTTGGTGCTCGCGCCGATGGCGATCGTCGGGTTCGTCGTGTCCATCCTGATCGGCCGCCACATGCACCGCATCCCACCGCAGTGGCCACTGGGCATCGGGCTGATCCTGATCGGCGCGGGTGCACTCGCCAGGACGTTCCTCACCGCCGAATCGGGCTGGCTCGCGCTGCTACCCGGCCTGATGGTGACCGGCGTGGGCGTGGGCCTGGCCTCGCCTGTGCTGGTGGCCGCCGCGCTGGGCTCGGCACCGCCGGAGCGCGCAGGCATGGCCGGCGGCGCGGTGAACACGTTCCGCCAACTCGGCTACGCCCTGGGCATCGCCGTGCTGGGCAGTGTGCTGACCGCCCGCATCGCCGACTCGTTCGCCGGGCACCCCGCGGCCGCCACCGCCGTGACCGAGGGCAAGGCCGGGCAGCTCGTCGCCGCCACCCCACCGGCGGCCCGCTCGGGCGTCGACCAGCTGGTGCACGCGGCGTTCGCCAGTGGGCTCGACCACATCCAGTTGATCGCCGGTATCGTCGGGATCGTCGGCGGCGTCCTCGTACTGATCCTCGTCGGCCGCCCGCAACCCACCCCGGCCGTCCCCACCGAACGCGACCGCCGATCCGGCCAGGAGCTGCGCGCATGACCGTCTGGGACGACCTCGGCACCGAGATCGTCCGGCTGCGCGACGCACGACCCACTCCGCTGAGCGGCTATCCCGATCCACGCGGCGACGAGCAGGCCCTGCCGGTCCAGATCAACTTGGCCGCGTGGGCAAGCGACGAGGCGGCACAGCTGCACCGCCGCTTCGGTGACGACGTCCGGCTCACCGTCGGAGCCATGTCGTATCCCGCGGCGCAAGACCTGCCCCTGTTCGAGGAACCGGCCGACGACGCTTCGCCGGACGAGGTGACCTTCGACCTGGCCGAGCCGCTCACGATCCGCAGCGGCCACAGCGAAACGACCCAATTGCTGGTCACCAACCACACCGACACCGACATCGTGCTCACCACCGGGCAGCTGACCGGGATCGTCACCGACCCGGACACCGGCCACCCGGTCGGTACGGCCGCCGGTTTCATGACACTGCAGCTGATCACCCGCGGCATCGAACCCGCTGCCACCGTGGCGATCCCCCTGCGGATCGGCACCGCCAGCCGGGTCGCGGCTCTGGGTCATGCGATCCCGCCGGGCCAGTGGACCCTGCACACCACGGTCGGCGTCGGCGGCCGCCGCCTGCGCACTCCCCCGTTCCCCCTCACAATCACCTGACACGACACATATTTGTGTCACGTCAGTCTTCACTGCTACCGCGGCGTCGGCCGACCACCCGCCAGGAACCGCTTCACCTCCGGATCACCGGCCAACTCGACCGGACGATCCACATCGGCCTCGGTCAGCGGACGCGACACCAACCGATCCGTTCGTACAACCCGATCCACCCGGCGGACCCTGACCCGGCAGATACACCCCACGGCGATTTCCTCGCCACCGCGCAGCCGCCCTCGGCACCCCCACACCGACGACCCGCCCACATCGGCCGGCGCCACATCGACAGGACTCCTGGCCCGGGCAACCGCCTACGGCCGCCGAACCGCACCGACTGGACGCCGGCGTGCCACCCAGCGCTCGACGCACTCGGCGTCCCCACACCTGACCGGTGGGTCAGACGCCGAGGCCGCCGATCACCGTCAGCTCCTGGCGGGTGAACTCGCCCGTCAGCAACGGCTGCGCTCTGGCGATCGCCGCCTGGGTCTGCGGGAGGCGCAGCGACGCCTCGTGCTGCTCCTTGCTCTGCCACACCTCGGTCACCCAGATCACCGTGCGGTCGGTGGCCGATACCGACACCAGGTACAGCAGGCACCCCGCGGCCCGCAGGCTCTCGACCCCGCTGAGCAGGATGTCGACGACCTCCTCCCGGTGTCCGAAGCGGGTTGTGAGGCTGCCCAGGTAGCCGTAGGTCATGCGCCGATTCTGCCGCAGGCAGTTAATTTCACTCGTCACTGAAGCTATAGTGGTTCAGAAGTATCAGGGCGAGCGTAACTTGGCCGACATGCGGTTCGGCCTGATCATGTACCCGACGCACCGCGCGATGGATCCGGTCAGCCTGGGCCGCGCGGCGCAGGAGCGTGGCTTCGAATCGCTGTTCTTCGCCGAGCACACCCATATCCCGGTCAACAGCCGCCGGCCGGGCGCCGAGACCGACGAGCCGCTCGACGGCTTCGCCCACGCCTACGACCCGTTCGTCGCCCTGAGCATGGTCGCCGCCACCACCAGCACCATCAAACTCGGCACCGGGGTGTGCCTGGTCGCGCAGCGGGACCCGATCGTCACGGCCAAGGAGGTCGCGAGCCTGGACCACCTGTCCGGCGGCCGGATGCTGTTCGGCGTCGGCGCGGGCTGGAACCGCGAGGAGATGGCCAACCACGGCACCCATCCCGCCGATCGGATGACGGTGCTGGCCGAACGGGTGCACGCGATGCGCGAGATCTGGACCAACGACCAGGCCTCCTTCCGCGGCAGGCACGTCAACTTCGGCCCGCTGTGGTCCTGGCCCAAGCCGGTCACCAAACCGCACCCGCCGATCCTGGTCGGCGGCAACGGTCCCGCCGTCGAGGACCGCGTGCTCGACTTCGGCGACGAGTGGTTCCCACAGGGCGTGACCAGGGACAACGTCGGCCCGTTCGCGCGCAGGGCGGCCGCGCTGCAACGCCGGGCGGGCGCGATCGGCCGCGGTCCGGTGCCGATCACGCTGTTCGGCGCACAGGCCGACCCGGTCGCCATCGAGGCCTACGGCGCCGTCGGCATCACGCGCTGCCTGTTCGTCGTCCCCGAGTACGGTGCCGAACGCGCCCTCCCGATGCTGGACCGGTTAGCCGGCATCGTGGACCAGCTGACGTAGCGGCAAGGCCATCGACGGCGCGGTGTGTTCAGCCGTTGCGCGCCTCGTACTCGGCCGCCGGCACGTACCGCACCCCCAGCTCGTCGAGCTTCGCGCGCAGCCCGTACCGGTCCAGGCCCAGCTCACCGGCCTCGAACGCGGCCCGCGCCGCCGCCTCCTTCGCCACCCGCGCCTGCGACGCCGCCAGGCCGCGCTCGACATCCGCCCGGGGCACGCACAGCACACCGTCGTCGTCGGCCAGGATCGCGTCACCCGGGCGCACCAACTGCCCGCCGACCACGATCGGCACGTTCACCGCACCGGCCGTCGACTTCACGGTGCCCTGCGCGCTGATCGCGGCCGACCACACCGGGAAACCCATCCGCCGCAGGTCGGCCACGTCCCGCACGCCGGTCTCCGTGACCAGGCCACGCACCCCGCGCGCACGCAGCGACGTGGCCAGCAGTTCGCCGAACATCCCGTCCGTGCTGGGCGACGTCGTCGTCACGACCAGCAGGTCGCCGGGCCCGCACTGCTCGACCGCGACGTGCAACATGAGGTTGTCCCCCGGCCAGCACAACGCCGTCACGGCGGTACCGCCGATGCCGGCGTCCCGCTGGATCGGCCTGAGCCCGCTGCCGAGCAGGCCGACGCGGCCGAGCGCCTCGTGCACGGTGGCCACGCCGTACTCCGCGAGCTCGTCGACCCGCTCGATCGGTGCCCGCTCCGGGCCGGTCACCACCACGGGCGTCACGACAGCACGTCCGTCACCTGCGGGTACAGCCGCATGTAGGCCTCCCCCATGGTGGAGTGCGGCAGGCCCAGGTTCGGGCCCGCGTTGCGTTTGAGCTGCACGCCGCGCCGCTTCGCCAGATCCGTGTAGTAGTCCCACATGTGCTGCTGTGCGGGCAGGCACTCCATCGCCCGCCGCTTGGTCTCGAACACCGATGTGATGTCCAGCAGCACCTGCGGCACGAAACCGCACTGCTCGGGCTGGTGTGGCTCGAAGAAGAACACCGGTGGCGCTCCCAGCGGTTCGCCCGGCGCCGGGTAGCCGATCGCCTGCGCCAGAATCCGGGCCCGCAACGCCATCCGGGCCGCGGCCGGGTGGTCGCCGTTGTACGGGTCGGCCGTCGGATGGGTGAGCACCACGGCCGGGTCGACGTCGCGGTAGACGTGCACCAGCCGGTCCACCAGTTCGTCGGTCTCGCGCAGCGGGTAGTCGCCCGCGTCCAGGAACTCGATCTCCGCGCCGAGTACCTCGGCCGCGCGCTCGGCCTCGGCCCGGCGCAGTTTCTTGATCTCGTCCAGGCCAAGGCCTTCCCGCCAGGCGCGCGCGGACTCGCCGCGCTCGCCGAACGACAGGCACACCACTTTCGCGCGGTCGCCACGCGCGGTGGCCAGCGCGATCGCGCCGCCCGCCCGCCACACGAAGTCACCGGCATGGGCACTGATCACCAGCAGAGCGGGCAACGAACCTCCCAGGGATAGGTCCGGACCCGTGAACGACGACACTGGCGCCCACGGGCCGGGCTGGTCAGAACGCCTGCCGGTTGTTCACCTGCCGCGCGCTGGCCACTAGTGCTTCCTGGACGACAGGATCGTCGTCGGTGCCCAGGACGCGCCAGTCCTCGGCCGCTTCGCGGATCTTCGCCGCCGATCGGATCGAGCGGAAGTCGTGCTCGGGACCAGCCGGCGCGGGCGGTACCGCGCCGTCGGCCGGGCCCTTCGCCGCCTTGGGCGGAATGTGCCGTATCCGGACGACATGACGGAGTCAGTCGCTTGCGCAACCGCTGGGCCGAAGCGCGGTGGGTCACGCACGCCGTTCCACGACGGCACAACCGCAGGTGCCCGAATCGTCGCGAGCCGACAGGTGGCAGGCGGACGGGATGCCGCGGCAGACCGCGACGGCATTCTCCCGAACCACGCACGACCCCAGCAGCTGCGCGGATCTCGGCGATCACGACTCCGGGCAGGCCGAGTCGTCGGGTTGGGTGCGGACTCGGGCGAGCAAAGTGCGCAACTGCGTGAGTTCGGCGGCAGCCAAGCCGGCGAACAGGTCTCGCTCCACCGCGGCGAGCGCTGTGCGCACGTCGGCGACCGCCCGTTCGCCCTTGGGCGTGATCGCGACGATGTGACGGCGGCGGTCCGCGGGATCGCGCCGGCGTTCGACCAGCTCGGCGCCCTCCAAGTCGTTCAGGATGCCGACCAGCACGCTCGGGTCCACACCGATGGCGACGCACAACGCCTGCTGGCCCATCCGACCCCGATCGGCGAGCGTGATCAGGGTGCTGCCGTGCCGAACCGTGTACCCGATGTCGGCGAGCGCGTCCCGGATCCGGGCGTTCGTGATCGCGCCGTGCCGGGCGAGCAGGAAGCTGACCCGCTCGACGCCGTCCGGCACATCGATCGCCCTGTCGTGCTCGGCCACGGCCGTACGATATCACTCCGCGTGACGAAAGCGCAGGCCAGGACGCTGTCTACTGCGGGTGGCACAGAATTGTTCGCTACCGGCCGTCACCAAAGGCGCTCGCCGACCGGCGCCGTACTCGACGTCGTGTCCGGTCGCCGGTGTCACCGGGCCCATCGTGCACCGCCGGCCGGTCCAGGGTGCCGTGGTGACCGTCGATCCGGGTGTCTCGGTCGACTGCGCGCCGCCCGCCGATCACCGGGCCTTCCCCTATGCGCTGTCCGGCATCGTGACCATCGCGGGCTCCGCCTTCACAACGGGCCAGGTGGCCTGGTCCGACCCGACCGGTGAGGACGACAGCGTGCTCGGCCGACCGTGCCCGACCGGGACGAGCAGGCCCTACAGCGCCCGCCCCATCGGGCAATCGGTGGCACTGGGCGGACGGTTCGTGATGAACGTGCCGGGCGAGATCGAAACCGCGTACCGCGACCTGCGGGGGGCCGGTTCGGCGAGGTGCCCACCCAGGCCCGGCCGACCTGCCACCGCCGACGCGGCGCCCGGACAGCTGACCCGATCGCCGCGCGGCGACGACCAGCGCAGGTAGTGGTTGGGCCGGTCGGGCGACCTGCCCGTCCCGATCGTGTGGAACACCGCGGCAAGCCTTGGCGCAGCTGATCTCCGTTTGGTTGCCTGCGCTGAGCAGGGACCACGTGATGTCACCGGGAAGGCCAGGTGCACCTGATGCAGCCGTTCGAGCTTCCGGAGTTCTACATGCCGTATCCGGCGCGCTTGAACCCGAACCTGGCACGCGCGCGGGCGCACAGCAAGGCCTGGGCGTACAGCATGGACATGATCGACGTGCCGCAGGAGGGCATCGCGATCTGGGACGAGCACGACTTCGACTCGCACGACTACGCGCTGCTGTGCAGCTACACGCACCCGGACGCGAGCGGTGAGGCGCTCGACCTGGTGACCGACTGGTACGTGTGGGTGTTCTACTTCGACGACCACTTCCTCGAGTTGTACAAGCGCACCAACGACATCGCGGGCGCGCGGGCGTATCTGGAGCGGCTGGCCGCGTTCATGCCGGTCGACGGCGTGATCACCGAGACGCCGCGGAACCCGGTCGAACGGGGTCTTGCCGATCTGTGGAGGCGCACGGTCCCGGTGCACTCGCAGGACTTCCGGGAGCGGTTCGTGGAGAGCACCAAGAACCTGCTCGACGAATCGTTGTGGGAACTGGCCAACATCAACGAGGGCCGGGTGTCCAATCCGATCGAGTACGTCGAGATGCGGCGCAAGGTCGGCGGCGCGCCGTGGTCGGCGAATCTGATCGAGCACGCCGTCGGCGCCGAGGTGCCAGCGGCGATCGCCGCGACCCGGCCGATGCAGGTGCTGCGCGACACGTTCGCCGACGGCGTGCACCTGCGCAACGACCTGTTCTCCTACGAGCGCGAGGTGCTCGACGAGGGCGAGCTGTCCAACGGCGTGCTGGTGTTCGAGAAGTTTCTCGGCTGCACGACGCAGGAGGCGGCCGACGCCGTCAACGACCTGCTGACCTCGCGGCTGCACCAGTTCGAGCACACCGCGCTCACCGAGGTACCCGCGCTGTTCGAGGAACACCACATCGAGCCGAAGCAGCGCGCGGACACCGCCGCCTACGTGAAGGGTCTGCAGGACTGGCAATCCGGCGGCCACGAGTGGCACCTGCGCTCCAGCCGGTACATGAACGGCGGCGGGCAGGCGGCGGGCAGTGTCCTCGGTGGGCCGCACGGCATCGGCACGCAGACGGCCCGGATCGTGTCGTCGCTTTTGGCCACCGCGCCGCAGCGGTCGCGCAGCCACAGCCACGTCCCGTTCGAGCGGGTCGCCCCGGTCAATCTGCCGCAGTGGCACATGCCCTACGAGTTGCGGATGAGTCCACATCTCGATGAGGGACGCGAGCATCACCTGGAGTGGACGAAGCGGATGGGCATGCTGACCGAGCGCGTCTGGGACGAACGGAAGGTGATCGCCAACGACCTCACGCTGTGCGCTGCGGCCATCCACTCCGATGCGAGCCCGGAAGAGTTGGACGTCACCACCGGCTGGCTCACCTGGGGCACCTACGGCGACGACTACTACCCGATCGTCTTCGGCGCGACGCGGGACTACGCCGGGGCGAAGGCATGCAACGAACGGCTCGCCCGGTTCATCCCGCTGGACCTGACCACGATGCCGGTACCGGTGACGCCGCTGGAACGCGGGCTCGCCGATCTCTGGGTCCGCACGGCGGGCCCGATGGCACCGGAGGCCCGGGCCGCGTTCCGGCAGACGAATCTGACCATGCTGGACAGCTGGCTCTGGGAGATCGCCAACCAGGTGGTGAACCGCATCCCGGATCCGATCGACTACGTCGAGATGCGGCGCAGGACGTTCGGGTCGGACATGACGATGTCGTTGTCCCGCCTGGCGCACAGCGACGCGGTGCCGCCCGAGGTGCTGCGCAGTACTCCGGTGCGGTCGATGGAGAACGCGGCTGCGGACTACGCCTGCCTGACCAACGACCTGTACTCCTACCAGAAGGAGCTGGAGTTCGAGGGCGAGATCCACAACGCGGTGCTGGTGGTGCGCAACTTCCTCGGCTGCGACCAGGACCGCGCGCTGGCGATCGTGGGCGACCTGATGAACGCCAGGATGGCCCAGTTCGAGCACATTCTGGCGGTCGAGTTGCCGACCATGTTCGAGGATTTCGATCTCGACGCGGCCGCGCGCGAGTCATTGCTGGCCTACGCGGCCGAACTGCAGAACTGGATGTCGGGCATCCTCAACTGGCACGCGGGTTGCCTGCGCTACCGGGAGTCGGAGCTGCGGGCGCATCCGGCACCGGGACTGCCGGGTCCGGGTGGTCTGTCGACGTATCTGCCGGTGCCCGCCGGCGTGGGCGGGCCGATCTGATCAGCACCACGCCACCGATGCTCACGGCGCCACCGACGATGTCGATCCAGGTCGGGATCTCGCGCAGCCACACGTAGGCGACCGCGAGCGCCACGACCGGCACCAGATACAGCGCGGCCGTCGCGGTGGCCACGGAGTTCCTGGCCACCGCGTAGCCCCAGACGACGAAGCCGACCGCCGACGGGAGCACGCCGAGGAAGACGACGGACGCGGTGTCCGACGCGGGTGCGGTCAGCACGCCGTGCACGGCGGCGGGCGCGAGCGGCAGCAGGAACGCGGTGCCCGCCCACATCGCGTAGCAGGCTACTTCGACGCCGGAATACCGGCGCAGCAACGGTTTGCTGCCCAAGTGATACCCGCCCTGCACGACCGCGGCGGCCAGCACCACCCACGCCGCGGCCGAGTAGCCGACGCCGCCCGCGACCGCGATCAGCGCCGAACCCGCGAGCGCCACGACACTGCCCGCGATCTTCGGCCAGGTGAGCCGCTCGCCGAGGAACGCCACGGCGAGCACCGCGCTGAACACCGGCGCGGTCGCCACCAGCAGGCTCGCCGTGCCGGCGGGCACCCGGACCTCGCCCCAGTTGAGCAGCAGCTGGTACGCGCTCATGCCTGCGGCACCACACAGCGCGATGAGGAGCAGATCGGCGCGCCGTGGCCTGCGCACGCCGAGCACCGGCGCCACCGCGGCCAGCGCGACGGACGCGACGAGCAGCCGGGCGAACGACAACCCCGCGACGCCGTAACCGGCCAACCCGACGCGGATCGCCGGGAACGCCGACGCCCACAGCACCACGGTCGTGGCCAGCGCCGCCGTCGCCCTCGCGTCCTTCACGGTTCGAGTCTGCCCGCTAGCATGGCGAAGAACCAGTTACGGTTTCTTGGCTGTCCTGGAAGTGGTACTTCATGTTGGATCCGCGACGCCTGCACGTCCTGCACGCTCTCGGCCAGCACGGCACCGTCACTGCGGCCGCCGAAGCCTTGCGGCTGACCGGTCCGGCGGTGTCGCAGCACCTGGCCGCGCTGGAACGCGAGGCTGGTGCGCAGCTCGTCGAGAAGCACGGCCGCACACTCGCGCTCACGGCGGCAGGCCGGCTGTTGGTCGCCCATGCGGAGATCGTGCTCAACGACCTGGCGGCGGCCGAGTCGGCGCTGGCGGCGCTGACCGGCCAGGGTGGCGGCACGGTGCGGGTGGCGGCGTTCCCGTCCGCGGCACGCACGCTGCTGCCCGCGGCGTGGGCGGCGCTGGCCGGTGGTGCGGTCACGCTGCGACTGGTCGAGCAGGAACCGGAAGTGTCGGTCGGCACGCTGCGCAGGCGGGAGGTCGACATCGCGGTCGTGCACGGGTACTCGCTGCTCCCCCGCGATGTGCCCGCGGCGTGCGAGAGCCGGCACCTGCTCGACGATCCGGTGTTGCTCGCCCTGCCGGCGGCGCGAGGTGTGCCGGACGGGCAGACGGTGTCGCTCGCGGACTTCGCGGCCGAGTCGTGGCTGGTGCCGGTCGAAGGCGTGTCGTGCCACGAGATGATCGAACGGGCGTGCGGCGCGGCCGGCTTCGTGCCGCACACGGTCGCGCAGGCGACGGACTTCGCGGTACTGACGGCATTGGTCGAGGCGGGTGTGGGCGTCGCGCTGATACCGCGGCTCGCGCTGCCCGCCGGGGCGAACGTCAGCGTGCACCCGCTCGCCCAGCCGGTGACCAGGAAGGTCTTCGCGCTCACCCGAGCCGGCCAGGCCAACCGGCCGGACATCCGGCAGGTGCTGGACCGGTTGATGGTGGTGGCGACTGAACGTTCACTCAATTAGTGTCACCGGCATGGTGACCCGTGATCCCGATGGCAAGCGGCAGCAGTTGATCGAGGCCGCGCTGACCGAGTTCGCCGCGCACGGGATCGCCGGGGCCCGGGTGGACCGCATCGCCAAGCTCGCGCAGTGCAGCGCGGGCCTGGTCTACACGTACTTCGGCAGCAAGGACGACCTGTTCGACGCCGTTTTCGATGCCGTCGTCGTCCGCTCGCTCGCCGAGGCGCCGATCACGCCCGACGACCTGCCCGGCTACGCGGGCACCCTGTTCGACGCCCAGGAACAGCGGCCCGAGGTCATGCGGCTGGCAACCTGGTACCAGCTCGAACGTGTGGGCACCGGCCGGGCCGTGCCCGCGATCGCGGCGGCGGGCAAGGAGAAGGCGGACGCCATTCGCGTCGCCCAGCAGGCGGGCACCGTCACCACCCGGTTCGACGCCGAGCAACTCCTGCTGCTGGTGCTGGCACTGGCGTCGATGTGGTCGACGCACTCCCCCGAGTCGGCGAACACGCAGATCCTCGACCAGGACCAGCGCCGCGCGACCGTCGTCGACGCGGTCCGGAGGCTCGTCGAGCCCTAGCCAGCTATTGAATGAACGTTCAGTTGACAGTGGCCAAGCAGCCTGGTTCACTCGAGGCATCCTGTTGAATGAGTATTCATTTAGGAGTCTCGAGATGGACATCCCGGCACAGCACGGCAGGACCGCCCTGGTCACCGGCGCGAACAGCGGCATCGGCTACGAGACTGCGCTCGCCCTGGCCACGGCCGGCGCGGACGTCACCCTCGCCGGTCGTGACGAGGCGAAGCTGGCCGCCGCAGCCGACCGGATCCGCGCGCAGGTGACCGACGCGAACCTCGGTGTCATGCCGCTGGACCTGGCCGACCTGGCCGCCATCGAGAAGGCCGCCGCGACCATGACCAGGCCATTGGACCTGCTGGTCAACAACGCGGGCGTGATGGCGATCCCGGAACGCCGCACCACCAGGGACGGCTTCGAGCTGACCTTCGGCACCAACCATCTCGGGGACTTCGCGCTCACCGGGCACCTGCTGCCCGCGCTGCTCGGAGCACCGGCGGCACGCGTCGTCACGGTCAGCGCGCTCGCCGCCCGCTGGCAGCGAGCGGCGCTGGTCGACCTTGCCAGTGAGCACGGCTACGCGCCGATGACGGCCTACGCGAAGTCCAAGTACGCCAACGTCGTGTTCACCGAGGAACTCAACCGCCGCGCGGCCCGCATCCCGCTCGTCGCCGTAGCCGTCCATCCAGGGACCAGCAACACCGGGCTGCAACGCCACGGTTCCGGGCTCACCCGCTGGCTGTCGACGCACCTGCTGGAGAACGTGCTCGGTCAGTCATCCGACCGGGCCGCGCTGCCGTCGCTGTTCGCCGCGACCTCCCCGACCATCACCGGCGGCGAGTTCATCGGCCCCACCGGTCGCGGCGAGGGCCGCGGCGCGCCCGGCATCGTCGCGCTGCCCGCGAACGCCGGGGACCCGGACACCGGCCGGCGGCTGTGGGACGCGTCCGAGCAGCTCACCGGCGTGCACTACGACTTCGACTGAGGGCCTGTTCCCGGCGAACGAGCCGGTCGCGCTCGCCGATCAACTCGGGACGCCGATCGGTCTGCCCGGCGTAGATCATGATCATGTGGCGCGACCGGAGCCCTGCCCGGCGACGGCACGCCGCCGGGCAGGGCTCGAATGGGTCAGCTCAGGCCGACGGGGGTCTGGCCCGCGACCTGGGCCAGCGCCCGGCCGGTGAGGACACGCGCGAGGTGCCTGCGGTAGTCCGCCGACGCGTGCGGTTCATCCAGTGGGCTGGTGCCCTCGGCGGCCAGTTCGGCAGCGTCGGCAGGCGCCGCGCCCTCGGCCAGCGCCGCCTCGACGGCCGCTGCCCGAACCGGCGCGCCACCCATGTTGATCAGCGTGACCGACTGCCCGACTGCGGCCACGCCTACGATCGCCCAGTCGATCGCTCGCCGGGTGAACTTCTCGAAGCCCCAACCGATCCCGGTGCGCACCGGCACCCTGATCGCGGTCAGCAGCTCGTCGGGCTCCAGCGGCGTGGTGAACGGGCCGAGGAAGAACTCGGCCGCCAGGATCGTCCGCTGACCGTTCGGGCCGGTGATCACGAACTCCGCGTCCGACGCCAGCAGCGCGGCAGGCACGTCGGCCGCCGGGTCCGCGTGCGCGATGGAGCCGCCGATGGTGCCGCGGTGGCGCACCTGCGGGTCACCGACGACGCCCGCCGAGTGCGCCACCAGCGGGGCGTGCTCGGCCAGCACCTCGTCCTGGTGCAGGTCGTGGTACCGGGTCAGCGCACCGATCTCGATCGTGTCGCCGGCCAGCCGGACGTATCGCAGGTCCTTCAGGGCGGCCAGGTCGATCAGCACCTCCGGTGCGGCCAGCCGCATCTTCATCAGCGGCAGCAGCGAATGCCCGCCTGCCAGGAGCTTGGCGTCGTCGCCGTACTCGCCGAGCAGGCCGAGCACTTCGTCCACACTGGATGGACGGCGGTACGTGAACGCGGCGGTGATCACGCGTCGACCTCCTGGCCGGAAGCGTCGATGACGGCGCTGACGATGTTGTGGTAGCCGGTGCAGCGGCACAGGTTGCCCTCCAGGGCTTCCCGCACCTCGTCCCGCGTGGGCTTGGGGTTCTCCGCGAGCAGCGACACCGACGCCATCATCATGCCGGGCGTGCAGAACCCGCACTGCAGACCGTGCTGCTCGCGGAACGCCTGCTGCACCGGGTGCAGCTCGCCGTCCGTGGACAAACCCTCCACTGTGGTCACCGAGTGGTCGTCGGCCTGCGCGGCGAGCACCGTGCAGGATTTGACCGACTCGCCGTCCAGCAACACAGTGCAGGCGCCGCAGGACGTGGTGTCGCAGCCGATGTTGGTGCCCGTCAGGCCGATCGTGTCCCGCAGGTAGTGCACGAGCAGGGTGCGGTCCTCGACCTCTTCGGCGGTCGGCCGGCCGTTCACCTCGATGTTGACCTTCACTCAGACCGCCTTCTTCGCATCGTTGATCGCCTGCCAGACCCGCTGTGGCGTGGCGGGCATATCGACATGCCGCACACCGAGATGAGCCAGCGCGTCCGCTACGGCGCTCTGCACCGCGGGCGTCGAGCCGATTGTGGCTGCCTCGCCGATTCCCTTGACACCCAACAGGTTCCGATCGGTCGGGGTCACCGAGTCGACCAGCTCGAAGTCGGGCAGCTCCGTCGCGGAGATGATCGAGTAGTCGGCGAAGGTGGCCGTCACCGGGTTGCCCTCGTCGTCGTAGGCCATCACCTCGAGCAGGGCCTGCGCGACACCCTGCGCGAGCCCGCCGTGCCGCTGGCCGCGGAAGGTCAGCGGGTTGACGACCGGGCCCGCGTCGTCGGCCGCGACCATCCGGCGGACCTTGACCTTGCCGGTGGCCGTGTCGACCTCGACGACGGCGACGTGCGCACCGAACGGGAACGTCGGCTTGCCGTCGGCGAACCAGACATCGGCCGACAGCGGGTCGTCCCCGGCTTTCTCGGCCACGTCGGCCCAGCTCACCGACCCGGCCGACTCGGCACCTCGGACCTGCCAGGCGCCCAGCTCGACGTTGAGCTCGATGTCGTCCGGGCTGGCCTCCAGGATGTCGGCCGCCAGCTCCTTGGCCCGCGCGATGACCTGGTCGGCGGCACGCGCGATGGCCGAGCCGCCGAGTTGCAGCGAGCGCGACCCGAACGTGCCGATCGCCTTGGGGATCTCGTCGGTGTCACCGTGCTTGACGGTGATCCGGTCCATCGGCACGCCCATCCGGTCGGCGAGCAGCATCGCGAACGATGTCGCCAGGCCCTGGCCGTGCGGGGAGCTGCCGGTGTACGCGGTGAGCGAGCCGTCCGGGTGCACGTCCACCCGGCCGCTCTCGCCGCCCGCGTCACCGCCGGTGATCTCCACGTAGGTCGACACTCCGATGCCGAGCGCGACCACGTCACCGTCGGCCCGCCGCCGCTGCTGTTCGGCCCGCAGCGCCGGATAGTCGGCGGCGGCCAGCACGCGGTCCAGCGCCTGGGCGTACTCGCCGGTGTCGTAGTTCGCGCCGCTCTGCGTGGTGAACGGGAACTCCTCGGGCAGGATGAAGTTGATCCGCCGCACCTCGGCCGCGTCCATGCCGATCTCGGCCGCGAACAGGTCCATCGCACGCTCGACGGCCGCGGTCGCCTCCGGGCGGCCCGCGCCGCGGTACGCGCCGATCGGCGTGGTGTTCGTGGTGACGCCGACGCTGCGCGTCTCGATCTTCGGGAAGTGGTAGACACCCGACGCCATCAGCTCGGTCAGCGTCGGCAGGAACGCCGCCCGCGAATACGCACCGAGATCCTGCAGTACGTCCAGCCGGAACGCCTCCACGGTGCCGTCCCGGCGGCCGCCGATGGTGATCACCTGGCGCTGCGCGCGGCCGTGCGTCATCGAGGTGAGGTTCTCGCTACGGGTCTCGATCCACCGCACGCCCCGGCCAATGGCGCGGGCAGCCCAGGCGAGCACGACCGCCTCTGCGCTGGCGCCGATCTTCGCGCCGAAGCCGCCGCCGACGTCCGGCGCGATGACCCGCACCAGGCTCGGGTCGATGCCCAGGCCGCCCGCGATCACGCTGCGGCCGATCTGCGCGTTCTGCGTGGACAGCCACGAGGTGACTCTGCCGTCCGGACCCCACACGCACGAGCCGCCGCGGGTCTCCAGTGGCGCGGGCGCGACGCGCTGGTTCACGATCTCGCGGGTCACGACCACCTCGCAGCCGGCGAACGTGGCGTCGTCGAACCCGCCGCCGTGCGTCTGCACCACGTTGCTGTCGGTGCCCTCGAACAAGAGCGTCTCGCCGGCCAGGGCGTCGTCGAAGCTGATCACCGCAGGCAGCGGGTCGTAGTCGACATCGACCAGTTCGGCCGCATCGGCCAACTGGTAACGGTGTTCGGTGAGGACGAGCGCGACCGGCTCACCGACATAGCGCACCACGTCCGAGGCCAACCACGGCTCGTTCCTCGGGTCGTCCGCGGCGGCGGGCGCGAGATCGAGATCGGCAGCGGTGTACACGCCGAGCACTCCCGGCGCCTCCCGCGCGGCCGACACGTCGATAGCGGTTATCCGCGCGTGCGCCAATGGACTGCGTACAAAAACCGCATGTGCGGCTCCATCAAGGGATGGCTCCCGCAAATCGTCCACATAAGTACCGCCGGCCGTGATCAGTTTCCGATCCTCGACCCGAACGACACGCGTGCCCATCACGCTCATGCACAAGCCTCCCAGACGTTCGCCCCCGGCACGATCATGCCCGTAGACCCATGGCAGAACGCAAGTACCCCGTCGTTCAACCGGTGATACGCATCAGCGAGACTCGATCTCCGGCGACCGTGAACGCGAAATCGGACGGGCCGTTGAAACCGTCGCCACCGACCTGTGCGGTGACCGTCACGACGCTCCCGTCGGTGCGCACCGCGGTCACCTCGAGCGTGACCCGCTTGCCGATGAACTCCGCGTCGCTCCAGCCGCGGATCGCGTCCGCTCCGGTGAAGACCCGGCCCCAGTCGTCCACGGCACCGTCGGGCGTGAACGCGGCAAGGAAACCGTCGGTGTCACCGCCGGTCGCGGCGGTCACCGCGCGTTCGACCGGTGCGGGCAGAGCAGGTGTCGTCATGGCCGCGATTCTGCGCGTCCGGCCCGCCTGATGCCAGGGCTCAGCTCTCGACCCAGCCGTGCGCGTGGGCGAGCTGCGACATCCGCTGGCGGATGCGCACGATCTGGTCACCGGTGATCGTGGGCGCGGCCTCCAGGAGTGTCTCGGTGACTTCCTCCAGGAATTCCTTCACCGACAGCACGTCACACAGGTCCTCGTCCGCCCGCGGTTCGGCGCGGTGCACCGGGCCCGACTCGGGCCGCTCGGCGCCCGCGCTGAGCATCCGCACCCGGGACGCCTTGAGCCCGCGGTCGCCCTCCTCGACGTCGAACTCCACCAGCGCGCCGGGGCCGAGCAGCCGCTTGTCGAACTGGAGGTCGTTCACGTGCAGGAAGACGTCCTCGCCACCGGACGTCGGCGCGACGAACCCGTATCCCTTGAACTCGTCGAACCGGATCACTTTGCCCTCGACCACAACCGCACCACCTTCACACCCACCAACGATCCGCCTGACGCTACCACCGGGGTAACGACGGCCTCTGACGGCGGCAACATGCCGTCCACCACGGCACAGCGAGCCTGGCCGAGCGAGTGGGCGACGAGTTCGGCGGGGTCGACGGCGTCGCCCGCCGACTTGCCGATCTTCTGCCGGCGTCTCACGTTCCTGGTCGCCCGCGCGTCTACCAGGGTGTGAGCGAGAACGAGAGGATGCTGAGCACGATGAGCGTGAAACACACGGTGGTCGACTCCCCGATCGGCGAACTGACGCTGGTCGCGGACGGCGACGTGCTGACCGGCCTGTACTTCACCGGTCGCTCGCACCAGCCCAAGCCCGAAGCGCTCGGCGAGCGCACCGACGACGGGTTCGTCGAGGTGCGGCGGCAGCTGGACGAGTACTTCGCGGGCGACCGCACCGGCTTCGACCTGCCGCTGGCCGCCCAGGGCACCGCGTTCGAGCACCAGGTGTGGGACCTGCTCAAGGAGATCCCGTACGGCGAGACCCGCAGCTACGGCGACCTCGCCCGGCAGCTCGGTGACCCGGCGCTCGCGCAGGCCGTTGGCTGGGCCAACGGCCGCAACCCGGTCAGCGTCATCGTGCCCTGCCATCGGGTGATCGGCGCGGACGGCCGCCTGACCGGCTACGCGGGGGGCCTGGACCGCAAGCGGTACCTGCTGGAACTGGAGGAGCCCGCCGAGGTCAGTGCGGGGAGGCTGTTCTGAGGCCGGATCTCACGTTCCGCGCCGGCGGGACGTCTACCTGACATGAGGCCGTTCGAGGAGGTCGTGACCGAGCACGGGCCGACGGTGTTGCGGGTATGCCGGGCCGTGCTCGGGCCCGTCGACGCCGAGGACGCGTGGTCGGACACCTTCCTGGCCGCGCTCAGGGCGTATCCGGAACTGCCCGATGGCGCGAACGTCGAGGCCTGGCTGGTGACCATCGCGCACCGCAAGGCCATCGACGTGCTGCGGGCGGCGGCCCGGCGCCCGGTCACCGTCGACGGCGTACCCGAACGACCCACGACCACGGGCAGGCCGGAGGACTGGGACGGCGACCTGTGGCGGGCGTTGTCGGCACTGCCGACCAGACAACGCGCCTCGGTCGCCTACCACTACCTGGCCGGACTGCCCTACCGGGAGATCGGCGAGATCACCGGACAGAGCACTGACGCAGCGCGCAGGGCGGCCGCCGACGGCATCAAGGCCCTGCGCGTCACCTACCCGGGAGGGACGACATGACTGTGTGCGAGCCCGACGGAAACGGGCTGTTCCAGGCACTTCCGAGCATCGACGAGGACGCCACCGCGCGCCTGCACGCCAAGCTGACCGAAGCGGCGGAGCGGGAGGGCGTGCTGGACGTCGCCTACCGCACCCTCGACACCCCGATCGGCGAGATACTGCTGGCCGCGACCGACAGGGGCCTGGTCCGCGTTGCGTTCGCCCGCCAGGACATGGACGCCGTACTGGCGAACCTGGCCACCGCGGTGAGCCCGCGCATCCTGCGCACCCCACGTCGCCTGGACGCGGCGAGCAGGCAGCTGGACGAGTACTTCGACCGCAAGCGCACGGCGTTCGACCTGCCGCTGGACTGGCGGCTGGCCACCGGTTTCCGGCGGTCCGTGCTCACCCATCTGCCGGACATCGGCTATGGCCGCACGGAGAGCTACGCCCAGGTCGCGGCGGCCGCGGGCAGCCCGAAGGCGGTCCGCGCGGTCGGCACCGCGTGCGCGCTCAACCCGCTGCCGCTGGTCGTGCCGTGTCACCGGGTGATCCGGTCGGACGGCTCGTTCGGCGGGTACGCGGGCGGCCCCGAGGTCAAGCAGACACTGCTGCGGATGGAGGCGGCATGAGGGACGTGTTCGCCGGGCGGGTCGCCGGGGCCGACTGGGCCGCGGTCGCCGCGGAGGTCGACGAGTACGGCTGCGCAGAGCTGCCGCGACTGCTGACGCCGACCGAGTGCGCCGCCATCGCCGCGCTGTACGAGGAGCCCGCGCGGTTCCGTGCCACCATCGACATGGCCAGGCACCGTTTCGGCAAGGGGCAGTACCGGTATTTCGCGGCGCCGTTCCCCGAACCGGTGGCGCGGCTGCGCGAGGAGCTGTACCCGCGCCTGCTGCCGATCGCCCGCGACTGGTACGCGCGGCTGGGCCGGGAACCGGAGTGGCCGGACACGTTGGCCGAGTGGCTGGAGATCTGCCACCGGGCGGGCCAGACCAGGCCGACGCCGATCCTGCTGCGCTACGGCGAGGGCGACTGGAACGCCCTGCACCGGGATCTGTATGGCGACAAGGTGTTCCCGCTGCAGGTCGTGATCAACCTCAACGACCCGGGTGCCGATCACACCGGCGGCGAGTTCCTGCTCGTCGAGCAGCGGCCCAGGGCTCAGTCGCGCGGCACGTCCCGGTTGATCCCGCAGGGCCACGGCCTGGTGTTCACCACCAGGGACCGGCCGGTCCGCTCGGCTCGCGGCTGGTCGGCAGCACCCGTGCGGCACGGCGTGTCCACGATCCGGTCCGGCAGGCGGCACACGCTGGGCCTGGTGTTCCACGACGCGACGTAGTCGACGGACGCGCTGCCGGCTAGCGGCTCGGGTCGAGCAGGAGCTTGCCGGTGGTGCGGCGGGCCAGCAGGTCCTCGTGGGCGCGGCGCACGTCGGACAGCGGGTACTCGCCGCTGATCACCGGGATCAGCCTGCCCGCGGCGATCAGTTCGCCGAGTTCGGCCAGCGGACCACTGATCATCCGGGGCTTGCGCATGCAGTGACCCAACCAGAACCCGGCCACCGTGCGGGAGCCGGCCATCAGCCGGATCGGGTCGACGGGTGCGGTCTGCTCACGGGACGCGGCACCGAACGTCGCGAGCCTGCCGAACGGGGCCAGCGCGGACAGCGACTCGGCGAACACGCTGCCGCCGACCATTTCCAGCACCACGTCCACCCGGTGCCCGTCATTGGCCTCGACCAGCCGGTCGCGCAGCCCGTCGGCGCCACCGTCCACGGCGACGTCCGCCCCGAGCCGTACTGCGAGGTCGCGCTTCTCCGGCGTCGACGCGGTCGCGATCACCCGGCCGGCCCCGAACACCTTGGCCAGCTGGACGGCGATCGTGCCGACACCGCCGGCCGCCGCGTGGACGACCACGGTCTCGCCCTCCGTCACGTGGGTGGAGGTGCGCAGCAGGTGCCACGCGGTGATGCCCTGCACGATCAGCGCAAGCGCCTGACCAGCGGTCATGTCCTCAGGCAGCTCGAAGACGAGACTGTCCGGCACGGCGACGACCTCGGCGTATCCACCGCCCGTGGGTGGCAGTGCGACCACCCGGCGGCCGTCCTCGGTGGTGCCGACGACCTCACCGCCAGGGATCAGTGGCAGCGACGAGCGGGTCAGGTAGCTGTCCTCGACCTGGTGGGTGTCGGCGTAGTTGATGCCAGAGCGGTCCACCCTGATCAGCGTGTGGCCGGCGGCCCGCTCGGGCTCGGCGATATCGACCACGTCCAGGACCTCTGGACCGCCGAACCTGGTGATCTGGACCGCGCGCATCGTTGCCTCCCGGCTGCCGTGCCGGCGAGTACTGCCGTACCGGCGAGTAGCAGGATACTGGGATCGTGTCCACGGTGGACTGGGTGCTACATGTCGACCTCGACGAATTCATCGCCGCGGTCGAGATCGCGCGACGGCCGGAGCTGCGAGGCAAGCCGGTGGTCGTCGGCGGCAAGGGCGACCCGACGCAACGCGGAGTCGTGGCGACGGCGTCCTACCGGGCTCGCGAGTTCGGCGTGCATTCGGGCATGCCGCTGCGCACGGCGGCGAAACGGTGTCCGGAGGCGGTGTTCCTGCCCAGTGACGCACCCGCGTACGAGGCGGTGTCGGAACGGGTGATGGCGACGCTGCGCGAGCTGCCGGTGGTCGTGGAGGTGCTCGGCTGGGACGAGGCGTTCCTCGGTGCGAGGACCGGCGACCCGGAAGGGCTCGCCGACGACGTCCGGCGGGCGATCTCCGATGAGACCGGCCTGGCCTCGTCAGTCGGCATCGGCGACAACAAGTTGCGCGCGAAGATCGCGACGGGCTTCGCCAAACCCGCTGGGGTCTATCGCTTGACCAGGGAGAACTGGGTCGAGGTGATGGGCGATCGGTCCACCGAGGCACTGTGGGGCATCGGCAGGCGCACGGCGGTCAAACTGGCCGAGTCCGGGCTCGTGACGGTCGCCGACCTGGCCAGGGCGGATCCAGCCGCACTCGCGCAACGCTTCGGGCCGCGGATGGGCCCGTGGTACCGCACGCTCGCGCTGGGCGCGGGGGACGCGACGGTCACGTCGACGCCGTGGGTGGCCAAATCGCGCGGCCGGGAAGTCACCTTCCAGGAGAACCTGACCGACTGGGCCCTCGTCGAGGCGG
This sequence comes from Candidatus Melainabacteria bacterium, assembly GCA_963780635.1. Classification (GTDB taxonomy): domain Bacteria; phylum Actinomycetota; class Actinomycetes; order Mycobacteriales; family Pseudonocardiaceae; genus DATEPR01. Next base: position 164,390 of record CAWACW010000012.1, read on the forward strand.
AGATCGGGCAACTGGCCGAACGAGTCGCCGAGGATGTCGTCACCGAGGGCCGGCCGGCGCTGCGTGTCGGGGTCAAGGTCCGATACGCGCCGTTCATCACCCGGACGAGGAGCATGACGCTGCCCGAACCCACCAGCTCGGCCAGTGAGTTGACGGCAGCCGCGTTGACCGTGCTCGGCTGGTTCGACAACAGCCGGCCAGTGCGCTTGCTGGGCGTCAGAGCGGAGTTCGACCAAGGAGCCGGGTAAGTCACCCAGACTGCCGGCGACCCACCCGCACACCGAGGACCGCAGGCCGCCGAACCCGACAAGCCCACCGGCAGACCGCCCGGCACCCCACACCGAACAGTCAGCCGCCCAGCGAATCCACCCGTGCCGGGCGAGCGCGCGCCACCTTCCCCCGGCTCCCTCGCACCCGGCCGATCCCTGACAGTGCCGATCCCTGACAGTGGCGATCCCTGACAGTGCCGATCCCTGACAGTGGAGTAGCGGGTCGGTGTGAGACGCGCCGGCGGCTCGTCGCGCGGCGACGGCGACGCCACACTTGAGGCCGTCGCCGCGGTGTCGAACACTCAACCGCGAGGAGTGGAAGCCACCACCAGTCTCGCGGCCCGGCACCGAGCCCGACCGCAACAGCCCGCACCCAACAGCAGCACTGGCCGTCAGGCGAGGCGGTGCATCGTGGCGTGGTAGTCCGAACCGGGGTGCGCCGGTTGACCCTCGTCGGGCCGCCAGGCGCCGTCGATGATCGTGCCATCCTCGCTGACGGTGCCCGTGTAGGTAGCGCCCTGACCAGCGTGGATCAACGTAGCGCCGGCACGGCGCCAGCTGTATGCCAGTGGTACCCCGGACGTCGAGTACACATGCGACCCGAAGCCGCCGCTGTCCTCGTCCGGCCAGACCAGTTCCAGGTCGGGCAACTCCAGGTCGCCCACTCGCATCGTGCCCGTCAGTTCCAGCACGTGGCCACCGAGAATCCGCCGCGCGTGCAGGTCGCCGCTGACGTCATCGCGGTCGGAACCCTTGCTGCGACCGGTGATTCGCCACGAGCCGACCAGGACATCCAGTTCGTCGATACTCACATCGCCGCTTCCCGGCGAGCCGTCACCCACTCGTCCAGACGTCGGTACGCGTCCCGCATCCCTCGTTCCATACCCGCGTTCACGTGCTCGTCGCGCGCCTCGGTCGACTCGTGCACGGACGTTCCCGACACCAGCGTGCCATCGAGTACGGCGTGGAACTCGACCGTGTCCACCGAGTGCCGGTCCGGCGTGCCGTCGGAGACGAACGTGTCGACCAGCCTGCGTCCGCGCTCGATCTCCAGGTACTCGCCGCGCGTGCCCCTCTCCTGCCCGTCGGGTGTCCGGTGCACGAAGCGGTAGCCACCGCCCACCCGCAGATCGACCTCGCACACGACCAACGTCGCGTCGGCCGGACCCCACCACAGCTTCAGCTGCGCCGGCTCGGTCCACGCCCGGAACACCAGCTCCGGCGGCGCCTGGACGAATCTGCGGAACCGGATCAGTGGCTCGTCGGCGGGCGTCTCGATCTCCAGGTCACCTGGCGGCCTCATGCCGGATCACCCTCCCGCAGCCGACTTGTGTGCTCGTCCGGTCTGGCGAAGCTCGCCTCCCACAACCCGCGGAACGGCGTCACCCACTCGGCGACCGCACGCAACGGCTGCGCCTCCAGCGTGCACAACCGCTGTCTGCCGCTGCGCTGTCTCGACACCAGACCAGCATCCTCCAGCACCCTCACGTGCTTCGACACCGCGGGCTGACTGATCGGGAACTCGCGGGCCAACTCCACCACACCTAAGCTGCCCTGCGCGAGCCGGTGCACGATGGCCCGGCGCGTCGGGTCGGCCAGCGCACCGAAGAGCCGGTCGAGCTCGAGGGCGACCTGATCCATAACCAACAGGTTATCACTTGATGGGAGTCGCGATGAACGACCTGCTCCAATTGGCCATCCGCGGGAACGGCGGCGCCGAGCGCTGGGCCGAGATCTCCCGGTTCCGGGCCTCGATGGCCATCAAGGGCGCGATCTGGGCACTCAAGGGCAAGGCGGGCGCGCTCGACGACGTGGTCCTCACCGGCGACACCCGCGCGCAGCGGCTGACCATCGCGCCGTTCCCCGCGCCCGGCCAGGTCACCACGTGGGAACCGGCCGTCGAGACCGTCCGCGACGACGACGGCACTGTGCTGGCGCAGCGGCAGGACCCCGCCGCATCGTTCCTCGGTCACACCAGGCGGACGCCCTGGGACGACCTCCACGTCGCCTACTTCGCGGGCGAGGCCAACTGGAACTACTTCGTGACGCCATTCCTGTTCGCGCGCCCCGACTTCGTGGTCGAGGAGATCGACCCGTGGCACGAGGACGGCGAGGTCTGGCGCAGCCTCCAGGTCACCTATCCCGACTCGATCGTCGCGCACACCCGGCAGCAGACCTACCGCTTCGACGACGCCGGATTGCTGCGCCGCCTCGACTACCGCGTCGACATCCTCGGCGGGGGTCCGGCGGTGCACTACCCGAGCGAGTACCGCGAGTTCGACGGCATCCAGGTGCCCACTCGCCGGCTCGTCCACGTCCGCAACCCGGACGGCACACCCGTCCGCAGCTCGACGTCCATCGCCATCGACGTCACCGACGTGTCCTTCAGCTGACGACCTTGGTGAGCGCGAGCCGGACGGCGGCCGCCTGCGCGTCGATGGCCTTGCGCATCTGCGCACCGCTGAGCGCTGGATCGGTGCCCACGTCCCGGCTGCCGACCAGGTCGTCCGCCGACACCAGCGTCGTCGCGACGCAGTCCTCGCCGCCCAGCAGCGACTTGAAGGTCGTCGTCACCGTCAGGTCGGAGCGCCGGAACCGGACCGTCAACGCGAGCGGGTAGCTGTGCGGGTCGCCATGCACCTCGGGACTCCCGAAGCCGAGTCCGTCCAGCACCGCGGCGAATCGACGGCTCGCCTCCGGTAGAAAGGTCCGCCGCCGTACGTCCATCGGGTCAGTATGCGCCCGCGAGCGCGGGAAACCGTCAGGCGCGCTCGGTTTCGGTCACGTCGTCATCCCGTTGGCGCAGCGCGAACTTCTGGATCTTGCCGGTGGCCGTCTTCGGCAGGTCGTCGACCACGATCACCTGCTTGGGCACCTTGAAGTGCGCCATGCGCTCCCGCGCGAACGCCCGCAGTTCGGCCACGTCGATGCCGGCCGCGGACCTCGCCAGCGTTACGTAGGCGACCGGCACCTCGCCCCAGCGCTCGTCGGGCCTGCCCACGACCGCGACCTCGGACACGGCCGGGTGCGCCGACAGCACCTGCTCCACCTCGATGGTCGCGATGTTCTCGCCACCCGAGATGATCACGTCCTTGAGCCGGTCCCGCAGTTCGAGGTAGCCGTCCGGGTGCATGACCCCGAGATCGCCGGAGTGGAACCACCCGCCGGTGAACGCCTTCGCCGTCGCCTCCGGATCGCGGTAGTAGCCCAGCATGACGTTGTTGCCGCGCAGCACGACCTCGCCCAGCGACCTGCCGTCGGCGGGCACGTCCCGCATCTGCTCGTCGACCACCCGCATCCGCTCGGACACCACCGTGCCGACACCCTGCCGGGCCCGCCGTCGGGACTGCTCATCGGGCGACAGGCCGTCCCACGCGGGCTGCCAGGCACACACCGCGAACGGTCCGTAGGACTCGGTGAGCCCGTACAGGTGCGTCATGTCGATATCGAGCTTCTCCGCCCTGGCCAGCAGGCTCGGCGTCGGTGGCGCTCCCCCGACGAACAGGTGCACCGGCGACGCGCACGGCGCGGCCTCGTCGGCGCTCAGCAGCATCGTGACGACGGTCGGTGCGCCGCACAGGTGCGTGACGCCCTCCCCGGCGATGGCCCGCCAGATCTCCGAGGGCACCACCTTCGGCAGGCACTGGTGCGTCGCGCCGGCGGCGGTGACCGCCCACGTGTACGCCCAGCCGTTGCAGTGGAACATCGGCAGCGTCCACAGGTACACGCTGCGGGTATCGAGCCGGGCCTCCGCGATCACGCCCAGGCTGTGCAGGTAGGCGCCGCGATGCGACGTCATGACGCCACGCGGTCGTCCTGTCGTGCCGGACGTGTAGTTCAGCGACAGCATCGTGCGCTCGTCATCGGGATGCACGAGCGGCACCGGCGTGCCTGCCGCCACCAGCGCCTCGTACTCGCAGGCACCCGGATCGGCGGCGTCGACCCACACCACGCGGAGCCGGACCGGCAGCTGTGCCAGTGCCGCGGTCAACGTGTCCCGCAGTTCCGTCGCCGCGAACACGACCGACGCTCCACTGTGGTCCAGGATGTAGGCGTACTCGGCGGCCGCGAGGCGCGTGTTCAGCGGCACGAGAACGGCACCGACACCGGGCACGGCGTAGTGCAGCTCCAGCATCGAGACGACGTTCGGCAGCAACGCGGCCACCCGATCACCCGGCGCGACACCCAGTCGCTCCCGCAGGCCGCCCGCCGCCCGGTGCACGCGGTCGGCGTGCTCGGCGTACGTCCACTGCCGATCGCCGTCGCGCACCGCGATCCGGTCCGCCCACACATAGGCGCTGCGGTCCAAAAAGGACAACGGGGTCAACGGGGAATCGGACACGCTCCTACCGGCATCGACAGGCTGGTCCACCGACCCAACGTATCCCGCGGCCGGAGAGCTGGTCAACGGCCCGGGCGCTGCCGGCCCGGCCGCGGTGGTGGACACTGTCGAGGGTGAGTCCGTTGCTCGAATGGCCGCCGTGACCGCCGACGACACGGCCGACGCCGTCGTCATCGGGGCTGGGCCCAACGGGCTGGTCGCGGCGAACCTGCTGGCCGACGCCGGGTGGGACGTGCTGGTGCTGGAAGCACAGGACGAGCCCGGCGGTGCCGTGCGGTCCGCGGAAACCACCGCGCCCGGGTTCCGGAACGACCTGTTCAGCGCGTTCTATCCGCTCGCCGCTGTGTCACCGTGGCTGCGAGGTCTCGAACTGGAGCAGTACGGGCTGCGGTGGCGCCACTCGCCCGCCGTGCTGGCCCACGTGCTGCCCGACGACCGGTGCGCGGTGGTGTCCAGGGACGTCGACGCCACCGCGGCCTCGCTGGCCGGCTTCGCTCCAGGGGACGGCGACGCCTGGCGCGCCGAGGTCGCCGGCTGGCATGCGGTGCGCGAGGACCTGCTGGCCGCGATCTTCACGCCGTTCCCGCCGCTGCGGGCGGGGCTGGGCCTGCTGCGCACGCTGGGCGTCGGCGACTCGCTGCGGTTCGCCCGGCTCGCGACCATGACGTCTCGAGGGCTGGGCACCGAGCGGTTCGGCGGCGAGGGTGCCCGGCTGCTGCTCGCGGGCAACGCGCTGCACACCGATCTCGGCCCCGAGCACGCGGGCGGCGCGATCTTCGGCTGGCTGCTGTGCATGCTCGCCCAGGATGTCGGATTTCCCGCACCAGAGGGCGGTGCGGGCGCGCTGACCAGGGCATTGATGCGCAGGCTGACCATGAGGGGCGGTCGCGTGGAGTGCGGGCGGCCGGTGACCAGAATCCTCACCGGCGACGCCGGCTCCGGCCTGCGGGCCGTCGGTGTCGCGACCGCGGGCGGCGAGCTGATCCACGCACGGCAGGCCGTGCTGGCCACCGTGCCCGCACCCGTGCTCTACCTGGGATTGCTCGACCCGAGCCAGCTGCCGAGTGGGCTGGTGCGCGACGCCCGCCGGTTCCACTGGGATCACGGGACGTTGAAGGTGGACTGGGCCCTCTCCGGGCCGATCCCCTGGCGCAACCCGGCGGTAGCCGGTGCGGGCACGGTGCACCTGGACGGCGACCTTGCCGGGCTCACCACCTACAGCGCCGAGATCGCCCGTAACGCACTGCCCGCGAACCCGTTCCTGGTGCTGGGCCAGATGACCACCACCGACCCCACCCGATCGCCGGCAGGCACCGAATCGGCGTGGGCCTACACGCACGTGCCCCGCGATCTCGCGTGGCACGCCGACCTGGTGCGCCGCCACGCCGACGCCGTCGAGCACGTCGTGGAGCGGCACGCCCCCGGCTTCGCCGACCTCGTCGTCGGCCGCCGGGTGCAAGGACCACAGGAGCTACGGCGCTCCGACGAGAACCTGGTCGCGGGCGCGATCAACGCGGGTACCGCCGGTCTGGACCAGCAGCTGTTCCTGCGCCCGATGCCGGGACCGGGCCGGGCCGACACACCCGTCGACCGGCTCTACCTGGCCGGTGCGTCGGCCCATCCCGGCGGCGGGGTGCACGGCGGACCCGGCGCGAACGCCGCCCGGGCAGCACTACTGCGCTCGGGCGCGGCAGGTGCCGCCTACGGTTCGGTGATCCGCCGCGCGTACCGCATGATCTATCCCGTCAGGCGAACGTGATCGACACCGAGCCCAGGTCGCCGAACAGCCCGGTGTAGGTGCCGGGCCCCTCGACCGGCAGCGCGGGCAGCAGTGACCCGGTGATCACCCGCTGGCCGGGTTCGAGGGCGAGACCGTGGCGGTCGAGCACCTTGGCGACCCGGGCGAGCGAGTCGTACGGACTGTCCAGCACGTCCGCGCCGGTGCCACCACTGCCGATCTCCTCCTCACCCCGCCGCAACGCGACGTGCAACGAGTCCAGGGCGATGTCCGTGTCGTGCGCCGGACCGAACACGATGCCCCAGTTGCCCAGCGAGTTGCCGATCCGGATCGGCACGCCGACGCGGCTGGGCAGACGCCGGGTGACCAACTCGAATGCCGGGTGGACCGAGGCGACCGCGGCTCGCGCCTGCTCGGACGTCACGTCCGGCCCCGCGAGACGTTCGCCGATGGTCACGCCGATCTCGATCTCGACCGCGGGATTGGGCGCCACCTCGGCGGCGCCCAAAACGTCACCGTCCTCCCGCAGCCGGCTCGCCAGCACGTACCCGAACGGCCGGAACCCGACGCCCATCGAGTCCCGCGCGGATCGCGTGGTCATGCCGATCTTCCAGCCACCGACGGTCTCGCCATCGGCCAGCCACGACCGCAGCACGCCGACCTGGAGCGCCAGGCCGCGTTCCGGCCCGTCGTCGCCGCTGTAGGACCGCAAGACGGCCTTGGCCGCCTCGTCGACCCGCTGCCCGTGCGCGATCTCGACGAGCGCGGCGACCGCGGCCGCGGCCGCGTCGGTGCCGGCGTCGGTGCCGCTGTCGATGCCGGTCATGCGTCGATCCCGAAGTGCAGGCGACGGTAGGGGATGCTGATGACGCTGGTGGAGATTCGGACGTCGATGATCGTCGGTACCGGATCGGCCGCGTACTCCTGGGCGGCGGTTCGCAGGTCGGCCAGCGTCCGGACGAGCGAGCCACGGCCACCCAGCGCCCGGCCGACCGCACCCAGGTCCGGCGTGCTGATCCGGGCCAGGTCCGCGTCCAGTCCCTTGACCTTCGCCTTGTGGTACTCCGCGCCCAGCAACTGGTCGTTCATCACGACGACACAGATCGGGATGCCGTAGCGCACGGCCGTCTCGAACTCGGGCAGGTGCATCATGAAGCCGGCGTCACCCTCCATCAGGAACGTGGGCCGGTTGCCGTTGGCGGCCATCGCGCCGATCGCCGTGGTGAGGCCCTGGCCGATGCAGCCGAAGTGCTGGTTGGCCAGCACCATCGAGCGGCCCCGGGTCATCAGGATGGTGGAGAAGCAGATGTTCTGGCCGCCACCGATGACGAGCCCGACATCGGAGGGCATCACCTCGTCCAGCACGCGGCACACGTCGCGCGGGTCGACCGTGCCGGGGTCCAGCTCGTACTCCTGCGGGTCGTCGAATGCGGCTGCGAGGCGCTCCTTGACCTCGGGCGTGCGGTAGCCGGTCTCCCGGAAGCCCCGGCCGACGAGTGCGTTGTGCAGCAGCTCGGTGCCGATGGTGGCGTCAGCGTGCACGTACACGTCGGCCTGCCGCCCGTCGCCCATCACGATGTGCGGCTTGACGTCGATCTGGACGAACTTCGCGCCGGGGAACAGGTAGCCGTGCTCGGTGGTGTACTTGTTCAGACCGGCACCGATGGCGATCACGCAGTCTGCCTCCTGGAACAGCTCCATCGCTGTCCGCGTGGCGTAGAGGCCGGAGATGCCGACGTGGTACTCGTCCTCGTTGAGCCAGGTCTTGGCCATCAGCGTGGTGGCGACGAGCGCCCCGGAGTTCTCCGCCAGCGCCAGGATCGCCTGGCCGGCGCCCGACCGCATCGCGCCTCGGCCGACGATGACGACCGGCCTGGTCGATGCCGCGACGATGTCGGCGGCCGCGTCGACAGCGGCCGGGTTCGGGTAGACCGGCGCCGCGGTGAGCAGCTCGGTGGACGGCGTGTACGTCTCGTCGTCGTCGAACGGGCGCTGCTGCACGTCCATCGGAGCACTGATCATGATCGGCCGGGACTCGGTCCGCGCCAGGTAGAACGCCTGCTGCACGATCTCGAAGGCCTGGTCCGCCCGGGCCAGCTGCAGGTAGCCGGTCTCGCAGGCCTCCGCGAAGCGCTTCTGGTCCAGCCGCTGCACGTACGAGTCGTCACCCAGCGGCGACTCGCCGCAGAACACCACCAACGGTGTCCGGGCCCGGCTGGCCACCAGGAGTGTCGTGGCCAGTTGGGCCACACCGGGGCCGCTCGTGGTGGTCGCGACGCCAGGCGCGCCGTCGGGCGACATCCTGCCCCACCCGTCGGCCATCGCCAGGCCGCCACCTTCGTGCCGCACCTCGAACAGCTGGACCCCCAGGCTGGCGAGCCCGGCCATCCAGTACATGTTGGCGTCGCCCATCATGCCGAACACGCCCGTCGTTCCTTCGGCGGCGAACGCCTTCGCCATCGCCTCGTACACCTTCATCGAGCTGTCCTTTCGGGGTGCCGGGTAGCGTCGCGCAAGATTGTATGTGATTAGCATACAACAGGAATGTGATGTCGCCTAAGTCGCGTTGGTCTGCCTAGCCCGGCGGATCCGTACGATCGCAGTGATGCTGCGCCAGCTACCGGGGAGCGGTATCGTGGGTTGACGTTCCAGCTGTATACGATCGCCGGAACAGTGAGGACGACGAGGAGACCGCTGATGGTGAGCCGAGCGACTGGCGCGACGACGAGTGTGTCGGAGGTGCTCGCGAGCGCGACGCTGGACAGTGCGTCGCCGACCCGCGGCAACATGCCCGACGAGGTCGCGCACGTGCTCCGCGAAGCGATCCTGGATGGCCTGCTGCCGTCGGGAACCTGGCTGCGCGAGGCCGAGGTCGCCCGCGAACTGAAGGTCAGCCGCACCCCGGTGCGCGACGCGTTCCGGATCCTGGCCGCCGAAGGCCTGGTGAACATCAATGCCAACCAGGGCGCGATGGTCAGCGCGATGACCAGTGACGACGTGATCGAGCTCTACGTGATGCGCTCGACACTGGAGGGTCTGGCCGCCCGGCTCGCCGCGCGCCGGGCTCCCCAGCGCTGTCTGGAGGAGTTCGCCAGGCTGATCCCGGAGATGAAGCGCGCCGGCCAGGAGGAGCGCTACTCCGACCTGGCCAGGATGAACTTCCAGTTCCACGACATCGTGCTGCGCGGGGCAGGCAACCGTTACCTGGAGCGCGCCCTTGGCCAGATCCAGAACGCCTCGCGCCGGTTCCCCGACCCGACGCTCGGCCTGCCCGGCCGCTCCACGGAGTCCATCGACGAGCACATCAAGCTCGCCGACGCGATCAGCATGGGCAACGCGGACGAGGCAGAGACGCTGGCCGTCGCGCACATGCGACGGCTGTCCGAGTTGCGCATCCGGATGCTGCTCAACCCCTGACCGGGCTACCGCCGCGACCTCGGGACCACAGCGGCACAGCGGAGGAACCGGCCGTCCGCTTCGGACTCCGGCGATCCGGAACCGGGCGGTCACAGCACGAGCCGGGCCGCCCGGCCGGGCAAGGCCGGGCGGAGCCAGACCGGACGAAGCCATGCCGCTGCCGATCACCGGCGGCCAGGGCGACGGTGATCGGTCACCACGGTGCACGGTCCGCCGTGCGGGCGAAGTCGGCGAGGGTGGCGGTCAGCACAGCCATGTCCGGTGCGTCCTCGATACCGGACCAGGCGGTGCGGATCCGGTCGCGCTGCTCGTCGGGCACGATCCCGTGGCAGGCGCGCCGGAACTTGGCCTCGACGTCGGCATCCGTCATCGGGTTGCCCGGGTGGCCCTTCGGGTAGGTGACCTCACGCCGGAATTCGACGCCATCGGTGCGCACCACGCGGATGCTCACCCGCGGATCCGCGCTCATCGCACTGCCCTGCCGGTACCCGGCGGTGAACTCGGGGTTCTCCGTCACGGCCACCTTGGCCATCACGGGCCGCAGCGCGGGATCGGCGATCCGCTCCGGCCGGAACGAGTCCAGCGTGATGTCGCCGTCGACCAACGCGGTCGCCAGCAGGTAGGGCAGGCTGTGGTCGGCCGTCTCCCGGTTGTGCGGGTCCCAGCACGATGGGTCCGATCCGATCGCGTTCACCAGTACCCGGTAGGCCTCGACCTCGATCGACACGATGTCCTCGATCGGGGCGAACCGCCCGACCTCGGGCAGCACGGCGAGCAGCGCCTGGGAGTGGCCCTCGGCCGGATAGTGCTTCAGGTGCGACACCTCGATCACCATCGGCCCGCCGGCGTCGGCAGGCAGCGTCAGGTCGAACGGGCCGGTGACCTGATCGAAGACACCGGCCGTGCCAGCGAAAGGTTCGGCGGGACCGGTCATGCCGCAGCCGGCCAGCCGTGCCGCGTCGATGCCATGCATGACGGCCGCGCTGGTCGCGGCCCCCTTCCAGCCCGACAGCGTGCCTCGGCGGGTGACCAGCAACGGGATGGCGGGCACGATCGCGAGCGACACGGCCTGGCCGAGTTGCTCTGGGGTCAACCCGGCGAGCGTGCCCGCGGCGAGTGCGGTCGCCACTGTCATGAACAAGCCCTGGTCCCAGCCGCGCGGGTACGCCTCGGCGACGCGGCCCAGGCCGCCCAGCACTTCGTACGCCAGGATCATCGCCGCGAACACGTCCGCACCGGACCGCTGGTACGCCTCCCCCGCGGCGACGACGCCGCCGATCAGATCGGACGGGTGCCCGCCACCCCGGGCGAGCATCCCGTCGTTCCAGTCCAGGCTGCGGATCATCACGGTGTTGGCCATCGCGGCAAAGCCGATCGACGAGCGCGCGCCAGTGCCGAACACGGTCGCCGCCGGCTCGCCCCGGACACCGGTTGCCACCCGCACCGCGGCCTGTGCCGACTCGGTGAAGTGTCCGGCGACCGCACAGCCGATCGCGTCCACGAGATGACGCACCGCCGCGGCACGGGTCTGCCGCGACACGTCGTCGAGCCGGAACGCCGTCGCATAGTCGACGAGCTGCGCGGTGACCGTGTCCATCCGGGTTCCCCTTCGCCGTGGTGTCAGTCGGTGATGTCGCCCTCGGCGTAGCCCACGAAGACCCGGCGCCCCTCGGTGGTGGCCACCAGGACGTCGACCCGCATGGTCGGCGGGTCGAATCCGGTGACCTCGGCCGTCACGGTGAGTTCGTCGCCAGGATTGACGACCGCGGTGAACCGCCCGCCGAACCGCCGCAGCCGCTCGGTGCCGTAGATCCCCGCGACCAGTCTGCCCGCCACGCCCATCGTCCACATGCCCGGCGCGAACACCGACGGGTGCCCGGCGGCCTTGGCCGCGATCTCGTCGGTGTGCAGGACCGAGAAGTCACCGCTGGCCCCGCAGAACCGGACGATCTGGGTGCGGGTCAACGGATCGACGTGTCCGAGGTCGAGGTGGTCGCCGACGGAGTACGAAGTGGACGGGTGCGTCATGCCGACGGCACAGCCAGGTCGGGGGACACCTCGAACGCCATGTCGGTGAGCTGCCGGATGTCGTCCGCCGTGAAGCCGGGAGCCATCCGCTCCAGCCGAAAACCGTTGTCGTGCCAACGGAAGATGGCCACATCGGTGACGATCACGTCGACGCACCGGGGTGCGGTGATCGGGAACGTGCAGCGCTTCATCAGCTTGGAACTGCCGTCCCTGGCCAGCTGCTCGACCAGGATGATCAGCTCGGTGTCCGCGGCGGCCAGGTCCATCGCGCCGCCGATGCCGCCCGCGGCCATCTGCGGGCTCTTCCAGTTGGCCAGGTTGCCTTCCCCGTCCACCTGGAACGCTCCCAGCAGCACCGAGTTGACCTTGCCGCTGCGGGCCATCGCGAATGCTTCCACGGTGTCGAAGAAGGCGGCACCCTTGTCGATGGCGACGTAGTTCCCGCTGGCGTTGTAGAGGTCCTCGTCCACGCCGGGCGTGTCACCCCGGCCCGCCGACGCGATGACCTTGCCGTAGCCCATCAGACCGTTCTCCGAGTGCATGACGACGTCGTCGCGGTCCTCGACGAAGTTGGAGACCAGCGTCGGCAGGCCAGCGCCGAGGTTCGCGTAGCCGGGCTTGAGGATCGAGGCCGCCCACTGCGCCATCTCGGCGCGGGTCAGTGCCTGCTTGCCCAGATAGGTCTTGCCGGTCGAGGAATCCCGGCGCGGCAGCACCGGCGCTCGCGGACCGGACGTCACCGGAACGGTGCTGAGCACGACGCGGTCGACGTAGATCCCGGGCAGGTCGACGTCCTCCGGGGCGATCTCACCGACCTCGACGATCTCCTGCACCTCCACGATCGCGATCCGGGCGGCCTTGGCGCACACCGGGTTGATGTTCAGGCTCGCACCGCGGAACTGGACGTTGCCCGCCCTGTCGGCGCGCCACGCCTGGAGGAACGCGAAGTCGACCCGCAGCCCCTTCTCCAGCACGTACTCGACGCCGTCGAACTCGCGGATCTCCTTACCGGCGGCCAGTTCCGTACCGACACCGGTGCGGGTGTAGAACGCCGGGATCTGGCTGCCGCCCGCGCGCAGCCGCTCGACCAGCACGCCCATCGACACCATCTCGACCTCGAGCTCGCCGGAGTAGATCTTCTCGTCGACGGCCGACCGCTCCCCCGCTCGCGAGGCGAACGCGGCGATGAGCTTGCGCACCTGGCCGTTGCCGACCAGACCGTAACCGCCGCGCGAGCCGTTGGCGGGATCCAGCACGAGGCAGGCGATCTCCAGGTCCCGCACACCCTTGTCCGCGACGGCCGCCGTCAGGCTACGCGGAAACCGGTGCCAGCGACCGAATCCCGTGATGGCCAGGGTGGCGCCGTCCGGGATGTCAGCGACGGCCTCGTCCGGCGATGCGACCACCTTGTCCATTCCGCACTCCTCTTTCGTCGTCGGCAAGGATTGCATACTGCGTGAATACTCTAGGTTCGGCGCCGTCGCACTGTCAACGACCGGCACGTTCGCCGGCGGGCGTCAGGACGAGCCGCCACGGTGACTCCGGTGTGCACCGCTCATCCACGCCGTGCAGCGCGACGAACCGCGGTGCGGCCGCTGCGGACATGTCGTGGTGCAGGACGAACCGCGTCCACGGCCGGCCGGCTGCGGGTGTCGAGCCACCGGACAGTCCGATCGGGCCGGACCCACACTCGCCTGCCGGCCCGGTCGTCCGCCAGAAGCCGCGCCACAGCGGGCGGGCGTGCCGATGCCAGACATCGGGTTTCGGAGTGTACGTCGGCCGAGGTCCGGCCGATCGATTCAGGTAGCCGTCCACAGCCGACTCGCCGGCCAGCGAATAGCAGGCCAGCCGATCCGGACCGGGCTCCGTAGCGGGGTCCCGACGGGTCACGCGCCAGCGCGTGCAGCCGGTGAAACCCGCGTTGTGCCGGAGCACCTCGGGTGCGTGTACGTCACGGTAGAACGTGTCGAACCGCTCCGCGTCGGCCGGGGTGATGTCCGGATCGAGCGTCAACCCGACCACATACCACCACGCGGCGACCGTCATGCCCGATCCCGGCGCTCCAGCATGATGACCGGGATCTCCCGGTCGCCGGACTTCACCTCGTAGGACTGGCGGACCGGCCAGGTGGTCTTCTCCCGCTCCCAGATCTGCGCCCGCTCGGCGCCGTCGAGGATCCGCGCGTGGGCGGCGAACGACTCGGTGCCGATCTCCACTGTCACGTCCGGGTGTGCGCACACGTTGTAGTACCAGTCGGGATGGCGGGTCAGGCCGCGGTTCGTCGCGAACACCGCGACGACGCCATCGCCGATCGGCTGGTAGCGCATCGGGTTGATCCGCGGCTGCCCCGACCGCGCTCCGACGGTGTGCAGCAGGAGCAGCGGTGCGCCCGGTGCGACGTTGCTGGGCACGTCGCCGCCGTTCGCGTGGAACTGGGCGATGATGCCCGGGTTCCGGGGGTTCTGGTCGGTCATGCCGCTTCCTCCGTTGTATACGTATGGCATACGCTAGTTCTCGGGCCGTGACCACGTCAATGCCCGGTCAATCACGTAGGTCTTGGTGGTTGATCCTACGGGGACAGCGGGCTAACGTACAGGTTACATGCAATTTGTGGACCACGTTCGGCGTCCGCAGTCGGTGCCCGAGTGGAGTGAGACAGGGGAGCACATTGCATACGCAGCACACGCAAGAATCTCAGCCGTCCGTGGCGCGGCATATCGCCGACACACTGGTCGCGCTGGGCGTGTCCCGCGTCTACGGCCTGCCCGGCGAGGACCACATGGCCCTGCTCGACGCGTTCGCGGCGGGTGGTCTGGAGTACCGGGCCGCGTTCAACGAGTCCGCCGCCGTACTGATGGCGGCGACCGAGGCGCAACTGACCGGACTGCCCGGCGTGGTCGTCCTGTCGCTGGCACCGGGCGTGAGCAACGGGCTCAACGGCCTGCTCAATGCCTACCTGGACGAAGTGCCGTTGATCGTCATCTCGGGGCAGCACCCCGCCGCTGCGCTGCCCTTCGTCATCCGGCAGGGCTTCGACCTGGATTCGCTGGTCGCACCGATGACCGTGGTGGCGGGCCAGGGTGACCGCCGGCATGAACGTGCCGCGGCTGGTCGGGCGGGCCGTCGACCAGGCGATGTCCGAGCGGCGGGGCCCGGTCTACCTGGAGATCCCGACTGCCGTCGCGGCCGCGCCGAGCACGGCCGTCGAGGGAGACGACAGCGACAGTGGCCCGGCTCACCGCGCGCTGGCGCAACCCGTTGCGTGCCACGCCGGCCGCCGACCCGTACGCGGTCGACATCCTGCGCAAGCTCCTGGCGAACGCCCGCAGGCCGGCGCTCGTGATCGGGGGCAGGCGGGGCAGGCTGCGCCAGCAGACCGCCGAGGCGTTCTCCACCGCGTTCCGCACGCCGGTCTTCGTCTCGTCCGGCCGCAAGGGCACGCTGGACACGACGGCGCCCTACTACGCGGGCACGTTCCTCAACGGCAAGCTGGAGCGGCACCTGCTCGACGACGCCGACCTGGTGGTGCTCGTCGACCCGGAGTCCTACGACTTCTACAACCGGCCATGGTGCTTCGACGCGCCCAGCGTCGCCCTGGTCACGGACACGTTCACCGAGTGGGGCAACCCGATCGACGAGGTGCTGCCGGTCGATCCGGACGCTACCCTGCGCGCGCTGCTCGACGCGGGCGTCGACGCGAAGTCGGAGTGGACGCCCGAGCACGTGCAGGGCTACCGCGATCACCTGCGGACCACGCTGCTCGGCCCGGACGAGGCCGCGTTCTCGGTGTCGCGCGCGGTGGGCGGCGGCGCTGGACCCCTGGCCGAAGGACGGCTGGCTGGTCGCGGACGCGGGCTTCAGCAAACCGCTGGTCGCGATGCTCAGCGAGCCGAGCACGCCGGGCCACTACCTGGCGTCGAACGCACTGTCCACGATGGGCTATGCGATCCCGGCCGCGGCTGCCGCCCGGCACGCGGGCGCGGCACCGATCCTGACGTTCCTCGGCGACGGGTCGCTGCTGATGCGTGCCTCCGAACTGGCCACCGCGGCAGGCGAGGGCACGCCGTGGGGTGACCGTCGCGATCATGGACAGGTCGCTGACCCAGATCGAGGTCAAGCAGGAGCGGGCGCAGCTCGCGCCGGTCGGCGTCACCTTGCCCCGGTTGTCCTGCACCACACTCGCCGACACGTTCGGCATCGACGGCGTCGATGTGCACAGTGCGGACGAACTGCGGGCGATGGTGGCCAAGGGCTTGTCCGCCACCCGGCCACTGCTGATCGGCGCGCACGTCGATCCGGCGCCGTCCCGGGAACTGTTCGAGGTGCTGCGCGGATGACCGCCCAGGAGGGATCGACCATGGCCAGGCCAGTGGTGGCGTTGCTGGACAAGATGCCCGACGCGTCCCGCGACGTCGTGGCGCGGGTGTTCGGCCGCGATTTCGACGTGGTGTTCGCGGCCGACGACACGGCGCAGGCCAAGCGGGCCGTCGCCGCATCGGCGACCGCCCTGCTCACCATGTGGGGCGCGGTGGACGCGGACACGATCGCCGCGGCGCCCGGGGCCAAGGTGATCCAGAAGCTGGGCGTGGGTGTCGAGAAGATCGACGTCGACGCCGCGCGCGCACACGGCGTCTCCGTGCTCAAGGCGGCGGGCATCAACGCGGACGCGGTCGCGGAGCTCACCGTGCTGCTGATCCTCGCGGTCGGCAGGCAGTTGCTGAGCGCGACCGCCGCGGTCCGGGAAGGCCTGCTGGCCAAGGAGACGCTGCGCGCCCGCAGTGCCCAGCTGCTCGGCAAAACGGTGGGGCTCTACGGGCTCGGGAACATCGGCCAGGCGGTCGCCGCCCGGCTCGCCGGCTTCGGCGTCACCCTGCTCTACACCGACCTGCGCCGGGTGGACCCGAAGATCGAGGCAGCGCTACGACTGCGCTACGTCGAACCCGACGAGCTGCTCGCCGAGTCCGACGTGCTGTCACTGCACCTGCCGAGCACGCCACGGACGGTGGGCACGATCGACGCCACGGCGCTGGCCAAGGTCAAGCCCGGCGCCATCCTGGTGAACACCGCGCGCGGTTCACTGGTCGACGAGGACGCACTGGTCGAGGCGTTGCGTGAGGGCAGGCTGTTCGGTGCGGGCCTGGACGTGACGGCCCAGGAACCACTGCCGACGTCCTCTGCGCTGCTGTCGCTGGACAACGTGGTGCTGACGCCGCACGTCGGCGGTGCCGTGGCCAACAACTTCCCGCGCGTGATCGAGCGGGCCTACCGCAACGTCCGCGCGGTGCTGGCCGGGATGCGGGTGGACGCGGCCGACGTCGTCTGGCTGCAACAGTGACCGTGGCCCAGCGCACCGGACTCGGTCTGCCGGACTCACCTGGCGGGTCGCTGCCGGGCGCGGTCGTCGACGGCAGGCCCACGGCCACCCACGGTGCCGAGATCGTCGTGGAGGACCCGGCGACGCTCGACACCCTCGCGCACGTCGCCGAGGCCACCGCCGAGGACGTCGACCGGGCCGTCAACTCGGCGGCGACGGCGTTCGAGCGGACGTGGCGGGACGTGCCGGGCCGCGACCGCGGCCGGATCCTCGGCCGGATCGCGGCCGCGTTGCGCGATGCCGCACCAGAGCTGGCCGAACTGGAGTCGTTGGACACCGGCAAGCCGCTGCGCCAAGCCCGCTCCGATGTGGACACCGCGGCGCGTTACTTCGAGTTCTACGGCGGCGCCGCGGACAAGGTCTACGGCGCGACGATTCCAGGTGAGGGCGACTACTGGTCGTACACGCTGCGCGAGCCCTACGGTGTCATCGCGCACGTCACGCCGTGGAACTCCCCCATCAGCCAGCTGTGCCGGGGCGTCGCGCCCAGTCTGGCCACCGGCAACACGGTGGTCGTCAAGCCGTCGGAGATCACCCCGCTGTCCAGCCTGGTCGTCGCGCGGCTGTTCGTCGAGGCGGGGCTGCCCGCCGGGGCGTGCAACGTGGTCGTCGGCCGGGGGCCGGGCGCCGGCGCCGACCTCGTCGGCCATCCGGCGGTCGCGCACGTCGCCTTCACCGGCTCGGTGGCCACAGGGCGGGCGATCCTGCACGCCACCGCCGACAGGATCGTCGGCTGCAACCTGGAACTGGGCGGCAAGTCACCGACGATCGTGCTACCCGACGCCGACCTGGACCGTGCGGTGCGAGCCGGTGCGATGGCCGTGGTGCGCAACGCGGGCCAGTCCTGTTTCGCGACCACACGCCTGGTGGTGCACGAGTCGATCGCGGCCGAGTACACCGAACGTCTCGTCGCCGCTGTGTCGAAGCTGTCGGTCGGCCCCGGTCTGGCCGACCCGGACCTCGGCCCGCTCGCGTCGGCCGCACAACACGCGAAGGTGCTCGCCGCGCTGGCCGCCGCGGTCGGCGAGGGCGCGGAGATCCTCGTCGGCGGCAACCGCCCACCGGGCCTGGCCGGGCATTTCCTGCTGCCCGCCGTGGTCGGCGGGGCGCGCAACGACATGCGGGTGGCCCGGGAGGAGATCTTCGGCCCGGTGCAGACCGTGCTGACGTTCGACGACCCGGACGAGGCCGTGGCGATCGCGAACGACTCCGCGTACGGCCTGGCCGCAGGCGTGTTCACCAGCGACATCTCGCTGGCGCACCGGCTGGCCCGACGGCTGGCCGCCGGTCAGGTGCAGATCAACGGCTATCCGCTGGGCGGCGTCGAGACGCCGTTCGGCGGTTACAAGCACAGCGGCCTCGGCCGGGAGAAGGGCCTCGCGGCCCTGGAGCACTACACGCAGCTCAAGACCGTGATCGTGAGCAACTGAACGAAGGAGCGGGCAAGGTGACTACGCGCGACGGCAAGCGGGTCGTGGTGATCGGTGGCGGTAACGCGGGCCTGTGCGCCGCCCTCGCGGCGGCGGAGCAGGGTGCGCACGTCGTCGTGCTGGAACGCGCGCCGGAGAAGCTGCGCGGCGGGAACACGGCGTTCACCGCGGGCGCGATGCGGGTCGCTTACCGGGGTGTGGACGACATCGTCGCGCTGGACCCGGACCTGTCCGAGCAGCAGCTGGCCACCACCGACTTCGGTACCTACGACGAGGACGCGTTCTTCGCCGATCTCGCCCGGATCACCCACTATCGCGCCGACCCGGACCTGGCCGCGACGCTGGTCGGCAACAGCTTCCCGACGCTGCAATGGATGCGCTCGAAGGGCGTGCGGTTCGCGCCGATCTACGGCAGACAGGCGTTCCAGGTGGACGGTAAGTTCACGTTCTGGGGTGGCCTGACGATGGAGGTCGTCGGCGGCGGTCCCGGTCTGGTCGGCTATCTGGCCGCCGCGGTCGACGCGGCCGGCGTGCAAACCCGGTTCGGTACTCGTGCCATCGCGCTGCGCACCGGCCCGGCAGGAGTGACCGGCGTGGTCGTGCGCACGGGCTGGCAGGACGAGACGATCGAGTGCGACAGCGTCGTGCTCGCGGCGGGCGGTTTCCAGGGCAACACCGAGTGGCGGACCCGCTACCTGGGCCCGAACTGGGACCTGGCGAAGGTTCGCGGCACCTCGTTCAACACCGGTGACGGCATCCGGATGGCGCTGGACGTCGGCGCGAGCCCGGCCGGTCACTGGTCGGGCTGCCACGCGGTGCAGTGGGACCTCAACGCGCCGGAGTTCGGCGATCTGGCGGTCGGCGACGGCTTCCAGAAGCACAGCTACCCGTGGGGCGTGGTGTTCAACGCCGAGGGCAAGCGGTTCCTCGACGAGGGTTACGACTTCCGCAACTACACCTACGCGATGTACGGCCGGCGGGTGCTCGAACAGCCCAACCAGGTGGCCTGGCAGGTGTTCGACGACAAGGTCGCACACCTGTTGCGCGACGAATACCGGATCCGCGAGGCCACCCGGATCAAGGCGGACACGCTGGAGGAACTCGCCGCGAAGATGGAGGGCATCGACCAGCGCGGCTTCCTCGCGGAAGTACAGCAGTACAACGCCGCTGTCGACCAGGACATCCCGTTCAACCCGAACGTCAAGGACGGCCGCGGCACCGTCGGCCTGCCGGTGGCCAAGACCAACTGGGCCAATACCCTGGACACACCGCCGTTCCAGGCATTCGCGGTCACCTGTGGTGTCACGTACACGTTCGGCGGCCTGCGGGTGGACACCTCCGCCCGCGTCCTGGACACCGACTTCGACCCGATCCCGGGCCTGTTCGCGGCGGGCGAGTTGGTCGGCGGCATCTTCTACTTCAACTACCCGGGTGGCTCCGGACTGACCAACGGTGCGGTCTTCGGGCGGCTCGCGGGCACTGGGGCCGGCTCGTGAGCGCACATGTCCGCTCGCTCGACCGGGCCGCGATCGCCGCCCTCGGGCGGGACGACCGGTACAGCAGCCGGCTGCTCGTGCCGGCAGCGGACGAGCCCGGCGCGCAGGTCAGCTACATCCGCACGCCACCCGGCGGCGGCTCGGCCAGGGGCCGGCACACGCACGCCTTCCAGCAGCTCTACTACGTCCTGTCCGGTCGCATCCAGCTGGAGATCGACGGCGAGGAGTTCGAGCTGACGCCGGACGATTTCGCAGCGGTACCGGCGGGCGTGCCGCACCGGAACTGGAACGCGACCGACGAACCGGCCGTGCACCTGGCCATCAACGTCCTCACGGAACGGTCCTCGACATGATCGACATAGCCGAACACTTCACCGTCGCGGCGCCGCCGCAGGCCGTCTACGCGGTTCTCAGCGACCCGAACGCGGTGGTCGAGTGCGTGCCTGGCGCGTCCCTGGGCGCGCAGGCGGAGGACGGTTCGTTCCTGGGCACCATGACGGTCAAGTTCAGCGCGCTGCGCATCACCTTCTCCGGCCGGGTGCACCTCGACCTGGACGCGGAGCAGCGTCGGGGCACGGTCCGCGCCACCGGGCGCGACGGCCAGGGCGGCACCAAGTTCCAGGCCACTGCCGAGTTCTCGGTGCTGCCCGGCGCGGACGGCTCCGTGTCGGACGTGACGGCCACCGGCGCGGTCGAGCTGAGCGGCAAGCTCGCCTCGGTCATCGAAAACGCAGCCACGGCCGTGGTGCGCCGGATGACCGCCGAGTTCGTCACGGCACTGTCCCTGCGGTGCGCCAGTGACAGCGCGGTCTACGGAGCATCCGACACCGATCAGCCGGAGCCGACGGCCGGTGAACGTCCCGCCCCGCCCGCGGTCGTGCTCGTGCACGACCTGGGCGCGACGCCGAACGCGTTGCGCGTCTGGGGCGAGGCGCTGGCGGCCGCCGGGTGCACCGTCCGGGTGCCTCGGCTGCCCGGTCACGGCACGCGGTGGCAGGACCTGGACACCGTGCCGGCACAGCAATGGCTGACCGCGGTGACGGCCGACGTGGACGCGCTCGCCGAGTCGCACGACCGGGTCTATCTGATGGGCGTCGGCGTCGGCGGCACGCTGGCGTTGCGCGCGGCACAGGTGCGCGAGTCGCGGGTGACCGGTGTGGTCGCGGTCAACCCGCTGGCGACCCGGCTCCTGGCGACACCGAAGTGGTCGTGGCTGCGCAGGCTGCTCGGCCGCAGCGTGCCGGTGCCCGGCCAGGACGTCCGCAAGGCGGGCCAGCCGGAGCCCGCCTACCGGCGACTGGGCCTGCGCACACTGCGGGAGGCAGCCGCACTGGCCGCCACGACCACCAGTGCCGCGACCACCCTGCGGGTGCCGGTGGTGCTGGGGGTGAGTGCCGTCGACCACGTCGTGCCCACAGCGGACGCCGACGCACTGCTCAGCGTCCTGTCGCGGCACGGCAAGATCGAGTGCCACACGTTCGCACACAGCTACCACGCTGTGCAGTTGGACGACGACGCGGCGGAACTGTTCGCCCAGAGCGCTTCCCTCGCGCAGCCGGAAGCTCCGATCCAGACAGTCTCATGACGACGTCGTAAGTCTTGTCAGGATTGCATACCAGTGGCATATTAACTTGCATTCCAAGACGCCTCGCATCTCCCCGGAGGCCGGGTTTACGTGCACGAACCGGCGTTCTCGCGCCGGTCGGCCGTACCAGACAACTCGTGGGCAACGTGGCCAGCGGACCCTTCCGACGGCTGGCGCCGCTCACCCTGTGATCGCATCCCGGTGATCGCATCCCTGTGATGCGCCGGCACTGATCGGAGAGCCGTTGAACAGACGCTTCGGGCACGCACGGATCGCGGCCTCGGCCGCGTTCGTCGCGGTGGCCATGCTCGTCACGGCCGCCTGCGGCAGCGGTGGCAGCACGCAGAGCAGTGGTGGCCTGACCACTGTGAAGATCGGTGGCTCCACCGGCGGCGACCTCGGTATCGCGTGGATCGCGCAGCAGGCGGGCTTCTTCAAGGAGCAAGGCCTCGACGTCAAGTTCGTCAACTTCGTCGGCGCGGGCGCGTCCGCCATCACCGCCGCGTTCCTCGGCGGGTCGTTCGACTTCCTCAACGGCGCCGTCGCCTCGACCATGTCGGCCAAGGCGGCGGGCGCGCCGATCCAGGCGGTCTTCAACGTCGACATCGGCCAGCAGATCGAGATCGCGATGCACAACTCGGTCGCGCAGCGGCTGAACGTGCCGACGCCCGATGGCACCGCGCAGACCGCGCTGGCCCAGTTCAAGGCGCTCAAGGGCAGTCACATCAAGCTCGGCGTCACGTCCACCACCTCGCCCGCGTGGAACGCGATCGTGTCCAACGCCAAGGCACAGGGCCTGACGGTCGGCGTGAACAAGCCGGACGACGACATCGACATCATCACCACCGGCACCACGACCGCGATGAACGCCGGGTATCTGGCCGACAAGACCGACGCGATGGCCAGCAACCCACCCACCACGTCCAAGCCGGACTCGAACATCATCAACATGGGTCTGATCGACCCGCTCGCGTCCTCGACGGGTCTCTACATGGACGTGTCGCAGAGCTACGCCAAGCAGAACCCGCAGACCACGCAGAAGGTGGTCAACGCCCTGGTCAAGGCATGGGCGTACGCGAAGGCCAACCCGGCCAAGGCAGAGCAGCTGACCACCTCCCTGCAGAAGGCCAACGAGATCACCGATCCGGCCGAGGTCAAGACGCTCTACCAGGACGCGTCCAGTCACTGGAAGACACCACTGCTGCTGCGCTCGGCCTTCGACAAGGCCGTGCAGGTCGTCAACGTGGCACAACCGAAGAAGATCAGCCTGACCTACGAGCAGTGGGCCGACCCGACGTTCGTGAACAAGGCCGTGCAGGACAAGTCGCTGCTGATGGGCCAGACCGTCCCGGCTGCCTGACCCACGCCACCGGCCCGCTTCGCCCCGACGACGAGAGAGTGCAGGAATGGACAAGATCACCGGTCAGCTGGTGGATTTCGCACTGTCGTTCTCCCTGGAAGATGTCTCGGCGTCGGGGCGGGCGGCCGGGCGCAGGCACCTGGTGGACGCCATCGCATGCGCGGTGGCGGGCCACGGCACCGAATCGGCGCAGGCGGCGATCCGGTTCGCCTCCGGCGTGCGCGGCGACCAGGTCGCACGGATCTTCGGTACCGACGTGCAGGCCTCGACCGGGTTCGCCGCGATGGCGAACGCCGTGATGGTCCGGGGTCTGGACTGGAACGACGGGATGCTCGCCCGGGGTGGCGGCCACCCCTCGGACATGACGTCGGGTGTCATCGCGGTCGGCGAGTCCGTCGGTGCGAGTGGCCGGGACGTGCTCGCCGGCGCGATCTTCGCCTACGAGGTGCTCGGCGCGCTGGGCACCGTCGCGAACGCGCATCCGCGCGGCTGGGACCAGGGTCTGTTCATGGGTCCGGCGGTCGCGCTCGCGGCGGGGCGGATGTACGGGCTGTCCGCCACACAACTGGCCAACGCGGTGAGCCTGGCCATCGTGCCGATGGCACCGTTGCTGGTCACGCGCCGCGGCGCACTGTCCATGTGGAAGGGTGCCGCCACGAGTGTCGCCGTGATGCACGGCGTGCACGCCGCGTGGCTCGCGGCCGAGGGTATGACCGGGCCCGCTGAGCCGTTCACCGGCACGGCAGGCGTGATGGAGCAGGTGACCGGGCCGTTCGAGCTGACGCTGCCCACCTACCCCGGCGGCGCGTGGGTCACCGAGATCTCGCACATGAAGCAGTTCCCCGCGGAGTCGCACGGCCAGGCGCTGCTCGCGCTGGTCCCGGAGATCCGCGAGTGGTCTCCGGTGGAACGCATCGAGTCGATCCACGTCGACGCGTACCTGGACCTCTACAACGCGATCGGCCGCGACCCGTCCTGCTGGGACCCCCGCAACCGGGAGACCGCCGACCACAGCCTGCCCTACCTGCTCGCGGTCGCGCTCGTCGACGGCGACATCTCGGTGTCGTCGTTCGCCGCAGGAGCGGATCACCGACCCCGCGCTGCGCCCGGTGATGGCCAAGGTCAGGGTCACCGAGAACAAGGAGTACAGCGACGGCTACCGCAGGCCCGGCATGGAACTGGCCGCGGCACCGCGCGCGACGATCACCGTACGGCGCGACGACGGTGCCCTGTTCGAGCGCGAGGTGACCTACCCCAAGGGCCACTCGCGCAACCCGATGACCGACGCCGACATGGACGCCAAGATCGACCGCGCCTGCCGCGGTGTCGTGTCCGACGCCCGCCGCGAGGCGATCCGCGCCGCCTGGTGGGCGATCGAGGACGCAGCCGACATCCGCGACGTCACGGCCACGCTGGGCCCCTACGACGCCGCCACAGGCACCACCGTTATCTGAACCGCGCCGGGAGAACCACGATGACCGAACAGTCCGAAGACCTCGTGCTGGCACACCGCGCCGGTCCGGTGCGGTACCTGACGCTGAACCGGCCCGACCGGCTCAACGCGATCAACCGGCCGATGCTGACCGCGATCGACGAGGCCTTCGAGGCCGCGCGCGACGACGAGAGCTGCAAGGTGGTCGTGCTGCGTGGGGCGGGCCGGGCGTTCTCCAGCGGGTTCGACATCACGCAGGGCGGCTACACGCCCGGCACCAACCCCGACGTGGTACACGAGCGGGACAACATCCAGGTGCACATCGACCGCTGGCTGCGGATCTGGGACTTCCCGAAGCCGGTGATCGCCCAGATACACGGCTACTGCCTGGCCGCGGCCACGCAGATCGTCGCGGTGTGCGATCTCGCGGTCGCCGCGCAGGACGCGGTGTTCGGCAGCCCCGCGCTGTCGCTGGGCGGCGGCTTCATCTCGCCGATGTGGCTGCATCTGGTGGGTCCCAAGCGGGCCAAGGAGATGTCGTTCGTGGCGGGCAACCAGATCTCCGGCACCGAGGCCTCCGAATGGGGTTTCGTGAACCGGGCGGTGCCTGCCGACCAACTGGCCGCCGAGGTGCGACTGCTGGCCGCGCGTGTGTCGCTGACGCCGATGTCGTTGCTGCGTATGAAGAAGCATGCGATCAATCGCGCGACCGAGCTCGCGGGCTTTCGCACCACCCTGGGCCTCACCCCCGAGACCAACGCGATGCTGCACTACTCCACAGAGGTGCACGAGACGCGGGCGTCCATCCGGGAGAACGGCCTGCGCGCCACGATCGACGGAGCGAAGGCACGCGCCCGCCAGATCGCGGACATGGCCGAGGAGCCCGTCGATGGCTGAGGCACGGGAGTACGCGTTCCCCGTGGAGCACGGCCACCTCGCCCTGTACGACCGGGCGATCGGCGACCTGGACGCGGGCTACCCCGACACCGCGGGTGTCGTGGCCGAACCGGCTGTCGCACCGACATTCCTGGCCGCCGAGGCGTTGTTCGACCCGGAGTCCGGCAGCAGGCCCCGGCCACCCGGCTGGCAGCCGCCCGCGGGCGGGACCGGTGGCGCGATGGCCGCGGAGGCCCATTTCGAGTACCACCGGCCGGTGCGCGTCGGCGAGGTGCTGCGGGTGTGCAAGCGGCCCGGGGACACCTGGCAGAAAACCGGGCGCAAGGGCGGCACGCTCACGTTCCGGGAGACCGTCACCGAGTTTCGCGACGACGCCGGTGACCTGGTCGCGACCATGCGTCGGGTGGCTGTCCGCGCCGAGCGGACGCCGGCCGGCTAGCAGCCCCAGATTGTATTGACGTTACATGCAAGTTGTGTATTAATTGCGCCAGATGGATCAGCAGCCGTGACGGGAGGCCGCACAGTGGCCGGAACTGGTCGAACACCCGCCGGTGATGAGCGCCGGCACGACGCGGTCGCGGTCAAACCCCGCCCGGCCGAGGTGCACGCCGCCGGAGCCGGCATCGAACTGAAGGACGTCTGCTTCGGCTATCCGGAGGCTCCCGACATCGTCGAGAACTTCTCGCTGTCCGTGGCGCCGTCGGAGATCGTGATCCTGATCGGACCATCCGGTTGCGGCAAGTCCACGATCCTCAACCTGATCGCCGGCATGCGGGCACCGGTGTCCGGTCAGGTGCTGATCGACGGCGCCGAGGTGCGCGGCCTGAACAAGCGCGTCAGCTACATGACCCAGAAGGACACGCTGCTGCCGTGGCGCAGCGCGGTCGACAACGCCGCGCTGCCACTGGAGATCCGCGGCGTCCCACGCAAGGAACGCATCGAGCGGGCCCGTGTCGAACTGGAGCGGGTGGGCGTCGGCGGGTTCGAGGGGCACCGGCCGCACCAGCTGTCCGGCGGTATGCGCAGCCGGACAGCGATGGCCAGGGCCCTGCTGTCGGACGCGGACACGTTGCTGCTGGACGAACCGTTCGCCGCGATCGACGCACTGGTCCGCGTCAAGCTGCAGGAGCTGCTGCTGTCGGTATGGCAGGAGACCCGCAAGACCATCGTCTACGTGACACACGACCTCAACGAGGCGATCACCCTCGGGCATCGTGTCGTGGTGATGGGCAAGCGGCCTGGCCGGGTGCACCTTGTCAAGACGATCGATGCCGAGCACCCGCGCGATGTGGCTCGCTTCCGAGCCACATCGGAAGCCCAGCAGGCATACGTCACGCTGTGGAACGCGCTGGAGAGCCAGGTCTCCCAGTGACCGCCGGAGTAGTAGCCCCGCCGCCGCAGGCCCGGATCGCCGGCCGCCGTCACCACGTCGATTGGCCGGTGGTCGGTGTCCGGCTCGGCGTGGTCGTCGCGGCGCTGGTGATCTGGCAGCTCGGCGCGGGAGGCCCCAAGAGCGTCCTGCCGACGATCGTGGTCAGCAAGCCGACCGCCGTCGCGACGACGATGTGGCACCTGATCATCAACGGCCAGATGTTGTCCGCTCTCGGCTCGACCGGCGTGTCGGTGGTGTATTCGGTCGTGATCGGCGCCGTCATCGGCACGATCGTCGCGATCATCACCGCCACCCCGGTAGGCAGGTGGCTGTTCGAGCCGATCGTCACGATCACGTACGCGATCCCGAAGGTCGGCCTGATCCCGCTGTACGTGATCCTGCTCGGGCTCAACATCCAGGCGCACGTCGCGCTGGTCACCAGCGCGGTGTTGTTCGTCTACTACTACGCGGTGCGGCACGCGATCGCCGACGTGGACAAGGACCGGCTGATCGCGTTGCGGCTGATGGGCGCGAGCCGGCTGAAGATCGGCACCGCGTTGTACCTGCGGGCAGCGGTACCGCAGCTGATCTCGGCCACCCGGATCGCACTGCCGCTCGGGTTCGCCACCCAGATCTTCGCCGAGCTGCAGGTGCCCACGACTTCGGGCCTCGGTGTCCTGATGGAGCAGTTCTCCCAGACCGGTCTGGACACCCTCGACGCGTCCGGTGCGATCTCGGTGATGCTGTTCGTGGTGCTCATCGCGTACCTGCTGGACGTCGTGCTGGGCAATCGGCTGCGTAAGTACTCCGCGGCGATCGGGTTGGGAGCGGACCAATGACCACGTTGACCGACGCACCTGCTGCCGCACCCACCCCGCAGCACGCCCCCGCGCGTTCGACCACGGCCGCGGCGGCGTGGCGGGCGCTGGGCAAGATCGTCCAGTGGGTGTTCTCGCTGGCGGTCGGTTATGTCGTGTGGGAATACCTGATCACACCGCACTTCAGTGCGGTCGTCGTGGCCGACATCGGCTCGATCTGGGATTCGCTCAAGGGCTCGGCCCAGGACGGGTCACTGTGGACAGAGCTGCGGGTGACCGTCTACGAGACCCTCGCCGGCTTCGCGGTCGGCGCGATCGTCGGGATCATCCTGGCGCTGGCCACGGCACTGCTCCCCCGGCTGATCAGCAAGGTGATCGAGCCGATCGTCGTCATCATCTACGCGGCGCCGAAGTTCGTGCTCGTGCCGATCATGTTCGTGCAGTTCGGTTCGGGCTTCTTCCCGCGCTTCCTGCTGGTCACCATCGCGGTCTTCCCGGTCGTCTCGATCTACCTGCTGACGGGTCTGCGCACGGTCGACCCGGACACCACGGCGGTGTTGCGGATGTACGGTGCGAGTCGCCGTCAGATCGGGATCAAGCTGATGGTGCCGCACGCGACGAGCTATCTGGTGACGGCGATCGTGTACGTGATCCCGCACGCGCTGGCGATGGCGATCGGCGCCGAGATCCTGTTCGCGACCACCGACGGCCTGGGCGGCGTGATGTACCAGCAGGCCCAGGTGTTCGACGCGGCAGGCATCTACGCCACCCTCGCGGTGGCCACGGCCGTCGCGGTGATCCTGATCGTGCTCGCCGGGCGGCTGGAGGTCTGGCTGTCCCCGGCTCGCCAGATCAAGCTGCGCAGACGCGACCGAGGGGGTTTGGCCACGCCGGTCACGCCGGTCTGACCGGGCCTACTGCCCCTGCCGGACCGGGGTGAGCGCCGTCGTCGTGGTTTGGCCGCTCTTCTCGAAGGCGAGATCCACCTGCTGACCCGACCGGGCACCGAGCTCGGCGACGGTCAGCTGTTCGGGGCTCACCGCGGGTTCCTTGTTGATCACCGTGACGACGTCGCCCTGCGTGATGCCCGCCTGGGCCGCCGGTCCCCCGCTGGTCACCGACTCGACGAACAGCCCGGCGGGCAGGCCCGCGCGGCGCGCCACGTCCGGTGTCAGCGGCTGGACCTGCATGCCGACGCTGAAGTGGCTGACGCTGCCGTTGTCGATCAGCTCGTTCGCGATCGGCACCGCCACGTCCGACGCGATGGAGAACCCGAGACCGACGCTGCCGCCGCCGCTCTGCCCCGCCTCGTTCGGCACGGTCGCGATCGCGGTGTTCACGCCCACCAGCTGGGCCGCGCAGTTCACCAGTGGGCCGCCGCTGTTGCCCGGGTTGATCGAGGCATCGGTCTGGATCGCGCCGACCAGGTGCGCGGACGGCCCGCGTCGCCGGGCACCTGCACGTCCCGGTTGGTGGCGCTCACGATGCCTGCCGTGACGGTGCCGAACAGGCCGAGCGGAGCGCCCAGGGCCACCACGGGTTGCCCCACCACCAGCGACTTCGACGCGCCGACGCCGATCACGGGCATGCCCTTCGCGGCGTCGGCCGCCTTGAGCACGGCCAGGTCGGTCAGCGGGTCGCGGCCGACGATCGTGGCTCGGGACGAGTGCCCGTCGCTGTAGAGCACCTCGACGGCACCGCCGTTGGCCGCCACCGAGATCACGTGGTTGTTGGTCAGGATGTAGCCGCCGGACCGGATGATCTCACCGGTGCCCGTGCCGCCACCCTGACCGCCGGGCGCCCGCGCCGAGATGGTCACGACCGACGGCAGGCCCTTCTCGGCCACCGAACTGGCCTGGCACACGGACTGGCCTGTCGCGGCCGTCGTGGTCGGCCCGCCGGTGGTCGCACGGACGATGAACCCGCCGATCACGCCGCCCACCACGGCGGCGAGCGCGACGGCGAGCACGCCGAGCCTGCTGATCCGCCGGGCTTTCGCCGATGGGTGATCGCCGGTCGCACCCGGTCCGCCAGGTTCACCCGTTGTCGCCACGCCCGACTCCGATCGCCACTGCCCGTGTCCACCGCCGACGTCCGAGCCGATGATCGGTCGCCCGCTGACCTCGGTCCTCACCCGTGCCGGGTGGGCTTCACCCCTCGACGAGGACGATCACCCGGACGTGGCCGGAAACGGCGGCGCACCTGGCGTTGAATGACGCTCGGTGCACCCACGAGCTGGGCAGGGAGGGGCGATGCCCGACGCGAGTATCACCACATTCGCGATCGTGTTCGCCATGTCGGCGCTGGTCCCGTTGATCACCGACTCAGTGGCGAAGTGGATCACGATCCCGGCGGTCGTCGTGGAGATCCTGCTGGGCATCCTCGTCGGACCCCAGGTGTTCGGCTGGGCACACGAGGACGCCATGATCACGTTCGTCGCCGACTTCGGCTTGACCATGCTGATGTTCCTCGCCGGTTACGAGATCGAGTTCGACCGGATCAAGGGTGCGCCGATGAAACTGGCGGGCATCGGCTGGCTGGTGTCACTGGTGCTCGGGCTGGGCTTCGGCCTGGTCGTGCACGGGTTGACCTTCGCGTCGCTGGTCGTGGGGCTGGCGCTGACCACGACCGCGCTGAGCACGCTGCTGCCGATCATCCGCGACGCCGGATTGCTGCCGACCCCGTTCGGCACTCGCATCCTCGCTGTGGGCGCGTTCGGCGAGTTCGGGCCGATCATCGCGGTGGCGCTGCTGCTGTCGGGCCAGGCTCCCGCCAAAACGGCGTTGGTGCTGCTCGGTTTCGCGGCCGTCACCGCGGTCGTGGTCGTGGTGGCGATGCGACCGCGGTCGACACGGGTGCGGCGGCTGATGACCAGGACGATGACCACCAGTGTGCAGTTCACCGTGCGGATCGCGATGTTCGTCATCGTGCTGATGCTGTGGGTCGCCGACACGTTGCGGCTGGATACGCTGCTCGGCGCGTTCGTGGCGGGCATCGTGGTCCGGATGACAGTGCGCCGCAACGGCGACGCGGAGACCGCGCAGGTGCACAGCAAGCTGGAGACGGTCGCCTTCGGCGTGTTCGTGCCGTTCTTCTTCATCGTCACCGGCATGCGGTTCGATCTGGACGCGCTGCTGGCCGATCCGGTTTCGCTGGTGCTGGTGCCGGGTTTCGTCGTGTTGTTCGTGGTGGTGCGCGGTGGGCCGATCCTGCTGCTGCACCGGCACGACCTGTCCGTGGATCAGCGACGGCGGCTCGCACTGTTGGCGTCGGCCGGTCTGCCGCTGATCGTGGTGATCGCCACGATCGGCACCCAGACCGGCACGATGCCGACGGACACGGCGGCCGCGCTGGTCGGGGCCGGGCTGATCACGGTGCTGGTGTTCCCGCTCATCGCGCTGTGCGGTATGCGGGTGAAACCGGACGGCGTGGTGGTCCAGCCCGAACCCGCGCCCGATCCACGGCAGGACTGACATCGGTCAGCCTCGGCCGATGAAGGGCATCTCGTTGGCCATCATCGTGAGAAACGGGACGTTCACGTCAGTGGGCAGGTTCGCCAGGTACAGCACCAGTTCGGCCACGTGCGCCACGTCGAAGGTCGCCTCGGCGGCCCGAGTGCCGTCCGCCTGGGGCACGCCCGAGCGCATGTGCTCGGTCAGCGCGGTGGCCGCGTTGCCGATGTCGATCTGACCGCACGCGATGTGGTGCGCCCGGCCGTCCAGCGACAGTGCCTTCGTCAGCCCGGTCATCGCGTGCTTGGTCGTCGTGTAGGCGATCGCGTTCGGGCGGGGCGTGTGCGCGGACACCGAGCCGTTGTTGATGATCCGGCCCCCCTGCGGTGTCTGGCGGCGCATCAGCCGGAAGGCGGCCCGCGCGCAGCGGAACGCACCGGTCAGGTTCGTGTCCACCACGGCCGCCCAGTCGTCGTCGGACACCTCGTCCACCGGCGCGCTCGGCCCGAACACCCCGGCGTTGTTGAACAGCACGTCCAGCCGGCCGAAGTCCCCCTCCACCCTGGCGAACAGCGCCTCGACCGCGGCCGCGTCCCGCACGTCGGTCACCACAGGTGTGGCGGTGCCAGGGCCGTCCGCGGTGGCCGCGGTACGTGCGAGCGCGCCCGGGTCGCGACCGGCGAGGAGCACGTCGTAACCGTCGCCGACCAACGCGAGCGTCACTGCGCGACCGATTCCGGAACCTGCCCCTGTGACCACGGCGACCCGGTTGACGGTGGTCACGTCGCGGCTGCGGCTTGGTGCAGCTCGATCACGTTGCCCGACGGGTCGTGCAGGAACGCCTGGCGCGAGGTGCCGATGGGCACCGGGTCGCTCACCCGGACGCCCGCTGTCCGCAGTTCGGCGGCCGTCGCGTCCAGATCGGCGACGAGCACGGCGAAGTGCTGGCCGACCGGGTCCGGTGTGCTGGACCGGATCAGGTGCAGCTGCTGGCCGCCGATGTCCAGCCACGCGCCCGCACCCAGGCTCGCCGGGCGGTCCTGGCGCTGGGTGCAGCCCAGCACCCCGGTGTAGAACGCGAGTGCCTCGTCGACGTCGGGTACGGCGATCGAGACGTGATGGACGGCAAGCGGTTTCATCGGAGACCTCCTCGACCAGATCACCTCAGCACGAGCCGGGCGGCTCCACAACCCGCCCCCGGCCACGAGCCGGCGCCCACGACGGTCAGCCCGTGATCGGCCCGTAGGACAGCACGGCTCAGCACGAACCGGGCGGCTCCACAACCCGCCGCCCGGCCACGAGCCGGCGCCCACGGCGGTCAGGCTGTGATCGGCCGATAGGTCAGCACGGCGATGCCCGTGCTGTGCACGTCGACATCGGCCAGCGTGAACCTGACCTGCGCCATGTCGTGGTACAGCAGCTGGCCGGGCTCGGCCTTGCCGGACAGCACCGGGTGCAGCCAGATCCGCAGCTCGTCCAGCAGGCCGTGCTCCAGCAGCAGCCGGGTGACCGGCCCGAAACCGTACTGCAGGATGTCGTCGCCCTCCTGCTCCTTGAGCGCACGCACCCGCGCCACCACGTCGTCGCCGATCACGGTCGTGTGCTGCCAGTCCGGCTCCGTCAGCGTGGTGGACACCACGTACTTCTGGATCTCGTTCATCCGGTCCGAGAACGCGTCGGCGCCTGCCCGCCCGATCCACGCCGGGGCCATGCCGTCGTAGGTCCGCTTGCCCATGATCAGCGCGTCCGCGGTGGCGAGTTGGTCGGCCGCGGCCTTCGTGGCCTCCTCGCCGAAGTACTCGAAGTGCCACGCGGGCATGTTCTGGATGTCGCCGTCGAGGGTCATGTAGGTCAGGTTGACGATCTTGCGCATCGCTGGTGTCCTTCCGGCAGGGGCCCGATCCGGTGTGTCGGGCGGCGTGGTTCCCACAGTGCCGGGAGGCGTTTACCGTCTGTTGACGGTCGGCTGATCACCCGGTCCGCGGCTAGGGCGCGGTGCGTGCCTGGCCCGGATGGAAGGGCCATTCCTCGAACGCGGAGCACCGCCCGTCGTCGTCCAGCGTGATGATCCAGAGGTCGCGGTAGACACGTTCGGGCGGTCCCGCGTACACCACCTCCAGGCGGGCGACGGCCGTGTCGCCCTGTGCCGCGACGATCTCGCTCCGGAGCGTGAAGACCTCGTCGGGTCCCTCGCGTTCGGCCTCCCAGAACCGGCCGATCGCGGTCCGTCCGGTGACCGGCGCGTCGAACGGCGCGGCACGGTAGGACGCGCCGGCGGTGAACAACCGGTCCAGCGAAGCGGTGCCCCCGCGACGCCAGGCCGCCTCGTACTCACTGATCCAGCCGGCGAAGCGATCGGTCGTCATGCCTGTGATCCTTCCGCGGTCGATCCGTCAAGTCAGCCGTCACTCTTTCGCGGCCAAGGTCAAGTCAGGCCGAACCACACGCGCGGCGAGGACGCGCACCTTAGGGTGGGCACGATGCGTTTCGGGGTGCTCGGACCGACCGTGGCCTGGACCGACGGCGGCGTCGTCGTGCCGATCAGTGGCGTCAAGGTGCGGGCACTGCTGACCCATCTCGTGCTGCACGCGGGCACGCCTGTCACGGCCGACCGGCTGATCGAGGACCTCTGGGACGAGCCGACCCGGCGCAATCCCGCCGGTGCGCTGTCCGCGAAGGTCTCCCAACTGCGGCGGGCGCTCGACGACGCCGAGCCGGGCGCCAGGGCGCTCGTCGTGTCGCCACCTCCCGGCTATCGCATCGACGTGCCGCCCGGGGCGGTCGACCTGATCGAGTTCGAGCGGCTGGTGCAGCGCGCGCAGGCCAGCACCGAGCCACAGCGGACGGTCGAGACGCTGGAGCGCGCGCTGGCCTTGTGGCGCGGGCCCGCGTGTGCCGAGTTCGCGGACGCCGAGTTCACCCGGACGGCGATCGCCCGGCTGGAGGATCTGCGGCTCACGGCCCGGGAGACGCTCGCGCACGCCCGGCTGGAACTGGGCGAACATGCCCAGGTGGTGGACGCGCTGGCCGAGCTGGTCCAAGCGCATCCGTGGCGGGAACGGCTGCGGCTGGCGCACGTGCTCGCCCTCTACCGGTCCGGCCGCCAGCAGGAGGCGCTGGCCGGCTTCGAGCAGTACCGACGGCACCTCGCCGACGAACTGGGCCTCGACCCGAGCCCGGCGGCGGCAGCCGTGCAGCGGGCCATCCTGGCCCAGGACGAGTCGGCCGCGGCGCCCGCCCGCAGACATGCTCGGCAGGTGTCCAACCTGCCCGCTCGGGCAACCCCGCTGATCGGGCGTGCGGACGCCGTCGCCGAGCTGGTCGGTGCCGCGTCGGCGGGTGCGCTGATCACGTTGACCGGGCCCGGTGGCGTCGGCAAGACGACGCTGGCGCTGGAGGTGGGTGTGCGGTCGCGGGGGCGGTTCCCGGCCGGTGCCTGGCTGGTCGAACTGGCCGGGATCGAGCGGGCGGGCAGCCGTGACTCGGCCACCGCCCTTGCCGAGCTGGTGCTGACCACGCTGGGCATCCGGCAGCTGTCGGAGGTGCCAGGAGTCGGGCCGGTGCAGCGGCTGACCGATGCGCTGCGCGAGTCCAGGACGCTGCTGGTGCTGGACAACTGCGAGCAGGTCGTCGGGTCGGTGGCCGCACTGGTGGACCGGCTGCGGCGCGGCGCGCCGGGCATCGCGGTCCTGGCCACCAGCCGGGAGCCGCTCGGCCTGACCGGCGAGACCGTCTGGACCGTGCCGCCGCTGACCGTGCCCGAGCCCAGGGACCAGACCGAGGTCGAGACGGTCCGCAGATCGGCTGCCGTGCGGCTGTTCGTGGAACGGGCGCGCGCCGCGGACCGCGCGTTCGACCTGGACACCTGGAACGCGCCGATGGTCGGGTCGTTGTGCCGCAGGCTCGACGGGCTCCCGCTCGCGTTGGAGTTGGCAGCCACCCGGGTCGCCACGCTCGGCCTGGCCGAGGTGCTGGCCCGGCTGGGTGACCGGTTCCGGCTGCTGTCCACCGCCCGCCGCGACTCCCCGGCACGGCACGCGACGCTGGAGGCGGTCATCGAGTGGAGTTGGGAGCTGCTCACCGACGACGAGCGGGCCGTACTGCGCAGGCTGGCCGTGCATGTCGACGGCTGCGCGCTGGCCGCGACCGAGGCGACGTGCGCCGGGACCGGCGTCGATGCGGACGCCGTGGTGGACGTGCTCGGCAGGCTGGTCGACCGGTCCCTCGTGGTCGCCGTGCACAGCCGCGGCGGCACCCGGTACCGGCTGCTGGAGACCGTCGCGGCCTACGCGGCCGCGCGGTGCGCGGAAGCGGGCGAGGCGGCCCGGCAGCGCGCCCGCCACCGCGCGTACTACGCGGACCTTGTCCGGCAGACCCAGCTGACCGGCGCCGACCAGGCGGTCTGGTTCGCGCGGCTGGACGAGGAAGCCGCCAACATCCGGGCCGCGATCGAATCCGCGGCCGCCGACGGAGCCGCCGACGACGCGCAGCGCATCGTCGCGGCCATGAGCTGGTACTGGCACCTGCGCGGCCGGGTCAGCGAGGCACGCGGCCTCATCGACCTCGCACTGGGCACCCCGGGCGCCAGCACGGGTGTCCCGCACGCCGAGTGCCTGACCTGGCAGGCCGTGTTCGCGGCGATGCAGGGCGACGTGGCCGGACTGCCGCAGCGGAGGACGGTCGCGTTGGCGGCGCTCGACGCGGCGGGCGACCCGGTCGCGCGCGCCCGAGGCATGAGCCATCTGGGGCTGGCCACGCTCGACACCGGCGACGCGGCGACCGGCGAGGCGCTGCTGGTGGACGGATGCCGGACGAGCGCGGCGCACGGCGACGCGTGGGGCGAGGCGCTGGCGCTGGTGTCGCTGGCGAAGATCGCCCAGATCGGCGGGGACCTCACCGAACTGGCACGGACCGCCGGGCGGGCCGACCAGTTGTTCGCCGAACTCGGCGACCGCTGGGGGCGAGGTGCCGCGGCAGCCTGGCTGGGGGCGCTGGCCGAGATGACCGGGGAGCTGCGGCGGGCCAAGGAGATCAACGAGGCAGGGCTGCGCGACGCTGAGGAACTCGGCCTGTGGCCTGCGGTGGCCGAACGGCTGGGGTGGTTGGGCTGGCTCGCGCTGCAGCGCGGTGACCTGGCCGAGGCCGGACGGCTCGGCGCCGAGGCGCACACGTTGGCCACCGAGCAGGGCTCGGCGGTGCTGGAGGTGTTCGCCACGATGGTGGTCGGCTTCGCGGCCCGCCGCGCCGGCGACCTCGACGAGGCGCGGCGGCAG
This sequence comes from Candidatus Melainabacteria bacterium, assembly GCA_963780635.1. Taxonomy (GTDB): domain Bacteria; phylum Actinomycetota; class Actinomycetes; order Mycobacteriales; family Pseudonocardiaceae; genus DATEPR01. The sequence goes on from CAWACW010000012.1 coordinate 200,673, forward strand.
CTGGGCAGGCTGCGCGACGAGGCCACGGAGGCCGTGTACCTGCCGGTGGTGCTCGTCGAACTGGGCCATGCGGCGCAGCTGAGCGGGGACCCGGCCGCCGCTCTGGCGTCACACGTGGCAGCGCTGGACCTGGCGCTGGAGCACCACTATCCGAGGGACACAGCCGTGGCCCTGGAAGGTGTCGCGGCCGCGCTGGCAGGCGTCGGCCACCCGGACCCGGCGGCCCGGATCCTCGGCGCCGCGACGGCCCATCGCCACCGGACCAACCTGCCCGCCGCGTCCTCCGAACGGACCGACATCGACCGCGCGACCGCGTTGTGTGTCGGCGCGCTCGGCGAGGACGACTACCGGGACGGCTTCGCGGCCGGAGCCATCCTGTCCCCCACCGACGCGCGCACACTGGTCGACGACGCGGTGCCGGGGCGAGCGGCACTGCCGCGCGGCTGAGGCACTCCTGTCGCGCCGGCACTGGGGACCGCCACGGGTTAAGAGCTAGCACAGCAACTGTTCGGCTCGCCTCGCCCAGGCACGCCGTCTGCGGCGTTGTCGTCGGCCCCGGTACGACAGCGGTACCGGGACCTCCTTCGCCCTGCAGCCGGCGCACCTGCACGCCGCTCCCTGATCGAACGCCATTGTGTTGGCAGCTCTAACGGTCGGTGTGTGCCAGCAATGCCGGGATCACCAGGTCCCAGGCCTGCCGCGGCGGGACCTGGTGACCCATGTGCTCGATCAGCAGCAGCCGGGCGCCCGGGATCTCGCGGGCCAGTGCTTCGCCGTGGCCCGGCGGGAACAGCGGGTCCTCCGTGCCGTGGACGACCAGCGTCGGCGCGGTCACCTCGGCGAGCCGCGGCCGGAGGTCCTCGTCGCTGCCGCCGTCGAGCAGCCAGTGGTTCTTCGCGCTGGACGCCGGATCGAGCGTCCGCGCGACCACGTGCCGCGCCACCTCGCGGACGTACGGCTCGTCGAAGCCTTCCAGCGGGCCGAATGCCCGTTGGGCGGCGACCTGGTGTTCGACCACGGCGGCCGCATCGGACCAGTCGGGATCGGGCGGCGGGTCGGCGAACACGGCCTTGAGCCGGTCGGCCACCGGCGGCAGGTCGTCGGCCGGCCCCGAGGTGGTCGCCATCAGGGTCAGCGTCGCCACGTGGCCGGGATGATGGATGGCCAGGTACTGGCCCAGACCACCACCCATCGACAGGCCGACGACATGCGCCCGGCCGCCCGCGAGCGCGTCGATCAACCCGATCGCGTCCGCCGCCAGGTCCATGCCGGTGTAGCCCGGCTCGCCAGGCGGGTAGCTGGTGGACCGGCCGGTGTCCCGGTAGTCGTAACGGACGACCGATCGGCCACCTGCGGCCAACCGTTCGCAGAACTCCGCGTCCCACCAGTCCATCGACGACCCCGCACCGGACATCAGCAGGATCGCCGGGGCGGCCGGGTCACCGAACGTCTCGGCGCACAGGTCCACCCCGTTGATCCGCAGCATGGTCTCGGCCATGGGCGCACCTTACGGTCACGGGCCGACCGTTCCGTTCGTCCACGGCGGCGAACAGGGTGACCGTCAGCGGGTGTCCAGGTCGATGCGCACCGTCGGCAGGCCGGGACCGACCTGCCGACGGTGATCCTGGTCTTCCAGCGCAGTTCCAGGGTCGTGAGGCGCTGTCGTGGACCGTCGTCCAGGAGAGTGGCGGTACCGGTTCAGGGTCGTGAGGCGCTGTCGTGGACGCCGTCCAGGAGGGTGGCGGTACCGGTTCAGGGTCGTGAGGCGCTGTCGTGGATCGCCGTCCAGGAGAGTGGCGGTACCGGCATGCCAGCGGGCCACAGTCGCAAACGGACCCTCGGGTCGGTCTCGTTGCCGCGGACGTGGTTCGCGTGCCGGCCGACGTCGCTGACGAACCAGAACGTCGAGCCGACCAATGGCCCGCCCACCGGAGGCACCCGGCAGGGCCCGACCGCTGCCCCACGATCTCCGGCAACACCTGTCCAGGCAGCCACCGCAGGACCGGGTCGACGATCCGGCGCGGTACCTGACCACGACCTCACGGCGCATCCGCCACCCCTGGTGGAGACACGTAGAGTAACGGTCCCGCCCAGCACCGTCCTGCTCGGACTTCCCATTCCGTGGACTCGACCGATCGCCCCTCCTGGCATTTGACCAGATGGCGGCGCCGGACGACAATCGGGACATAAGCACGGCTCCGCCGGCCGCCGGAGTGGAAAGTTTCCGTTCCGTTACGCACCCGTCGGAGCTGGCGGCCGGGTGTCGGCGTGCCGGCGGGTCTTCCATGGACCGGCTGAACCCAGTAACGTTTCCGCACAACGGAAATTCGCGCTTCCGCAGAACGGAAATTCGACGAAACCGCCGTTGGCAATCCGCCGAAAAGACGCTTGGATTAACACAAGTGGACCCCGGCTACCCACATTCCGCCGACCACTTGACACGTGGGTCACTTCATAGGTAAATCTTCCTCCACAACGACGTGCGGGAGGCCGACGCAGTGTTTTCCCAGATTCTTGATCCCGCGCATTCAGTGCTGGGCAGCACATTGATAGCCCTGGTGCCGGTAGTCGTCTTGTTGTTGTTACTGGCCGTATTCAAGGTCTCCGCCTGGCAGGCGGTCGTGATCGGTGCGGTCGTCACGATCCTGCTCGGCGTGCTGGTCTGGCACTCCCCGTTCGGCCAGACCATCAAGGCGTACGGCATCGGCGCCGGATCGGGCTTCTGGTCGGTCGACTGGATCGTGTTCTGGGGCGTCATCATCTACAACACGATGGTCGTGACAGGCGCGTTCGATACCTTCAAGAACTGGCTGATCGCGCAGGCCACAGCGGACATCCGGGTGCAGACACTGCTGATCGCCTGGGCGTTCGGCGCGTTGCTGGAAGGCCTGGTCGGCTTCGGCTACCCGTGGGCCGTCGTCGCGCCGCTGCTGATCGCGTTCGGCATCGCCGACCTCGCCGCACTCCGGGTCGCGGCCCTGGCGAACAACGCGCCGGTCTCGTTCGGCGCACTGGGTGCGCCGATCATCGGTCTCGCGACCGTCACCGGGCTGTCGGTCAACGAACTGTCCGCGTCCATCGGCAAGATCGTCGCGGTCCTCGCCCTGCTGCCGCCGTGGATCCTGATCTACCTGGTCAGCGGCAAGCGCGGCCTGAAGACCGGGTGGCCGCTGGCCATCGTCGGGTCACTGGGCTACATCCTCGGCCAGTTCCCGACCTCGCAGTACCTCGGCCCGTACCTGCCCGACGTCATCGGCTCGCTGGTCTGCTTCGGCTGCCTGCTGCTGCTGCTGAAGGTGTGGCGGCCCAAGGAGACCCTGGGCTTCGGTGGTGAGCTGATCTCGCCCGACAGGGCCCCCGCTCCGGTCGGGGCCGCCGACGGACCGGGCACAGCGACGGCACCGGGCAAGTCGGTGACACCGTGGCGCGGTCTCGTCCCGTTCGGGATCCTGATCGTCGTGGTGGTCGCCTGGACCGGGCCATGGTCGAAGCTGACCAGTATCGTGCCCTTCACGCCGACGGTCAGCTCCATCTCCTCCTTGAGCCACAAGGCAGCGGCCACCACGTTCAAGTTCGCGCCGTTCGTCGCCGGCACCGCGATCCTGGTCAGCTGGCTGCTGATCCTGCTGTTCCTGAAGCCGCGGCGCGAGCAGCTGCGCGAGGTGTTCAGCAAGACGTTCAGCCAGATGTGGGGCGCACTGCTGGTCGGGCCGCTCATCTTCGGTCTCGCCGCCGTCTACAACTTCAGCGGCATGGCGAACTCGATGGCCAACGGCTTCTCCAACCTGGGCACCTGGTTCGTGCTGGTCTCGCCGATCCTCGGCTGGATCGCGGTGGCACTGTCGGGCAGCAATACCTCGTCCAACGCGGTGTTCGGTGGCTTCCAGCTCTCGGTGGCCCAGCTGATCGGCGCACCCCTGCTGCTGTTCCCGTCGCTGAACTCGGTGGGTGCCGAGGTCGGCAAGCCGATCGCCCCGCAGACCGCGAGCGTCGGTGTGGCCACCTCGAAGTTCGTCCGCAACGAGGGTCAGGTCATCCGCTACAACATGGGCTGGACGCTGGTCATCCTGGCCTGGCTGATCGTGATCGGCGTGCTGTACTACTTCCTGCTACCGGGGGCCATGCGGGTCTGACGGGTCTCAGTCCCGCGAGCTGAGCACGCAGAACTCGTTGCCTTCCGGATCGGCCAGCACCACCCACGGCCGGTCACCCTGCCCGACATCGACGCGCGTCGCGCCGAGCCCGATCAGGCGGTCCACTTCGGCCGCCTGATCGTCGCTCGCCCGCGGCGCGACGTCGATGTGCAGGCGGTTCTTCACGGTCTTACCCTCGGGCACCGGCACGAACACCAGGCCCGGCCCCTCCTCCTCGGGCGTGAGCTCACCGTCCCGGGTGATCATGTACTCCGGCACGATCACGAACTCGTCCTCGGCATCGAATGCCACCTGCCAGCCGAGCACCTCGGCCCACCAGCGGCCCTGCGCGACGATGTCGTGACAGTCGATCACGATCGAATACCAGCGGATGCCCATGCCGGCCGACCATAGCGGCCGGCTCCGGCAACAGCGCGCTAATTCCGCTTCGAGTAGCCGGTGTGCACCTCGGGGTCCAGGCCGGCCGTCGCGCTCAGCGTCGTCAGCAGTTCGTACAGGGTGGTGCGCTGGGTCTCGCTGAGACCCTTCGTCAGCTCGGCCTCGTGCTCCTCGGCGATGGTGCGCAACCGCGCGAGCACCGCCCTGCCCTGATCGGTCAGGTGCAGGGCGTAGTTGCGGCGGTCGGTCGTGCTGCGCACGCGTTCGACATGACCGGCCGCCTCCAGCCCGTCGATGAGCACGACGACGCGGCTCTGCACGGCACCGAGCCGGGCGGCCAGGTCGCGCTGGTTGATGCCGGACTCGCGACCCAGGATGCGGATCACTCCCGCCTGGACAGGCGTGATGCCGATCTCCTTGGTGCGGTCCGCGAAGGCGGTCGTGGCATGGCTGCCCAGCTGGGACAGCAGGAACCCGATGCGCGCGGGGCGGGGTGACGGCGGCACGCTCCGATGGTACCTCACTTGACAGAACGATTCATCACGTGAATCATTCAGGTCGAGATGCAGTTGATGTTGAGGGGGAGGCAGACGTGACCGTCCTGTCATCGACCCGACGGACCCGTCGCCCGGACGGGCCACAGGCCGGGGTGCTGGCGATCGTGAGCCTGGGACTCACCGTGGTCGGCCTGATCGTGTCGGCCCTGCTCGGCGGCGGGCACGTGACGGTGTCGCCGCTGGCGTCGACGGCAACCGTCGCGCACTACTACCTGGCCCATCCGGCGGCCGCGACCGCCGCCGGTTTCTTCACCTTCGGCGCCGGCGTACCGCTCGGCATCTACGCGGCGACCGCCTACGCGCGGCTGCTGAAGCTGGGCGTTCGCGTGCCCGGCCCGGCTATCGCTTACTACGGCGGGATCAGCGCGTCGATCATGGTCTGCGCGGCGGGCCTGATCGGCTGGATCCTGGGCCAACCGGTGGCCGGCCAGAGCCCGGCGACGATCCACACGCTGGCGTACGCGACGTACGTGCTCGGCGGAGTCGGCTTCGTCGGCGGTGTCGGCCTGCTCATCGCCGGTATCGCCGTGCCGGCGCTGGTACTCGGTCTCGCGCCGCGCTGGCTCGCCTGGCTCGGCCTGGTCATCGCCGCGCTGGCCGAACTGGGCATCCTGAGTCTGCTGGTGCCGGCGTTCACGTTTACCCTGCCGGTCGGCAGGTTCGCCGGCCTGATCTGGCTGATCGCGATCGGCTTCGTCCTGCCCCACAACCGACACGACGTGTCCACGACGAAAGAAGAAGCATGACCGACATCGACCCCCAGGCCGCGGGACCTCTGCGCGGCACGGCGTTCGCCACCATCGTGTTGCTGCTGATCGAGTTCGGCATCGGAGTCAATCTCTTCGGCCAGACACCCAAGGCCGACCAGGGCAAGAGCACGTTCGCCGCGTTCGGCGCGGCGCTGACGAACGGGCCCGCGGCACTCGCCATCCACGCCACGATCGGCACGCTGCTCATCGTGGCCGCGGCCACCGCGTTCGTGCGGGCGCTGCGTGCCCGGCAGGGCGTCGTGATCGCGCTCGGTACGGTGGCGCTGCTGTCCGTGATCGGGGCGTGGTTCTCGGGGTCGTCCTACGTGGGTGACCACGCGAGTGGCGCCGCCCGTGGCATGGCGTACGCGACCGCGCTGGCGATCCTGTGCTACGCGATCGTCCTGCTCGTGGTGCCGAACACGGGGGCGCTGCGGGCCGAGGAGTCGAAGCTGGAGTCCACAGTGGCCTGATCGGTCGCGGTCAACCGGCCATCGCCAGGCGGACGATCGACCGAGACCCGCTGGGCCGGGCCACCTCCGTGAAGCCGGCGTGCAGGTACATCGACAGCGGGCCCTGATAGAGGCCCGAGGCACCGGTCGGCCGGACGGACGCGTCCACCGGGTAGCCCTCGACGATCCGGGCGCCGTGCCGCCGCGCCAGATCGACGGCACCACGCAGCAATGCCGCGGCGACGCCCTGCCGCCGGTGGCCGACGCGGACCACGAAACACGTGAGCGACCACAGCCCGTCCTCGTCCTGAGTGGCTTGCGCGGCCTTCATCGTGGCCAGTCGGGGATAGTCGCGGCGCGGGGCGACCGCACACCAGCCGACCGGGCGGCCGCCGTCGTACGCGAGCACACCGTGCGGGACGGTCGCCGCCCGCACCTGGCGCCGCATCGCGTCCCGGTTGTGCGCGCGGCCCTCGTGGTCGTACGGCTGGGCGCCGCGGTAGTACTGGCACCAGCAACGGGACGGATCGCCCCGCTCCCCCATCAGCTCGGCCAGGTCGTCCCAGCGATCCACCGTGGCGTCGACGATCGTCACCATGTGGGGATTCTGCACCCGCCCGGCCTCGGCGTACGTTCGGGGAATGGACACGTACGAGCACGTCCTGTGCAAGCGCGAGGGTGCGACGGTCACGATCACCATGAACCGGGCCGCGCGACGCAACTCGCTGTCCGAGGCCCATCTGCGCGAGCTGACCGACGCGTTCCGCGCCGCGGGCGATACCGACGCGACCGGTGTCGTACTGGCTGGTGCCGGACCGGTGTTCTCCGCGGGCCACGACTTCGCCGACGTCGCCGCGCGTGACCTCGCGGGCACCCGGGACCTGCTGCGGATGTGCACCGAGCTGATGCGGACCATCCAGTCGCTGCCACAGGTCGTCGTCGCGCGCGTGCACGGGCTGGCGACGGCGGCCGGGTGCCAGCTGGTCGCCTCGTGCGATCTCGCGGTGGCGGGTGAGTCCGCCGGTTTCGCACTGCCCGGCGGCAACGGTGGCTGGTTCTGTCACACGCCTGCCGTCCCGGTGGCCAGGGCCGTGGGCCGTAAGCGCCTGATGGAGATGGCGCTGACGGGTGACGTGATCGACGCGGCCACTGCGCTGGACTGGGGTCTGGTCAACCGGGTGGTCCCCGACGGCGATCTGGATGACGCGGTCGCCGAACTGCTCGGCAGGGCCACGCGGGGCAGCCGGGCGAGCAAGGCGCTGGGCAAGCAGACCCTGTACGCGCAACTCGACCGTCCCGAGGCGGACGCGTACGCGATCGCGCTGGAGGTCATGGCAGCCGCGTCCCAGACACCGGCCGCGCGCGAGGGAATGGCCGCGTTCCTGGCCAAGCGGCCCGCCGAGTTCCCCGAATAGCCGAGTGTGCGGTCCGAGTCCGCGGGCCGCGTTTCCCGAATAGCCGACAGCGCGGCTCATTCGCCGGATCGGCCCGTGTGTCGACCCGGCGGTGGTCGTCCGCTGGGTTGGGCCGTGTCGACCGCAGAGAGGCAATCTGGCCACCAACCTCCCTCCCAGCGCCAAAGTCGTTCCCGCAAGTCCGCGCTCGTCGCCCACGGAGCGGTCAACAAGTCGGAAAGTCATGGCCGGAGCAGATCCACCCGCGCTTGTCGTTCACCGAGCGGTCAACTCACCAAAGAACACCCACCCAGTCCGAACTGAACGTTCCGCCGGCGAACCCTCGCCAGCCGTCGCGCCCACCCAGCGGCCAACTCACCGACGACACTCACCGTGAAGCGATGCGGTCTCGCCACAGCCGAGCCGAGTCGTTGCCCGCTCGGCGGTCGAGACGCCGATGAAGCGGTCAACTCGCCAACGACATCCCAACCCGCTCCGAACCCGAAGGCTCAGACAGCAAACCACACCCGCAACTCGCGCACCCCGGGGCCAACTCGCCAACGACATCCGGACCCGGTCCGGACCTGAACGTTCGGGCGGCGAGCCTCCCCCGCGTGCCGTCCGCCGAGCGGTCGGCACGCCGACGAGATAGCCGTCACGAGATGGCCTCGCCAAGAGACAGCCCCATTTGTCGTCCGTCCAGCGGCGGACTCGTCTGAAGGGGTCACGTGCTGGCATCGGCCCGTGGGTGGGTCGCCGAGCGCCCGGGAAGCCAAGGCTTCCCGGGCGCTGTATCGGACTATTCGAGTTGAGCGCTACCGTCAGTTGACGGCGGCGGGCGGCGGCTGGTCGTAACCGACCGTGCCGTTGACCACCTGCGTGAATTCCTTGCCGCTGGTCGTCAGGTTGAGCTCCACGTCGATCTCCCACCGACCCGCTGCCGGGCTCGGCGCGACGAGGTTCGCCGTGGCGATCGTGTTGCCCGACGCGTCGGTGGTCGGTGTCGCTGCCACCTGCTGGACGACCACACCGCTCGGGTCGAGCAGCCAGAACGTCATCGGGTTGTCCGGGCTCGCGTCCGGCGTGTGGAAGCTGACGTCCAGATCCTGCTTGCCGGCAGGCACGTCCAGGTTGAACGTGCTGATCTGGCCGACCTGACGCCCGACCGTGCTGGTGATCGTCGTGTCGAACGCGCCACCCGCGGACGGGATCAGCGTGCGACGGGCGACCGGCACGGACGTGCGGGCACCGTTGTCGGCGACGAACTGGACCGACTCCGGGTGGTCACCGGGCGCCGTCGGCATGGACACCTGCAGCGGGACGGTGGCACTGGAGTGGGCCTTGATCCGCACCTGGTGCACGGCAGGCGTGGTCACGTAGTGCTGGCCCGTGACCCGGAACGAGACATTGCCGGTGAACGTGCCCGGCACGTTCGGCGGCTCCTGCAGGTGGGCGCGGCCGTTGGCCCACAGGATCTCCGCGGTCCACTTGCCGGGAACAGGTGCGGTGACCTCCACGTGCTGGATGTTGGACACCGTGCCCAGCCGGCCCGCCCTGGTCGGCGGCGTACCGAAGTCGTACGAGATCTGCGTGAGGCTGCCCTTCGGGTCGATCAGGGTGAAGGACAGGATCGTCGAGTTCGTCGGGTCGGGGATGAGCATGTCGGCGTTGAGCCGGTCCAGGCCCTTCGGCACGTCGAACGTGATCGACTTGGCCGCCTGGGCGCCCTGAGCCGGGACCGGCAGGCTCGGGTCCGGAGCGCTCACCGGTTCGGTGACGGTCCGGCCGATCTGCTTGGCCTGGCCCAGCGAGCGGTAGGTCGCGCTCACCTTGGCGTCGTTACGGCTGGTGTTGAACAGCGTCACCGACTGCGCGCTGTGGCCCGCGGGGGCCGTGACGTCCAGCTGGGTCGGCGAGGTGACGACCAGGCTGTCGGCGTCGGCCGGCTTGCCCTTGCCGTTGCCCGACAACGTGGTGCCCGGCTCCTGCTGGGCGGCCTTGACCGCCGCGTCGACGTTCAGCAGACCGGAGCCCTGCTGGTCGGCAGGCGCGCCGACGTCGGTCGCGGTGCTGGTCAGGATCTCCTTGACCTGGGCCGGGGTCGGCTTGGCACCGTGGTGGGTGTCGGCGTAGGCCTGGATGACGTCGGCCGCGGCACCGGCCACGATCGGGCACGACTCGCTCGTGCCACCGAATGCCTCGGTCTGCGTGTTCGTCGGGCAGTCGCTGCCGTTCGGGTTGCACGCCGCCTCACCGCCGTAGCCGGGGGCGACCAGGTCGACGACGCGGTTGTTCGGCGCCGTGCCACCCGAGGACAGCGGGGTGATGTTGTCGTTGGTCCACTTGGTGAACCCGGTGGCCTGAGCGTTGAGGCGCAGCGTGTTCGTGGCACCGACGGCGATGGCCAGCGGGTCGGTGGCCGGCGAGGACACCGTGCCGGAGTCACCACTGTCACCGGAGGACACGACCACCGTCACGCCCGCGGCGATGGCGGCGTCGTTCGCGGCGTAGAAGACCGCGTACCGACCGGGCCGCTGCGTGAAGCCGAACGACTCGGAGATGATGTCCGCGTGCTCGGTGACGACGGCGTTGTCGATGCCGGCGACGACCTCGGACTCGGACTGCTGCACGGCGCCGTCGGCACCGCTGGGCGGGGTGTCGATCATCGAGCTGTCCACCAGTGAGGCGTCCGGCGCGACGCCCTTGATGGTGAACGTGCAGCCCTTCGGCAGGCCGGAGAACGGCAGTTCCTGGGAGTAGTCGTAGACGACCGTGCCCTGGCCGGCGATCGACGAGGCGTCACCGTAGAACTCGCCGTCGCTGTCGTCCTCGGTCGGGTCCGGGGCGTTCAGGACGACCGGTGTGCCGTCCTTGCGGATGAAGTTCGGGTTGCCCGCGAGTTCGTTGATCCCCTCGTTGGCGACGATCACGCCCTTGCCGGTCGCGATGTCGTTGGCTTCGTCCTTGGCCCGAGGGTCGTCCGACGAGGCGTGCACGTCCGAGAGAGCCTCGGGCTCGGTGAACGGCTTGTTCGGGTTCGTCGGGCACAGGGCCGGGCTCAGCTTCGCCGGCTTCGCCTTCGCCACGCTCGAACCGGGGTCGACGGTGATCGTCGAGTCGGGCAGGATCTCGGCGACCGCAGGGTCGGCCTGCAGGCGGCTGACCTCGGCGGCGGACACGTGAGCGGCGACCGCGTTGACGCTGACCAACTGCCGGACGTCAGTGCCGCCGTTGGCCCTGATCTGCGAGACGATGGACTGCTGGTCGGACCGGGTGGCCGAGGTGCGCGCGGCGCCCTGGGCCTTCAACTTCAGATTGGTGTGCTGGTCGGACAGAACCACGATGACCGCGCCACCAGCGTCGGCGCCGTACATCGCGGGAGCCATGGGAGCGGCGGAGGCGCCACCGCTCCCCATCACGGCGAGCGAACAGCCCGCCGCGAACGCAGTAGCCAGAGTGGCTAACCGAGCTCGATTCACTGAACCCTACTTTCGTCGTGGTAATACGCACGATGGGATCAGCCAGGCATTGGTCCCGGGTGTGTATACGATTAGGAAGTCAACTCTTTCGTGACCGAGCAACGCAATCCAACGAAAGTATTATCAGATCCCGACCAAAGTTGGCTCCCAAATAGCATCTGGCCTGGTAGAGCCCTGTGTCGATTAGACCGTTAGGACTAGTAACTACCTGACAGATTGCGCCGGTCAGCGGATTGTCGACACTCGACGCAGCTAATTTCATTACCGCCCTGTCACGCGCCGGCCGTTTCGGGTCGACATTGTCACAGCCGAGTGAAAATACGCTTTCCGACCGTATCGCCGTTTCGCGAGCGCGTTCGGCCCACCCCGGCGACCCGGCACGTGCCACGGGATGTCCGCGTGGCCCCAGCCACCCGAACCGCGTTCGGTACCGAGTCGCGCGCGAACACTCTTCGGCATCTGACCAAGCAGCCTGGCCGACTCGATCAGGACCGCTCGAACCTGGGGACACCGTGCGACGATGGGGTCGTCCACCCGGACGAATGCACGTCGACCAACAAGGAGGTTGGCATGAGTGCACCCGAATGCCGCTCGGTGCGTTTGTCCTTGCCGCCGAGGAGGCGCGGATGAAAACCAAGGCAGCGGTACTGCGCGGAGCGGGTCAGCCGTTCGAGATCATGGAACTGGATCTCGACGGGCCAGGTCCTGGTGAAGTTCTGATCAAGTACACGGCGGCGGGCTTATGCCACTCCGACCTGCATCTGATCGACAACGACCTGATACCGAGGTTTCCCATTGTTGGCGGCCACGAGGGCGCCGGCATCATCGAGGAGATCGGTCCTGGCGTCACGAAGGTCAAGCCGGGTGACCACGTCGTGTGCAGTTTCATCCCGAGCTGCGGGACCTGCCGGTACTGCTCAACCGGGCGGCAGAACCTGTGCGACATGGGCGCCTCGATCCTCGAGGGCGCCATGCCGGACGGCACGTTCCGCTTTCACCACGACGGTGAGGACATCGGCGGGATGTGCATTCTCGGCACGTTCGCCGAGCGGGCGACCATCTCGCAGCACTCCGTGGTGAAGGTGCACGACTGGCTGCCGCTGGAGACCGCGGTGCTGGTCGGCTGTGGTGTGCCGACCGGGTGGGGTGCGGCCAACTACGCGGGCGCTGTCCGCGCAGGTGACACCACGGTCGTCTACGGCATCGGGGGCATCGGCATCAACGCGGTGCAGGGTGCCTCGCACGCGGGCGCCAAGTACGTGGTGGCGGTCGACCCGGTGGCGCTCAAGCGGGAGACGGCGCTCAAGCTCGGCGCTACGCACGCCTTCGCCACCGCGGAGGAGGCTGCCGAGAAGGTCAACGAACTGACCTGGGGCCAGCTGGCCGACCAGGCGCTGATCACCGTCGGCACGGTGGACGAGCCGGTCGTGTCGGCCGCGTTCAACGTGATCGGCAAGGGTGGCACGGTCGTCATCGTCGGCCTGGCCAACCCGGAGAAGCTGACCGTGCACCTGTCCGGCGCGATCATGACGCTGTTCGAGAAGACGGTCAAAGGCACGCTGTTCGGTTCGGCCAACCCGCAGTACGACATCCCGAAGATGCTCGGCCTGTATGAGGCCGGCCAGCTCAAGCTGGACGAGCTGGTCACCCGGCGGTACACGTTGGACCAGGTGAACGACGGGTACCAGGACCTGCGGGACGGTAAGAACATCCGCGGTGTGATCGAGTACCCGGCGGGCTGACCGCGCGAGGGAGGGACCCGGCCGGTCCCTCCCTCGCCGCGTGTCACGAGCGTCCTTGCGTGTCGATGGGAAAGGGGTTGCGCTATGTCCGCCTGGCTCTGCCGCACGTGTGCCGTGCAGTACCCGGACACCGTTGCACCGCCCGAGGTGTGTCCGATCTGCTCGGACGAGCGTCAGTACGTCGGGTGGGACGGGCAACGCTGGACCACGATGGCCGAGTTGGCGATCGACCATCAGGTCGTGCTCCGCGAGGAGGAGCCCGACCTGGTCGGCATCGGTGTCGAGCCACAGGTCGGGATCGGGCAGCGAGCACTGCTGGTGCGGACACCGCGGGGCAACGTGCTGTGGGACTGCGTGCCGCTGCTGGACGACGCGGCCCGCGACCGGATCACCGAGCTGGGCGGCATCGCCGCGATCTGTATGTCCCATCCGCACTTCTACGCCGCGCACGTCGAGTTCGCGGACGCCTTCGACGCCCGGATCCTGATCCCCCGCGCCGACGAGCAATGGATCCAGCGACCCTCGCCGCGCATCGAGCTGTTCGACGACGAGGCGCAACCGGTGCCCGGCGTGACGCTCGCCCGCATCGGCGGCCATTTCGACGGTGCCGCCGTGCTGCACTGGCCGGCCGGCTCGACCGGGCGTGGCGCGTTGCTCACCGGCGACACGATCACCGTCGTGCCCGACCGCGACTGGGTGAGCTTCATGTGGAGCTACCCGAACCTGATCCCGCTGGACGAGGCCACCGTGCTCGACATCGCCCGGCGCGTGGAGCGGTTCGCGTTCGACCGCGTGTACGGCGGCTGGTGGGGCAGGGTCGTCGTCGAGGACGGTTCAGGCGCGATCCGCCGCTCCGCCGACCGCTACGTCGCCCGCATGCGCGGCGAGCGCCCGAGTTGACCCGGTTCGGCCGCACCACACGCGAAGGGGATCACATTGGCTCGCAAGGTCATTCTGGACGTGGACACCGGTACCGACGATGCCGTGTCGATCATGTTCGCCGCGCTGCACCCCGAGCTCGACCTGGTCGGCGTCACGACCGTGGCCGGGAACGTGCCGATCGAGCACACCACCGACAACACGCTGCGGGTACTGGACTGGGTCGGCCGGCCGGACGTGCCCGTGTACCAGGGGCTCGCGCGGCCGGTCGGGCGGCTCGGGCTGCCCTCGGCCAAGCACTTCGCCGACGACTCCGAGCAGGACCCGCACGGCACCACGCTGGACGTGCCCGCGCCGCGCAGTGTCCGCCAGCGCACCGGCGCCGTCGAGTACCTGGTCGAGACCCTGCGGTCCACCACCGAGCCCCTCACGCTCGTGCCCAGCGGCCCGTTGAGCAACATCGCCACCATGCTGGCCGTCGATCCTTCGCTGGCCGATGCCGTCGACGAGATCGTGATCATGGGCGGTGGCCATGCGGTCTCGAACGTCACGCCGTCGGCCGAGTTCAACGTGTGGGCCGATCCCGAGGCCGCGAACGTCGTGCTGACCGCCGGATTCCCGCGCCTCACGCTGATCACGCTCGACGCGACGCACCAGGCGTTGATCACCAAGGACGCCTGCACCGCGCTGGACAACCTGGGCACCCCTGCCGGTGTCGCCGCCGCCCGGTTCATCGGCCGCCGGATCGACGCCTATGCGGGCGTCACCGGCCACGACTCGGCGCCCGTGCACGACGTGGTGTGCACCGCGTACCTCGTGCGGCCGGACGTGATCGCGACCCGCCACCTGCACGTCGAGGTCGAGACCGACGGTCCGCTGACCGTCGGCCGGACCGTGATCGACACCAGAGCCGACAGCCGGGCGAGACCGACCGCGCACGTCGCGTTCACCGCGGACCCGACACTGCTCACGGCCCTGCTCACCGAGGTGTTCGCCCGCACCGCGTGAGGTTCATGGCGTAGACGCGGGCCGTGTACGTTGTAGACATGACCTCGCCGACCGCGGCCCGGATCGCCGAGGCGGCCCGGCGGATCCTCGTCACCGAGGGCTCGGCCGCGGTCACCATGCGGCGCGTCGCCGGGGACGTCGGCGTGACACCGATGGCGATCTACCGGCACTACGCCAACCGCGAGGAACTGCTGCGCACCATCGCGGACACCACCTTCGACGAGCTGGCCGCCGCGTGGCGGGCCCGCTCCCCCACCGGCGACCCGCGGGCCCGGCTGGCGGCCACGGTCGACGGGCACCTGGACCTCGCGCTGGGCCAGCCGAACCTGTACTTCTTCCTGTTCACCGAGCTACGCCAGCAGCCGGACCGGTCACCGACGTTCACGGCGCTGACCGGTCTGGTCGCCGCGGAGTACGGCGAACGCCTAGCACTGATGGTGGCAGCCGAGTTGCACGGGCTGATCCAGCTGCACCACAGTGGCCGGATCGGCATGGCGGAACCGGACTTCCGGGCGTTCTGTCACGAGGCCGTCGGGCGAATCCTCGGCGGCCCACCGGTGTGACCCTCGCGAATCACGCCGCAGGCGTGAAGCTGGTGCTGCACCCCTTCGACGCGCCGTGGGACGAGACAGTGACGGCTACGGCGACCCTGTAGGCATACGTCGCAGTGCTGATGTCGAACGGGACGTCGACCGTGCTACCGCTCGCAGCCACTTTGTGCGTGGTGTCCTTCGACTTGTAGTGAGCCGTCACGGTGACGCTCGCGCCGGCAGTGGTGTGCACGACGATCTCGATGGTCTCGTTGTGGTGCGGATGCGGGTCGTCCACGGACGCCGAGCAGGACAGTGCGACGACGGGCGCGGCGGCTTTCGTGGTGTGCACGGTGTGCGTGGGCGGCACGGTGTGGGTCGTCGTCACCACGTGGTGGGTCGTCGTGGTCGTCGGCGCCGTGGTCGTCGGCCGCACGGTCGTCGTCGTGGTGGTCGTCGTAGTCGTGGTGGTCGTCGGCGGCACTGTGGTGGTCGGTAGCACGATCGTGGTCGGGGTCGGGGCAGCGCTGGACGTGCTGACGGACAGTGATCCCGATGCGGCTGTCGTGGTGGCAGCCGGTGGCGCGGCCGGTTCGGCCAGGATGCTGCCGATGATCAGCAGTACGAAGCCACCCGCCAGCACACCACCGCCTGCCTTCCGCGTGGTGAGCCGTGCCCACTGGAGGCGGCCACGAGACAGAGCGATGATGCCGATGACGATCACGGCGAGGCCGAGCAATATCAACAAAGTGGACACGCGACTGCCTTTCCAGGCAAGAAAGATCGAGCTTCACCACCTTGTCGTGTGAGCAGCTCTGTCGTTACGCCGGAAAGGCCTTGTGTGGCAACAAATGATGGACGATTCATGGACACGTGCGCCCTGGCACGACCAAATCGGACTCGTCGGCCAGGACGACGGCCTGAGCCAAGCGGACGCACCACCGCCGAGAAGAGACCGCGAAACTCGGTCGACCAAGACCGGACCCCCTGGGACAGTGCCGGACATGATCAGACCAGCCCACCCCACCGACACCACAGCACTGGTCGACCTCTACCGAGCCGAAGAACAGTCGCTGACAGGCCAACCAGCGACAACGGCAGCCGACATCAAAGACCTACTCAACGCACCAGGCCTGAACCTGGCAACGAACAGCGCGGTGATGATCGAAGAGGACCAGTTAGTCGGCCTGGTCCTGGCTCACCCGGCCCCACAACCCAACCAGTACAGAGTCCAACTCGCCGTCCACCCGACGAACGCCGAGCACATCGCGCGAGAACTACTGACTCTGGCCAACGGCTGGTTGCCAGAAACCACGACGACCTTGTTCCAGCTACCAGGCTCCCGGGCCCAGGCAGCGCTACGGGCAGACGGCTGGGAAGTGGTCCACAGCTTCACCCGCCTCATCGCGACCCTGACCGAGAACCCAAGGCCAAAAACAGACGTCAGGATCGGAACTGGGGACATGCGAACTGTCCACAAGGTGATCGAGGACGCGATGCAAGGCCACTGGAACCACCAGCGCAGACACTTCGCCGACTTCCTGGCCGACCAGGAACGACGCGATGGCCACGACCCATCCCTGTGGCTCCTGGCCGAACGAGCAGGAGAACCGGCCGGCGCGATCGTCTGCCGGGCCCCAGCCGACAGAGCATGGGTCGGCTGGCTGGGCGTACTCCCGGCAGCCAGACGAAGCGGCGTTGGGGCCGCACTACTAGGAGACGCATTCGCGCAGCTTTACGAGCGCGGCCACCGAACGGTAGGCGTCGACGTGGACACCCACAACGAGACCGGCGCGGCCCGTGTCTACGAGCGAGCCGGGATGCGCGCGCTGGGCACTGCCGACCAGTGGCGCAGACCATAGTGACACCCGCCCACCCAAGAGAGCAGTGCTCTTGACAGCGAGCGAGGAGGGTTGAACACTGTTCCTAACAGAGAGCAGTGCTCTCGACGGGTTGGGGAGGCAGACATGATCAGCACGATCTGGCGACTGGGGAACCTGGGCCTGGCGTTCGCGCTCGAACTGGCCGCGATCGCGGCCCTCGCCTACTGGGGCTTCCACACCGGCACGACAACACCCACCAAGGCGGCGCTGGGCATCGGCACCCCGGTGGTGGCGATCGTGCTCTGGGCGCTGTTCGCCGCACCGAAGGCGACGTTCTCGTCCCCGGTGCTCTACGCCGCCACCGTGGTGGTGGTGTTCGGTGGCGCGGCGCTCGGGTTGTGGAGCGCCGGCCACCAGGTGCTCGGCGTGCTGCTGGTGGTGCTGTTCGTGGCGAACCTGGCGATCATCAGGGGTATGGACCTGACCGCCTGACGCACGGTCAGCCGAGCAGTTCCGGGCGCTGCCAGTCCTCGCCGAGGACGTGCTGGCCGAGGAACGCGAACACCGTCGAGTACCAGACCTTCGTGTGGTGCGGGGTGAGCACCCAGTGGTTCTCCTCCGGGAAGTAGAGGAACTTGTGCGGGCCGGAACCGTCCTCGGCCTTCGACCGGGACAGCAGGTCCCACCACAGGCGCAGGCCCTCGCCGATCGGCACCCGGTAGTCCTTGTCACCGTGGATGACCAGCATCGGTGTGGAGATGGCATCGGCGAAGCGGTGCGGCGAGTTGCGCTCCATCATCTCCGGGGTCATCTCGCGGTGCCAGAAGTAGGGGTGGTCGGTGGTGGGGCCGAACTGGTCCAGCGCCCACAACGATGCGTGTGTGACGATCGCGGCGAAGCGGTCCGTGTGGCCGGCCACCCAGTTGGCCATGTAACCGCCGAACGACCCGCCCATCGCGGCGACCCGGTTCTCGTCGATGTCGTCGCGGCGCAGCGCGACGTCGGTCATGGTCATCAGGTCGGTGTACGGCTCCTCGCCCCAGCGGCCCCAGCCGCGGCGGATGAAGTCGAGGCCGTAGCCGGTGGACAGGGCGGGATCCGGCAGCAGCACCGCGTAGCCCCGGGCGACGGCCAGCCACGGGTTCCACCGCCACGACCACGTGTTCCACGAGCTGAGCGGCCCGCCGTGGATCCACAGCAGCATCGGTGCGGGCTGGTCGGGACCCGCGCCGTGCGGCAGCACCAGCCACGCGCGCAGCGGCGTGCCGTCCTCGGCGGTCGTCGTCACCTCGGTCACCGTGCCGGGCAGCGTGACCGTGCGGCCGAGTGCCTCCGCGGGGCCGGGCAGCGCCGTCACGGTGCCGTCCATGCCGATCCGCACCGGGGCGTTCGGGCCGTCGATGGCGTTGCGCAGCGCGTAGACGGCCTGGCCGTCCGGCGAGATGACGGCCTCGGAGTAGGCAGCGTCGTCCTGGGTCAGCCGGGTGGGCTCGCCGGTCGTGGCGTCCACGAGGTACAACGGGTGGCGGCCGTGGTCGTCGGTGGCCACCACGATCGTGGTGCCATCCGGGGTCCAGCTCGGGCCGCCGGGCTGCAGGTCCCAGTCCGCGGTGAGCGCGCGAAGCTCTCCGCCGGAGACCGGTACCACGGCCAGCCAGACGTCGCCGCAGTTCTGCGCGGTGGACCGCTCGCGGACCCGAAGCGCGACCAGAGTGCCGTCCGGAGACAGGCTGGGCGAGCCGTACTCGTGGTCAGGGTCGTCGGCCAGCGGCCGCCGCTCCCCCGTTGCCACGTCGATCGCGACGATCGTGGATCGCTCGGCACCGGCGGGCTCGGGCACGGCCCAGGTGGCGACGATCGTGGTGCCGTCGCCGTTCACGTCCCACGACGCCTCGTCCTGCAGCGCCCGGCCGGCGTGCCCGGTGAGGTCACGGGGGTCCAGCTTGCCGGCATCGATCGTGCCGGTGAGCAGCCGGGTCCGGGCCGGGCCGAGGTCGTGGTCCCAGAAGCGGACCGGGATCTCCTCGTGCAGGATCGCGTTGACGCCGGTGTCCTTGCGCTTCTTGCGCAGCTCCCGGTCGTCGTCGAGCGTGGCGGCCGACGGCAGCACTGGCGAACCGAACACGACAGCGCCCGACTCGCGGGCCACCACGACACCGCGCACACCACCGGGCAGTGCGGCGACCACTTCCGCGTCGCCGCCGGTGGCCGGTTGCCGCCACAAGGCCGCGGCCTCGCTGTCCTCGCCGTCGCCCGCTGATCGTTTCGACACGAACAGCAGGTCGCCGTCGGGCGTGAACGCTGCGGGCGACTCGCCGTCCGCACTGCGGGTCAACTGCCGGGCCGGGCGTTCGCCCTCGGCGTCGACCTCCCAGATCGAGGTCGTGTAGCGGTTGCGGCGCTTGTCGGGCAGCGCGACGCCCACGACGATGCGGCGACCGTCCGGCGACAGCCGCAGCCCGCCGAGTTGGGGTAGACCGACATAGCCGTCGAGGTCGGTGAACTGGCTGGTGGCGCTGTCATCCGTGGTCACGAGATATTCTTATCATTGCGAAGGACCTCGGAGCGAGGCCTTCACGTATGGATTCGCCGGCCCTCGTGCAGCATCGCCACGTACTTCTCGATCCGGGCGGCGCGCGTCTGTGGCCGCTTCGCCTCGCCGACGCGGTAGAGGATGGCGTACCGGTTCTGCGAGTTCAGTGTCTGGAAGAACGCGGCGGCCACGGGGTCGGCGTCCAGCGCGGCCCGCAGGTCGGGCGGTACCTCGGCGGTCTTGGGCGACGGGTAGGCGGCGTCCCACCTGCCGTCCGCCTTCGCCCGCTCCACCTCGGCCAGCCCGGCCGGCCGCATCGTGCCCGCCTCGATCAGTTCGCCCGCCCGCCCGCAGTTGACCTTCGACCACCTGCTGCGTGCGGTGCGCGGGGTGAAGCGCTGCACCCAGTGCTCGTCGTCGAGCTTCCCCTTCTGCCCGTCGATCCAGCCGAAGCACAGTGCGACGTCGAGTGCCGCGCGGTAGTCCACGCTCGGGATGCCGGTCTCCTTGCGCGCGATCTTCAGCCAGACGCCTGCCGACGTGGTGTGCTCGGCCGCCAGCCACGC
Source organism: Candidatus Melainabacteria bacterium (assembly GCA_963780635.1). Taxonomy (GTDB): domain Bacteria; phylum Actinomycetota; class Actinomycetes; order Mycobacteriales; family Pseudonocardiaceae; genus DATEPR01. The sequence continues at coordinate 220,917 of CAWACW010000012.1, forward strand.
CTCGAACTCGGCGGCGGACGCGAAACCGATGATCGGGTCGTCCTTCGCGGCCACGGCCACCTCCTCGTCACAGTCCGGTCGCACACATCCTGGCCGAACCGTCCGACAGTCTCCGCAGGAGAGGTCAGGCCGGCGGCCGGAGCGTGCCCAGTACGGCGGCCAGCGCCCCTTCCCGATCAAGTTGCGGGTCCAGCAGCATGAGCTTGCCGAACGGGTATCGGTCGTACAGCTGGTCCACCACGGCTTCCCAGGCACGCCAGAACTCGACGAGTGCTGCGACACCGGTCAGGTGCCGCTCCCGCGCCCACGGGGACTCGGTCATCGAGGCCAGGTTCCACGACGACCAGGGTTCGCCGCGTTCGGCGTGGACGCGCTCGATCGCCGCCGCGATGTCGGTGGGCCGCAGGTAGACCAGCAGTGGGCGGGTCGCGGTCAACTGCTGTTCGATGCGCGCGCACAACTCGATCACCTCGGGCACCGGGGCGCAGTCGAGGAACGCGGGGAGCACCGAATTCTGCAGGAACGTGGCCTCCAGCACGACCGTGCCGGGCCGTTCGCCGAGCCTGCGCCACCGGTCGGGGTCGGGTGTGGCGGGCGGCACCCGCGCGACGGGCTCGGGATGCGTCGCGCGCAGGCTGTCGACGGCCAGCGTGCGGATCGGATGGTCGGTGGCGAACTCGGTGAACGCACGCGCGTCCTCGCCCTCGGCGCGCAGCGAGTCCGCGATCCGCTCGGCCGTCGTGCTCTTGCCCGCGCCGATCATCCCCTCGACCAGCACCAGCCGCGTCCTGCCCATCGGCGCACACTACGGTGGCGCGATGACCGTCCGCGCCGTCATTTTCGACATCGGCGGTGTGCTGGAGGTCGTGCCGGAGATGGATGCCTTGCAGCGCTGGGAACGCACGCTCGCCCTGGCGCCGGGCAGCGTCACGACGGGCCTGCGGGACGTCTGGCGGGCGGGCTCGATCGGCACGATGACCGAGCCCGAGGTGCACGAGGCCGTCCAGGAACGGCTCGGCGTGCCGATGGATCGAGTCGACGCGATGATGGCCGACATGTGGGTGCAGTACCTGGGCGTCGGCAACACCGAGCTGATCGAGTACGCCAGGCCGCTGCGCCCGCGCTACCGGACCGGGATCCTGTCCAACAGCTTCGTCGGCGCGCGGGCACGCGAGCAGGCCGCGTACGGCTTCGAGGACCTGGTGGACGAGATCGTCTACTCGCACGAGATCGGGTTCGGCAAGCCCGACCCACGCACGTACGCGTTGGCCTGCGAGCGGCTGGCCGTCCACCCCGGCGAAGCCGTGTTCGTGGACGACATCGAGCCGATGGTGGCCGCCGCCCGCGTCGCAGGGCTGCACGCGATCCACCACCGGGACAACACGAGCACCATCCGCGCGCTCGGCGCCCTGCTGGCCGCCTAGTAGTGGATCGCGCCCTTCGCACCGCCGCCGACGGCCACGGCGTCACCGTTGATCGAGACGCTGCGCGGTGACGCCAGAAACGCGATCACGTCACCGATCTCGGCCGCGGTGACCATGCGACCGATGGTGACGTCGGCCGCGAGCGCCTGCTCGGCCGCGCTCTCGTCGATACCGCGTGCCCGCGCGAACTCGGCGACAGTGGCCGGCGTGCGTTCGGTGCGGGTCAGGCCCGGATGCACCACGGTCACGTTCACGCCCGACGGGCCGAGTTCGTCGGCGAGGTTCTTCGTCATCGCCGCGACCGCCACGTTGCGGATGGACCCGACGATGCTGGTCGCCTGGCGGGCCGCCAGCCCGCTCACGTTGACGATCCGGCCCCAGCCCTGCTCGACCAGATGCGGTGCGACGGCCCGGCGCAGCGCAGGTAGCCCAGCACCTTGGTCTCGACCTCGGCGCGCAGGGCGTCGTCGGAGGTCGAGGTCAGGCCGCCGGACGTGTTCGGGCTCGCGGGTTCGGCCGCCGCGTTGACCAGGATGTCGACGCCGCCGAACTCCTCGACCACGCGCGCCACCATGGCCCGGACCGAGTCGTCGTCGGAGGTGTCGGCCACAACGGCCAGGACCCGATGGCCGCCCGCCAGGCGCTCCGCGGCCGCGTCGAGCGCGTCCTGGTAGCGGGCCACGATGGCCACGTCGGCTCCCTCGGCGGCGAGGGCGGCCGCCGCGGCGAAGCCGATGCCGCGGCTGCCGCCGGTGACGATCGCGCGCTTACCGGCCAGCTGAAGATCCACCGTTGGTCCATCCCGTCGTCGACACCATCGATCGAACCATTGTGGCAGGGACGGGATCAAACGTCGGCGGGCCGCCGGAACTCCAGGCCGTCGAACGCGCCGGACGTGCGCCAGCGGTCGATGTAGGCGAAGTAGGCCATCGAGCCGTACGGGTAGCCGACTCCCAGTGGCGCGCCGGGTCCGGGGTCGCGGCCCTCGTTGTTGTAGTAGCCGGGCGTGCAGTCCGGCGACTGCATCATCCGGCCGGGCCCGGTCAGCAGCAGGTCCAGCCACGCCTGCTCGGCGCCCGCGCTGACCTCGACCTCGGCGAATCCCCCGGCCACGGCGTGCGCGAGAGTGACCGCGATCGTCCGCGCCGAGTCGACGAGGTTGTGCGGCACGTTGGAGATCAGGTTCGCGCCCTGGGTGGGCTGCACGATGAACAGGTTCGGGAAGCCGTGCACGTGGATGCCGTGCAGCGTCCGCATGCCGTCCGCCCAGTACTCGGACAGGCGCACGCCGTCGCGGCCGGTCATGTCGTAGCCGGTGCGCCGGGTGTACTCGGTGCCGACCTCGAAGCCGGACGCGTAGATCGACGCAGTCGACCTCGTACTCCCGCCCGCCCGCGACGACCCCGGTCTCGGTGATCCGCGTCGACGCCCTGGCCGTCGGTGTCGATCAGGTGGGTGCCGGGGCGTGTTGAAGGCATCGAGGTACTCGTCGTGGAAGCACGGCCGCTTGCACAGCTGCCGGTACCAGGCCTTGAGGTGCTCCGCCGTGTCCGGGTCGCGCACGACCGAGTCGACGCGCGCCCGGATCTCGGTCATCTTCTCGAAGTCGGAGTCCTCGAAGGCGGCGAGCATCGCGGCGGGTGTGCGGTCGGTGGCGGGCAGCGTGGCGATCCGGGAGCGGACCCGCCGGGAGATGTCGGTCCAGCCGTCCATCACCAGGTCCTCGCACGGCGTTGCCGCCGGTCTGGTTGGCGGAGAAGTTCTCCAGCCAGCGCTGCTGCCAGCCGGGCGTGGCGATCCGGGCGAACCAGTCCGGGTCGATCGGCTGGTTGTCGCGCACGTCGACCGAGGACGGCGTGCGCTGGAAGACGTACAGCTCGCGGCAGGCGCGAGCGAGGTGCGGCACGCACTGCACCGCGGTCGCGCCGGTGCCGATGATCGCGACCCGCTTGTCGGCGAGCCTGGTCATCGGCGCGCCGGTCGGGTCGCCGCCGGTGTAGTCGTAGTCCCAGCGGCTGGTGTGGAACGAGTGGCCGCCGAACGACTCGATACCCGGAATGCCGGGCAGCTTGGGCACGTGCAGCGGGCCGGTGCCCATCGCGACGAACTGGGCGGTGAACTCGTCGCCCCGGTTGGTGCGCACGATCCACCGCGACCGCGCCGCGTCCCAGTCCAGACCGGTCACCTCGGTGTGGAACAGCGCGTCGTCGTAGAGGCCGAACTGCTTGCCGATGCGTTGGCAGTGCTCGAGGATCTCCGGCCCGTGCACGTACTTCTCGGTCGGCATGTGCCCGGTTTCCTCGAGCAGCGGCAGGTACACCATCGACGCGGTGTCGCACTGCGCGCCGGGATAGCGGTTCCAGTACCAGGTGCCGCCGAAGTCGCCGCCCTTCTCCACGATCCGCACGTCGATGCCCGGCTTCGCGCAGGCGGGCGCCGGTGACGAGCCCGGCGAAGCCGCCGCCGATGAACGCGACGGTCCGATGGTCGGTCGTCGGCTCGCGCTCGACGCGGGGCGTGTACGGGTCGTCGAGGTAGTGCGCGAACTGGCCGGTGAGCCGCAGGTACTGGTCGTTGCCGTCCGGCCGCAGCCGCTTGTCCCGCTCCGCCAGATACTTCCGCCGGATTGCCTGCTTGTCGACGACGACCATCGATCCTCCGAACCGGATTCGGCCTCAGCTCGGTGTCAGCATGTCACTCACCAGTGACATCGGGCAAGACCCGCAGGTACGATCGCCGCGTGCCACCGGATGCCGTCATCGCACCGACGCTCGCCGACGAGCAACGCGACGTCGCGCGAGCCCGCATCCTGCGCGCCGCGGGCACGGTGCTCGCCCAGCGGGGCCTGGCGGCGACAGTGGACGACGTGGCCGAGGCGGCCGGGGTCAACCGGCGCACGGTGTTCCGGCACTTCGCCACCCGCGACGGCCTGTTCGCGTCCGCGATCCGTGAGGGCGTCCGCCGCTACGCCGTGCACCTGCCGCCCGCGCCCGAGGACGACGACCTGCGCGACTGGCTGCTCGACCTGCTGCTGGTCACCCACCGGCTCAACGCCCGCAACGGCCGCATCTACTGGGAGCTCGCGGTGCCCGCCGACGACCTGTCCGGTGAACTCGCGGCGGCCGCGGCCGAACGCCGGGACAGCAGGCAGCGCTTCGCGGTCGGTGTCACGGTCCGGATCTGGCAGGCCCGCGGCGGCGCGGGCGAGCCACCGGAGTGGCTGGTCGACGCCGTCGCGGTGCACCTGTCCGGCTTCACCACACAGTCCCTGGCCGGTGACTTCGACCGCTCACCGGACGAGGTCGCCAGGGTGTCCGCGCGGGTGCTGGAGGCGGCGTTGGCCGCCGCGCTGGGCTGAGTCAGCCGCGGTCGCGGTGGGTGCCCCAGCTGCCCCAGTGCGCGACCTGGTCGACGGGCAGCCGGTGTGGCTGCGACCAGCGGCCGCGAGCCGGGTAGCCCAGCGGAAGCAGTGCCATGGTGAGCGCGTCGTCGGGCAGGCCGAGCAGTTCACGCACGTCGGCCTCGTGGCCGGCGTACAGCGTGGTGAGCGTGGTGCCGATGCCGTGCGCGCGGGCGGCGAGGATCAGCTGCTGGACCGCGCCGTAGATGGACGAGCCGAGCCGGGGGTTGGTGCCCGTGGCCGCGTCCCGGAGCACCGGGAAGATCCACACCGGCGCTTCCTCGAGATGCTCGGCGAGGTGTTCGGCGGCCAGGAAGGTCCGGTGGCTCATGCCGCCGTCCCGCTCGTCGGGCGCGTTGAGGATCGCCTCACGCCTGCCGCCGTACGCGCGCGTCCAGCCCTCCCGGTACCACTCGGCGATCTGGTGCTTGACCTGCGGATCGGTGACCACGACCCAGCCCCACCCCTGCTGGTTGCCGCCGGAGGGACCGCGCACGGCCGCGTCCAGGATCGCCCAGATGACGTCGTCCGGGATCGGCTCGGTCGACAGGTACCGGCGGGACGGCGTCGAATGCAGGGCTTCGAGTATCCCGAGCGATTCTGTCTCCGGTACGGCCACGGCTGGCTCCTTCACTGCGCTGGACTGCCTACCGCCAGACCTTCGCACACCGTGCCGGAACGCGATCAGCCTGGTCAGACCCGGCTGCCTGCCGTGGCGACGTCGTAGAGGCGCTGCCAGTTGGCCTTGCTGGTCAACTCCGGCAAGGCCTCCCGGTACGCCGTTGACACGCCCTGGCCCTCGCGGTAGAGCCGGGTCAGCAGTTTCCTGCCCTCGGTGAACAGTTCGCGCAGGCGGTCGGTGTCCAGCTTGCGGACGCGCACGCCTTCCTGCGAGGCGTCGGTGACCACGACCGTCGCGTAGTGAGAGACGTGCCACCAGTAGGCACTGCTCGCCGGAATCGACGCCACGCCCCGCACCTCGCCGCGCCACTGCTTGTAGAGCCGGGCGAGCAGCGTCGGGCGGCGCAGCAGCGGCGGTTTCCCGCTGGGCACCAGGGGTGCCGCGCCGAAGTCGACACCGGGCACGTTGGCCGCCGGGTGCAGCACGGTCTCGGGGTACTCGGCCCGCAGCTTGCGGATGTCCGCGGCCGCCTGCACGCCCCCGTCGCGCAACATGTCCGGTCCCACCAGGAAGTCCTCGACGGCCTTGAGCATGGTGGCCGCCAAGCCGTACTGCATGGAAGCGAGGTAGCGCAGCAGCTGCTGCAGCAGGCTGATCGTGATGTCACGCGGGTCGAAACCGCCGTGCAGCGCCGCGGTGATCAGCGAGTTGCGGATGTTGAAGTACCGGTGCCAGTCGTCCCAGTCCTTCCAGTCGAAGTCGACGTGCCACACGCCGGCACCGGGCAGCGTCACGGTCGGGTAGCCCAGACCGTTCGCGCGGAAGCCGTACTCGATGTCGTCCCACTGGAAGAACGCGGGCAGCGGGTAGCCGACGTTGCGCACGACCTCGCCGGGCACCAGGCAGGCCCACCAGCCGTTGTAGCCCGCGTCGACCCGCACCTCCTGCTGGAACGTGGGCAGCCGGGGCTTCGACGAGGCCGGCCCAGGCCGGCCGATCGGCTCGGTGGTGTCCTCGATCATGTCGGCGTCGACCAGCGCGCGATCCACGGCTTCGCCTGCGGCCAGTTTGCCCAGGTCGGCGGTCTCGGCGCCGACGTGCAGCCGGTCGGGGTGCAGCAGCCGCAGCATCTGGCCGCCGACGATCACCGGTGCACGGGTGTGCTGCTCGAAGGCGCTCAGCCGGATCACCACGTCCGGTTCGAGCCAGATGTCGTCGTCCAGGAACAGCGCGTTGACGTGCTCGCCGTGGTGCTCGGTGGCTTCCAGCAGGCCACGGCTGTAGCCGCCACTGCCACCCAGGTTGGGCTGGCGCACGTAGCGCAGCTTGCCGCCCAGCGACTCGACGACGGCGGAGAACGCCGGACTGGACTCGACCGTGTCGCTGCCCTGGTCGACCAGGTAGACGGCGGAGAGCAGGTCCAGCGCCTCGGGGTCGCGGGACAGGTTCGTCAGGGTGTCGATGCAGTAGCCGACCCGGTTGTAGGTGGGCATCACGACGGCCGTCGGCCTGCGGTACGCGGGCTGCGGGACGGTCCAGCGGGCGTGGCGGACGGTCAGCGGGCCGTGGGTGGCATTGCAGTCCAGCCACAGGGCGCCGCCGTCCACGAAACGGTCCAGCGGCGCTGTCAGTACGACGTCGCGGGGCTCGTCGATGTCCAGCGTGACGGCCTTGACCACGCGCGGCCGGCCGTCCTGATCGGAGGCCACGAGCCGTAGTTCGCCTGCCCCGCAGCAGCCCGCGTGGAATTCGACCTCGCCCACCTCGGTCCAGCGTTGCCAGTAGCTGGCCGGGAACCGGCCGAAGTAGGTGTTCGTGGAGATCGAGGTGCCCGGCTCGACGGTGATCGCGTCGCGATCCCGGCTACCGCAGCCGCTGCGGCCGCGAACATAGAGCAGGTCGGGAGCCTCGGCGACGGGGGCCGCGAACAGCATGCGTTGTGCCACCAGACGCTCAGCGCGGTCGACCATCCGAACCTCCTGTCGGCACCCGGTGCGGACCCGGCATCCCCCAAACGACGCAGGTCACGGCGCCGCGCCGCCACTGGCTCAGTGTGCCAGGAGGAACCGCAATCGGCCTGTTGACCAGGGCCGGCCCAGGTCAGCCGCGCCGGCAGCGGGACTCGAAGAAGCAGTACCCGCCGTAGGCCGCCAGGCCGAGGGCGACGAGGACGAGCAGGACGACACCGAAGGGTTGCGCGGCCAGCGTGCGCAGGGCGGAGTCCAGACCGCCCGCCTTGTTAGGGTCGAAAGTGATGGCTGCGACCAGGACGAGGATGCCGACGATCGTGTAGGCAACGCCCTTGGCGATGAACCCGGCGACCCCGAGCGCCTCGGTCAGCCGGGCGGCACCGCGTGGCACGCGGCTCAGGTCCAGATCCTGCAGAAACTTGCGCTTGAAGCCGCGGTAGGCGATGACGCAGGCGCCCACGATGATGCCGACGGCCACGGCACCGACCAGCAGCCGGCCGCCGGTCACCGACATCAGCCGAGCGGTGACGGTGCGGGACTCGCTGTTGCTGGACTTGCCAGGGTCGGACAGCAGCAGCCGGAACGTGGAGATCGCGATCACCAGCACGGCGGCACCCCTGGCCCCGGCGCCGATCCGCTTGCGAGTACGGCGGCCCACCTTGTCGACCCATTCGAAACCGGCACCGGCCGACAGCAACTGCCAGCTGCCGAACGCCACCAACCCGATCGCGATCACCCACAGGATCACTTCGCCGAACGGCTGGGCCGCGATCGCCGCGACGGCACCCTTCTGGTCGACCGAATGCCCACCGGACCCACCGAACGCGAGCCGGATGGCCAGCACGGCGACGACGATGTGCACGACGCCGTAACAGACGTCCCCGAACCGGCCCAGGAACTGCAGTGGCTTGCTGTGCTCGGCGTCGTTCGCCTTGCCCTGGGCTTGACTCGCCTTCTGCTCGGCTTCGTTCGCCCGGCCGCGTGCGCCGTTGGCGGCTTCGCTCATCGCGGCACCACGGTCCTGCCGCGTGCGAGGCGCTGTGCGCGGATCATCGAGAACCGCTGCTCCTGCGCCTGCTTGTCGCCGAAGACCAGCTCGGAGATCGCGTCGTAGATCAGCTCCGGCTCGGGCAGATGGTCGATCCGGTTGAACGCCTGGAACTGCCCCGCCGACTCGACGACCACTGTCCCGTACCCGAACATCCGGCCCGCCGCGCTGCGCTCGTAGGTCAGGTCGGTCACCTTGGTCAACGGCATCATCGCGATGCGGTTGGTGAACACACCGGTCGCCAGGACGAAGCGCTTGTCGGTGACGACGAGCAGCTCGTCCCACCATTCGTAGAGCTTGTAGCCGAAGCGCAGGATGACCAGGAGGCCGCCGTACCAGAGCACGTTCTGGAACAGCCACATGCCGGTAGGCAGCAGGTAGGACACCATGATCGCGACGGCCAGCAGGGCCACACTCTCGAAGGTGTCCCACGCGAGGACCGACCAGTGTCGACGGACACGAACGACCCGTCGCTCGGAGGGTAGGAGATACTCGTCTGGATCATGCATGCCCGCCACCCCGGAAGAGTGCCACGCGGCGCGGAGTCTCAACCGGGGACAATTCGGACGGTGCCGCCGAACGGTCGGCGACGAGGCAATCGGATGCCCGTCAAGGACAGTCGCCTACGCCAACCGGCCCAGCGGTGATCTGATCGGTATCTCACGAGCGGCCAACGGACTCATGTGGTGGACGGACCGGCACCTCGACTCGCGCCAACTGATCCAGCTGCGGCGGTCCGGCCAGCACGACCAACCGGCGGCCGTCGAACCAACTGATCCAGCCGCGCACGGTCTCCGACGCTCCCGCCCAAAACCGGTGGCCGCCAGACCCGACTGATCCAGCAGAACCCTGCCCGGCAACCCACCCAAGGCCGGTAGCCGCCGAAGCAACCGGCCACCCCGGCGAGCAGCGCGCCATACCATCCCGCGCCCCGACCCAGCCGATCCTTGACGCTGTGGTGTCGGGGTCACGAGCGAGCCGCTACACCTCGCAACCCGACCCGTTCGTCCGGCGACTGCCTGTCGCCGTGGGTGGAAGTGCCGGAGAGTGTTGCAGCACGTGCCTTTGCTGACGGCTGATCGCATTTCGGGTGGGTTGTGCTCGTCAGCGCCGGGCATACCCGACTTGCCCCGGTGACTGCTTGGCTTTGCCTACCGCCGGGTGGCCCGGCCGGCCCGTCACTCCTCGCTCGCCGGGTCCTCGGCAGCCGGCATCTCAGCCGTCAAGTCGATCAACGGCAACTTGCCGAGATCAGCCTTGGACATCGCCTTGGCCGCCGTGAGTACCCTTTCCTGCTGTTCGGTCATCCGCTTCTCGACAACCCTGCTCAGCTCGTAAGCCAACGCACCGGTCTGCCGCACGGTGATGTCGTCGAGCCTGGGCTGCCGGGCCGACGTGATCGCGATGCCGTCGACGTTGCCTTCGTGGTCCTGGGCGATGCCGACCGAGAAGCGTTCCCTGGGGTTCTCCGCCGGGGCCGCGTAGTGCTTGCGCAACTGCCGCAGCACCTTGTGCCACTCGACTACCTCGCCCTGCAGCTCCGTGCCGCTCACGTCGTCCTCGGTCAGCGCCATCCCGCGCCCGGCATTCGTGAAGCACCGGCTGTAGGAGAGCAGCGCCGTCGTCCACAGGCTCTCGACCAGCACGTCATCCGGCTCGTCGGCATCCAGGGCGGCGATCAACCGCTCGCACGCATACAGCACTGTCTGCAGGTCGTCCATCATCGACGCCAGGTCAGCCAGCGCCATCGCGGCCGGTGTGTCCAGTTGACGGACGGTCGTGGGCTGCCGCGTGGTGGTCATGCCCCACCGTCGCACGACCGGTCGCCGCGCGCTGTCTCACATTGAGACAGGCTTCCTCGCCCGCCGCCACACCGGGCTGTCGAGGAACCGGTTGTCGAACCTGTCCTGCGAGTCGAGGATCTCCTGCGGTGACGCAGAGCCCTGCCGCACCCGGTCCAGCAGGCGGAAGTACTCGAACCGCTCGATGCCCGGCGTGATGACGATCAGCACGTCGGCGTCGTGGCCGGCCGCCGCGCCGAACGCGTGCGGCATGCGGGGCGGGACGACCAGGAAGTCTCCCTCCTCGGCCACCAGCACGTGATCCCCCGCCAGTACCTGCAACGACCCGCCGAGGATGAAGAACATCTCCGCCGAGCCCGTGTGGTGATGCGGGGCCGCTCCGTTCGCGCCGGACTCCAGGGTGACCCGCTGGCTGCTCAGCGTGCCCAGGGTCGCGCTCGCGTCCGCATACAGGCGAACCGTGCTGGGCGCCGCACCGAGTGTCTCCGCATCCGCCGTCCGGATGTGCACCGCGGACCTGCCGTCGGTCGTCAAGTAGGACATGCACCTGATAGTACGGCATCAAACTATCCGTTGTCGAATAGACTCGTCGCATGAGCGACGAGGTGGACGACATCGTCCGGCAGTGGCAGCGGGAGCGGCCCGATCTCGACCTGTCGGCGATGGCGCTGCTGGGCAGGCTCGGCCGGCTGGCCGTGGTGCTGCAACCCGCGATCGAGCGCGTGTTCGAGCAGCACGGGCTGCGGCAGGGCGAGTTCGACGTGCTGGCCGCCCTGCGCAGGGCCGGGCGGCCCTACACGCTCACGCCCTCGACGCTGTCCGCCATGCTGATGCTCTCGCGCGCCGGCATGACCAATCGGCTCGACCGCCTGGAGACCGACGGTCTGGTACACCGCCGGATGGACCCGGAAGATCGGCGCAGCTTCCTCGTCAGCCTCACCGAGGCCGGTCTCGAAGTCGTCGACGCCGCTCTCACCGAACACATCGCCAACGAGATCGAGCTGATATCCGTGCTCTCCCCCGCCCAGCGGGACGCACTGGACGACGCCCTGCGCACCCTGCTCGCGGCTCACTCCTCGTGATCGTCCGGCCGCTGACCACCGACGACGCCCACCAGATCGCCGCGTGGCGCTACGACGGCCGTGGCACGTCTACGACTCCCGCCCCGAGGACGGGCCGATGAACCCGGCCGACGGTTTCTTCGCCGTGGCCGACGACGACGGCCGGCTGGCCGGATTCTGTTGTGTGGGCGCCGAAGCGCGCGTGCCCGGACTGGTAGCGGAGCCTGGCGTGCTGGACATCGGCGTCGGCATGGCACCGGAACCGGTCGGCCAGGGCAATGGCGAGGTGTTCGGGCGGACCGTGCTGGAGTTCTTCGGGCACAGCAGGTTGCGCGCCGTCGTCCAGGAGTGGAACGAGCGCAGCCTGCGCCTGACCAGGAAGCTGGGTTTCGTGCCGGCGGGGCGGCACGTGTGTGTCCAGAATGGACAGTCAGTCGAGTACGTGGTGACCATCCGCGAACTGTTGTCCGGCCACGTCATCGCCCCGGCAGGCGGGTGGTGATCTCCTGGATCAGCCAGCCGTTCCCGTCCGGGTCGCTGAACGAGGCGAACGAGCCGTAGCTCGCGTGGTCCGGCGCCGGACCAGGTGCCCGGCCCTCGATGCCGCCATGGTGGAACACGCCGCCGACATCATGGAACACCGGGCTCATCTCGACCCCGTTGGCCGTGAGTTCGGCGCTGGCCGCGTCGATGTCGGTCACCACGAGGTGCAGTCCCTGAGCACTGCCCGGCGCGGCGGTGGTCAGACCGGTACCGAAGATGATCGAGCTGGGTGAGCCTGGGGGCGTCAGCTGCACCACCCGGAAGTCCGGACCGGTGACGACATCGGCGTCCTCGCGCCAGCCGAGCCCCGTGTAGAAGTCCTTTGCCCGGTCCACATCGGCGACCGGCACGACCACGACTTCGAGCTTCATGTCCACCAGCTCGGTTCCTCTCCGGTTGAGGTAGGCCACCCCGGACGGTCCTGAGAAGACACACGTCCCGAACGGCTGAGTATCCCCTGCGCGGCGCGAAATGGCTGAACGGTCCACGCCGGGCGATACTGGCAGATCCCGCCACCCGGCCGGGTTCCGGTCCACACTCAGGGGGCCTGCGACATGGACGTGCCGAGCAGCGCGGACGTTGTCGTCCTGAGCCGCAGGCCATGGCCCGTGCTGCGTCCCGGCGACCTGGTGACCGGGCGCCGAGCGGTGCGGGCACCAGGTCCTGGTGAGGTGGTGGTCCGCGACCTCGTCACCACCGTGGATCCCTACCAGCTGCGGATGCTGTGCGGCTCAGTCGAAGTCACCCCAGCGGCCATCGGGGAGCCGATCCCGGCCGACCGCGTCGGGATGGTGGTGCGGTCGGCGGACCCGCGAGTGCCGGTGGGCACCCAGGTGGCGACCTACACCGGCTGGCAGGCCTACAAGCGTGGAACGGGTGAGCCATGAACGCACCGGACCGCAAGGTCGCCATCGTCACCGGAGGTTCGCGGGGCATCGGCGCCGGCGTCGTCGCCGAGTACCGGCGGCGTGGCTGGGCGGTCGTGGCCACGTCCCGGACGATCAGGCCCGCGGGGGATCCCGCTGTGCTCACCGTCGACGGGGATCTGTCCGAGCCAGCCACAGCGGACCGGATCGTCGGCGCGGCACTCGAGACGTTCGGGGGCATCGACACGCTCGTCAACAATGCGGGCCTCTACATCGCCAAACCGTTCACCGACTACACCGCCGAGGACTACGCGGCCGTCGTCGGCATCAACCTGACCGGGTTCTTCGGCCTGACACAGCGCGCCATCGCCGCGATGGTGGAGCGCGGCCGCGGTCACGTCGTCAACATCACGACCACCCTCGTCGACTACGCGAACTCGACCGTGCCCTCGGTACTCACGTCACTCACCAAGGGTGGCCTCGCGTCGGCCACGAAGTCGCTCGCCGTCGAGTACGCCTCGCGTGGCATCCGAGTCAACGCCGTCTCGCCGGGCGTCATCCGGACACCGATGCACGAGGCAGCCGAGTACGCATCACTCGGCACTCAACTGCCCCCGGTCGGCCATGTGGGTCAGGTCGGCGACATCGTCGACGCCATCCTCTTCCTCGAGTCGTCGCCGTTCATCACCGGCGAGATCCTGCATGTCGACGGTGGACAGATCGCCGGCCACTGACCGGCCGCTCACGACAGCTCGACGGGTGGCTCGACGTCGTCGTAGATCCGGACAGCGGTCAGCAGCCCGTCCGGGTCTCGCTCGTAGACGCCGATGCCCGCCTGTGGCGAGAGGTCATGGCTGCCCCAGCGGACGCAGTTGAACTCCAGGGCGCAGCGCACGCCGTCGTCGGTGACAACGCACTGCTCAAGGCCGATGCCGCCACCCGCGCTGAAGTACCTGGTGAACAACGACGACAGCTCAGCGCTGCCGCGATGCACATAGTGCGGCCCGATGGATTCGCGGTAGTAGCCGTCCGGCGCGAAGGTACCCACCGTCCCCTCGGTGTCGCCGGCCGCCAGCGCGGCCTGGTAACGGCCGACGACACCGTCCGGGTGGGCGTGTCCTGGACGAAGGATGGGTGGCCTGACGTGACGCCGCCCATCGACCGGCCATTGACTGCAGTAGCTGCGGAAGACGACCGAACTGTCGTCGGGGGACTCCGCGACGACCGCCACCGGCCACGCCACCTCCTGCCCGTCGTGGGCCAGATACGCCATGAGTTCCACCACGGCTCGCCCGTCGGCTGAGGTGGCGGCCACTGTCTCGATCCGGGCATGACGTTCGGCCAGCCAGGACTGGTTCTGGCGGACGAACGACCGCAACTGCCGGTGCCCCCGGATCTCGCCCGCCCGGGGGTCGTGGACGACGACCTCGCCGGGCCACACGGTCTCCAGCTCGCGAGTGTCACCGCTCTGCAAGGCGGCGAAGTACTGCGTTACCGGATCGGCACGACCCACGGCGCGCGTCTGCCGCCGCACCAGCTCCACGGCACTCACGAAGTCCGGAAACCACGGCATCCCCAGGACGCTACCCCGCAGGCCGGACTCCACCACTCGGCGGCGACGAGCGTCGGCTGGTCGGCGGCTACGCCGCGCTGCCGCCCAGTGCCGCCGGCTGGCCGGCCGCCTGCCGTTCGAAGATCTCGGTGATCTCCTCGACGCTGCGGCCCTTGGTCTCCGGCAGGAACTTGGCCACGAACAGGATGGCCATCACGCACAGCCCGGCGAAGCACACCAGCACCCAGCCCAGGCCGATCCCCGCCTGCCAGACCGGGAACACCTCGACCAACGCGAAGTTGGCGAGCCAGTCGACCGTGGCACCGATCGAGGCGGCCTGGCCGCGCACCGAGGTCGGGAACACCTCGCCCTGGATCAACCAGCCGGTACCGCCGACGCCCGCCGCGAACGAGCCGATGAACAGGCTCAGCCCGATCATGACGACCACGATCTGCGCCGTACCGTGCAGCATCAGCAGCCCGGCCGCCGCGACCAGCGCGAACACGATCATGCCGGTGTAGCCGCTGATCGCGAGCTTGCGCCTGCCGATCCGGTCGATGTAGCGGAACGCCAGGTACGTGCACGCGACGTTCACCGCGGTCATCAGCGCTGTCACCTCGACACCGGCCGTGGTCGCGGCGACCTTGTCGCCCCCGGTCTGGAACAGCGGGCCGAGCAGGTGCGGGCCGTAGTACAGCGGCACGTTGATGCCGGTGATCTGCTGGAACACGAAGAACATGCACACCACGAACAGGGCTCGCTTGACGCCCGCGGTCCAGCTGGTCTGGCGGCTGGCCTTACGGTCGGCCTCGTCGAGCTCCCTGGCGGTGCGTTCGACGTTGTCCAGGGACACCTCGATGCCCAGCTTGCCGAACGCCTTCTGCGTGTCCTCGAAGCGACCCTTGCGCAACAGCCAGCGCGGCGACTCCGGCATCCGGCTGCGCAGCACCACACCGACCAGCGCGGGCAACGCTCCGATGCCGAGGATCAGCCGCCAGTCGAGGTTGCCCGCGCTGCCCGGCAACAGCTTCAGGATGACCAGCGCGACCAGGTACGAGACCAGGATGCCGACGGTGATCATCCACTGCTGGAGCATGGACAGGGCGCCGCGCCGGCTGGTGGGCGCGTACTCGGCGATGTACGCGGTGGCGATCGCGGAGTCCGCGCCGATGGCCAGGCCGATCAGGGTGCGCGCGATGAGCAGCACGGCCGCGTTCGGCGTCACGGCGGACAGCAGCGCGCCCAGTGCGTAGATGGCCGCGTCGGCGACCAGCAACGACTTGCGGCCGAACCGGTCGGTCAGCGGACCCGCGATGAGGGCGCCGGCCGCGGCGCCCAGCGACGCCCCCGCCACCAGGTAGCCCTGTGCGAAACCGGTCAGGTCGTAGGGGATGAAGTTCAGCGCCGAGCCGATGTTGCTGGTGTCGTAGCCGAACAGGAAACCGCCCAGCGTGGCCAGCAGCGTCAGCGACCAGATGAACGATGTCGGTACCTTGCGATCCAGTTCGGAAAGTACATTCGTGCCGCCGACCTCTGCCGTTGCCATCAGCGAATCACCCGCCCGCGTCGCACGTCCGTGACCAACACCACTGGGCTCATACCCAGCCCCACGGTGGGTGAAACCGGAGGTATGCGTCGAGTGGCTACGCGCCGTGGGCCGGTCCTATGACGATGCCCACGCCCGAGTCGGCACCGGCGACCGGCGGGGATGCCGGCCGGCGGCGGACAATGAGTGCCAGAACGGCGAACAGGAGCGACATGGTGGCAGCGAAGACGTGGTTCATCACCGGTGCGTCGAAGGGATTCGGGCGGGAATGGGCAAGTGCCGCGCTCGAACGAGGCGACTCGGTCGCCGCGACGGCCCGCGACACGGCCACGCTCGAGGCGCTGGTCAAGGAGTTCGGCGAGCGGGTGCTGCCGCTGCGGTTGGACGTGACCGACCGCGAGGCCGCGTTCACCACGGTCCGGCAGGCCCATGAGCACTTCGGCCGTCTCGACGTGATCGTCAACAACGCGGGCTACGGCCAGTTCGGCATGGTCGAGGAGCTCAGCGAGGCCGACCTGCGCGACCAGCTGGAGACCAACCTGTTCGGCGCGGTGTGGGTGACGCAGGCCGCGCTGCCGTTCCTGCGTGCGCAGGGTCGCGGCCACATCCTGCAGGTGTCGTCCATCGGCGGCGTCAGCGCGTTCCCCGGCATCGGCGCCTACCACGCGTCGAAGTGGGCACTGGAGGGCATCAGTCAGGCACTGGCGCAGGAGGTGGCCGCGTTCGGCATCAAGGTGACGATCATCGAACCCGCCGGCTACTCGACGGACTGGGCAGGCCCGTCGGCCAAGCACGCCACCCGGCTGCCCGCCTACGACCAGGTGCGCGAGGCGATGAAGTCGGCGCCGCCGCGGCAGGGCAGCCGTGGTGAGCCGACAGCGACCAGGGCCGCGGTGCTGGAGATCGTGGACGCGGCCGAGCCGCCGCTGCGGGTGTTCTTCGGCGACGGCCCGCTCGCCGTCGCGACTCGCGACTACGAGTCGCGGCTGGCCTCCTGGCGCGCATGGGAGCCACTGTCGGTGCGGGCGCACGGCACGCCCGGCTGAGCGTCGGTGGTGCCGTGGTCAAGGTCAAGGTCAAGATCGAGGTCGAGGTCGAGGTCGAGGTCGAGGCCACGCTCTGCACGGCGTGCGGCTACTCCCTGCCGGGGTGACCGCCGCGGCCAACCGCAAGCGCGTCGAACGCGCGAAGTTTCGCCGACCGGGGTGGTCGGAGCGCGTGGACCCTCGACCGTGAGGTCAGGACTCGTCGGGCTCGTGCACCGGCACGACGACGACCGCGCAGGGCGCGTGCTGGATGCAGTGCTCGCTGGTCGAGCCGACCAGGATTTCCGACATCCGGCTGTGGCCGCGCCTGCCCAGTACCAGCAGGTCGGCGTCCTTGGCCGACTCGACCAGGACGTCGGCCGGGCGACCTTCGACGACGTGCTGGGTGACGGTGGCGCCGTGGGTGTCGAACTCGGCCACCATGTCCGCGAGACTGGCGCCCACGGCGGACTTGATGTGCTCTGGCGTCTGCAGCTCGGGCACCGGGATGAGCCCGTAGTTCGTGGTGCGCACGGTCCACTCGAAGTTGGCCGGGTGGCTCCACGCCCCGATGACGTCGACCGTCGCGCCGGTGGCGGCGGCCAGGTCGATCGCCCAGCGCAGGGCCTCGCGGGACGTGGGCGAGCCGTCGACACCGACGACGAATCTGTTCACACCGCGCACCCTGCCACGATCTTCGCCGCCGCGCAGCCTCCGCGCTGTGACAACATCTGCATCTGAAGGGAGGCTCACGTGATCATTGACCTGCACATGCACATCGACGACGTGGACCGGACGGGCCTGGACGTGTCCGCGGCGGACTGTGTCCGGAGCATGGACGAGGCCGGAGTGGACCGGGCCGCGGCGATGACCCTGGTCGATTTCCCCGGCTCGAATCCGGCCGCGCTGGAGATGATCACCCAGGCGTGCGCCGACTACGACGACCGGCTCTACGGGTTCGCCCGGCTGCATCCCGGCCGCGACCAGGTGGCGACCGTGCTGCGTACCGCGGTCACCGAGTTGGGGTTCCGCGGCCTGAAGCTGCACCCGGTGTCCACTCACGCGCACCCGGCGGGTGACGAGACGATCGCCCTGATCCGGGTGGCCGGCGAACTGGGCGTGCCGACGCTGTTCCACTGCGGTGACGAGCCGTTCACCACGCCCCTGTCGATCGCCCCCGCCGCGGCCGCGTGTCCCGACTCGACGATCATCCTGGGCCACATGGGCGGCTACTTCCACGTGGACGAGGCGATCGACGTGGCCGAGCAGTACGGCAACGTGGTGCTGGAGACGTCCGCGATGCCCTATCCGGACAAGATCCGCGAGGCGGTGCGGCGGATCGGTGCCGACCGCGTCGTGTTCGGCAGCGACGGTCCGGTCGCGCGGCCGAGCCTGGAACGGGAGAAGGTCATGATCGCGGGCCTGTCCGAGACGGACACCGCGCTCGTACTGGGCGGCAACGCGATGCGACTGCTGGGGGTGTCGGCATGAGTATCGACGGACTGTCGTTCGTGGGGACGTCGCGGTTCGGCTACGGCCGCACGGCCGACGAGACGTTGCGCGCGCTGGACGACGCGGGCATCGACACCGCGCTGGTCGCGCCGATGCACCCGCAGGACGGCGATCTGGGCGCGGCCAACCGCGAGTTGGCCGGGATCGTGGCCGGGTCGGGTGGCCGACTGGTCGCGCTGGCCCGGGTCGACCCGTGGGATGGGGCCGCGGCGCCGGCGCAGTTGACCGACGCGGTCGGCGAGGGTGCCCGTGGCGTGTTCCTGCATCCGGCCGAGGAGCACTTCCGGATCAACGACGAGCGGCTGCGGCCGATCGCGGAGCGGGCCGCCGAATTGGGCGTGCCGGTGGTGGTGGCCACGGGTTTCCCGTGGTTGTCCGAGGCGGCGCAGGTGGCGCGGTTCGCGCAGTGGTGTCCTGGCCACCCGGTGGTGATGACGAACGGCGGGCAGCTGAACATCTCCGGCATGGGCCAGTTCGACGCACACCTGGCGATGGCCGATCCTGCCGTGCACATTTTCACCAGCGGCGTGTACCGGGACGACTTCCTGGAGCGCACAGCACGGCGGTTCGGCGCCGACCACCTCCTGTTCGCGACGTTCGCACCCCAGTTCGACACCCGCTACGAGCACCGGCGCGTACACCGGGTGAACCTGACCGACGAGGAACGCGAACTGGTCCTGTCCGGCAACGCCCGACGACTGTTCAAGCTGGGTTAGTGGTCCCACACGGTCCAAGACGTTCGGCCGGATCTGTCGATCGGCCTGATCCCACCTCGTGACGCTCGCGTCACGCGGCCCACCTAACGGGACGCATGCTCGCCACCATGCTTGTGGTGAGGACCGCTGTGTAATCCCGCCACCAAGCACCGCTCAGTCGCACAGGCTCAGGGACGATGCGCCGGTAGATCTCGGCGGCCGCGTCGTCGGGCAGGGCGACGGCTGCCGCCCAGGCGGCGAGGGTGTCGTCGAGGCTCATCGGTCCTCCTCGGTGGTCGCGGGTCGATCGTAACCTGCCAGCACGTCGGCGAGCGTGCGTCGGGCGAGTGAGAGTCGGTAGCGGACGGTCCCTGGCGGAATGTCCAGTGCCTCAGCGATCTCCGCGCTGGTCAGGCCGCCGGCAGCGGCCAATGACAGCGTGACGCGCTGCGACTCGGGCAGCGCCCGGATCGCCGCGCCGACGACGGCGACCCGGTCGGCCGCGATGACGGCCACCTGTGGCGACGGTGGGGTGCTGACCGGTTCGCGGTCCAGCGCGGCCCGCGTGTCGGCGAGCGTGCGCTCGTGCCGGTGCGCGTCGACGGAGAGGTTCCTGGCGACCGTGAACAGCCAGGCCCGCTGCGCGTCCGCCGGTTTGGCCAGCACCTCGCCCGCCCGCTGCCAGGCCCGCAGGAACACCTCCTGCATCAGGTCGGCCGCGGCCCACCGGTCACCGGTGCGGCCCACGAAGTAGGCGTGCACCGCGGTCCGGTGGGCGTCGTACATGCGGCCGAACTCAGTCGCCTGCGGCATCGGCGACCCGGATCGACCCGAGGGCGTCGGTGGTGAGCGCCTGGAGCACGCCGACCAGTTCCGCGGGCGCGACGATGGTGTCCAGGACGGAGATCCCGACGACCTTCGCGCGCACCATGTCCTCGGTGACTCCGGCTTGGATGGTCAGTCTGTCCATGACGACCAGGCTGATCGGCTCCGCCAGCAGCCGGAAGAAGTCCGGACCGATCTCGGTCTTCTCCATCACGACCCACGGCTTGTCGCCCCGGTACCACGCGACCTGCCCGCCGGCGACCAGCCACGGCTCCAGCGCGTCCTGGCTGGCGGCGGGTGCGACGAACTGGCCGCCGATGATCACCTTCGCGAAGCCGACCTTGGTCACCGCGCCCTGGACCACGATCTGGCCGCCCGCGACGAGGATGTCGTCGGGCTGGCCGGCCGGGTTGGCGAAGGTCGCACCGGACATCTTCACCTGCCCGCCGAACATCTTGATCTCCTGGCCCTCGCGGTAGGTGTAGTAGTCGATGCCGCCCGCGCCGCCGCCCAGGGCCTGCCCCAGCGGCGCCTCGCTGCCCCGCGGCGCGAGGATGGACCCGACGACGTGGATGCGATCGGGCACCGCGCCCTGCACGGGGCTGGTGATCACCAGCATGCCGATGACGACCAGCACGTCCTCCGGGGCACCCAGGCCGTCGCCGCCGACCACCAGCGCTCCGGTGTGCACCCGGACGTTGGCGCTGTCGGGCACGTGGACGACCGAAGCGACGTGGGCGGCCGGGATCCGCGAGAACGGCGAGGCCAGCGACTCGGGCAGGACGACCAGGGCCACGTGCTCGATGCGCTTGATCCGGGCCAGGTCGTCGGCGGTGAGCCCGCTGAGGTCCAGGACGCTACGGTGCTCGATCACGCCGTCGGTCCGCTCGCTCATCGCACGCTCCGCAACGTCGGCGTCCAGGTCTGTGCCTGCCGGGTCCTGCCGAGTCTGGCCAGCCGTCGGGCCGACCGAAGCCACCAGGGGTCGGCACGGCCCACCGATCGGCGGGCGGGCCGGGCCCGGCGGGCCGCCTGGCGCAGTTCCTCCTGGCGCATCCCCACCAGTCCGAAGTCGTTCATCACGCACCTCCACATCGCAGTCTCACCTGACACCACGGACGCGGGGCGAAAGTGTTGGGTCGGTCAGCTCCAGAGGGTGCGCAGCTGCGTGGCGACGGCGAACGGGTCCTCACCGCGGAACAGCTCCAGCACCGCGCCACCCTCGGGCGATGCCGCTGTGAGATGCCGGGCGGGGCCGATCCAGCGCTCCCACGCCGTGAGGAACGCACCGAGCCTGCGCTGGTTGGCGCCGCACCATTGCGGGACGGCATGCCAGGCGACGGTACCGGGCACGGGCAGGCCGACCAGTGCCCGTGCGGTGAGCCCCCAGCGGGCGACGCGACCGGTCGGTGCCCGCACGATCCGCCTGCCGATCAGCTGCTTGGGTTCGGCGAGCGGCGCGAGCAGCTCGTCGAGTGCCGCGGTGAACCTGCGGGACTGCTCCAGCGGCACGCCGGTGAGCGAGCAGCGCAGCCAGCCGTCCGGTGTCGGCGAGACCTCGACGGCACTCGCGCCCTGGTCCGCGCCGGCGGCGTCGTGCAGGGCGTCGGCGACGACGGCGGCGAGTTGTTCCAGTGCGGTCGGCGCGGTGGCCAGCTGTCCCGCCCGCCGGGCGGCGCCGGTGGCCAGCACACCGAGTCCGGCGACGGCCAGGCCGGCGCCGGCGCCGATACCGACGGGCACACCGGCCGTCGCGACGGTGACAGCCGTGACGGCGGCGGCCCCGGCTACGCCGCCGCCGACCGCGCTGAGCCGGCCCACTCCCCCGCGTTGGCCGGGCAGTACCGGCCGCAGAACGGCCTCGGGCAGCATCCGGGCCGTCGCGCTGGGGACCGAGTAGCGCGACCGGACTCGCACGGTGGCCGACTCGACGCCGGCGAACGGCTCGCCGATCCGCCACGCGGCGAGCACGGATGCCCGTTGGCCCGCTTGTCCCAGCGCGCGGGCGGTGATCGCCTGCTGGTCGGTGGGTGGCGCGAACGGGGACAGTTCGGGGTCACAGTGGCTCACGCCGGACTCGATCTCGCCTGCCGGGGTGAGCGCGAAGTAGGCGTCGTGCTTGCGTACCAGGCGCTGGTAGTCGGCGTCGCCCTTCGGGTGGCCGGTGCTCACGCAGCACACGGTCCAGTTGTCGGCGAGCTTGGCCGGGTCGGTGGCGTCGCGGCGCAGCGAACGGCCACGCATCTGTGTCACGGCGGTGACGGTCGCGGCGGTGGTGAGGTCGACGGTGACGTTGACCTTCGGGCAGTCCCAGCCCTCGCCGAGCAGCGCACGGGTACCGACGAGCACCTGGGCGTGGCCCGCGGTGAAGAAGTCGGTGGCGATCCGCACCCACACCCACGACGGCACGCCCGCGGGCCCGACTATGCGGACCGTGCCGGGTGACAGCGGTTGCGCGGTGACCGCGTGGCCCGCGGCGCGGCAGGACGCGAGCAGTTCGTCGGCCAGTGCTGCCGGGCAGGCGAATGTCTGGCCGGTGACCAGCAGCGGCCGCAAGCCGCCGGGTCCGCCGCTGTCGGCGGCGGCGAGGGTGGTGAACGCCAGCCGTGCGGAGCCGGCGTTGTCGTCCAGCGGTGCGTCGGCGAGGGTGCCGGTGGCGCGGGCCTGCTGCTGCTCGAAGTCACACAGCACCAGTGCGCGCAGCGCGTCGCCGAGGGCGGTGTGCTCGGTGTCCAGGATGTGGGTGGCGGCGGCGATCTTGGCCTCGGACAGCCCGCACAGCCGGTCCACCGGGGACGTGGTGGCGCGCAGGCCTTGCGCGGTGAGCCGGTAGCCGAGGCCGGGCAGCACGCGCTTGATCGCGGCCAGCGCCTGCGTGTCGCTGGGGTCGTCGCTGCGTTGCAGGTGGCCGCGGCAGAAGTCGGAGAGCACGGCGACCCAGTCCTGCGCGTCGGGTGGCACGCGGTGCTGCTCGCGGACTCGGGCGTCGGGTGGCACGGGGATCATGCCCGCGTACGCGAACCGCAGCGCGGCGCGGGCGAGGTCCGGTTCGGCCTGCTCGAACGTGCCCCACCCGGCGGGCGCGGCCACACCATCGGCGCCGCGTCGGACGACGCGGCGGTCCAGCCAGTCCAGCAGCGGGATGGTGCCCAGCCGCTGGTCGACGAGCTGGACTTGCAGGTCGGCGAACCGGGAGCGTTGCGCGGCGAGCCAGGTGTCCTCGTCCGGCGTGGGTTCGGTGAGGTAGACGAGTTCCTGGTAGGGGGCGAGTTCGCCTTCCTTGACCAGTGCGGGCGCGGGGACCTCGACGTCGGTGCCGCCGAACAGCTCGGTCTGCAGGGTGCGCTGCCAGCCGGTCAGCTCGTGCGGCGGCGTCGCGGTCAGGCCGATCAGCGCCGTGTCCGGGCCGAGGGTGTCGACAATGGCCCGGACCAGGGCGCCCCAGGTGGCGAGCAGGTGATGGCACTCGTCCAGGACGAGCGTCCACGGGCCGTGGGCGGCGGCCAGTTCGACGACCGCGCGCCCGTTGGGATGCAGCAGACCGAGCAGGGCCTCGCGATCGCCGTCGCGTAACACCGACCGGCGTTGCGCGGCGGTCAGACCGCGGTCGATCACCGCGATGGACTGGTAGGTCAGGACGTTGACGGGCGCGGCGAGATCGCGGTCGGTGCCGCAGGGCGGCTGCGGGTCCTCGGCCACGAACGACTCGTCCCAGGTGGCGGCCCACTGGCCCTGCACGGCGGTGTTCGGCGCGAGCACCAGCACTCGCCTGCCGACGCGGCGCGCGGCCTCCCAGCCGACGACGGTCTTGCCGGCGCCGGGCGGCAGGACGGCGTAGAAGCGGTGGTCCCCGGTCGCGCGGTCGCGGTCGAAAGCCGCCAGCGCGACTTGTTGGGCACGGCGGAAGGTGCCGGCGAACCGACGCGACCCCAGATCAGCGGCGGGAGCGGACACGGCCGCAGTCTGGCATGCGGGCTCGACGCGGCACGAACCGGTCGAGACGAAACGCACGTTCGCGGATCACCCACGTGCCGCGGCCGGAATCGCTATCGTAACGCCGAAGTAGTGTCTGATCACCTCGGCGACACCAGGGGGTCATGTGGTGCGGGTCCTGCGTTCACGGTCGACACCGAGACTGCGCACGTGCTAACACGTCGAACCTTCCTCGCGCTGATGGGCGCCTCCTCCGGGCTGGCGGTCACCGGTTCGGAGCTTCTCTCGCAGGCGGCGGCCAGTGCCACGCCGGCTCGTTTCCCCGGTGGCTCGAAAGGCATCGAGCACGTCGTGGTGCTCATGATGGAAAACCGGTCGTTCGACCACTTCCTCGGCTGGCTGCCCGGCGCGGACGGTCGCACGAACCTGACGTTCCCGTCACCGGACGGCAACGTGTACCCCAACTACCCGTTGGCCCCCGACTTCCAGGGCTGCGGGTACAGCGACCCCGACCACAGCTGGGAAGGTTTCCTCGTCCAGCGCAACTTCGGGAAGATGGACGGGTTCCTCAACCGGCCCACCACGCCCGAGCCGATCCCCGGCGTGACACTGGCCAACGCGAACACGTTCCCGATCGGCTACTACACGAACTTCCACCCCGAGCACGGCCACCGCAAGGCGGTGCCGGACGTGCCGGTGATCGGCGCGCTCGCGGAGAACTACACGACCCTGGACCGGTACTTCTGCTCGTTCGCGGGCGAGACGTTCCCGAACCGGTTCTACCAGCACTCGGCGCGCACCGACCGGGACCACAACTCGACGGTCCTGTCCACGATGCCCTCGATCTGGGACCAGCTCTCGCCGATCCCGAACACGCAGGGGGTGCCGACGGGCGGTTACTTCTTCCGCGACTCGCCGTTCCTGGCACTGTGGGGCACGAAGTACTTCCCGTTCTGGCACCCGTTCGCCGACGGTGACCAGGACGCGCTGGGCATCCCGGTGACCACGCCGTCGTTCATCGACACGGTCGCGTCGGGCAACCTGCCCAACGTCAGCTTCGTGGACCCGGCGTTCAACGTCGAGGGCAACGGCACCTCGGCCGACGACCACCCGCTGGCCGACATCCGGCTGGGCGAGCGGTTCATCGCCGACACCTACCACGCGCTGGCGAACGCCGGTTACCTGGACAACACCGTGTTCGTGGTGACGTTCGACGAGTGGGGCGGCTTCTACGACCACGTCCCGCCGCCGAAGGTCGTCGACAACACCGACCCGGCCACCGTCGACCACACCGGGGACGGCACCACGCCCACCGACGGCCAGACCATCCCGGACTACCGGCAGCTTGGCTTCCGGGTACCGACCATCGTGGTGTCCAACCTGGCCCCCGCTCAGGTCGTGCACCACGGCCCGTTCGAGCACGCGTCGACGCTGAAGATGATCGAGTCCGCGTTCGGCCTGCAGTCGATGACCGCACGCGACGAGCACGCGCAGGATCTCGGTCAGGTCCTGGAACGCCACCCACGCCGCCCGGTTCGCGACGGCGCGATCCCGACGAGCGCGCAGGTCCTCGGCCCGGTCAGTGACGCGGCAGCGGTGTGTGGCGCGGACAGTGTCCGGTCGATATCGCCGCAACCAGTCCACCAGGGGCACGGGCACGGCGGCAAGGGACCCGAGTTCGCACCCCAGGTCCCGGGCATGGCCAACTTCGGCCGCGAATACAAGCGCAACCAAGGCAAGTAGCAGTCGCACCGACGCGGGCGTCCCTCCACTCGGGACGCCCGCGTTGGTGTGCCGAGCGACGGGCACGACACCTGAAGGCTGCCGCCCGCCGGCGACACCGGGCAACCATGAAATGCGCGGCACTCCTTCGCCCACTCGAGAGGCGGCCGCCCGACGAACCGGCTGGGTTGCGGGAGCGGGCGAAGGAATGGCGCGCTGCTCGCCAGGGTGGCCAGGGTTCGTCCGGCGGCCACCGGTTGGTCGGTGGGAGTGCCGGACGGTACGGCGGCGGACCAGTCGGGTTTCGGCGGCTACCGGCTTGGGGCGGGGTGCCGTCGGGCGATCACCTCACGTCGGCGCTCGTCATGGTCGTGCCGCACCCGTTGCCGCCGCGTGATTCGCCGCCCGGCCGTCGGCGAGCAGTGGGCGGGGTGCCGGCCGGGCGATCACCGCAGGCCTCGTCGGCGCCCGTCATGGTCGCGCCGCACCCGTTGCCGCCTCGTGATTCGCCGCCCGGCCGTCGGCGAGCAGTTCGGTGACCAGCGCTGTGACCAGTGCCGCCCGGCCGGGCAACGCGGCGACGAGCACGTGCTCGTTGTCGGCGTGTGCTCCGCCACCGACGGCACCCAGCCCGTCCAGGGTCGGTGTGCCGATGCCGGCGGTGAAGTTGCCGTCCGAGCCGCCGCCGACCGCGGCAGCGGTCAGCGGCGGCAAGCCGAGCGTGTCCGCCAGTGCCGAGGCACGGGCGAACAGCGCGGCGGAGGACTCGGCGACCAGCGGTGGCCGGTTCGGGCCGCCGAGGATCTCCAGGTCGGCGAGGACAGGCCGCAATGCGTGCATCGCGACGTCCACCCTGGCCTGCTCGGCGACGTCCCTGACTCGCACGTCCACAGTGAACTCGCCCACCGCGGGCACGGTGTTGGACGTGGTGCCGGACGTGAGCAGGGTGGGTGTCACCGTGGTGCCGCACTCCGGATCGCCGAGCGCGTTGACCGCCAGCACCTGGTGCGCCAGTTCGATCGTCGCGTTGACACCACGCTCGGGCTCCAGTCCGGCGTGCGCCGCCTTGCCGTTGGCCCGCACCCTGTACAGCGACACGCCCTTGCGTTCGGTCTTCAGCGCGCCGCCGTCGGCGGACGCCTCCAACACGAGCGCCGCCGCGCAGCCGGCCGCCTGCTGCTCGATCAAAGCACGGGAACTGGGCGAGCCGATCTCCTCGTCCCCGGTGACCAGCAGCGTGACGCCCGAGCGGTCGGGCAGGGCCGCGATCGCGTGCATCGCGAGCACCACGCCCGCCTTCATGTCGAAGCAGCCCGGCCCGCGCAGCACCCCGTCGTCCACTGTGTACGGATGGGTGGCCAGCGATCCCAGTGGCCACACCGTGTCGTGGTGCCCGAGCAGCAGCACCCTCGCGGGCCCGGTGCCGAAGCACCAGCGCAAGTGACTACGTCCCGCCAGCTCGATGCGCTCCGGCGCCGCCCCGAGCACCTCGGTGCCGAGGCGGGCCACCACATCCGCGCTGCGGGCCACCGCGGCCAGATCGGCCGACGGCGACTCGCAGGTGACCAGTTCCTCGATGCCGGCCAGCAGCACCGGCACCGGGAACCGCTCCGGGCCCACGTCAGCGCACCTTCGGCGTGGCGCGCACACCGAAGTGCACGTAGCGCTCACCGGTGGGCAACTCGTAGAACGTCACCGGCAGCCAGTGATGCGCCTGCGGTTCCCGCACCACGAACAGGTTCTCCTCGACCGGCACCATCCGGTACTCCTGTGGCGGCTCGCCGATCAGCTCGGCCAGCGGCCCGGTCGCCGTGACGCGCAGCGCCGGGCCTTCGTCACCGACGAACACCTCGATCACCGTGCTGGCCCGCTCGTAGGTGCCGACATACGGTCGCACGTCGACCGTGACCGGCTCGGCGGGCGGACCCAACCGCTCGGGTACCGGCACGCCCGCGACCTCGGCGAAGATCTCGCCGTACAGCGCCGCGTACAGGTCGCTCGCGTCGCCGCCGTTGGTCAGCAGCGTCACCGCCAGCCCCTGCTCGGGCAGCAGCCGCAGGAACGCCGACTGGCCGATGGTGTTGCCGTCGTGCCCGATCAGCCGGTGGCCGTGCCAGTCGAACCGGATCCAGCCCAGTCCCCACGAGTCACCCAGCGCGTACTTGTCCGGCAGCTCTGCGTGCTTCTCGGTCATCGCGGCGGCGCTGCGCTCGGACAGCAGCCGGGTGCCGTCCGCGGCCACCCCGCCGGTCAGGTGCATGCGGGCGAACGCGAGCACGTCGGCGGCCGTCGAGGTGACCAGCCCGGCCGGGCCGACCGCCCTGGGCAGCCCCCACACGGAGGCCGGCACGGGATCGCTGCCCGCCGGGCCGACGTGGCCCAGCGCGGCCCGGAACTTCAGGGCCTCCTCGGGCAGCGTGAGCGTGTGAGTCAGGCCCAGCGGGGCGAACAGCCGTTCCCGCACCGCCTGGTCCCACGTCGTGCCGGTGAGCTTCTCGATGACCCGGCCGGCCAGCGTGAACCCCGCGTTGCAGTACGACCAGGTGGCGCCCAGAGGGTGGTTCTGCGCCACATCGGCCAGCAGCGCCACGTATTTCTCGATGGCGTCGTCACCACGGCCGGTGTCGGTGAACACATCACCGTCGATGCCGCTGGTGTGGGTGACCAGGTGGCGCACGGTGACCTTCTTGGTCGCCGTCGGGTCGGCCAGCCGCAGCTCGGGCAGCACCTCCACGACCGGCGCGTCCAGGTCCAGCAGGCCCTCGTCGACCAGTTGCATCACCAGCGTCGTCGTCCACACCTTGGAGATCGACCCGACCTGGAACACCGAGTCGGTGGTGGTCGACACGCCGGTGTCCTTGTTCAGCACGCCGTACGCGGCCTCGACCAGCTCGTCCGCACGGCCCGGGTGCATGCGCAGGATGCCCAGCGTCGCACCGGGAATCCGGTAGCGCGCCGCCAGCACCGACAGCCGCCGCTGCCAGTGCTCCGCGTCGATCCGGGCCCGCCGCGGCGCGGCACTGTCCCCCGCGTACTGCTCGACCCAGTCCAGCACACGCCGGTTGAAGTCCAGCCGGTGCGATGGCGGACCGCTGAAGATGAACAGGTGCGAGCCCTCGGGGTAGAGCACCAGCCGGGTCGGGATGCCCCGCTCACGCAAGGCCATGTGCCACTGCTGGGCCTGCCCGACCGGGCACCGCACGTCGGCGGCACCCTGGATGATCAGCGTGGGCGTGCGCACCTTGTCGATCAGCGCCATCGGCGACAGCTGGGCATAGCGGTCGCGGTCCGACCACGGCATCGCGCCGAGTTCCAGGTCACCGAGGAAGTAACCGGCGTCCGAGGTGCCGACCATGCTCTGCAGGTCGGCCACCACGCCACCGGTCACAGCGGCGGCGAACCGGCTGTCGCGGCTGGTCAGGTAGCAGGTCATGAAGCCGCCGTAGCTGTAACCGGCCACCGCGAGCCGACCAGGATCGGCGATCCCCTCGGCGACGAGCCGGTCGATCGGCTCCAGGAAGTCCTTGGCGTCGGCCTCGCCCCACGCGCCCAGCGCGGCGGTCATGAACGCCTCGCCGTAACCGTCGCTGCCGCGCGGGTTGAGCAGCAGCACCGTCCAGCCGCGCGCCGCCAGCTCCTGCCGGTACAGGTGCTCGCCCTCGGCGGCCCCGTTCCACGCGTTGTGCGGACCGCCGTGGATGTCCAGCAGCAACGGACCCGGGCCCGCAGCGGCGGGGTCGCGGATCAGCCAGCCGTGCACGACGGTGCCGTCGGAGATGGTGAACTCGCGCTCCTGCGGCACGAACAGCTCCACGTCGGCGAGCTCGGCGCCGTGGTCGGTGCGCACGGTCTCGGTACCCGTGGCGAGGTCGACGACGACGATCTCGCCCACCGATGTGGGCGTCACGAGTACCACGGCCGCCGTCTGCCCGACGACCGACGCGCCCGCCACCAGGCGGCCCGCGCCGGTCACGACCGGGCTGGGCGTGCCACCGGCCACCGGCACCGAGTACAGCTGCGAGCAGCCGCGGTCACGTACGCAGAACAGCACCGTGTCGCCGTCACCGGTCAGCTGCGGCCACGCACCCGGATACGCCGGCCCGCCCTGCATCACGTTGCGGTCCAGCGGCGCGGCCAGGTCGACCACCTCGCCACCGGCCAGCGGGATGCGCAGCAACTGCTCAAGCCCGACCCGCTGATCCGGCCTGCCCACCACGAGTAGCGCCGAGCCGTCCCGCGTCCACGTCAGCGCGCCACCCATGCCACCCACCAGCCCGACCAGCCGGGGCCGCGCGGCCGACGACGTCACGTCCACCGTGTGCACCGGGCACGGCGGGGCGGTCGCCGAGTCCGGCTCGGTGGCCGCGGCGAACGCCAGGGTCGTGGAGTCCGGCGACCACGCGGGCCGCCCGGCGTGCCAGTCCCCCTCGGTGATCTGGCGGGTCTGCCCGCTCGCCACGTCCACCACGTGCAGGTGGCTGCGCATGGTGCGCAGCAGCCCGGTCCCGTCGGACTGGTAGTCCAGCCGCTCCGCGACGATCGGCGCGCCTGCCCGCCTGGTGCGCGCGGCGTCGTCCTCACCGCCGGCGGCGACCAGGTCCACGGCGGCCGCGAAGGCGATGGACGCACCGTCCGGGCTCCACGTCGGCGCACCGGCGCCCAGCGGCAGCGTCGTCAGCTGCTCCGGCTCACCGCCGTCCACCGGCAGCACCCACAGCTGCGGCGGCCCGTCCTGTGCCCGCAGGAACGCCACCCGCGTGCCGTCCGGCGACCACGCGGGCGCCGAGTCGGCCTTGCCCCGGGTCAGCTGCCGCGGCCGGCCGTCGCGAGTGCCGACCCGCCACAGTGCGGTCACGTTCCGGTCGGCCTCGGTGTCGCTGGTGGTGACCACGTACACCACCTGGCTGCCGTCCGGCGACAGCGCGGGCTGCCCGGGCACGGCGAAAGCGGTCAGGTCCTCGATACGTTGGCGTCGCGTCACCGGCGTCTCCTGTCGTCAGAGGGTGGTTACGTGCGGCACGGCGGTGGCCGCGAAGTGGCAGGCGGCGCGGCCCGGCCGGCCGTCGGCGATCGGTTCGGATTCCCGGCACACGACCCGATCGTCGCGCACCAGTGGCCCCGCCGGGCACCGCGATAGGAGCCGGCAACCGGAGGGTGGATCGAGCAGGACGTCATCGGCGCGCCCGTACTCGACGATCCTGCCGAGGTACATGACCGCAATGATGTCGCCGACATACCCCACGACCGCAAGGTTGTGAGAGATGAACTGCAGCGAAAAGTCGCCTCCGGCGGCGCAGGTCGGCCAGCGGAGGGCGGGGTCGTGGAACTCCAACCGCACCGGCCGCGCCACCGGCTGGCCGCCGCCGCACCACGCGGCATGGTCTCGCCCCGGAAGTCCGGCCGGCCCGCCCGCACGTGCCCTGGCTGCTCGATCAGGCGCGCCACGGCCAGCGCGGTTCTGCTCCTACCCGAAACCGACCCTCCTGATGTGACCGTGTCCGTTTTCGTCGGGACACTGGCCCGCGGTTCCGCCACGCGGTCCGCACGTCCACAATGGCCGGTTGCCGGCGGAACCGGACAGCGGGGTCACACAGCCCGATGCCCTTCGTGAAGGCCAAGTGCCGTGGCGGCTGCGATGGTCAGAACCGGTTTCAGGTGTCTGCGAGCGGGAGCCCGCGCAGCGGAGTCCCGCCCGTGCGGGTCGTGCCTGTCGTGGTGCGGTTGGACAAGGTGTCGGGGTGCACTTGCCCGGGACATCACCGGGATTATAAAATTCAATCTTCACTGAAGTAATAGTGCACGAAGTCATGATATGTTGATCCGGTGCATCGCCCCTAGGCGCTCCAGGCGGACCTGCCCGTCCGCGCTGTCGAGCCACTGACCACCTGCCGCGTCGCGCGGCCATGTAGTCCTGGAGCGATTCCCTTGACCAGCACGTTCCGTGCTGGGAGCTACCGTGCCGTCCTCGCCTTGCCCGCCGCCGTGCCGACCTTCGGCGCGGCGTTGACAGGGCGCCTGTCGTACGGAGTGCTCCCCCTTGCCGTCCTGTTCACCGTCCATGCCGCCACCGGGTCGTACACGCCCGCCGGCGCGGCCATCGCCGGGTTCGGCCTGGCCACGATCCTGTTACCGCTGAAGGCGCGCCTGCCGGGCGCGCTGCTCCTGCTGGCCGTCGCGTGCGCGGCGGCGCTGATCGCGATGGCGGTACTCCCCTCGGCACCGGCAGCGGTGTACGTCCTGCTCGCGGTCGCCGCTGGTCTCTTCGCGCCACCACTCGGGCCCGCGATGCGCGCGAACTGGCGGGCACTGACCAAAGGCACCGAGCTGCTCGGCCGCGCATACAGCCTCGACTCGGTGTGCGAGGAGGCGCTCTACCTGATCGGGCCGCTGGTGGTCGGGGTGCTGTTGGCGGTCGCCTCCGCCGCGGTTGCCCTGCTCGTGACTGCGGCGCTGCTGCTCGTCGGCACCGCGGGGATGACGATGTCGCACCGGTCCTCGGTCGAACGGCAGCAGTTGTTCGGCCTCGGAGCCCTGCGGGCGCGTGGCCTGCCGCCGATGCTGGGCGGGTTACTGGTCGCGGCGGCCGGGCTGAGCGTGGCGGCCACGTGTGTCGCGGTCCGGGCGCAGAACCACGGTCAGCCCGCGGCGGCGGGCTACATCGACGCGGCACTCGCAGTGGGCAGCGTGGCCGGTGGGCTGCTGTGGGGTCGACGCCGACATCGCCGTGCGCACGTGTCGCACCTGGCAGGGCTCACGGTCGCGTTGGCGACGGGCGTCGGGATCGCGGCCTTCGCGGGGAACCTCGTCGTGCTAGGCGTGGTGATGGCGACGGCTGGGCTGGCGGTCGCCCCGCTGTTCGTCGTGTCGTACCTGGCCGCCGACGAGCTGGCGCCGCCACCGCACCGGACGGAGGCGAGCGCATGGGTCAACGTGGCCAACAACCTCGGCTCAGCAGCAGGTTCATCGGTGGCCGCCGTGGTGGCCGACCACGTGGACGTCACGACCGGTTTCGTCATGGGTGCCGCGCTGCTGTGCTCGTCGGCATTGTGGTTTCTGCTCTGCCGACGTAAGGCAAGGCTCACCGAATTCACCGGCAATACTCCTTGAAACCAATCGAAATAGCGCCGATCAGGTGAACACCACGCCGGTTTCGTTACCGGCGCCGCATTGCTGCCGTTGTCGGCAATGTGGTTTCCCTGGCGTGCCCCCAACGCCGGTGCACGACCTCACCCGGTCGGCCGACGGCGCGGCGCCGATCCCCGGCGGGCTCGCCGCGCAAGCCGATCGAGACGGCGGCGATCGGAGCGAAGTCCATTGGCACGCCGAACTCCGTCCGGCAGTCGGCGACGCGCTCCCCGGGGATGCCGAAGAAGCACACGCCGAGCCCGGCAGCGGAGCACATGCTGAAATTCCATTCCCGCAACGTAACGGCGAATCGCGGAGTGACGGTGTCTTCGTTGCTAATCTCCGCCGGTGACAAACGGTGCCTTCGTGATGGACAGCGGCCACGGCCCAATCTGGGGGTCGATGGGTTCTGCCGGAGGGCGTAATCTGCTGTTGCTGCACGGCGGTCCGGGACTCGGCGACTACATGAACCTGCTCGGCGACGAGACCTCGGGTTGGCGCACGATCAGCTATCAGCAACGAGGGTTGTTGCCGTCGACGCAGCACGGGCCGTTCGATATCGAGCAGCACGTGGCCGACGCCGTGATGGTGCTCGACGGGCTCGACGTCGCGCAGACGGTGGTGCTGGGCCATTCCTGGGGCGCTCATCTCGCCCTGCAACTCGCACTGGCAGCGCCAGAACGGGTCACGGCCATCGTCGCCGTCGACGGTCCGGGCGCGACGGGCGACGGCTGCACCGCCGACCTCGCCGTCGAGTTGCGCAACCGCCTGTCCCCCAAGGCCCGCAAGGAGTGTGAGCGGATCGACGCCCTGCTGGGCGGCCCGGACGCGTACGACGGAGACCTACTCGAATCCGTAACTCTGTTGTGGCCCAGTTACTTCGCCAATCCCGCCGCCGCGGCGGCGGTGCCGCTCGGCCTGCGAGCCTCCCTCGCGGCGGCCCTCGGCACGAGCGAGTCGCTGCTGACCCAACTGGGTGACGGCTCCTTCGCGCGCAGGCTCGCCGGGATCACCGTGCCGACCATCGTCGTGGTCGGCGACGCCAGCCCGATGCCGACGCGCGCCGGCAAGAGCGTCGCCGAACTGGTCCCCAACAGCATCCTGGTCACGGTGCCCGGCGGCGGTCACCTGCCGTGGTTCGAGCGCCCCGGCTGCATCGCGGACGTACTCGCCGGCCTCGCCTAGAGTGGGTCCCCGGCTCGTACCAGTTGGCGACGCCCACGGGCTGCCCGACCGTGCCGGGGCACGCCAGCACGTCCGGCATCAGCGTCGCGACGTCGGCCCTCGACACCGTCCTGCCGCGCCGTACGTTGCGACCGAGGGCGACGCGGTAGGCACCGATCGTCGGTGTGTCGTTGAGCCGGGGCGGCCGGATAACCGTCCATTCAAGACCGATGTCACCGGCAGGGCGGCGGGCCCGTCGTCGCGCAGCGCGGACTCCATCACGGCGAGATCGGCGGATGGCGTGCCGAGCAACGCTTTGCTGGCGGGCGGGAGCACGTGTCGCAGGACGATGCCGTCGCCGGGACCGCGCTTCGGTGGCCGTGATCCGCCGGGCAGGCCACCGCGCCGATCGGTGGCGCGCCGACCACGACGATGCGCCGGCCAGGGCGCTGGTCGTGGTCGGACCGTCCCGTTTGGACCAGCAGATCGCGGCGACGGGAACCCCGGTAAGCAAGCATGACCGAGCTGACTGCGGAGCTCATCGTCGACGGGCACACGCCGTCCCGGCCTGCCCTCTCACCGGACGGCCGCTGGGTCGCCTACGTCGTCACGCACAACGGTCACCACGAACTGCGGCTCTCGGCGGTGGCCGGCACAGCGTCACGCAGGCTCGACGCAGCCACCCGACCGCGCTGGTCACCCGACTCGACGTCGCTCTACGCCGTCACGGACGACACGCGACTGCGGCGGATCGACCTGCACGGCGGCCCGGCGTCAGTGACCACCCGGGTCGCCGGAATCGCCGACCACCAGCCGCTGGCCGACGGGACGGTCGCTCTCCTCGCGCCGGACGAACGCGGTGGCCCGGCTCGGTTACGGCTGCTCGATCCGCGATCCGGCAGCGTCACCACGCCGGACGTGTGGCCGGGCAGGCACGTGGCCGTTGTGGTCCAGCGACCCGGCGGCGGGCCGCTCGCGGTGCTCACCCGATCCTCGCCCGAGGTGGACCCCGGCCTGCTCGAATCCGAGCTGCACCTGATGGATCCGCACACCGCAGCCGTGCGGGACCTGGGCCCGGTGCAGGTCGAGGCGACCGCGCCGGCCTGGTGGCGGGACGACGGCGAGTGGCGGCTGGTGCATCTCGCGATGACACCGCCGGGCCTCGTCGGCGGCTACGCGGTGTTCGACGGCTGCCGCAACCTGACCGCCGGGTGGACCGGCTGCCCACCGAACTGGTCCAGCCGGCGGGCGGCCCGCCGCTGGTCGTTGTCGCCGATGGCCTGGCCACACCGATCGGTTCCGGGCCGCGATCACCGGCGCGGGCGTGACCGACTGGGGCCTGCTCGCGGCCACCGGCGAGAACGGCCGGTTCGAGGCCGCACTCGCCGGGACACCGCCCGAACCGCACAACCCGATCACCTACGCGGACCGCATCCACACGCCGGTACTCGTGCTGCACGGCAGGGACGACACGAACGTGCCGATCTCTCAAGCCGACACGTTCGTCGCCGCGCTGGACGGGTTCGGCGTCGTGCACGAGTACGTGCGCTACCCGAGGGAGAACCATTCGTTCCGGGAACGCGACCATCAGCTCGACGTGCTGCGCCGCAGCCGTGCCTGGTTCGACCGCTGGCTGGCCTAGGTGACGTCGATGTGGTGCCCGCCGGGCGCGTGCACGAACGGCGGGGATGTTCGCGGATTCGGCGCGATCGGGGCGTCGGTCTCCCGCGACCCCGCCGCGCCGGGGTCGGCAGGCGCTGCCCGGGGCACCACCGCCGAACCACGTGCGCCGAACGAACGCGTGCTACCTGACGGTCACTCGTCCTCGTCCGGCACGATGTGCACGGCGGCTTCCTCGGCGGACGCTCCCGCGCCGTCGACGCCCACGTCGGCGGCGAACAGCTGGCCGTTCACCGTGCCGTCCTCGTCGTCGGCGATGAAGGACTCGTCCACCAGGCGGCCGGACCTGGCCTCGCCGACCTCGTCGTCGCGCAGTTCGCCGTCGGTGTCCTCGTCGTCACCCAAGCCGTCGTCGTCCTCGTCGACGGCGACATCGGGCACCTCACGGGCGAGCCGCCGGTCCAGGCCCTCACCCTCGAGTTCCTCGCGGGCGGTGGTGCCCCAGTCGTTGCCCACCCAGGGCTTCTCCGCAGGCGAGTAGCCCTCGTCCAGCGGATCCTCCGGACCGCGGTAGTCCAGCGTGTCCTCGGACTCGAGCTGCTCGTAGTTGACGTCGTCGATCTCGTCGTCCATGTCACTACCCTCCCATCACCTGTGCGCGTGGTGGCGTTGGTAGTGGCGAGCGACCCGGGCACGGTTTCCGCACCCGGCCGAACACCACTCCCGACGCGGATGCTGCCGCACGAAGTACAACACGCAGCCCGGCGCGAGGCAGGCCCGGAGTGGGGTCGAGGACTCCTCGGCGAACAGCGCGACCGCCTGCTCGGCGAGCGTGGCCACCGTCAGTTCCACCGGTGGCCGTGCCGACCGCGTCGTGCGGGTGGGCGCGGCGCCGGCGGGCCAGGTCAGCTCGGACCAGCCAGGAGCCAGCGCGCAGGCCCGGTTCACCTCGGCGACGGCCTGGGCGTGCTCGGCGATCGCCGACGCGGCGGCCTCGCGTGGATCGTCAGTGACATCGCCGGCGAGTCGGCGCAGGGCGTCGCGCAGGGCTCGCAGTCGCCGTGCTGCCGGGTCGTCCACGTCGCCGGGCAGGCCGACGGCGGCCAGCCATGCCCGCGTCGCCGGCACGCCGGCCAGCGCGTCGTGTACCCCGTCCCGGTCGGCCCAGATGGTGTTCATCAGCTCGACCGGCAGGGGTTCGCCGAGCAGGGGGGCGTCCGTCCGCATGCTGACACCCTAATGGATGGAACGCCACGTAGCCATTTGACAGGCGTGAGATGCTCACTAATGACAAGGTTTGGCACTAACCGTTAGGAAGATGATGGTGGGGTTCCACGACGGCGAACTCGCCGTCCAGCGTCGGGCCGGGGTGGGCGAGCAGGCACAGCGGCTGGTCGGGATGCTCGCGCCGCCCAGCCTGGACGGCGGTGCCGGCCGGTTCCTGAGGGAGCGCACGTTCGCGGCGCTGACCGGGCGCGATCGGGATGGCCGGCTCTGGACGTCGCCACTGGCCGGGCCGCGTGGACTCCTCGACGGCGCGGGCACGACGTTGCGCGTGCACGCGACGCCGGTGCAGGGCGACCCACTGCATGGGCTCGCGGCCGGTCAGCCGGTGGGGTTGATCGCGATCGACTTCGCGACCCGGCGGCGGTTCCGCGTCAACGGGACGCTCACCGGCGCAGGCGACGCCCTGCGAATCGAGGTCGACCAGGCGTTCGGCAACTGCCCGCAGTACATCCAGCAACGCAGCCTCGACCCGGCGGACGTGCCTAGGCAGGTCGGCCCGGCCCGGCGGGGCACCCGCCTGGACGCCGGCCAGACGGCCCTGATCCGCGGTGCCGACACGTTCCTGCTGGGCACGACACACCCCGAGCGAGGCGTCGACGCCTCGCACCGGGGTGGTGCGCCCGGGTTCGTGCGGGTCAGCGGGAACGAGCTGTGGTGGCCGGACTACCCGGGTAACAACATGTTCAACAGCCTGGGCAACATCGCCGTCGACGACACGGCGGCCTTGCTGTTCCTCGACTTCGCCACCGGCGGCACGGTGCAGCTGAGCGGCACGGCCGTGGTCGAGTGGGTCGCACCGGGTTCGGCGGGCGACGAGGGTGGTACCGGCCGTAGGGTCCGGTTCACCGTCGGCCAGGTGGTCGACGGCAGCCAGGCGGCACTGCACGCGCCCGGCGTGACGCCCTACCCACGCAACCCGCTGGTGACCGCATGACCACGGACCCGTACCCCGAACTCGCCCGCCGCGACCCGGTGCTGGCGGCGCTGGTGCGCCGGCTGGGCACGCCGGATCCGTTCGCCTTCCCCGACGGCGGGCGCACCGGCGGCAGCGACTTCGCCGCTCTGGTGTTGCACATCGTGAGCCAGCAGATCTCGACAGTCGTGGCGTTCGTGCTGTTCGACCGCATGCGGGACGCGATCGGCCGGGTACCCGATCCGGCGGGCATCCTCGCGCTGGGCCACGACAAGCTGCGCGCCTGCGGGCTGTCCAACGCGAAGGCGGACTACGTCCTCGGGCTGGCATCAGCCCAGCTGGACGGCCGGATCGACGTCGAGGCGCTGGCCGGCCTGACCGACGCCGACGCGTTCGCAGCGTTGACGTCGATCCGTGGCATCGGCCGCTGGTCGGCCGAGATGTTCCTGCTGTTGCAGCTGCACCGGCCGGACATCGTCCCGGCCGCCGATATCGGCATCCGGCGTGCCGTCATGCGGGCCTGGGAGCTGCCCGAGATGCCGACCACCGACGAGGTCCGGCGCAGGGCCGCCGCGTGGTCGCCCTACGGCTCGTACGCGGTGGCCCTGCTGTGGACGTCACTAGGCGGCTGAACCCAGTTCCTGGCGCAGCATCCGCGCAGCCCCGGCCATGGCCCGCATCTTGCCCTCGGCCGATGCCCTCGGCAGGTACTTCATGCCGCAGTCGGTCGCGATCACCAGCTGCTCGGGCGACTTCCAGTCGAATGCCCGCCGCACCCGCTGCGCCACCACTTCCGGCGTCTCGACGTCCGGCGTGGACAGGTCGATGACGCCCAGGATGATGTTCTTGTCCGCCAGATCGGCGAGCACACCGAGGTCGAGGCCGGACTGGGCCGTCTCGATGGAGATCTGGCGGGCCGGGCAGCCGGCCAGCTCGGGCAGGAACGAGTAGCCCTCGGGCCGCTCGTGCACGATCGCCGCGTAGCCGAAACAGATGTGCACGGCGGTGTTGCCGGTGACACCGTCCAGCGCGGCGTTCAGCGCCGCCAACCCGTACGCGCGGGCCGCGTCCGGCCGGGCCTGCATGTAGGGCTCGTCGATCTGCACGACGTCGGCGCCCGCGGCGAACAGGTCCTTGATCTCCGCGTTGACCGCGGCCGCGTACCCCATGGCCGCCGCCTCGGCGTCCGGGTAGTGGTCGTTCTGCGCCTGCTGCGACATGGTGAACGGGCCGGGCACGGTCATCTTGATCGTCCGGCCGGTGTGCGCGCGCAGGAACTCCAGATCACCGACCTCGATCGGCGCCGGCCTGCCGATCGGACCGACGATGCGCGGCACCGGGTTCGGGTGGCCGGTGCGGTCCAGGGCGCTGCCGGGGTTGTCGATGTCGATGCCGTCCAGCGCGGTGGCGAAGTGGTTGGAGTAGCTCTCGCGCCGGATCTCACCGTCGGTGATGATGTCCAGCCCGGCCTCCTCCTGGGTCCGGATGGCCACCACCGTCGCGTCGTCCTGTGCCTGGGCCAGGAACTCCGGCGGCACGCGCCACAACTCCTTGGCCCGCACCCGCGGCGGGAAGCGGCCGGCCAGCTTGGAGCGGTCGATCAGCCAGTCGGGCTGGGCGTAGCTGCCCACCAGCGACGTGGGCAACAGGGGGGACGAAGGCACAAGCTCTCCTTGAGGTCAGGCGACAGCGGCGGAACCGGCGGCCACGGCGGTTCCCCGCACGGGAGCCTAAAGGCTCACGGCACCGACAGGACGAGCTTGCCCCTGCCGTGACCTGTCTCCAAGGCCCGATGCGCGTCGGCGACCTCGGCCAGCGGGAACGTGCGGCCGACGTTGACGACCAGCTTTCCCGCGACGACCTGCTCGGCGAGGCCCGCCAGGTCGTCATCGCCCTTGCCGCCGCTGGAGAACGGCACACCCAGGCCTGGCCCGGCGGGGTCGGCGATGGTGATGATCCGGTCGGTGCCACCGCGCAGTTCGATCGAGTCGGGCAGCGCGCCGCGGCCCGCCACGTCGAACACGGCGTCGATGCCGTCCGGGGCCAGCGCCCTGACCCGGTCCACCAGGCCGGGACCGTAGGTGGTCGGGATCGCGCCCAGGCTCGTGAGGTACTCGTGGTTGGCCTCGGCGGCCGTGCCGATCACCCGCGCGTCCCGCGCGACCGCGAGCTGCACGGCCATCGTGCCGACCGCGCCCGCGGCACCGTTGATCAGCAGCGTCTCGCCGTCCCGCAGGTCGAGCAGGTTCAGCACGCGGGCGGCCGTCTCCCCGGCGACCGGCAGCGCGACCGCGGCCGCCCAGGCCAGCTCGGCGGGCTTGAGCGCGAACGAACCGGACAGCGCGTACTCGGCGTAGGCGCCGCCGGTGGCCCGGCCGAACACGTCGTCACCGACGGCGACACCGGTGACCCCCTCGCCGACCGCGTCGACCGTGCCCGCCACCTCAAAGCCCAGGATCGCGGGCAGCGGTGTGGGAAACGCGGCCTCCATCGCGCCGGACCGGATCTTCGCGTCCAGCGGGTTCAGGCCCACCGTCCGCGTCCGCACGCGAACCTGGCCTGCCGCCGGTTCGGGCGTCGGCACCTCGGTCTCGTGCAGCACCTGAGGGCCACCGAACTCGTCGATCCGCATCGCCTTCACGGGCCGTCCTCCCAGCTGGGTCGAGGGTGTCGCCGCCAGGCTATGCCCGCACCCGCCTTCCTACAGGGTGGTCCATTCCGTCCGGATGGCGCCGTCGGCGGTACGCAGGTGCAGCCGGACCGGACCCGTCGGTGCCGGCCGCACGGCGAACCAGCCGACCTCGTCCACCGGGACGGACCCGATCGCGCCACGCGGCCCCTCCACGTCGATCTCCCCCGCCCGTGGTGGCACGACCTGGCCCACGAGCGCCTCGGCGGTCACCTCCAGTTCGATCGCCACGTCGCCCGCGACGAACGTCAGCGACCGCAGCGCGGCGGGCTCGGACCGGATGCCGGCCAGCTCCGCGCCGGTCACGTCCTGCGTGAGTGCCGCCAGTTCCGCCGCGGCGCCACGCAGGTCGAACGCGGCCTTGCCCTGGTCGACGAAGCCGGCGGGCACCCGCGCGGCCTCGTCGAACGCCGTGGCCAGCTCGGCGAGCAGGGCGTCGTCGGCGGCACTCGGGTCCATCGCGGTCACCGCCCTTCCGCCGCGGCGGGTGACGTGTCCAGCAGCGCGGCCATCGGCTCGCTCCGCCGGAGCCTGGCCAGGCAGCGCTGCCGGTTCGGCCCGATCCCGCCGACCGGCAGGCCCAGGGTGTCGCTGATCGTCGCGTAGGGCGTCGGTGGGTCGCTGAACAGCATGGCCAGCAGCCGACGGCAGTGCTCGGACAGTTCGGCGAACGCGGCACGCAACGCCAGGTGCCGTTCCTGCGTGAGCAGGAACTCGTCGGACGCGGGCAGCGCGTCGTCGTCGCGTGCCGCGTCGAACTCGCGCTGGCGGCCCCTGATGCGCAGCACGTTGAGGCACTCGTTGCGGGCGGTGGTCGCCAGCCAACCGGGTAGCGCGGCGGGGTCGCGGAGCGAGTCGAGCCGCTCCACGAGCCGCAGCCACACCATCGCGCCCACGTCGTCGGTATCGGCGGCGGACAGCTGGTAGCGCCGGCACAGTGACCACACCAGTGGTGCGTAGCGCTCGACCATCTGGTCCCACGCACCACGGTCACCGCCCCTGGCACGGGTGACCAGCGCCACCACCGTGGGATCGTCACGCACGCGGCGCATCATCACACTGTGTGTAGGGACGCACCACGCCGGCGGATTCGGCGAGCATTTGCGCGAGCGCCTCCCTCGGCGTGACGCGGCCGCGAACGGTCCGCGCGGCAATGGCACCACTGGCGATCGCGGTCGCGAACGACGTGCCGCTCCAGGTGGCGTAGCCCTCGAACGGCGCCTTGGTGCCGTCCAGCAGCACGACATCATGGGCGTCGAGGTACTCGCCGAGCACCGCCGAACCGGGCGCGGTGCAGGTGATCCACGGCAGCCGGGGGCTGAAGTCCGCCAGGTCGTCTCCTGCGCGCGCACCGACCGCGACCACGTCCGGCAACGCGGCCGGCCAGGTGGGCTGCCTGCGGATCGCGTCGTCCAAGTTGTGGTTGCCCGCCGCTGCCACGATCAGCAGTTGCCGGCTGAGCAGTTCCACGGCCCTGGTCAGCAGCAGCGGCGGGGCGCCGTCCTCGGTACGGCAGCCCAGCGACAGGTTGAGGATCTGGACGTCCCGATCGGCGAACTCCATCATCCGGGCCACGGTCTGCCACAGCGTCGCGCGGCCGTTCTCGTCCAGCACACCGGTCACTTCGAGGTTCGCGGCCGGTGCGTGTGCCAGCACGAGCGACGACACGAACGTGGCATGTCCGGCGCGCAGCGGCACCGGACTCTTGTCGGCTCGGTAGAGCGATTCCCGGTCGGCGACGAATCGCCCGATCAGGTCAGGCCGGGCGTCGACGCGAGGTGTCCAGTACGCCGACCCGGATGCCGCGTCCGGCGTCGGCCGCGCCGAGGACCGGCACCGGTCCGGCAGCGGGCGTCAGGTCGTCGGTGGCGTGTGATTTCGGTTGTGGCAGGCCGAAAACGGTCTCCACGTGCCGGTTGTTGTCGACCGTGGGCCGCCAGTTCCCGTACTCCTGCGCGCATGCCGTCCGCAGCTCGTCGAGTACCCCGCGCAGCTGGGTGATCTTGACGCCGTCCCTGGTCAGCTTGAGCAGTGCGAGGCCGAGCCGCTCGTCGACGTCGGCGACACGGTCCAGCCGGACGCCGAGCTTCTTGAGTTGGGTCGTCACCAGCTCCTGGTGCGGCAGGTAGACGATCAGTTCGTCCGGTATGGACGCGTTCGGCACGTCGGTCGTTCTCTCGGTCATGTCGCACTCCATGGGTCGTCGTCTGCCTACTGTCGACTCTCGGACGAGCACACCGCTGGTTTGATACCCCGAACGGTGAATCGGGTTGACACACCGGGACGTTGCATGGGCATCGTGTGCCGTGCTGCCTGGCAGAGCCATCGACCTCGCCCGGGAGGCCGTGCGGCTGGTGGATCTTGATCCCGGCCGGGCGCAGGAGGCGGCCGCCGTCGCGGTGCGTGCGGCCCGGGTGGCGGGTGACCGGGCCGCGGCAGCCCTCGCCGAGCAGGCGTTCGGCCACTCGCTGCTGCAGTGCGCCGAGGTCGACGCGGCGATCCGGCACCTGCGGCGGGCGGCCGCGCACGGCACGGCGGCGGGGTCGTGGGACGTGGTCGGCACCGCGAAGCTCAAGCTGGCCTTCGCGCTCGTGCAGCGCGGCCGGCTGCGGCCCGCGCTGCACGAGATCGACGGCGCGCTGCGGGTACTCGACGGCGACCTCACGGTGGCCAGGGCGCAGAAGGCCGTGATCCTCTACCAGGTGGGGCGGCTGGACGACGCGTTCGCCGAGTACCAGGCGGTCATCCCGCTGCTGCGCCGCGCGGACGACCGGCTGAATCTGCAGAAGGCGTTGGTCAACCGCGGCATCCTGCACGCGGAGCGGCACGAGTTCACGGCGTCCGTCGCGGACCTGACCGAAGCGGACCGGTTGGCCCGCCGGCTGGGGCGCGACCTCGTCGTCGGCATCATCGCCGAGAACCTCGGTTTCGCCGAGACGTTGCGCGGCGACGTGCCCGCCGCGCTGGCCCAGCTCGACCGCGCCGAGCGGATCGTCACCGAATGCCACGGCCAGGTGGCACCCGTGCTGCAGGATCGCGGCGAGCTGCTGCTGTCGGTCGGCCTGGTGTCCGAGGCGCGGGACGCGGCGCAACGCGCGGTGGCCGCGTTCCGGCGGGAGCACCGGCAGTTGAAGGTGCCCGAGGTGCGGCTGCTGCTCGCGCAGGCTGCGTTCCTGGACGGCGACCTGGATGGCGCCCGGCAGGAGGCGACGGTGGCGGCCCGCGAGTTCCGCAGGCAGAGGCGCACCGGCTGGCCGGAACTGGCCCAGCTGGCCGCGTATCGGGCCCGGTTGGCGGCGGGCGACACGGCGGGTCTCGGCGCGCGGACCGTCGAGTCCATTGTGGAGGTGCTGGCCCACCACGGTTGGCCCGCCGCGGCACTGGAGGCACGGCTGGCGGCAGCGCGGCTGGCCGAGGTGCGCGGCCAGACCGCCCGCGCGCACGCCCATCTGCGGCAGGCCGGTGCCGTGCGCCGCCGGGGTCCGGCCGCGCTGCGCGCCCGCGCCTGGTACGCCGAGGCGTTGCTGCGCGCCGACACCGGCGACCGTGCCGGTGCGGCGACGGCGACCCGCACCGGCCTGCGCATCCTCGACCAGCACGCGGCCGCCCTCGGTGCCACGGACCTGCGAGCCCACGCCGCGGCGCACCGCCGGGAGCTGGCCGAACTCGGACTGCGCACGGCGATCCGGGACGGGCGACCGGCCCGCATCCTGGAGTGGGCCGAGCGCGGCAGGGCCAGCAGGCTGCTGCGCCGGCCGGTCCGGCCACCGGATGATCCCGAGCTGGCCGGGCTGCTGGTGCGGCTGCGGCAGCTGACGTTGGACGACCGTGGCGGCGGACCACGGCAGGTCGTCCTGGAGCGCCGCATCCGCGATCACACCCGCCTGCACGGCGACGGGCCAGGGGTGCGCCGGACCGATCCGGTGACGCCCGCGCAACTGCGCACCGCACTCGCCGACCGCGCGCTGGTGCAGTACGTCCGGTTCGACGGCGGCCTGCACGCCCTGACCCTGGTGGGTGGCCGGCTGCGCTGGCATCGGCTGGGCGCGACGGCGGACGTGGCCGCGCTGCTGGAACGGCTGCCGTTCGCGGTGCACCGAATGGCCCGGCCGACGGTGCGGCCGCAGTCGCGGGCCGCCGCGCTCGCGCTGCTCCGGCGGACCGCCGCCGACCTGGACGAGTCGCTGCTGCGGCCGCTGCCCGAACTGGGCGACCGGCCGCTGGTCGTCGTGCCCACCGGCCCGCTGCACAGCCTGCCCTGGTCG
Organism: Candidatus Melainabacteria bacterium; assembly: GCA_963780635.1. Classification (GTDB taxonomy): domain Bacteria; phylum Actinomycetota; class Actinomycetes; order Mycobacteriales; family Pseudonocardiaceae; genus DATEPR01. The sequence goes on from CAWACW010000012.1 coordinate 265,526, forward strand.
ATCCTGCCGTCGTGTGCGGGCAGGCCGGTGACCGTGTCGCCGTCGGCGTCGCTGTGGCACGACACCACGACGCGCCCCCAGCGGCCCGGCGGCGGTGTGCTGGTCGCGGCTGGGCCGAACCTCGCGGCGGGCGACGACGAGGCGGTGGCGGTCGCCGCCCTGCACGGCACGACCGCGCTCGTCGGCGCGGCGGCGACGGTGCCTGCCGTACTGGCCGGGTTCGGCGACGCGCGACTGGCGCACCTGGCCGCGCACGGCAGGCTGTCCGCCGAGAACCCGCTGTTCTCCAGCCTGCTGCTGTACGACGGCCCGCTGGTCGGCTACGACCTGGAGCGGCTGGCCGGGCTGCCGGACACGGTGGTGCTGGCGGCCTGCGACAGCGGCAGGTCCGTGGTGCTGGCCGGTGACGAGCTGCTCGGGTTGGGGGTCACGTTCCTGGCCGGAGGCGCCGGCAGGCTGATCGCGTCCGTGGTGCCGGTGCCCGACGCCGAGACCGCACCGCTGATGGTCACGCTGCACCGCGGTCTGGCGGCCGGCCACTCGCCCGCGGCGGCGCTCGCCGCCGCCCAGCACGAGGTGCCCGCCGACGACCTGCCGGCGCTGGCCGCGGCAGCCGGGTTCGTCTGCCTCGGCGGCTGAGCCGAACTCACCCGATCGGGTGGTATCAACGGCCGCGCTGCGCCATCCGGTGGTCATGATGGTGGAAATCGCGGTGACAGTGCTGCTGGTGGCGATGGGCTACCTGCTCTCGGCCCTGGTCCGGCGCAAGCGCGCGACCGGCAGGCCCACGACCGAGCCCGCGCAGGCCGAGGTGCCGATGTTCCGCGTCGTCACGCTCGGCCTGCAGGGCTCCGGCAAGACCCTGCTGCTGACCAGCATGTACCGGCGCCTGCACATCCCACGCGACCGCGGCTACTACGTCACCGTGCCGCAGGACCAGCTGATCGAGCTGAATCAGTGGTACCGGCAGGTCGCCGACGCCGAGCAGGACTGGCCCAGCGGCACCACGCGACACGAGATGCGGGAGTTCGAGTTCAGCGTCATGGTGCACACCCGCGACCAGGCCAGGCCCGTGGTCCGGATCGGCTACCTCGAGTACCCGGGTGAGCTGCTCACCGACCCGGACGCGCCGGGCTCGACCGCCCGGACGTCGCTCGCCGGGGCGATCGAACGGGCCGACGCGCTGATCGGCATCATCGACGGCCTGCGCATCCTGCAGGCCTACCGCCGCGACCGCAGGGCGGCGACCATCCTGCAGACCACCCTCGACGCCATGATCAACTCGATGCTGGCGGCGCGCACGCCGATCGCGTTCGTCATCACCAAATGGGACCTGCTGGACGAACTGCATGCCGACGAGAACACCCGGCTGGACATCGTGAAGAACGTGCTGCTCGGTGTCGACGGCTTCCGCGACCTGATCCGGATCCACTCGGCGCGCCGGATCATCAGGCTCATCCCGGTCACCGCGGTCGGGCACGACTTCGCGGTGCTCCAGGACGGCGAGGTGCGCAAGAAGCCGGACGGCCGGTTCGCGCCCCACCACGTCGACGTGCCGCTGTCCGCGGTCGTGCCCGACGTGCTGCAACAGGTCGAGCTGGCGCTGGACCGCGAGACCCGGGCGGCCGTGGTCGCCGAGGCGCAGCGCAGGGCGAGGCTGCGGCCTGCCGAGGCGCTGCTGGCCGTCGGCGCGTTCGCGGCGCAGCGGACCGGCCAGGTCCTGCTCACCGCGATGGGCGCGGGCTGGCTCGCCGACGCCGGGCTCGCCCTGTTCCTCGACTCGTACACCCCGCCCCGGCACGACGCCCGGCGCGACGAGGTGGTCTCCGAAGCCGAACGGCGGGCGGACGAGTTCATCCAGCTGCGCCGGATGGTGCTGCACGGGCTGCGTCACCAGGTCAGCCTGCTGGAGGCCCGGCTACCCGCGTCCCGGCTGGGAAGCGAGGACTGACATGGCCGTCTCAGGTTGGCCGTTCCTCGTCGCGCGCGGCAGGCAGCGTGGCTACTCCGTCCTGCTGGCACCGGATTTCCTGGTGGCGCAACAGGACTACGGGTGGCTGGAGGACGCGGCCGGCCCGCTACCCGCCGGCGTCCCGTGCCGCACGGCCACCGAGGCGGGAGCGAGTGGCACCAGGTTCGGCCTGGCGTGGGCGGGCTTCCCGACCGGGCTGCGCGACGAGCACAGCCGCCCCCTGACATTGATCGCCGGGTTCGTCTGCCCGAACGCGACGATCGGCGAACCAGCCGCCGAGGACATCGGGCGGGCCCGGACGGCTGCCGTCGCCACGTACGAGCGGTTCCTGGCCGACGAGCACCGGTTCACCGTCGAACCGGCGGCACCGTTCCGGCTCAGCTCGCCGACCGCACCGCTGCCCGAAGCGCCGAGCACTCGCACACCGCGGCCGTCGGCCGCCGTCCTCGGTGCGGCAGCGTGCGCGGTACTCGCGCTGGTGCTCATCCTCGTGTTCGCGACCCGGCACGGCGCGGCACAGCCGCCTCGACCGTGCCCACCTGCCCCGACCGCCGGCGTGCCGTTCGCGGCACCGGCTCCGACGACACACCAACCCGTGTGTGTCCGGTCAACCATCCAGAAAGGACAAACGCCATGACCGTCTTCGGCATCGACGTGAGTCACCACAACAAGGTCGCCGACTGGCACGCCGTGCACGGCAACAACATCACCTACGCCAGCGTGAAGCTCAGCGAGTCGACCGGCTTCACCGATCCGGCGGCGGGCGGGCACGTGTCCGGGGCGAGAGGCGTCGGCATCCATGTCGGCGGCTACCACTTCGCGCGCAACGCGGCCGTCGAGGCGCAGGTCGACAGATTCGTGGCCGGCCTGCGGGCGCACGACCTGCTGCGGGCGGACTCGCTGGCCCCGATGCTCGACATCGAGAGCACCGACCTGTTCGCACACGCCAACACGTTCATCCCGGACTTCGTGCAGCGTCTGCGCAAGCAGACCGGTGTGCACCGGGTGCTCGTCTACGCCAGCCTCGACACCTGGCAGCGATTCCTGCGGCCGAACGAATGGGCCGACCAGCATGTCGCGCTGTGGGTCGCCCGCTACAACGGCGATCCGGGCAAACCGGGCTGGGTACATCCGAAGCTCGTGCTGCACCAGCACACCGACAAGGGCAACGTGCCGGGCATCCCCGCGCACGTCGACCGGGACGCGACGGTCGGCGGTCACACGCTCGCCGACATCCTCACCGCGAACTGACCGTCAACCGTGATCCGGAGTGGTTCGGTTCGCATACGAAACGAGGTGGTACCCGAAGTCCATCGCGCAGCCGACATGATCCGAGCGAGGAGGCCCACGATGGCCACGACCGGGAGGCAGACGGCGTACCAGCGGACCCAGCGTGCGTACCATTTCAAGATGACGAGAAATCGTCCGTTGACTCAGCAGGACTATGAGGACCGACGGGACTGCTGCTGTCACAAGCTCGGCCGTCTCCGGCCGCATCTGGCCATCGAGTGCCGCGAAGTCATGTGACGGGCGACATAATACGGCGTCCACAGTGGATCAGGGCGCAAATGTCACGGTAATGCCGGGACGAATCGCGTAGTCGCCGCGTCAAGATCCTTGCCGCCGTGGCCCATCCGCGGATTTGCTGGAAGACGTGGCGGATGCGGGACGACGGGTCATCGTCGGTGTGCACGGTTCGACAGGAAGCCTGCAAGCACTGCGTCGCGCGGTCGTCGAGGCACGACTGCGCGACGCGGCTGTGTGGTCTGTGATCGCCTGGCAGCCACCCGGTGGCGAGGGCAACCCGCGTGGGATCCCGTGCCCGCCTTCGCTGGTGCGGGTGTGGCAGGCCGAAGCGGCGCGCAGGCTCACCACGGCATGGCACGAGGCCCTCGGCGGCGTGCCGGTGGACATCACGGCGCGGTTGGTCGCGGTCCGTGGCAAACCTGGCGAGGCGCTGCTGGGCATGGTGGACTCCGAGGAAGACCTGCTGGTCGTTGGCGCGGGCCGCGCCGGTGTGCTGCGCCGGCTCGGCCATGGCGCCGTCCCGCGCTACTGCATCGCGAGGGCGAGCTGCGGTGTGCTGACCGTGCCGCCGTCGGCGATGGAGCGGCAGTTCCACCACGGTGGCGGCCGGAAGCTGGTGAGGGACCTGGCGAGGGCCGTCGAGACCTGAATCGGACCACGGTCCAGGGATTGTTGCCCTGCGCAGCGGCGCCGTCAGGCACACACTGGGTTAGCGAGCGATACTCGCGGGTACCTGTGCTGGACGAGCGAACGTGGAGCAGGAGGCTGACCATGAATGTCAACCCTGCGGAACCCGACGACCGACCGGATCCCCGGCGGCTGTGGGCCGCTGGTGGAGCAACGGCGATCGTGGCCGCACTGGCCGCGCTGTGCGGCATCCTGATCTCGCGGGGCATAGCGCACGTGGCGATCCTGGCGCCACAGGGTGACGGAGCAGTGGGGGACGCCAGCACGACCGTGTACGTGATTCTGGCGGCCATTGCCGCACTGGTTGCCACAGCGCTGCTGCACTTCCTGCTGGTCACGACCCCGGATGGCGGCAAGTTCTTCGGCTGGATCATGGGCCTGCTGATCGTGGTCTCGATGGTGATCCCGCTCAGCCTGGGCGCGGACGTCGACAGCCGGGTCGCGACGGCGCTGCTGAACCTGCTGATCGGCTTGGCCATCACGGTGCCGCTGAGCAACGTGACGACGTTCATCCGGCCACGCATGGTCATGCGCCAAGAGGAGATGCCACCGATATCCCAGCAGCCGCCCCCCACCCGCCGCTGGGACGCCTGAGTCAGAGCGAAACAGTTCACCGTCGGCACTTGTGCCGGCGGTGAACTGACGTATGTCCACGCCCCGGCTCACGAACCGACAGGCGCCGAACCCAAATCGACCATCCCGGCGGGCCGTAGCGGGTTCACAGGTGGCCGCTCCCTCGCCCAGAGCCGATCTTGACGTCAGCGTGGTGGTGCCCAGGGTGCAGCTCCGGTCGACCCGGCGGAGCGGGCAGAACGTGGAGCTCCGGTCGACCCGCCCGGAGCGGCCAGAACGCGTTGGCTCCGCATTCTTCGGATGGCCGTGAGTGTCCGCGGTTGTGCGGGCTCACTTGGCTGCGGGACAAGCGACTTCGTGTCCTGCCCTATGCGTCGCCGTACACCGGAATGCGCGCTCCGCTGATCGGTGCCGAGTCCGGTCCGATCAGGAACGTGATGACCTTCGCGATCGCCGCTGGATCAACTGCCTTGGCTGCCAAGCCATCCGGCATCCACGTACGGTTCGCGGCAGTGTCGATCACCGACGGCAGTACGCAGTTCACCCGGATGCCCTGTGGGCGCAGCTCGTCGGCGAGTAGTTCGCTCGCCCTCACGACCGCCGACTTGCTCGTCGCGTGGGCCAAGGGCGCCGGGCCGCTGATGGCCGTTTTCGACCCGACCGTCACGATCGCGCCGCCACCTGCCGCTGCCATTCTCGGCGCAGCCTCCTGGCACGCCCACAGCACCGACACCACGTTCGATCGCCACAGCCCGTCGAGTGATTCGTCGTCCAGGTCCGCGAGCGAGCCTGGTACGAAGCCGCCCGCCAGTGCGATGAGCGCCGTGGGCGTGCCGATCTTGTCGATCTCTTGCCAGGCGTGCTGGACCGCCGCCCGGTCGGACAGTTGCACCGGGATGGCATGCACGCCAGGCTGCGCGCCGAGCTCGTCGAGCGCGCTGCCGCCCCTGCCCAGGGCGATCACCTCGCGATCCCGCAGCTCGGCCAACACCGCCCTGCCCAGTGCCCCGGCAGCGCCGGTCACTACTACGGCGTCCATGTGGCTCCCTTCGCCCCGCGCACGATATCCCGCGCTGGGGTGTCGGTGTCGTCACCTGGTGGAAGATCTTGCCGCGCGCCAGGGTTGTATTTCGTTGTGAGCAAACTCCTCGCCCCCATCACCCTGCGCGAGCTGACCGCCCGCAACCGCGTCTGGGTCTCCCCCATGTGCCAGTACTCGTCGGTCGACGGGCTGCCCAACGACTGGCATCTCATGCACCTCGGCCAGTTCGCCGCGGGCGGCGCCGGCCTGGTCATGACCGAGGCCAGCGCCGTCGTCCCGGAGGGCCGGATCAGCCCGCAGGACGCCGGGATCTGGAACGACGAGCAGGTCACGGCGTGGCGCCGGGTCACCGACTTCGTGCACGCACAGGGCTCGGCCGTCGGCATGCAGTTGGCGCACGCCGGCCGGAAGGCGTCGACCCGCAGGCCGTGGGAGCCCTCGGGCAGCGTGCCGCACGACGAGGGCGGTTGGACCTCTGTCGGTCCCGGCACCGACGCGTTCGGCCGCTATGCCGCGCCCCGGGCCTTGACCGACGACGAGGTCGCCGGACTGCCCGATGCGTTCGCTGCCGGCGCTCGGCGTGCGGTGGCCGCCGGGTTCGACACCGTCGAGCTGCACTTCGCGCACGGCTATCTGGTGCACCAGTTCTACTCACCGCTGTCCAACCACCGGACCGGCCCCTATGGCGGCTCGTTCGACGGCCGGGTACGGCTCGCGCTGGACATCGCGGCCGCCGTCCGCGCGGAGTTGGGCGAGGACCGGCCATTGCTGGCCCGCGTGTCGGCCACGGACTGGGTGGACGGTGGCTGGTCGGTGGACGACACCGTGCGGCTGAGTGGCCTGCTGGCGCAGCGCGGCGTGGACTTGGTCGACGTGTCCTCCGGTGGCAACGATCCCGCCGCCAAGATCGCCATCGGGCCTGGCTACCAGGTGCCTTTCGCCGCGCGAGTGCGGGCAGAGGCGGACGTGCCGACCGGGGCCGTCGGCATGATCACCGAGGCCGACCAGGCGGAGCGGATCATCTCCGGCGGCGAAGCGGACGTGGTGTTCCTGGCCAGGGCACTGCTGCGGGACCCGCATTGGGCGCTGCGAGCGGCGAATGCGCTGGGCGCGGAAATGGAGTGGGCCGATCAGTACGCGCGCGCCAAGATGTGGGCATGAAATTCCGCCCGATCGAGCGTGCGCCGGGTGCGTTCCAGGAGTCGGTGACGGCCGAGCGGTTGCGTGCGATGTGCGAGCGGGCGTTCGGCACCGGCGTGGACGTGGTGGCCGTCTTCGAGATCGGTGACGGCGCCTACAACAACACCTACCGGGTCGAGTTCGGCTCGCGCGCACCGGTGATCCTGCGGGTCGCGCCGCGGCCGAGCCTGCAGTCCCGCATCGAGCGCGAGCTGATGCGCAACGAGCACGCGGCCCTGCCGTTCTTCGCGCCGATCGCCGCGATGATGCCGAGGACGCTGTTCGCGGACTGGACGCGGGACATCGCGGGCCGCGACTACCTGGTGCAGACGGTGCTGCCCGGCGAGTCCGTGTCCAGCGGCGCACTGGCGAAGTACCCGAGGCCGCAGTGGGTCGCGCACTATCGGCGGCTGGGCATGATCGCCCGTCAGGTGCACGCGGTGCCCGGCGAGCGGTTCGGCCCGGTCGCGGGCCCGGCGTTCGCGACCTGGAGCGAGGCGGTGCTGTCGCTGCTGGCCAATACGGTGGCCGACATCGAGGACGCGAACCTCGACGCGGCCGACCTGCGGCAGATCGCCGAGCTGGCCGAGCAACGGCGCGATGTGCTCGACCAGATCGAGTCGCCGCACCTGCTGCACGGCGACCTGTGGAGCAACCTCATGCTCGACACGACCGCCCCGACCCCGACGATCACCGGCGTACTCGATCACGACCGGGCGTCCTGGGGCGACCCACTGGCCGACTGGACGATCTTCATGGCCGGCCGTCGCAGCAACCCGGAACGGGACACGTTCTGGGAGACCTACGGCGCGCTGGACCCGAGCCCGGACCCGGCGTGGCGGCTGCTGATCTACCGCGCGGCCCACCTGGGCGCGGTCCGGCTGGAGCGCCACCGCGTCGGCCACGACGACACGATCCCCCAGACGTACGACGACATCCGTGCGGTGCTCGCTCAGCTGGACGCCTGACCGACGCTCGCCACGCTCGGCTCGCCGAGATGCGGGGCGTGGCGCAGCGGGCTCGCCATCGCCGCCACACCGACTGCGCTGTAGGCGATGGCGGTGACCAGCAGTGTCGCCCGCGTGCCGATGTGCTCGCCGAGGACACCGCCGAGCAACGCGCCCGCCGGGATCGTCGCGGACATCAACAGCCGCGAGCCCGCACTCACCCGGCCGAGCAGCCGCGGCGGGCACACGGTCTGGCGCAGGCTCAGGAACGTGATGCCGGCGATCGCGATGCCGAAGCTCGCCATGAACCCGCCCAGGACGAACAGCGCGATCGACGGGCCGGGCCGGGCCACCGACAGCAGCAACGCGAACGGTGCCGTGACGGCGAGCGCTGCCCTGGCCGTGCCGGCAGTACCGAACCGGCGCTCGACGCGGCCCGCGGCGAGCGCGCCGACCAATCCACCGACGCCGCTGCTGGTCAGCAGCAGGCCCACGGCGGCCGAGGACACGTGCACGTCCCGCACGAGGAAGACGATCTCCACCGCGCCCATCGCGGTGAGCAGCAGGTTGGCCAGCGCGGTGGTGACCGCGAGCGTGCCGAGCAGCCGGTCGCGCCACAGCGCCTGGATGCCGTCGGCGATGTCGCGCAGCAATGCGCGTGGCTCGGCCTCCGGCAGTGGGGCGGTCTTGGTGCGCACAGCCCACAGGCACAGCCAGGAGAACAGGAAGCTGGCCGCATCCACCAGTACTGCCGTCGCCGCGCCGACGAGCTGGACCAGCAGGCCGCCGAGCGCGGGACCGGTCAGTTGGGCGGTCGACTGGCTGGCCTGCAGCCTGCTGTTCGCCGTCATGAGCTGAGCGGTCGGCACGAGTTCGCGCAGGTAGGGGGAATAGGCGGTCTGGAAGAAGACACCGGCCAGCCCGGCGGCCAGCGCGGCGAGGAACAGGGTGGGCATGCTCAGCACGCCCAGGGCCGCGGTGACCGGGACGGAACCGAGAGCGGCCGCCTGGCCCAGGTTGGCGAGCATCATGATTCGTCGGGTGTGGTGACTGCGGTCGACGAGCGCGCCGACGGGCAACCCGATGAGCAAGGCGGGCAGCCATTCGATGGCTTCGAGAGCGGCCACGTCGAACGTCGGGGCACGCAGGCGGCCGACCGCCACCAACGGCAGCGCGACGACACTGACGAAACTGCCGAGCGCGTTGCCGCTCTGCCCGATCCACAACCAACGAAACGCCCGGTTGGCCCACAGCCCGGGTTCACCGGCCCCGGTCTGCCGCCCCCATGATTTCGCCATCAGCCCGCCATTCGGCCGGTGATCGCCACGTCCTGTCGAGGCCGGTCCGGTCCACCGGGCATGGCCGGCCGCCCAGCCCGCCCGCAGGATGGACCAGACCAGCCACCCAGCCGATCCGCTCGCGACTCGGCCACGGAACGCGGTCGCCCGGCCGGCACCACCACCGAGTGACCCAGTCGATCCCTGCACACCGCGCCCGACCGCCCGGCCTCGATCGCAGTCGTGCCAACATTCCCGCTGCTCATCAGCCCGCCTTCCGGGCAGCCGACTTCGCTCGCCATGCGGTGATCGCCTCGTCGGCAGAGCCGGTGGGTGCTCCTGGGAGCGCGCCGGTCTGCTGGCCGAGGCGTTCCCGCACCACCCATTCCGGCACGCCACCCGCCAGCAACTCGGCGCTGTGCGCGCGGCGCAGGTCCCCCAGGCCGATCCGCACCCCGGCCCGCTCGGCGTACCGCGCCCACCGCCGCGCCACCGACTGGTAGCGCAGCGCGCCCTCCGCGGTCGGGCTGCCGAACAGCGGCCCGGTGTGCGAGCCGTTGGTGCGCAACCAGTTCCGCAGCCGCTGCAGCACCACCCGGTCGTCCACCAGCACCCGCCGCACGCGGCCACCCCAGCCCGTCACGTGCAGCTCGCCCGCTTGGGCGTCGACGTCCTCGACCCGCAGCCCCAGCGCCTCCCCTGGTCGCAACCCCAGCGTCGCGAGCAGGCCGAACAGCAGTTGGTCACGGTCGGCCTGCAGCGGGATCACCGCCAGCGCCGCCCGCACATCGTCCGGCCGCGGCGCGCGCGACCGGTCACCTGCCGGTACTGCCGTCGGTTCCAGCCGCAACCCGCCGCGGACCAGCCCCTCGGCCCGCGCCCACGCCCAGAACCCGCGCAGCGCCGCCACCCGTCTGGCCCTCGCCGCCGGTGCGAGCCCCACCAGCCGAGCACGGATCACCCTGGTGGACAACGACTCCGCCGCCGCGCGGCGCAGGTCGATCCGATAGACCCGAACCGTGTGCGCGCTGCGGCCCGCGGCGACCAGCACCGCCAGATAGTCGTCCACCGCATCCGCCATGCCTGTGATAATGACACATTATCGCAGCCATCAGAAGGGCCCTGGGCGCGATCAGTGCGGACTCGGCAGGCTGTCGACCTCTACGCAACTGCGAGCTGTGCGCCGGAGCGTCGGCTCCGCGTACCCGGTCAGCTCTTGCGCTGCAACTTGACCAGCGCCGATTCGGCGGCCTTGACCTCGTGGACCGCGCCCGTGACGGTCTTCTTCGCCGCGCCGACCGCGTCCCGGGCGGCGTAGTACCGCTCCTGCGCCTCGTCCAGCGCCGCCCGCGCCGTGGCGAGTGCCTCCTCGGCGCGCTCCGAGTCCCGCTGTGCCTTGGACAGCGACTTCTCGGCCTTGTCCCGCGTCGCCTGGGCCTCCCCGACGCGCTCCTCGGCCGCGACCACCCGCGGATCAGGCTCCGGCGGCGGCTCCTGTGCCGGCTCTGCCGAAGGCGCGGGCGGGACGACCTTCGGTTCCGGCCGCACGACGGCTTGCGTGGACCACTGGTCGATGGCGTTCGGGTCGAACTCCACTGCCCCGCTCAGCGACCCGGCCAGTACCTCACGCAGCGCCGCCGGATCGACGAGCGCCGCCTGGAACGTGGTGTCGATCTGGCCGGCCGCGTCGGCGCCGAGGTGGACGCCCGCCTCCTTGGCCAGTTCGCGCAGGCGGACGTCCAGGCGGTGCAACAGCTCCCGCCGGTCCTGGCCCGCCGCGCGCAGCTCGTCGCCGGTGCCCTGCCGGTGCGCCTCACCCAACCGAGTGGCCACGTCGGCCAGTGCCGCCGCGTCGGTGGGGCGCCCGCGTACGAGCTGGTTGACCAGCCACGCGGCGACCGTGGGTTTGCGCAGGCCGTTGATCCGCCTGGCCAGGTCACGGTCGCCCGCCGCACGCGCCTGCTTGACGCGCTCGGTCCTGGTGGCCAGGAAGTCGTCCCTCGACCCGCCGTACAACTCGGCCACCACGTCGTCCTCGTCCACGGATCAAGGCAAACACACCTCGCCGCGTTCAGCGACCGTGAAACGCCTCCGCCAGCCACCACGAGCCGCCGTCATCGGCCAGTTTCGCGTCGATCACGATCGGCCCGTCCTGCGGCCCGGCCAGCCAGATCCGCACGGCATCCAGGTCGTCGACCGCGCGGACGGTGACCCCTGCCGCGCCGAAACCTCGGGCGATGGACGCGATGTCGGTGTCCGGGAAGCGGACCGTCGCCATGTCGGCGTCGCCGAAGTGGTGGACCTCGGCCCCGTATGCGGCATCGTTGTAGACGACCATGACCATCGGCAGGCCCAGCCGGCACACCGTCTCCAGGTCCGCGATGCCCATGTGGAAGCCACCGTCGCCCAGCGCGGCCACCGGCAACCTGTCCGGTCGGGCCAGTGCCGCACCGATCGCGGTGGCCAGGCCCAGGCCGATCGACTGGAACGCCTGCGTGAAGCAGAAGCCGTTCTCGTCCGGCACCGCGAGGTATGCGCTCGGGTAGCCCATGAAGTTGCCCGAGTCGACCGACACGATCCGCTCGGCGGGCAGCAACTCGTCCAGTGCCTTGGACAGCGTGCGCGGATCGATGGCGGTCGCCGTCGAGATGTCCTCGTGGTCCACAGTGGACCATGATGCGTGTGCGGCGATCCGGTCCCGCACCTCCTCGGTGCGGTAGCCCGCGTCGTCCCTGCCGCGGCTCGGCAGCTCCGCGCAGCAGGTCGGTGGCCGTGGTCGCACGGTGTCGCCGAGCACGCCGAGGTCGATCGGGCGGTACGCGCCGAGCGCGGCTGCCTCGACGTCCACCTGGACCAGCTTCGTCGTCGGCGCCGATCAGCTTGCCCTGGCGCATGGTCCAGTTGTTCAGCGCGCAGCCCCAGCCGACGATCAGGTCGGCGTCCTTGATCAGTTCCTCGGCCAGCGGTGACGCGAACCCGCCCGAGATGCCCAGCGAAAACGGATCGTCGTGGAACAGGCCGTTCGCCACGGCGGACGTGGCCAGCAGCGCACCGGACCGCCCGCCCACCGCCTGCAGCCGCACCCCGGCCAGCCGGGCCCCGCGACCCGCGACGAACACCGGTCGCCGTGCCGCCCGCACCAGGTCGGCCAGCTCGACGACGGCGTCATGCGACGGCCGGACCGGCGCGACCGGGGCGATCTGCGGCACCGTGACCGGGCCGTCCGGCACGAGCTGGTCCTGCACGTCGAGCGGCACGCTGAGCACTACGGTCCGCCGCTGCTGCAACGCGGTCCGGTACGCGCGCACGGTGTCGGCGACCGCGCTGGCAGCCCCGTACACGCGCTCGGGCACGGCCCCGACGGACCTGGCCAGCGCGTCCTGGTCGATGCGGAAGTTCGCCAGCACGTCGGCACCGGGGGTGTCCGCGGTGAGCACGATCAGCGGCGTGCGGCTCTTGGCCGCCTCGGCGATGCCGGTGACCGCGTTGGTCAGGCCGCAGCCCTGGTGCGTGGTCACCAGGGCGACCTGGCCACTGACCCGGGCGAACGCGTCGGCCGCGGTGGCCGCCGCGTTCTCGTGCCGGGTCGCGACGAACGGGACGTCACCGGCCCGCAGCGCGTTGGTGAGGTGGAAGTTACCGCTGCCGACCACGCCGAACGCGGCCCCGATTCCGAGCCGGGCCAGGGTCGAGCCGACGAGCTCGGCGACGTTCACGACCGGTCCACGAGCGCGTACACCCGCGCCGGGCTGCCCGATCCGCTCACGATCGGCAGCGGCGACACGACCAGCACGATCCCGGTCGACGGCAGCGCGGCGAGGTTCTGCAACTGGGTGAGCCCGCACTTGCCCGCGCCCAGCACCCGGTTGTGGCAGGGGAACGCGGGCTCCAGCTCGCCGGCCCGGCCCGCGTCGGTACCGACCGTCTCCACACCGAACCCGACGATCGGGGCCTCCTCGGCCAGCCAGGCAGCGCATTCGGCCGAGACGCCGGGCGTGTGCGACGCGCCGTCGGACACGTTGAGGAACTGGTCCTGGTCGTCCGAACGCGCGTCCCACCCGGTCCGGTAGAGCAGCCAGCCGCCCTCGGGCAGCGGGCCGTGCTCGGCTTCCCATGCCCGGATGTCGGCCACTTCGAGCAGGTAGTCCGGGTCGGCGGCGACCTTCGCGGTGTTGTCCAGTACCACGGCGGGCGCGACGAGGTTGCGCAGCGGGATGCTCGCCACGTCGTAGCTGTCCTTGCCGGACAGCCAGTGGTTCGGCGCGTCGACGTGGGTGCCGGTGTGCTCGCCGGTGTGGATGTTGTTCCAGTACCACATCGGGCCGCGCTCGTCGTAGCGGCTGATCTCCTCCAGCTGGAAGGTGATCGTGTTCGCGAACGGTGGCGGCAGCTGCAGGATCGGGGTCGTCGCGGTGAGCGGTGCGGTGAGGTCGACGATCTCGAGCTGGTCGCCGCGCAGGGCGGTGAGCAGGTCGGCGAGCACTGGCATGGCGTCTCCTGTGACGGGAACCGGGTGACGATCACCGTATACGGGCGCTCCAGGGGGCCGCCGCTACGGCAGGCCGGCGGCCCAGTTACGGATCTGGTCCAGGTGCCCTGCCCGCAGGCCGTGCCGGGGGTCCACGTGGCACAGCAGCGTGGGGCTGCCCTCGCGGTCACGGTCGAACGCCGCGCGGGCGAGCGCGAAGTCGGCGCCGTCGTGTTCGTCGTCCAGCCAGGCCAGCGGGCGGCCCGCCGCGAAGGCCGTCACGCCGGGCCATTTCCAGCCGCCGCCTGCCCGCCACTGCCGCCAGCCGTTCTCCCTCACCACGACGTCGGCCGCCGGGAACTCGATGACCGGCAGCTCCGCCAGCCCGATGGCAGGCGCGACCCGCGCGTTCGCCTCATGTTGCCATGCTGTGGCCCAGACCAGTTCCAGCCCGGTGTCCTCGGCGAACGCGCGCAGCACCGCACCGTGGCCGGGGTGCAGCCACACCGGCCGTCCGGTGGGCCGCAGCGTGAAGCCCTTCGTCCAGCCGCCGTCGCGCGTGGCGCGGTAGCGGCGGTAACCCTTCCGGTCGGACCGTGACGCCTGGTACGGGTTCAGTGGTCCGTCCACGTCCAGCAGTAGCAGTCCCTTGGTCCCCACACCGCCATCTTGGCATTGCAGGAGCAGCCCTACGACAGCCGAAGGTGCCATGCTTGGTCACGCCAAGCGACACCGACTGAGGGAGTGCACCCGTGGCGCACATCGACCTGGGCCTGGACGAGCAGCGAAACCCCGGCATCAACGGGCTGATGCGGTTCCGGCCGGAGACGGCCCAGCCCCTTGGCGAGCTGGCCGACGCGCTGCTGCGGGCGCCGAACTCGTTGCCGCCCGGCGAGCGGGAACTGATCGCGGCCTACGTGTCCGGGCTCAACGAGTGCGACTTCTGTGCGGGGTCGCACTCGGCGTTCGCGGCCGCCCAGCTGGCGGAGGGGATGTCACTGGTCGACCAGGTGCGCGCGGACCTCGACTCGGCGCCCGTGTCGGCGAAACTGCGTGCGTTGCTGCGGATCGCGGCGGCGGTGCGGGAGGACGGCAGGAAGGTCACGCCCGAGCTGGTGGCCGCGGCGCGCACCGAGGGCGCGACCGATGTCGAAGTGCACGACACGGTGCTGATCGCGGCCGCGTTCTGCATGTTCAACCGCTACGTCGACGGCCTGGGCACGGTCATGCCCGCCGACCCGACGGCGTTCACCACGTCGGCGCAGCGGATCGTCGAGCACGGCTACCGCATGGCCTGATGGTCACGACTGGGGCAGCTTGACCTTGCCCTTGCGGCCGCCGCGGGCCGACGGCGGCGGCACCATCGGGCCGATGTCGCCGTCCGGTGCCTCGTCCAGGTCGACGATCACCGGGGCGTGGTCGCTGGGCCCGGTGCCCTTGCGGGCCTGCCGGTCCACCCAGGCGGCCTGGACGCGCCCGGCCACCGGGTCGCCGGCCAGCACCAGGTCGATGCGCATGCCCAGGTTCTGGTGGAACATGCCTGCCCGGTAGTCCCAGTAAGTGAACACCTGCTCGGTGGGCCACCGGTCGCGCATGACGTCGTGCAGGCCGAGCTCGACCAGCGCGGCAAGGGCCTCGCGTTCCGGTGGTGTCACGTGGGTCTGGCCGATGTACGCCTCGGGGTCGAACACGTCGGCGTCGGTGGGCGCGATGTTCATGTCGCCGCACAGCACCACGGCATCCGGACCAGCGGCGACCTGGTCGCGCAGCTTGGCCAGCCATGCCAGTTTGTAGTGATAGTGGTCGGAGTCGGGCTCGCGGCCGTTGGGCACGTACAGCGAGTGCACCCGCACGCCCGCACAGGTCGCGGACACCGCGCGGGCCTCGAGCTCCGGGAAGCCGGGCGCGTCCGGGATGGCGGTCACGACGTCGGCCAGGCCGACCTTGGACAGCAGCGCCACGCCGTTCCACCGGCCCTCGCCGTGGGCGGCGACCTCGTACCCTCGGTCGGCCAGCTCGGCGCCCAGCAGTGTCTCGAACGCGTCGTCGGCCAGCTTCGTCTCCTGCAGGCAGACGACATCGGGCTGCCGCTCGTCCAGCCAGGGCAGGAACCGAGGCATCCGCACCTTTACCGAGTTGACGTTCCAGGTCGCGATTCGCACCCGGCCCACGGTAGTCGCCGATACCGACCGCGGCCCGTCAGGCGGCAGCCCGCCACGGCACCACCGCGGACGTCCGCCGCTGGTAGTCGGCGTACTCGGGGTAGCGCGACAGGCTGATGCTCTCGGTGAACCGGGTGGATCCGACGAACAGCAGCGTCAGCAGCACGGCACCGGCGATCGTCCACCGCACCCCGCCCGACGCGCTCACGCCGAACAGGAAGATCATCCACCACTGCGCCAGCTCGAAGAAGAAGTTGGGGTGCCGCGAGTAGCCGAACAGCCCGGTGGTGAGGAAGCGCCGGCCCGGTTCGCGCCCGGCGGCGATCTCGGCGTGTTTGTGCTGCTGGAAGTTCCACTGCTGCTGGTCGGCGACCGTCTCACCGACCAGAAAGGCCAGGAACAGCACGGCGATCACGATGTCCCACGGGCCCAGCGGCGACCGGTTCGTGAACGCGCTGTAGGCGGGCAGCGTGATCAGCAGCAGGATCCCGTTCTGGTAGATGACGATGAAGAAGACGTTGAACAGCTGGAACTGCCACGGCGCCATCCGGCTGCGCAGCACACCCCAGCGGTAGTCCTCGCCGCCGCGCGCGTAGCCACCCTTGCGGGCGAAGTTGAACGTCAGCCGCGCGCCCCAGAGCAGGGCGAGGCCGAACATCAGGTCCAGCCGGGCGTCCGCGAAACCGGCGGCACCGGCGAAGATCGCCAGATAGACCACCGGGATGATCGACCAGAGCCGGTCCACCCACGAGTACTCGCGCGTCGTCACCGACAGCACCCACACGCCGGCGCAGACGGCGGCGAAGACGTAGAGACAGACCAGCAGGGCGCTCATGATCGCACTCTAATGGGTTCGTACCAGCCGAACCCCGATAAGGAAGGCCGGTGGGCCTCAACCGCTGGTGGACGAGCACTTCCGCACTCTGGGCCGAGGGCCGAGCCCCGAGGTCGGACACCACAACAAGATCAACAAGCTGCCGCCGGACAACTTACGACCGTGGGATGTTTACGCGGCGAGGGGTTGAGTTGGCGTCGCTGACCTGCGCCGTAGGATCGCCCGCCATGAACGTCGCCGCCAACCTGCCGCTGCGTCGACGAGGGGTCGACATCTTCTTCGCGATCGTGTTCGCGGCGTTCACCATCACGTCGGTGATCAGTGACCTGCTGCCGACCATCGGGGTGGACTTCTCGCACCCGTCGGCGAACTTCTTCGTCAACTCGAACTACTGGTACGCGCACGACGCGGACCCGCTGTTCATGAACCCGCCGGACTGGATGCGCATCATCACGGGCCTGTCGGCGTTCGTGTACATGCCGTTCTATCTGGTGCTCGTGGTGAGCCTGCTGCTCGGCTGGAACTGGATCCAGCTGCCCGCGGTGATCTACGCGACGATGATCGTGTCGCTGACCGGGATCGTGGTGTTCGGCGTCGAGTTCTTCGGTGAGGCCGCGCTGCGCACCCAGAACCCGGCCAAGTTCCTGGCGTTCAACCTGCCCTACGTGCTGCTGCCGTTGCTGTTGCTGATCCGGATGCGCAAACCGCTGCCGTTCGGCCGCCGGTTCTAGCCGGACAGGGCCGCGACCAGGGTTGTCCTGGTGTTAACGAACGATGTGCCGCCCGAACGCCGCAGGTCCGGCGGCCGCTCGATAGGGTCGGGGCATGCGCTTCGGACTGTTCGTGCCCCAGGGCTGGCGGTTGGACCTGGCAGGCATTGACCCCAAGGATCACTGGACCACGATGCTCGACGTCGCACGTGCCGCTGAGGACGGCCCGTTCGAGTCGATCTGGGTGTACGACCACTTCCACACCGTGCCGATGCCCACCGAGGAGGCCACGCACGAGGCGTGGACCCTGATGGCCGCCCTCGGCGCTGCCACCAACCGCGTGCGGCTGGGCCAGATGTGCACCTGCATGGGCTACCGCAACCCGGCGTACCTGGCCAAGGTCGCCGCCACGATCGATGTGATCTCCGGCGGCCGGGTCGAGATGGGCATCGGCGGCGGCTGGTACGAGCACGAGTGGCGTGCCTACGGCTACGGCTTCCCGAGGGCCGGGGAGCGGCTCGCCCAGCTGGACGAGGGCGTGCAGATCATGCGCCAGCTGTGGACGACCGGCACCGCGAAGCTGGACGGCAAGCACTACCAGGTGGACGGCGCGATCTCCCGCCCGCTGCCGTTGCAGGACGGCGGCATCCCGCTGTGGATCGCCGGTGGCGGCGAGAAGAAGACGCTGCGGATCGCGGCGCAGTACGCGCAGTACACCAACTTCGACGGCTCGGTCGACGGCTTCCAGCACAAGTCGGAGGTGCTCGCCGAGCACTGCCGCGAGGTCGGCACGGACTTCGGCGCGATCACGCGTACCGCCAACTACAACGTGGTGATCGGCGAGACCGAGAAGGACGTACAGGACCGGCTGGCCTGGATCCGGTCGCACTACGAGCCGCTGCTGCCCGCCGAGGTCCTCGACGGCGCGATGAAGAACTTCACCGAGGGCCCGATGGTCGGTACGCCGGAGCAGGTGACCGAGCGGCTCAAGGAGATGAACGACATCGGGATGACCTACGCGATCTGCTACTTCGCGGAGGCCGCCTACGACAGGTCGGGCATCGAGCTGTTCGCCAAGGAGGTCGCGCCGGCACTCGCCGGCTGAGTTCACTCGAACGGCGGCCGGGATGCGCCCGGTACGCCGGTTTCGCCCCGCCCGCCAACGAATCGTGGCCAAGCTCACGTACCTGACGTTGACGTCAACGTCGATACGCTCATAGCGAGCGTCGCCGACACGGTGTCGCCGACGACTGTTGAGGAGCAGCGATGGCGGTGACACAGACGTCCTCGGCGCGCGATGCCGTTGGCGGGCGGGGCGGGAACTACAAGTGGATCGCGTTGTCGAACACGACACTCGGCGTGTTGATGGTGACGATCAACCAGTCGATCCTGTTGATCTCGCTCCCCGCGATCTTCCAGGGCATCGACCTGAACCCGCTGGCCCCCTCGAACACGTCCTACTTCCTCTGGGTGTTCATGGGTTTCCTGCTGGTCACCGCGGTCCTGGTGGTCAGTCTGGGCCGGATCGGCGACATGTACGGCCGGGTGAAGATGTACAACCTCGGCTTCGCCATCTTCACATTGTTCTCGATCGCATTGTCCGCGACATTCTTCACCGGGGTCACCGCAGCGCTGTGGATCATCATCATGCGGGTGTTCCAGGGCGTCGGCGGTGCTTTCCTGTTCGCCAACTCCACCGCGATCCTGACCGACGCGTTCCCGGAGAACGAGCGCGGCAAGGCCATGGGGATCAACGGCATCGCGGCGGTGAGCGGCTCGTTCATCGGCCTGATCCTGGGTGGTGTGCTGGCGCCGGTGGAATGGCGGCTG
Source organism: Candidatus Melainabacteria bacterium (assembly GCA_963780635.1). Lineage (GTDB taxonomy): Bacteria > Actinomycetota > Actinomycetes > Mycobacteriales > Pseudonocardiaceae > DATEPR01. The sequence continues at coordinate 284,735 of CAWACW010000012.1, forward strand.
GTGTTCCTGGTGTCGGTGCCGTTCGGCCTGTTCGGCACGATCTGGGCGTATCTGAAGCTCAAGGACAACGGTATCCGGATCAAGGCGAAGGTCGACTGGCTCGGTAACGCGACGTTCGCCGTCGGCCTGATCGCTCTGCTGTCCGGCATCGTCTACTCGCTACTCCCCTACGGCGGCCACCCGACCGGCTGGACCAATCCGTGGGTGCTGAGCGCCATCATCGGCGGCATCGCGGTGCTGGGCCTGTTCACCTGGATCGAGACGAAGGTGGAGCAGCCGATGTTCCGCCTGGGGTTGTTCAAGATCCGGGCGTTCACCACGGGCAACATCGCCGGCCTGCTCGGCGCGCTCGGCCGTGGTGGCCTGCAGTTCATGCTGATCATCTGGCTGCAAGGCATCTGGTTGCCACAGCACGGTTACAGCTTCGCGCAGACGCCGTTGTGGGCCGGTATCTACATGATCCCGCTGACCGTCGGCTTCCTGATAGTCGGCCCGATCTCCGGTGTGCTGTCCGACCGCTACGGCGCTCGTGCGTTCGCCACCACCGGCCTGATCGTGTCCGGCGCGGCCTTCCTGCTGCTGGAACTGCTGCCGATCAACTTCAGCTACCCGTGGTTCGCGTTGCTGATCTTCGTGTTCGCGGTCGGCATGGGCCTGTTCTTCAGCCCGAACCAGGCTGCCGTGATGAACTCGCTGCCGCCGGACCAGCGCGGTGCGGGCGCGGGCATGCTGAACACGTTCCAGAACTCGGCGACCGTCCTGTCCATGGGTCTGTTCTTCACGATCGTCACTCTGGGTCTGGCCGCGAAGCTGCCGACGCACCTGTTCAGCGGACTGGTCCAGGCGGGCGTCGACCCGGCAGCGGCGCGGGCCGTGGCCGACGAACCGCCGATCGGCAGTCTCTTCTCGGCGTTCCTGGGCTACAACCCGATCCAGGAGCTGCTCGGCCCGACAGGTGCGCTGCAGCATCTGCCGCCGGGGCAGGCAGCGTTCATCACAGGCCGCTCGTTCTTCCCGAGCCTGATCTCCGAGCCGTTCGCCGACGGCCTGCACCTCGCGTTCGATTTCGCCGCCGGTGCGACACTGATCGCGGTGATCGCGTCGGCGATGCGCGGCAAGCGGTACCTGCACTCGTCGACCACCGAGCCGCTCATCGAGGAGCTGGCCGAGGGTGCCGCGGGCAGTGCCGAGCGCGTGGGCCTGGAGACCGGCCCGGAGACGTCGGACAAGCCGGCCGGCTGACAGCCATGACGACCGTTCGATCCGATGCCGGGTCCGCGACCGGTGCGCCGGCCGCGGACCCACCACTGCTCGGCATCGGCGCCGCCGCCCACCACGCGGGCGTGTCCGAGCGTGCGTTGCGGTACTACCAGCAGTTGGGGCTGTTGACCCCGGCGTGCACCTCTGGCGGCCTGCGCCGGTACTCGGCGAGCGACCTGGCCAGGGTGGCGCGCATCCGCGAACTGCAGACACTGCTCGGTCTCGACCTGGAAGAGATCGCGGTCGTACTGCGTAACGACGACCGGGTCGCCGAGATCAAGGCGGTCTATCACGCGGCAGGCACCAGCGACGCGGAACGGCGGGAGCTGGTGCGGGAGTGCCTGGCCATTCATGAAGGCCTGCGCACTGAGGTGGCGACGAAAAGGGCTGCGCTGGAACACTTCCACGAAGACCTGGACCAACGAATCCACCGCATCAGGGAGACGTTGGCCGACCTGCCCTGACAGTACAAGGCAACCAGCGGACGATGGCCGGCCCGCCCGGCAACGGACTCCCCCCGAACCCGACTTGCACCAGACCCACACCGAAAACCGGCAGCAGCCAACGCGCCGAGCGTCGGGCTGCCAGGATCAGCACTCCGTCGGCCGGCAGGATCCGCGGTCGCGCGAAATGCCTGTCCCATGCCGCGCGCTCGTCGCCGGTCCTGGTTGCCGCGAAGTTGTCCCGCGGCGGGTGGAGAAAGTAGCTCCAGGGACAGTGCCGGTCAGCGGACCGCGGGCGGCAGGCTGCGGTCGGCCCATTTCGGCCATGGGCGGCGGTCGGTGGGGAGCACGTCCGCCAGCGCCAGCATCGCCTCGGGCACGGTCATGCGGCGAGTGGGATCGGGCTCCAGCAGGCTGGTGACCACCGGGTACAGGTCCCCGGGCACCTCACCGGTGCCGACCTGCTCGTCGGTCAGTGCCTCGTGCAGGATCGCGCCGACGCCGTAGCAGTCCATCGTGGCCGCGATCGGCTGGCAGTCTTCCTGTTCCGGGGCCGCGTAGCCGAGGGTGCCGATCGGTCGACCGGCCGGTTGGGGCGCGCCGATCACCCTCGCCGAGCCGTAGTCGATCACGACCGGCCTGCCGTCGCGCAGCACCACGTTCTCCGGCTTGAGGTCCAGGTGCGCCAGTCCCCTGCTGTGCAGGTCGGCGACCACGGCCAGGATCTGCGCGCCCAGCAGCGCCGCGTTCGGCTCCGTCATCGGGCCGGTGCGGTCGAGTTCCTCGTCCAGCGCCGGACCGTCGATGTACTCCATGATCAGGTGCGGCACGGCGGCTTGGGTGCCGTCGGCTTGCAGCCGCGGCATCGCCGGGTGGGCCGCGCCCGCAAGCGCGACGACCTCGCGGTGCAGGGACCGGATGGCCCTGGGATGGCTGGTCAGATGCGGCCGGGCCAGCTTCACCACCACCGGGCACCACGGGTTCGCCGACCACGCCAACCAGGTCTCGCAACGGATGCCGATGCCGAGCCGGGTCACCGCGAGCGGGCCACCGGGCAGCGGTTCGCCTTCCGCGTGCCGCCAGATCGGGGCACCGTCCTCGTCGTCGAGGTCGTAGCGCTCGTCCATGGTTGTCGCCTTCCGGGTCCAGAGGGGGCCGGTGGCCCGCCGCGGCGCGGGCGGCAGGCCACCGGGGAGATCACCGGCGGGAACGGCTACGGGTGCGGGTACGCCCGTCCCGACGACGCCCACCCCTGCGGCCGCGGCCGCGGTGGTGCTCGTCGTGGTCCCCGTGGTGCGACATGGGACCCTTGATCTCGATCATGGTGCCCATCTCCTTTCTCTCCTATTCCTCACGACTGGTTGGCTGTCGGCGCTATCGCCACACCGACCACCCAGCCGCAAGCCTGATGACGTGACACGTCACCTATCGGATCACCGACGCGAGCGGCTACGGCTGCGCGTGCGCGTCCGGCCGCCTCGGCCGCGGTCTCCGTGGTGTGACATGGGGCCCTTGATCTCGATCATGGTCTCCATCTCCTTTCTTTCCTGTTTCTCGTGACCGGTCGGCTGTCAGCGCCATTGCCACGCCGACGATCCGGCCACGAACATTCGAGGGTGGGAGCGCCAGTGGCCGACCCGTGTGGGCAGGCCACCGGCATGGCTCACCTACGCGAGCGGCTACGGGTACGCGTGCGCGTCCGGCCGCCTCGGCCGCGGTCTCCGTGGTGCGACATGGGGCCCTTGATCTCGATCATGGTCTCCATCTCCTTCCTGTTTCCCTTACAGCCGGCTGGTGGCCGGCAGAGTCAGACTGCGGTGTTCCGCAACGCGTTGGCGTCGAGTTTGTTGATGGTGATGGTGCGGTCGGCGATGGTGGCCAGGTCGTGGTCGTGGGTGATCAGCAGCACGGTGCGGGCGGCGGTGGAGTTCTGGATGGCGCGGATGACGTCGTGTGCGGAGTCGGTGTCCAGGCCGGCGGTGGGTTCGTCCAGTAGCACGATCGGGGCTTGGGACACGGCGGCGCGGGCGAGGGCGACGCGGCGGCGTTGGCCTCCGGACAGGCGGATGCCGGCTTCGCCGACGGGGGTGTCATAGCCCTGGGGCATGGCGTGGGTGAACTCGTCGATCAGGGCGTCGTGTCCGGCGGTCAGCACGTCGGCGCGGGTGGCGCGTGGTGAGCCGAATGCGATGTTCTCGGCGATGGTGGCATCCAGTAGCCACGGGTCCTGCGGCACGAAGGCCATGCGTTTGCGCAGGCTGTGGCGGTCGCAGGTGCGGATGTCGACCCCGTCGAGCAGGATCGTGCCGCGGTCGACGTCATATAACCGCAGCAGTAGTTGCAGGACGGTGCTTTTGCCGGCGCCGGAGGGCCCGAACAGGCACACGGTTTGCCCGGCGGGCAGGGTGAGGTTGAAATCGTGCAGGACGGGTTGGCCGGGTTCGTAGGCGAATGCGACGTGCTCGAAGCGGATGTCGCGGATGAGCAGGGGGGCCTGGCGGGCGTTGGGTAGGTCGATGACGGCTTCCTGGGCGGCGAGCACGTCGTGTACGCGGGCGGCGGAGGCGCCGGCTTTGGCCAGGGAGCCGGCGAGTTTGGCCAGGCCACGCACGGGGGAGTAGAGGTCTTGCAGGTAGGCCAGCACGACCAGCAGGGAGCCGACGGTGAGGCTGCCGGCCAGGACGTGGGCGCCGCCGATGATCAGGACCAGGCCGCCGCCGCCGGCCAGGACGAGGTCGGCCAGGGGGCTCCAGCGGGCTTCCACGGTGAGGGTGTGCAGGTCCACGCGTAGTAGTTCGCGGTTGCGGGCGCCGAAGATGGCGCGGGCGCGGGCGGTGCGGCCGAAGGCTTGGACGGCGCGCACGTTGCGGAACAGGTCGTTGGTGATGGCGGCCAGGCGCCCGGATTCGTAACGGGCGTCGGATTGGGCGTTTTTGACCCGGCGGCGTTGGTGGGCGGCGAGCAGGGCCAGCACGGGCACGACGGCCAGGCCGATGAGGGCCAGTTGGGGGTCGAAGGTGGCCAGCACGCTCAGCACGGTGGCGACCATGACGGTGTCGGGTAGCACGGTGGTGGTGACGGCGATGATGCCATCGAGCAGGCGGCCGACGTCGGAGGTGAGGCGGGCGACCAGTTCACCGGAGCGCATCCGGTCGTGCCAGCGTAGTGACAGTGTCATGGAGCGGTCGAACAGGTCCTGGCGCAGGGTGGCGCCGATGCGTTCGGCGGCGCGTTCGCCCAGCAGGGTGCCGGCCATGCCCAGCAGGCCGATGACGGCGTTGAGGACGACCAGTGTGGCCCCGGCGATGATCAGCAGGGCCAGCGGGGACAGGCCGTTGAATAGCGTGAGTGGCCCGGTGAAGGGGGCGCGGTGCAGGGCGTGGTCGACCGCCAGGGCCAGGGGCCAGGGTTCGGCCAGGGTGATCCCGGCCTGCGCCAGCGCCAGCACCGCCGCACCGGTCAGTGCCGGTAGATGCGGCCGGGCGGCCGGAGCGGCGACGCGCAGCGCCAGGGGAAGTGCCATGCCGACGATAGTTGCCGCGAACCGGTCGTACCTACCATTGGACGTTGGTACTACGCCGAAAGCGGCGCCCGAAATGAGTCTCGTATTCGCCTACGCTGCGCAGTATGTTGTTCGCGCGTCGGCACAGATCCGACGACCCTGGTGCGCCTGCCTCCACCGTCGGGCTGATCGCGCGGTTCACCGCCGCCGGAATTGTCGTGCTGCTCGGCCTTGCCGGCCTGCTGGCGTTCATCGCCCGGCAGGCCGGTACTGATCAGGCGGTCCGCTCGGCGGCCCAGACCACTGTCGTCACTGCCCGCGGAGTGGTCGAACCACGCCTGACGCCGGAGGTCATCACTGGTCAGGCGGTCGCCCTGAACAACTTCAACCAGGCGATGCGCAAGTTCGTGCTGCAGGGCTCGCTGGTGCGCGTGAAGCTCTGGAACGCTCAGGGCAAGATCATCTACTCCGATGAGCCGCGGCTCATCGGCCGGACCTTCACGCTGGACGAGAACGAGTCGGCCGCGCTGAAGCAAGGCAGCGCCGCCTCCGAGGTCAGCGATCTGACCAAGCCGGAGAACCACTTCGAGATCCCCTATGGCAAGTTGCTCGAGGTCTACATCGGGGTGAAGGGCACCGACAACCAGCGGCTGCTGTTCGAGACCTACTACCGGTACGACGCCGTGACGCAGGCGGGCGACGAGGCGTGGCAACGGTTCGCCCCGCCGTCACTGGGTGCGTTGCTGGTCCTGGAACTGGTGCAGATCCCGTTCGCCTGGTCGCTGGCCCGGCGGGTGCAACGCCAGCAACTGGACCGGGAGCGGCTGCTCCGGCACGCCGTGGACGCATCGGACGCCGAGCGCCGCCGGATCGCCGGCGAGCTGCACGACGGTGTCGTCCAGGAACTCACCGGCCTCACCTACGCGATGGACGCCGCCCGACTGGGCCAGCCCAACGAGGAACGGCGAGCCGAACTGATCTCGGACGCGGCCACCCGGCTGCGCTCCAGCATCGGCTCCCTGCGGTCACTCATGGTGGACATCTACCCGCCGAACCTGGCCGAGGAAGGCCTGGAGTCGGCACTGCTCGAACTGGGGGCCGGACTGGAACGCGGTGGCGTCGAGGTCACCCTCGACGTCGACGGCGCCGATGTGCTGCCGCCGTCCACGGCCGCGCTGCTGTTCCGCACCGCCCAGGAGGTGGTGCGGAACGTACTGGAACACAGCGGCGCCCGAGCGGTGACGATCAGTGTCCGGGTGACCGGCGACATGGCAGCCTTGGTGATCGACGATGATGGTCGCGGGTTCGACGACATCGAGCTGGACGAACGCTCCAGTGACGGCCACTTCGGTATCCGCTCGATCGGCGACCTGCTGGCCAGAGCAGGAGGGGGGCTGTCCGTGCGGGCGGCGCCGGGGCAAGGCACGCGAGTGGAAGCAGAGGTACCCGTCCGATGATCCGTGTCCTGATCACCGACGACCATGCGATCGTCCGCACCGGACTGGCCCAGTTGCTCGGCACCACGGACGACCTGATGCTGGTCGGCGAGGCGACCGACGGGACCAGTGCGGTCCAGATGACCGCCGATCTGCACCCCGACGTCGTGCTGATGGACCTGTCCATGCCGGGCGTGGACGGAGTGCAGGCGACCGCGAACATCCTGGCGCAGCAGCCCGAGGTGCACATCCTGGTGCTGACGTCGTTCTCCGACCAGAGCCGCATCCTGGACGCGTTGGAGGCGGGCGCAGAGGGGTATCTGCTCAAGCACAGCGAGCCGGAGGTCATCCTGGCCGGCATCCGTGAGGTGATGAGCGGTGGTTCGCCGCTGGACCCGAAGGCCGCACGCGCGCTGCTGAATCACCGGCGGTCCGCCGAGCCGGGGGTACACCTGACAGTTCGCGAGCGCGAGGTGCTGAAGATGGTCGGCGACGGCCATCCGAACAAGACGATCGCACGCAGGCTGGGGATCACCGAGCGAACCGTGAAAGCGCACCTGACCAGCGTGTACCAGCGACTGGGCGTGACCGACCGGACGCAGGCCGCGCTATGGGCGCAGCGCCACGCGGACCGTGACGGCGAGGGCGACTAGAGGTACTAGCACCATCGGACTATGGCAGGTGGCCGTCGTGCCGAACGATGATAGTCACATGAGCCAGCTCCTCGACGACAGCCGCAACCGGCCGGTCGTGTTCGAGACGAGCGCCGAACCAACCCCTCGGCGCCTCCGGCGTCCGGTGCGGGTCCTGGCCGGTGCCACGCTGGTGTTCGCCTCCCTGGCGGGGGCAGCAGGCCTGGCCTTCGGTGGCTCGGCCGTCTGGTCCGTGGTGGTTCCGAAGGACGCCAGCAACGTCCCGGCTCCGCTCTGGTTTCCCCCGCCGCCCGCGGTGAGTACAGCCCCCCGGCACGTCACCGCGATCGATCCGGACGCCGACCACTCGGCACTGACCGGCCCAACCGCAACGACGGCAGACCGACAGAAAGGCCGCTCTCCAGGCGGCAGTGGCTCAAGCGGTAGCGGCTCGGGCAACAGCTCGAGCGGCAGCGGCTCGAGCGGCAGCGGACGCGCGGCGACGGCGGAACACACCGCCACCGCCGACGACACCGCCACTGTGACCCACGAAGCGCCTGCCACGACCAACCAGGAGCCCGAACCTGGCCACGATGACAATCGCCGAGGCGCCGGCGGTTCCGGTGGCAGCGGCGGCGGGACATCTGGGGACGACAGTGGCGGCAGCTCCGGTGGTGGCGGACGCCACTGACCGAACCCCTCCGGGCAGTGGCGTCCGCCTGCTAAAAGCAGGTGCGACCAATTCGGTAGTATTATCCACAATGGACCGCCAATGGCGGTCCATTGTCGCGTTCGGTGTGCCGTGCCGGTGGATTTCGGTTCCCGGTGGGCGCATCGCGAGACGGAGCACGCCCAGGGTCCTGTGTCGTACCTGGGCCGACGACAACACCGCGAGGTGTCGGCCCGGTTGCCGGAATTACCCGGTAAGGGTTACTGGACACCACCAGGTCCGAATGGATGAGGAGCGGTGGCTGGGTGCGGCAAGGGCAGGGATACCAATCGCAGCTCAAAAAGCTCAAACCGGAGACAGCAGAAACACCCGAATCTCGCGCGGAGTCCGCCGGGCATACGCGTGATAAGGCGGCCAGTATTCGGTGAGCAGGTCCCACAACCGCTCCCGCTCAGCCCCACTGGCCAGCACAGCGGTCACCGCGGAAGACTTACCGGACACCGCGATCTCCGCCGCCGGACGCGCGATCAGATTCCCGGACCACGCAGGATGCTTGGGCCCACCCCAGTTGGACGCGGCCACCACAAAACCCTCCGGCGATCGCACGCACAGCAACGCGACCGGCCGGCGCAGGCCGGTGCGTCGGCCGGTGGTGGTCAGCACCAGGCTGTCCAGCCCGGCCAACGCCATCAGCGCGAACCTGCCATTGGTGCGCTGTTGCAAGGCCGCGTCCAACGGCATGAGCCGTTTGGCAACCGGCGGGAACCACGACTCGCCGCCGATTCGGCGCATCAGCACACCCAAGGGGTTCATTCGCGCCACCCTATGGGCTCAGCCCGCCGCGCGGGCCAGCGACACCGCGAACCTGCCCTTCGGATCGGTGAACCACTTCACCAACTCGAATCCGGCGTCCGCCAGCTCCGCCGTGATACCCGGCCAGGTGAATTTCGCGGACACCTCGGTGCGCATCTCCTCGCCACGCTCGAACGTGACCTCCAGATCCAGCGCGGCCAGCCGCACCCGCATCGCCCTGGTGGCACGCAGCCGCATCTCGATCCACTGGGCGTCCGCGTCCCACACCGCGACGTGCTCGAACGCGTCGACGTCGAAGTCCGCGTCCAGTTCCCGGTTCAGCACCACGAGCACGTTCTTGTTGAACTCGGCCGTCACGCCCGCCGCGTCGTCGTAGGCGCGCACCAGCACGTCAGGGTCCTTCACCAGGTCCGTGCCCAGCAGCAGCCACTCCCCCTCATCGAGCACGGATCGCAGTGCGGCCAGGAACTTCGCGCGCTCACCGGGCACGAAGTTGCCGATCGTGCCGCCGAGGAACGCGACGAGCCGTGGCCGTTCGCCGGGCAGCAGGTCCAGATGCGCGGTGAAGTCGCCGACGACGCCGTGCACGGCCAGGCCCGGGTAGTCACGGGCGATCGCCGCCGCCGACTCGCGCAGTGCCGTCGGGGACACGTCCATCGGCACGAACTGGCGCAATCCCGTGCGGCGCAACGCGTCCAGCAGCAGCCGGGTCTTCTCCGACGAGCCGGAACCCAGCTCCACCAGGCTGTTCGCCCGGGTCAGCCCGGCGATCTCGGCGGACCGGTCGGCCAGCACCCGCCGCTCGGCCCTGGTCGGGTAGTACTCGGGCAGCCTGGTGATCCGCTCGAACAGATCGCTGCCCCTGGCATCGTAGAACCACTTGGGCGGCAACGTCTTCGGTGTGGCCAGCAGTCCGTCGAGCACGTCGGACCTCAGTGCCTTCGCCTGGTGGTCCTGGCTCAGGTGCATGTCCACAGGGATGCCGGCCTCGGTCGCCGGATCACCCACGTCGTCATTGATGTCGGTCATGGCGAAGTCCCCTCCGTCGAAGTCGCCGCCTTGTCGATCAGGTCGTGGATCTCCGCCCCGTGCCGGTCGGCCACCACGAGGTGCCGGTCCGGTACGGGTTGCCAGCGTGGATCGTCGTCCCACGGCTCGGACGCGACGACCACCTGGTCAGCGCTCACCAGCACCGACAGCGAGTGGTCCCACGCGGTCGCCAGCACGGTCTCGCCGTCGGTCAACAGCAGGTTCAGGCGCGAGCCGGGCGCCACCGCACTCACCTCGGCGACCAGGTCGGCCATTGCGTCGGCCGGTGGTGTGCCCGCCGCGATCCGGTGCCGCAACGCCGCCCACAGCACGGCGGAGTCGGTCGGTGCGTCCAGGGTCAGCAGGTCGGTCACCGGCAGCGTGCCTGCCAGCACGGCCATCGAGTCCGGCCAGCCGGTCACCTTGCCGTTGTGGCTGAACAGCCAGTGCCCCCACGTGAACGGAGCGCAGGCGGTCTCGACGATCGGCATGCCGACGGTGGCCGAGCGCACCGCTGCCAGGACAGCGCCCGCGGTGATCGTCGGTGCCAGCGCGGCGAAGTTCGCGTCCGTCCACATCGGAACGGAACGGCGGTAGCGGACGGGTTCGCCGCCGGTGCCGTACCAGCCGACGCCGAACCCGTCCGCGTTCACCGTGCCGCCCCCGCGCATGTCCCGCGGTGCCCAGCTCTGCCGCAGCAACGCGTTGTCGTGGTCGACCAGGAGGTCGGCCAGTGACCGCGGTGGTCCCAGGTAGGCGATGTGCCTGCACACGCCGTCAGGCCGGCTCGTCCGGACCGACGTCGCGGGCGCAGCGGAACCCGGCGAAGATCTGCCGCCGGATCGGGTAGTCCCAGTTGCGGAACGTGCCCCGGCTGGCGACCTCGTCGGTGCCGAACGAGCCGCCACGCAGCACCTTGTACTCCGGCCCGAAGAAGACCTCCGAGTACTCGCGGTACGGGAAGGCGACGAAGCCCGGGTACGGGTAGAAATCGCCCGAGGTCCACTCCCAGACGTCACCGACGAGCTGGTGGACGCCCAGCGGCGACGCGCCCGCCGGATACGCGCCGACTTGCGCGGGCCGCAGGTGCCGCTGCCCCAGGTTGGCCCGTTCCGGTGTCGGCTCGTCGTCACCCCACGGGTAGCGACGCGACCGGCCGGTGGCCGGGTCGAAGCGGGCTGCCTTCTCCCACTCCGCCTCGGTCGGCAGCCGGCGACCGGCCCACGCGGCGTAGGCCTCTGCCTCGTAGAAGCACACGTGCACGACGGGCTCGTCGGCAGGGACCCGTTCGACCACACCGAACCTGGTACGCAGCCAGTGGTCGCCGTCACGGGTCCAGAACCGGGGCGCGGTCAGCCCGGCTTCCTGCCGATGCGCCCAGCCCGGCTCGCTCCACCACCGCGGGTCGTCGTAGCCGCCCGCCGCGATGAACCGCTCGTAGGCGCCGTTGGTCACCGGCACGGTGTCGATGGCGTACGCGGGCACGTCCACCTGGTGCGCCGGACGTTCGTTGTCCAGCGACCACGGTTCCGTCGACGTGCCCATGGTGAACGGGCCCGCGGGCACGATCACCTCGGTCGGCAGCCGCTGCCCCGCCGGTGCGCTCGGCGGCGCGGGTGCGTCCAGCACGGCAGGGCCGACCCGCAGCTGGTGCGTGGCCAGCATCGTCTCGTCGTGCTGCTGCTCGTGCTGGGCGATCATGCCGAACGCGAACGCCCCGTCGAGCAGCCGGCCGCCCTCCAGCGGCGTGCTCGCCAGCACGTCCAGCACCTTGGTCCGGACCTCGCGCACATAGCCGCGAGCCTCGACCGGGTTGAGCAGTGGCAACGAGGGCCGGCTCGACCTGGAGTGCTGGAACGCGTCGTACAACTCGTCGATGTCGTGCCGGACCGGTGCGCGCCCGCCCACGTCGCGGACCAGCCACAGCTCTTCCTGGTTGCCGATGTGCGCCAGATCCCAGACCAGCGGCGACATCAGTGTCGAGTGCTGCTTCACCAGATCGTCGTCGTCGACCGCGTCGGTCAGCGCCGTGCTGCGGGCACGCGCCCTGCGCAGCGCCTGCTCGACCGAGTCGCGCAGGCCCTCGATACTCCCCGCCCCGACTTCCGTGCTCATGAGCTGTCCCCTCCCGACTGCCCGCCGGTCTCGATCCGCTCGGCCAACCGCGCCAGGACCGTGGCCGCGAGGGCCGGTCCGATGTCGGCGCCGATCCGGGTGCCCGCCCCCAGTGCGCCTTCGGTCACCGCGACCACCGCCGTGGCCGCGGCGGCGATCCGGGCGTCGGCCAGGCCGTAGCGGGCCGCGTGCAGCCACCGGCCGGCCGCGGCTTCCGTCGCGGCGAGTACCGCGTCCACCGTGCTCTCCTCGGCCATCAGCGCGGCGAGCACTACCGACGGCACCACCCAGTCGGCCCCGTTCTGGGCGTCCAGGTAGCGCACCTCCAGGTAGCCGCGTGGCCGGACCGGCGGGAACAGCGTGGACAGGTGGTAGTCCAGGTCGTCTTCGGTGGGCCGGCTCTCCACGGCTCCGTCGATCCACTCCGCGAACGTCATCGGCACCGGCGGCGTCCAGTTGCGCTGCTGGCCGCGCACGCACATCACCCGGCTGTCCAGCGCGTGCTTCGCCCACCATGTCGCGGGGTCCGCCGTCACGGCGGACGGCCGGTTGCGCACCGGGTCGGCACCGAACATCGTGCGCATCCGACCGGACACCCAGTCCGCGCTGTCGCCGCGGCGCTGCCCGGAGTTGGCGAACAACGCCGAGAGCACGGGTCCGAGCGCGTGCAGCGCAGCCCACCGGTCGGCCACCCGGTCCGGTTGTCCCGCGTCGAGGCACACCTGCAGCCCGGCCGACGCGCACATCCACGCCAGCCCGTCGCTGCCGTAGGTGCTGAACGCGCAGGCCATCGCCGCATAACGCGGGGTGTCCAGCAGGCGCCGCACGTCCCGGTCCTGGTCCAGTCCGGACCTGCCCAGTACGAGACCGCGTTCGGCGAGCAGGTCGCCGAGCGCGGTGGCATCCGCTGTGACGTTCGAGATGAGATCGGCCAGGGAGGTCCGCGGCGGGGCGGAGATCTCTACCTGGCCACCCGGTTCGACAGTGACCAGCGAACCATGCGCGAGAGGCAGGTTCGGGCTGTCGGGGTCGATGGTGATGGGAGCGTGGGCGCCGAGGGCGGCCGTGAGCCGCCGCAGTTCGAGCGGAGTACAGGGATCCCGTGCGTCGTGCACTGTCCACTCCAGCTCGACACCGACCAGTCGCGGTGGGCCGTGCTTGAAACACACCGAGGCGACGTACGTCTCGGCGGCCGCGCGGTTGTGCAGCGGCGCCGACACGGATTCGGCCGTCGCCGGATCGTGCAGCGTTGTCATGTCAGGTCGCGCCTTTCCGCCTGCTCGACGGTTGATCTGACGATCGACGCTACCCGTGGGGTACGACAGTCGCACGAACCCGATGGTGAACCCCTGTGGTCGGTTAAATCACGACCAGTGAGGCCGCAAGATCCACAGTTCGGTGAGCAGGCAGATCGGGCCAACCACCGGGCACGGTCACCCGCCATTAAGACTCCGGTAATCCCATTCTCCGAACGCCGGCGGCCACTACTTGGAACCCTGGCGGCGATATAGTCACCCGACCGGGGGATCCCAGCGGCTCCCCAGCCGTACGTACGGTTTGCGATGGCGGACCCGGGCCTGAGACGATCGCACGATGCCCAGGGTCAGCCAGGATCACCTCGACGCGCGGCGCACGCAGATTCTCGACGGATCGAGGGCATGCTTCGCACGCCATGGCTACGAGGGCGCGACCGTCCGGCGACTGGAGGAGGCTACCGGGCTGTCCCGGGGGGCGATCTTCCACCACTTCCGGGACAAGGAGTCGCTGTTCCTGGCGCTGGCCGAGGACGACGCGCACCGGATGGCCGACGTGGTCGCCGAGCAGGGTCTGGTGCAGGTCATGCGCGATCTGCTGGCCGAGCCGTCGGGCAAGCACGACGGTGACCATCCGGCCGACTGGCTGGGCACCCGGCTGGAGGTGTCGCGCCGGCTGCGCACCGATCCGGACTTCCGGGCGCGCTGGGCTGAGCGGTCCGAGGCGCTCACCATGGCCACCAGAAATCGACTGCGTCGCCAGCGGGCCGCCGGTAACCTCCGCGACGACGTGGACGTCGACGTGTTGACCGGCTTCCTGGAGCTGGTGCTCGAAGGCCTCGTTTCGCACCTCGCGATGGGCCTGCCCGCCGACGATCTGGAGCCGGTGCTCGACCTGGTCGAGGAGACGGTCCGCAGGCATCGCAGGGGGTGAGGGCAGTCGGCCGGCCACTCGTTCGGTACGCGCTGGCCGCCACGCTCGCCCGGCTGGCCGACGAGATGGTCGGCGTCGCCGTGGTCCTGCTCGTGCTGCAACGCACCGACAGCGGCGTGCTCGCCGGGGCCGCGGTCGCCGGTTACACGCTGCCCGCCGTGCTCACCGGTCCGGTGCTGGGTGCCTGGCTCGCCGGAGCGGGCAGGCAGGCACCGGTCGCGCTGGCCGCGAACGAACTGGTGCTGGCCGCCGTCGCGATCGGCCTCGTGCTCACGGTCGGCCGCGCGCCCGCCCCGCTCGTCGTGGTGCTCGCCGTGTTCGCCGGGGTCAGCCTGCCGCTGACCAGCGCGGGCTACTCCAGCCTGCTGCCCGCCATCGTGGGCCGGGCGGGCCTGGCGAAGGCGAACACGCTGGACGCGCTGACAGTGAACGGCCCGGCCCTGGCCGGACCCGCCATCGCCGGCACGCTGGCCGGGCTGCTGGGCGCAGGCACCGCGGTCCTCGCCATCGGCGTCATCGCGCTGCTGGCCGTACTCGCCACATTCGCCCTGCCCCGCGCGAGCGCCACCACGAACAGCCGGCCGTCACTGCTGGCGTTGGCGAGAGCGGGCCTGGCGCACCTGTCCCGGACCCCGCCGTTGCGAGCGGCAACCCTCGTGTCGGCGGTCAGCTATGGCTGCGTCGGCCTGCTCGTCGTGGCCCTGCCCGCACGAATGGTCGAGCTGGGCGCGCCGCGCGACGCGGCGGGCTACCTGTGGACGGCGTTCGAGGTCGGCGGCCTGCTGAGCATCGTGCTCCTCGGCCCTCGGCTGCGGGCGATCCGGCCGGAGCAGGTCGTGTACGTGACCGTCGCGGCGTACGGAGTGCTGCTGGGCGTACTGGCCGTGGCGCCGAACTTGGTCACCACACTGGTGGTGGCCGTGCTGGCCGGCGCGGCCGAAGGCCCGACACTGCCCGCCGTGTTCGCCGCGCGGCAGCGCTACTCCCCCGACCACCTGCTCGCCCAGGTGTCCACGACGG
This sequence comes from Candidatus Melainabacteria bacterium, assembly GCA_963780635.1. Taxonomy (GTDB): domain Bacteria; phylum Actinomycetota; class Actinomycetes; order Mycobacteriales; family Pseudonocardiaceae; genus DATEPR01. The sequence goes on from CAWACW010000012.1 coordinate 299,842, forward strand.
GCGCGAGCCTGAAGATCGGCGCGTTCTCCCTCGGCTCGGTGCTGTCCGGCGCACTCACCGGCGCTCTCGGTGCGCCCGCCCTGTTCCTGTTGGCGGCGGCCGGTCAGTTGCTCGCGGTCGGCGCGGGCTGGGCTGTCGGCAGGACGCCCGAGCCGGTCGCAGGCGAACTCCCCCACTGAACGCCGGTCACCACCAGCGGGTGCCCGCGCCGAGCACCTTGAGGTGGCCCAGCGTGCTGCGGCCGGTGATGCGGATCAGCGGGCCGCGGTCCTCGCCCGAACCGGAAACCAGGATCTTGCGCTTGCCCAGCACGGTGTCGCCCTCGTCGACCACCCTGGCGTTCGCGGCGACCGTGAGCACCACCTTGCCGCAGAACGACGACGCCTCGACCAGCACTTCCTCGCCGTCGGCCAGCTCGGACAGGTCCAGAAAGACCGCCCCGAACCACGACCACGCCTCGATCCGGCGGCCGGGCTCGGGCTTACGGATGATCTTGCCCAGCCGGGCCACCACGCGCTGTGGCTCTCCCCCGCGCCGCACCGCACCCAGGTCGGCCACGTGCGGCGCCAGCTGGTCGCCGGTGCGCGCGGCCCACACCTGCTCGACCCGTTCCGCGTGCTCCATCCAGGTCAGCCTGCCGTCGGCGACCGCGTCGTTGAGCAGCGCGACGGCCCGTTCGCGGTCCGCGTCGGACAGCCGGGTCACGGTCGCGACCTCGGCGGATCGTTCCGGGAGCGTCCCCACCACACACACCCTCTCATCTGCCATTCATCTTAGCTGGCGAGATTCTCGCGTACTCTGATAGATTCGTCAAACCGGTTCCGGCGATGCCATGCCGGACGGCAGCGGGGGGAGCTGGCGTGTCGTTGCGTAAGGACCTGCGGGTCGGTGTGACCATGTTCGCCTGGCGGGCGGCGCTGCGGACCAGGGCAGCGCTCGGCGATCCGCTGTCCAAGGTGCTCAGCCACAGCCCGAGCACCTCCCCGTACCCGCACTACGACCTGATCCGCGCCGAAGGGCCGCTGGTCATGAGCAAGCTGGGCGTCCACGTCACCGCGTCGCACGAGGTGGCCAACTCGGTCCTGCGGGACAGCCGCTTCGGCGTGCAGGGCACGGCGCAGCCGGTCCAGGACGAGCCGCAGGGCGACGGTCCCGCCGTGGTGAACGCGATCGAGCACTCGTTCCTGTCCCTCGACCCGCCCCGGCACACCCGGCTGCGCAGGCTGGTCGGTCCGTGGTTCACGCCCCGCGCGCTGCGGGAGCGCACCGAGCGGATCGAGCGGATCGTCGACCGGTTCCTGGACGAACTCGCCGACCGCGATCAGTTCGACCTGATCGGCGACTTCGCGGTACGCGTACCCGTCCAGGTGATCTGCGACCTGCTCGGCGTGCCCGACGCCGAGTACCCGCGGTTCCTGCGCTGGGGTGCCGACGTGGCGCTGTCCCTGGACAGCACGTGGACCTTCGGCGAATACCGCCGGCTGCAGCGCTCGCTCGCCGAGATGACCGCGTTCTTCACCGAACTGCTCGCCCGGCGTCGCCGCGAGCCCGCCGAGGACGTGGTCAGCGACCTGGTCCGGGCCGAGGCCGCCGGTGGCGACGAGGTCACCGAGATCGACCTGCTGGCCACGGCGGAACTGCTGCTGGTGGCCGGCTTCGAGACGACGGTCAACCTGATCGGCAACGGTGCGCTGGAACTGCTGCGCAACACCGGGGCGCGGGACTGGCTGCTGGCCAACCCGGACCGGGCGGGTGACCTGGTCGAGGAGGTCCTGCGGTACGACCCACCGGTGCAGCACACCGGGCGGGTCGCGCACGAAGCCGTCACCGTGGCCGGCGTCGACCTGCCTGCCAACGCGAACGTGGTGCTGCTGCTCGGCGGGGCGAACCGCGATCCCGCGGTGTTCGAGCGGCCGGACCGGTTCGACCCGGAGCGGCCGAACAATCGGGAGCACCTGGCGTTTTCCGCGGGGATCCACTACTGCCTGGGCGCGGGCCTGGCCCGGATCGAGGCGGCGGTGGCGCTACGGGCGCTGTTCGAGCGGTACCCGACGCTGCGGGCCGGTGCCCCGACACACCGCAGGACCCGCAACATTCACGGAGTGTTGAAGCTGCCGGTCTACGGCCGGCAGGTGCCGGTGGACCGGACCGCGATGTCGGCCTGAGCTCAGTTCGACGGCTCGGTGGGCATCGGCAGGTGAACGACCCCGGACTCCAGGTCGATCGGCCCCGCGCCGGCGTGGTGATCGTCGATCTTGGCGACGGCCACCCATTCCTTGCGCTCGTGGATGTGCTTGCGCGACGGCCCGAACAGCTCGTCTACCTCGGCGCTCACGAAGTCGATCCGCTCCTTGGGCTGCCGCCGCTTCGGGCGGCGCCTGCGCATCTTCACGCGCACAACGGTACGCCGAGAACACGCCGGATCGACAGATCCGAATCGACACACTGCTCGCGGCGGGCTCGGCTAGACTGGCCATACTGAGCTAGACCTGCAGCTCAATCCCTGTCTCGTGAGGAGTGACTGCTTCGGTGCGCCCCGCACCTGCACCTGGCGGCGATAGCCAGCCGGGGTCCTGCCCCGGCGGCCATACCAGCCCGGATCGCCATGCGATCGGAGTCGCGAGGTGACCGGGTATCTCTATGACGCGCTCGGTGTCCTCGCCGTCCTTGTGCTGACCGCCTGCGCCGCGGTCTTCGTCGCGGCCGAGTACGCGCTGACCACCCTGGAACGCGTTCAGGTGGATCGCCACGTCCGGGAGGTCGGCGACCGCAGAGCGCAGCAGATCGCACGCGCCCAGCGGTCCCTGTCCTTCCAGCTGTCCGGTGCCCAGCTCGGCATCACGATCACCACGCTGGCCACCGGTTACCTGGCCGAGCCGTCCATCGCCGGCCTGCTGCGGCCGGTGCTGGACAAAACGGGCCTGCCCACCGGCGTGGCGTCGGCGATCAGCTACGTGGTCGCGCTCCTGCTCGCCACCACCGTGTCCGTGGTGTTCGGCGAGCTGGTGCCCAAGAACCTGGCCATCACCCACGCCCTGGGCACCGCGCGAGCCGTGGCGGGCGTGCAGACCACGTTCTCCACGATCTTCGTGTGGCTGATCACCGCGCTGAACCGGTCCGCGAACTGGGTGGTGCGCAGGCTGGGCGTCGAGCCGGCCGAGGAACTGCGGTCGGCACGATCCCCCGAGGAGCTGGGCTCGCTGGTCCGCACGTCGGCCGAGCGCGGCACGCTCGACCAGAGCACCGCGACCCTGCTGGACAGGTCGCTGCGGTTCGGCGATCTGACCGCCGAGGAGCTGATGACGCCTCGGCTGCGGACCGAGGCGCTGCCCACGGACGCGACGGTGCTCGACCTGATCGAGATCAGCCTGCGGACGGGCCTGTCCCGGTTCCCGGCCTACGAGGGCGATCTGGACGACGTGCGCGGCGTGGTGCACGTCAAGCAGGTCTTCGGGTTGGCGGCTGACGAGCGCGCGAAGACGACGGTCGCCGACCTGGTGATGGCGGTGCCGATCGTGCCGGAGACCCTGCCCGCCGACGCGCTGCTGGAGCGGCTGCGCGAATCGGGCCTGCAGATCGCGATGGTCGTCGACGAGTACGGCGGCACCGCGGGCCTGGTCACCATGGAGGACCTGGTCGAGGAGATCGTCGGCGATGTCCGCGACGAGCACGACCGCGGCGAGCCACCGCCGGTGCGGCCGCTGGGTCGCAACAGCTGGCTGGTGTCCGGGCTGCTGCGCGACGACGAGGTGGGCGACGCGACCGGCTTCCGGATGCCGGAGGGTGACTACGAGACGCTCGCCGGCCTGGTGCTGGCGAAGCTCGGCCAGATCCCGGAGGTCAGCGACGAGGTCCGCATCGACGGCTGGCGGATCACGGTGATGAAGATGGACCGGCACCGGATCGCGGAGCTGCGCCTGTCGCGGGTGGTCGACGGGCCGGAGGTGGCGGCATGAGCATCGGCCTTGCCCTGTTCATCACGGTGCTGCTCGTGCTGGGCAACGCCTTCTTCGTCGGCGCCGAGTTCGCGGTCATCACCGTGCGGCGCGATCGGCTGGAGGCGCTGGCCGCGGAGGGCAACACGCGGGCCCGGCTGGCGATCCGGGCCGGGCGGGACCTGCCGCTGCTGATCGCGGGTGCCCAACTCGGGGTCACGGTCTGCTCGCTGGGCCTCGGTGCGCTGGCCGAGCCAGCCATCTCGCACCTACTGGAACGCCCGTTCGACGCGTTGGGCGTGCCCGCGGCGATCACCCACGTCGTCGGGTTCGTCGTCGCGCTGTGCATCGTGACGATGCTGCACACGCTGTTCGGCGAGATGGTGCCCAAGAACCTCGCCCTGGCGGGCCCGGAGCGGGCCGCCATGTGGCTGGTGCCGATCCATTTCGGATTCTGCCGTTTCACCAAGCCGCTGCTGGTCCTGTTCACCGCGATGGCCAACGGCGTGTTGCGACTGCTGCACGTCACGCCGAAGGGGGAACTGGACAACGCGTACACGACCGACGAGCTGTCGTCGCTGATCGCCGAGTCGCGCGAGGAAGGGCTGCTGGAGACCAACGAGTCCCGGCGCCTGGAACAGACGCTGTCCTCGACCGAGCACACGGTCACCGACGTGCTGGTGCCGCTGGCCGAGCTGACATCGCTGCCCGCTGCGCCGTCGGTCGGTGACGTGGCGACGGCGGTGGCGGCCACCGGTTTCTCCCGGTTCCCGTTGCGCGCCGAGGACGGCAGGCTCGTCGGCTACCTGCACGTGAAGGACGTGCTGGACCTGCTCGACGGCGACCCGGAGCAACTGGTGCCCCGATCGCTGGTCCGCGGCCTGCCCGAGGTGCCGACCGACGCGCGGCTGGACGAGGCGTTGACCGCGCTGCGCAGGTCGAACAGCCACCTGGCCAGGGCAGTCCAGCCGGACGGGGCCGTGGTCGGCGTCGTCGCGCTGGAGGACGTGGTCGAGGAGTACATCGGCACGGTCCGCGATGCCACCCACGTGGGGTCGCCGACGTAATCCCGTGGTGCCCGGCGGCTCGTTTTGGCAGGCTCGCGGGCTGTGGAGTTCATGCCGGCACTGGAGTTGGCGCGCGGGTACTACACGGACGTGGTCCGGCCACTGCTGGACGAACGATTCCCGGGCGTGCCGCACGCGGCCGCCCTGATCGGCTCCGGCTCGGAGATCCTCGGCTACGACACGGTGCGGTCGACTGATCACGACTGGGGACCACGGCTGAGATTGTTCGTGCCGTTCTCCGCAGCCGCGGTGGACGAGATGCTCGACGAGCTGCTGCCGGACACGTGGGCGGGGTACCCGACCAGGTTCCCGGTGACGATCGAGGACGACCAGGTCGCGCGGCACCGGGTCGAGGTCGCGGAGCTGGGCGAGTGGCTGACCGGGTGGCTGGGGTTCGATCCCCGGTCAGGCGTCACGACGGCCGACTGGCTGGCCACGCCGACCCAGCAGCTGCTGGAGGTCACGGCCGGGGCGGTGTACCACGACGGGACCGGTGAGCTGACCGCCGCGCGGCAGGCGTTGGCGTGGTATCCGGACGAGCTGTGGCGGTACGTGCTGGCGTGCCAGTGGCAGCGGATCGCTCAGGAGGAGGCGTTCCCCGGCAGGTGTGCCGAGGTGGGCGATGATCTGGGGTCGCGTGTGGTGGCGGGCCGGTTGGCGCGCGACATCATGCGGTTGTGTCTGCTGATGGAGCGACGGTATCCGCCGTACAGCAAGTGGTTGGGCACGGCGTTCGCGCGGCTGCCGGGCATCGGTGACCTGCCGGCACACCTGACCGGTGCGATGTCGGCGGTCGACTGGCCGGCCAGGGAGGACCATCTGGTAGCGGCCTATCGAGCGATCGCATCGCGGCACAACGAGCTGGGCCTGACGGAGCCGCTGTCCACGGACGTCCGCGGATACTTCGACCGGCCGATCCGGGTGCTCGGTTGTGGCAGGTTCGGTCGGGCCCTGTGGGATCCCGAAACCAGCGTGCTGCCGGTGACAGGTGGTATAGATCAATTCGTGGACGGTGTGGCAGCTTTGGCCGACAACGACATCACGCGGGCCATTGTGGCGGCGATCACATGACGAGGATCCGGCAGGGCGGACCTGCGGACGCCGAGCTGATGCTGGCCATGCTGGACGGGGCCGTGGCATGGCTGGTGAAGCAGGGCAGGACGGGCCAGTGGGGCACGGAACCGTGGTCGACCAGGCCGGAGGGCGTCGACCGGATCACGCGGGTGGCCACGGAGGACTCGGTGTGGATCGCGGAGGTCGACGGCCAACCGGCCGCAGCCATGGCCGTGTCACCCAAGCCGACGCACTATGTGGCACCGGCCGACGAGCCGGAGCTGTACGTCACGCTGCTGGTGACGGACAGGGCATTCGCCGGTCGAGGCATCGGCAGTGCGCTGCTCGCGCATGCGCGCGACGAGGCGCGGCGATGGGGTGTGGGCCTGGTGCGGGTCGACTGCTACGCGGGCGACGATGGGCGACTTGTGGAGTACTACCAGGCGAACGGATTCAGTCCGGTTGAGACAGTGCTGGTCGGCGAGTGGCCAGGGCAGCTGCTGGCACTGCGGGTGTGACGGTGGCGGGTTGGTTTGCTTGTCCCGCAGCCGGTTGAGCCAGAGGAAACCGCAATACTCGTGGGTCTCGGTGCCGGCAGCCGCGACAAGGCGAGCCGTCCGCTCCCTCGCGGTATGACGCCGGCGTTCGACGTCAGCTCGGGGCGAGGGAGCGGGTACCTGTGAACCGCTCGGGTCGCGTCGTCGCGTGCATTGGGTTGGGCGGCCGGCGGTTCGTGGGGTGGGGCCGGTGCTGGGCGGTCTCGCACTGCTCGCGTTGGCTCGGCGGCCGCCGCTGCTGGGGTCCGCGCTGGTCAGCCTCCCGACCATCCCCTGACGGCCGGCGGCCGCCGGTTGTCAGCCTGCGTACGCCTCCATCGGTGGGCACGAGCAGATCAGGTTGCGGTCGCCCTTTGCGCCGTCGATCCGGCGGACCGGTGGCCAGACCTTCGGGCCCGCCGTGCCTGCCGGGAAGGCCGCTTCCTCGCGGCTGTACGGGTGATCCCACTTGCCGGCGATGGACGCCGCCGTGTGCGGGGCGTTGTGGAGTGGGTTGTCGTCGGCCGGCCACACCCCGGCGCCGACCTGGTCGATCTCCTGGCGGATGGCGATCATGGCGTCGCAGAAGCGGTCCAGTTCGGCCAGGTCCTCGCTCTCCGTCGGTTCGACCATGAGCGTGCCCGCCACCGGGAACGACGTCGTCGGCGCGTGCAGGCCGTAGTCGGCGAGGCGCTTGGCCACATCCTCGACCGTCACTCCCGTGGCCTTCGTGATCGGGCGTAGATCGAGAATGCACTCGTGCGCCACGAACTTTCCGTCGCCACCCGAGTGGTCCGTGCCGGTGTAGAGGACCGGGAAGTGCTCGTCCAGCCGGCGCGCCACATAGTTCGCCGCCGCGATGGCCGTGAGCGTCGCCCTGCGCAGGCCGTCGGCACCCATCATCCGCACGTACGCCCACGAGATCGGCAGGATCGACGCACTCCCCCACGGTGCCGCGCTGATCGGACCGACACCGGTCTGCGGACCGGCCGTCGGCTGTAGTGGGTGGTTCGGCAGGAACGGTGCCAGGTGCGCACGCACTCCGATCGGCCCGACGCCCGGACCACCGCCACCGTGCGGGATGCAGAACGTCTTGTGCAGGTTGAGGTGTGAGACGTCGGCGCCGAACTTTCCGAAGCGCGCCAGGCCGATCAGCGCGTTCAGGTTCGCACCGTCCACATAGACCTGACCGCCCGCGTCGTGCACGATCGCGCAGACGTCCCGGATCGTGTCCTCGTAGACCCCGTGCGTGGACGGATACGTCACCATGATCGCCGACAGGTCGTCCGCGTGCTGCGCCGCCACCTCACGCAGGTGATCCAGATCGACGTTGCCGTTCTCGTCGCAGCGCACCACGACGACCCGCATCCCGGCCATCACAGCGCTCGCCGCGTTCGTGCCGTGCGCGCTGGACGGGATCAGGCACACGTTCCTGGCCTGCTGCCCACGGTCGCGGTGGTACGCCCGGATCGCCAGCAGGCCCGCCAGTTCACCTTGGCTACCCGCGTTGGGCTGCAGGCTCACCGCGTCGTAGCCGGTCATGTCGGCCAGCCAGCCCTGCAGGTCCGACACGATGCGCAGCATGCCCGCCGCGTCCTCGACCGGCGCGAACGGGTGCAACTCCGCGAACGCCGGCCACGTGATGGGCTCCATCTCCGCCGTGGCATTCAGTTTCATCGTGCACGAACCCAGCGGGATCATGCTGCGGTCCAGCGCCACGTCCTTGTCCGCCAGCGACCGCAGGTAACGCAGCAACGAGGTCTCCGAGCGGTGGCGGTGGAACACCGGGTGCGTCAGGAACTCCCCGGTGCGTACCAGACCGGTCGGCGCGAGCACGTCGTCGGCCGCCGCGTCGACCACGTCCGGGTCCGCCGAGACGCCGAAGGCGTCCCACACCAAGCGCAGGTGCTCCCGCGTCGTGGTCTCGTCACAGGTGATGCCCACGTGGTCCTCGTCCACCAAGCGCAGGTTCACGCCCCGCTCGCGGGCGGCCGCGACCACGTCGGACGCCCGGCCGGGGACTTCCGCCCAGAGCGTGTCGAAGAACGCGTCCGGTCCGACCGTGACACCGCCACCGCGCAGACCCTCGGCGAGGGTGGCCGCCATCCGGTGTGCCTTGGTCGCGATCGCGCGAAGGCCGTCCGGCCCGTGGTACACCGCGTACATCGACGCCATCACCGCCAGCAGCACCTGCGCCGTGCAGATGTTGCTCGTCGCCTTCTCCCGCCGGATGTGCTGCTCACGCGTCTGCAACGCCAGCCGGTAGGCCATCGTCCCGTCGGCGTCCACACTGACCCCGACCAGCCTGCCCGGCAGGTTGCGCTCCAAACCCTTGCGCACGGCCAGATAGCCGGCGTGCGGGCCACCGAAGCCCATCGGCACGCCGAACCGCTGCGTCGAGCCGATCGCCGCGTCCACCCCGATCTCGCCCGGTGCGCGCAGCAGCGTCAGCGCCAGCGGGTCGGCGGCGGTGACCACCAGGGCACCGCGCTCGTGGGCCGCGGCGACGAGCGTGGCGTGGTCACGGATCGCGCCGGACGCGCCCGGATAGGACAGCAGCAGGCCGAAGAAGTCGCCATCGGGCAGGCCGTCGGCGAGGTCCGCGACGAGCACGTCGATGCCCAGTGGCTCGGCGCGGGTCTGGATGACGGCGATGGTCTGCGGCAGCGTGTCGGCGTCCACGACGAACCGGTCCGACTTCGACTTGCCACCGCGGCGCAGCAGGGTCATCGCCTCGGCGGCGGCCGTGGCCTCGTCCAGCATGGACGCGTTCGCCACCGGCAGGCCGGTGAGGTCGCCGACCATGGTCTGGAAGTTCAGCAGCGCCTCCAGCCTGCCCTGCGAGATCTCCGGCTGGTAGGGCGTGTACGCGGTGTACCAGGCGGGACTCTCCAGCACGTTGCGACGGATCACCGGCGGCGTGATCGTGCCGTGGTAGCCAAGGCCGATCATCTGCGTCATCGGCCGGTTCGTGGCGGCCAGCGCACGCAGTTCCCGCAGCGCCTCGTCCTCAGTGGCCGGCTCAGGCAGTACGGAGGCGGCGGCATCGCGGATCGACGGCGGCACCGCGCGGTCGGCCAGTTCGTCCAGGGAGCCGACACCGACGACGTCCAACATCATGGCGAGTTCCGCGGCGCGTGGGCCGACGTGCCGGTCGGCGAAGGACGTGCCGTGTTCCAGGGCTGCCAGCGGGATGCGATCGTCTGTCATGTCGTGTCTCCTGGTACGGGCGGACTGGGGCCGGCTCCGGACACACGTCCGGCACCACCCTCCCCCTCTGTCCGTACCCGCGAACACGGGTGCCTGAGAGCTTCACCCGGTGCGCTGCACCGGACTTGCACCGTCGGCGGGGCCGAAACCCGCTTTCCAGAGGCGTCTCACCCGTGCGGTCCCTGCTGCCTGAGAGGTTCCGGGGAGGAGTTGCTCCTTCGGCGCCGAACGACCTGAGTGCCGCCCGAACTCTCCCGCACGGAGTTAACGACTACGTGCTGAGCCTACCCCGAATGCCGGCCGGTACCCGACGCCGCGCCGCCGGGCCGGTAGACGGTGAGCGCCCGCGGCGACTTGCCCAGTTCAACGGTCTGGGGCACATCGGTCACCTCACCGTCCACGGACAGGGCGAGCGTGCCATTCATACCCTTGAGCTGCAGCGACGTGCGCCGACTCAGCTCGTAGGCCCGGCTCCAGCGCAGGGTCCGGGTCAACGCGCCCAGCACGATCCGGGTGCGCGCGAGCGGCACGGCGGCGTCCACGATGCGGACGTCCAGCAGCCCGTCGTCCAGGCTTGGCCTGCTGGTGGGCGCGAAACCGACCGGCTCGTGGGCGCAGTTGCCCGCGAACAGCATCCACAGTCGCCTGGGCACGCCCTCGACCTCGACCTCCTCCGGTTCGGAGTGCCGCAGCACGTGCACTAGGCCGACCAGCATGGCGGGCCACTTGCCCAGCCGCTTCTCCCACCGTTCCCGGAACCGCACCAGGTCGACGTAGAGGCCGATGCTCGACGTGTTGACGAACACCTCGTCACCGGCGCGACCGAGATCGACCCGCACGGCCTCCCCGGCCCGCAGCGCCCCGATCGCGGCCTCAATGGACTCGACGCCGCTATCCCTGGCGAAGTGGTTGAGGGTGCCGGCAGGCACCACGAGCAGCGGCACATCGTGGCGGACGGCGGTCTTGGCTCCCAGGTTGACGGTGCCGTCGCCACCGGCGACGCCGAGCACCACACAGCGCTTGGCGGCGTCCTCGATCACCGCGGCCAGGTCGTGCTCCGGCCCGGCGACAATCACCTCGGCTTCCGGCAGCTCCGCCGCGATCCGCCGCAACGAATCGTCGCGCACGCTGCCCGCGCCGGCGTTGGTCACGAGCACCAGCCCGGCGCCGGTCGACAGGGCGGGCGGCCGGTGGTCCGGCGCGGCCGCGGTGGCCGGATCCAGTGGTCCGCGCGGCCACCACGTCTGCGTGGCCAGACCGGCGATCACCCCGACACCGACACCGGCGACGACGTCGGACGGATAGTGGGCGCCGACAGCCACCCGCGAGGTGGCCACGCCAGCCGCCGTCACCGCGACCGGGACACCGAGCAGTGGGCTCTCCAGCAGCACGCCGGTGGCGAACGCGGCGGCCGATGCGGAGTGCCCGGACGGGAACGACGTGGTCCGCGGCGCGATGGCCAGCCTGCGGATCAGTGGCGCGAGGTCGGCGGCGGGGCGGGGTCGGCCCACCAGTTGCTTGCTGATGACGTTGACCGCGGCGCTGGCCAGGGAGAGTGCGACGAGCCCGCGAACAGCGGCACGCCGGGCCTTGGGCTGCTGGGTCGCGGCGAGCACACCCGCGACGCCGGCCCAGAGCCGCCCGTAGTTTGCGGAGCGGCCGAGCCTGGGCAGCACACGGTCGAGCACGACGTTCTCGGTTCGGGCGACCCTCGTCATCACAGCACGATCGGCCGCACCGATCCACCTCTGTCGCCGCATCGGCCAAGCCTAGGGACGAGGACGATCACGTGCCCGTCGAAGCCGGTCCGACCTGCTGATTCAGCCGGTCCGGCGGGCCCGCCGGGCACGAGCCAGCTCGTCCTCGGGCACCAGCTCGATGGCACCGCCGTCGGCCCGCTCGGCCGGGAACTCGTGAATGGTGCCGCTGATCTCGCGCATCGCACCGCTCACGGCGATGCCGAACACGCCCTGGCCACCCTGCAGCAGGTCGACGACCTCTTCCGGCGAAGTGCACTCGTAGACGGTCGTGCCGTCGCTGAACAGCGTGATCTTGGCCAGGTCGGCGACACCGCGTTTGCGCAGGTGATCAACGGCGACGCGGATGTTCTGCAGCGAGACACCGGTGTCCAGGAGCCGCTTGACGACCTTGAGGACGAGAATGTCCTTGAACGAGTAGAGCCGCTGGGAACCGGAGCCGTGCGCCGTGCGGATGGACGGCGCGACCAGCCCGGTGCGGGCCCAGTAGTCGAGTTGCCGGTAGGTGATGCCGGCGATCTGGCACGCTGCGGCGCCCCGGTAGCCGACCAGTTCGTCCGGCAGCGAGGCATCCGGGAACAGTGCCGCCTGCTCGCCCTGCTCGGCGCCATTGCCACCGGCCTGGCCAGGCATTTCGTGCACCACGCCTGCCTCCCCTCGTCCGGCCCGGATGGGCCGGTGAACGCGGCCGTCATCCCCCGGATGGGGAGGCGGACCACGCTCCCACACCGGTGTGACGCCCTTTGGGGGAATCACACCGCTGTGTTGCGGTGACTTCGACGGTAGGACCCGGCACAACACCGGTCAACGCGACGCGCCCGAGCGAAGGTGCGCAGCTCATCAGGATAACCAGCCGGCACCCTCACTCAGACCCGTCGCGCCCGATCACTGCGCCAATTGGCCCAGCTTCACACCCAGGCAGTGCAACGGCCACTCCAACCAGGGCGACAACGGACAACCGACGCGAACTCGCAGCCGGCCGGCCACACGGCGGCGCCACTCGACCCGCAGAACCGGCCGCCGGGTCAACCGGGTCACCCCGGCGACCCGTAGCGGTTCACCGGCGCCCGTGCTCTCGCAAAGCCGATCTTGACGTCGAACGCTCGACAGCGGGGAGCGGAAGGCCGCGTCGTCGCGGCCCGCCACCCTCGGTTCTCGACCACGCTTCGCGCGAGTCCGGGCGACCCGCATCGGTGGTGCTCCTCCCCACTCCGTCCCTCGTCTACGGTTCGACGTCGAAGTGCGGCCTGGACGCGGGAACGGGGAGAGCTGAATCCTGGCTCCGCAACCCGGGCAGCGCCGAGTCCGGTGCTGGTCGTGACTCAACTGGCTGCGCCACGACCAACTGCCCCGGCCCGTCCCCTGCGCCCGCCCTTGTGGGCCCGCTGACCCAGCGATGCCCGCGCTCAGTCCCCCGGACACCGAAAACGCCCACTGCCAGTAGCAGTGGGCGTTCGGTGACGCTCGTTTCAGGTGTCTGCGCCTCGGAAGTCCTCCGGGGAGACCGAGTCGAGGAACTCGCGGAACTTCTCGACCTCGTCCTCCTGCTCATCCGGGATGATCAATCCGGCCTCCGCCAGCACCGACTCCTCGGCATGGATGGGTACACCGATGCGAAGTGCCAGCGCGACCGAGTCGCTCGGCCGGGCCGATACCCGGATGTCGCCGTCGAAGACCAGTTCCGCGTAGAACGTGCCTTCTTGCAGGTCGGTGATGCGGACCTGCTCCAGTTCGCGGCCCAGCGCGGTGATGATCTCCTTGAGCAGGTCGTGCGTGAGCGGGCGGGGAGGGCGGACACCCTGTTGTTCCAAGGCTATCGCCGTGGCTTCGACCGAGCCGATCCAGATCGGCAGGTAACGGTCGCCCTCGGTCTCTCGCAGCAGCAGGATCGGTTGGTTGGCCGGCAGTTCGACTCGAACACCGACGACGCGCATTTCGCTCATCGGGTTATCGCCTCCTCAGCTCGCGCAACCATGCTTCCCTGTCACCGCGAGGACCACTGCCTATCCCCGGTCGACCGCTTGACGCTGTTCTAGCTGACGCTACCCGCCGGACGCGGGCAATGCTCGCCCCTCATGCGATGATCATGGTCACGATACGCATCCTCACCACCACGATGACCGATAAGGTGGCGCGTTCTCAACCTCCCACAGCAGCCCGCAACGCAGCCTTGACCAACAAGGTGTGCAGCGTTACGGACAGCGCGGCGAGTTCGCGGGACATTTCGTCACCCCTGGCGCGCGTCGCCGGGTCCCGGTGTCTGTGCAACGGCCCGACGATCTGGGCCAGCAGGCCCGCCTCGCGATCCGCGGACGCCCGGAACGCGCGCAGGTGCCTCGGTTCGATACCGAAATCCGTCAGCGCGCGCACGGTCGACGCGACGTCGACCGCATCGGCGTCATACGAGCCCGTCTCGTCGGGCCTGACCAGGCCGTACTGCTCCAGTTCCGCGCACAGGTCGGATGCGATGCCGGCGCGGTCCAGCAGTTCGGCGCGGGTGACGCGCAGAGCCGAGCCGGGCGGCTCGACCGGTTCGGCGGGTGCCGGCACCGCGACCAGGGTCGGACGCTCGGCGCTGTCCGCAGCCGCCAGGTGCTGGCGGATCACCTTCAGCGGCAGGTAGTGGTCGCGCTGGGCGGCCAGCACGAAGCGCAGCCGCTCCACGTCGACGGCGCTGAACTGCCGATATCCGGACTCGGTCCGTGCGGGGCTGATAAGCCCCTCGGCCTCGAGGAACCGGATCTTGGAGATGGTGATGTCCGGGAAGTCCGGGCGCAGCTGCGCCAGCACCGCCCCGATGCTCATGCCGCCACGAGCTGGCCGCGCGGCAGCGGTCACCGCGCTCCCTGGCCCCCCGCCGGGCCGGTGAGGAACACGAGCCGGAACTTGCCGATCTGGACCTCGTCGCCGTTGGCCAGCACAGCCTGGTCGACCGGCTCGCGGTTGACGTAGGTGCCGTTGAGGCTGCCCACGTCGATCACCACGAACTCGCCACCCTCACGCCGGAACTCGGCGTGCCTGCGGGAGACCGTGACGTCGTCGAGGAAGATGTCGCTGTCGGGGTGGCGGCCCGCACTGGTGGTGTCCCTGTCCAGCAGGAACCGTGAGCCCGCGTTCGGCCCACGCTTGACCACGAGCAGAGCGGATCCGACCGGCAGCGCGTCGACCCCGGCGACAGCCGGCTCGCCGGCCGGTGCCTCGACCTGCGTACCGCTATCGGCCTCGGCCAGGAAGTCGGCCCGGAAAACAGACGTGGACTCAGCGGCCTGCTCGGGCGGAACGCCTGGCCCGTCGTTCGTGCTCACCTGCGCTCTCCTCCTGCTTGTGGATTCGTCGTGACCGTCCCAACGTACCGTGCCCGACGTCTCACGATGGCGGAGGCTCCCCCACAGCCGACGCAACCGGCCGAAGATCGTCGTCACCCCTGTTCCGTGAGCTTCTGGTACGCCTCGGCGTCCAGCAGCCCGTCCACGACAGCGGGGTCGGCGATCCGGATGTCGATCATCCAACCCTCGCCGTACGGGTCGGAGTTGACCAGTTCCGCTTGCGAGTCAAGGCTTTCGTTGCGCGCCACGACCTCGCCGTCCAGTGGCGAGAACAGGTCGGAGACGCTCTTGGTCGACTCGACCTCGCCGACCGGCTGGCCTGCCGTGACCTGCTCGCCCGGCTCGGGCAGCTGGACGAAGACGACGTCGCCGAGCTGCTCCTGGGCGTAGTCGGTGATACCGACACGCACCGTGTCCGGTCCGGTCCGAGCCACCCATTCATGCTCCTGGGTGTATTTCAGCTCCTCGGGCACCACCTTCGTGCTTCCCTTCTGTCCTGCCGCCGCACTCCCGGTACGCGGCAAACCTATCCAACCCGCGCACGTCGTTCCTGCTGGGTACGCCGAACGGTGATCACGACCTGGGCGACGTACAGCACGCCGCTCCAGACGTAGAGGGCTGTACCCCACGCGGTGAACGCGTACCCGATGGGACGAGCGATCTGGGCCGCCGTGGAATCGCCCTGGGCGAGCAGCAGGAACGGGAACGCGTACAGCAGCGCGAAGGTGGCCGCCTTGCCCACGTAGTGCACCTCAGGTGGGCTGTAGCCGGCCCGGCGCAGCACCGGCAGACACAGCCCGACGATGACGTCCTTGCCGATCAGGATCACGGCCAGCCACCACGGGACGATGCCCCGGAGCACGAAGGCGACGAGGGTCGCCACGATGTAGAGCCGGTCGGCGGCGGGGTCGAGCAGCGCGCCGAGCTTGCTGCCCTGGTCGAGCCAGCGGGCCAGCTTGCCGTCCAGCCAGTCGGTGGCACCGCTGGCGCAGAGCACGATCAGCGCGATCAGATCGGCCTTGGGGCCCAGCAACAGCCACAGGAACACGGGTACACCGAGCAGCCGCAGCACCGACAGTGCGTTCGGCCACGTGACGATGCGGTCGGGCGGCTCGGTCGAGTCCGGCCGCTGGTCAGCGGCCTGGCCCTCGCCGGTCGGCGCCGGCACCGGATCGGCCTGTGCCACCTGTTCCCTCCCGCCGTGCGAGTCCTTCTCGGCGGGAACAGCCTGTCACATCGCGTGGGTTCACCCCGCGCGAGCCACCATGATCAGCAGCGCGATGGTCAGCGCTTGCAGGTGCGCGTCCAGCCGCGCCGCTGCAGGTCGGCGCCGGACAACTCCTCGGCGCGGCCCCGGTCGTTCACACCCAGCCACCTCGGCCGGCCCGCGACGGGCTCCAGGACGTACGCGTGCCCCTTGCTCCACACCACGCTGCACGGCGCAGTGGGCAGCGGGGCCGGACTGTCCCCCGGCTTGGTCCCGGTTGAACTCGGTGCTTCGGTCTCGGTTCTCATCGTGCCGTTACCTCCATCAGAGGCGTTGCGACGCGACCTCGCCGCGTTGACGCCAGTCTGATTGTCGGCGTCAACTGTTGCCACTCGGCCGGTTTCCCATGGTCACTCGGTCACCGACCGGCCACGTTCGATGAGAGGGCGCCTGCGGCTTGTCCCGGCTGCGCCATCACGGTGCGCGACGACCGCCCACCGACCGCCATCAACCGCACGGCGCGCTCGGCGACCCGTGGACACGCCCCGGCCCTCCACGGAGTCCGCGGAGGGCCGGGGCGCAGCCGATATCGGGCCGGCTATCGCCGGGCGGTGGGCACTTCGTCGGTGACCAGCTCGGCTGGTGCCTCGCCGGACGCGTCGGCGGCGACAGCCGCCAGTTCACTGCCCAAGTCCTCGGCGCGTGCCGTGCCAGGCGTCCCGTTCGTCCCCGCCACCGGTTCGGCCGTCCTGCGTGGCGAGCACAGCAGCGACGCCACGGCACCGATCAGGCAGGCGACGATGGCGAAGCCGAACGCCACCGCGAGGCCGTCGGCGAACGGACCGGAGATCAGGCTGGGGAAGAAGCTGCGACCGGTCAGGAACTGCACCTGACCCGCGGGCAGGTGCGCGAGCGTCGGACCGAGCAGCGTGGAGATCGGGTTGTAGCCCAGGAACGCCGCGAACAGCACCCCTACCGCGGGCAGGTGCGCCACCTGGCTGGCGGCGGCCGCCGGGACGCCGTGCGCCGTCAGGCCCGCGTCCAGCGACCCGGGCAGGTGAGCGGACAGGCCGGCGATGATCAGGCTGAAGAAGATGCCGATGGACAGCACCATCGCCGAGTTCTGGAACGTGGCCGTCATGCCCGCGCCCACGCCACGGGCGTTGCTGGGCAGGCTGTTCATGATCTCGGCCCGGTTCGGCGAGGCGAACATGCCCATGCCGATCCCGTTGAGCACCAGGATGCCCGCGAACGCGACGTAGTTGAAGTTCACCGGCAGCAGGATCAGCATCAGGAACGTCGCGGCCGTGATGACCATGCCGACCGCGGCGAACGCGCGGGTGCCCACCCTGTCCGACAGCACACCCGACAGAGGTGCCGAGAGCAGGAAGCCGACGGTCATGGGCAGCATGTAGATGCCCGCCCACAACGGTGTCTGGGCAAAGCTGTAGCCGTGCTGCGGCAGCCAGATGCCCTGCAGCCAGATGATCAGGATGAACTGCAGGCCGCCTCGGCCCAGGGCCGCGGTCAGGTTCGCGATGTTGCCCGCGGTGAACGACCGGAGCTTGAACAGCGACAGGTTGAACAGCGGATTGGGCACCCGGGTCTCGATGATCCCGAACGCGATCAGGATCGCCACGCCGCCGATCAGGGTGGTGAGCACGAACGGACTCGTCCAGCCCATGCTGTGGCTGCCGTAGGGCTGGATGCCGTAGGTGATGGCGACCAGCACCGCGATGAGGCCGACCGCGAAGGTGATGTTGCCCCACCAGTCCATCCTGGCCCGGTGGCGCTCGCCGGTGTCGTGCAGCTTGAGGTAGGCCCAGATCGTGCCCAGGACGCCGATCGGCACGGACACGAGGAAGATCAGGTGCCAGTTCACCGGTGCGAGCAGGCCACCGATGACCAGGCCGAGGAACGAGCCGGCGATCGCGGCGACACCGTTGATGCCCATGGCCATGCCGCGCTGGTTGCCCGGGAACGCGTCGGTGAGGATGGCGCTGGAGTTGGCCATCAGGAACGCGCCACCGACGCCCTGGACGATGCGCCAGCCGATCAGCCACAGCGCACCGGCCGATCCTTGTTGCCAGGTAACCGAAAGCAGGATCGACGACACAGTGAAGATCGCGAAGCCGAGGTTGTACATCTTGGCCCGGCCGAACATGTCGCCGAGCCGGCCGAAGCTGACCACCAGGACCGCTGTGACGACCAGGAAGCCCATGATCATCCACAGCAGATAGCTGGTGTTGCCCGGCGCGAGCGGGTTGACGCCGATGCCCTTGAAGATGTCGGGCAGCGCGATCAGCACGATCGAGGAGTTGATGGTGGCGATCAGCATGCCCAACGTCGTGTTGGACAGCGCGATCCACTTGTAATGCGGCCCCAGTTCGGCTGGTGTGCGCGCCTGCCTCCGTTGGCGGGGCGGAATCGGGTTGGCGGTTGACACCACGTGACCTCCGAAGAATTTGCTTCTCCTAGGCTAACTAAATTACTTGCCTAGTACAAGCAGTTTCCGGCCGAGCCGAGGTGAGTAGTCCCACACATACAACCGGAATGGGACGTAGGTCACGCGGTCGGCAGCACGTCGCCGCGTACTGCCTCGATGTCGATCTCGACCCGCAAAGTGGTGCCGATCATGGTGATCCCAGCCCGGACGACCTGGTTGTACGTGATGGCGAAGTCGTCCCGTTTCAGTTCGGTCACCGCGCGGAACGCGGCCCGGGTGCCGCCCCAGGAATCGGGTCCGACGCCGAGATACTGCAGTTCCAGGGGGACGGCCCTGGTGACGCCATTGAGTGTCAACTCGCCGTTCACTCGCCATTTCTCGTCGCCGAGTGACGTGATCGACGAACCCACGTACTCGATGACCGGATGGACGTCGACGCCCAGGAAGTCGGCCGAGCGCAGATGGTCGTCACGCATCTTGTTACCGGTGTCGATGCTGCTCGCCTGAATGGTCGCCCGCACGCTGGAACGCTCCACCGGCCGGGCCACCTCGAGTTGGCCGCCGAACTCGGCGAACCGGCCGCGCACGCTCGCCATGCCCAGGTGCCGTGCGGTGACGGTGATCTGGGTGTGCACCGGGTCGATCGTCCACACTCCCGGCTCGGGCAGGTCGGCCCCGCCGATCCTGGCCAGCGGCAGCACGCCCAGCGCCGCGGCGCCGCTCGCGGTGACCACGGCGGTGCGGGCCAGCGGGCCGAAGCCGTTCGCGGTGAGGATCGCGGTGTAGGTGCCGGCCGGCAGCGGTTCGGTCACCAGCCTGCCGTCCTCGTCGGCGGGCACGCGGGCGACCTGCGCGCCGGTCGGGTCGGTGACGGTCAGCACCGCGCTGGTCACCGGCCAGCCGTCGCTGGTCCTCGCCTGTGCTGTCACGCCGGGCCTGGTGACCGACGGCGAAGCGGCATTCATCGACAATCCTCCAACTCGCGAGCCGCCGCGGCGGTCAGGCCTCCGGGTGACCGAGCCGGACGTCGTGGTGCCCGTGCTCACCGCCATTGACCCGCAGCGTGCTGGCCACCGGCGGGTAGCCGCTGGCGATCACGGTGTAGTCGCCTTCGGGCAGATCGGAGAACGCGTACTCGCCCGAGTCGTCGGTGGTCGTCATCGCGACCACGTTGCCCGCCCGGTCCAGCAAGGTGATCCTCGCGTCCGGGATGGCACGACCGTCGCCGACGGTGGCGACACCGCGCAGGCGGGACCCGCCGACCAACGCCACGTCCTGCTGGCACTGTCCGGTGCCGGGCACGGTCACGCCGACCGCGACCGGCTGGTAGGCCTCCGCGCTGACCACCAGCGTATAGCCTCCGGCGACCAGTTCCTCGAACAGGAACCGGCCGTCCTCGGTGGTGGTGTGCGCGACCACGACCTCGCCGGAGCTGTCCGCCAGCGTCACCGTCGCGTCGCCGACCGGGTTGCCCTTGCCCTGCACGGTGACCGTGCCGACCAGGCTGCTGGTGCCGCTGAGCACGACGTCGACCGGCACCGGCGCCGCACCGACCGCGACCACGGTGGCCTGCGGCTGGTGCGCCCCGGCGGACGCGATCAGCACGTACGAGCCGGGCTCGGGCACCGGCAGGTCGAAGCCGCCGTCGGAGCCGGAGACGTTCCTGCCGATCTGCCTGCCGCCGGAGTCGATGAGGGTCAGGGCCGCTCCCACGATGCCGCTGCCGTCCGCTCGCCGCACCCAGCCGTGCACGCCGGGTCCGTTCTGCTGATACGGGATGAACTCGTCAGTGGCCGATGCCATCAGGGCTCCTGCTGTGTGCTCTCCTACGCCGTTGGTCATGAGGTGACCATTGCGTTCCGGTTCGAAGGGAACCGCGTCCTCGACAGGTTGCGCGTCGGGGACGGGCTCGGGCGCGGCGACGTTGCCTGCCTCCTCGGCCATCCTGGCCTGGATGCCTGACTGCAGTCGCAGCGGTACCTCCTTCATGAACAGGATCAGCACGAACGCGACAGCCACGACGACAGCAGCGGTCAGGAAGACCGGGTGCATCGAGTCGGCGAAGCCGACCAGGAACGGCCGCGCCAGGCGCGGGTCCAGCTTCTGGATGAACGAGGAGTCCTGCAGCACGCCGGCAGCGGCACCGGAGGTCGCGCCGCTGATCCCGTTGTGCACCAGCTTCAGCACCGGCGCGTTGTCCGGGTTGTCGATCACCGACGGGTCGCTGCAGCGCGGCCTGGAACGGCGGGCGTCGGCGGCGATCCGGGCGAACGCCGAGGCGATCTTGTCGCCGAGCACGCTGAACAGGATGGACAGGAACACCGCGGTGCCCAGCGTGCCGCCCATCTGCCGGAAGAACGTCGACGACGCGGTGGCGACGCCCATGTCCCGGGCGGGCACGGCGTTCTGCACCGCGATCACCAGCGTCTGCATGCAGCATGCCGAGCCCGAGGCCGAAGACGAACATGCAGATGTCGGCTGCGCAGCAGGGCGGTGTCCGCGTTGATCGTGTTGAGCAGCAGCAGACCGCCGACCATCATGGCCGAGCCGATGACCGGGAAGATCTTGTAGCGGCCGGTGCGCGCGGTGAGCTGGCCGGAGACGATCGACGCGATCATCAGGCCCAGCACCAGCGGCAGGATCAGCAGGCCGGCCCTGGTCGGTGACGCGCCCTTCACGATCTGCAGGTACAGCGGGATGACCGACAGATCCCGCCGAACATGCCCATGCCGATGATGACGTTGGCGACTGGAGGTCACGCTGAACACGCCGATGCTGGAACAGCCGCAGCGGGATCAGCGCGTCGTCGCGCATGAGGTGCTCGGCGACCACGAACAGCGATCAGACCGACCACGCCGACGCCGTAGCAGACCAGCGCCCGCGCCGACGACCCAGCCCCACTGCTGGCCCTGCTCGGCGACGATCAGCAGCGGCACCAGGCCGACGGTGATCGTGACCGCGCCCCACCAGTCGATCCGGTGGTCGCGGCGGCTGTGCGGGAGGTGCAGCACCTTGCTCACCACGACGAGCGCGACCAGTCCGATCGGCACGTTCACCAGGAAGACCCAGCGCCAGCCCGCGATGCCCAGGATGGTGGACTGACCGGCCAGGAAGCCGCCGACCACCGGGCCGAGCACGCTGGCCGTGCCGAACACGGCCAGGAAGTAGCCCTGGTAGCGGGCGCGCTCGCGGGGCGGCACGATGTCGCCGATGATCGCGAGTGCCAGCGACATCAGGCCGCCGGCGCCGATGCCCTGGAACGCGCGGAACGCCGGCCAGCATGTACATCGACGTGCTGAAAGTGCAGGCCAGCGAGCCGATCGAGGAAGATCGTGATGGCGGCGATGAAGAACGGTTTGCGGCCGTAGATGTCGGAGAGCTTGCCGTAGAGCGGCGTGGAGATCGTGGCCGTGATCAGGTACGCCGTCGTCGCCCACGCCTGCTGGTCCAGGCCGTGCAGGTCGTCGGCGATCGTGCGGATCGCCGTGGCGACGATGGTCTGGTCGAGCGCGGCCAGGAACATGCCCAGCATCAGGCCGCTGAACACGATCAGAATCTGCCGGTGGGTGAGCGAGCCGTCAGCGGCCGGTGCGCCGGCCGGCGTGCCGGTGTCGGCCCGCCGGGACTCGGTCGCGGTCATCGTGCCTGCCCTTCCCCGCCCTGCTGGGCCATATCCTGTGCACGCTGGTGTGCTTCGAGATCAGTATTGAGTCGAGCGAGCAGCTCGGCCAGCCGATTCACGTCCTGTTCGGACCAACCGGACAGGACGCGCGCCATGTTGTCGTTGTGCCGCCTGCGGTTGTCCCGGAAGGTGCGTAACCCGTCCGGCGTCGGGGCCAGGATGGACGCCCTGCCGTCCTCCGGGTCGGGCCTGCGTTCGACCAGGCCGTGCCGGATCAACGCGGACGTCTGGCGGCTCACCGTCGACGTGTCAGCGTAGACGGCCTCGGCGAGTGCCGTGGTGCGCCGCGGTCCGTCGATGACCAGGCGGGCCAGCAGACCATAGGCCGGGTACTCGATGCCGTCCCGGTTGGGCCCGCCGAAGCGCGCCATCCCGCGCTTGACCACGAGCACGAACCGCATCAGCTGATCGGCGAGCTGCACGACCGCCGGGCCACGATCGGAGTCGGTGTCCATCACGCGAGGTCCATTTGCTTGTCGGACGCAAGTAGTTGGTACATACAACCATGCCTCGGGAACCGGGCGGTGGGCAACCCGCCGATCAGTTACACGGCTGGCCGCCGACGTGGGCCTCGTCCGCCACCGCCACGTCCGGCAGCGCGACCGGCAGCGGCTCGGGTACCGGCGTGCTGTACCGGCGCCGATCATAGGGCAGGGCGAACTCCAGGCCGAGCAGCGCGAGCAGCACGACCGGCAGCGCCGGCCACGAGCCCAGCAGCACGCTGCGCGGGACGTAGCCGGGCCGGAACTTCGCGTTGAACAGGTACAGCGACTCGACCTGGATCAGCGGGTCGAGCAGGTGCAGCAATCTGTAGCCGACCTGCTCCACGGTGCCGCGCCGGTCGGAGTCCAGCAGCGAGCGGAACGCGGCGAAGTTCAGCGACACGCGCCCCATGCCGTTGGCCCGCGCGTACTCGACGACGTCCACGATCATCCGCTCGTTGAGGCCGTTGAGCCGTTCCCTGGTCCGGCGCATCACGTCCAGCGACAGCGCGCAACGGCCCACCGGCAGGTATCGCTGGAAGCCGACCAGCCGGTCGACCGGGTCGAAGGCCAGCACGAACAGGCCGGCCGGGTGGGAGTCGTCGAACAGGCCGTCGAGGATCATCGAGAAGCCACGCTCGCGGTTGCTGCCCAGCCACTGCCGGGAAAGCGCGGCCATCTCGGTCCGCAGGGCGGGCTCGATCTCGGCGGCCGGGACGACCGCGGTGTGCACGCCCGAGTTGTAGGTACGGCGGACGGCCTGCCGGACGTTGCGCATCCGCCGGGTGCCCAGGCCGAAGGGAGCCACGTCCAGCACGACCTCGTCGCCGATGCCCACCGACCGCATCCCCGACCACAGCGCGGCCCGGTCACCGCGCGCGCCCAGCGCGGCGGGCCGCCAGCCCTTGCGCTCGCACAGCGCCCGGAAGCGGGCCACGACGTCGGCGAACGCGGCAGGGTCGCCGACCGGGTCGCCGCCGACGACGGCGACGCCGAGCAGCACGCGGTAGCCGACGGCCGCGCGGCCGTCGGCACTGAACAGGTAGGTCTTGTCCGAGCGCAGCGCGAACGGGGCGAGCGTGTCGTCCCCGGAGGCGACGAGCACCCGGATCCGGGCCCGCTCGGCCTCGTCGGACGGCTCCGGTGCTGGCGCGGCCCGGAGCGCGGTGACCAGGCCGACGAGCACCACAGCCAGCAGGACCGAACCCATGTCCAGGCCGGTCACCAGGTGGAAGTGGGCCACCCCGTCGAACACGACGGCGGCGCCCGCGGTGAGCAGCCCGTTGCGCACGGCGATGTAGACCTGGGGCCGGTCCGGGACCGCGGTCCAGCGGCCGCGCCAGAGCGCGAGGCCTGCCGCGACGGCCAGCAGCGGCAGCGTGTACGCGACGTGCGCCAGGTCGAGCGCGACGACGCACAGCAGCACGACGGTCGCGCCGAGCGCGACGACCCGCCGCCGGGCCAGGCCCCAGCCCAGGACGAGCAACAGGACCGCGAGCAGGACGGCGTGGGCACGGGCGGCGGGCCCGTGCAGGAACCCGTGGGTGGGCGGGCTCAGCCACGCGGGCGGGGCACCGTGCACGACGGCGACACCCACTCCGAGACCTGCCACGACCGTGATCAGCCCGACCGGCCACACACGACGGTCCACTTCGATCCCCCTAGCCGAAAACGTACGAAACCCCCGTTCCGTAAAATACTCAAGGTCGCGACCGTATTCCCGATCGGACCGGCCCACCACTGGAACGGCCCCGCCGTTGTGCGGGGCCGCATCGTCACCAGAGGTCAGGAGCTCTTGAGCTCCGGGAAGTCCTCCTCGCGGTACTCCCCGGCGACCGGCGCGGCCGGATCGGCGTGCACCTCGTGCTCCCGGCCACGCAACTCGACGCGGCGGATCTTGCCGGAGATGGTCTTGGGCAGCTCGGTGAACTCCAGCCGACGGATCCGCTTGTAGGGCGCGAGGTTCTCCCGGGCGAACCGCAGGATGGCCAGTGCCGTGTCGCGGTCGGGCGCGTGGCCCGCGGCCAGCAGCACGTATGCCTTGGGCACGGCCAGCCGCAGCGGGTCGGGCGAGGGCACGACCGCGGCCTCCGCGACGGCCTCGTGCTCCAGCAGCACGCTCTCCAGCTCGAACGGTGAGATCCGGTAGTCGCTGGCCTTGAACACGTCGTCGGCGCGGCCGACGTAGGTGATGTAGCCGTCCTCGTCCCGGGAGCCGACGTCCCCGGTGTGGTAGAAGCCGTCGCGCATGGCCTCCGCGGTGCGCTCGTCGTCGTCGCGGTAGCCGACCATCAGCCCGGTCGGGCGCTTGCTCAGGTCGAGGCAGATCTCGCCCTCGTCGCCGACCGCGCCGCTCACCGGATCCACCAGCGCGACCGTGAAGCCGGGCAGCGGCCTGCCCATCGAGCCGGGCTTCACTTTCTGGCCGGGGCTGTTGCTGATCTGGACGCTGGTCTCGGTCTGGCCGAAGCCGTCCCGGATGACGAGCCCCCAGGCGCGGCGCACCTGCTCGATGACCTCCGGGTTGAGCGGCTCACCCGCGCCGACGACCTCGCGCGGCGGCGTGCGCAGCTCGCTCAGGTCGGCCTGGATCAGCATCCGCCACACGGTCGGTGGCGCGCAGAAGGTCGTCACGCCACAACGGTCCATCATGGACATCAGTGCGGAAGCGTCGAACCGCTGGTAGTTGTAGATGAAGACGCACGCCTCGGCGTTCCACGGCGCGAACACGTTGCTCCACGCGTGTTTCGCCCAACCCGGCGACGAGATGTTCAGGTGCAGATCACCTGGGCGCAACCCGATCCAGTACATTGTGGACAGGTGGCCGACCGGGTAGGAGACGTGTGTGTGCTCGGCCAGTTTCGGCTTCGCTGTGGTGCCGGACGTGAAGTACAGCAGCAGCGTGTCGTCCGCCTTCGTCACACCGTCCGGAGTGAAGGTCGTGGGGGTGGCGTTCGAGTCGCGGTAGTCCTGCCAGCCCTCGACGGGCTCCCCCACGGCGATCCGCGTGTAGTCGCCCGCGACGTCGGCGAACTTCGGCGTGTCGGCCGACCGGACCACGACGTGCCGGGCATTGCCCCGCTGCACGCGGTCGACCAGGTCTGCCGGACCGAGCAGCGTGCTCGCCGGGATCAGCACGGCACCCAGCTTCATCGTGGCGAGGATGGTCTCCCACAGCTCGGTCTGGTTGCCCAGCATCAGGATCAGCCGGTCGCCGCGACGCACGCCAAGGCCGCGCAGCCAGTTGGCGACCTGGTTGGAGCGGGCGGACATCTCGGCGTAGGTCAGCCGCGACTGCGAGCCGTCCTCCTCGACGATCCACAGCGCCGGGTTGTCGTTGCCGGCCGCGATCGTGTCGAACCAGTCCAGCGCCCAGTTGAACTCGGTCAGCTCGGGCCAGCGAAAGTCCCGATACGCGACGTCGTAGTCCTCGCGGTGGTCGAGCAGGAAGTCCCGGGCGGCCCGGAACGGCGAGGTCGCTCTGGTCACGTCGCATCCACTCCTTCACCAGCGGCAGCGCGGCCGGCACACCGTCGTCCGACCGGTCAGGATGCTAGTCCCGGCGAGGAGTCGTCACCGTCGGCCCGGCCGATCGCCTCCCTGTCCGCCAGGCCGGGGCCGTGCACCTGGTTGCGGCCGCCCTCCTTCGCCGCGTAGACGGCGGCGTCGGCGGCCTGCAGCATGTGCTGGAGGCCGACGCCGTCGGCCCGGACCGCGACGCCGATGGACGTGGTCCGGCCGCTGATCACGGCCGGTCCGCCGCGCTTGTCGGTGCTGATCACGGTGAGCCCGGCGACGCGGATCCGGATGCGCTCCGCGGCCGCGCGGGCCGCGGCGGCGTCGGCGTCGGGCAGCAGGACGACGAACTCCTCGCCACCGAACCGGCCGACCACGTCAGCGGGCCGGGTCTCGGTGCGCAGCACGTTGGCCACGGCCAGCAGCATGTCGTCGCCCGCCGGGTGACCCCACGTGTCGTTGATCTGCTTGAAGTGGTCCAGGTCGACCATGAGCAGGCCGATCACGCTGCGCATCCGGTCGGCCCGGGCGAACTCCTTGGCGGCCGACTCCCGCCAGCCGCGCATGTTCAGCAGCCCGGTCTTGGAGTCGGTGCGCACGTCGACCTGCAGTTGGCGGATCTCGGTCAGCCGGTTGCCGAGCACGCCGATGACGACCATCACGATGAGGGCGGGCGGCGCGTGCAGCAGCAGGATCGCCGTGACCATGCCGAGGCCGACGGTGAGTGCCTCCAGGCCGTTGTCGTACCAGCCGCCGACCGCCGTAGCGAGACTCGGCCGTTTGCTGCTCAGCGCGACCGCGATACCGACCAGCAGCACCTGCCCGACCACGTATATCGTGCCCGCCGCACAGGCGAGACCGAAATCACGCAGAGTGTCCACCGGGCTCGTACTGACCCAGATCTGGCCACCCCCGCCATCGAGTACACCCTTAACGCCGAGCAAGCACGCCGCAATCACGGCCGTTCCGAAGACGAACCGATACAGTGGCCGCCGCGCGACGAACCAACGTTGGAACCGAACGGCCACTATGGACAGCAGAGCGAGTGGTACGGGGAGGATCAGTGCGGCGGCGAAGTTCCAGATGGACGTGAGGTCGACGTGCACTGTTTCCATGCGATTTCGGCGAGTCTCCTCCTGACGTCTCGACAGGAACATGTGGACACTCGCGAAGCCCAGGAGCACGCCGAACCGCGCCCAGGCCGAGCCGCTGAGCGTGCCATCCGCCCTGATCGCGTACACGATCGCGACGACGACGATCAGTTCGAGACCGAGCGTGTAAAGGATGTTCGGCAAGGGCTGGCGCCACAATGCCCACTCGCTCGGATGTCGCACTGATGCGAACGACCCCTGCCGGAATCGCTCGCCGCGAGCGACAATGTGGGCAACCAGCCGACGTCCGCCACCGACCGTGTCCGACGGTCGTGCGTCGTCGGTTCCGGAGCGCCACCACGTGCCTAGCCGCCATGACCCTCGCGGAGGAGGTGCCGGCAGTGCTCGTTCGTGACCGTTCGTCACGGCCTGGTCGGCCTCCGCTCCGCCGTCCGAAGCGTCGCCTTCTGCCAGAGGTGACGTAAATGGCTCCATCCGACTACCGACAGAGACCGTGTCGTTACGACCACCCCACTCGTTGGCCGACTCAGCGGATCCAGCAACCCAGGGAGGCACAGACGATGTTCGACCGCGATTACTGAGCGAACCCGTGTCCTGTTGTTCCCCACCCTCGCCAGGAGACCGAAATGTCCGATCGCGATTACTGACCGAATCGTCCCGATCCACCGCGACGCCTACAGGAGGTTCCGATGCGTGACCGCGACTACTGAGCCCAACACCATCCACACCGTCAGTCGACACCCCAGGAGACCCAGATGCGCGACCGCGACTACTAAGCCCGGACCCGTCCAGATCCTCGACCGACACCCCAGGAGCATCCGATGCGTGACCGCGACTACTGACCGAACCATCCCGATCCACCACGACACCTACAGGAGGTTCCGATGCGCGACCGCGACTACTGAGCCCGACACCATCCACACCGTCAGCCGACACCCCAGGAGGTTCCGATGCGTGACCGCGACTACTGAGCCCCGACCCATCCACATCCTCGACCGACACCCCAGGAGACCCAGATGCGCGACCGCGACTACTAAGCCCGGACCCATCCACATCCTCGACCGACACCCCAGGAGCATCCGATGCGTGACCGCGACTACTGACCGAACCATCCCGATCCACCGCGACGCCTACAGGAGGTTCCGATGCGTGACCGCGACTACTGAGCCCCGACCCGTCCACACCGTCAGCCGACACCCCGGGAGGTTCCGATGCGTGACCGCGACTACTAAGCCCGACACCATCCACACCGTCGACCGACACCCCAGGAGACCCAGATGCGCGACCGCGACTACTGAGCCCCGACCCATCCACATCCTCGACCGACACCCCAGGAGCATCCGATGCGTGACCGCGACTACTAAGCCCAACACCATCCACACCGTCGACCGACACCCCAGGAGACCCAGATGCGCGACCGCGACTACTGACAGGCGCCCCGTCTGGTTGGTCACCCGAGTCCAGGGGAGTCTCCGGTGTCCGACCGTGACTATTGACCTGCGTCGGGTGGTGTGAATCCCGCTGCGGCGTGGCACCTTGCCGCTCGGGGACTGTGCCAGTGCCGTGAGGAGGTGCGGACGATGTTCGACCGCGACTACTGATGGAACCCGTGTCCTGCTGTGTTGCCTGCTCGGCCGTTGTCGTGTCGACAGCGAGGTCACGAGCAGGTACGGACGGTGACCGACCGCGACTACCGATCGCCATGGTCCACCCGCCTTTCCCCGTCCGTGCCCGCCTGGCCGGGATCGCCGGCGGACGGCCCATGATGCACTCGCCGCGTTCGCGCGTGAACGCACTGCGGTCGACGGCTCGCCTGCCAGGTCGCTGACTCACATATCGTTCGATGTCACCCGTTCGTGCCACCGAATGCGCTGCGTCCTGACCGACTCACTCACTGTGCTTCCTGGCCTGGCTCCCCACGGTACCGCTGGTACCACACCAGCGTCGCCGGTACGGCCAGCACGACTCCGAGCGCGCCCGCCATCACGATGGCGCCCCGCGCCGAACCCAATGCCTCGGCAAGCGCCCCACCTGCGGCGACACCGACTCCTTGCGCGACCCGCAAGCCGGTCCGCGCTACTCCGTACGCGCTGCCGCGTACGGCGTTCGGCACCCACGTGGTGAAACTCGCCCCGACGGTGATCTGGTAGGCGCCCAGCGCACCGGCGAGCGCGAGCAGGACCAGAGCGAACGCCAACGACGTCGGAACGGCGAACAGGATCAGCACTGCCACCGACGCGGTCGCCAGCGTGCCGACCAACCGCACCCGCATCGCGGTCGAGACGAACTTCGAGAGTATGAAGGCGCCGATGACGTACCCGAGCGGATCGGCGGCCAGCAGCCAGCCGACGGCGCCCTTGGGTGCGTGCAACTGGGCGGCCAGCGGTGCGGCGAGCCCCTCGGGGACGACGGCCAGGCCAACGAGCCACGACAACGCCAGCAGGAGCCGGAGCCGCCGGTTGTGCCAGACATACCGGATGCCGGCCAGCCAGGACGTCGGTTCGCTCTGACCGAGCGCGGGCCGGGCCCGCACGGACCAGCGCACCAGAATGGCGGCCGCGACGAAGGTGACGGCGTCCAGGAGCAGTGCTGTGGAGCTGCCGACCGCTCCGACGAGCAGGCCACCGCCGGCCAGACCGATCAGCATCACGGTGTTCGTGGTGATGCCGCGCAGGTCCTGGCTGCGGAAATAGGGCTCGTCCTGGGTGAACACGTCCCTGGTGAGGGCGTTCTGCGCGGCCAGCGCGGGAGCCTGAGCGATGCCGACACCGACCAGCAGCACGCACATGGCGGCCAGCGGCATCCCGGGGATCGCCATGATGGCCACGCACAACGCCTGGATCAGCGAACCGACGACCATGACGCGCCGCCGCGGGTAGCGGTCGGCGAGGTGGGCCAGGCCGAGGCCGCCCGCCAGCGCGGGCAGGAAGCTCAGTGCGTAGACGACGGCCGACCACAGGGCCGACCCCGTCCGGCTGTATACCAGCAGTGCGATCGCGACCTTGGCCAACTGGTCGCCACCGATGGAGACCGCCTCGGCGAGCCACAGAGCACGGAACTCCCCCACCGCGAGCACAGCGCCCATGCCCGTCCGCGTCGCAGCCACCTCGTCCTGCTGGTCCTTTCGCCTCCGCGTCCCGCCTGCCCCGAGCGACGCTCGGTGCCCGGCCAGTTACCAGCGGTATCCTGACACACAGGATCACCCACTGCGGTCCATTCGGACAAGACCCGGGTGAGCTTCGGTGCCGGCTACCGACGCATCGAGCTATTGTGCGCTCATTCTCACCCGAGAGTGGCAACCCATACTCAGAGTGTCTTCAACTGTCGGCCTCATCACCTTATCGGGGCAGGTCAGCACGTGATCTCGACGTGTCGCTGATGGTGGGAACCGCTGGGAACCGTCATCATGGGGATCCAGCCACGCGCGAGACGCGCGGATGGACTGTCCTGAATGGAAGGAAGACGACGAGTGGCTCTCCCTAACCTGACCCCCGAGCAGCGCCAGGCTGCGTTGGCCAAGGCCGCTGAGGCCAGGCAGGCTCGCACCAAGCTGCTGAACGACATCAAGGACGGCAAGGAGACCATCTCCGGCGTACTTGCCCGTGCCAAGGATGACAATGTGGTCGGAAAGACCAAAGTGGCCCAGCTGGTGAAGGCACTGCCGGGCTACGGTCCGGCCAAGGTGACCGCCGTGATGCAGAAGGCGGGCATCCCCGAGGAGCGTCGGGTCGCCGGACTCGGGCAGCGCCAGCGCGAGGCACTGCTCGCCGAGCTGAACTGAACTGGTTCTCCAGTTCCCGTTACGACCGTGACTGACCTGGCCGGATGTACCGTCATCCCGCCAGGTCAGTCGGCATTTTGTGTGATCTACGTCACAGCGCGCGTGCAGTACGCACCGCAGCCGTCGCCGTGGCTCCCGCCACAGCCATCGGCGCCAGATCGCGTGCCGCGTGGCAGAACAAGAACGCGCCCTCCAACCGTGACAGCACGGACAGTGACAGGGCGGCGGGCCTTTTCGGACTCGACCCCCGCATCCGCGAAATGTTCTGCCACAGCATCGATCCACCTGACGAAGACGTCCTGTGTGGCCGGTCGGAGCCTGTCGTTCGTGCTCGCGAGTTCCATCACGACCGTGGCGATAGGACACGCGTCCGCGTAATCGGTGTCCACGGGGGTCTGACCGGCGCCCGCGAACGCGCACTCGATGGCGGTCGCGACGTCGGGCGCGGGGGTCGAAGAATTTCGTGACGATTGACAGATATCCGGCGCCCGACCACCGAATCACCTCCGCGCCGTGGTGTTCCTTGCCGCCCGGGAGCACGTGGTGGAGCGAGCCGAACGGCGCGCCGGCATCGGGGACAAACTTGCTTGAGCCCGGTGCCGGTATACCCCTGCCGGCGGAAGAGTCCGACGGTCGCGGTGAGCAAACGGTTCTTCGTACTGGACAAACGGGACTCCAATGTCGTCTTGCCCGCTGCCCTGAGGATGACTGGCCGAACGCTGGAGCGTTCTGTCCAGTGCACAGCGTCACGAAGGGGTATGTGCTGCTGATGCCCGGCGGGTTGGCGCTGCTGGTGCGGTCGTCGCGGTTGCGGTTCCTGCGGCGGACGCCGACGGCGATCGGTGGATGAGCAAGCGGCCGGTGCCGGCGGAGATCGTCGATGGTTGGTTCGCACCGATGGCGCGGGACAAGCGGGTCCGGCAAGAAGTCGAGAAATATGCGAGGTCGGCGCACTCGGTGCAGCTGGTCGCGACGACGGAGGGGTTGCGCGGGTTCGACCGGCCCGCGTTGGTCGTCTGGGCGAAGGGGGACCGGGTCATGCCACGCGACCACCGCCGGAAGTTGGTCGAGCTGCTACCGCACGGGAGATTGTTGAGATCGCGGACAGTCACACAGCCGAGCTACCCAAACCCGACCACCACACGCCCCACACCGCAGCACTGTCGCCGGCCCGACTCCCGCACCCGCGCCGCCACCTCGTCCGACGCCGCCACTTCACAGTCCGTGCGCAACGCGACGACCGCCGCCACGAACTGCACCACCGGCTCCGGCGACTGCAAGTCGACCGCTGACCGGCCGGCTGAACGGGTCCCCTTATGTGTCGACCACCAACCGGCCACATCATCCCGGCAAGTCGACCCGAGAATGGCCAACTCACCCGCGGCCGGGCGACCCGACCACTCAGCGGCCGATACCCAGCGAATCGACCGCAGGATGGTCAGCTCGTGCCGTGCCGCGCAGATGACCATACAACGGACGATTCGCAGGCAGCGCCGACATGTCGACCGTCGAGCGGCCAAGGCAAGGCAAGGCAAGGCAGGCAATTGTCCGGACAGTCGACCGCTGATTGGGCGATTCGGGACCGAATCGGCGGGCCAGGATCGTGTCCGCTGGGTTCCAGCCGGACCGGATCAAGCGGTCCACATCAAGCCGAGCCTGACCAGCGGAGCCGGGCCGGATCAGGCGGTCCACATCAAGCCGAGCCCGACCAGCGGACCACACATCGAGCCGGGGCAACCAGGCCATCGGGCGTCGAGACGGTCGGATGTCGAGCCCATGCCGCCTGCAGATCACGCCGCCCGCAGATCAGGCCAGGCCGCGATCAAGGCGTTCGCCGATCGTCTCGGCCGGGTATCGAACCGTGCCTGGGGATCAAGGCAGGCCCGGACCAGCTCCGTTGTCGTGGCAGGGCTAGTTGTTCAGGTAGGCCAGGACTGCCAGTACTCGGCGGTTGTCGTCTGCCGACGGTGGCAGGTCCAGTTTCGCGAAGATGTTGTTGGTGTGCTTGGCGACGGCCTTCTCGGTGACGAACAGTTTGCCCGCGATGGCCGCGTTCGACCGGCCCTCGGCCATCAGGCCGAGCACTTCCCGCTCGCGAGGCGGTCAGCCGGTGGATCGGCTCACTGGCCGCGTTGCGGGCCAGCAACTGCGCCACGACCTCCGGGTCCATCGCCGTGCCGCCGCCGCCACCCGCCGGACCGCGTCGACGAACTGGCCACGTTCGCCACCCGGTCCTTGAGCAGGTAGCCGACCGCGCCCCGGCCGTCCGACAGCAGCTCCCGCGCGTACAGCTGCTCGACGTACTGCGACAGCACCAGCACCGGCAGGCCGGGCACGGACGCTCGCGCCGCGATCGCCGCTCGCAGGCCCTCGTCGGTGAACGTCGGCGGCAGCCGCACGTCGACCACGGCCACGTCCGGCCGGTTGTCGACCAGTGCCCGCAGCAGCGTCTGGCCCGTTGTCGACCGCTTCGACACGTCGAACCGTTGGCCGTCGAGCAGCCGGATCAAGCCGTCCCGGAGGAGGGCGAGATCTTCACCGAGGACAACTCGCACGGCAGCTCCATGGTCACGATCGGTCGGCCCGCCTAGCGGGCTGGCGACCATCACGTTCCGTCGAACGCGGACAGCCGCCGCTCGATGCCGTGCAAGCCCGCCACCCGACGGCGGCTCGCGCCGCCCCGGCCGTCGTCGCCGCACCATCACGGCCAGCCGCCTCTCGACATAGGCCGACCCGCACCCACGCCGACGTCGCACCGCTGTGCTTGGCCGTGTTCGTCAACGTCTCCGCGACCGCGAAGTACACCGCCGACTCCACCGGCGCGGGCGGGCGCCCCGGCAGGTCGATGCTGCACCTCGACCGGCAACGGGCTGGCCAGCGCCAGCGCCCGCACCGCGCCGTCCAGACCGCGGTCGGCCAACACCGGCGGATGGATGCCGCGGACCAGGTCACGCAGCTCGGACAGCGCCAGCCCTGGTCGACTCACGCGCCTCGGCGAGCAGTCCCTGCGCCGCATCCGGATCGGAGGCCAGCAGCTCCTCCGCCATGCCCAGGCTCATGCCCAGCGAGACCAGCCGCGCCTGGGCGCCGTCGTGCAGGTCCCGCTCGATCCGCCGCAGCTCGGCCGCCTGCGTGTCCACCGTCTCGGCCCGCGACTCGGTGAGCTGCGCGATCCGGTTCGCCAGCCGGTCCCGCTCGGCACCGGCGCCGAGCAGCCACCGGGTGAGCTTGGCGTACGCACTCATCAGCGGCCTCGTCGTGAACCAGAACAGCAGGAAGGACGCCAAGCCGAGCAGCACACCGATCGGGATGGCCGCACCGAGCGTGCGGGTCTCGAACAGGCCGAACTCCTGGCTGAACACCTTCGGCAGCAGCCCGATCAGCACCGGCCACGCCACCGCGTACCAGGCGGTTCCCGCCAGGAAGGTGATCGGCAGCAACGCCAGCACCACGCCCGCCGTGCCGTTCACCAGCAGCCAGAGCAGGTCACGCCAGGTCGCCTGGTCGGTGAGCATCGCCCGGAGCCGGACGAACCATCCACCGTCCGGCACCGGCCGGTACGGCCGCGCGATCGGGATGCCCACGTACTCGGCCACCCACACCCGATGCCAGTCCGCGAACCCCCGCAGCCACGGCATGCACAGGAACGTCAACGGGATCCCGACGGTCACAACGATCACCGAGATCGACGTGACCACCAGGCTGAACAACCCTGCGCCCACCATGGCCAGCAGGCTCAGCACGAACCCCCACCACGCGAGCGTGACTCTGCCCTTCACATGCCCCTCCACCGCTCCCCCTTCAGCCCGACGTTGACTCCATTCTGTCCGCGCGGGCGGTCGCTGTCGGTGGTACTAGGTCTACTCCTGGGCCGGGATCTGCACCTATCGACCGCTGTCGAGGAACCGGCGCCACTCGCTGGTCGGGAACTCCAGTACCGGCCCGGCGGTGTTCTTCGAGTCCCGCACACCGACGGCGGTCGGGTTCACGGTCACCTCGACACAGTCACCGTTGCCTCCGCCGCTATAAGTGCTCTTGCGCCAAGCGCGCTCATGCATGGTGGCCCTCCTCAGCACGATCGAACTCGCTCGCCAAGTCAGCGAGCAGCCGACGCGATTCTCCCTCATCGAGGGCCACGCGATCGAGCCGCTTCAACACCTTCCGATACTGGTCGGTGTGCGCCTTGCGATCAAGGAACAGGCTTGCCGTCTCCTGTTCGACATAAGCGACGGGCTCATGCTCGGCATAGCTCATCAGCCGAAACGAGCTGTGCGCCAAGCCTCGACCACCACTCACAGCGGGCACTATGCGGATAGTGCAGTACTTCCACGAGCTGAGGAAGACCAGCTGCAATGCCTGCTCGTGCATGATGCGGTTGTTCCCGATCGAGGTGCGCAACACATTTTCGTGCAGGTAGAAGGTGCAGTGCGGCGGCTCGGAACGCCGTAGCAGGCTCTGCCGATCCATCCGGGCAGCCACCCGGAAGCCGATGCTGCGGCCGGTGAATTGGTCGATCTCGTGGAACAGCGCCCGGGCGTAGTCCTCGGTCTGGAGCAGGCCCGGCACGAACACGAGTTCACAACTGTCGATCGCGGCGGCGTTCGTCTCGTGGAAGATCAGCGTGGTGAGCTCGTCGGGGAGTTTTTCGCCATGGGACTTCAGGCGGTGGTCGTGGTTCGCTTCGCGGGCGAGGTCCAGGATCGCGTCCATCTCGTGGCGCGGGACGCCGCAGCTCGCCAGATATATCGCGATGTCCACTTCGGAGATGATCCGCGCGCCCGTCTCCACGCGGGACACCTTCGTCGTCGACCAACCGAGTCGCCTGGCAAGTTCCAGACCGTTGTACCCGGCGTGTTCCCGCCGTCTGCGCAGCTCCCCACCCAGCTCACGCCCGTGCGCGGTGATCTTGTCTTCGGCCATTGCAGGAACCTACGCCCGCGACAACCCGACGACCTGCGACAACGGTCCAAATACACACAAAAGAACGAGATAACAACAGGCCTTGCGCGGCCCGAAAGCGTAGGCTCGCCGGGTGTTCACACCCGGCTACCCGATCCACACCGAGCGCTTGTCGTTGCGGCCCTTCACGATGGCCGATCTGGACGCGGTGCACGACATCCAGTCCCGCGAGGACGTGACCCGCTACCTGTACTGGAACCCGCGCGACCGAAGCGAAGCGCGCGAGGCGCTCGCGCAGCGCGTCAACCAACAGCGGTTCGACGAGATCAACGACGTGATCTCGATGGCGGTGGTCCGGCAGGACACCGGCCGGCTGATCGGCTCGGCGAACCTGAGCTGGACCAGCGTGCCACACAGCCAGGGCGAGCTGGGTTACGTGCTGCACCCCGATCACCACGGTCGGGGTTTCGCGACCGAGGTGACCATCGCGTTGCTGCGGCTGGGTTTCGAGGGTGCCGGACTGCACCGGGTGTATGGCCGTTGCGACGGACGCAACATCGCGTCCGCCAGGGTGATGGAGAAAGCCGGGATGCGCCGCGAGGCTCACTTGCGGGAGAACGAGTTCGTCAAGGGCGAGTGGACCGACGAGTTCGTCTACGCGCTGCTGGCGAAGGAGTGGCCCGCGATCCGGCGGTGACTCGCGGCGATGACTCGCGCTGTGACTCGTGGCCGTGACCCGCGGCCGTGACCCGCGGCCGTGACTCGTGGCCGTGACTGGCGGCCGTGACTGGCCGTGACTCAGGTCGTGAGGCTGCCGAGCAGGCTCAGGCCGAGCAGGCTCAGGCCGAGCAGGGTGGTCAAGTAGAACACGGCGCGCCCGGAGCGTTCGCGGGCGACGAGTCAGCTTCTCCGCGGGACACCGAGGTGTCGGGACACGGCGCTGGGCGGGACACCGAGCGCGCGGGCCAGGTCAGTGGTGGTCGCGGGCGCAACGCCTCCAGGAGCGCGTGGTCGACGCCGACCGTGTGCATCGGGCCCGCGCTGTCCTCGGCCATCATGTCGATGGGTTAGGCCGAATCGGGCTTGTCCGTGCGGCCGGCACCCCGGTTGTCGAACGCGAGCACGCGGTGATGCTCGGCCAGGGCGTCGATCAATGTGCTGAACTCCTCGACGTCAGCGGCGAGCCCGAGGATCGACACGAGCCACGGGCCGTGCCGTGTTCCCCGCAGTACCTGCACAGGCCGTCGACCGTGGGCACGGCCCGCACCTCAGCGAGGCCGATACGCGGCGAGGAACACCGCGACCCTGCGGTCAGCCGACCGCTCGACTTCGCCGGAGTAGGTCGACTCGTCGGACAGGTGGAACATGCCGTGGTCCAGCGGGCGGCCCAGAACCAGGAACGCGAAGTGTTCGGCGGCCTCGGCCGGGTCGTCGACGGCGAGCAGGCCGCGTTCGGCGAGCCGGTCGAACACGTCGGCCAGGGCCGCGAGCACCCTGCCGGGGGCGCGCTCGTAGTAGGTGGCGGCGAGCTCGGGGAAGCGGTGGACCTCGCCGATCATCAACCGGCGCAGCGCGAGCACCTGCGGGTTGAGCACCGCGGCGAGGTAGCGGCGGGCGAGGGCGCGCAGTCCCGGTTCGAGGTCGTCGGCGGTGCGCACCGCTGCGATCTGCTGGGGCAGGTCGGCGGCGAAGCGCTCCGCCGTCGCCGTGACGCCGAGGATGATCTCGGTGAACAGGCGCTGCTTGTCGCCGAACTGGTTGTAGACGGTCTGCTTGGACACCGATGCGGCCGCGGCGATCTGGTCGGTACTGGTGCCCTGGTAGCCGTGCCGCAGGAACAACTCGGTGGCGGCGCGGACGATCGCGGCGCGCTTGCCGGAAGGGCCGTCCGGTACGCCGCCGTCGCGGCCGATGCGCACGATGAGTTCGTCCATCCACAGCTCCCTCGGATTGCCACTGGACCGCACAGTACCGTCGCAGTACCGTTCGGTCCATGGTCGAGTACCCATCAGTCCACTCCGCGGAACCGGGCAGTCCAGCCCGGTTCGATCGCGGTGCCGCCGTGACCCGGTCACTGCTCGGGTGGGGCGTGGTCGCCGGACCGTGCTACGTGATCGTCGGCCTCGTCCAGGCCCTCACGCGGCAGGGCTTCGACCTCGCACACGACGACCTGAGCCTGCTGGCCAACGGCAGCCTGGGGTGGATCCAGATCGCCAACCTGGTGCTGTCGGGCCTGCTGACGGTCGCCGCGGCGGTCGGCATCGCGCGGTCGATGCCCGGGAAGTGGGCGGCTCGGCTGGTCGGCGGCTACGGCGGCGGGCTCGTGATCGCCGGCGTGTTCGTGGCGGACCCGATGAACGGTTTCCCGCCAGGCAGCCGCGCCGACGGTCTCTCCTGGCACGGCCTGCTGCACCTCGTCGGCGGCGGCCTGGGCTTCCTGTGCCTGGTCGCCGCGTGCTTCGTGGTGGCCCGGCGGTTCTGGACCTGGTACTCACGGCTGAGCGGCGTGCTGTTCCTGCTGTCGTTCCTCGGCATCGCCAGCGGCTCGGACAGCGCGCTGGTCGTGGTCGGGTTCTGGGTCGGCGTGCTCATCGCGTGGGCGTGGCTCGCGGCGGTGTGCGTGCGGCTGTACCGCGCGACGCCCGTCTTCCACGCCTGAGTGCGTCGCGGCTGGGACATGCGACCCAGGCGATCGTGCTGCGCAAGGAGATTCGTCACGACGTCCGGCGGCCCCGGCAAGCGCCGCCGCCGGGCTGGGGCCGATACTTCAACCGTGCTTCATCCGATCGACACGATCGTGCTCGTCGCGTCGCTGGTCTGCGCGCTGTGGGCGCTGGTCCTGCTCCTGCTGACCCGGCCGGTCGGCAAACGGTGGCTGCTCGGTGCGCTCGCGCTGATCGAGATCGGGCTGATGACACTGGCAGTGGGCGGTTTCGTGCGCCTGGCGATGACCGTCCGGGACGTGCCGGCAGTCACGTTCATCGGGTACCTGGTGGCGGGCATGGTGATCCTGCCCGTCGCCGTCTGGTGGTCGTTGACCGAGCGCAGCAGGTGGGGCATGGGTGTCCTGCTGATCGGCTGCCTGGTCGTGCCTGTCATCATCGTGCGCATGAACCAGGTGTGGTCCGGTGCCTGACCAGCAGCAGCGGGAGGCGACCCGCAGTGGGCCGGGGCGGGTACTGATCGCCGTCTACGCGGTGTTCGCGCTCGCCGCGACCGCGCGCTCGGCCGTGCAGATCGCCACCAAGTTCCACGAGGCGCCGCTGGCGTACGTGCTGTCCGCGGTGGCCGCCGTGTTCTACATCGTCGCCACCGTGTGCCTGGCCCGCGGCAGTAGCACGTCGCGGCGGGTCGCGACCGTGTCGTGTGCCGTCGAGCTGGTCGGAGTGATCGCCGTCGGCACCGCGAGTGTGCTGGCGTCCAGCGCGTTCCCGGACTCGACCGTGTGGTCGGTGTACGGCAACGGGTACGGCTACGTGCCGGTTCTGCTGCCGATCCTGGGCCTGTTGTGGCTGCGGCACACCGCCAGGCAGCCCGCGAAACCGGCCACCACGAGCGTCTGAGCGCGCCGTGCGAGGATGCGCGGCATGACCTACGAGGCCGCGTCCGACCGGTACGACACCATGCGCTATCGCCGCTGCGGACGCAGTGGCCTGCGGTTACCGGCCGTCTCCCTGGGGCTGTGGCACAACTTCGGTCCTGACCGCCCGCAGGCCACGCAGCGGGCCGTGCTGCGGCGGGCGTTCGACCTCGGTGTGACGCATTTCGATTTGGCCAACAACTACGGCCCGCCGCCGGGTGCCGCCGAGGAGGCGTTCGGCCGGATCCTCGCGCTGGACTTCCTGCCGTACCGCGACGAGTTGATCATCTCCACCAAGGCCGGATACGACATGTGGCCCGGCCCGTACGGCGAGTGGGGCTCGCGCAAGTACCTGCTGGCGAGCCTGGACCAGTCGCTGGGCCGAATGGGTGTGGATTACGTCGACATCTTCTACTCCCACCGCCCCGACCCGGACACGCCGCTCGAGGAGACGATGGGCGCGCTGGACACGGCCGTGCGGTCGGGCCGCGCGCTGTACGCGGGGATCTCCAACTACTCCGCCGACCAGACCCGCCGGGCGGCCGCGATCCTGCGCGAGTTGGGCACTCCCCTGCTGATCCACCAGCCGTCGTACTCGATGTTCAACCGGCGGCCGGAGCCGGACCTGCTGGACGCGCTGGGTGAGCTGGGCGTCGGCTGCATCGGGTTCTCGCCGCTGGCCCAGGGCATGCTGACCGACCGCTACCTGGACGGGGTGCCCGCCGGTTCGCGCGCCGCGACCTCGCAGTTCCTCCGTCCGGAGCAGCTGACCGACGACAGGCTGGACAGGGTCCGAGCGCTCAACCATCTCGCCGCCGAGCGCGGGCAGTCGCTCGCCCAGCTGGCGCTGGCCTGGACGCTGCGGGACGAGCGCGTCACGTCGACGCTGATCGGGGCCAGCAGCGTCGCGCAGCTGGAGGACAACATCGCGGTCGTCGAGCACCTGGACCTCGACGACGCCGAGCTGGCGGAGATCGACAAGTACGTGGTCGCACCAGGTAGCGACATCTGGGCTTGACGGTATTCGTTGCGGACGACAACCTATCCACGCTTGCCTTCGGCGGGATAGGGGCGTGGCGCGATGAGGTCAACGGCGACCAAGATCGGTTCGTTACTCGCGGGGCTGGCCCTCGCACTGGCGGCATTACCGGCAGCCGCGGCCACAGCACCGAGCACGGCACCCGGCGGACCGGGTGCGTCGTCGTTCTTCGACCTGGGTCGCAAGGACTGCGTCGGCACGGCGACCGGCACCCGCTCGAAGGTCTGGTACACGGTCGCGGGTGGCGTGCTGTCCGACGTCTACGAGCCGACCATCGACAACACGAACGTCGGCACCCTGCAGTACGTGGTGACCGACGGCCGTGATTTCACCGACCTGCAGACCCGCGACCTGACGTACACGGTCGCGGCCGATTCGACGGGTATGGCCTGCACGGTCACCGCGACCAGCGCCCGGCACGGCTACCAGCTCGTCACGACGTACCTGACCGATCCGCTGCGCGACTCCGTGGTGATGCGCACGCAATTGCGGGCCACGAGGGGCAGCCACACGAACCTGCGGGCGCTGCACGTGTACGCGCGGCTGGACGCGCATGTGAACGGCAACGGCGGCGGCGGCGCGCAGAACGGCGGCGGCGACAACGGCGTCGTCAGTGGTGGCGTGCCGGTCGTGTCGGACCCGAACACGGTCAGCCAGGCGGCGAACCTCGACTACGAGGTGCCGACGTTCATGGCGTTGCGCGCGACGACGCACGGGCGGGCCAGTGTCGGCTACGCGGGCACGGCGAGCGACGGGCTGACGTCGCTGGACTCGACGCACACGCTCGGGACGACGTTCGCGAACGCGCCGAACGGGCACATCGTGGCCACCTCGGACGTGACGCCGGGGCCAGGCCGGGACATCACGCTCGCGCTCGGCTTCGGCCGCACGCGGCAGGCCGCGCTGAGTACGGCGGGCGCGTCGCTGGTGGCACCGTTCGGGATCACGCAGGCCGCGTACGAACTGGGCTGGCACCGCTACGACGCGACGCTGCACCGGCCGCCGACGCACCTGCCCGGGGTCAAGGACACCGACGTCGCGGGCCACTACCACCTGTCGGCGAACGTGCTGAAAGCCAGTGAGGACAAGACGTTCCCCGGCGCGATCGCCGCATCGCTGGCCAGCCCGTGGGGTCAGGCCGTGAACGCGGGCACGCTCGTGGGCGGCAAACCGGTGTACTTCGGGTCGTACCGTGAGGTGTTCTCGCGGGACACGTACGAGGTGTTCACCGGGCTGCTGGCCGACGGCGACATCGCGACAGCGCAGGCCACGACCCGGTTCCTGCTGGAGCGCCAGCAGTTGGCCGACGGGCGGATCCCGCGCAACTCGCTGGAGAACGGCAAGGCCGCCCCGGACACCGGTGGCGACCAGCTGGACGAGACGGCGTACCCGATCCTGATGGCCTGGGAGTCGGGTCTCGCGCGGGACAACACGCTGTGGCAGCAACACATCCGGCCGGCGGCGGACTTCCTGGTGTCGCACGGGCCGAGTTTCGGCGTGGAGCGGTGGGAGGAGCAGTCGGGCTTCTCGCCGTCGACGATCGCGGCCGAGATCGCGGGCCTGACGGCGGCGGCGAACATCGCTTCGCTGCACGGCGACAGCGCGCGGGCACAGGTGTACCAGGCCACCGCGGACGATTTCCAGCGCAACATCAAGACGTGGACCGTGACGACGACCGGGCCGGACGCGCCGCGGTACTTCATCCGGCTGTCCAAGACCGGCGACCCGAACGCTGCCATCACCTACGGCCTGGGCAACGGCGGGCCGACCGTGGACCAGCGGCAGGTGATCGATGGCGGGTTCCAGGAGCTGGTGCGGCTCGGTGAGCTGGCCCCGAACGATCCCGACGTGACGGCGTCGCTGGGCGTGCTGGACAAGCAGATCTCGGTGAACACACCCAGCGGCACCGGTTTCTACCGCTACGGCACGTCCGCCGCGGCAGGTAGTGCGGACGGCTACGGCGACTGCTTCCAGCCCAGCCAGACCTCGTGCACGACGCCGGGCCAACCGTGGCCGACGACCGACGTCGGGACGGGGCACCTGTGGCCGGTGCTGTCCGGCGAGCGCGCCGAGTCCGACCTGGCGACGGGGAACCCTGTTGGGGCGGGCCAGTTGCTGACCGCGATCACGAAGTTCTCCTCCGGCGTGGGCCTGGTGCCCGAGCAGGCGTGGGAGGACCCGGATCTGCCCGCGTCCCCGTTCGGCACCGATCCGACGACGGCGTCCATCGGCTTCACCGACGGTGGCGCGGCCGGTTCGGCGTCGCCGCTGTCGTGGGCGCAGGGCCAGGAGGTTCGGCTGATCACCGATCTGGGCAGCGACCGGATCGGTGATCAGCCGGCGATCACCGCCGATCGGTACGTCCGGCATCCGGCACCTGCGGCCGTGCCGGTCACGCTCACCGCGC
Organism: Candidatus Melainabacteria bacterium; assembly: GCA_963780635.1. Lineage (GTDB taxonomy): Bacteria > Actinomycetota > Actinomycetes > Mycobacteriales > Pseudonocardiaceae > DATEPR01. Next base: position 342,877 of record CAWACW010000012.1, read on the forward strand.
CGGCCGCGAACAGCACGGTGGAAAGCTCGACCACGACGGTCGCGGGCACGACGGCGCCGGGTGCGCAGGTGGTGGTCGAATCGTCCGATGTGGACACCGGTGCGGTCGCGACGACCGCGTCGACCACGGCCGGGCCTGATGGGTCGTTCAGCGTGAGCGCGCCGATCGGGTTCGGTACGGACGTGCTCACCGCGACGGCGGCGACCGCGGGTGGCACGGGTTACGCGCAGGTGAGTGTCGTCGGGGACATCGTGGGCGGCACCACGGTGCTGGACGTGACCGACCCGAGCGGCGACGACAACGGCCCGGGCACGTTCCAGTACCCGACCGCGCCGGACTTCGTGGCGGGCTCGTTCGACATCACGCGGTTGCAGGTGATCACGTTGGGCGACACGGTGTTCCTGCGGACGACGCTGCGCACGCTGGTCCCGACCTTCGGCAACGTGATGGGCGCGCAACTGCTGGATGTCTACGTGCACGCGCCGACGGGGGCGACCTCGACCGCGGCTGCGTTCCCATCGCGGAACTACTCGGTCGACCCGTGGAACCAGCGGGTGGAGGTGCAGGGGTTCGCGGCCCCGGCGTGGGTGGACGCGGCGGGTAACTCGCTGGGCACGCCTGCGGTGGTGGCGTCGACGGTGGCGAAGACGATCACGATCGCGCTGCCCGCGGCGTCGTTCGGGACACCGGCGGCCGGGTGGTCGTTCGCGGAGGTACTGGCCGGGCAGGACGGGTTCAGCGCCGATCAGGCCCGAGCGTTCACCGCGACGCCGGGCGACTTCTCGTTCGGCGTGTGCGCGACGGGCGGCACGAGCCCGATCTGCGCGGTCGATCCCGGCTCGGTGCCCAAAGCGATGGACGTGCTCACGCCGGCTGGCGTCGACCAGGCGACCGAACTGGACCCGACCGTCGCCCCGGTGACCGTGCGGGCGGTCCCGGTCGGCCCGTGATCGCGCCCACGTGATGGTGGGCCGGCCGGTGCACCGCGCCGGCCGGCCCGCGATCGGCGGTCGCGGGCGCGGATGTGCCGGGTGCTGAGCCGAGTTCGCGCAATCGGCTGCTGCGCGGCAGAGCTGGCACGCGGTTTGGGCGGTGGCCGCGTGACAGCGGATCGTCGGGGCCGTCCGCGCTGTGCCTATTCCGCCTGGCAGCCACACCGCCGTTATGGTTAAGAGCTGCTAATACAATGGCGTTCGATCAGGGAGCGGCGTCCAGGTGCGCCGGCTGCAAGGCGAAGGAGGTCCCGGTACCGCTGTTGTACCGGGGCCGACGACAACGCCGCAGATGGCGTGCCTGGGCGACGCGAGCCGAACAGTTATTGTGTTAGCAGCTCTAACCCCAAACCGGTCCATTTCGTTGCACTATCCACTCGCCCGGGTGACGCTCAGCCCGGTACACCCTCGCTTTCCGGGTGAGACGCGCGGCGGCGGGCCGGTCAGCCGGAGATCGCACTGTAGCGTTCCAGCGCGACCTGGCGTTCGTGGGCATGCTCCACGATCGGCAGCGGGTATCCGGCGGGCGGGCCATCGGGTAGGCGCCACGGCTCGTGGATGTGCTTGCCTTGCACCGCACGCAGTTCCGGGACGTAGCGCCGGATGTAGTCGCCGTCCGGGTCGAACTTGGTGCCCTGCACGACCGGGTTGAACACCCGGAAGTACGGCGCCGCGTCGGTCCCGCAACCGGCCACCCACTGCCAGTTGAGCTGGTTGGACGCCAAGTCGCCGTCCACCAGATGCCGCATGAAGTGCCTCGCCCCGCGCCACCACGGCAGGTGCAGGTCCTTGACCAGGAAGCTGGCCGCCACCATCCGCACCCGGTTGTGCATCCAGCCCTCGGCGAGGAGCTGCCGCATCCCGGCGTCGACCAGTGGATAGCCCGTGCGGCCCGCGCACCATGCCTCGAACGCCGATTCGGCGGCCGTGCCCGCGTCGTAGGTGAACTCGTCGAACCGGCGGTCGTAGTTGTGCCGGGCGGTGCGTGGCTGGTGCCACAGCACGTCCGCGTGGAACTCCCGCCACGCCAGCTCCGCGCGGAACGCCGCCGCTCCGTCACCCGCACCCAGACCTGCCAGGAGGGTGCGCGGATGCACGCAGCCCCAACGTAAGTAGGCCGACATCCGGCTGGTGCCCGGCCGGTCCGGCCGGTCGCGCGCCGCTGCGTAGTCGACGAGGCAGCCGTCGTGGAATGCCGACCAGCGCAGCAGCGCGGCGCGCTCCCCCGCCGCGGGCAGGTCGACGCCGGGCGACACCTGTTCGGTGGGGATGTCCCGTGCGAACCCGGCGGGTGGGTCGAGCCAGCGAGTCGTGGCCGAACCGGAGGCGGGTTTGCGCCAGCCGTGTTCCAGCCAGGCTCGATAGAACGGGGTGAAAACCCGGAACGCCGTGCCGTCCCGCTTGCGCACCCTGCCTGGCGTGACCGCGTAGGGCGATCCGGTGCGCACCAGCTCGGCGCCTCGCTCGGTCAGTGCCTTCTCGACGGCCTCGTCGCGGGTCCGGCCGTAGGGCCCGCAGTCCGCGGTGACGTGCACGCTCGACGCGCCGACAGCCGCTGCCACCTGCGGCAGCACGTCGGTCGGGCGTCCGCTGACCACGAGCAGCCGGCCGGACAGCTGGTCGTCCAGGGCGCGCAGGCAGTCGTACAGGAACGCCCGGCGGACGGCGCCCGCGGGCCGCAGCAGGTCGTCGTCCAGCACGAACACGCCCAGCACGGCATCCGCACATTCGGTGGCGGCCAGCAGGGCCGGGTGATCACCGGTCCGAAGATCGCGCCGGAACCACAGCACCGCGGACTCGCTCATCTCGCTGACGTTAGGGCCAACCAGCGCCCGGCGCGCGCTCAGCCGACGGCGTCCCGGTAGGGAGCCGGTCCGCCGAGGCCCTGCCGGTCGGTGCCTGCCGCGAGGGCGGCGTCCAGCGCGCCGGGATGATCGCGGCGCAGCGACGCGTCCAGGGCCGCGACCCGTTGCCGCACAGCGGGATGCCGCTTCATCGGGGTGTGCGCGAGCAGTTCCGCGAACAGGCCGCGCAGCCGCCGCAGCACCTGCACCGAACCGGCGCCGTAGTACCGGATCTCGTCGGTGGACAAGGAAAGGTAGTCCTCCCAGCTGGGCAGCCGGTAGTCCAGCAGCGGCTGGTCGTCGCGCCCGCGCACCGTCACCAGGCCGAGTTCCCGCCCGGCCAGGGCCAGCAGTACCAGCTCGATCTCGTCCAGTGCCTGAGTCGCGGTTGTCGGATCGTTGATGCCCGGCGACAGCGCCTTCAACGCGATGTCCACCAGCGCCCGCAACATCGCCGCCGGGTGCCGCCCGGACACCGCGTGCTCCTCGGCGAACGCGACGAGCCCGCGCACCCGGCGGGCCTGGACGCGGCCGTGACCCCACACCTGACACAGCACGGTGTCGGTCCGGACATACTCGCCGAGCGCGGGCAGCAACGTCAGCCGCACGTGGTGGCGGCGGGCCAGCCGCGCCAGGCGGGCCGGGTCGATGTCCACGAGGACGGCCGGTGCCTCGCGGTGCTGGATCACCGCCGCGGGCGGGCACTCCGGCAGCGGCAGCGCCTCCTCGTACCCGGTGTCGAACGCGTGCGGGTGCGTCGTGCCGACGTACCGCGCGCCGCGGCGGCCCAGCCCGACGCAGACCCGGACGATGCGCAGCAGGTCGACCATCCGCGTGACCATCGCGAAGAACAGCACGGTACTGAGCAGCATCATGCCGATGGCGACGAGCGAGGACAGCCACAGGTCGTAATTGACGAGCCGGGTACCCAGCCGGATCGCGATCAGCAGGCAGTACACGAAGGTGCCGGTGAACACGCCGAGCGCGCTGCGCACCACGTTGTCGTTGGCCAGTCGCGGCACCAGCCGGGCGGAGAGCTGGCCGGTGCCGTACTGCACGGCCAGCAGCAGCAGGGTGAACACCAGGCCGCTGAACGCGATCATGCCCGACGCGATGGCCGACAGTGTGCCCGCGACGGTCGGGCGAGTCGAACACGTAGCCGGTGAAGTCGCCTTCGATGTGGACCAGTTCGGCGTCCACCGCCCGATCCAGTGCCGGCACCGCCCAGGCCAGCACGAGCGCGCCGATCACGAACGCCACCGGCACCGAGTACAGGCGACGGCGGCGATGGCGCCAGCGCACCCTGGTCAGCGGGAGCATCGCCCCATCTTGGTGGCGCACGCGACGACCAGCCGGACGAAGCCCCGTTCGGGTGAGCCGGCGAAGATCACGATCGCAAATCGCAGGGTTGGCAGCCGGCGACCGGGGTTACCCCCCGAACACCGACGGTAGGCGTCGGTCATGGATAGGCGAGGTGATCGAGCATGGTCACGGTCAGCGGCGGTCGAGTTGCGGGGTCCCGCTCCGTTGCAACCTGGCGAGTGCCCAGGACACGCGGCGTGGCCAGCGGGTTCCTGGTGCTCCTGTTGGGAGCGTGGGGTGCCCTGGTGCCCTTCATCGGACCGCATTTCGGCTACGCGTACACGCCGGACTCGACGTGGACGATGACGATGGGCCGATTGTGGCTGGAGGTCGTTCCCGGTGCGGTCGCCGTACTGGGTGGTCTGATCCTGATGGGTAGCGCGAGCCGCGCTGTCGGTCTGTGGGCGGGATGGCTCACCGCTCTGGCCGGTGGGTGGTTCGCCGTGGGTCCGATCGTGAGCAAGCTGTGGACGGCCGACGGCCAGCCCCAGACCGGCACGCCGGTCGGCACGGGCACGGTGCAGGTGGTCGTCGAGCAGATCGGGTTCTTCACCGGACTCGGTGTGGTGATCGTGTTTCTGGCCGCGACGGCGATCGGCCGGTTCAGTGTGGTCGGTGTCCGCGAGGCGAACGCCGCCGCCGCGGCGGCCGAGCCGGACGTGGTGGCGAGCGACGACACGACCAGGCTGACCCCGGCGGCGGACATGGATACCGGCAGTCCGCGGCGCCGGGGCTGGCTGCTGCGCAACGACGGCCACACCAAGGCCGAGCGGCGCGAGGAGAAGGCAGAAGAGAAGGCAGAGGCGAAAGCCGCCAGCAGTTCGGACTGAGCTTCACCCCCGAGCCCGCGGCGCCGGTCAGGACATCCCTGGCCGGCGCCGCGGCACAGTGCGGACTGCCAGTACATTCCGGGCATGACCGAGCTCATCCTGGACGTGGACACCGGTGTCGACGACGCGCTGGCGATCCTGTTCGCCGTCCGGCACCCGAACCTGCACCTGCGCGCGATCAGCTGCGTCGCGGGCAACACCGACGTGGACCAGGTGGTCGCGAACACGTTGAAGGTGCTGGACGCGGCCGGTGCCGCCGACGTGCCGGTGGCCCGTGGTGCCGCCACTCCCCTGCTGGAGCCGGCCCGGCACGCGCGGATGGTGCACGGCGAGGACGGGATGGGCGACCTGGGGCTGCCGGAGTCGACGCGCCGGCCGGTCGACGAGCACGCCGTGGAACTGCTGCGCGACCAGATCCTGGCCGCGCCCGAGCCGGTCACGCTCGTCACGCTGGCGCCGCTGACGAACATCGCGCTGCTGCTGCGGATGTACCCGCGGGTGGTCGGCAACATCGGGCGGGTCGTGACGATGGGCGGCTCGGCGTGGGTCGGCAACGCCTCCCCGGTCGCGGAGTTCAACGTGTGGCACGACCCGGAAGCCGCCGCGATGGTGTTCGGCGCCGGGCTGCCGCTGACCATGTACGGGCTGGACGTGTTCTACGGCGTCGCGCTGCGGCGCCACCAGGCCGACGCGCTGGCAGGCAGCGAGGAGCCGGGGGCGCGGCTGGCCGGGCGGTTGCTCCAGCACGCGGCCGACCGGTACGGGCACGAGCACCGGCTGGCCGAGCCCCGTGGTGCCGGGTTGGGCGACGCGGGTGCGGTGCTGGCGGTGGCCGATCCCGGTGCGCTCGCGGTGCGGCGGCTGCCGGTGTCGGTCGAGCTGGCGGGCGGGCTCACGCGTGGCCAGACGGTGGTGGATCATCGGTCCGTCGACGGTGAGGACGCGGTGCACGGGCGTTCGGCGCAGCAGCAGCTGGTCGACGTGGCGATGGGCGTGGACGGGCCGCGGCTGCGCGAGTTGTTCCTGGCCACGGTGGCGGGGAGCTGACCGCGTGGGCACGGTGTGCGTGGTCGGGTCGCTGAACATCGACCTGGTGACGAGGGTCGAGGCGCATCCGCGGCCGGGTGAGACTGTGCGCGGCAGCGGGCTGGACCGGTTGCCCGGCGGCAAGGGCGCGAACCAGGCGGCGGCCGCGGCCCGGGCGGGCGCGCGGACGTTGCTGTGCGGGCGGATCGGGGCCGACGGCCCGGACTACCGGGACGGCCTGGCCGAGCGGGGCGTCGACGTGACGGGTGTGCACACCGCGGCCGACACGCCGACCGGGCACGCGCTGATCGCGGTGGACGGGCACGGCGAGAACACGATCATCGTGATCGCGGGGGCCAACGCGACGATGACGGCAGCGCAGGTGCAGCGGCACGCGGACGTCATCGCCTCGGCCGGCGTCGTGTTGCTACAGCTGGAGATCCCGATGCCCGCGGTGTTGCGGGCGGCCGAGTTGGCGAGGGCGGCAGGCGTGCGGGTGGTGCTCAACCCGTCGCCGTGGCAGGTGCCGCCGGCGGCGCTGCTCGCGGTGGCCGACCCGGTGGTGGTCAACGAGCACGAGGCCGAGCGACTGCCCTCGGTCGCGGCGGCGTCGGTGTGCGTGACGCTGGGTGCGGGTGGGGCGCGCTGGGGCGAGCACGAGGCGGCCGCGCCCGATGACGTGACCGTCGTGGACACCACCGGCGCGGGCGACGCTTTCGCCGGGGCACTGGCAGCGGCCCTCGCGGCGGGGACCCCCGATGCCGAGGCGCTACGGCTGGCCGTCGCGGCGGGTTCGGCTGCCTGCGCCTGGCCGGGCGCTCAGGGCTGGCGACTCTGACCTGCGCAGACTCGTCGACCGGCTCGCCAATTGAGACGAGCCGCCGCCAATCGAGCAGGATGCTATTCGGCGCGATCTGGTAACGAGGATGTTCAGTCCCGTTTGCCTTCCTGGCTCCAGCGGTCCATGAATTCCGGCAGCTCCGCGCGCATGAAGTCGAAGAAGGACACCATCTCGGTCAGCCGGCTACCGGCCTCGCTGTCCTTGCCGACCGCCTCGACGCCGACGGCCATCTGGTCACCCCAGCGGTTGATCGCGCTCAGCCGGGTGTTGATCACGTGCACCCAGACGTCGTCCTCGACCACGTACAGGTCGCGCCGGGACCCGGGCTCACGCTGGCGGCTGGCCAGGTCGAGCTGCACCAGGAAGCGCACCGCACCGGAGATCGCGGCCGGGCTGGCGCGCAGCCGTTCGGCCAGCTCGGCGGCGGTGAGCCTGCCGGTCTCGCTGGCCAGGAGCGCGACGAAGACCCGGGCGCCCATCCGCGGGAAGCCCGCCTCGACCAGGGTGGCGGAGAAGCGCTCGATGAACTGGGACACCGCCTGCTCGTCCCGTTCGGTCGTGGGGTTCGGCCCCTGGTCACCCATGTTGACGGAGTTTATACGGTTCACCACCTTCACGATTTTCTGAAACCACTGTAGGTTGTCAGCGTGTCTACCGCCATCTCGATCTCCGCGCTGCGCAAGACCTTCGGTCGCACGGTCGCGCTCGACGATCTCGATCTCACCGTACGGACCGGCGAGGTGCACGGCTTCCTGGGGCCGAACGGTGCGGGCAAATCCACCACCCTGCGTGTCCTGCTGGGCCTGCTGAGAGCCGATGGGGGCACCGTGACCCTGCTCGACGGCGACCCGTGGCGCGACGCGACGACCCTGCACCGGCGGCTGGCCTACGTGCCCGGCGACGTCACGCTGTGGCCGAACCTGACCGGCGGCGAGGTGATCGACCTGCTCGGCAGGTTGCGTGGCGGCCTCGACCGGCAACGCCGCGACGACCTGCTGGAGCGGTTCGACCTCGACCCGACCAAGAAGAGCCGCAGCTACTCCAAGGGCAACCGGCAGAAGGTGGCGCTGGTCGCCGCGCTGTCCTCCGACGTGGAACTGCTGCTGCTGGACGAGCCGACGTCCGGTCTGGATCCGTTGATGGAGGCCGTGTTCCGTGACTGCGTGACCGAGGAGCACCGCCGCGGCCGGACGGTCCTGCTGTCCAGTCACATCCTCGGCGAGGTCGAGGTGCTCTGCGACCGCGTGAGCATCGTGCGGGCAGGCCGGGTGGTGGACAGCGGGACGCTCACCGAACTGCGGCACCTCAAGCGCACCTCGATCGAGGCCGAGCTGGCCGCACCACCGAACGGTCTCGCCGATCTGGCGGGCGTGCACGACCTGCGTACCGACACGGGAGACCGGGTCCGGTTCGAGGTGGACAACGACCACCTGGACAGCGTGCTCGCCGCGCTGACCGCGATCGGGGTGCGGTCGCTGGTCAGCAGGCCACCCACGCTGGAGGAGCTGTTCCTGCGCCACTACCGGGCCGGCGAGGCGGTGGCGGCGAGATGATCACCGGCACCGGAGAACTGGTCAAGCTGGCGGCTCGGCGCGACCGGATCATGCTGGCGGCGTGGTGCTACCTGCTGATCGCGCTGGCCATCGGCACCGCCTATACGTTCCGCGGCATCTACCCGACGCTCGCGTCCCGCCTGTCGTTCGCGGCGAGCGTCACCGCCAACCCGACGTTCCATGCGCTGGTCGGCCCGACGTTCGACCTGACCACGATCGGCGGGCTCACCGCGTGGCGGATCGGCGGCCTGGGCGGCACGTTGCTGGGCCTGATGAACATCCTGGTGATCGTGCGGCACACCAGGGCCGAGGAAGAAGCGGGCCGGCTGGAGCTGATCGGATCCGGCGTCGTCGGCCGGTACGCGCCACTGACCGCGAGTCTGACACTCGCACTGGGCACGGACCTGGCGCTGGGCCTGGTGATCGGCAGTGGGCTGACGCTGATCGGCCAGCCTGCGGGCGGCTCGTTCGTGCTCGGCATGGCGCTGGCCGTGGTGGGCGCGGCGTTCGCCGGTGTCGCCGCCGTCGCCGCGCAACTCGCCGCGACCTCGCGCGGCGCGAACGGCATCGCGATCACGGTGCTGGCCATCGCCTTCCTGCTGCGCGCGATCGGCGACTCGGCGGGCAGCGGCCTGCGTTGGCTGTCCTGGCTCTCACCGATCAGCTGGGGACAGCAGATCCGGCCGTTCGCCGGGGACCGCTGGTGGGTGTTCGCGCTGGGCACAGGGTTGGCCGTGCTGGGCAGCTGTGTGGCGATCGCGCTGGTCGCCCGCCGCGATCTGGGCGCCGGGCTGCTGCCCGACCGGCCCGGTCCGGCCACCGCGTCCCCCGCTCTGCGCGGCCCGATCTCGCTGGCGTGGCGGCTGCAGCGTGGCCTGCTGCTGGGCTGGCTGGTGGCGTTCACGCTGATCGGTGGCGTGCTCGGCGCGATCACCCACGACATGGCGAGCGTGACCGCGACGAGCCCGCAGCTGGCGAAGATCATCGGCCGGCTTGGTGGGGTCAACGGTGCCTCCGACGCGCTGCTGTCGGCGTTCATGGGCCTGCTCGGCCTGGTCGCCGCCGTGTTCACCGTGCAGACCGTGGTGCGGCTGCGGGTGGAGGAATCCTCGCTGCGCACCGAGTCCGTGCTGTCCACCGGCGTCGGGCGGGTGCCCTACGCGACCGGCCACCTGGTCGTCTCGGCGTTCGGCGGCGCGCTGCTGCTCGCGGTGAGCGGGACTGTCGCGGGCGTGGCCTACGGGCTGCGCACCGGAGACGTCGCGCGCGCGCTGCCCAGGGTGCTGGCCGCGGCGGGGGTGCAGATCCCGGCCACCTGGGTGCTGGCCGGCGTGGCGATCGCGTTGTTCGGCCTGGTGCCGGAGTGGACGGCGGTCAGCTGGGCGGCCCTGGTCGTGTGCTTCCTGCTCGCCGAACTCGGGCCGAGCCTGAACCTGCCGCAGTGGGCCATGGACATCTCGCCGTACACACACGTGCCGAGGCTGCCCGGCGGCCTGTTCAGCGGCGCGCCGATCGGCTGGCTGATCCTGGTCGCCGCCGTGCTGGCCGTGGTCGGTCTCGCCGGGTTCCGCAGACGGGACGTCGCGTAGCGGGTCAGACGCCCGCTTCGCCGCGCCGGATCCAGTCCACCAGTACGGCGAGGCTGGCCCGTGCGCAGGCGATCATCGGCCCCAGCGTGTTCTTGCTGTCGCGGATCCGGGCCACCGTCCCGTCGACGCGGATCTCGACACAGTTCTGCGATGGGTTGCTGCGCGTACTCTTGCGCCAGCCGGTCCGCCGGGCGGGACCTGCGTTGGCCTGGCTGGGCATCAAGTCTCCATTTCCTTGCGCGCTGCCCGCATCGCCTCCAGTGACGCGTCCCGGTCCAGCGCACGGTCGACGGCCTCGACGAAACTGGCCGTGAGCTCGCCGACCACCTGCGGCTTCTCGATCAAGGTGCCGGTCGTCACGGCCTCCTGCCAGACCATGTCCGACAACCAGGGCGATGCGAACGAGAGGATCTTCAGGCTGCCGCCGATCACCGGGTGGGCGCCCGCGTCGTAGGGCATGACGTGTACCCGGATGTGGTCCGGCCTCTCCTGCACGAGCGTGCACAGGCGGTCGAGCTGGTGGGCCATCACGTCGCGGCCACCGACCTCCTGGCGCAGCGCGGTCTGCCCAATGAGGACGGTCAGCTCGGGCGGGTTGGGGCCGTACAAAGGGGCCTGGCGGGCCAGCCGGGACTCGACCCGTGGGCCGACGTCGACCGGCTTGATGTACGGCGAACCGCCGCGGATCATCGCCCTGGCGTAGTCGGCGGTCTGCAGCAGGCCGGGGATGGTCTCCGCGGCGTACTCACGCTGGAACGCGGCGCCCGCCTCCAGGCCGATGAACCGCAGGAAATCGTCGGAGTACAGCCGGCCGTAGTCGTCCCACCACTCGCGCCGGTCCGCCTGCACGCGCAGCGCGTCCAGTTCGGCCAGCTCCGCCTCGGACAGTTCGTAGATCTTCGCCAGCTCGGAAAGTTTCGTGGAGGTGAGCCGCCGCTTCGCGATCTCGATCGACGAGAGGTTGTTGCCACCGATGCCGGTGGTCCGGCCGACGGCCGCCGCCGTCAGGCCGAGTTGATCACGGCGGGCGCGCAGCCGCAGCCCGAGCTCGACCGCTCTGACCGTACTGGAGATCGGCTCGCCGGCCATAGCCACGTCTTACTCCCTCGGTGCCGAGCCCACAGCGATGTCAGCGACGGAAGATCCTAAGAATTACACACCGCCGCGAGCCGTTTTACGCGGGGATTCCACAAAAACACGCGAGGCGTTTGTTTGAGAGTACTCATGAGTGTTCCCGCGATATTTTCCGCAGGCCGCCGCCACCACGGTTGTGGTAACTCTCGTGCGCCACTAGGCAACCACTGGACCGCATGGTCCCGGCGGTCCGCACCGCCGGTCAACGTCCACAGCGGACGGACGGTCTCACAGATCGCCGCGGACAGCCCACAGTTCCGGGAAGGCGGGCGAGAACACCGTCGTCCGCAGGTACGCGGCACCGGACGAGCCACCTGTGCCAGATTTGTCGCCGATGGTGCGTTCGACCATCTTGATGTGCCGGTAGCGCCACTCCTGCACGCCCTCGTCCAGGTCGACCAGACACTCGGCGACCTGCGCCTCGCCGCCGTCATCCCGGTACACGGCCAGCAGCGTGGCGCGCACGCCGTCCCGCTCGACCGGGTAACCGGCCGTCGCCAGATAGGCCAGGAACGAGTCGAACAACGACGGGCGGGCCATCGCGGCCGCCAGCCGGTCCCGTTCCCGCCCGCCTGCCGGGTAGTGCTCGACCACCTTGGGATCCCGCCTGCCCAGCACGGCCTCCAGCTCCCGGAACTGTGCCGACTGGAAACCACTCGCCGCGTCCAGCCGGGCACGGAACGACGTGAACTGCCGGGGCGTCATCGTCTCCAGCACGTCGATCTGCGCGACCGCGACCTTGAGGATGGTCAGCGTCCGCCGCAGTGTGTGCAACGCCTGCGGTGTGCGACCTTCGGTCAGGTGGCGCTGCAGCGCGCCCAGCTCGTGCAACAACTGCTTGAACCACAGCTCGTAGACCTGGTGGATGACGATGAACAGCAGCTCGTCGTGCTCGTCCGACCGCGGCCGCTGCGCGCCGAGGATCTCGTCCAGGGCCAGGTAGGACGCGTAGTTCAGGGCGGCGGGCTGGTCGTTCATCGGACTGGTCACCTCGTCAGGGTGCCTGATCAGGGTAGTTTGACCGGAAGGTGGACCAAGTTGTGATGTTGGAGATAGGCGAGTACAAGCAGCACGAGCACCACGACGGCGATCCATCCCAGCAGCCCGATGCCTGATTTCTTGCGCGCCATCGGATCGGTCCTTTCCGGTGCCATGGTTCGCCCCGCACCAACCTACTCACGGTAGCCCGGTCGACGGCCGGTACCGCCTGGGTTACACCAAATATGCGAACTCTCCGTAATCTTGCTCCGGACAACGAGTTATCACGGGGATCACACACTGGGTACTACAACGTCCCGACGTGCAGCGACACCGCAGAGTGACGGTTAACCCAACCGTGTGACGCACCGTCCAAATCGGATCCACCGGGCGTGGCGATACCGCTGATGAAGAGAGTCGAAAGGCTTCTGTGGTTGTCCCTATTTTTCGCCACACTCTGTAACAGGGATAGCGCCCCCACCGATTCAGGTGGCGAAGGGTGAACAACAGACGGGCCGACCGGATAAATCGCCGGAGTGGCCGCGTCGTCCCACCAGACCAAAGCAAGGGGCGCCGGGGGGCGTCTCGCGATGACGCACGTCCCGAGCAGGGTGTGCGCGCCGGAGGCGTAATGCGGGAGCGAGACCAGCAGTCCGGGCGGTGCGACAAACCGGCGGTGCCTATGGGGATGTTCCCGGCATCGACGGCCGCCCCGTCCTTCGCTCTCGTGCCGTCGGGTCCGAGGTGTCGGGCCAGAGTGGTGGAGGCGGTTCGGGCATGAGCGAGCAAACGAGCGATTCATCGAGCACAGGGCCTCGCGCATGCGTCCGCCGAGCGCCGGCGAGGTGGTCGCATGAGTGAACAGGTCCACCCCGCGAGTCATCGCCGCGACCCGAGTCCGGGTGCCGGTCCCCACTACCTGTCCGGGCCCACCAGGCTGCCGGCCCACGCCCAGCCGACCGTGGCGTCGTGGGAACGCAACTACCGGTGGGCCGTGATCGGCAGTGACCTGCTCGCCACCGGCCTGGCCCTGTTGATCGCGGCCACGCTGCTGGGCAAGCACGTGAACGTCGACGGCCCGTACCGGCTGCTGATCTCGGCCGTCGTCACCGTGGTCGTCGTGTGCGGCTCGCTGATGGCCAGCCGGTCCTGGCGCAGTCACGTCCTGGGCCACGGTGCCGAGGAGTTCCGCAGGCTGGGCCGCGCACTGGTCACGGCCGCGGTGATCCTCGCGCTGGTCTCGCTGGCCGTGGGCGACGGCAACGGCAGGCCGTGGGTGTTCCTGGTGATCCCGACCATCGCGGTGCTCGCGATGCCGCAGCGCTACCTGCTGCGCCGCTATCTGCACCGCGCCCGCAAGGACGGCCGCTGCATGCTGCCGGTACTGGCGGCCGGTAGCACCGAGACCGTGCACGACCTGATCACCAGGACCCGCAACATCTCCCACCTGGGCTGGCGGGTCGAGGCCGTCTGCACCGTGGACGGCAGAGCGGGCAACGGCAACCGGATCGACGGCGTGCCGGTGATCGGCCAGCTGGCCGATCTCGCCGACCACGTCCGTCGCGGCGGCTACCGGATCGTCGGCATCACGGCCGACCAGTACTGGACCCCGCGCCGGCTGCAGCAACTGGCCTGGGACCTGGAGGGCAGCACCGCCGAGATGGTGGTCGCGCCGGTGCTGATGGAGGTCGCCGGACCGAGGGTGCACGTCAGCGGCGTGCTCGGCATGCCGCTGCTGCGGGTCAGCGCTCCGGTGTTCACCGGGGTCCGCCGGGTGGTCAAGGAGGTCTTCGACCGCGTCGCGGCCTCGTTGCTGCTGCTCGTGCTCTCCCCCATGCTGCTGCTGTTCGCCACGCTGATCAAGTTCAACAGCCGCGGCCCCGTGTTCTACACGCAGCGGCGGATCGGCAAGGACGGCAAGCCCTTCACGATGATCAAGTTCCGCACGATGGTCGTGGGCGCGGACGCCAAGCAGATCATGCTGCGGCTGACCAACGACGGTGCGGGACCGCTGTTCAAGATGAAGTCCGACCCGAGGATCACCAAGGTCGGCGCCTGGCTGCGCAAGTACTCGGCGGACGAGCTGCCGCAGCTGATCAACGTGGTCAACGGGACGATGTCGCTGGTCGGACCGCGGCCGCCGCTGCCCGAGGAGACGCGGACCTACGGGCCCGACGTCAAGCGCAGGCTACTGGTGAAGCCGGGTATGACGGGGCTGTGGCAGGTCAGCGGACGGAGCGACCTGTCGTGGGAGGAGTCCGTGCGGCTGGACCTGCGCTACGTGGAGGACTGGTCGCTGGCGATGGACGCGCTGATCCTCTGGAAGACCGTGCGCGCGGTGTTCAGCGGCTCAGGTGCCTACTGAGGTTCAGTCCTCGTCGTCGGAATCGTCGGCAGGCTTGGCCGGTCGCGGCGCGCGCACCTGGACGACGCCGCCGTCCAGGTCGAGCGGACCCGGCTCGAATCGCTGGCCGTTGCCCGCTTCCTCCGGCGTGTCCTTGCGCAGCTTCGCGCCGGGAAACATGTCCCCGAGCTGTCCCATACCCCCCACGATAGACCGCTCTACGCCTCGATCTGTGTGAGCACGATGTCGCGTGCCAGGTCCAGACCGGCGGCCAGCCCACCGAGCACCACACTCTCCCGTCCGACGGCCGATACCTCGATCGGTGGCGGCACCAGGGCGAGCAGGTCGGTCAGCCTGCTGTGGATCGGTTCCAGCAGGACGTCGACGTTGCTGCCGACCCCGCCGCCGAGCACGATCAGCGCCGGGTCGAGCACCGCGATGATCGACGCGAGCGCACGAGCCAGGTGGTCGGCCTCGGCAGCCACGACCTGCATCGCCGCGGCGTCACCGGAGCGGGCCGCGTCGAACACCTCCTCCGCCGACTCGGCGCTCATACCGGTTGCCCGCGCGCAGGCGACGATCCCGTCGGCCGACGCGGCCGTCTCCAGGAAACCGCGCTGCCGGGCCGCCGCGTCCTGGGCCGCCGTGTCCTGACCGTCGACCGGCAGGAACCCGATCTCGCCTGCCCGCCCGTGCGCGCCGCGGTAGAGCCTGCCGTCGGCGACCACGCCCATGCCGATCCCGGTGCCGACGGAGACGAACACGAAGTCCCGCACCGCCGCACCGAGCCCGTATGCCTGCTCGGCGAGTGTCGCGAGGTTGACGTCGTTGTCGATGGAGAACCGCTCGCCGAGCTTCACCCGTAACTCCCCGACCGCCGCCGAGCCCTCGAAGCCGGGCAGGTTGGGCGCCGCCGAGATCGCGGCCGACTCCCGTTCGTAGACACCGGGGATGCCCAGCACGGTGTGCGTGACGTCGGACAGCGCGATGCCCGCCATGGCGGGCACGGTCTCGGCGAGTTCCTCGACCTGGTGCAGCAGCGTCGGCGAGGTCCGGGCACGGACGCGTTCCTCGTGCCGCGCGACGATCGTGCCGGACAGGTCGGCGAGCGCGGCACGCAGCCACGAGCCGCCGATGTCGATGGCCAGCGCCCAGCCCGCGCCCGGCTGGATCTCGTAAAGCCGGGGTGCCCGCCCGACCTGGCCGACGCGGTGCCCGACGTGGCGCACCAGGCCCGCCCGCTCCAGGCTGCCCAGGGCGAGGCCGATCGTCGGCTTGGACAGGCCGGTCGCCGTCACCAGCTGCGACGCGGACACCGGGCCGAGCCTGCGGGTCTGCTCGTAGACGGCCCGCTCGTTGATGATGCGGACCACGGCGGTGGTGTTGGCCACCTCGCCGTCGGACGTCCTGACCACGACAGCTCCTCCCGGCCGGCCAGATGCCACGTCCGGCCATGAAAGAAACATCATGCCGGTCGGGAGGAGTTGCGCCTACGGCCGCAGCAGACCGAGCAGGCCGTGCTGCTCGTTGTCCAGACCTGAGCTGAAGAACACCGCGTCGGTCCCGCCGGTGGTGGCGGTGCCGGGCAGCAGCGCCCACAGGCGCTCGATGGACAGGACCCGGCCGCGGCTGTCCCGCAGCTGGCCGACGATCTGGTCGTGGTGGCGGCCCAGCGAGATCACGTTGATCCGGCCGTTGCCGAAGTTGCCGACCAGCAGGGAGCCGGCCAGCCTGCCCCAACTCGCGGGCGCGATGGCCAAACCCCACGGGCCGTCCAGCGTCTGGTGACTGGCCACTCGAGCCACGAAGTGGCCGTCCAGGGTGAATTCGTCGACGACACCCAGACCGACGCCGTCAGCGCTGCGGCCGGTCTTCGGGTCGACCTTCGCATAAGCCACGAAAATGTGGTTGCCCAGCGTCTGCACGTTGAACGGCGAATAGCCCCTCGGCTCGGAAACGTCGCGGAACGCCCAGGACGGCGTTTTCACCCGAGTAAAGGTCGAATCGAAGACGTCAATTCTGTTCTGGCCGAAATCAGCGGCGTACAACTGGTCGCCGCCGGCCGCGGTGGCCAGCGTGAGGCCGGTGTAGACCGCGCCGGGCACGGTGGCGCGCGTCTGCGCGTTGCCCATGTTCGGGTCGAGGCCGGGCGCCCACGCCTCGATGTGACCGGTGAGCGTGGCGAAGATGAAGCGGGCCGGGGCGCTCGCCGCGCCGAGCGTGTTGACGAAACCGGTGCCAGGGTTGGCAACCTGCCCGGTGGGCAGTTCCGGCGTGTCCGGGAACGTGACCCGGACCGTGGGCACCTTGGCGGCCGTGGTCGCGGCCGGTGCCACCGTGTAGAGCGTCGCCGAATCGGTGCCGTTGTTGGCCGACCACAGCGGTGAGGTCGGCAGAGCCGCGAGGCCCCACGGGTTCACCAGGTCCGGATCGGTGAGCGGCGCCCTGCCCGGCACGTCGGACACCAGGTTCACCTGGTGCACGGCTAATGCGCGGTCGTGCCGGCCGTGATCGCGACCGTGGTGGTCGCCGTTGTGCTGGTGCGCGGAGGGGCTGGCCATCGCGACAGCCGGCACCCCCAGGGCCAGCATGCCCGCCGCGGCGGCAACCACCGCGAGCGGGCGTCTGAGAAATGACATGGCACTTCCTGCCTGTCGACAACGGAACAGTTCTTTATACGGTTCTCACAGCCCACAGGATCGTTTTGACACGTACGGTGATGCCAATCACAGAGCGTGTAATTAATTGTTACCACTATCGAAATAGCCGTCCGGGTCGGAAATGATCGCGGCGACCGGTGCCGCTGCCGCCCCGCGCACCGCGGCCGCACCACCGAGCGTGGAGGCGATCACCCGGACCGGCGACCACGCTGCGCTGATCACCCGGCGGTCCAGTTCCCCGGCCAGCGGGTCACGCAACCACGGCGCGAGCGCCGCGTAGCTGCCGCCGAGCACGACACACGGCAGGTCCACCACGTTGACCACCGACGACAGCGCGATGCCCAGCCACCGGCCCGCGGCCCGCACGGCGGCCAGTGCCGTGTCGTCGTCGGCGGTCAGGCGGTCGATCAACTGATCGAGACACCCGGCGGGTGGCCCCGCCTGCCACACCCCCGCGTCCCGCATGATCCACTCCAGGCCGGCCAGGCGCTCCAGGCAGCCACGTGAGCCGCACGCGCACTCCGGGCCGGCCGGGTCGACCGTCAGGTGGCCGATCTCGCCGCTGAACCCGCGCACGCCGGGGAATGGCCTGCCGTCCACGACGAGCCCGGCGCCGATGCCGATCTCGCCGGACACCAGGACGAAGTCGCGCTCGCCGTCGGGCCGGCCGAGTTCGGCCACCGCGGCGAAGTCGGCCTCGTTGCCCACCACGACGGACAGGTCCGGGCGGTCGATCCGGGCGCTCACCGCGGCCGCCACGTCCACGTCCCGCCAGCCGAGGTTCGGCGCGACCCGCAGCAGACCGGTCGACTCGACCAGGCCGGGCACCGCGATCCCGATCCCGCCCACCGGCACGCCCCGATCATGTGCGGCCCGCAGTGCCGCGGTGATCGCGCGCGCCGCCGACGCGAGTACCCGCGCGGGCGGCCGGGTCCGGTTGTCGACGGCCCGGACGCGGTGCTCGTGCACCTCGCCGGTCAGGTCCACCAGGCAGGTCGCGAGGTAGTCGACGCCGATCTCCACGCCCAGGCCGTGCGGTCCGGTGGCCGACGGGACGAGTCCCGTGCTGCGCCTGCCCCTGCCCGGGCGCACCATGGGGCCGGTCTCGGCCACCAGGTCCGTGGCGATCAGCCGGTCCACCAGGCTGGACACGGTGGCTTTGGCCAGGCCCGTGTGGGCGGCGATCGCGGCGCGGGAGATGCCCGGCGTGTCCAGCACGGAGCGCAGCACGAGCGCGGAGTTGTGCCGGCGCAGGGTGTGCTGGCCTGCGGGTGACGGGTCGGTCATCCTGGGCATTCTAAATAGTTCGGCGGCTGTACGAAATACTTGACCTCGCGGTTGCCGGCGGATACGTTCAACGACTGAACTATTAACATGGGCAGGGAGGCGATGGCCGTGGCCGGCGAGCCGACTCGGGCGGACAGGTTCAGTTTCGGGCTGTGGACCGTGGGTTGGCGGGCGGTCGACCCCTTCGGTGACGCCACCCGGCCGCCGCTGGACCCGGTGCAGAGCGTGCACCGGCTGTCCGAGCTGGGCGCCTGGGGCGTGACCTTCCACGACGACGACCTGATCCCGTTCGGCAGCGACGACGCGGCCCGCGAGCACCACATCTCGCGCTTCCGCACGGCGCTGGCCGAGACCGGGGTCGTGGTGCCGATGATGACCACGAACCTGTTCACCCACCCCGTGTTCCGCGACGGCGGGTTCACCAGCAACGACCGCGCGGTCCGCCGGTTCGCGCTGCGCAAGGTGCTGCGCAACATCGACCTGGCCGCTTCGCTGGGCGCGCAGACGTACGTGATGTGGGGTGGTCGCGAGGGTTCGGAGAGCGACGCCGCCAAGGACGTCCGGGCCGCGCTGGACCGCTACCGCGAGGCCGTCGACACGCTCGCCCAGTACGTCGTCGACCAGGGCTACGACCTGCGCTTCGCATTGGAGCCCAAGCCGAACGAGCCGCGCGGCGACATCCTGCTGCCCACGGTCGGGCACGCGCTGGCGTTCATCTCGACGCTGGAGCACCACGAGATGGTCGGCGTGAACCCGGAGGTCGGCCACGAGCAGATGGCCGGGTTGAACTTCGTGCACGGCATCAGCCAGGCGCTGTGGCAGGGCAAGCTGTTCCACATCGACCTCAACGGGCAGCGCGGCATCAAGTTCGACCAGGACCTGGTGTTCGGGCACGGTGATCTGCTCAACGCGTTCTTCCTGGTGGATCTGCTGGAGACCGGCGGCTACGAGGGCCCGCGGCACTTCGACTACAAGCCCTCCCGTACCGAGGACATGGACGGCGTGTGGGCCAGTGCGGCCGCCAACATGCGCACCTATCTGTTGCTGCGCGAGCGGGCCGCCGCGTTCCGGGCCGACCCCCGGGTCGCCGAGGCGCTGCACGCGTCCCGGGTGGACGAACTGGCCGTCCCGACACTGGGTGCCGGCGAGACCACTGCCGATCTGCTCGCCGACCGCTCCGCGTTCGAGGACTTCGACGCGGACAAGGCCGCCGAGCGCGGCTACGGGTTCGTCGCGCTCAACCAACTGGCGTTGGAGCACCTGCTGGGCGCGCGGTGACCAGGCTCGTCGCCGGCATCGACTCGTCCACCCAGTCGTGCAAGGTCGTGGTGCGCGACGCCGAGACGGGTGCGCTGATCAGGTCGGGCAGCGCGGCACACCCGGACGGCACCGAGGTGCACCCGGACGCGTGGTGGCGGGCGTTGCAGGAGGCCGCTGACCGCGCCGGTGGGCTGGCGGACGTCGCCGCGGTCTCGGTGGGCGGCCAGCAGCACGGCATGGTGTGCCTGGACGAGGCCGGTGACGTGGTCCGGCCGGCACTGCTGTGGAACGACCTGCGCTCGGCGCACGCGGCGAGCGAACTGGTGGCCGAGCGCGGCCCGCATTTCTGGGCGGACGCGGTGGGTAGCGTGCCACTGGCGTCGTTCACCGTGGCGAAGCTGCGCTGGCTGGCCGAACACGAGCCCGACGCCGCGGCCCGCACGGCGGCGGTGG
Organism: Candidatus Melainabacteria bacterium; assembly: GCA_963780635.1. Lineage (GTDB taxonomy): Bacteria > Actinomycetota > Actinomycetes > Mycobacteriales > Pseudonocardiaceae > DATEPR01. Next base: position 363,030 of record CAWACW010000012.1, read on the forward strand.
CACTGCCGCACGACTGGCTGACCTGGCGGCTGGCCGGGGCCACCGATATCGACGCCCTGACCACCGATCGCAGCGACGCCAGCGGCACCGGCTACTGGTCGCCCGCCGCGGGCGAGTATCGCCCCGACCTGCTGCACGAGGCGCTCGGCCACGACGCGGTCGTGCCCGAGGTGCTCGGTCCGACGGCGACCGCGGGCGACGCGACCTTCGGCGCGGTACTCGGGCCCGGCGCGGGCGACAACGCCGCGTCGGCGCTCGGCGTCGCGGCGGCCGCGGGTGACGTGGTGGTGTCCATCGGCACGTCGGGCACCGTGTTCGCGGTCGCCGACCAGCCGACCGCCGACCCGACGGCGATCATCGCGGGCTTCGCGGACGCGAGCGGCGTGTTCCTGCCGCTGGTGTGCACGCTCAACGCCGCGCGGGTCCTGACGGCCGCGGCGACGATGCTGGGCGTAGGCGTCGGCGAGCTGAGCACGTTGGCGCTGTCCGCACCGTCGGGCGCTGAGGGCCTGGTCGTCGTGCCGTACCTGGAGGGCGAGCGGACCCCGTCCAAGCCGACAGCGACCGGCGCCGTGCACGGCCTGACGCTGACCAACGCCACCCCGGCCAATGTCGCGCGGGCCGCCGTCGAGGGCATGTTGTGCGGGCTGGCCGACGGCCTGGACGCGCTCGTCGCGGCCGGTGTGCCGGTGGAGCGGGTGCTACTGGTCGGTGGCGGCGCGCGGGCCGAGGCCGTCCGCCGGATCGCGCCCGGGGTGCTCGGCTATCCGGTCGTCGTGCCACCGGCGGGCGAGTACGTGGCCGACGGCGCGGCCCGGCAAGCGGCCTGGGTGATGTCCGGCGCCGATGACCCTCCACTCTGGACGATTGGCGCGACCGAGACGTTCGAAGGACGCCCGCAACCGGACGTCCGGGAGCGCTATGCGGACGCACGGGATCTGGTGGTCGACCAGCTGTAGGAACCGACCAGCCGGCCGCCCGTCGCAGTCGGATGACGTGGCGGCGACAGTGAAGGGCTTCCGGTCCGACCTCGGTGCCCTGACCAGCGCGTCGACGCAGTGCGGTACGACGTGCAACGAGGGCCGGACCGGGACGCAGCGGGCAAAGGCCGCACACACCCAGGCAGTGGGACACCCAGGCAGTGGGACATGGCCGGCGAGACGCTCGACCACGCGCCGGCCGACCACCGGGGTCCCCGGCCACGTAGCGGACGAGACGGGCGTGCGGATCGACGACGCACTGGGCGCCTTCATGACCGCCGGCCCAACGACCGGCTGGCCGGCTCGTAGCACCGGGTGCAGGCAAGGTCACTCGATAACGACGTGCGGCCGGGGGTCGGGGTTGCCTACAGTTGAGCGGGTATGTCCACGTCACCGATCGCCACGTCCGCTGCCGACCTGGCCGCCCTCCTCCCGGACCTGACGATCCGCGACGAGCGCAGGCTGCGCCGGCGGCTGGAGGGCACCCGCAAGATCCGCGACCGCGTAGCCCAGCAGCGTGCCGTCGACGAGATCGCCACCACCGTCGAATCCGGGCTGGACCGGATCCGCCGCCGCCGGGAGTCGCTGCCCACCCCGAGCTATCCCGAGGCGCTGCCGGTCAGCCGGCGGCGGGACGAGATCCTCGCGGCCATCCGCGACCACCAGGTCGTCGTCATCGCGGGCGAGACCGGGTCCGGCAAGACCACCCAGCTGCCGAAGCTCTGTCTGGAACTGGGCCGGGGTGTGCGCGGGCAGATCGGCCACACCCAGCCCCGCAGGCTGGCCGCCCGCACGGTGGCCGAACGGATCGCCGAGGAACTGGGCACCGAACTGGGCGGCCCGATCGGCTACACGGTCCGCTTCACCGACCATGCCAGCGACAGCACGTTGGTCAAGGTGATGACCGACGGCATCCTGCTCGCCGAGATCCAACGCGACCGGATGCTCTACCAGTACGACACGCTGATCATCGACGAGGCACACGAGCGCAGCCTGAACATCGACTTCATCCTGGGCTACCTCAAGGAACTACTCCCCCGGCGCCCGGACCTGAAGGTCATCATCACCTCGGCGACCATCGACCCGCACCGGTTCGCGCGGCACTTCAGCCGCGAGGGTGCCCCAGTGCCGGTGCTGGAGGTGTCCGGGCGGACCTATCCGGTGGAGCTGCGTTACCGGCCGATCATCGACCCGGACGATCCGGACGCGGACCCCGACCGCGACCAGGTGCAGGCGATCTGCGACGCCGTCGGCGAGCTGAGCACCCTCGGCCGGGGCGACATCCTGGTGTTCTGCAGCGGTGAGCGGGAGATCAGGGACGCGGCCGACGGGCTGGCCAAACTGGACCTGCGCAACACCGAGATCACGCCGCTGTATGCCCGGCTGTCCTCCGGTGACCAGTACCGCGTGTTCCAGCCGCACACCGGCAGGCGCATCGTGCTGGCCACCAACGTCGCCGAGACGTCGTTGACCGTGCCCGGGATCAAGTACGTGATCGACGCGGGTACCGCCCGGATCTCCCGGTACAGCCACCGGCTCAAGGTGCAGCGGCTGCCGATCGAGCCGATCTCGCAGGCCTCGGCGAACCAGCGCTCGGGCCGCTGCGGCCGCACGTCCGACGGCGTGTGCATCCGGCTGTATTCGGAAGACGACTTCGACGCGCGGCCGGAGTTCACCGACCCGGAGATCCTGCGCACCAACCTCGCCTCGGTGATCCTGCAGATGTCCGCGCTGGACCTGGGCGACCTGGCCGCGTTCCCCTTCCTGGACCCGCCCGACCGCCGCAACATCGCCGACGGCGTGCAGTTGCTGCAGGAACTCGGCGCGCTGGACGACGCCCGGCTCACCGATGTCGGCAAGCAACTCGCGCGGCTGCCGATCGACCCGCGGCTGGCCCGGATGGTGCTGGAGGCCGACCGAAACGGGAGTCTGCGCGATGTCCTCGTGGTCGCCGCCGCACTGTCCATCCAGGACCCACGCGAACGGCCGACCGACTCCGAGCAGGCTGCCGATCAGCAGCACGCCCGGTTCACCGACCCGAACTCGGACTTCGCCGGCTACCTGAACCTGTGGCAGTACCTCGGCGAGCAGCGGAAAGCGCTGTCCAGTAATCAGTTCCGCAAACTGTGCCGGTCGGAGTTCCTGAACTTCCTGCGGGTACGCGAATGGCTGGACCTGCACGGCCAGCTGCGGCAGATCACCCGGGGCCTCGGCATGACACCGAGTGACAACCCGGCCGAACCCGATCAGGTGCACCAGGCGGTGCTCGCCGGGCTGCTGTCACACGTCGGCCTCAAGGACACGGCACGCAACGAGTACCAGGGGGCGCGCAACGCGAAGTTCGCGGTGTTCCCGGGCTCGGCCCTGTTCCGCAAGCCGCCGCGCTGGGTGATGGCCGCCGAGCTGGTCGAGACGTCGCGGTTGTGGGGCCGCACCGCGGCGAGAATCGAACCGGAGTGGGTGGAGCGGCTGGCAGGCCACCTGGTCCGCCGCACGTACAGCGAGCCGAGGTGGATGCGGTCGCGCGGTGCTGTGATGGCGACCGAACGCGTGACGCTGTACGGCATTCCGCTCGTCACCGACCGCACCGTGAACTACGGCCGCGTCGACCCGGAACTGTGCCGGGAGCTGTTCATCCGGCGCGCGCTGGTCGACGGCGACTGGCAGACGCACCACAAGTTCTTCCACCACAACCGGGCTCTGCTGGGCGAGGTGGCCGAGTTGGAGAACCGGGCGCGTCGCCGGGACATCCTGGTGGACGACGAGACGCTGTTCGAGTTCTACGACCAGCGGATCGACCAGGACGTGGTGTCGGCGCGGCATTTCGACAACTGGTGGAAGAAGACGCGGCGCGACCAACCGGACCTGCTGACGTTCGACCTGGACATGCTGGTCAACACCACGGCGGGCGATGTCACCGAGGAGCGGTATCCGACGGCATGGCGCTCGGAGGGTCCGCCGCTGCCGTTGACGTACGAGTTCGAGCCCGGCACAGCGACCGACGGCGTGACCGTCGACCTGCCGCTGCCGGTGCTCGGCCAGGTGAGCGGCGACGAGTTCAGCTGGCAGGTACCCGGGCTGCGGCAGGAACTGGTGACCGCGTTGATCCGGTCGCTGCCCAAGCAACTGCGGCGCAACTTCGTGCCCGCGCCGGACGTGGCGAAGGCGGTCCTCGCCGCGCTGCCGGAGGACAGCGACGAGCCGCTGCTGGTCGCGTTGAGCCGGGAGTTGCGGCGCCAGACCGGGATCGTGGTACCGCAGGACGCGTGGCAGCCCGCTCAGATACCCGAGCACCTGAAGATCAACTTCCGGGTGGTCGACGAGCACCGGAAGACCGTCGCCGAGGGCCGTGACCTGGCCGAACTCCGGCGCGAGCTGCGGCCAAGGACCACGTCGGCGCTGGCCGAGGCGGCCAAGGACATCACCCGCCGCGGCCTGACCGACTGGACGGTCGGCACGCTGCCGCGCAGCTATCGGCAGCACGTGAGCGGCTTCGACGTGACGGGCTACCCGGCGCTGGTGGACGCGGGTACCGCCGTGGACGTCAAGGTGTTCGACACCGAGGCGGAGCAGCGGCACGCGATGTGGCTGGGCACGCGGCGGCTGGTGCTGCTGACCGTGCCGTCGCCGGTGAAGTCGGTGATCCGGGGCCTGGACAACAGAGCGAAGCTCGCGCTGGGCACGCATCCGCACCAGAGTGTCGGCGACCTGCTGGACGACTGTGCGAGCGCGGCCGTGGACCATCTCGTGGCCGCGCACGGCGGGCCGGCGTGGGACGAGGCGGGCTTCGTGGCGTTGCGCGCGGCGGTGCGTGCGGAGCTGGGCGCCACGACGTTCCGGGTGGTCGATCTGGTACGGCAGGTGCTGGTCGCGAGGCAGGAGGCGTTGACCAGGCTGGCGGACATGCCGTCGTTCACGCCCAAGGAGTCAATGGCCGACGTGCGGGCGCAGCTGGGTGCGCTGGTCTATCGGGGGTTCGTGACGGACACCGGGCTCGGGCACCTGGCTGATGTGCTGCGGTACGTGAAAGCGGTGGATCGGCGGCTGGAGAAGCTGCCGGAGAACCCGCGGCGGGACGTGGAGCGGACCGAGGACATCGCGGCCATCACGACCGAGTACCGCGACATCGTGGCGGACCTGCCCGCCGGTCAGGCGTCGTCGGAGCAGGTCCGGCATGTGCGATGGATGATCGAGGAGCTGCGGGTCAGCTACTTCGCCCAGCAGCTGGGCACGGCGTACCCCGTGTCCGACAAGCGGATCTACCGGGCGCTGGACGAGATCCAGGCCTAGGGCGGACACGTTCCGCGGCCTCTCAGTCGAGACAGAACTCGTTGCCCTCGATGTCCTGCATCACGATGCACGACTCGTCGTGGCCATCGGCGGGCAGTAGTCGCACGCGTACCGCGCCGAGCACGAGCAGTCGTGCGCACTCGGCCTCGAGTGCGGCGAGGCGCTCCGCACCCACGAGCCCGGAGCCGATCCGCACGTCGAGATGCAGCCGGTTCTTGACGACCTTGCCCTCGGGAACGCGCTGGAAGAACAGTCGCGGGCCCACACCTGAGGGATCGACGCAGGCGAACGCCGAACCCTGACGCTCAGGCGGCAGCGAGCGATCGAAATCGCCCCACGTAGCAAACCCCGCCGGTGGAGGCGGTACGACGTACCCCAGCACCTCGCACCAGAAACGAGCGACGCGCTCAGGTTCCGCGCAGTCGAGGGTGACTTGGAACTGCTTGACCGACGCCATCGGTCCACCCTAGGGCGCGCGCCGTGCACCGAGACCCGCGTGGCTCACCCCGTAGCGCAGACACACACCCTGATCGGGCGAATCCGTCGCCAAGTGCAACCCCGGCCTGGTGAGTTGGGGTTCTACCAGTGTGACCAGTAACGCAGCTGCCATCAGCTCGAATCACCGGGATGCGACCGGTGCGGTAACCTCGAACACGACACATGCGAATGTGTGCATGAGTTGGTTCGGTGGGCTAAGGAGGTGGCCGGATGAGCTTCAATCAGGAGCAGCTCCCGCGGCTCACCCTGCCCGGCTGCAGCGCTCCCACGGGCCCGCGCATGCTCGGCCAAGCCGACGCCTCATCCCAGCATGCGCCGACAGCCGAACCCATCCCCAATCCAGACCGGGCAGAGTCGCTCGTCCCCCAGCCAGACCGCCCGTCGGCCGCAGGCCACAACGCTGCGACCAGCGACAACCGACCGACCGATCAGCGCGCTGCCGCCACCGACCCTTCGACCGCCAACGGCGACTCGCCCACCAGCCAATCTCCCGCCGTCAACTCCACGCCGGCAGCCCACCAACACCCGACCGGCGACAGCGACTCGACCAGCAGCCAGTCGACCGCCGGTCAGGCCGCGGCCGCCGGCCAGCACGCCGCCGAGCACGGTCACCACGGGGGCGGCCACAGCCATGCGGTCAGTCCGAACGCGGACCGCCGCTACCTGTGGACCGCCTTCGGCCTGATCGTGGCGTTCATGGCGGCCGAGGTCGTGGTGGGGTTCTCGGTGGGGTCGTTGGTGCTGCTCGCCGACGCCGGGCACATGGTGTCCGACGCGGCGGCGATCGGCCTGGCGCTGTTCGCGATGCGGCTGGCGCGGCGGCCTGCCGCGGGTGCGTACACGTATGGCCTGAAACGGGCGGAGATCCTGTCCGCGCTGGTCAACGGCGGGGCGCTACTCGCGCTCGGCGCGCTGTTCGTGGTCGAGGCCGTCCGCAGACTGCTCGATCCACCGGACGTGGCGGGCGTGCCGGTGCTGGTCGTCGCGCTGGTCGGTGTGCTGGTCAACATTGCCGCGACACTCGCGATGCGCCGGGCCGACCGGCGGAGCCTGAACATCGAGGGCAGCTTCCAGCACATCCTGACCGACCTGTACGCGTTCATCGGCACCGCGGTGGCGGGCGTCGTGATCCTCACCACCGGGTTCGTCCAGGCGGATGCGATCGCCACGCTCCTCGTGGCGGTGTTGATGATCAAGGCGGGCGTCGGTCTCGTGCGCGAGTCCGGCAGAGTGGTACTGGAGGCGGCGCCGCGCGGCACCGACCCGGCATCCGTGCGCATGGCGATCATGGCGATGCCTGGCGTGCTGGACGTGCACGAACTGCACGTCTGGGAAGTCACGTCCGGCTTTCCGGCACTGTCGGCGCACGTGCTGGTCGACGGTCACCAGGACTGTCACGAGCGTCGCGCGGAGCTGGAACACGTGCTGGCCCAACGGTTCGACATCGAGCACACCACGCTGCAGGTCGACCATCCGCAGGCGACCGGCGACAACCATCGCCACCGGGACGACCCGGGCTGCCCGACCGCGTGCTAACGGTCTGTCCGGTAGCCCTCACCGGGTAATTCCGCTTCCAGGCGGACACCTCGCCGCGTTGTCGTCGGCCCAGGTACAACACAGGTACCTGGGCCTGCTCCGTCGTGCGATGCGCCCACCTGGAACCGGAATTCCACCGGCACGGTTACCGCACACACCACAAGGCGCCGGCCGCCGATACGCCCCCCTCGGGCGTATCGACGACCGGCATGGGTCGCAACGACCAGTCACTGAACGGAGTCAACCGACCCCACTCGACCGGGTGTCGCGACGGCGGGAATAGTACCGCGCGCGATCACCGGGCTGACACACAACTCGAATGACGCCGGAACCCCGCTTACCGTGCTGTACCAGCACCGCTGCCCTATATCCGGACCGACATGGTTTCGGTCCGAGCCGGGTAGTCGGCCCATGACGACTAGTAAGGAGCCCGTCCCGGCATACAAACCAATTGAATTGCCTCATTACGTGGCGTAACGACGGCACCGCCTATGCTGGACAGTCCACATCACCCCGGCCACCCGTCTCGGTAGGCACGGTTGGGCTTGGCGTATGCCACATCACCACTCGAGCTGTTGGCTGCCCGACGTCGCACTGTCAGCCGCTCAACGCACAGCCGGTGGCCCGGCGGCGGTGGGCGCAGGCGCGGTCCGCCCCGGGGCATGGCGCACGCCACCAGGGCGTGCAGTCGACACCAAGTCGACGCGGCGGCCCGGTCGGCATGGGAGCCGAGCGGGTCGGGCTCCGGTTGCCTAGTTCTGGGCGCCTGGGCGGATCAGCTGGCGGAGTTGGTCGAACAGCTCCGCCCGGCTGGTCGAACCCAGCTTCTGACGCATGCGGGCCACGTGGTGTTCTACCGTCTTCGCCGAGATGAACAGGCGGTCGCCCACCTGCTTGTACGTCAACCCCGCCACCACGAGCGCCGCCACCTCGCGTTCCCGGTCGCTGAGCACGCCGCCCGCGTCGCCGCCTGCTCGCGTCGGGCGGGCCACCGGGGCGGACTGCGTCGCTGGTGGGGCTACCGCCGGCTTGACCGGGCGGCCCTGCAACACCCTGGCACAGTTCAACAGACTCACCATCGCCTTCCGATCGGACGTCCGGATCGCCGCCTGGCCGGCCAACCTCGCGCCGTCCCAACACAATCCGGCGTCGTGCAGTGCCCGTGCCGCCGGTTCGACCCTCGCCGCGTCGACGTGCCCGGCCACCACGGCCAGCCAGCACGCGGCGCCCTCCGCAAGCACGGCGCAATAAGCACAGTGACCGGCGTTCTTCGCCAACGCTGCAGCGTGCTCCCGTGCCGCCGCGTGATCGCGGGCAGCCACCGGTTGTTCCGAGATGATTGCGGCGTGCAGGCAACTCCAGTGCAACGCGGTCGACCACAGTGGCGGGTCGTCCAGTGACGCCAGCAGCTCCCGCGCCTGGTCCAGGTGCGGCTTCAGCCTTGCCTGGTCCCGCAGCCGCGCCGCCGCGATCGCGAACTCGCCCAGTGGCAGCAGCGTGAACAAGTCCACGGGGTGCCGCATCACCGCCTCGCACGCCTGACTCCACGTCCGCCGCAACGTCGCCAGGTCACTGTTCCGCCGCGCGATCCCCACCTCGAGCGCCACCGCGAACAACCAGTCCCTCGGCTCCAGCACCCGTACGTTCCTCGTCGCGGCCACCAACTGCTCCCTGGCCACGATCAACCTGCCCCGCGTCATCGCGATCCACGCCTGCAGCAACTTGTGCCGCGCCGCCAGTAACGGCCCACCCAACGCCGCCGCCGCCGCCCGCTCCAGCACCGACTCCGCCAATGCCAGCTCACCACCGTGCACGCCGACCAACGCGGCAAGCGCCGCCGGGCTGTCCGGCAACAACAGTGCCTGCCCGGCCGGTTCCAGCAACGCGGACGCCCGCACCAGTTGCGACAACGCCGCCGTCGCCGAGCCCGTCACCGACTCCCGCACAGCGTCGGCCATCAGCGCCGCCGCGCCGGCGAGCAGGGTCGGCGGTCCATCCGTCGCGGGCGCCGGCGGCAGCGCGTCGACCTCGGCGAGCTGACCCGTGCCGATCAGGCCGATCGCGGCGAACGACGCCGGGAAACCTCGGCCCGCCCAGCGATAGAGCTCCGCACTCCGCCCCAGCTGGCCCCGGTGCGCCAGGGCCGCCGCCGCGACCTCGGCGGCTTCGGCGCGGTGCGGGGCCGCTTCCGTCGCGATCGTCTGGTCGGCCAACCGCAACGCCCGGTCCAGGTCGCCCGAGCGGGCCGCCACCCGCGCCCAACCTGCCGCGACGTCCGTCACCGGCGTCCCTGCGGTCACCGCCGCGGAGAACAGCTTCGCCGACAGCGCGGGCTGGGCGGCCATCGCCTCACCCGCCGCCATCTGGAACACCGCCGCCACGCCCGCGCCGCCGACACCTGTGCCCAGCAGCGCCTTGGCCAGGTCCAACACCGGTCCGCCGCGCTCGCGCTGCAGCTCGGCGAGCCGCTGCCGCACGCCGATCCGCCGCTCCGCGGGCACCAGTGACGCGACCGCACGACGCGCCATCGGCAGCAGGCCGCCGTCGGCACCGAGCAGCCCGGTGGCCCTGGCCGCCTCCATCATGTCCCGCAACCCGTCGGAATCCCTGCCCAGCAGATCACCCAGCAACTCGATGTGCCTGCCCACGCCCGCCTCCACAGCGAGCAGGTAGTTCTCCACCTCCGGGTCCAGCCGCTCCAGGTCCGGCCGCAGCCCCGCGAGCACCGACCTGGGCAGCTGCGGTTCGATCGCCTCGACCCAGCCGCCGTCCTCGGCCAGCGACGCCGCGACATGGGCCACGAACCTCGGCACGCCACCGGTCTGGGCATACACAAAGTCCACTATGGACGTGGGTGGTGCCACGGCGAGCTGGCCGGTCAGGCAGGCCGCGACATGGTCGCGGTCCCACTGGCCCACCGGCAGCTGGGTACCGGGGCTGCCCAGCAGGTCGGCCAGGACAGTCAGCTCGACGGGCCGCGGCCACGGCCGGTAGGCCACCACCAGCCGGGATGCGCCCGCGGTGGCCAGCTCGGCGAGGTCGGTCAGCAGCGCGGGGGGCAGCTGGTGGGCGTCGTCGACGAGGATCGCTCCCTCCCCGGGCCCGGCACCGTCGGCCGGGCCGAACACCCGCACCCCGGCCGCCCGGTAGATCCGGGCCAGCTCGGCGAGCACCGTCGTCTTGCCATGGCCACCGGGCGCTGGCATCGCGACGGCCACCGGGGTGAGCGGGTCCGCCTCGACAGCGTCGAGGAAGCGCTCGGTCGAGCTGTCCAGAATGAGCCGGGAAGTGGTCATGGTGTGCTGGATCAACGGCCGTCCTTGGTGAGGGTGGGTGGAGGCGAGCGGTCGGTTCAGTGCGCGGCGCCCGACGAGGTCGTCGCCGATCTGGTGCTCGGCGGTTGCGCGGGGCCCAGGTGCAGCGGGTTGGCCGGTGAGGCGTGACCCGACTCGAGCATGAAGGTCAGCACGATCCCGACCGCGGCCAGCGCGATGGTGCTCGCGGTCAGCGCTGCCGGTCGGATGCTCGAGAGCAGGCGCGGCACCAGCGATGGTGCCGGCAGGTCGATCGGGAACAACTCGACCGGCGGGCGGGCCGGCGGGTCGGTGCCGAACCGTACGGCCACGTCGGCCGGGTCGAGGGCCTGCTCCCCCGCGTACTCGGCGATCGCGGACCGTTCGATGACAGCGGTGGCGTCGCGGGCCCCTCGCGGGACACGTTCGGGATCCGGGCCGGTGACGATCTTGCGCGCGGCCGTGGCTGCTCCCGCGGCGACGCTCACCTCCGGATCGGTCACGTCGACCACCGGCGCGGGCGCGGCCGCCCGCAGCAACTCGGCGACCAGCGGCACCCGGACCGAACCGCCGGCCAGCACCACAGCGGCGGGCACCACACCTGAGGTGCGCACGGTGCGCGGCAGCAGGCCGGCACCGGCCGTGACGGCAGGCCGGATCACGCGTTCGAAATCCGCCCTGGTCACGCGGATGTCCGCGGGCGCGGCGGGCAGCCGCACGGGCACCATCACCTCGGCCTCGGTGGACAGCAGTTCCTTGGCACCGGTGCACACTCCCCGCAGCCGGGCCATCGCCAGCCACGCGTCCGGGTCCGCCGGGTCCAGCTCGTCCAGCACCCGGCCGACCTGGTCGCGCACGCACTCGACGATCGCGTCGTCGAAGTGCCCTCCGCCGACGGCCTCCGTGCCCTCGGCGTGCGCGACCAGCTCGAACGTGCCCGCCCGGCCACGGCGCACCACGGCAGCCTCGGCACCGGCGGCGCCGAGGCTGTAGGTCGCGACCACGTCACCGCGCACCGAGGAGCCCTCGGCCAATGCGACCGGTGCGGGCACCAACGTCACGTCGGGCAAGTTCTGGCGGACCAGCTCGTGGTGCAGCAACGCCTTGCGGTGCGGACCCCACGCGGCGGGATGGGTCACCACGACGACGTCGGCCGGGCCGCCCTCCCGCTCGGCCACCCGGTCCACCGTCCAGCGGATCAGCACCGCGGTCAGCTCGTGCGCGCCGCAGCACACGCCGCCGAGCACCAACGGCACCTCGTCGCCGACGCGGCCGGGGAACCCGCGGCCGATCCGGACCGGGTCGGTGCCGGCGTGCCGTTCGGCCTCCTCACCGACCAGGGCCGACCGGTCGGCGGCCAGATAGACCACGGTGGGCACGCCCGGATGGCGGGCGCCCAGCTGGACGGGCACCGGGTCGGACCAGCCCGCCGTGGTGTGTCGGCAGACGGCCGCCCTGGTGCGACTGGTGCCAACGTCGACCCCGAGGACGTATGGCATACAGGCGCTACCTCCACCTTCGCACTGACCGGGACAGCGTCACCACACTTAACGGATATCCCCCGTGAAGGTGACGCCCTGCTCACCTGTTCGTACCAAAGGTGATGGTGTGAGCCAACCCGTGAGTAGGTTGCCGTCCCCTAGCCCCCTAACGGGCGATGTTTTCCGCCCCCAATAGGGGAAGCGGTGAAAACGGGACACTTCCCCGATGCCACGCCGGCCGAACCGGGCATAGCTTCGGCTGCGTTGACAGATCACCCGTGAGGAGACTTCTTGATGGAGCAAGCCGACCAGACGCTGCACGACTTCGTGCTCAACCTGCTGGGTGACTCGCAGGCGGCGGCCGCGTTCGAGCAGGACCCGGCTGCCGTGCTGGACCACGCGGGACTGAGCGACATCAGCGCGGCGGACGTCCAGGAGGTCATCCCGCTGGTGATCGACATGGTGCCCACGCACGCCGACGCGTTGGACACGGTCTTCAGCCGGCTGCCGATGGACTCGCTGGACACCGGCCAGCTCGGGGCCATCCAGCAACTGCAGTTCGTCACCCAGGCGCTCGGCGGCATGCCGTCGCTCGACCAGGGCGGCGCGTTCGGGAACGCCGAGGTCAACGGCGCGTGGCACCTGGCGACGACCGCCGACCACGGCTTCTGGACCTCGGGCGAGATGACCACTCCGCTGGGGAGTGAGGCCCTGGGTCTGGCGGGCGACGTGGAGAACGGTCTGACCGTGTCCATGTGGGACCAGACCACGGGCGGCAACGGCAGCGGGGTCGTGCGGGTGCCGGGCCTGAGCGGTGTGCCGAGCATGCACGCGGCCGCTGGCGACGTCGCGGACCTGCTCGATGGCCAGACCGCCGCGGGCTCGATGGCGAACGCCAGCAGCGCCGCGACGAACCTGCTGGCCGGCGCGACCGACCTGGCCGCGAGCGGGCTGGCGAACCCGAACGCCGTGGCCGGTGCGCTGAGCGACCCGACGAGTGCGGTCACCGCGATCAGCCAGGTCACCGCGTCGACCGGCCTGACGGCCGCGTCCGCGCTGCCCGCTCCGGCGAGCGACCTGGCGGGCACCGCTGTGCACACGGTCGTGCAGGACACCCAGGGCGCGGGCTACGACGTGACGAACAACCTGCACACCGGCCCGCTGGGCGAGGCGGCCGGCCAGTTGCAGGCCGCCAACGCCACGCACGCGCTCGGCCCGGTGCAGGGTGTCGTGGATCAGGTCACCGGCCACCTGCCGGCCGGCGGCCTCGGCGACGTGACGAGTGCCGTGTCCGACCCGACGCACGCCGTGCAGTCGACGCTGTCGACCGTGCAGAGCACGGTGAGCGACACCGTGGGCAGCGTCGCCTCGCACAGCGCTGTGTCCGACGTCACCAACGCGACCGGTGCGGGCTCCGCGCTCGGCTCGACCGCGCACAGCGACGTCACGAGTGGGCTGGCCAGCGACGTGCACCACGTGACCAGCGACCTGCACCTGCCGCTGTTCTGACCTTCGCTCACTGTTGAGCGATGCCCGGGGCTGGGCCCGTCTTGCCGTGGACGGGTCCAGCCCCTATTTCATCCGAAAGGGTGCACAAGGCACACTTGACCGGGTGACGGCACCGCCCTGGCTCACTCTCCTCGACGACGCGATCACTGTCTGTACCACACATCGGCGTCCAGATCTGGCTCACGGGCTGCGGCGCAAGCGGAGCGGACTGCTCGCCCCACAGCTGCGGGTGCTCGTGCTCGGCCTGGTCAACCAAGGCAAGAGCCAACTCGTCAACGCGCTGGTCAACGCGCCCGTCTGCGCGGTCGGCGACGACGTCACCACGACCGCGCCGACTGTGGTGCAGCACGCGGAGTCCCCGTCGGCGTCCCTGGTCACCGACCCGGGCGCGGGCAGGCGAGCCATCCCGGGACCGGCCGAGCGGGTCGCGATGCCGATCGACGAGGTGAGCAGGCAGGTCAGCAGGCGCACCGTCGACCACGTGGTGCGGGCCGAGATCGGCATCCCGCGCAAGCTGCTGGCGACCGGCCTGGTGCTGATCGACACGCCCCCGGTCGACGAGAGCAACCGCACGCTGGCCGCGGCCGAGCAGGCCGACACCGTGGTGTTCGCCTCGGCGGCGACGGCCGAACTGTCCGCCGCCGAACTGGAACTACTGGGCCGGATCAGCACGGCCTGCCCGAACATCGTCGTCGCCCTCACCAAGATCGACCTGGTGCCGAGGTGGCGGCAGGTCGCCGAGCACAACATCGCGCTGCTGACCAACGCCCGGGTGCCCGCCCGGCAGATCCCGATCTCGGCGACGCTGCGGATGGCCGCCGCGCAGCAGGGCGACACGGCCCTGAACGCGGAATCCGGCTTCCCCGAGCTGATCACGTTCCTGCAGCGCCAGGTGGTCGCGAAGTCGGCCGAGGTCGCGCCCAGGACGGTCGGCGTGGCGTGCGGGCAGGCGATCAGCACGCTGGCCGCGGACGTGCGGACCGCGATGAGCACCCCGCTGGTGACGCGGACGCCGGACGTCGAGGCGCAACTGGCGACCGCGCAGCGCGCGATGGACGAGCTGCGCAGGCGGACCAGCCGGTGCCAGACGGTGCTGGCCGATCAGATGGCCGACCTGGTCGCCGACGTCGAGCACGATCTGCGGGACCGGACCCGGCGGATCCTGCGCGAGGTGGACCATGTCTTCGACGAGGCCGATCCGCGCACGATCTGGGAGACCTTCGACGACTGGCTGCGCGACAGTCTCAACGAGGCGGCCGAGGTGAATCTGGGCTGGGTCGTCGAGCGGTGCCAGTGGGTCGCCGATCAGGTGGTGGCGAGTTTCCCCGCGGCCACTCACGACACGCCCGCCGACCGGCTGCTGGCCGGTGTCGCCGACCCGGCCGACGCCGTCGGCGAGCTGGACCTGCCCCGGCTGGACCCGTTCGGCGCGGGCCAGAAGATCTTCACCGGCCTGCGTGGCTCCTACGGCGGCGTGATCATGTTCGGCCTGATCACCAGCCTGGCCGGGCTGCCGCTGATCAACGCGATCTCGCTGGGCGCGGGTGCCGCGTTCGGTGGCAAGACGATCAAGGACGAGAGCGACGCGCGGCTCAAGCGCAGGCAGGCGGTCGCGAAGGCCACGGCGCAACGTCACATCGACGACTTCTTCCTCGCCTGGGGCAAGGAATCCCGGGACCTGACCCGGGAGGTGCAGCGGGTGCTGCGCGACCACGTGACCGAGCGGGCCGAGGACCTCGCCGCGCGGATCACGGAGAGCAGCAGGCAGGCCAGGCACGCCGCGCAGACGGCGACGGCCGAACGCGAGCAACGCAGGCAGCTGCTCTCGGCACAGCTGGAGGAGCTGGTCGAGCTGCACCGCAGGGCGGTCGTGCTGGCCGGCCAACGCTCCGTACCTGCGCAGCACCCGACGGAGGGCCTGGAGCTGTCCGCGTGAGCGCACCGGTGACCCTGGCCGAGACGTCCTGGCAGTTGCTGACCGCGGCGGCGCAGCTGTACCGGGACAGTCCACGCGCGTCGCGGGTGCTGGTCGGCTGTCTGGAGCGGCTCACCGAACCGCTGCGCATCGCGGTCGCGGGCGAGCACGACATCGGCAAGTCCACTCTGGTCAACGCCCTGGCGGGCGAGCAGATCGCGCCGATCCACGTGGCGGGTGCGAGCGTGTTCGCGTGGTACCGGGACGCAGCCGAGCCCGCGGCGACCGTCTGTCCACACGTGACACCGCCGTGCCCGGTGCCGGTCGAGCGGCGGGACCGGCGGCTGCACATCGACCTCAACCAGTGGCCCGCGGACCTTGTCGAGCGGGTGCTGGTGGACTGGCCGGCTCGCGGGCTGCGTGACCTCACATTGATCGACACGCCTGCCGGAACGAGCCCCGAGTGGCTGGCCACCCAGGTCGACGCGATCGTCTACGCGACCCGCGAGCCCACCGAGACGGACCTGGCCCTGCTGCGCTCGGCGCAGGACGCGATCGGCGGCCCGATCACCACGATCATCGCGCTGGCCAAGGCGGACGAGCTGGGCGCTGGCCGGATCGACGCGCTGTCCTCGGCGAAGCAGATCGCGCGCAGGCGCCGGTCGGCCGCCGCGCCGCACGCGGTGAGCCAGAACGTCGTCGCGGTGACCGGCCTGCTCGGCCAGGCGGGCAAGACGCTGCGCGACGACGAGTTCGCCGCGCTGCGCGCGCTGGCCGGGATCTCCCGCGCCGAGCTGGACGGACATCTGCTGTCGGCGGACCGGTTCGTCGCGGGTGACCTGCCGGTCCGGCTGGACGCGCAGCGCAAGGTCGAACTGCTGGACCGCTTCGGTGTGTTCGGCATCCGGTTGGCCAGCACGCTGATCCGGCGCGGCGCGGACACCCAGAGCGGGCTGGCCGGACAGTTGGTGCAGCGCAGCGGCCTGTCCGAGCTGCGCGAGTCGATCGGCTGGTGCTTCCTGGACCGCGCCGACGTGCTCCGGGCCCGGTCGGCGCTGGCCGGGCTGGCCGCGGTGCTGCGGGCCGAACCTCGGCCACCGGCGGCCCGGCTCGCCGCCGAGGCCGAGCGGGCCGTCGCCGGCGCGCACGACTTCGCCGAGCTGCGGCTGCTGGCGGCGTTGCGCGCGGGCAGGCTGACGTTGCCCAATCGCTTGGCGGACTCCGCGGAACGGCTCGCGGGCGGCTTGGGCACGAACGTCGCCGACCGGTTGGGGCTGCCCGCCGACGCCGAGGTCGACGACCTGCGCAATGCCGGCTACGACGAACTCGGGCAGTGGCGGGCGCAGGCGGAGAGCCCGTTGCTCGGTGCCGCGCAGCGCAGTGCCGCGCGGACCGTGGTGCGCAGCTGCGAAGGTCTGCTGGCACTGCTCTCCCCCGCGCCCAGCCTGCGCTAGCTGTTGCGGGGCATGACGTTGATCACGGCGCACAGGACCTGATGAGTCGGACGGTCTTTCCCCGGCAGGACGAGAAATACCACCAACGCGTCCGCCGAACAGGAAGACCCGTCCGGGTCCCACCGCAACGCCCGCTGTCCATCGAGGGCCGCCGCCGTCTCATCGCCCGCTGCCAGACCCGCCCGATCGCCCACGTCGCCGCCGAAATGGGCATCTCCCGCCAGTGCGCCAGCAAGTGGTCAACCGCTACCGCCGCTTCGGGCGAGGCCGGCCTGACCGAGCAGGCCGGCGTCCCGCACCACCAACCCACCGCCACCCGAGCTGTGCTACTCGTCCAGCGTGGTGCCCTGGAACACCAGCCCGGTCAGCTCGATGGCGGGCGCGTCGGCGCCGCCCTCCGGGGATTTCATATACTAAGTGTAAACTTAGCCCAGGTGCGGAAATAGCTTATCCTGATCTCATGACCGGTCTGCGGGAACGCAAGAAGGCAGCGACGCGCGAGCACATCGCGGATGTCGCGGCGCGGCTGTTCACCGAGCACGGTTTCGAGAACGTCACCGTGGAACAGGTGGCCGCGCTCGCCGAGGTGGCGAAGAAGACCGTGTTCAACTATTTCCCCACCAAGGAGGACCTGGTCTTCGACCGGGCCGAGGCCAGGGAGCAGAGCCTGATCGCGCTGGTGCGCGGGCGGCCGCGGGGCGTGCCGGTGGTGGCGGCGTTCCGGCAGCAGCTCAAGACGTTCCTGGATGCGCTGGCCGATCGCGAACCCGGCTTCCACCGGGACTCGATCCTCGAACTGGTGGCCGGCAGCCCGTCCTTGCAGCGCAAGGGCCTGGAGATCATGGACCGCTTGGCCCGCCAGCTGGCGGCCGAACTGGCCGTGGACGCCGGCGAACCCGAGTGCGACCCGGTAGCGCACATGGTGGCCGCCGCGATGCTTTCCGGGCATCGCGCGGTATTGCTGGAGGTGCACCGCAGCCTGGCCGCGGGCGCCTCGCCGCGGGCAGCGGTGGCGGCGGCCCGGCCGTACGTGGAGCGGGTGTTCGGTCTGCTCGAAAACGGCCTGGCCGACTACCCGAACAAGCCGGCGGACTAGGCGGCCAGCGGCTCCTCGTCCCGGGCCAGGTGCTCCTTGAGCTCGCTGACGTGGTGCGCGTGCTTGATCGCAAGGCTGCACACCAGACCCAGCACGGTCGCGATACCCAGCGACACCAGCAGGCCGACGACCGGCTGGCCGGTGATCGTGCCACCGAAGTAGCCGATCAGGGCCGCGTAGATCGACCACAGCAGCGACCCGACGATCGACGCGGGGGTGAACCGGATCAGCCGCCAGCGCAGCGTGCCGGTGAGCAGCGAACCGATCGTGCCG
This sequence comes from Candidatus Melainabacteria bacterium, assembly GCA_963780635.1. GTDB lineage: Bacteria > Actinomycetota > Actinomycetes > Mycobacteriales > Pseudonocardiaceae > DATEPR01. The sequence continues at coordinate 381,355 of CAWACW010000012.1, forward strand.
CCCGCGGGCAGCCAGCGCGCGACGACCAGCACCGGCGCACCCCACCGCTCGATCTTGCCGCTCAGCCACGCGTGCGCCGCCGTGACCGACCGCCGGGTGGACAGTCGCCCCAGCGCCCGCGCGCCCGCGACCCGGCCGACGACGTACAGCAGGTGGTCGGACAGCGAGCACGCGACAGCGGCCACCAGGATGACGTCGATCAGCGGTAACCGACCGGACGCTGCCAGCAGACCCGCGCCGACGAGTACCGGCTCGGTGGGTGCCAGCGGTACGAGGCCCACCAGGAACAGGGTGATGAGGGCCGTCAAGGTGCTGCTCACACCTTTGTCTACGCATGCAATCGCGCGTTTACTCCCCCGAACGGCCGATCCACAGGAAACTGCCAGCAGATCGTCATCTCGCGGCGATCGCCGTCACTTGGTCGACCCGGCCAGCACTCCCTGCACGAAGAACCGCTGGAACCCGAAGAACACCGCGAGCGGGATGATCATCGACACGAACGACCCGGTGGCCAGCACGTCCACGTTGGTCCCGAACGCGCGCAGCTGCGACTGCAGCGCGACGGTGATCGGCTGCGACGACGGATCGGCGAACACCAGCGCCACCAGCAGGTCGTTCCACACCCACAGGAACTGGAAGATCGCCAGCGACGCGATCGCGGGCAGCCCGATCGGCAGCACCACGCGCCGGAAGATCCGCCACTCCCGGGCACCGTCCATCCTGGCCGCCTCCAGCAGGTCGGCCGGGATGCCCGCGAAGAAGTTGCGCAGCAGGAACACCGCGAACGGCAGTCCGAACGCGACGTGGAACAGGACAACGCCGATCAGCGAGCCGAAGATGCCCAGGTCCCCGTACAGCTTGGCCATCGGGATCAGCGCGACCTGGATCGGCACCACGAGCAGGCCGACGATGACCACCATCAGCCAGTCCTGCCCGGGGAACCGCATCCAGGCCAGCGCGTAGGCGGCCAGTGCGCCGATCGCGATCACCAGCACCGTCGCCGGCACCGAGATGAAGATCGTGTTCAGCAGCGAGTGCATGATCGTCGAGTTGTCGACCAGGTCGCGGTAGTTGCGCAGGGTGAGCTGCGCAGGCGCGGTGAACACCGACCACCAGCCAGTGGTCGCGTTGTCCACCTCACCGCGCGTCGACGAGGCGAGCAGCCCGAAGATCGGCACCAGCCACAGGAGCGCGACCAGGATCAGCAGGAACCGCACGAACCCGTTGCCGAGCAGGCCGACCACCTTGGTCAGCAGGCCCCGCCTGGGCGTGCCGGACACACCCGTGACGAGAAAGTCGGCTTGCACGGCCGTCATCAGCGCTCCCGCCGGAATCGTCGGATGTTGAACAGCATGGCCGGCATCACGACCAGGAACAGGATCACGCCGATCGCGCTGCCCTGGCCGAGATCACCACCACTGCCGGGGCCGAACGCGACCTGCCACATCTGCAGGGCCAGCACGTTCGCGTCGGGCTGGGTCGAGCCGGGTGGAATCACGAAGACGAGGTCGAACACCTTCAGCACGTTGATGATCAACGTGACGAGCACCACCAGCAGCACCGGGCCGAGCAGGGGCACGGTGACGCGGCGGAAGACCTGCCACTCGGTCGCGCCGTCCACCCGCGCGGCCTCCAGCGCGTCCCGGGGGATCGCGGCCAGGCCCGCGGCGATGAACGTCATGGCGAACCCGGTGGTGATCCACACCCAGGCCGAGATGATCACCGGTGTGACCAGGGACGGGCCCAGCCAGGTCAGGCCGCGGAACGGTTGCGCGAAGTCAGCGGCGGGCAACTGGATCCGGTAGTTCCCCGGCCCGAGGTCGGGCAGCGTGAACGCGCCGTCGTCCCCGGTGGTCGAGGACGCCACGACGGTGCCGTCACGGATCGCCTGCACGGTGATGCCGGGCATCCCGCGCTTGCCGTGGCCCAACTGGCCGGTCTTGCTGCCCAGCGCCACGTCCAGCCACACCACACCGGACACCGCACCGGCCCGCGCCTGCACGGGTGTGGCCGGCACCGCCTGCGCGGGCAGCTTGCCCGGGGTCTCCCCCACCATCGGCAACTGCAGTACGTCGCCGGGTGCCACCGTGCCCGCCGTGGTGAAGCCGTCCGAGGTGGACGTCAGCCGGTCGGCAGGCCGGGGCAGCACGCCCGGATACTCCGAGGGCGCGGCGAAGATGTCGTGCACGCCGACGGTGACCGCGTTGGCCAGCCCCAGGCCCGGGTCCTCCTGGTAGACCAGCCGGAAGATGATGCCCGACGCGAACAGCGAGATCGCCATCGGCATGAACAGCACCATCCGGAACGCCACCGCCCAGCGGATGCGTTCGGTGAGCACCGCGAAGATCAGGCCGAGGCCGGTGACGAACGCGGGCGCGACCAGCACCCAGATCAGATTGTTGCGCAGCGCCGTCAGCGTGTCCGGGTCGGTGAACACGGCGCCGTAGTTGTGCAGGCCGACGAAGTCGGCGCCCGAACGGTCGAACAGGCTGCGCACGATGGAGTACACCACCGGGTAGCCGATGAACACCGCCAGCAGCAGGATCGCGGGCGCGAGGTACATGGCCGTGAGCCACGTCGGCGTGTCCGACCTGCCGTCGGTGCCGCGGTGGCGACGGGAGGGCGACGGGGTGGCCTGCCCCCTGAGCAGGCCACCCCGGTCCTCGCCCTGCGTGGCGAGCTGAGTCACAACGAACCCTGCCTCACGAGGTCGTGTAGTCCTTGGTCGCGTCGGCTTCCAGCTTCTGCTCGGCACCGGTGATGTCGGCCGGGTTGGCCAGGAAGCCCTGGAGGTCCTTCCACTCGCCGGCACCCTTGGTGGCACCGAACGTCGGCGGGGCCTGGTCGGACATGTCGAACACGACGTTGCTGCCCGCGCTGCGCAGCTGCTGCTCCATCGTGCGGGTGATGTCGTTCGGGTAGTCCGACAACGGGATGTCCTTGTTCGGCGACAGGAAGCCGCCGGTCTTCGCGAACACGGCACCGGCCTGCGGGGTGGCCAGGAACTTCATCAGCGCCATGGTCGCCTTGTCGTCGGTGAACGCCACCGCGGCGTCACCACCGCTCTCCACGGCCGCGGGCGCCGAGCCGATCTTCGGGAACGGGAACACCTTGGCGTCCGTGCCGACCTTGGCCTTGGTGCTGGACTGGATGGCGGTGGCCACGAAGTCGCCCTCGTAGACCATGGCGGCCTTCGGGGTGGCCTCGAACGTGTTCACCACGGACGTGGGGAAGTCGGTCTGCAGCGCACCCGAGTCGCCACCGGTGATCAGCCGGTTCTGCTTGAAGTAGGACTGGAGCATCTGCAGCGCCGCGGTGACCGTGGGATCGGTCCACTTGATCTGGTGCGCGGACAGCTTGTTGTAGTTGTCCAGGCCCGCGGTCTGCAGGTAGATCTGCTCGAACCAGTCGGTGAGTACCCAGCCGTCACCGGCACCGATGGACATCGGCGTGACACCCGCGTCGGCCAGCTCACCCGACAGCGTCACGAACTGCGCCCACGTCTTCGGCGGCTGTGCGCCGACCGAGTCGAAGGCCTTGGTGTTGTACCAGACCACCGACTTGTCGGCCGCGTCGAAGTACACGCCGTAGGGCTTGCCGGCGACCGTGGCGAACTTGCTCCACGCGGGCGACTGGTGCGCGGCGACGGTCTGCTGGACGTCGGCGGGCAGCGGCTTGAGTGCACCCTCGTTGGCGAACTGGGCGATCGAGCCGGGCTGGGCGAGGAACGCGATGTTGGGCGGATTCTGGCCCGCGATCTTGGTCTGCAGGACCGTGGGCAGGTTGTCGCCGTCGGAGGTGAACTGGACCTTCGCGCCGGTCTGCTGTTCGAAGACCTTCAGGACCTGCTCGAAGTCCTTCTGCTCGTCGCCGGACCACACGCCGGCGACCTGGATGGTCTGGCCCTTGAGGCTCTGACCGCTACTCGGAGCCGAGGACGAGTTGGACGTCGAACCGGAGCCGCACGCGGCCACACAGACGGCGATCGCACCGACCGCGGCCGCGATTCCGACACTTCTGCGGTACATCGATGTACTCCTCAGTCGTTCCAGATTGACGACCCGGTCTCCGGATCGAAGAAGTGCAGTCGCGAGGTGTCCACCCGCACGGTCACCGACTGCCCCTCGAACACCCTCGTGCGCGGGTTGAAGCGGCCGACCAGCGTGGTCACGTCCTGCCGGCTGGCCTCGGGCAGTGCGATCAGGAAGCCGTCCTCGAACAACTCTTCGGTCTCGTCCGTGCGCGCCGCACGGACCTGCACCGGGAAGTGCACGAGCACGTCCGAGCCCATCGCCTCGACCAGGTCGGCCACCGAGTGCAGCACCAACCCGTCGCCCGCCCCGGCGATCTCGGCGTCCTCCATGTCCTCCGGCCGGATGCCGACGATCACGTCCCGGCCCGCGTAGGCCTTGAGACCGGGCCGTTCGTGCAGCACGGAGTCGGTGAGGCGCAGCCGCTGGCTGCCCAGCACGGTCCAGTAGTGGTCCTCGGCGTCCGTCTCCAGCCGGCCTGCCAGCACGTTCATGCCGGGCGAGCCGATGAAGCCGGCGACGAACAGGTTCACCGGCCGGTCGTAGAGCTCCTGCGGCGGACCGACCTGCTGCAGGATGCCCTTGCGCATCACCGCGACACGGTCGCCCAGCGTCATCGCCTCGGTCTGGTCGTGCGTGACGTAGACGGTGGTCACGCCGAGGTCGCGCTGGATCCGGGCGATCTGCGCGCGCATCTGCACGCGCAGCTTGGCGTCCAGGTTGGACAGTGGCTCGTCCATCAGGAAGGCCTGCGGCTCGCGCACGATCGCCCGACCCATCGCGACCCGCTGCCGCTGGCCGCCGGAGAGGTTCTTCGGCTTGCGCTGCAGGTGCTCGGACAGCTCCAGCACCTTCGCCACCTCGGCGACGCGCCGTGCGATCTCGGCCTTCGGCAGCTTGCGCAGGGTCAGCCCGAACGCGATGTTGTCGAACACGTTCAGATGCGGGTACAGCGCGTAGGACTGGAACACCATGGCGACGTCCCGGTCCCGGGACGGCACCCGGTTGACCACCTTGTCGCCGATGCGCACGGAACCTTCGCTGATCTCCTCGAGACCGGCGATGATGCGCAGCGCGGTGGTCTTGCCACAGCCGGAAGGACCGACCAGCACCAGGAACTCGCCGTCCTGGATCTCCAGGCTCAGATCGTCCACGGCACGGGTACCGTCGGCGTAGACCTTGCCCAAACCGTCGAGCACAATTGCGGACACGGCGGCAACGGTAGAAGTCGGTACCCGAAGAGAACCTTAAAAGCCGGGAGCGGTTCGGCTAAGAGCTGCTAACACAATAACTGTTCGGCTCGCGTCGCCCAGGCACGCCATCTGCGGCGTTGTCGTCGGCCCCGGTACAACAGCGGTACCGGGGCCTCCTCCGCCTTGCAGCCGGCGCACCTGGACGCCGCTCCCTGATCGAACGCCATTGTGTTAGCAGCTCTAGGCCGGACGAGGTTACCGAGAGGTCACGGCCGTACCAGGTGCCGCGCCGGTTCTCTACCGTGTGGCCATGCACGAGATCCTGCTGGTCGAGGACGACCCCGTGGTGCAGGCGGCACTGGTGCACGCACTGACCGACCGGGGCTTCGCGGTGGAGCCGATGGGAACCGCGGTCGACGCACTCCGGTACGTGGCCGAACGGGTGCCGGACATCGTGATCCTGGACCTGGGGCTGCCGGACCTGGACGGTGGGGCGGCGCTGCGCATGCTACGGGGCGTGACGAACGTCCCGGTGATCATCGCGACGGCGCGTGGTGACGAGCGCAGCGTGGTCGACCTGCTCAACGCGGGCGCCGACGACTACGTCGTGAAGCCGTTCTCCAGCGAGCAGCTGGTGGCGAGGATCTCGGCGCTGTTGCGGCGGACCAACCGGCAGGACTGTTCGGAGGTGCTCGACGTCGGCGGCCTGCACGTGGACCTGCGGTCGCGGGTGGCCACGCTGGACGGGCAGGACCTGGAGCTCAACCGGCGCGAGTTCGACCTGCTGGCATACCTGGCGGCGCGGCCGAACAGTGTGGTCAGCAGGCGCGACCTGCTGCGGGACGTGTGGCGGCAGCGGCATTCCGGTGACGACCAGACCATCGACGTGCACGTGTCGTGGCTGCGCAGAAAACTCGGCGAGAGCGCGGCGCATCCGCGGTATCTGCACACGGTGCGCGGCGTCGGGCTGAAACTGGTGGCGCCGGGGTGAGTCGGATCTTCCTGCGGGCGACCTTGCTCGCGGCCACCGCTGGAGTGATCTTGTTGCTGGCGCTGTTCGGGGTAGTGGAATGGCGGGCGCTGGCATCCGGCGCGGCGGCGCAGGCGGCGGCCCAGGCGGCGACGGTCGCCGACGCGGTGACAGAGCCCGCCGCCGACGTGCGCACGGCGATCGACCGGACACCATCCGGCCGGGCAGGCGACCTGGCCGTCCACCTACCAGGCCGAACGATCGGCTCGACCCACGTGGCCGCTGTCCGGATCACCCGAGAGGGCGTGTATCCGGCAGCGGGCGGCACGGTGCTGTTGCGGCCGGTGGCGCTGCCCGGCGGTCGGGTAGCCGTGGTCGAGGTCTACCTGCCGCGCTGGGCGGTACTCGGGCCGTGGCTGCGAGCGCTCGGGGCGATGGCGGCGGGGGGTGTGGTGGCGGTCGGGCTGGCCGGCCTGGTCGGCTGGCTGCGCACGCGGCCGCTGGTCGCGTCGGTCAGGGCGATCGTGGCGGCGGCGGGCACGATCGGGCGGGGCCGCACCGGGGTGACCGTGCCACCGAGCAGCGCGGTTGAGATCGCGCAGCTGATGGGCACGTTGAACCAGATCTCGCTGCGGGTCGAGCAGTTGGTCGCCAGTGAGCGCGATTTCGTGGCCGACCTGTCGCACCGGTTGCGCACGCCGTTGACAGCGCTGCGGTTGGACTCGGAGTCGATCGGCGAGGGCCCGGTCGCGGAGCGGGTGCGGCAGGCGGTGTCGGCGTTGGAGACCGACGTCGATCACTTGATCAGATCGGCGGCGCAGGCCACGCGGCTGGTCGTCGCCAACTGTGACCTGGCGAAGGTGGTGCGGGACCGGATGACGTTCTGGACCACGCTGGCTGATCACCAGGGGCGGCGGTGTGATTCAGAGTGTGATGTGGGCTCTTCGCCGATCGGACTGTCCGAAAAGGATGCCGGTGCCGTGGTCGATGCGTTGCTGGGCAACGTTTTTCAGCACACCGCCGCGGGGACCCCGTTCGCGGCGGCCGTCGTGCGGTATGCGGGGTGGGTCACGCTCGTGGTGGAGGACGGCGGCCCTGGGATCGTCGATACCGAGGCCGCTTTGCGGCGGGGTGCCAGTGGACGCGGGTCCACCGGGCTCGGGTTGGACATCGCCCGGCACGCGGTGGAGGCTACGGGCGGCACCATTCACGTGGACCGGGGTCGGCTCGGCGGCGCTCGGATTCGGTTGCGGTTCGCGGAAGCCGGGTCGAGGCATGGAGATCCGGCGCCCAGGGCGTGGCGGTTGTGGTCGCACTCGGCTGATCTGCCGGAGCGGGATGAGGCGACGGAGTCCACTTGAGGCAAACCGGCGGCCGCCCAACCCGAGCCGGCCACTCGGGGCAACAACGCGACCCGTAGCGGTTCACCGGCACCCGTTCCCTCGCCCCGCTCAGTCGCCGCTCCCGGCACCGCTCGGAAACGAAGCCCGAGCCGCGACCACGCTCCGCGGGAGTCCGGGCCGACCGCGCCGGAGCGGCCTCTCCCCGCTCCTTCATCATCCACGGTTCGACGCTCAAGCGATGGCTGGCTAGCCGAGCCATTCCTGCCGTTGCTCCACCAGGAACGCCAACACCGTTGCCACCGCTTCGGGATCGGCGACGCGGAACTCGGCCGCCGACCCGCCCGGGCCCACCTTGATCCCGACATCCGGACCGGTCAGCCGTGCGAAAGCCCGCTCGTCGGTCACGTCGTCCCCGACGAACACCGCCGCCGACGCGTGCGCCTCCCGGCGCAGCACGTCCAACGCCGCCCCCTTGTCCGTCGTGATCACCGCCAGCTCGATGACGGCCTTGCCCTCGATCGCCGACACACCGGGCCACGCCGCCGGACCCGACCGGACCGCGTCCAGCACCCGCTTCCCGTCCTCGGCGTCCGCGCGTCGCACATGCACCGCGATCGACGCCGGTTTCACCTCCAGGCCGATCCCGGCCACTCCCTCGACCAATCGTTCCAGTTCGCCTGCCACCCGCCGGTGCACCGCCCGCGCCCGCTCGTCCAGCGCGTGGCCGAACCCGTCCGCGAACTCGGCACCGTGCGAACCGACCAGGTGCACCTCGGCGGGCAAGCGCGACAAAGTCGTCAGATCCCGCAGTGCCCGGCCCGAGATGACCGCCGCGGTCGTCTCGGGCAATCCGGCCAGCGTCCGCAGCGCGCCCACCGACTCCGGCAATGCTCTCGCCTGATCCGGATCGGGCACGATCGGCGCCAGTGTCCCGTCGTAGTCGCTGGCCACCAACAGCCGCGACACCCGGGCCACTCGGACCAGCGCACGGCGCAGCTCGACGTTCACACTCCGAACGATAAGGAACGAATGCGCACACCGTGCGGTGAGCGCCCGAGGTTGAGCGAATCGCCACCGTCCGCTAACCAAGTGTTATGGCAGCCGGGGTGGTGTGGGACGACGACAGATCCCGGAGATGACCCACATCCCCCATGACGACAAGTTCTCGTAACGCACGGCGGAACCGGAGCGAATGAGCTGGTGCGATGGGCTACCCGCGCCGGCGTGCCGCGTGGCGACGGGTCTTGCCGGGCTTTCGTGAAACGGAGTGCGTGGATGACGGAATGGCTTCCGGCGCGTGAGCGTGTCGAAAACCCGCCGCCAGCCGGTCCGGTGAAGCGCACCACGCAGCCGACCACGCCAGCCAGGAGGCATCCCGCGGTGCGACAACTCAGGCGACGGACACCGGGCACGGTCCCGTTCGCCGAGCCCGCGACACCACTGCCCAACCCGGTGTTCTCCGGCCGGCTGCCGACCCTGGCCTGGGAGTCGCGCTACCGCTGGGCCGTGATCGCCAGCGACCTGCTCGCGACCCTGCTCGCGATCGTCCTCGCCGCCGGTGTCCTGGTCCTCCGGCACGGCGGCAATGTCGGTTCCTCGATCGATCTCGCCGTGCTCACCGTGCTCGTGGTGACCGTGGCGCTCGCGCTCAACCGCGGCTGGCACCCGAGTGTGCTGGGTCAGGGCGCCGAGGAGTTCCGCCGACTGGGCCGCGGGCTGGCCGCCGCCCTCGTCGTGCTCGCCCTCGGCGGGCTGGCCGGCGAGCTGCGGGACATGCGGTCGTGGGTGTTCATCGTGGTGCCTGCCCTCGCGTTGTTCGCCGTGGTCCAGCGCTACCAGCTGCGCCGCTTCCTGCACCGCGCCCGCAAGGCGGGCCGTTGCCTGCTGCCGGTGCTGGTCGCCGGGGGCAGCGACAGCGTGCTCGACCTGATCAACCGGACCAAGAGCGCCGCGCACATCGGCTGGCGAGTCGAAGCCGCCTGCATGGCCGGTGCCGGTGCCCCGGGCAGCGTGATCGACGGCGTGCCCGTGCTCGGTGGGCTGCACGACGTGGCCCGGCACGTGCGCCGCGGCCGGTACCGGATCGTGGCCGTCACCGCGGACGCCTACTGGACTCCCAGCAGGTTGCGCCAGCTGGCCTGGGATCTGGAGGGCAGTGACACCGAGATGGTGGTCGCACCCGTGCTGATGGAGGTCGCGGGCCCTCGGGTGCACGTCAGCGGCGTGCTCGGCATGCCGATGCTGCGGGTCGCGGCACCCACGTTCACCGGCACCAGGCGGATGGTCAAGGAGGTCGTCGACCGCGTCGGTGCGGCGTTCCTGCTGCTGCTGGCCTCGCCGCTGCTGATCGCGATCTCGCTGGCCATCGTCGTGGACAGCCGGGGTGGCGTCTTCTACACCCAACGCCGGGTCGGTAAGGACGGCCGCGAGTTCACCATCGTCAAGTTCCGCACGATGGTGCGCGACGCCCACGCCATGCGCACCCAGCTGGTCACCGCCAACGAGGGCGCGGGCCTGCTGTTCAAGATGCGCAGCGACCCACGGGTGACCAGGGTCGGCGCGGTGCTGCGCCGGTGGTCGGCCGACGAGCTGCCGCAGCTGTTCAACGTGCTGGCCGGCTCGATGTCGCTGGTCGGGCCACGCCCGCCGCTGCCGGACGAGACCGCGCAGTACGGCCCGGACGTGCGGCGGCGGCTGCTGGTCAAGCCGGGGGTGACCGGGTTGTGGCAGGTCAGTGGCCGCAGCGATCTGTCCTGGGACGAGGCCGTCCGCCTTGACCTGCGTTACGTGGAGGACTGGTCGCTCGCGCTGGACGCGATGATCCTCTGGAAGACCGTCCGTGCCGTCTTCAGCGGTGACGGAGCGTACTAGGAGTAGTGCTCACCGGTCCGGTTCGGACGGTGAACCCGGCAGCGCCGCCGGTCCGAGTCAGGGCAGTAATCGCTACGGGTCGCTGGGCGGTTGCTCCACGTCATGGTCTCGGTCGAATGAAACGCACAAGGGTCCAGAGGCGACCTACCCGGTGACAGCGCGTGAAAGGGACTGATCGGATGACCAGCGAACGGCAACGGCTCGGCCTTGCGGTGATCGGCGCCGGCTACTGGGGACCGAACCTGGTCCGCACGGCACAACTCACCGAGGGCATCCGCCTGGAATACCTCTGCGACCTGGACGTGCATCGGGCCGGCCAGGTACTCGGCGATTACTCGACGGTGCGCGCCACCCCGTCCCTGGACGAGGTACTGGCCGACCCGAACGTCGACGCGGTCGCCGTGGCGACGCCGGCGGCCACGCACCTGCCGGTGGCGAAGGCGGCCCTGGCCGCCGGCAAGCACGTGCTGGTGGAGAAGCCGCTGGCGGCCAACCTCGACGACGGCCGGGACCTGGTCGACATGGCCGACAGCAAAGGCCTCGTGCTGATGCTCGACCACACCTACTGCTATACGCCTGCCGTCGCGCACCTGCGCGAGCTGGTCCGCGGCGGCGGCATCGGTGACATCCAGTACGTCGACTCGGTGCGGATCAACCTGGGCATCGTGCAGTCCGATGTGGATGTGCTCTGGGACCTCGCGCCGCACGACCTGTCGATCTTCCTGTCGGTGCTGCCCGACGATGTCGTGCCGGTCTCGGTCGCCGCACACGGGTCCGACCCGATCGGGTCCGGCAAGGCCTGTGTCGCCCACCTGACGGTGCAGCTGTCCAACGGGGCGATCGCGCACGTGCACGTGAACTGGCTGTCCCCCACCAAGATCCGCACCATGGTGATCGGCGGCTCGTCGCACACCGTCGTGTGGGACGACCTGAACCCCAGCCAGCGGCTGTCCATCTATGACCGCGGTGTCGACCCCGCGGCCACCTCGGCCGCGGACAGCAGGACCCGCGCGATGGTGTCCTACCGGATCGGTGACATGGTCGCGCCAGCACTGCCCGAGCGGGAGGCGCTGCGCGGTGTGATGACCGAGTTCGCCGACTCCATCGCGCAGGGCCGCAGGCCGCTGACCGACGGCTGGTCGGGGGTGCGGGTGCTCGCGGTGCTGGAGGCCGCCTCGGCCAGTTTGAGCCAGGGTGGGGCGTTCATGCCCGTGCTCGGGATCGACGACACGCCGGCCGGAGTGCTGGTCGGCGAACAGAAGGGAATCAGTGCGTGAACAGTTCGGCGGCACAACCGATCGACGGCCAGCGGATGCTCGTCACGGGGGGTGCCGGCACGATCGGCTCCGCCCTGGTCGACCAGCTGGTCGACGCGGGGGCGAACGTGGTGGTGCTGGACAACTTCGTGCGCGGCCGCAGGGAGAACCTGGCGGGGGCCGCCGAGCGGGGCGGTGACCGGCTGACGGTGGTCGAGGGTGACATCAACGATCGGGCGCTCGTCGGCGAGCTGACGCAGGGCATCGATGTCGTGTTCCATTTGGCGGCGATCCGGATCACGCAGTGCGCGCAGGAGCCGAGGCTGGCCCTGGAGACGCTCGTCGACGGGACGTTCACCATCCTGGAGGCGGCCGCCGCGGCAGGCGTGGCGAAGGTGGTCGCGTCGTCGTCGGCGTCGGTGTACGGGCTGGCCGAGGTCTTCCCCACCACCGAGCGGCACCACCCGTACAACAACGACACCTTCTACGGTGCCGCCAAGGAGTTCAACGAGGGCATGCTGCGCAGCTTCCACGCCATGTCCGGGCTGGACTACGTGGCGCTGCGCTACTTCAACGTGTACGGGCCGAGGATGGACGTCCACGGGCGCTACACCGAGGTGTTCATCCGGTGGATGGAGCGCATCGCACGCGGCGAGCCGCCACTGATCTTCGGCGACGGCACCGAGACGATGGACTTCGTGCACGTACACGACATCGCCCGGGCCAACGTGCTGGCGGCCAGGTCGGCCGCCACCGACTCGGTCTACAACATCGCCAGCGCGAGCGAGACCAGTCTGCGCGGGCTGGCCGACGCGCTGCTCACCGCGATGGGCTCGGATCTGGTGCCCGAGCACGGTCCGGCCAGGGATGCCGGTGGCGGCGTGAGCAGGCGGCTGGCCGACATCTCGGCGGCGGCCAGGGACCTGGGCTGGCGGCCGGAAATCGAGCTGGACGAGGGCCTGCGCGGTCTGGTGCAGTGGTGGACCACGCAGACCGCGGTGGCCCCGTGACGGTGGCACGAGCGGACGGGGCAGGCGTGGTGGTCGGCGCGAGCGCGACCACCACGGTGCGCTATCTCGGCCACGCCGGTTTCGTCGTGAGCAACGGCGACTGCGCGATCCTGATGGACCCCTGGTTCTACCCGGCGTTCCTGGACTCGTGGTTTCCCTTCCCGGACAACAGGAACCTGCTGTCCGAGGTGGTCGACGGCACCTTCGACCACCTGTACGTGTCGCACGCGCACGAAGACCATTTCGACCAGCGGCTGCTGGCGCAGCTGGACCGGTCGGTCACCGTGGTGGTGCCGAAGTACCGGTCGAAGATCATGGTGCAGGCGGTTCCGCGAACTGGGCTTCGAGAACGTGGTCGCCCTCGAGCACAAGGAGTCGCTGGAGCTGGCGCCGGGCTTCACCGCGACCATGTACCTGGACACCAGCCACAAGGAGGACAGCGGCCTGCTGCTGGATTCCGGCGGCTTCCGGTTCCTGGATCTCAACGACTGCAACACGCCGATGTCCGAGCTGCCCACCGACGTGGACCTGCTCGCCGCGCAGTTCTCCGGCGCGATGTGGTACCCGAACTGCTACGACTACCCGCCGCAGGTGATGGCGACGAAGGTCGAGCAGGTCCGGTCCGACCTGATGGACACGTTGTACCGCAAGGTGAGGATCACCAACGCCAAGGCGTACGTGCCTTCCGCCGGGCCCGCGTGCTTCCTCGATCCGGAGCTGGCCGAGTTCAACGACCGGGACCGGACGATCTTCCCGGTCTGGGAGCAGGCGGCCGAGCAGTTCGCGCAGGCCTGCCCCGGTGTGTCGGTGGTGCGGGTGGGCCCGGGCGACGACATCGTGGTCGATGTGCCGACCGGGCAGCGCTCCATCACGCCGGCCACGCCCGAGGGCAGCAGGCTGGACGAGGACCTCGACGCCTACCGCATCCGCCGCAAGGACGAGTGGCAGCGCTTCCACGACGGCCCTGAGCCGACCGTCGAGATGCCCGAGGTCGAGGCGTACTTCGGTACGTTGCAGCGATGGAACAAGCGGTTCCTCGGCGACTTCAGCAAGGACATCCGGCTGGTCGCCGGGACCGCCAATTGGAACGTGCAGCTGGGCAGGCTCGCGGAGGACTTCGTGATCGAGGGCGAGGAGCCCTACGACCCGGAGTACACGCTGCTGATGGCACCGAGAGTGCTGCGCGCGGTGGTCGACGGCACCACCGGGTGGGAGGAGGCCCTGCTGTCCATGCGGGTCGGACTGCACCGCGAGCCCGACCTGTTCGACCTCACCTTCATGAGCCTGCTGCGCTACGGCCACCAACCGGTGCAGACCATGCAGATGCTGCGCGAACGGCAGAACACCGAGACGATCGAGCGCGACGGGCTGCGGCTGCAGCGGTTCTGCCCGCACGCCGGCGAGGATCTCACGTTCGCCGACATCTGCGGGGGCGTCATCGAGTGCCCGCGCCATCACTGGGTGTGGGACGCGCGAACGGGACAATGCGTCGACAAGGGCACGGTGCCACTGCGCGTGGAGGTGCTCGACCCCGATGCTCCGGCATTGAGGTCGCCGGCCGACCCGGGTGGTTGAGTGCGGTTTCGTGGCGGTTCGTGCGCTGTGGGTAATCCCGCTCACCCTGGTACCACCAATAGGTCGAACCGCGGGCTGCCGGTGTAACGGAGCGCAGCCGAACCACGATTCGCGGATTGACAACGGAACTGCGGCACCAGGCGTGCCCGGTGGCCGGTCACCACGGTGGCCTCGCCTTCGGACCGTCGACCCGGCGCACTCCGCGACGCGTTGATCACCTGGGGGACATCGTGATCAGCGGCGGCGCGGAGGGCGGTTGGTCTCTCTCGTCACCTGCGTATGCATCCTGACCGGATCATCCGCAAGTGGTCTGTTCTGCACTTGCTTTCGACCCCGCGGATTCCCGGCGTTCGCAGGGCGTGCACAACGAGCCGGGCTGCGGAGAGGGCGAGACAGGCAAATGACGAGATGGAGATGGCAGGGCACGGTGGCCGGACGGCGGCTCACCGGCGTCCATCTGATCGTGGCGGTGGCACTCGTGACCGCCGCGATCGTGGTGCCCACTGTGGCGCTGAGCGGCTCGGCCTCCGCGGCCAACCCCTGTGCAGCGCCGGTCCAGAATCCAGTGGCCTGTGAGAACACTCAGCCCGGCACACCGAACTGGCAGGTCACCTCGGACGATCCGTCGATCGCCGGGTACACCAGCGACATCAGCTCGACGCCGGGCGGCCAGGTCCAGTTCAAGGTGGACACCACGGCGGCGTCCTACGACATCTTCATCTTCCGGCTGGGCTACTACCAGGGCACCGGCGCCCGGCAGGTCGCCGACCTGCAGGTGCGCACCAAGACCACCCAGCCGGCGTGCAAGACGGATCCGGACACCGCGATGACCGACTGCGGCAACTGGGCAGTCACAGCGACCTGGAGCGTCCCGACCACCGCGGTGTCCGGCCTGTACTACGCGGTCTTCCACCGCAACGACACCGGCGGCGAGAACGAGGACGCGTTCGTCCTGCGCGACGACACCAGCCACTCGGACATCCTGTACCAGACCTCTGACGAGACCTGGCAGGCCTACAACAGCTACGGCGGCGACAGCCTCTACACCGGTACCGGCCCCGGCGCGAACGGCGCCTCCTACGGGGTCAGCTACAACCGGCCGCTGTCCGGTGAGGGCGACGAGAACTTCATCTTCAACGCCGAGGCCCCCACGGTCTACTTCCTCGAGGAACAGGGCTACAACGTCAGCTACACCACCGATGTGGACACGGCGCGCAACGGAGCGCTGATCAAGAACCACAAGACCTTCATGACCGTCGGCCACGACGAGTACTGGTCGAACGAGCAGCGCGCGAACGTGACGGCCGCGATGGACGCGGGCGTGAACATGGCGTTCCTGACGGGTAACGACTCGTTCTGGAAGACCCGGTTCGGCAACAGCATCGACGGCTCCGCCACGCCGTGGCGCTCGGTCATCGCCTACAAGGAGACCCAGGCCAGCGCGAAGATCGACCCGACCTCCACCTGGACGGGCACCTGGCGAGACCCCCGGTTCAGTCCACCGGCCGATGGTGGCAGGCCGGAGAACGCGTTCGTCGGCCAGATGTTCCAGATGAACGGGTACCGGTCCGACTCGCTGCAGGTACCGGCCGCCTACGGCAAGATGCGGCTGTGGCGGAGCACGCCGCTGGCCACCGCCGCCGCCGGCTCCACCTACACCTTCCAGCCCGGCACCCTGGGCTATGAGTGGGACACCGTGCAGGACAACGGGTTCCAGCCCGCCGGCGTGGCCGAGCTGTCGAAGACCACGGTCACCACGACGGGCAACTTCGTGCTGAACAACTACGGCGACGGCTACGGTCCCGGCACGCTCACCCACAACCTGACCATGTACCGGGACCCGATCAGCCACTCGCTGATCTTCTCCGCCGGTGACGTCCAGTGGGCCTGGGGCCTTGCCGACGACCACGCCTTCCAGACCGACACGCCGACCCACGACGTGCGGATGCAGCAGGCCACGGTCAACTTCCTGGCGGACATGGGCGTGCAGCCCTCGACCCTGATGGCCGGCCTGACCGCGACCACCATGAGCACCGACACGAGCGCGCCCACGGTGGCCATCACCAGTGCGCCCGCCCCGGTCGTCGCCCAGAACTACTCGTTCTCCGGCACGGTGGCTGATGTGGGCGGCGGTCAGGTCGCGGGCGTCGAGGCGTCCAGCGACGGCGGCCACACCTGGCACTACGCGACCTGGACCGCGGGCACCGGTACCTGGAGCTACAACTTCGTGCCCAGTGCGACCGGCCCGGTCACCGTCGAGGTGCGCGCGGTGGACGACTCGGCGAACCTCTCCTCGCCGGTCGCCGCCACGCTGACCGTCGGGCCGCGGACCTGCCCGTGCGGCGTGTTCGCCGACTCCACGGTGCCGGTTCACCCGACCACCACGGACGGCTCGAACCTCGAGCTGGGCATGAAGTTCCAGTCCAGCCAGTCCGGGTTCGTCACCGGCGTGCGGTTCTACAAGGGCGACGGCAACACCGGCACCCACACGGGCACGTTGTGGAGCGCGACCGGCACGAAGCTGGCGTCGGGCACGTTCACCAACGAGACCGCGTCGGGCTGGCAGACGATGACGTTCGCCCGGTCGGTGCCGATCCAGGCGAACACGACCTACGTCGTGTCGTACCACGCACCGGTCGGTCACTACGCGGGTGACAGCAACTTCTTCACCAACGCACCGGCGATCCTGCAGCCGATGACGGGCGTGCAGGGCGGCACGACCCCGGACACGGCCAACGGGGTCTTCTCCATCGGTGCGACCGCCTTCCCGACCGACAGCTTCCAGAACAGCAACTACTACGTCGACGCGGTCTTCAACACGGTGGCCGCGCCGAACATCCAGCCGCCGAACGTGCTGTCCAACGACCCGGTCAACGGCACCGGCAGCGTCACGCTGAACCCGACCATCGACGTCGACTTCGACGAGCCGGTCGTCCAGTCCTCGCTGCAGTTCTCGGTGTCCAGCGCGGCGGGAGCGGTCGCCGGTTCGGTGGCACTGTCGGCCGACCGCACCACGGCGACGTTCACGCCGACCGCGGCACTGGCGGCGAGCACCGCGTACACGGTGTCGATCAAGGCGACGGACGACTCGGGCAACGTGATGCCGGCGGCGTTCACGTCGACGTTCACCACGGGCAAGCCGAGGCCGGCCACCTGTCCCTGTTCGATCTGGGACGACTTCACCACGCCCGCGATCGCGGACTCGGGTGACGCGTCCTCGGTGACGGTCGGCACGAAGGTCCGGTTCGACAGCAAGGGCCAGGTCACCGGTGTCCGGTTCTACAAGGGACCGAACAACGGCGGCACCCACGTCGGCTCGCTCTACACGTCGACCGGGACGCTGCTGGAGTCCGGCACGTTCACCGGTGAGACGGCCAGCGGCTGGCAGACGTTGACCTTCACCAGCCCGGTGAACGTCAACGCGAACACGACCTATGTGGTGGCCTACTTCGCACCGCAGGGCCACTACTCGGCATCGCCGGGCTACTTCGGCAACAACACGGCCACGTTCAACCAGCTGCACGCCCTCGCCGACGGCGTGGACGGCGGGAACGGCGTCTACATGTACGGCGCAGCGACCACCTTCCCGACGAACACGTACAACGCGAACAACTACTGGGTGGACGTGTTGTGGCAGCAGGGTGCCAACGGCGACTCGACGCCGCCGACGGTGTCCTCGGTCAGCCCGGCCGACGCGTCCACCGGTGCGAGCCTGACCACGCACCTGACCGCGACGATGAACGAGGCCGTCGACCTCGGTTCGGCGAACTTCACGCTCACCGACGCGGGTGGCGCGGCACTGACCGGCACGACGACGCTGTCGGCCGACCAGAAGACGCTCACCTTCACCCCGTCCGCGGCACTGGCACCCGGCACCGTCTACCACGGCAGTGTCCAGGTGGCGGACGTGAACGGGAACGGGATGAGCGCGCCGAGCACGTTCACGTTCACCACCACGACGACGGCCACCTGCCCGTGCACGATGTTCAGCGCGGCAACGGTCCCGACCGTCGTCAACACCAACGATCCCAACCCGTACGAACTGGGCGTGAAGTTCGCGCCCACGAACGACGGCACGATCACCGGAGTCAAGTTCTACAAGGGCTCGCAGAACACCGGTACCCACACCGGCAACCTGTACTCGGCGACCGGCACGCTGCTCGCGACGGGCACGTTCGCCGGGGAGACGGCGAGCGGTTGGCAGACCCTGACCTTCAGCAGTCCGGTGGCGGTGACGGCCGGGACGACGTACGTCGCCTCGTACACCACCACGACCGGCTTCTACTCAGGTGACAACGGGTACTTCAACCGGACAGGGATCAACACACCGGCGCTGTCGTCGCCGCAGAACGTGGCCGGCAACCCGAACGGTGTCTTCCACGCGGGCGGCGCAGGGTTCCCGACGGACAGCTTCGGTGGTTCCAACTACTGGGTGGATGTCGTCTTCAGCAGCTGACGGACATCCGACGCAACGCAGCGGCCGGGCACCCCGATCTCCAGGGTGCCCGGCCGCCTCACACCGAGGGGATGGTCACCGGCATGGCACAGCGGACGCGGCCCTTGACCGTGCTGGTCTCAGGCGCCAACTGGGACGGCGTACGGGGGTCGGAGCGGGCGCTCACCGACGCGCTGACCAGGCACACCGACGTACTCTGGGTCGATCCACCGGTCTCCCCCGCGACCCCGAAGCGCTACCGGCGGTTCGGCGCGGCGGGGCCGTCCTGGCGGCCCGCGCTCACCGAGCCGGTACCCGGCGTGCACCGGCTCACCCCGGTGGTACTGCCGGGGCTGACGCGGCCGGTGGTCCGCGAGACGACCTGGCCGCTGGTGCGCAGGCACGTCCGGTGGGGGCTGCGCACCCTGGGCCGCACGCCGGCCGCGGTGATCGCCGCGTCGCTGGACGACGTGCTCGGCGGCTGGCCCGCCGGGACGCGCACGGTGCTCTACGGCACCGACGACTGGGTGGCGGGCGCCGAGCTGATGGGCCAGCGCACGCAGAAGCTGCTGCGGGACGAGCGGCGGGCGCTGGCCGCGGCCGACATCGTGCTCGCGGTGACGCCGCAGCTGGCACAGCGGTGGCGAGCACTGGGTGCCGATCCGGTGCTGCTGCCCAACGCGTGCGACCCGCAGGCGTACCTGGCCGTGGACACGGTGGCACCCGCCCCGCTGCCCGACGGTTTCCCGATGCCGGTCGCCGGCGTGGTCGGCCAGCTCAACGACCGGTTGGACGCCGATCTGCTGACCGCCGTCGCGGACACCGGGCTCGGCCTGCTGCTGGTGGGTCCGCGTGATCCCGGCTGGCTGCCCGACCGGTGGGCCGACCTGGTGGCACGGCCGAACGTGCACCACACGGGCGCGGTGCCGTTCGAGGAGCTGCCCCGGTGGCTGGCCAGGATCGACGTGGGCCTCACCCCGTACACGGACACCGCGTTCAACCGGGCGTCCTTCCCGCTCAAGACGCTCGAGTACCTGGCGGCGGGGCGGCCGGTGGTCGGCTCGGATCTGCCCGCGACGAACGGGCTGGCGCAGGAATGCGTCGATGTGACCGCGGTCACCGGCCCGGCCGCGTTCACACGCGCTGTCACCGTCGCGGCGGACCAGCCGAGGACACCCGACGTGGTAGGGCGGCGACGGCGTGTCGTCACCGTGCGGTACTCATGGGCGTCGCGGGCCACCCGGTTGGCCGGTTTGCTCGACCTGCCAAGGGAATCCGCGCGCGTGACCCACCACGTCGGACACCGTGCCGGCGAAGTCGGTGCAACGAACACGCCCGCCGAACCGATGCACAGGGTGACGGACCGGGCAGCCGGTCGAACCGAGACGTCGAGGAGGGCCGGATGATCCCGGTCATGCGGCCCCAGTTGGGCGACGCTGAAGCCGAAGCGGTCGCCGAGGTGATCGCGAGCGGTTGGGTCGCGCAGGGGCCCAAGGTCGCCGAGTTCGAGCGGCGGTTCGCCGACCACGTCGGTGCGGTCGAGGGCGTGGCCGTGTCGTCCTGCACCGCGGCACTGCACCTGTGCCTGTACGTGCTGGGCATCGGGCCGGGCGACGAGGTCGTGGTGCCGTCGTTCTCGTTCATCGCCTCGGCCAACGCGGTGCGCTACTGCGGCGCGACGCCCGTGTTCGCCGACGTCGACCCGCTCACCGGCAACATCACGCCGGAGACCGTGACCCCGCTGCTGACCCCGCACACGCGCGCCGTGATGGCCGTGCACCAGGGCGGTATGCCCGCCGACGTCAACGCGCTGCGGGCTGTCTGCGGCGACATCCCGGTGGTCGAGGACGCCGCGTGCGCGGCCGGTTCGACGTACCAGGGCAGTCACGTCGGTGCGGGCGCGCTGCTCGCCGCGTGGTCGTTCCACCCGCGCAAGCTGCTCACCACCGGCGAGGGCGGCATGGTCACGACCGACAGGCCCGAGCTGGCCGGCCGGTTGCGCCGGTTGCGTGAGCACGGCATGAGCGTGTCGGCCGCCGACCGGCACACGTCCGGCAAGCCGATCGTCGAGCAGTACCTGGAGACCGGCTTCAACTACCGGATGACCGACCTGCAGGCCGCCGTCGGCATCGTCCAACTCGGACGGCTGTCCGGGCTCGTCGCGCAGCGGCGGCAGCTCGCGGCCCGCTACCAGGCGCTGCTGGCCGACGTGCCCGGCGTGCGCGCGGTCCAGGACCCGATGCACGGCACCACCAACTACCAGGCGTTCTGGGTACTGCTGGACGACGACGTCACCGCGAGCCGCAACGACGTGCTGGCCGCGCTCGCCGCGTCCGGGATCTCGGCGCGCCGCGGGATCATGGCCTCGCACCAGGAACCCGCCTACACCGGCGTCCGGCACACCCCGCTGCCGGTGACCGAACTGCTCACCGAGCGGTCCGTCATCCTGCCGCTGCACCACGAACTGACCGGGGCACAGCAGGAACACGTGGTGGAGACGCTGGCCGGCGCGATCGGCGCGATCGACGCGGACACCGCGGCGACCACGGCGGCGGTATGACGGCGCGACCGCTGCTGCTGCTCGGCGCCGGGGGGTTGGCCAGGGAGACGCTGGTCGCGGTCCGCGCGCAGCCGGATGTGTGGCGCCCGATCGGGGTGCTGGACGACAACGCGGTGCGGCACGGCGACGACGTGGACGGCGTGCCCGTGCTGGGTGCGACGGACCGGGTGTTCGAGTATCCGGACGCGGCCGTCGTGCCGTGCGTGGCCTCGCCGCGGCGGCCGTCGGCCCGGCTGCGGCTGACCGAACGGCTGGGCCTGCTGGCCGACCGCTGGGCCACCGTCGTGCACCCGGCGGCGTCGATCGCACCGGGCACGGTCATCGGCGAGGGTTCCATCGTGCTCTCCCACGTCGTGGTGACCGCGCCGATCACGATCGGCCCGTACTTCATGGCGATGCCGCACGTGCTGCTCACCCACGACGACGAGGTGGCCGACGGAGTCACGCTGGCCGGGCGGGCCACGCTCGGCGGCGGTGTGCGAGTCGGCAGCACCGCGTACGTCGGGCAGGGCGCGGTCGTTCGTGAAGGCGTGACGATCGGGGCTGGTGCCGTCGTCGGCATGGGCTCGGTCGTGCTGGCCGACATCCCGGACGGGCAGACCTGGGTCGGCAATCCGGCCGGAAAGCTCAGGTAGGCCATGCGGATCATCGTCTATCCACATGCGATGGAGATCGGCGGCTCGCAGCTCAACGCCGTACAGTTGGCGGGCGCGGTACGCGACCGTGGCCACGAGGTGATCGTGGTCGCCGAGCCGGGTCCGCTGGTCGACCTCGTGCACGAACTGGGCCTGGAACACGTGCCGATCCCGGAACGCAGGCGCAGGCCGTCGCTGGGCGTGGCGAGCCTGCTGACCAGGCTGGTGACGGAGCGCTCGGTGGACGTGGTGCACGGCTACGAGTGGCCACCGGCCGTCGAGGCGTTCTACGGGCCCCGGCTGCGGCTGGGCACGCCGGTCATCGCGACGATCATGTCCTCGTCGATCGTGCCGTTCTTCCCGCGCCGGATCCCGCTGCTGGTGGGCACCGAGCAGCTCCAGCACGCGGCCCGGGACGACGGCTACGCCAAGGTCAACCTGATGGAACCGCCGGTGGACACCGACCGGGACCGGCCAGGAGTAACCGGTGGTGCGGCCGCCGAGTTCCGCGCGCGGTACGCACCGGACCCGACGCTGCCGCTGGCCGTGATGGTGTGCCGGCTGGTGCCCGATCTCAAGCGGGAGAGCCTGCTCACCGCGTGCGGCGCGATCGAGGAACTCGCGGTCGCCGGTGCGCCGACGCAGCTGGTGATCGTCGGCGACGGGCCGGTACGCGACGAGCTGGCGGCCCGCGCGGAACAGGCGAACCTGCGCGCGGGCAGGCGGCTGGTGGTGCTGGCCGGCGAACTGGCCGATCCACGGCCCGCCTACGACGCGGCCGACATCGTGCTCGGCATGGGTGGGTCGGCGCTGCGCGCGATGGCGTTCGGCAAGCCGCTGGTGGTGGTCGGCGAGCAGGGGTTCAGCGAACTGCTGACCGAGCGCACCGCGCCGATGTTCCTCGCCGACGGCTGGTACGGCCTGGGCCCCGGCTCGCTGGGCGGCCACACCACCGGGATGCGCCGGTCGCTGTCCGCGGTGCTGGACGACCCGGTGCTGCTGGCCGAGTTGGGCGCCTACGGCAGGAACCTGGTGCTGACCCGGTTCAGCTTGCGCACGGCGGCCGAGACACAGGAGGAGGAGTACCGGCAGGCGGTCACCGACCTGGTGCCCCGCCGCGAACTGACCGGTGCCGCGACAAGCTCGGCCGCCGGTCTCCTGGGCTACAAGGTGCACCGCAAGATCAGCAGGTGGCGCGGCACGGTCGCCGTCGACGACGCCAATGCCCAAGCCGTACTCGCAGGGCAGACAGACTCCGGACGGGTGAGGACATGACGAACATCCCCCTGGTTGACCTCGCCGCACAGCATCGCGAAGTGGCCGACGAGGTGGCGGCAGGCTGGGCGCAGGTGCTGGAGCGCACCGCGTTCATCAACGGGCCGCAGGTCGCCGCGTTCGAGCGTGAGTACGCCGACTACATCGGTGTGCGGCATTGCGTCGGCGTCGGCAACGGCACCGACGCGATCGAGCTGTCGCTGCGTGCGGCGGGTGTCGGGCACGGCGACGAGTGTGTGCTGCCTGCCAACACGTTCATCGCCACCGCCGAGGCAGTGGTGCGGGCGGGCGGCAAGCCGGTCCTGGTGGACTGCGAGCCGGACACCGGCCTGGTCGACACGGACGCGATGGCAGCCGCCGTCGGGCCGCGCACCAGGGCGGTCGTGCCGGTGCACCTGTACGGCCAACCCGCTGCCGTGGAACGGATTCGTGCCGCCGCGCCGGACGTGGTGATCGTCGAGGACGCCGCTCAGTCGCAGGGAGCCCGCAGGCATGGTGTCGCCACGGGCACGCTCGGGCACATCGCGGGCACCAGCTTCTACCCGGGCAAGAACCTCGGCGCGTACGGCGACGGCGGTGCCGTGATGACCAGCGACGACGAGCTGGCCGACAACATCCGGCTGCTGCGCGACCATGGTTCGCCGCGTCGCTACGAGCACGCCGTGCTGGGCTTCAACAGCAGGCTGGACACGCTGCAGGCCGTCGTGCTGTCGGCGAAGCTGCGCAGGCTGGACGGCTGGAACGACGACCGCCGCAAGGCGGCCGAGCGGTACCACGAGATGCTGGCCGGGCTGCCGTCCGTCGGGCGGCCCGCGGTGGCCGAGGGCAACGAGCCGGTGTGGCACCTGTACCCCGTGCTGGTGCCCGAGCGCGACCGCGTGCTGGCCACGCTGCACGAGGCCGGCATCGGCGCGGGCATCCACTACCCGGCACCGATCCACCTGACCCAGGCGTTCGCGCGGCTCGGGTACCCGCGGGGCGCGTTCCCGAACGCCGAGTCGCGGGCGCAGCGGCAGCTGTCGTTGCCGATCTTCCCGGAGATCACCGTGGCGCAACAGGAACGGGTGGTCGAGGTGCTGGCCGGAGCCGTGCGATGACCGGTGTGTTCGTGCACCCGGCAGGCCTGTGCGAGAGCGACGACGTCGGCGAGGGCACGCGGGTGTGGGCGTTCGCGCACGTGCTGCCCGGCGCCCGCGTCGGCCGGGACTGCAACATCTGTGACGGTGCCTTCGTGGAGACCGGGGCGGCGCTGGGCGACAACGTGACGGTCAAGAACGGCACGCTGGTGTTCGCGGGCGTCACGTGTGAGGACGAGGTGTTCCTCGGCCCGAACGTGTTGTTCACCAACGATCTGCGGCCCAGGGCGGCGGTGCGCAAAGGTGCCGGCGAGCTGCTCACCACGGTCGTCCGGCGGGGCGCGAGCCTCGGTGCCGGCGTCGTCGTGGTGTGCGGGCACGAGATCGGCGAGTACGCGTTCGCGGCGGCCGGCTCGGTCGTCGCGCACAACGTGCCCGCGCACGCGTTCGTGGCGGGCAACCCGGCCCGGCAGAAGGGCTGGGTGTGCACGTGCGGCAACAGGTTGAGCGCCAATCTGTTCTGCGCTGCGTGTGGCCTGCGCTTCGAGCCAGGCCCGGACGGCGGTCTGCGCAAGGCCGCGCAGGCAGCGGTCAGGGCGGTTTGAGCAGCGGGTCGATCGAGACCAGCTCGGTGATCAGCTCGTCCGTGCCCGCGCGCACCGCACCGGGCTGGGCGGGGTCGGCCGCGAGTTCCTGACATTGGCGCAGCGCGGTGTCCCGGTCGTCCGCGAACAGGATGAACACCCGCTGCACGGCGACGCCCAGCTCCTCGGCGCAGTCCGAGTCGGCGACGGCCCACGCTGCCGCGACCAGGGCGAGCCCGAGCCGGTCCTTGCGCCGCAGCAGCGCCTCGGCCGTCGCCATGCTCACGTTGCTGTCGCGGGCATCGAGCACGAGGTTGGCCAGGACGGCACGCGCTTCTGGCGACTCGGCGAACCCGGCCAGGCACCGGCCCGCGACAGCCCGGTCCCGGGGATCGTCACTGTATGCGAGCCGGGCGAGCGCATCCACCACGACCAGCCGGGTGTCCTCCTCCATCACCGCAGTGTCCCGCGCCGAGCACCAGCGCGCGAGTGGGTCGATAGTGTCGTCGGCATGGCGGAGCTGCATCACGATCGCGCGCGGGCGGGGTCGTTCGGCACGGTGGCGCAGCAGTACGACCGCTACCGCCTCGGCTATCCGGACGCGCTGCTGGCCGACCTGGCCGGGTTGCGGCCGGCGCGAGTGCTCGACGTCGGATGCGGTACCGGCAAGGCCGCGGTGGCGCTGGCCGAGCGCGGCCTGACCGTGCTGGGCGTCGAGCCTGACGAGCGGATGGCGCTGGTCGCCCGCGGTCACGGCGTCGACGTGGACGTTGCCCCGTTCGAGACGTGGGACGCCGCCGGGCGCACCTTTGACCTGGTCACGTGCGGCGAGGCATGGCACTGGATCGACCCCGCCCGGGCGGTGCCCGCGGTCGCCGAGGTGCTGGCCGTGGGCGGCACGGTCGCCCGGTTCTGGACGTCGATGAAGCTGAGCGAGCCGGTGGTCGCCGCGTTCGAGCCGATCTACCGTTCGTACGCACCGGAGATCGTGCAGGTGTGGCGCGGCGCGCCGCGGGTGCATGCCGACGACGACCCGTTCGCCCGCAGTGAGGCGTTCTCGCCGACAGAGCTGCGAACCTACGAATGGGCACGCACGATGACGACCGACGAGTGGGTCGGGCGCGCGGCCACGATCAGCGACCACCAGCGCCTCGGGCCAGAACGGCTCACGCCCCTGCTGCGAGCACTCGGCACCACGATCGATGGTCTCGGCGGCAGCATCCTCGCCCGGCACGAGACCTACGCATTGCTCAACCGCAGGGTCTGAAGCCCGTTCAGCCCAGGTCGCGGAACAGTTTGCGCATCGGCCACACGACCGGCACGTACACCGCCAGGCCGAGCACGCCGCCGATCAGCAGCCGGTCGAACGACGGTGACGTGTGCCAGCGAACCTCCAGCAGCACGATCACCAGCAGCGCGCACCCGACCAGCGGCCGGACGACCGAGCGGGCCAGGATGCCGATGGGCACGCCCGTCGCGCGGATGGTGAGGGCGTAGGCCGGGAGTACGAACAGCAGGGCCACCACCGCGTGTGCCGCGCCGACTCCCCTGATGCCGTCGAGGTGCGCGCCGATGGGCAGGCACACCACGAGCGCGGCGAACCAGGCCGCCTGCAGCCACATCGTGCGGCGGCCATGGCCGAGCGCGACCAGGTAGTCGTAGGCGAGTTCGCAGGCGACCCGGACAGCGCCGAGGATCACCAGGAATTCCAGCGCTCCGGTGGCACCTTCCCACTCCGGCCCGTACAGCGTTTTCACCAGTGGTAGCGCCAACAGCCCGAGCAGCGCGCACACCGGCAGCGTGCACGCCATCAACATGCCGGCGAGCCTCGCCAGCACCTCCTGGCGTTTTCGCTGGTCGAACTGGACGCGCGCGAACGCGGCCAGCGACACCCGGCGCACCACTGTGGAGAACATGTTCACCGGCCAGCTGGCCAGGTTGAACGCCTGCAGGTACAACCCGAGCGCGACCGCGCCGAGCATGTGCCCGACGATCACGTAGTCGACGTTGAGCATGGCCACCACGAGCAGGCTCGCCCCGGCCAGTGGCAGGCCGGCGCGGATCAGCTCACCTGCCCGGGATCGGTCGAAGCCCGGTTTCGGCCACAGCCCGACGAGCCGGAACAGCAGCAGGGCGGACGCACCGTTGCCGATGAGCCTGCCGACCGCGAGGCTCACCGGGCCGAACCCGGCGAGCGCCATCGCCACGGTGACGCCCGTGGACAGCGCGAGGTTGGAGAAGTCCACGACCAGCCGTGCGCCCTGCCGGAACTCGCGGTTCACGAACTGCGCCGCGGCCGCGGTGGCACCGTCGATCAGGACGGAGGTGCACAGCAGCCGGACGACACCGGCGGCCTCCGGCGAACCCAGCTGCGCGGCGAACGTCGGCGCCGCGAACCAGCAGATCGCGTACAGCAGAGCGCTGCTGACGATGGAGATCGTGGTGACGGTGGGTGCGATCTCCCTCGGGTCGCCGGGCCAGCGCACCAGCACGATGCTCACGCCGAGCTCGTTGATCGACAGCAGCGTGGTCAACGCGACCAGCGCCACCGCGAACGCCCCGAAGTCCTGTGGCGTCAGGATGTGCGCGAGCAGAATTCCGGTGAGCACGGTGCCCAGGCGGCCGACCGCCGTGTTCAGCAGGCTCAGCCCGAGTGCCTTGCTGACCGTGCCGTGCTTGGGAGAACCTGTCTCGGAGCCGTCGGCACCGGCGTCCGGGTCGACCGCCGTCACGCGACCTCTCCCCGGTGGCCGGCCCGACCGGCCAGCAGGTGGGTCACCGTACTGGCCGCGAGCACGATGGTGAGCCCGTCCAGCGGTACCCGGAACCGCAGGCGCGTGAAGAACACGGCCAGCAGCAGGACGTTGACCACGATGGTCCAGGCAACGAGCTTCTCCGTCGGTCGCAGCGGCCATCTGCGGTAGCACACGATCCGCGCCACGGCCAGCAGCAGCATCGGGTAGTAGCTGATCGCCGCCACCAGGTTGCGCGCGCTGCCGCCCTCACCGCTGGTGGCCAGGTCGTCGGCGTAGCTGAAGTTGTTCGCCACCTTGCCCGCGTACAGCACGGCGGCGCTGCCCGGGTTGGACTTGATCCAGGCTGTTGCCTGGGCGGTGTAGAAGTGGTCCTGCGCAACCTCGTCCAGGTGCCTTGCGGTGGCCTGCCGCTGGTACAACGACAGGTCGACGCTCGTCCCGCTGTCCGCCGTCGCGTGCGGGCTGTTGCCCAGCAGCAGGTTCACACCGTCGTTCGTGGACACCGGAACGAACGCGCGCAGCGCGACCGCGTTGCGGGCACACCACGCGGCGGGCAGCACCGCGAGCGCGATGATCAGCACCGCGACCGTGCGCCACGAGATGTGCCGGGCACTCGCGTGCTGCCGCCAGGCCAGCCAGGCGACGAGCCCGACCGCGGTCACCCCGAACGTCGGCACTGTGAGCACGAGCAGCCCGCCGGCCAGTCCCGCGAGCACCGCCAGACCCAGGCGCCGCCGGGTGGACCGCCCGTCCTCGGGCAGTGCGCGACTGGCCAGTTCGAGGGTCGACAGCAACAGGAACAGCGCGGGGACCTGCGGGTAGAGGGTGGTCGCGGTGTAGATCAGCAGCGGGTAGCAGGCCACCACGAGAGCGGCGAGCGCGCCGGTGCCCGCGGTGTGCATCCGCCTGCCCAGCAAGTACGTCAACCACACTGAGCCGGTCAGCGCGAGCACGCCGACGAACCGCATCGCCAGCACGCTGCCGCCGGTCACCACGTACACGGGCAGCAGCAGGAACAGGTAGCCCGGTGGCCGGTAGGCGGTCGGCTGGGTGCCGTCGAGGCTGAAGCCGTGGCCGTGTGCCATCGACTGCACGATGCCGACGTACACGTGCTCGTCGTAGAACCGCAGGCTGCCGCCCAGCACGACCGAGTACCCGGCTCCGATGAGGAAGCTGAGGCCGACGGCGACCAGCGCGATGGTCGTGGCGTGGGCGGTGAGCCACTCGCCGCACCGGCGGGCGCGGGACGCGGGCGGGATCGTGGTGCGCGGCAGGGCCGCGACGTGCTCGGTCATGTTCTCCCCCTCGGCCGGGCTCCGGACCCCACTGCGGGCTGTGCCGCACGTTGCCGCTTCGGCGGCTTGATCCGGCCGACCAGCGGCATGAACTGGTTCGGGTTCTGCCGGATCGTTCGCCACAGTGCTCCGAGGATGCCGACCAGCAGGAAGCACATACCGGTCGCCATGATGAAGCCGAAAGCGTCGTAGGTGCCGTCGGCGACCATGATCACCGCCAGGCTGGCCAGCAGTGCCTGCGAGAGGTCCCGGATCACCGGGTCACGCGCGAACCGGCGGATCTGGACCGCCGCGTAGGCACCGGCGAGGAGCACGAAGACCAGCGCGGCCAGGCCGATGATGCCGGTCTCGACGAGCGTGCCGAGGTACTGGTTGTCCAGCGGGCCGTACTTGTCGGGCAGGTAGGTGCCGAATCCCTTGCCCAGCCACGGATGCTGCGCGATCTGGATGCTCGCGCGGGCGTAGTCCTCGGTGCGGTGCTGGATGCTCGGGTCGCCGGACAGATTGGAGAACAGGCTGATCAGCGTCCCGATCAGGCCGGGCACGAACAGGCGCATCACCCCGGCGAACAGCACCGCAGCGATCAGTGAGTGCAGTTGCCGCTTGGCGGGCCAGGTGGGCAGCAGCACCAGCGCGGCGGCCAGCAGGCCGAGGATGGCCGACCGGGACAGCGACACCATCGCGCCGGTCGCCAGCAGCATCAGGCACATCCACCACGGCCACGTGCGGCGGCCACCGGTCTTCGCGCGGAACGCGTAGTGCGCGGTCAGCGGGACCGCGATCGCGCACACCACCCCGAACTCGATCGGGTGACCCGCGGTGCCGGATGGTCGTCGGAAGATCGAGCGCTCCAGCAGCGTCTCGACGTCACCGACCTCGCGCAGCCCCGGGATCACCATGTAGTGCGTCGGGTCGATGCCGACGAAGAACTGGATGAGACCGATGATCGCGACGAACGTGCAGCCGTAGACGATGACGCGCAGCAGCTTGTCGATCCGGGACAGGCCGCGCAGCGAGTCGACGGCGAAGATGCCGACGACCATCGCGCCCATGATGGTCAGGACGCTGCGGTCGGTGGCGTCCAGTTCGTCCGACGGCAGGTAGCCGAACGTGGCATAACCGTAGGTGGCCAGCTGGGACAGGCCGAACAGGAACAGCGAAGTCCGGACCAGGCTGCGGCCCTTGGCCATGCCGACGGTGTTGACGAGTTGGGCGAGGAACCACAGCAGACCCAGCCCCATGCCGACGAGCATGGAGGGGGCCAGCGCGAGCGGGATCGCCGCGATGACCAGGTGCGAGGGCAGGATGAACAGGATGCCGCAGTAGAAACAGAGCAACGTGACGCCGTCGGCGCGCTGCTTGCGGCGGACCGGGGTCAGGCGCCGGGTCTCGACGTCGGTGCCGTCACCCTCCAGAGCGGAGGTGTCCCGTCGGGGGCTGCGCGGGTCACCTGCCGTCCTGCGGCGACCGCCCGCTGTGCCGAGCGTGGTCATGGTCGCTCAGCCGGCGGACGAGTCGGGCGATCGGAAATCGGCCCTCGGCCAGTCGTGGCTGCCGGAGCTGTTCTTGCCGCCCTCGGGGGGCCGACCGCTGTTGTTGCTGTTGCTGTTGCTGTTGTTGGTCGCCGGGCCCGGCTTGTTCCCGTTGACCGGGCCGCCGTTGACGGCGTTGCCGTTGAGTGGGCCGCCGTTGACCGGGTTGCCGTTGTTGTTCGGCTTGCCCGGTAGGGACACCGGGTGCACGCGCGGCTTGGCCGGGTGCGGCTTGTGCATCGGGCCGAGGTCACGCCGCACGTTGCCCGAGTTGCCCAGCTGCGGTCGCGGCACGGGCCGTGGCCCGGCACCGGAGCGCGCCGGCTGGGGCAGCGACCTCGGCGGCGGGGCGGGGCGCATCTTGTGGGTGGCCAACCGCCCGTCCTCGGCCGACTCGTCGTCCGGATCGACCGAGGACGGGCGCGGGTCGACGTCCGAACCGCCCCGGTCACCGGGACGCCTGCGCCGGTTGACCAGGACGCTGTCGACGGCGAACGCCGCCGCGAGGCAGACCACGATGCCACCGGCGAGGGCGACGCCACCCGCCTTGATCTTGCTGCCGAGCTTGGTGGTGGCCGGCGTGGCCGCGACCACGACCTGGGTGCCGATGTAGGTGGAGGGCGGAGCCTGGGCGGCCTTCTGCCGCTGGTTCAGCTCGCTCGATGCGCGGTCCAGGGCGAGCGTGACGGTCTTCTCGGCCTGCTGACGCGACTTGCCGTCCGCGATGATCACCACGAACGGGCCACCGGTCCCGCCGTCGCCCGCCTGGAAGGTGCTGGCGCCGCCCTGGCTCGCGATCTCGTTCTGCACGGTGGCACTGCTCAGGCTCTGCACGAGCAGCTGGCTGGTGATGGTGAGGCTGCCCTCGAAGTCCAGCAGGGGGTTGCCGGGGCCCTGCGAGTTCTGCGGGTTGGTGGCGACGAAGCCGCCCGAGACCGGAGCCGTGAGCACGATCGTCCCGGTCGACTCGTACTGGGTGGGTACCGCGATGAAGACTCCGCCGCCGAGCACCGCGCAGAGTACGAAGATCGGCACGGAGACGTACCAACGCCGAAGGAGGACGCCCATCGTCTTCCAGAAATCCATGGTTCCTCCGCTTTCGGTGGTCTCACCCCGGGCACGGTTCCGCCACGACACATTGCTGGGTGCTCACTCAGCGTCGAGTGCGGCGGCCAACCACCTTCGTCCGGTTTCATCGGTCCGCAGGCCCAGACGTTACGAGATGTGCCCACGGAGGGTGACCGAGGTACTGTGCGGAGCGTGCGACTCGGATTCGCTTGTGCCTGGGACCCACGCCCCGAGCCGACCTGGTCCTATACCCCGTGGCATTTGCGTGCTGCGCTGCGTGAACGGGCCGACGTGGTGGACGTGGGCATGAGCTACCCGGACGCCGTCCGCCTGCCGCTGAAAGCATTGCACGCGCGGCGTGTGGACGGTCACTGGGTGTCCATGTGGAAGCACTCCGGTCTGGCCCGCCGCTACACCCAGCACGCACTCCGTGGCGGCGAGCGGGAGACGCCGTGCGACGTGGTGGTACAGATCCAGGACCTCGCGCCGTTGCGCACGCCCTACCTGGTGCTGCAGGACCTCAGCTACGACGTCTTGCTGGACGAGTTGGACAAACACGGATCACTGGTGCACTTCCCGTCACTGAGCAGGTCGGACGCGGAGCGCCTGCGCGACCGGCAGCGCCGGATCTACGCGGGCGCCGCCGGAGTCCTGGCGATGAGCCAGTGGTTCGCCGACCACCTGGTCCGGGTGTCGGGGGTGCCTGCCGAGCGGGTGCACGTCGTGCACCCTGGCGCGTCCGCGGCCGTCGACCAGACCACTTCGGACGGTGTGCGGATGATCACCGACCGGCCGCGGCGGCGGTTGCTGTTCGTCGGCAAGGACTTCGTCACGAAGGCCGGTGAACAGGTGCTGGCCGCGCTGGCGCTGCTGCGGGCCGGCGTCGACCCGGAGATCACCTTGACGGTGGCCGGTCCCAAGGAGTGGCCGCTGGCCGGCGAGCCCCCCGCGGGCGTGCGGTATGTCGGGCGAGTGCCGATCGAGCAGGTCGCGGCGCTCTATGCCGAGCACGACCTGTTCGTCATGCCCTCCCGATTCGAGGGATTCGGCATCGCGCTGGTCGAGGCATTGGCGCACGGGCTGCCCTGTGTCGCCCGCCAGGCGTTCGCGATGCCGGAGATCGTGCGGCCCGGCGACAACGGCGACCTCGTCAATGGCGATGATCCCGCCGAACTGGCCGGCATCATCGCGCGGCTGCTGGCCGACGACGGTGTGTTCGAGCGGGCCGCGGCGCAGGCACCCGGGGTACGCCGGTACTACTCGTGGTCCCGGGCGGCCGGCGACGTGCTCGCCGTGGCCGGCGGGATCGCCGGTTAGTCAGTCGCGGAACCAGGCCCCGCGCACGGCCGTACCGGCGGTGAGCGCGTCGCCAAGGGACGCCGTGGCCAGGCCACGATCACCCAACTCGCCCAGAATCCGGCGGGACAGCTCACCACGGTCGAAAGTGGGCGGTGGGCCGTCGTCCACGCCGTCGGACTCGTCCGCGTAACCGTCGTGCAGCAGCACCACCGAGCCACTTCGGACGCTCGCCGCGCGAGCCGCGATCCGGTCGACGGTGTCGTCCTGCCAGTCGGCGACCTCGTTGCTCCATACGACTGACGTCATGCCGGTGGAGCGGATCGCCGCCCAGGTGCCCGGGTGCTGTGCGCCGTAGGGCGGACGGAACCAGCGAACCCGTTGCCCGGCAAGGTCTTCCAGCTCCCGCCTGCCGTCCCGGGTCCGCCTGCGCACGACCGGCGCGGACATCGTGGTCAGTCGCACGTGGTCCACGCCGTGCAGCGCGATCTCGTGCCCGGCGGCCACCACCTCGGCCAGCAGGCTCCGGTACTTGCGGGCGCGGCCGACCAGGATGAAGAAGGTGGCCGTGCTGTCCGCCTCGGCGAGCGCGGCCAGTACCCGGTCGGTACCACCGGGTTGCGGGCCGTCGTCGTAGGTGAGCACGGCGAGGTCCCGGCGCGGGCGTACCGAGCGGACCGAACCGACCGGCGCGGTGAGCGGCAGGATCAGGCGGCGGACCGTTGTGGCGGCTGGCATGCGGCACATCGTGCCAGTGCCGACAGCGCGTTGTCGCGCCAGTTGTCCTGATCTCACCCTCACCACCTGCTGTAACAACCGCGCGCTCGAACCCGATCAGTCCCACGCGAAGACAGTCGGCCCGACAGCAGGTGAATAGGTATGAACCAAGGCGCCGACGCAGTGACGGTGTCGATCGTCATCGTTTCCTACAACGCGGTGGGCGAACTGACGAAGACCCTTGCCGCGATCACCGGCCCAGCCGCACCCAGCGCCGCGCACGAGATCCTGGTCACCGACAACGGATCCGGCGACGGTGCGGCGGAAGTAGCCGAGGACATCCTCGGCAGAGCAGCCGTGCGCAGGCTCGGCCGCAACACGGGCTTCGGCCACGCGGTGAACCGCACCGTGGAACGCGCCCGCGGCGAGTACGTGCTGCTGCTCAACCCGGACGCGATGCCGCGGCCCGGTGCGATCGACGCGCTGGTCGACCATCTGGTTGCCCGCCCCGGCGACGGGATCGTGGGCGGCCGGTCGGTCGACCCGGCAGGCGCGCTGGACCCGCGCAGCTGCTTCGGCCGCATCACCGCGTGGAGCCTCACCGCGTACGCGCTCGGGCTCTCGTCGATGGCCCGGCACAGCGCGTGGCTCGCGCCCGAGTCGCTGGGCCGCTGGCAGCGCGACGACATCCGGCACGTGGCCGTGATCAGCGGCGGCTGGCTGCTCACCACGCGGGAGACCTGGGACCGGCTCGGTGGGTTCGACGAGACCTACCTGATCTACGGCGAGGACCAGGACCTGTGCCTGCGTGCCGCGCGGCTGGGCCTGCGGCCCTCGATCACGCCGGCCGCCGAGGTCGTGCACGCGGTCGGCGCGTCGTCCGCGAACAAGGTGGACCGGGACGTGCTGGTGCTCACCGGCCGGGCGACGATCGTCCGGCAGCACCTGGGTTGGCGGCGCGGCTACGGCCTGGCGATGCTGGGGCTGGGCGTGACGCTGCGGTCGCTCGCCGAGCGGGCGATGGGCCGCCGCGACGGGCGCTGGACGTCGGTACTGCGCAGGCGCGGCGAGTGGCGGCACGGCTGGCAGCCCGGTGCCCGGCTGCCGGGGCGGGCCACCAGCGACGCCGGACGGGCGGCCTGATCATGACAACGACGCCGCTGGCCAGCGTGGTCATCCCCGCGTACAACGAGCGGTCCGTGATCGCCAGGTGCCTGCGGGCCCTGGCCACCGGTACCCGAGCGGGTGAGCTGGACGTGATCGTGGTGGCCAACGGCTGCCACGACGACACGGCGGTGATCGCCAAGGCCGAGGGCGCGATCGTGCTGGAGACCGCGGAGGGCGGCAAGGCCAGGGCGATCCGGCTGGGCGACGAGCAGTGCCGCACGTTCCCGCGGTTGTACCTGGACGCGGACAGCGAGCTGAGCGGCGACTCGGTCCGCGCGATGGTGGCCGCGCTGACGCGGACCGGCGCCCCCGCGTGCGCGCCGACACCCGAGTTCGACCTGACCGGCGCGAGTTGGCCGGTGCGCGGGTTCCACCGGGCGCTGCGCGCGTTGCTGGGCGACCGGCACAGCCTGGCCGGTTCCGGTGCGTACATGCTGACCAGCGAAGGCCACCAGCGGGTGTTCCCGCTACCCAACGTGATCGCCGACGACGGCTGGGTGCACCGCACGTTCGACCCCGAGGAACGGATCGTGGTCGGCGCGGCCCGGGTCTCGGTCCGGGTGCCGCGCACGGTCGCGGCGACGATCCGCACCAGGGCGCGGATCCGGCTGGGCAACCGGGAGCTGGCCGACCTGGGCAGGCCGGCCACCGAGCCGCCGTTGCGGCCGCGCGAACTGATCACGCTGGTCCGCCGCCACGAGGTCACCCCCCTGGATGCCATCTGCTTCCTGTCCGTCCTGGTGGCCGAGCGCGTGCTGGGCCGCTGGCGCGCCGCGCGCGGCACCGCCAGGAACTGGGGCCACGACCAGACCGCCCGCACCGCAGAAGGGGGTCCCTGATGACCCGGACCGGCGCTCATGTGCTGATCATCGTGCAGAACCTGCCCGTGCCGCTGGACCGGCGGGTCTGGCTGGAGTGCCAGGCACTCACCGCGGCCGGCTACGAGGTGTCCGTGATCTGCCCGAAGGGTCCCGGCGACCCCGGCTACGAACTGCTGGAGGGCGTGCACCTCTACAAGTACGCGCCGCCGCGGCAGGCCGACGGGTTCGCCGGGTACGCGTGGGAGTTCGCCTACTCCTGGGTGCGCACCGCGCTGCGCAGCGTCAAGGTGTGGCGGCGGCGCCGGTTCCAGGTGCTCCAGGCGTGCAACCCGCCGGACATCTACTGGTCGCTGGCGCTGCTGTGGCGGCTGGCCGGGGTGCGGTTCGTGTTCGACCACCACGACCTCAACCCCGAGGTCTACCGGTCCCGGTTCGGCGAGCCCACCGGTCGTGCGGGCAGGCTGCAGCTGGCCGCGCTCTACTGGCTGGAACGGCGCACCTTCCGCGCCGCCGACCGCGTGATCTCGACGAACGAGTCGTACCGGAAGATCGCGCTGACCCGCGGCTCGGTGCCCAGGGAACACACGACCGTGGTCCGGTCCGGGCCGGACACGTCCGTGATGCGCAGGGCCGCCGAGGAGCCCGCGCTGCGCGCCGGGCACCCCCATCTGGTCGCCTGGCTGGGCATCATGGGGCCGCAGGACGGCGTGGACGGCGTGCTGCGGGTGGCTGAGCAGGTCGTTCGCAGGCACGGCCGGACCGACGTGCGGTTCGCGCTGCTCGGCTTCGGCGACTGCCTTGAGGACCTCAAGCGGCAGAGCACCGAGCTCGGCCTGGACGAGCATGTCGTGTTCACCGGCCGGGTCGGCCCGGCGGACATCAGCCGCTACCTGTCCACGGCCGCGGTCGGGCCTGTCCCCCGACCCGCTCAGCCCGCTCAACGACGTGTCGACCATGAACAAGACCATGGAGTACCTGGCCTACGGGCTGCCCGTGGTCGCCTATCCGCTGACCGAGACCGTGGTGTCGGCCGGATCGTGCGCGGTGTACGTGCGACCTGGAGACGAGGCCGCCTTCGCGGACGCGCTCGTCGAGCTGCTCGACGATCCGGACAGACGGGCCGAACTGGGCGCTGCGGGCAGGCTGCGCGCGGAGCGGGATCTAGACTGGCGGCCTCAGGCGAGCGCCTATGTGTCCGTGTTCGACGGATTGTCCGGGCTTCGCCGGGCCAGCGCAGTGCACACCGAGGCCGACGCGGCCGAAGAACAGGTTGGATGAGGTGGAGCTATGTTCGCGCGCCGTATCGCG
The DNA here is from genome assembly GCA_963780635.1 of Candidatus Melainabacteria bacterium. Taxonomy (GTDB): domain Bacteria; phylum Actinomycetota; class Actinomycetes; order Mycobacteriales; family Pseudonocardiaceae; genus DATEPR01. The sequence goes on from CAWACW010000012.1 coordinate 418,129, forward strand.
GTGATCGGCACGGGATACGTGGGTCTGACCACCGGGGCGTGCCTGGCCTCGCTGGGTCACCACGTCGTGTGCGCCGACGTGGACGAGGCGAAGGTCGAACGGCTGCGCCAGGGCCGCGTGGACATCATGGAGCCTGGCCTGCCCGAGCTGGTCGCCGAGGGGCTCGCGGCCGGGCGGTTGTCGTTCGTGGTGGGTGCCAAGACCGCGATCAGCGAGCTGGAGGGTGGCGCCGAGGTCGTCTTCCTGTGCGTGCCGACCCCGATGGGTGTCGGTGGCATGGCCGACCTGTCCGCCGTCGAGTCGGTGGTCGACGAGGTGGGCGCGCTGCTCTCGCCCGACAGCGTCGTGGTGAACAAGTCGACCGTTCCGGTGGGCACCGCGGAGCGTACTGCCGAACTGCTGGGCAGGCCGGACATCGCCGTAGTCAGCAACCCGGAGTTCCTGCGCGAGGGCGCCGCGGTGCACGACTTCCTCAACCCGGACCGGATCGTCGTCGGCTCGGCGTCGCAGGACGCGGCCGAGCGCGTGGCCTCGCTGTACGCCCGGCTCGGGCGCGCCGACCGTGCTGACCGACGCGGCCAGCGCCGAGCTGGTCAAGTACGCGGCGAACTGCTTCCTCGCGATGAAGCTGTCCTACATCAACTCCATCACGGAGCTGTGCGAGCGGCTCGGCGCCGACATCTCGGACGTCACCGAGGGCATGGGCTACGACCGGCGGATCGGCCAGTCGTTCCATGTCGCCGGGCCCGGGCTGGGGCGGCTCGTGCCTGCCCAAGGACACCGAGGCCATGCTGCAGGTGGCCGACTTCGCCGACTACGAGTTCCGCCTGCTGCGCGCCACGATCGACACCAACACGCGGCAGCGCCAGCGGATGGTGGAGAAGGTCCGGCTGGCCGTCACCGGCCAGCGCGGCGGCTCGCTGTCGCACATCCGGATCGCCGTGCTCGGCCTGACGTTCAAGGCGGGCACCGACGACCTGCGTGACTCCCCCGCCCTGGCCGTGTCCGCGCTGCTCCGGCAGGCGGGTGCCGACCTGGTCGGCTACGACCCGGCGCTGATCGGCGCTGGCAACCGGCCCGAGCTCAAGTCGCTCACCATGGTCGACGACCCGTACCTGGCGGCCAAGGACGCCGAGGCGCTGGTGGTGCTGACCGAGTGGCCGGAGTTCCGCACCCTGGACTGGGCGAAGCTGGCCGCCGCGGTGAATCGCCCGATCGTGGTGGACCTGCGCAACCTGCTGGACGCCGATGTGCTGCGCCGGGCCGGGTTCTCGTGGACGGGCCTGGGCAAGCGGTCCACAGCACGCCTGATCCCCTAGCGCCGAAGGTGGCACACTCCTGGGTGCCCCAGAACCCCAGGAGGAGAAGTGGCAGCTTCAGACACGTTCGTGATCGCGGGAGCCGGCCTGGCCGGTGCCAAGGCGGCGGAGGCGCTGCGCGAGCAGGGCTTCGACGGCCGGGTGGTGCTGATCGGCGCGGAGGTCCACCTGCCCTACGAACGACCGCCACTGTCCAAGGACTACCTGGCCAAGCGGGTCGAGCGAACCAGCTTCGAGGTGCACGACGCCGACTGGTACACCGAGCACGACATCGAGCTGCGGCTGGGCTGGGAGGTACTCGGCATCGACCCGGCCGCGCACGCGGTCGCGCTGGCGGGCGGTACCGAACTGACGTACACGAAGCTGCTGCTGGCCACCGGCTCCAGCCCGAGGGTGCTGCCGATCGACGGTGCGCAGGGCGCCGACGTGCACTACCTGCGCTATGTCGGAGACTCCGAGGAGATCCGGGAGCTTTTGGGCGACGGCGTCCGGCTGGTCGTGGTCGGCGGCGGCTGGATCGGCCTCGAGGTCGCGGCCACCGCCAAGCAGGCGGGCGCCCACGTGACGGTGCTGGAGTCGGGCGAGCTGCCGCTGCTGCGGGTGCTCGGGCAGGAACTGGCCGTCGTGTTCGCCGGCCTGCACCGGGACAACGGCGTCGAGCTGCGGTTCGGCGTGAGCACCGAGGAGATCGTGCTCGAGGACGGTTCGGTGCGCGGGGTCCGGCTCGCCGACGGCGAGGTGCTCCCGGCGGACGTGGTCGTGATCGGCATCGGCGCCAAGCCCAACACGCAGATCGCGGCGGACGCGGGGCTGATCGTGGACGAGGGCGGGGTCGTGGTGGATGCGACGCTGCGGACCAGCGACCCGGACATCTACGCGGTCGGCGACATCGCCAAGGCCATGCATCCGTTGCTGGGCAAGCACATCCGCGTCGAGCACTGGGCGAACGCGCTCAACCAGCCGGCCGTCGCGGCATCGTCGATGATGGGCAGGGAGGCCGTCTACGACGAGTTGCCCTACTTCTTCAGCGACCAGTTCGACCTCGGCATGGAGTACCACGGGCTGGCCGAGCCCGGCGACTACGACCGGGTGGTGTTCCGGGGTGACGTGACGGCCCGCGAGTTCATCGCGTTCTGGTTGTCCGGCAGCCGGGTGCTCGCCGCGATGAACGTGAACGTGTGGGACGTGGGCGATCCGATCAAGGCGCTGATCCGGTCCGGCAAGGACGTCGACCCCGACCAGCTCGCGGACCCGAACATCCCGCTGGACCAGCTGTAGCGACATGACCGACAGCAAGGACGTCGTGATCGTCGGCGGCGGCCACAATGGACTGGTCGCCGCCTGCTACCTCGCCAAGGCCGGGCTTTCCGTGCGAGTGCTGGAAAAAGCACCGGCGCTCGGTGGTGCGGCCGTGTCGTTCCGGCCGTTCGCCGGTGTCGATGTGCGGCTGTCCCGGTACTCGTACCTGGTCAGCCTGCTGCCCAGGGCGATCATCGAGGACCTGGGCCTGCGGATCCAGCTGCGCCGCCGGGAGGTGTCCTCCTACACGCCGGTCGGCGACGGCGGCCTGCTGGTGGACACCGCCGACCCGGCGGGCACCGAGGCGTCGTTCCGCCGGATCACCGGCTCGGACCAGGACTTCGCGCGCTGGCAGGACTTCTACCGGATGACCGGCGAGGTGGCGGCGAAGGTGTTCCCCACGCTGACCGGCCCGCTGCCCAGCCGCGCCGAGATCCGGGACCTGGTGGGCGATCCGGCCGCGTGCCGGGCACTGTTCGACGACCCGCTCGGCAGCACGCTGGAGCGGACGTTCAGCGACGACACCGTGCGCGGCGTCGTGCTGACCGACGCGCTGATCGGCACGTTCGCCGCGGCCGACGACGCGGCGCTGCGGCAGAACCGGTGCTTCCTCTACCACGTGATCGGCAACGGCACGGGCGACTGGGACGTGCCGGTCGGTGGGATGGGCGCGGTGACCGGCGCGTTGATCGACACGGCACAACGGGCCGGTGCCGAGCTGGTGACGGGCGCGCAGGTGCGGTCGGTCGACCCGGACGGCATGGTCACCTACGTGCACGACGGCGAGGAACTGTCCGTCGCGGGCGGGCACGTGCTCGCCAACGTGGCACCCGCCGTACTGGCGGGCCTGCTCGGCGGGTCGCTGCCCGAGCCGGAGGGCGCGCAGCTCAAGGTGAACATGGTGCTACGCAGGCTGCCCCGGCTGCGTGACGCCGCGGCCGATCCCTATCGCGCGTTCAGCGGCACGTTCCACGTCCACGAGAGCTACCGGGAACTGGCCGCGGCCTACGCGCAGGCCGCGGCCGGCGCGGTGCCGGCCGTGCCGCCGTGCGAGATCTACTGCCACTCGCTGACCGACCCGTCGATCCTCGGGCCCGCCGAACGGGCCGAGGGTGCGCACACGCTGACGCTGTTCGGCCTGCACATGCCTGCCCGGCTGTTCGGCGACGAGCACGCGCGCACCACCGCGTTGCGCGCCACGCTCGCGTCGCTGGACTCGGTGCTGGCCGAGCCGATCGAGGACTGCCTGTGGCGCGACGAGCGCGGCGAACCGTGTCTGGAGGCGAAGACCCCGCTGGATCTGCGCGCCGAGCTGGCGATGCCGGGCGGCCACATCTTCCACGGCGACCTGGCGTGGCCGTGGGCCGAAGATGATGCGGAGGCCGGCGCCGAGGTGGGTACCTGGGGTGTGGCCACCGAGCACGAGCGGATCCTGCTGTGCGGTGCGGGTGCGCGGCGCGGTGGTGGTGTGAGCGGGATCCCTGGGCACAACGCGGCCATGGCGGTGCTGCAGGCTCTAGCCTGATCTCCCGTGACGCTTCCCGACACCGGCACCGTCGAGTACCGCCAGGCGAGGTTCGCGCCGCCGCCCGGGTCGACCGTGCTGCTGCTGGTCCGGCACGGCGAGTCGGCACCGGCCAGGGCGGACCGGCCGTTCCCGCTGGTGCTGGGTCGCGGTGATCCCGAACTCGCCCTGGACGGACAGGTTCAGGCCGACCGCGTGTGTGCCCGGCTGGCGGGCGGTCGGGTGGACGCGATCTACGTGACCCCGCTGCGCCGTACGGCGCAGACCGCGGCACCGCTGGCGGCGAGCACCGGCCTGACGCCCACGGTGATCGAGGACCTGATCGAGGTGGGCCTCGGCGACTGGGAGGGTGGTCTGTTCCGGCAGCGGGTCGCCGAGGGCCACCCGCAGGCGGTCCAGATGCGCGAGGAGGAGCGCTGGGACGCGATCCCGAACGGTGAACCGGCCGATCAGATCGCGAAGCGGGTGCGGCGCGGCATCGAGCGGATCGCCGCCGACCACCCCGGCCAGCGGGTCGCGGTGTTCACCCACGGCGGCGTCATCGGCCAGGTGCTCGCCGACGCGGCCGGCAGCCGCCCGTTCGCCTTCGTCGGCTCGGACAACGGTTCGCTGTCCGAGGTGGTCGTGACGCCGCAGCGGTGGATCATCCGCGGCTACAACGACACCAGCCACCTGGGCTAGTGCCAGTGCCGCGTAGTCAGGGCTGGGGTTCGCTGTCACGCTCATCAGAGACGCCCGGACAAGCGGTCGGTGATCATTCTGGGTGTCGGTTGCCGGACCGGTGATCGACACCAGTGATGTCGAAGCGTTCGCCGAGGCCCCTTGACATCGCCACCGGATCCTTGACCACGTGGCATTGGGGCTGGCGCGCCTGGTTGTACCGCAACAGGTTGCCTGCCGGGTCGCGGAAGGCGCAGTCCCGCATGCCGTAGGGCTGGTCCATCGGCTCCTGCACGACGTGCACACCCGACGCGCGGGCCTGCCGGAGCCGGACGATGTCCCGGGCATCATGCCCGCCAGCATGCCATGCGATCAGGAAACTACCAGGTCGAGCACGGTGCGGAAGGCATCGCGATCGACGACGGGCGGCTGGTCGGCGAGCCATTCGCCGATCTCCATGACGAACTGTTCCTGGCTCATCGGCGGTGCGGCCACGTCGGGCGAGTCGCCGGTGGTGATGTCGCCCCGGCGGCTCGGGTGCACGACGAGCGCGCCGCGCACCTCCAGTCCGGGCAGCAGTTCCCGGTAAGCGGCCACGCCGTCGGGGAGCCGGATCGCGCCACCGCGGAACGGGTGGCCGTTGCGCCATACCTCGCCGTGCTCGTCGGCGATGTAGTGGCCGGGCAGCCAGAGCTTGGACTCGATGAGGACCAGGCGGTTGCCGCGGAGCACGGCGTGGTCCACGTCGGCGAACACGGAACCGGGCCAGGCCAGCCCGTGGAAGATGCGGACGCCGGGCAGCGGGGCGACGTACTCGGCGAGCAGGCGGGCGGTGAGCTGCTCGCCGAGCTGGTCCCGCTCGGTGCCGGGCTGGCCGTAGACGACGATGCTGCCTGCCTGGGCCAGGAACGCGCGGTCGGCCAGGCGGGCGAGCACGTACTCGCGGGTGAGGCGGAAGACGACCACGGCGGTCGCGGCCACAATCACCCACAGGACCACCTGGATCACCAACGGGTGAATACGTAGCAACAGCACGAGCAGGAGCAGGGCGAGCCACGCGACCAGTGCGACACAGACGAGTGGCGCGGCCGGCCCGATCGGGGGCAGGTAGCGAACGCGCTGCTGCGAATGCACGGCGGGCCACCACGGCACGGTGTCGCGGTCGAGGCGCAACCGAGGCGGTACGAAGTTCGGATCGGCGCCGAAGGCCCTGGCCCGGGCGGCCTGGCCGGCGCGTTGCACGCGGGCCCCGCGATCAGGCCGGGCGGCTGGTCGCGCGGGCGCCGCTGCCGGTGCGGCTGGTCGGTCGGCGCGGTCGTAGTCAGCGCGCAGCGCGGGATCGCTCAGCGTTTCGTAGGCCTGGCGCAGCATCTGGAAGGTACCGGCGGTCCCACCGGCATCCGGATGCATGACCTTGGCCAGCGACCGGTAGGCCGACCTGATGTCCGAGGTCGACGCGGTCCGCTGCACGCCGAGCAATGAGTAGTAGTCGACCCCGCCCACTCCGCCGCCCTATCTGCCGCGCTTCAGGGCAAAAGGATATTGGGTAAGTCCTCCGGCCACCACGCCGCCACCCGATAGGTCGATGAAACCCGCATCACGAAGGAATCGAACAGTGTGAACCGGCCTGCTGACCTGCGCGGCGACCCCACCGCCGGGCAAACAGAGGCTGACCGTGCGGCCAGATGCCAGCCCGACCACCGCCCGGTCGGCTGTCCAGACCACCCGGTCCTGACCGGTCAGACCACCGACGACCCGGGGCGCCCGGTCAACGGGATGGGCAGGTCGGCCGCGATCTGCACACCGCGCAAGGGTCATGACCCCGAGGGCGTTCGGTGTCCGCTACGGCGCGACACAGCACTGGACGCTGCCGCCGGCGTTGCCGATCGCGGCACTGGTGGTGACCCATCCAGCCGGACTCGTGGCCAGCAGGGAGCGGTTGATGGACGACGAGCCGGAAACTGGACGCCACCTGACCGCGACCGGCCGCTCGCGCACAACCGCAACCGCCCACCCGAAGACGGAGAGGTCAGACCTCAGGGGCGTGCAGAGTCAGCGTGGTCCACGCACCGACATGAATCCGATCCCCGTCCTTCACCGCCACAGCAACGTCATTGGCGATCGGCTCAAGATCGTCGTTGATGGTGGTCCCATTGGTGGATCCAGGATCCACGACAGCCCATCCCCCGTCGTCCTGCGACAACAAGACGGCATGCAGATGGGAAACCCCAGGATCCTGAGGCGGCCCGGTCAGATCGATCTCCGGCACCAGGCCACGACTGCGGCTGGTCCGCCCGATCCGAATCTCCTTCCCGGACAAGACGAAATTCCGGTCCGGGCAGTAAGCCGGAAAGGAGATCGTCGGAACATCCGGCCCATCCTGCTGCCGGACCGCATCGAAGTAGCCACGATCAGCGGCGACGACCACGGACCAACCAGCGGCAAGCGCAGCGGGAGAAGGAGGAGCAGCGGTAGCGACAGGAGCCACCGCAACGGGAGCCACCGCAACAGGGGTACGGCGAGCCCCGGCCACGAAGTCGTAGCTACAGCCCTCACAGAACCGCCCAGTGCGCGGCTCCCCACACTCCGGGCAGGTCTCCGCGGGCAGCTCAGGCGCGGTGACCACCGATTCCGCCGCGGGCGCGGTCGAGGAGGAGCCGATCACAAGGCCGCACACGTCGCAGAAGTCGGCGCTGGTCGAGTCGTGCCCGGCAGGGCAACTGGGCATTGGTCAACCGCCTCTCGGATCGGCAGCGTGGTCAGGAGTTCTTGCGGACCCGGGACGTCTTGGTGGACCGGGTGTCCAGGGTCATCGTGTCGACGTCGCTGACCTTCGCCTTGAGCCGGACCCTGCCGGTCGCGGGGTCCTCGATGTCGACGACCTTGGACAGCAGTTCGGCGGTGTCGGTGTTGCCCGACTTGGCGGCCAGCGCCACGGCCCGGCCGAGCTTGGCGGTCGCGGTGTCCAGGTCGCCCGCCTTCCGCGCCTCCAGGCCTTCCTGGATGGCACCGGCCAACTCGGCCTGGCCGGTGTAGTGCGCGACCTCCGGGTTGATGCGGGTGGAGAGCACCATGTCGTCGGTCCACGTGGCCTTCACCAGGCCCTGGCCGAGGATCTCGTCGCCTGACGGGCTGGTCAGCACGAGGCTGACCCGGCCGGCGAGCATCACGTCGCCGACGGTGGCCGGCTTGACCTCGACGCACACGTGGTAGTCACGGCTCTCCTCGCCCCACGAGCCGGTCGGGTAGTCGCCCACCTGGGGACTGCGCACGACCTTGCGCGCTGTCAGGTCGAGCACGTCCGGCGCGACCACCTTCACGAACTTCACCGACGCACCCTGCGGCGTCCACAGCCGCAGCACGACGTCGGCGACGGCCTTGCTCATCGCCGCGTCGGTCATCCGGCGGAAGTCCTCTTCCAGACCGGCGGGGTCGGCCACGATGTCCACGGTGCCCAGTAGCGCGGTGGACACCCGGCGCAGCTCCTCGACCTCCCAGTCGGTGCCGACACCACGGCAGTCGCACACGAACCGGCCCTCGCAGTCGGCCAGCGTCGCGGCGAGGGCGGCCGGGCTCTCGTGCTCGTTGCGGCCGTCGGTGAGCAGGATGGCGTGCCGGATGGCGTTGGGCTGACCCAGGAACAGCTGGTTGGCCAGGTTGAGCCAGCGGCCGATGGCGGTGCCGCCACCCGCCTTGAGCCCGTTGACGGCCGACTTCGCTGCCGCCTTGGTGCGTGCGTCGGCGACTGCCATGCCGCCCTGCTGCGGGAACACCTGCCGGGCCTGGTCGGTGCCCGCGATGACGGCGAACGCGACGCCGTCACGCAGCGCGTCGATGGCCGCCGAGGTGGCCTGGCGGGCGGCGATCATCTTGCCGCGCGGGTAGTCCATCGAGCCGGAGCAGTCGACGATGATCGCCTCGGCCGCGTCCACCGAGCCGCCCGCCGCACGCACCGCGGGGCCACCACTGTCCGTCGCCTGGCCGCCGGAGGTCACCGTGACGATCGCGTTGACCTCGGTGGCGCCCTGGTGCAGGTACTCGTTCTGGTAGACGTCGACGCGAAAGTTCGGGTGCGCGGTCATTGGTCCCCACTCCTCGGGTGAAACGGCACCACCACGACGGTCACGTTGTCGTGGCCGCCGCGGTCGATGGCCAGTGCTGTCAGTTCGGCAGCCGCGTCGAACGGCGAGTCCACCGCCTTGGGCAGGGCCACTGCGGCGAGTTCGGCGGCGCCGGGCAGGTAGTTCCAGAGCCCGTCGCTGCACACCAGGACGACGCCGGGTCCGTCGGGCCGGAAGGTCTCCACGTGCGGGGTGACGGTGCCGGCGTCCGCGCCCAGCCACGCGACCAGCGCGTGCGACCTCGGGTCGGCGAACGCCCGTGCCTCGGTGAGCTGCCCCGATTCGACCATCCGCTGCGCCCACGAGTCGTCCCGGGTCAGGCAACTGGAGGGCTTGCCGTCGGTCGCGTCGAGCCAGTAGGCCCGGCTGTCCCCGACCCAGCCGAAGGTCACGGCGTCCCCCACGACGACGGCCGACACGTAGGTACACGCGGGCGCGTTGCGGGCACCGTCGCTGGTCAGGGCGACGACGGCGTCGAGCGCGGTGGCCACGGCAGCCCGGGTGGCGTGCTCCAGATCCTCGCCGGAGCGAGCGGCGGTCAGCAGCACGTCCGCCGCGGCGTCGGCGGCTGCCTTCGACGCGTCGTCTGGCCGATCCGATGTGGACACTCCGTCACACACGACGGCGACGATGTGCTCCGGGCGGCCGGAACCGTCCGGGGCGGCCGTCACACGCAGCGCCATCGCGTCCTCGTTGCGGTGATGGCGCAGACCCCGGTCGCTCACCCCGGCGACGCCGGCCAGGTCCAGTTCGACCCGGTCGCGCGGGGCAGGCTGGGCGAACCCGCACGTCGTGCAGAAGCCGTCCGCGTCGATGTCGGCCGCACCGCACGCGACGCAGCCACGCGGTGTCACGGGTGCGGTCCCGTCCGCCGGGGTGCCCGCGGTGAGCAGCAGCAGGTCGTTGCCACAGTTCTCGCAGAACCGGTCGCCCACCACGGTTCGCTCACCGCAGTCCGGGCACACCCCGGTCGCTCCACTGTCCACAACGGACTCCTCAGTCATCGCTACACCCAGGTCACCGGGCGAACCGAGTTCGCCCTGTCGACGAGTGCGATGCGCTGTGCCGCGGTGTCGGACAGCCGGGCCAGCGACCGGTAACTGCGCTCCAGGCCCAACCGCAGGCCCTTCTCGGTCAGCTCGCAGCCCAGCAGCCGTGGTCCCTTGGCCGAGGCGGCCTCCCGGGGCGGTGAGGCGAGCACCCAGGACCGGGCGACCTCCAGCACCTCGATGGCCAACCGGGTGCGGCGGGCGGCGTCCAGTTCCACGGACTCCAGGCGGTTGCCCGCGGCGACCAGGTCCTGCCGGGTCAGGTCGGTGGCACTCTGCGCTCGCATGCCTGCCCGGACCGCGGCCAGTTGCGCGGCCACGTGGTGGCTGGAGTGCACCGGCACCGACTCCAGTATCGCCACCGCACCGGCGCGGTCACCTGCGGCGAGCGTGACCCGGGCGAGGCCGAACGCGGCGCTGACGTAGCCGCGGTCGGTCCGCCAGACCGGCGCGTAGTGCCGGGCGGCCGCCGCGAAGTCACCCGAGGATTCCTCGGTGAACGCCAGCGCGAGCTTGGCCGCCGGCTCGCCGGGCAGCCAGCCGTAGACGAGGTCGAAGTAGTCTCTGGCCTCACCGGGCTTGGCCGCGACGAGCGCGGCCAGGCCGCGGTACCAGGTGACCCGCCAGTCGCCGGGCACGCGGTTGGCCAGTTCGGTCAGTTCCTTGTCGGCCCCGCTGAGGTCACCGATCTCGATGTAGGCCCGGGCCAGCCGCAGCCGGATTTCCACGGTGTCCAGCGAGGATGCGGACAGGCTGGCGATCACCGCCGCGGGCTCGGTGGCCGCCGAGGTGGCCAGGATGCCCGCGGCGGGGTCGGTCGCGTCGACCTGCGGGACGGGCAGCGCAGCGACGGCCTCGTGCGGGGAAGGCGCTGTGGGCCAGCGGTCCGGGTCGGCGCCGAAGACGGCCCGCTCCGGGCTGAACAGTGTGGACAGCGCGGGCCTGGCCTCGCCGTCCTCGGCGGAGAGGATCTCGCGCAGCACGCCGATCAGCTGATCGGTCATGTCCTGCGCGGACTCGAACCGGGCGTCCGGGTTCGGGTCGGTGGCCCTGGTGAGCAGCCGCTCGTACGAGTCGTGCTCGGCCAGCACGGGCACGTCGGCGGCGTCGGGCAGCCGGTCGCGGTAGGTGCCCAGGTAGTCGAAGTTGAACGTGAGGACGGCCAGCGTCCGCGCGACCGTGTAGAGGTCGGAGCTGATCGACGGGCCGTCGCTGGCCAGTTCCGGCGCGCAGTAGCCGTCGGTCTTGTAGGTGGGGCTCTCGTCGTCGTCGATCCGCCGGACCGCACCCAGGTCGATCAGCTTGACCTGTTCCTGGCTCTGGATCACGTTGTCCGGCTTGAAGTCGCAGTAGAGTGCGCCCAGCCCGTGCAGGTAGCCCATGGCGGGCAGCACTTCCAGCGCGTAGGCGATCGCCTGGGTCAGCGGCAGCGGGATCAGCCTGCCCTCGGCGTCGTGCTCCGAGCGGAGGTCCTTGAGCGACTTGCCGCCGACGTACTCCATCACGATGTAGCCGACGAGCGTCCCCGTCTTCGGATCGGGATGCTGCACGAAGTTGTAGATCCGGACGATGTTCGGGTGCTCGACCTCGGCCAGGAACCGGCGTTCCGCTACGGCGGCGGCCATCGCCTCGCTGTCGCCGGTGTCCAGCAGGCCCTTGAGCACCACCCAGCGGTCGTTGACGTTGCGGTCCTTGGCCAGGTAGATCCAGCCCAGGCCGCCGTGCGCGAGGCAGCCCAGCACCTCGTACTGGCCGCCGACCAGGTCGCCGGGGCCCAGCTTCGGGGTGAACGAGTACGCGGTGCCGCATTCGCGGCAGAACCCCTCGGTGCGGCCCGGCCCACCGTCGCGGCCCCGCCCGACCGGGTGGCCGCAGTTGCTGCAGAACCGTTTCCGCTCGGCGACCTCCGGGTTGGCGAGGATCGCCTCGGACGGGTCGCGGTAGGGCACCGGCGGGACCTCGACCAGGCCCGCGCCCAGCCGGCCGCGGCGGGTGCTGCCGGTTCGGCCCGACCCGGTCCGACTGGACATCGAGCCACCCGAGCTGGTCCGGCTGCCGCGCACGGACAACGGGCTGCCAGTGGTCCGTGACGAGGGTGTGGAGCCGCGGTGGGGGCCGCCCACGCTGACCGGGCCGGTGCGCACCGGCCCGGTCGGGGCGGCGGCCTCGATCGGGGGCGTGGCGGCCACGGCCACTGGTTCGGGGGTCGCGGCAGGTGCCATGCCACAGACGTTGCAGAACCCGTCCTCGATGGCGCCGGTGCATCCCGGCCTCACGCATGCCGTCATTGCTGTGGCCCCCTCGCGGCGATGGCCTGTTGGTACCGGTTGAGTGCCCTGGTCGCCGCCCGCAGGTCGCAGGGCACGGTCCACAGCAGGTCGTACGTAGCCTGGTAACGCGCCGTGACGTCGGGGTCCTCCGTGACCCGCAGCTGTGCGGCCTTCACCCGGTATGCGTCCAGCCTGCCACGAAGTTCGGCCCGCCTGCCGATGAGGGCGGCAGCGGTGTCCCGGACCTCGGCCACGTTGTCCCCGGCGCGCTCGGTCGCCCCGGCCAGCGCTTCGAGCGCGGCGGACACCTGCGGCCAGTCGTGCCGGTCCACCAGGCCGCTCACGTGGGCCAGTTGCTGGCGCAGCGCGGGCGTGCCGTCGGGCACGTCCGCGATGGCGGGCGCGGCGATCTTCTCCAGGACGAGGTCGTGGTCGGCCTGGGCATCCCGTTCGGCGGCCGCGACGGCGTCGATGGCCAGCCGTGCGCTACCCAGCCGCTGGTCCAGCTCGGCCCGCACGGTGGCCAGCGCGTCCAGTTCGGTGCGCACCCTGGCCAGGCGGGCGCCCAGCCCGTCGGCCTCGGCCAGGTCGGGGGCGCCGTCGCCGGGCTCGCCCGCGTAGAACGCGAGCGGGTCGGCGAACGACCTGGCGTGCATCGCGGACAACCGCGTGCCGATCGAGTCGACCTCGGTGAACAGCGGATGCCGGGCCTCACCCAGCCCCAGCGACGCGCACAGCTCGCGGGCCTGCGCCAGCCGCTCGTCCAGCGGGTCGAGCGTGCGCACGACGGCCGACCACACGTCGTCCGCGGCGACGACCACGTCGGACACGCTCTGGTACGACCGGTCCATCGCCGCGACCAGCTCGGCCAGCGACATCGTGTGCGTGATCATGGTCGGACCGGTGAGGTTCCGCCTGCCCAGCGGGATCTCCTCGGTGGCAAGCACGACGGCGTCGCCCCGCAGCAGGGTGGTCAGCTCGGTGAGCTCGGCCGTGCCGGGCCGGTTGCGCCGGGCGCGGACCTCCCTGGCCTTGGTCAGCACCGTCCCGTAGGAGTTGAACCGCTGGTAGAGCAGCTCGATATCGGACTGCGCGGCCTGCCAGAGCCGCTCGGTGCGGCCACTGAGTGTCGCGCCGCGCAGGAACCCGTAGCCGGGGTGGGCCTCCAGGGCGACGAGGGCCTCGGCGATCCGGTCACCATCCGTGGTCAACCGACTCAGTTCCCGGTCGACGTCGTCCTGCGTGAGAGGCAAGGGGGCCGCCATCGCGGGCATCACCGACATGTCCGCGGGCGGGCACACGTCGGCGATCCCCCGGCCGACCGCGCCACGCCTGCCAACCTCACGCCACCGCTCCCCCGCCTGTTCGAACACCCCGGATCATACGGTCGGTTCTACCATCACAACAGCGGTCGTGGCGCCAAGATCACGAGAATCCGACGTGCGCAACCACGCCTTGGCCAGCACGTCGTGCCACGGCGAGAGGACGACGGCCGTGCCGCCGAGGAGTACCGCGCCGACCACGAACACCACCATCCAGGCATGGTGGAAGTGGCGCACGAGCACGGGAGCGGCGAGCACGGTCAGCATGATCGCGACGATCCAGACCAATACGTCCAGCGGGACGCTGAATACCCCCAGCTGCCGCCACAGCCAGCGCCACCAGTAACGCATGGTGGCTTCCAGGAGCCAGCCGGCACACGTCAGCCCGATCAGCCACCGGACGCGGTGCTGTGCCAGCGCGGCCCGCTCGGGTAAGCCGCCCACGGTCACGTCGCACACCCTTTCGCGCCCCCCGGGACGACAGTGGCTCCCCACCACCCCAACAGTTCAGCATCGAGCAGTGGCGGGCAAACCCACAAGGCGGACAGTCCGTTGCCATTCGAGCGGAACCTGGCCGAACGGACATCGAAACCGGACATCCGGCACAGCAAGTGCGCAACCCAATACTGTGGCGCGGGCAACATTCCCGGCATGCGGGAGACGCGCTACGCGGAAGGTCCGGAATGGATGGTCAACTCGCCGGCCTGCTCGCGCCGAGGCTGACGAACGGCCTGCGGAGCGGGTCGGCGGCGGTGGTCTCCGCGAGCGCGACGGCGGGCGGCGCGCCATCGGCCAGCCGCCGGTGGTAGTCGGTCATCGCGGCGGCCGCGGCGAGGTCGCCGACCCGGGTCACCGGTGCGGTGACCGTCCGGCTGCCGATGGCCAGCAGCGCGCCCGCGAACCCGAGCGCCTCGTCGCCGGGCCGGATTCGTGCCAGCCCGAGTTCGCAGGCCGCCAGCACCACGTGCTCGGGCGGCCGCCGCAGCCGGGACAGCTCGTGCGCGTGCAGCGCACCGTCGGCCAGTTCGAGCCAGGAGAACAAGGCGTTCTCCGGTTCGTGCGTGCCGTGCGCGGCCAGATGGGCGAGGCGGGCACCGTCCAGTGCGGCCAGCACGTCCCGCACGCCCGCCCTGTCGCCGTCCAGCATGGTGGCGCCCGGGTAGTTCTCCCGCAGCCGCCCGATCTCCGACTCCGCAGCGCGCAGGTTCGGCCCGGCGGCGAGCACTGTCGCGCCGGCGCTCGTCCGGGCCGGTATGCGCATCGCGGTGAGCCACGCCGTCGCCGATGGCGCGACGGACACGGGCCTGCCACGCAACGACGGCAGCGCACCCCACACGACCGCATAGAGATCACCGGTCGGCACCACGACCAGCTCGCGGCCGGAGATGACCTCGGCCAGTGGCCGGAGCAACTGCTCGTCCAGTCGTGCCGCCCGCACCCGGGCCGACGCGGTCACAGCCGCCGCGATCGGTGCTGGCAGGTGGTCCGGGGACAGCGCGTCCAGGTCAGCGCGCAGTTCGCGGGCCGCGTTCGTCACGTCGGCCATGGCACCGAGCCGGACCAGCCGGACCCGGCCGCCGGTCACCACGACGGCCGCGATCCGGCTGCCGGACACGACGAAACTGAGCAGCGCCCGGTCCCCCAGCTCCGCGGCGACGTCGTCAAGATCGGCGATCGGCCGAGCCCTGCCCCACGGGCCCTCGCCCCAGCCCAGCCGCTGCACCTCGCGCTGCAGCGCGGCGTGCCGTGCGGTCAGCTCGCCGACGCGTTCGCCGCGCAGCCGGGCGTCGCGCACCTCGCGGCTGAGCATCCGGTACTGCTGCACGCGTTCGGTCAGCTCGGGGTCGTCCAGCGACGGCAGCGGTTCGTAGCGGTAGATCTGCGCCCTGGTCCGCTCCAGCCAGACGAACAGCCGCCGGGCGGCCGACCGACGCTGGTCGAGCACCAGCCGGACCGCCAGCTCGCCCAGTTCCCTGCCGTACACGGCGGTTCCGCTGACCAGTTCCAGCCCACCCATCCGGTCGCGCACCCTGGCCAGCTCGGCCAGACCGCCGTTCGCCTGGGCGAAAGCGGACCGCCGATGCCCGGTCGCCACCGCGAGTTCGGCTCTGCACAAGCGAAGCAGCATCCGATGGTCGACGGGGGTGACCTGGCGCGGAGCGGGCACGAGCGCGAGTTGCCGGGCCGCTTCGGTGCTGTCCCGCCTGCGGATCAGCAGCCGCACGGCCAACATCCGCGCCACCGCGGACTCGTCCGCCAGCCGCAGCGCGGCCAGTTCCGCGGACAGACCCAGTGCCCGCGCTGCCAGGGTCGGGGGCACCTTGTCGCGTCGCAGGACGTCGACGGCCCTGGCCCGTAGCCCGATCAGCGCGGCGACCGCCGCCCAGGACGGGCTGCTGGGCAGCACCCGGCGACGGGCGGCACCGGCGAACTTGCGGGCCGCCGCGTTGTCGCCGTCCACCAGCGCGGCCGTCGCCCTGGTGATCTCGGCGACCGCGAGGTTGCGCAGATCGCCCTGACGGCGCATCTGCGGCAGCGCCTCGTCCAGGTAGCGGCCGGCGTCCTCGGCCAGGCCCGCGGCCAGCAGCGCGTCGGCCTGCGCCATCCGCAGCTGCGGCAGGATGCTCGGGTCATGCTCGGTGAAGGTGACCTCGGCCTCCCGGTAGTGGCGCAACGCGCGCGGGATGTCGTTCACCCGCCAGGCGACGACGCCGAGGTTGTGGTGCGCCTTCGCGGCCAGCAGAGCGAGCTGCGGGTACTCCTCACCGGTCCGCATGCCCTGCTCCGCGACCTCGATGCAGCGCAGCAGATCGCGCCGCGCCGGGGCGGGCCTGCCGTCACCGATGGCCAGCAGTCCCCGGTTGAGCAGGTTGATACTCAGCCCGGGTGCGTCCAGAAAGCCCTGTGCCGCAGCGCGTTCGCCGACCGCGACAGCCCGGTCGAGATACTCGATTCCCTCGGCGAACCGGCCCACCCGCATCAGCATCGCGCCGTGCTGCGCCTCGATGACGGCGTCCAGCGCGGCCCGCACCCCGGGATCTCCGACGACGGGCAGGAAGGTGCCCGCGGTGGTCAGGTGAACCAATCCGTTGTCGAACCCGCGTTCCTCGGCATCGCTGTAGGCCAGGCTGATCAGGATCCGGACCCGCAGCTCGGCATCGTCGCGATCGTCCGGGGCACCCAGACAGCGCAACGCCCGCCGCAGCAGCACGCCGCCCTCGTGCGGACGCAGCGCGTTCATGGCCCGGCGGCCGGACTGGAGCAGTTCTGTCGCGCGCTGCCGCTGGACCTCCGGGTCCGCGTGCCGGGGCCGCATCCGATCCGGACGGGAAGGCGCGGGCACACACCTATATCACCACACGCACGTCGCGTCGCGATGTTCGCCCACCGAGCGATCAACTGTCGACTCGGTCGGCCTACAGGACGATCGTCGGAGTGACCACTGTGCGTGGTCGCCGGCCGTCACCACCCGCCAGATGTACCACGATCTGCGTAATGCCCTTCGGGACGTCGGACAGCGCGAAGCGGCCGCCCGAGTCCGCGCTCGTGGTCTCCGGGTCGTGGCCGTCGACCCGGACCTCGACGGTGTGCGGACCACCGGGCACCAGCCAGCCGTCGAACCGGTTGCCACTGGTAGCAGGCACCACGCTGACCATCACGGTCAGATCGCCGACGGTGAACGTGATCGTGTCCGGCGCGGCGGAGCCGCGCACGCCGGCCAGTTGGTCCTGCCGGACCCAGTCGGCCACCTCGAAGTCCAGATCGTCGAGATCGAGCGCGAACATGATCCGGTCGGCCAGACCGTCGGGCACCGGATCAGCCAGCTCCAGCACGGTCGACAACTCCCGCAGAAGTCTGTCGTCCTCCTCGGACAGACCGAGGTCCGCCGGCCGGCCGCCGGCGGGTTGCGGTCCCGGCGGTTGCTCGGTCGGACTCACGACGTGCCTCCTTCGCTGGTGTAGAGGTTGCGCAGCGTGGCGAGGCAGCGGCCACGCTTGGGCCCGATGCTGCCGCGCGGGATGTTCAGCTCCCCGGCTACGTGGTCGTACTCGGCGCGGCCACCGATCACGGTGAGCAGCAGCAGTTCCTGGCACATCGAGGTCAGCCGGTGGAATGCCCGCCACAGCGCGCGGTCGCGGTCCGTGCGCAGGACCTCCTCCTCGGGCAGCCCGTCGGCGCTGACCAGTCGCTCGGCGTCTTCCTCGGTGAGCGGATCGAGCCGGTCGGTCTGGCCGAGGTGGCGCATCGCCTCACGCTTGGTCGTGGTGATCAACCAGCGGGCCAGAGCCTTCGGCTGGGCGACGGCGTCGAGGTTGCGCAGCAGCGTCAGCCACACCGTCTGCACCACGTCCTCGGCGCGCGCCCGGTCCAGACCGTGGCTGCGTACGACGTGCCACACCAATGGGTTCAGGTCGGCCACGAGCGCGTCGAGTGCCTTGCGGTCGCCCGACCGGGCCGCGATCAGGCAGGCCGCGTGCTTCGAGTACCCGGCCAGCTCCCACCACGGTGCGTCCTCGGCCACCGTCGAGCCGTTGGTCATCGCTGTACTCCCATCCCAAGGCACGTCGCCGGGTACGTCCACTCGAGATCCCGCTCCGTGGTGCACGCCGGCCAGCATGACCATCCCGCGTCCCCCTCGATGTGCACCAGCCGGGCGCAGACAGGAGCGGGAACACACGAGCCCGGATACACCCGGAGAGCGTAGTTCACTCGAATGGACTAGCGGGAAGCGCCAAGGGGCCGGGAGGTTCACCCTCCCGGCCCCTCGTGCCACCCCGGTCACGCCCACACACACTCAGCCTTGTTCGGCCTGTCCCCCCAGCGCCGGTTCGTCATGCCCGTGCGCGATGCCGCCGTTCATCGGCTTGACGATCGGACCGGGCTCGTCATGCCCGTGCGCGATCCCGCCGTTCATCGGCGACATGCCACCGGTCCCCGGCTCCGGCTCGGTCGTCGGATCGATCGGGTCGGTACCCGGATCAGTGCTCGTGGTCATGTCTGTCCCCCATCTGTCAACTATTTGACAATGAGTAACCGGCCAGGCCGTCACTCCGCCCCATCCGGCCTACTACTGCACAGTCACACCGCACAGCGTGACCACAATGCCGTACCAGCCCGCATACGGGTGAACCATTTTGAAGCAGTACACCCGATCGGAGCAAACGAGCGAGTCCCCCCTGAAACTTCGCGATCCGGCGCGGAGGGCCGACTCCTTCGCACCCCCAGGTGGCAAAGGTGCCGGCCCTCCTACCGCGATGCGCCGACTCCCCCGACGCCGGTCCGATCCCCCATGCCGGACCGCCGCCGAGCCCCCATCTGGCCATCGCATCGTGGCTGCGTCCGAACTGGTGAAGCAGCCAACACAGAGCAAGAGTGGCGATGGTCGACTCAGATACCTGGGGACCGCCGACTTTTTTCGGCGGCTTTCGGCGCAGGCTGCTGACCTGCGGAGATAGCTTCAATATTCGAGCCGAAGATCCCCCGGACAGACCAACGTCGATCACGCCGGGCTCGCTCGCGCACGAGCAGCGGTGCCGCGACGGCGCACAGCAGGATGACGCAGGCACTCCCGGTCAGCACGGCGGGCAAGGCGGTCGGCCGGCCCAGCGCGGCCCCGGCCGGCGCGCCGACCACGGCGGCGGCCGCGTCGCTCGCGTAGAAGGTGGCGCCCACGCGACCGAGCAGGGCCGCTGGAGTGATGCGCTGGATGGTCGTCGACACGGTGACCAGGAGCAGCGCGCCGGGCAGCCCCGCGATACCGACTGCGACGATCGCGACCAGCAGGGTCGGCGCGTTGGCCAGCACGGCGAAGCACGCGCCGACACCGGCCAGCCCGATCGTCAACGGCAGGCGAGGAGGTCGGCCGCGGACAAGCCACCCGGCCAGCGGACCGCCCACCAGAAACCCGGCGCCCAGTGCGGACAGCACCGAACCCAGAGCGCCCGGCTGCCCGCCGAACCGGATCGACAGGAATGGCACCAGCAGCGCGGTGAACACCGCATTCGCGGCGAAGAAGGTGAAGGTGATCGGCAGCAGCCAGCGCAGCGTGCGGGAGCCGATCGTGCAGCGAAGTCCCGCCCGCAGTTCGGCCGGCACTGACGACAGGCGTCGGGCGGCGCGCGCCGCGGACGGCGTCCGTCGACGCATGACCGCGATCGCCGCGGCCGAGACGACGTAACTGGCCATGTCGATCAGCACCAGGGCGGGCAACCCGAGCCACACCAGCAGCAGCGCGCCGAGCGGCGGCGCGACCAGATTGAGGACACCACTGCTCGCCGTGAGCAGCGAGTTCGCGCCCGCCAGTTCCGGTCCGGCGCCGACCAATCCGGGCAGCAGCGCGCGGGCGGCGGGTTGGCTGAACATCGTGCCCATGCTCTCGGCGAACAGAGCGAGGAAAGCCGTAGCCCGCTCCGCTCCGCCAAACCGGACCGACCCGGGGCCGCTCCTGCAGACGACGGCCCGGCGCGCAAGGCTCCACCAACCTGACCGACCACAGCAGTTCCACGAAGCGACCATCCGGCGGGCCACTCGGCACGCGACCAGATCTCACCGGCCGAGTCGCGCAGCCCGCCTCGCCAACCGGGCAGACCGGCGAGCAAAAAACTCCGAATGGTGTGTGCTCACCCCCGACCGGACCCAGCCGCGGCGGTTCCGCGAAGCGACGTTCCCCGATCGGTCGGCCGGCGACTGCCGCCTTGCCCAGCTCACCGAGACCGCCGTCCACGTGCTGCGGCTACGCCTTCGAGCAGGACGGCAGGGGCCAGAGGTTGTCCGGGGCCGCCGTCGTGTGCCACATTCAGGGCCGCCCACGGCTCGGCTGTGACATCGAACCCGGCCCGACCGATATGGGTGTCGCACAGGTCGCTGCCCGTTCCCAGGTGACTGCCAGGAATCCCGCAGTCAATCTCCAGCTTGTCTGGACAGGCTCGGCTGCAGCAAACCTGCCCCATCGCTGCGCGGATCACTCCGCCGGGTCTCACAGGGAGGATCAAGATCCCCGTGCTGTTCAGCCAACGCATACGCCTCACCAGGCGACGGGTGATCGTGACGGCCGTGATCGTCGTGGTCGTCGCGGGTGGTGGTGTCGCCGCGTGGGCGACCACCCGGACCGCCGATCCGACGCCGACCACGGGTGTCGCGACAGCCGCCTCGGCGACACTGCGCCAGTCGCTGTCCTCATCGGGCACGATCGAACCGGCCCAACAGTCCGACCTCAACTTCGCCGTGTCCGGCCAGGTCACCGCCGTCAACGCGACGACCGGCCAGCACGTCACCGAGGGCCAGGCGCTGGCCACGGTCAGCTCGGCGACCCTGTCGGCGAACGTTGCCGAGGCGCAGGCCAACCTCTCCTCCGACCAGTCCCGGCTGTCCTCGGACCAGAGTTCGGCGTCGTCATCCGCCCAGGTCACTGCCGACAATGCAGCCGTCACCGCGGCGCAGAACCAGCTCACCGACGCGCAGACCGCACTGTCCGAGGCGACCCTGACCAGTCCCATCACCGGCACGGTCGCCTCGGTCGACCTGACCGTCGGCCAGCAGGTCTCCGGCTCGGGCGGTTCGTCGGGCGGTTCGGGCTCGGGCAACTCGGGTGGCTCGGGTGGTTCGTCGGGCGGCGGCGGCGGCGGGCTCGGGGCGACCGGCGGCAGCGCGTCATCCTCCTCGTCTTCATCTTCGAGTAGCGGTTCGTCGTCGCAGATCGTGATCATCTCCAGCAACAGCTACGTGGTGAACGCGACCGTCGACGACACCGAGGTCGGCCAGGTGCGCAGCGGCGACCAGGCGGTGATCACCGCCGACGGGCAGACGGCCCCCGTGTACGGCACGGTGTCGTCGGTAGCGATGCTCGCCGACTCGTCGTCCTCGGTGCCCAGCTACCCGATCACGATCTCCGTCACGGGCACGCCCAGCGGCCTGCACCCGGGCGCGAGCGCGACCGTGCAGATCGTCGTCAAGCAGTTGACCAACGTGCTCGCCGTGCCGACCACGGCCCTGCACTTCCAGAACGGCAAGACCGCCGTCTACCGGCTGACCAACGGCAAGCAGGTCACCACGACGGTGACCACGGGCATGACCGCCAACGGCGAGACCCAGATCCTCAGCGGGCTGTCCACCGGCGACCAGGTCGTCGTGCCGGGCGCTCGGCGGGCCACGGGCACGACCGGCACCACGGGCCGCACCGGCCGGGGTGCGTTCGGTGGCGGCGGTGGTGGGTTCGGCGGTGGTGGCTTCGGCGGCGGTGGCGGTTTTGGCGGCGGCGGTGGCGGGTTCGGCGGTGGCGGTGGTGGTGGCGGTTTCGGTGGTCGCGGCGGCTTCGGTGGGACGGGTGGCTGACCGGTGAGCTCCGACATCACGATGCCGCTGCCGGTCATCCGGCGGCCGGTCATCGACGTCCAGGACGTCCGGAAGATCTACCGGACCGGGTCGCTGGAGGTCGAGGCGTTGCGCGGGGTGTCCCTGCGGATCGAGGAAGGCGAGTACGTCGCGATCATGGGTCCGTCCGGGTCCGGCAAGTCGACGCTGATGCACATCCTCGGCTGCCTCGACGTGGCCACGTCCGGCACCTACCTGCTGGCCGGCCAGAACGTCGGCGACCTGTCCGAAGCGGACCTCGCCGTGATCCGCAACCGGCGGATCGGTTTCGTGTTCCAGCAGTTCAACCTGCTGCCGTCGTTGACCGCGTGGCGCAACGTCGAGCTGCCGCTGTGCTACGCGGGCGTGCCCAAGGCCGACCGCAAGGCCCGCGCGGTGGAGGTGCTGGAGCGCGTCGGCCTCGGCGACCGGACGCTGCACCGGCCCACGGAGCTGTCCGGCGGCCAGCAGTCCCGCGTCGCGCTCGCCAGGGCGTTGGTCAACTCCCCCGCGATGATCTTGGCCGACGAGCCCACGGGTGCCCTGGACACGCGAGCGACCGCGGATGTACTCGGTGTGTTCGAAGACCTCAACAGGGCAGGTCACACGGTGGTGCTCATCACGCACGAGGAGGACGTGGCGGCCGCGGCGAAACGTACTGTCCGTCTGCGCGATGGTCTGATCGAGTCCGATATGCAAAACGATCGGCTCACGGGGGTGCTGTCGTGACCGAACGAACCATCGGCACGACCTGCTCGGCGAGTGCTGGTGAGGGGGTCGCATGAGCTGGGTCGAGACGTTCCGTACCAGCCTGGACGCGATCCGTTCGCACAGGCTGCGCTCCAGCCTGACCATGCTGGGCATCCTCATCGGCATCGCGGCCGTCATCCTGACGGTCGGGCTCGGCGAGGGCGCCCAGGTCCAGGTCGAGTCGGAGATCAACTCGCTGGGCACGAACCTGCTGGTCGTGTCACCGGGCAGTTCCACCGCGTCCGGGGTGCGCGGCGGTGCCGGCTCGGCGGCCACGCTGACCGTCGACGACGCCGACGCGCTGTCCTCGCACACCGTGGCACCCGACATCGCGGGCGTCGCACCGAGTACGAGCAGGTCCAGCACGCTGGCCGTCGGTTCGACGAACTGGACCACATCCGTGGTGGGCACGACGCCCGCCTGGCTGTCGGTGCGGGCGCGGACCCTGGCCGAGGGCAGGTTCCTCACCGCGTCCGATGTGTCCAGTGAGGCCGCGGTGACGGTGCTGGGCGCGACGACGGCCGAGGAACTGTTCGGTGCGGCCGATCCGGTCGGCCGCACGGTGGACATCGGCAACACCCCGTTCACCGTCGTCGGGTTGCTCGCGTCCGCGGGCTCGTCGTCCACGCAGAACCAGGACGATCAGGCGGTGGTACCGATCAGCACCGCGGCCGACCGGCTGTTCGGCGGTACGAGTCGTACGTCGGTGCAGTCGATCTACGTCGAGGCGGCGTCGGCGAACTCACTCTCGGCCGCCTACCAGGAAGCCGACCAGGAACTGCTGAATCTGCACCACATCACCACACCCACGGCGGCCGACTTCACCATCGCCAGCCAGGAGTCCCTGCTGTCCACGGCGACCTCGGTGAGCAAGACGCTGACCGTCCTGTTGGGCGGGATCGCCGGCATCTCCCTGCTGGTCGGCGGAATCGGCGTCATGAACATCATGCTGGTGTCGGTGACCGAGCGGATCCGCGAGATCGGCCTGCGCAAGGCGATCGGCGCGAGTCCGAAGGTGATCCGCCGCCAGTTCCTGGTGGAGGCCGCTCTGCTCGGCCTGGCGGGCGGGTTGCTCGGCGTGTTGCTCGGTGTCGTCGGCGCGCTGGTCCTGCCCCACCTCATCTCCGCCACCATCACGGTGTCCCCCACCGCCACCGTCGGCGCGATCGTGGTCGCGATCTGCATCGGCATGGCGTTCGGGGTCTACCCGGCCAGCAGGGCTGCCCGCCTTGCTCCCATCGACGCTCTCCGCAGCGAATGAAACAGCACTGGAGTCATCCAATGTCCGCTCAGCCCCCCGCCCGTGGCCGTAGAGCCCGCTCCTTCGTCCGGCCGGGCCTGGTCCTGGTCACCGGTGCCCTGGCGCTGACCGTGGCGGCGTGCAGCACCAGCACGCCGACAGCGGCGAGCCCGACGACGACGCCCACGACGCGGCAGAACACCGGAGGCGCGCAGACGCCACCGGGCGCGTTCGGCACGGCGGCCGCGGTATCGGCCACCAGCCTCGAGGTGCAGAGCAGGCAGGACGGCCAGGTGACGGTGAAGTTCACCGCGGCCACGAAGTTCACCGACACCGTCAAGGCGACACTGGCTGACGTGAAGGCCGGCCAGTGTGTCTCGGTGATCGCACCGTCGGGCGGGGCGCAGCCCAAGGCGCTCACGGCGCGGACCGTCCAGATCACCACACCGAGTTCGTCCGGCTGCACCGCGGCAGGTCTCGGCGGTGGGCTGGGTTCGGCGGTGGCGGGTTCGGCGGTGGCGGGTTCGCCGGACGCGGCGGCAGCAGCAGGACGCCCGACCCGAGCCGCCAGCCCCGCCCGTCCGGCGCGAACCGGCAGGGCGCCGACTTCGGCCGGGCGTTCGGGACGGTGATGGCGGTCAGCGGCACCGGGTTCACGGTGAAGGGCCTCGCGCGCGGATCCACCCCGGCCGTCACGACGACGGTCACCGTCAACGCGAGCACCACGTACTCGAAGACGGCCGGCGCCTCGGCGTCCGCGCTCGCGGTCGGCGACTGCATCGCCGCGCTCGGGGCGGCCGACGACACCGGCGCGGTGACGGCGAAGTCCATCGCGGTCAGCAAGCCGGACAACAACGGCTGCGAGGGCGGGTTCGGCGGCGGCGGAGGCGGAGCACGCGGCGGCTTCCGCGGCAACGGCAACGGTGGCGGCGAGGGCGGCGGCCCCGCCCCCAGCCAGGCTCCGGGCAGCGGCAATGGCTGAGCCGCGTCTCTCGAAAACCCGGATGCGCAGGATCGTCGTCATCGGAGTGGTGGTAGTCGTGGTCGGCGGCGGTGCTGCCGTCGCGTGGGCGGCCACCCGCCCGGACGACGCGGCCTACCGCGCCGCGACGGCCGGTCCCGCCTCGGTCACGGACACGCTGGCAGAGACGGGCACGATCCAGCCGGTGAGCCAGGCCACGGTCATGTTCCCGACGGCCGGCCAGGTGTCATCGGTGGCCGTCACGCTCGGACAGCACGTGACCGTCGGCCAGCGACTCGCTCAGCTGAACACGACGAGCCTGAACAACGCCGTCAGTTCGGCGCAGGCCACGGTCGCGACGGCCCAGGCCAAACTGGCCGACGACCAGACCAGCCAGACGTCGGTGACGGACGCGGCACAGACGACGTCACCGTCCAGCGCGAGGTCGTCGGGCACCGGGCACAGCGGCCCGTCCCTGTCCGGTGACCAGGACGCGGTGCGGAAGGCGCAGCAACGGGTGGACAGCGACCTGGCCCTGGTCGCCGCGGCCGACCACAAGGTGACCGCGGAGGGAGCCGCGTGCCAGAGCCTGCTGACAGAACTGAAGAACCCGCCGGCTACCACCACTCCCGCGTCGCCGACCGCCACAACGGATCCGGCCAGCACGACGGATCAGACCGGCACGACGACGCCGACCACCCCGACGGGTCCGGCGACGTCGGTCAGCGACTGCGAGACGTCGATCAACGAGGTTCTCGCCGACGAGAGCCGGACGAGCACCGACGAGAAGGCGTTGTCCTCGGCCGTCACCAAGCTGTCGACAGACCTGAACAAGGAGGTCGCGGCCGTCGGCCAGTCCGGGCAACAGTCGTCGGGACAGTCCTCGCAGCAGTCCGCGGGTCAGTCGTCGCACCAGTCGAGCGGCCGGTCCGGTTCGTCGGGTGAGTCCGGCGGAGCGGGCGGGGCGTCCTCCGGTAGGTCAGCTCAGCCGGCGTCGGCGGCCCAGATCGCGGCCGACCAGGCAACCGTCGACGCGGCGAACGCGGAGTTGGCGGTGGCGCGACAGAACCTGTCGGCGGCGACGCTGACCAGCCCGCTGGCGGGCACAGTGGCGGACGTGACGATCACCGCGGGCCAGAACGCGACAGCGAACTCATCCGCCGCGGAAGTGGTCGTCATCGGCGCGGGTCAGGACGAGGTGACCACGGCGGTGACGGACGCACAGGTCGGCCAGGTCAAACCGGGTGACAACGCGACGGTGACACCCGACGGCGCGACGCAGCCGATCACGGGCACGGTCACCCAGATCGGCGCGCTCGGCACGACGACGTCCTCCGGCTCGGCGAGCTACCCGGTGACGATCTCGCTGGACAGCACGTCGCAGCAACTGTTCGACGGAGCGACCGCGTCCGTCCGGATCACGCTGGGCACGGCGCACGCGGCGGTCACGGTGCCGACATCGGCAGTGCGCACGGTCGGCGGATTCAGCGTGGTGACGAAGCTGGTCAATGGCAAGCCGACGCTGGCGCGGGTCACGGTCGGCGTGCGGGGTCCGGTGGTCACGCAGGTGACGAGCGGCCTCAAGGCGGGCGACGTGGTGTCCCTGGCCAACGTCAACGCCCCGATGCCCACCACGAGCAACACAGCAGGTGGCGGCCGCCTCGGCGGTGGCGGTGGCGGTGCGGCTGGTGGCGGTGGCGCCGGTGGCGGTGGCCTGGCACGATCCTTCGGCGGCGGCGGCGGCGGCGGCGGCCGGCGGCGGCGGCCGCTGACCACGCCCCGTCAGCGCGCACGGGAACCGAGACGCCGGAGGCCGCAGCGAACTCCGCTGCCCCATCGCGCTGCGGCCACGTCCGAGCGTTCTCGGGCGTCTCGGCCGCAGCGCCAACCGGCCTGACCTGCCGAATCCCCTCGACCACTGCCCGGTTCGGCGTCGCCACACCTGGTGGCGGCCTGCCCAAAGCGCCGAAGCCGCATCGCGGGTCGGCATCCGCAGGGAGAGGGCGGTTCGCCGAGGCTCAAGGTCGGGGACGTCGGGTTGGGGCGTCGGAGCCGGGCTGATCGGGGTCACCGTGGTCACGTCAAGTGATGGGCGATGTCGACTCGTCGCGCTGGAGTGCGCTGTGGCTGGGAACAAGGGGCCCGCGACCGCGCCGATGCGGGTACGGAACTGTCGATGGTTGCGTCGCAGCGCTGCACCAGGTGCGTGGCCAGGCCCGCGCCGCCTGGCTCTCGCTCCCTCTGCGCGCCAAGTGTGATCAGCTCGCGAAGGCCGAATTGCCCGGTTCGTCGGGCTTACCGATCGATAAGTCTCGGGGTATCACTTCGTTGAGCACGAACTCCGCGACCACGCCAGGCGAGGCCGCATCGTCCGCGTACAAGTGAAACCACCCGTCACGCGGCGCATCCGGCCCGAATGTCCGGGTGGACCAGCCGAAGTCGCGCTGCCACTCCAGGGATATCGCACTGCCGATACCCGGAATGACCTCACCACTCTTCTTTCGAGCCGCCAATCGGCCGGAAAGAGGTTTTCTGCCATCAATTGTCATGGCTTCCACCACGAGGCCGTACTGCTCGAGCTCATCTGCGACACTGTCAAGATATGTCACACAAATGTCTATTTCCTCGGGCACGGCGCTGCGGCGGGGCCGCCCACCAGTCGTGATCGTGCGAACCCGGTGACCGACCTGCTCGGTGTGTGTCTGTAGGGCGCTCACGTCGATCCCCTTCCTATGTCCAAAATACATCGCTCACGCAACCAGCATCACCCATCTAGGCTAGAAATTCTTACGCCAGTTGGATACGCGCCGTCACCCCTTCCAGGGTCGCCCCAGTCGCCCAGATTCACCCGAAGAGATCAGGCGCAGCTCCATGCGTACTCATTTTCTGTACTCCATACCGGCCGCAAGTGGTAGATAAGAACGA
This sequence comes from Candidatus Melainabacteria bacterium, assembly GCA_963780635.1. GTDB lineage: Bacteria > Actinomycetota > Actinomycetes > Mycobacteriales > Pseudonocardiaceae > DATEPR01. The sequence continues at coordinate 445,919 of CAWACW010000012.1, forward strand.
TATTCACGTCTCGAGACAGCATTCCCCAGCCGGGCGGATCCGGACAAATAGGTCGATCCCATCACGCGGTGGAGCAGGCATTTCACCGCGTCGGGGGACAAGATCACCGGCGCGAGTCGAGCAAGATGTAGCTGACCGGACGAATCAGGTCCACTATTACTAACCGTGACAGGGCGAGGTTGGCGGCCCCACACCCTGCGCTGGCGTGTCTATCTCATCGTCGGCGGTCTGCTGGTGCTGCTCCTACTGACCGCGGGCGCGTCGACCGCGGTCCGGTTGAACCTGAGCTCGATCGGCCACCGGCTCACCACCACTCTGCGACCGGCGCAGGTGGCGGTGGCCGACCTCACCCAGGCATATATCGACGAGGAAACCGGTGAGCGCGGTTTCCTGCTCACCAACGACGAGAGTTTTCTCAAACCGTACAAGTTCGGCGAACAGGACACGGCCGACCAGAAGGCGCGGCTGCGGGCACTGTTCCCGAACGAACCGTCGACATTGCACATGATGGATCAGATCGACCAGGCCGCCACCGCATGGCGCACGCAGGTGATCGACCCCGAGCTGGCCGCGTTCCGTGCCGGCAAGCTGACCGGGCCAGCCCTGGTGGCCACCGTCACCCGGGGCAAGGAGCTGCTCGACGAGCTCCGTGCGCGGATCAGCGCGTTGGAGGACCGCATCAACCAGGAGGTCAGCGAGGCGATACAGGACTCGGCCGCGGCCCAGACGGCGGCGAACGAGATCACGATCCTGGCCGCGATCGCCGCACTGCTCCTGTCGGCCGTCGCCGCCTGGCAGCTGCGGACGTCGTTCGCGAAGCCGTTGAGCAAGCTCGTCAGCCAGGTACAGCGCGTGTCCGGCGGTGATCTCGACCACTCGGTGGAAGTGGCCGGCCCAACGGAACTCGTCACCGTGAGTAAGACTGTCGAGGCGATGCGCGTCCGCATCATCGAGGAGAGCGCGAAGTCGGCAACGGCGGCACAGCAGTTGGCCCGCTACGAGGAAGCCGAGCGGATCGCGAGCAGGCTCGGCGACACGGTGATCCGGCAGTTGTTCACGACGAGCCTGGCGCTCCAGTCGGCCGCCAGCCGCTACCCGACTGTGGCGCCGGTGATCCGCACGGTGATTGCCGACATCGACCGGGCGCTGAAGGACCTGCAGGTGGCGATCTTCGAGCTGACATCGGCACCGACCGAGCGAACACTGGGCCACCAGGTGCTCGACCTGGTCGACCAGTGGGAGGCCGGGGCGGCGCCCGAGGTCCAGTTGGCCGGGAGCTTGGACGGCGAGCCACTCAGGCCGGTGGCGGCGGACGTGGTCACGGTCGTCCGAGAGGTGCTGACGATGATCGTGCAGCCGAGAGCCGGGCGATCCACGATCAGCCTGAGCGCCGACGCCGACGAACTGCGGTTGCGGATCACGGGCTCGGCGGGCGCTCGCGACGACGAGACGTCGGCCCGGGTGCGGGAACGGGCGGAACGACTCGAGGGCGGTTGCACTGTCGAACGTGCGGCCGAGACGGTGACGCTCGTGTGGTGGATACCGGTGCCGCCCGCAACCGAGGACATCACGCTACAAGGGACGTAGCCCGGAGGCGATAGCTGACCAGTTCCAGCCGCGGGCGGAAGCCGAGGGTGTGCAGCAGGCGGCGGGAGGGCGCGTTGCCGCCCGCCACCACGGCGCAGGCTGCTTCGCGGGCGCCGTGCAGGTCGGCGAGGCGTTGGACGAGTGTGGTGACGAGGGCGGAGCCGATGCCGCGGCAGCGCGATTCCGATGTCACAGCGACGAAGTCGACGAAGTAGTCCGCCGGTTGGATGCCGCCCACGGCGTAACCGACGAGGGTGCCGTCGACGGTGGCGGTGACGACCGTCCGGTCTCGTTCGCCGGACAGTAGTGCGGCGGCGGACAGGTAGGTGTTGGGGAAACTCCGGTCGTGCAACCGGATCAGCGCGGCGGCCAGGGCGGCATCGGTGGGTGGTGTGACGAGTTCGGCGATGTCGGCGGCGTTGCTGTCCGGGACGGCGCCGACGAGCCGGACGAGATCGACGCCGTCGAGGACGAGGAGGCTGCCGTACTCGCCCGGCGGGAAGCCGTGGCGCTGGGCGAAAGCGGCCAGGCGGCAGTGTTCGACGTGGCCGTAGAGTTCGCTGTCGCGGACGCCGCGGATGATCGGGAGTGCGTGGGCGGCTGCGTACAGTGCATCCGCGGTGCGCGTCCAGATGCGGTCGGCGGCGGGATGTTCGGCGGGCACGTCCACGAACGGCCCGAACCACCAGGCGCGGCCAAGTGCCGGATCGACGTCGACGCTGAGCACGCCGCGGATCTGGTCGGCGTCGTCGACGGCGACGAGGGTGGCGGCGGGGAAGTGCATGGTGGCCAGTTCATCGGCGAGTTCGGCGCGGGTCTCGCCGTGGAAGCCGATGTGGTGCGAAGGCATGGCCTGGAGACGACAGAGCAGGGCGACCACCTGATCGTGGTCGGCGTTGCGGGCAGGCCGGATGCGGAACATAAGAGAAGCGTGACTCCGCCCGACGCACGCGCGCAAAGGAATTAAGCCAGAAAGCCGTTTCACGAAGTTCGCGGACAGCGAACTACACCTCTGGTGGCCGAACCAAACCAAGAACAAGATCGCCAGACAGGCCAGGCCGGCCACCGAATGGCCAACACACCGACGCGCCAACCTGCTGCCCCGTCCCAACCACACAACGATGAACACACCAGCGACTCCGCCCGATCCGACCACTCGGCGGTCGACACACAGCGGACCGCCACAGTTCGTACCGCCACAGTTCGCACCATCCCGACCACAGAACGGTCAACACGACAGGCGTCACTCTCGGGCCTGTCCCAACCACTGAACGGCCAACACTTCAGGCATCAGCACTGCCCCGCCCGATCCGACCGCTCAACGGCCAACACCCAGCACATCGCAACGCACCTGTTAGTGGCGGCCATTCAAGGGCGGGCACTGCGCGACGGCACTGGGTGACGGCACTGGGTGACGGCACTGGGTGATCCGACCCACTACGGATGCCGACGCTGAACGGGTCAACACGACATCACCCGCGCCCGCGTGGCAACCATCCAACGGCCGACAGGCAGAGCCGAACGACCGCCCGGTGTGTCACATCGTATGGCCGACACGCGACGCGCCATCTCGACGCCACGTCCTGGCCGCCCGGCGGTCGACACAGTTGCCATCACCCACCTCGCCGACACCGCACCCAGCGGTGAGCTGCCCTGCCAACGGCCGACTCGCCGACACCGCACCCAGCCGTGAGCTGCCCCGCCAACGGCCGACTCGCCGACACCGCACCCAGCCGTGAGCTGCCCCGCCAACGGCCGACTCGCCGACACCGCACCCAGCCGTGAGCTGCCCCGCCAACGGCCGACTCGCCGACACCGCACCCAGCCGTGAGCTGCCCCGCCAACGGCCGACTCGCCGACACCGCACCCAGCCGTGAGCTGCCCCGCCAACGGCCGACTCGCCGACACCGCACCCAGCCGTGAGCTGCCCCGCCAACGGCCGACTCGCCGACACCGCACCCAGCCGTGAGCTGCCCCGCCAACGGCCGACTCGCCGACACCGCACCGCATCAGTCGGTGAGCTGACCACGCAACGGTCAACCCGCGAACGCTCGGCGTGTCCATCGCGAGCCACCTGCCGAGCGGCCAACACACCAGCGCTCCGCATGGCCACTTTCGAGTCGGCCGCCCAATGGGCAACTCGCCGACTCTCGACGCGTCCACTGCCGACTGGCGACCGTGCACCGCTGGACCGGCATGGCGATCACGCCGGTGCCGGCAGGCCGTCGCGGTGGTCGGGCTGTGCACGGTGACCGACCTGAGAGATTCGCACGGTCACCTTCGGTGACAACGGGGCCTCGGGCCCGAGTCAGCGGTCGGTGATCTGACCGTCCACCACGTCGATGTGCCGGGTGGTGTGCACCGCGTCCAGCATTCTGCGGTCGTGCGTCACCAGCAGCAGCGTGCCCGGGTAGGACTCCAGCGCCGACTCCAGCTGCTCGATCGCCGCCAGGTCCAAATGGTTGGTCGGCTCGTCCAGCACCAGCAGGTTCACGCCCCTGGCCTGCAACAACGCCAGTGCCGCCCGCGTGCGCTCCCCTGGCGACAACGTGGCCGCGGGACGCAGGACGTGGTCAGCCGTCAGGCCGAACTTGGCCAGCAGGGTCCGCACGTCGGCCGGCAGCAGGTCCGGTGCTTCCTCGCGGAACGCGTCCAGTAGTGGCTGCTCGCCGAAGAACAGGGCCCTGGCCTGATCGACCTCGCCGACTCGGACCCCGGGACCAAGGGAAGCGTTTCCCTCGTCCAGCGGGATCCGGCCGAGCAGCGCGCCCAGCAGGGTGGACTTGCCGGAACCGTTCGCGCCGGTGATGGCGACCCGGTCGGCCCAGTCGATCTGCAGGTCGATCGGGCCGAGGGTGAACGTGCCCCGGCGGACCACCGCGCCGCGCAGCCCGGCCACGACGGCACCCGCCCTGGGCGCCGCGGCGATCGTCATCCGCAGCTCCCACTCCTTGCGCGGCTCCTCGACGACCTCCATCCGCTCGATCAGCCGCTCGGTCTGCCGCGCCTTCGCCGCCTGGTTCTCGCTGGCCTCGGCGCGGAAAGCCGGGATGAACTTGTCGTTGTCGGTCTTCTTGCGCCGGGCGTTGCGCACACCCTTCTCCATCCACGCCCGCTGCATGTGCGCGCGCTCCACCAGCGAAGCCCGGTTGGCGGCGTACTCCTCGAACTCCTCGCGGGCGTGCCTGCGGGCGATCTCGCGCTCCTCCAGGTACGCCGCGTAGCCACCGCCGTGCACCCGCACCAACTGCTGCGCGAGGTCCAGTTCCACCACGCGGTTCACCGTCCGGGCGAGGAACTCGCGGTCGTGGCTGACCAGCACGGTGCCGGCTCGCAGGCCGTTGACAAACCGTTCCAGGCGCTCCAAGCCGTCCAGATCCAGGTCGTTGGTCGGCTCGTCCAGCAGGAACACGTCGTACCGGGACAGCAGCAGCGACGCCATGCCGACGCGCGCCGCCTGGCCGCCGGACAGGCTGACCATCTGCTGGTCCACCGCCACGTCCAGGCCCAGGTCGGCCAGCACACTGCCGATGCGTTCGTCCAGGTCGGCGCCGCCCAGCGCGAGCCAGCGTTCCAGTTCGGTGGCGTACTCGTCGTCGGCGCCGGGGGCCTGCCGGGTCAGTGCTTCGGTGGCCGCGTCGAGGCCACGCTGCGCCTGCGTGACGCCGGTCCGGCGGCCCAGGAAGTCGCGGACGGACTCGCCGGGCCTGCGTTCGGGTTCCTGCGGCAGATAACCGACGTTCGCCGACGCGGGCGAGCAGGTGACGGTGCCGTCCTCGGGCGTCTCGAGGCCGGCGAGCATCCGCAGCAGGGTGGACTTCCCGGCGCCGTTCACACCGACGAGCCCGATGACGTCCCCCGGCGCGACCACCAGGTCGAGGCCGGAGAACAGGACACGGTCGGCGTGGCCGGCGGCCAGGTTCTTCGCGATCAACGTGGCAGTCATGGCGATCAGATGTTAGTGGCCGCCGGAACTCATGCGAAAACGACTTACCCGGCGAGGCCGGTCGGTGCCGGACCGGCCGCCACCGGTCCGGTCCGGCCCCGCCCCCCGGACGCGGCTGCTGCCCGCATCGAACGACACGTCGTCCTTGTCGCGGTGGTCACTCCCTGGCGTGGACCTGCCGGTATGGGCAGCAGCAGGTCCGAACCACTCCGACCACCACGACTGGGACCCGGCGTGGGTGCCGCACACGACGCCGTACTCCCATGCGGTGAGCTACGCAGCTGGGCCGCGTACGTTGATCACCAGGTCGGCCGGGTGCCCGCCGTCCAACGGGCACCGGCCGCCCGGTGAGTGACACGACAGGTGAACGTCATGCCTTGGTGGATGCTCACCTGGTGATCCGGAACGCGTCGACGCTGCCACCAGCATCGAGTCCCCGAAATTGCGTCCCGGTCACCGAGTGCTACATCCACCCCTCCTCGCGATCCCCCGACCGCTCACAGGTCCAGGGAACCTGGTACGCGCTGCGTGGACGAGGGCGGGATGACACCGGGCACGGGGGCACAAAGTCACTTGTACGACATTGGGATGCGATTCCCATACGGTTACGGCAGTGGCGCCGACCACCTGATCTTCGTACCAGACGATTCACCGGGCTCCACAGCGAACTGACCGCCGACATTCTCCGCCCGCTGGCCAAGATTCGCCAGCCCACTGTACACAATGGACTCGCTCACGCCGACACCGTCGTCGGTGACCTCGATGACAAGATCGTCCCGTACGGACACGACTACGGACAGGTTCTTCGCGTACGCGTGGCGTATCGCGTTGCTGACCGCCTCGCGCACCACGGCTTCGGCGTGCTCGGCGAGGTCGACCGGCACCAGGTCCAGCGGTCCGACGAGGCGGACGCTCGTATGTGGGGCCGCGTTGCGGGTCATTTCGGTGACCGCGCTGTGCAGTCGTTGCCGCAGCCGCGGCTTCCCCGAGGTGCCCGCGTGCAGGTCGAAGATCGCAGTGCGGATCTCACTGACGATCTCGTGCAGCTGATCGATGCTGTCCCCGATCCGCTGCGCCACGTCGGGCAGCACCACCCGCCGTTGCGTGCCCTGCAGGGACAGGCCGACGCCGAACAGCCGCTGGATCACGTGGTCGTGCAGGTCGCGCGCGATCCGGTCACGATCGGCGAGCACCTCCAGTTCGCGCAGGTGCACCTGGTTGCTGGCCAGTTGCAGGGCCAAGGCCGCCTGGTCGGCGAACGACGTGATGACCGTCAGTTCGTGCGAGTCGAACATCGACGCACCCGCGGACCGCGCCGCCACGAGCACGCCGAGCACCCGGTCACCCGCGCGCAGCGGCAGCATCAGGGCGGGCCCCAGCTCGAAACCGGAACCGGGAGCGGGGTCGAAGTCCAGCCCCGGCACGCTCCTGGGCACCTGGTCCACGAAGACGGCGCCGACGGTCGACCCGATGACGGGGATCGTCAACGCGGCCAGTGAGCTGGTGCCGAAGCCGGCCGACGCCCCGACGATCAGCGCGGCCTGCGCACCGGGCGGTAGCCGGGCGTCCTCGGGCACGGCGATCAGCGTGTGGTCGGCGGAGCTGAGTTCGAGGGTGCGGTCGGCGATCGCCTGGAGCGCGTCACCTGGATCACTGCCTGCCAGCAGTTGCGTGATGATCTCGCTGGTGGCTTCCGACCAGCGCATCTGGCGGCGGGACTGCTCGGACAGCTGAGCGCTCTGCATAGCTACCCCGGCTGCCGTGGCCAGGGCTCTGAGCATCGGCTCGTCGCTCTCGGTGAACCTGACCGGCCCGGCAGCGACCGGCGACTCGGCGGACAGCGCGCGGACGGTGCCGTTCGCGTCGGCGACCGAGATCGGGCCGTAACGCGCGGACACCAGCTCGACGGCCATGGCCACCAGCCGATCCAGGATCACGTCGAGGTCGGGACCGTCCACCACGGAATCAGGCTCGCACGAAAGCTGAGGTGTGTATACCGGAACGGTTCGCCGATTGGTGACCTTGGACCCGTCAGAGTCATGACTTTTGCCGCTCGGTCCCCGCTCGACGCGGGGCGGAGAGTGTGCATCGACGCGGTAGCCCCGGGAGACAGCATGCACACCGACGGCACGTCGGTCGCCAGGCTCACGGCGGACCAGGTCAGCACAGTTCTGGTGGCAGCCTGTTCCGCTCCGTCGCCGAACGGCGACCAGCCGTGGCGGTTCCGTCGCACGGCAACGACGATCGAGCTGCACGTGCACGGCGACACCGCCGACGACGGGTACCCAGGCCGAGTGCTGGCCTGTGGCGGTGCCCTGCTCAACATGCGGTTGGCCGTGCAGGCGATGGGCGTGTACGCCGACGTGCGGCTGACTCCGGACGACCAGCAGCCCACGCTGCTGGCCAGCATCCGGCCCGAGCACGAGCGGCTGGCGACGACGTGGGACCGGCAGCTCGCGCACGCCGGTGTGCGGCCGGAGTCGCCCGTGGTCGAGCACAGCTCGCTGACGCCGGTGGCCGCCCTGCCCGACCTGCGCCGGGCCGCCGAGCTGGAGCAGGCCTGGTTGGCGCCGCTGACCGACGCCCGGCTCACCGCGCTGCACCTGCCCGTGAACGGGTCGTCGCTGGTCGCGGTGATCGGGTCGCTGCAGGACGACGTGCGGGCGCTGCTGCGGGCGGGCCAGGCGGTCCAGCGGGTGGCGCTGACAGCCGTGACGCTCGGCCTGCGGACGAGCTTGCTACGGGACCCGGTGGCCACGGCGGACGCGCGCGCCAAGCTGCGCACACTGATCGGCGGCGCCCTCGAACCGCACGCGGTCCTCGACGTGGACCGGAGCGCTGACGGGCGGGTTCGCTGATCGGCGGACCCGCTGGGACCCGGCAGCGCGCCGAGCAACCTGTGCCGGCCCGTCGAAGCCCGACTCGCTACGGCTGGTTGCCCTCCACGCGGAGTTTGGTGACCAGGACCGCGGCCTGGGTGCGGCGTTCCATGCCGAGCTTGGCCAGGAGCCTCGACACATAGTTCTTCACGGTCTTCTCGGCCAGGAACATGCGCTCGGCGATCTGCCGGTTGGTCAGGCCCTCGCCGATCAGGCCCAGCAGCGCGCGTTCCTGCTCGGTGAGGTCGGCCAGCGGGCCGGGGCCGTCCAGGCTGGCGCGCAGCCGGTCCATCAGCACCGCGGCCGCGCGGTTGTCCAGCAGTGAGCGGCCCGCGCCGACCTCGCGGACCGCGGACACCAGGTCCATGCCCCGAATGTCCTTGATGACGTATCCGCCTGCGCCCGCGAGGATCGCGTCCAGCATCGCCTGCTCGTCCGTATACGACGTGAGGATCAGGCAATGCAGCTCGGGCACCAGGGACCGCAGCTCGCGGCACAGCTCGACGCCGTTGCCGTCCGGTAGTCGCATGTCCAACACCGCCACGTCGGGCCGGACCGCGGGGATGGTCGCGACGGCCTCCGCGACGGTGCCCGCCTGGCCGACGACGGTCAGCCCGTCGGCCTCGGTCAGCAGATCGGCCACGCCACGCCGGACCACCTCGTGGTCGTCGACGAGGAACACGGACAGCATCGTCCCAGGTTACGGCCTCACAGCGCTCGTGTCCCCGCAAAGCGAACGCGACGCGGCGATGTCGTGTCGACCGACCGGATGGGGTGCGTAACCGCTGTGGCAGAGCAGTCGCAGCGCAGTCGAGATGCGGGTGATCCGGTGGCCCGCGATGCGGCGGACGTGCGGCAGGCGGCCGGGAAGGTGAACCGGCCACCCGCCGCATCCGCTGCCGGGCGTCATCGTCGGAAGTGAACACGATCGCGTGCGGATCGACCCCCACTGGTCCTTGCGGCCCGCGAGTTCGGCCCGGTGGGTAGTTCGTCCGTCCCGACCACGATGCCGGGCCCCGGCCGGTGCCGCCGGCGCGGCCGGGAGTCCGTCCGGGGCGAGGTCCAGGGCGTCCAGCACGGTCACTGATCGAGGTCCATCGGCCGATCACACCGCCTCGGGCTCGCGCGGGTAGAGGCTGGAACGCGGGTCGTACAGGCCGGCGAGCCGGTAGTAGACGTTGGTGACCACGATCAGCACGAGCGCGGTGACCGAGTAGAGGACCGTGCCCAACGCTGGGACCGCGTCGACCGGCAGCGTGTAGGCCATCACGACCCGCACCGCGGCGTCGGCCAGCAGACCGACCCCCCACAGCAGGCTGCCGACCCGCCAGATCCGCCGGAACCGGGGCACGGCCTCCCAGAGGTCGTCCCAGTCGAGGCGCCGGTCGCGAGGGCCGGTGCGGCGTTCCAGCAGCGGCCGGGTGTAGAGGAAGGCGAGTGGGCGGCGGGTCCGGATCGACACGATGAACCACAGCCCGGTGATCCCGGTCAGCCAGCCCTCGCGAGCGAGCAGCACCCGCGGACTGCCCGCGATGACCGATACGAGGGTGCTCAGCACCATGATCGCCAGTACGTAGAGCGACAGGCCGTCCAGGCGCCGGGAGCGGATCAGCCGGGTCAGCACGAGACCGGCGGGAACGACAGCGGCGATGACCAGGGCGAGATAGGTGCCGACTCCCGCCGCACGCAGGCCGTAGTAGAGGCCCAGCGGCACCACCAGGTCCAGCAGCATGTTCAGCGCAGGCCGGTCGCGCCGCACGGTCGGCTTGGTCGCGGTCGTCACGCTGCTCCCCCGTCGTCGGCCCGGGTGGCCCGGTCGAAGAGTGTGACCAGTTCCTCGGCGTAGGCGGCCAGGTCGAGTTCCGGTGCCGTCCGCAGCAGGAACGGCAGCCCGTCCAGGGAGCGTTGGATGGCGCTCGCCATGACGAAAGTGTCGAACGCGCGGAACTCTCCGCCCCGCTGCCCGTCACGCAGGATCTCCTGCATCGGACCGAGCGCCGAGCGGTCGGACTCGCCGTCGTAGGTGGCGCTGCCGTCGTCGAACTGGTGCTCCAGGAATACCGACATCAGCGCCTGCATCTGCGCCGCGTGCGTCGCGATGAACTCGACCAGGGCACGGATGTAGGCCGCCAGCCGCTCCCGCGGGGTGCGCGCGTGACCGAGCCGCTCACCCATGAACCCGACCAGCTCGGCGTAGACCCGGTCGATCAGCGCGTGGACCAGCTCGTCCTTGCCCGCGAAGTGATAGGAGATCAGCCGCGTACTACTGAGTCCCGCCTGTTCCGCGATCCGCGCGAACGACGCCTGCCGGTAGCCCGACCGGGCGATCGTCTCGATCGTGGCGTCGATGATCTGACCACGCCGGGCCGTCGCCGTCACCGTCCTACTTACCTGCATGAGTAAATAATACGCCACCCAGGTAAGTGCACGGACGCGATCGTGCTTCGGTCTCGTCTCAAGCGAAGCGCGCTCTAGCCGAGCGGCTGCCACCAGCCATCCACCGACGGCGGGTCGGACACGTCGATCCGCTCCCCCGGCCGCGGCACGGCGAGCCGGACGTCACGAGCCTTGGCCTCCAGCCACAGCCGGTCGGCGGGCTCGGTCCAGGAATGCACGGACAGGTTGAAGGTCGCCCAGTGCACCGGGATGAGCAGTTCGCCCTGGACGTCGACGTGGGCGGCGACGCCTTCCTCGGGCGTCATGTGGATGTCCGGCCAGGCGGGGGCGTAGGCGCCGATCTGCACGAGGGTGACGTCGAACGGTCCGTACTGCTCGCCGATCCGGGCGTAGCCGGCGAAGTAGCCGGAGTCACCGGTGTAGAAGACGCGCTTGGTCGCGCCGATGACCGTCCACGATGTCCAGAGGGTGCCGTCGCGTTTGAACAGTCGCCCCGAGAAGTGTTGCGCGGGCGTGGAAATCAGCTTCAACCCGGCGAGTTCGGTCTCTTGCGACCAGTCCAGTTCGATGATCCGGCCGGCGGGCACGTGCCAGCGTTCCAGGTGAGCGCCGACGCCGAGTGGGACGACGAACGGGGCGTCCTGGGTGCGCAGCAGGGTGCGGACGCTGGGCAGGTCCAGGTGGTCGTAGTGGTCGTGCGAGATGACGATCGCGTCCAGCTTCGGCAGGTCGGTCAGCGGCACCGGCACCGGGTGCAGGCGCTTGGGCCCGGCGAACGGGGCAGGCGAGACGCGCTCGCCCCACACCGGGTCGAACAGCACCTTGGCGCCGTCGAGTTCGACCAGCGCGGACGAGTGGCCGTACCAGGTGACGTAGAGGCCGTCGGCGGTGCTGTCGGCCGGATTGTCGACCAGCGGCACCGGACCACTGGGGTGACGCCGCTGCTTGCCGAGGACGAGTTCGCGGATCGTGTCCCGCATGGTGCCCGGCGGCGGCAACGTGGTGGTGGCCTTGGCGTTGTGGAACTGCCCGTCCCGGTACTGCGGTGACTGCCGCACGCGCTCGGCCCGAGCCCCGGTCGCCTGCCCGCCGAACGCGGTGATCATGCTCCGTGCGGTCCACGCGACGCCACCCACCGCGGCCAACCCGGCCACGGCACCGAGCCGCCGCCCCCAGCGACCGCCAGCGTCCTTCGCCATCCCTGTCCCCTGTCCGTCGATCCCATGCCAGCATGGCACGGGAGCCGAGCTGGTCGCCCGCTGTACGTGGGTGCTCACGGAGTGAATCGGCCACCTGGCGACAAGATCACGGGTCGGGCACAGCTGATCGACGAGTCGGTGCGCGCACCGGGATGGCGTGGCAGGGCGTCTGATCCGGCGTTCCATACTGTCGACATGACGGGACTGTTGATCATCACCGGCGGGAGCCGGGGAATCGGGGCCGCCACCGCCCTGCGTGCCGCACAGGACGGGTGGGACGTGTGCGTCGGTTACCGGAGTGAGGCCGCCGCCGCGGACGACGTTGCCGCCGCATGCCGGGAGCATGGCGGGAACGCGACCGCCCTGCCCGTGGACATCGCCGACGAGGGCGCGGTGGAGCAGTTCTTCGAGCGGGCCGAGGACGCGCTGGGGCCGGTGGCCGGGCTGGTGAACAACGCCGGGATCGTCGCGGCCAAGTCGACGCTCGCCGACATGGACACCGCACGGATGCGGCGCATGTTCGACGTCAACATCCTCGGCACGTTCCTCTGCGCGCGGGCGGCCGTGCGGCGGATGCTGCCGCGCGAGTCGGGCGTGATCGTCAACATCTCCTCGCGTGCCGCCGAGCTGGGTTCGGCGGGCGAGTACGTCGACTACGCCGCCGCCAAGGCCGCTGTCGACACGATGACCGTCGGCCTGGCCCGTGAGGTGGCCGACCAGGGCATCCGCGTCAACGCCGTGCGCCCGGGCCTCACCGCGACGGAGATGCACGCCAGCGGCGGCCAGCCGGACCGGCCCGCGCGGCTCGCGCCGACGATCCCGATGCGCCGGGTCGGGCAGCCCGCCGAGGTCGCCGAAGCCGTCGTGTGGCTGCTCTCGCCCGCCGCGTCCTACGTCACGGGCGCTTTGCTGGACGTCGGTGGGGGCCGCTGATCAGCGCGCATCTACCCTCGGCGCATGGACACCCACAACGGGACGTCGACCGACAGTATCGCCCGTACCCGAACGTATCGGGGCGGTGAACTCGTCGCGGAGAACTATCCCGTCGCCAGGGTGTCGGACTATCTCGCCGAACACGACACCGTCGTCTGGGTCGACCTGTGCGCCCCGGACACCGTGGACCTCAAAGTGGTCGCCGAGGAGCTGGGCCTGCACGAGCTGGCCGTCGAGGACGCCGTCGAACGCGCTCAGCGACCCAAGCTCGACCACTACCGCACCCATGACTTCCTTTCCATGTACGCGGTCAAGCTGGACAAGGAGTCCGGCGAGCTGGGCAGCAGCGAGCTGGCCGCCTTCATCACGCCACGCGCCCTGGTCACGGTCCGCAAGGACGAGCAATTCCCCATCCAGCAGGTCGTCGACCGCTGGGACGCCGCCTCGGACCTGTCCCACCACCAGGTCGGCTTCCTGCTCTACGGCCTCATCGACTACGTCGTCGACGGCCACTTCGAGACCGTGCAGGACCTGGACGAGGAGATCGAAGGCCTGGAGGACCTGCTGTTCGCCGACCGCTCGCGCGACACCGACGTGCAGCGACGCAGTTTCGAGCTGCGCAAGAGCCTCGTGCAGCTGCGCAAGCTGGTGCTGCCGATGCGCGAGGTGGTGAACACCCTGATGCGCCGGGACGTCCGCTCCGTCGCACCGGAGATGATCCCGTACTTCCAGGACGTCTACGACCATGTGCTGCGCGCGACGGAATGGACGGAGTCGTTGCGCGACCTGGTGACCACGATCCTGGAGACGAACCTGACCATCCAGGGCAACCGCCTCAACGTCATCTCCAAGAAGGTCACCAGCTGGGCGGCCATCATCGCGGTGCCGACCGCCATCACCGGTTTCTACGGCCAGAACGTGCCCTATCCCGGCTTCGGCCGGTTCGACGGGTTCATCGTGTCCTCGGCCCTGATCGTGGTGCTGTCGCTCGTCCTCTACATCGTGTTCCGCCGCAACGACTGGCTCTAGGGTCCGGTCTCGCCGACCAGCGCGCCGGGGACCTCGGCCGGCGCCGCGCCGGCCGAGTCGGGGTACAGGAACCTGCCCCGGGTCTCCGGGACCAGTGCCAGACCGATGAACGCGATCACGATCAGGCAGGACATGACCGTGGTCGCCAGCGCCAGGCTGCCGCCGAACCACACGGTCGCGATGAGGCCCGCGACCATCGGGCCCGCCGCGGTGCACAGACGCCCGATGCTGTTGGTGACCGCGAGCGCGGATGCCCGCACCGACGGGCCGAACAGTTCGGGGAAGTACACCGCGTTGCCCGACAGCACACCGAAGACGCCGAACCCGGCCACCGGCAGCAGGCACAGGTACTCCCAATAGCTGTGCGCGAACGGGAACAGCACGACGATGCCGATGATGCCGACCACCAGGCTCATCAGGTAGGTGGCCTTGCGGCCGATGCGATCCGCGATGAACCCCCAGCTGGCGTAGCCGACCAGGCCGCCCAGGTTCAGCGCGGCGACCGCCCAGGACACGTAGCCGACCGCGTCGCCGGTGACACCCTGCCCGGCGACGACGTCCCGCACCACCTGCGGTGCCCACGTCGTGAGGCCCCAGAACGCGAACAGTGCGCCGATGCTCGCCGGCGAGGGCTTGCTGGACGTCGGCGGCACGATGGCCGTCGTGCGGGAGCTGTCCATCGCCGAACTCCAGGAGCTGTACGAGCTGCGCACCCTCGTCGAGCCCGCGTTGACCCGCATCGCGACGCCGAACGTCGGCCTGGCCGAGGTCACGATGATGACCGCGCTGGCCGAGACCATGGAAGGCGACCCGTCGCCGGCCGAGTGGCTGGCGGCGAACGCCCGGTTCCACGCGCTGGTCTACACCCGCGCCGACCGCAGGCGGATGATCCAGCTCACCGAGCAGCTGCGCAGGCTCACCGACCGGTACCTGTATCGGCACGTCGGCGTGTTCGGCAGGACCAGCCACTTGCACGCCGAACACCGGCTCATCCTGGACGCGGTCCGCCGCGGCGACGCGAACGCCGCCGCGGACCTGACCAGCGCACACCCCAGCACGTCACACGAGTTCATCCTGCGCTACCTGCTGGAGAACGAGATCATGTCGGCAGGCTGAGACCACCATCGACGTCGGACCGGTCGGTCAGCCTTCCATCAGTTCACCGAGCAGTTTCGCGATCTGGTCGACCTCGATGAGGAACGCGTCGTGCCCGTGCGGTGACGAGATCACCCGCAGCGGCTCGTCGTCGGGCAGCCCCGCGACGATCTCGGCCTGCTGGTGGATCGGGTACAGCCGGTCACTGTCCACTCCGGCCACGAGCGTCCGTGCGGTGACCCGGCTCAGTGCGGCGGCGACCCCGCCCCTGCCACGACCCACGTCGTGACTGTTCATGGCCCGCACCAACGTCACGTAGCTGCCCGCGTCGAACCGGTCGAGCAGTTTCTCCGCGTGGTGGTCCAAATAGGACTCGACGGCGAACCTCCCGCCGCGTGTCGGGTCCTCGCCCGGCTGCGCCAGTCGGCCGAACCGCATCCGCAGCTCGCCCTCGCTGCGATACGTCACGTGCGCGATCCGGCGCGCGATACCGAGGCCGGCGTGCGGCCCCTGGCCGTCGGGCAGGTGGTGGTAGTCACCGCCGTGCCAGCCGGGGTCGCTCTCGATGGCGACGATCTGCGGCCAGCTCCACGCGATCTGCTCACCTGACGTACTGGCCGGCGCGGCCAGCACCAGCACCGCCGCGACCCGGTCGGGACGATCCACCGCCCATTCCAGCGATCGCATGCCGCCCATCGAGCCACCCAGCACCGCGGCCCATCGCTGGATGCCCAGCGCGTCCGCGAGCACCGCTTCTGCGGCGACCTGGTCGCGCACGGTGAGGTAGGGGAACCTGCTCCCCCACGGCTTGCCGTCCGGATGGGGTGACGCCGGACCGGTGCTGCCCTGGCAGCCGCCCAGCACGTTCGGCGCGATCACGAAATGCTTGTCCGGGTCGAGCACCTTGCCCGGCCCGATCAGCCCGTCCCACCAACCCGGGGTCGGATGGCCGGTCTCGATCGGGCCGGCGACGTGGCTGTCGCCGGTCAGCGCATGCAACACGAGCACGGCGTTGGACCGGTCGGCGTCGAGCGTGCCCCACGTCTCGTACGCGAGCTGGAAGCCCGGCAGCGTCTCGCCGGACTCCAGGGTGAGCGGCTCGCCGGTCCGGAACCACTGCCGCCTGCCGTTCGGCGCGCCCTCCCGCCAGGCACCGGAGGCGGGAGGGCGTGTCGGCTCAGCCGAGGCCGAGGGCGTAGTCGTCGATTCGCTCACGTAGCCGATTTTGCCGCACGGAAGCCGGCTTCCAGATCCGCCTTCAGGTCTTCGATCCCCTCGATGCCCACGGCCAGCCGGACGAGGCCGGGTGTGACGCCCGTGACGGCCTGCTCGGCAGGGGTCAGCTGGCTGTGCGTGGTGCTGGCCGGGTGGATGATGAGACTGCGCACGTCACCGATGTTGGCCAGCAGGCTGAACAGCTCGGTGCCGTCCACGAACGCCCTGCCCGCGTCGACCCCGCCGTGCAGGTCGAACGAGACGACGGCACCGGCACCGCGCGGCAGGTACCGCTGCGCGAGCCCGTACCAGGGGCTGGAGGGCAGGCCCGGGTAGTACACGGCCGCCACCTCGTCGCGCTGCTCCAGCCACTCGGCAAGTGCCTGCGCGTTGGCGACGTGCCGCTCCAGGCGCAGCGACAGCGTCTCCAGGCCCTGCAGGATCAGGAAGCTGTTGAGCGGGGCGATCGCGCCACCGGTGTCGCGCAGCAGCTGCACGCGCAGCTTGGCCGCGAACGCACCCGGGCCGAGGGCCTCCCAGTACTTCAGGCCGTGGTAGCTCGGGTCGGGCTCGTTGAAGTCCGGGAACCGGTCGGCGTGCGTGCCGAAGTCGAACGTGCCGCCGTCGACCACGATGCCCGCGATCGCGGCACCGTGGCCGCCGAGGTACTTGGTCGCCGAGTGGATCACGATGTCGGCACCGTGCTCGATCGGCCGCAGCAGGTACGGCGTGGGCACGGTGTTGTCGACCACCAGCGGCACCCCGGCCTCGTGCGCGACATCGGCGACCGCACGCACGTCCAGTATGTTGCCGCGCGGGTTGCCCAGCGTCTCGGCGAACAGCAGCTTGGTGTTCGGCCGGATCGCGGCGCGCCAGTCGTCCAGGTTGTCCGGGTCGTCGACGAAGCTGACCTCGATGCCCAGCTTCGGCAGCGTGTAGTGGAACAGGTTGTACGTGCCGCCGTAGAGCGACGCACTGGACACGAAGTGGTCACCCGAGCGGGCAAGGGTCAGGATCGTGGCCGTCTCCGCTGCCTGTCCGGACGCGAACGCCACCGCCGCGACGCCGCCTTCCAGGGCCGCGACCCTGGCTTCGAGCACGTCCTGCGTGGGGTTGTTGATGCGCGTGTAGATGTGGCCGGGCGCGGCCAGGCTGAACAGGTCGGCCGCGTGCTGCGTGTCGCGGAAGACGTACGAGGTCGTCTGGTAGATCGGGGTCGCCCTGGCCCCGGTCGTCGGGTCGGGTGCGGCGCCGGCATGCACCTGCTTGGTCTCGAACGACCACCCGGACGTGTCTTCGGCCATCACAGATCTCCTGACTCGACGGTGTGTACGGAGCGTAATCGCGACGCTAGCCGCTAGGCCAGATGTACGAAAGTCGGTCCGCTCTGTGGGAACGGTTGAACGACCGGCAATTTCGGCCGTCGACTCATCACATGTGGTGAGCTACCTGCGCAAATACCCGTCCGCGGCACGGTCGCGCCGTACCTTGTCGGCACCGAACCGGATGGGAGCACAGGAACATGGTCGAGTTGGTGTCGACAGCACGCCGTCGCGAACTGGGTGCCGAGCTACGGCGGATCCGCGAGCGGAGCGGACTCAACGGGATCGACATGGCGACGAAGCTGGGCTGGGCACCGAGCATGGTCTCGCGGGCCGAAACCGGCAAACGCTCGATGAGCCCGATCGAAGTGGCGACCTATATGGGCCTGTGCGGAGTCGCCGGAGACCAACTGGCAGACCTTCTGAGTCTGGCTGACGAGCCTGACGCCCACCGGCTCAAGTCACATGGCGATCAACTGCCGGACGACCTGCGCACGCTGATATTTCATGAACAGACAGCCACTGTGATCGAAAGCTTTCAACTGATCTACCTTCCAGGCGTCGCCCAGACCGAGGACTACGCACGCTCACTATTCCGAGGCCTCGGCGTCGAACCCACTCTCATCGAGGATGGTGTGCGCAACAGGATCAGCCGCCGCGATGTCCTGACCCGGGTCAACCCGGCTCAATGCAGCTTCTATGTCCATGAAAACGTGCTCAGGACGCCGATCGGTGACCCGCAGGTGATGTACGAGCAGATGCTGCACCTGCTGTTCCTCGGCACCCGACCGCAATGCTCCATCCGGGTAGTGCCGCTCGCAGCGGGTGGCCGAGGGACAGCGAGCGGGGCGTTCCAGATCTTCGACTATCCGGAGGGTGCGCCGGTGGTCTGTCTGCAGCACGAGACGACAAGCGAGTTCCTCGAAAGCCGCACCGACCTGCTGCGCTATCGCGCCACTCTGAACCGGGTCGCCACCGCCGCCCTGGATGAGGCACGATCGAGGGAGTTGATTGCCTCGCTAGCAAGCGCCTACGAGCGGCAGGGAGTGGCACAGAATGGCGGAGGGTCAGGCAGTTTGGCGAAAAAGTAGTCACAGCGGCAATCCGAACACCGACTGCGTCGAGGTCGCGTTCGCGGCCGAAGCGGTCGGCGTGCGGGACTCGAAGAACGCAGCAGGGCCGAAACTGAGCTTCGCGGCCGATTCATGGCTCGATTTTGTTTGCCGGAAAGGTGACCGGCGCGACTAGAGGGCGAAACCGAGGTTGTCACAGTTCGGATGGGTTGATCTACCAACGGAAATCCGTACGGCCGTACAGGACAGCATCGGGCCTGTTCATTCCGCCGTCGACCTGGGCGAAGGACAGAACAACGACCTGGCGGTCAAGCTCGACCGCACCGGGCGGCGGCCGGTCTTCCTCAAGGGTGTGCGTGGTGGCGGTCGACGCGGGTTGTTCCTGGACAACGAGGTGACCACGGCCCGCTTGGTCGGTGACGCGGCCCCGGCCGTCCTGTGTCACGTCGAACGCGGCGAGTGGCAGGTCGTCGGATTCGAGTACGTCTCCGGACGACCTGCCGACCTGTCACCCGGGTCAGCCGACCTGGTCCGGATAGCTCGCACCCTCGACGCACTCGGCGAGCGGTCGGCCGGTGGCACCCGGCCGCTTCGCCTGCGGTGGAGCAACTCGAACCACTGGCGCAACGTGGCCGACCTCGCACCTGACAGCGTGCGCGGCTGGGACGTCGACGAGATGTGCCGCTGGTCTGCCAAGGCGGCCGAGTTGGTCGACGGCGATCGCCTCGTACACACGGACCTGCACCGCGATCAGTTCCTGATCGGCGACGACGGCCACGTGTCCGTGATCGACTGGGCGTTTCCCGGCGCGGGCGCACCCTGGGTCGACACGGCCTTCCTGTCCCTGCGCCTCACCGCATCGGGGCACACCTACGCCGAGGCGCGGCAGTGGGCGCGCGAGCGGGCAGGCTGGGCCGCGCTGGACCGGGACACGATGGCCGAGGCGGTCACGGCGTGGTCGGTCTACGTGGCGGGACTCTGGTCATGGTTCGCCGCCCTGGACACCGCGGCGTACGGCGCGCAGTGCCGAGCGAGGCTCGCGCGCGACTACGCAGCGTGCTGCCTACGGGACCTGGCCGGAGCGCCACTGTGATGACTGTGACAATGTTTCATAACGTCGTTA
This sequence comes from Candidatus Melainabacteria bacterium, assembly GCA_963780635.1. Taxonomy (GTDB): domain Bacteria; phylum Actinomycetota; class Actinomycetes; order Mycobacteriales; family Pseudonocardiaceae; genus DATEPR01. The sequence continues at coordinate 465,717 of CAWACW010000012.1, forward strand.
TCGTCAACACGCCGACGCGTCCAGCCAGTCCCGTTCGTGTCGGGCAGAGGGACTAATCTGCCTACGTGCCGGACTCCTTCGTTCACCTGCATGTCCACACCGAGTACTCCATGCTCGACGGTGCGGCGAAGGTCGCTCCACTGTTCGCCGAGGCGGAGCGGCTGCAGATGCCGGCGGTGGCGATGACCGACCACGGCAACATGTATGCCTCGGCCGACTTCTACCGGCAGAGCAAGAAGACGGGCGTCAAGCCGATCATCGGCATCGAGGCCTACCTCGCCCCGACCAGCCGCTTCCACAAGAAGCCGGTGTTCTGGGGGCAGTCGGGCCAGCGTGCCACCGACGAGATGGGCGAGGGCGGCGACGTCTCGGGCGCCGGTGCGTACACCCACATGACGATGCTCGCCGCGAACGCGACCGGGCTGCGGAACCTGTTCAGGCTGTCCAGCCTCGCGTCGTTCGAGGGCTACTACCGCAAGCCGCGGATGGACCGCGACCTGATCGCCGAGCACGCCGAGGGGATCCTCGCGACCACCGGCTGCCCGTCCGGCGAGGTGCAGACGCGGCTGCGGCTGGGTCAGCCCGCCGAGGCGCTCCAGGCGGCGAGTGACTATCGCGACATCTTCGGGGCGGGCAACTTCTTCCTCGAACTGATGGACCACGGGCTACCGCTGGAGCGCTCCGTGCGGCAGGGCCTGCTGGACGTCGGCCGCAAGCTGGACCTCAAGGTGCTGCCGACCAACGACAGCCACTACGTCACCCGCGACCAGGCCGACATGCACTCGGCGCTGCTGTGCGTGCAGGCGGGCAAGACCCTGGACGACCCGAACCGGTTCAAGCTGGAAGGCGACGGCTACTACCTGAAGTCCGCGGCCGAGATGCGCGAGTACTGGGACAAGGAACTGCCCGGTGCTGCCGACAACACACTGCTTGTCGCGGAGCGGATCGAGTCCTACGGCGAGATCTACGACTTCGTGGACCGGATGCCGCGCTTCCCGGTGCCCGATGGCAAGACCGAGGACGACCTGCTGCGTGAGGAAGTCGAGCAGTTCGTTCCGACCCGGTACCCCAACGGTGTCGACCCGGAGATCCAGGACCGGATCGACTACGAGCTGCGGGTCATCGCCAAGATGGGCTTCAGCGCGTACTTCCTGGTGGTCGGCGACCTGGTCCGGTGGGCGAAGGAGCAGAAGATCCGGGTCGGTCCCGGTCGTGGGTCGGCCACCGGCGCGATCGTGGCCTACATCCTGCACATCACCGACCTGGACCCGATCGAGCACTCGCTGATCTTCGAGCGGTTCCTGAACCCGGAGCGCGTGTCGCCGCCCGACATCGACCTCGACTTCGACGACCGGCGGCGCGGCGACGTGATGCGCTACACGGTCGACAAGTGGGGCGCGGAGAACGTGGCCCAGGTGATCACGTTCGGCACGATCAAGACCAAGGCCGCGATCAAGGACGCCTCGCGGGTGCTGCACGGCCAGCCCGGCTTCAGCATCGCCGACAAGATCTCCAAGGCGCTGCCGCCGCCGATCATGGCCAAGGACATCCCGATCTCGGGCATCTTCGACCCGCAGCACGAGCGGTACCAGGAAGCGGCCGAGGTGCGGTCGCTGGCCGAGACCGACCCGCAGATCGGCAAGATCATGGAGACCGCGCGCGGGCTGGAGGGCCTGGTCCGCAACGCGGGTGTGCACGCCTGCGCGGTGATCCTCTCGTCGCAGCCGCTGATGGACGTGATCCCGCTGTGGCGACGCGACGACGGCGCCACCATCACCGGCTGGGACTACCCGTCGTGTGAGGACATCGGCCTGCTGAAGATGGACTTCCTGGGCCTGTCCACGTTGACCATCATCGACGACGCGATCAACGCGGTGAAGGCCAACCACGGCATCGAGATCGACCTGGCCACGCTGCCGCTGGACGACAAGGCCACGTTCGAACTGTACGGGCGGGGCGACACGCTGGGCGTGTTCCAGGTCGATGGTGCCGCCATGCGGGACCTGCTGCGGCGCATGCAGCCGAAGAAGTTCGGTGACATCGCCGCCGTGCTGGCGCTGTACCGGCCGGGTCCGATGGCGGCCAACGCGCACATCAACTACGCGGAGCGCGCCAACGGGCGGCAGAGGTTCACGCCGATCCACCCGGAGCTCAAGGAAGCGCTCGAACCGATCCTCGGTGAGACCTACCACCTGCTGGTCTACCAAGAGCAGGTGATGGCGATCGCGCAGCAACTCGCCGGGTACACGCTCGGTGGCGCCGACCTGCTCCGCCGCTCGATGGGCAAGAAGAAGAAAGAGATCATCGAGAAGGAGTACGAGAACTTCCATTCCGGCATGACCGGCAAGGGGTTCTCGGCGGAGGCCACGCAGACGCTGTGGGACGTGATGCTCCCGTTCGCCGGGTACGCGTTCAACAAGTCGCACACCGCCGGCTACGGGCTGGTGTCCTACTGGACGGCCTACCTCAAGGCGAACTACCCGGCCGAGTTCATGGCCGCGCAGCTCACGTCCAACGGTGACAACAAGGACAAGTCCGCGATCTACCTGTCCGAGTGCCGCAGGCTGGGCATCAAGGTGCTGCCGCCGGACGTCAACGAGTCGGTGTACGCGTTCGCCGCGGTGGGCGAGAACATCAGGTTCGGGTTGGGCGCGGTGCGCAACGTCGGGTCCAATGTGGTCAGTTCGATCGTGGCGACGCGGGAGAAGAAGGGCAAGTACACCTCGTTCACCGACTTCCTGGAGAAGGCGGAACTGGTGTGCTGCAACAAGAGGGTCATCGAGTCGCTGATCAAGGCTGGCTCGTTCGACTCGTTCGAGCACACCCGCCGCTCGCTGATGAACGTGCACGAGGAGGCCGTCGACGCGGTCACCGGGCTCAAGCGCCAGGAGGCGATGGGCCAGTTCGACCTGTTCGGCGCGGGTGACGCCACCGCTGAGCCGGATCTGTCCTCGTCGCCGTTGGCGCACCTGAACCTGACGCCCGAGGAGTGGCCGCGCAAGCAACTGCTCGGGTACGAGCGGGAGATGCTGGGCCTGTACGTGTCGGCGCACCCGCTCGACGGCGCCGAGCCGATCCTGCGCAAGCACGCCCCGAAGCCGATCGCGGTGGTGATCGACGAGGCGCCCAAGGACGGCGAGGTCGTCGTATCCGGGATGATCGCGTCGGTGGAGCGCCGGGTGAACAAGAACGGCGAGCCCTGGGCGATCGTCAAGCTGGAGGACCTGGACGCGTCCATCGACATCCTGTTCTTCGCCAAGTCGTACTCGGTGATGCACGAGGACCTGGTCGCCGACTCGGCGGTGGCGATCAAGGGCCGGGTGAACTGGCGAGAGGACCAGATGTCGGTGTTCGGCGGCGGTGTCGTACCGCTGGACATCAGCGAGGCCGAGCACAGCCCCGGGATCGCGCCCGCGTTCGTGCTGCGGGCGGAGGCGGCGAAGCTCGACGAGGACTGCATCAGCGAGCTGCGCTCGGCGCTGTCCGCGCACAAGGGTGACGTGCCGGTGCAGATCGTGGTCTGTTACCAGGGCCGGGAAATCCCGCTGGCCGTGGATTCGTATCCGGTGTCGGTGTCGTCGGCGCTGCTGGGCGAGTTGAAGGCCATCCGCGGCATCACCGTCGCTGCGTAACCGCTCGGTCACGCCGAGTGCGCTGCCGGCGTTCGGCAGTGTTCTGTACGGAGACCTGCTGGCCCTGCTCGGCGCACCGATCGGGCCGGGCGACATGGCGTAGAGATCAAGCCGACATCAATACTTGGCCGGTAGGGCTATCAGCGCGAGGGCGCCGATAGCGCAGATGACCTGCGCGAACCCCACAAAGTGCCCTGCGCCAGGTTCTGCGCCGAGCGTTCACGCCGATAGCCGTACACGGTCGCGACGGTCACCACGTATGGGAAGACCCACAACCAGCTGTACCGAGCCTGCGTGATCGTGACAACCGTGGTTGCCACGATCATGACAACCACGAGCATGTAGGCCACCATGGGCGCACGCAGCGGCACGCGATAGGGCTGTTGTGACAGCGGTACGTGCGCCCGTCGACGGAATGGACGTCCGCCGTCGTGTGCGCCTTCGTCGATCGGGTCTGGCGACATGGCCTATACGTCAGTACTTGGCCGGTAGTGCGATGAGCGCGATCGCGCCGAAAGTGCAGCCCAGTTGCACGAAAAGCCACGTAGAGCCCTGTGCCATGTTCGTCGCCGCGCGTTCGCGCCGATGGCTGTAAATAGATGCGGCCGTCACCAGGTACGGAACCACCCACAACCAGCTGAACCTGCCGCTTGTCAGCGTCAGGGCCGTGGTTGAGAGGATCATGATCAGGATGAGCATGTAGGCGACGAAAGGCGCCTTCCGCGAACGGCGATAGGGCTGTTGTGACAACGGTATGTGCGGCCGTCGACGGGACGGATGTCCCCCGGTCGAGCTGTCAGTCATGGCTCGTCCCCCCGATTGTTGACGATACTCCGCGCCGACCAGGGCGTGATCGTGCCAACCGCTGCTGTGCGGCGTGCCAACCCGGCCACGGCGAAAATGTCGAACTGGCCCAAGGGTAAGAGTAACTCTCGGTACAGTACTGGTGACCATCGGGCATCGGACCTGGCGAACTTGTCACCTGGATGCCCAGCGACCGCCGATCAGTCAGGGGGCTGATGGCTGACTTCACTGTGGCACCGTCGGCGTTGACATCGTTCGCGAGACAACTTTCCGGCGCCGCGACCGGATCGGGTACCGAAGGACTCGACAACGAATTTCTTACCGCCGCGCAGGACTACACACATGAATGGGTCAAGCTCAAGGGCGGCTCCGGCGGTATGATCTTCAGTCCCATCGTCGGCGCTATGGACAGGCTGGATGGCCAGATCTGCACAAATTACACCGACATCGGCGAACTACTGATCTCGTCAGCGGACGGTTTGACCGCGTCAGCCACCACATACGGCAAGCAGGACCATGCGACCGCCGTGCACCTCGACTCGATCTACAAGCCCACCGGGGTTACCCCACTATCCGATAACGTCGACACATCGAGCCCGGCTGTCGATCCGGTGAGTGTGCTCACCGAGCCATCAGAAGACGGTGCGGTTCCCGACTTCGCGCAGCAAATCCTCGACGCCGTCGGGTACTTCAGTGAGACGGAACTCGTTCTCAAGATTCTCGCCCTGTTCCACCTCAACGTCGAGGACTGGGTGAAACAACGTTTCTTCGGCGACTTCAAGAGAGTCGCCCAGTGCCGCAACGCATTGATCAACCTCAGCAAGTTCGATGACGCCGCCGCGACGAACCTGGCCGATGGCACCAACGGCATGATGAAATCATGGCGCGGTTCGGCAGCGTCGGCAGCTCAGAGCTACTTCGACCATTTCGCCAACGGCCTCGGAAACCACAGTAGTCAACTGTCCGGCCTTGCGCAGAAACTAGAAGCCCTCGTGGTGGCTATTCAGCAAGCCGGCTCGACGGTGATCGGCGGCATCACGCTGGCACTCGACGCGGCGGCCGAGGGCGCGGCGGCGCTGGCTGCGGCCGGATGTTTGGAGGAGGTCCCGGTCGTCGACGTCCTGATGGACATCATCGGCGCCTGGAGGGTCACCAAGATCATCACCAGGGTCCACGAACTAAGTGCGATATGGGGCTATGTATGGGGTGGCCTGCAAACCCTGATGAGTGGGGTACTGCTGGCGATCGGAGCACTGCAAACCTACAGTGCGGCCGCCAAGCTGCCGTCGGTCGGATACGCCAACGCGGCCGAAGGGCAACGACCTGCCGAGGACACGGCCACGAATGACACGCGGAGACCGCAATGAATCCAGAAGAGGACCAGTCCGGAATCATGGATCTCGTGCACGGAGATGCCACAAGTGCTCGCGAGCTACGAGCGAATTTGGCGGTTTTCGCTCGGCAGAGCGGTAGTCCGCAGATGCATCGGCTCGTATCCCAAGTGCTTTCCGGCCGACGGAGCGTCCGCGAGGTCTTGAGGTCCAAGGAATTCAACGATGTCGGCGGAAAGCGCTTCGCCAACGTCGAGAAGGGCATCGCGCAGCTCACCGACGAGCAGCGAACCGAGCTGTTCGATCCTGATCGGCAGCGAACGCCCGCGGAAGTGCTCGATGCGCTGCGTGATCGCTACGCCCACCCCGAATCGCCAGCGCAGGACGGTCCGAGTCGAACGCCGGCCGAGCAGCAGGACGACTTCTCGCAGAGCTCGATATACGAGCCGTGAACCAGGGACTCCGCGGCCAGACCTGACCGCTGACCCCGGTGCTGCGCATGCGGCACCACCCGGCGGCGCCGATCAGGCGATCACTGTGGGCGGTCGTTGGCCACATCCATCCGGGCGTTGTCGATGCCGGCCCATGCGCGGCGACGCCGATCGGGTGAGGCGTCGGGATCAGATCGAGCCCAGCATTGCGAGGGCGCGTTGCTTGACCAGGACGGTGGCTGCTTCGTCGTAGGCCGGGAGGCTGCTGTCGGTGAACAGGTGCTGGTCGCCCGGGTAGAGGAAGAGGTCGACGTTGGAGTTCTGCCTGGCCAGTTGCTGGGCCACGTCGACGTCGCCCCAGTCGTCGTTCTCCATCGTGTGGATCTGCAGTGGCACGCCCGCCGGCCAGCCGCCGCCGAACTCGGTCAGCGGGATGCACGAGTGGCAGAACATGGCGGCCCGCACGCCCCTGCGGTTCTGCGCCAGCTTCTGGGCCGGCATGACGCCGAGCGAGAACCCCGCGTAGACGATGTCGGCGGGCAGGCCCTCGGCTGCGGCCTCGCCGCGCGCGACAATCGTGTCGAAGCCGACCTGCTGGGCATGCGCTACGCCTTCGTCGAGATCGGTGAACGTCTTGCCCTCGTAGAGGTCGGGCACGTGCACGACGTGGCCCGCGGAGCGCAGTTCGTCGGCGAACGCCACCACACCCGGTGTCCGACCCTGGGCGTGGTGGAACAACAGCACCTCAGCCATGCCGGGCACCATAGCCGACCGATGCGACAATCGCCCGGTCCACAGTCTGAGTGTCCACAGTGGCCTAACTGATGTCGGCCATCGACCAGCGGTTGCGCACGTGGCCCAGGTGCCGGGACAGTGGCGGTGGTGGCACGACGACCACCGGGCACACCGCTCTCGCCACGCAGTATCGCGCCACCGAGTGATGCGTCGCCCGCCGCAATGGGCCACCGTGGCCCGCGCCGACCACGATCAGATCGTCGTCGTGGTCTGCCAGTTCCGTGAGCACCCAGCCGGGGTGGCCGCGGTCGCCGCGCAGGTAGACCGGGATGTCGTCGGGCACGCCGCCCAGTGCGTCGTCCCAGGCCGAGCGCAGCAGGCGCAGGGCGGCTGTCAGCCAGACGCGGCGCAGGTGCGGCTCCGGAGCACGGCGGTCCAGTGCGTCGCCGCCGGGTGGTGTCCACGCGATCACCGAGTACAGCACGGCGTCACGCAGCCGGGCCTCGGCCACCGCGCGACGCAGCGCGTGCAGGCTGCTGACCGAACCGTTGACGCCGACGAAGATTCGGCGCCGCTCCTGCTCGATCATCATGGTGCACCCCCAGGTCGGCGGCGGACGGACCGAATCATCACGCTAGCCACGATTCTGCCAGCGTGGCCCCGGCCTTACAGCCCTCTGACGCCCTCAGGTGAGGATCCTGACGCCTCAGGCCAGCAGGCCGCTGCCCAGCCAGTCGCTGCTGCCCCGAACTCCGGGCAGCGTGAAGAAATAACCGCCGCCGTAAGGCTGGATGTAGTCGACCAGCGGCTCGTCGATCAGCCTGGTCTGCACGGTCTCGAACTGCCGAGCCAGGTCCTGCTGGAACGCGCAGAAGACGAGACCCACGTCGATGTTGCCGTTCAGGTCGACGCCTGCGTCGTAGTTGTAGCCGCGGCGCAGCAGCCGCGACAGGTCGGTCTTCGTGGTGCGCGGGTTGGCGACCCTGATGTGCGCGGACAGCGGGATGATCGCGCCGCTCGGGTCGGCCGCGTAGTCGGGGATGTCGTGCTCGTGGGCGCCGTCGAGTGGATTGCCGACGTCGCGCTTGCGCCCGAACATCAGCTCCTGCTCCTTGAGCGACACCCGGTCCCAGAACTCGACCAGCATCCGGATGACACGAACCACCTGGTAGGAGCCGCCGGTCGCCCACGCGGGCTCACCGGCACCCTGCTCCACCCAGATCAGCTTGGCGGCCTCGTCGACCTTCGGGTTGGCGATGCCGTCCTTGAAGCCCATCAGGTTGCGCGGCGTGCCGCTCGGCCTCGGCTGCGACTTGAAGCCGTTCATCCGGTAGCGCAGCTGCATCCCGCCGCGGGTGTGCTTGGCGATGTCGCGCAGCGCGTGCTGGACGGTGTCCTGGTGGTTCGCACAAATCTGCACCATCAGGTCGCCGTGGCACCACTTCGGGTCCAGCGAGTCGTTGGGGAAGCTCGTCATCTCCTTGAGCTTCACCGGTTTGCGGTCGGCCAGTCCGAACCGGTCGTCGAACAGCGACGAGCCTGCCGACACGGTCACGGTCAGGCCGTCGGACGGGACGACCGGGCCGAGGATGTCGCTGTCCGACGGCGGTGCGGCCAGGCCGAGGTCGACGGGCGTGCCGCCGACGGTGAGGAACCGGGCCCGGTCGGTCAGCGTGTGCAGCAACGCAGTCAGGGCCGACTTGTTGCTCACGGTCACGTCGAACGCCGCGAACAGCGCGGCGTCCTGTTGGGGGGTGAACACTCCCTGCTGGTGCTCGCCGTCGAACGGGAACGACTCCGGTGGGCCGGCCGGGGTCGCCTGCTCGGCCGCGGCGGCATCGGCGTGCGCACCCGCGGCGATCAGGCCACCGGCCAGCGCCGTACTCGCCACGCCCGCACCGGTGCCCTGCAGGAACCGTCGCCTGCTCAGGTCCATCGGAGTTCCTCTCGCATCAACTCTGGCCGATCTCGAGCAGGTCGGGGACGGGTGAGATGTCTTCCAGCTCCTGGCCGATGGCCGCGTTCACACGCTGCCGCTCGGCGATCGGGGCCGTCTTCTCGTTGTCCCAGACACCGTTGTGCCGGGTGGCGAGCAACGCCTGCTGCAGCACGTCCAGGTCGGCCTGGACCTTCACCACGAGGCCGGACTTGCGCTGCTCGATCAGTGGTGCCAGCTCGCCGAGCACCACGCGGGTGCCGTCCACGTCGGCCAGCGTCTCCGGGAAGCCGGTGCCCGCGCCCATGTCGCTGTTGCCCGACAGGTGGTCGCGCTGCGCGTCCTCAAGGATCTCGTGCGCGCGGATCGTCATGTCGGCGGGCGCCGCGGTGATCTTCGGCAGCTTCGCCCGCAGTTCGGCGATGTCGCTGGTCAGCTTCGTCGCGTACGGGGCCAGCTGGGACAGCGGCTGGCCGTGCCACAGGCCGTACTCGATCCGGCGCAGCCCGGTGAACGACGGATCGCGCACGCCTTCGGGCAGGCCGTCCGGGCCGTCGTCGATGGCCCCCGCGATGTCGCCGAAACTGTCGTACGCGGCGCCGACCCGTTCCCAGGTCAGCTGCGCGGGCAGCCAGGCGGTCCTGGCCGCGGCCACGTCACCGGAGTCGATCGCCGTGCGCAGTGTGCCGACCTGGCCGGTCATGGTATCGAGCTGGCCGGTCACGTACTTCTGGTAGGCGGTAATGGCTTCGCCCACCTCGATCGGGTCCAGCGGTGGCACGGCGAAGTTACGCGGGAACGCCACGTTCGCGCCGCCCGTGGTGTGCAGGACCGCGGACCTGCGGGTCGGCATGCCTGCCATCTGGCAGCGCCACTGGTAACCGTCGCCAGTGGACACGGCAGTGTCGACGAACAGCTGGGTGCCCGGGCCGATGCTTTCGGCCTCGCCCAGTACCGCTCCGTCGGACGTGCGCGTGAAGTACACGTCACCGGCGTGCCCCGACTTGTTCACCACAGTGAAGACGCGGTTGCCCGCCTGCAGTGACGTGAAATCGCCCGCACAGCTGTTCGCGGTGACCGTGACCTCCTGGCCACCGATCCCCGCCTCGGCGGGCTGGGCGAACAACGCGAACGCGCCCGCTGCCAGCGCCGGTACCAGGATGGCGGCCCCCACCGGGGTCCACGAGCTGGTCAGCAGCGGGGCGGCCCAGACGGGCGTGCGCTCCTTGGCCCGCTCACGGTGCCGCGCTTCGCGAACCTGGGGCTTGGTCACCAGGAAGACGGTGATCGTGATACCGATATAAAGGACGTAGACCACGACCTGCAGCCAGGTCATCGACGGGGTCAGGTTGGTGATGCCCCGGATGATGCTGACCCACCAGGAGTCCGGCGAGATCGTGTTCGTCAGGTCGAAGGCCGGCCAGGCGTGGCCCGGGATCAGCATCGCTTCCTGGAGGTCGCCGATGCCGTAGGCCAGCACACCGCCCGCGATGACGATCAGCGCGATCGCGGTGCGCCGGAAGAACACGGCCAGGTTGATCCGGATCGCCCTGCGGTAGAGCAGCCGGCACAGCGCGACGGCGATCGCGATGCCGATGGCGGCACCGATCAGCGGGCCTGCCGACTCGCCGGACGCCTTCGCGGCCGTCCACAGGAACAGCGCGGTCTCCAGGCCCTCGCGGGCGACGGCGAGGAACGCGGTCGCGGCCAGCGCACCACCACCCAGGCGCAGCGCGGCGTCCACCTTGCTGTTCAGCTCACCGGACAGGTCGCGGGCCGCGGCCCGCATCCAGAAGATCATCCAGGTGACCAGCACGACGGCGATCACGCTGAGTATGCCGCCGAATGCCTCTTGCGCGCGGCTGGACAGTTCTGCCTGCGAGAACGTGAGCACGGCACCGAAACTCAGCGTCAGCATGAGCGCGGCGAGCACGCCAAGCCAGATCGGCCGGGTCCGCGTTGCCCTGCCCGCACCGCCCCCACCTCGACGAACAGCGGCGAGCAGGATGCTCACCACGAGTCCGCCTTCGAGTCCCTCGCGCAGCCCGATCAGCAGATTGGGCACAGCATCAGCCCACACGGCGGCCTCGTTCCGTCCCTGCCCGACTACTTAGGTTTACCTGACCCACATCGAGCAAGGGGGACGGAGCGTTACCGTTGTTCCACGTTTGTTGTCATCTGTCGGCGCCGCTCCGGTTACGCAGGGCGTGCACGTGCATCGGAATCGTGAGCACGAAGCCGACCAGGGCCACGACGATCGCGCCGAAGAACCCGGCCCAGAATCCGTCCACGTGGAACGGCAGGCCGAACTGGCCGGACAACCACGACGCGAACCAGAACAGCAGGCCGTTGACGACGAGTCCGAACAGGCCGAACGTGAGCAGGTAGAGGACGCAGCCCACGACCTTGACGATCGGCTTGATGATCAGATTGACCAGGCCGAACACGATGGCGACGCCGATGAGCGTGCCGACCTGCGACGGGGTGGACGCGGCCAGCAGGTCGACGCCGGGCAGCAACGTGGCCACCCAGACCGCGATCGCGGTGGCCAGTACTCGGTAGATGATCTCCACGTGCCCAGCTTTCCATGCCGGGCGAACGCCGGCGGTAAGATGTCACATCTCACCGGACCGGAGGACGGCGATGGCGCAACCGGACGTGCCCACCGGGCTCCCCTCGGTGACGCCCAGGACCAGTCTGCGGGAGCAGGTCAGTGACGCGCTGCGGGCCGCACTGGTGTCCGGGACGCTGCGGCCCGGCGTCGTCTACTCGGCACCGGGGCTGGCCGAGCGGTTCGGTGTCTCGGCCACACCGGTCCGCGAGGCCATGTTGGACCTGGCGCAGGCGGGGCTTGTCGAAGCGGTGCCGAACAAGGGTTTCCGTGTCACCGAACTGACCGAACGCGAGCTGGACGAGTACACCGCGATCCGGGCCATGCTGGAGCCGCCGACGGTCGCGTCGGTCGCGTCGAGCGCGCCGCGGGAGCGGGTCGAGGCGCTGCGGCCACTGGCCGAGCGGATCGTCGCGGCAGCCGTGGCGCGGGACGTGCTGGCATATGTGGAGGCCGACAACGAGTTCCACCTCGGGCTACTCGGGTTGGCGGGCAACGGGCACCTGGTCGACGTGGTCCGCGACCTGCGCTACCGGTCCCGGCTCTACGGCGTGCCGGGCCTGGCCGCCCGTGACGAACTCGAACCGTCCGCCCGCCAGCACCTCGCGCTGCTCGACGCGGTCCTGACGGGCGACGTCGAGAACGCGGCCGCGCTCACCCGGGATCACCTGGACAACGTCAGGGGCATCTGGGCCCGGTCACCGTAGTCACAGCGGTCACAGCAGGAAGCCGCGCGGGAACGGGTCGTCCGGGTCCAGCAGGTACTGGGCGGTGCCGGTGATCCAGGCCCGGCCGGTGATCTCCGGGACCACCGCCGGGACCCCGCCCACCGCCGTCTCCTCGACGAGTCGGCCGATGAACCGGGTGCCGATGAACGACTCGTTGACGAACTCCTGGTCCAGGCCCAGCTCACCGCGCGCGTGCAGCTGGGCCATCCGCGCGCTGGTGCCGGTGCCACAGGGCGAGCGGTCGAACCAGCCAGGGTGGATGGCCATCGCGTTGCGCGACACCTTCGCGTCCGAATCCGGTGACAGGAACTGCACGTGATGGCAGCCGGTGATGCCGGGGTCGGTCGGGTGGACGGGCATGTCGGTCGCGTTGATCGCGGCCATCGTGGCCAGGCCGGCGTCCAGGATGCGCTGACTCCCGGCCCGGTCGAACGGCAGCCCGACGCGCTCGATGGGCACGATCGCGTAGAAGTTGCCGCCATAGGCCAAGTCGTAGGTGACCTCGCCGATGCCGGGCACGTCGACGGTGCGGTCCAGCGCGACGCTGAACGAGGCGACGTTGCGGATCGTCACCGACGTCGCGACCCCGTCCACCACCTCGACGCGCGCCACGACCAGGCCGGCCGGGGTGTCCAGCCGGATCGTCGTCACCGGCTCGGTGACCTCGACCATGCCGGTCTCCACCAGCACGGTGGCCACACCGATCGTGCCGTGCCCGCACATCGGCAGGCAGCCGGACACCTCGATGAACACCACGCCCCAGTCGGCGTCGGGCCGCGACGGTGGTTGCAGGATCGCGCCGCTCATCGCGCTGTGCCCACGCGGCTCGTACATCAGCAACGTCCGCACGTGGTCCATCTCGGCCATGAAGTGGCGGCGCCGCTGCGCCATGGTGGCACCGGGGATCACGCCCACTCCCCCGGTGATCACCCTGGTCGGCATGCCCTCGGTGTGCGAGTCGACCGCGTGGTAGACGTGCCGGGACCGCATCTAGGCCAGCCCTTCCGCGAGCACCTTCTCGGTGTCCGACCGGATCTGCGCGGCGACGTCGCCGGGCAGCGGCGAGCGCGGCGGGCGGCACGGGCCCCCGTAGCGACCGGCCACGTCCATGGACAGCTTGATCGCCTGCACGAACTCGGTCCGCGAGTCCCAGCGCAGCAGCGGGTGCAGCAGCCGGTACGCGGGCAGCGCGGACGTCGGATCGGCGCCTGTGGCCGCGCGGTACAGCGCGACGCAGGCGGCGGGCAGCGCGTTCGGGAAGCCCGCGATCCAGCCGACGGCACCGGACAGGGCCAGCTCGACGACCACGTCGTCGGCCCCGATGACGACCTCGAGGCCGGGGGCGAGTTCCGCGATCCGGTAGCCGCGGCGGACATCGCCGCTGAACTCCTTGACCGCCCTGATCAGGCCGTCGCCGTGCAGCCGGGCCAGCAGCTCCGGCGTGAGGTCGATCTTCGTGTCGTACGGGTTGTTGTAGGCGACGACCGGCAGGCCGACCGCGGCGACCGCGGCGAAGTGGTCGACCACGGCGGCGTCGTCGGCGCGATAGGTGTTGGGCGGCAACGACATGACGGCCTGACAGCCGGCCTCGGCCGCCTGCTGCGCCCAGCGAACGGACTCCAGCGACCCGTAGGCGGACACGCCAGGCAGTACCCGGTCCGGCCCGGCGACCTCGACTGCCGTGCGCACCACGGTGGCACGTTCGACGTCGGTGAGCGTCTGGTACTCGCCCAGCGAGCCGTTCGGGCAGACGCCGTCGCAGCCGTTGTCCAGCAGCCAGCGGACGTGGTCGGCATAGCGCTGATAGTCGGGCGACAGGTCCTCACGCAGTGGCAGCGCGGTCGCGACCACAACGCCGTGCCATGGCACGTGGTTCATCCGGACTCCTCGGGTGTGTCGGTTGCCAGGTCACCCAACCGCACGGGCTGGGCGAGGATCCGCCGGGTCAGGCCGGCCGGATCGGGTCGGGTGCCGGTCAGGTCGGCCACGGCGCACGCCACCGCGTTGCCACACATTCTGCCCTGGCACCAGCCCATGCCCGCTCTGGTGAGCAGCTTGACCGCGCGGGCGTCGCGGGCGCCGAGTTCGGTGACGGCGCTGCGCACGGCGTCGTGGTCGACCTCCTCGCAGCGGCACAGCAGCGTGTCGCCGGTGAGGTTGCCCAGCCAGCCGTCGCGCACCGGATAGACGGCCGCGAGTGCGCGCGCGAATCGTTGGTGCCTCGCGCGTTCCCTCCGCAGTCGCGCGGCACGCGCTGGATCGTCCACATGCGATAGTTCAAGGCCCGCGATGGCGCCCTCCACCAACGACAGCCGCACGCCGCCGACTCCGGTGACCTCACCTGCCGCGTAGACGCCGGGGACGCTGGTGGCCTGGCGGCCGTCGACCGTGAGCACCTGGGTGCCGTCGGGGGCCAGGTCGGTGGCGCAGCCGAGGGCGACACCGATGTCGATCTGGGGCACGAAGCCGAAACCGACGGCGAGGGTGTCACAGGCGATCCGGCGTTCGGTGCCGGGCAGCGGGTGCCAGTTCGCGTCGACCCTGGCCACGGTGACCTCGGCCAGTTCGCCATCGCCGTGGGCGGCCAGGACGAGGTGCCGGTTGCGGACGCGGACACCGTGGCCGGCCAGTGTCGCCAGGTAACCGGCGGCTTCGGTGAACTTGCCGGTGTTGCGGGCCAGCGCCGCGGGGAAGCGGGCGAACCGGGTGGGGTCGTTGGCCTCGAAGACGCCTGCGACGTTCCTGGCGAGTCCCGCCGCGACCGGGAGCAGGAACGGGCCGGTGCCCGCGACGACGATCCGGCGGCCGGGTAGCACGCCGTGGCCCTTGAGCAGCGACTGCGCGCCACCCGGGGTGAGCACGCCGGGCAGGTCCCAGCCGGGGAATGGCAGTGGGCGGTCGTGTGCGCCGGTCGCGATGACGATCGCGTCGGCGGTCAGGTGGCTGGTCGCGGTATGCACCGTGAAACCGGATTCGACCAGGAAGACCTGCTGTTGGGTCAGGATGCGGACGCCGCGTCGGTGGCAGGCGGCGCGCAGGTGCTCGAAGGTCGCCCAGCCGTGCCGGCCGGCTGCGGGGCTTTCGTTGTGGTGGCGGTAGAACTGGCCGCCGAGTCGGGTGGCGAGGTCCAGGACGGCCACGGACTTCCCGGCACCGGCCGCCGCGGCGGCAGCGGCGAGGCCTGCCGGGCCGGCACCGAGGACGGCGAGGTCATAGCGCACGGCCGCCACCTTCCTGGGTGGTGATGACGTCGCCGGGGTGGGCTTCGGTGAGGCAGGCGCGGACGGATGGTGTGCCGTTGACCGTGACGAGGCAGTCGAAGCAGGCGCCGATACCGCAGAACAACCCGCGCGGCTGGTGCCCGAACCGGGTGGTGCGCCAGGACCGGATGCCGGCGGCCAGCAGCACGGCCGCCACGCTCTGCCCGGCTTCCATCGGCAAGACCCGCCCATCGAACGTCACGTGGTCACTCACGCCGCGACCTCCGCGAACCGCTCCGGCCGGAATGGCGACACGTCCGTCAGCGGCTGGGCACCGGTCAGGAAACCCGCGATCAGCGCACCCGTCGCCGGTGCGAGACCGATCCCCGCGCCCTCGTGGCCGCACGCGTGCAGCAGCCCCGGCCGACGCGGATCAGGGCCGATGACCGGCAGATGGTCCGGGCAGTACGGGCGGAAACCCGCGTACGCGCGCAACACGGCCACGTCCGCCAACGCCGGGAACAACCGCACCGCAGCCGCTGCCAGTGCGCGCAGCACCGGCAGTGACGGCGTGCGGTCGAAACCGACTCGCTCCCGGCTCGCCCCGATCAACACCGTGCCGGACTTCGTGCCCTCGATGACCGGCGACGTGCGCAGGCCCGCTGTGTCCGCTGCCACGTCCGCCACGTAGTCGGCCGCGTAGACCTTGTGCCGGATGATCACTGGCACCGGCTCGGTGACCAGCACGAACCCTCGCCGCGGCAGGATCGGGACCGGTGCACCGGCCAGCTGCGCGATCTCGCCGCCCCACGTGCCTGCCGCGTTCACCACCGCGTCCGCCGGCAGCGGGCCGACCGACGTGCGGACGCCGGTGATCCTCTCGGCACCCGTCACGCCGAGCAGTGTCGTGCCGGTCAGCACCCGCACGCCGAACCGCTGTCTCGCGATGCGCAGCAACTGCGCCGCTGCCAGCATCGGCTGTACCTGGGCGTCCTGCGGGTAGTAGACACCGCCTGCCAGGCCGGGCGCGATGTGCGGTTCGACCACCGACGGCTCAGCGTCCTGGGCCTGCACGCCGTTCGCCCGCTGTCCGGCCGCCAGCGCTCGCAATGCGGCCAACTCCCGGTCGTCCGACGCGACGACCAGGCCACCTTTCGACTCGTATTCGAAGGCTGGCCCGTGCTCGTCGGCCAGCTCCTGCCACAGCCGCGCGGACAGCAGCGCCAGAGCCAGTTCGGGCCCCAATTCCTTGTCCGACACCAGGATGTTGCCCTCACCGGCACCAGTGGTGCCCGCGGCGACCGAGCCGCGCTCGACGACGGTGACCGACAGGCCGGCGCGGCCGCAGAAGTAGGCGCACGCCGCTCCCACGATGCCCGCGCCGACGATCACCACGTCCACACCAGTAATATGTCACATATCGAGAGGCGGCTCAAACCTCTCGTCCTGGATACTCCGCGCCGGGCGTCCGGGCGGGTGTGCGGTTTCGCCCTGCACGGCGGCGACATCACCCACGAGTACGGCCTGCCGGTGCGCTACCCCTGTGCCGACGACTACCGCGGCGAAGCGACTGTCCTCTACGGACAGACACCGGTGCCGGCGACCGAGTGGAACCGGTTACCACGGCCGGGTGACCGTGAGCGCCGAGCAGGCAGCGGCGGCGCCGGAGGTGATGGGCCGGTTCGCCGTCGACCCGCGCTGGCTGCCGTATCCGCCGCCGATGGCGCCGACGGCCACCTCGCCGCTGCCGGATGTGCTGGAGCATTCGGTGCGGGCGTTGGCCGGGTTCCGGTCCGACGGCGTGGCCCAGGTGCGGTGCGAGGAGAAGCACATTGGTGCCTGCGCTGGAGTCGGAGCCCGTCGATCCCGGGCTCCGGCGGTCGCGCACCGAGTTTTCTCACGACGGTCGCCGAGAGTCCACCGTGATCTCACCGGGTGTGGGCCGACGGTACGGACCATGAGCGCGTGTCGGTAGACCAGTACACATCGGGCCCTGTTCCTCGTGCGGTGCGGACGCTGGCCGTGCTCGGCGACTCGATCGGCGTCGGGATCGGCGACCCCGCCGTCGGGGGTGGCTGGCGGGGGTTCGCGCCCCTGCTCGCGGCGGCGCTGGGCGACATCGAGCTCGTCAACGTCGCCAGCAACGGCGCGCGGATGCGTGGGCTGCGCGTCACCCAACTGCCCCTCGCCGTGCGGGCGCGGCCGGACGCGGCCATCGTGCTCGCCGGGATGAACGACACCCTGCGGTCGGACTTCGACGCGACCGGCATCGGTCACGACCTGGATCAGGTGGTGGACAGCCTGACCGCGCTGGGCACCATCGTGGTGCTGGTGCGCTACCACGACCACGGCCAGGTGTTCCGGCTGCCCGGCCCGCTGCACCGCGCGCTCGCCCGCCGGATCGACGCACTCAACGCGGCCGTCGACGAGGTCGCGCTGCGGCACGGCGTCGG
Organism: Candidatus Melainabacteria bacterium; assembly: GCA_963780635.1. Classification (GTDB taxonomy): domain Bacteria; phylum Actinomycetota; class Actinomycetes; order Mycobacteriales; family Pseudonocardiaceae; genus DATEPR01. The sequence continues at coordinate 483,578 of CAWACW010000012.1, forward strand.
CGTGGTCGACCTGGGTGCCCTGCCCGGGACGTACCTGCCGCACGCGTGGAGCGTGGACCGGCTGCACCCGTCCGAATGGGGACACCGGATGCTGGCCAGGGCCATCGCCGACCGCCTGGCCGCCGACGGGGCCAGAGTGCCGGGTGAAGTGTCACAGCGGTGCGGCGGCAGTGCCCGGATCAGCCGCGTCGACCACGTGCTGTGGCTGCTGGTCAAGGGCGTGCCGTGGGTGTTCCGGCGCGGTGTCGATCTACTGCCGTACCTGCTGCAGGCGCTGGTCGAAGCACTGGTCCGGCCGCAGGGCGAGGTGACCGTGCGGCCACCCGCCCAGCCGCTGCCGCCGGTTCAGCTGGAGCGGACCGCCATCCGGGCCAGCCGGCGCGGGGTCGGCCAGCGCACGTCGTAGGCCCAGCCGAACTTCTCGAACATCCAGATCAGCCGCGCCGAGATGTCCACCTGACCGCGGCCGACGCCGTGCCGGGCGCACGTCGGGTCGGCGTGGTGCAGGTTGTGCCAGGACTCGCCCATGCTCAGGATGGCGAGCGGCCAGAAGTTCGCCGAACGGTCGCGGGCCACGAACGGCCGGTTGCCGATCATGTGGCAGATCGAGTTGATGGACCACGTCACGTGGTGCAGCACGGCCACCCGCACCAGGCCCGCCCAGAAGAACGCGGTCAGCGCGTTCCACCAGGACATCGTGATCAGGCCCGCGATCAGCGAGGGCAGCAGCAGCGTGGCCGCCGTGCACACGCCGAACAGCTTGTGCACGATGCGCATGTCCTTGTCGGCCAGCAGGTCGGGCGCGAACCGGCGCTGGTTGGTCAGGTCCCGCTCGAAGATCCAGCCCATGTGCGCGTGCCAGAAACCCCTGGCCATCGCGACAGGTGACGTGCCGAACAGCCACGGCGAGTGCGGGTCCCCCTCGCGGTCGGAGAACGCGTGGTGGCGGCGGTGGTCGGCCACCCAGTGCAGGATCGGCCCCTGCACCGCCATGCTCCCGACCAGGGCCAACGTCACCCGCAGCCACCGCCGGGCCTTGAACGCGCCGTGCGTGAAGTAGCGGTGGAAACCGACGGTGACGCCCAGGATGCTGATCGTGTAGCCCGCCACGGCGAGCACGATGTCCAGCCAGCCCAGCCCCCAGCCCCACGCGAAAGGTATGGCGGCAACCAGCGCGATCATCGGGATCGCGACGAACAGGTAGACCGAGATGTGGGCGGCCAGCGGACGCTTGCCTGCCAACATCGCTACCGATCCGGTTGCCCGGCCCGGGGCCTCCAACTGAGCGGACATGACGAGCTCACCTCGTTTTCCCGGTGGACGCGGCGTCGCCGGCCACCATGGCGTGCAGGTTCACCATCTCCTGGACAGTCGCCGACCACGGGAATCGTTCGGCCTGACTGCGCGCTGCCGCCCGGCGGGCGGCAACTGGCCAGGAGGTTACCTCCGATACCCCGTCGGCAATCCCGGCCGGTGTCGGCGACACGGCAACTCCGCAGCCCGAACCGAGCAGTTCACCCGCACCGCCCGTGTTCGCCGTGACGACCGGGGTGCCGCACGCCAGGGCCTCCAGCACGGACAGCCCGAAGGTCTCGGCGGCACTCGGGGCGAACGCGATGTCAGCGGCTGCGAGCCGCTGGGCGAGCGCGGCCCGGCCGGCCACGTGCCCGTGGAACACCACGGGCAGGCCGGCAGCCGCCCGGCGCAACGCGGGCAGCGCACTGCCGGTGCCGTACACGTCCAGCTGGACGTCCGTCCCGTTGCGCACCAACAGCTTCACCGCCTCGATCACCGCGCCGGGGTTCTTCTCCGGAGAGAGCCGACCGGCGTATACCAGTCGAGTCGAGTCATTATCGGGTAGCGAGGTGCCCGGCCGGAAGGTGTGTAGGTCCACTCCTAACGGAACCCTGCGTATCGAGTCGATCCCGAGCCTGGTGAACTCGGCCCTGGCGAACTCCGATGTCACGATCACCACGTCGAACCGGCCGGCCAGCCGCCGGTTCCACCGGCCCACCGCGGACGTGAGCACTCGCCCGGCCGGCCGCCACAAGCCGGGCAGCCGCGCGGCCAGCCACAGATCCAGCCGTTCGTGCGAGAACAGCACCGCCCCGGCCCGGTGCTGTCGCGCCCAGTCACCGGCGGCCACCATGGTGGCCTTGTCGGACACCTCGACGGAGTCGGGCCGCAGCCGGTCCAGTACGCGCAGCACCGCCGACGGCCGGGCCACCATCCGGTAGCCGCCGGACACCGGCACGCCTGGCAGCGTGACCACCAGCCCGTCGGCGGTGGCCACCTCGGTCCAGTGCCGGCCGGGCACCACGAGTACCCGATCGTGGCCCGCGGCGAGGTAGCCCCGGCCGATCGTGTCCACTGCGGTCCGCAGGCCGCCGGACGTCGAAGAGTAGAAGTTGGCGAGCTGGGCGATTCTCATCCGGCCAGCCCGGTCGCGTCGTTCGCCGATCGGCTGTCCAGCACGTCGGTGTAGTGGTCGAGCAGCTCGTCGCCGACGCGCTGCCAGGTGCGGTCCAGCACCACCTGCCGGGCCCGGCGCCCGTAGGCGGCGCGTAGCTCCGGCTGTTCGGCCAGGCAACTCACGGCCGAGCGCAGCCCGTACACCGAGTCGGGCTCGTAGAGCATCCCGGTGCGACCGGGCCGCACCAGGTCGAGCGGGCCGCCCGCCGCGGGTGCGACGACAGGCAGGCCGGAGGCCATCGCCTCCTGGATCGCCTGGCAGAACGTCTCGTCGGCACCGGTGTGCACGAAGACGTCCAGGGACGCGTACAGGGTGGACAGTGCCTGTCCGGACAGGAACCCGGGGAACACCGCGGTGGGCAGCCGTTCCCGCAGCCGGCCGGCGGCCGGGCCGTCGCCGGCCACGACGAGCCGGGTGCCCGGCAGGTCGGCCAGATGGGTCAACAGGTGCACCCGCTTGTCACCGGCCAGCCTGCCGACGTAACCGACGACCGTCTCGCCGCGCGGCGCCAACTGTGACCGCAGCGCGGCCGAGCGGTGTCCCGGGTCGAACCGGGTCGTGTCCACGCCGCGCCGCCACATCGCCAGCCGGTCGATGCCGCGGTCGCGCAACTGATCCAGGGTGGCCGATGACGGCACGAGGGTGCGGTCGACCTGGCGGTGCACGTGCCGCAGCCACCGCCAGATGGCCCGGTCGGTGCCGCGAAACCCGTAACGGCGGGCGAAGCCGGCGATGTCGGTCTGGAAGACCGCGACGCTCGGGATGCCCAGTTTGCGGGCGGCGGTGCTGCCGGCCGCGCCGAGGAACACCGGCGACGCCAGGTGCATGACGTCCGGGCGGAAGTCGGCGACGAGGCGTTCCAGCCGGGCCATCGGCAGGCCGAGCACAAAGGACCGGTAACCGGGCAACGAGATCCCGGGCACGCTGACCACCCGGTGGCCCGCGTACTCCGCCGGCCCCTGGCCGGGGGTGATCACCATTGCCTGATGCCCCCGGCGCGCGAAGTGCTCCAGGATCCGGCAGACCGAGTTCGTCACACCGTTGACCGTGGGCAGGAAGGACTCCGTCACGACTGCGATGCGCACACCGCCACCATGAGCAGGGCGTGTGTGGTCAGCGTGCCGCCCGGACTCCCCCGGGGTGAACTGATGATGAAGACCCGGGCACGGCACCCGTGGGACTACCGCGGACCACGACTCCGCTGCCGGGTCACGCCGACCAGCAACCCGACCGCCAGCAGCCCGACAGCCCCGGCGATCAGCCCGGCCAGACCCGCGCCGGAGGCCAGCGGACCCCGCGGCGCGGCGACCGCATAGCCACCCGGCAGCGGCCCTCGGCGGGCCGCGTGCGGCTTGGCCACGGCGGCTGCGGCCGCCTTCTCCTTGTCCCTGGCCAGGAACGGGGCCACAGCCGCGTACACCGGATCTGGCGCGTCCGGTAGGACGTGCGCGGTGACGGCAGCGCCGATGTCGATCCGGCCGTAGCCGGTCGCCTCGTCCCGCGTGGACCGGTGCCCGTCCAGCGTGGCCAGCAGCCGGGCGACGACCTGACTCGCCGTGAGCTTCGGATACTTCGACCAGACGTCCGCCAGCCCCGCGGACGTGATCGCCGCGGCCTGACTGGTGCCGTCGCCGAAGAACGCCTCGCCCGGGATCCTGCTCACGGTTGGCACGTTGACGCCGGGTGCCGCGACCGTGAGGTACGGGTGCCGCGACGACCACGGCGGCACCGCTCCGTTGCTGTCCACCGCGCCCACCGACACCACGCCCAGGCACACGCTGGGCTCCTCGATCGGGCTGCCGTCGGTGCCCGAGTTGCCACCGGACGCCACCACGATCGCGCCCTTCGCCAGGGCGTAGTCCACCGCGTCCTGCTCGACCGCCGGGCACGAGCGGACACCGTCCCCGGCCTGCCGCGGCGCACCCAGCGACATGTTGATGATCCGTGCCCCGTGGTCGGCCGCCCAGCGGATCGCCTGCAGCAGCGTGCCGTTCGCGGCGCCGCCCGCGTCGTCGGTCGTGCCGGTGATCGGTACCGCGACGGGCAGCACCCGCGCGTCCGGCGCCAGGCCGAGGATGCCGAACGAGCCGGCGCGCCCGACCATCAGCGACGCCATCGCCGTGCCGTGGCCGAACGGGTCGTCGTCCCGGTCCACGCGGCCGTCACCGCCGTCGGCGCCGAAATCCTTGCCCGCCAGCACGTGCCCGGCCAGCTCGGGCAGGCTCGCGTGCACGCCGGTGTCGATCTCACCGATCACGATGCCCTGGCCACGCGCGCCCGCCGCCCACAGCTGATTCACCCGCCAGGTGTCGAACCACCATTCGGTGTGCCCCGGCGGGCCGGGTGCCGCCGCCGCGGGGACGGCCGCCCCGCACAGCAGCAGCACGGTCAGCGCCACCGCCCACCAGCGCGCCTTCACGGCGTCACCCACGACACGGTGGCGGGGCGGGTCGCGTAGCAGAAAGCGCTGACCGGAGCCGAGTCGACGGTCTTGCCGGACGCGATGTTGTCGTCGTCGAGTTGCTGGTAGGTGGCCGTGACCGGCACGTCCGCCTGGATGTCGATCCGCCCGTCGGGCGACTGCACGCGCAGCGTCAGCGACGGCGACCCGCGCAGCCTGCCACGCAGCGAACCGGGCACCCCGGCCGTCGCGTCGGGCAGCGGGCACAGTTCCTCGGCGGCCGACCGGTTCGCCAGGCATGCGCGCAACGCCGCGGTCAGGGCCGGTGCGATCGCCCTGCGACCCGCTGGGCTGACGGCCGCCTCGACGTCCAGGTAACCGCTGTCCGAGAAGCGCAGCACGCGCGAACCCGCTGCCAGGACCAGGTTCGGCGTGTCGAACGCGACCGGGACGGCACCGGGGAACATCAGCACGTCGCCGCTGGGCAGGGCCGCGCCCGCGATGCTGGCCAGGCGGCTGCCGTTGCCTGCGGACAGACTCACCGGAGCGGCCGATCGGACCAGCCGCCAGCCGTGCCCACGGCGGATCACGTTCACGCTGTCGGCCACCCGCACCGGACCCGTGCGCAGGGCGACCGTGTACGTGACGTCGACCTCGGCGGTGTCCCCCGCCCGCACCACATGCCCGACCACCACGTCCTGGATCGGCCCGGCCGAGTTCTGCGCTGCCAGCACGGCAGCGGTGAGCAGGCCGTGCCGACCGGCGGGCACGGTGCCGTACCCCAGCGCGGCCGCCGCGTCGCCCCGGGCGAGCGCGGCGAAGTACGACCGCACCACGGTGTCGGGCAACCCGGCCGACACGGTCGCACCCGTCGCTACCGAGGCACCGCCCAGCACCACGAGCACGGCCATCGCCAGTGCGAACCACGGCGTCCGGTGGTACGGACCGGTTCGACCGCCGGTAGAGGTCGATACGGTGGATCCGGGTGCGGTCGCCGGGGAGGGGGTCGGGTCCGTCGCCCCGGTATCGTCACTGTTCACCGGTGGTGACGGATCTGTCATGCGGCCCCCATGCGACCCTCGCGGCAGCCCGGACGTCCTGCCGCGCACCCGGGTAGCGGCAGGATATCGGCGGCCGTCGGGCGTCGGCCGCGCGGGACTCCAGCACGGGCACAACAAGTTAACGGCTTAAATTTAGTCTAACTTCGTTACCTGTCCGTAATTGACGTGACTCGGGTCACTCCGGTTGACTCCGGATGCGAAACCGCTACCGAAACCGGTTTCGCACCCGGTCCCGGACCGCTCCAGCCCCGAAGGTGGTGCCCGTGCCCATCACCATCGCCGATGTTGCCGCCCAGGCCGGTGTCAGCAAGACGACGGTCTCCCGCGTGCTGAACGGGAAGGGCGAGTTGGGCGCGGCGACGGCGGCACGGGTGCGCAGAGTGATCGACGAACTGGGCTACGTGCCCAGCGCACGCGCGGTCGGCCTGGCGAGGGGCCGGACCCGGATCGTCGGCATGCTGGTGCCGTCCCTGACCTGGCCGTGGATGGGCGAGGTCCTGCAGGGTGCCGTCGACGTGATCGAGGCCGATCGCTACGGGTTGCTGCTGTTCACCTGCAACCGCGGCGAGGAGTCGATCCGGCAGTTCGCGTCCCAGGTGTCCGCCAAGTCGTTCGACGGCCTGCTGGTGATCGAACCGGACGGCACGCTGGACTACATCACCGAGCTGCACGCACACGGACTGCCGATCGTGCTCATCGACGATCGCGGCAACCAGCCGCTGTTCCCCACGGTCGCCACCACGAACCACTACGGCGGCGCGCAGGCGGCCCGGCACCTCAGGGAGCTGGGCAGGCGGCGGCCGCTGGTGATCACCGGTATGGAGCGCTTCGGCTGCACCCAGCAGCGACTGGCCGGGTTCAGCGACGTGTTCGCCGCCGCCGGATACCCGATCGACCCGGAACTGGTCTCGCCCGGCGACTTCACCTTCGAGTGCGGCCAGCACGCCGTGCACAAACTGCTGGCCGGTGGCGTCCCGTTCGACGCCGTGTTCGCACACAACGACCTGTCCGCGGCCGGAGCGATCAAGGCCGCGCACGAGGCCGGCCTGACCGTGCCCGGCGACGTCGCAGTGGTCGGCTTCGACGACATTCCCCTTGCGGCGCATACCGATCCGCCGCTCACGACGGTCCACCAACCACTCCGGCAGATGGGAGAGACAGCGGCTCGCATGCTGATGGCCCACTTCGCGGGCACACCCCTACCGAACACACCCAACGTCATACCGACCGAACTGGTCGTCCGGGCGTCGACCCAGGCGCCCTAGCCGTCGGTGCATCCCTCACGGCCCGCCGATGCAGCGGTGCGGCCGCGGCTCGGTGCACCCTCGGCACGCCCCACCGGCTGCGTCAGCGCAGGTGAGCGCAGCGACAACAGAACGCAGTGACATGGAGGAGGATTCATGCGCGTCAATCGCCCGGCCGCTCTCGCCATCGCGGGCGTGATGGCGATGTCCGCACTCGCCGCGTGTGGTAGCGGCGGCGGGTCGACGGCGGCAGCCAACTCGGGGGTGCTGAACATCGGCATGCCCAACGGACCGCAGACGGACAACAACAACCCGTTCCTACCGTCGTCGGCCAGTTCGTCGCTCGGCTACAAGTTCATGATCTACGAGCCGCTGGTGATGCTGAACTCGGCGCAGCCCTCGGCCCCCGGCAAAGCCTGGCTGGCCACGAAGTGGGCCTGGTCGAACAACTTCAGCACGCTCACCGCCACCGTGCGGCCAGGAGTCAAGTGGTCCGACGGCAAGGCCATGACCGCCGCCGACGTGGCGTACACGTTCGACCTGCTCAAGAGCAACGCCACGCTCAACATCAACGCGCTGCCGATCACCAGCACCAGCTCCAACGGCAACGCGGCCACGATCAACTTCAAGTCGTCGCAGTTCGTCAACCAGTACAAGATCCTCACCCAGACGTTCATCGTGCCCCAGCACATCTGGTCGAAGATCGCGAACCCGGCGACGGACACGATCAAGAACCCGGTCGGCACGGGCCCGTACACACTCAAGTCCTTCACGTCGCAGACCGTCGTGCTCGACGAGCGCAGCAGCTACTGGCAGACCCTCCCCCAGGTGAAGGAACTGCGCTACACGTCCTACAACGACAACAACGCGCAGACCACCGCGCTGGCCACGGGTGCCGCGGAGTGGAGCTTCGTGTTCATCCCGAACGTGAAGGCCGTCTACGAGGACAAGGACCCGGCGCACTACAAGATCTGGTTCCCGCCGACGCTGGGTGTGCACGGCCTGTGGTTCAACACCACGAAGGCCCCGCTGAACAACCCCGCGCTGCGCAAGGCGATCAGCATGGTCATCAACCGGCACGACATCTTCGAGCAGGGTGAGGACGGGTACTTCTACCCGCCGGTCACGAACATCACCGGCATCCCGACCCCGGCGGGCAACTCGTTCATCGCAGCGCAGTACGCGAACAGCAACGTGACGCCGAACGTGGCCGCGGCCAAGCAGGTACTCACCCAGGCGGGCTACAAGCTCAACGGCACCACGCTGCTCGATCCCAGCGGCAAGCCGGTCACGTTCACCCTGTCCGACCCGGCAGGCTGGTCGGACTACCAGACCGACCTGGCGATCATCAAGGACAACGTGGCCCAGATCGGCGTCAACGTCAAGATCGACAAGGCGAACGAGGACGCCTGGACCAAGAACGTGGACACCGGTGAGTTCGACGCGGTGATGCACTGGACCAACAGTGGCGCCACCCCGTACGACCTCTACGAGTCGATGATGGACGGGGCCCAGTTCAAGCCGGTGGGCACCGGCGGCGTGAACGGTGACTGGGGCCGGTTCAACGACCCGCAGGCCACCGCGGCGCTCCAGCAGTACGCCGACGCGACCACCGATCCCGCCCGTACCCAGGCGCTGAACACCCTGCAGCAGATCATGGTGGCGCAGACGCCGATGGTGCCGACCTCCGCGGTCAACGTCGGTGGCGAGTACAGCACCAAGCACTGGGTCGGGTGGCCCGGTCCGACGAACCAGTACGCGCCCGCGCAGCCCACGCTGCCCAACGCACTGGACATCGTGATGCACCTGAAGCCGGCCACGTCCTGAGTGCCGGCGGGCTGACAGTGCCCCGCTCGGACGGCGCGCACCGTCCGGGCGGGGCTCGTGCCGATCCACGGGCCGGCACCACGAGGCCGACGGACCCGAGCGAGGACAGGAGTTCCGGGCAATGAGCGTGGATACCGATCCCGCGCCGCCAGCGACCGACGTGGTACTGGAGGCGGCGGGACTCACCAAGCACTTCGCGGTCCGCAGGCGCGGCCGCGACGTGGTGTCACGGACCAGCCGGACCGTGCACGCGGTCGACGACGTGGACATCACGCTGCGCCGGGGGCGCGTGACGGCGCTGGTCGGGGAATCGGGCTCTGGCAAGTCGACGGTGGCCCGGCTGCTCGCCCAGCTCTATCCGCGCACCGGCGGCGACATCCGGCTGCACGGCGAGTCGGTCACGGTGCGCGGCGGTCGACGGTTCCGGGCCTACTGCAAGCAGGTCCAGATGATCTTCCAGGACCCGTTCGCGTCGCTCAACCCCACGCACACCGTCCGGTACCACCTGACCAGGGCGTTGCGGGTGCACGGCCGGGCCGGGCACGGCGACACCGAGCTGCGGGCCGCGCTGTACGACCTGCTGGGCCGCGTGCAGCTCACGCCGCCGCAACGCTACCTGGCCAAGTTCCCGCACGAGCTGTCCGGCGGCCAGCGCCAGCGAGTGGCCATCGCGAGGGCGCTGGCCGCCAACCCGGACGCGCTGCTGGCCGACGAGCCCGTGTCGATGCTCGACGTGTCCATCCGGCTCGGCGTGCTGAACCTGTTGCGGGACCTGAAGAACCGCCTGCACCTGGCGATCCTCTACATCACCCACGACATCGCGTCGGCCCGCTACTTCGCCGACGACACGCTGGTGATGTACGCGGGCCGCATGGTCGAGGGGGGCGACAGCGAGACCGTCACGCAGCGGCCGGCGCACCCGTACACGCGGCTGCTGATCGAGTCGGCACCCGATCCGGACCGGATCACCGGCGACGCGGGTTCGGCCGCGGCAGCCGACGAGGCCGCCGGTGAGCCGCCGAGCCTGATCGCGCCGCCGTCGGGCTGCCGGTTCCACCCGCGCTGCCCGCACGTGCTGCCGCGCTGCTCGACCGACCTGCCGCCGCGCTTCGAGATCGGCGACGGCGACGGCCACTGGGCCGCCTGCTGGCTCTACGACCTCGACGCCACGGCCACGAAGACGGGCACGGAGGTCGCGCCATGACCTACCTGCTGCGCCGCATCGGCTTCTACGTGCTGACCGCGTGGGCCGCGATCACCATCAACTTCTTCATCCCCCGGCTGATCCCCGGCGACCCGGTGCTCGCGCTGATCTCGCGCTTCCAGGGCCAGCTCAGCAGCCAGGCCGTCCAGTCGCTGCGCATCCTGTTCGGGCTCAACACCCACGAGAACATCTTCGCCCAGTACGCCGACTACTGGGGCAGGCTGTCGCACGGCGACCTCGGGCTGTCGTTCACGTTCTTCCCGACCCCCGTGTCCCAGGTCATCGCGCAGAGCCTGCCCTGGACCATCGCGCTGGTCGGCATCACCACCGTCATCAGCTTCCTGATCGGCACCGCCCTGGGCGTGCTGGCCGGCTGGCGCCGCGGCTCGTGGGCGGACGGCCTGCTGCCGGTCACCACGTTCTTCTCGTCGGTGCCGTACTTCTGGCTGGGCCTGATCGCGATCACCGTGCTGGCCGGGCCGGGCAGCTTCTTCCCGTCCTCCGGTGGTTTCGACCCTGGCGTCGTGCCCGGCTTCACCGGGGCGTTCATCGGCAGCGCCATCCAGCACAGCCTGCTGCCCGCCCTGACGATCCTGGTCTCGTCGATGAGCGGCTGGATCCTGTCCATGCGCAACATGATGATCACGGTCAACTCAGAGGACTACATCACGGTCGCGCACGCCAAGGGCCTGTCCGAGCGGCGCGTGATGGTCAGCTACGCGGCCCGCAACGCGCTGCTGCCCAACGTGTCCGGCTTCGCGCTGTCGCTGGGCTTCATCGTCGGCGGCACGCTGCTGGTGGAGATCGTGTTCTCCTATCCCGGCGTCGGCTACGAGCTGTTCCAGGCCGTCGGCGCGCAGGACTACCCGCTGATGCAGGGCATCTTCCTGATCATCACGCTGTCGGTGCTGGTCGCCAACCTGCTCGCCGACATCGCGTACCTGATCCTCGATCCGCGGACCCGGAAGGAGGCCTGAGTCATGGCGACTCCCACCAGCGTCGCGACCATCACCCCGGACGGCCCGGCCGTCGCCCCCGGCGAAGCGCCTGCCCGGCGCAGGCGGTTGCGGTTCGTCGCCAACAAGAAGTCGATGACCGGCCTGATCGTCATCGCGTTCCTCGCGATCATCGCGGTCATCGGCCCGTGGCTCGCGCCCTACGACCCGGACGCTCGCGGCAACCAACTGGTCAAGGGACCGTCGGCGGCGCACTGGTTCGGCACCGACCACCTCGGCCGGGACGTGTTCAGCCAGGTCCTGGTCGGCACCCGCAGTGTCATGTTCGTCGGCTTCCTGGCCGGTGCGGTCGCCATCGTGCTGGCCGTGGTGATCGGCGTGACCGCCGGCTACCTCGGCGGTGCGGCCGACGAGAGCCTGTCGGCCGTGTCGAACATCTTCCTGGTCATCCCGGCACTGCCGCTGATCATCATCATCACCTCCACCGTGCCCAGTGCTGGTGACCTGCTGGTGGCGATCGTCATCGGCTGTACGTCGTGGGCGTGGGGTGCGCGAGTGCTGCGAGCGCAGACACTGTCACTACGCAGACGTGACTACGTCGAAGCGGCCAGGGCCACGGGTGAGCCGACCTGGCGGATCATCGGCTTCGAGGTACTGCCCAACCTGACCGCGATCATCGCGTCCAACTTCATCGGCACAGTCGTGTTCGCGGTGCTCTCGGAGATCACGCTGGCGTTCATCGGTGTCTCGGACACGTCGACCTGGAACTGGGGCACGATCCTGTTCTGGGCGCAGAGCCAGCAGGCGCTCGCGCAGGGCGCGTGGTGGTGGTTCGTGCCGGCAGGCCTGGCGATCGCGGTCCTCGGCACGGCACTGTCCCTGGTCAACTTCGGTATCGACGAGTTCGTCAACCCGCGGCTGCGGGTGTCGGTCGGCCGCAAGGTGCGCACCGCGAGCGGTCGCAAGGTCGTCATGCGGGTCGGCTTCACGCCTGTGCTCGGCCTGACCGAGCCGGTGGACGAGCGGTTCGAGGCCGTGAAGGAGGACGCCCGGTGAACCACCAACCGGTGCTGGAGATCAACCACCTCAGCGTGGACTACGGCCTCGGCGACGACGCCGTGCACGCGGTCAGCGACGTCACCCTGACACTGCACCACGGTGAGGTGCTCGGCCTGGCTGGCGAGAGCGGCAGCGGCAAGTCGACGCTGGCCTACGGGCTCACCCGGCTGCTGCCACCGCCCGGCGTGGTGCGCGGCGGCTCGGTCGTCTACCACTCGCCGGACGGGCCGCCGGTGGACATCATGACGCTCTCCCCCGCCAAACTGCGCGAGTTCCGCTGGGCCGAGACGTCCATCGTCTTCCAGGGTGCGATGAACTCGCTCAACCCGGTGCACAAGGTCGCCACCCAGTTGCTGGACGTGCTCAAGGCACACGAACCGCGGATGAGCCCGACGGCCCGGCGCGCGCGGGCGGCCGAGTTGCTGAAGCTCGTGGGCATCTCGGCCGACCGGCTGGACAGCTACCCGCACCAGTTGTCCGGCGGCATGCGGCAGCGCGTGATGATCGGTATGGCGCTGGCGCTCGAACCGAAGATCGTCATCATGGACGAGCCGACGACCGCACTGGACGTCGTGATGCAGCGGCAGATCCTCGGTCAGCTCATCGGGCTGCGCGAGCGGCTCGGGTTCTCGGTGCTGTTCATCACCCACGACCTGTCGCTGCTGGTCGAGTTCTCGGACCGGATCGCCATCATGTACGGCGGCCGGATCGTGGAGGAGGCACCGGCGGGAGCCCTGTATCGCAACTCGCTGCACCCCTACAGCGACGGCCTGCTGCATTCGTTCCCCGCGCTGCGCGGGCCACGCCGGGAGCTCAACGGCATTCCCGGTTCACCGCCGGACCTGCGGTCCATGCCGACCGGCTGTGCGTTCCACCCCAGGTGCCCGCACGCGTTCGGACCGTGCTCGGCGCGCGTGCCGGTGCTGGGCGAACCCGACGAGCCGGGCCGGTCCGGCCGTACCGTGGCCTGCTGGCTGCACCCCACCCGGGAAGCGGCCCTGTCGCCCAGTCTCTGACCGACCTTCACCGACCATGAGGGAGAAACATGGACACGACAACGGGCATGCTCGACAGCAGTGCCGCCACCGCGGCCCGGACCGACCTCATCGACACACTGCCCAGCTCGTTCCGCTGGGGTGTGGCGACCTCGGCGTACCAGATCGAGGGTGCGGCGCGCGCAGACGGACGGACCGAGTCGATCTGGGACACGTACTGCCGGGTACCCGGGGCCGTGCACAACGGCGAGAACGGTGATGTCGCCTGCGACCACTATCACCGGATGCCCGAGGACGTCGCGTTGATCCGTGACCTCGGCGTGGACACCTACCGGTTCTCGGTGGCGTGGCCCAGGGTGCAGCCGGGCGGGCGTGGCAAGGCGAACCCGGCCGGGCTGGGCTTCTACGAGCGGCTGGTGGACGAACTGCTGGACAAGGGCATCGACCCCTGGGTCACGCTGTATCACTGGGATCTGCCGCAGGAACTGGAGGACGCGGGCGGCTGGCCCGCCAGGGACACCGCACACCGGTTCGCCGACTACGCGATGCTGGTGTTCGACCGTCTGTCCGACCGGGTGCGCAGCTGGACGACGCTCAACGAGCCGTGGTGCTCGGCGATGCTGGGCTACGCCTACGGCCGCCAGGCACCGGGTCGCGAGGACTACCCGGCCGCCCTGCACGCGGTGCACCATTTGCTGCTGGGCCACGGCCTGGCGGCCCGACGCATCCGAGCCACGGGCAAACCGGTCGACCTGGGCATCACGCTGAACATGGGCTACGGCGAGCCGGCAACGGACTCGGCCGCCGACCGGGACGCGGCCCGGCGCGCGGATGGGCTGGGCGTCCGGATCTACCTGGACCCATTGGTGCACGGGCGCTACCCGGCCGACGTACTGGAGGACCTGGCGGGCAGCGGGGTCAGGCTGCCGGTGCAGGACGGCGACCTGGACGTGATCTCCACCCCGCTGGACATGCTCGGCGTCAACTACTACTCGTCGCACCGCCACTCGGGCTCGACCGAGGACGGTCGCACGGTCGACGACGACGGCAAGCCCGTATCCCGCTCAGTGCCCTACGGCGCACCGCAGACGGCGATGGGCTGGGAGATCGTGCCGGGCGGGATCACCGAACTGCTGGTGCGCCTGTCGCTGGACTACCCGGGCCTGCCCGTCGTCATCACCGAGAACGGAGCGGCGTTCGACGACCAGGCCGACGATTCCGGTTTCGTGGCCGACTCGGATCGGGTCGCTTATCTCTCGGGGCATCTCAACGCTGTCGCCGCGGCGATGCAGCGGGGAGCTGATGTGCGGGGGTATTTCGCTTGGTCGTTGATGGACAACTTCGAGTGGTCCTTCGGGTATGACAAGCGGTTCGGGATCGTTCGGGTCGACTATCAGACGTTGCAGCGCACTCCCAAGCAGAGTGCCCTCTGGTACCGGGACACGATTCGCCGGGTTCGGGGCCGCTAGTCCCGGACCGAGCTGCTCGCCCGCCCCCGCTTTCGCGTTCTCACCACGGCCGGTGACGCCGTGTGGACGGCTGTGCAGCGGGGGCCGGGAGGGGAAGGTGGATCGGGACCCACTGCGGCGTCGTGCGTTGCGCTCGGACCTTCGTGTTGTTCCGCGCTTCCCGCGAGCCGCTATGGCCCCGGGCCAAGGCCTTGCACCTGTGTGTCCACAGCGGACGATCAGGCGGCGGTGGAACGAGACTTTCCAGGCTTGATCTTGTCTCGTGGATCCCCGCCCCGGGCCAACATGGCCGCCACCGGCAACGTGGCCGCTCCGAACGCCACCGCATCCGGCCCGAGCCGGCACAGCTCGATCGTCGTCTGCCCGAACGTATGCCGCAACGCATGTGCCCGAGCGGCCGCCTGGATATCGGGCAGCAAGGCAGCACCCAACGCCAGGCCTGCCCACCCACCGAGCACGATCCGCTCCGGATTGAACAAGTTGATCAGATTGGCGATCCCGGCGCCCAGGTAACCAGCCGTCTCCTGCAACACTTTTGCCGCCGTCTTGGACCGACCGGCGGAGGCCAGCAGACCCTCCAGGCTGGACTGTTCGTCAGCGCCGGACACCGCGCGGCCGCCGCGTGCCTGCCGGTACCGGTCGAGGATGCCTTCCGCGCCGACGTACGTCTCCAGGCACCCGTGCGAACCACATCGGCACGCCCGGCCGCCGTAGCTGATGACCGTGTGGCCCCACTCCCCCGCACTGCTGGTGGCACCGCGGTAGGTCGCGCCGTCGGCGATGACGGCCGCACCGACACCCGAGCCGACCAGCACGACGACCGCGTGGCTCGCGCCCTTGCCCGCGCCGAACCACATCTCGGCCTGGCCGAGCGTCTTGGCCCCGTTGTCGAAGTAGAGGGGCAGCGTGACGCCGCTCTCGCGCAGCAGCCGGGCCAGCGGGACCGCGTCCCAGCCGATGGTCTGTGCGTGCACCAGGACGCCGTCGTCGTGGCCGGGTGCGCCGCCCTCCTGGCCGCCCTGCTCGACCGTGCCGGGCAGGCCGATGCCGACGCCGATCACCGTGGCCTCGTCCACACCGGTCTTCGTGACGACCTCCCGCAGGGCCGAGGCGATCTGCGCGACGACGGTCTCCGGTTCCGGCCGCACCGAGGGCAGCGGGTGCTCGACGGTGGCCAGACCGGTCATCGCCAGGTCGAACAGCTCCACCTTGACCCCGGTCTCGCCCACGTCGACGCCGACGACGTGGCCGTAGTGCGGGTCGACGCGCAGCAGCACCCTCGGCCTGCCGCCATCGGAGTCGATGAGCCCGGCCTCGACGACCAGGTTCTCCTCGATGAGTTCCCCGGTGACGTTGCTGACGGTCGCGGCGGACAGGCCGGTCAGACCGCTCAGCTCGTGCCTGCTGAGCGGGCCGTCGAAGAACAGCTTCGACAGCAGTGCCGAGCGGTTGTGCCGCCTCAGATCGCGGACCGTCGTGCGCTTCGCCTCCATCGGATCCCATCCCTGCCCGTCTTGACTACACCTTGCCTCACGAGTCTAATGGACATCATAATTTAAAGACTGAATTAACTCGTGATTGTAACCAGAAGCGTGATGGGACAGCGGAATCGAGAAAGGTAGGGCCGACGGAGGTGAGCCAGCGGAAGCCGACGCACCCCAAGTTGACCACATCGTGACCAGCCGGCCGGTCCGGAGAGCGGTCCTCCGGGGCAGTCGGGTCGACTGAGCACACTCGTGCTCCACCGCGCGACGAAGCGCGGTCCGATTTTCAGCCGCTCGGGCGAGCGTCACAACGAAGGGCGTTGCGGCACCGGGCGGCTGCTCACGTCACACCAGGCGGGTATCCGCCTGCCGGCGGGTCACCGCCGGGCCGACGAAGCTGTCGCACTGATCGAGTCGCGTGCGGGCGACCGGTGCGCCTCCTGGCGCCCAACGACCGGTGCTCCACCAGCCCACGCCGGCCCGGGGTTTCGCCGAACCACAGCAGACCACGAGTGCCGAGGGAGCACTGATGATCGACCACGACATCCTGGGGCAGCAGTTCGTCTGGGGGGCCGCCACGTCGGCCTACCAGATCGAGGGCGCTGTCGCCGAGGACGGCAGGCAGCCGTCCATTTGGGACACCTTCTGCCAGGTGCCCGGCGCCATCGACAACGGTGACACCGGCGACATCGCCTGCGACCACTACCACCGCTGGCCCGAGGACATCGGCCTGTTGCGGGAACTGAACGTCGAGGCGTACCGGTTCTCCATCGCGTGGCCCAGAGTGCTGCCGGATGCCGGCCACCGGGTCAACCAGGCGGGGCTGGACTTCTACGACCGACTCGTCGACGGCCTGCTCGCGGCCGGCATCCGCCCGTACGCGACGCTGTACCACTGGGATCTGCCGCAGGCGCTGCAGGACCTGGGCGGCTGGCCGTCGCGGGACACCGCGTTCAGGTTCGCCGAGTTCGCCGCGGTCGTCGCCGCCCGGCTGGGCGACCGGGTCGCGGACTGGTTCACCGTCAACGAGCCGCTGTGCTCGGCGTGGATCGGGCATCTGGAGGGGTCGATGGCCCCCGGTGTCCGGGACATCACGCAAGCGGTCCCGGCGGCACACCATCTCCTGTTGGGTCACGGCCTGGCGGCGTCGGCACTGCGCAACATCGCGAGCGGTCCGGTGCGGGTCGGGCCGGTGCTGAACCTGAGCCCGTGCGAACCGGCGAGCCAGGACGAGCAGGACGTGGCGGCAGCGCGGCGGGCCGACGGCCACACGAACCGGTGGTGGCTGGATCCACTGCACGGTCGCGGCTACCCGGCGGACATGATCGAGGTCTACGGCGTGCAGCCGCCGGTGCGACCGGGCGACCTGGAGACGATCGCGCAGCCGATGGACCACTTCGGTCTGAACTACTACTTCCGCCAGGTCGTCACCGACGACCCCGATGGCCCGCTGCCCAGGGCGCGCACCGTGAGCGTGCCCGACTGGACACTGACCGCGATGGGCTGGGAGGTCTACGCCGACGGTCTGGAGCAACTGCTGACGCGGGTGCACGAGGAGTACCACGTGCCGCGCATCTACGTCACGGAGAACGGCTCGGCGTGGCCGGACGAGATCGAGCCGGATGGACAGGTCCAGGACAAGGAACGGATCGAGTACCTGGAGCAGCACCTGGAGGCGTGTGTGCGGGCGGCCAGGGGCGGAGCGCCACTGGCCGGCTACTTCGCGTGGTCACTGCTCGACAACTTCGAGTGGGCATACGGCTACGCCAAGCGATTCGGCCTGGTGCACGTCGACTATCCGACGCAGCGACGGATCATCAAAGCGAGCGGATACCGGTACAGCGACATCATCCGGGCGTTCCACAGCAGGACGGAGCCCGCGCGCAATCCCTCCTGAACGGACGATCGGCCGGCGCCCCCACGGGGCGCCGGCAACCCGTTCGAGTGTCACCGGACCGGTTCCCGTTACCTCGATCGGGCGAGGCGAATCCTTTTCGCATCATCAACGGCATCCCTGGCTGTCTCCGCTACGTACACCGTGAACAGGAGGCCAGCCATGAACACGATTCAGCGCGAACAGATCGCCGCCCTGCTCCCCGCCGCCGGCAGCGACGCGGTGACGCCGGTCACCACCCGCTGGACCTACGACCCGATGGAGCCGTACGCCATCACCGTCGCCTTCGCCACCGAGCGCGGCCGGTGGGTGGAGTGGGTCTTCGCCAGGGACCTGCTGATCGACGGTCTGGCCGAGCCCGCGGGCGAGGGCGACTTCCGGGTGAGCCCGGACGCCGATCCCGATCTGCTGGTCGTGGAGATCTTCGCCCCGAGCGGCAGCGCCGCGTTCACCTTGGAACGCGACGACACCGAAGACTTCCTGGAGTTGACGCTGGAGATGGTGCCCGCGGGCACCGAAGGCGCCCACTTCGACGTCGACCGCCTGCTGGCCGAACTCGCCATAGGCTGACCCGCCGCCCGGCATGACGAGGCGACGAGCGCAGTCGAGCCGACCAGGAACACGGGCCGGGCCGGGCACACGCGACGTCGACGAGCGGTGCCCGGCCAGGCGAGCAAGCGGCTGGGGCAAGCAGTGGACCGCGACGGCGGGAGTCGCGCCGGCGGCGTCCGCCAGCGTCCCGGACCGCGCCCGGAAACGAAACGGCAGCGGCGGTCTCAGTCCAGACCGAGCGCAGCCGCCTCGGCCGAGATCGTCGTGTCCTCCCCATGCCCGGTGTGCACGACGGTCGCCGGATCCAGCTCGAACAGCCGGGCACGAATCGACGACACGATCGCGTCGTGATCGCTGTACGACCGCCCGGTGGCCCCGGGCCCACCGTGAAACAGGGTGTCCCCGGTGAACACGACCCCGAGCGAAGGCACCGACAAACAGACGGAACCAGGCGAGTGCCCCGGAGTGTGCAACACCGACACCGACGTACCGGCCACCGACAGGACGTCCCCGTCGGCCAACGGCAGATCCCACCGAGCATGCGGATGAGCCAGCCGCCACAACACGTCATCGTCCGGGTGCAGCGAGATGGCGGCGCCCGTGATCTTGCCGAGCGCCGGAGCCGCGTTGACGTGGTCGTCATGCCCGTGCGTGCAGACGATGCCCACGACTTCCCGGCCCCGCACCGCGTCGGCGATGGCGAGACTGTCGTGGGCCGCGTCGATCACCAGCACCTGCGCGTCGTCACCCAGTAGCCAGACGTTGTTGTCGACGTCCCAGCTACCGCCGTCGAGGTGGAACTGGCCGGACGTGACGATCCTGTCGATCCGCGCCGCCATCAGAAGACCACGACCGACCGCAGCACGTCGCCGTGGTGCATCTTCGTGAACGCCTCCTCCACGCCGTCCAGCGCGATCCGCTCGGACACGAAGGCGTCCAGGTCGAGCCTGCCCTGCTGGTACAGGTCGACCAGGTAGGGGAAGTCGCGGCTGGGCAGGCAGTCGCCGTACCAGGACGACTTGAGCGAGCCGCCGCGGGCGAAGAAGTCGATCAGCGGCATCTCGATCTTCATGTCCGGCGTGGGCACGCCGACCAGCACGACGGTGCCGGCGAGATCCCGCGCGTAGAACGCCTGCTGCCACGTCTCCGGGCGGCCGATCGCCTCGATCACCACGTCCGCGCCGAAGCCGCCGGTGAGCGCCTGGATCGACTCGACGACGTCCGCGTTGCCCGCGTTCACCGAGTGCGTCGCGCCGATGCCCTCGGCCCAGGCCAGCTTCCGGTCGTCGACGTCGACGGCGATGATCGTCGTCGCGCCTGCCAGCTTCGCACCCGCGATGGCGGCGTCACCGACACCGCCACAGCCGATCACCGCGACACTGTCCCCACGGGACACCGCACCGGTGTTGATCGCGGCGCCGATGCCTGCCATCACGCCACAACCCAGCAG
Organism: Candidatus Melainabacteria bacterium; assembly: GCA_963780635.1. Classification (GTDB taxonomy): domain Bacteria; phylum Actinomycetota; class Actinomycetes; order Mycobacteriales; family Pseudonocardiaceae; genus DATEPR01. Next base: position 503,647 of record CAWACW010000012.1, read on the forward strand.
GCCGACGGCCGCCGGCGACGCCGACGGGTCGACCTTCGTGCACTGTCCGCTGTGGACCAACGTCTTGTCGGCGAACGCGCCGATGCCCAGCGCGGGCGACAGCGGGGTGCCGTCCTCCAACGTCATCGGCTGGGCGGCGTTGTGCGTGTTGAAGCAGTACCACGGCTTACCCTTGGCGCAGGCCCGGCACGTGCCGCACACGGCGCGCCAGTTGAGGATGACGAAGTCGCCGGGCTCGACGTTGGTCACACCCTCGCCGATGGTCTCGACGATGCCCGCCGCCTCGTGGCCGAGCAGGAACGGGAAGTCGTCGTTGATGCCGCCCTCCCGGTAGTGCAGGTCGGTGTGGCAGACCCCGCACGCCTGTACACGCACGACGGCCTCACCCGGTCCGGGATCCGGCACCGTGATCGTCCGGATCTCGACCGGCGCACCCTTCGCCGCCGCGATCACACCGCGAACCTGTTCCGCCACACTCGCCTCCTAGCGACCCAACCCGGGCACCTCGCCCGCCACGTTCAACCCTGCCAGTTCAGTCGTTGTCGGCCAACAGCGGCTCGCCGTTGAACACCCCGAGTCGCTCGGCGTAGAACTCGATCCCGATGCCGTTGGGGTCACGGATGTACAGACTGTCCTCGATGCCCCGATCCGGGCCCAGGTACTCCACGCCCCCGGCGTCCAGCTTCGCCTTCAACTGCGCGAAGTGCTCGGCGTCGACCGACAGTGCCATGTGCTGGACCGCGCCGATCGTCTCGTGGAACGTGGGGTGGTCGTGGCCGGGGAAGTCGAAGAAGCCCAGCAGGTTGCGGTTGCCGATGTCGAAGAAGAAGTGGCTGGAACCGGCGTAGTCCCGGTTCTCCACCAGCTCGACCAGCGGGAACCCGAGGAACTCCTGGTAGAACTTGATCGTCTCCTCCACGTCGGCGCAGATCAGCGCGATGTGGTGCACGCCCCGGGTGGGCGTCGCCGGGCGCTCGCCGATCGGCCGCAGGTAGGTGTCCCGCAGCTTCGTGCGCCGCTCCCGGACCGCCTCCAGCTCGGCGCCCTGTGGTTGTGGCATGTCAAGCCTCCTCGAATCGTCGAAAACTCAGCGCAGCCGGACGATGCTCGCCAGCCCGTCCGGAGTGAACGCCCAGGCCGGTCGCTCCAGCGGGGAATCCAGCGTGCCGGTCGACACGGCAGGGAACCCCTCCAGCACCGACCCGGCCGGGAAGCGCGACCGTTGTGTCACGCACGAGCCCGCCTTGACCAGCGAACCCGGGCCGACGCTGCTGAAGTCGCACACGATCGCACCCACCTCCACGATCGTGCCCGCGCCGAGGTGGCAGCCGTGGATCATCGAGCCGGGACCGACGGTGACGCCGTCCTCCACGATGAGTTCGTTGTCCGGCAACAGGTGCAGTACCGAGTTCTCCAGCAGCTGCACGTCGGCGCCGATGCGGACCGGGCCGTGCGAGTCGCCGATGATCTTCACGCCGGCCCCGATCACGGTCCTCGGCCCGACCACGACGTCGCCGGTGATCTCGGCGGAGTCGAACAGCACCGCGGTCGGGTCGATCACGGGCCGGCGGTCCCGGTAGGCGTACAGGCGACCCATGTCGGCTCCCACGTCCGGCCTCGCGGCCACGAGTTGGTGCGGATGGTCGGTCAGCTCGGTCTGGTGGGCGCGCAGCGCGGCCACCCGCTCCCGGTCGGCGTCGGTGGCGTGCCGCAGCACGTGCGGCGGCCTGCCGACGAGCACGGTGTCCGGTGGCACGATCATGCCCGCCGGGATCAGCGTGCCCTCACCGAGGACGCAGCCGTCGCCCAACCGCGAGCCAGGCAGCAGCAGCGCGCCGTTGCCGATCTCGCACAGGTTGCCGACGCTCGCGCCGAGCACGCACGCCCGATGCCCGAACGCGGTGCGCTGCCCGATCTCCGTGGGGTGCTCGGGAGTGCCCCAGACCAGGCCGTTCTCCAGCACGGCGGAGTGGTTGCCGATCCGGACGCCACCGGCGACCGACCGCACCACCAGTCCCTGCGCCAGCAGGGTGCCCGCGCCGAGCCAGACCTCGCCGATCACGACCGCGGAGCCCGCGATCTCGGGCCGGGGGCCGGGTTGCGCTGCCCGGTTGAGACTCACGCGTCCACGGTACGGCTGAGGATCGCGTCGAGCACGCCGCGCAACGCCTTCGCCGCGTCGTCGGCGGGCGCACCCGTGCTGCGCCACGCGACGTACCCGTCCGGGCGGACGAGCAGGCAGCCGTCCTCCTCCAGTTCGGGTGCGGTGGCCCGCCGCCAGTCGCCGTACGCGTCCCGCGCCGCCGCGGCGCCGACGACCACCGACCGCAGCGGCAGCCCCAGCTCGTCGCGGCAGGTCGCGGCCGCGGCCACCCACGCGTCACCCGACGGCCCGGTGACGACGGTGAACGACCCGCCGCCGACCAGGTCGAGACTGGAGACGCGATGCCCCGCCGCGTCGACGAGCCAGACGTGCGGCAGTTTCGCGCCGGGCCGGGTGGAGGGCTGGTGGAACAGCTCGGCGTCCAGCGGCCACGGCTCGGGCTCGTCCACGAGGGGCAGCACCGCGGTCGACTCGTAGCGCTGGTTGAGCTCGACGCCGTGCGCGTTGAACTCGTAGTTCTTCAGCTCGATGGCCGACTCCAGCTGCCGCCGCCGTGCCCTGCCGTCGGGTCCGGGTTCGCGGCACGCCGCCAGGCCTGCGGTGATGGCGTCCTGGTCGCCGCCCTCGGTCATGCCCAGCGCGGCGAAGATCGGGCCGAACTGGTCGCGGCTGAGGTTCGCCCGGTCCACGATCTGCTTGCCGATCGGCGCGCGCTCGGCGGTGTAGGTGTCCAGCAGCGCGGGGCCGGCCTGGCCGCGGATCACCATCGCCAGCTTCCAGGCCAGGTTGTAGGAGTCCTGGATCGACGTGTTCGAGCCGAGGCCGTTCGACGGCGGGTGCCGGTGCACGGCGTCCCCGGCGCAGAAGACACGGCCGTGCGAGTACTCGCTGGCATAACTGTGGTTCACCGTCCACAACGACGTGGACGTGATCTCCACCGGGACGTCCGGGTCGCCGACCAGGTCGTGCACGATGTCGCGGGCGATCTCGTCGGTCATCTCCGGTGGCGGCTGGTCGATGTCGTAACCCCAGGTCAGCAGCCACTCGTGCCACGGCCGGACCATCCGGACCAGGCCCATGCCGATGCCACCGAGATGCGCGCCGGGCCGCATCACCCAGTACAGGACGCTGGGCCGGTGCGCGACGTGGGCGGACAGGTCGGCGTTGAAGACGATGTTCATGCTGCCTGCCTTGCCGCTCTGCCCGGCGATGGGCAGGCCGATCTGCTCGGCCACGATGCTGCGGCCGCCGTCGGCACCGATCAGGTAGCGGGCCCGCACGGTGTACTCGTCGCCACGCAACCGGTCGCGCAGCAATGCGGTCACACCGTCGGCGTCCTGTTCCAGGGACAGGAACTCGGTGTCGAACCGGACCTTCGCGCCGCGCGCCGCCGCGTTGGTGGCCAGGATCGGTTCCAGGTAGGTCTGCGGCAGGTCGATCATCCCGCACGGGCTGGCCGACGCGTACTCGCTGGCCGAGGCGTCGGCCGTGCCCCAGGTGCGGATGCGGCCGATCTCGTCACCCGCGATCGCCGTGCAGAACACGGTATCGCCCATCTGATCCTGCGGCGTGCCCTGAGCGAGTGCCTCGCCCTCAAGGCCGAGATCGCGCAGCACTTCCAGGGTGCGCTGGTTGGTGATGTGCGCCCTCGGGGTCGGCGAGAGCCAGCCGTACTTGTTGATCAGCAGCATGCGGACGCCGTAGGTGGCCAGCAGCAGGGCCGCCGAGCCGCCCGCTGGTCCGGTGCCGACGACCAGGACGTCGGTGTCGTAGTCGGTCATCCCGCCTCCGCGATCCGGAAGGTGTACTCCAGGGAACTCCACTCGGTGATGCCGCGGCCGTCCGGCGTCGGGCCGGTGCGCGGCACGAAGTCGACGATCAGGGCCGGCTTGACGCCGAACACCGTGTCCGAGTCGAGGTACTCGCCGCCCGCGACGAACAACTGCGTGACGAGCCGGCGGTAACCGGGTGCGCCGATCATGAAGTGCAGGTGCGGCGCGCGGTACTGGTGGCGGCCGGCCGCGGCGAGCATCTCGCCGACCGGGCCGTCGTCCGGGATCGGGTACTCGCGACGGCAGGATCGTCCAGAACCGCAGCCGCCCGCCTCGTCGGTGTGGAACCGGGCGCGCAGCACCGGGCCGTCCTGGTCGGGCAGCTGGACGTCGTAGAAACCGTCCTCGTTGGACTGCCACACGTCGACGACCGCCTGCGGGATCGGCTTGCCGTGCTGGTCGATCAGCAGCACGTCCACCCACAGCGGGGTCCCGGGCAGGCCCTCGGCGATGTCGGAGCCCTGCTCCCGCGCCGGCGGTCCGTCCACGTAGAAGGGTCCGAGCACGGCAGAGGGTGTGGTGTCCGGGGTGCGGGAGTTGGTGAGCAGGTCGACCATGCTGGACACGCCGAGCGTGTCGGACAGCAGGATGAATTCCTGCCGGGTGTCGCTGCAAGCTGGCCGGTCCTGGTCAGGAAGTCGATCGCGTAGGTCCATTCGGCCTCGGTCACGTCGTTCTCGTTGACGAACCGGTGCAGATGCCGGACCAGACCCGTGATGAGCTGCTTGATCCGGGGATCGGGCGTGCTCGCGAAGCTGGCCACGACCTCGTCGGTCAGCCAGCCGAAGTCCGGTGCCTTCGCGGGCCCGGCGCCGCCGCCGGGCCGGTGGCCGTGCCAGGCCTCGGTGAGCAGTTCCAGCACGCCGTCGCGGGTGGGTTCCCGCGGGTTCGGGTAGCGCTCGCGCAGCGCCTGATCGGCGACCTTCGCGAGATCGGCCTGCGCCATGCCCAGCTCACGCAGCGACGTCGGCCCGGCCAGCCCTGCCACCAGGTCGAACACGCCTGCCGGCGCGTCCGGGGCGCCGAGGGCGGCCGCGATCCGGGCGAACGGCTCGGCGGCCGCGGGCGCGTTGTAGGCCATCACGTGCGGCAGCAGCACCGTGTGCGTCTGGGCGTGCGGCAGGTCGAACGTGCCACCGAGGACGTGGCACAGCTTGTGGTGCAGGCCCATGCCGACGGTGCCCAGGCAGGTGCCGGCCAGCCAGGCCGCGCGCAGCAGCTCGGCGCGCGCCTCCAGGTCGGCCGGCTGCTCGACGATGACGGGCAGCGCGTGCGCGATGGCGGCGATCGCGTCCAGCGCCATGCCGTCGGTGATCGGGTTGGCCTGCGGCGAGTACAGCGCCTCGACCGCGTGGGCCAGGGCGTTGATGGCGCTGGTCACGGACACGGCGACGGGCAGGCCGGTGCTCAGCGTCACGTCGTAGACGACGGTCTCGGGCAGCACGGCGGGCGAACTGCGGGTGACCTTGCGGCCGTTGTCGGTCTCGCCGAGCACCGGAGTGACCTCGGAGCCCGCGTAGGTCGTCGGCAGGATCACCTGCGGCAGGTCGGTGCGCACGGCCAGCGCCTTGGCCAGCCCGGTCGTCGAGCCGCCGCCGACCGCGACCAGGCAGTCAGCACCACACGCTTCGAGCACGGCCAGCGCGCGTTCGGTGACGTCGACCGGGGTGTGCATGGCGGCATCGTCGAACCGGGCCACGGCCAGCGGGCCGAGCGCGTCGGTCACCGCCCGCGCGATCGCGCCGCCGTTCGGACCGGCCAGGACCAGGGCTTTCGTGCCACCGAGCCGGGTCACCTCGGCGGCGACGGTGTCGACGGTGCCGTTGCCGAACACGATCCGGGACGGGTGCGCCGAGTACACGAAGGTCCGCATGTACTCCAGTATCGGGCCGCGTCCACGCGGAATCCTGCACGATCAGCGCGTCGCGCGGTACGAAATCGTCACCCGTCCCGGCGAACCGCACCCGGGGTGGTGCCCAGCAGGCCGCGCATCACCCTGGTCAGATGCTCCTGGTTCGAGAAACCGCAGCTCGTGGCGACGTCGGCGATCGACACGGTGCCGGCGCGCAGCAGCCTGCGGGCGGCGTCGACCCGCATCCGCACCAGGAACCGGTGCGGGGTCTGACCGGTGGCCGCTTTGAACCGCCGGGTGAACTGGCTGACCGACAGGCCGGTGACGGCGGCCAGCTCGGCCAGCGGCAGCGGCTCGGCCAGCCCGCTGGCCATCAGGTCGCGCACCCGGTCCAGTTCGCGGCTGCTCAGCCCGCACGTCGGTGCCGCGGCGGCGCGGCCGCTGTGACCGCGAGCCAGATGAGCGGCGAGCAGGCCACCGAGATGGTCCACATAGGTCCGGGCGGCGGGCTCCCAGCGGCGGACGACGCCGTCCAGGGTGAGCATCAGCTGTTCGACCAGCGGATCTGTCGTGCCCAGTTCCTCGGCCAGTTCGACGGGCCGGTCGTCCTCGCGGGCGTCCTGCAGGGCCGAGTCGGCGAGGTAGACGTGCACGGTGTCCAGCTGGCCGCCCAGCTCGACCGCGAGCGGGTGCCCCGCGGGGTGCAGGAACAGCCCGCCCGGCGGGACGAGCTGCGAGCAGGTCAGCTCGGCCCGGCCACGACGCACGGTGACGGGGCCGTTGAGGTGCAGGATCAGCAGGTGGGTGGCCGCGGCGTCGAAGGTGGCGCGGTAGGGGCGCTCCCGCTGGGTCGACACGTAGAGGTGATCCCAGCCCAGGCCGCCGCTGGTGCGGTCCGGCCGCACCCAGGGCAGCCGCAGGATGCCATTGGTGTCCCGCAGCCCTAGCTCGCCCATCGACCGCCCCTCCCTCCGCGACGAGGTGCCGTCAGTTTATGGCACCGCACTTCCGGCCCTTGACAAAGAGATGTGGTCTAGTCCAATTTGGGTCTACCTCGACAGAGTCGAACAGGACGGCCACGCCGCCGGGGCGACCGCATCGCGCGGTTGCGGTACTCCGGTGGCGTGACCGCCGGACGACGCGCGATGCAGCGGTTTCGAAGGTGGCGATTTCCGTGCGACGACGCCGAAGACCCATCCCCTGGTTCGCGCACCGCCGATCGTCCGACTCCCCCGTTTCGCCCTCACCATTTCCTCAGGAGCGCGCATGCGTTTACCCAAACCTGTCCTGGCCGGCGCCATAGCGCTGGCCACCGCGGCAGCCGCGATCGGAGTCTCGGTGGCCACCGCGGGCACCGCGGCGGCGGCCACTCTCCCGGCCCACGTGTTCGCCCCGTATTTCGAGTCGTACGCGGGCGACAGCCTGTCCTCGCTGGCCGGCCAGTCCGGGGACAAGTTCCTGACGATGGCGTTCCTGCAGACGCCCAGCGCCGGTTCGTGCACCGTCGACTGGAACGGCGACACCACGATGCCGATCTCCACGTCGGTGTTCGGCGCCGACATCAACACGCTGCGGGCATCGGGCGGTGACGTGATCCCGTCGTTCGGCGGGTTCGCGGCCGACGACACCGGTACCGAACTGGCGGACAGCTGCACCAACGTCAACTCGATCGCGGCCGCCTACGAGAACGTGATCACGACCTACAACGTGACCCGGCTGGATCTGGACACCGAAGACAACTCGCTCACCAACACGGCAGGCATCGACCGGCGCAACAAGGCGATCGCGCAGGTGGAGGCCTGGGCGGCGGCCAACGGTAGGACAGTGCAGTTCTCCTACACACTGCCCACGACGACAACCGGCCTGGCAGCCAGCGGCCTGGCCGTGCTGCAGAACGCGGTCGCCAACAACGCGCGGATCGACATCGTCAACATCATGACGTTCGACTATTTCGACGGCGCGACCCACGAAATGGCCAACGACACGATGACGGCGGCCGGCGGGCTCATCAGCCAACTGCAAACGCTGTTCCCCGGTAGGACGACGACGCAGTTGTGGGCGATGGTCGGTGTCACTGTGATGCCGGGCGTCGACGACTTCGGTCCCGCGGAGACATTCACCACCGCGGACGCCACGACGGTGGAAAACTGGGCGGTGGCCAAGGGCATCTCGTCGCTGTCGTTCTGGGCTCTGCAGCGCGACAACGGCAGCTGCCCGGGCAGCGGCGCGTCGGACTCCTGCTCGGGCATCGCGCAGACCACGTGGCAGTTCAGCCACACGTTCGCGCCATTCAGTACCGGGGCCGGCACGACAGCGCCGGCCAACGACTTCTCGGTCGGCGTCTCGCCCGCATCGGCGTCGGTGGCAGCGGGTGCTTCGGCATCCGGCACGGTGACCACGTCGGTGACGTCCGGCGCGGCGCAGCCGGTCAGTCTGTCGGCGACCGGCGCTCCGGCCGGGGCAACGGTGTCGCTGACGCCGACGTCGGTGACGGCGGGCGGTTCGTCGACGCTGAAGGTGACGACGTCGACGACGACGGCTCCGGGCAGCTACCCCATCACGATCAAGGGCACGGCAGCGTCCGGCAGCCACAGCGCGACGTTCACGCTGACGGTCGCCGGCGGCGGCACCACGCCACCGCCGTCGGGTGCGCTGAGCAACGCGGGCTTCGAGACCGGCAGCCTGTCCCCGTGGACCGGCCAACCGGGTGACGCGGTGGTGAGCACGCCGGCGCACACCGGCACCCACGCGGTAGAGGTGGCGGCGACCGACTCGCAGACCGGTGAAGTCGACCAGACGGTCACGCTCGCACCGAACTCCAGCCACACGCTGACGGCGTGGGTGCAGGGCGACTTCGCCTTCATCGGGGTGTCCGGCGGGGCGACGGCGAGCACGTGGACGTCCTCGGCCGGCTGGACGCAGCTGACGGTCCCGTTCACGACCGGTGCGTCCGGCACGGTGACGGTGTTCGTGCACGGCTGGTTCGCACAGGGCAACGTCTTCGCGGACGACTTCGGCCTGAGCTGAGGCACTGACCGAGACGGCCCGCCCTTGTCGGCGGTCTCAAGGGGTCGTTGCAACTCCTCAGATCGAGGTGTTGCAACGACCATGTGGACCCAAGGTCCGGGCGGGCCGTTTCGGTTGGGTAGCGTCGCGCCATGGACGCTGCGGCGCTGCGGGCGCGGTTGCTGGACCGGGCGCGATCGGACGAGGCCATCGTGGGCGCGGCGATCACCGGGTCGGCGGCGCGGGGGGCCGAGGATCGGTGGTCGGACGTCGACCTGTTCTTCGGCGTCGAGGGTGCCGTACTGGAGCACTGGACTTCCTACGTGTACGGCGAACTGGGTGCGGTCCACCATTTCGATCTGGTTGCCGGGCGCACGGTGTACCGGGCGTTCCTCCTGGGTGGCGGGCTGGAGATCGACCTCGGTTTCGCGCCGGCTGACGAGTTCGGCCCGGCCGGCGACGGAGCGTTCGAGGTGGTGTTCGGCACGGCCGTGCCACGGCGTGCGGTGGTGCCACGACAATCCGATCACGTGATCGGATTGTCGTGGCACCACGTGCTGCATGCCCGGACGTCGATCGAACGCGGGTCGGGGTGGCAGGCCGAGTACTGGATCAGCGCGCTGCGCGACCACTTCCTGGAGTTGGCGTGTGTGCGGTCGGGATTGCCGACGACATATGGGAAAGGCGCTGACCGGCTGCCCGGTGATGTGCTGGGCCTGGCTGGGGAGGCGTTGGTTCGGGGGCTGGGCCGGGTCGAGTTGGAGCGGGCGCTGAGAGCCGCCGTGACCGGGTTCGTGCGGGAACTGCGGCTCGCCGATCCGGGAGTGGCGCAGCACCTGGTGCCGGTGGTGGAGCGCTTGGCCGCTGGGCCGGAGGGGTTGACGAGCAGATAGCCGGCGGGCGACCGCAGTGTCGAACCGTGGACGACGAGAGCGGGGAGACAGCCCCGATGCGGTCACGCCCGGACTCGCGCGGGCGTGGGTCGTCGGCCGGCGGCCCGTCGTGTCTCGGTGCCGGGAGCCCCGAGGGAGCGGGTGCCGGTGAACCGCGGGTCGTGCGGGGTGGTCCGGTCGCGTCGGCGGCTGCCGGTTCCCGGGGTGGAGTCGGTGCCGGGCAGTCTCGCGCCGCGTGGCCCCAGCCGGCGGCCGCGCGTTCTCCTGTCAGGTGGTGGCGTCCAGACTCGCGAACTCCCCCGGTGTCAGGACCACGTCGGCCGCCTGTGCCGAGTCCTGCGCGGTCTCCGGGCGGCTGGAGCCCGGGATCGGGATGACGACCGGCGACTTCTGCAGCATCCACGCCAGGCAGACCTGTTGCGGACTCACCCCATGAGCCTTCGCGACCTCGGCGAACGGCCGGAACGTGCTGCCCAGTTTGCTCGCCCTGCTGATCCCGCCCAGTGGGCTCCACGGCAGGAACGCGACCCCGAGGTCCGTGCACAACTCGAGTTCCGGCTCGCTGGACCGGAATCGAGGCGAGAACTGGTTCTGTACCGACACCAGCCGGTCGCCGAGGATCGCGTGCGCTTCCTTGATCTGCGCCGGGTTGACGTTCGAGATCCCGGCCATCCGGATCTTGCCCGCGTCCAGCAGCGACGCCAGCGCACCGATCGAGTCCGCGTAGGGCACGTTCGGGTCCGGCCGGTGCAACTGGTACAGCCCGATCGCCTCGACACCGAGCCGGGCCAGCGATGCGTCGCACGCCCGGCGCACGTGTGCCGGTGAGCCGTCGGCCTGCCAGCTGCCGTCGCCCGGGCGGACGTGCCCGCCCTTCGTGGCCACCAGCACGGCAGACGTGTCACCGCCATAACCGGCCAGCGCCGCCGCGATCAGCGATTCGTTGTGACCTACTTCATCCGCCCTGAGGTGGTACGCGTCGGCCGTGTCGATCAGCGTGATGCCCGCGTCCAGCGCCGCGTGCACCGCCGCTGTCGAGCGCTCCCGCGGTGGCCGTCCCTCGACCGACATGGGCATTCCGCCCAAGCCGATCGCGCTGACCTCCCGCTCACCGATACGACGGGTTCGCACCCTGTGCCGACCTCCTCGAGTACGCCGCCGGGCACCGAACGTACCTGCCTCAGAGCCGGCGCAAGCCGCTGAGGATGCGCTCCATCAACATCAGGTCCGGACTCTCCCCGTCCACCGACGCCGTGTCGTGCACCGACAGCAGACCTTCCATCGCCATGTCACCGGCGATCACCTTCACCACGCCCAACGGTAACGTCAGCAACGCCGCGACCTCGGCCACCGATCTCGGTTGCCGGCACAGCGTCGCGACAGCGTGGTACTCGGTCGGCGTCGCGTCGTCGTCTTCGTGATAAAGACCGGTCGTGGACAGCAGGGTCTCGATCTCGAACCGGAACTTCGACGTGGTCCTGCCCCGAGTCCAGGCGTAGGCCCTGACCACCGCCGGGGCGTCGCCGTCCTCGTCGTCGTCGGGATCATGCGACCGTGCCCACGCGGCGGCGATCTCGCGTGTGTTCGGTGCCGTTGGCGGTGGCGGATGGCCCACCGCACGACGACGGCGCCTGCCGCTGTCGAGCGTGAAGCCGTTCAGCAGCTCGCCGAAAGCCGACTCGCCGGATACCGGCGGCCGCTTGGGCTCTGGTCTGGTGGCCATTTCCATCTCACGCCGGTTGGCGCGCAGCCGATCTCTTCAGGACCTGCAGCTCAGCCCGCAGCTCCGGGGTGAGGATCTGACCGACCTGGTCGACGAGCACTGTCATCTCGTACGCCACCTGCCCGACGCTGGACTCAGGAGACGACAGCACCGCCAGGCACGAACCGTCCCGAATGGACATCAGCAGCAACACACCGCGCTCCATCTCGACGACGGTCCGCAGCACCCCGCCCCCGTCCAAGCACCGCGCCGCACCCTGTGTCAACCCGACGACGCCGGACGCGATCGCCGACAACTGCTCGGCGCGATCGCCGGGCAGCCGGGACGATGCCGCCAGCAAGAGCCCGTCGACCGAGACGACCACGGCGTGCGCCACGCCGGGCACCCGCTCGGTGAAGTTGGCGATCAACCACCCGAACTGGTTGATCTGGCGCGTACTCATGTGCTGTCCCCTCGTTCCACTGCCCCGTGCTCGCTGCTCAGCCTCACTGCGCGTCCCCTTCTCGCTGCCGGGTCGCCGGATCCGGCTGCCCGCGCAGCCCTGCCTGGTAGTCGTCGAGGAACCCCTTCGCCCGGGTCGGGTTCAGGCGCACCGCCTCTGCCGGCTGCTGCGGCCGGGCCACTGGCTGGCGGCCCCGCGGGCTGCTCGGCGGCACCAGGCTGGGCACCGCGTGCGAGCGCGGCACCCGGCGCGGCAGGCCGACCGAGGTGAAGCTGGGCGCAGGCCCGTGATGCTGCTCGGGCGGGGTCGGCGGCGCGACGCTCGCCGGGCGTCGTGGTTCGTCGTCCGCGTTCTTCGTGATGAACCACGTGAAGCCCGACGGTGCCAGGTTCACCGACGGATCCGGGATGGCCGCGCCGGTGAACACGCCCCACTCGGGCTCCGGTGGCTCCGGGGCCGCCATCACCGGCAGGTCCTGGCCGGACGGCGCTTCCATGTCGAAGGCCGGCAGCGCAGCGGCGGTCTGGTCCAGGTGCGTGCCGTTGGTGACCGCGTGGCCGTTGGTGTGGCCGTTCGTGGTGATCTCGGGCTGGGCCGGGAGTTCGCCGGGCTTGACCAGGTCGGTGGGCACCTGGACGACGGCCAGCAGGCCACCTTCCGGCACCACCTGCAACGACACGTCGATCGAGTGCCGGCGCGCGAGCCTGCCGACCACGTACAGACCCATCTGCCGAGACACCGGTACGTCCGTGGTGTCGGCCGCGGTCAGCCTGCCGTTGGCCTCGGCGAGTTCCGCATCGGCCATCGCGATGCCCTCGTCCCGGATCTCGATGCGCACCGAGCCGTCCGGGAAGTGCTGCCCGCCGATGCGCACCTGCGTGTTCGGCGGCGAGAAGGACGTGGCGTTGTCCAGCAGCTCCGCGATCAACCGGACCAGGTCACCGGACGCGTAGCCGAGCACGTCCACCGACGGCGTCGACCGGACCACGACCCGTTGGTACTGCTCGATCTCCGACACGGCCGCGCGCAGCACGTCGGCCAGCGGCAGCGGGTGGCCCGACCGGCGGGACGGATCGTCGCCGGAGAGCACCATCAGGTTCTCGTTGTTGCGCCGCATCCGGGTGGCCAGGTGGTCCAGCCGGAACAGGTTGGCCAGCTGCTGCGGGTCCTCCTCGTTGCGCTCCAGCCGTTCCATCAGCCGCAGCTGCCGCTCCACCAGGCTCTGGCTGCGGCGGGAGAGGTTGATGAAGATGTTGCGCAGGTTGCTGCGCAGCGCCGCCTGGCCTGCCGCCGACTCGACGGCCTGCGCGTGCACCGCGTCGAACGCCCTGGCCAGCTGGCCCAGTTCCTCGTGTGTGTGCACTGGTACCGGTGCTATCTCCAGGCTGGTGAGATCGCCCGCGTCGATGCTGGCCACCACCTCGGGCAGCCGGTGCTCAGCGACCTCCAGCGCCGTCCCGCGCAGGATGTTCAACGACCACAACAGGTGGCGCCCGACGACGAAACCGACGCCGAGGGCGAGCAGCAGGATCGCGAACAGCACCACGGCCACGACACCGGCCGCGTCGCTCGCCGCGGACTGCAGGTTCGCCGATGTGGTCCGCAACTCGGTGGCCAGCCGGCCCGCGACGCCGGCCAACTGCGTCGCCGCGCCGTCGGACTCCCTGATCCAGGAGGCCGCGGGCACGCCCAGCGGTGCGCCGCTCTGGGTCGGTGAACCGACCTCGAACAGCGTCTGGCCGTTGGACAGCACGGTCTGGGCGAACGCGTCGCGGCTGTTCACGGCGCTGATGACGGCGGGTCGTTCGTAGCTGGCCAGCTCAGCGGGTGCGGCGACCACCTCGAAGTCATTGAGCCGGTCGTTGAGCAGGATCTCCGACGAGTTGAGCGTCTCCAGCTCGACTTCCTGCAGCTGGTTGCGGGAGATGACGACCGCGACGATGGCCTGTTGCTGGCGGACCTGTTCCTGCGCGACCTCGACGTCGGTCATGGCGGTCGCCGGTGCGGTCAGTGCGGCGTCACCGAGCTGGGTGTTCAGCGCCTGCTCGAGATCGACCACCGAGCTGATCACCGAGCTGTAGTTGGAGATCACGGTGACCGCGTCCGCGGACGGGTCGAGCGCCTGCTGGTGCAGGTTGCCCAGCTCGTCCAGCTGGGCCAGCAGACCCTGGTAGCGGATGTCTGCCGCGTCGCCGCCGGCCAGCAGCTGGTCGCCGAGCCTGGTGACGGCCTGCGAGTCGACATCGACCTTGTTGCTTGCCGTGTAGAAGTCGGGCAGCCCGATCGGTGTGGCGGTGCCGAGCTTCTGCGCGGCCAGCCACCGTTCGTTCTGCAGGTCGGTGGTCAGCGGCTGCAGAGCGTTCCGTAGCGAGACGAGCTGCTGGATGCGGCCATAGTTGTCGGCGGTCGCCACGTCGCTGTGGATCTGGATGGCGCCCAGCGTGATGGCTGCCAGGGCCGGCACGGCGAGTACCGCGCCGACCTTGACGGGCAGCCGCCAGTTCCGCCACTCACCGACCGATTCCCACCACGAGCGCAGACCGGTGATCCGGTGGTTGGACTGGGCGGCTACGCGCGCCGCCTGGGCCGGTGTGATCCGTAGTGGGTTCCCGGCGGGTGACTGCTGCGGGTCGGGCGGTGACTGGGGCACGGTCATCGGCACTGCCTACTTTTTCCCTGGCTGTTCGGAAAGCGACGAATACCGCCACGCTCCGGCGTGTCGACGCCGGAGCAGGACCGGATGACTACGCGCTGCCACACCCCGACCCGGCAACACGGCACCGGCAGTAGCGCACCGCGATCGGAACACGACCGACCGTCGAGAGCAGGCGTGATCGACAATTTCCGGCGCAAGCTCCCGGCACTCGGCGTACCGCCTGCGAGGGCCGCCGCCCGATGCCGATTCGGCACGGGCGGCGCAATTCGCAGGCGATCGGGTTCGAGCAATATCTGCACACCTCCCGCGCGCCGGGAATTTTCACCCATCGTCGACAGGCCGACGATTCCCAACAGCTATCTGGGGAGGCCGGCGCGGGGTGATGCTAGGGCAGCTAAGCGGATGTGACAATCCTTCACGAGTACGCCCGGTCCCGACCAATCAGACATATCGGTCGCTACGGCGCATCGAACTCACGTGGCTGACCCGACTTCACCTGAATGGCCCACCGACCTTGGAATCAATGGCGGGAAGTGACTGCCGCCAGGCACGCGGCCACCATTGACACCGACTCTGCCGTCGTTACGCTTGCGCCCGTCGTGCTGCTGACGGAGAGAGACGTGACGAACACAACGAGGCACCAAGCAGGCTCGCGCCAGGTCTATCGGAGCGACGCGAACGAGCCGGCGGCTAACCCTTTCGAGGGTTCGCCTGACCCAGTTACTTCGTTACCTAGCGGACTTATCGACTTCGCGGCGATCCACCGCAGCGACGATTTCGTCCAGCTCCGCGCACGACTGATTCGTTTTGTTTTCCCGATGACCGCACTGTTTCTGGGCTGGTATCTGTGCTACGTGCTGCTGGCCGCATACGCGCGTGCGTTCATGAGTTTCCCGTTGATCGGTGTAATCAACGTCGGATTGGTGCTCGGACTGCTCCAGTTCGTGTCCACAGCGGTGATCACCCTGTGCTACGTGCGGTTCGCCAGGAGGAAGATCGATCCGGCGGTCGCCCGAATCCGGGCCACGGCAGGGGTGCGCGCCGAATGAACACACAGGTGCTGGCGGCCGGCGTAACCGGCAATTCGGTGGTCAATATCGGCGTGTTCGGCGCCTTCGTCGTGCTCACGCTGTTCGTGGTCTACCGGGCCAGCCAGGGAAACCGGACCACCGCCGACTACTACACCGCGGGCAGCAGCTTCACGGGTGTACAGAACGGTGTCGCGCTGTCCGGGGACTTCCTGTCCGCGGCGTCATTTCTGGGCATCACCGGCCTCATCGCGGTATATGGCTACGACGGATTCCTGTACTCGATCGGCTGGGTCGTCGCCTGGCTGATCGGCCTGCTGCTGGTCGCCGAGCGGCTGCGCAACACCGGCCGGTTCACCGTCGGCGACGTGATGAGCTTCCGGATGCGGCAGCGGCCGGTACGGGCCGCCTCGGCGACCGCGACACTGGTGATCTCGTTCTTCTACATGCTGGCGCAAATGGCGGGTGCGGGCGGACTGGTCGCGCTCCTGCTCAACGTGCACAGCCGGGGCGGTCAGTCGCTGGTCATCGCCGTCGTCGGCGTCGTGATGGTGGTGTACGTGCTGCTGGGCGGCATGAAGGGCACCACCTGGGTGCAGATCATCAAGGCAGTGCTCCTGCTGGTCTGCGTCACCATGATCACCGTGTTCCTGCTGGGCAAGTTCGGCTTGAACCTCTCGACGATGCTGCGCACCGCGGCCGACCGCAGCCCGCTGGGCCACTCGGTGCTCGCGCCGGGTGCCGAGTACGGCGGTTCGGCCACCAGCCAGCTGGATTTCGTGTCGCTGGCGCTCGCGCTGGTGCTGGGCATCTGCAGC
This sequence comes from Candidatus Melainabacteria bacterium, assembly GCA_963780635.1. Classification (GTDB taxonomy): domain Bacteria; phylum Actinomycetota; class Actinomycetes; order Mycobacteriales; family Pseudonocardiaceae; genus DATEPR01. The sequence goes on from CAWACW010000012.1 coordinate 520,001, forward strand.
CTGCCGCACGTGCTGATGCGCTTCTACGCGGTACCCGACGCGCTCCAGGTGCGGCGATCGGTGGTCTCGGCCACCGGCGTCCTGATCGTGTTCTACCTGTGCACGCTGGTGATCGGCTTCGGCGCGATGGCGGTGGTCGGGTCGAAGACGATCCTCGCGGCACCCGGCGGCGCGAACTCGGCGGCACCGCTGCTGGCGTCCCGGATCGGCGGGCCGGTGGTGCTGGGCATCGTCGCCGCGGTCGCGTTCGCCACGATCTTGGCGGTGGTGGCCGGGCTGACGCTGGCCGCGTCCACGTCGTTCGCGCACGACATCTACGCCAACGTCATCAAACGCGGCCACGCCGACGCCCGGTCGGAGATGCGGGTGGCGCGGCTGACGGCGGTGTCGGTGGGTGTGCTCGCGATCGCCGGTGGCATCGCGGTGAACGGGCAGAACGTGGCCTTCCTGGTCGCGCTCGCGCTCGCCCTGGCCGCGTCGGCCAACCTGCCGACGATGATCTACTCCATCTTCTGGTCCCGGTTCAACACCGCGGGCACGCTGTGGAGCATCTACGGCGGGCTGGGTTCGTGCCTGGTGCTCATCGCGTTCTCGCCGGTCACGTCCGGCGACCCCACGGCCATCTTCTCCGGTGTCGACTTCCACTGGTTCCCGCTGAGCAACCCGGGCCTGGTCTCCATCCCGCTGTCGTTCCTGCTCGGCTACCTGGGCACCGTGCTGTCCCGCAGGCCCGCGGATGCCGCGAAACGGACGGAAATGGACGTCCGCGCATTCACCGGAATCGGCTCGCAGCCGACGTGATGGGTCGATCGCACCACGGTCCTCGACCGTCCGGACAGATCGGCTCCGGCCCGTCCCTGCCGGTCACGGGTCTGCCCGAACCCGCTGGACATCCGGTCTGCCTGATTCCGCGCCCGACGTGGGCACCGCCGATTCGGTGACCAGGACGTAACGGTCGATTCGTCACTGCGCCGGGGGCGGCCCACAGTGAATTGACGGGCCGTAGGCTAGAAGTAGCTAGCGGCCCGCGAGATCAGCGGGCCGATCGTCGTGCGCGTCGGCGGGTCCGTCGCCCGGAGAAAAGGAATCCCAGAGCGATGGCGCAGGGTGGCTCGGGTCGGACCGGCGGAAAGGCCCGGCGAGCCGGGCGCGGTCCGTCAGGCGCACGCACCTCATCGTCCGGCAAGGGCGGGAGTTCGGGGCGTGGGTCGAACAGCCGCGACTCGAACGCGGGCCGCGGCCCGGGTGGCAGCGGACGGAACAAGGGGTCGGCACTCCAGGCCCAGCGGGCCATCAAGGGCGCGCGCGGCCGCAGCGGCGCGATCCTGCGGGTCGGCATCCCGATCCTGGTCGTCGTGGTCGTCGCGGCGGTCGTCGTGGTCGGCGTGCTGCTGTCCAACAAGAAGACCGAGGCCAACGGCCAGCAGAACCCGGCCAACGCCGACACCAGCGCCCAGTTGCTGGCAACCACGAATCACCAGCACACCGGTGACGCGGTGGCGGGCGTGCAGAGCAACGACAACGAGCAGGTGCTCTTCCACGTGCACGCGCACCTGGCGATCTACGTGAACGGCAAGCAGAAGCTGCTCCCCTACGGCGTGGGCATCGTGCCGCCGTACCAGCTCCAGCAGACGGCGGACGGCCCGTTCGTCGCCGGTGGCTCGAAGTTCTACTGGCTGCACACGCACGACGAGTCCGGTGTCATCCACATCGAGTCGCCCGTCCAGCGCACCTTCACGCTGGGCGACTTCTTCGCGGTCTGGAACCAGCCGCTGACCGCGAACCAGGTCGGCCCGTCCAAGGGCAAGATCACCGCGTTCCTCAACGGCAAGCCGTTCACCGGCAACCCGAGCAAGCTCCCGCTGGGCGCACACAGCGAGATCCAGCTCGACGTGGGCACGGTCGTGCCGTTCAAGCAGTACACGTTCGCGCAGGGTTTGTGAGGCAACTCGGATCGGGGAACCACACGTGACCGAACTGGAAGTGCTACCTCGCCCGCTGCCCGGAGCCGCGGGACGGCCCCGGGTGACCAAGCGCGGCCTGCAGATCGCGCTCGGCGTGATCTGGCTGCTGGACGGCGTCCTGCAGTTGCAGCCCTTCATGTTCGGCCGCGGTTTCGCCGACCAGGTGATCGCCCCGGCCGGCCAGGGCCAGCCGGGGTGGGTCGCCGCGGGCGTGCACTTCGCGGCGACCCTCGTCGCCGCGCACCCGGCGCCGTGGAACACGGTGTTCGCGGTCGTCCAGCTGGCACTGGGCGTGGGGCTGCTCTACCGGCCGCTGGTGCGGTTCGCGCTGGCCGGGTCGATCGTGTGGGCGGCCGGGGTCTGGTACTTCGGTGAGGGCCTCGGCGGCATCGCCGGTGGTTCGGGCAGCCTCCTGAGCGGCGCACCGGGTGCGGTGCTGCTGTACGCGCTGCTCGCGGTCATCGTATGGCCGTCGCGGTTCGAGGACGCGCGGCCGGGCTGGCGGGCCTGGCTGGAGCACGACAGTTCGAACGAGCGGCCCGCGGCGTGGACGCCGATCGCGTGGGTCGTGGTGTGGGTCGGCGCCGCCGTGTTGCAGGCGCTGCCCGGCCAGAACACGCCCGCCGACCTGGCGGGCACGGTGTCCAACGACGACACGCCGATGTGGCAGATGGGCCTGAACAACCAGATCGCCGACCACGTGCTGCGGTCGGGCTCGCAGGACAACTGGCTGCTGCTGGTCGTACTGCTCGCCGTCGGCCTGGGTGCGCTGGGCAACCAGCGCCTGCGGTCGTTCGCCGGTTGGGCGGGCGCCGTGGTCGCCGTCCTGTTCTGGATGCTGGGTCAGGGCTTCGGCGACCTGTTCTCCGGTCAGGCCACCGACCCGAACACCGGGCCCCTGCTGGTACTGCTGTCGCTGGCGTTGCTCGGCGTGCCGGTCGCGCAGCACGTGCCGGCCGACGAACTCGAGCCTGCCCCGACGTCGAGCTGGCGTACGTCGGCCGTGTCCGGCGTGACCGCGCTGGCGATCGTGCTGGTCGGCCTGTTGCAGTGGGGCACGACGCGTACGCCCGCCGAACTGCCGAAGATCACCATCACGAACGTCTACACGCCGTCCGGCACGTCGCCGAACGCGCCGGTCTACTTCACGCTGACCAATACCGGGGACGGCTCGGACACCCTGATGTCGGCCGGTACCGAGTTCCAGACGGCGACCATGGCCAGCGGTGTCACGGTGTGCGCGAACCCGGTCTGCACTGGCGAGCACACGGTGACCATCCCGGCGCACAGCACCGTGACGTTCGGCGCGGTCGGCCCGCACCTGGTGGTCAGCGGCCTGGGCACGTTGACCGAGCAGCACCAGCCGCTGCAGCTGACGCTCGGTTTCGCCACCACGAGCGAGGCGCACCTCCTCTCGCCCATCGGGTCGGCGAACAACCTGACCGAGGACGACGTGATGACCTACGGCTTCATGGGCCACAGCACGCCCGGCATGGGCGACATGCCGGGAATGGACATGCCCGGGATGGACATGCCGGGTTCCGCGAGCACGACGCCCACGATGCCGGGCATGGACGGCAAGCCCCAGGGCCACTGACCTTCGCCTGGTTACGAGGTCGGTGACCGGCTCAGCTCACGCTCGATGGCGCTGAGCACCGGCCGAGCCAGTTCGGGCCGGCAGATCAGCAGGTCCGGCAGATAGGGCTTGGGCTGGTTGTAGCGCAGCGGTGACCCGTCGATCCGGCACGCCACCAAGCCCGCCGCCACGGCCACGCCGACCGGTGCCGCCGAGTCCCACTCCCACTGGCCGCCCGCGTGCACGTAGCCGTCCGCGTCGCCGCGCACCACGGCCATCGCCTTCGCGCCCGCTGAGCCCATCGGCACCAGGTCGGCACCGATCGCCGCAGCCACGGGCCCCGCGAATTCCGGCGGCCTGCTGTCGCTGACCAGCAGCCGCGGCCTGGCTCGGCGCGGCGGCGCTGCCGGCGCCCGGTCCGCCGTCGACCACACCCGGCCCAGCGCGGGCATCGCCACCGCCGCCGCCATGATGCCCTGGCCCGCGGTGTGCAGGGCGACGTGCACGGCCCAGTCCTCGCGTCCGGGCAGCGTGAACTCGCGAGTGCCGTCCAGCGGGTCGATGATCCACACCCGCCGCGTGGTCAACCGGGCCGGGTCATCCGCCGATTCCTCGGACAGCACGGCGTCGCCCGGCCGCAGCACGGCGAGCCTGGCCAGCAGGAACTCGTTCGATTGCTGGTCGCCCGCGCTGCCCAGACCCGCCGGGTCGAGGCCCGGATCATCGGCCCTGATCCGCAGCAGCAGCCTGCCGGCGCGATCGGCCAGCTCGGCCGCGAGCGCGGCGTCCACCGTCGCCGTGTCCTCATCATCCATCGGCCCATCATGCCGTGCGGCTGACAACCGTGTGACACAGCCGAAATACGGTAACGCGTCGGCAGGCTGCGCGGACATACCCGGCGACGGAACGACTGTCCACGTTCCAATCTGGACAGAAGGTGGCGATCGATGGCAGACCCCGACAGATCGACGGCACTGGCAGGTCTGGTGACCAGGTCGACGGAGTCGCTGTACTGGCAGCTGCGTGCCGCGGGCACCATGCCGGTGCAGCAGTTCCTCGGAGCCGGGGCCGCCGCGGCCGAGCTGCTGGATTCGGGGATCGCGTACCGGTCCGGGCCGGACGAGGGCATGGTGCGGTCGGTCGAGCCGGCGACCGCCCTGCGGCTGGTGCTGCACCGCCGCCAGCACGAACTGGTGGACCGGCACGAGCGCGTGCTGGCCGGCTGGCGGCGCCTCACCTCACTGCAGCCGCCGGCGCCGGCCGGGTCGTCCGGTGACCGCGTCGACGGCATCCGGCTGATGACCAACGCCGACGAGGTCATGGCCAGCGCCGCCGAGCTGTACGCGGCGCCGCTACGCAGGCTGCGCGGCACGGCGACCGTGGGACCCGCGCAGCGGCGCCGGGGGCCGACCCGCGCCTGCGCCCGCTACCAGCTCATCTACGACTCGGAGCACCTGGACACGAAGGGCGGCGCCGACCTGATCCGGGAGACGGCCCAGGCCGGTGAGGAGGTGCGGCTGCGTGACCGGCTGCCGATCCGGATGCTGCACGTGGACGACTCGGTGGCGCTGGTCGGCATCGGGCCGACGGCGATGCTGGTGCGGTCCGACCCGATCCTCGCGATGCTGGCCGAATGGTTCGACCTGCTCTGGGCCGATCCGAGCACCGTGCGGTGGCACGAGGCCGACGCCGGGCAGGCCGACACGCCGGACGAGATGCAGTCCCGGGTGTTGCGGCTGATGCCCACCGACGACGACACCGCCATCGCGCGGCGGCTCGGTATCAGCGTCAGCACGGTCCGCAGGCACATCAAGGCCCTCTACCTGCTGCTCGACGTGGACAACCGGTTCGCCGCGGGCATGGTCGCCGCCAAGCGGGGCTGGCTCTGAGCGCGGGATCACATGGCACCGGCACAGGTGCGGGCGTTAGCGTGCCGGGCGAGGAGGTTCTAGGTGGAACCGTGTACGACCGAGCGCCCGACCGCCCTGATCCGCAGACGCCGCCACGAGGATCTGCCCGCGTGCGTGTCGGTGCTCGCGGACACCCACCGCACCAGCGCCTACCCGGTGAACTGGCCCAGCGATCCCGAGGGTTGGCTCACGCCCGGCGGGCTGCTGGACGCCTGGGTAGCCGAGGTGGCCGGTGTCGTCGTGGGCCACGTGGCTCTCATCGAGGCCCGGGCGCGGACAGCGCGCGCGTGGGCGAAGCACACCGGCAGCCCGAGCAGCGCGGCTGCCGAGGTGTCCCGGCTGTGCGTGTCCAGGGCGGCCAGGGGCAGATCGATCGGCAGGTTGCTGCTGGAGACCGCCGACGCGGGCGCCCGCGAACTCGGCCTGCCCACCGTGCTCGGCGTGCTGGACGAGTCTGTGGACGCGATCGCGTTGTACGACAGAGCAGGCTGGCTCCGCATGTCCACAGTGGACTTCGAGTTCCCGGACGGCCGGACGACCGTCATGCACTGCTACGCGGCGCCGACCGACTGACCACAACGGACACAGCGTAACGTCTCGGCCGAGGGTGCCGGCCGTGACCGGCTGATCGGCATAGGCTGGACCAGGATCGGCCGACCGGGCTGGCGGGCTGACGTGGAGGCGGGATGGGCAGGCGCGGCAGCGGGGTGGCGCTCGCACTGGGTGCGGGCACGGCGGGAGTGGCCCTGAACCTGTTCGGCAGGCGGCCGCCGTGGCGCCGGTACCCCTGGTACATCGCCGGACTGGTCCCCGGCCTCGTCGGTTCCGAGCTGAGCAGGCCCGCCGCGACCGCCCAGGCGGTGGCCGCCGGGCTCGCGCTGGGGCTGGGTGCCGGGCGCAGCCGCGTCGGCACCACGGGACTGGCTGTCGCCGCGGGCAGCGCGCTGGGCCTGCTGGACATGCACCGCAGCTCGGTGGCCTCGGTCGACGTGCTGGACCGGGCACTCGCGCAGGCGCTGGGCGACGACTCACCCGGCATCGCGGGCGAGCCGGACCTGGTGCCGGGCCGGGCACCGCTGGCGAAGCTGCTCGTGGACCGGGATGTTCGCTACGGCAGCGCACCCGAGCACCGCCTGGACATCTGGCGCCGCCCTGGCCGGCGCTCCGACACGCCGTCGCCGGTGCTGGTCTACGTGCACGGCGGCTCGTGGACCGGTGGCACGAAACGGCAGCAGAGCCCGTACCTCACCGCGCAACTGACCGCGCTGGGCTGGTTGTGCGTGTCGGTCGAGTACCGCCTCGGGCCGCGCAACCGGTGGCCCGCGCAGATCGTGGACGTGAAGCGGGCACTGGCGTGGGTCCGCGCGAACATCGGGGACTACGGCGGCGACCCGTCGTTCATCGCGATCTCGGGCGGCTCGGCGGGCGGGCATCTGGCGGCGCTGGCCGCGTTGTCCGGCAACGACCCCGCGTACCAGCCCGGCTTCACCGACGCCGACACCTCCGTGCAGGCCGCCGCGCTGCTCTACGGCGTGTACGACATGACCGTGCTCAACGACGACGGGCTGCCGCGGCTGCGCGACCATGTCCGGCGGGCGATGTTCGAGGCCGACCTCGACGACGACCCCGAGACGTGGCGCGCCGCCTCACCGACGCTGCGGCTGGACGAGACCGCGCCGCCGATGTTCGTCGTGCACGGCGACCGGGACGAGATCGTCGAGGCCACCACGGCCCGGCGGTTCGCCGAGCGCGCCCGCCAGGTGAGCAGGCAGCCGTTCGGCTACGCCGAACTCCCCTACGCCCACCACGCCTTCGACTTCCTGCCTTCGCCGAGGGCGCGCGCCACCGGCCGGGCGCTGGCGCGCTTCCTCGACGTCGTCCACGATCGGCACGCGGCCGCGCGTCAGGACACGTGATCGGCCCAGAACGCCAACTCCGGTACGAACAGCGCGGCGTTCACGGTGCCGGCACCGGACGCGAGGTCGTACCCGGGTAGTGCCTGACGCCGGGTATTCGTCGGATTCACCCGAACTGGCGGCCAGCGCCGTGGTGGGCAGCCGTAGCAGGGGTGACGTGGCGGAACAACCTGCGCGGGCAGGGCACCCTTGACGTGACCCGGCCTGTGAATGCCCGTGCCCCCGGCCGATCGGGCCGGGGGCACAGGACGTGTCGGAACTCTGCGTAGTCCTTAGAAGGCGCCCAGACCGTGCGGCGTCCCCAGGCCCGTCGGGCCGTCGTAGCCGACGCCCGCCGTGCAGATCTTCGGGCTCAGTGCCGGGAAGCTCGAGCAACGCAGCGAAGCCTGGTTGCTGCCGGACCTGACGTCGTTGAAGTTGGTCGCCGCGCTGGTGTACAGCGTGTTCGGACCGTTGAGCGTTGCCGCGACACCGCCGCGGGCGAACAGGCCACCGATGAACGGCGCGGAGGCGCTGGTGCCACCCACGACGACGAAGCCGAGCGGCTCGTGGGAGAACGGTGCGTCCGTGTCGAAGACCGCGAGGCCGGTGTTCGGGTCGGCGTCGGCCGACACGTCAGCGGCTGCCCGGTGGCTACCGCACAGGGCGGTCACCGCGGCGGGCTGGCCGTTGGCACCGGTGAACCGGGTCTCGCAGCCACTACCGCCGTCGGCCCAGGCGGTCTCGGCGCCGGGTGCGGTCAGCGTCGTGCCACCCACCGCGATGACGCTGGGCAGGTCGGACGGCCAGTCCTGGTGAGTGCCGCCGTTGAAGCCGGCGTCACCGGTGGAGACGGTGATCGCGACACCGGGCTTGTTGAAGTCGGCCAGATCGGTACCACTGGTGTTCGCCGTGCTCTCGCTGTAGCCGTAGCTGATGCTGACGGCCTTGGCTCCCGCCGCGGCAGCCGTCGCGACGGCCTGGGAGAAGTCCGGTGGTGGACGTCGCCTGTCGCTGAAGCCGGCAGCCACGGCACGGAGATCTCCAGCAGGTGGCAGCTCGAGCAGGCCGCGGACGCCATGTCCATGTCCAGCGAGGTCTCGACCGCGATCTGCTCTTCGTTCGTTCTCACCGTTCGCGGTGCGCTGCGGAGCCGGCTGTGCGGCGCCGTTGAAGTTCTCCAGCTTCAGGCAGCCACTGGCCGTGGTGCAGGCCGGCAGACCGAAGGTGGACCGGTAGGTCGCGAGGTCCGACGCCAGGGTGGCGTCGACACCCGCGTCGATGATCGCGATCGTGTTCGTGCTGGTGGACGTGGCGGGCAGGCTGTAGGCGGCGGCCAGCTGGGCCGGGCCGTTGCCCGCGGGAGCCGCCGTGACCAGCGGAGTGGACGAGCCCTTGGCCGTGGTGACGATCTGGGCGTCGCTCAACCCGCCGACCCGGCGCAGACCGTGGTTCTGCAGCAGGGTGCCGCTGCGCACCTCCTGCTGCACCTGTGCCGTCTGCGCCATGGCGGCGGTCGACGGGGTGACGGGGGCCGCTTGCGGCTGTGCGACCGCGACGGCGGGTAAGACGAGGGCACCAGCGGCCAGGGCTGTCAGAGCCGCCCTCACTGACCACCGGACTGCCGCCCGTTCGGTTCCGAACACTGTTCCTCCATGGGTGGTTACCAACCTCGGCCGGCGCCCGACTACGCAGGGGGATGGCGACCGGCGAGGCCTACCCAATGAAGTGTCAGCCATCCGTGCCGGATCGACTACCCGCCGTAAGGAGGTACCGGACAAGATCGACAACCGGGGCTCGGCTACCCGCTGTTCGCGTGATCGACCTACCGGGTACGCGCGACTAGCCTGAGGCACGCGAGGCTGGTCGCTGGGTGTGAGGAGGCGTCATGACGGAGATCGTCGCGACAACAGGCGGCAAGGTCCGCGGAGTGCGCACCGACGGCGTCACGGCGTTCCTCGGCATCCCGTACGCCGCCGCGCCCACCGGTCCCGCGCTGTTCGCCGCGCCCGGTCCGGTCACCGGCTGGGACGGGGTGCGCGAGGCCGTCGAACTCGGCGCCACGCCGCCCAAGCCGGGCTACTCGCCGCCCTACGACTCGATCCTGATCGACCCGAAGATCCCGGGCGACGAGTTCCTGAACGTGAACGTGTGGACGCCCGACGCCGGTTCCGCCGCGCTGCCGGTCCTGGTGTGGATCCACGGCGGCGCGTTCCGCAACGGCTGCAACGCCGTGGGCACCTACAACGGGCAGGCGTTCGCGCGCGACGGCGTGGTGTTCGTCGGCGTGAACTACCGGCTGGGCGCGCCCGGTTTCGCCCTGCTGCCCGACGCCCCGGCCAACCTCGGGCTGCGCGACCAGCTCGCCGCCTTGGCGTGGGTGCAGGAGAACATCGCCGCGTTCGGCGGTGACCCTGGCAACGTGACGATCTTCGGTGAGTCCGCGGGCGCGATGAGCGTGAGCACGCTGATCGCCGTCGCGGCGGGCAGCGGGCTGTTCCACAAGGCGATCGCGCAGAGCGGCGCGGGTCACTCGGTCGTGACCGCGGCGGACGCCCGGCTGGTGAGCGCCGAGCTGGGCACGCGGCTGGGCGTCGAGCCGACGGCCGCCGCGCTGGCCGAGGTAGGGGTCGACCGGCTGATCGAGGCCCAGGCGGCGGTCGCGCTGGCCGCGGCCACCCTGCCGGATCCAGCCCGCTGGGGCGCGTCCGTGGTGGCGGCCGGGATGGCGTTCATGCCGGTGGTCGACGGGGATCTGGTGACCGAGCGGCCGGTGGACACCATCGCCGCGGGCATCGGGCACGACGTACCGATGATCATCGGCACGACCACCGAGGAGTACCGGTTCTTCGTCGTGCCGTCGGGCGTCGCAGCGGCCATGACCGACGAACAGCTGCACAAGGCCATCAGCGCCAGGGGCTGGCCCGCGTCCACAGCGGACCTCTACTCGGGTAACCGGCCCGGCGCGACCCCCGGTGACGTGCTGGCCGCGGTGATCAGCGACCAGTACTTCCGGGTGCCCGCGGTCCGGCTCGCGGAGGCTCGTGCGGGCGCGCCGACGGCCACCTACTGCTACGAGTTCGCCTGGGGCACCCCGGTGCGCGACCTCGGCGCGTGCCACGCCCTGGAGATCGGGTTCGTGTTCGACAACCTCGCCGAACCCGGCACGGCGGGCCTGGTCGGCGACGAGCCGCCGCAGGAGGTGGCCACCGACATGCACGCCCGGTGGATCCGGTTCGCGCGGACAGGTGACCCGGGCTGGCCCGCGTACGACCCGGCCGGCCGGGCCGTGCAGACGTTCGGCACGCCCGAATCGGAGGTCGTGCACGACCCGAGGGCGGACGAGCGCGTGCTGTGGGACGGCATCGTCTGAGTGGAGCAGATCCTCACCGGCGGCAACGTCGCCGGCGTCGTGGTGCGGGTCGGCGACACCGTACGCAAGCCGGCGGGTCCGTGGACCGATGCCGTGCACGCCCTGCTGGTACACCTGCACGACGTCGGCTTTCGTGGTGCGCCAAGGAGTTTCGGGCGGGACGAGCAGGGTCGGCACGTGCTGGAGTACATCCCCGGTGAACTGGCCGACACGCGGTCCGCGATGAGCGCCGCCGAGCTGACGCGGGCCGGCAGGCTGATCCGTGAGCTGCACGACGCGGCGGCCGAGTTCCGGCCACCCGTCGGCGCCGGCTGGCAGGTGGTGATCCCGCCGGATCGGGAGGACCTGGTCTGCCACCACGACCTGGCACCGTGGAACCTGGTTGTCCGCGAGGACCGATGGGTGTTCATCGACTGGGACGCCGCCGGGCCGGGGTCGCGATTGTGGGATCTCGGTTACGCCGCCCACGGTTTCGTGCCTCTGCACGCAGGCGGTGACCCGTCGGTGGACGGTCCGCGGCTACGCGCGCTGGCCGACGGCTACGGCCTGGACGCCGTGCAGCGCCAGGAGTTCCCCGCCCTGATCGCCGCCCACACGCGAGGCATGTTCGACCTGCTGCGCACGTCCGACGAGCAGCCGTGGGCGCGACTGTACGCACAGGGCCATGGCGACCACTGGGGCCCGGCAGCGGACTACATCGAGCACCACGGTCCGGTATGGACAGCGGCGCTGCGGCTCGAGTAGGTGCGGACCGTCCGGTGTGGATAGTGAACTCAGGCGGCGGCCGGTTTCGCGGCGGCGCCGGTCAGTGGGCGCAGATCGATCGGCTGGCCGTCGGACGGGAAGGGCAGGGCCGTGAAGTCCAGCGGTGCGCGGTAGGCCGGGTCGACCTCCCAGTCGAAGCGCAACAGGATCTGGTGCAGCACGGCCTTGACCTCGGCGACCGAGAAGTACATTCCGATGCACTTGTGCGCGCCGCCGCCGAACGGTGCCCACGCGTAGCGGTGCACCTTGTCCTCGCGCCGGTCGTCGGCGAACCGGCCCGGGTCGAAGCGCTCCGGGTCCGGCCACAGCTCTTCGAGGTGGTGGCTGAAGTGCGGGGTCACCGAGACCTTCGTGCCGGCGGGCAGGTAGTGGCCGAGTACCTCGGTGTCCTTGACGGTGGCGCGGGCCATGCTGGGCACCGGGGTGACCAGCCGCTGGCTCTCCTTCATCACCAGGTCCAGTGAGCGGAGTTCGCCCAGCTGGCCGACGGTGGGTGTGGCCGTGCCGAGCCCGTGCGACTCCTCGCGGCAGCGCTCCCGCCACTCGGGATGCTGGCCGAGATAGCCGAGCATGGTGGAGATCGTGATGGTCGACGTGTCGTGCGCGGCCATCAGGAGGAAGATCATGTGGTTGATCACGTCGACGTCGGACAGGCTCTCGCCCTCGTCGGTCTCGATCCGGCACAGCACCGAGAACAGGTCGTCACCCGATCCGGCGCGGCGCGCGGGCAGGTACTTGCGCAGGAAGCTCTCCAGCAACTGCCTGCCTGCCAGGCCGCGCCGCCACCTGCCGCCGGGCACCGGGAAGCGGACGAACGACGTGGACGCCTGCACGCACGCGATGAACGCCTGGTTCACCTTCGCCATCTCACCGGGGTTCGTCCCCTCGTGGCCGCCCATGAAGATGTCCGTGGCCAAATCGAGGGTCAGGGTCTTGGCCGCCGGATAGGCGCGGAAGCCCGACCGCGGAGTCCAGGCGTCCAGGCCGGCCGCGATCGCCGGGTGCAGGCCGTCGACGTAGCGGGCGAGCCGCTGCGGGGTGAACGCCTCCTGCAGGATGCGCCGGTGTGTCCGGTGTTCCTCGAAGTCCAGCAGCATCAGGCCACGGCCGAAGAACTTGCCGATGTAGAAATTCCAGCCGGGTCCGTTGGCGAATGCCTTGTCCGCGTTGACCAGGGCCACGGCACAGGCGTCCGGGCCGAGCAGCGTGACCGTGCGCTGGCCGAACGCGCCCATCCAGGACACCGGACCCTGCTCGCGGTACTGCTTGCGCCACAATCCGAGCGGGTTGTGGATGTAGGCGGCACCGGAACCGAGCACGGGGAGGCCGAAGTGGCCGAACACCGGCTTGAGCTCACTACCGGCCGGAACAGGGGCGAGGGCTTGGACCCGGGGCATCGCGACCTCCTCGAACCACAAACTGACAGGACGCTCTGTCAACTCCAACCTAGTCACCCGGCCACCGCTGTCAATACGTCTGTCAGGATGGACCGGTGCCGTCGACCACCCGCCCCTATCGGGGTGTCAGCGCCGAGGACCGCAAGGCGGATCGCCGCAACCGGCTGATCGCCGCGGGTCTCGACCTGCTCGGCACTGCCGGCTGGGAGCAGACCACCATGACAGCCGTCTGCGCACGGGCGAAGCTCACCGAACGGTACTTCTACGAACACTTCAGCAGCCGCGACGAGCTGATGCTGGCCGTCGTCGACGAGGTGGCCGCCGAGGCCCGCGCGACGATCGCGGCGGCCCTGGCCGCCGCGCCGCGGGAGCCGAGGGCAGCGGCAGGCGCGATGATCACCGCGTTCGTCGACTTCATCACCGACGACCCGCGCAAGGGCAGGGCGGCACTCGTGGAGTCGGCCGCCGCGGATCCGTTGCGGGGCCGCAGGCACGAGCTGCTGCGCGAGTTCGCGCACCGCATCGTGGTCGAGGCGCACGCACTGTTCGGGGACGAGGCACTCCCGCCGCCGCGCGACGAGATCAACGCACTACTGTTCGTCGGCGGCTTGGCAGAGCTGCTCACCGCGTGGCTCGGCGGCGAGATCACGGCCGACCGGGCCGACATCGTGGCGGCCGCGACGGACCAGTTCGTCGCCACGGCACATTGTTGAGGTCCGGTGCGACGGGGAACTCCTAGACTTGTGGCCACGGGAGGGCGCCTGTGAGCGAGCGTGCGAGCGAACGTAATGGCACAGCGAGTTCGCGAATGCGCCCGCCGAGCGCCAGCGAGGTGGTCGCGTGAGCGAGACGGTGACGCGAGTTCGCGAAGGCGCTCCCAGCGCCAGCGAGGTGGTCGCGTGAGCGAGACGGTGATCGCGTGAGCGAGACGGTGATCGCGTGAGCGAGACGGTGATCGCGTGAGCGAGACGGTGATCGCGTGAGCGAGACGGTGATCGCGTGAGCGAGACGGTGATCGCGTGAGCGAGACGGTGATCGCGTGAGCGAGACGGTGATCGCGTGAGCGAGACGGTGATCGCGTGAGCGAGACGGTGATCGCGTGAGCGAGACGGTGATCGCCGGACGCTATCGCCTGGTCGAGCGACTCGGCAGCGGGGCGATGGGCGAGGTCTGGCGGGCCTGGGACGAACGCCTCGACCGTGTCGTCGCGGTGAAGCGGCTGCTGCCCGCTGCCGGGCTCAGCGAGATCGCGGCCCGCGAGGGTGATCTGCGGGCGTTGCGCGAGGCCCGGCTCACCGCACGGCTGCAGCACCCGCACGCGGTCACCGTGCACGACGTGGTCGAGCACGACGGCCGGCCGTGCCTGGTGATGGAGTACGTGCCCGCCCGCTCGCTGGCGACCGAGCTGGGCAAGCTGACGCCGACCCGGGTCGCGCGGATCGGCGAACAGATCGCCGAGGCGCTCGCCGCCGCGCACGCGGCCGGCATCGTGCACCGGGACGTCAAGCCGGACAACGTGTTGCTCACCGAGGACGCGGGCGCGAAGATCACCGACTTCGGCATCTCGCGAGCAGTGGGCGACGGCTCGGTGACCGGTCCCGGCATCGTCGTTGGCACGCCCGCGTACCTGGCACCGGAGATAGCGGCGGGCGGGCACGCCACGTTCGCGTCGGATGTGTTCTCCCTCGGTGCGACCCTTTACGCGGCCACCGAGGGCAGGCCACCGTTCGGGTACGGCGAGAACACGATCCTGCTGTTGAAGGCCGTTGCCGAGGGCCAGGTCGCGCCGCCGCGGTCGGCAGGCCCGTTCGCCCCGGTGCTGTCGTGGCTGTTGCGTCGCGATCCCGCGGAGCGCCCGACGATGGCCCAGGCCGCCGAGGCGCTGGGCGGTATCGCCGACGGCAGGTCCGTCATACCGCCCCAGGCCACCCTCCGGCTGCCCGACGGACCGCTACCGCGACCACGCCGCAGGACCGTGGTGGCCGCACTCGCCGCCGTGGGGCTGGTGGCCGTCGGCCTGGTGACCGGCGTGCTGATCGGCGGCGCGGGCAGCCCGCCCACGACGACGGCCACGGACAGGCCGCCGACCGCGCACACCCGGGGCATCCCGGCGCCGCGCACGACACATTCCCCGGTCGGCTGTGTGGCGGACTACTCGCTGGTCAACGCGTGGCAGGGCGGCTACCAGGCCCAGGTCACGGTCAGCAATCCCGGCCAGGCAACACTCGCCGGGTGGACCGTGACGCTGGAGCTGCCCGACGGCCAGACCATCACGCAGGTCTGGAACGGCCGGCTCTCGCAGCGGGGCACGTCGGCCACCATCGCGAATCTCAGCTACAACGCGGAGATGTCCGCGGACGCATCGACCACGTTCGGGTTCCTCGGCAGTGTCAGTATCGGTGACACCGACGGCAAGCCCGCTCAGCCGGCCCAGCCCGTGGTGCACTGCACCGCACGCTGACCGACCGGCTCAGCGCAGACCGGAGCTCAGCGCAGACCGGAGCGCAGCGCGGTGATCCGGTTGACGGACTGCTGGAACGCGGCCTGGTCGAGTGTGCCGGACCGCAGCGCGGCGACCAGTGCGGACTCGACGTCGTCGCCCTGGGTCACGGTGCCACCGGAGCACAGGATCAGGTCCATACCGGCCGCGGCCGCGTCGACACCGCGCTGCTTGTCGGTGCCGAAGGCCTTCAGGGAACCGGCTTCCAGCGCGTCGGTGATGGTGACGCCCGTGAAGCCGAGCCTGCCGCGCAGCTCACCCTGGACGACCGCCGAGGACAGGCCGGCGGGGTGGCCCGCGTCCAGGGCCGGGTAGGTCGCCCAGGACACCATGACCAGCTTGACGCCCGCGGCGATCGCCGCCGGGTAGGGCGCCTCGTCGGTGGAGCGCAGGCTGTCCAGCGGCACGTTCAGCGTGACCGGGCCGGCGTCGGTGTTCTCGGCGGCCGTCGCCGCACCCAGGCCAGGGAAGTGCTTCGCCGTCGCGGCGGGCCCGACCTTCTGCTGCGCGGTGATGAACGCGCTGCCCAGGCCGGCCACGGTGGTCGGGCTCATGCTGTAGGAGCGGCCGAACTCGTCGTCGAAGTCACCCGCCTGCCGGTACACGTCCAGCACCGGCGACAGGTTGACGTTCATGCCGACGCCGGCGAGGTTCTCCCCCGCGCCGGTACCCGCCTGGCTCGCCGCCGCGACGGGGTTCGCCGCCGCGCCGACCTGCTTCTCCGACAGCGTCGGCTCGCCGGGCAGCCTGCGTACCTGGCCGCCCTCCTGGTCGGTCATCAGCAGCAGCGGTTCCCGCACCGGGCTCGCGTCGTCGGCCTGGCGCAGCTCGGTGATCACCGAGCCGATCTGGTCTTCGCTGGAGATGTTGTCGCCGAAGAAGATGACACCCGCTGCCTCACCTGCACGGATGCGCTGGATCAGTGACGACGGTGGCGTGAGGCCGCTGTAGGAGTAGATGACCCGCTGACCCGCCAGCTGTTGCGGGTTCAGCGCGCTCAACCCGGCCGTCGCACCCACCATCGGTGCGCGGTCCGGGCTGGCCGAACCACCCAGCAGCACCGGGGTCACCGCGAGCACAGCGGCGGTGATCGTGCCGGACCAGCGGAGCCGGCGCCGTACGCTCGTCATGTCTGAAGCCCTCCCGGCGTGCACGGTACCGCGACGCCCGCGGCACCCATCCCGGTGTAACACTTTGGCGGGACACATGCCAGGGTCTGTTTCTTTCCAACAGTTCACACTTTTGGCTGGCCTAGCATTGACATGTGACGGTGGACGGAATTACGGATGCCGAGCTCCAGGCGGCCAGGACCACCGTGCTGGACACGGTCCGCACCACGCTGGCCCAGGGGGGATTGTCGTTGCGGCCTGCCGACCTGTGCACGTGGCCGGACGGCACGGTGTGGTGCTCGCAGTCGAACTGGCTCGGCCCGCTCGCCCAGACGGAGGAACGCGCCCTCGTGTTCGTCGCGGTATCGGTCGTGGCACGGATCGCGACGAGCACCGCGTGGGGCTCGCCCGATCTGGAGGATCACCAGATCCGGCTGGACCTGGTGGCGGAGCTGGACGCGATCGACGGCAGGGCCTTCGAGCTGGCCGACCTGTGCCACCGGCTGGGCGGGCCGGGCCGGTCGGCCGACGACACGTACGGCGCGGTGCTGACACGAAGCTGGGAGGCCCTGGTCGACCGGGTGGCCGCGCTGGCGACGTATGCGGACCGGCTGCGGGTGCTGGACGCGGAGCTGACCGACCGGGCGGCGACGCAGCGGCGGGCACTGGCCGAGGCGCAGGTGGCGAGGCTGGTCACCGGCTGGGCGGGCGACGAGCTGGCCGCCGACCAGGTCCGGGACCTGGCCGGCGACCTGCGGTTCACCAGTGCTGAGCCGTGGCGTAGGAATGCGACGTGATCGGCTCGGAGTTCTCCGGCCGCTGGTAGACCGACTGCACGGCCACCCGGCCCGGCCCGGTCAGCTTCAGCCACAGGCTGCGGTAGCTGAACCGACGCCAGGAGAACAGGCCCTGCGAGTGCGGGTACTCCAGATGCAGATGCATGTTCACGGACATGTCCTTGTACAGCAACGCACTCGGCTGCACGAGCATCGTCTCGCCCGGCTGCAGATCGCGCACGAAGGTGTTGCCCGGCGAGTGCAGCAGGAGCAGCCCCGGCGAGCCCTGCGCGCCGAACACGTCGCCGTACATGCCCATCGGATAGTGGGTTTCCCGGTCGTCACCGCTGCCGGTCACGAACCACACGGGCGACCGTTCCCAGGTGTACTGGACGTTGCCGGTGGCGGCGAGGAACCGGTGCTCCCGCACCCAGATCCGCTGCCCGTGTTCCAGCGGCAGCACCACGAGATCGCCCGCATGGTTGTCGGACAAGGCGATGTGGCCGGGGCCACGGCCTTCGACCATGATCAGCGGCAGCCCGGACATCATCCGGTTCCAGCCGCCGGACAGGGTCATGTTGGTCAGCTGCGCGTCCGGGTCCGTCCACAGCAGCACGTGGTGGGAGAAGTAGATGTAGTCGTTGCCGGTGAGCGCGAAGTCCGCGACCGGCACGTAGGCGCCCTCGATCTGCAGGGACGACTGGCCGAACTGGATCTGGGCCATGTCCTTGATGGGTGGTTGTTTCTGCCAGCCGGATGCGCTGACGGAGGCCCGCACGTCCACCGGAGCGCCGCAGCGCGGGCAGGAGTGGGCCGTAGGGTCGCTGTGCTGCCGGCAGTAGCGGCAGACGAAGGGGGTCGCACCAGTCATCGCGGCCTCACTCGGAGTGGTGGTGGACGTACATCGACTGGATACCGACCCGGCCTGGTCCCGTCATCTCGGCCAGGTACATGCTGTGCCGCATCAGCCCGGTGCGCAGTTTCTGTTGCACCGCCTCCATCTGGACGGTCGAGTCCTTGTAGAGGAAGCCACCCGGCTCGACGAGGATCTTCTCCCCCGGCGCGAGTGTGCGCTCGAACACGTTGCCGTAGCCGTGCAGCATCAGCAGGCCCGGCGTGCCCGCGGTGACGAACCGGTCCATGAACATGCCGCCGCCGCCGTGCAGCACGTTGGCCAGGCCCTTGATCCGCACGAACGAGTAGTTGATGGTGCCGGACGCGACCAGGAAGGCGTGCTCGCGCACGTCCAGTTCCATGCCCGGGTGCAGCGGCAGCACGACCAGCTCGCCGGGTGCGTCCCGGGAGAACGCGACGCGGCCGGGGCCCTGGGCCACGGTCACGACGAACGGCATACCGCCGAGCATCCGCTTGAAGCCACCGCCGGTGCTCAGCGCGGAGATCGGGGTGTGCTCGTCCTTCCAGAGCATCACGTGGTGCTCGAAGAAGACCGCGTCACCTTGCGCCCAGGTTGATCTCGGCCACCGGCACCAGCTCGCCCTCGACCTGGCAGGTGCTGTTCGAGAAGCGGAACTCGGTCATGTCGCGCAGGCGCGGAGCCTCGCGCCAACCCGAGTCGCGACACGCGGTTGCGTTCGTCCAGCGGGGCGCCACAGGTAATGCAGCTCACAGTGCCGGGCGGGTTCTGGCCGCGGCACCACTGACACTCGATCCGGTCCACAGGGTTCTCCGTTCGCACAAGGGCCCCCCAACCGGCCCGCTTGGATCACGCAAAACCTAGCAGCGCGTGATCTCGAGTTGTGCGTACTTCGCCAAGACTCAGGAGGATGCCAGTATGGTCACAGCAATCGGCCGGGTGGGAGGCAACGGTGGCGCTGTTCAGTCGCGAATTCATCGCGGTTCCGGATGACCGAAAAGGACAACTGGTCTACAAATGGCCGGACGTCAACATTCGCCGGTTCACCCGGGCCATCGTCAACGCCGACGAGGTGGCCCTGTTCGTCAACACGGGCCAGGTCGTGCAGACCATGGGCCCGGGCCGCCACCAGATCGACGCGAACGAGCTGCCCGGTCTGGGTGCGCTGATCGACATGGCCACCGGCGGCAACGCCTACCGCGCCGAGCTGTACTTCGTCGGCAGCCGTGAGTACACGGGTTTCACCTTCGGCGGCCGGATCGACGACGTCCAGGACCGGCAGACCGGCCTGATCGTGACGTTGCGCGTGTTCGGCGACTACGCGATGCGGGTCGTCGACCCGATCCGGCTCATCACGAACCTGTTGTCGACGGTCGACGTGACCAACAACGAGCGCGTGTCGGCCTGGGTGAGCGACCAGTTGCTGAAGGTGATGCGCTCCGACATCACCAACCAGATCGTCCGCAGCGGCTGGCCCATCCTCGGGTTGTCGGCCTACACGCAGGAGATCGAGCAAGCGGTCATCATGAAGGCCAACGAGCAGTTGGCGGCCTACGGTGTCGCGCTGACCAGGATGGGCAACTTCGACGTCAACCTCTCGCCGGAGGACGCGGCCCAGCTCAAGACACTGGCCAAGGACACCAGCTACTCGCGCCTGGCAGGCGGCTTCAACCAGTATGCGGCAGGCGAGATGGCGCTCGGTGCCGGCCAGGGCATGGCCAAGGGCGAAGGCGCGGTCGGCGGAGCGTTCCTGGCCGCCGGTCTGGGTATGGGGAACCAAGCCGTGTCCCAGCCGGGTTCGCCCGCCGCTCCCCCGCCCGCGGGGTTCGCCGGTGGCGGCCAGGGTGGCTACGCCGGTCCCCCGCCCGCCGGTCAGCAGGGCGAGCAGCCTGCGGTGGCCAGCGGGGCGGCGTGTGCGGCATGCCAGACGACCAACCCGCCGGGTGCCAAGTTCTGTATGAGCTGCGGGCAGGCAATGGCCGCGCCGGCCATCCACTGCACGGCCTGCGGCACGGAATTGCCCACCGGAGCCCGCTTCTGCGGCAACTGCGGCACCGGAGTCGGCTAGCGCAAGCGGCCCGGGGCAACGTCCGACAGATCGGCGGTCGGGCCCCGGGCCGGCAGCCGGCCCAAGCCGGTTTGCTTGTCCTGCAGCCCGTCGAGCAAGAACAAAGTGCCCGTGCACCGCGACGGGTCTCGCGGGTGGTCAGCCCGAGTTGGCGGCTGCCGGGCCTCCGGGTGAGGTTGGTGCTCGGCAGTCTCATGGCGGCTCGGCCGGCGCAGCGGCTGTCCGGTCGCGAGGTGGTCGCGTTGGGTCCGGCGGCCGCTGGATGTGGGTGGAGTTGGTACCGGACAGTCGAGCGGTGGTCGAGCCCGGCTGGGCCGCTGCTGGGGGTGGTTGTCCTTCGTGCCGGACAGGTCTGTGATCCTCGGCTCCTACCGGCGGGCACGCGGTTCTGCGCCGTTGTCGATGGCCGTCGACAGCAGCCCAGCGGTCTCAGGCAGTGACGTTCCGTAGTCAGTCGCGGCCGTCCGCCTGCCCGCTCCAAACGCACGAAAAAGCCGGCTCGGTCACTGTGTGTGGTGCCAAGCCGGCTTCCTCGTCGTGTGCCGAACTCTCCCCAGCTCGACCGTCCTGACCTGGCGTTACGCCGTCGCGACCTGCTCTTCTGTCGGCTCTCCCACGGGAGCCCGCACTAGCGCCTCAGCTGGTAGCTGGAGACCGAACCGCCCGACCAACTCGTCAAAAATCGGGGTGCTCCCCGACCTCTCAACCGAATCGGCCGTCCCCACCGATGTCGTGTCCATGCGACATGCGTACCCCATTTGGCCGACAGAAGCACCCCTGTTGCCGCTTCGTGACCTCACCCGTCGGACAGCAGTCCTCTGCGCAACTGGGCCAATGTCCTGGCCAACAGTCGCGAAACGTGCATCTGGGAGATACCGAGCCGGCTGGCGATCTCGCTTTGTGTCATGTTGTGGAAGAAGCGGAGCACGATCACCGTGCGTTCGCGTTCCGGCAACGCGGCCAGTAGCGGGCGCAACGCCATCCGGTTCTCGGCGTTCATCAGCGCAGCGTCCTCGCCACCGAGCCGCTCCACGAACGACGCCGTGCCGTCCTCGTGCGACGGCTCGTCCAGGGACGCGCCGCGCTGCGCTCCCGCCACCAGCAGGCTTTCGATGACCTCCTGCTTCGGGATGCCCAACCTCGCCGCCAGCTCGCTCGGTGTCGGTGACCGGCCCAGCTCGCCCGTCAGGTCCGCCGCCGCGGTCGCGATGGACGCGTGGCGCTCCTTGAGTGGCCTGGGCACGTGCACCAGCCACGACGAGTCCCGGAAGTGCCGCCTTACCTCGCCGACCATGGTGGGCACCGCGAACGACATGAAGTCCGCGCCGCGTTCCGGGTCGAACCTGTCGACCGCGTGCATGAGCCCCACAGCGGCCACCTGGGCCAGATCCGCGTGCGGCACACCACGGTTGCGGTAGCGGCGGGCGATGTTCTCGGCGACCGGTAGGTGCTCGGTCACCAGGCGTTCGCGCAATTCGACCCTGCGGGGGTCGTCATCGGACAATTCTCGCAACTCGACGAACAGCGGAGCCAGATGATCGTAGCCACCGCGTGAGTCCGACTTTCTCGACGAGCCGCGGCGCTGATCCGTCACGCCCCGTCGACTTTCGCCTTGACCAGCTCGATCCAGGCGCCGTCGTCGTCCACATCGCTACGCACGGAGTCGGTCAGGGTCATCAGCACCTGCCACGGGAAACCGTCCGTGGGTGGCCGCTCGTCGGTGGCAGCCTCGACCGAGCAGCGGACCCGGATCTCCTGCTCCGCCAAGCTGAACCGGCAGCGCAACTCACCGCCGGGCACCGACAGCGGCACCAGCATCGAGCACGCCTCGTCCACCGCGAGCCGGAGGTCGTCGACCTCGTCGAGCGTCATGTCCTGCTGCAACGCCAGATCCGCCGCGACCGCACGGACCGTGGACAGGTACTCCGATCCCGCTGTCAGCCGGATCTCGATCGCGGCAAGCTCGTCGACCGTGTTCCTGGTGTCGCTCATCCGCGCACGTCCAGCACCTCGGTCAGACCCATCATCTCCACGACCCGGCGCACCGGCGGCTGCAAGTTCAGCACGCGGAACACGATGCCGAGGCGGTTGGCCTCCTTCACGCCGGCCAGCAGGGCGCCCAGGCCGCTGGAATTGAGGAACGGCACTCCGGACAGGTCGACGTCCACCTGCCGGGGTGCGTCGCCATCGTCCCCCCCGCCGACCGCGTTGACGACGGCATCACGCAACTGGCCCGCGGTGTGCAGGTCGACGTCACCGGAGGCGGATAGTACGACGACGTCGTCCTCCCGCGCCCAGTCGAGCTCGAGCATGTGTCCTCCAGGGTGGCTTCGGCACGCTTGGTCGTGCACCCCAAGAGGTGCAGTACCCGATCCGGCGCTTCGTCAACCGCACGCATCCCGTGCGGCGTCCACGCTGGCCAGCACCGTAGTCGACGGTACCCAGGGTCCCGCAGGCGGTCAGCCGCTCAACGAGCGGTCATCGGTGGCGGTCTCGCGCAACGGCCGCATCTTGTCCCGGCTGATCTCCGGTCCGACCCGCTCGCCGCCGGTGACCTCGAGTTGCTCCATGATCCCGCACGGCAGTTCGGCCCAGACCGACTTACCCGCGCCGGCCCGGTCGGTGCCCCAGTTCGTGGCCAGCGCCGCCACGATCAACAGGCCGCGGTGGCGGTCGTCGCCGGTCGTCGGGCTCAGCATCACCGGCGGTTCCGGGTTCGTGTCGAAGACGTCCACCCTGACCACGTCCTCGCCCCGGGAGATCCCCAGCTCCGTCCTGCCGCCGCCGTGCTCCACCGCGTTGCCCACCAGCTCGGAGACCACCAGCTCGGCGTTCTCCCTCACCCGCTCGGGCAGACCCCAGGCGAACAGCACCTCCGCTGTGTGCCGGCGGGCGGCAGGAACCGCCATCGTGCCGGCCGGCAGCGGGATGCGGACGGTCGTCACGATGGGGCTCCTCCCTGCGCCACACTTGCTGCGCCACGTCGATCGGTCCGCGGACCGATCGGGTGCTCGCCGGGGGGACGCTGCGTCGAACGACGTAGTACCGATTGGTGCCGCTACGAATGGCAGGTTTTCCCGCCGATCCGCATGACAAACCTGTCGGCCCCCCTAACGAGTGTCAGTGCGCCCCGACCACCTGGTCCTTGGAGGCCAGGCCGGCGGGTGCCGACGCCAGCGCCTGCTGGATCGCCCCGACGAGAGCGAGCGCCGATTCCTCGGTCAGTTCCAGCGCGACCCGGGAGGACGCGCCGAGCGCCGGGTTGATGAAGTCGACGTTCACGGTGTGGGCGTACTGGGCGTGCACCGGGTGGTCGACATAGACGGTGGCGTGGCTCACGTCGAACCAGCCCGCGGCACCCTTGCCGCTGCCGTCGATCTCCACCTTCTCGGTGAGGTATGTGCACATGGGACTCTCCTCTAGGACAGGTGGGTGCCGAAGAACGCGAAGATCTTCTGGTAGCCGTCCACCGCAGCCTCGGGCCGGTAGCTGGGCCGGTCGTAGGCGAAGAACGCGTGGCCCGCGCCCTCGTAGCTGTGGAACTCGTGGTCCTTGCCGAGCTTGGTCAGCTCGTCGTCGAGGGTCTTGACCTCATCCGGGCCAGGGAACTTGTCGTCGGCACCGAACAGGCCCAGCAGCGGGCAGGACAGGTTGCCCGCGATGCCCATCAGCGAGTGCATCTTGAAGCCGGAGCCCTCCGGCGGGTCGTTGACCACGAACGCGCCGTAGCAGTCGACGGCGGCGTCGATCTGCAGCGAGCAGGCGGCCAGGAACGTCTGGCGGCCACCGGAGCAGTGCCCGATCACGCCGATCTTGCCGTTCGCGTGCTCCAGCGAGTTGAGGTACTTGGCTCCGCCGTCGACGTCGCCGACCAGCCGGTCGTCCGGCACACCGCCGTTGGCGCGGGCCGCGGCGGCCGCGTCGTCCGGGCTCGCACCCGGTGCCTCACGGTGGTACAGGTTCGGTATCACGGCCGCGTAGCCGTGATTGGCGAACTTGACGGCGACTTCCTTGGTCCACTCGTCGTAGCCGGGCATGTGGTGGATCAGGACGACGCCGCCGCGCGGCGCGTCCGACAGCGGGCGCGCGAGGTAGGCCTCGATCTCGTCGCCGCCGTGTCCGGTGATGGTGACGGTCTCCGCCTGGATCGCGTCGGTCATGCTGCGTTCTCCCTTGCCTTGTTACTGCTGGTTTCCTGCTCGAGATGGAAGTACCGGGCGCCACGCAGGAAGGACGCCAGTGCGGCCACGGCGGCCATCGCGGCCGCCGTGCCGAACACGATCACCAGGCCGTCGTGGAACGGCGTGGAGATCAACTCGGGGAAGAACCGGTTACCGGTCAGGATGGCCGCGTTGCGCGGCGACAGCGAGTCGAGCACGTTGCCGCCGGACAGCAGGTGGCCGATCGGGTTGTTGCCCAGGAAGGCCGCGAACAGTGTGCTCACCGGTGGCAGGTGCGCCAGGTTGGCGGCGGCCGCGTGCGGTACGCCCCGGGCGGTCAGGCCGGCCGTGAGCGTCGCGGGCAGCGAACCGGCCAGGCCGGCGACCATCAGCGAGAAGAACACACCGATGGACAGCGCCGTGCCCGAGTTCTGGAACGTCGCCCGCATGCCCGACGCGACACCACGGTCCGCGACCGGCACGCTGCTCATGATCGCCGACGTGTTCGGGGCCGAGAACATGCCCTGCCCGATGCCGCTGAGCACCAGCAGCGCCGCGAACGCCGGATAGCTGAAGTTCACCGGCAGCAGGAGCAGGCCGACGAACGAGAGCACGAGCAGCACCAGGCCGCCGGTACTGAACAGGCGCGCGCCGAACCGGTCGGACAGCCAGCCCGACACCGGGCCCGCGATGAGGAACCCGACGGTGAGCGGCAGCAGGTAGATGCCCGCCCACAGCGGGGTGTCCTCGAACGCGTACCCGTGCAGCGGCAGCCAGATGCCCTGCAGCCAGACGATGAGCATGAACTGCAGGCCGCCGCGCGCGATCGCGGTCAGCAGCGCGGCCAGGTTGCCCGCCGCGAACGCTCTGATCTTGAACAGCCGCAGCTCGAACATCGGGTCGGGGATCTTCAGTTCGGTCACGCAGAATGCCACCAGGAGCAGCACACCGAGCCCTAGACCGCCGAGCACGACCGGGTTGGTCCAGCCGGTCGGCCTGCCGCCGTAGGGCTGGATGCCGTAGGTGATCGCGGCCAGCAGCAGGCCCGCTCCCGCGGTGAACGTGAGGTTGCCCAGCCAGTCGATCCTGGCCCGGCGCGGCGTGCCGAACTCGCGCAGCTTCAGGTAGGACCACACGGTGCCGAACACGCCGAACGGCACGTTGACCCAGAACACTGCGCGCCAGTCGACCTGCGCGAGCACACCTCCCAGCAACAGACCGAGGAACTGGCCCGCCAGCGCGGTGATCTGGTTGACGCCCAACGCCATACCGCGCTGGTTCGCGGGGAACGCGTCGGTCAGGATGGCCGCCGAGCTCGCGGTCAGCATCGCGCCGCCGACGGCCTGCCCGACTCGCCAGCCGATCAGCCACAGCGCGCCCGCCGAGCCGTGATACGGGTCCACCGACAGCAGGATCGACGCGATCGTGAAGACGACGAAGCCGAGGTTGTACGTGCGGACCCGGCCGAACATGTCGCCGAGCCTGCCCAGCACCACGACGAGCACCGCGGACACGAGCAGGTAGCCCAGGATCATCCACAGCAGATAGCCGATATTGCCCGCTGCCAACGGATCCAGGCCGATGCCCCGGAAGATCGCGGGCAGCGAGATGATCACGATCGAAGCGTCGACGGATGCCATCAACACGCCGAGAGTGGTGTTGGACAGGGCGATCCACTTGTAGTTGCCGCCTGGCCCCGGTTCGGTCACAGCAGGTCCGCCATGCGCTCCAGCAATGGGATGGCCGCGATCAAGTGCTGCTGCTCCTCTCGGCTGAAGCCCTCGGTGAGGGCCCGGGTGACGCGCTGCACGTTCAGCGAATGCCGGTCGACGAGCACCCGCCTGCCCTCTTCGTTGATCGACATCAGGACGCGCCTGCCGTCGCCGGGATCGGCGGCGCGGTCGATGAGGTGCCGCTGCTCCAGCACCGCGAGTGTGGCGCCCATCGCTTGCGGCCGCACGTGTTCCCCGTCGGCCAGTGCACCAGGCGTCGCCGGACCACCTCTGTCCAATCTGGACAGTACGGAGAACTCGGAGAGCGTCAGCTCACCGGGCGCGTGGTCCTGGCGCAGCCTGCGGACGACCCGCCCGACCGCGACCTTGAGGTCGCTGCCCGCCCGGAACAGGTCGGGTTCGGCGGGGTCGTCGGTCGGCACGGATAGTAAACCTAGCCTTATCAGTTCCGCTTTATCAAACCGGGTCCTCGGCCCGGCCGAACAGCCCGCTACCCGCCCGATGTGGAAGGCACGACGGGGCAGGCGTACACTCGGTGGCGCTCTGAAGAGGGTCAGCTCCGGCGTCCCGCTATCCACGGTTGGGTCAGCCGTGCGTGCGGTCGACCCGCCACTGGCCCGGCCAGGGGCAATGGCTCAACGGTTTGGTCCGCGGGCGGAGCGGCGTGCGCGGATACGTAGACACACGAAATTCAGCTGGACGACAGGGAGCCTACGAACGCGCGTCAGTTCCGTCGCGAATCATTCGTACCCGACCGCCGTCCCGATCTGCTCTGGGGAGTTCTCACCGATGGACGTACTTGTTCCGGACTGGTCTGACTGGACCACGTTGAAGGAGTGCGAGGTCCGGCCTTCCCTGCTCAGCTCCGCACGCGTCGGTCAGTCCGCCGGCCTGATGCGCGGCATGCACCTGGGTCCGGCCACCGCGGTGAGCGTGTTCGGCCCGCTGCGCGAGGCCGAGCCTGAGCCGGAAGCGGCGCCGGTCGACTGACCGGGCGCCACCCCGGTCGTCGTCACCTCGGCAGTTTGACGACGGTGACGAAGAAGTCGTCGATCCGTCGAATCACCTCGATGAACCGGTCGAAGTCGACCGGCTTGCTGACGTACGCGTTGGCGTGCAGCGAATAGCTGCGCAGAATGTCCTCCTCCGCTTCGGAGGTGGTCAGCACCACGACGGGAATGGTGCGCAGGTCGGGGTCCGCCTTGATCTCGGCGAGCACCTCGCGGCCGTCCCGGCGCGGCAGGTTGAGGTCCAGCAGGATCAGTCCGGGCCGCGGCGCGTGCTCGTACTCCCCCCGGCGGTGCAGGAACTGCAGCGCCTGCTCGCCGTCCGTGGCCACGTGCAGCTCGTTGCGGATCTTGTGCGCCTCGAACGCCTCTCTGGTCATCAGGACGTCGCCCAGATCATCCTCCACCAGCAACACGTCGATCACGCTCATCGGCGAGGTCTCGGTCATCATCATCGTGGTTCTCCTCGTCGTCCGAAGGTAGTACCGGCAGGGTGAAACAGAATCGGGCGCCGGTCGTCACCGTGGTGTCCAACCAGATCTTGCCGCCGTGGAACTCGATGATCTTCCTGCACATGGCCAACCCGATGCCCGTGCCTGGATAGACCTCCTTGCCGTGCAGGCGCTGGAAGATCACGAAAATCCGCTCGGCGTATTCCGCGGCGATGCCGATGCCGTTGTCGGACACCGAGAACAGCCATTCGTCGTCGGTCGTCCGGCAGGCACCGATCCGGACGTGCGGCGGTTCGTCGCCGTGGAACTTCAACGCGTTCCCGACCAGGTTCTGGAACACTGCGGTCAGCAGTGGGCCCTCGGCCAGGACCACCGGCAGCTCCCCGGCGTCGACCGTCGCGCCTGCCTGCTCGATCGCCTCGGACAGGTTCGCCAATGCCGACGCGAGCATCGTGTCGCACGAGATGCGCTCGCGCTCCCGCACGATGCGGCCGACCCGGCTGAACGCCAGCAGGTCGTTGATCAGCACCTGCATCCGCTTCGCACCGTCCACCGCGAAGTGGATGTACTGGTCGGCGCGCTCGTCGAGCTGCCCTGAGTACCGCCGTTGCAGGAGCTGGCAGAAGCTGGCGACCTTGCGCAGCGGTTCCTGCAGGTCGTGCGATGCCACGTAGGCGAACTGCTCCAGCTCCGAGTTGGAGCGCTGCAGGTCCTGGGTGCGTACGTCGAGCGTGGCGTGGGCGGACCGGACCGCGGACAGCTCGTGCTGGATCCGCTCCCGCATCCGCTCCACGTCCAGGCCGAGCTCCCGGACCTCGCGCGGCCCGCTCTGGCCGACCTCGTGCTCGAAATCGCCGTCGGAGACCAGCCGGGTCTCCGCGGCCAGCCGGGTCAACGGCCGGATCGCGGCCGCCCGCAGGCCCAGGGCCAGCACGATCACGATGGCCAGCAGGGCCGCGCCGATCGCGATGCAGACCACGATGAGCACACTGGACGAGTGGTTCAGCGCGGCCGCGGCGCGGGTGCGCGTGTCGTTGAGCTGCGTGAGCAGGGCGGCGGCCGCGGCGCGCACGCTGTCGAACCGGGCCTTGCCCGCGTCCACGTTCGACGTCACGTCCGGTTGGCCGGTGCCACGGACGTGATCGATGGTCGGCTGCGCGTACTGGGCCCGCCAGGAGTCGGCCTGCTGGGACACCCGCGCCAGCTCAGGCACCACGTCCGACTGCGAGCCGACCAGCGCGTGCAGCCGGGCGACCGCGTCCCGCTCGGTGGCCAGGCCGTCGGTGTAGGGCTGCAGGAAGTCCGAGCGGGCCGACAGCGCGTAGCCGCGGACACCGGTCTCCTGGTCCAGCAGCGCGGCCTGCAGCCGGGACGCCTGCTGGATCGCGGGGTCGACCCTGTCGACCACGCGTTCCCGGGCCGCGCCGAGATTGTGCAGCGCGATCCCGGCCGCGATCCCGGCACCGATCGAGACCAGCGCGATGACCAGCACGCCGACACCGATCATCCGGGCCAGCGGCCAGCGCGCGGCCGCGGTGGCCAGTTCCGTCCGGCGCCGGGTGTTGATGGCTTCCTGGCGTGCGGAGGGCGGGGCCACGACCTGCTCGGCCAGGTCACTCATCGCGGGTCCACGGGGAGGCCCCGAGCGCGAGTGCCGCCAGATCGTCGTCCATGTCGCCGCCGTTGAGCTCGCGCACGCGGTCGATCACCTGGTCCAGCAGCCGCTCGTCACGTTGCGCGCCGGCAGCCGACGCCGGGGTGAGGTGCAGGAACGACTCGATGATGGCCATCAGCCGTTCGATGCCCAGCCGCTCGGCGCTGTCGTCGATGCGGCCCTCGATCAGGCCGTCCGTGTACATCAGCACCGACCAGCGCTCACCCAGCCGCACGTCGTTGCCCGGCCAGTCCACCTCGTCGCCCACGCCCAGCGGCGGGCAGATCGGGGCATCCAGCTGCTCGACGTGATCGTCCGCGATCAGCAGGGGCGGCGGATGACCGGCCAGGTGGATCCGGGCGTGCTCCCGGTCGGGTGCCACGGACACCATGCACAGCGTGGCGAAGAGCGCGTCGCGGTGCCGCTCGTGCTCGAACACCTGGCGCAGCGTCGGCAGGATCTCGGCGACGGGCCTGCCCGCGAGCACCATCGTGCGCCACGCGACCCGCAGGCACACGCCCAGCGCTGCCTCGTCAGGGCCGTGCCCGCAGACGTCGCCGACGACGGCGTGCACCCAGCCGTCCTGCGCCTGCACGACGTCGTAGAAGTCGCCGCCCAGCAACATTCGCTGCCTGCCCGGCCGGTACCGGGTGGCGACGGTCAGCCCCGGGTCGGACACCAGCGGCCTGGGCAGCAGGCCCCGTTCCAGGCGGGTGTTCTCCTCGGCGTAGATGCGGGCCTGGTGCAGCTGGCGCTGGATCTCCTCGGTCCGCTTGCGTTCGACGGCGTAGCGGATCACGCGGGCCAGCAGCGGGCCGTCGACCTGACCCTTGACCAGGTAGTCCTGGGCGCCTGCCGCGACGGCCTCCTCGCCGCGGTGCTCGTCGGCCAGGCCGGTCAGCACCACCACGGCGACCTTGGGCATGTGCTGCTGCAGCCAGCGCAGCCCGTCCAGACCAGCGGTGTCGGGCAGGCCGAGGTCCAGCAGCACGCAGTCCACGGCGGCCAGCAGCGGTTTGGCCTCACCCAGCGACCGCGCCCGGCCCATCGTGACGGGCGCCGACGCGTCCAGCAGCAGCTCGTCGACCAGCAGTGCGTCGCCGTCGTCGTCCTCGATGAGCAGGACGGGCGTGCCGCCGGCACCCCTGCCGTGCGGCGCCGCGTCGCGCGCCACATCCTGAGCTGTCATCTCGCCCTGCTCGTACTCGGGTCCGTGGCCGCCGGCCCAGGAACGCTCGATCCAGTCGAGCAAAGATAGCGGTCGCGCGAGCAGGTGCGAGGCACGGCGGCGCGAATCCGGGAAGCGGCCGTGTGACGCGGTCATGCCGGGCACCTGTCCGAGGCGACCGCGAACGGGTCGTCCCGATGCCGGCCGACGACGCCAACTCTGATCATCAGCAGAACCTCACTGTCGCGGTCACCGGGGTCCCTGGTGAGCCGGGTTGCGGAACCGTACGCGCCACCGTGCCGGGTCACGACACGCTGAGTCCACATCGTGACCACACCGTGGAATCGTGCGACCGGCGGGGTCGATCGGAGCACGAACGCAGGCAGCGCAACGAGGTCGAGGACGGTGCTCTCGTCCTCGACCTCGTGTCGACCCGGATCGGGCCGCGTCATCGCTCAGCTGTCGCCGCGGAACGCGTCCTTGACCTTCTCGCCGGCCTGCTTGAGATTGCCCTTGGCCTGATCCAGCTTGCCCTGGTTCTCCAGCTCCTGGTCGTCGGTGGCCTTGCCAACGCCTTCCTTGGCCTTGCCCTTCAGTTCCTCAGCCTTGTTGTCGATCTTGTCGCCGGTGCTCATCGGCACTCATCCCCTTCCGCGGCAGCTCGACACTGGGTAATGCGGAACTCGACCGCTTCAACAGGCTTACCCATGCACCGTGAACGCAAAACACGCATCAGGTGGCCCAGGACACACACGGTGTCACTGGTGTCCCTCTATGGTGGGGACAACCCAGTCCCAAAGAGGGATGCATGAGACCTGACTCGGCCGGCGCACACACTGCTGGTGAGTCTGTCGTCCGCAGGGCGCACCGAGGTGACCTGGACGCGCTGGTCAGTTCGCTGGGGCAGCACACGTACTTCGCCGACCGGCTGCGGCGGCAGACCGAGAACCGGGGCGTGCTGCTCGCCGGCTGGCGCGACGACCTGCCGGTCGGTGTCGTCTATCTCTGGCTGGAGCCCGCCGACGAGCCGGAGATCCGCCACCACCTGCCCGGCGTGCCCTTGCTGCAGCACCTGGAGGTGCGCCGGGAGTACCGGCGGCGGGGCGTGGGCACCGAGGTCGTCCAGGCCGCCTGCCACTACTTGTGGCGGTTGGGTCACCAGCGGGTGGCGCTGGCCGTGGACATCGACAACCACGAGGCGATGCGCCTGTACGTCCGCCTCGGTTTCCGCGAGTGGAAGGGTCCGCCGGTGCGCTGCTATATCGACCGGACGCTGGCCGCCGACGGCGCCGGGGTGGCGAAGGACTTCGACTTCTGCCGGATCCTGGTCAAGGCCTTGGCCAGCTTCGCCTGATCCTTGGCCGTGTCCCCGACGACGGCCGGGACCGGGCCTTCGCTGGCGATCTCCAGCGCCACCAGCACCTTCGCCACCCCATCCGCGGTGGCCCACCCGCGGTACCCGTGAACATGCTGCTGCCACATCACGACATCCGCTCGCCACGCCACCAGGTACCTGCGGAACAGGTCGGGCTCCGCCTGGAGGGCGCCGCACCGGGTCCTCGCGGCCCGCAGCGAGTCGATCATGGCCCGCCCCTGCTCGTCGGCGTTGCGTCTGGGCCCCAACCGGTCCAACATGCCGCCGATGAGCCGCTGCCGGTCGCGCAGGAAGGCCGACCAGTAGGTCTTCTTCACCTTCGCGATGTCCTTGCCCGTGTCGAACAGGGCGAACACGGCTTCCGCGAGGCAGTCGCCGAACTCCTCGGACGTGGCGCGCTCCGGGTTGGCATACGGGTCATAGACACCCTGCAGCGCCCGCGCGGACCGGCCGGCGGGTCGCGGGCTCAGTCCTGGACCGGCGACCTGCATCAGGTAGAACCAGTCCTCGTTGTAGATCTTCGGATAGAACGAGTCGGCGGCGTCCAGACCGACGAGCAGCGCTCCCCCGCCGATGAAAGTGTCCTGCTCGCCGCCGGTGTCGCGAACCGCGTGACACACGACGGAATTGTCCGGAAAACCCTCGATCCGCAGGCCGACCGCGAAATGCGAGTCCAGCAGTGTCGCCGCACGCAGCACGTCGTGCGGGTCGGTGACCTCGATGTCGTCGTCGAGGAACAACACCGTCCGCCACCCGGACAGCGCCGCGATCAGCAGCCCCAGGTTGCGCTTCTCGCTGGTGTCCGCCTGACGTTCGAATGCCCGTTCCCGCAACAGCCGGGTGGTGCCGAAGTCGCGCGGCAGGTGGCGCCCGACGAGGTCGTCGGTCACGTCGATCGCGCGGAAGTCGATGTAGAACTCCCGCAGCACGCTGGCCACGTTGGCCGCGACCGAGTCCTTGCTGCACAGGACGAGCAGCACGCAGCCGAGCGCCTTCGCCAGAGTGGCCGCACGCGACAGGCTCTCGGCCGTCCGTGCGGACGGCACGATAATGGCGTCGACCTGCCGCTCACCGAACCCGTCGGCGTCCGTCAGCAGACCCCGGTGACTCGGGTGATGGCTCGCGTCCTCCGTCATCGTCGACGTGCGAGGATCATCCACAGTGGTCAATCTACCGACCATTCGTAGAGTAGGGACTCCGGCAGTGTCCAGTTGGGACTCGTGACTACGCCGTGCACCACCGGGACCCTTGTGAGGACACCGAAGCCAGCAACGCCGTGGAACCGCTGTCGCAGATACTTCTCGTTCGCGTCGCGAACCTTGTCATGCGTCAGTGCGCGCACCACACCATAGGTGCCGAGACCGTGAATGCCGTTGCAGATCGTAACAGTGCGCGAGGCATCGTACGGGCTGGGCGCCCGGAAGAAGTAACCCACGTCCTCGAGCAGGATGTGGCCGTCCATTGTGGGCTCGAAGACCCGCTGATCGCCCTCGTCCGTCAGGTCGAATCCGCTCGAATCGTCGTCGCCGGCCCGACTGTGCTGGCGGACCGGCAGTCTGAGCCGACCCTCGATGTCCCGCGTGACACTGTTCCAGTCCACACCGCCGAGCAGGACCAGGTGGTTCTGCGCATGCTCGGCGGTGAAGGCGTTGTCCGTGGTGAAGGTGACCCTGCTGTCCGGGTTCGTGGCGCGGATGTGCCCGAACAGTTCGATCAGCGAGTCCGGGTCGGCGACCGTGTACATCTGCGCGTAGTCGGGGCTGCGCGGCGCCGCCAGATCCAGGTTCTCCCGCAACCGTTCCGGCAGCTTGGCGCAGACGATCGTGACCTCGCCGCCGTCCGGGAAGTACCACGAGCCGTGACTCATCGACGACTCCGTCGCGGCGGCGCGCTGCTCGTCGACGACGGACTCGCGCAACGACGCCAGTTCGGCGAGCAGGCGGTCGCGGACCAGTTGTTCCGCGTCGGTCAGGTCGGTCAGGCGGCGCGGCGGCCTGCTCTCGAACGAGCGGTCGGTGGCGAACAGCGTGGCGTAGTCGGCGAGCTGCTCGGCCGAGGGGACGGCGAGGCCGTTCTCCCAGGACGAGATCAGCGGCGGGCTGCAGCGCAGGGCGGTGCCGAGCTGGCCCTGCGTGATCCGGCCGGACGAGCGGCGTCGCGTGCGCAGCGCACGCAGGCGCTCCCCCAGCGCGTCACCCGACGGCTCTGGAGCCGACACCGCCCGTCACCCCCCTGAGTGAAGTCACTGAACTTCAGCAATCGTGCTGATGGTACCCCTTCCATGGGCCGTGAGCACCATTGACGCACCCTACAACAGCACGCCTGAAGAGCGGGATTCCGCGAGGCCGCGCCTTGTATACCCAGCAAGAAATATGAGTTCGACCGGGCCCAGTGCTGCTACCGTAAGCCCAGCTGAGTTGTCAGGAACTTCAGCTAGAGTTACTGAAATTTTGGGAGGTTCAACATGGCCGCCCCCGACCATCGCACTGGAGCCGCCGCGACCGATCGCCGCTTCGCGCTGGGCAGACTCGCCCGCACGCAGGCCGGCGACACCGTAACGACCCCGGAATGGGGAACCGAGGACGCTTTCCTGCCGCGCCACATGCCCATGCTGGGGCTGGACGTGGCCGGTTCGACGAAGCGCACGGACATCGGCCGCCTGCGGATGCGGGAGCAGATGTACGACACGCTGGACGAGGCGCTGCGCACCTCAGGACTGGGCACGAAATGGGAACAGGACCGCGTCGACCGCGGCGATGGCGCCATGATCCTGTTCAAGGCGGAGGTCCCCAAGCCGCTGCTGCTGAGCAAGGTCATCCCGGCACTGACCCACCAACTGCTCAGCTCGAACGCCTACCAGTCCGACATCCCGATGCAGCTGCGGGTCGTCGTGCACGCGGGCGAGGTGCACTCCGACCGGCGAGGCTACTGCGGGGAGGCACTGGATCTCGCCTTCCGCCTGCTCAACTCCGGCACGCTCAAGCGCAGGCTGGAGCTGTCGCCCGGGTTTCTGGCCGTCGTCGTGTCCGAGTCGATCTACACCTCGATCGTCCGGCACGACTACCCCGGCATCGACGGGGCGGCGTTCGAGCAGGCAGTCTGGGTGAAAGTCGGCACGCAGCGGCACCGCGGCTGGCTGCACCTGCCGGATTTACCCGCGATTCCCCGGCAGCCCGACCGCCGGGTCACCGACCTCACCGCGCGCCGCAAAGTCGGCCGCCCGGACTGAGGTCGGGGGCCTAGACCTCCGCCCATCGTTCGATCTGGCGCATCTTGTTCATCGCATCCAGCGCCGCGACCTTGTAGGACTCCGCGAGCGTCGGGTAGTTGAAGACCGCGTCCACCAGGTAGTCGATCGTGCCACCGCAGCCCATGACGGCCTGTCCGATGTGCACCAGCTCGGTCGCACCTGTCCCGAACACGTGGACGCCCAGCAATTTCCTGGTGTCCGGCGAGACCAGCAGTTTCAGCATCCCGTACGAGTCGCCGATGATCTGGCCCCGCGCCAGCTCCCGATAGCGGGAGATGCCGACCTCGAAGGGCACCCGGTCCGCGGTGAGCTGGTCCTCGGTCTGCCCGACGAAGCTGATCTCCGGGATCGTGTAGATGCCGATCGGCTGCTCCGCGCTCAGGGTCTGCACCGGTTCGCCGCACGCGTGATGCGCCGCCAGCCTGCCCTGCTCCATCGACGTCGCGGCCAGCGCGGGGAAGCCGATCACATCGCCCACCGCGTAGATGTGCGGTTTGTCGGTGCGGAAGTACTCGTCGACCTTGATCCTGCCCCGCTTGTCGGCGGCGAGGCCGGCGTTCTCCAGGCCGAGGCTCTCGGTCATGCCCTGCCTGCCCGCCGAGTACATGACGACCTCGGCGGGGATCCGCTTGCCGCTCTCCAGCACCGCGATCGCGCCCTGCTGGTGGCGCTGCACCGACGCCACGGTCTCCCGGAACCGGAATGTGACGGCCAGGTCCCGCAGGTGGTACTTGAGCGCCTCGATGACCTCGATGTCGCAGAAGTCGAGCATCCGCTCCCGGGACTCGACGACCGTGACCTTGCAGCCCAGCGCGGCGAACATCGAGGCGTACTCGATGCCGATCACGCCGGCGCCGACCACGATCAGCGACTGCGGCACGCGGTCGAGGTGCAGGATGCCGTCGGAGTCGATGACGGTCTTCTCGTCGAACTCCACAGTGGACGGACGGGCCGGCTGGGTACCGGTCGCGATGACGATGTTCTCGGCGGTGACCTTCGTTTCCCGCCCGGTGCCGTCGAGCACCTCGACGGTGTGGTCGTCGAGGAACCGGCCCGATACCGGGCAACATGGTCACGTGGTTGCGGGCCAACTGGCTGCGGATCACGTCGATCTCACGGCCGATCAC
Source organism: Candidatus Melainabacteria bacterium (assembly GCA_963780635.1). Classification (GTDB taxonomy): domain Bacteria; phylum Actinomycetota; class Actinomycetes; order Mycobacteriales; family Pseudonocardiaceae; genus DATEPR01. The sequence continues at coordinate 556,134 of CAWACW010000012.1, forward strand.
GTGCTGGGTGCGGGCCAGCAGGTCGGCGACGGTGATGTCGTCCTTGACCCGGTAGCTCTGGCCGTACATCTCGCGCTGGTTGAGGCCGGTCAGGTAGAGCACTGCCTCCCGCAGCGTCTTGGACGGGATCGTGCCGGTGTTGATGCACACCCCGCCGATCATGTCCCGCCGCTCGACCACCGCGGCCCGCTTGCCCAGCTTCGCCGTCGCGATCGCGGCCTTCTGACCTCCGGGGCCGGAGCCCAGGACCAGCACGTCTAAGTCGTACACGCGCTCAGTCTGCCAGCGACGCCGACGCGCGCATACTGGGCCGACGACGAGGAGGTGGGTGATGGCAGTTGTTTCCCGTGGGTTCACCGGGCGTCGTCGGTCCGACACGGCCGATCTCCCGCCCGGGCAGTACCTGACCCAGGATTTCCCGGTGCTCTCCGCCGGTCCGACGCCGGTCGTGCACACCGGGGACTGGACCTTCACCGTCACGACGGAGACCGGCGAGAAACGCAGCTGGAACTGGGCGCGCTTCCGCGCGTTGCCCACCGAACGGTTCACCGTGGACCTGCACTGCGTGACCCGGTGGTCGAAACTGCGCACCGCCTGGGAGGGCGTGTCGCTGGAGACGTTGCTCGAGGACGTCGACACCGCCGCCGACTACGCGCTGGTGCACTCGTACGGCGGCTACACCACGAACCTGCCACTAGCCGACCTGCTGGACTCGCAGGCGTGGGTCGCGTTCCGATTCGACGACGAGGACCTGGCCGCCGAGCACGGCGGGCCGGCTCGGCTGCTGGTGCCGCACCTGTACCTGTGGAAGAGCGCCAAGTGGGTCAGCGGCATCACGCTGGCGCTGCAGGACGAGCCCGGGTTCTGGGAGGGCCTTGGCTACCACGACTACGGAGATCCATGGCGCGAGCAGCGGTACTGGGGCGACTGACCTGGCGGGCCGCCACGGTCGCGGCAGTGCGTGCCGAGACGGCCACCGCGCGGACCCTGGTCCTGGACGTGGCCGACTGGCCGGGTCAGCTGGCCGGTCAGCACGTCGACATCCGGCTCACCGCGGAGGACGGCTACACCGCGGTGCGGTCCTACTCACTGGCGGCCGACGCGGAAGGCGACCGGATCGAGGTGACCGTCGAGCAGGTGGCGGACGGCGAGGTGTCGCCGTACCTGGCCGTCGAGGTCGCGGTCGGCGACCGGCTCGAGGTGCGCGGCCCGGTCGGCGGCTGGTTCGTGTGGCGGCCCGAGCAGACCGAGCCGGTGCAGCTGATCGCGGGCGGCTCCGGGATCGTGCCGCTGATGGCGATGATCAGGACGCGGGCCGCGGCCGGGTCGGCGGTGCCCTTCCGGTTGCTCTACTCGGTCCGTACGCCGGACTCGATCATCTACCGGCGGGAGCTGAGGCGGCCGGTCGGCGGGCTCGATGTCACCTACGCCTACACCCGGCAGGCCCCGGACGACTCGTCGCGACCACCGGGCCGGGTCGACGCGGCGATCGTCGGCTCGGCGACCTGGCCCGCCGTGCTGGGGCCGATCACCTACGTGTGCGGCCCGACCGGCTTCGTGGAGGCGGTCGCGGGTCTGCTCACCGACGCGGGCCACGACCAGGCGTCGATTCGCACCGAACGTTTCGGACCGAGCGGAGGTCCCATCCGATGACCGAACCACATGACGACGAGCCGTTCATGGACATCAACGCGGCGGCAGGCGACCTGCGTGAGGTGTTCGCGGTCGACTTCACCACAGCCACCGGCCAGTGCGGCCACTGCGGTCGACAGGGACCACTGGCCGAGGCCAGGCTCTACGGGCGCTCTCCCGGCATGGTGCTGCGCTGCCGCGACTGCGACGCGGTGCTGATGCGGATGGTGTCCGCACCCGGTCGCAGCTGGCTGGACTTCAGCGGCCTGGCATACGTGCAGGTCACGACGGGCTGACGGGTCAGCTGTCGCCCTGCTGTTCGGCGAGGAAGCGCTCCAGCTCGCTGCCCAGCTCGTCCGCGGTGGGCATCCGGTCGATGCCCTCGGCGAGCAGATTGCCCTTGTCCGCACCGGCAGCGAACTGGTCGTACTGCTGCTCCAGCGCGCGCACGACCTCCCCGACCTCGTCGGACTCGCCGACCTGGCGGTTGACCTCGGCGTCGGCCCGTTCGGCGGCGTCGCGCAGCGACTTGGCCGGGATCTGCAGGCCGGTCACCTTGGCGATCGCGCCCAGCAGCGTGACCGCGGCGGCCGGGTACGCGGCCTGGGCCAGGTAGTGCGGCACGTGCGCGGCGAAGCCCAGCGCGTCCTGGCCCGCCTCGCCCAGCCGCAGCTCCAGCAGGGCGCCGATGCTGCCCGGCACCTGCAGCCGATTGAGCATCGGCTGATGGTCGGCGACCAGTTCCGGACGGGTCGCGTGGCCCGTGACGCCCAGCGGGCGGGTGTGCGGGACGCCCATCGGGATGCCGTGCATCCCGACCGTCATCCGCACTCCCCAGCGCTCGTTGAGCCCCATGACGGCCTTGCTGAACCGCTCCCATTCGTGGTCCGGCTCCGGGCCGTTGAGCAGCAGGAACGGCGTCCCGTCGGTGTCGTGCAGCAGGTGCACGGCCAGCTCGGGTGTCTCGTAGCTCTCCCAGTGGTCGGTCACGTAGACCATGTTCGGCCGCTTGGACCGGTAGTCGATCAGGCGGTCGACGTCGAACCTGGCCACCACACGGTGGTCAAGGCGGGACAGCAGGTGCTCGGCGGCGAGCCGACCGGCCGAGCCCGCGTCCATGAAGCCGTCGAAGTAATGCAACAGCACCGCTCCGCTCAACTCGGGCACGTCCGAGTCGACCTCATACAGTTCGCGGGGATCCAGCACCTCAGCCTCCGTTCCCAGTCGCCGCGTTTCCGTCTCTGCCAACGCACGACGGCCGAGAATCAATCCCACCCACCGTTTGAACCCCATCCACCAAGTCTAGTTGGCCCGTGTCTCGAACCGGGTTCACCAGGCCACACACCGGGTATCCGGTCGATCAACCACAGCGTTTCCGACCAAACCCCGGGAGTAATCATGTTCGCGATCGTCGCGGCCGTCCTGTTCGCGCTGGCCGTCATCTTCGATCTTGCCGGATTCGCCGCCGGCCCACTCACGGCGGGGCTGCTGGTGGATCTCGGCTTACTCTGCATCGCGCTGCAGCTGGCCGGCGTCGGCGCCTCGTCGGGCAGCGGGAGCAGGTCCTGGCGTCGGGCGCGCCGCTGACCAGGGCCGCGGCGACCACCGCGGCGACCTACGCGGCTCCTGCCATCGCGGCACCGACCAGTGTCGGTGCCGCGTAGCCGCCGCCAGCCGCTCAGGAAGGCACCGGTGGCGTTGCCGAGATTGAACGCGGCGACCGCCGCCGGGGACGCCAGGGTGTTCGCCGAGGTCGTGCGCGCGGCGGTGAGCACGAGGCTGGTGAACGCGGGCACCGTCGCGAAGCCGACTACGCCGAAGGTGAACAACATCACCGCGGTCGATCACCAGCACGACCGTCGGCGAGCCGGCAGCACCGAGGGCCACGGCAGAACGCGGCCAGTTCGGACCGCCCGCCCGCGTCGGCCGGTACGGGCGCGCGGGTGGATCCGGCCACGTCCGCACGAACGGGCGTGGCCGCCTTGTCAGCCCAGCAGCCGCAGCGTGACCGTGAAGCAGGCGCCGCCCTCGGGTGCGGGTCCGGCCTGGATCGTGCCGCCCATCCGCGTCACCAGGCCGTGCGCCAGAGCGAGGCCGACACCCGTGCCGACCGGGCGATCGTGCTGGTAGCGACCGTGCAGCACGCCGCGCTCGAACGCGACCTCGTAGTCGGCGGCGGCCAGCCCCGGGCCGCCGTCGCGGACCCGCAGCACCGCCAGGCCGGGCACGATGCCCAGCGACAGCACGATCGGCCTGCCCGCCGGGGTGACGCGCAGCGCGTTCTCGGTGAGCCCGTCGAGCACCTGCCGCAGCCGTCTCGGGTCCGCGCGCACGACGACGTGCGGCGGTGCCTCGACCCGGTACGGCACGTCACGGGCAGCACACCTGGCCCGCCACACCTCGGCCGTGGCCAGGACCAGGGGCGTGAGGTCGATGTCGGCGAGGTCCAGCCGGAAGTCGTCGGCGCCGAGCCGGGCCAGGTCGAGCAGGTCACGCACCAGCCGGTCCAGCCGGTGCGACTCGGCCAGCACGAGCCTGCCGACCCTCGGTACGTCGGCACCGGTGACCACGCCGTCGGCGAGTGACTCCGCGAAGCCGCTGACCGCGGTGAGCGGCGTGCGCAGCTCGTGCGAGACCGACAGCAGGAAGTCCCGCTGCCGGGACTCGCTGTGCCCGAGCGCCTCGGCCAGCCGGTTCACGGCGTCGGCCACGTCGGCGACCTCACGCGGGCCCTCGACCGGTGCGCGCAGGTCCCGTCGGCCGTTGCCCATGGTCATCGCGACCTGCGCGGTGCGGCGCAGCGGACGGGACAGCAGGCGGGCCGGCAGCAGCCCGGCGATCGCGGCCACGAGCAGACCGATGCCCAGCGACAGCAGCGTGTCGCGGCGCAGCAGCGGCGTGACGGTCGCGCCGATGCCCGCGCGCTGCACGAGCGCGAAACCGCCGTTGAGGGTGGGTCGCGCCTCGACCAGCTCGGTCCCCTTGCCGGTGTCGACCGTCGCCGACCGGGCCTGGGTGGGCGGCGTGGTGATCCCCGCGGCCCGCACCACGTCGCGGGCCTGCCGGTCGGCGCCGGCCGGCACGCCGTCCGTGGGCAGCAGCACGACCGCGATGCCCTCGCCCTGCAGCACCTTGGCCACCTTGCCCAGCCCGGCCCGGGAACCGATGCCGCCCTGGGCCAGCTGGCCTGCGACCACGTCGGCCTGGGCGGACAGCGTCGCGCGGCTGACATGCTCGGCCACCGTGTCGGCCAGCCGCGCCGACACCAGACCGGCGACCACCGCGACCACCCCGGCCACCGCCAGGCACAACGTGGTCATCCGCACGGCCAGTGAGCCGCGGTGCCTGCGGTCGGGCGGCGGCACCACAGCCGTGGCACTCACGTGGCCTCGGCCGCGTAGCCCACACCGCGCACGGTGCGGATCGGGCTGGCCGGGCCGAGCTTGGCGCGCAGCTGGGCCACGTGCACATCGACGGTGCGCGTACCCGCAGCCGCCGCGTAGCCCCACACGGCGCTGAGCAGCTGTTCCCGGGTGAACACCCGACCGGGACTACGAACGAGCTGGACGAGCAGGTCGAACTCGGTGGACGTCAACGCGACCTCACGGTCCGCGGCCCACACCCGCCGGGCGGATACGTCGGCCCGGACCGCGCCGATCGTGTGGGTGCGGATCGCGGGCGAGACACCGGACGTGCGCCGCAACACGGTCCGCACCCGCGCGGCCAGCTCGCGCGGACTGAACGGCTTGGTCACGTAGTCGTCGGCGCCCAGTTCCAGGCCGAGCACGCGGTCCACCTCGTCGTCCCTGGCGGTCACGAACAACACCGGCGTCCAGTCGTCGGCCGCCCGCATGGCACGGCAGACCTCGATGCCGTCCATTCCGGGCAGGCCCACGTCCAGTACGACGGCCACCGGCCGCTGCGTCCGTACCGCGGTCAGGGCGCTACGGCCGTCGCCGGCCACCTGCACGCCGAAGCCGTCCCGGCGCAGGTAGAGCGAGATCAGTTCGGCGATGGCCCGTTCGTCCTCGACCACGAGGACCAGCCCATGCCCGGCCGGCTGCATGGTGGGCGACCTCCGCTGCTCGTGCTGTGGTGGCGAACATGGTCGCATCGCGCGTCGCCGCGCGACCTCACGGTGTCGAACTCACGGTGTCGAGTCGGCGTCGACCTGTGCCGAGACGCTGTTCAACGTGGCCTGGAGCTGGTCGAGCTGCGAGCCGAGGTCACTGGCCGAACCGCTGGTCGCGGTGCCGGTATCGCTCGTGGCGCCGACGCCACCACCGCAGCCGACGCACAGCGCGAGCACCGCAGCCCCTGCCGCGAGCAGGCCTGCCATCCTGCGGCTCACTTGCCACCGCCGCAGTGCGCCGAGGTGAAACCGTCCAGCTTGGTCCGCACTCTCCGCAGGATCGTCAGCACACCGGTACGGCGCTCGGCGCGGCCGTTGAGGATGTCCGCGCGGGCGGTCCGCCCATTCGTCTTGGCCTGCTGTGCCCTGGCGTGCAGCCACCGGGTCGAGCCCGTGACGTCCGGACCACCGTCGATCCGGTTGATCAGCTTCGTGACCTCGGCTGTCAGCTTCGGCACTCGCGTGTCGCACAACTTCTGGACCTGGGCCGAGCTGATGGTGATGGGCGCCGGCTGGGTGCTGGGGGTGTGCGGGCTACTGGTAGCGCTGCTGCCCTGCGCTGCTGCCACCCCGGCACCGGCGCCGACCAGTCCGATGCCTGCCACCCCGGCCACCGTGAGCCTGCGTGCCCAGCCGATCGTGCTCATGTCTGGCCTCCTCGTCATCGGCACCCGGTGGGTGCCGCACGAGGGTGAGACTGGCAGTCGCAGGTGAGCGGACGGTCGAGGTTGTGTTCGGGTTCGGTAAGGCCGCGACAGGCTGCGGCGCCACGATCGGTCCGCCGGCCCCGGACGGCCGCAAGCTCGCTGCGCGAGACCCGCCGGCGCGGCTCCCTCTTGACACCACCACACTGACGTCAAGATCAGCCTTGGGCGAGAGAGCGGGTGCCTCTGAACCGCCCTGGTCACCGGGATGGCTGGTGCGGGCTCAGCGGCTGCCGGTTTTCGGGGTGGCGTTGGTGCCGGGTCGTCCCGCGGTGGTCGCGCCGGGCTCGGCGGGCGCCGACGCGCTTCGCTCGACCACGATTCGAAATCGCGCCGGTTTTATCCGGTTGCCCGCTGCCGGTCAGCTGGCCAGGCGGCGGTTGGAGTAGCGCGGGTCGCCGGTCACTTCCGGGCCGAACCAGTCCGGCGGGGTGAACGCGGCCGCGGTCTGTTGACTGGGGAACTCGACCTCGACCACGCGCAGCCCGTCGCTGCGGTCTGCGTACACGTCGACCTCGGCCGTCAGTTCGCCCAGCGGCACCCGGTAGCGCAGCTTGGCGATCCGCTGGCCCTCGGTGAGCTGCCAGAGCTCGTCGAACACGTCGTCGGAGATGGGAAACTCGATCTCGTCCCGCACCGCCATGCCGGACGCGGTGCGGCTGCGTTTGACCGTCATCAGGCGAAGGCCGCCGTTGGCGCGCACCCTGATCTCGGTGCCCGCGCCGCTGTCGGTGAGGTAGCCCTGCCGGATCGGTGTCACGTCGACCCCGTCGGGCGACCAGCTGTCGGCGACGAGGAACTTGCGTTCGATCTCCGTGGCCATCGTCTGAGCCTACGGGTCTGATGCGGTTCCTACGCGGCAGCGGGCAACCTGGTCGTGGCAGGTGAGCGATGGGGAGGTGCCACGGTTGGACGACGCGACCGGTCTGTCGAGACCGGCCGGGGTGTCCCGGCGCAGGTTCCTGGTCGGGCTGGGGATCGGCGCCGTGGCCGCAACGTCGCTGGGCACGGCGTTGCTGACCCGGACACCGCCGGACACCAGCGGTTCGCTGGCCGACGAGTGGCGGTTCGGACCGTTCGTGGCCGGTGCCACCGAGGCCGACTTCGACGACAGCTACCTCACGCCCGTCACCGTGCCGCACTGCGTGACACCGCTGTCCTGGCAGGACTGGGATCCGCTCACCTGGGAGTCACTGTGGATCTACCGCCAGCGCTTCGACACGCCGGCCGCGCTGCGGTCGGGCAGGGCGTTCCTGTGCTTCGACGGCGTGCTGAGCACCGCGACCGTGTACCTCAACGGTGAGCGGATCGGGTCCAGTGACGGTGGCTACCTGCCGCTGACCTGCGAGGTGACCGGCAGGCTGACCAGCCGCACGAACGTGCTCGCGGTCGTGGTGGACGGCAGGTGGCATCAGGACGTGCCACCCGACCTGCCGCGGTTCCGCGAACCGGAGGCCATCGACTTCTACCAGCCCGCGGGCATCTACCGGCCGGTGTCGCTCGTGGCCGCGCCGACGACCTTCGTGTCCGATGTGTTCGCCGAACCGCTGGATGTGCTCACCGCGAGCCGGGCGGTGAACGTGCACTGCACGACGGACTCCCTCGGGCCAGTGACCGGTCCGGTGCGGCTGACCGCGACGCTGTCGCAGCACGGCACGCAGGTGGCGACCACCAGCATGGACCTGCCCGGCCTGCCCGCCGGCACCGCGATGACGACACTACGGCTGACGGGGTTGGCCGCGGTGCGGCTGTGGGACGTGACCGACCCGGCCCTGTGCGACGTGCTGGTGACGCTGGCCGTCGGCGGCACGCAGGTGCACCAGGTGCCGGTGCGGACGGGTTTGCGCGAGGCCACGTTCACCGATGACGGGTTCTTCCTCAACGGCAGGCGGCTCACGCTGTTCGGGGTGAACCGGCACCAGTGGTACCCGTACGTCGGCGGCGCGATGCCCGACCGGGTGCAACGCCGGGACGCCCAGCTACTGAAGGAACAGCTCAACTGCACGATGGTGCGCTGCTCGCACTACCCGCAGTCCAGCGCGTTCCTGGACGCGTGCGACGAGTTGGGCCTGATGGTGTGGGAGGAGATCCCGGGCTGGGACTTCGTCGGCGACGCACGCTGGCGCGACCGCGCACTGGACGACGTGTCCGACATGGTGGTGCGCGACCGCAACCATCCGAGCGTGATCATCTGGGGCACCCGGGTGAACGAGACTCTCGGCCACGTCGACCTCTACGGCCGGACCGATCTGCTGGCCTACGAGCTGGACCCCTCGCGACCGTGTACCGGGGCGGTCGCCCACGCACGTGGCTACCGGGAAGCCCTGTACCAGATGCCCGACGGTGGCACGTCGGTCTTCTCCTACAACGACTACAGCAAACTGCATGGGCGGCAGACCCAGCCGCGGTTGCGGCCGCCTCGCGAAGGCACGCCGTACCTGGTGAGCGAGGCGGTCGGCACGCTGGTCGGTCCGACGCATTTCCGGCGTACCGACCGGGTGTCGGTACAGCGGGAGCAGGCGCTGCTGCACGCGTGGGTGCACGAGCGGGCCGGCGCCGACATCCGATACGCCGGCCTGCTGGGCTGGTGCGGCTTCGACTATCCGTCGGGCGGGCTGCACTCGGTCGACGGTGTCAAGTATCCCGGCGTGTCGGACATCTTCCGGATTCCGAAGCTGGGCGCGGCCTTCTACCAGTCCCAGGTGGACCCGGGAACCCGGGTCGTGATCGAGCCCGGGTTCTACTGGGACTTCGGGCCGGACTCACCGGCCACCGGTCCGGGCCCCGATGCGGTCATCTGGTCCAACTGTGACCGGCTGGAGCTGTTTCTGGACGGCAGGCACGTGCACACGGCCCGACCACAGCGGAAGCTGTTCCCGCATCTGGCATATCCGCCGTTCATCGCCAATCTCACGGTCCACGGGGAACGCAAGCCGGAACTGCGGATCGACGGTTTCGTCGGAGGCAGGCGCGCGTTGCGCAGGCTGTTCAGTCCCGATCCGAGCTTCGACACCTTGACCTGCGTGGCCGACGACGAAGCACTCGTGCCCGACGGGCAGGACGCGACGCGGGTCGTGCTGCGGGCAGTGGACCGCTATGGCGCGCCACGCCCGTTCGTCGTGGGATCGCTGACCTTCACCGTGTCGGGTCCCGCGGTACTGGTCGGCGACAATCCGCTGGACTTCCAGGCGGCGGGCGGGGCGTGCGCGGTCTGGCTGCGCTCGGTCCGGGGTCAGACCGGTCAGGTCAGCCTGGCCGCGACACATCCGCTGCTGGGGGCCGCGGCCACGGCCGTCCACATAGGACCGGCCGGGCCGCGGCGATAGCTCAGTGCCGGCCGCGCGGCACGTGCGGCATGATCGCGTCCGGCGGGACGACGCCCAGCCGGCCGGACTGGTAGTCCGACATCGCCTGCTGCAGTTCCTCGCGGGTGTTCATCACGAACGGGCCGTAGTGCGCCATCGGTTCGCGGATCGGGCGGCCGCCCAGCAGGATGACCTCCAGGGAGCTGGTCCTGCTGTCCTGCTTGGCATCCGCGGCGAAGGTGAGCCGGTCGCCGGGACCGAACACGGCGAGCTGCCCGGCGTGGATCGGCTCGGCCTTGGTCCCGACGGTGCCGGTACCGGCCAGCACGTAGCCCAGCGCGTTGTACTCGGGCTGCCAGGGCAGCGAGAGCTGTGCGCCAGGGGCGATCGAGGCGTGCAGCAGCGTGATCGGCGTGAAGGTGGAGCCGGGGCCGACGTGGCCGTCGATCTCACCGGCGATGACGCGCAGCAGCGTGCCCGCGTCGGCGCTGGCCAGCAGCAGCATCTGGCCGGCCTCCAGCGGCTGGTACTTCGGCGCGAGGAACTTGTCCTTGGCGGGCAGGTTTACCCACAGCTGGAAACCGTGGAACAGACCGCCCTGCTCGACCAGTTGCTCCGGCGGGGTCTCGATGTGCAGCAGACCGCTGCCGGCGGTCATCCACTGGGTGGCGCCCTCGGTGATGACACCGCCGCCGCCGTGGCTGTCCTGGTGGATGAACTGGCCCTCCACCAGGTAGGTGACGGTCTCGAAACCGCGGTGCGGGTGCCAGTTCGTGCCCTTGGGCTCGCCGGCCGCGTAGTCGACCTCACCCATGTGGTCCATCATGATGAACGGGTCGAGGTGCTCATACCGGATGCCGGCCATCGTGCGCCGGACCGGGAATCCCTCGCCCTCGAAGCCGGCGGGCGCGGTGGAGATCGCCAGCACCGGCCGTTCGACGTCACCCAGGCCGGCAGCGGCCACCCGGGGCAGGGTCAGTGTGTCCGCGCTTACGGCAGCCATGGCCCTCGCGCCTCCTCGTCAGGTTGTTGCGTACTCAACTACCTTGGGAACGAGAGTACCGTGCCCGTCATTCCCCGGCGGCACCGGCGAGCCGCTCGCCGAAGAACGCCAGCACCCGGTCCACGCCCTCCTGCTGGCGGTGCTCGGTGACCGTCGAGTGCTTGCGGCCGGGGAACTCGACGGCGATGAACTTGTCGCCCAGTTCCTGGCGCAGCGTGTCGAACCGGCCGCCGACGGCCGGGTCGTCCTGATAGCGCAGGCCCATGACCGAGCAGCCTGCCGCGGCCTTGGCCTTGACGGAGGCCAGGTCGGCGGGCGACAACCCCAAATCGACGCGGCGTGCCTTGCCGATCGGGAACGGCAGCGACGGCTGTGCGAGCACGGGTGCGGCGATCGGCGCGTCGGCCAGCATCGCCAGCGCGAACCCGCCGGTGAAGCACATGCCGATCGCGCCGACACCGGGCCCGCCCAGCTCCTCGTGCAGCGAGCGGGCCAGCGCCCGCAGCCAGTCGGCGATCGGCGAGGTCCTGCGCAGTCCGATCTTGGTGAACTCGCTGCGCACGCAGACCCGGGCCATCGTGCCCAAGGTGTAGCCCACGGAGCCCGGGCGGCCCGGCGTGCCGAACAGCGACGGCATCACGACGGTGAATCCCGCGTCGACGACCTCCTGGCCGAAGCCGATCACCTTGTCGGTCATGCCGGGGATCTCGTGGATGACGATGACGCCCGGTCCCTCGCCCTTGCGGTAGGTCGGGAACGTGTGCCCTCCGTCGCTGAAGTCCGACTTCGTCCACGAATCCAGTTCGGCCATGCGCTCTGCTCCTCACCGCTCGACGATCGTGCGGTCATCCTGCCAGCGAGGGCGTGGCGTCGGTCACGCTGGCGTGGCGGAACCTCGACAGCGCAAGCCACCCGGCCGCGAGCCCGATCCCGCCGATGCCGACCCACAGCGCGGGGCGGTATCCGAGGGTGCCCGCGAGCACGCCACCGAGCGGCGCGCCGACGCGTTCATGCCCCACCGCGTTGACCAGCCCTGCCTGCACCGGGGACGCGTGCAGTTGGTCGATCACCAGGAGCTGCACCGCGATCATCGTGACGTACGTGCCGAAATCGGAGACGGTCGTGGCGGTCCACAGGCGCGAATAGCCGGGATAGTCCGTCGGCCGGGTCGACGGCGCTGTCACACCTGCTGGTGTAACACAGCGTTCCGCTTGGTCGGCAGGTAGAAAGGGAGGGATGGCGGTGATGGGCAGGACAACGGCCCGCTGGGGGCTCGTGGCCGCGGCCGCGGTGGCCCTGTGCGCCGCACCGTCGGTCGTCGCGAGCCTGCCCGTGCACGCCACCGCCATCAGCGCGGCCGCCCTGCGCCAGCGCATCGAGAACTCCGCAGACCGGCCCTACAGCGGCTTCGTGCGCAGCCAGTCCGAGTTGGGTCTGCCGACGCTGCCCGCGCTGGGGAACGTGACGTCGCTGCTGTCCGGGATCACGAACATCCGGGTCTGGTACCGGGCCGCGGACGCCAGCCGGGTCGACGTGATCGACACCGTCGGCGAGCGCGACGTCTACACGACACCGGTCGGCCAGTACACCTGGGACTACGGCACCCAGCTGCTCACCGAGATCGTGGGCGACGAGCCCGTCCGGCTGCCGCAGGCCGGTGACCTGGTGCCACCCGACCTGGCCCGCCGGATCCTGGCGATGGATCCGGTCGACCAGCCGGTCTCACTGCCGCCCGCCCGGATCGCGGGCGTCGACGCGGACGGGATCCGGCTGCGGCCGGCGGATCCGGCGACCACCGTCGGCCAGGTGGACATCTGGGCCGATCCGGACACCGGCCTGCCGTTGCGGGTCGCGGTGACCGCACGCGGCGCGACCACACCGATCATCACCAGCCAGTTCCAGAGCATCGACCTCACCGCGCCGAACGCCTCACTGGTGCGCCCACCGAACACCGGACAGCTCGCCCGCGCGCAGGCACCGGACATCGTGGGCATCATCGCGAGCATCAGCCGCCGCAGGCTGCCCGACGTGCTGGGTGGCTACGAACGCCAGGCCCAGCTGGCGGGCCTGGGCGGCGTCGGCAGGTACGGGCCGGGGCTCGCCACGTTCGTGGTGGTGCCGCTGCCGGGCAACCTCGGGTCCGGGGCCATCGACTCGGCGACCAAGGCGGGTGCCAAGAAGATCACCGTGCCGTTCGGGAGGGCCGTGTCCATCCAGCTACCGCTGCTGACCTTGATGATCGAGCAGACCGGCTTCCGGCACCGCACGTACCTGCTGGCCGGTTTCGTCGCCCCCGGTGTGCTGAACCAGGCCGCGGACCAACTGGCCACGCTGCGCAGGCCGATCCGATGACCGAGCTGATCAGGACCCACTCGCTGACCAAACGGTTCGGCCGGACCGTCGCGGTGGACGGCATCGACCTCGACCGTGCACGAGGGCGACCGTTACGGCTTCCTCGGCCCCAACGGGTCCGGCAAGACCACGACGGTCCGGATGCTGCTCGGCCTCGTCTACCCGAGCAGCGGCGAGATCGAGGTGCTGGGCCGCTCCGTGCCCCGGCACGTGCGGGAGGTGCTGCCCGCCATCGGTGCGCTCGTCGAGGGGCCGGCTGCCGTGCCGCACCTGTCCGGGCGGACCAACCTGTCGATCATCGACGCGGCCGGTCCCCGCACCAGCGGCAGGCGGGACCGGCGGCGGCGGATCGAGGAGTCGCTGGCAGAGGTCGGCCTCGCGGGCATCGACAGCAGGCCGGTGCGCGCCTACTCGCTGGGCATGCGCCAGCGGCTCGGCCTCGCCGCCGCGTTGCTGCGCAAGCCGCGGCTGCTGATCCTGGACGAGCCGACCAACGGCCTGGATCCACGCGGTATCCAGGAGATCCGTGAGTTGCTGACCAGGTTGAACCGCGGCGGCACGACCGTGTTCCTCTCCAGTCACCTACTGTCCGAAGTGGACGAACTGTGCGACAAGGTCGGCATCATGGACAGCGGCAGGCTGGTGTTGCAGGAGGATCTCGCCGCCGTGCGCGCACCGACCGGCCGGATCGTGGTGGACACCCCGGATCCGGCCGAGGCCGTGGCGATGCTGGACGGGCAGGTGGAGTTCCGGGACGGCAGCACGCTGCTGGTCCGCGCGCCGGACGCGGCCGAACTGAACGCGCGGCTCGTGTCGGGCGGGATCCGGGTGCGGCAGATCGGCGCGCAGCGCAGGACGCTGGAGCAGGTCGTCCTGGAGATCACCGGCCACGGCAACGACCGGGTCACGCCCGGTCGTGAGGCACAGGTCGCCGGGCACGACGACTTCCCGACGCACGCCGGAGGTGGTGCGCCGTGATCCGCGTCGAGCTGCGGCTGCTGTTCCTGCGACCCCGGACCTGGGTGAGCGTGCTGCTGCTGTGCGCGCTGCCCGCTGTGGTCGCGGTGTTCCTGGCGACCACCCACCTGACGCCGCCGCCCGGGCAGGGCGCGGCGTTCCTGTCCGCCGTGACGAACGACGGCGCGCTGTTCCCGGCCGCCGCGCTCGCGCTGGTGCTGCCGATCTTCCTGCCCGTGGCGGTGGCGATGTTCGCCGGTGACGCCGTGGCGGGTGAGGCCGCCCACGGCACGCTGCGCTATCTGCTGATCCGGCCGGTCGCCAGGACGCGGCTGCTGTTCGCGAAACTGCTGAGCGTCGCGGTGTTCGTGGTGATCGCGATCATCCTCGTGGTGATCACGTCGTTCCTGGTGGGTGGTGGGCTGTTCGGCTTCGGGCAGGCCGCCGCGGTGGGTCAGCCCGGCGGGGTGACGTCGCTGTCCGGGACGCCGCTGACCCCGCTGGAACTGGTGCTGCGACTGGTCGCCGCGATCGCCTACATCGTGGTGTCGATGCTCAGCGTCGGCGTGATCGCGCTGTTCTTCTCCACCCTGAGCGACTCGGGCCTCGGCGCGGCCTTGGGCACGTTGGCGGTGCTGATCACCAGCGAGGTGCTGGTGACTCTGGACGCGGCCGCCAAGGTGAAGCCGTACCTGCCCACGAACTCCTGGCTGTCCTGGATCGACTTCTTCCGGGTGCCGATCTTCTGGGGCAACATCGACAAGGGCCTGCTCGTCCAGTGCGCCTACCTGGTCGTGTTCTTCGGCGCGGCCTGGGCGAACCTGGCCAGCAAGGACGTGACGAGCTAACGGGTGTGTCCGGTAACGATGCGGGTGCAATTCCGGTTCCAGGTGGGCGCATCGCAAGACGGAGGAGGCCAGGTACCTCCTGTTGTATGTGGGCCGACGACGACGCCGCGAGGTGTCCACCCCGGGCCGGAATCACCCGGTGAGGTTCACTCCACGCGCCATTAGCGCCCGCGTGCGGTCAGCGCCGAGCACTGGTCGGGCGTCGGCGCGGCCGCGGTCGGCCCGTCGAGTGCGGCCAGCACGATCCCGTCGACCAGCGGTGTGGACGGCAGGTCGGAGTGCGACACCCGCACCGACGGGCAGATCCCTTGCAGCGGCACGTTGATCGCACCAGCGAGCCGGGCCGAGTCGGGTGGGACGACGGTCTGATCGTCCCGCGTCCACAACGACAGCCACGGCAGGCCGGCGGGCAACGGCAGTGCGTCGACGCTGCGCAGCAACGAATTGCCGGGCACGAGCTGCTGACAGGCCAGCGGGCACGCACCGGGCAGGAGCGCGGTGCCCTGGGCGGCCAGTTGGGTGCCGTGCAGCGGCGAGCCGAGCGTCACTACCCGCCGGACCTTGCCCGCGCCGCCGTCGCGGGCCACCCACAACCGGGTGACCACACCCCCGGCCGAGTATCCGACCACGTCCACCGACGGCGCACCGCCCGCCAGCGCCCGGTCGACCGCACCGTCCAGCGACTGCACCTGCGCCAGCAGGTCACCCGTCCCGTCGCCGGGCAGTCGCACGATGTCCGCGGTCCGGCCCGCCTGCCGCAACCGGTCGGCCAGCGCGGTGAGCGAACCGGCGTTGCCGCCGTAGCCGGGAACCAGCAGCACCGGGCCCTGCTGGGACTGCGACGGTGCCGTGCCGGGGTCGGCACCCCCGGCCGCCAGCCGTACGCCGATCGCGCTCGCCAGCGCGACCACGATGACCGCCAGCCCGGCGAAGAAGATCCGCCGCTGCCGACTCCAACCCAGCCACCAGCTACCCGCGCGCACACCCCATCATCACCCGGCTCGGGTGCCGATCAGCGATCCCGGACCACGACTGTGCGCGCGGCGATGTCACCGAGCCGCTGCTGGCGTTTGCTGTTGGTCATGGTCACCAGGCCGATGAGCCCGAACGGGAAGCCGTCCACCACGGTCAGCAGGCACCGGAGGACGTGCGCGGCCGGTGGCGGCTCTTCACCCCGAAGGGTGATCACGCGCAGCCCGCACCAGCGCATCGCGGGCGTCCGGCCGTGGTGCAGCATCGGCCACAGCACGGTCACCAGGAACCAGCCCAGCAGGCTCAGCCACAGCCAGACCAGCACGCCGACCAGGACCAGCACCACGGCGTGATCCGGACCCAGCACGAGGTGGGCGAGGAGGGTCGCGAGCGCGGCGACCACCACCACGGTCACCTGCACGAGCAGCACGTCCAACGCGAACTGCCCGGCCCGCCGCCAGACCACCCGCGTGTCGCCCGCGTAGTCGTCGACGAGCGGCAGCACGGGCTCCCACTGTTCGTCTTGCTCCGTCACCACACAAATCATGCCAGGTTTCGCCGCGAAACCTCGGCAACGAACTGAAACAATTCCATTCAGCACCCACCAGTGCGCTCCTGAACATTTCCCCAGAATCAATTCGGAAACGCAATCGAAAACGATTTCACAGGGCCTGGAGCTGCGCCAACAGTGGTGCATGCCAGCGGAAAAGGGACAGTGGCCATCACCCAATGACCGTCTGGCCGACCGCGAACCGATACCCATCAGATCAAGTTCCGACATGCGGAATAACATATGTTCCGACATGCGGAATATACCGAGGGAAATCCGCACCGCCACTGCCATTCGGCCCGGGCCGTACCGCCGACCCGCCCTGAGAGCGCTCTCCGAGTGACACCGCTCACGGTGACGGAAAGGTGTGGACACATCTCCTGCTCGCGGCCACCATGACCGGTTCAGACCAGCACAATCGCGGTTCCGCAACTCGCAGGACCTGCGTGCGTCCAGGGAGGGCAAGCTTTAGGCTGATCTTAAGAGCGCTCTCAGCCAGGGAGCCGTATGGCGACGCGGAGGGCCCGTGAGTAGGGCGGCTGGCAGGCCGACTCTGGAAAGCGTAGCCGCACGGGCAGGGGTGTCCAGGGCGACGGTGTCCAGAGTGGTGAACGGGCTCGCGGTCACGGCGTCCAGCCAGGACGCGGTCCGCCAGGCCATCGACGAGCTGGGCTACGTGCCCAACCACGCGGCCCGCACCCTCGTCACGCAGCGCACCGACCTCATCGCGCTCGTGCTGCCGGAGACGACGGCCAGGGTGTTCTCCGACGACCAGTTCTTCCCCGGTGTGGTCAACGGGATCAGCCAGGTGCTGGAGCAGCAGGACAAGCAGCTCGTGCTGATGCTCGCCGGGTCCGCGGCCAGTCACGCGCGGATCGAGCGCTCCGTCGCTGGCCGCCACGTGGACGGTGTGTTGCTCGCGTCGCTGCACGGTGCCGACCCGCTGCCGACCGCCCTGACCCGGATCGGGATCCCGGTGGTGTGCAATGAACGGCCGCTCGGCTCGACGTCGCTGCCTTACGTGGGCGTGGACAACCTCGGCGGCGCGGTGACCGCGGTCCGGCACCTGCTGGACACCGGGCGCACCCGGATCGCCACCATCGCCGGACCACAGGACATGATCGCGGGAATCGATCGCCTGGCCGGCTACCGCGAGGCGATGCGCGACTCGACCCGCCGGTCCATCGTGGCGGTCGGCGACTTCACGCTGGACTCCGGCCTGGCCGCGATGCGTCAGCTGCTGGCCGACGATCCCGGGCTGGACGCGGTGTTCGCGGCGTCCGACCTGATGGCCCACGGTGCGCTGAAAGCGTTGCGCGAAGCGGGCAGACGCGTGCCGGCGGACGTGGCCGTCGTCGGGTTCGACGACATCGCGCTGGCCCAGCACACCGATCCCCCACTGACCACCGTGCGGCAGCCGATCGTCGAGATCGGCAGGCGGATGGCCACCCAGCTGCTCCGGCTGGTCGCGGGTGAGGACATCGAGCAGACCACGATGCTGGCCACGGAACTGGTCGTCCGCGAGTCCACCTGAGTCAGCCACCCCAGCCGTGCCGCACCACGCGCAGCAGCCGCTCGTGCCGTGCGGTGTCGGTGCCCGTCAACGCGATCCCGGCGGCCAGCAGGAGCAGATCGGTAGCGTCGAGATCGGCACCGCGGGCCGCGGCCACCAGCGTCGACGCGCTGCCGAGCATGGCCTGGTGCCAGCGATCGAACAGCGCGGACGGCCGCTGCCTGCCTTCGGTCAGCACCAACGCGATGTCCCGCTTGGTGGCCAGGTGCTCGACGACGGCCCGCAGCCAGCCGAACAGCGCATCCGCGGGCGGCAGCTCGGCGGCGAGGGCTTCGGCGTGCGCGCGCAACGCGGTGGCCTCCGCCGCGTAGACGGCGAGCACGAGTTCGTGGCGCGCGGCGAAGTGGCGGTACATCGTGGCGTTGCCGACGCCCGCCCGGCGCGCGACCTCCTCCAGCGGCGCGTCCGCACCCTGCTCGGTGAAGACCTCCCGGGCGGCGAGCACGAGCAGGTCGTGGTTGCGGCGCGCGTCGGCCCGGCGGGGGCGGCGGATCGGGCCGCCGGTCACGGCGCACCGTCGCGGGCGACGCGCAGTCCGGCCAGGACAATGCGCATTCCGTACTCGAATCCGGCGTCGGTGTCCCGGTCGAACAGCAGGGGCTGGGCCTGCGCGGTGAGCGGGAAGCGGGCGGCGTCGATCTCCTCGACCAAGCGGTCGGGCCGGTAGGGGTTCTCGCCGTCGTAGGCGTCGCCGGTGCGGGCCTGTTCCTCGATGGTGAAGCCGACGACGTAGTGGAACAGCGTCGGGAAGCCGCGGGCGGCCTCGCCCAGCCCGAAACCGGCGTCCTGCAGCGTGCGCAGGGTCAGTTCGGTCGCGCGGAACGTGCCGGGGCCGGAGGTGTCGGTACCCGCGAACACGCGCGCGCCGTCGCGGTAGCGCAGCAGCGCGGCGCGCAGCCGGTGGGCCCAGCCGGCCGCCCAGTCGTCCCAGGACACGTCGCGGCGGGGCGATTCGAGCCCGTCGATGGCGTCGGCGAACATGATCGCGGCCATCGCGTCGAGCAGCTGCTGCTTGTTCTTGACGTGCCAGTAGAGCGCCGCGGCCTGCACGTCGAGACGCTTCGCCACCACACGCATGGTGAGACCGTCCAGCCCGACCTCGTTGAGCAGGTCCAGCGCGGCGCGGGCGATCAGCTCGGCGGTGAGCTTCCCCGGGTTCGTCACGGTTGACAGCTTAACACCGTTCAGGTAGTCCTTAACAGCGTTCATTGAACAACGTTAAGGAGGCGACATGGACACGGACGTGGTGATCGCGGGCGCGGGACCGACCGGCCTGATGCTGGCGGCCGAGCTGCGGCTGGCCGGGATCGACGTGGTGGTGCTGGACCGGCTGCCAGGACGGACCGGCGAGTCGAGAGCGGGCGGCATCCACCCGCGCACGATGGAGGTGCTCGACCAGCGGGGCATCCTGGACCGGTTCCTGGAGATCGGCCGCCCGATGCAGGCGGGCCACTTCGCCGGGCTGCGCCTGGACTTCAGCCAACTGCCGACCAGGTACCCGTACACGCTGGCGATCCTGCAGGCCAGGATCGAGCGCCTGCTGGCGGACTGGGCGGCCTCGCTCGGGGCCCGCGTGCGGTGGGGCTGCGAGGTGGTCGGCGTCGCACAGGACGCCACGGGCGTGGTGGTGACGCTGGCCGACGGCTCCCGGCTGACGGCCGCGTACCTCGTCGGCTGCGACGGCGGCCGGAGCGCGGTGCGCAAGCTCGCCGGCATCTACTTCGACGGCACGCCGGCGACGATCACGTCCATGCTGGGCGACGTCGAACTGGCCGACCCGCCCGACCACACGCTGTTCCAGGAGCGCCGGCCGGGCGGCGACATCTCGGTGGTGTCCTTCGAGCCGGGCTGGTGGCGTGTGATGACGAACCAGTACGACAAGGGCGACCGCGGACAGGTCACCTTCGAGGAACTGCGGTCGGCGGTGGTCGAGATCGCGGGGACGGACTTCGGCATGCACAGCCCGCGATGGGTGTCGTCGTTCGGCGACGCGGCACGGCAGGCGACCGAGTACCGGCACGGCCGGGTGCTGCTGGCAGGCGACGCGGCGCACGTTCATTTCCCGGCCGGCGGGCAGGGCTTGAACCTCGGCGTCCAGGACGCGGTCAACCTGGGCTGGAAGGTGGCGGCCGTGCTGCGTGGATCGCCCGCCGAACTGCTGGACACCTACGAGGCGGAGCGGCATCCGGTCGCCCGCCGAGTGCTGGCCAACACCCGGGCGCAGGCGGCGCTGGGCAGAACCGGCGAGCACACCACGGCCCTGCGGGAGGTCGTCCGCGACCTGATCGGCCTGGACGACGCGAACACCTACCTCGCGGGCATGATCAGCGCGCTGGACATCGAATACCCGCTGGGCGGCGGCCATCCGCTGGTCGGCAGGCGGGTGCCGGACCTGGACCTGCGGACGGCGACGGGCGGGCTCCGCCTCTACAGTCTGTTGCACGAGGCCCGGCCCGTCGTGCTCGACCTGGGCGCGAATCTCGTTGGCACGCAAGCCATTCGAGCGGATTGCCCATACCGGCGGGTGGCCGTGCCAGGGGTGGGATCGGTCGAGTTGCCGGGCGCGCTTGTCATCCGACCGGATGGATATGTCGAACAAGTGTTCGAACGTGCGGTAGCGTAGCCGACATGACAGCACTCCAGGGTTGCCTGCTCGACGGGTTCGAGGCGGTCGGTGTCGGGCCGCTCACCGGCGTCGTGCGCACGACGCTGGGCATGGGAGCCTGGGTCGACGTGTTACCTGGGTGGCTGACGGGCGCCGACGAACTGTTCGAGACACTCGCGACCGAAGTGCCGTGGCAGGCGGAGCGGCGGCAGATGTACGACCGGGTTGTCGATGTCCCGAGGCTGCTGTCGTTCTACAGGGAGGACGAGGCGTTACCGCATCCTGTACTGGACACCGCGCGGGATGCGCTGACGGCGCACTATGCGGTCGAACTGGGCGAGCCGTTCCGCACGGCGGGGCTGTGTCTGTACCGGGACGGCAAGGACAGCGTGGCGTGGCACGGCGACCGGATCGGCCGGGGCAGCACGGAGGACACGATGGTCGCGATCGTGTCCATCGGCTCGCCGCGTTCGCTGCAGTTGCGCCCGAGGCGGGGTGGCAGGAGTCGGCGATACGCACTGGGTCATGGCGATCTGATCGTGATGGGTGGCTCGTGCCAGCGAACGTGGGAACACGCCATCCCGAAGACGACCAAAGCGGTGGGCCCCAGAATCAGCATCCAGTTCCGTCCCCGAGGAGTCCGCTAGCGACGTTTGCCAGGCAAGTCGGGGCTAAGCCGAGCTAGGCACTGGGCTTGTGAGCTGGGCCGAGGCCGGGCTGCGCTGGGCTCGGCACCGCGCTGCGCGGTTGGGTGCAGGGCGGGTCGGGTGCCGGGCCGGGCAGGTTGGTGGGCCGCGCGGGTCGGTGCCGGGCTGCGCTGGGCTCGGCACCGCGCTGCGCGGTGGTGCAGGGCGGGTCGGGTGCCGGGCCGGGCAGGTCGGTGGGCCGCGCGGGTCGGTGCGGGCTGCGCGGGCTCGGCGCGGCCGCGCGGGTCGGTGGGCGCGGGGTCGGTGCGGGCCCCGCAGCTCGGTGGGCCGCGCGGGTCGGTTGGCCGCGCTGGGGCCGGGTCGTGCGAGGTCGCTCGGAGAAGGCCGATCGCCTGGCTCGGCCTGACCCTGCTCGACGGGGCGGGATCGTGCGGGTTTCGGTGGCCGGATGTTCCGGGAGGCTGGGCTGTCGTCGGGAGTGTGCGGGCGTGTGCCGGAAACGCCGAAGCCGGCAACGTCCGTTGCCGGCTTCGTATTCGGTTCACACCCGCCGGGCTGTACTCAGCCCTGGCGACCGTTGAACCGCGGGTTCTTCTTGTTGATCACGAGAACCTTGCCTTCGCGGCGAATGAGCTGCGAACCGGCCTTGTTCTTCAGCGACCTCAACGATGAACGAACCTTCATCAGACACCTTCCTCACCAGGTCGATCCGCGACCTGTGGGCGCCGACCGTTCCTGTCTCTCATAACAAGGAGGACCCCCCGTTTCATCCCGCACCGCCAACGGCACACCGACCGCGGCCCGCTCCCGCCAACCGCACCGGCAGCTGACTCAACGAACGGCACCGCAACAGCGGCCTGCCCCAGCCACGATCAGCAGACCGGCTGTGCCAGAGCATCGGACAGGCCCGCCCCCGGGAGCCGGACCGGGCGAGCAGATCGCAGCGTCTGGCTGCCGGGCCTGTCACAGACTCCGCCGCGGCAACCTGCACCCGCGTCTGGGCGCGAGCTGCGCGAGACGACCAAGCAGCGCACGTCGATGCGGTCAGAGAGTGCCGAGGGCCTGCCAGTCGAGGTACTTGTCGGCCGCGTCTCGGATCGTGGCCAGCAGACCCAGGCGCGCCGCCCTGACGGTCGGGTCCTCCGCCATCACGAGGGTCACGTCGAAGAACACGTTCACCGGCTCCACCAGCCCACCGGCCACGTCCGCGAACTCCGCCAGCGACGTCGCACGACCGACATCGGCCTTTTCCACCGCCGCTAGCAGCGCCGACTCGGCCGGCGTGGTCAGCTGCGCGGGGTCGTAGCCCGCCTCCGTGTCCGGCGGAACGATGCGGCGGACCCGCTGGAGCACCGCTACCAGCGCGGCGAAGTCCGGATCCGCGAGTCGCCGCTCGACCTCCGCCAGCGTCTCGTCCGCCAACGCCGGGCTGTCGGCCAGCGGCAGGATCGCCGACACCACCCTGTGGTCGTGGCCGCTGTCGAGCAGTTGCTGCTCGTACCGCCGGACCGCGAACTCCCGCGCCCCGGCCAACGCCTCGGCAGGCACCGCCACACCCTGCGTCCGCAGCAGGTCGGCGGCCGCCGCCAGGCTCTCGCTCAACGTCACGTCAGGCAGTACCGACCGCAGCACCGCGACCGCACCGAGCGCCGCCCGGCGCAGGCCGAACGGATCCGAGCTACCCGTCGGGTTCGCGCCGGTCGCGAACAGCCCGGCCAGCAGGTCCACCCGATCCGCCAGCGACAGGAGCGCGCCGGGCCTCGTTGTGGGCACATCGTCACCCGCCGCCCTCGGCTGCTCCATCTCGTACAGCGCCGTCGCCACCTCGGCGGACTCCCCCGCCCGCAGCGCGTACTCCCGCGCCATGGTGCCCGCCAGGCTCGTCAGCTCGATCACCATCTGCGACGCCAGGTCGAACTTCGCCAACCCGGCCGCCCTCGCGAGGGTCGCCCGCTCACCATCGGACAGGCCGCCGGCCAGTGTCTGGGCAGTGCCCGCGATCCGCGCCGCACGGTCGGCCATCGAGCCCAGTCCCTCGGCGAACGCCAGCTTGTCCAGGCCCGCCTTCAGCTCCGCGGGAGCTACGCCGAGGTCCGCCCGCCAGAAGAACGCCGCGTCCTCGTACCGCGCCCGCAGCACCGCCTCGTTGCCCGCACGCACGACGTCCTCGTCGCATGCTCCGTTGGCCACCGTCACGAAGTGCGGCAGCAGTGCGCCATCGGCGTCGCGCACCGGCAGGTATCGCTGGTGCTTGCGCATCACCGTCACCAGGATCTCCGGCGGCAGTTCGAGGTATCGCTCGGCGAACCCGCCCAGGATCGTTGTCGGCCACTCGACCAGGTTCGCGATCTCGTCCAGCAGCCCGGCTTCACGCTCCGTGTCGACCGTGCCACCCACACCCGCAGCCAGATCACGCGCTGCCGCAACGATCCGCGCTCGGCGCTCAGCCGGGTCGAGCACGATTCCGTGTCCGGCGAGGAACTCCGGGTAACCGGCGGCCGCAGGCACCTCGGCCGTGGGCGGCGACGCGGTCCGCAGCACCCGGGTGGTCCGCCCGCTGCCCAGCGTCGACACCGCGATCGGCACCTCGACGTCGTCCAGCAACCCGACCAGCCACCGGACCGGCCTGCTGAACGACAGCGTCGGGTCGTTCCACCTCATGTTCTTGTCCGCTCGCAGCTCGGCCACCACCTCGCCGAGCACGCCGGACAACACCTCGACCGCACCCCGCCCGACGTCGGTGCGCACCACGCCCACGTGCTCGACGCCCTGCACGTCGATCCGGCGCAGGTCCGCGACGTCGACGCCCTGGCCTCGGGCGAAACCGGCCGCTGCCTTCGTGGCGTTGCCGTCCGCGTCGAACGCCGCCGACGCGCGTGGACCGCGCACGGTGCGTTCCGCGTCCGGTTCCCTCGGTCGCACGTCGGCCACGAGTGTCACGATCCGGCGTGGGGTCGCGTAGGTCGTGAGGTCGCCGTGGCCAAGGCGGGTCGCCGCGAGCTTCGTGGCGACCGCATCGCGGACCCGTGCGGCGGAGCGCGTGACCTCGGCCGCGGGCAGTTCCTCGGTGCCGATCTCGAACAGCAGCGTGCCTGGCGCGTCGACCTGCGGCAGCGTCGTGGGCAGCGCGGCAGGCGCGGGCGGCTCCGCCACGCCCAGCGGGTGCTCCAGCTCCGCACGCCGCTCCCGCCACAGTTGCGCGACCTCGCGGGACAGCCCGCGCATCCGGCCGAAGGCCCGCGCGCGTTCCGTCGTGGACACCGCGCCGCGCGCGTCGAGCACGTTGAACGCGTGCGAGCATTTGAGGACGAAGTAGTGCGCGGGCACCGGCAGCCGGGCGTCCACCATGCGCTGCGCCTCGGCCGCGTAGTCCTCGAACAGCCGCTGGTTCGTGGCCACGTCGGCGTCGTCGAGGTAGTAGCGGCTCATCTCGTACTCGGACTGGCCGAACACCTCGCCGTAGCTGATCCCGGGTGCGTACGCGATCTTGGTGAAGTGGTCGACGCCCTGCAGCGCCATCATGATCCGCTCGACGCCGTAGGTGATCTCGACCGACACCGGGTCCAGCGTCTGGCCGCCGGCCTGCTGGAAGTAGGTGAACTGGGTGATCTCCAGACCGTCGAGCCACACCTCCCAGCCCAGGCCCCACGCGCCCAGCGCCGGGGACGCCCAGTTGTCCTCGACGAACCGCACATCGTGGGCTTCCACGTCGATGCCGAGCGCGGCGAGACTGCCCAGGTACAGCTCCTGGGGGTCGCCCGGGTCGGGCTTGAGCACGACCTGGAACTGGGTGTGCGTCTGCAGCCGGTTCGGGTTCTCGCCGTAGCGGGCGTCGTCGGGCCGCACACTCGGCTCCGGGTAGGACACGTGCCACGGCTCCGGACCCAGCACGCGCAGCGCGGTCGCCGGATTCCAGGTACCGGCGCCGACCTCCGTGTTGAACGGCTGCACCACCATGCAGCCTCGCTCGGTCCAGTAGGTGGTCAGCGCGAGCAGCGCATCCTGCATGGTCAGCACAGCGACGGTCCTTGACTTCCGGGGGTAGGTCCTGCTGCCCAACCTACCGGCCGGCACCTCGGCGCCCGACTCCGCCGGGCACCGAGGTCAGCAGGTCAGCGCCGGGACACGATGCCGCGGATGAAGGCCGCCTGACCGGCGTGCTGAAGATCGTCGGAGATCACACTGACCAACCGCACACCCAGCGTCACCGGCGGATCCCACCGGTTGTCGACGATCCTGGGCAGGTCGTCGTCGGTCAGGCTCCGCACGTAGTCGACGGTCTGCTGGTACACCGCGTCGTGGTAGGCGACCAGCAGTTCGCTGTCCGCCCGCACCGCCGCGACCGCGTCGGCGCCGTCGCCATAGCCGGTGGCCGACGGCGGGAACGGCAGGTCGAACTTCGCCGCGTAGCCCTTCGCCGTCCACACCTGCTCCAGGCCGGCCACCTCCGCCACGTGGTCGTCCTGCACCCGCGTGAGGTGCCAGACCAACCACGAGATCGAGTTGGCCGTCCCGTCGAGGCGGTGCGACAGGTCATCCAGGTGCAGGCCGTCCACCGCCTCGTGGACAACCTCGCGAACCCGCCCGAAGCCATCGATCAGTACATCTGCGCTGCTCACCCACGTGCTCCTCTCCACTGGTCACCGGTCAGGCTGCCACCGCCGCCCGACAGCCGCCCACCGGACCCCGGGCTGTCAACTGTGAATACGGATTTAGTTGGCACCCTCCTTATTCGACACCGCGAAGACTTCCGTAACATCATGAAAACGGTTGGCCAGGGGTTTGACACCCTCCCAGCACCATGACATTCTGTCGCGCGTGATCACGAATCGGCACTACCTGTGCGCTTCGCGCCGGGTGTCGAGCCGCCCGCGCCTTCCCTGCGGTACACATACCGTGACGGTGGGGGCTACGTCGTGAATGCGTCTGGCAGAATTCCGGACCGCACATTCATTGGTCGCCGAGGCCCGGGTGCCCGCAAGTCCGGGCAAGGCGGCAGGTCAGCTCACCGCGCCGTCGGGTACGGCAAAGTGTCGACACTTTCGACTCCGATGAATGCGGCCACACTTTCCGTGAACAGCGATGTGACACCCGACCGAATAGCGTGCCCAGCCGTGGGCGGGCGATCCCCTAGGGGGTATCGTCCCGTGATCTCGGGTCCGGCGGCCGACAAGGCGGCGAACGGAACCGGCTGAGCTGCGACAGCACACCGATGTAACTGACAGCGACCTCGATCTCACTGGTAGTAAAGGTGCAGCGCGTCCCGTGAACCGCCCGACCTCCACCCCCCGACCAGGCATCCCCGCCAGGTCGGCCCTCCGCCGTTCGGTCGACACGCAGGCGATGACCGCCCGCGTGGCCCGGTCGGCGGGTGTGGCGGCGGCAACCGGTGAATTCCGTTCGGACCCGCACCTCCTGGTACCCGGAACGTCAATGCACTGCCCCCCGGTGGCGTTCCCGGAAAACAGTTCCACCCCGTCCCACAGCACGTTTGTTCTACATAGTTCGTTTGTTCCGCACAGCCCCCGACGTGATCTCCCCTCACGATTCATTCACGGCAAAGGAAATGACTAACATGGTTTGGCGCGTTCGCGATGCCCAACACGGCCGGTTAGCGGGTCGGCTCGCCCTCAGTGCAACCGCGGTATGCGCACTTGCTCTGGTGGCGTCCTGCAGTGCCCTCTCCGGCAGCAACGGCTCCGACTCCTCGTCCTCGAGCAGCGGGTCGAATACGGCGAGCCTGGAAAAGCCCACCATCAACGTCGGCGCCATCGCCGGCTCGTCCTCGGCAGCGCTGTACATCGCCGCGGACAAGGGCTATTTCAAGCAGGAAGGCCTGAACGTCAAGGTTGTCACCACCTCCAACGGTGGTGCGGCCCTGAGCGCGCTGCAGGGTGGCGCGCTGGACATCACGCTCGCCAACGACGTCAGCGGTATCCAGGCCAAGATCGGTGGTGCTCCGCTCAAGCTGGTGTTCGACGGCCCGAGCTGTGCCCCCAACACGTTCGTGATCTCCACCATGCCGGGCAGCCCGATCACGAAGCTGGCCGACATCAAGGGCAAGAAGATCGGTGTCTCCTCGCTGAAGGACGGCATCACAGCCACGCTGAAGGCCAGCCTGGCCGCCGTCAACGTCAGCCCGGACCAGGTCCACTTCGTCGAGGTGCCCTACGCGCAGAGCGAGACGGCCCTCAAGAACCACAGCGTGGACGCGGCCGTGACGTCGGAGCCCTACACCACCGAGGCCGCGGAGACGCTGGGCACCCGCCCGGCCGTCGACATCTTCGCGGCGGGCAGTGCCGAGGCGAACATCCCGAACGCCGGCTTCTTCGCGACCGAGAAGTTCGTCAACGGTGACCCGAAGACCCTCGCCGCGTTCCAGAAGGCGATGGCCAAGGCTGCCCAGGCCACCACGAACCGGCAGACCGTCGAGACGGCCGTCCACAACCACCTCAAGACGCTGTCGCAGCAGGTGCTCGACGTGATGGCGCTGCCGCAGTTCCCGGCGGACCTCGACCCGGCCCGGATCCAGCGCGTAGCAGACCTGATGCAGAAGGCCGGTTACATCAAGACCCACTTCGACGTGCGTCAGATCCTCGCCCCGTTCGCACCGTCCTCGTCGTGATCGAGAAGATCCGACGTTGAACAGTCGCGTACTCCGCGGCGTCGCCGGCCTGGTTGGCTTCTTCCTGATCTGGGAAGCGGTCAGCCGGGCCGGCCTCGTGGACAATTTCCTCCTGCCACCCGCATCCGAGGTCGTGGTGCGGATGGGTTCGCTGTTCGGGCAGTCCGATTTCGTGGCCGCCCTGGTAGCGACGCTGCTCACGTGGGCACTGGCCCTGGGCATCACCCTGCTGATCGCCGTGCCGCTGGGTCTGCTGCTGGGCAGCATTCCCGGACTGCGCACCGCGACCGGAGCGGTGATCGAATTCATCCGGCCGATCCCGGCAGTCGCGCTGATCCCGGTCTCCACCGTGCTGCTGGGCGCGGGCCCGGTCACCACGATCACGCTGGCCGTGTTCGCGGGGATGTGGCCGGTGCTGTTCGGTGTGGTGGCCGCGATCCGCGAGACCGACCCGCTGCTGCTGGACACCGCACGGGTGTTCGGTCTGCGGTCGTTCGCGGTGGCGGTCCGGGTCCGGCTGCCGTCCGTGGCGCGGGCCGCGTTGATCGGCTTCCGGCTGGCCGTGGCGCTCGAACTGATCATCATCGTGTCGACGAGCCTGATCACCGGCCTCGACGGCGGTCTGGGTGCGTTCCTCTGGGACGCGGGCGAGGTCACCGGCGACTCGAAGACGGTGCTGGCGGGCATCGTCATCATCGGCATCCTCGGCTACCTGGTGAACCAGGTGCTGGTGCTGGTGGAACGGCTGCCGTGGCTGCACCCGACCGCCTCCGGCACGCCCGAGGCGGGTCAACTCAGCTCCTCCGGCCGCGTCGCGCAGTTCTTCCAGCGCTGGGGCACGTTCATCGCGGTCATCGTCATCTGGCAGCTCGTCGCGTCCGGTGCGCACGACCTGCCGTACGCGCCGCCACCGTCCACCATCGCCGTCGCGGCGTGGCAGAACGCGTCCATCCTGTTGGCGGCCATCCCGGTGTCACTGGCGAAACTGGCCATCGGCTGGGGCATCGCGGTCGTCGTGGGTGTCGGTTTCGGTCTGCTGCTGGGGCTGCTGCCGCGCACGGCCGACGTGGTCGAGCCCGTGGGTGCGTTCCTGCGGGCCATCCCGCCGGTCCTGTTGATCCCGGTCCTGGTGATCTGGACACACCTGGGCACCGCGCTGGAGATCACCACGATCGCGCTCGGCTGCGCGTGGCCGATCCTGGTACAGACCATCGATGGCGTCCGGTCGATCGAGCCGACGCTGCTGGACACCTCCCGTGCCTACCGCACCGGCAGGCTCCGGCACATGTGGACGGTCGTCGCACCGGCGGCGGCACCGAAGATCGTCACAGCCCTGCGCGTGAGCCTGGGCCTCGCGGTGATTCTGATGGTGATCGCCGAGATCCGTGGCGGTGCCACCGGCGGACTCGGCTTCCAGCTCGGGTCCGCCAGCGAACAGTTCGAGTACTCGTTGACATGGGCCGTTTTCGTACTGCTGGGACTGTTCGGCTACCTGCTTAACCAACTCCTGGTCTTCGGTGACCGCAGGCTGCTGTCCTGGCGACACGAGGCGGTTACCGAGGAGTGACGTTGCGGCACGAAAACTGACCGGTGGTTTCTTGTTACAGCGGACACCCTTGGCAGGATGATTGAAGGCAGTAACCTGTCAGGATCATCATCGGCTCACCAACAGATGAGGACCGCGGCGTGGCGGAGCAGCTTCCCGACTGGGTGCCCGAGACCGTCGAGGTGACGGTGCCCAACGCTGCCCGCATCTACGACTATCTGCTCGGCGGGTACCACAACTTCGCGGTGGACCGGCAGTTCGTGGAGCAGATGGAGACCATCGCGCCGGGTGCGATCGCGCACGGCCACGCCAACCGCGCGTTCGTCGGCAGGTCGGTGCGTTGGTTGGTGGACAACGGGATCCGGCAGTTCCTCGACCTGGGATCGGGGATCCCGACGCTGGGCAACGTGCACGAGGTGGCCCAGTCCGCGGCACCCGAGTCCCGGGTGCTCTACGTCGACATCGATCCGGTCGCCGTCGCGCACAGCCAGGCGATCCTGGCGGGCAACCCGCTCGCCGCGGTGATCCAGGCCGACCTGCAACGACCCGGCGACGTGCTGTACCACCCCGAGGTGCTGCGCCTGCTGGACTTCTCCCGGCCGGTCGCAGTACTGCTCAACGCGGTGCTGCACTTCGTGCCGAACTCCTCGGATCCGGTAGGCGTCATCGCGCAGTTCCGGGAAGCCTTGGTAACCGGTAGTTATCTCGCTCTCACGCACGGCATCGAGATCAAGGACTGGGAATCCGAAGCAGAGGAGGTGGCCGCGCTCTACCAGAACACTCCGACGTCGACGCACTCCCGGACCCGCCAGGAGATCCTGGACCTGTTGGGGGGATGGGATCTCGTCGACCCGGGTTTGATCCTGGTGAACGAGTGGCACCCTGATCCGGAAATGGCGGACGACAAATCCGTCAACGGACTACTGGCAGCGGTCGCCCGCAAGGTCTGACCCCTGGACCTGTTACTGCACGCGGACGCACCCACCGGGGCCGCACGGCAGTAACCTGAAACCGATCACCGTGGCTCCCCGATCGAGGACGACGGCATGGGCCGGCTCCGGGGATTCACCTGAAGAGCGCAACCCCAGCCGGCGCGGCGCGTTGTCACCGGTATGGGTCTGGTCCAGTCCGGCGGCGACAGCGTCGCAGGTCGCCACGCCGATTCGGAAGTACAGGAGGAAACGGCACAGACGGGAGTCCTGGAGGTCGTGCAACGCGTCGGCCTGTCCGCTCGTCGTTCTAGGCATCGGACACTCTGGCTTTTCGGTTGGCACCGGGTCACAATCGCCAGCGAAGCGTCTTTCGATCCCCTGACCAGCAGGAGTCCCTCAGTCACCGAGAGCAGCTCATGACACAGCCAAGGTCGCACAGCACCACCGGACACGACGGCTCGCCCAGTCAGGCAGCCGTCGGACGCACGGCGCACGCGGCGCTGTCGCCCGGTGAGCCGGTCGACCCCAGGCTCGCCGAGCTCGCCCGGTCGTGGTCGCGGATGGTGGCCACGAGCAGCTTCGTGCCAGAGGGCAGAACCCATGCCCGGGCCGCGCTCGAGGAGGCCTTACGCCGCATCGTCGCCGCACTGATCAGCGCGGACTTCGACGCCACTGTCGGCCACGAGGTCGGCAGATACCTGGTCGCCAACCACATCTCCTCTCCCCGGTCCCTCGGCGACTCGGTCAACCTGATCAGCGGCAGGCTGCTGGCCGAGCTGGATCTGCGGGACGAGACACCGCACACCCGGCTGGCCGCGCTACTGGGTCAGTTGGTCGCCGGCTACACCGAGGCGTTGCGCGACGGGGCACTGACCGCTGCCGAGGGCATCAACAAGGCCGAACGCACCGCCTGGCGCGACCAGCAGCGGCGAATGTACAAGAGGCTGCAGCACGCGTTGCTGCACGACCAGTGCACCGGCCTGCCCAATCGGGCACAGTTCACCGGCTGGCTGGAGGAGACGCTGGCCAGGGCACCCGAGGACGGCAGGCTCGGCATCTGCCTGCTCAATCTGGACCGCTTCAAGTCCATCAACGACAGCATCGGCACCGAGAAGGCCGACCAGTTGCTGTTCGCCGTCGCCAACCGGCTGCGCCCGCAGGTCGGCCGCTACGGCCACTTCCTCGCGCACCTGGGCGGCGACACGTTCGCCATCGGCCTGGACGGCACGACCAGCAGTGACGACGTGGCCAAGGCCGCGGACCGCGCGCTGCGCACGCTGGGCGACCCGATCCGACTCGACGGCATGCAGCTCCCGATCACGGCCAGCGCAGGCATCGTGGAACGCGCTGCCGCCGGTGCGCAGGCCGTCGAGCTGATCCGGGCGGCCGACATCAGCGTCGGCTGGGCCAAGACCGACCACGGTGGACACAGCCGCGGCGGCAGGTGGGCGCTGTTCGACCACGAGCGCAACGCCGCCGAGGTCCGCAGGCACACCCTGACCGCGGCCATGCCCGCCGCGTTGGCTCGCGGCGAGTTCGGCCTGGCCTACCAGCCGCTGGTCCAGCTCGCGGACAACAAGCTCGTGGGTGTCGAGGCGCTGGCCCGCTGGCACCACCCGCAGCTGGGGATGATCAGCCCGGGCCATTTCATCCCGTCAGCGGAGGACACCGGCCTGATCGTGCCGCTGGGTCTGGAACTGCTGGAGCAGGCCTGCGACCAGGCCGCCGCGTGGCAGCACGAGACCGGCACCGCGCTGCTGATGAGCGTGAACCTGGCGGTCGCCCAGATCCGCACCCCGGGCCTGCTGCCCGCGATCGCCTCGGTGCTGCGCCGCACCGGCTGGCCCGCCGAGCGGCTGCAGCTGGAGATCACCGAGAGCGCGTTCCTGGGCAGCGACGACGACTACCTGGAAACGCTGCACGCCCTCACCGCGCTGGGCATCCGACTGTCCATCGACGACTTCGGCACCGGCTACTCGAACCTGTCCTACCTGGCCGAACTGCCCGTGCACAACCTCAAGCTCGCCGCCAGCTTCCTGCGCTGCCTGGATGTCACCAGCCAGGCGGGCCGGTCCAACCGGACCATTCTGCCCGCACTGATCGCGCTGGGCCACGACCTGGAGTTGAGCGTCACCGCCGAGGGCATCGAGACCGTCGAGCAGGCCGAGCACCTGCGCACCATCGGCTGCGACTTCGGCCAGGGCTATCACTTGGGCAGGCCGATGACCTCGCAGCGGATCGTCGAGCTGCTCAGCGCGTGATCCCCAGCAACGTCGCCGCGTTGCCGTAGGCGATCGCCGCCTTGTCCTGCGGGCTGACCGCCAATCGGTCGAGGAAGTCGCGGGACGCGGCCATCGGCCAGTACGGGTAGTCGGTGGAGAACATGATCCGGCCGGCACCCACCTGCAGCAGCAGGCTGAGGAACACGGCGTCGTAGTTGAAGGCGCTGGTCGTGTAGTGCACGTTCTCCCGGAAGTAGGCACCGGCGGGCCGGGCCAGGCCGGTGACCTCGGTCGGGAAAGCCATGTCGATCCGGTCCAGCATGCCGGTCAGGCCCTCACCAAGGTGCCCGACGACGACCTGCAGGTCCGGGAACCGGTCGAACACGCCGCCGACGACCAGCCGCAGCACGTGCAGGGCGGTGTCGATGTGCCAGCCCCAGCCCCAGTTGGCCAGCCGGAACGTGATGTCCTGGGAGAACCCGGAGTACGACGCGTCGATCACGGCCTGCGGTGGCGCGGCCGGGTGCAGGTAGAGCGGTACCCGCAGGGCCTCGGCACGGGCCAGCAGCGGCCGGAAGTCGGCGTGGTCGAGATAGCGGCCCCGGGTGTGGCCGTTCACCATCGCGCCGACGAAGCCGTACTCGTGCACGGTGCGTTCCAGCTCGTCGGCCGCCGCGGCCGGGTCGGGCGTGGGCACGGTGGCGAAGCCGGCGAACCGCTCGGGGTACCGGGCGACCACGGCGCCGCGCTTGTCGTTCTCCTGGCGGGCCACCGCGACCGCCGCGGCGGGATCAAGTTGCTCCACCCCGGGCACGGCCAGGGACAGCACCTGCATGTCGATCCCGGCCTCGTCCATCGCGGCGATGCGGCCCGGTCCGACATCGCACAGGCGGGACCTGAAGCCGGGGTCCTGCGGCGGCTCCCCCGCTGTCTGGTCCAGGTACTCCGGGCTGGCGTGGTGTTCTTCCAGGGCGATCGTGCGCATCGTGTTCCTTCCGGGGTCCGGTCGAACACCGTAGCGGGTGCGCCTCGGACGGGCACGGCAAACGCCTGGACATCCCGGTGGTGCGGCCGGGACGTCCAGGCGGGTCCTCGCTGACCGGTCAGCCGCCGTACGCGGCGAACGCCCTGGCGAACGCGTTGGGCTGCTGCGTGCTGCCGGAGCAGGTCGGCGACGCGAAACTCTGCGCACCGCCAGGGCACCGCAGCGGGCTCGTCGCTGCTGGCCGACCGGCTCGCCGCCCGGCTGGTCCGCGCGGCACGGCACCTGGCCGACGTCGCGCGGTCGCTCGGCTCCGGCGACACGACGGTCCGGGTGACCGCACAAGGCCCCTACGAGTTGCGCGAAGCCGGCCAGGCGTTCAACACGATGGCGGCCAGGATGGAGCAGATGCTCGCCGCGGAACGGGAACTGGCCGCCGACCTGTCGCACCGGCTGCGCACCCCGCTGATCGCACTGCGGCTCAACGCGGCCGCGCTGGGCGATGGACCCGAGGCCGAGCAGACCCGGGAGGCCGTGCAGCGGCTGGAGCAGGAGGTCGACCAGGTCATCCGGGCCGCGCGCGGGCAGCGCCGGACCGCCGGCCCGGTCCGCTGCGACGCACGCGAGGTGCTGCGCGAACGGCTGGCGTTCTGGTCGGCGCTGGCCGAGGACCAGGGCCGGGCGTGGCAGTTGGCCGGCGGCGAGCGGCCCGCACCGGTACCGGTGGCCGCCGGCGACCTCAGTGGCGTGATGGACGTGTTGCTGGGCAACGTGTTCCGGCACACACCCGAGGCGGTCGCGTTCGCCGTCGGGCTGGGCAGCGACCAGGGCTCGGTGTTCGTCGTCGTGGAGGACGCCGGTCCCGGCATCGCGGACCCGGCGGCCGCACTCGAACGCGGCCGCGGCGCGGGTGTGCGCGGCTCGACAGGGCTGGGCCTGGACATCGTCCGCAGGCTGGCCGAGAGCACGGGCGGCGGAGTCCACATCGGACGATCCGGGCTCGGCGGCGCTCAGGTGCGCGTCTGGTTCCCGGCCGACCCCGGCGAGCCGGTCCGCAAGCGACCCGGCAGGCGGCCACCCGCCGACGCCGTCACGGAGCGCATCGGGCCACCACCCGTCGGTCACCGGCGGTGAGCCGGTAATCCCGCGCATCGGCAGGTCGCACGGCCGGGATGTCGGGTACCCCAGATACGCTCAACTATCGTGGTCGCCGGTGTGGTCCACACACCGAGCGCCGTGCCCGCACGCCACGACCTGGGAGAACGACCCTGTGACTGCTGAGACCCTGTACGGGGCCGACGACCTGACGCATCTGGAGGGTCTGGAAGCGGTTCGAAAGCGACCCGGCATGTACATCGGGTCCACCGACGGCCGCGGGATCAACCATCTGTTCACCGAGATCGTGGACAACTCCACCGACGAGGGCATCGCGGGCGACGCCACCCGGGTCGTGGTCACGCTGCACGCCGACGGCAGCGTCCAGGTCGACGACGACGGGCGTGGCATCCCGACCGGCGTCCATGCGAAGTCCGGTCTGTCCGGTGTCGAACTGGTGCTGACCAGGCTGCACGCGGGCGGCAAGTTCGGTGGATCCGGCTACAAGACCTCCGGCGGCCTGCACGGCGTCGGCGCGTCGGCCGTGAACGCGCTGGCACTGCGGTTCGACGTCACCGTGAAACGCGAGCGCATGGTCCACCAGATGTCCTTCGCGCACGGCGTGCCCGGCGAGTTCGACGGCCCCGGCCCCAAGGCCAGGTTCACCCAGCGCTCCGGCCTGCGCGTGACCGGCAAGATGAAGCGCGGTGAGGCCACCGGCACGTCGATCCGCTACTGGTACGACGCGCGCTACTTCGATCCGGGTGCCGCGCTGAACACCGCCGCCGTGATCGACAAGCTCCGGCACACCGCGTTCCTGGTGCCCGGTGTCGAGTACGTGCTGCGCGACGCGACCGACGGCGCCATCGAGGAACAGACCTTCCACTACCCGCACGGCATCGTCGACATGGTCGAGTTCCTCACGCCACAGGCCGACCGGCCGGTGTCGGGCATTCTCGTCATCAACGGCACCGGCACCTACCTGGAGAACGCGGCCGACGAGAACGGCGTCATGCGGTCCAAAGTAGAGCGTCAAGCCGAGGTCGAGGTCGCACTGCGCTGGGGCACCGGCTACGACCGCACCGTCGAGTGCTTCACCAACACCATCCGCAACGTGCACGGCGGCACCCATCGCAAAGGCTTCGAGCGAGCGGCGGTACGCGCGATCCAGGAAGCGATCGGCCGGTCGCGTGGCATGCTCAAGCCGAAGGAGGACCCGCCGACCCTCGACGACGTCCTGGAGGGCATGACGGCGGTCGTCCACGTGCGCATCCCGGAACCGCAGTTCACGTCCCAGACCAAGGACGAGCTGTCCACGGCGGGCATCACCAAGGTCATCCAGGGTGTCGTCGAGCGGCACATCAAGGCGTGGACCGAGGACCGCAAGACCAAGACCGAGGCCAAGACCGTCCTGCAGAAGGTCGTCGACGCCGCCCGCGTCCGCCTCACCCAGAAACAGCAGAAGGACGCGGCCCGCCGCAAGACCGCGCTGGAAGGCGCGGCCATGCCCGCCAAACTGGTCGACTGCCGCACCACCGGCGTCGCCCGCAGTGAACTGTTCCTCGTGGAAGGCGACAGCGCCCTCGGCTCGGCTAGAATGGCCCGGGTGTCGGAATATCAGGCGCTGCTTCCGTTGCGGGGCAAGATTCTCAACGTGCAGAAGGCCAGCATCGCCGACACGCTGCGCAACGCGGAGATCGCGTCCATCGTGCAGGTGCTCGGCGCCGGCACCGGGCGGACGTTCGAGTTGCCGTCGATGCGCTATGGCCGGGTCATCCTGATGGCGGACGCGGACGTCGACGGGTCGCACATCCGGACGCTGCTGATCACGTTGTTCGCCAAGTACATGCGCCCGGTGATCGAGGACGGCAGGCTGTACGCGGCGATGCCGCCCCTGCACAAGATCGTCACCAAGGGCCGCAACCCGGAGACGATCTTCACGTTCACCCAGCGCGAGATGGAGACCACGATCGCCAGGCTCACGAAGGCCGGCAAGCAGGTCGTCACGCCGGTCCCGCGGTTCAAGGGCCTCGGCGAGATGGACGCCGACGAGTTGTGGGATACGACCATGAACCCCGGGACCAGGTCGATCCGGCGGATCACGATGAACGATGTCGATGTCGCCGAGGCGACGCTGGAACTGCTGATGGGCGAGAAGGTCGAGCCGCGGCGCAATTGGTTGGTGGAGTCCGCCGCGCGGGTGGACCAGGAAGCGATCGACATCTAGTCGGCGAGGGGATTACTGAGCGATGGCACGCCGCAAGGCACCCGGCACGAAGGTCGACCCTTCCGTCTTCGACAGCGCGGGCGCCAATGTCCTGGAAAATCCGATCAGCACCGAGATCGAGGACTCCTATCTGGAGTACGCGTACTCGGTGATCCATTCCCGCGCGCTGCCCGACGCGCGGGACGGCCTGAAGCCGGTGCACCGCCGCATCCTGTACTCCATGTACGAGCAGGGTTACCGGCCGACGCACGCCTACGTGAAGTCGTCCCGTGTGGTCGGTGACACGATGGGCAAGTACCATCCGCACGGCGACACCGCCATTTACGACGCGATGGTGCGGCTCGCTCAGGATTTCTCGATGAATGCGCCGTTGGTCGACGGACATGGCAATTTCGGTAGTCCGGACGATGGTCCGGCGGCAAGCCGGTACACCGAGGCGAGAATGTCCAACGAGGCCATGTTGCTCGTGGGCGAGCTTGGTGAGGACACAGTCGATTTCCGGCCGAACTACGACGGTTCGGAGCTGGAGCCGACCGTATTGCCTGCCGGGTTCCCGAATCTGCTGGTGAACGGGACGTCGGGGATCGCGGTCGGTATGGCCACGAACATGATTCCGCACAATCTCGGTGAGGTGATCGCGGCCGCGCGCTGGCTCATCACGCATCCGAGCGCCTCGCTGGACGACCTGATGAAGCGGGTGCCCGGGCCGGATCTGCCGACGGGTGGGCTGTTGCTGGGCCTGGACGAGGTGCGTAAGGCGTACGAGACCGGCCGCGGTGTGGTGCGGATGCGCGGAAGGGTGGAGATCGGGCCGCTGGAGGGCAGCCGGGGCCGGCAGGCGATCACGGTGACCGAGCTGCCCTACGGCGTCGGGCCCGAGAAGATCATCGAGAAGATCACCGACGAGGTCACCAAGGCGAAGCGGCTGTCCGGGATCTCGGATGTGAAGGACCTGACCGACCGCGAGAACGGCACCCGGCTGGTCATCGAGTGCAAGGTCGGCGTCAACCCGCAGGCGCTGCTGGCTGATCTGTACCGGCTGACGCCACTGGAACAGTCGTTCGGCATCAACAACCTGGTGCTGGTCGATGGCCAGCCACGGACACTGGGCCTGAAGGCACTGCTGGAGGTCTTCGTCCAGTACCGCTACGACGTCGTCACGCGCCGCACGCGCTATCGCAAGCGCAAGCGGGAGGATCGGCTGCACCTGGTGGACGGTCTGCTGATCGCGCTGGTCGACATCGACAAGGTGATCCGGCTGATCCGCAACAGCGACAACGCGCAGGAGGCCAAGGACGGCCTGATGAAGCGGTTCAAGCTGTCCGAGATCCAGGCGGCCTACATCCTGGACACTCCCCTGCGCCGGCTGACCAAGTACGACAAGTTGGAGTTGGAGGACGAGCAGGAGCGGCTGCGTACGGAGATCGCCGAGCTGTCGACGATCCTGGATGACGAGTCGGTGCTGCGGAAGCTGGTGTCCGACGAGCTGGCCAAGGTCGCGAAGGACCTGGCCGGGGAGCGGCGGACCGCGCTGGTGGACGGTGACCTCAAGGAGGTGCTGGCCGCGTCGAAGCCGGCCGGGCCGTTGGAGGTGGCCGACGATCCGTGTCAGGTGATCCTCTCGGCGACCGGGCTGGTGGCGCGGACGGCGGCCGAGTCGGAGGAGTCGTCGGAGGCTCGGCGCCGCAAGGGCAGGGCCCGGCACGACGCGGTCGCCGCTGTCGTCCATTCGACGGCCCGTG
Source organism: Candidatus Melainabacteria bacterium (assembly GCA_963780635.1). Taxonomy (GTDB): domain Bacteria; phylum Actinomycetota; class Actinomycetes; order Mycobacteriales; family Pseudonocardiaceae; genus DATEPR01. The sequence continues at coordinate 594,785 of CAWACW010000012.1, forward strand.
GCCAGATTCTGCTGGTGACCAGCCGTGGCCGGGCGTTCAAGACCGACGTGCTGCCGCTGCCGGTGTTGCCGGAGCAGGTGGGCACGGTGTCGTTGAGCGGTGGCATGGCGGCGCGCGAGCTGGCGCCGCTGGACAAGGGCGAGCGCGTGGTGACCATCGTGCCGCTGACCGACGGCGACTCGCCAGGGTTGGCCCTGGGCACGCGGGCCGGGGTGGTCAAGGTGTGTTCGCCGGAGTGGCCGGTCCGGTCGGACGAGTTCGAGGTGATCGGGTTGCGCGAGGGTGACGAGGTCGTCGGTGCGACCTGGTTGTCCGACGGGACGGAGACGTTGGCGTTCGTGTCGTCGGATGCCTCGCTGTTGCGGTTCCCGGCGGCGCAGGTCCGGCCGCAGGGTTTGAAGGGCGGCGGCATGGCCGGGATCAAGCTGGCCGCCGACGCCGAGGCGGTGTTCTTCGGTGCGCTGCGGGACGACGACGACGAGCACGGTGCGCCGATGGTCGTGACGACGACGGGCCGGATGGTGAAGATGACGCCGTTCGATGAGTACCCGGCGAAGGGCCGGGCGACCGGTGGTGTGCGGGCGTTGCGGTTCCTGAAGGGCGACACGCGGTTGCGGGTGGCGTGGATCGGGCCGCGGCCTGCCGGGGTGAGTGAGGGCGGTGTCGCGGTGGAGCTGCCCGAGGTGGACCTGCGCCGGGACGGTTCGGGTTCGGCGCATCCGGGACCGGATCTGGTGGGCCATCTGATCGAGCGGGACTGAATGGGCTGGACAACCGAGGTCGTCCCGGCGGCCGAACCGGCGGCCGTCCTGCACACGGCCGCTGCCGGTCACGGCACCACATGGGCGTTGGGCATCACGGCCTCGGACGGCCGCCCGTTCGACACACTCGCTATCCGGCGGGACGCGGCCGGGTGGCAGTCGGTCGAGGTGCCGGTCATCGGTCGCGCCAACCGCGCGGTGGTGTGCTCGCCGACCGAGGTGTGGATCGTCGGCGACGGCACTTCCCTGCATGGGGTTGGCGATGACTGGCGCGTGGTGCCGACGGCGGATGGTAGGGACCAGCTGTTCGGGCTGGTGGCGTTCGGTTCGACACTGTGGACGGCGGGTTCGCTGAATCGGGCGGACGGCACCGGCGCGGGCGCCGTGCAGCGCTGGGACGGCGCGCGGTGGACCGAGGTGCCGTTGCCTCCGTTGGGCCGGTTGTGGAGTCTGGCGGGTCTGGGCGGGGTGGCCGAGGACGACCTGTGGGCGGTCGGTGCGATACACACGACGACTGGGCTGCCGGTCGCGCTGCACTGGGACGGCGACGGGTGGCAACCGGCGCCGGTGCCGTTGCCGGGCAACGGATCGGGCACCCTGAAGGAGGTGCTCGCGCTGGCATCGGACGACGTGTGGGCGAGCGGCTACTGGCGACGTGGCGACGTTCGGGACCGGTTCCCGCTGGTGGTGCACTGGGACGGTGCGGCGTGGTCGGTGACGCCGGTGCCGGACGGCCCGGGCCAGCCGCATGAACTGACCGTGGTCGACGGCCGCCCGCACGTCATCGGCCACGCCGATGGCACGCCGTACGTGCTGGCGTGGGACGGTGCTGCGTGGCAGCGGGTCGAAGGGCCGTCGATGCCCGCCGATGCCGGGCACTGCTTCCTGCACGGTGCCACGACACTGCCGGATGGGCGGTTGCTGGTGGTCGGTGCCGTGCACCTGTCGCAGGGCGGAGTGCGGCCGTACGCGGCGGTGCGCGAGGATTGAGTGGCAGCGCCGACGGACCGGCCGGTCGCGATGGGGTCGCGGCCGACCGGCCCGCTGGTGCCGACCGTCGCACGGCGTGCGACTGCGTGGACGGCCTGCGCCATGGCCTGCTGATGGCCGTGCCATCAGCCTGCCCCGGCCGGTTGGCCGCAGAACGGGTGCGGCCAGCCGGTGCTGGTGGCCGGTCGCCGGGGGGTTTACGACCGACCACCAGCTGATCGGGTGAGCCAGACCGACGGCCTGGCTGCCGATCGGCCGGGTCAACTGTCCAGGATCACCTGGTTGTTCTTGATCGAGATCTGCTCAACGGGTAGCGGTGCCGGTGCCGGACCCCCCTTCACGCTGCCGTTGACGACGCTGTACATGCTGCCGTGGCACGGGCACTGGATCAGGCCGTTGGCCACTTTGTCGACCGTGCAGCCCATATGCGTGCAGGTCGAGCTGAACCCCTTGAACGTGCCTGCCGTCGGCTGTGTGACGACCACGCCGTGATCGGCGTAGATCACTCCGCCGCCGACCGGGATGTCCGACGTCTTGGCCAGCGTGACCGGGCCGGACGACGACGAGGACGAGCACGCGGCCAGACCGACGCCCGCTGCGACCACACCACCGGCGATCGCCGCGTTGCGCATCAGCCTGCGTCGGCTGAGCCGGCAGTCGGCGAGTTCGTGTGGTCCGGCGTCGGCTGCGGGGCAGGCCGGCAGCTGAGCGTCGGTCGACGTGGCTTCGACAGGACGCGCTGTCGTCATGCGCACTCTCCTCACGTGTGGTCAGGTAACGGGCCACCGAGTGGGCCCGCGGACACCGTCCACGCGACCCACATGCTCACTGATACGGAGCATCGGCGCCAATGGATCGTACGACCGCGGGACAAGCGAGTTGAATCACTCGTTGCTGACCATGGGCTCGTGCCGGACCGGGAAGTTGACGGAATTGGCGATGAAGCAGGCACGATTGGCGTCCTCGTGCAGAGTTACCGCTTTGTCCATCATGGCCGCGGTCGCGACGACGACGTGCGGGCGCAGCACGACCTCGGTGAATCGACCGCCGATCCCGTCCTGCTCCATCGTGCCGACGGCGTCGTCGGTGTACGCGGTGACGACCACTCCCGCCGCCGCGCACACGTGCAGGTAGGACAGCAGGTGGCACTGGGACAGTGCGCCGAGCAGCGCCAGTTCCGGATTCCATTTCGTCGGGTCGCCACGGAACGTGCGGTCGGCGCTACCGAGGATCACCGGCCGGTCCGGTGCGGACAGCTCGGATGAGCGGTCGTAGTCGCGGTAGCCGCTGGTCCCGGTCCCGCGGTTGCCGGTCCACGAGAGGTGTGTGGCGTAGCCGTGTTGGCGGCCCATGTGCGCTCCTTGTTGTCGGTTCGGCGTCAAGTCTGCCCTCCCGTTGGCTGCCGTGGACCGACGTGCTCAGATGGACGGGAGCGGCACTCGTAATCTCACAGGAGGCAACACGATGACCGTGTCCACCCCCATGACCCGCACCACCCCGCCGTTCCGCGCGGACCACGTCGGCAGCCTGCTGCGACCACAGAAGCTGCTGCGCGCCCGCCAGGAGTACGCCGAGGGCGCGATCGACGCCGCGCGGCTGCGGGCGGTCGAGGACGAGGCGATCCTGGAGGTGGTCAGGACTCAGGCGGACGTCGGGTTGCGCACCGCGACCGACGGCGAGTTCCGCCGTGCCTCCTGGCACATGGACTTCATCTATCAGCTCGGTGGCGTCGTGCGCACCGAGGAGAACCTGGCCGTCGAGTTCCGCAACGCGGAAGGCACCCTGCAGTTCACCCCGTCCGGGTTGCGGGTGACCGAGCGGATCCGGCTGGACGAGACGATCTTCGCCGAGGCGTTCACGTTCCTGGCCTCGCACACCGCGCCGGGCCAGACCGCGAAGCTGACCATCCCGTCGCCGAGCATGGTGCACTACCGCGGTGGCCGCGCGGCGCTCGATCCTTCCGTGTATCCGGACGAGGAGCAGTTCTGGGCAGATCTGTCCGGTGCGTACGCGACCGAGGTGCGGCGGATCTCCGAAATGGGCTGCACGTACCTGCAACTGGACGACACCAGCCTCGCCTACCTCAACGACCCGCGGCAGCGCGAGATGGTGGCAGGCCGCGGCGACGACGCCGACCACCAGCATGTCCGCTACATCAAGCAGATCAACGCCGCGATCGCCGACCGTCCCGCGGGCCTGCACGTCACCACGCACATGTGCCGCGGCAACTTCCGATCCTCGTGGGTGGCTGAGGGCGGCTACGATTTCGTGGCCGAGCAACTGTTCAGCGAGCTGGCGGTGGACGGGTTCTTCCTGGAGTTCGACGACGTGCGGTCGGGTACGTTCGCGCCGCTGCGGTTCGTGCCGAAGGGCAAGCAGGTGGTGCTGGGCCTGGTGACGACCAAGCGCGGGCAACTGGAGAGCAAGGACGAGCTGAAGCGGCGGATCGACGAGGCGACCAAGTACGTGCCGCTGGACCAGTTGTGCCTGTCGCCGCAGTGCGGTTTCTCCTCCACGGTGGAGGGCAACGTGCTCACCTTCGACGAGGAGGTCGCCAAGCTGCGGCTGATCGTGGAGACGGCGGCCGAGGTCTGGGGCTGAGCCCGGACCCCGGCCGGTGCGAGTCGACTCAGGCACCTGAGCCGGGCACCACCGTGTGGACCAGTAGCTGGGCGCTGCCCGGTGTGGCGCCGGCACAGCCCTGCTCGCCGGCGCCGGGCAGGGCGATGAACATCGACGCGGTCTCGTCCGGCGGGTACACGCGGAAGCCACGCACCGAGGTCGGCTTGCACTGTGCCGGGTCGAACACCTCGGTCGTGGCGGCCGCGACGAGGCTGTACGCCGTGTCGCCGGGCGCGAGCGTCACCCGCGGGCCCTTCGTAGCGGACCGCTCGGCGGCAGGGCCGACCTGGACTCCCCTATCACCGGCCACATAGGACACACCGGGGAATCCCACGAGCACGCACGGTGTGCCGCCGGTGTTGGTGAAGCGCAGCTCCCAGTAGGCCTTGCTCATGTCGGCTCCCTGACCGGTGATCGTCAGCTTGAGGCCGCTCGACCGGCACTCCGGGGTGACAGCGGCGACGGCTTCGGGCGGAGCGGCGGCGGCCGGCTGGTTCGAGGGCGCGGCGGCTGCGTTCGAGAGCAGTGCGTTTGGCGGCGCGGCGGTCGGTGGCGCGGCGTTCGATGGTGCGGCAGCCGCATTCGTGCCCGGTGTGCCAGGTGTCCGCGGTGTGGTGGCGTCGCCGCTGGTTGTTCCGGCGCAGCCGGCCAGCGCCACCACGGCGAGCAGTCCTCCCCCGACGAATGCGGTGCGCACACCTGCCTTGCGGTGCTTGTCGGCATTCATGACTACCTCCACGTCCCCGACTCGTTGTGCCTGTGCCAGTTGGACGCCTGACGTACCCGTGTGTTGTGTGTGAGGGCGGAATCTGTGACCCACAACCGGTTCGGGCAACCTCTCGGGCGCCCGCACGTCAACGCGGCGTGTGGGTTCCTCGACTGCCACACGCTTTCCGGTGGGATCACGACGCCTACTACCATCGGAAACTGGTGCGGCACTGCCCGATCGGCTGGACCGCGCGCTCGACGTCGGGTGCGGCCACCGGCTCCGACGTCGACCACGAGCCGGCCGGGCCGGATGTCGGGTGGTCGGCGTCGGCCACGATCCACGCTGCCCATGTGTCAGCGAGCGGATGCCAGCCCCACGCCCTGCGCGACCGGCCTGCGGCGCGCACGGCGGACCATCACCATGAAGTCCGGCACCGTCGGCAACCGGTGTTGCGGCGGACAACCGGTTTTCGCGGGTCCGTTCCGGCCCGCCCCGTCACCGGATAGGGTGCACTTCGTGGACGGTCAGCTGTGGGACGACGGTGTCGCCTGGCTGGAGGGGATCCCGCAGGACGTGGACTGGCGCAAGCCCAGCCCGGCGCGGGTCTACGACGTCTACCTGGGCGGCGCCTACAACTTCGCGGTCGACCGTGAGGTCGCTGAGCGCGTCGCGTCGGTGATGCCGGAACTGCCCGGCCTGTTGCGGGCGAACCGGTCGTTCCTGCGCAGGGCCGTGCTGCACCTGGTCCGCTCGGGCGTGCACCAGTTCCTCGACCTCGGATCGGGCATCCCGACGGTCGGCAACGTGCACGAGGTGGCGCTGGCCGCCGACCCCGACAGCCGGATCGTCTACGTGGACAACGACCCGGTGGCCGTCGCGCACAGCCGCGCGCTGCTGGCGGAGGTCCCGCAGGCGGGCGCGGTGCTGGCCGACCTGCGCGACCCGGCGGCCATCCTGGCTCACGCGACAGTGCGCGAGCTGATCGACTTCACGCGACCGGTGGCCGTGCTCCTGGTCGCGGTGCTGCACTTCGTACCGGACAGCGACGACCCCGCGGGCATCGTCCGCAGTTACGTGAACGCGGTGGTGCCCGGTAGCTACGTCGTGCTCTCGCACGCCACGCACGACCTGAGCGACGGCGTGGGCGACGCGGCTGCGGAGTACAACCGCGCTGTGAACGGGTTCTACCTGCGCACCAAGGACGAGGTGGCCGGCCTGCTGGACGGGCTGCGGCTCGTGGAGCCGGGCATCACGGGTGTGGCGCAATGGCGGCCGGACAGCGACGACATCCCGGCGCCCGGTCGCTCGGGCGCGGCTGGTGTCGCCCGCGTCTGACGTCAGCTCGCCGGGCGCGGCTGGTGGAGCCGGGCATCACGGGTGTGGCGCAATGGCGGCCGGACAGCGACGACGTCCCCGCGCCCGGTCGCCCGGGCGCGGCTGGTGTCGCCGCGTCTGAGATCAGCTCGCCGGGCGGGCTGGTGTCGCCCGCGTCTGAGATCAGCTCGCCGGGCGCACCAGGCGGAACGATATCGGCCGGCGCAGCAGGAAACCGAGTGCCTCGTAGAGGCGGATCGCCCCGGTGTTGTTCGCGGCGGTGTGCAGGAACGCGGTCTCGCCGCGTGCGTCGATGCCCACGCCGACCGCCCGGATCAGCCGGGTCGCCAGGCCCTGGCCGCGGAACGCCGGGTCCGTGCACACGGCACTGATCTCCGTGTAACCGGTGGGCTGCAGCCGCTCCCCCGCCATCGCCGCCAGCACGCCATCGCGGCGGATGCCCACATACCTACCCAGCTCGATGGTCCTCGGCAGGAACGGGCCGGGTTCGGTGCGCCGCACCAGGTCCAGCATGTCGGGCACGTCGGCGGGGCCGAGCCGGAGCACCTCCGGGTCCGGCGCGCCGATGGGCCCGCCCGCGACCAGTTGCACACCCGGCAACGACTGGTCGACATGCCACGTCTCGGGCACCGCGTCCACGCCGACCACCAGCAGTCTCCGGTCCGGCCCGGTCAGCTCGGCCAGCTCGGCCCAGCCGGCCGGGTCGGCGACGCCACCGAACAGCGCGACGTCGTCGGGGTAGACGGCCGCGGTGTCGGTGCGCCGCACCAGGTCGGCGTGCGCACCGCGGGCCGACCACCAGACCGGGTTGTCCAGGACAGAGGTGCGCTGGAGCTGGTCGGTCATGCCACCGTCCTCGCGCGGCTGGGCAGGCCGAGGTGGTCGCGCAGCGTCGGCCCGGAGTACTCGGTGCGGAAGGCGCCGCGCTCCTGCAGCAGGGGCACCACCTGCTCGGCGAAGTCGTCAAGGCCGCCCGGGGTCAGGTGTGGCGCCAGGATGAAGCCGTCGCACGCCTCGGCCTGCACGTACTCGGTCATCGTGTCGGCGACCTGCCCGGGGGTGCCGATGAAGTTCTGCCGCCCGGTCATCTGGATCACGATCTCGCGCAGCGACAGGCCTTCGGCGGCAGCGCGGGCCCGCCACTCGTTGGCGGTGGCGATCGGGTCCCGGTACATCCGGACGCTGGCCCGGCCCTTCGACATGTGGCTCTCGCTGACCACCGGGTCGACCTCGGGCAGCGGGCCGTCCGGGTCGTAGGCGGAGAGGTCGCGGTTCCACACCTGCTCGACGAACTTGATCGCGGTCTGGCCGCTGACCTGCTGGTGGCGGATGACGTCCGCCTTCTCCTCGGCGTCCGAGGCGGTGTCGCCCAGGACGAACGTGGTGGCGGGCAGGATCTTGAGTTCCTCATGGGTGCGGCCGTGCTTGGCGAGCCTGCCCTTGACGTCGGCGTAGAAGGCCTGGCCGTCGCGCAGCGTGCCGTGCCGGGTGAAGATCGCGTCGGCGGCGCGCGCGGCGAACTCGCGGCCGTCCTCGGAGTCGCCGGCCTGGAAGATCACCGGCCGGCCCTGCGGGCTGCGCGGCACGTTGAACCGCCCGGAGATGTCGAACTGGTCGACGTGGTGGTCGAACGAGCCCGCATCCGGGTCGCTGAGGAACCGCCCGGTCCGCTTGTCGGCGAGGATCTCGTCGCCCTGCCACGAGTCGAACAGCTCCCAGGTGGCGCGGAGGAACTGCTCGGCGCGGGCGTAGCGCTGGTCCTGCGGCAGGAAGCCACCACGGCGGAAGTTCTCGCCGGTGAAGGCGTCCCACGACGTCACGACGTTCCAGGCGGCCCGACCGGCGGACAGGTGGTCGAGCGAGGCGAACTGGCGCGCCACCTCGTACGGCTCGTTGAACGTGGAGTTGATCGTCCCGGCCAGCCCGAGCCGGTCGGTCACGGCGGCCAGTGCGGCGAGAATGGTGAAGGTATCCGGCCGCCCGACCACGTCCAGGTCGTAGATCCGGCCACCCTGCTCCCGCAGCCGCAGTCCCTCGGCCAGGAAGAGGAAGTCGAACTTCGCCCGCTCGGCGGTGGTGGCCAGGTGGACGAACGACTCGAACTCGATCTGGCTGCCGGATCGGGGGTCGCTCCACACGGTGGTGTTGTTGACACCGGGGAAGTGAGCCGCCAGGTGGATCTGCTTCACGTACCGACGGTAACTCTCTTCCTGGTTGCCGTGCTTGGTGTCCACTTCGCGGGACGGTTCGTTTCGCTGGGTGCGTGTCGCTCGCCGGGTCGGAAGTGACCAGTGCCGGTCGGTCATCGCGCACGGCCCCTGACGCGGCGTCACCGGCCGTAGCGACACTCGAACAGGGGGGCGGGCGGCGCGGCCTAGGACTCGCGGGAAACGACCGCCCACAACGACGGCAGGTTCACCACGATCCCCTCCTGGCTACTCCGCGCGATCACCACCACCGCTTCCTCATCCGTGCGGTTCTCCTCCCGATGCGGCGCATACGGCGGCACGAACACGTAGTCGCCCGGCTCGGCGTCGATCCGGACCTCGTTGTCCCCGTCGGCGAAGACGAACGAAGGGTGGCCGGACACGACGTAGATCGCCGTCTCCGCCTCTCCGTGGTGATGGTCGCCGGAGTTCACGTTCGGCCCGACGTGGGTCTGGCCCATCCAGACCTTCCGCGACCCGACCGTCTTGCCGGAGATGGCCTCCCACCTGGCCATACCGCTGGTCTGGTTCGTATCGCCGGACAGTTCGCTCGCGCGTACGTGCCGCAGTTCGCCGTGCCACTCGTCAGTCATGACCCCAGTATCGTGCTTCCCGTCACAACGAGGTGCATAGAACTTTTATATTAAATGCCTATACTTCAGGCCATGGCACAGGCAGCAGCGGCTGTGGACAGCAGTCATCAGCTCGGCGAGGTGCTGTACGGGCTCGTCACGGTCGTGACCCGCGGCCGCTCCCGGGACATCAGCCTGACATCGGCATCGACCATGTCTACTGTGGACCGAACCGGCCCGCTGCGGCTGACGGAGCTGGCCGCCATCGAAGGTGTCGCGCAGCCGTCGATGACCGCGCTGGTCACCGGTCTGGAACGCAGCGGCTACGTGGAGCGCAGGCCCGACCCGAACGACAAGCGGGCCGTCCTCGTCGCGCTCACCGACGCCGGCCGCGACCACCTGACCGCTCGCCGGCAAGCGGGCGCCGAGCGGCTCGCCGTGCTGGTCGACCGCCTCTCCCCCGAGGACGTCGCACTGCTCGCCGCCGCGTTGCCTGCCCTGGACCACCTGCGGGAACTCGACCCGCCACGCAGCACCAGCAAGGAGGACGCATGAGCGCCGCGCATCCCGCGCCGACGGTGAGCCCGTTTCGGCAGCCGAAAGGCGTGTGGGCGGTCGCCTTCGCCTGTGTCGTCTCGTTCATGGGCATCGGCCTGGTCGACCCGATCCTGCCCGCGCTGTCGACGCAGCTCAAAGCCTCGCCCAGCCAGGTCGAGCTGCTGTTCACCAGCTACCTGATCGTCACCGCCGTCGCGATGCTCGTCACCGGCTGGGTGTCCAGCCGGATCGGCGGCAAACGCACGCTGGTCGCCGGGCTGATCCTGATCGTCGCGTTCAGCGCGCTGGCCGGGTCGGCGCACAGCATCGGCGGCATCATCGGCTTCCGGGCCGGCTGGGGACTGGGCAACGCGCTGTTCATCGCCACCTCGCTCGCCGTCATCATCGGCGCCGCGTCCGGCGGGTTCAGCGGCGCGATCATCCTCTACGAAACCGCGCTGGGCGTCGGGATCGCGCTCGGTCCGCTGGTCGGCGGTGAACTCGGCGCGGTCAGCTGGCGCGGGCCGTTCTTCGGCGTCACCGTGCTGATGGCGATCTCACTCATCGCCACCATGATCTTCGTCGACACCACGCCGGCACCGAAGAAACGCACCTCCATCGCCGACCCGATCAAGGCATTGCGCCACCGCGGTCTGGCCACCATGAGCTTCGCCGCCCTCTGTTACAACTGGGGCTTCTTCACGCTGCTGGCCTACACGCCGTTCCCGATGCACCTGGGCATCCACCAGCTCGGCTACGTGTTCACCGCCTGGGGCGTGCTGGTCGCCGTCTTCGCGGTGTTCGCGGCACAACGGCTGCAACGCCGGTTCGGTACCCCGAACACGCTCTACGTCAGCTTCGCGCTGCTGTCGATCATCCTGATCGTCATCGGGGCGGGCACGTCCAGTCAGCTCACGCTGATCATCGCCGTCATCCTGTCCGGCGCGCTGATCGGCCTGAACAACACGCTCACCACCCAGGCCGTCATGCTCGTCGCGCCGGTCGAACGGCCGGTGGCCTCGGCTGCCTATGGTTTCGTCAGGTTCATCGGCGGCGGTCTGGCGCCGTTCGTGGCGAGCAAGCTGGCCACCGGCTTCAACGTGCACGTGCCGTTCTACGTGGGTGCGGGCGCGGTCGCACTGGCCATCGTGGTGCTGTCCACCGGTCACAAGCTGCTGGTCAAGGCCGAGTCGGTGCCGGCGGACGAGCCCGCGGACGAGCCGGCGACCACCGAGTGGCCAGGGGAAGCCGGGGCCGCCGTGGTCGCCGCCGTCGACGGCAGCGCCGAGTCGGCCCGGATCACCGACGCGGCGATCAGGCTGGCCGCCTCGCTGGGCAGCCCCGTCACCGTGCTGCACGTGCTGGAGACCGAGGTCGTGGACGGGGACGCCATCGACCTGGAGGACGACGACACGGCACAGCGGGTCGTCGCCGAACACGTGGCCCGGGTGCGCGCCGCCGGGTTGACCGGGGACGGGCACGTCCTGCGGGCCCTCGGCGACCACGCGGCGGACGGCAAGAGCATCGCCGAGTTCGCGCGCACGCACCAGGCCCGAGCGGTCGTCGTCGGCACCGCCCGGGAGCCGGGTTTCGCCGCGTTGTTCGACGCGGACGTGACCAGCGAGGTCGTTCGCACGGCCCACAGCCGCGTGCTCGTCGTGCCTCTGGACAGCGACGAGCCCGCGGCCGTGGCTCAGGAGCCGAGCAGCACTTCCGCCAACGCCCGGTAGCCAGGCCTCGGGTCCTCGCCCAGCACCTGGACGCAGACGTGATCCGCGCCCGCGTCCAGGTGCGCTTTCACACCCGTGGCGACGGTCTGGGCGTCGCCGTGCAGCGCCAGCGCGTCGATCAGCTTGTCGCTGCCGTCGTTCGCGATGTCCTCGTCGCTCCAGCCGAGCCTGCGCAGGTTGCTCACGTAGTTGGTGAGGTGCAGGTACGGGTTGGCCACCCTCGGCCTGCCGATCGAGCGGGCCCGCTCCGGATCGGTGTCCAGCACGACCTTCTGCTCCGGCGCCAGGAGCGGGCCATCGCCGAGGATGGCCCTCGCCTGGCGGGTGTGATCGGGCGTGGTCAGATAGGGGTGCGCGCCCAGGGTCCGCTCGGCCGCCAGCCGCAGCACCTTCGGTCCCAGTGCCGCGAGTGCCCTGCCCTCGGCCGGCACTCCCGCGGCGTCCAGTTCGTCCAGGTAGCGCACGATCGTGTCGTACGGCTTCTCGTACTGCTTGGTCGCCTCGGGATGGCCGATGCCCACCCCGAGCAGGAAGCGGTCGGGGTACTGCTGAGCGATCCGGTGGTAGGAGGCGGCGATCGTGGCCGCGTCGTCCTTCCACATGTTGACGATGCCGGTGGCGACGACGATCCGTTCCGTCGCGCCGAGCAGGTCGGACACGAGCTTGAGGTCGCCGCCGGGCGAGCCGCCGATCCAGATCGCGCCGTAGCCCAACTGCTCCACGTCGACAGCGAGCGCAGGGTTCAGCTCGCCCGCGCTCCGCCAGATACCGAATTTGCCGAGTTCGATGGCCATGCCCGTGAGTAACCGGATGATCGCCTGTTTATTCCGGCGTCAGGGCTCCTTGACGTTGTCGATCATGTCAGGCTACCTTGACAGCATGACGAACAGCGACGCACCGGCCGTCCTCGTCGGCCACGTGACCGACAAGGATCCGGCGGTCGGACTGCCTGCGGTCGTCGCGCTGCGGCGCCTGCTGGAGGAGCTGGAACGGCTGCACGTGGACAACGCCCGCGACCAGGGCTGGTCGTGGCAGGACATCGCGAAGGCCCTGCACGTGAGCCGCCAGTCGGTACACGAGAAACACGCGGGCCGGCGCAAGGCGACGGGCGTGGAGGACTGAGATGTTCGAGAAGTCACTGATCGAGCGCAGCAGGCGGTCTCGCTCGCCCAGACGGAGGCCCTCAGCCCTCAGCTGTGCCAGCCCCGTCTCTCGCGATCAGCCACGGCACCACGGGACCACCGGCCCGATGCGGAAGCGTTCGGTGAGGCCTACCGGAGCACGCCGAAGCCGGTGACGCTGCGCCCAGGGCGGCCGTCGAGCGGTTCTTCGACGGTGACGAGCTGATCGAACCGGGACCGGTGCGCGCGCCACGGTGGCGCCCGGAGTCGCCATCGGACGCCGACGACGAACCAGGGCGCTCCGGTGGCTACGCGGGTGTCGGCCGCGAGCCCTGACCGACCGCGCGCACCCTGTTGCCCAGCCGGTTGAGCAGGGAGCGGGCCGCCTGCCGGGGTAGCGCGCCCTTGCACGGACCGTGGTAGATCACGAAGTCGTCGAACACGGTGACACCGGGCCGGTCAGCGACCGACTCGGCGGCCCGCAGCACGGCCGTCAGGTCGGCCGCGGTCATCGGCAGCGCACGCTCGTTCGGCTGGTACGTGGCGCCGATCGGGTAGTCGCGGCGTGGCCTGCCGGTCATCTCCACGTGGCAGCCCAGCACCCACGTGACCTGCCGCGCGGCCGCGAAGTCGACCAGCCTGCGGATGCTGTCCAGGAACACGGGAAAGTCCTGCACGTACAACCGGCCCGGCAACACCGTGTCGCCGGTGAGCAGGAACCCCGACCACGGGTCGAAGATCGCGACCGAAGCCTTGTGATGACCGGGGATGCCGGTCAGTTCCAGCACACGGCCGCCCAGATCGAACGGCACGACCTGGGCGGGCCAGTCGGTGAAGCCGAAGTACGCGCGCACCGCTTCCTCGGCCACCGGGATGACACCGGTGTCCGGGCGGTCGCCGAACTGGTCGTCCGCCGCGTGGTGGTCGCCGTGGCCGTGCGAGTGCGCGACGACCAGTTCGTAGCTGTCCCGAGGGTGCTTCGCGAGCCACTCGGCCACGAGCCGGTCCACCGTGGCGCGCAGCGGGAACCGCTCCGGGTCGCTGGTCGCGCCGGTGTCCAGCAGCAGTGCCCTGTCGTTGCCGAACAGCAGGTAGAGGAACGGCGCCTCGTAGTGCACCGACTTGTTCTGCCGCAGCACGAACGTGTGCTCGTCGTATGGGTGCACCTGGATCGGCGGGTTCGTGTCGCGGCGCGCCGCGACAGAGCCGTGGATCCAGCGCACGTCCAGGTCGCCGGCCACCGGCGCGCCACTGGTGAAGTCGATCGGTACGGTCATCGCGTCCTCAGCTGGGGTTGCCGCCGGTGAAGTTCACGGTGATCGTACGGAAGCCGAGCGACTGCAACAGACTGACCAGCATCGTTCTGGTGTTGCGTTCCGCGTCGGCGAGCACCTGACTCTTGCCCGCGGCGGCGTGGATCTGCCGCTGCGCCAGTTCGTACAGCGCCTGCTGCGAGTTCGGGTTGCCGGACAGGAACTGGTTGACGCGGGTGAACAGGCCCTGCTGCTGAGCGAAGACGTAGGACTGCTTGACGTTGAGGTTCGCCTGCTCCAGTTGCGCGTGCGGCAGCGTGAGCGTGGCCGCCGTGCGGTCGGCGTTCACCTGGATCGCGTTGCCCTTGAGGTGCGAGAAGTCGACGAAGGCGTTGTCGCTGCCGACGCCGATGAACATCGTGTCGCTGCCCTCCAGGAAGCCGGGCAGGAACGACGTGCCCGCGGAGATGTCGACGACGACCTGGAAGGTGCCGCTGGCAGCCTCGTAGCGGGACAGCTGCTGGATGGAGGTGAGCAGGACAGGACCGGAGCGTTCGGTGGTCTGCTCCGCGAACGGGTTGCGTAGCTGCGGAAACAGGTGCACGGCCGAGCCGACGAGTGCGACCGCCAACGCCACCACCACGACGACTCCTGCCACGACCAGCCGCCTCGTCACCATGTTCATGGGCCGAAGATTCCCGACCGCACCGTCGCTCAACCAGACCGTGACCGCTTTGTCGTATCGTCGGTTTGCCGCCAGGCCTGGGCGGGTACCACACGGCCGGACAGCGGGAGGCACGATGGCCAGACGGCGACAGCGGCACTCGATGTGGTTCTGGATCTTCGTCGCGATAGTGGTCGTGGTGTTGCTCGGGTTGTTCTTCGGCGGCTACCGCAAGGGCACGAAGATCGACTCGCTGGGCCCGCCCGGCGCGGTTCAGCTGACCATCCCGGGCCCCGGCTCGACATCGACCTCCGTGGCGCACAACGGTTCCCCGCACTCCTCGCAGCTCAGCGCCGCCTGACTGACCGCACCGCAACCGCGATGCCGGCGCAGCACGGGCGGACCCGCCTCACCCGCGGTCCAGCGGTCACCCCATTTGGCGATCACCAGTAGTACGTCGGCCAGCTCCCAGCCCTTGTCGGTGAGCACGTAGTCGTTGCGGGGCGGGTGATCCTGGTAGGCCCGCCGCTCCAGCACACCGTGGCCGACCAGCCAGGACAGCCGTTCCGCCAGCACCTTGCGGGAGATCCCGAGGCCCTCCTGGAGTTGGTCGAACCGCGTCCGGCCGACCACGACATCCCGCAGGATCAGCAACGACCAGGGCTCGCCCACGATGTCCATCGTCCTGGCGATCGAACAAGCCATGTCACCAAACCGGGTTCGCTGCACCCGAGGATGCTAGCGCCATTGAGTTCCCTTACGGAACTTGCGAGGACTGCCTGTCCCGCGGCGAGTTGAGCCCGGACAAGGCAGCACCAAGGGCCATCCCGACAATGCGGAGCCAGGATCCGGTTCCGCACGAGTCACCCTTGGACCTGAACCGGCCCCGATCGCAACCTTGCGACCGGGGCCGGTTCATCGATCGATTCCTACGGCGACGGGATGCGGGTGGGCGGCGTGAGGCCCGTTCGCTCGTCTCCATAGCTCAGCCACGAGCCGATCGGCTTGTGCTGACCGACGCCGGGTCGGCTGTAGTCACACACTCCGGTCGGGAACGTCGCCTTCAACTCCGACTTCTCCGCCGCCGTGAACGCGACGTGGTAGCCGGCGAAGTTGAGCGGCTTGAGGGCACACTTGGCCACGTTCATCGCCTGCGCCTCACCGGCGACCTCCCTCGGGTTGGTGCCCACTGGGAAGGTCGCGGCGCACGGGCCGCCGGCCGGGTCGGTGACCTTGCTGACGACCCGCTGGGTGGCCGACAGGAAGCAACCGTCGCCCAGATCGCCCGGCCTGTCGACGATGATCTTCGACTGCAGGGCGCGGTGCGACCTGTCCGTGTCGATGGCCGTCAGCCACCTGTTCATCGCGTCCAGCTCGTAGACGTTCACCGCGTTCTGGATCGCGACCGTGGGCTGGTTCTCGATGATGACCTGGTTGGCCGCTGTACCGTTGGCGGCCAACAACCTTTGCCGCATGGCGAACGACCAGTCGGTGGTGTGGATGTCGTTGCCGAAGCCGGCGGCATCCAGGTCAGTGCGCTGGTCGATGATCGGCGTGTCGCGCAGGCCCTGGTCGCCGTTGGTGATCAGGTCGTCCGAGTACACCGCGTTCAGTGCCTTCGGATCCGCCTGGGTCCGGCCGGCGATCGGATTGCCTGCGAAGTCCAGGCCACCCATGCCGGCGTTGAGCTGGACGAACTGGTCCGGGGTGAGCTGACCGGCCTGCAACGCCGCCAGACCGTACTGCACCCCTGTGTTGTCCAGTGGACTGCGCGGGAATCCGGTCGTCGGGTCCACACCGACCTGGTTGACGATCTGCTCGTCGGAATTGCAGATCACGCCGTGCGGGTTGGTCACCGGGTCCCAGCGGTCCGCGACCGGGATCGCGGAGTTACAACTCTGCGTCGCCGTCGACCTGCTGGCGAACGTCAGATCCCACGACTGGCAGCTGGTGAAGTCCAGATAGCCCCCGATGGCCTGGCGCTGCGCCGCCGTGAACGACGCACCCGGGCCGGCGAAGAAGTTGTCGAACAGCCGGCAGTCGGTCACCGGGCCCGCCGTGGTCAGCGGGTCGGGGAAGGAGATGCCGGGGATGATGCCGTCGAGGATGCCCGGGTACTCGTCGCTGATCGTGTACTGCTGGATGGCACCACCGGAGCCGCCCCAGCCGATCGTGTGCGAGACCGGGCCGTAGGTGTCGATGAAGTGTTCCTTCACCATCATCGCGGCCTCGGCCGAGATGACCGAGCTGCAGTTGTTGTCCAGCACGTTCAGGCTGGACGACGCGACCGCGTAGCCCTGGCCGAGGAACAGATCGTTGAGCACGCCACCGGTGCTGTTGCCCTGGTGGAAGCCCGCGTTGCACCCGCCGCCGAAGGTGTAGACCAGCGCCTTGTTCCAGCTTGTGTCCGGTACCAGCGGCGTCGGGTCGTTGCCGTCGTACAAGGCGGCGATCTGGTAGACGCCGCGGTCGATCGTGCCCTGCTCAAGGCGCACGATGTAGGGCACGGTGTGCCCGTTGACCGTCGCCGTGGCCAGGTCCGCCGGGCGACTGGCCGGGTCGGCGAGGGGCACGAACGCGCCTGCCGTGTTCTTGTACTGGAAGCTGACCTGGGTGGGCGCGCTGCACAGCGGCATCGTGGCCGCTGCGAGGCCGAACGCCGTCGTCTCGCAGAAGAACGGCGTCTGCTGCGGGCCGGAGAACACCGGGCCGGTGATCGGGTGGTCGACCACCCGCAGTCGAGCCTGCCTGCTGGAGCCGTGGCCGTGTCCGCCGGTGCTCGCCGCCAGCGTGTTCGAGCCCTCGCGCAGACCTGTGACCAGGCCGAGGAGGCTGCCGTCGGACTGCGCGCGGAACGCCGAAGTCACGTCGTGGCCGTTGGCGGTGACCCGCACGTCGCTTGCCCGCACGCCGTGCGGGACCGTGACGCCGATCAGTACCTGGCCACCGCTGACCAGGGTGGGTCGGGGGTTGGAGATCGAGGTCAGGGCTAAGTTGTCCGACGATCCGCCCTGGTTGCCCGGTCCTTGGCTGGCCGTCGCCGGCGAGGCCGTGAGGCCGACGATCAGGGCCGCGGTCGCCGTGAGTACGGCTGCCGGTATCAGAATGCCGAGTCTCCTGCGCCACCGATGTTCGTGCACCGCATCGCTCCACTCGCTCATGGCGGCGGCGCGGTGGTTCCGCGACGCCGAGGAACCTCTGTGGTGTAGCACGGTAACCGGAGTTAGAACAACGTTCGGTCCCGAACAAGGGCCAATCGACCAAACGGAACAGTCCTCGCTTGTCGGGTGATCCTGCGCCGCCCGTTCGTCCATCCGGCAGAATGACACCGTGACGGAAGCAAAGAGAAGTCGCGCCAGCGGCACCAGGACCATGCTGCTGGAAGCGGCCCGCGAGATCTTCACGCAGGCCGGTTACGCCGACGCCGCCGTGGTCGACATCGTGGAGCGCGCAGGCTCCAGTGTCGGCAGCCTGTACCACCACTTCGGTGGCAAGTCCGACCTCTACATCGCCCTCTACGACGACTACCAGTCCCGCCAGCGGCATCGCGCCGCCAAGGCGTTCCGGCTGGCGCTGGGCAACGGCGAGGAGGACTCGCTGCAACTGTTCGTCATCGCCTGCCGCGCCTACCTCGAAGGCTGCTGGGAGGAACGTGAACTGGCCCAGCTGTTCCTCTCCGGCGGTGGCCCGCCCGGGTTCGAACTGCTCACCCGGCGCGGCTTCCGGCACTGGCTCAGCACCAACGCCGAGATGCTCAGCGAGCATTCCCGGCCGCTGCCCGAGACGCTGCTCCTGGTGCTCACGACCATCGCCACCGAGGCAGGCAGGGAGGTCGCCGTCCAGCCGTCACGGGCGGCCGCGCGCCGCTTCATCGAGGAGATCCTGGAGCTGATCGGCAGGCTCTACCCGCAGGACTGATACAGGTTCGCATCCCTCTGGGCAAGGCTGCCCCGCTTCTGTAGCATTCCCAAAAACCGAACACCGTTCGGCTGGACTACAGGGTGGTGGTCATGAGCTTGGAGCCAGACGGTCCGCTACTGCGGGTCGATGGCATCTGTGTCTCCTTCGGCGGGCTGGATGTGCTCACCGATGTCAGCCTCGATGTCCCCGGTTCCGGGGTGCTCGGCGTGATCGGCCCGAACGGGGCAGGCAAGACCACACTGTTCAACGTCATCTGCGGTTTCGTCCGCGCCAGCAGTGGCACGATGTCCTTCGGCGGCAAGCCGTTGCGCGGTCACAAGCCACACGATGTCGCCGAACTGGGCATCGCCAGGACCCTCCAGGGTCTGGGCCTGTTCAGCCGGCTCACCGTGCTGGAGAACGTGATCGCCGGGACCACGCACCTGTCCCGGACCGGACCGGTCGGCGCCCTGCTCGGTTCGCCTTGGGCCGACCGCGGCGAGCGCCGACTGCGCGACCGCGCGGTGTCGGTGATGGAGTCGCTGGACATCCTGGGCGACGCCAATCGCATGTGCGCGAGCCTGCCCTACGGCGTGCGTAAGCGAGTCGCGCTGGCCAGGGCACTGGTCGCCGAGCCGCGACTGCTGCTGCTGGACGAACCGGCCGCCGGCCTGTCCGCGCCGGAAATGGCCGAACTGGCCGAGATCGTCCGGCGCCTGCACGACCGGACCGCGGTCATGTTGGTCGAGCACAACATGGACTTCGTGATGGACCTGTGCGACCGGCTGGTCGTACTCGACTTCGGCCACGTCATCGCGCGAGGCACACCACAGGAGATCCGGCAGGACCCGGCCGTGCAGAAGGCGTACCTGGGCGAGAAAATCGACGCAGCACCCCAGGTCGAGCACTCGGTGGGCGGCGATCATGCTTGAGATCAACGAGCTGACCGTCGACTACGGTGCCGTACGCGCGCTGGACTCCATCGACATGCAGGTCGACGAGGGTTCCATCACCGCGGTGCTCGGCGCGAACGGTGCCGGCAAGACCACACTGCTGCGCACGCTGTCGGGTCTGGTCGGCGCCCGTTCCGGTTCGGTCCGCTTCCTGGACCGGCGGATCACCGGACGGGCACCCGAGGACATTGTGCGGCAAGGGATCGCGCACGTGCCGGAAGGGCGCGGCGTGATCGCGGAGCTGACCGTCGAGGAGAACCTGAGACTCGGCGCGCTGTGCACGGGCGACCGGGCATGGACCCGCGAGGGCTTGGCCCGCATGGTCGAGTTGTTCCCGCCACTGGCCGCGGCGCGCAACCGCCGCGCCGAGACCCTGTCCGGCGGTGAACGGCAGATGCTGGCCGTGTCGCGCGCGCTGATGAGCAGACCACGGCTGCTGCTGTTGGACGAACCGTCGCTAGGCCTCGCACCGCGCGTCATCGCCGACATCATCGCCACGTTGCGCGGGCTGCGTGACGACACGGGTCTGACGATCCTGCTGGTGGAACAGAACGCCGCCACCGCCCTGTCCGTCGCGGACCGGGCCGTCGTGCTCAACCTGGGCAAGAAGGTGGCCGACGACCTGGCCACGCACCTGGCCACCGACGACCGCGTTCGCCACGCCTACTTGGGGATGTGAATGACCCAGTTCATCGACCTGACACTCGGGGGTCTGTCCACGGGCGCGGTGTACGCCGCGATCGGCCTGGCACTCGTGCTGATCTGGCGGGCCACCCGGATCGTCAACTTCGCCCAGGGCGGCATGCTGATGATCACCACCTTCCTGGCCTACGCCGTGGTCGCCGACGGCGCGTCCTACTGGCTGGCGCTGATCCTCGCCGTCGTCGCGGGTCTGGTACTCGGGGCCGTCGTGGAGCGGCTGGTGATCCGGCCGGTGGAGAACAAGCCACCGCTCAACGCCGTCGTCGTCACGTTCGGCCTGCTGGTGCTGCTGCAGGGTGTCGCGGGCATGATCTTCGGCGGTACCCCGCGTTCGTATCCGCCCGCGTTCGGCATTCGCGGGTTCAGCGTCAACGGCAAGCGGTTGCTGTTCGCGCCCAACGACCTGTGGGTCGTGCTGGTGGTGCTCGTCGTGATGGTCGCGCTGGCCATCGTGTTCCGCCGCACGTCACTGGGCCTGCGGATGCGGTCGGCCGCGTTCGCACCCGAGGTCGCGCGCCTGCTGGGCGTGCGGGTCGGCCGGATGTTCACGGTCGGCTGGGCACTCGCGGCGGCCGTCGGGGCGCTGGCGGGCATTCTGATCGCGCCGAACACGTTCGTCAGCCCCAACGCCTTCGACGCCACGCTGGTCTTCGGCTTCACAGCGGCGGTCATCGGCGGGCTGGACTCGCCACCGGGCGCGGTCGTGGGCGGGGTGAGCCTGGGCATCGTGCTGTCCTGGGTGTCCGGCTACCTCGGCTCCGACGTAGTGGACCTGGGCGCCCTGGTGGTCCTGGTCATCGTGCTGATGGTGCGGCCGAACGGCATTTTCGGTCACGGAGCGGGGCGGCGGGTATGACTGCGACACTTCCGGAGACCGACACCAAACAGCGGATCGACCGGCCCTCGCTGGCCAACCGGCCTCGTTCCACACTGCTGCGCCACCTGATCTGGGCGGTGGTCGGCGGTGCCGTGCTGTATGTGGTCTCCATTTCCATCGGCCAGTTCCAGGATCTACAGCTGGCGACGATCTGCTACACCGCGATCGCCGCAGCCGGGCTGACCGTCCTGTCCGGACTGTCCGGGCAGATATCGTTGGGGCACGGCGCTTTCATGGCCGTCGGGGCGTACACGACCGCGGTGTTGCTGATCCACCAGCACCTGCCGCTGGCGCTGGTGCTGATCATCAGCGTGGCCGTGACCGCGGCCGTCGGTCTGCTCTTCGGCGTCGCGGCAGCCCGGCTGCGCGGGCCGTACCTGGCAGGCGTGACGCTGGCGCTCGCGATCGGACTGCCGACCCTGGCCAACTACCACGGTCTGCAGAACCAGCTCGGCGGCGCGAACGGACTCATCATCACCCCGACCCCGCCGCCGCTGGCGCTGGGCGAGAACTTCTTCCCGGAGCGGTGGCTCGCCTGGATCAGCGGGCTGTGCCTGGTCATCACGCTGTTCCTGCTGGCGAATCTGGTGACCAGCAGGCTTGGCCGCGACATGCGGCTGTTGCGTGAGGACGAGGACGCCGCGGCCCTTGCCGGCGTGCGCGTCGCGCGGACCCAGGTGCTGGCATTCAGTGTCAGTGCGGCGTGCGCCGGTCTGGGTGGCGGGCTCCTGGCGTGGGTGAACGGCCTCGCCGCACCGGGAGCGTTCCCGCTGACACTGTCGTTGTCGCTGCTCACCGCGGCTGTGCTCGGCGGTATGGGCAGCCTCGCCGGTGCCGTCTACGGCGCCGTCATCGTGACATTGTTGCCCAACTGGTCGCAGGATCTGGCGCAATCGGCGAATTTGCCGCAGTCGATCTACGCGAACATCCCATTGGTCGTTTACGGCGTGGTGCTTTTCGTGGTCGTGGTGCTGTTTCCAGGTGGCATTCAGGCCGGCTTGGTGCGGCTGTGGAGGGCATTGCACATCACGATTCGTTGACGACCCCGGTTTTCGGCTCGCGTTGCCGGACCGGCCTCAGTACGTTTCCTACAACCGAACGCCATTCTAGTGAGAGGCGAGGGTATGACCCGCTCGACCAGATACACCGCGATCGTCGCCATGGCGGCGGCGAGCGCGCTCGCCCTGACGGCGTGCGGTAGCTCGGGAGGCTCGTCCTCCTCGGCTGCCAGCGCACCCGGCGTCACCGCCAACTCGATTCTGCTCGGCAGCACACAGCCGCTGACCGGTGTCGCGGCGCCCGGCTACGACGAGATCGCGCCGTCCGCGCAGGCGTACTTCAACTACGTGAACGCGAATGGCGGCATCAACGGCCGGAAGATCACCCTGAAATATGTCGACGACGCCTACAATCCGACGCAGACGGTCTCGCTGACCAGGCAGTTGGTGCTGCAGGACAAGGTCTTCGCGACACTCGGTTCGCTCGGTACGCCGACGCAGACCAAGGTGGTCGACTTCCTCAACAGCGAACGGGTGCCCGACCTGTTCGTCGCCTCCGGCTGCACCTGCTGGGATGCGCCCAAGCAGCACCCCTACACGTTCGGCTGGCAGCCCGACTACACCGTCGAGGGCAAGATCCTGGGCCAGTACATCAACCAGAACTTCGCGGGCAAGAAGGTCGCGTACTTCTACCAGGACGACGACTTCGGCCGTGACGGCATGAAGGGCCTGGACAAGTACATCCCGGGCGGCCAGGTCACCAGCCGGCAGCCCTACCAGCCCGGTACCACGGACATCACCGCTCAGGTCACGAAGATCGCCCAGAGCAAGCCGGACGTGGTCGTGCTCGACACCGTGCCCGCCTACACCGCGCTGTTCAAGCTGACCGCGCTGAAGCTGGGCTTCTCGCCGACCATCGTGGTCTCCAACGTCGGTGCCGACCCGATCACGCTGGAAGGCCTGCTGCAGGCCGACGCGAAGTCCGTCGGTTCGTCGATCGCACAGCCTTCCCAGCTGCTGGACGGCATCATCTCGGACACGTACCTGCCCTCGCTGGGTGACACCAGCAACTCGTGGATCGCGCTGTTCAAGAAGATCCACGACCAGTACGAGGCGAAGCTGCCCTTCGACGGCAACGTCGAATACGGCATGGCGCTGGCTTACACGTTCGCGCAGGCGCTCAAGGCGACCGGGAAGAACCCCACCCGCCAGGGCATCATCGACGCGCTGCAGAAGGGCGGCCTGACCGGTCCGGGCATCACCCCGTTCCGCTACAGCGCCAACTCGCACGCGGGCTTCACCGGTGTCCAGGTCGCCACGATCAAGTCCGGCGCGATCGTGACGACGGGTACCCCGCTCACCACGGACGACGGTTCCGGGCCGATCACGCCCTACACCACCGCCCAGCCGAACGCACCCGCGAACGGCATCCCGGCGAACTGACGCCGTAGGACGTCACCGGACGATGCCGGTGCACGGCCGGCCGCACGGTCCACCTCACGCGCCGAGGCGGACCGTGCGCGCCGGTTATTTCCGTTGGACAGCGCGATAGCATGGATTCGTGCGACAACGACATTGACGCTCTGAGCGCGGCCCAGCATCCGACCTCGCCCGGCTGACCCGGGCCGGTGTCGCCTGGGCCTTGCTGGCCGGATTCGTCCCGCTGTATCCGTTGTACGCCTTGCTGTTCGCCCACACCGGTCTGTCCGATGCGGACATTTCGGCGCTGTTCGTCATCTGGTCCGGCGTCGGCATCCTGGCCGAGGTGCCCATGGGGGCGCTCGCCGACCGGTTCTCCCGCAGGCACGCCGTGGTCGCGGCCGGTGTCGCCCAGGCCGCCGGTTACGTGCTGTGGACGGCGTTGCCCGGGTTCGCCGGATTCGCTTCGGGATTCGTGCTGTGGGGCCTCGGTGGCGCGCTGGCGTCCGGCGCGTTCGAGGCGCTGCTCTACGACGGTCTCGTCGCGGCGAACGAGCCAGGGCGTTATGCCTGGCTGCTCGGCCGGATCAGAGCCGCGGAACTCCTCGCGCAACTGCCCACCGCCGGGGCCGCGAGTGTGTTGTTCGCGATCGGCGGATATTCGCTGGTCGGCTGGGTGAGCGTCGGGACGTGCCTGGGCGCCGCCGCGCTGGCACTGCGACTGCCAGAGCAGGCCGCCGCCCCTGCCGCGGACGGGTTGGGTTACTTCGCCACGCTGCGGGCCGGGTTCGCGGAAGCGGCGATGCGGCCGGCAGTACGGGGTGTGGTGATCGCGGTGGCGCTGCTGGGCGGGCTGGACGCGTTCGAGGAGTACTTCTCACTGCTGGTCAGCCGCTGGGGTGTGCCGGTCGTGGTGGTGCCGCTGGCGGCGTTGGCGATTCCGGTCGCGGGTGCGACGGGCGCGGCGCTGGGTGGTCGACAGGGTCGGCAGCGAGGAGCGCTGCTCGGTGTGGTGCTGGGCGCCGGGGTCGTGGTGCTCGGGGCCGCGGGAGTGTGGCAGCGGCCGGCGGGGGTGGTCGGCATCGCGTTGTTCTACGGGCTGTACCGGTTCGTGCTGCTGGTCGCGGATGCGCGGCTGCAGGATCGGATCAGTGACCGGACGCGGGCGACGGTGACGTCGGTGGCGGAGTTGGGGACGGAGTGCACGTCGCTGTTGGTCTACGGCGCGTGGGGTCTGGGCCAGGTGACCGGCGTGGCCGTGCTGGCGCTGGGCGTGGCGCTGCTGCTGCCGTACTGCTTGCGCGGCGACCGGTGAGTCCGGCGACGGAATCGACTGCCCGCCAATCTCCCCGGACGACAAATGTCGACACGCCGTAACCGAATGACTACCTCCTGGACGACTTTGGCGACTGCTCTGGCACCGGCGGCTACCGCGACACGACAGGATGGTCGCCCGCTAGGTTCGGGGCAGAAGAGCCAACTGTTCCGGGAGGTAGCCGTTGCGGTTAGGTCGAGGCAAGATCGTCTCCCACCATTCTCGGTCTTGCAACTCCGGGCGCAGTCGGTCCAAAGGCCGGGTCAGGTCGACGCCATAGTCTGAGCCATCGACATGCCGCAATTGTAAGCCGCAAGGATCGATACCAACGCCCACAACGGCGATAAACACATCAGGCGATACTGCCGTGAATCCTGTCCACGCCCCCGCGAAATTCCATACATGTGCGACCGCTTCGACGCCATCAACACGCCACGAAGCCTCTGGCCATGACCTGTAATTGGCAGCCTGAACACGGGCGTGATCGTCCAAAAGGCTGACTATGTCCTTGGTCTGCTTGGGGCGCGGTTCTAGCGGGATGGTCAGGTCAATGAGCGACGCCGCTCCTCTGGCTGCAACGGCGGAAGAGACGGTGGCAGGATCGTCGTCGACCGGATCGCCCAGGGCTCTGGTGCGACGTATCGTTCCGACACTAACTCCGGTATGACCGTCTGGGGCCACATGACCAAGCCACACTTCCGTCGGGGACTCGCCCGCAGGGCCCTGGAATGTGTCCAGCGAGCGACGTCCCCCCTCCCAGGTGTCGATCCCGAAGACAGGAAATTCGACTGGTGGTATGAACCTTCCAGGGCGTTTCCGCCGACCATTTTCGCGCGATTCCACGATGGCGTATCACCTCATCAAAGCCAAAGGGCGGCTCCGGTTTCGGCGCCACCGGCAAATCTACCGTAGGAGGCCAATGGCGCTGGCTGATCGGCTGGCGCTACTGATCCGGCTCGCCCGAGCGTTTCATCAAGTGATCGAGGGTGTCAGTGGGAGTCCCGGCTTACTTCGTCGCCGCTGGAGCCGATGAGGAAGTCCAGGTCCGCGCCCGTCTCGGCGCCGCCCACCGTCTCGACGTACAGCTTCTCCCAACCTCGGCGCGGCCGGGCGAGCGCCTTGACCATTGCCTCGGCAGGCGGGCGCGCTGCCAGTTCGTCCTCGGTCAGCTCCACGTCGATCCGCCTGCCCGGGACGTCCAGCGTGATCCAGTCGCCGGTCCGCACCCGGTCCAGCGGTCCCCCGGCCGCCGCCTCCGGCGCCACGTGCAGCACCACCGTGCCGTATGCCGTGCCGCTCATCCGGCCGTCGCACACGCGGACCATGTCCCGGACACCCTGCTGCAGCAACTTCGTCGGCAACGGCATGTTCGACACCTCGGGCATCCCCGGGTAACCCTTCGGGCCACACCCGCGCAGCACCAGCACCGAGTCCGCCGTGACGTCCAGGTCGGGATCGTCGATCCGCGCGTGGAAGTCCTCGATCGAGTCGAACACGACGGCACGGCCACGGTGGCGCAACAACTCCGGCGATGCCGCCGCCGGTTTCACGATCGCCCCGAGTGGCGCGAGATTGCCGTACAGCACCGCGATCCCCGCGTCCTGCCGCAACGGCTCGGCGTGCGTGCGGATCACCTCCGGGTCCGAGATCCGTGTGCCGTCCAGGTACTCCACCAATGGCTTGCCGGTCACCGTGAGCCCGGCCGGATCCAGCAGGTCACGCACCTGCGCCAGCACCGAGAGCAGACCACCCGCCCGGTGGAAGTCCTCCATCAGGAACCGGCCGGCAGGCTGCAGGTCGACCAGCAGCGGCACGTGCGCGCCGATCCGGTCGAAGTCGTCCAACGTCAACGGCACGCCGAGCCGGCCGGCGATGGCCAGCAGGTGCACGACCGCGTTGGTCGAGCCGCCGATCGCGGCGAGCGCCACGATCGCGTTGTGGAACGACGCCGCGGTCAGCACCTCGCTGGGTCGTCGCTGCGCCTTCACCAACTCGACGGCCAGCCTGCCGGTCTCGTGGGACCGCGCGAGCAGCCTGCTGTCCGGCGCGGGCAGCCCGGCCGTCCCGGGCAGCGTCATGCCCAGCACCTCGGCGAGCAGACCCATCGTGGAGGCCGTGCCCATCGTGTTGCAGTGGCCCCGGCTGCGGATCATCGCCGACTCGGACTCCAGGAACCGCTCCCGCGACAGCGTGCCCGCGCGCATCTCCTCGGACAGCCGCCACACGTCGGTACCGCAGCCCAGCGCGACACCGTCGAACGTGCCCGTCAGCATCGGGCCGCCGGGCACGACCACCGCGGGCAGGTCCACCGACGCGGCACCCATCAGGAGGGCGGGAATGGTTTTGTCGCAGCCGCCGAGCAGGACGACACCGTCGACCGGGTTGGCCCGGATCAGCTCCTCGATGGCCATCGCGGCCATGTTCCGCCACAGCATCGCGGTCGGCCGGACCTGCGTCTCCCCCAGCGACACCACGGGCATCTCCAGCGGGACGCCACCTGCCTCCCACACGCCGTCGCTGACGCTGCGCGCGATCTCGCGCAGGTGGCTGTTGCACGGGGTCAGATCCGACGCCGTGTTGGCGATCGCGATCTGCGGCTTCCCGCCGAACGCCGAGTCCGGCAGACCGCGTCGCATCCAGGCACGGTGGATGTAGGAGTTGCGGTCCGGGCCCGCATACCACTCGTCGCTACGCACCCGGCATTACCTCCACAGGCAGGCCCACTTCGGACAGCGTGTCCAGCACGGCGCTGGTCGCCTCGTTCTCCGCCGCGTACACCCGGATCCGCAGACCCGGGCAGGCGGCCACGTCCAGCTCGCTCATCGCGAACGTCAGCCTCGGGAAGCGCGGCAGGTCGAACCCGGCGGTCCGCACCTGCGGCCGGGTCACCTCGTGTTTGGCCCACAGGTCGGCGAAGTCGGTGTTGAACTCGCGCAACCGCCGAATGTCCTCCTCCCAGGCCGGGTCACCGACGTGGGCGCCGTACTCCGCGCGTACCCGCGCCACCAGGTAGCGCACCTCGTCGGCATAGCCGATCAGCCGCTCCCTGGCGTTCGGCTCCGTGACGCAGCACCACAGCAGATTGCGGTGCACACACCGGGACCGGTGCCAGTCCCAGAACAGGTTGTCGTGCGCGTCGTTCTGCGCCAGCACGTCGAACAGGCCGTTGACCAGCACGGCGGGCGTGGGGTTCAGCGACCGCAGCACCGTGTGGACGAACTCGGGCACCACCGACGTGGCCTCCCAGCCGCGTTGCGGCGTGGCCTCGGCCAGTTGGTACAGGTGCCGGTGCTCGGCCGCGTCCAGCCGCAACGTGCGGGCCACCGCGTCCAGCACGGCCGCACTCGCGTTGATGGGCCTGCCCTGCTCCAGCCACGTGTACCAGGTCACGCCCACCCCGGCGAGCAGCGCGACCTCCTCCCTGCGCAGGCCGGACGTGCGTCTGCGCATGCCCGGCGGCAGGCCGACCTCCTGCGGCTGCAGCTCCGCGCGGCGCGCCTTGAGGAACGCTCCCAGCTCACTGCGCCGCAGGCTCGTCTTCTCCATCGCGGTCACCACCCCATTCTGACCGAACCGTCCGACTATTCCGATCGGGAAACCGTGGGCCAACCAGGTGGTGGCGGCAACAGCATCAGTGGGCTCTCGGTGACCACCGCCGCCACGCCCGACGGTGGTCACATGACGACGAGACAGATACCGACGAGCCGGCAGGGCGGCCCCGCGGCCGCGGCCGGAGCGCGCTGGCCGGTGCTGGCGCTGTTGCTGACGGGGCAGCTCATGGCCCTGCTCGACGTGTCCATCGTGAACGTCGCGATGCCCGCGATCCAGACCGACCTGCACACCACCGGCGCCGCCCTGCAACTGGTGGTGGCCGGCTACACCGTGACGTATGCGATGTGCCTGATCACCGGTGCCCGGCTCGGCGACCTCTACGGCCGCAGGCGGATGTTCCAGCTCGGGGTGATCGTGTTCACGGCCACCTCGCTGGCCTGCGGGCTGGCCCCGACCACCACTGTGCTCATCGTGGCGCGCCTCGTGCAGGGCGCAGGCGCGGCGCTGATGATGCCGCAGGTGATGAGCACCATCCAGACCGGTTTCAGCGGCCGGGCCAGGGCGCAGGCCTTGTCCGCCTACTCGGCGTCACTGTCCGTCGGTGCGGTGTGCGGCGTGGTGCTCGGTGGCGTGCTGGTCGACGCCGACCTGTTCGGCAGCGGCTGGCGGCCGGTGTTCCTGGTCAACGTGCCGATCGGCGTCGTGGTGGCCGCCCTGGTGCCCAGGTTGATGCCTGCCGACGTGCCGACCGGCACCCGCAAGCTCGACCTGAAGGGCCTGGCCTTCTCGGTGCCCGCCGTGTGCCTGATCGTGCTGCCGCTGGTGCTGGGCCACCAGGACGGCTGGCCTGCCTGGACGTTCGCGTCGCTGGTGGCCGGTGTCGTGCTGGCCGGGGTGTTCGTCGTGGTGGAGCGGCGGATCGAGCACCCGTTGCTGAACGTGGCCGTGGTCCGGCTGCCCGGGGTGAGCTCCGGCCTGGCCACGCTGGCCGCGGGCATGATCGCCTACGGTGGCTTCCTGTTCGCGGTGTCGCTGCACCTGCAGTCCGGCGTCGGGTACAGCGCTCTGCGTACCGGCCTGACGTTCGCGCCCGCCGGGATCGCGTTCGGCCTGGCCGGTTACCACTGGCACCGGCTGCCGACCCGCACGCACCACCTGCTGACCACTGTCGGCTTCGCGGTCGGCGCGATCGGCTTCCTGCTGGCCGCGCTGGTGTTCGAGAACCAGCACCAGCCGAGCGTGGTGGTCGCGGCGAGTCTGGTGGTGTTCGGTGCCGGCCTGGGCCTGGGGTTCGCACCGCTCATGACGCACACCCTGGTGCACGTGCCGCTCGGGTCGGCGGCGGACGCGAGCGGGCTGGTGACCACGACCTTCCAGCTCAGCCAGGTGATCGGCATCGCGGTGTTCGGCAGCGTGTTCCTGTCGCTGGCGGCCGGGCCGGGTGCGCACCCTTCGGTCACCGCGATCGCCACGACACTGGTGTGTGTCAGTGCCCTGATCGGTCTCGGCGCGCTGCTGTCGACGGCGCTGGCCAGAACCGTGTTCAGGTCGCGCACGGCGCGTTGAACCGGTCGCTTATGGAAGCATCGGCCCACCGATATTTCAGCCGGTGGGCCGATGCGGTCTCGGGTACCGCATGGAGGGCGGAATTCCTGGTCATCGCCCTCAATGTTCGGTTGCACGTACTGTAAGCCGGGGTATTTCCATTGGAAACCCCCAACATGAGGCCCGCCGAAAAGCCGAATACCTTCAGCGCAATTTGGCCGCGAGCTCCACTCTGGACCGAATGCTCAGCTTGGCGAAGATATTGCGCAGATGATGATCCACGGTCCTGGCGCTGATGTAGAGGCGGGCCGCGATCTCGCGGTTCGTCGCGCCTTCGGCGACCAGCCGGGAGATTTCCAGCTGTTGCGCGGTCAGCTCACTCATCCGGTCCGGTTGGTCCGTACGCACCGATTCGCCCGCCGCGCGCAGTTCGGCGGTGGCCCGCCGGGCCCACGGTTCGGCGTGGTAGTTGTCGAAGATCTTCACCGCGTCCCGTAACAACTCCCGGGCGGCGGTCGGTTTGCGGCCGCGCCGCAGTTTGGCCGCGTAGAAGAGTTCCGTCTTCGCCAGCTCCAGTGCGGTCTCGCTGCTGCGGTGCAGCCGGATCGCCTCGCGGAAGTGTTCGTCCGCGTCGACCGGCCGCTCGGCGAGCAGCGCGTGGCAGCGGTGCGACAGAGCCAGCCGGGGCGCGCAGCCGGAGTCGCCGACCCACCGGTCGAACGTGGCCAGCGCCTGCACGGCCGACTCGGGCTGGCTGCTGCGCACACCTGCCTCGACGATGTGCGGAGCCGCCATCACGCGGATCGCCAGGTGCACCCGGCCCGCGCCGGCGGCCATCAGCCGCAGTCGGTCGAGGGCGTCGGTGGGACGGTCGTCGGCGAGGTCGAGGCAGGCCATCGCCCACGAGCCCAGCGTGCCGGGCCGGGCCAGCCCGTGGGTGGCCACCCAGGGCGCTGCCAGCTCCACCCGGCGCAGTGCGGTCTCCCGGTCACCCTGCGCCGCGGCCAGCATCGCCAGGATCATCAGATGGTCGACGGCGCAGTTGCGCAGGCCTGCCGCCTCCGATTCGCGCAGGCCTTCCATCGCCGCGGACACCGCGGTCGAGTACTGGTCGCGCAGCAGGGCGGACATCGACACGTAGACCAGTGCCCACGGCACCAGGGTGAGCATCGAGCGGCCCCGCGCCGCGTGCACCGCGCGCACCGCCAGCTCGAACGATTTCGCCAGATGGCCCAGCGTGTAGGCGGCCTGGCTGGCCAGGATCAGCGCTGTCACGTCGTCCACCGACTCGGCCAGCCGCACCACGTTGCGCAGCGGGTCCAGTGCGTCGTCGTGGCGGGCCTCGTAGGTGGCGGCCATGCCGACGAAGTGGTCGAACATCAGCTCGGCGACCGGTGGCTCGTCCTGCCTGCGCAGGTAGGCCGCGCGGCGGGCGGTGGCCGAGTAGCCCGCGTAGTCGCCGACGAGGCAGCTCGCCTCGCCTGCCAGCACCAATGCGGTCAGCGCGGTCGGCCGGTCGGACTCGAGCAGTTGTTCGGCGGCTGATCGCAGGATCTGGCCGGCCACGGCGGGCGAGCCGTCGCGCAACGCGATGGCGCCCTGCATCAGGTCGACGACGGCCCGGGGGCCTGGCGCGGTGGTCAGCGGCACGGCCTGGCGGACGAGTGCCCTGGTGTGGCGCGTGCCGCCGGCCAGCCACGAGTCGTGCGCCGCGGCGAGCAGCCAGGTCGCCTGCGTGGTGGGCTGACGGACCAGCGACGCCGCCCGCTCGAACGCCGTCGCGGACTCGATGTAGTTGCCGCTCGCCCTCGCCGCCGTCGCACCGTCGGACAACTGCCCGGCGAGCTTCTCGCGCGACCCGATGTCGGTGACCGCGCGGTGCCAGAGAATGCGCAGCCGGTCCCGTTCCGGGTCCAGCACGTCGGCCAGCGCGCGGTGCGCCGCGTGCCGTTCCGCCAGCGACGCCTCGGCCTGCAGGATCGAGCGGATCAGCCGGGTCTGCACGGCCACGGTCTGGTCCTCGACGAACACCAGCCCCGAGTCCGCCGCCTCGTCCAGCACGGCCGGACCCGCCCC
The DNA here is from genome assembly GCA_963780635.1 of Candidatus Melainabacteria bacterium. GTDB lineage: Bacteria > Actinomycetota > Actinomycetes > Mycobacteriales > Pseudonocardiaceae > DATEPR01. Next base: position 626,623 of record CAWACW010000012.1, read on the forward strand.
ACCCCGCTCGGCGGCGCGCAACACCGTGTCGACGGTCAGGCCGTCGTCCACCACCGTCATCAGGACCACCTGGCGGGCCTTGTCCGACAGCACAGTGAACCGCCTGCCCACTCCCCTGCGCAGGCGACTGTGCCGGGGCAACGACACCGGTCCGGCCGCCTCCCCCGCCCACTGCTCGGGCGTCAGTGTCCTGGCCAGCTCGACGAGGGCGAGTGGGTTGCCGGAGGCCAGTTCCACCACGTCGGCCGCCACGTCCGGGGCCGGGGCGGCGGCACCGGCGCGGTCGGCGAGCAGCTGCCTGCTCGCGTCGTCGTCCAACGGCACCAGTCGCACGGCCGGAATGCCGGCCAGCGGATCGGTCCCGGTGTCCGGGCACTCGCCGGTGAAGACCATCGCGACCCGCTCGGTGGACACGCGGCGGGCCACGAATGCCAGTGCCGCCAACGAGATCGGGTCCAGCCAGTGCGCGTCGTCCACGCAGACCAGCACCGGCCGGACGCGACTGAGGTCGACCAGCAGCCGGTGCACGGCCGAGCAGAGCGCGAAATCGGCGGTCGCGGGCACCGGGCGCGGGCCGAGCAGGTCGGCGAGCACGCCCCGCTGTGGTGCCGACAGGTCGGACGCGCGACGGACCAGCGGCTGCAGCAACCGGTGCAGCCCGGACATCGGCAGCGTCGCCTCCGGTGCCACGCCGGAGGTGCGCAGCAGCTGGTGACCCGTCCCGTACCCGCACGTCGCGCGCAGCAGGGTGGTCTTGCCCATGCCGATGCCGCCGAGCACGGTGAGCGCTCCGCCACGACGTTCACGTGCGTCGTTCAGTAACCGCTCGGCCGCGTTCAGTAGCTGGTCCCGCCCGCGCACCCTCGCGCTCGGATCAGGACCCGGTGTGGCGCCATTGCCGGGTACCGCCGCCATCCGACCATTGTGATGTCCTTGTTACGCCAAGGGAACAACAACTGGCGATCTCACCGATGCCCGCTCGGCCGGTGCGGCGCCACCGGTCCGCGTAGGGTTCGGCCGGAAGCGTCGGCGACCAGGAGGGATCGGGCATGGCCACGATGCGAGCGGTTCGGCAGCACGGAACCGGCGGGCCCGAGGTGCTGCGCGTCGAGGAAGTGCCGATTCCCGAGCCACTCCCGACGGAAATCCGGGTACGGGTGGAAGCCACGAGCGTGAACCCGGTCGACTTCAAGACCCGCGCCGGACACAGCGTGCTGGGCACACCGCCGGAGATCCTGGGCTGGGACGTGACGGGCGTGGTCGACAAGGTCGGCTACGGCGTCACCCGGTTCATCGAGGGCAACGAGGTGCTCGGCATGCCGTGGTTTCCGCGCCCGGCAGGCGCCTACGCCGAGTACGTGACGGCCCCGTCCCGGCAGTTCGTGCGCAGGCCACCCGGGATGACCGTCGCGCAGGCCGCCGGCCTGCCGCTGGCCGGGCTGACCGCGTGGCAGGCGCTGGTGGCGACCGCACGGGTGCGGGCGGACCAGGAGGTGCTGATCCACGCGGCGTCCGGTGGCGTCGGCCACCTCGCGGTGCAGATCGCGAAGGCGATGGGTGCGTACGTGGTCGGCACCGCAAGTGGGGCGAACCACGAGGTGCTGCGCGGGCTGGGCGCCGACCGGCTGATCGACTACCGCGGCACGCGCTTCGACGAGGTACTGCACGACATGGACATCGTGCTGGACCTGGTCGGCGGCGAGACCGGCGTGCGGTCGGTGGACGTGGTCCATCCCGGCGGCATCCTGATCACGGTTCCGTCCGGCGCCAGCAAGGAACCGCTGGCCGCCGCCGAGGAGCGCGGCATCCGGGCCACGGGCATCCTCGTCGAGCCGGACCAGGTCGGACTCGACGGGTTGGTGGGCCTGGTCGCCGAGGGCAAGCTGACGGTGCTGGTCAGCGAGGAGTTCCCGCTGGAGCGGATCGCCGAGGCACATGAGCACGCCGAGCGCGGCCACGCGCCGGGCAAGATCGTCGTCACGATGTGACGGACTGCCCCATCACCCGCGCGGTGATGGGGCAGTCCCCCGGTCAGGCCGCCGCCGCTGCCGCGCTCCAGAACGCGCAGTGGTGCTCGGCGGCGAAATTCGTCTCGACGGTGGGGGTCGGCAACACGAGGGACTGCGTCCGCGTGGTGCCATTGGTGAACCGCGACCAGAACGGCGTGCCGACGGCCGTCGGGTCGCCGGTCGCGGCGAAATGCGTCCAGTAGCGCTGCATGCTGCCTGCCAACCGCAACTGGTTCGCGTTCAACCCGGCCGGGGACGGTGCCGCCGCCGTGTTGAACACGTAGGGCAGTTCGGACGCGTGCGCCGCGCCGTAGGGGAAACTGACCGGTGGCAGGAACGGCTCGGGTGCGGTCTCGTCGTTGAACTCGTACGAGAACGTCGGGACGAACCGGGACACCGACTGGTCGATGGCGAACGCGTTGCAGGCGAAGATCGCGTCCGTGCCGACGGCGCCGAGCGCGACCGCGGGACTGGAGAACGCGCTCAACGGGTACTGCGAGGCGATCACGGCTGCCGCCGCTGCCGGGACGCCGAGCGTTGCCGAGATCATGGCCTGGTAGTCGGCCGCGGTGACGGGCGCGCCTTCCAGTTCACTCTCGGCGACGAACAGCCGCCACTCGTCGTGGTTGGTGCCGTTGACGATCGGCACCCGGTTGAACAGTCCGGTGGCGAATGCCGACGTGAGTGTTCTCGTGAGTACCTGACCGTCCACGTCCGGCGTGTAGCCGCTCGCGGTCTCGTCGGCCAGGATCGTGGACACCGGTAGCGTGCGCAGGCACGCCGCGGTCTGGTCGGCGCAGCCTGCCTTGGTCGCGAACGCCTCGCCGGACGCTTCGGCGCCCGCCAGCGACGTCTGCGTCGGGTTGTAGCTGCCGCTCTCCACAATGGCCTTGCTGAACAAGCCGTGCGCACTCGGCGACGCGACCTGCGACAGCACACTCAGGCCACCGGCCGACTCACCGAAGATCGTGACGTCGTGCTTGTTCGCCGCCGAACTGGCCGATGTTGGACTGCACCCAGCGCAGTGCGGCCTGCTGGTCCATCAGTCCGTAGTCGCCGGACGCGCCGCCGGGCCTGCCGGCCAGTGCCGGGTGCGCGAGGAAGCCGAGCGCGCCCAGCCGGTAGTTGATGGTGACGACGATGGCACCGTCACGCACCAGGTTCGTCGGGTCGTAGTCGTCGCTCTCCCCGGTCACCAGCGCGCCGCCGTGGATCCACACCATGACGGGCAGCGGGCGGCCGGACTTCATCGAGGCGGGAGCGAAGACGTTGAGGTACAGGCAGTCCTCGGAGGCACTGCCCTTGCCGAACGGGCTCGCGGGCTGGGCGCAGTGGGGCGCGAACGCCGTCGCGGCGCGGACACCCCGCCACCGGGCAGCCGGTTGCGGCGGCCGCCACCGCAGCGCGCCGACCGGTGGTGCCGCGTAGGGGATGCCGAGGAACTCGTCGGTGTTCGCACCTGCGACGCCTCTGACGGCGCCACCTGCCGTGCTGACGACCGGTGCGCCGGGGGAGCCGTCATGCTGCCCGGCGACCGCACCGGTCGTCGTCGCACCGGTCAGCACGGTGGCCAGAGCGACGGCGCCCACGACCAGTCGGCCCGGTGTCCACCGCCGTTTCCTGTCACGTGACATCGATGTCTCCTTCCAGGAGGCTCCCAGCGTCGCAGCACGGGCAGCCGATGAGAAGAGAAATCCGAACAGTGTTCGGTATCAAATTCGACCAAGCGTCGCCGTTTCGGACAACAGGTAGCGGAAGACCGCTCTCGGTCCCGAACGTGGTTCGGTCAGTCGCGGTACTCGGCGGCGAGGCGCCTCGGCGCGCGCAGCAGCCACGCCTCGGTGACCAGCTCGGTCAGCTCGGATACCTCGATACGGTCCAGCCGGACCAGGACGGCGGGGTACCCGTCGAAATGCGGCGTGGTGAAGTAGACGGCCGGGTCGTCGGCGATCAAGGCTTCCTTGACGCCGACATCGGCCACCCGCACGCCCAGGATCGGCCCGTCCGGGGCGTCGGCACCCAGCGCTTCGAGGTCACCGCGACGCAGCGGCCGCTCCCACACGAAGCCCTTGTCCCGCACCCGCCAGGCGGGTGTGCCGTGCGAGTCCCGCTCGCTCGTCGCGGGCAGCGCGAGTGCGATCCGCCGCACGTCGTCCCAGGTCGCCACCCGCGACAACGTACCGGCCGGGTCGCGCTCCCGCGATCGGTCAGGCCGCGTGCGCCAGGAAGAAGGCCACGATGACGGCCACGGTCATGGCCAGCACGAGCCACGCGGGCACCTGCCGCACCCACCACGGAGCCTTCGCCGAACCCCGGCGCCGCCGCTGGATCAGCGCACCGACGTAACAGACGTCCACCTCCCGGCCAGCAGGGCGATGCCGAGCAGGGCGGCCGTGTGGAGCACGGGTTTCTTCCCGGTGATCGACGCCGTGTGGTTGTCGCTGTGCAGCCGCGCCGGGGTCCTGGCGGCCTGCTCCCCGTTGCCGTTCTCCACGACGACGCCGGTGATGACGGCGAAGCCGTCGGCCGTCGTGAAGTCGGCAGCGCACCCGGTATGGGCGTCGCGGCCGGTCCCGATCACGCGGCAGTGCACCGGTCCCACCGTGCCCGCGACGCCGGCGTGGCCGCTGCGGTAGGTCAGCTGGACGACTTCGTAGCCGCCGATACCGACGGTCGCCGCCAACAGCGCCACGATGAACACGAAACTGCACATGACGTCCCGCTGCCGCTCCGCACGCCACATTCGCAGCATTCTCAGCGGTACGGACGCGTCATCGGCGTACGAATAGCCGGACCGCGGGCGGTCAGGTCCCTTCATGGCTCCCCCGGAGATCGTGCTCGCGGCCGGCGATTGGTCGCGCCGAGGGCCGCCGCCGTGCGGGCCGCGACCGAGGCCACCACGGCACGAGCGATACCGGCGCCATCCGTCCCCCAGAACCGGCTCCGTGGCAACGATGCCACGCTCCAGCGGCTCGATCCGTCACTCGTCGCGAAATCCGCCGGACACCGTCACGGCCCATCGCCGGCTAGACGACGTGCTTGCGTTCCTCGAAGCGGCGGGCGGCGCGCAGGATGCGGGCGCCCGCGGACGGACGGCCGCTGGGCAACTCGGCCACGGCGTGGCGTTCCGGCAGGCACACCCAGCCCGGGTAGTGCGCGCCGCCGACCACCACGTCGGTGACGGGTGTGAACATGCGCTCGTCGATGCCGTCGTAGCCGTGCCGCACGATGGAGCGGTAGATCAGCTCGGAGACCACCAGCAGCAATGGCGCGGTGGACAGCTTGAACGCCTGCTTGACCTCCGGCGCGTCCAGCAGCCGGAATGCCACGTCCAGCGCCTCGCCGAAGGGGCCCTGCGCGTCGGCGTGGACCTCGCCCGCGTGCAACACGGCCCGCAACCGCAGCCGTCTGCCCGGGTGGCGCCGGTCGTCGTCGACCAGCAGTTCGGACAGCATCGGCACCACGTTGGACAGCAGCACCGTCTTGGGCACCTCGTCCACGGGCCGGACCAACGCCAGAATGCCGTCGCCGCGGTCCACGAACGGGTCACGGTAGCTGTCCGTGATCCCGTTGGCCTGCAGGCTCTCCTCGACCAGCTGGTACATGGCGTCGCGGAGTTCGGCCTTCACGGAGTTCGTCCGGGTCGTCGACCCCTCGATGTCCACCGCGAAGATCGTCCTGTGGTGCGGTGGGCCTGCTTGAAGCCCGGTCGTCACCAGCGCTCTCCCCTCGTACTGGCAGTAACTCTCACGATCGAGAACCGGCCGTAGTGAACCGCACGAGGCCGACGCCTGTCATCCGTGTTGTCACGGTGCGCGGAGCAGTCGCGCTACGTCCCTCGCGCAACCCCACGAGAGTGTCACGCCCATGCCACCGTGACCGTAGTTGTGCACCCATCGGGTGCCGTTGCACTGGTCGTCGGCGAGCCGGACCTCCGGTCGGGTCGGCCGCAACCCGACCAGGTGAGCGAGCACCGGCGCGTCGGCGAGCCGTGGTTCTACGGCCGCACACCGCTCGACGATCTGCTCGGCGATCACCGGATCGGGTGTCAGGTTCCAGTCGTCGGCCCCGGCGACGCCACCGAGGACGACTCGGTCCCCGTGCGGAAAGAAGCTCACCCATTCCGCGGCGGGTGTCTCCTCGACGAAGAACTCGTCGATCCCCGGGTTCGCGACGACGACGTGCTGCCCGCGCACCGGTCGCACCGCCGCGTCGGGCACGAGGTCGCGCGCTCCGACGCCGGTGCAGTTGACCGCGAGCGGAGCCGTCACGTCGGCCAGCGTCCGCACCACGCCCGGCGTCACCACACCGCCGGCGGCGGCGAGCCGGTCGGTCAGCAGGCCGAGGTAGGTGGGCATGTCCACCAGCGGCACGGTCAGCCAGTGGCCGTCGCGGAACCCGGCCGGCAGTTCGTCCGGAGCGCAGCGGCGGACCGACCGCGCCAGCTCTGGCACCGGTGGCGCGACCGGTTCGCGGCTGGCCTCCCTGCCGCGGGTGAAATGGACGCCGGAAGCGGGATCGTCGGCGAGGGTGGTGAGTTCGGCGAACGTGACGGCGCTCCAGGCCGCGATCAGGTCGGCGGGCTCGGAGACACCAGGTCCCTTGCCCCACATGGCACCCGCGACCGCCGAGGTCGTCTCCAGGGGCGATTTCGCCGTCACCACCCGCACTCGCAGGCCGGCTTCGGCAAGGCACACAGCTGTGGTCAACCCGATCACGCCGGCGCCGACGACCACCACGTCGTCAGTCATGGCGACCAGTCACAGCCACTGAAATGCCCAGCCCGATCATCGACAGCCCACCGATGCGGCCCAGCACGGCCAGCCGGCGCGGGCCTGCGGACAACCACTCCCGGGCCTGCCCGGCCGCGAGTCCCCAGCACGAGTCCGTAACGGACCCGATGGCCACCGGCACGATCGCCAGCAGGAGCATCTGCAGCGGCACCGATCCGGCCGCACGGTCGACGAACTGGGGCAGGATCGCGCCGAAGATGATGAAGGTCTTGGGGTTGGTCACCCCGACCAGCACGCCGGTCCGCACGATCCGCCACCACGGCTGTGGCACCGGTGCGGGTTCGCCGGTGCCCGGCAGCGCGGTGCCCTGCCGCAGCGCGCGGATGCCCAGCCAGATCAGATACGCGGCACCGAGCAGCTTGATCGTCTGGAAGAGCAGGTCGGACCGCTGCAGGAACGGTCCGAGTCCGACGGAAACGCACACCGCGGCCAGGTAGCTGCCGGCGCTGTTGCCCACCATGCTCAACAGCGCCGTACGCCGCCCGTAGCTCAGCGCCCGCCCGACGATGAACAGGACGCTGGGGCCGGGCACCACGATGAGGACCACGCAGGCGAGCCCCAGCCCGATGAGCTGACCAGAGGAGACCACACAGGAACGCTACAACGATCAGCCGCCGGCGTAACCGGTGACGCAGGTCGCACGACTGGACAAAAACTGATCACGCCCGCCGGGATGCCGCCCGCAGCGACCGGTACAGCAGCGCCGCGTCGCCCAGCCGGTGGCGCAGCTGCCGTTCCAGACCACCGATCGGCACCAGGTTCTGCGGTGCCCTCGGGTCCTTGTGCGGCGTGCTCGCCAGCGCCGGCAGCAGGGTGGTCGTCACGTCGGCCAGCGCGATCACGTCGGCCAGCGGCAGATCACGGGAGCACTCCAGCCGCACCACGGCCGACCACGGCAGTTCCGCACCGCCAGGCAGCCGCACGTACCAGGAGTGCCGCTCCCACTGGGTGCCCACGGCGAACACCGGGCTGCGCTCGCCCGCCACCAGCGCCGCTACGACCTCGGCCTGCTCCGGCTCCAGGTACGGCTTCTGGTGCGTCTTCACGTATCCGACCGTGCGCGGCAGATGGGTGCGGCCACGCAGTGGACCGTCCACCACGAGCAGATCGTCGGTCGTGTTGCGCTCGCGCCACTGCGCGGACAGCTCGGCTTCCAGCTCGGCGAGTCGCGCCTGGACGCCTGCCATCAGGCCCTCGGGTCCCGGCTTGGTGAGCCGGGCCGTGTACTTGGCGTGCGATGTGGTCAGGTCGGCCGCCGTCTCGACGGGCGAGTAGAGGCTGCGGTCCAGCTTGACGTCGACCACGCGGGCCTCGCCGTCGCAGCACACCAGACCGGCGGCCAGCGACGCGACCAGGCCGGGCACGGGTTGCGGGTCGTTGCCGTGCACCCACAGATGGGCGTCGATCCGCCGGACACCGTCGAGGAACAGCACCGTCGCGGGCAGCGCGACGGACCGGTCCGGCGTGACGGGCCGCCACTGGCTTTTCGGCAGCTCGACGTATTCGAGTTTCGCCTCGGACCGGCCGCTGCTCAGGTCGTCCCCCACGGCGACGCCGTAGCTGGGGTCCCACGGGTCGACCGTGTACGCGGTGGATGTGAGTAGCGCTGTCACTGCGACACCATCACACGTCGATCCGGCGGACACTGGACGACGCGCCCTGGCGGCGCACCGCGAACTGCACTGGGACCCGCTCGGCGAGCGCGGGCACGTGCGTCACGATGCCCACCATCCGGTCGGTCTCCTGCGCCAGCCGCTCCAGCGTGACGGCGACCGTGTCCAGTGTGGTCTCGTCCAACGTGCCGAAACCCTCGTCCAGGAACATCGAGTTCAGATCCCGCTTGCCGCCGGACAGGCCCACGACCTGCCGGGACAGTGCGAGCGCCAGCGCCAGCGACGCCTGGAACGTCTCGCCGCCGGACAGCGTGTTCACCGGGCGGTGCGTGCCTGCGTCGTTGTGGTCGACCACCACCAGGTCGTTGCGCTCACCGCGGAACAGCTCGTACTGCCCGCCGGAGAGCTGCAACAGCGTCTGGGACGCCTCCAGCACCAGCGAGTCCAGCGCCTCCGTGCACAGCCACGCCTCGAACTGGTTGGACCGCAGCAGCTGGCCGAGCAGATCGGCGACCTCCTGGTCGTGCCGGTAGCCCGCGATCTCCTTGTCCAGTTCGGCCGCGGCGGCCTGCCGGGCGAGCAGATCGGCGACGTCCCGGTCGGCTCTGGCCCGGTGGCCTGCCAGCTCGACCGGGGCCTTGTCCGGCTGGGCCACCACGTCGACGCCGTGCTCGCGGAGCCGGGCGACCAACCCGGCCGACTCGGCCTTGCCCTGCTCACGCAACTGGGTCTCGGCCGTGTCCAACCCTGCCGCCCGCTCGGCCAGCTCGTCGCGCCGCGCCGTGCCCCAGTCGACCAGCTGCCGCCACGCGACCGCGAGATCCGTGCCGTCCACTGGCGGCGCGGACAGCGCGACGAACCGGTCGCGGCCGGCCCGCAGGTCGGCCCAGGCCCGCTGTTCGGTCTCGGCGAGCGCGGCCCGCTGCTTGGTGGCCCGGTCCATCGCGGTGCGCGCGGTCCTGGCCGCTGTCCTGGCCTTCGCCAGTGCGGCGTCGGCGACCTCGCGGCGGGTGATGGCCTCGGCCAGCGCGGCCGGATCCGGCGCACCGTCCAACTGGGCCCTCGACTCGGTGAGTCGCTGTTGCGCCGACTCGACCGCGGTTCGCGCGACGGCGGCCCGCTTCGCCGCCTCCGCGTGTTGCCTGGTGGCCGCCGTGAGTGCTGCGCGTGCGGTGGTCACGGCCGCACGGGCGGCGTCCACGTCGACGGCGAGATCGTGGTGTGGCAGCGTGCCGACGACCTGCCGGCACACCGGACACGGGTCGCCCTCGTGCAGGTCGGCGGCCAGCGCGGCGGCGCGGTGCTCGCGGTCGATCTCGGTCGCGCGGGCCTCGGCGCCGGCCACGGCCTGCTCGGCGTGGGCTGTCGCCGTGCCGAGCCGTTCTTCCTCGGTGGCCGCGGTGGTGGCCGCATCGGTCCGGGTGACCAGTTCGGCGCGCAGCGCGGCGGCCCGTTCGTGGCCGTCTCGCCACGCGGTCAGCACGGCCGGCTGCGTCAGGTCGGCGCACTCGCGTTCGGCTTCGGTCTCGGCGGTCTCGGCGCGGTTGCGTTCGGTGTCCCGGGTCGTCACCTCGCCGTCGGCCTCGGCGAGCCGGGCGGCCAGTTCCGGCACGCCCGCCGGGATCCGGAGATCGCCAAGGGCGGCCAGTTGCTCGCGTGCCTCCCGGGCCTTGGCGTTCGCCTCCGTCCACTGCTCGCGCAGTGTCAGCATCGCGGCGATGGCCTCGTCCACCGGGATGACCAGTTCGGCCAGGGCCTCGACTCGATGCTTCGCCGTGGCCACGTCCTCGTCGGTGACCGCTGCGGTCTTGGTGAGGCGACCCTGGGCCGCGGCCAGCTTGCCCGCGGCCGACTTGCCGCGTTCCCTGGCGCGCTGGCCGACCTGCTCGTAGACGGCGTAGGCGAGCAGCTCGATCAGCAAGTCCTGCCGGTCGGCCGGTTTGGCCTGCAGGAACTCGGCGAACCGGCCCTGCGGCAGCAGCACGCACTGCGTGAAGTGCTCGTAGCCGATGCCCAGCAGCTCGGTGACGCCCGCCGTCACGCCGTCCGGCCCCTCGGCCACGGACTCGACGACGGCCTCCAGCACCTTGGTGAGGTCGGCGTCGGCAGGCACGTCGGCGGCCAGCCGGTCCAGCCGGGCCTCCTTGGTGTGCACCTGTCCCCTGGCGTCGCGGCGCAGCTGGCGGGCAGCGGCGTAACGGCCACCCGCCGCCTCGAACACCACACACACCCGACACTCCGCCGTGGACGGTGCGAGCGCGTTGCGGATCACGTTCCCCTTACCCCACCTGGGCACCGTGCCGTAGAGGGCGAAGCACAACGCATCGATGATCGTGCTCTTGCCCGAGCCGGTCGGGCCGGTCAGCACGAAGAAGTCCACATCGGACAGATCGAGTTCGGTCTGGTCGCGGTAGCTGCCGAACCCGTCGATGAGCAGTCGCAGCGGACGCATCAGTCCTGCCCTCCGGAGACCTCGTCCAGCAGTTCGGCGAACAGGTTCGCGACTCGCTTGTCGTCGACCTGTTGCTCGGCGAGGAAATCCGCGAACAAGTCGGTCGGCGAGCGGTCGAGCCGGGTGCTGCCCTCGGTGCGGGCAGCGGCCGGTTTGGGGCGGAACTCCTCGTCGATCTGCACGTCGAGCACGTTCGGCAGTTCCTCGCGGACGCGATCGGCGAGGCCCGCGCTGGATTTTTGCGCGAGGATCACCCGCAGGAAGGCGTCGCCCGCGTCCTGGCCCTCGGCGATGACCTGGTCCAGTGTGCCGTGCAGGGTGCGCAGTCCGCGGCCACCGGTGACCGGCACCGGCCGGATGTCGGCCCGGCTGTCCGGGGTCGCGGTCACGACCAGCGCGACGGAATCGTTGGCCTCCTCGCCGAAGTCCAGCGAGATCGGCGAACCTGAGTACGCGATCGGGCAGGGCCCGTCGATCTGCTGGTAGCGGTGCAGATGGCCGAGGGCGGCGTAGTGCGCCGACGACGGGAAGACCGTGGCCGGCAGCTCGTAGCCCAGCAGCGTCTGCACCTCGCGCTCGCCGCCACCGCGGCGGCCGCCCAGCAACGTGCCGTGCGTGGTCACGATGTTGACGGTGTCGTCGGTGAAACCGGCGGACAGCGCTTCGACGAACCGGCCGATCCAGCGGGCGTAGTCCATCGAGTGGTCCGACGACTCGTGCAGGATCACCTCGGCCGCGCGCACCGCGTACCGGTAGGACACGAACGGCAGTACGGCCACGGTCGCCGTCTCGCCGCCGCGGGTCGACAAGGACAGCGTGCCGCCCCGGTCCGGCCGCCGCGGCAGGCCGACGACGTGCACGCCCAGCTCGCCCAGCACCGGCCGGTACACCTCGCCGACGAGCCGCTGGTTGTCGTGGTTGCCCGCCAGCACCACCACGTGCCTGCCGTCGCCGCGCAGCGCCAGCAGCGCGTTCATCACCAGGCCCTGGGCCTGCGGGGTGGGCGTCGAGGTCTCGAACAGGTCGCCCGCGACGACCACGACGTCGACGTCCTCGGCGGTGGCGACGCGCACGAGGTCACGGAGGACGGCCCGGTGCTCGTCGAACCGGGGCTGGTTCTTGAGCACCTTCCCGACGTGCCAGTCGGCGGTGTGCAGGATCTTCATGCGGCGGCTTCTTCTAGAACGGGGCTGGATCGTCGTCAGGGATGGTGGCGAACGGGTCGTCGGGCACGGCGGGCCCGGTGTCCACACCGCTCCACGTGCCCTTCTCGCCCGGCCGGGTGGCCCAGGCCGGGAACGGGAACTCGATGACCAGCGGCACCGGGATGTCCGGCTGCGCGACGAACATCGTGCCCGGCTTGGCCAGCGTGGCGCGCTGCCGTTGCGCGGGCGGCAGGTAGCCGTACTCGGGGCGCGCGGCCTCGGCGGAGTCCAGCCGGCCCGCCACCCGGATCGAGCAGTTCGCCACGATCCGCCGTTCCACCTCGCTAGCGGTCTGCTGGGCACCGATCAGGATCACGCCCAGCGAGCGGCCGCGCTCGGCCACGTCCAGCAGGATCTGCTTGATCGGGCTGTCGCCGTCGCGGGGCGCGTACTTGTTCAGCTCGTCGAGCACCACGAACATCAGCGGCCGCGCTGTGCCCTGCGACTCCTTGTTGCGGAACTCCTGGCGCAGCGACACACCGACCACGAACCGCTGCGCGCGGTCGGGCAGGTTGTGCAGGTCGATCACCGTGACCTGCGCCTTGGACGTGGTCAGCGAGTGGTCGAGGCGGTGCCGCAGGTCGCCACGGATCAGCGCGGACAGCGGCCGGACCGCGGAGCGCAGCCTGCGCAGGAACGCGTTGACGCTGCCGGTCGACGTGCTGCCCGCGACCCAGTCGCGGCGCGTGTCGTCGTCGCCCAGCTCGTCCTCGATCAGGCCGACCAACTGCTCGAACGTGCGCAGCGGGCCGCCGTTGCCCGCGTCGACGCCGGTGATGCTGACGGCGCCGTCCTCGCCCGCCTTGACCGCGTCGCGCTTGAGCCGGGCGGCGACCTGGCCGATCAGCATCGTGTACTGGCTGCGTTCGTCCTCGCCGTCGGCGAACACGAACGTGAGCAGCTCCTGCTGACAGAACTCCAGCAGCGTCCAGTAGAACGGGCTCACGGCCTTGTCGCGGGCACGCACGTCGGGTGTGCCGCTCGGGTCACCGGGCCGCGGCGGGGCGAACACCTGGACGTTGCCGAATGACGTCGCGGGCAGGCCCAGCTGCGCGTACTTGGCCCGCTGCGCGTCGGTCAGCCGCGAGTTGGTGTAGTCGAGGAACAGCAGATCCTCGCCCTTGACGCTGAAGATCAGCGCCTTCGTGTTGTGCGCCTCGCCGCGCAGCACTCCGGAGTGGAAGATCGAGTGCAGCAGGAACGTGGCGAACGAGGTCTTGGTCGCGATGCCCGACACACCGGAGATCGACACGTGACCGCCGCGAGTGCCGTCCACGAACTCGAAGTTCAGGAACACCGGCTGACCGTCGCGACCGAGGCCGACCGGGATCTTCGCCTCCGCCATCGTGTCGAAGTACAGCGCGCTGTCCCGGTCGGCTCCGGTCGCGCGCTCGACCCGCGTACCCGGGCGGGGCGGCACGTAGACCTCGGGCTCGACCCGGGTGACGGTGACCTCGGCCACCTCGCTGACCTCGGCGGGCAGCGCGCCCTGGTCGATGAGGAACACGTCGGACGGGAAGCGGGCACCCTCGTGCGCGGCCTCGATGTCGGTCACCACACCGGCGATCGCGATGGACCGGCCGTCGGGCAGCGAGCGCCTGGTCACCACGACGTCGTCGAGTTGCAGGAACTGGTCGGGCGCCACGGCCACCGAGAACGTCAGCGGGCTGGCGGCGACCGTACCGGCGACGAGACCGACGGGGGGCTGGTCGGGCACTGCTGCGCGCACCCCGTTGCCGGAACGACCTGGGAGACTCATCCGGCGGATCGTACCCCGGCGTCCGGCCGAACCGAGGGACGTGGCGGTCGCGCCCGGCGCCGGGTCAGGGCGCGATGTCCGGGCTGGTGTTCTTGGCCATCGGCTGCCGCGTGTCGACGCCACCCGCCGCACCGGACACCATGAAGTCACCCGAGGCGGCCTGCACCGCGGTCTCCCAGCCGCCGGGGACCGACACGATCGCCGGATTCGTGCCCGCCGCCATCGCAAGCTTCTGGTCCCGACCGCCCACACCCGAGATCATCGTCCAGAGCGACCCGGTGTTGGCCTGGAACGCGACTCCGAAGCCCCCACCGCTCGCCGCCGCGATGTTCGGATCGGTACCGGCAGCCATCCCCAGTCCCTGGTCGGCCGTGACGCCGGTCGCCGAGTTGACCACCCAGAGATCCCCGGTGTTGGCCTGGAACGCGATCACGTAGCCGGCCGTGGGCAGGCTCGCGATGCTCGGGCTGGTGCCGGGGGCCATGCCCAGGCTCAGGTTCCGGCTGACGTGCCCGGCGCCCTGGCTGGTCGACAACGACCCGGTGTTCGCCTGGAACGCGATTATGATCCTGCCGCCGGCCAGGGTCGTGATGCTCGGACTGGTGCCCGCTGCCATGCTCAGCGCCACGTTGCTCGCCACACCGGTCGACGTGTACGTCCACAGGACGCCGGTGTTGGCCTGGAACGCGACCTCCCACGCGCCGGCTGCCAGGCCGGTGATGCTCGGGCTGGTGCCCGGTGCCATGCCCAGCCCCGCGTCGGTGGTGCCGCCCGGCCCGGCCAGCATGAGATCGCCGTTGGTGCCTTGGTAGGCGGTCTCGTAGCCGGCGGGGAGCGGGATGATCGCGGGGCTCGTGCCGGGTGCCACGGTCTGCTGCTGCGGCGTGTCGCCCGTCGCGGTGTAGGTGTGCAGGGTGCCGTCGGCCTGCTGGAACGCGCCGAGCACGCCGTTGCCCGCGCCGCCGGTGTAGCCGACGGTGAAGTCGCCGGTGTCGTCGGCGGGCCCGGTGCTCGCGATCACTCCGCTGTCGTTGTTCACCATGTTGATCGACTGCGCGCTCGCGGCCTGCAGTGAGCCACCGTCGATGGCCGAGCCGGTGAACGTCGCGCTGCCGAAGTTCGGCAGCTGGGTGACCGCGGTGTTCAGGCTCGCGGCCTCGGCGACGACCTCGGCGGTCGCGTTCGTCGCGCCGGCCGGTGCGGCGGCCAGGGTGGTCCTGGTCCAGTCCTGCGTGCTGTCGCTGATGGTCAGCGAGTACTTGGCGCCCGTCACGGTGACGCTCGCGGACATCGCGTCGCCGGGTTCAACGGCGACGCCCGCGTAGGTCTGCTGGCTGTTGGTGGGGAACGTCTCCCACCACGCGTAGTACTGCGGAGTGCCCGTCCGGCAGTCGACACCGGAGCCGGTCTGCTCGACGGTGCTGTCACCCCATCCGTCCAGGCCGACCCAGAACGACACGATGCCCTTGGAGGAGCAGACCACGGCGGGCTGGGTCCAGTTGGACGTGACGCTGGAATAGGTGTCGCCCTGGGCGACGTAGCCCGACCAGTTGAAACTGGCCAGATCCGCCGAGACAGCGCTGTTGGTGAGCGAGTGCGCGCGGACGGCACGCGACACCTGCGGCGACACGATCCGCGCCGGCTGCGTTACCGCGCCATGGCCGGGCACAGTGGCACTGCGGGCGGACACCGGCGCTGCCAGCACGACGGCGAGACCGACCGTTGCCGCGGTGAGCGCGACCACGGTGGCGGTCACGGCATGGGGTAGTCGCACGACGCGCTCCTCAACTGGTGATGACACAGCCGGCCCCGCGACGGCACGGGCGCTACCGCGCCACCCGCCGACGTAGTGTGTCCCACCCGCGGCCGGGATGGAACGCGCGGGGGCCGGATAATGCCCGTGTCGGCAAGATTTCCGGCCCGTTGCGGGCCAATCGGACAAACCCCGCTGTCACCACATGCGGTAGCAGCGTGTCACGGTCCGTTGCGACCGTGGACCAGTGGCTTTCGTGGTACGTGTCCTTATCGGACCATTCAACGTTTGACATTCAGCCATTGACAGCGTGCGGATTGCCGAGTATCACTTTCTTCACAACACGTATTAAGGCGTGTATCAGCATCGGAAAAAGGCCCCCTCGTATTCGCCCTGCCCACCGCCGAATTAGTCAGTGGCGGCGGGAGAACACGCACCCAACAGGAGACCGACCACATGCGTATCACCCGGACCAGCGCACTCCTGGCCGCGGCGTTACCCGTCGCCGCGGCGGCGGTACTGATCGGCACGGGACAGTTCGCCAGTGCGGCGGGGGCGTCCTTCCCGGCCCACTACGCGGCTCCCTACCTGCAGATCAGCGACGGCGACGCGGGCGACATGGCCGCGGATATGTCGGCCAGCGGCGTCAAGTTCTACACACTCGCATTTCTCACACCCCGCTCGGGCTGCACAGCGGAATGGGAGGACGGCGGCGACGCCGTCGGCGCGTTCAGCACCCAGATCTCCTCGCTGCAGGCCGCGGGCGGCAACGTCGCGATCTCGTTCGGCGGCGCGTCGGGTGGCGAACTGGCACAGACCTGCACCACCACCAGCAGCCTGACCTCCGCATACGCGAACGTCGTCAACACCTACGGCGTGAACCGGCTGGACTTCGACATCGAGGGTGGTGTCCTGTCCGACACCGCGTCCACAGCGCGGCGGGACCAGGCACTGGCCGCGTTGCAGGCCCAGAACCCGAGCGTGCAAGTCGACTTCACGCTGGCGGTCGCGCCCAACGGCCTGCCCGCGGCCGAGCTGAACCTGCTCTCCGACGCCAAGAGCAAGGGCGTGAAGGTCAGCGTCGTGAACATCATGACGATGGACTTCGGCGACGGCCAGAACGCGCTCAACGACGCGCTGTCGGCGGCACAGGACACGGCGGGCCAGTTGGCCGGGCTGTACGGGATCTCGACCGGCGCGGCGTACGGGATGATGGGGTTGACGCCGATCGCGGGCCAGAACGACGACAACGAGAACTTCACCCAGGCGAACGCGAGCACGCTGGAGAGTTTCGCGAAGACCAACGGTGTCGCCGAACTGTCCTTCTGGGAAGTCGACGGCTACGACAAGGGCACCGGCTACGCGTACTCGAAGATCTTCAGTGGGATCGCGGGCGGCAGCACCGGCTCGACCGGGCCGACCGGCCAGATCACCGGTTTGGGCGGCAAGTGCGTCGACGTCGCCGCGGCATCGACGGCCAACAACACACCGATCCAGTTGTTCACCTGCAACGGCACGAACGCCCAGCAGTGGACGATCGCGTCCAACGGCACGGTGCAGGCGCTCGGCAAGTGCATGGACGTGACGGCGGCAGGCACGGTGAACGGGACGAAGGTCCAGTTGTTCGACTGCAACGGCACCGGTGCTCAGCAGTGGCAGCACACCGCGGCCAACCAGTTGGTCAACCCGGCATCCGGCAGGTGCCTGGACGCCACCGGCCCGAGTTCGGCCGACGGCACCCCGTTGCAGATCTGGGACTGCACGGGCGGCACGAACCAGGCCTGGAACATCGCCTGATCATTGCTCTCGACAGGCGCCCGGTCCGCTTGCGCGGACCGGGCGCCGCCGGGCGACATCGACGGCATTGCGCTGGTCATGACCGGCTCACTACTTGGGCCTGCGCCGAATCAGTCCCGCACAACGGCCAGGGCATCTCGCTGACTCAGCCCGGACCCCGCGGTGAACAAATGGTCGAATCGCTCGCCGCCCAGCGCCTGACGGACGTCGGTCACCAGGTCGGCCTCGCCTCGGCGCAGCAACGGCCACGCGTGCAGGCCCGCTCGCCGCCGCAGGCCGTCCGCCGCCCCGGCCAAGAGTGCCGCCCGCTCCCGGTGACCTTCGGCGAAAGCGAGCCGGGCGAACGCGGCCAGGCTCAACGGCACGATGGCCGCGCGATAGATCGTCGGGCTCAGATCCAGGGCCTGGCACAGCAGGTCACGGGCCTCCCCCAGCTTGCCCTGCGCGACGGCCAGGGTGCCCAGCTGTGTCCGGGAGGCCGCCGCCAGCCACGTGCTCTCGAACTGTTCCGCCTGGTCGCAGGCCTGGCTCAGGTGATGTGCGGCCTCGTCGAGGCTGTCCATCGTCATCTCTTCGACACCCGTGGTGAACGCGGCCAGTGCGGTCCAGAACGGCTCGTCCTGGTCGCGCAGTTCGCTCAGACCCGCCGCGGCCGCCCGCAGCGCCTCGTCCAGGTCGCCGGTGATGGGCGAAATCCAGGCGATGGCCAGCCGGCACACGCTGTGCAGCAGGGGTTCGCGGATCTGCGGCAGCAGCGGCACCAGGCCCTGGCCCGCGGCCAGCCCCGAAGCGTCGTCGCCCACCTCGCAGGCGGTCACCGCTTGCGTGCAGAGCAACTCGGCCCTCGCCTGGGGGTCCAGGGTGTCCACGTCACGCAGCAGTCGCGCCACCCACAGGTGTGCCTCGCCGAGATGAATCCGCAGCGACCAGAACGGCCACAGGACCCGGAACAGGTGTGGCAACGGCGTCGGGTCGTGCTCGAGGAACCAGTGCACGGCACCGGCGAGGTTGCCGGTCTCAGCCTCCAGCCGGTGCAGCCACTTCTGGTGGGTGTCGCCGCGCAGCGCGCGATCGGCCTGCTCGGCCAGCGCCCGGTAGAACCCGGCGTGCCTGCGGCGGATCTCCCGCGCGTCGGGGCGGGACGCCAGCCGCTCCGCGGCGAACACGCGGATGGTCTCCAGCATTCGCAGGCGGGGGCCGGACTGCGTGGTTTCGAGCTGGATCAGGCTGTGCCGGGCCAGCGCCTCGGACAGTGCCAACGCCCGGTCCTCCGCCAGGCCGGCGACCTCTGCGGTGGCCTCGATGGTCCAGCCGTCGTCGAACACCGACACGGTCTCCAGCAGCGACCGCTCCTGTTCGTCCAGCAGGCTCAGGCTCCACTCGACCGTGGCCCGCAAGGTGTGCTGGCGTTCGGGCAGGTCCACGGAGCCGGTACCCAGCGTGTCCAGCGACCGGATCAGCCGGTGCAGCAGCGCATCGGGGTCCAGCAGCCGGATGCGGGCCGCGGCCAACTCGATGGCCAGCGGCAGGCCTTCCAGGCGCCGGCAGATCTCGGCCACCGCCGCGGCGTTGTCCTGGGTGAGGGTGAAGTCAGGGCGCACCACGCGGGCCCGGTGGACGAACAGGGCCGCGGCGGGCGAGTTCGCCACGTCGGCGAGTGGCGCACCTGTGGCACTGTCCGCCGCGCTGATCGGCAGCGGCGGCACCGGGTACTCACGCTCGACCGCCAGTCCCAGCACCACGCGGCTCGTCGCCAGCACGACCGTGCCAGGACAGCGCGCCAGCAACTCACCCAGATCACCGGCCACGTCGGCGATGTGCTCCAGATTGTCCAGGATCAGCAGCCAGGGGTCCCCGCCCAGCCGCTCAGCCAGTGCGCCCATAGGCGAACCGGTGCCGGTCAGGCCGGCCATCACCACGCGGCCGACCTCCGCGAGGCCCAGTCGTGAGTCGGTGACCCCCGCCAGCGGTACGAACGCCGTCCCCGCGGCGAAGCGATCACGCACCCGATGTCCGACGGCCCCCGCCAGCCGTGTCTTGCCGACCCCGCCCGGCCCGGTCAGCGTCACCAGCCGCACCTGCGGCCGCACCAGCAGGGCGGCCAGTTCCTCGATGGCCCCCTCCCGGCCGAACAGCGACGTGAGGCTCACCGGCAGTGGTGGCGGACCTGGCGAACCGGCCGTCGCACCCGCACCGGGGAGGCCGGCGGCGAACCGCTCACTCAGCAACGCCGCCAGGTCGTCGCGGACCAGCCTGCCCAACTCGGCAGGCGTTTCGAAAGGCCGGTACGAGACCTCCCCGCTGATGCGGTCCAGCAGTGCGGTCAGCCGCGGTTCACGATCGGTCGCGGGTGCCTTGACGTACAGCAGCCGGGGCAGGTCGTGCGAGAGTTCGAATTCCTCTTCCAGCCCCGAGACTCGCATGCCCGGACCGACCCACCCGTAGCTTTGCCAGTACAGCCCGACGAACACGTCGCTGCGCGCCAGGTAGGCGCGATACAGCTCGCCTGGCGGGTGCGGCCGCGCACCCGCCTCGAACATCACCGGCGTCAGCCGTGCCGTGCGGATCGCACGAGCCACCGCTCGCCGTTCGGCTGCCAGTTCACCCAGCGTGGAACTCACGAACACCCGCAGCCGTTCGTCGGGCGTCTGGATGGCCACGTCATCCGTCGACCCCGCAGCCGCCGATCGCACCTGGCGAAACCCCACGTCAGCAAGTATGCGGCCAGTCAACCTCTCCGGCAAACACGGCCGCGCCGGCAGGCCGAGGCGCGTTCACTCTCACCGCTGTCGCCAATGGACACGCGCGTTCGGCTTCGTACCGGACGACTACGGAGCGCAAGGCGAGGCTGCGGCGGTCGCGCTGGTCGATCGGATCCAGGCGTGGGCCGCCCATGCCCGCGGCGGACCACAGCCCACGTTTTCTCGGGCCTGTCGAGGCGACCGGGTGAAGTATCCGGCTGAAGGATATGCCGCATCGCTGGGGTGGATCCAGGTGGTCTGCATGACGGTCAAAGACGGCTCCGAGGCAGAGACCGAATGGATCGTGCCGGACATCGCACCCCGATATCGTGATGCGAGCATCCCGTACACGGTTTTCGGCATCGAGCCCGTCTTGTTCGACGCGCCGGCACACGGCGCGGCGAACGTGGAGTCTCGCCGGAGCCTTCCTCATCTACACACCCGACTGCCCGCTGACGCCCGTCGTCGAACCACTGTGCGGGTTCAGTTGGGCCTACGACGTCGAGCAGGGCACGGTCCGGCCCAAGGAACTCCGCGCGACAGCGTTCGACGACTGGGTCGAGGCCAGGACCAGGCTCCAGACCCGGTTGCCCGGTTGGACGTTCGGCGGGGACAACCGGCAGCCGCCTGCCTTCGGCGGCTGACGCGCGACTGCGCGCCGCTGTCGGGTCGCGTTGGTACGGTCCTGCGCATGGTCAGAAGGGTGCCGCCCGATGGCGGCGAGAAGGAAAGTCTGCAGGCCGCGATGGATCGGCATCGCGACGTCGTGCTGTGGAAACTGGAGGGTCTGACCGACGAGCAGCTACGCCGGCCGATGACGCCGTCCGGCACGAATCTGCTCGGCCTCGTGAAGCACCTGGGGTCGGTCGAGTACGGCTGGTTCTGTGAGACGTTCGGACGCGAGTTCGAGCCGGTTCCGTTCGACGAGAACGTCCCGGATGCCGATCTGCGTATCGAGCCCGACGAGACGACCGAGGACATCGTCGCGTTCTATGGCCGGGCTCGGGCCGCGGCGGACAAGGTTGTCGCGGAGCTCGAGCTGGACACGATGGGTATGGCTTGGTTCGGTGAACCTGTCTCCATGCGGTGGGTCATGATCCACATGCTGGAGGAGACCGCCCGGCATGCCGGGCACATGGACATCGTGCGCGAGTTGATCGACGGGTCCGCCGGGGATCACAACAGGGAGTGATCCCGAGTCCGGCACCCCAGTTCTGCCTGCCACTCCCTCGTCCCGGCCACACCGGACGCTGGAGGGTCCGGGTCAATCGGAATCCGCGGGTTCTCCCGAAGCGACGCGCAGCGCCATTGAGGCCGACCCTCCAGCATCGAACAATCAACAAAGACGAGTGGCAACCGCACCCAAAGATCAGACGAAAGCACTGAGCCCGGTAATGGCCCGCCCGGTGATCAGACTGTTGATCTCCCGGGTCCCCTCATACGAATAAATCGCCTCGGCGTCGGCGACGAACCGCCCGATCTGGTAATCGAGCACGATCCCGTTACCAGCGAACAACTCGCGCGCCCACCCCACGACCTCCCGCATCCGAGTCGTGGCGACGACCTTGGCCAGTGCCGAGTGCTCGTCCTGGTAGACCCCGTCGTCCTGCAGTTGAGCCAACCGCACCACGAGGCCCAGTGACGACGTCACGTTCCCGAGCATCCGCACCAGCAGGTCCTGCATCAGCTGGAACTTGGCGATCGGCCGCCCGAACTGCTCGCGTTCCTTGGCATAAGCCAGCGCCAGCTCGTAGGCGCCCATCATGACGCCAACGGCCTGCCATGCCACTCCCCCACGCGTTCTGCGCAGAATATCGGCCGTGTCGCGGAACCCGTGCGCACCGGAAAGCCGGTTGGCCTCCGGGACTCGGCACTCCGTCAGCGTGATGTCGGCGTTCTGCACGGTGCGGAGGGCGATCTTGTTCTCGATCTTGGTCGCCTCGAAACCGGGCGTGTCCTTCTCGATCACGAAACCGAGGACGTTGTTCTCCTCGTCCCTGGCCCAGATGACCACCAGATCAGCGAACGTGGCGTTGCCGATCCAGCGTTTCCGTCCGTTGAGCACCCACTCGTCGCCCTCGCGGCGAGCCGTGGTGCGCAGGCCGGCAGCGACGTCGGAACCGCCCTCGGGTTCGGTGAGACCGAACGCGCCGATCTTCGTCATCGCCGCCATGTCGGGCATCCAGCGCTCCTGCTGCTCATCGCTGCCGCAGGACGCGATGCTGCCCATGGCCAACCCGCTGTGCACACCGAAGAACGTCGCCATCGACGGATCGACCCGGTTCATCTCCAACGCCAGAAAACCGGTCAGCAAGCTGCGCGCACCCCGGTACGCCAGGCCCGCGATGTCCAGCTCGGCGAATCCCTTGATCAGCTGATGCGGGAACTCGGCGCGTGACCAGGCGTCGTTCGCGATCGGCGCGACCTGCTCCACGAGGAACGTGCGCGTGCGGAGCACGATGTCACGTTCCTCGTCGGTGAGCAGCGCGTGAAAGTCGTAGAAATCGCCGGTATTCGAAAATTCAGCCATAGACGTCATGATTCCCGTGCGGCAGGCTTTCCGCCGCTCGGGTGCGTCGCCCGATGGTAGGCAACCGCCATCATCACCGGAGGTATCGGCAGCGCGCACACCGCGACGATCGCCAGCGTCGAGAGGCCAAGCCCCACCGCCACGGCCAGCAGTACGGGCACCGCCACGAGCAACGCGAACGCGATCAGCACACCCGCCTTGGCCAGCCTCGATGCGCCGTTCAGTGCCGCACCGGGACGGCGCACCCGCACGCCCCAGCACTGCATCCGCCGCCAGGCCGTCGTCCGCTTCGACCCGAGGACCTCCATCATGGCCACCAAGCGGCGGTCCCCGGACAGCTCACGCTCGATCTGCGCCAGCTGTCGCTGCTCGTAGAGGGAGAAGTCGCTGGAGAAGTCCATTCGCCTCACCCCACCCGCTCGCCGCCGGGACCCACGATCGGACCCTCTGCCGACGGATCCACAACGGGTCGAATCCGCAGTCCGCCACTGTCCTCGGGTTCCCGGAACGGTTCCCGGAACCCGTTGTGCGGACCTTCTGCCTCTGCCGCGAGTGCCTCGTCGCGTCGCCTGTTGATCTGCACCAATGCCACCCCGTACACGCCGGCCAAGATCACCAGCAGTATGCCCAACTGCACGAGGAAGCGGGTCTGGGGATCCGAGCCGACCGACAGCACGGAGATCAATGCGACCAGACCCAAGCACAAGATGTGGAACAGCGCTGCGACCAGGCTGGCGGCGGGTCCCGCCGAGGCGCGCTCCGCCGGCACAGCACCGGCTAGGTAGCGGCGGCCACTCCTGATCAACAACTGTCCGACGGCGATTATGACAACGACACCGACGACGATGAACAACACTCTCTCGGAGTCCATGCCGACCAGCTCCTTCCGATGCCCACGGGGGGTGTACCCCCGGTCACCGGAGAGAAACCAAGCCGAAACCCACACGGGGACGGGGGCACCGGCGGCCCGGTGCCCCCGCGTCCGTCACCCCGTCACCCCGTCAGCTCGTCGGCTGGGAAGCGGGTGCGACGGGCTCGATCTCGTCGTCGTCCAGCGCGCCCTCCTCGCCCAGCATCGACCCGATCCGCGCGATGGCCTCCGGCTTGCGGGCCTTGAGCATGAACACCACGATCAGCCCGACGATGATCCACGCCACCGTGATGTACGGCGTCGCGTTCAGCGGGCTGGGCGGCGTCGGGTAGATCGACCCGTACAGGGCCGCGGCGAACAGGATCACGCCTGCCGCGGGCACCAGCAGGTGCGCCACGACGTTGTACTTCGCGTGGGTGCGTTTGAAGAACACAGCGCCGCCGACCAGCAGTCCGATGTAGACGACGATGATGGCCAAAGTGCCCAGCGTGGCGAAGAAGTAGTACACCGTGGTGGGCTGCCCACCGAGGTCGTCGGTGCCGAGGAAGAAGCCGACGACGGCGGCCATGACCGTGCTCACCACGGCCACGGTGATCGTCGCGTTCGCCGGTGTCTGGTACTTCGGGTGGGTCTTGCCCAGCCACGACGAGAGCACGCCCTCACGGCCCATCGCGTACAGCGTCCGGGTGCCCGCCGTGGCGCAGCCGACGCAGACGAAGAACGCGGACAGCAGGGCACCGATCTCGACCAGCGTGCCCACCGGGCCGCCGACGAACAGCGTGGCGATGGTCTTCAGGGCGAAGCTGTCGCTGCCGAACTTCGCGCCGTTGTCCACGCCGAAGCCGATCGCCATGGAGTACGTCGTCCACAGGTAGAACACGATCGCGAAGCCGACGGACGCGATGACCGCGATCGGGATGGCCTTGCGCGGATTGGCGGTCTCCTCACCGAAGTCGGCCGCGGTCTCGAAGCCGATGTAGGAGGTGATGCCCAGGATGATGCCGTAGAAGACGCCGGAGAAGCCGCCCTTGACGGTGTGGCCGAAGGTGAAGGGCGCCAACGTGTTGCCGTGCGCACCGCCCTTGGCCGTCGTCACGATGTTCACGATCAGGATCACCAGCACGGTCAGGCCGCCGACGACCAGTTGCAGCCGCGTGGTCACCTTGATCCGCACGATGGACAGCACCACCAGCAGCGCCATGCCGACGATGAAGATCGGGAACCACCAGTTGATCGACAGGTGCAGCAGGTCGGTGGCCAGGAACGCGACACCGGCCATCGTCATCGGCACGAAGCAGACCAGGCCGAACGCGTAGAGCCAGCCGGCCATGAACCCGGCCGGTTTGCCCAGGCTGCGGCTGGCGTAGGTGTAGGCGTAGCCCGCGGACGCCATCCGCCGGGTGAACCCGACGACGACGAACGCCAGTGCCAGGCAGGCGATGCCCCCGAGCAGGAACGCCAGCGGCGTCGAGCCGCCCGCGATCAGCGCGACCCCGGGCACGTTGAGCAGCATCGCCATGCCGGGGGCGAGGATGGAGATCGAAATGGCGACGGCGTCGACAGTCGACAGCGAGCCCTTGGCCAGGCGCTGCGCCGGCGGGGGCGTGGGTTGGATGCTTGCCATCGGTGCTCCACAAGAACGGACGCGGCCGTCAGTCGCCCACCAGGACGGTGCGGTCGGTCAGGTGATAGTCGAAGGCCAGCGGTGTGCACGAATGGTCGAGCACCCAGCGGAGAAACCGCTGGTGCACCGGATGGCCCTGGTACGCGCGAAGCGTGTCCTCGTCGTCGAACTCCATGTAGAGCAGGTACTGGTAACCACGGGTCCGCTCACCGGTGAGGTCGGTGCCGAACCGCAGCGCCTTGATGCCGGGGATGACGCCCGGCCATGCCTCGATCTGGCCGCGCATGTCGGCAGCGTCGGCGTCGGAGAGCTCCTCGGGGTAGCTGAAGAGCACGATGTGCTGCAACGTCATGTGGCCGTCTCTCCCGGTCAGTAGAACTCGAAGTACTCACGCATCTGCCACGCCGCGGCGGCAGCGTCCTTGTCGTCCGCGTCGGCCAGCGCCGCGTCGTATCTGGCCACCTCGGAGCGCTTCATCATCAGGTAGTAGTCCACGAACCCGCTGCCGAAGCGCTCCCGGTACAGCGGGTCGGAGTCCAGTGCGTCCAGCGAGTCGCCCAGCGTCATGGGCAGCGGGGGCACGTCGGCGGCGTACGGGTCGGACTCGATGGCGGGCGGCGGGACCAGCCCGCGCTCGATGCCGTCCAGCCCGGCGGCCAGGTCGGCCGCGAGGTACAGGTAGGGGTTGGCGGCCGGTTCGCCGAGCCGGTTCTCCAGGTGGGTGCCCGGGTCACCGGGGCCGCCCTGCACCCGGACCAGCGCGCCGCGGTTCTCCACGGCCCAGCAGATCCGGTCCGGCGCGAACGAGTACGGCGCGAACCGCGTGTAGCCGTTGATGGTGGGCGTGGCGATCGCGGTCATCGCCGGGGCATGTGCCAGCAGGCCTGCGACGTAGGAACGGCCGGCCGGGGACAGCACGTCGTCAGCGGACTGGAAGATGTTGGTGCCCTCGGCGTCGACCAGGGAGCTGTGCAGATGCCAGCCGGAGGCGAAGAAGTTGGGCAGCGCGGGCTTGCACATGAAGCTGGCCAGCAGGCCACGGCGGGCGCACAGCTGCTTGACCGCGGAGCGGAACAGGATCATCGAATCGGCACCGGTCAGGCCCGCGACCGGGGAGAAGCTGAACTCCATCTGCCCCGGACCCCACTCGTCCTCCATCGCCCTGGGCATCAGGCCGATGGCGCCGAGGTTGTCCCGCAGGTCGGTGAGCACGTCGTTCACCGAGTCCAGCCGGACCTCGGACAGGTACTGGTAGCCCAGCTCGAACGGTTCCACCACGGGTGTGGCGGCGGGTTGGCTGGTGTCGGTCAGGCCGATGCCCGGGTTCACCTTCCGGGTGATGTAGAACTCGACCTCCAGCCCGGTCACGTAGGTGTGGCCGCGCTCGGCGGCGACGGCGAGTTGGTCGCGCAGGATGCGGCGCGGGTCCAGCGGTACCGGGCGGCCACTGGAGAAGTAGGCGTCGCACAGCATCCAGGCGGTCCGATCCGCCCACGGCAGCACGCGGAAGGTCGTCGGGTCGGGCACGATCACGACGTCCGGGAAGCCGGTGAACTCCTCGATGCCGAACCCGCCGCCCGCGGCGAACGCGGGCGGGAAGACGAAGTTGCCGGTGTCCATGCTGTAGATGGCGCCGGAGAAGTCGACGCCGTTGGTCAGCGCGGCGATGGCGGCGTGCGCGGACAGGAACTTGGCCCGAGGCGAGCCGTGCTGGTCCACCACGATCACGCGCACCGTCGTGATGCCGTACTCGTTGATCCGCTCGATCACCTCGGCGGCCGCGGCCTGCTGCTGCGGCGTGTGCAACCCGTGCTCGGCGACGAACCCCCGCCTGCCGATGCCCGCTGTCGCCGCTGGTGAGCTGGCTGATGAAGCGTCCATGCCTGTCCCTTCAGTCATCCGGCCGCTCCCGTCTCACCGGGGCCGGACGCGCGCGCGATCATGTCGGCGAGCAGTTCGCTGGCCGTGTTCTTGGGCTTCATCTCGGCGATGGTCAGTGAGGTCTCGGTGCGCTGGATGCCCTCGATCTGCCACACGGAGTTGATCAGCAGGTCGCGCAGGTGGGTGTGGTCGCGCACGCGCACCCGGACGAGCATGTCGAAATCGCCGGTGACGAGCATGACCTCGTCGACCTCGGGCAGCGCGGCCAGCCGGGCCATGATCGTGCCCTGCTCGTGGCCCTGCACGGCGGTGACCGTGAGGTAGACGATGGTCGGGTAGCCAAGGGCGCTCCAGTCCAGCCGCACGCCGTAGCCGGTGATCACGCCCTGCCGGTGCAGCCGGGCCAGCCGGTCGGCCACCGCGGGCGGCGACATGCCCAGTTCACGGGCCAGGCTGCGCTGCGAGATGCGGGCGTCATCGGACAGCAACAGGAGCAGGCGCAGGTCGACGGTGTCCAGCGCGACACGCTCCGAGGGCGCGGCCGCGTACCCACCGATCGAACCGAGTGGCTTGACCGGCGGGGTGGCCTCCTCGTTCTGCGCACCCACTGTCACATTCGCCTCACTCACTTGTCACATGCGCGAAATCGGGCCACAATCGCCTGCATTACGTAAGGTGGTGGCGGCTAGTTTCCTGCCATCTGTAAAAGGTGTCAAGCGCAGCGATCGGGAGACCTCACCATGGGCAACCTGGCCGGACAGGCCGTGCGGGACGTGTCGGGCGATGGGCGGCCGTCGGTGGACTGGGCAGCCCGGCTGTCCCACCGGGCGAACACCCAGCCGGATGTACTCGGCGGCATCCTGGCGCTGGTCAACGCTCGCGGCGTGATCAACTTCTCCGGCGGGTTCCCGGA
The DNA here is from genome assembly GCA_963780635.1 of Candidatus Melainabacteria bacterium. GTDB lineage: Bacteria > Actinomycetota > Actinomycetes > Mycobacteriales > Pseudonocardiaceae > DATEPR01. Next base: position 654,564 of record CAWACW010000012.1, read on the forward strand.
GCCGGACCTGTTTCCCACCGACGTGCTCGGGGAGATCGCCCACCGGCTCGTCGAGCAGGACGCCGCGGTCGCGCTTCAGTACGCGCCCAGTGAGGGCATCGAGAGCACCCGGCAGGCCATCGCCGACCGGATCGCCGAGACCGACGGCCTGCGGCCCGCCGACAGCGAGCTGATGATCACCAGTGGCGGCATCGACGGCGTCACGCTGGTGGCGAAGGCGATGCTCGACCCTGGTGACGTGGTGGCCGTCGAGGAGCCCAGCTACCTGGGCGCGGTGGCCGGCTTCGCCGCGTTCGACCCGGTGCTGCGCGGTGTGCCGATGGACGCCGACGGCCTGGACGTGGACGCGTTCGCGGCCATGCTGGCCACTGATGCGACCCCGCCGAAGCTGATCTACACGATCCCGGATTTCCAGAACCCCAGCGGCCGGACGCTGTCGGTGGACCGCAGGCAGGCGCTGGTCGACCTGTGCCGGCGCCACGGCGTGCTGATCGTCGAGGACGTCGCCTACAGCCAGCTCGCGTTCGACCCGACGCCGCGGCCCACGCTGTGGTCGCTCGGCCCGGACGTGGTGGTCCAACTGGGCACGTTCTCCAAGGTGTTCTTCCCCGGCGTGCGGCTGGGCTGGGCGGCCGGGCCTGCCGCGATCGTCGGCCAGCTGTCGGTGAACAAGCAGAACTCCGACCAGTGCGCGGGGGCGCTGGGCCAGCGGATGCTGGAGGAGTTCCTGCGCGGCCGCCACCTGGACACGCACCTGCCGCGTGCCCGCGCTCTGTACCGGCGGCGCGGCGAGGCGATGGCGACCGCGCTGCGGACGCATCTGGCCGATCTGGGCACCTGGACCGTGCCGCACGGCGGGTTCTTCAGCTGGGTCCGCGTGCCCGGTGTGGACACCACGACCCTGGCCGACGCGGCCCGCGCGGCATCCGTAGCGTTCGTGCCCGGTGCCGGGTTCTTCAGCGAACACCCCGACCGCGAGTACCTGCGGCTGTCCTACAGCCGGGTCTCCGAGGCCGACATCGACACCGGGATAGCGCGGCTCGCCGCTGCCGTCCGTTCCGCCCGCAACTGACTCCAGGAGGCCACATGACGAGCAGTACCAACCACTTCAGCACCGAGGGTGCCGGCACGCCGACCACAGCCGGCCGGTTCGTCGACGTGCGGCGGATCGAGGCCGTGGAGATGGCGCCGGGTCTCAACTTCCAGCCCATCCTGTCCGAGCACGCGATCGTGAACGTGGTGTCGTTCGAGCCGCACACCGAGGCTCCGATGCACAGCCACGTCGAGGAGCAGATCGTGATCGTGGTGGAGGGTGAGTTCGAGTTCACCCTCGACGGCACCACCCGCACCATGAAGGCCGGCGACGTGTGCGTGATCCCGCCGTGGGTGCCGCACGGCGCGAAGACCCACGACACGACGTGCCGCGAGCTGGACGTGTTCACCCCGCCGAGGGCCACGCTGCTCGACCACGCGGCCAGCCAGGTGGACCCGTCGCGGGTGGAAGGCAGCGACTGACCATGGATCTGGGGTTGGCCGGCAGGCGGGCGATCGTCACGGGCGGGTCCAAGGGCATCGGCCTCGCGGTCGCGCTCGAACTCGCGGCCGAGGGCGCGTCGGTGGCGATCTGCTCGCGGGACGAGACCGAGCTGAAAGCGGCGGCCGACCAGGTCGCCGCGCTGGGCGGGCAGGTGTTCCACCAGGTCGCCGACGTGACCGTGGTGGCCGACGTGGACCGGTTCGTCGGCGCGACCGCCGAGGCGCTGGGCGGCGTGGACATCCTGGTGAACAACGCGGGCGGCGCGCATCCGGGCAACTTCGAGAGCCTGACCGACGAGGACTGGCACGGCGACCTGGACGTGAAGCTGTTCTCGCAGTTGCGCTGTTTCCGGGCCGCGCTGCCGCACCTGCGGGCCAGCGAGTCGCCCCGGGTGATCAACGTGAACGCCGTCTACGCGAAGTACCCGGACCCGGTGTTCTTCGCCACCACGGTCATCCGGGCGGCCTGCGTGAACCTGAACAAGGTGCTCGCTCAGGAGTTCGGCGCCGAGCGGATCCTGGTCAACAGTGTGAACATCGGTTTCGTGGCGACCCCTCAGTGGGACAACATCCACGCGCGCAGGGCACCGGACGTGCCGCGCGCGGAGTTCCTCGACGGCCTTGCCAGGACCGAGGTGCCGCTGGGCAGGTTCGGCACCGTGGAGGAGGTCTCCGGACTGGTCGCGTTCCTCGCCGGTGCCAGGGCGAGCTACATCACCGGCGCGGTGATCGACGTGGCCGGTGGCATGGGGAAGTACGTCTGATGTGCCGACTGGTCGGCTGGGTAGCCGCGACTCCCGTCACGTTGGCGGATGTGCTCGGGCACACCGCTGTTAAACGCTTCACTCACCTGTCCCACGTGCACGCCGACGGCTGGGGAGCCGCGTGGCACGACGAGCACGGCGAACTCGTGGTCACACGCTCCCCGACGGCGGCCGGGACCGACCCGGGGTTCGCCGAGTTCGCCACGACGCGGGCCACCACGGCCGGGTTCGTGCACCTGCGACTGGGCACGCCCGGGTGCGGCTACGGACCGCTGAGCAACCATCCGTTCACGGACGGTCCGTGGGCGCTGGCACACAACGGGGCGATCGCGCCGGGCGAACGCATCGACGCGCTGCTCACCGACGACGACCCGCGACGGCCCGTGGGTGAGACCGACACCGAGCGCTACTTCCTCGCGCTGCGCACGGAACTCGACCGCAACGGCGGCTCGGTGCCCGACGCGGTCGACCACGTGCTGACTCGGATGGCACGCGTCGGACTGACGGCCTCCAGCCTGAACGCGCTGCTGCTCGGCCCGGACGCGCTGCACGTCATCAGCTCGCACGACGCCGACTGGCAGGCCACCACCATCCAGGTGTGGCCTGCCGACGAGCTGGCGAGCGGAGTCGTGCTGCCGCCGTACTTTCCCATGATCGTCAAGGAGACCGGCGATCTGGTGGCGGCCGCGTCCTCCGGCATCGTGTCCGATCTGGACGGTTGGCGGGCGATCCCGAACGACGCTGTGCTGCGCATCGACCTGAACACGCGCAGTACCACTGTGACGCCGGTTTCGTCGACGGTGCCCAGCACCTGACCTGTGCTCACCTGACAGTCCGGCGTCTCCCCCGTATGGTTGGCGTCGTGCCAGCTCGCAGCGCCATCATCTCCGTTGACGACGACCCGGGCGTGTCCCGGGCGGTTGCTCGTGACCTGCGCCGCCGCTACGGCGAGGACCACCGCATCATCCGGGCCGAATCCGGCCAGCAAGCGCTGGATGCGCTGCGCGAGATGAAACTGCGCGGCGATCCGGTGTCCATCATCGTGGCCGACTACCGGATGCCGAACATGAACGGCATCCAGTTCCTCGAGCACGCGATGGACATCTGCCCGACTGCCCGCCGGGTGCTGCTCACCGCCTACGCCGACACGGGCGCCGCGATCGACGCGATCAACGTCGTCGACCTCGACTACTACCTGCTCAAGCCGTGGGATCCGCCGGAGGAGAAGCTCTATCCGGTGATCGACTCGCTGCTGGACGCCTGGGCGGCCACCGACCAGCAGCCCGTGACCGAGACGAAGGTCGTCGGCCACCGGTGGTCGGCGCGCTCCTCGGAGGTGCGCGAGTTCCTGGCCCGCAACCAGGTGCCGTACCGGTGGTACCAGGTGGACCAACCGGAAGGTGAGCGGCTGCTGCTGGCCGCGGGTGCCGACGGCTCGGACCTGCCGGTGGTGGTCACGATGAGCGGTGAGGCGCTGGTCGCACCGTCGGACGCCGAACTGGCCGACCAGGTGGGCCTGACGACCAGCCCGTCGCAGGACTTCTACGACCTGATCATCATCGGCGGCGGTCCCGCCGGGCTCGGTGCGGCCGTCTACGGCGCGTCCGAGGGCCTGCGCACACTGCTGGTGGAGCGCATGGCCACCGGCGGGCAGGCCGGCCAGAGCTCCCGGATCGAGAACTACCTGGGTTTCCCGGACGGTGTGTCCGGTGCGCAACTGGCCGACCGGGCGCGGCGCCAAGCCATGAAGTTCGGCGCCGAGCTGGTCACCACCCGCGACGTCGTGGGCCTTGAGGTCAACGGCTCGGCCCGTACGGTCCGCTTCACCGACGGCACCGCCATCGACGCGCACACCGTCATCCTCGCCACCGGCGTCGCGTACCGGCAGCTGGGCGCGCCCGGCCTCGGCACGTTCACCGGTCGCGGCGTGTACTACGGGTCCGCGCTCACCGAGGCCGCGAACTGCAAGGAGCAGGACATCTACGTGGTCGGCGGCGCGAACTCGGCGGGTCAGGCCGCCGTCTACCTCGCGCACACCGCCAAGTCGGTGACCATCATGGTGCGGGCGCAGGACCTGACCGACTCCATGTCGCACTACCTGATCCAGCAGATCGCGGGCATTCCCAACATCACCGTCCGCACGTGCTGTGAGGTCATCGAGGCGCACGGCGACGACCACCTCGAACGCCTCACCCTGCGGGACAACGCGACCGGTGAGACGCACACGGTGCCCGCATCGTGGCTGTTCGTGTTCATCGGTGCCGTGCCGCGCACCGACTGGCTGGACGGCACCGTCGTGCGGGACCCGCTCGGCTTCGTCCTCGCGGGCCCTGACCTGACCGGCGACGGTTCGCCGCCGAAGGGCTGGGCGCTCGACCGCGCCCCCTACCACCTGGAGACCAGCGTTCCCGGCGTGTTCGTGGCGGGCGACGTACGCTCGGAATCGGGCAAGCGGGTCGCCGCTGCCGTCGGCGAGGGCGCGATGGCCGTGATGCTCGTGCACAGGTACTTGGAGAACACATGACGGCCACCGAACCGGCTCCGCGCGAGCAACTCCCCTGCGACATCGACGAACTGCGCTCGCTGTTCCTGTTCGAGAAGCTGTCCGACGAGCAGTTGGACTACCTGTGCCGCAACGGGCACGTGGAGCGGTTCGAGCCCGGCTACGCGTTCCACGAGGGCGACGAGGCCAGGTGCTTCTACGTGCTGCTGGAAGGCAAGATCGGGCTGTATCGCAGGGTCGGCGACGAGGACGTCGAGGTCACCCGCACCGACCACGTCGGCGTGTACGCGGGCGCCTGGAAGGCGTTCCTGGGCGACCGGATTCCGCAGTACTACGACAACACCCTGCGCATCATCACCCCGGCCCGGTTGTACGTGCTGGAAGCCGGCCTGCTCGCGAAGGTCATGCGGGACTGGTTCCCGATGGCCCTGCACATGCTGGAGGGCCTGTTCTTCGGCATGCGCAACACGCAGGAGGCGGTCAGCCAGCGGGAACGACTGCTCGCGCTCGGCTCGCTGTCCGCTGGTCTGACGCACGAGCTGAACAACCCGGCGGCGGCCGCGGTGCGGGCCACGTCGTCACTGCGCGAACGCGTCGCCGGGATGCGGCACAAGCTGGGCATGATCGCCTCCGGCTCCTACGACCGGGCCGCGATGGCGACCCTGGTGGCGCTGCAGGAGCAGGCGGCCGAGAAGGTGTCCAAGGCGCAGCCGCTCAGTCCGCTGGAGGCCTCCGACCGCGAGGACGAGCTGACCGACTGGTTCGACGAGCACGGCATCTCCAACGGCTGGGACATGGCTCCCACCTTCGTGCAGGCGGGACTGGACATCGCGTGGCTGGAGCAGGTCGTGGACACGGTCGACGACCGCACGGTGCTGGAAGGCGCGTTGCGGTGGCTCAACTACACGATCGACACCGAGCTGCTGATGAACGAGATCGAGGACTCGACGACCCGGGTCTCGACGCTGGTCACGGCCGCCAAGCAGTACTCACAGCTGGACCGCGCGCCCTATCGGGTGATCGACGTGCACGAGTTGCTGGACAGCACGCTGCTGATGCTCAGCCGCAAGCTCGGTGGCGAGGTGACGGTGGTCAAGGACTACGACCGCGGGCTGCCGTCGATCCCCGTCTACGCGGGCGAGCTGAACCAGGTGTGGACGAACCTGATCGATAACGCGGTCGACGCGATGGACGGCGATGGCACGCTCACCCTGCGCACGTTCCGTGACGATGGTTGGCTGGTGGTCGAGATCGGCGACACGGGTGCCGGCATCCCGGAGGACATCCGGGGCCGCATCTTCGAACCGTTCTTCACCACCAAGGGAGTCGGCGCCGGCACCGGCCTGGGCCTGGACATCTCGTGGCGGATCGTGGTCAACAAGCACCATGGCGACCTGTCGGTGGAGTCCTCGCCCGGCGACACGCGGTTCCAGGTGCGGCTGCCCGTGGTGCCACCACAGGAAGAGGTAACGCGATGACCGTGCCCGGAATCGATCCGAGCGTGCCGCCCAGCGGCACCGGGTGTGTCGAGTGCGACGCGGCAGGCGGTTGGTGGCTGCACCTGCGCCGGTGTGCGCAGTGCGGTCATATCGGCTGCTGCGACTCGTCGCCGGCACAGCACGCGAGCGCCCACGCGGCGGGCACCGGCCACCCGTTCGTGCGCAGCTTCGAACCCGGTGAGGACTGGTACTGGAACTACCGGACGCAGGAGTTCTACGACGGCCCCGAGCTGGCCCCGGCGCTACACCACCCGGTCGAGCAGCCCACCCCGGGTCCCGAGGGCCGGGTACCGGCCGACTGGCAGAGCCGTGTCCACTGACGCAGGGTCAGGGCTCGCGTTGTCAGGGGTTCGCGGCGATCAGTCGCCATTCGCGGTCCCAGCGCGCGTAGCGGATCCGATCCAGCCACCGGTGAACGCCGCCCAGTAGCCCGACCAGCAGCAGGGCGAGGATCACCAGGAACAGGACGACGATCAGGTACTGCTGCGCGGTGAGCGCAGCCGCGGACGCCGGCGGGCTGGTCACGTGCCCGGTCTCGTCGACCCAGATCCTGGTCTGGTCGCCGATCTTGTCGGGCGGGATGACCGCGATGACACCGGAGTGCGGCACACCGCCGGGCGTGCGCCACGTGGCGCGGGCGACCGCGCCGTGACCGGGGCCGGGTGCGACGTTCTGCCGCACCGTCGCCGTGACCTGGATGACGTCCTGCGCCGACCGTTCGACAGCGGCCCTGTGCACTGCCGCACCGGCGGCCAACGCGACGGGCACCGCGGCGCACAGCAGCACGAAGGCGACTATCCGAGCGAATACCTCGACGCGGTCGACGCGGCGACGCAGCGGGTTGCGGCGGAGGCCGGACCGCACGGCCGGCGACGAAGGTCGCGATGGACGCATCAACTTGCTCCCACACAGGGAATGTCGGGGGCAAGCACCGCACCGTTAGCGCGAAATGGCAGCCGTAACATCTGTTTCAGCCTGGCCTCGCCACGGTCGGTGCACGGTGACACGACACAGCCGGTGGTGCCGATCTTCGCCGTGCTGATCGTGGCCACGATGGTGCCGGCCACCTGGCTGACCGTGGCACCGCACTGATCGGTGCGCAGGACCCGGTGCGCGGGCCATCACCGTGGTGAACGCACGCCGCCACGGGCGCCGCATCGCCGTGAGTGGTGCTGGCGTGCCGGCGTGCCGGGGGCGACTGTGCTCGCTGTCGTGCGCCTGATCGCCAGCGCCACCGCGACCCAGCTCGCGCGGCCCGCCCGTCGGTGCCGGGATCTCCCCGCCACCAGCACATCCGGCCCGCCGAAGCCCACCATCCACACTCCGCGCATCGCGGCCAGCCCCCGTGGTCCAGCATGCGACCTGGACCCCGCTGGAGGTCGAGCGCGCTGACGCCTGGCGCAATTCGGCCGGAACTCTCATCCCATGCGGTGAGGTAGGCGCGGAAATGCGGCAGGTTGCGGCGATCCCGCCTTAGTTTGGAGGGCACCGAATGAGATGGGGAGCATGCAGCATGTCCGACTACGTGTCGACCGCGCGACGCCGCGAACTGGGAGCCGCGCTGCGGCGGATCCGGGAACGGCGTGGCCTCAACGGTCAGGACATGGCCACCCGGCTGGGCTGGGCGCCGAGCATGGTGTCCCGGGTGGAGACCGGCAAGCGCCCGATGACGCTGGTGGAAGTCGCCACGTACACAGGCCTGTGCAACGTCGCAGGCGAGGAACAAGTCGAACTGCTGAGTCTCGCGATAGAACCTGACGACTACCGGATCAAGCCACACGACGGCGAGATGCCCGACGACTGCGGACACTGATCTTCCAGGAGCAGACGGCCAGCGCGATCGACATCTTCGAGCCGATCTTCATCCCTGGCATCACCCAGACAGAGGACTATGTCCGCGCTCTGTTCAAGGAGACCGGCATGCTGCAGCCCGACCAGGATCGAGCACCGCATTGAGATCAGATTGGCCAGACGAAGTGTGCTGAACAGAACGTATCCTGCTCAATGTGCCCTGTTCGTGCACGAGAATGCGCTGCGCACACCCATCGACCGCCCACAGGTGATGCACGAGCAGATGCTCCATCTGTTGTTCCAAGGCACCCGAGCGCAATGCTCCATCCGAGTGGTACCGAGGTCAGCCGGTGGCCGAGGCGTAGCGCAGGGATCGTTCCATGTCTTCGGCTATTCGGAAGGCCCGCCTGTCGTCTATCTCGAACACGAGACAACGAGCGAGTTCCTGGAGAGTCGCGCGGACCTGCACGGACTATCGAAGAGTGCTGAAACGGCTCGCTAGTGTTGCTCTGGACGAGGGACAATCCAGGGAACTCATTGCTTGGGTTGCAAGCGACTACGAGCGGCAGGGAGTGGCACAGCATGAAGACGACGCCGGAAGACCCGCAGCGTTGGCGCAAGAGCAGCTACAGCGGGGGTAGCGGCGACGGCAGTTGCGTCGAGGTCAGCTGGCGCAAGAGCAGCTATAGCGGCGGCGGCGACGGCAGTTGCGTCGAGGTGGTGTTCGGGGCCGAGGTGATCGGGGTGCGGGATTCCAAGAACGTGGCCGGGCCGCGGCTCGCGTTCGAGGAAGCCGCCTGGCGCGCGTTCGTGGAGCGGTGCTGAGTCCTCTATAGACATCGCGGGACGTGCTGTGACCCGCGCCTCACCGGGTCGCGGAGATCATGTCGCCCAGGAGCCTGAGAGGGCCGCGCGCGGCGAGCGGTTGTCGGTCCTCGCTGCCACGATGGCCGGGTGACCACCTCAGCCTCCGTCGCCGCCTACTGGGACACCGCCGCAGCCACCTTCGACGCCGAGCCCGACCACGGTCTCGCGTCCCCCATCGTGCGAGCTGCCTGGTCACGGCGGCTGCGGGAGTGGATCCCCGACACGACCGCGGACGTGCTGGATGTGGGGTGCGGCACGGGTTCCCTCGCGCTCGTGCTGGCCGAGCAGGGGCACCGGGTGACCGGTGTCGACCTGTCCCCCACGATGGTCGAGCACGCACGGCGCAAGCTGGCCGGTCACCCGGCGACCGTGCTGCACGGTGACGCGGCCGACCCGCCCGTCGATGGCCGCCGGTTCGACGTCGTGCTGTGCAGGCACCTGCTGTGGACGCTGCCCGACCCCGGTGCCGCGCTGCGCACGTGGGCGGGTCTGCTGCGACCGGGTGGTCAACTGGTGTTCATCGAGGGGCGCTGGAACGCGACCGCCACCGAGACCGGGATGCCGTGGTGGGGCGGGGTGCCCGCCGACGTACTCAGCGCCGCTCTCTCGCCGATCGTGGCGCGGGTGCATGTCGAGCACCTGACCGACGTCGTGCTGTGGGGCCGCGAGATCACCGACGAACGGTACGTGCTGCTCGCCCACGTCTAATTCCGATTAACTGTTATCTCGCCGGGTTGCGGAACCGGGACACGCTGCGCTGAATCGGTTTCATTAGATCTCTTTTGCCGGCCATCCGGACACAACGGCGCAGGTCGGAGCCTTGACATGCCATTTTGGTGACGACCATGCTACGGACCGAGAGCGCTGACGGATATTGCCCTCGTGCCGCAATGGAAGCAGGAGAAACCATGAAGGTTCCCTCCTCCGGCGCACTGCCGCGCCGGAGACTGTCCCGCACATTACCCGCAGTCCTGACCGCGCTGGTCGTGCTGTGCGCCGCCGCGTACATGATCGTCATCGCAGGCCCCGTAGCGCACGCAGCACCGACGTTGCTGTCCCAGGGCAAGCCGACCACGGCCTTGTCGACGGAGAACGCCACGTTCCCGGCGAGCAACGCGACCGACGGCAACACCACCACGCGCTGGTCGAGCGCGTTCGCCGACCCGCAGTGGATCCAGGTCGACCTCGGCTCGGTGTCGACCATCAGCTCGGTCACGCTGAACTGGGAAGCCGCGTTCGGCAAGGCGTTCCAGCTCCAGACGTCCAACGACGGCGTCACGTGGACCACGATCTTCGCCACCACGACCGGCACGGGCGGCATCCAGAACCTCACCGTCGCGGGCACCGGCCGCTTCGTCCGGATGAACGGCACCGCACGGGGCACCACGTTCGGCTACTCGCTCTTCGAGTTCCAGGTGTTCGGCACGGTCGCCACGGCGAGCGCGTGCGGCACCACCGATGCCGCGCTCGGCAGGCCGACCACGGCCTCGTCGACGGAGAACGCCACGTTCCCGGCGACCAACGCGACCGACGGCAACACCACCACCCGCTGGTCCAGCGCCTTCAGTGACCCGCAGTGGCTGCAGGTCGACCTCGGCACCACGCAGTCGATCTGTGGGGTGTCGCTGAACTGGGAGGCCGCGTTCGCGTCGGCGTTCCAGCTCCAGACATCCAACGACGGCGTCACCTGGACCACGATCTTCTCGACCACGACCGGCGCCGGTGGCATCCAGAACCTGACCGTGACCGGCTCCGGGCGGTTCGTGCGGATGAACGGCACCGCACGCGGCACCGCGTTCGGCTACTCGCTGTTCGAGTTCGACGTGTTCACGACGGGCACCGCCGCGCCACCGCCGACCACGCCACCGGTCGGCACAGCGCCGCCCACCTCCGACCAGCCCGACTTCGGCCCGAACGTGCACATCTTCGACCCGTCGATGTCGTCGGCCACCATCCAGAGCACGCTGGACTCGGTGTTCGCGGCCCAGCAGGGCAACCAGTTCGGCACACGCAGGGATGCGCTGCTGTTCAAGCCGGGCACGTACAACGTGAGTGCCAACATCGGCTACAACACGCAGATCGCGGGCCTGGGCCAGAACCCGGACGACGTGAGCCTGATCGGCGGTGTCACGTCGGACGCGACCGGCAACAACGCGACGCTCAACTTCTGGCGTGAGGTCGAGAACCTGTCGATCACGCCGAGCAGCGGCACGGACACCTGGGCGGTGTCGCAGGGTGCGTCGATGCGGCGGGTGGACATCCACGGCAACCTGAAGCTGGACCCGACCGGTGACGGCTTCTCCAGCGGTGGTTTCCTGGCCGACTCGCGGATCAGCGGGCAGGTCACGTCCGGCTCGCAGCAACAGTGGATGTCCCGCAACGACACGTGGGGCAGCTGGGCGGGCAACGTATGGAACATGGTGTTCGTGGGCACCGCGGGCGCGCCGGCGCAGCACTTCCCGAACCCGTCGTTCACCACCGTGGCGCAGACGCCGACCGAGTTGGAGAAGCCGTACGTCTTCGTCGACGCGACCGGGAACTATCACGTGTTCGTCCCGTCGTTGCAGCACAACACGCAGGGCATCACGTGGGGCGCGGGCCAGACGGCGGGCACGTCACTGCCGATGCACGACTTCTACGTGACGAAGCCGGGCGACACGGCCGAGACGATGAACGCGGCACTGGCGGCGGGCCTGAACCTGATCGTCACGCCGGGCTTCTACCAGCTCGACCAGACGCTCACGGTGAGCCACCCGAACACGATCATCCTGGGCATGGGTCTGGCGACGTTGCAGGCGGAGAACGGCAGCACCGCGATCTCCACGGCCGACGTCGGCGGTGTGCAGGTGGACGACCTGCTCATCGACGCGGGCGTCACCAACTCGAACACGCTGGTCCAGATCGGCCCGGCGGGTGCCGCCTCGAACAACGCGGCCGACCCGAACATGGTCGCGGACCTGTATTTCCGCATCGGCGGCGACGGAGTCGGCAAGGCGACCAACAGCCTGGTCATCAACAGCCCCAACACGATCGGCGACAACAACTGGCTCTGGCGCGCCGACCACGGTGACGGCGTCGGATGGACGACGAACACGGCGAACACCGGGCTGATCGTCAACGGCGCCAACACGACGATGTACGGACTGGCGGTCGAGCACTACCAGAAGGACGAAGTGATGTGGAACGCCAACGGTGGTGCCACGTACTTCTTCCAGAACGAGAATCCGTACGATCCACCGACGCAGGCCGACTGGATGAACGGCACCACGGACGGGTTCCCGGCCTACGAGGTCGCGCCATCGGTGACCACCCACCAGGCGTTCGGCGTGGGCAGCTACTGCTTCTTCCAGGTCAACCCGGCAATCGTGAACGACCACGCGTTCGAGGCACCGAACACGCCAGGCGTGCAGTTCCACGATCTGCTCACGGTATCGCTGGGCGGCGTGGGCACGATCAGCCACGTCATCAACGAGACAGGAGCGGCGGTGAACACCGCCACCCCGAACATCTACCTACCCAGCTTCCCGTGATCGGCAGCGGGATGGAGTAGACCGGACGACACTCGCGGCGGCGGAGCGAACACTCCGCCGCCGTGAGCGTTCCGACAGAGCGCCGCCACAGCGAAGCTGGCCAATCGGCCGACGTCAGTCCAGGCCGTCGCGGTCGGCCCACTCCAGCAGGGCGTCCAGCGAGTAGGCCACGTCGTCGATGCCCGCGTGCAGGTCGCCCAGCTCGGCGAACCGGGCCGGGACCGTGGCCATGGTCCAGTCCAGCGGCTCGACGTGGTCGACCTCGTCCCACCGGATCGGCGTCGACACGGTGGCCTCCGGCACGCCACGCACGGAGTACGCGCTGGCGATCGTGTGGTCGCGGGCGTTCTGGTTGTAGTCGACGAACAGCTTCTTCGGGTCGCGGTCCTTGCGCCACCACGTGGTCGTGACCAGGTCGGGCGCCCGCCGCTCGACCTCGCGGGCGAACGCCAGCGCCGCACGGCGGACCTCGGTGAACCCCCACCTCGGCTCGATTCGTACGTAGATGTGCAGGCCGTGGCCGCCGGACGTCTTCGGCCAGCCGATGATGCCCAGCTCGTCCAGCACCTCGTGTACCACGTGTGCGACCTGGCGCACGGTGTCGAACGGGCACTCGGGCATCGGGTCGAGGTCGATCCGCCACTCGTCGGGCTTCTCGGTGTCGGCCCGGCGGGAGTTCCACGGATGGAACTCCACGGTGGACATCTGGACCGCCCAGATCACGCTGGCCAGCTCCCCGACGCACAGCTCGTCTGCGTCCCGGTCGTACCGGGGGAAGTGCACCCGGACGGTCTGCAGCCACGGCGGCGCGCCGGACGGCACACGCTTCTGGTGCACCTTCTGGCCGGCCAGACCGGACGGGAAGCGGTGCAGCATGCACGGTCGTTCCCGCAGCGCCCGCACGATGCCGTCACCGACGGACAGGTAGTACCGGGCCAGGTCGAGTTTCGTGGCACCGGTGGCCGGGAAGTACACCCGGTCCGGACTGGACAGCCGGATCGTGCGCGGCCCGACTTCGAGTTCCACGGCGGCGGCTCCTGCCATACCGGGGAATCTACGCGAACCGACGGCAAGCAGCCCGGCTGAGGACGGTCGACGCTCCCGGCCCAGCGCTTGCCCTCGTGCCCGGCGACGCGCCCCAGCCCAGCGCTTGCCCTCGTGCCCGGCTCAGGACGATCGGCGCGCCCTGGCCCAGCGCTTGCCCTCGTGCCCGGCTCAGGACGATCGGCGCGCCCTGGCCCAGCGCTTGCCCTCGTGCCCGGCTCAGGACGATCGGCGCGCCCTGGCCCGGCGCTTGCCCTCGTGCATGGCCACGACCCGCGCGATCGGGATCGTGTGTCCCTCGGCCACCAGGTCGTCGGGCAACCGCTGCGGCCGCGGCATCAGCTCCGCCCACACGTCCCGGTCGGCGACCATGGCGGCCGCTGTCCGGATCGTGAAGTCCCGGGGGGTGACGTCGGCCAGGTCGTCCCACGGCACCGGGAACGACACCGGCGCGCCCGGCCGGACCCGCGGGCTGTACGCGGCGATCACGGTCGCGCCGCCTGCCCGCGTCGAGTCCAGGAACACCTTGCCCGCCCGGTTGTCCACGACGAACTCGGTGGTCGCGAACTCCGGATCGAGCCGCTCGGCGCGGGCCGCGAGCGCGCGGGTCGCGGCCGCCACGTCGTCGACCGCGGCATCCGGTTCGAGCGGCACGAACACGTGCACGCCCTTGGCGCCGCTGGTCTTCACAGCACCCTCCAGGCCCGAGTCGGCCAGCGCCCGGCGGACCAGGTGCGCCGCGCGGACGGCCATCCCGAACGCGTCCGGCACCGGCGGGTCGATGTCCATGACGAGGTGTGTCACGTGCCCGTCGACCATCAGCGTCGGGTGGTACTCGACGGCCCGCTGGTTGGCGAACCACAGCAGCGTCCTGCGGTCGTCGCACAGCGCGTAGTTGACCTCGCGGCGTGAGCTCTCCGCCCATACAGCCACGGTCCGCACCCAGGACGGCGTGTAGCGCGGCACGTTCTTCTGCATGAACGGGTCCTGGCCGGGCCGCACGCGGATCACCGACAGCGGGCGGTCCCGCAACCCGGGCAGGATGCGCTCGGCCACCGCGTCGAGGTAGTCCACCAGGTCACGCTTGGTGGCGTCGGCGCCGTCGAACAGCGGTTTGTCGAGATTGGTCAACGACACGTCGTCGCGGATCTCGTCAGCCATCTCCCCACCATGGCACGTTCCCGGCGAGCGCACCCTCCTGGCGATCGTTCACAGTGCCGGCGGCAGGCCGAGGGCCGGGAACTGTGCCGGGCCGAATGTCGTGATCTCGGCGATCCGGCCGGCTACGACGCTCAGTGCGTCCAGCTTGAACGGCCGGAACACCGTGTCGCCCGGTCTGCGCAGGTAGCTGCCCGCGGCAGGCATCCGGTTCACGCCGGCCGGGAGCAGCCGCCAGTCGCCCTCCCGGTCCGGCCCGAAGGCACGCTCCAGCAACGGGAGCAACTGCGCGACCCCGTCGTACTCGTACGGGTAGGGCGGCATCGTGACCCGGATGTCCTGCGCTGCGATCGCCACGGCCGCGTGCGGGTCCAGCCGCTCGTGCGCGTCGATGAACCGGCGCAAGAGGTCCCGCTCGGCCGCAGACGGCTCGCCCGCCGACCACTCGGCCCGGCGCGCGGGCAGCCGCTCCTGCATGGTCGCCCGCGCCCGCTGCAACGCGCTGTTCACGCCCGCCACGGTCATGTCCAGCATCGCTGCCGTGTCCGAGGCGGGCCAGCCCAGGACGTCCCGGGCGATCAGCGTGGCCCGCTGCCGTGGTGGCAGCGCCTGCGACGCCATGAGGAACGCCAGTTCGATCGTCTCCCTGGCGACCGCCGCGGTGTCCGGCTGGTCGTCGGCGGCAGGCACCTGGTCCAGCAGCACGTCCGGATACGGCTGCAGCCACCTCACCTCGACGCCGACGGCGGGCTTGCGCGCGACCCTGCGCAGGTGGTCCAGGCATACGTTCGTGGCGATCCGGTAGAGCCAGGCGCGGAACAGTGTGTCGCCGCTGAAGCCGTCCCGGTGCCGCCAGGCCCGCAGGAACGTCTCCTGCACCGCGTCCTCGGCCTCGTCGAACGAGGCCAGCATCCGGTAGCAGTGCACGTGCAGCTCCCGCCGGTGCCGGCCGGCGAGCGCGCCGAACGCCGTCTCGTCGCCGGCCACCGCCGCGGCCACGGTGTCCGCATCGGTCATCGGTGACCACGCTCCTGCAGCACCCAGGTGTTGCCGTCCGGGTCGGCGAAGTCCGCGAACGACGCGTAGTCGGCGTGCCGCGGGTCCGCGCCCTGCTGCCAGCCGTCGGGGCCGAGGTGCCGGATCGCGCCGAGCGGTACGCCCTGGTCAGCCAGTTGCGCGCACGTCGCTTCGATGTCGGTGACCACCAGGTGGATGCCACGCACGGAACCCGGCTGGGCGTCGGTGATGCCGACACCCAGCGCGATCGAGCAGGCCGAGCCGGGCGGGTCGAGCTGGACGACCCGGAAATCGCCTGCCTGGTGGTCGACGTGCACGGCGAAACCGAGCCGCTCGCTGTAGAACGCCTTCGCCGCATCCACGTCGGTGACCGGGATGAGCACCAGTTCCAGTCGCAGGTCCATCGCCGTCCCCTTCCTCAGCGCAGCACGAGGCCGCAGGTCACGTTGGTCATCGACCCTGTCATGCCGGCTGCCCGGTCGGAGGCGAGAAACGCGGCCGTGCCGGTCACGTCGGCAAGTCGCGGTGCGCGGCGCAGGGCGGCCATGCCCGCGATGAATCGCTCGACGTCCGTGGGCTCTGGTGCGGCCGGACCGCCGACCTCGGCGATCTTTCGCCTGTCCAGGGTCTCCACGACCCCCGCGGTCCAGATGCCGCAGACCCGCACGCCGAAAAGGCCGACCTCGGCGGCCAGATACCGGAAGAACGACTCCGTCGCCGCGTCGGCGGGACCGGTGCTGCCCATACCGGGCATCGCGCCGTCGCCGGACGCGCTGTTCAGGTGCAGGATCACGCCGGACCGCCGCTCGATCATCTGCCGGGCGGCGGCGCGGGCGGTCAGGAAGTTCGACCGCAGGCCGTTGCGCACGGCCAGCAACACGTCGTCCACCTGCATCTCGACCAGGGGCGTGCCCTGTACGTCGCCCCGATTGATCAGGTTGAACGAGACATCCACCCTGCCCGTGGTGGCCACCACCCCGGCGACGTGCTCGTCGACCGCGCGTTCGTCCAGCGCGTCCAGCACCGCCACATCGGCATCGCCGCCCGCCTCGGTGATGTCCCGCGCGACGGCCGCCAGCGTCTGCTTGGTCCGGCCGGCCAGGAAGACCCGTGCTCCCTCGGCCGCGAACGTCCTCGCTACCGCGCCGCCGATCCCGCCGCCCGCACCGTAGACGATGGCCGTCCGCTGCTCCAGCAACCCGCTCATGTCGACCTCCACTGTGTGTTCCCGTCGCCTTCGACAGATGAAACGAAGGCGGGCGCCGGAACTCATCGGTGGTCCGCTCAGTCGACGTGAGCGCACTACGCAGCGTGGTGGGACATCGGGCCGTTCGACCCAGCTATGGGCGGAAGGCCCAGCACGTTGGGGGTGAGCGCTGGGCCTTCCGTACCTGGGTAGTCGGGTTCATGGGGTTTCGCGTTACACAGTGCGTCACGCCGCTCTCAACAGATGGGTGATCGCCGGCCCGATCAGCCGAGTGGCGCCGTCGCCGATTTCGGACGAACGCGGCCGGCTCACGCCCCGGGTCGTCATCGCGTAGCGAAATTCGCACCGAGCGCGCGGGTGCCGCCGATAGTGTCCGGCCATGGCCCGGACGCGACTGTTGATGGACGTCGCGCCGCTGAAGTCCTCGCCCGCGTTCCGCCGCCTGTGGGCCGGTTCCGCGTTGTCACAGCTGGGCAGCCAGATGACCAGCTTCGCCGTCGCACTGCAGGTGTTCACGCTGACGCACTCGTCTGCCGCGGTCGGTGTCGTCGGCCTGGCGATCGCGGTCCCGGCCCTCACGTTGGGCCTGCTCGGCGGCACGATCGTGGACGCGGTGGATCGCCGCAAACTGGTGCTGGTCGGCAGCAGCCTGGCCGCGTGCGTGTCCGCGCTGTTCGCCATCCAGGCATTCCTCGGGCTCGACCGGCTGTGGCTGCTGTATGTGCTGGTCGCGGTGCTGGCCACGCTGTCCGCGGTGAACGGCCCCGCGCGGCGCACGTTCATGCCGCGGCTGCTGCCCGCCGGACAGGTGCCCTCGGGTGCCGCGCTGACCATGTTCGGGATGCACATCGCGGTGATCGGCGGTCCCGCGCTGGCCGGGGTCGTCACGGCGGCTTTCGGGCTCAAGGTCTGCTACGTGATCGACGTGCTGAGCTTCGGCGCCTCGCTGTACGGCGTCGGCAAGCTGCCCGCGATGCCACCGGCCCAGGGGCAGGCCCGGCCCGGCCTGCGCGCGCTCGCCGATTCGCTGGGTTTCATCAAGCGCAGCAAGGTGTTGACCGGCGCGCTGCTGGCCGACCTGAGCGCGACGACGCTCGGGATGCCGATCGCGTTGCTGCCTGCCATCAACGCGGACCACTTCGGTGGGGCCGCGCAGACACTCGGCCTGCTCACGGCGGCACCGTCGGTAGGAGGCGTGCTCGGGATGGCCCTGTCCGGCCCGGTCGGCCACGTCTCCCGGCAGGGCCGCGCGATGCTGCTCGCCGGTGCCGTGTGGGGAGCGGGGATCGCGGGATTCGGCCTGGCGCGGGCGTTCTGGCTCGCGTTGCTGCTGCTCGCGATCGCCGGTGCGGCGGACTCGGTCAGCGTGGTGTTCCGCACCACGATGATCCAGCTCGGGGCGCCGGACGAGCAGCGCGGCCGGGTCAGCGCGGCCGAGTACGTGGTCGGCGTGGGGTGCCCGCAGTTGGGCAGCTTCCGGGCCGGTGTCGTCGGCTCGCTGACCACGCCCACGATCAGCGCCGTCAGCGGTGGTCTCGCCGCCATGGCCGGCGCGGCCGTGATCGGCATCGCGCTGCCCGGGTTCTCCCACTACCGCGCCGCGAGGACGCGGGAGCCCGCCGTGACTTGACCTCACCTTTGGTCGAGGTCCTAGCGTGGTGGGCATGATATTGGTGACGGGAGCCACGGGTCGGGTCGGCGGGCAGGCCGTCGCGCAGTTGGCGGCGGCGGGCGTGCCCGCTCGGGCGCTGGTCCGCAAGCCGGATGCGGTGCTACCGGCGGGGGTCGAGATGGCACACGGCGACCTCACCGATCCGGCCACTGTGGACGCGGCCGCGGCGGGCGTTGACGCTGTCTTCCTGGTGTTCCCGACGTTGCGGGCCGACCATGCGGCGCCCGAGGTGGTCGCCGCGCTGGCGCGACACGCCCGGCACATCGTGTACCTGTCCGCGAACGGGGCCCGGCCGGGCGACGGCATCCTCGGGTCGCACGCGCGGTTGGAGGAGTTGATCGAGGGCTCGGGCGCGGCGTGGACGTTCCTGCGGCCGGGCGGGTTCGCGGCGAACACACTGATGTGGGCCGACCAGATCCGCGCGGGTGACAGGGTGCGCTGGTTCCACGGTGCCGCAACCCGGTCGCTGATCCACGAGCACGACATCGCGGCCGTCGGTGTGCGGGCGCTGACCGAGACCGGTCACGCCGGTACCCGGCCGCATCTCACCGGCCCTCAGCAGTTGACGCAGGTCCAGCAGGTGGCCGCGATCGGCGACGCCCTGGGCCGGTCACTGCGGTTCGAGCAGCTGACCGAGGGCGAGGCCCGGCAGCGCTTCTTCGCCGGCGCTCCCCCGTCGATGGCCGACGGCATCCTGTCCGCGCACGCCGAGATGGTGAGGCACCCCGAACCGGTGACCACCACCGTCGAGGACATCACCGGCAGCCCTGCCCTCACGTTCGCCGGCTGGGCCGCCGACCACGCGGCCGACTTCCGGTGACGCCACAACAGAACCTGGCGTGGGCTACTCGTTCGTGATGAGGCTGGCCGGCACCTGCTGGTCGGTGTTCAGGTCGTCGAACAGCTGCGACGCCTTCGTGCGGTTCCACAGCAGCGAGCCGCCGGACGAGCCGCCGATCGGCACCGCAGTGGTCACCACGCCGCCGCTGGAGATGCCGCGCAGGTGCCAGGCCAGGCCGATGAGGTTCTGCAGGTGGTCGCCCTTGTCGACGGTCAGCGCCTTCGGCAGGTCGGTGATCATCGGGAAGAAGTCGAACGGGTTGAGCAGCACACCGGGGCTGGCGATCTTGTCGGCCAGCGCGCCGATGAACTGCCGCTGGTGCTCGGTGCGCGCGTAGTCGCTGGCGGCGAACGCGTGCCGGCTGCGGACGTAACCAAGAGCGTTGGTGCCGTTGAGCTTCTGGCAGCCCGCGGGCAGGTTGATACCGGCGTAGCTGTCCTTGTCCGCCTGCGGCAGGCACATGGTCACGCCACCGACGTCGTCCACGACGCTGGCGAAGCCGCCGAGGCCGATCTCGCCGTAGTGGTCGATGCGCAGGCCGGTGGCCTGCTCCACGGTCTGCACCAGCAGCGACGGGCCGCCGTAGGCGTAGGCCGCGTTGATCTTGGTCCGGCCGTGGCCGGGGATGCTGACCAGGGAGTCGCGCAACAGGCTGACCATCGTCGGCTTCGTGCTGTTGTCCGGCAGGTGCACCAGCATGATCGTGTCGGTGCGGCCGCCGGACACCGCCGAGGAGTCACCGGTGTGCAACTGGGCCGCCTGCTCGTCGGTCAGGCCCTGACGGGAATCCGACCCGACGATCAGCCAGTTGGTGCCCGCACCCTGCGCGGGCCGACCCGAGTAGTCCGACAGCGCGGCCACCCGGTCGAGCGACGAGTCGAGGTAGAACCACGTCGCGACGCTGCCGACGACGAACAGCACGACGAGTACCGCGATGATCCGGCGCGCCAACCGCCAGCCCCGCCGCCGGGGCGGCATCGGCCGCCTGCCGCGGGGCGGGCCACCACCGGGACGCCTGGGCGGCGGGCCGTTGCGACGGTTCGGCGGCAGCGGCGGGCGACCCGGGTCCTCGGGCAGTACACGGGTGTACTGCTGCCGCGGGTTCACCGGTGGGCGATGCGGCTCGTAGTACTCGCCGCCGCCACCCTGCCAGCGATCCACCATGACCTGGCAACCTCCAGAACTCCGGCCTCGCGGTCGCACCCAGAGTAGGGGTACATGTGTTCGGACGTGCGGCCCCCGGGGAGGGTTGCCCGGATCGGGGTGTCCCAACCAACAATTGCTGTACATGGACATAGTAGCTATGTACTGTAAATGTCATGGCGGAACAACATCAGGTACCAGCGACGGGCCTGGTCTGGCGGCTGTCGACGCGCTGGCGATCGGCCATCGACAGGGCGATCGCGCCGCTCGGCCTCACCCACGCGCAGTACGCGGTGGTCGCACCACTGCTGAGCATGGAGCGGGCAGGCCGCCGGCCCAGCCAGCGGCAGCTGGCCGACGCCACCGGGCTCGAACCGCTCTACGTGTCCAAGCTCGCCAGGACCCTCGAACGGGCGGGCCTGATCCGGCGGGCCGACGACCCGGACGACAGCAGGGCCGTGCGGCTCTCGCTGACCGACCACGGTCGCGACGTCACCACGCGGGCCATGGCCAAAGTGGTGGCACTGCAGGACGAACTGCTCGCCCCGCTGGGCGGTGCGAGCAGCGAACGAACCAGGGACCTCGTCGCGTCCCTGCGGATCCTGATGGGAGAACAGTCATGACGACACCGACACTGAACGGGCAGCTCATCGGCCAGGCCGAACGGTCCACCCGAGCGGTCCTGCAACGGCTACTGGCCGAGACCGACACGGACTTCACCGGCTGGGTGGTGCTGAACCTCCTGCACACCAACGCCGCCGGCCCCGGCACCCTCGTCGAGCAGGTGGCGGCGGGCCTGAGGATCACCGACAGCCAGGTCGACGAGGCGCTGACCGGGCTCGAAGCAGACGGACTGGTGTCCACAACGGATGGTCGGGTCGTGCCGACACCAGCCGGAACGCAACGCTACCAGCGGATAGCCGACGGCATTGCCCAGATCGGCGAGCGACTCTACGGTGGGCTGCCCGCGGCCGACCTCGCGACGGCAGGCCGGATCCTGGCCGCCGTCACCGAACGCGCCGACGCCGAACTCGCCTGAGCACTCACATCCGCCCAGGAGCCTCGATCCCCAGCAGCGACAACCCGAGCACCAGCACGCGGGATGTCAGCAACGCCAACGTCAACCGGGACGCGCGCACGTCGGCGGGTACGTCGGCGGCGAGGATCGGGCACCGCTCGTAGAAGGCGGTGAACGCGGCGGCCGTGTCGTACAGGTACGCACACAGCTTGTGCGGCAGGTACGCCTCGGTCGCCGCGTCGATCGCGGCAGGCATGCGCACCAGGGCCAGTGCCAGCGCGCGCTCCGCCGGGTCGGTCAGGCAGACAGGCGTGCCGGGCTCGGGCGCCTCACCCGCGCGACGCAGGACAGACTGGATCCGTGCGTTGGCGTACTGGAGGTAGACCGCGGTGTTGCCGTCCTTGGCCAGCATCTTCGACCACGTGAACACGTAGTCCTTCTCGCGGTCGCTGGACAGGTCCGCGTACTTGACCGCGCCGATGCCCACGGCGTGCGCCACGTCGGCCCGGGTCCGCTCGTCGAGTTCCGGGCGGTCCGCGATCGTCGCGGCGGCCTGGTCGACGGCCTCGGACAGCAGTTCCACGAGCTTGATCGCGCCGCCCGCCCTGGTGCGGATGGTCTTGCCGTCCTCGCCCAGGATCGAGCCGAAGTTGAGGTGCAGCGCCTGGTCGTCCCTGGTCAGGTAGCCGGCTTCGCGGCAGGTCGCGAACACCATCTGGAAGTGCTGCGACTGCGGCGTGCCGACCACGTACAGCAGGTCGGTCGCGCCGCGCTCCCCCACCCAGTAGCGCACGGTCGCCAGATCGGTCACCGCGTAGCCGTAGCCACCGTCGCGCTTGCGCACGATCAGCGGCAGCGGCTCGCCCTCGCGGTTGGTGAACCCGGGCGGGAACACGCAGACCGCGCCGTCGCTGATCGTGGTCAGGCCCTTGCGTTCCAGGTCGGCCACGGTCTCGTCGAGCATCGGGTTGTAGAAGCTCTCGCCGTAGCGGTCGTCGTCGGTCAGCACCACGCCGAGCAGTTCGTAGACCTGCTGGAAATGCCGCGTCGACTCGGCCACGAGCTGCCGCCAGAGCGAGAGCGTGCGCTCGTCGCCGTGCTGCAGCGCGACCACCCGCTGCCGGGACCTGTCGGCGAACGCCGGATCGGCGTCGAACTTCTTGCGGGCCTCCTGATAGAAGCCGTTGAGGTCGGTGATGGTGTGTTCGCCGCCGCTGTCCCAGTCGGTGTCGACCAACTGCTCGATCAACATGCCGAACGGCGTGCCCCAGTCACCGAGGTGGTTGTGCGGAATGACCTCGTGCCCGACGAACCGCAGCAGCCGCAGGATCGCGTCGCCGATGATCGACGAGCGCAGATGCCCGACGTGCATCTCCTTGGCGACGTTCGGGCTGCCGTAGTCGATCGCGAACCGGCGCGGCACGGCGGCCGTCGGCACGCCGAGCCTGCTGTCGCCGGTCAGACCGGCCAGTTGCGCGCTCAGCCATTCGCCACGCAGGGTGAAGTTGATGAAGCCCGGCCCGCTCACCTCGGGTGATTCGACGAGGTCGGCGGTGTCCAGCGCGGTCACGATCGCGTCGGCGACCTCACGCGGCGGCCTGCCCAGCCGCTTGGCCAGGCTCATCGCCGCGTTGCACTGGTAGTCCGCGCCCGGCCGCGCGGAGGGTCGGATCAGCGCGTCGGCCGGCGTGGCCTCGATGTCCAGCGCGGTTCGCAGCGCCTGCGCGACGCGCTCGCCGAGTTCGAGTCCGATGTCACCAGCCAGCACCCGAGCCGACCTCCTTCACTCATGTCCGATACCTGGTGGCGCGTCCAGTAACCCTCATCGGGTAATCCGGCATGGTTACCGGACACACCACTAGAGTGTCGCAGGTCGCCGCTGTGCGACGGCGAGGCGCACCTCCCCGTCGATCAGGTCCGCGTTGATCGCCGCGCCGGCCGCCGACCCGGCTGCCGCCGCGGCGAGCACCTGGGCGAACATGTCGGTCACGTTCCCGGCGACCCACACGCCCGGCACCGCGGTCTGCCCGTTCGGCTCGGCCGCCACGTGCTCGCCGATACCGGCCGGGTGGCCGGTCACGTCGAGACCGAGCGTGCGGAAAAAGTCCGCCCTGGCAACCGGCCGTGGTGCCACGACGAGCGCATCGAGTTCGACGACCTCGCCGGACGCCAGCCGCGCCCCGGCCAGCCGGTCGTCACCCACCACGAGCGACGCGACCTCGCCGGACACGACCGTGATGTCACGGGCGGCCAGGGCGTCGGCGTCTTCGCCGGTGAGTTCGGGGCCGGTGTGCGTGAGGAGCGTGACCTGGTCGGACAACTGGCGGAACAACTGCGCCTGATGCACGCCGATCGGGCCGGTGGCAAGGATTCCGATGCGCCGATCGCGCACCTCCCAGCCGTGGCAGTACGGGCAGTGCAGCACGTCCCGCCCCCACCGCTCGGCGATGCCAGGGACGTCGGGCAGTTCGTCCGTCAGACCAGTGGTGACCAATAGCCGCTGGGCACGCACTGCTTCGCCATCGGCAAGCCGGACGTCGAACCCGCCGGCCACAGTTGTCGCCGCCATCACGGTCCCGTCGATGACGTCAGCTCCGTAGCCGCGGACCTCGGTGCGGGCGATGGCCAGGAAATCCTCCGGGGGTGTGCCATCGCGGGTCAGGAAGGCGTGGATGTGCGCGGCTGGGGCGTTTCGCGGGCGGCCCGCGTCGACCACCAGCACCGTGCGCCGGGACCTGGCCAGCATCAGCGCGCCACTGAGCCCGGCCGGACCTCCGCCGACCACCACGACGTCGTATTCGTCTCGTGCCATGCCGCCACCGTGCGCCAAGCTTCGCGGATTTGACAAATCCTGTTGCCGATCCTGCAATAACGAGGTGGCTGACGACCTGGAAACGGTGCTCGACGCTGTCGGTCCTCGGCTGCGGGAACTGCGGCGACAGCGCGGCAGCACACTCGCGGCGCTGGCGACCGAGACCGGTATCTCGGTGAGTACGCTGTCCCGGTTGGAGTCGGGTCTGCGGCGGCCGAGCCTGGAGTTGCTGCTGCCGTTGGCACAGGCCTACCACGTGCCACTGGACGAACTGGTCGGCGCGCCATCGATCGGCGATCCGCGGATCCACGGCAAGCCAGTCACCAGGGATGGCATGACGATCGTGCCGCTGAGCGGGCAGCCGGGCGGTCTGCAGGCGTTCAAGCTGCTCCTGCCTGCCGGCTCGGATCGGCAGGAACCGGACCTGCGCACCCACGAGGGCTACGAGTGGCTCTACGTGCTCAGCGGCCGGTTGCGGCTGGTACTCGGCGAGCACGACGTGGTGCTGCGGGCAGGCGAGGCGGCCGAGTTCGGCACGCGCCTTCCGCACTGGTTCGGCCGGGTCGACGCGCGAGCCGTCGAGTGGCTCAGCTTGTTCGGACCGCAGGGCGAGCGGATGCACGTCCGAGCCCGCCCGGCTGATCCCACCGAACGTCGCCACCGCTGACTGCCCAGGGGCAGGGGCACCCTCATGCTGTTCGCGACAGTCGTACCGAGTCCCATCACGTCCACCTGTCCCACGGCTGGCGAGCAGCGGCGCCCGCCACCGATCGTCCTCAGCAGAACGGCGTCGTGGAGCGCAGTGAAGCCTGCCGGCCAGTCAGCCCGCCACGAAACAACCACTCAGTGGTCATCTCGCCGCACGGCCACCCGACGCCCAGGTCACCATACGACCCACTCAGTGGTCATCTCGCCGCACGGCCACCCGACGCCCAGGTCACCATACGACCCACTCAATGGTCATCACGCCGGGCGCCCGCCCGACGATCATCTCGCCGCACGCCCACTCAGCAATCACCTCGCCAGGCGCCCACCCAGCGGCCGACTCGCCGCCCGCCCACGCAAAGATCATCTCGCCGTATGGCCACTGATCGGCCAGCTCGCCGCGAGCAACCCACTCAACGGCCGACTCGCCGCATGCCCGCCCCACCAATCCAACGACTCGAAACGACGCCTACTCAGCCAGTCGGCTATCGACGGCCAACTCGCGAGTCGACCACTCGACGACCGGCCCACGCGGTGACAGTCCGCCATGAGATGACCGCACAGTGGCAAACCCACGGCGAGTCGACCGCCCAGCGGTCGACTCGCGACGACGTGCCCGTTCGACGGTCACCTCACCGATGCCGGCACCACAACTGGGCGGCGGGCACGACAACCGAGTCAGTGGACGGGTGGCGGCGTCGTCGTGTCCAGCGGCACCGCTGTCGAACGGACCAGGCCCAACTGCACGGTTTGCCGGCCCAGGACCGCGTCCGTGAACCAGTCCATCGCCGTGCGGATTCGGTTGCCCGGCATGGCGAGCAGGTGGTAGCCGCGGGTCACGGCCTTCGCCGGTAGCCCGGACAGCGGGATGTGCAGCGGGTCCGCCGCGGCCTGCCTGCCGCCGAGATCGACGACGAAACCCAGATCGTGGTGCTTGTAGTGCCGCATCCGCCCATAGCCGAGGGACGCGGCGACGTTGTTGCCGGCGAGCGTGCCCTGGCGGGTCGCGTGCTGCGCGGTCATCGCGGTCGCTTGGCCTGGACGGGTCAGGTCCGGCACGGCCGCCGCGTCGCCTGCCGCGAACACGTCCGGGTGGCCGGGCACGACAAGCGTGGGGTCGACGACGAGCCTGCCCTTCTGCGTCTGCACACTGGTCTGCTCGATCAGCGGGTCGGGTCGCACGCCGACACACCACACGAGCGTCCGCGCCGCCACGAAGTCGCCGGAGGTCAGCAGCACGCCGTCGCGCTTCGCCTCTTTCACCGAGGTCTCCATCAGCACCTCGATGCCGCGGTCGCGCAGCACCCGGTCCGACGCGGCGGACAACCGCTTCTGCAGTTCCGGCAGCACCCTCGGTGCCAGATCGAGCAGCAGCCAGCGCATCTTCTGGCCGGCCAGTTCGTGGTGGCGTTTCGCGATCGCCTCGGTGAACAGCGGCCCCTGAGCCGCGACCTCGGTGCCCGTGTAGCCCGCACCCACCACGACGAACGTGCAGCGCGCGTCGCGTTCGGCCGGGTCGGACGCACGGGCTGCCAGTTCGACCTGCCGGATGATGTGGTCGCGCAGATACAGCGCCTCGGCGATACCCCGGAAGCCATGCGCGTGCTCGGCGACACCAGGAATCGGCAGTAGCTTGTTCACGCTGCCGACGGCGAGGATCAGCCGGTCGTAACCGAGTTCGTGGATGCCGCCCTCGGGATCGGTGTACGTGACCTGACGTTCGTCCAGCGACACCTTCGTCACGTCACCGAGTGCCAGCCGCACGCCCGGCAGCGTCGCGGGCAGCGACACCGACACCGAACGCGGGTCGACCACGGCGGCGGCGACCTCGGGCAGCAGCGGCAGATAGAGGAAGTAGTCCGTGCGGTTGACCAGCACGATCTCGATGCCCGAATCCTTGGGCAGCGTCTTGAGCAGCTTACGTGCGGCGTGGTAGCCGGCGAACCCGCCGCCGACGATCACGATCCGCGTCGGATCAGCCATGCCTCTCTCCTGTCATGTCGAGTGTCCGGCGACCCAGTTGTCCACAGTAGACCAAGTTGCCTCCAGCCACGCGGTCATCGCGTCGTCGTCCCGGGGCACGGCAGCCCCCGGCACGACCGTGGTGCGCACCAGCAGCGTCCGGTGCACCGGCAGCCGCCACCACGGCCGGTCCCGGCCGTCCGGCGCGAAACCGCTGTGCGTCAACAACAGCACGTCCGCGGTCGGCGCGCCGACCAGTGCCGCCCCCGCACCGCCGCGATGCGGTGGCAAGGTATGAGTGTGCCTGCGCGCGAGCCGCGCCGCCCGGTACGCACCCGACTCGATCAGCTTGCGGACCGCCCGCCGCCACCGAGGCCAGCTGAAGTTGCCGCCCTCGGGGAACAGCAGTAGGGCGTCACCCGCTGACATCGTCGCCGCGAGCTCACCCAGTCTGCGCCGGGTACCTCCGGTCCGCCGGGACACGAAGCACAGCGGCAGGTGATCGCCCGCCAGGTCGATGACCGGTTCGGCGCGCAACGCCGCGGTGAGCACGATGCCCAGTCGCAGTTCGTAGTGCACCGACAGCAGCCATGCGATGAACACCGAGTCGCCGGGGCCGCAGTGCCGCGCCAGCACGATCAGCGGATGACCGGTCGCGACCTGCGCCCGAGTCACCGAACCGGCCTCCAGTTCGACGCGTACGTCGAGCAGCGAGCGCAGGATCCGGTACGCGCGGTCGGCCACCTCGCGCACGAACGCCTGCCAGTCCCGCTGCCTGCGCAGCACCACCCCGGGCAGCAACGACAGCTCGACGCCGGCGTACGCCACGACCAGCAGCACGGTCCGCACCGGCAGGCTGGACCGCGTCACGGCGGCGACCACGAGTGCGACGAGCAGCGCGGGCAGAGTCAGGGCGAACACGACGAGATCGAGCAGTGCCACGACCGGCACCATCACGATCCGGCACGCTGTCCTCACGACAGCGCCGCGAGATAGTCCCGGGTGGCCTGGTAGGCCAGTTCGGCCCGGCTGCCGATCCGCTTGCTGTCCCGGTAGCGCAGGTTCTCCCAGGTGGTGGCCCGGCCCGGGGACTGGCCCGTGGGCAGCAGGTGCACGGTGACGCCGTCGGGCACCAGGCTCAGGTCGGTGTGGAACCGGTGTCTGCGGGCGATCTCGAACGCCACGAAACCGACCTCCCACGGGTAGCGGGGCACCGCCAGGTCCTCCTCGACGCGGCCGACATGCAGCACCCACACCGTGTCCGCGCCGCGTTGCACCGCACGGCCCAGCGGGATGCTGTTGACCAGACCGCCGTCCAGGAAGTGCTCGTCGCCGATCCGCACCGGCGGGAACACACCGGGTAGCGCGCAGGACGCCAGCACGGCGTCGATCAGGTCACCGGAGCCGAACCAGTGCTCTCGGGCACCCTCGATGCTGGCCGCGACGCACTCGAACGGCACCACCAGGTCGCCGAACGTGCGCACCGGCAGCCGCTCGGTGAGCAGCGCGCGCAGTTCGTCGTTGCCGTGCAGGGCGTTGCCGGAGCGGACCAGCGTCACGACCCGGCCGAACATCGAGCCGCCGAGCACGTCGTGCGCGGCCAGCTCCTCCCAGGTGGTGAGCAGGTCCTTCGCCCCGCGCGGTGTCGGGTCGGCGGCGATCGCGGCTCCGTTGATCGCGCCGATCGAGGTGCCGCAGATCAGGTCGGGCACGATGCCCGCCTCGGCGAGCGCGCGGGCCATCCCCGCTTCGGCGGCGCCGAGAATGCCGCCGCCGCCCAGCACGAACGCGTTTGTGGTCATCACCTGTGACCTATACCCGATATCGCGGGCGGTCGCTCAGGTCAGTTCCCGTCGAAGTCCACAGAGCGACCCACCTCGGCCCAGCGAGCGCGCGGTCGCTCAAGTCAGCTCCCGTCGAAGTCCACAGACCGACCCACCTCGGCCCAGCGGGCGTCCGCTCAGGTCAGCTCCCGTCGAAGTCCACGGAGCGACCCACCTCGGCCCAGTGGGCGTCCGCCGCGGTCAGCTCGGCGAGCTGCCGCGCGGTCATGTCGACGGCGGAGCGGCCCAGCACCAGGTGCAGCGGCGGTTCGGGCAGTTCGGTGATCTCCAGGAACACCCTGGCGACCTTCGCCGGGTCGATCGGCTCGCGGCCCCGCTCGGCGGCCAGGAACCGGACCATCGCGCCGATCGTGGCGTCGTACTCGGGGCGGATCTCGCCGACCGTCATCGACGGGCCGGACCAGTCGGTGCGCATCAGGCCCGGCTCGGCCATCGTCACCTTGACGCCCCGGTTCGCGACCTCCTGCGCCAGCACCCCGGAGAACCCCTCGGTGGCGAACTTGGCGCTCTGGTACGCGCCGACGCCGGGTGCGGTGAACCGGCCGCCGATGGAGGTGACCTGGATGAAGTGGCCGCGGCCCTGCTCCAGGAACACCGGCAGCGCCGCCTTGGTGACGTGGACCGTGCCGAAGAACACGGCCTCGATCTGGGCCCGGAAGTCGGCCGCCGAGACGTCCTCGATGGGCGCCATGTTCGCGTAGCCGGCGTTGTTCACGACCACGTCCAGGTGGCCGAACCGGTCCACGGCGGCCCGGACGGCGTCCTCGGCGGCCGCCGGGTCGGTCACGTCCAGTGGATACGGCAGGACCGTGTCCGGGTACTTCGCGGCCAGATCGGCGAGGGCGCTCGTGTCGCGGGCCGTGGCCACGACGTCGTGCCCGGCGGCCAGCGCCTCCTCGGCGACGGCCCGACCCAGGCCACGGGAACTTCCGGTGACGAACCAGACCTTGCTCATCAGCTCTCCAGACTTAACAAAACAATGTTCTCTTAACAAGACAACAGTGTTGCACTAACCTGTGGATGTGGCAACCACGGAACCGGCCTTCCAGCGCGCCCGCCGGCCGGAACACAAGGCGCAGCGGGTCGACGCGATCCTCGCTGCGGCGCGGACGCTCGGTCTGCGACGCGGCGTCCGGTCGGTCAGCCTGACCGACATCGCGGCCGAGGTCGGCATCCACAAGTCGGCGGTGCTCCGCTACTTCGAGACCCGCGAGGAGATCTACCTGCGGCTCACGGCGGCGGGCTGGCGGGACTGGGTCGGCGCGGTCCGCGCCGAGCTGACCGGCACCGGGCCGGACGCGCTCGCCACCGCACTGACCAGCACCCTCGCCGCCCGGCCGCTGTTCTGCGAGTTGCTCGCGCACGCACCGCTGCACCTGGAGCGACACGTATCCTCCGAAGCCGTGCGCGACTTCAAGCTGACCGGCCTGGCCGCCGCCGACGAACTACGCGAGCTGGCCGAGGAGGCGGTGCCCGCGCTGCGGCCGGGCGGCGGGATCGACCTGGTCGTCGGTGTCACGGCACTGGCCGCGTCGCTCTGGCAGATCTCCCATCCACCGCAGACGCTGGCCGACCTCTACCGCAGCGATCCACGGCTCGCGCACGCCGCCGTGGACTTCCCGGTCCGCCTGCGACACCTGACGCTCGCGCTGATCACCGGGCTCGCGGCATGAAGGCCGTGCGCTACGCCGAGTACGGTGCCCTCCCGGCCCCGACGGACGTGCCCGAGCCCGCGTGCCCGGAGGGCGGCGTGGTGATCGCGGTCCGCGCGACCGGGGTGTGCCGATCGGACTGGCACGCCTGGCAGGGCCACGACCCGGTCACGCTGCCGCACGTCCCCGGGCACGAACTGGCGGGCGTCGTGGCGGAGGCCGGGCCGGGCGTGACCCGCTGGCGGGTGGGCGACCGGGTCACCGTGCCCTTCGTGTGTGGCTGCGGGAAGTGTGAGTACTGCCGGGCGGGCGAGGCCCAGGTCTGTCCACAACAGACACAGCCGGGCTTCACCGGGCCGGGCTCGTTCGCCGAACAGGTCGCGATCCACGCGGCGGACGTGAACCTGGTGGCACTGCCCGACTCGCTGGACTTCGTCACGGCCGCGTCGCTGGGTTGCCGGTTCGCCACGGCGTTCCGCGCGCTGACCGTGCACGGCAGGCTGCGCCGCGGGGACTGGCTGGCGGTGCACGGGTGCGGCGGCGTCGGCCTGTCCGCCGTCATGATCGCGGCCGCGCTCGGCGCCCGGGTGGTCGCGGTCGACGTCTCCCCCGCCGCGCTGGAGCTGGCTCGTGAGCTGGGTGCCGAGCACGTCGTCGCGGGCGATACCGACACGGTCGCCGCCGTGCGCGAGCTGACCGGTGGCGGCGCGCACGTGTCGGTGGACGCGCTGGGCTCCCCCGCCACCGCTGTCGCGTCAGTGCGCTGCCTGCGCAGGCGCGGCAGGCACGTCCAGGTCGGCCTGCTGCTGGCCGACGCGGCCACCCCACCACTGCCGATGGACCTCGTGGTCGCGCACGAACTGGAGATCTACGGTTCGCACGGCATGGCCGCGCACGAGTACCCGGCCATGCTCGCCCTGGTCGCCGACGGCACCCTGCGACCGGATCGGCTGGTCGGGGCCGTGATCGGGCTCGACGACGCGGGCGCTGCGCTGGCCTGTCTGGATCGGCACGCGGCGGCGGGCATGACAGTGGTCACCCTCCCCGCGGTCGGGTCGTGACATTTCGGCGTTCCGGCGCGATGTAGCCGGTGACGCCACCTGACGAACCCGGAGACACACGCGTGGACTTCACCCTCACCATGCGGGCACTGGCCCGCCGCTGGTACGTGGCCGTCCCGGTGTTCGTCCTCGTCCTGGCCGTCTCCTGGTTCGTCGCCGACACCACTCCGCACCAGTACGAGTCGACCGGCACGGTGATGCTCAGCGAGCCATCGCCCAGTGCCGCCCTGGCCGATCACTCGCTGGGCGCGAACCAGATCGCGAACCCGCTGCTGTCCGTCCCGGACAGCCTCACCACGGACGCGGCACTGCTGATCCAGAGCCTGAACAGCCCGGCCGTGGAACGGCAGGTCAAGGCCCTCGGCGGCACGGCGACGTTCACCGCGGACAACGGCAAGCTCATCGGCCCGTTCATCGTCGTCACAGCGGACGCACCGACGCCCGGTGCCGTACAGCGGACGGTGACGCTGGCGATGCGGGTCGTCCGGCAGGAACTGGCACAGCGGCAGCACGCGCTCGGCGCGCCCGCGAAGTCGTACATCCAGATCAAGGACGTCGTGCTGCCGAGCACGCCGACCCACAAGCTGGGCGGCAAGTCCCGCCTGCTGATCGCGGTCGCGGTGCTGGCCGTGTCCGCGAGCCTGTGCGCGGCCTACGCCGCCGAGACGTACGGCCGACGGCGACAGCGGCTACGTCCCGCGGTGTAGGCGCAAGAGCCTCCCGCCGCCCGACGACCCGTGGCCGCGGGACGCCCACGATGAGGCCATGCCAGTCGGACGAAGTGCCGGAGTACTGCTGGCGGTTGTCGCCGCCAGCCTCGGAGTGATGTCGTACCTGCACCTGCGCGCCGGCCTCGGCTCGAACGGCAGCCCGCCGTTCTCGGCGGACGAGGCAGGCAGCGCGGAGGCCGTGATCGGCGTGGTGCTGCTCGCGGCAGCCGTCCTCGTGCTGGTGGTGCCCGAGCGGGCCAGGACCGCAGCGACCGCCGCCACCGCGTTCGCGATCGCCGGCTTCGTGATCGGCCTGACGATCACCGTTCGTTTCGGCGACGCCACCGACATCGCGTACCACTCGACAGTGCTGCCGATCCTGGTGCTCATCCTGGCGCTGATCCGGCGCACGGGTGAATTCGATCGAGCAGGCAGGGCTTCGGTAGCGTCGCGCCGGTGACCGGCTACGGCGTGTACCTGCCCACTTTCGGCCCGCTCGCCGATCCGGGCGTCCTGGTGGAGGTGGCCCGGCGTGCCGAGGCCGCGGGCTGGGACGGCGTGTTCCTGTGGGAGCACGTGCTGGGCGACGGGCCGGTCGCGGTGGCCGACCCGTGGGTCAGTCTGGGCGCGATGGCCGCCGTGACCTCACGCATCCGGCTCGGCACCCTGGTCACCCCGTTGGCCCGGCGCCGCCCCGGGGTACTGGCTCGGCAAGCGGGCACGCTGAGCAGGCTCAGTGCGGGCCGGTGCGTACTCGGTGTCGGCCTGGGAGCCGACGACCACGGCGACTTCAGCCGGTTCGGCGAGGCGGCCACCATCGCCGAGCGGGCGGCCATGGCCGACGAGGCACTGGCCGTCATGGCGGCGATGTGGGCAGGCACCGCGTACCGGCACAAGTCGGTGGACCTACCCGAGGGAGTGCCGGAACCGCACCGGATCCCGGTGTGGGTGGCGGGCACGCTGCCCGCGCTGCGCGCGGCCCGGCGAGCGGCCCGCCAGGACGGCCTGGTGCTGCTCGGCTTCGACGGCCGGGCGACACCGGCCACCGTCGAGCACGCGCTGACCGTGCTGCGGGCCAACGGTGTGCCCCCGAGCCGCCCGTTCGACATCGTGCTCACCGGGAACGCCAGTGCCGCCTGGCCCGACTCGCCGGACCTCGACGTTGCCGCGCTGGCCGGCGCGGGCATGACGTGGTGGGTCGAGTCGCTGATGCACTACGACCCACTGGAACTGACGCTGCGGGTGATCGACGCGGGACCCGAGGCGGTCAGGGCCGCCAATCCGCGATCGTGACCACCTCGGCCTGCCGAGCGAACACCCTCTCGGTCAGGGCCGCCAATCCGCGATCGTGACCACCTCGGCCTGCCGAGGGAACACCTTCTCGGTCAGCACGCCGTGCACCTCGGGATCGGCGTCCAGGCAGCCGTCGGACAGCACCGTCAACCGGAAGTCCAGATCGGCTGCCTGCCGCACGGTGGACAGCACGACACCGCTGGTCGCGATGCCGGTCAGCACGAGCGAGTCGATGTCCCGCGCACGCAGAATCACGTCCAGACCGCTGCCCGCGAACGCGCTGACCCGTTTCTTCGTGACGATCACGTCGCCCGGCTCCGGCGCGACGGCCGGGTCGATCTCCGCGTCCGGGTCACCCGGCCCGAAACGACCGGTGCCCGCGATCGCGCTGAAGGTCTTGTTGCGCGGGCTGATCTCGGGATGTCCCTCCCGGAAGCCGACGACCACGTAGATCACCGGCAGGCCGGTGGAGCGCGCGGTGCCGATCGCCGAGCCGAGGCGGGACAGGTAGCCGGAGTCCGAGTCGAAGCGGGACACCATCGACCGTTGGACATCCATCACGAGCAGGGCGCTGTTCGCCACAGGGTTCCTTTCAGCGGGTCAGATAGCGGCCTGCGACCGCCTTGTTGTACCTGGTCAGCAGCGTAGCGAGCTGGTGCAGATCGTCGGCGGACCAGTCGTCGACCAATTCGGCGGCACTCTCGCGCCGCCGGGAGCGGGTCAGCTCCATCCGGCGTCTGCCCTCGGCCGTGGGCGCGATGATGCTGCGGCGGCGATCGTCGGCGGCGGGCATGCGGTCCACCAGTGCGCGGCTCTCCATCCCCGCGACCTGGCGACCCGCGGTCGACGGATCGAGCCCGGCGGCGGCGGCCAGCGACCCGATGTCGGTGGGGCCGAGCTTGTCGAGGGTGCGCAGCAGCAGGTACTCGGCGCGGTCGAGGTCCGCGTAGGCGTCGGTGCGCCTGCGCAGCAGCTCGAAGTTGCGCGCCAGCACGGCCGTGGCCAGCTCGAGGACGTCCAGTCCGTCCTCGACCCCGTCACACAGGTCGGCGACTGTTGCGGCCATCGTCACTCCCGTAACGTCGGTATCGTACCGATAATTAGCGGTATGATACCGCTATCAGACCAATGATCGCGGAGGGTGGCGGCGCGTGCCGGGATGGCTGGCTGAGGCAGCAGATCGGATCGTCGCGTCGGACCCGGGGGCAGCCAGGCTGCGTATGGCTGCCACCGCATCGGCGGGCATGGCCAGCGCACTGGCCGTCGAGTACGGCTTCGCCACCCTGACCAACGCGGGTGCCGAGGGCACGCTGATCGCGATGCTGCTCGGGGCAGTCGTCGCGATGATGGGCTCGATGGCGCTGGGCAATGGCAGCGCCTGGGTCAAGATCCGCACGGCCGTGTTCTTCCCCGTCGCACTCGGCGTCGGCATGGTCAGCGGTGTCGCCGTGGGCGGTCGCACCGACCTGATGCTCGCCGTGTTCGTCGTGGTGATGTTCGCCGCGGTGTTCGTGCGCCGGTTCGGCGTGGCGTTCTTCTTCTACGGCTTCATGGGCTGGATGGGGTACTTCTTCGCGGCGTTCCTGCACGCGACCGTCGCCATGCTGCCGACCCTGCTGCTCGACGTGACGATCGCCGCCGCGTGGGTACTGCTGCTGTCGATCACCGTCCTGCGCGCCAACCCGGCCCGCACACTGCGTGGCGTCATCCGTGCGTTCAGCGCCAGGGCCCGTGCTGTCATCAGGGCGTGCGCCGACCTGCTGGAGACCGCGGACGAGTCGACGCGCCAGCAGGACAGGGCACGGCGGA
The DNA here is from genome assembly GCA_963780635.1 of Candidatus Melainabacteria bacterium. Classification (GTDB taxonomy): domain Bacteria; phylum Actinomycetota; class Actinomycetes; order Mycobacteriales; family Pseudonocardiaceae; genus DATEPR01. Next base: position 690,002 of record CAWACW010000012.1, read on the forward strand.
AGCTGCGGGCGAGCCAGGCCAGGCTCGCCGAGGCGGCATTGATGGCCGAGGCCTTGTCGGCGGAGCAGGGTGCGCTGGGCAACGGCGGCTCGGGGTTCGCGCTGCGCCGGTCGCTGATGGCAGGCCAGCAGGTGATCGACCGGTTGTGCGCGGCCGGCGAGGCACTCGTCGACGACCCGGCGACCGCGCGAGAGGCGGCCGTCATCGCCGACCGGCTCGCCAAACGCGACGACACCGGGGCCAACCGCGCCGCACACGCACTGGCAGAAGCGGCCGAGCACACCGGCGACGACCCGGCAGGCTGGTGGCCGGCCCGTCACTTCGCCGCCGCCGCACTGGAGTTCGTCGGCCTGGCGCGCAAGGCGAGCGACGACACGTGGCACGAGCCAAGCGACGGCGACACCGAGTTCGCGGCCGTCGTCGGACTCGCGATGGGCAACCTGCCCGGCTCGCCCGCCGTCGCCGCCGACGTACCGGCGCGCGGCACCCGGTGGAACCCGCTGGCCAGGCTCAGCATGACCAACCGGCAGGCCATCCAGGTCGCCGTCGCCGGCGGGCTCGCGATCCTGGCAGGCCGCGAACTGTCCGAGACGCGGTACTACTGGGCCGTGCTCGCGGCGTTCATCATGTTCACCGGCACCGCCACCCGGAGCGAGACGTTCCTCAAGGGCTTCAACCGCGTCGTCGGCACGATGGTCGGCCTGTTCGCGTCGATCGGCGTCGCCGAGCTGACCGCGGGCACTAACACGCTCTGGGTGCTGGCCGTGATCGTCGTCAGCATGTTCCTGGGGTTCTACCTGATGCGACTGTCGTACGCCTACATGATCTTCTTCTTGACGATCATGCTCGGCCAGCTCTACAGCGTGCTGCACGAGTTCTCGGCCGGGCTGCTGGTGTTGCGCCTCGAAGAGACCGCGATCGGCGCTGTCGTCGGCCTCGTGGTCGCCATCGTGGTCACGCCACTGTCCACCCGGGACACCGTGCGGGTGGCCAGGAACAACCTGCTCGACTCGGTTGCCTCGTTCCTCAACGCGGTGGCCGACGGGCAGACCGCACAACAGGTGGAGACCCTGTCTCGCACCCTGGACGACCGGTTGCGGCAACTGGCCCTCGTCGCACGGCCCCTGACTCGCCCGTTGTTGTGGGGAAACAGCCCGCCGCGCACCCGGCATCGGTTGACCCTCTACGCCGCGCTCGCCACTCATGCCCGGGAACTGGCCGTCGCCGCCCGGCATTCCGGTACCGGCGCCGGGCCCGCCGCGGCGTGCCGCGCTCTGGCCGAGGCCGCCGTTGCGCTCGGGTCCGCTCCTGTCGGTGGGATCCAGGCCGCCGCGGCCGCTCCGCTGGCCGAGGCCGATGCCGCTCTGTTCGCCCGGACTCCGGCGGTGGCCGGGACCCGGGCCACCGATCCGGTGTTACACGCCTTGTTGCGGTTGCAGGACGTCCTACGAGAGTTGGCGGGGACCCCGCTGCTGCCGTTGGCTCGGCCCACCGGGGCGGTCACCGGGACCGTGTACGGGCCTGGTGGGCCGTTGGCCGGGGCTCGGTTGGCCGTCATCGACCGCGGTGGGCGGGTTGTCGCTCGTACGGCGACGGACTCCACCGGGCGGTACGACCTGGCCGATCTACCGGCCGGGCATTGCACTCTGGTGGTGACGGAGTACGCGCCGGTGGTGCGGCGGGTTCGGTTGCGCGGCGGCAGTGACGCCACCGTGGACTTGAGGTTGAGTGCGTCGGAGCAGCCTTCCGGCTCTCGTTAGCCCGACCGTCAGCCGGCTACCACTTCCAGGTCGTAGGCCTCGTCGCCGACCCAGATCCGGAGGCCTTCCCCGTCGTCGGTGATCGCGCCGTCTTCTTCGTCACCGAGCTCCCGCGACGCACCCAGCGCGCTCTCACTCAGCTCGATCCACCCCTCACCCACGTCATGCGGGCGGTACTCGGACGCCAGGAAGTGCGTGCGGCTCTCGGTGGCCAGCACGGCCGCGTTCGCCTCGCCCACCCGCGCCCGGTACGTCCTGTTTCGCACGATCCACTCCTGTCAGTACGAACTGGACGACGCCCACAGGTTGATGTCGCTGTCCACCGCGTACATGTCGATCTCGGCCAGCTCCTCAGGCGTGAACGCCAGGTTGCCCAGCGCACCGACGTTGGCCTCCAGCTGACCCACACTGCTCGCACCGATCAGGACCGACGTCACCCGCTCGTCGCGCAGCGCCCAGGCCAACGCCAGCTGCGCCAGGCTCTGGCCACGCCGCGCCGCGATCTCGTCCAACGCCCTGACCCTGCTCAGGTTGGCCTCGGTCAGCATGCCCTCACCCATCGCACCACCAGTGGCGACACGCGAGTCGGACGGCACTCCCTTGAGGTACCTGTCCGTGAGCAAACCCTGCGCGAGCGGCGAGAAGGCGATGCAGCCCGCGCCTACCTCGGCGAGCGTGTCCAGCAGACCCTGCTCCTCGATCCACCTGTTGATCATCGAGTAGGACGGCTGATGAATCAGCAGGGGCGTGCCCATCTCCTGCAGGATCCTGGCTGCCTCGGCCGTCCTGCCCGACGAGTAGCTGCTGATCCCGACGTAGAGCGCCCGGCCCGATCGCACCGCGGTGTCCAGCGCGCCGAGGGTCTCCGCCAGCGGAGTGTCCGGGTCGAACCGGTGCGAGTAGAAGATGTCGACATAGTCCACGCCCATCCTGGCCAGCGACTGGTCCAGCGACGCCAGCAGGTACTTGCGTGAGCCGTGGTCGCCGTACGGGCCCGGCCACATGTCGTAGCCCGCCTTCGTGGAGATCACCAGCTCGTCGCGCAGGCCACCGAAATCGTCGCGCAGGATGCGGCCGAAGTTCTCCTCGGCCGAGCCGTACGGGGGTCCGTAGTTGTTCGCCAGGTCGAAGTGGGTGATCCCGAGGTCGAACGCGCGCCGGCAGATCGCTCGCTGCTGCTCCAACGGCCGCTCGGTGCCGAAGTTGTGCCACAGCCCCAGCGACACCAGCGGGAGCAACAGTCCACTGCGCCCGGTCCGTCGGTACTGCATGTCGTCATAGCGGCTCTGCGCAGGCACCCAGGTCATATCGGCAGCCTAACGGCGTCCACCTGATGGGCGCCCGTGCTCGGTTTGCCGCTTTCCGGTACCGTCGGTAGTCGGGTCGAGAGGCGCTGCAACGGACTTCGGTCCGCCACGCTCGACTGGCATTCCGCGAACAAGGGCGCCTCCCACCAGTGGGAGGTGTCCGGATGCAGACAGCGGAAGCCCGCTTGCGCGAGCTGCTGGATCAGCGTGTCGCGGTGCTCGACGGAGCCTGGGGCACGATGCTGCAGGGCGCCGGACTCACCCCCGAGGACTACCGCGGCGACCTGCTGGCCGACCACCCCCGCGACGTCACCGGCGACCCCGACCTGCTGAACCTGACCCGGCCGGACGTCATCCTCGACGTGCACCGCCAGTACCTGGCCGCGGGCGCCGACATCACCACCACGAACACCTTCACCGCGACCAGCATCGGCCAGGCCGACTACGGGCTGCAGCACCTGGTCCGGGAGATGAACCTGCGCGGCGCGCAACTGGCCCGGCAGGCCGCCGACGAGGTCGGCGGCAAGTTCGTCGCCGGCTCGATCGGCCCGCTCAACGTCACGCTGTCGCTGTCGCCGCGGGTCGAGGACCCGGCCTACCGCGCGGTCACGCTTCGACGAGGTCCGCGCCGCGTACGCCGAGCAGATCGCGGCGCTGGTCGAGGGCGGCGTCGACCTGCTGCTCATCGAGACGATCTTCGACACGCTCAACGCGAAGGCCGCGATCGCCGCGGCCCACGACGTCGCGCCCGACCTGCCGCTGTGGATCTCGGTCACCATCGTCGACCTGTCCGGCCGCACGCTGTCCGGCCAGACCGTCGAGGCGTTCTGGAGCTCGATCGAGCACGCCAAGCCGCTGGTCGTCGGCGTGAACTGCTCGCTGGGCGCGAAGGAGATGCGCCCGCACGTCGCGGAGCTGTCCCGGCTGGCCGACACCTACATGGCCTGCCACCCCAACGCCGGCCTGCCCAACGCGTTCGGCGGCTACGACCAGACGCCGGAGGAGACCGGCGAACTGCTCGGCGAGTTCGCCGGGGCCGGCACTGGTCAACATCGTCGGCGGCTGCTGCGGCACCACGCCCGCGCACATCGCCCGGATCGCCCGCGGCCGCCGCCGATCGGGCGCCGCGGCCGATGCCCGCGCCGGCAGGCCGGCACCCGGTTCAGCGGTCTGGAGCCGTTCGAGATCGGCGCGGACACCGGCTTCGTGATGATCGGCGAGCGGACCAACGTGACCGGCTCGGCCCGGTTCCGCCGGCTCATCGAGTCCGGCGACCACCAGGCCGCCGTGGACGTGGCGCTGGAGCAGGTACGCGGCGGCGCGAACCTGCTGGACGTCAACATGGACGCCGACCTGCTGGACAGCGAGCAGGCGATGACCACGTTCCTGAACCTGATCGCGACCGAGCCCGAGGTCGCCCGGATCCCGATCATGGTCGACAGCTCGCGGTGGACGGTGCTGGAAGCCGGGCTGCGCTGCGTGCAGGGCAAGGGCGTGGTCAACTCGATCAGCCTCAAGGAGGGCGAGGAGCCGTTCCTGGCGCAGGCTCGCACCATCCGCGACTACGGCGCCGGTGTCGTCGTGATGGCGTTCGACGAGCGGGGCCAGGCCGACACCGCCGAGCGCAAGGTCGCGATCTGCGGCCGCGCCTACGACCTGCTGACCCAGAAGGTCGGACTTCCCGCCCGAGGACATCGTGTTCGACCCGAACGTGCTCGCGGTCGCGACCGGCATGTCCGAGCACAACGGCTACGCCAAGGCGTTCATCGAGGCGCTGCCGCTGATCAAGCAACGGTGCCCCGGCGTGCGCACCAGCGGCGGCATCTCGAACCTGTCGTTCTCCTTCCGCGGCAACGACGTGGTGCGCGAGGCGATGCACTCGGCGTTCCTGTTCTACGCGGTCCAGGCAGGCCTGGACATGGGCATCGTCAACGCGGGCCAGCTCGCCGTCTACCAGGACATCCCGGCCGACCTGCTGGAACTGGTCGAGGACGTGATCTTCGACCGCCGCGAGGACGCGACCGACCGGCTGGTGGACGTTCGCGGAGACCGTGCGGGGCAAGGGCACCAAGCGCGTCGTCGACCTGGCCTGGCGGGACGCACCCGTCGGCGAGCGGCTCGCGCACGCGCTGGTGCACGGCATCGTCGACTTCATCGAGGCGGACACCGAGGAGGCACGCCAGCAGGCCGAGCGGCCGCTGGACGTGATCGAGGGCCCGCTGATGGACGGCATGAAGATCGTCGGCGACCTGTTCGGCTCCGGCAAGATGTTCCTGCCGCAGGTGGTCAAGAGCGCGCGGGTGATGAAGCGTCGGTGGCCTACCTGGAGCCGTACATGGAGGCGGAGAAAGCAGGCGCGGTCGGGCGGTCGGCGCGGCCAGGGCAAGGTCGTGCTGGCGACGGTCAAGGGCGACGTGCACGACATCGGCAAGAACATCGTCGGCGTTGTGCTGGGCTGCAACAACTACCAGGTCATCGACCTGGGCGTGATGGTGCCCGCGTCGGTCGTGCTGGACACCGCGCTCGCCGAGAACGCGGACGCCGTCGGCCTGTCCGGGCTGATCACGCCGTCGCTGGACGAGATGGTCAACGTCGCCACCGAGATGCGGCGGCGCGAGATGACGCTGCCGCTGCTGATCGGCGGTGCGACCACGTCCCGCCAGCACACCGCGGTGCGGATCGCGCCGGCCTACGACGGCACGATCGTGCACGTGCTGGACGCGTCGCGGGTCGTCGGCGTGGTGTCCAAGCTGCTGGACCCGAACCGGGCGGCCGTTCTGGACACCGACAACCGCGGGGAGCAGCAACGGCTGCGCGAGCAGTACGCCGCCAAGCAGCGCCAGCCGCTGCTGTCGGTGGCCGAGGCACAGGCGAACCGGGAGCGGGTCTCGTTCGACGGGTTGCCGGTGCCCGACTTCACCGGCGTGCGGGTGGTCGAGCCGGACCTGAACGAACTGCGCGCCATGATCGACTGGCAGTTCCTGTTCCTGGCGTGGGAACTCAAGGGCAAGTACCCGGCGATCCTGGACCAGCCGGTCGCGCGGGAGCTGTTCGACGACGCGAACGCGCTGCTGGACGAGATCATCGCGAACGGCTCGCTCCGGGCCCGCGGTGGCTTCGGCTTCTGGCGGGCCCACTCGTCCGGTGAGGACATCGTGCTGGACGACTCGGACGTGACGTTCCCGATGCTGCGGCAGCAGACCAAGAAGCCGGCGGGGCGGGCCAACCGCAGCCTGGCCGACTACGTGGCACCCGCCGGCGACCACATCGGCGGGTTCGCCGTGGCGATCCAGGGTGCCGACGAACTGGCCGCCCGCTACGAGGCCGACAACGACGACTACAAGGCCATCATGGTGAAGGCGCTGGCCGACCGGCTGGCCGAGGCGTTCGCCGAGTACATCCACCTGGCGGCCCGGCGGGCGTGGTTCGAGCCGGACGCCGACCCGGTGCTCGAAGACCTGCACGCCGAGCGATTCCGTGGCATCCGGCCCGCACTGGGCTACCCCGCCAGTCCCGACCACAGCGAGAAGCAGGCGCTGTTCGATCTGCTGGACGCGGACAACCTGGGCATCGGGCTGACGGAGTCGTTCGCGATGACACCCGCTGCGGCCGTGTCCGGACTGATCTTCGCGCACCCGGAGTCGCGGTACTTCACGGTCGGGCGAATCGGCAAGGACCAGGTCGAGGACTACGCGGCCCGGCGCGGCGTCGACGTCACCGAGGTCGAGCACTGGCTCCGGCCCAACCTCGCCTACGAGATCGAGCCCGTCGCGGTCGGCTGACTTGGTACGAGCGAGCACCACGAGGTGCCACCGGGCCGAATCGGTCGCGCAAGCCCCACGGCCGTCGCGGCCGGCCCGGCCCACGAACACGCTCGGTGCGGGCGCGCCGGGGTGATCCGGCGCCCGGCGCTACGTCCGCATGGTGCGGAGGTACGCGATGGCCGTGTCCAGGGCTACCTCGATCGGGCGGCTGTCCCTGCGTAGCTGGCTGAGCAGCAGACCGCCCTCCAGACCGGCCAGCATGGACAGCGCGAGGTCGGCGGCGGGTACGTCCGCCCGCAGCTCGCCTCGGGCGGCCATCGCCGCGATGCCCACACGCAACATCTCCTCCCACTGGGCGAACACGCCCGCCAACCGGGCGCGCGCGACCGGGTCGGCCTCGGCCAGGTCACTGGCCAGCCCGCCGAGCGGGCACCCGCCGGCACAGTCGGCGACCCGGACGATGCGGATCACCATGTCCCGCCACGCCTGGAGCGCCTCGAAACTGTCCAACTCGGCAAGGCCCTGGTGGTGGATGCCGAGCACCAGCTCGGACTCGTGGTCGATGACCGCGAGCACGAGCGCGTTCTTGTCCTCGAAATAGTGGTACAGCTGCGACGCGCTGACCTGCGCCGCTTCCTGGATGTCCTCGATCGTGGTCCGCGCGACGCCGCGGGCCAGCATCAGCTCCGCCGCCGCGCTCACGATCCGCTGCCGGGTGGCGCGGCCCTTGACCGTCAGGCGGGCGCCGCCGACGGCGAGCAGCGTGTCGTTCTCGGCCATGTGCCCACCCTAGCGCGTTTTGGTATTGATACTCCATTTTTGTCCCGCCAGTATTGGAGCAGTTACTCCAACCAACCCTTCAACCACCACGGGAGAGCCATGAGCAAGGACTTCACCGGCCGGACCGCACTGGTCACCGGCGGTACCAGCGGCATCGGCAGGGCCGTGGCCCGCCAACTGGCCGAGCGTGGCGCGCACGTGGTCATCAGCGGCCGCGATCAGGCACGCGGCGCCGAGGCTGTCGCGGCGATCCGGGCCGAGGGCGGCACCGCCGACTACGTCGCCGCCGACCTGTCCGACCTGGCCGCGGTGCGGCAACTCGCCAAGGACGCGATCGCGGCGGGCGATGGCCACGTGGACGTCCTGGTCAACAACGCCGGGATGTTCCCGTTCGCCCCGACCGACCAGGTGCCGGAGTCGGAGTTCGACATGGCCTACGCGGTCAACGTCAAGGCGCCGTTCTTCCTGGTCGCCGAGCTGGCCCCGCTGATGGCGGAGCGGGGTGCGGGCGCGATCGTCAATCTGAGCACGATGGTCGGCAACTTCGGCCAGGCCGGTATGCCGCTCTACGGGTCGACGAAGGCGGCGCTGCAACTGCTCACGAAGTCCTGGGCCGCCGAGTTCGGACCCAAGGGCGTGCGGGTCAACGCGGTCAGCCCCGGGCCGACGCGGACGGAAGGCACGGAGGTGATGGGCGACGCGCTCGACCAGCTCGCGGCGACCACGCCCACGGGCCGGGTGGCCAGCCCGGACGAGATCGCCGCGGGCATCGTGTTCCTGGCGTCGGACGCGGCGAGCATGGTGCAGGGCGTGGTGCTGCCGGTGGACGGCGGCAGGCTCGCTGTATGACGGCCGCGGCGGGGACCCGACCACGGCGGCCGGGTCCTCGCCACGCGGTCACTTGACGGCGAGGACGTCGATCAGCCGGATGTCGGGGTCCTTGGCCAGCAGGTCGGGCCCGACCTGGCCGAGCGCCTTGGGGATCTCGCCGTTGAGGTGGGCCTGCCTGGCCTCCTCTGCCTCGAAGGTGTCGAAGATCCCGAAGGTCGACTCGTTGACCCGGAACGCGTACCAGGTCACGGTGCCTTCCTCGGCGACCGCGATGGCGCGGCCCTGTTCCAGGAAGGCGGCCAGATCCGCTTCCTTGCCTGGTTTGGCTTCCAGCAGTGCGAGCAGTCCCAGAGTGGGCGCCATTGCCTTGCTTCCCTTCACTTTGCCGACATATGTCCGAAAAGGACGATTGTCAGTGGAATCGGTTGCGCAGTTCGCGCTTGAGCACCTTATGACTCGGACCGAGCGGCAGCTCCGTTACGACTTCGACCCGCCTGGGGTACTTGTGCCTGCCCAGCTGCGCCTGCGACCAGTCGATCAACGCGGCGGCGTCGAAGGTCGCCGGATCGGTCGGTACGACGACCGCGCAGACCTCCTCGCCCTTCTCCGCGTCCGGCAGCCCGATGACCGCCACCTGGGCGACGGACGGGTGCCGCAGCAGCACCTCCTCGACCTCCCGCGGGTAGACGTTGAACCCACCGCGGATGATCAGGTCCTTCTTGCGGTCGACGATGCTGATGAAGCCCTGTTCGTCCCGCCGCCCGATGTCCCCGGTGCGGAACCAACCGTCCACGATGACCTCGGCGGTCGCGGCCGGGTCGTCCAGGTAGCCGGCGAACACGTCGTGCCCGCGCACCACGATCTCGCCCAGCTCGCCCGCGGGCAGCAACTCGATGCGGTCCTCGACGTTCTCCGCGGCCACCTCGACGTCGACACCCCAGATCGGGTGGCCGACCGTGCCTGCCCTGGTGCCGTACCACGGCTGGTTCACCGACGCCGTCGGTGACGTCTCGGACAGGCCGTAGCCCTCGAAGATGGTGGTGGCAAACGTCTTCTCGAACTGCTCCAGCACGGTCACCGGCAGCGCGGCACCACCCGAGACGCAGTGTTCCAACTGGGGCAGCTCCAGGTCGGCGCCACCACGGGCGGCGGCGTCGAGCAGTTGCACGTACATCGTCGGCACGCCGAAGAACAGCGTGGCGTGCTCGGTGCGCATGATGTCGATGGCCTGATCCGGATGGAACCTGGGCTGCAACACCAGGGTCGCGCCGACGCGGAAGCTGCTGTTCATCGACACGCTCTGGCCGAACGTGTGGAACAGCGGCAGGCAGCCCATCACGACGTCCTCGCGCCGGATCGGGTTCGCGTCGAAGGCGTTCACCGTCGCGTTGAGCACGAGGTTCACATTGGTCAGCACGGCACCCTTGGGCCTGCCCGTGGTGCCGCTGGTGTAGAAGATCACGGCCGGGTCCTCGGCCTGCCTGCTCACGTAGGCGGGCACCGGCTCCGCGCCGTCGGCGAACGTGGTCAGGTCGGCGACGGGCACGTCGTGCTGCTTCGCCGCGTCCGTCCCGATGCTCGCGAACGTGCTGTGGCACAACAGAAGTTCCGCGCCGGAGTGGCCGATCAGATATCCGGCCTCGGCCACGGTGAGCAAGGTCGGGATCGGTACCACGACCGCACCGGCGGCGAGGATGCCGTAGTAACCGCGGACGAAGTCGATCACGTTCGGTGCCATCAGGGCGACCCGGCCACCCGGTCGCACACCCGCGCTCCGCAGCGCGCCCGCGTAGCGCCGGGCGTCGGCCCACAGCTGCCCGTAACCGATCCGCTCGTCGCCCTGCACGAGCGCGGTCTTGTCAGGCGACCGGCGAGCCGGGTCGGCGAGCACCACAGCCAGGGAGAGTGCGGTCATAACGAGGTGGCCTCCTGTCGATCGACACCGTACTCACGCACTGTAATCCAGCCCATCAGGCAGAACGCCGTTCGGTCCGCAGCTGCGCGCCGCGGCTCGGGGTCGGCCAGAACACGGGCTTGGCGGACCAGCGCGGTCGACACGTCGACGGGCGTAGGTGGCGATGCGGTGCATGATCGACGGCCGTCGCTAGTGGTGTGTCCGGCAACCATGCCGGTGGAATTCCGGTTCCAGGTGGGCATCGCAAGACGGAGGAGGCCCAGGTACCGCCGTTGTACCTGGGCCGACGACAACGCCGCGAGGTGTCCGCCTGGAACCGGAATCACCCGGTGAGGGTTACCGGACACACCACTAGCATCGACGCGTGTCCGACGGATCCCGGCTGCGTGCCGACTGTGGCCGATGTGCCGGGCTGTGCTGTGTCGCGCCCGCGTTCACCGCGTCCTCGGAGTTCGCGATCGACAAACCCGCCGGCACGGCCTGCCCCAACTTGCGGCACGACTTCCGGTGCGGGATCCACGGACAGCTCAGGGAGCGGGGTTTTCCTGGCTGCACGGTGTTCGACTGCTTCGGGGCCGGGCAACAGGTCACGCAGGTGACGTTCGGCGGCCAGGACTGGCGGACCACGCCCGCCGTCGCGCCACGCATGTTCGCCGCGTTCGCCGTGCTGCGGCAACTGCACGAGCTGCTGTGGTACCTGACCGAGGCACGGCGGCTCGCCGAGGACGACGAACTGGCCACGGCCCTCGCCGAGACCGAGCGGCTGACCGCGCTGGACGCCGACGCGCTCGCAGCAGTCGATCTCGACGTGCACCGGGCCGCGGCCAACAAGCTGCTGCTGCGGGTCAGCGAGCGGGTCCGCGCCGGTGTCGGCGGGCGGGCCGAGCTGCGCGGTGCCGACCTGACGGGCCAGCACCTGACCGACCTGCCCGGCGCGAACCTGCGCGGTGCCCGCCTGATCGGGGCCGATCTACGGGCCGCGGACCTTCGGCTGGCCGATGTGACGGGTGCCGACCTGCGTGGCGCGAACCTGGCCGGGGCCGACCTGCGCACGACGCTGTTCCTCACCCAGGCACAGCTGGACGCGGCGCGGGGCGACGCGAGCACCGGCTTGCCGCCGACGCTGCGCCGCCCCGCGCACTGGACCTAGTGCCCTGCGCCCGAAATCATGGTGCTGATTCCGGGGCCCAGACGACCGCTGGCCGCGTTGTCGTCGGCCCAGGTACAACAGAGACATCCCAGGAGCTTGAATGTCAAGCAGCAACCTTCTCGACACGGTGCGACCAGGCGGTCGCTTCGTCGTAGAGGGTGCGGGTTTTGAGGCAGCCGTGCAGGATGCCGACGAGCCGGTTGGCGAGCTGGCGCAGGGCGGCGTTGTGGTCGGCACCACGGGCTCGTTGCTGGTCGTAGTAGGCGCGGGCGCCGGGCGAGACACTGAGCGCGGTGAAGGCCTGGGTCATCAGCGCGTCGATGAGCCGGTCGTTGTGCACGAACCGGGCCAGCACGATCTTCTTCTTACCCGAGGCGCGGGTGATCGGGCTGGTCCCGGCGTAGTTCTTGCGGGCCTTCGCGCGTCGGCGTAGCGGTCGTGGTCGTCACCGAACTCGGCGAGCACCCGGGCGCCGAGGATCGGTCCCAGACCGGGCTGGGACAGGATGATCTCAGCGTCCGGGTGCCGGCCAAAATGCGCCTCGACCTGCCCTTGCAGGACCTTGACCTGCTCGTTGAGGGTGCCCAGCACCGCGATCGGCGGCACGGTCGTCGCCGCGTAGGCGGCGGTGACCACGGCCGGCTGGCCCAGGTGCTCGGCGCGCAGCACCGCCTGGATCGCGGCGGCTTTCGCCGCGATGTCGCGGCGGCGGGCACGCTTGAGCGCGGCACTGATCTGGGCGATCGTCAGCCGGGCCGCCGAGGCCGGGTCCGGTGCCTTGGCCAGCAGCTCCAGGGTGTCGGCGGCGTCGAGGTCCTCGAACGCCTCCAGCGCGGCCGGGAAGTACTCCCGCAACGCGTGCCGCAGCCGCTGGGTGTGGCGGGTGCGTTCCCAGATCAACGTCTTGTGCGCCCGGGTCACCACCTTGACCGCCTCGGCCTCGCGGTGTCCCCGGCGACCGGGCGCAGCTGGTGGGAGTCGGTGCGCACCATGTCGGCCAGGGTGTGCGCGTCAGCGGCGTCGCTTTTGGCCCCGGACACGCTGTGGCGTTCCCGATAGCGGGCCACCTGCAACGGGTTGACCGCGAACACCGTGTACCCGGCGGCGATCAACGCCGGCCACCCACGGGCCCCGGTCGGTCTCGATCCCGATCAGCACCTGCCCGGCATCTGTCGTCGTCGTCCTCGCCGAGGTGCTCGCCGATCATCGCGTGCAGCCGGGCCATCCCCGCCACGCCCTCGGGCAGCCGGGCCTTGGCCAGCCGGCGCCCGGCTGGCGTCCATCAACTCGACGTCGTGGTGGTCCTCGGCCCAGTCATCTCCCACGAACAGCAACCTGTTCTCCTGTCCTCGCATCGATCACTCATCGGCAGCCAGCGGGAGAACTATCAGCGACCTAATGAATCAGTGCTCACGCCACACCAGCGCGGGCACGACATCCCATCAGCGATCAACTCTCCCGACCACCGGCAGGGGCACGATCTTGTCTCAGGACTCAACGTCCAGGATGCAAGAGTGCTCACCTGCCGGCGGCTACCAGGCACGAGTCTGCCGGATGGCCGACTCGCTGACACTCATTAGGTACCTGGGCCTCCTCCGCCTTGCCGGCGCCCGCCTGGATCACCGGACTCGTTCACCGAATTTCGGGCGCAGGACACTAGACCGCGTCCAGTTCCTTCAGCTCGTCATCGGTGAGCAGCCGCGACCGGATCATGAACCGGACGCCTTCCGGTGCTTCCACCGAGAAGCCGCTCCCCCGGCCCTTCACCACGTCGATCGTGAGATGGGTGTGCCGCCAGTACTCGAACTGCGACTCCGACATCCACACCGGCACCGCTTCGGCCATGCCCTCGACCCGCAGATCGCCCAGGTGCACGTCCGAGCCGCCGATCTTGAACTCCCCGTCCGGGAAGCACATCGGTGAGCTGCCGTCGCAGCAGCCACCGGACTGGTGGAACATCAGCGGTCCGTGGATCTCCCGCATGCGCACCAACAGGTCCGCCGCGGACGGGGACAGGTCCACACGTGTGGCAGCCATGTGTCTAGAAGAACCCGAGTGCGTTGGGCGAGTAGCTGACCAGCATGTTCTTCGTCTGCTGGTAGTGGTCCAACATCATCTTGTGGTTCTCCCGGCCGAACCCGGAGTTCTTGTAGCCACCGAACGCGGCGTGCGCCGGGTAGGCGTGGTAGTTGTTCACCCACACCCGGCCGGCCTGGATGTCGCGGCCCGCGCGGTACGCGGTGGTGGTGTCGCGGCTCCACACGCCTGCCCCGAGGCCGTACAGCGTGTCGTTGGCGATCTTCATCGCGTCGTCGTAGTCGCTGAACCGCGTCACGGCGAGCACCGGGCCGAAGATCTCCTCCTGGAAGATCCGCATCTTGTTGTCGCCCTCGAAGATCGTCGGCTGGATGTAGTAGCCGCCGGACAGCTCGCCGCCCAGGTCGGACTTCTCGCCGCCGATGAGGATCTTCGCCCCTTCCTGGCGACCGATGTCGATGTAGGACAAGATCTTCTCGTACTGGTCGTTGCTGGCCTGCGCGCCGATCATCGTCTCGGTGTCCAGCGGGTGGCCCTGCTTGATCTGCTCGACCCGCTTGACGGCCTCGGACAGGAAGTCGTCGTACATGCCGCCCTGGATCAGCGCCCTGGACGGGCAGGTGCAGACCTCGCCCTGGTTCAGCGCGAACATGGCGAAGCCCTCGAGTGCCTTGTCGTAGAAGGCGTCACGGTGCGCGGCCACGTCGTCGAAGAACACGTTCGGGCTCTTGCCGCCCAGTTCCAGCGTGACCGGGATCAGGTTCTCGCTGGCGTACTGCATGATCAGCCGGCCGGTCGTCGTCTCACCGGTGAAGGCGATCTTGCGGATGCGCTTGTTCGACGCGAGCGGCTTGCCGGCCTCGACGCCGAAGCCGTTGACGACGTTCAGTACGCCCGGCGGCAGCAGGTCCGCGACCAGTTCGAGCAACACGTGGATGGATGCCGGCGTCTGCTCGGCCGGCTTGAGCACGACCGCGTTGCCTGCGGCCAGCGCGGGGGCCAGCTTCCAGATCGCCATCAGGATCGGGAAGTTCCACGGAATGATCTGGCCGACGACGCCCAGCGGCTCCTGGAAGTGGTAGGCGACCGTGTCCTCGTCGATCTGCGAGAGGTGGCCTTCCTGGGCGCGCAGGGCACCGGCGAAGTACCGCAGGTGATCGACGGCCAGCGGGATGTCCGCGGCCAGGGTCTCGCGGCAGGCCTTGCCGTTCTCCCAGCTCTCCGCGATGGCGATCATCTCGAGGTTGGCCTCGATGCGGTCGGCCATCTTCATCAGGATGTTCGAGCGGTCGGTGACCGAGGTCTTGCCCCACGCCGGCGCGGCACCGTGCGCCGCGTCGAGGGCCAGTTCGATGTCGTCGGCGGTGCTCCGGGCCACCTCACAGAAGGTCTGGCCGGTAATCGGGGTGGGGTTCTCGAAATATCCACCCTTGGCCGGCGGTACGTAGTCTCCGCCGATGAAGTTGTCGTAGCGGGACTTGAACTGCACCACGCTGCCGGGCTCGCCCGGGGCCGCGTACCTGGCCATGTGTTCGTCCTTCCACGTCGTCGTGTAGGTATACGGACGATCACGCTAGGCCGGACGGGGTTGCAACGGCGTTGCACCGCAGGTGCGGGGCGGTGCGCTACGCCGTTCCGCTGTTGCGGAAGCGCGGCCGGTGGGCGCACGATGGACATGGTCACTCACCGTCGATGCCGAGGTGTGTGCGATGACCTCACAGCTGCCGATGGGCGATCCGCTCGCCAGGGCCCGCGTGCTCGCGACGGTCCGGGAGGCGGTGCTGTCCGGCGAGCCCACGCCGGTGCTGCCGCGGGACGTCGTGTCGGACTCCTGGCGACGCTCGCTGGCCGCCAGCATCGACCCGGAACGTGGCATCCCGCCACAGGTGTACGACCGGCGGGAGATCGTCGAGATCCGTGGCGGCCATCCGCTGGCCCAGGTGCTGCCGATGCTGCGCGACTCGCTGGTCGCGATCGCCGACGAGGCGATGCACATGATGATCGTGACCGACGCCGAGGGCCACATCCTGTGGTGTGAGGGTCAGCCGGACGTGCGGCGGGACGGCGAACGGGTCGGGTTGGCCGAGGGCACGCGGTGGACCGAGGACGAGGTCGGCACCAACGCGATGGGCACGTCGCTGGCCGCCGACCGGCCAGTGCAGATCCACTCGGCCGAGCATCTGGTGCGCCGGTATCACGCGTGGACGTGCGCGGCGGCCCCGATTCACGACCCGGACACCGGAGAGGTGATCGGGTCGGTCGACATCACCGGTCCGGTGCGGACGTTCCACCCCGCAACGCTCGCGCTCGTCACGACGAGTGCCCGGCTGGCAGAGGCGCATCTGCGGGCCGCGCTGGCCGCCCGCGACGAGCGGTTGCGCGCGCGCAACCTGACCCACCTGGTGGCGCTGCACGATGAGCCGGGCGCGCTGCTGGCGCCCAGCGGCCGGGTGCTGGCCGCGCAACCGGCCGGTTGGCTACCCGATCGAGTGAACTTGCCCGCTTCGGGCGATCGGGTCGATCTGGGCCGGTACGGCGAGGCTGTGCTGGAGGCATTGCCCGAGGGTTTCCTGCTGCGCATGCCGCACGCCGGCCAGCGGCACAACGCGACACTGGCGCTGCGCTTCCTCGGTGCCGACCCGCCGGTGGCCAGGCTCAACGGCCGGGAGGTCCGGCTGACGTTGCGGCACGCCGAACTGCTCACCGTGCTGGCGCTGCATCCGGCAGGGCTGACCGCCGATCAGCTGGCACGCGGCTGTACGGGCCGGCAGGCAATCCGGTGAGCGTGCGCGCCGAGGTACACCGGCTACGCGCGCAGTTGGCCCCGCATGTGCTGCGCACCCAGCCCTACCGGCTGGACGCGACCGTGCAGGCCGACTTCCTGGAGGTCCGCGCGGCACTGGCGGCGGATCGCACGGCCGACGCGGTCGACGGGTACCGCGGCTCGCTGCTCCCCCGCTCCGAGGCCCCGGCCATCCGCGACGAACGCGAGGAACTGTTCGCCCTGGTCCGCCGGACGGTGCTGGCCAGAGGCGACACCCACGCGATGTGGCAGTTGGCGGCCACCGACGAGGGCACCCAGGACGACGAACTGGCCGAACACCTGCTGCGCGCCCTGCCGCGCACCGACCCGCGCCGCGCGGTGCTGCTCGCCCGCAACCGGCGCTAGCCGATCCGCCAGGAACGACCGTCGCCGCGCAGCAGAAACGGCTCCGCATGGGCCAGCGGGCTGCCCCACCCCCGAGCACCCAAGCCACAGAGCCGGGCCGGCGCGACCGTCAGGCTCGCCACGTGACCCACCACCGCGACCGTCGCATCGCGCTCCGGTGCGGCCGCGATCGACGCGAACGCCGCCGACATCCGGGCGAGCACGTCATGCCCGCTCTCGCCGTCGGCGACCCGCTCGTCCACTTGCCCAGCACGACCCAGGCGTGCAGCACGGTCGCGGTGCGCCGCCGGATCTCCGGGTCCACGCTGCCCTCTGCGGACCCGATGCCGACCTCGGCCGGCTCCGGCAGCACCGTCACCGGGCCGATCGGCTCGGCCGTCTGCCGGGCACGCAGCGCCGGGCTCGCGTAGACCGCGACGATCGGCAGGCCGGCCAGCACACCAGCCGTCGCGGCCGCCTGCTCGCTGCCCTTCGGCGCGAGCCGGGCAAGTGGCACCGTGCCCGCCACGCCATGGACGACGTTCGTCGACTCGGCGTGCCGCAGGCACCAGGGGTCGGTCAACCAGCCGATTCCGCGATCACGGCGGCGCGCCGGACCCCTAGATCGGCCAGAATGTCCTCGCCCACGGCCCGGTCGGCGTCCTCGCGCAGGTAGACCACCACGCCGGCGCCGGCCGCGACGATCCCGCGGAACGCGCTGCGCAACTGCCGCGCACAATCGCACGCGAACGAGCCGAACACGTCGCCGTGCAGGCATTCTGTGTGCACCCGGACGGGCACGTCACGGCCGGCCACCTCGCCGTGCACCAGCGCCACATGTTCGTCGCCGTTGCTCCGGTTGCGGTAGCCGACGATCCGGAACCTGCCCTCCGGTAGCGGCATCGCCGCCTCGGTCACCCGCTCCATCATCACTTCATGCTGCCGCATGTGTCCACACACGTCGCTGATCGCGACCAGCGGTAGCTCGTGTAACGCGGCCAATTCGGCCAGTTCGGGCACACGTGCCATTTCGCCGTCCGCGGCCGCGACCTCGCAAATCACGGCGGCAGGCGGCAGGCCGGCCGACCGGACCAGGTGCACCGACGCCTCCGTGTGGCCCTGCCGGCCCCACAGCCCCTCAGGATGGCAGCCCAGCGGAAACAGGTGGCCGGGCATGCGGAAGTCGCCCGGCGTGCTGCCCGGGTCGGCGAGCGCGTTGATCGCCAGCGCCCGGTCCGACGCCGAGATCCCGGTCCCCGCTGCCGCGTGGTCGACGCCGACGTGGAATGCGGTGCCGAACCGGTCGCCGTGCCCCATCGGCGGGATGTCCAGCCGGTCCAGCGTGGCGCGCTCGACCGGGCAGCAGATCAGGCCCCGGCCGTGGGTGGCCATGAAGTTCACCGTCTCCGGTGTGGCCAGCGACGCGGCCGCCACCAGGTCGCCCTCGTTCTCCCGGTCCGGGTCGTCGACGAGCACGATCATGCGGCCGGCACGCAGCGCGGCGATCGCCTCCTCGACGCCCGCCCAGGTGCCCGTGGGCGACACGGTGGTCAGGGTCATGCCGCCGTCCCCAGCCCGGCTCGCGCGAACGCGGCGACCTGCGAGCCCAGCGTGGTGAGCTGGCCCGCGACCTTCGGCTCGACACCGTCCGGGCCGAATGGCCGCATCGCCGAGTTGATCACGACGCCCAGCGGGGTCGGCCAGCCGCGCAGCGCGTGCACGGTGGAACGCAGCGACGTGAGCGTGGTGACGCCGGCCTGCCAGCCCGACGCCGTGACGATGCACCCGACCGCCTTGCCGTCCAGGTACGGCACGGGGTCGTCGGCCAGTTCCTGGAGGTGGTCCAGGGCGTTCTTCAGCAGGCCGGACGTGCCGCCGTGGTAGCCGGGGGTCGCGATGACCAGGCCGTCCGCGGCACGCACCGCGGCCAGCAGCCGGACCGCCCGCTCGCACAGCGGCGAGCCGTCCGGGTCGTACATCGGGAAGTCCAGCTCCTGCGCGGTGATGATCTCGGTCGTGATGCCGAGCGCGGCGACCGTCCGCAACGTCTCGCGCAGCGCCTGCTCGGACGAAGAGCCCGCACGCGGCGTGCCGCCGATGCCCAGCACCCTGGTCATCAGGCACCAACCAGGGACGGCACGCTCAGGCCCAGCGAGGCGCGCAGGGTGTCGTGCTCGTAGTCGGTGTGGAACAGGCCGCGGGCCTGGAGTTCCGGCACGAGCAGGTCGACGACCTGGTGCACACCCGAGGGCAGCATGTCGATCATCAGTGTGAAGCCGTCGGCCGCACCGGCGCCAACCCACTCCTGCATCATGTCGGCCACCTGCTCCGGGGTGCCGACCAGTTGCTGGTGGCCGCCGCCGTAGTTGGCGACCAGCTCGCGGACGGTCATGTTCTCCTTGACCGCGAGGCTGACGATGCTGCGGCGGAAGCCGATCGAGCCCTTGAACTGCTCCTCCGGCATGAGCTGGTCGACCGGGAACGGCTTGTCCAGCTCGTGCAGCGCGTCCACCGGCAGGCCGACGCGGCGGGCCAGCTTCTCCAGATGCGGGCCGGTGCCGAGCACGTCCTCCAGTGACTGCTTGCGGGCGCGAGCCTCGGCCTCGGTCGCGCCGAGGATCAGCGACACACCGGGAAGGATCTTGATGCTGTCCGCGTCGCGGCCATAGCCCTGCGCGCGCGAGCGCATGTCGGCGCGGAACTCCTGCGCGTTCTCCATCAGGTGCTGCGCGGTGAACACGGCGTCCGCGTACTTGGCGGCCTGGTCGCGACCCCGGGGCGACGAACCGGCCTGGAAGATCACCGGATGGCCCTGCTTGCTGCCCGGGAAGGGCAGCGTGCCGCGCACCTGGAAATACTCGCCCGAGTGGTTGATCTCGTGGACGAGTTCCTCACGGGCGAACAGCGCGTTCTTCTTGTCGCCGACGAGGGCGCCCTGCTCCCAGCTGTCCCACAGGCCCAGCACGACGTCGATGAACTCGTCGGCGCGGACGTAGCGGTCCTCGTGGTCGGGGTGCTCGGCGCCGCCGTACACGCGGGCGGTGCCCGGGTTCTGCGTGGCGACCGAGTTCCAGCCGACCCGACCCTGTGACAGGTTGTCGAGGGTGGCGAAGCGGCGGGCCACGTCATACGGGTGGTTGTAGGTGGTGGACGCGGTGCCGACCAGGCCGATCTTGCCGGTGACCGCGGCCATCAGCGCGAGCACGGTCGCCGTGTCCAGCGTGCCCGCGGGCCGCTCGGTGCCCATTTCCTGGTTCGTGAGCTGCTCGGCCAGGAAGAGCGCGTGCAGCTTACCGGCCTCGGCGGTACGGGCGATGTCCTTGTACATCGCGGGCGACACGTAGTCGGACGCCTCGCCGTCCCTGGCCATCCAGGCACCCAGATGCATACCCAGGCCGTGCATGAGTGCGGCTGACAGAATCATCGGACCCTCCAGATCGGTGTGCCGCCAGCGTATGAAGGGCACGCACACCGGGACAAGCAACGGCTCCTTGGCCGATCGAGTAGATCAGCTTATGGTTGCCAGCCGGGTCGTTGACCAGCAATGATGGCGCCATGATCGACGTGCGACGGCTGCGGGTTCTCGTCGCGGTGGCCGAGGAGGGCTCGTTCACGGCGGCCGCCGCACGCCTGTACCTGACGCAGTCCGCGGTCTCCCAGCAGATGGCCGTTCTCGAACGCGAGATCGGTATTCCGCTGTTGCGCAGAATGCCGCGCGGCGTCGCATTGACGGATGCCGGCGCCGCACTGGTGATACGCGCTCGCCATCTGTTCGGTGAGATATCGGCGATCGAACACGAAATGCAGAGTTTCGGCGAGAACCGGCAGGAGATTCGACTCGGTGCCTTCGCCACCGCCGGTGTGGAACTGCTGCCGCAGGCGTTGAAGGCGTTCAAGGCGCGGCGGCCCGACGTGCGGGTGCGGTTGAGCTCGGTGCCCGACGACGCGTCGGCCCGGCTGCACGACGGCGACATTCACGTGATGCTGGTGTGGGAGTACAACTTCGCGCCGCAGCCGCTGGACCGCGACCTCGCACAGCTGCGGCTACCCGACGATCCGCTGCTCGTGGTGCTGCCCATCGACCACGCACTGGCCGGGGCGTCCGACATCGCGCTCGCCGACCTGGCCGGCGAGCGCTGGGTGGCCCGGTCGCACCGGCCGCCCTACGACCACGCCTACGAGACCATGTGCCGCATCGCCGGGTTCGAGCCGGACGTGGCGTTTCGCACCGACGACTACCAGTCGCTGCAAGGGTTGGTGGCCGCGGGGATGGGCGTCAGCCTGGCACCGGCCCTGTCACTGCACCCCCGCCGTGGTGATGTCGTGACGCTGCCCTGCCGCGAACCGGCCTTCACCCGACGAGTCACGGTGCTGACACTGCCCGAGATGAGCCGGACGGCCCCGGTCGCGGATCTGCTGGACGCCCTGCGGGAGTCGGCCTGAATGACCGCGCGATTGTCGGAGGGTGGGCGCAGGATGGGGCGATGACAGTGACAGGACGGCT
Source organism: Candidatus Melainabacteria bacterium (assembly GCA_963780635.1). Classification (GTDB taxonomy): domain Bacteria; phylum Actinomycetota; class Actinomycetes; order Mycobacteriales; family Pseudonocardiaceae; genus DATEPR01. The sequence continues at coordinate 711,198 of CAWACW010000012.1, forward strand.
GGACGTCGCCGTGTTCGACGTGCCGGACATCGATCGGGTCGCCACGTTCTACTCCGACCTCGCCGGCTGGGAGATCGTCGACAAGGACCCCGACTGGGCCACGCTGCGGGCCGGTGACGGCCAGGAGGTCGCGTTCCAACTGGCCCCCGACCTCGTGCCGCCCGACTGGCCGGGGCAGGAACGCCCGCAGCAGTTCCACCTCGACCTGCAGGTCGAGGACCACGAGGCGGCGGCCGAGCGGGCCGTCGAACTCGGCGCCACGCGGCTGGCGGACGGGTCGAGCTGGATCACGCTGACCGACCCGGCCGGACATCCGTTCGATCTGTGCCAGAAGGACGGCGTCGGCCCGGACATGGCGCTGTTCGCGGTGACCATCGACGCGCCGGACGCGGCGGCGCTGGCCCGGTTCTACGCCGAGCTGATGGGCATGGAGATCACCTACGACGGGCCGGAGGGCTCGCTCATCTGCGGTGACGACAGGTTCGTGATGTTCCAGCAGATCAGCGACTACACCCCGCCGCGGTGGCCGGACACCACGCACCCGCAGCAGGCGCATCTGGACATCGCCGTCGACGACCTGGACACCGGCCAGGCGCGAGCCCTGGAACTGGGCGCGACACGGTTGCCCGGCGAGGGCGAGCGCTTCCGCGTCTTCGCCGACCCGGCGGGTCACCCGTTCTGCCTGACCACGTAGGACCGGCGTCACCCCGCCGGCTTGTGCACCGCAGGCCAGCGGGGTGACGTCGTCCTGGGTGGCGTCAACGACGCCGCCACCACGACCACCCTCGGTTCACCCGAGGACAGGGCCGCACGCAGGGCCGCGCCCAGCGGCTCACCGACGTCGCGGACCAGATCGGCCTTGATGCCGAACGACTCCGCCAGCCGCACGAAATCGGGCCGCTCCAACTCGACCCCGCGCAGTTCGTCGCCGGCGTGCTGCTGGTCGTAGCGCAACATGCCGTAGCCGCCGTCGTCGACGATCAACACCGTCAACGGCAACCGGTGCTGCGCGATCGTCGCCAACTCCCCGGGCGCGAACATGAACCCGCCGTCGCCGCACACGGCCAGCGTGGACCACCCGGCACAGGCGGGCCCGATCGCGGCCGGGAGCGCGTAGCCCAGGGTGCCCCATCCCATCGGGTACTGCAGCTGACGAGGCCGCGACACCGTGCCGTACGCGGCGAACCAGTAACCCGGGATCGCCATGTCCGCCAGCACAACCGTGTCCGCGTCGACCACTGTGGACAGAGTGTCGAGCAGGCGCATCGGTTCGGCCGACTCGTCCTCCATGCGCAGCCGCTCCCGGGCCGCCGCACCGATCCGCGCGGCTACCGGGTCGGCTCGGCCGTCCGGCAGCGCGTCGAGCACCGCTCGCAGCGTCAGCCTCGCGTCGCCGACCACGGCCACGTCCGGCTGGTAGTTCTTGGCGACCTCGTCGGCCGAGCAGTTGATGTTGGCCAGCAGCGGCGGCATCGTCATCGACCAGTTGCGGGTCATCGCGCCGTCGAACCCACTGCCGACACCCACCAGCAGGTCGGCGGACGCGATCAGGTCGGCTACCTCCCGCTCGTGTGGCGGCACGCCGACCAGGCACGGATGGTCCGGTGGCAGCACACCGCGCCCGGCGAACGTCGGGACGACGGTGGCGCCGAGACGTTCGGCGAGCAGCCGTACCTCCTCCTGGGCACCGGCCGCGATCGCCCCGCCACCGACCCAGAGCACCACCCGCCGCGGCTCGCGCCGCGACGTCGGACCGAGCAGCTCGACCAGCCGGGCGACGTCCGCCTCGGCGGGGGCGATCGGTTCGGCGAGCGACACCGACACCGGCGGCGCGTCCTGTGCGAGCACGTTCGTCGGCACGTCCAGGTACACCGGACCGCGCGGGAATGCCAGCGCGGTCGCGAGCGCCTCGCCGACCTGCTGGGCCGCGTCGGCCGCGGTCCTCGGCCGGAACACCGCTTTCGCCAGTGGCTCGAAGATCGCGGCCTGGTCGCGGGACTCGTGCAGCACCCCGCGCACCACGCCCGGCCGGGCCAACGCCGTGGAGATCTCGCTGGCCACCAGCAGCACCGGTGACGCGGACGCGGCGGCCTCACCGAAAGCGCCGACGGCGTTGCCCGCGCCCGGCCCGGTCGTCACCAGCGCGACACCCGGCCCGCCGGTCGCGCGGGCCAGCCCGTCGGCGGCGTACACGGTCGTCTGTTCGTGCCGCACGCCGACGATCTCGGGCAGGTCGGGACCCGTCTCCCGCCAGAAAGCCAGGTTGTGCACGCCGGGCAGCCCGAAAACCTGCCGGACGCCCTGTCCGGCCGCCGCTTCCAGGATGCGGCGCGCGACGCTCACCATCAGGTGTAGGCGGAGATGCCGGTCAGCGCGCGACCGATCGCGAGCTGGTGGACCTCGCTGGTGCCCTCGTAGGTGAGCACGGACTCCAGGTTGTTGGCGTGGCGCAGGACCGGATATTCGGTCGTGATGCCCGCCGCACCGAGCACGGTCCGGCACGTCCTGGCGATCTCGATGGCCTCGCGGACGTTGTTGAGCTTGCCGACGCTGATCTGCTCGGGCCGTATGGTGCCCGCGTCCTTCAGCCTGCCCAGATGGATCGCCAGCAGCAGACCCTTGCTCAGCTCGACCGCCATATCGGCCAATTTCGCCTGGGTGAGCTGGAAACCACCGATCGGACGGTCGAACTGGGTGCGGGTGCGGGAGTAGTCGAGTGTCGTGTCCAGACAGTCACGGGCGGCACCCAGGGCGCCGAAGATGATGCCGAACCGGGCCTCGTTGAGACAGCTCAGTGGCCCGGACAGGCCCTTCGCGCCGGGCAGTCGCGCCGACGCGGGCAGCCGGACGTTGTCCAGTACCAGCTCCGACGTCGTGGACGCGCGCAACGACAGCTTGCCGTGGATGTCCACAGTGGAGAACCCCGGAGTGCCGCGTGGCACCAGGAAACCGCGCACGCCGTCCTCGGTACGGGCCCACACCGTGGCGATGTCGGCGATGCCGCCGTTGGTGATCCACATCTTGTTGCCGGTGAGGACCCAGTCGTCGCCGTCGCGGACCGCGCGGGTGGTCATCCCGGCCGGGTTGGAGCCGTGGTCCGGTTCGGTGAGTCCGAAGCAGCCGATGGCGTTGCCCGCGGCCATCTTCGGCAGCCATTCCCGCTTCTGTTCCTCGGAGCCGAACTTCCAGATCGAGAACATCGCGAGCGAACCCTGCACCGAGACGAAACTGCGCAGCCCGCTGTCTCCCGCCTCCAGCTCAAGGCACGCCAGGCCGTAGCTGACCGCGTTCGTGCCGGCGCACTCGTAGCCGGTCAGGTGCATGCCCAGCAGCCCCAGCTTGCCCAGTTCCGGCGCCAGTTCCTTCGGCGACACCCCGTCGTTGAACCACTCGGCGATGTGCGGCCGGACGTTGTCCGCGACGAAGTCCCGCACGGTCCGCTGGATGAGCCGCTCCTCGTCGGTGAGCAGCGAGTCGACGTCGACCAGATCGGTGACGGTGGCAAGGGCCTCGGGCATGGGCTTGTCGCTCCTGATCGGTTAGACGGACGTCCGCCGGGTCGGTCCCGGCCGTTCGAAGGTGCCGCGCAGCGCGTTCAGCGCCGTCTCGCGGTGGGTGCGCAGCAGTTCGGTGGCAGTCTGCGCGTCGTGTCCCTTGACAGCCGCGAGAATCGCGCGGTGCTCGGCGTTCACCCGCAGCCGGTGCTGCCGCGTGGAGAAGTACACGGAGCGGTAGCGGTCGGTGGCCTCCCACAGCACCCGGATCATGTCCGCCATCCGCGGCATCTCGGCCGCGTCGAACAGCGTGAAGTGGAAGCGGCGGTTGGCTGTGGTCAGCGCGGGCACGTCGACGGCCCGGTGGGCGCGCTCCATGTCCTGGATCGCCTCCGCCATCCGCTCCTGGTCCTCGGTCCCGATCACCGGTACCGACCGCCCGATCGCCTCGGTCTCCAGCAGTTCCCGGATCCGGTAGTTCTCGGCCAGTTCCCGGAAACTCATGGACGCGACGAAATAGCCGCGATGCGGCGCGTAGACGACCTGACCCTCGGCCTCCAGCGTCTTGAGGGCCTCGCGCACCGGCGGCACGCTGACCCCGAACTCGCGGGCCAGCACCTCCTGCCGCAACTGGTCGCCGGAGCGGAACACCCCGGTCGCGATCTGGTCGCGCAACCAGGACAGCGTGGCGTGCTGCACGGTGACGACCGCCCGCAGGCGAGGCGTCGCCCGCCGGGTCCCGTCGTCGACAGCCGCCACGGCTCCTCCACGATGTCGGATTTTATAAAATCGTAGATGTGCCGATGTGGGGTCACAACACCGTCGTGACAGCCGTCACCGCCGGGACGAATTCCGTGCGCCACCAGGAAGAACAGAAGTCAGCGGTCGAAGTACGCGCGCGGGGTGTCCACGAGCATCGCGGTGATCTGGTCCTCGGTGACGCCGTGCTCGCGGAGGTAGGGCAGGACCTCCTGCTCGATGTGCAGGTAGTGCCACTGGGTGAGCAGCGGTCGCACGTTCGGGTCCACCCAGTCGATATAGCAGGCCGCGTCGTGCGACATGACCATGCGCTCGGCGAACCCGCGCCTGCACATCTCCACCACGGTGTCGCACCGTTGCTGGAAGCTGGCGTCGGAGGTGATGCCCATCCGGTCCATGCCCAGCACGAAGCCGGCTTCGGCGAGTTCGGCGAGATGGTCGGCGTCGGCCGTGTCACCACTGTGCCCGAGCACGATCCGGGCCGGGTCGACGCCTGCCTCGTCCACCAGGACGCGCTTGACGTGTCGCCCGGTCTGTGAGCCCGGATGGGTGTGCACCGTGATCGGCACGCCGGTGCGCAGGTGGGCCTCGCCGACGGCCCGCATCACGCGCTCCACCCCGGGCGTCAGACCAGCGGCGTCGATCGCGCACTTGAGCAGGCCTGCCCGCACCCCGGTGCCGGTGATGCCGGTGTCGATGTCCGCGACGAACATGTCGACCATCGGGTCCGGCACACCGCGACCCAGCCCCGGGCCGCGGTGCCGGAAGAAGCCGGGCACGTCGGTGTAGGTGTAGATGCCGGTCGCGACCACGATGTTCAGCTCGGGCACCTGCTCGGCGATCCGCTGGATGCGCGGGATGTAGCGGCCCAGCCCGATCACCGTCGGGTCGACGATGGTCCGCACCCCGATCCCGGCGAGTTCGCGCAGCTGCGCGACGGCGTCGGCGATGCGCACCTCCTCGTCGCCCCACTCGGCCGGGAAGTTCTGCTGGACGTCCGTACTGAGCACGAAAATGTGCTCGTGCATCAGGGTGCGGCCCAGGTCCGCCGTCGCCACCGGTCCGCGAACCGTCTGTACCTCGCCCACCGCGCACTCCCTTCGACATCCTTCTCGTCGATCACAATGGCAGACCCGCCGCCGACGCCGGACAGTGACGGCCGTCACTACGGCGATGGTGTCGGGCGATCGTCGGGAACACCTCCGCCGAGGGCAGATCGCCCGTTACCGACCCGAGGAGGCAGCATGCGACGCGTGACGGGATTCGCTGCCGGCGCGGTGATCACGGCAACCGGCCTGGTCACAGCCGCCTGCATGCAGGGTGGCGGCTCGGCGGCGGCGTCCGGCAGCTCGACGACGACCAGTGCCGCGCCGACCATCACCAGCTCGTCGACGCCCGTCAGCGGCACCCCCGCCACACCGGCGGACCAGCAGGCGGTCGCCACCTCGTTCGTCAAGACCACGGCCCCCGGCAGCGCCCGGATCACCACGTCGACCGCTGTCGGCAACGGCGGCCGCAGCGTGCCGGTCACGGCATCCGGCACGATCGGCTTCGCGGACCGGTCGGCCGACCTGACCGAAACCCTGCCTGGCACGCAGGGCAGCGCGCAGACGCGGTTCGTGAACGGTGTGCTCTACGAGAAGCTGCCCGGCAGCCTGGCCGGCAGGCTGTCGCACGGCAAGCCGTGGCTCGCGCTGGACGTGGCGAAGCTGTCCGGCCAGGGCGGCGGTTCGCTGCAGCAGCTCGTGACCGATTCACCCAGCGATCCGAGCACCGTGCTGAACTTCCTGCGCGGCGCGGGATCGGTGACCGTGGTCGGCCCGGACACCGTCGACGGCACACCGAGCACGCACTACGACGTGGTGCTCGACCTGGACAAGGCAGCCGCGGGCCAGGACGCGACCACGCAACGCAACGTGCGGACGCTCGAACAGCAACTCGGCTCGCACACGCTGCCAGCGCAGGTCTGGCTGGACGCCCAGGGCAGGCTGCGCAAGATCACCCTGCACGAGACCCTGTCCGGGGCTCACCTGCCGAGCGGCACCGCAGGCGGCTCGACCACGTCGACCGGCCCCGTGTCGTTCGACTTCACGGCCACGCTGTCCGACTTCGGCGTCCCGGTGCACATCACCGCGCCGCCCGCGAGCCAGACGGCCGACCTGACCGGCCAGTTGAGCGGCCACTGACGCACGCGCCCGACAAGAGGTCGCCCTGGGTGGCCTCTTGTCGGGCGGCGCCGTACCCGCACCCGCTGTGACAACTCGGCGGATGCCGACTTTCGCCGCACCCGACGGCACCGCCCTCGCCTACCGCACTCTCGGTGCCGGCTCTCCTCTGGCCGGTGGCCCGATGTCGGACTCGGCCTGTCTCGGTGACCTCGGCGGGCCGGCCAAGCACCGTCGGCTTGTCGTGCCCGATCTCCGTGGCACCGGGAGCTCGGCGATACCGGCGGATCCCAGCTCCTACCGGTGCGACCACCAGGTCGAGGACGTCGAGGCCGTCGGCACGCACCTCCGACTCGACCGGTTCGACCCGCTCGGCCACTTCGCCGGCACGAACCTCGCCGTGTCGTACGCGGCCCGCCATCCCGAGCGAGTCCGCCGGTTGGTGCTGGTCACGCCCAGCCCCAGGGCCGTCGGCATCGAGGTCGACGGCGCCACCCGACTCGAGGTGGCCCCGCGGCGCGAGAGCGAACCGTGGTTCGGGCCCGCCTGTACCGCGTTCGCGGCGATCCAGGCGGGGACGGCAGGTGCCGCGGAGTGGACAGCCATGGCACTGTTGTTCTACGGCCGCTGGGACGCGGCGGCCCAGGCCCACCACGCCGCGCAGGAGGAGGCGGGCCGCAACGAGGAGGCGGCAGGCAGGTACGGCGAGGATGGCGCGTTCGACCCGGCCACGCCCAATCCTGCGCTCGACGGGCTCAACTTCCCGGTGCTGCCGGTCGCGGGTGAGTGGGACCTGAGCACGCCCCAGGTCACGGCCGCCGAGTTCGCGGGTCGTTCACACACTGCCGATTCGTCGTCCAGGCCGGTGCCGGTCACTATCCGTGGCTCGACGACGCACGGGCCTTCGTGTGGACAACCGACGCGGTCCTCGCCGGGGCAGTCCGGGCCGATCTTCAGGGTCCGGGTTGGACGGCGGCCATTCTGTTGAAAAACGTCGAACACCGTGCGGTGCAATAACACGGCGGTGCCCCGTGTGGACGTCCACTGGCAGGACAACCCAATACGACAAACGGTCGAACGACGTCAAGTCTCCACCTGCCAACGAAATCCACCCGTGATCCATTTCGGACTCGACGGCGGACGCCTACCGGAGCGGGCACCCGACGCCGCCGCGTCACCGAACGAGCGCGATCCGTCGCGGTGCGTCGCGACGGAGTCCTTGTGGCCTAGTCGATAACGGCGCCGTTATGTAACAAGAAGGCGGCAAATAGGTCGCCAAAAGGCACAGTGCGGCAGCAAACCCGTAACGACGAACCACGACCATGTTCACACATTTTAGATAGTGTGAACGGCTATCGACGTGCAGCTACCCGGCCCAGCCAGGGCACGAGCAGGCCAGCGCCCGCCCTGGGCGATTGGCCCTGTTTTGATCTATGGTCCTCTATCCCCTGCTTCCGAAACTGGCCATTAACAAAAGGAAAATGGCGGTGTCGATCTTGACGGGGTATAAAGTGACCGCCAAGGCCGCCCGGGTGACTGCCGAGTAGGCCGATGCCGTGCTACGGCAGGCCGCACGACGGCTCTCTCAGGCGCGGCGCTATGGTCCGTGCCCATACCAAGAGTGGGGAAAGGTTCCGAACAATGGCCAAGGGCACCCGAATGGGACTCAGCCTTACGGTCCTCGGCGCCGCAGGCGCCCTAGCGCTGGCTGCTTGTGGCAGCAGCAGCGGAGGAAGTAACGGGCTGAACAAGAACACTGAGGGCGGTTACGGGAGTATCCCGGCCGCCTCCGGCACTCCGACCGACGGCGGCACTGTGAAGTACGCCGAGCAGCCGGGCGCCGGCCCGAACTGGATCTTCCCCATCATCGACAACCAGCACAGCTCGGTGTATACGTCATACGAGTTCGAGGACCTCATGTACCGGCCGCTGTACTGGCCGACGACTGGTGCCTCGCCGACGGTCGACTTCTCCCGGAGTCTGGCCGAGAAGCCGGTCTTCGCGGACAGCAACAAGACCATCACGATCAAGCTGGACAAGGGCTACAAGTGGTCTGACGGCCAGCCGGTCACCGCGCAGGACGTCATCTTCACGATCGACCTGAGCAAGGCCGCCGTGAAGGAGAACGCCGCGAACCTGTCGGGCTACACCCCCGGCGAGTTCCCGGACAACATCATCAGCGCGACCGCGTCGGACCCGCAGACCGTGGTCCTGAAGCTGAACGAGACCTACAACTCGTCCTGGCTGATGGCCAACGAGCTCGCGACCGCCATCGAGCCGCTGCCTTCGCACCTGTGGAACGTCGCCGCCGCCGGTGGTCCGCACATGGACTTCACCACCCCGGCGAACGCGAAGAAGATCTACGACTTCCTGTTCAAGCAGTCGTCGACGATCTCGACCTACACGACCAACCCGCTCTGGCAGGTCGTTGACGGTCCGTTCAAGTTGAAGACGTTCAACACGTCGACCGACGCGGTCAGCCTGGTGAAGAACGACGCCTACACCGGCACCGAGAAGCCGCACATCGACGAGATCGACGAGCTGGCCTACACCTCCACGAGCGCGGAGTTCAACGACCTGCTCGCGGGCAAGGTCGACGTCGGTGGCGTGGACTTCACCGACATCCCGCAGCTCCCCCGGCTCGCGAAGAACGGCTACGCGTACTACGGCCTGCCCAGCACCGGGTTCGAGTACATGTACTTCAACTTCGACGACACCACGAACAACTTCAACAAGGTCATCGGCCAGAACTACGTTCGGCAGGCGCTGGCTCACCTGCAGAACGAGGACGCGGTGATCAAGGGCGCCTTCAAGAACGCGGCCGTCCCGGCCTACAGCACGGTGGCCTCGCTGCCCACCAGCCAGTACTCGAAGGCCGCCATCACCACGGCGATCTACCCGTACGACATCAACGCCGCCAAGAAGCTGTTCACCGACCACGGTTGGCAGGTCGTGAACGGTGCTCTGACCTGCCAGACCCCGGGCACCGCTGCGAACCAGTGTGGCGCGGGCATCGACAAGGGTCAGAAGTTCACGTTCACCTTCTACTACGGCAACTCGCCCGCGGCCCTCGGCCAGCAGGTGGACGCGTTCGCCTCGGCTGCCAAGCAGGTGGGCATCGACATCACGCTCAAGTCGTACACGTTCAACCAGCTGATCACGATCGCGGACGACTCGGGCTCGCCGTCCACGAAGAACCAGTGGGGCATGTCGGACTTCGGTGGTTTCACCGGCTTCCTCTATCCGACCGGTGACTCCATCTTCAACAAGGGTGGTTCGTACAACTTCGGCGACTACAACAACGCCCAGGCGAACTCCCTGATCCACAACTCGGTGTTCGGTACCGACCCGAACGCCCTGGTGACGGAGTCCAACTTCATCGGCAAGGACCTGCCCGCCATCTTCCAGCCCGCCCCGGACCAGATCTGGGCCTGGAAGAAGACCGTTCAGGGCCCGGCCAACTCCTTCGCCAACCTGACGCAGTTCTACCTGACGCCAGAAGACTGGTGGATCAAGAAGTAAGTGATCCACACGTCTCGAGTCGTGGCCCGGCTGTTGCCGGGCCACGACTCGTAACCATAAGGTGGGCGCGATTGGCAGCGAGCGCGTCACACCTGGTCGCGTGTGATCCGAGTGCGACAACGACGCGCACGTCCCCCAACGGCGGCCGCCTGACCCTGGCGCACCGTCGTCTCCTGCCTCACATTGGTAGCGGCCGGGCGATCAGCCCGGTCGCAACGGAAGAAGGGACGCCCTTGGCATGACCGGTTACCTCATCCGGCGCCTGGCCACGGCCGTCATCGTGCTGATCGGCATCGTCCTGGTCACGTTCCTCATGCTGCACATCATCGCGCCGTCACCCGGGCGTGCGGCTCTCGGACTGCGGGCGACGCCCCTCCAGGTCAGCGAATACGACCACGCCCATGGTTACGACCGGCCCATCGTCGTACAGTTCGTCAGCTACCTCAACCAAGTTATTCACGGCAACCTCGGCTTCTCCTACAAGCTGAACCAGCCGGTGACCGCGCTGCTGCGCGAGAAGGCACCGCTGAGCGCGTTCCTGTCCGGCGTGTCCGTGGTGCTGGCGATCCTGATCGCGATCCCGCTGGGCATCTACCAGGCGGTGCGCCGCAACAGCATCGGCGACAACATCGCGACGGGCGTGTCCTTCACCCTGTACTCGATGCCGGTCTTCCTGCTCGGCCTGATCCTGATCGACATCTTCGCGTTGCACCTGGGTTGGGTGAACGCCAACGTCGGCCAGGACCAGACACTGGGTGGCGCGCTGAAGAACGGCACGGACCTGATCCTGCCGATCGTCTCGCTCACCGCGGTCAGTGTTGCCGCGTACTCGCGATATCAGAGATCGTCGGCACTGGACGTGTTCGCCCAGGACTACATCAAGGTGGTCCGAGCCAAAGGTCTGCCCGAACGCCTGGTGCTGGTGCGCCACCTCGTGCGCAACGCCTGCCTGCCCATGATCACCCTGGTCGGTCTGTCCATCCCGATCCTGCTGGCCGGCAACCTGCTCATCGAAGGCGCGTTCAACATCAACGGTCTTGGCTTGTTGTTCTTCAACAGCCTCGGCAACGAGGACTACAGCATCCTGATCGGCTACACGCTGGTCGGTGCCGTGCTGACGGTCCTGGGCAACCTCGTGGCGGACATCGCCCTGACAGTCGCCGACCCCCGAATCCGGCTGGTGTGACATGGCAACCATCGACTCGATCACCGCGGCGCCGACCGACCACACGCCCGAAGGCGGCGAGGTCAGTGCGGTACAGAGCGGCTGGCGGCTGGCCACCCGCGAATTCCTCAGCAACAAGCTGGCCACGGGCGGCCTCATCCTGCTGGTCCTGCTGATCCTGTTCTGCTTCTTCGGGCCGCTGTTCTACCACACCGACCAGTTGAACTCGAACCTGCTCAACACCGACCAGCCGCCCGGCAACGGCTTCCCGCTGGGCACCGACGGCGACGGCTTCGACGTCATGGGCCGCCTGATGAAGGGCGGCCAGACCTCGCTGGAGATCGGCTTCTTCGCCGCCCTGATCGCCACCGTGATCGGCACTCTGTGGGGCGCGATCGCGGGCCTCGCCGGCGGGTGGGTCGACGCGACCATGATGCGCATCGTCGACATCCTGCTGTCCATCCCGCTGCTGTTCTTCGTGCTGATCGTCGCGCTCCGCTACAGCTCCAACGTGTTCTCACTGAGCATCGTGCTGGGCTTGTTCTCCTGGCTGATACCGGCCCGGTTGGTCCGTGGTGAGGTGCTCTCGCTGCGGGTGCGCGACTTCGTGTCCGCGGCCCGCGTCATGGGCGCCACGCGCAGCAGGCTCGTGCTACGCCACCTCGTGCCCAACGCGCTGGGCACCGTCATCGTGAACATCACGTTCCAGGTGGCCGACGCGATCCTGATCCTGTCCGCACTGGGCTTCCTCGGCTTCGGCGTGGAGTTCCCCGGCACCGACTGGGGCGACCAGCTGTTCAACGGCGCGGGCAACCTGAACAACGGCTACTGGTGGCTGATCTATCCGGTCGGCGTGTTGCTGGTGCTCACGGTGATGGCGGTCAACCTGATCGGCGACGCGTTGCGGGACGCGCTGGATGTGAGGTTGAGGCGGCGATGACGAACACTTGGGAGTCGGAAGCGTCCGAGCGGACGCGGCAAGGAGATCCGTCGGTGGAGTACGCCCTCGAGATCACGGACCTGACCACGCACATCGAGCTGTCCCAGTCGACGGTGCAGGCGGTCGGGAACGTGAGCCTGACCCTGAAGCCCGGTGAGACGCTCGGGCTGGTGGGCGAGTCAGGCTGCGGCAAGTCGATGACCGGCATGTCGATCATGGGCCTGCTGCCACCCGGCGGCAAGATCGTCAACGGCTCGGTGAAGCTGAACGGGCGCGACCTGGTCGGGCTGCCCGACCGTGAGCTGCGCAAGATCCGCGGCAACGAGATCGCGATGGTCTTCCAGGATCCGATGACGTCGCTGGACCCGACGAAGTCGGTCGGCTACCAGGTCGCGGAAAGCGTGCTGCTGCACCGCAACGTGACCAAGAAGCAGGCCGAGGACCGGGCCATCGAGGTGTTGGGCCTGGTCGGCCTGCCCCGGCCCAAGGAGCGGTTGGACGACTTCCCGCACCAGCTCTCCGGCGGCCTGCGGCAGCGCGTGATGATCGCCATCGCGCTGGCCTGTGAGCCCAAGGTGCTGATCGCCGACGAGCCGACCACCGCGCTCGACGTGACGATCCAGGCACAGATCCTGGATCTGCTGTCGGATCTGAAGGACCGGCTCGGTATGGCGATGCTGCTGGTCACGCACGACATGGGCGTCGTGGCCGGGCACACCGACCGGATCAACGTCATGTACGCGGGCCGGATCGTGGAGACGACCGAGACCGAGATGCTGTTCGAGCACATGCACCACCCGTACACGCGGGCGCTGCTGGGCTCGATCCCCCGGCTGGAACAGGACAGCAAGGAACGCCTCTACAGCATTCCTGGTCTGCCCCCGGACCTGGCGAGCCCGCCCTCGGGCTGCCGGTTCGCGGCCCGCTGCACGCTGGCGACCGACAAGTGCCGTGAGGAGGAGCCGCCCCTGCTCAGTGCCGGTGGCGGCCTGATCCACCACGAGTTCGCGTGCTGGCACCCGGTGGACGGCCCGCTGGACCTGAGCAAGCTGACCGACGCGGAAGCCCTCGGCATCGACGTCGTGGCGGCCACCGAGAACGCGGCCACCGGCAACGGCGTTACCAGCAATGGCGACGGGCCCGCACACCAGGCGCCTGCGGTCGTCACCGAGCGCGAGCTCGATCCCGAACTGGCGCGCGACGGCACTGGTCACGGCATGCTCGTGGTGGACGGCCTGGTGAAGGAGTTCCCGATCACCGCGGGCGTCCTGCAGCGCCGGGTCGGCAGCGTGAAGGCCGTGTCGGGCGTGTCGTTCAACGTCCGCAAGGGCCAGACGTTCGGTCTGGTCGGCGAGTCCGGCTGCGGCAAGACGACCATCGGCCGGATGATCGTCGCGCTGGAGAAGGCCGACCAGGGCAAGGTCACGCTGGATGGCACGCAGGTGTCGTCGATGCGCGGCAGGCACCTGCGGCAGAACCGGCGCGACCTGCAGATGATGTTCCAGGACCCGTACGCCTCGCTGGACCCACGCATGCGGGTCAGCTCGATCCTGCGCGAACCGCTGCAGGTGCAGGGCGTGGGAAACCAGCGCTCACAGCTCAACCGGATCAACGAGATGCTCGACGAGGTGGGCCTGCCGCGCCGGGCGCTGGAGCGGTTCCCGCACGAGTTCTCCGGTGGTCAGCGGCAGCGCATCGGCCTGGCAAGGGCACTGATGCTCAACCCCAGGGTGATCGTGGCCGACGAACCGGTGTCGGCGCTGGACGTGTCGATCCGCGCGCAGGTGCTGAACCTGATGAAGCGCCTGCAGGCCGAGCACGAACTGTCCTATGTGGTCATCTCGCACGACCTGGCCGTGGTCAAGTACCTGGCCGACGAGATCGGCGTGATGTATCTGGGCAAGATGGTCGAGGTCGGTTCCGGCGACGTGATCTACCGGGAGCCCGCGCACCCGTACACCGCGGGACTGATCGACACCATCCCGATCCCGGACCCCCGGGTGGAGAAGGCCAAGGACGGCGCGGCGATCAAGGGCGAGATTCCCAGCCCGGTCGACCCGCCGTCGGGCTGCCGGTTCCGCACCCGGTGCCCGCTCGCCCAGGACCGGTGCGCCGAGGAGGAACCGCTACTGCGGCCGTTCGGCCAGGGCCATGTGGCCGCGTGCCACTTCCCGCTGCGGACCCCGTCCGTGGTCGAGGAGACCACCGCGTCGGTGGCCTGACGCGTCAGGAAACGCCGCTCACCCTGTCGCGGGGTGGGCGGCGTTTCGCGTGTCAGCCGAACATGGCCTCACGGTCGCGGCCGAACCGCTCGAAGTCGGCCGGGTCGCGGCCGGTGATGTCCCACATCGTCGACGTCACGGTGTCCGCGCCACCGTCCCGGCAGGCCCGGCTCCCCGATCAGCGCGCCGGTCGCGAACGCGGACACACCCGCCGCCGACAGCGCCGCACGCACCTGCTCGTCGGGCATACCGGCGTAGCCGATCGGCCGACCGAGCACAGTGGACAGACGGCGACGGCCGGCGGCATGGTCAGCGCCGACGGTCCGAGGATGCCAGTAGCTGCCCGGCGGCCGGCGGCCCGGCCGGCGACGCGCTGCCCGCGTTGCCGCTGGCACCGGTTACCAGGATCGTCATGTCGGCAGACCCTACGATGTCGATCCGACGGTCTGCCGTTCGTGTAGTCGGTGAGAACCGAAACGACACCGGGGAGCGCAGCCTGATGAAGCAGTACCTACTCAGCGTCTACCAGCCCGACGGGCCAACGCCCGAACCCGAGGTCCTCGCCGCCATCACGCGGGACCTGGACGAGCTCAACGCGGACCTCAAGGCGGCCGGGGCGTGGGTGTTCACCGGTGGCCTGCACCCGCCCGGCTCGGCGACCGTGCTGCGGCCCGACGACGGCGACGTGCTGGTCACCGACGGCCCGTTCACCGAGGGCAAGGAACACCTCGGCGGGCTCACCGTGATCACCGCGCCCGACCTGGACGCCGCGCTCGCGTGGGGCCGCCGCCTCGCGGCCGCGACGACGCTGCCGATCGAGGTGCGGCCGTTCCAGGGCGAGTACTGATGCCCGACGAGTCCGCCGTCGCGCGCGTGTTCCGAGAGGAGTACGGACGCGCGGTGGCGGTGCGCTGCGATGATCGGTTCAGCCGTCGCGGCGGGCCTCGGACGGCGTCTGGCCGTAATGGGCCTTGAACAGCCGATTGAAGTGGGGCATGTCGTGATGGCCCCAACGCGCGGCCACCCGGGCGATCGGCTCGTCGGTGGCCCGCAGGTCACGCAGCACGGCCTGTAGCCGCAGCACTCGGATCAGCTCGGCCACCGAGTAGTCGGCGGTGCCGAACAGGCGGTGCAGCGAGCGCTCCGACATGTGGTGGGCCGCTGCGATCGTCGTCGGCGCGAGAGTCGGCTCGGCGAGATGCTGCCCGATGTACGACTCGACCTGCAGCCGCACGGCGTCCGCGTCACCTGGCCGCTGCTGACCGGACAGCGCGGCCATGATCAGCTCCAGGCCCGCCCTGCCCATCAGCCCGGCCGCCGGGTCGGGGCCGGTCCGCCGGACGCCCGAGGACACCAGCGAGATGAGCACGGAGCCGGGCCCCTGGTCGACCGGCGTCGCCCTGCACAGCGCGGCGTCGACGAACGAGGGCGACGCGACCAGGGCAGCCTTGGGGAACGCGATCACGTCGCAGCGCCAGTCACCGTCCAGCGTGATGCTGTAGGGCCGCTCCAGGTCGTAGACGGCCATGCTGCCGGGCGTCAGCAGCACCTCGCGCTCGGCCTGCCGGATCAACGCGGAGCCACGACGCTGGATGCAGATCTTGAGCATTTCCGCGGGCCGCTGGCGAGTGTCCCGCACTGTGCGGGCGAGCCGCTGCGGACTACCGGTCACGTGGAAGGTCGCCAGTTCGCCGAGCACGCCGCCGGCCAGCCTGCCCGATGTCGGCGCGGGTGCGTCGCGGCTGCCCCAGGTCGGGCGCAGCCCGTTGAAGGACGCAGCGAGCGTTTCGTCCCACTCGTCCGCCCACAGCAGCTGACCCGCGGACGCCACGGCTCCACCTCCGCGCTGGCTCCGTCGCCACATTGGCGGTACATGACAACTCTCGTGACGTTGACAGACAACACCACCCCCGGCGGACCGACAAGTCTGGACGCGGGACTCTCAGTCGAAAGGGCAGGGCAATGACGCTTCTGGACGACGCGGACTGGTCGGGCAAGATCTTCACGGGACAGTGGGAGCCCGCCAAGGGCGGCACACTGCAGGTCGTCGAACCCGCCACCGGCGGCACGCTCGGTGAGGTCGGCCTGGCCGACCCGTCGGACATCGCACGGGCGTGCGAGATCGCACGGGCGGCCCAGCCGGCGTGGGGTGCGACGCCCGGTCCGCAGCGGGCCGCGCTGGTGCGCAAGGTGGCGGGGGTGGTCGAGGCCAACCGGGCCGAGCTGGAGAACTGGCTGATCCGTGAGGGTGGCGCCGTCGCGGGCAAGGCCGCGTTCGAGGTCGACCTGGTGCTCGCGGAGTTGTGGGAAGCTGCCGCGCTGCCCACGCAGCCGTGGGGCCACCTGCTACCGACCAGCGAGGCCGGTCGCGAGTCGATCGCGCAACGGCTACCGCTGGGTGTGGTCGGCGTGATCAGCCCGTGGAACTTCCCGCAGATCCTGTCCATCCGGGCGGTCGCCCCGGCACTGGCCCTGGGCAACGCCGTCGTGCTCAAACCGGACGTGCAGACCGCGGTGTCCGGTGGCGTGCTGATGGCGCGGATCTTCGAGGAGGCCGGTCTGCCCGCCGGCCTGCTGCAGATGCTGCCCGGCGACGCCGAGCCGGGTGCCGCGCTGGCCGCCGACCCGAACGTCGCGATGATCTCGTTCACCGGGTCGACCGCCGTCGGCCGCGAGGTCGGTGCGACCGCGGGACGCACGCTCAAGCGGGTGTCGCTGGAACTCGGCGGCAACAACGCGCTGATCATCCTCGACGACGCCGACATCGACGTGGCCAGTTCGGCAGGCGCGTGGGGCGCGTTCCTGCACCAGGGCCAGGTCTGCATGACCGCGGGCAGGCACATCGTGCTGGAGAGCGTCGCCGACCAGTATCTGGAGAAGCTGGCCGCACGGGCGGGCAACCTGCCCGTCGGCGACCCGAACACCGGCCAGGTCGCGCTCGGCCCGCTCATCAACGCCAAGCAACTGGCCAACGTCGACCGGATCGTTTCGGCCACTGTGGACGCGGGCGCGGAGCTGCGCTCCGGCGGCACGTACGACCGGTTGTTCTACCGGCCGACCGTCCTGGCGGGCGTGACGGCTGCGATGCCCGCGTTCCGCGAGGAGATCTTCGGCCCGGTCGCGCCGGTGATCGTGGTGCGCGACGACGACGAGGCTGTCGCGGTCGCCAACGACACCGACTACGGGCTGGTCGCGGCCGTGCAGACGGGATCCAAGGAGCGCGGTCGTGCGGTCGCGGAACGGCTGACCACCGGTATCGTGCATGTGAACGACCAGACGCTGAACAACGACGCGTACGCACCGTTCGGCGGTGTCGGCGCATCCGGCAACTCCGCCCGGTTCGGCTCGCAGAGCAGCTGGGACGAGTTCACCCAGTGGCGGTGGCTGACCGTGCGGGACCAACCGCACCCGTTCCCGTTCTGACGATTCCCCTCCCACGGAGGCGACAATGCCCAAGGTTCTGCTCCTGACCGGCGATGCGGCGGAGACCCTGGAGGTCTTCTACCCCTACCAGCGGCTGCTGGAGGAGGGGTACGAGGTCGACATCGCGGCACCCACTGTGAAGAAGCTGCAGTTCGTCGTGCACGACTTCGTCGACGGCTTCGACACCTACACCGAGAAACTCGGCCACACCTGGCAGGCCGACGTGGCGTTCGCCGACGTCGACCCGACCGCGTACGTAGCGGCCGTCGTGCCGGGCGGCCGGGCACCGGAGTACATCCGCAACGACGCCGACGCACAGCGCATCGTCCGGCACTTCATGACGAGCGATCTCCCGGTCGCCGCCCTGTGCCACGGCCCGCTCCTGCTGGCCGCCGCCGGCACGCTCAACGGCCGTCGTTCGGCCGCGTACCCGGCGCTCGCGCCGGACGTGGCAGCGGCGGGCGGCGAGTTCGTGGACGGCGCCGCGGTCGTGGACGGTCAGCTGTTCACCGGTCGCGCCTGGCCCGACCACCCGTCCTGGATGCGCGCCTTCATGGATCACCTGCGCAAGGTCGCACCCGTCGAATAACCGTGACACGGCAGCGGACCGCGCCGGCGGAGTGCTCCGTCGGCGCGGCCTGCGGGTGGACCCGCGGCGTCAGCCGAAGGTGAAGTCGTAAGCCTGTACGCCTGGGCTCGTCGTCAGGGTCAGCGTCGAGCGTCGACTCGGGCCGGACACCAGCGTGTAGAGCTTGGGCACGCCCGTCACCGACAGGGTCTTCGTCGGTTTGCCGTTCACCTGGACGTTCACCGTGCCGGTGCCACCCATCACCAGATACACGTCCTTGGCCTGGAAGTTCAGCTCCAGCTTGGCTCCCGGCCCGGCCGACAGGTCCTCGGCGTCGGACGTCCACGTGCCACCGAGCGCGAACGTGTCGTTGGGCACCGAGTTGGGCAGCTTCAGGTTCTGGGCCGCGTTCTGCGCCGGGTTCGTGCCGGAGTTGTGCAGCGGCGCGTACTGGTAGCCCAGGTACGTCTCCGGCGTCTGCGTCTCGGTCGGCGTCGTGTCCGGCAGATCCGTGGCCTTCGGCAGGCTCACGTCGGGGTTCTGCTCCGTGAGCAGCTGCCGGATCAGCTCCTCGGTGGTCGCGTAGCCGCCCTCGCCGAACGTGATGTGCCGGATCTGCGCCGTTCGGGTCGATCAGGTACTCGGCGGGCCAGTACTGGTTGCTGTAGGCGTTCCAGGTCGCGTAGTTGTTGTCGATCGCGATCGGGTACTTCACGCCCAGCGTCTGCGCCTGCGCCGCGACGTTCGATGTGCACGTGCTCGAACGCGAACTCCGGGCGTGTGCACGCCGATGATCTCGAAGCCGTCGCTTGGAGTACGCGTTGTACCAGGCCTCGACGTGCGGCAGCGTGCGCTGGCAGTTGATGCAGGAGTACGTCCAGAAGTCGATCAGCACGACCTTGCCGCGCAGCGACGCGAGGCTCAGCGGCTTGTCGCCCGGCGTGTTGAGCCAGCCGGTGATGCCGGTGACGTCCGGTGCCTGGCCGCAGTTCTCCAGCACCTGACCGTCCTCGGTGCACTGCGCGCTGGACGGCGGCGTGTTCGCGCCACCGCCGGCCGCGACGTTGTTGCCAGGGCCGTTCTTGTTGGCGTCGGACAGCGAGTGCAGCTGTCCGGCCGCTGACGAGTTGCCCTCGACCAGGTTCTGCAGCGATGTCGTGTAGCCGGGCACGTTGCGCTGCAGGCCGTCGGTGAGGTTGAAGCCGATCAGCACGGCCACGATGATCATCAGCACGCCACCGGTGACCCGCAGCTGACGCGCGTGACGGCGCAGCGTGCCCGTACGGTGGGCGACCTGCTCACCGGCGACCGCGATGATCAGCAGCGGGACCCCCGCGCCGATACCGAACGCGGCGGTCAGCAGCAGCGCGCCGAAGCCGACGTTGTGGCTGGCACCGACCACGGCGATCGTCGCGAGCACCGGTCCGGCACACGGCACGTACAGCAACCCCAGCCCGAGGCCCAGCACGAAGCCGTTGCTGTTCGGGTTGACCTGGCGGGCGGGCAGCCGCGCGAACGGGCGGGCCAGCAGCTCGCCGAACTTCTCGAAGATCAGGCTCAGCCCGATGAGCACCAGCACCGCGATGCCGAGGTCGCGCAGCAGGTTCTGCGGCAGATGCAGGGCCGACAGGATGAGCGAGCCGAACAGCGTCGCGATGCAGAAGCTGACGACCAGACCGGCGACCACACCGTACGGCCGCCACGACCACGTCCTGGTGGGCTGCTCCTCGGTCTCGGCGGACGGAGCCGGAGCGCCCGCGGTGGCCATCTCGGGCGCCGGCACCCGGCGGCTCGCGCCCGCGGTCAGGATCACCGGCAGGACTGGCAGCACACACGGTGAGATGCTCGTGATCATGCCAGCCAGAAACCCGACAACGACCAACGTGATCATGCGTGCTCCCGGGTCGACAACAGGACCTGACACAGAGCGTGCCTACCGGAAAGAGTAGGACCTGGGCCGATGGCACGGCGCTCACCTCTGGTTACCGAACCCTTACGACTGTCCGTAACGACAGCATGCGCCCTTCCGGCCTGGCCACTATCGTCACCGCGTGATCGAACCCACGAGCAGCGGATACGCCCCCGTGAACGGCGTCGACATGTACTGGGAGAGCCGAGGCGGCGGCGGGCACCCGCTGGTCGTCGTACACCCCGGCTTCGGCACGACGTCGTCGTTCGGCCCGCTGCCGGACGAACTGGCGAAAGACCGCCAGGTCATCTCGATCGAGCTGCAGGGCCACGGCCACACGCGCGACATCGACCGGCCGTTTCGCTACGAGTCCTTCGGCGACGACATCGCGGCGTTCGTCGAGCACCTCGGGTTGGGCCAGGTCGACCTGTTCGGCTACTCGCTCGGCGGCGGGTCGAGCCTGCGCGCGACCATCCAGCACCCCGGCCTGGTGCGCAGGCTCGCGCTGCTGTCCACGCCGTTCCGCCGGGACGGCTGGTTCCCCGAGGTGCGGGCAGGCATGGACGTGCTCGCCGGCTCGGCGTTCGAACAACTCCGGCAGGCCCCGATGTACGACGCGTACGCGGCCGTCGCACCCGACGTCGACGCTTTCCCGGCGCTGATCGACCGCACCGGCACGCTGCTGCGCACGCCCTACGACTGGACCGAGGACGTCAGGACGATCAGGACGCCGACGCTGCTCATCTACGCCGACGCGGACAGCATCGGCACAGCGCACACCGCCGAGTTCTTCGCGCTGCTCGGCGGCGGGCTGCGCGACGGCAACTTCGACGGCTCCGCCCCGACACCGATGCGGCTGGCCATCCTGCCCGGCCAGACGCACTACACCGTCGGCACCGCCCCGCAGCTCGCGTCGATCATCGGACCGTTCCTGGCGGAAGCGGGCGACTGACTGCGAGGATCGCCGGATGAGCGATTCGCGGACGATCGACACGGGCACCGACGACGTGCTCGGCACTGTGCGGGACGGCGTCGGCAGCATCGTGCTGAACCGGCCGGACCGCCGCAACGCGCTGACACCGGCCATGCTGACCGGCCTGGCCGCGCTGCTGGACGAGTTCGAGCGGGCCGAGGACGTCGGTGCGGTGCTGTTGACCGGGGCCGGGCAGGCGTTCTGTGCCGGTGGTGACGTGAAGGCGTTCGCCGAACGTGGTGGCGAGGGTGGCGGTGCGGACACCGTCCAACCCGAGCGCGTCGCCCGGCAACTGGCCTCACAGCGGGCGACCGTCGGCCGGATCCACGCGCTGGCCAAGCCGGTGCTCGCCGCGCTGCCCGGTGCGGCCGCCGGTGCCGGGCTGGGCATCGCCCTGGCCGCCGACCTGCGGATCGGCAGCCCCCGGACCGTCATGACGACCGCGTTCGCGAAGGTCGGCCTGTCCGGCGACTACGGCACCACGTGGCTGCTGCGGCAGCTCGTCGGCCCGGCGAAGGCACGCGAGCTGCTGTTGTTCTCCGACCGCCTGTCCGGCGACGACTGTCTGGCGCTGGGCCTGCTCAACTGGCTCGTGCCCGAGGCCGAACTGGCCGGCCGCGCCCACGAGCTGGCCGCCCGGCTGGCCAATGGGCCGCGGCCGACCCTGCGGCACATCAAGGACAACATCGTGCACGCCGAGCACGCGACCCTCGACGAGTCGATGGAGCACGAGATCCCCAACCACATGGACTGCGGCCTGTCGGCCGATCACAAGGAGGCCGTCGCGGCGTTCGTCGCCAAGCGGGAGCCGGTCTTCCAGCACGGCGACTGAGCGCACCTGTCCTTCCGGACATGGTCACTCCCGGTTCGCCGGCGATTCACTCCGCCACGCCCAGCCCTGGTTAGCGTCCGTGCCACCGCCCACCGGCGGTGACATGGCGCGCTGGCGAAGGGGATCCCGATGGACCTCAACCGGAGACAGTTCCTGGTGGTGGGCACCGCCGCCGTCGCGGCGACGGGAGTCGCCGCCACCTCGGCGCACGCCGAGGACGAGGGCCACCCGGGTGGCGGCGGTCGCGGTCCCGAGGCACCGCGCGGCATGTGGCTGGCCGGCGACACCCACGTGCACGACGACCACTCCTCCGACGGCAGCCTGCCCCGCCAGGAGTCCGGCCAGACACTGCCCGGCAACCTGCCGGTCGGTGACCAGATCGGCCAGGCGGAGCGGACCGGCCTGGACTTCCTGCCGCTCACCGACCACCGCACCTACGACCAGCACTGGGACCCGCAGTGGACGTCGTCGGAACTGCTGCTGGTGCCCGGCGAAGAGGCCAACGGATCACCGCACGCCATCGTGCTGGGCGGCATCGACGTGATCGTGGACGGCGCGAACCCACCGGGCTCCGCGTCGTTCCGGCACCTGCAACAGTCCATCTGGGACGCTCGGTCGCAGGATTGCTCCTGGCATGTGGCGCATCCTGACGACGGGGAGTTCACGAAGGCGACCGGCCCGAACGACAACGCCAGCGCGCAGGGCATGCACAACATCGAGGTGCTCAACGTCGCCAGCGACCCGGACGCCGAGGTCGACTACGCCGAGACCCGGTGGAACCGCGGCTTCCGCACCGGCGTCACCGCGGCCAGCGACTGCCACTTCCGTGAAGTCTGGCCGATCGCCGGACCCGGCCAGCCGACCACCTGGGTGTTCGCCGCCGACCGGTCGGTCCGGACCATCCTGGACGCTCTGCGGGCAGGCCGCACCACCGTGTCGAACAGCATCACCGGCCCGTTCCTGACCATCGAGGGCGATCTCGACGGCGACGGCGTGTTCGAGGCGATGGGTGGCGACGAGATCGTGGTATCGAACAGGACACTGCCCGCGCGTGCCTCGGTGCGGGTCCGGGTGCGGCGCGGGCAGGGCACGCACCTGCTCTGCTACGCCATGCCCGGCCGCGCCGCCGGTCCGATCGTGGACGTCACGGTCGCATCCGACGACGAAACGCACGTGATCTCGCCCGCGCTGACCGGTGCCACCACGTGGTTCCGCGCGGAGGTCCGCTCCCCCGGCGCCGCGTCCGGTGTGGACGCCGACCCGACGCTGCCCGACCAGTTGCGTGCCGCGGTCTCGCCGCTGTTCGTCGCCGTCGGCAGGCCTGCCGTGGCGACACCGGAGATCGCGCTGCCCGCTGCCGGCGCAGGCCGCGACGGCGCCGAGATCGTGCTCGGCGACCACGGCCTCTTCACCGGTTTCGCCGACGTCGCGAGGTCCGCCGCGGGCGTGCACGTCGTCGCGGAGCAGCACGTCGCCGGTCGCAGCAGTGTGGTGTACCGGCGGCTCGGCAGGGGCGGCCCGGTGGAGTTGTCCACCGGTTCGGGTACGGCGTCGCTGCCCAAGGTGGCCGCGGCCGGGCGGGACGTGTGGGTGGTGTGGCAGGACGAGCGCGGTCAGGAGCAGCCGCACCGGCCGGCGATCTACCTGCGGCACAGCGACAACGGCGGGGACAGCTTCAGCCCCGCCGTCCGGCTCACCCGGGGTGCGGGCCGGCAGGTGCAGCCCGCGATCGCGGTACGCGGTGGCCGGCACCCGGTGGTCGCGTGGGCCGACAACAGCGGCGGGGCGTTCGACGTGTATGCGCAGGTCATCGGCGTCGACCCGGCTCCGGTGAACCTGTCGGCGGCAGGCAAGACGGTCAGCGAGGGCGACCGGGCCGTGGACGCCCGCTCCCCCAGGTTCCCGGCGTCGCTGTGGCCCGCGGTCGCCGTCGACGCGCACGATCGGATCGTGGTCACCTGGCAGGACGACCGGTTCGACCCGGACCCGCTGTGGACCGGCCACACCCCGCCCGCCGGTCAGCCGGCCAGTGGCGGCACCGATCCGGACAACTGGCAGATCCTGGCCCGCACCCGCACCGGCCGGACGTGGACGGCGGCGGTGCAGGTCAGTGCGTCGACCACGAGCAGTGACCGGCACCCGAGCGTGACCGTGGACAACGCCGGCGGATTCGTCGTGGCCTGGGACAGCGGGGCGCTGGCCAGTTCCGGCGTCAACCTCGCCCTGCGGGCGTCCAGGTCCACCGACGGCGGGCACACCTGGACGGCGTCCGTGCCGGTGGCGTTCGACGCGGACGCGATGAGCCAGCGGCCGAGGCTGTCCCGCGACCCGGACGGCCGGGTGCGGGCAGTGTGGTTCGACTCGCGGTCGGCGGACTGGCGGTGGCGGGTGTTCACGGCCAGGTTCGACCCGCATTCCGGCTGGTCGGCGGCCACTGCGCTGACCGGACCCGGCAACGCAACGTACCCGGCCGCGGCGGGCGGGGTCGTGGTGTTCACCGGCGACCGGGGCTCGGCCTCCCAGCGCGACGGCACCCAGCAGGTGTTCCTGCTGACCGCACAGCGCTGACGACGCACGAACGCGCACCGCCTGGCCGAACGGCCGGGCGGTGCGCGTTTGGCCTGACCAGGGGTGGGTAGTCAGCGAGGGCCCGGGCAAGAAGGAGGTATCGCCCATGACCGAGATCCCACCGACCACGAACGATGCGGGCATCCCCGTCGAGAGCGACGAACACTCGCTCACCGTCGGACCCGACGGTCCGATCCTGCTGCAGGACCATTACCTGATCGAGCAGATGGCACAGTTCAACCGCGAGCGGATACCGGAGCGCCAGCCGCACGCCAAGGGCAGCGGCGCGTTCGGCCGCTTCGAGGTGACCAACGACGTCAGCGCCTACACGAAGGCCGCGGTGTTCCAGCCGGGCACCAAGACGGACATGCTGGCCCGGTTCTCCACCGTCGCGGGCGAGCGGGGCAGCCCCGACACGTGGCGCGACCCGCGTGGTTTCGCGCTGAAGTTCTATACCAGCGACGGCAACTACGACATGGTCGGCAACAACACGCCGGTGTTCTTCATCAAGGACCCGATGAAGTTCCAGCATTTCATCCGGTCGCAGAAACGCCGCGCCGACAACAATCTTCGTGACCACGACATGCAGTGGGACTTCTGGACGCTGTCGCCGGAATCGGCCCACCAGGTCACGTGGCTGATGGGTGACCGCGGCATCCCGCGCACCTGGCGGCACATGAACGGGTACAGCTCGCACACCTACATGTGGATCAACGCGTCGAACGAGAAGTTCTGGGTGCAGTACCACTTCAAGACCGACCAGGGCATCGAGTTCTTCACCCAGGACGAGGCCGACCAGATGGCGTCCGCGGACACCGACTACCACACGCGGGACCTGTTCGAGGCGATCCGGCGCGGCGACCACCCCAGCTGGACGCTGCACGTGCAGGTCATGCCGTTCGCGGAGGCCGACGAATACAGGTTCAACCCGTTCGACATGACGAAGGTGTGGCCGCACAGCGACTACCCGCTGATCCAGGTCGGCAGGATGACCCTGGACCGCAACCCGACCGACCACCACACCGAGATCGAGCAAGCCGCGTTCGAGCCCAACAGCCTGGTGCCCGGCATCGGCCCGAGCCCGGACCGGATGCTGCTGGCCAGACTGTTCTCCTACGCCGACGCGCACCGCGCCCGGATCGGCACCAACTACAAGCAGCTGACGGTCAACGCGCCGCACGTGCCGGTGCACAGCTACAGCAAGGACGGCGCGATGCGCCTCCTGCCGGTCACCGACCCGGTGTACGCACCGAACTCGAAGGGCGGCCCGAAGGCCGATCCGGCTCTGTCCGGCCCGGCGGCGAGCTGGCCGACCAGCGGCGAGATCGTGCACGCGGCCTACGTGTCGCACTCCGAGGACGACGACTGGGGCCAGGCGGGCACTCTGGTCCGCGACGTGCTCGACGACAGCGGCCGGGCTCGCCTCGTCGAGAACATCGTCGGCCACCTGCTCGACGCGGTCACCGAACCGGTGCTGCGGCGGGCGTTCGAGTACTGGCACAACGTGGACACCGATCTCGGTGACCGCGTCGAGTCCGGTGTCCGCGCCAAACAGGGCGAGCCGGACCCGAAGGCGGCCAAGCAGGGCAACCGCGCGCGGGAGACCATGCGGGCCAAGGCCTGACCGGTCTGGCAGCATGACGCCGTGCGGCGGGTGGTGATCCTCGGGCGTGGCGGGTCGGGCAAGTCGACGCTGGCCGCCCGCCTCGCCCGGATCACCGGTCTGCCGCTCGTGGAGCTGGACAAGCAGTTCTGGTCCGAGCGGCTGACCGCGCTGCCACCCACCGAGTGGGCAGCCCGGCAGCGCGAACTCGTCCGGTCGCCGACGTGGATCCTGGACGGCGACCTCGGCCCGTACGACGTGCTCGACGTGCGGCTACGCGCGGCGGACACCGTACTGCTGCTGGACTTCTCACTGGCGCGATGTGCCTGGCGGGCCGTCCGCCGGTCCCGCGAACGTGCCGACTTCTGGCTGTGGCTGCTGCGCTACCGCCGCCACAGTCTGCCCGCGATCTTGGGCGCGATCGGCACCTACGCGAGCGGCGCCGACCTGCGTGTGCTGTGCGACCCGAGGGATATCGAGGGGTTCCTCGGGTCGCTACAGTCCACTCAGGACACCGATTCGTCCAGCTCGCCCAGCGACTGAATGAGCCGCAGGTTCGCCGAGTAGTCCACCGGGCACGCGATCACCGACACGGTGTCGTCGGCCAGCGCGGTACGCAGCGTCGGCAGCAACTCGTCGGCCGCGTTGATGCGGTAGCCCTTCGCGCCGAAGCTCTCCGCGTACTTCACGAAATCGGGGTTGCCGAACGTCGTGTCGACGTTGTGGCCGATCTCCAGGTCCATCTTCCAGCTGATCAGCCCATACGCGTCGTCCACCCAGATCAGGATCACGAACGGAACGTGCATCCGCAGCGCGGTCTCGATCTCCTGCGAGTTCATCAGGAACGCGCCGTCGCCCGTCGCGACCAGCACCTTCGCGTCGGGCCGGGCGAGCTTCGCGCCGATCGCGCCCGGCACCGTCCAGGCCATGGTGGACAGGCCGTTGGAGATCAGGCACGTGTTCGGCTCGTAGGTCGGGTAGAGCCGGGCCATCCACATCTTGAGCGCACCGGTGTCGACCAGCACGATGTCGTCGCGGTCCAGTGCGGCGCGGGTGTCGGCGACGATCCGGGCGGGGGCCAGCGGGAACCGGTCGTCCGCGCGGCCCGCGGCCAGCTCGTCGCTGAGCAGCGTCTGGATCGGCACGCCGTCCGGCCTGCTGTCGAACCGCTTGCCGACGGCGTCGGCCAGCTCGTCCAGGCTGCGGTTGATGTTCGCGTGCAGGCCGACGGCCACGTCGTAGTGTGCGTCCACCTCGGCAGGGAACCGGTGGATGTGGATGATCTTCCGGTCGCCGTTGGGGTTGATCCGGATCGGGTCGAATTCCTGCAGCTCGTAGCCGACCGCCACGATGACGTCGGCCTGGTCGAAGCCGAAGTTGACGTAGTCGTGCCGCATGAACCCGACTGCCCCGAGGGCGAGCGGGTGGTCGTCGGGGAACACGCCTTTGCCGTGGAACGTGGTGGCCACCGGCACCCCGAGCGCCTCGGCGAACCGGCGCAGCGCGGGTCCGGCACCGGCCCTGGCGGCACCGTGGCCGGCCAGCACGACCGGGTTCGCCGCGGCGTTGAGCACGGCAGCGGCCCTGGCCACCTGCCCGGCGGACGGCTCGTCCGGCCGCGGGATGTTCAGCGGCAGCGGGCTCACCTCGTCGGCGATCTCCGCTTCCTCGACATCCTCGGGCACCGCCAGGTACACAGCACCGGGCCGCTCGGTCTGGGCCAGCTTGAACGCCTTGCGCATCATCTCCGGCACCGCGCCCGGCGTCGCGACGAGCGCGGACCACTTGGTGACCGGCGTGAACATCGGCACCAGGTCGACGCCCTGGTGCGACTCCTTGAAGCTGCGGTTCATGCCGACCTGGGCGGACAGCGCGATCAGCGGCGTCGAGTTCGTCGTCGCGTCGGCCGTACCCAGCAGCAGGTTGATCGCGCCGGGACCAAGCGTGGCCGAGCACACACCCGCCTTGCCGGTCAGCCGCCCGTACGTCTCGGCCATGAACGACGCGCCCTGCTCGTGCCGGACCAGGACGTACTCGATCGACGAGCGGGACAGCGCGTCGACCAGCCGGATGTTCTCCTCGCCGGGGATGCCGAAGACGTGCGTCACGCCTTCGTTCTCCAGACACCGCACGATCAGCTCGGCCACCGTTTGCGAATCCACGGGTCCGACCCTATGCGACCTGGGCGCCTACCGTGACCGGAGATCCGTCACGTCGCGGCGGAGCCGTTGGTGAAGCGGTCGGGCGCGGCCAGCGGCCAGCCACCGGCGGCCAGCCGGGAGCGGACCCGCGAGATGTCCTCGTCCAACGGCTTCTCGTTGGTGACGGCGGTGATGGCGTCCTTGATGGCCTGCTTCGACATCGGGCCGCCGGCGGACTCCAGCTCACCCGCGATCGCGGCCACCTCGTCGTTGGTCAGCTGGCGGGCGAGCAGGGCGAACAGCGGAATGTAGTCGTGTTCGGGCACGCCATCGGGGTAGCCGGCGCGCAGCCAGCTGACGATCGAGGCGAGCACAGGAGGCAGAGCCATGCACATGTCCCTCTCGGTGCGGCGACCAGCGAAAGCTCAGCTGCCCGCGACAATGAAGTAGATGCCGCCGGCGATACCCGCCAGGACGATCAGGAAGCACAGCCCGCCCAGCGCGATGCCCACGGGGTTGCCGCCGACGATGGTGTCGGACTCGGTCGTGGCGCCGGACTTGGCGCCGATCGACAGCGCCCGCAGGCCCAGCGCGAACACCGCGGGCAGCCCGGCACCGGCCAGCAGACCGAAGACCACGATCTGCCACACAGCTTGCAGGTCGATCCAGTCGCTCATAGCCGCTCTCCCCTCAGACCCCGGCCGGTTCGGGCTGCGCCGGCGTGACGGTGCCCGTCCACTCGGCGTTGACGTTGCTCCGGTCGACCGGCGTGCGGCGCGACCACATCCAGATGAAGAACCCGATCCCGGCCAGGATGATGAACACGACCAGACCGCCGGTGA
This sequence comes from Candidatus Melainabacteria bacterium, assembly GCA_963780635.1. Lineage (GTDB taxonomy): Bacteria > Actinomycetota > Actinomycetes > Mycobacteriales > Pseudonocardiaceae > DATEPR01. Next base: position 740,324 of record CAWACW010000012.1, read on the forward strand.
ACCCGCCGATCACGTGCGCCAGGCCGTAGGCGGCCGCACCGACGATCGCGGCGGCCGGCAGCGTGAACAGCCATGCGGTGGCCATCCGGCCGGCGACGCCCCAGCGGACCTCGGCACCCTTCTTGCCCAGGCCGGTGCCCAGGATCGAGCCGGTGGCGACGTGCGTCGTGGACAGCGAGTAGCCGAAGTGGCTGGACAGCAGGATCACCGCGGCCGACGAGAATTCGGCGGCCATGCCCTGCGGCGACTCGATCTCGACCAGGCCCTTGCCCAGCGTCCGGATCACCCGCCAGCCGCCCAGGTAGGTGCCCAGACTGATGGCCAGTGCGCAGGACACGATGACCCACAGCGGAGCCGAGGCGCCGGAGGCGAGCGTGTGGTTGGCGATCAGGGCCAGCGTGATGATGCCCATCGTCTTCTGGGCGTCGTTCGTGCCGTGGGCCAGCGAGACCAGCGAGGCCGAACCGATCTGGCCGATGCGGAAGCCGTGGCTGCGCGCACCCGCCGTGACCTGCCGGCTGAGCCGGTAGATCAGCCAGGTGCCGGTGGCGGCGACCAGGACGGCGATGATCGGCGACAGGGCCGCCGGGATGATCACCTTGGACACCAGGCCCTGCCACTTGACGCCGTTGAGGCCCGCGGCGGCGATCGTCGAGCCGATCACGCCGCCGATCAGGGCGTGCGACGAGCTGGACGGGATGCCCAGCAGCCAGGTGAGGAGGTTCCAGATGATGCCGCCGGCCAGACCGGCGAACACCACGGTCAGGGTCACCAGGTTGGTGTCCACGAGTCCGCTGGCGATCGTCGCCGCGACCGACAGGGACAGGAACGCGCCGACCAGGTTGAGCACTCCGGACAGAGCCACGGCCGTACGCGGTCCCAAAGCCCCGGTCGCGATGGAGGTCGCCATCGCATTGCCGGTGTCATGGAAACCGTTGGTGAAGTCGAATGCCAGAGCCGTCACGACCACGATGACAAGCAGTGCGTCGTTCACGCTGCTAGTGTCATGATCGGTCGCCGCCGGGTGAAGAGCCGCACCAACTGTCAGGCAATCCGACAGTGTCGGGCCGCCGAAGGTTCACCAATTGTTGGCGAGGCTCGACTGGCGTCGGAGATGAACTCTCGGAACGAGAGGACGCGGATGCGGTGAGTAGCACCGAGGCCGATCTCGGACTCGAGCGCAGGGCACTGGACGAGCTGCCCGCGCATCTCGAACACCGCTACGGAGTCGCGCTGACCCACACCATCGAGCTGGACGTGGGCGTGTTCCGGGTGGACAGACGTGACGGGTCGAGCTGGGTGGCACGGGCGTTCCCGGCGGCCAGGCCAGTGGCCGAGGTGGACAGTGACGCCGACCTCCTGCGGCGGCTGGCTCGCGCGGGGTTCCCGGCCGAACGTACCGCCGACCCGTCCCCGGTCTCCACGCTGGCAGGCCAGGGCGTGCTGGTGACCGGGTTCGTGTCCGGCAGCCAGGGCAGGGGTGCGCGGACGTACGCCGTGCTGGGTGCCCTGCTGGGCGGCCTGCACGCCAGGCCGGGTGAGGGGTTGCGGCCCGGTGGGGCGTGGCACCTGGTGGCGCCGAAGGGCGGGACCACCCGGGCCGAGATCGACGGCGCGCTGGCGATGTCGACATCGCCGCAGCTGCGTGCCCGACTGGCCGAAGCCGACGACTGCGGGGACCTGCCACACGCGTTCGTGCACCCGGATTTCGTGCCGCGCAACGCGATCGTCACGCCGGAAGGTGAGACGGTGGTGATCGACTGGGCGGGCGCCGGCCGGGGGCCGCGCCTGCCCTCGCTCGGGTTCCTGTTGTGGGCGGCGGGAGCCGTGGATTTGCGGCTGGTCGACGTGGTGCTGACCCGCTACCTGCGACACGTCCAGCTGGAACCGTCAGAACTGGCCAGGCTCGCCGGAGCCATCGGATTGCGACCGCTGGTGCTGGACTGCTGGTCAGTAGCCGCGGGCCGCATGTCGGCCGCGGCAGCCCGCCGCGCCGTGACGACGCGCGACGAGTTGGTCGCTGTGATAGCGCAGAGCGCGAAAAAGGCATGCCAAAGCCCGACGAGAGCACCGGCCCGAGCACGACCAGGACCTGACCCGGCGCGACCGGCCACAGCGCCGTCCGCATCCCCGACCATTACTCCCGCGCCATCCCGGACTCCCACACGATCCACGCCCCCTTCGACCGCTCCGCTACCGGCTGCCGCTGAACGACCGGCTTCCGCGTCACCCGCTCGCGCGTCAGCAGCTCCCGAGCCGTCCGATCGCCCGTCAGCGGCTCCCGTGCAGTCCGTTCCGGCGCCGACCGCCCCAGTACGACCACCCGCCCCGGCGCCCGCTGTCGACGTGCCGGTGACGACCCTGCTGTCCCAAGCGCTGGTTGCGTACACGATCGAGTTGGACAACGAGTTCGAGCACCGGATGCCGCACAGAACGACCCGGCACGGCGCGAGTGGGGCGAAGGGTGCGCCCTGGCTGGTGTCGCTGGCGATGTGGTGCAACTGCATGCGATACGTCGGCGACGAAGGGATCACGGTCGGCGAACTGCAGTGGCGGGCAGGCACGGGAACGAACGTCGACGGGATGCGGCGCTGGGGCTACGTCACCGTCGAACCGGATGAGGTACTGAGGCCCACACACGCCGGGAGGCGAGCGCAGGACGTGTGGCGACCACTGTTCGCGGAAGTGGACGAGCGCTGGCAACAGCGGTTCGGGTCAGCGATAGCCGGCCTGCGATCGGCGCTGACCCCACTGGCCGGGGCGGGTTTGCCCGACTGCCTGCCGATCCTCCGGCACGGCCTGGTCGGCCAGGTGGTCGAGCGGACGCCGCCGGGCAGGGAAGGCGCCGACGTGCCGCTGGTCACGCTCTTGGCCAGGGTCGCTCTGCGGGTGGCGCTGGAATTCGAGCGCGAGTCGGCGCTGTCGCTGGCGGTGAGCCAGAACGTGCTGCGGGTACTGGGGCAGGACGGGCGGCGACTGCGCGACCTGCCGGGACTGACGGGAGTATCGCGCGCGGCAGTCGACGTATCGGTGGCGCTGCTGGCGAAGCAAGGCCACGCGGTCATCGAGCCGGCACCGGATCGAGGCCGTCAGATCCGCCTGACGACCAGCGGCCAATCGGCCCACGACGCAACCCGTCGGATGTTGGACCGAGCAGAGCGGCGCGCAGGAGCGGAGGACCTGCGCGCGGCCCTGGAGCCGATGTCCGGCGAGCAGTTGCGGCAGGGCATGACGCCGCACCCGGACAACTGGCGAGCCGAGGTCAAGCCACCCAGCACGCTCCCGCACTACCCCATGGTCCTACACAGAGGCGGCTTCCCCGACGGCAGCTGACCAGCCCGTTTCAGCCGGTCGCGAAATAGCCGTTCGACGACCACCTCAGCGAACGCGCCGCTCAACGGCCAATTCACCAGCCGACCACTCGGGCGACCAGCTCACCTCCAAGGCGACCGCTCATTGAGCGACGATGGCGAGTCGGCCGTTCGACAGTCAACTCGCAATCCACCCACTCAATGGCCAACTCGCCATCCGTGGACAACACCTGTTCAAAATCCGGGCTCGCCGTCCAAAATCCGGGCTCGCCCTCCATGAACGATTCGCCGTTCAAAGACCAACCGCGCAGTCAATGGCCCACCGAATGAAGTGGCCACGCAGCACTCGACCCTGCAGGGGTCTACCCATTCTGCGGTCAGCTCTCAGCGAGAGCGCCACTCGGTGGTCAACTCCGCCATCGCAAATACCACTGAATGGTCAATTCGCCGCTGCAGCGCCCACTCAATGGCCAACTCGCCGAGATAGTTCAACCCGATGGTCAACCTTCGAGACGACCGTCCAATGGCCAACTGCGGTGAGCCAACCGTCCACTGATCGGCCCACCGCGAAATGCCCGCTCAACGGCCGACCCCTCGCGCTGATCATTGGGCGCCGAAGCAGTGAATTGCCCGCCAAGCGGCCAACTCGCGACAAGTCGGCCGCTCGATCACGAGTGCGCAACCAGTCGGCCACTCAACAGTCACTTCACGACGAGCCGGCCGCCCCATGGCGAGCTCACGACGAATCGCCCACTCGACGGCGAGTTCACGACGAGTCAGCCACTCGACGGCCAGCTCACGACGAATCGCCCACTCGACGGCGAGTTCACGACGATTCGGCCGCTTGATGGCGAGCTGGTCGTCACATGACCGCAGAACCCCCTTGTACGCGCCAGCTGGCTGCTCGGCCGTCTACTCATCCCGGCAAGATCGCCAAGCCGTCAACTCGTGAGATGGCCGTTCTGCGGCCATCTCACCGCAAGCCAACCGCACATCGCCCACGCCACATCGCCCACACCACAGCGGCCACACCACAGCGGCCACGCCACTGCGGCCACGCCACTGCGGCCATCGCCGCTCAGCGGCCGACTCGCCGCGAGAAGCCCACCACAGCGGTCAGCTCGCGAGGCGACCGTCCGGCGGCCGATCGACGCCGCTCAGCGGTCGACGCGTGAGAACGCCCAGTTCGAGTGGTCAGACTCCGCAGTTCAGGCGACCGCCGAGTGGCCGATCGACGGCCAGTGGTGACTGGCGGTGAGGCGACCTCCCAATGGCCAGCTCACGGTGAGACGGCCGTTGAGTGGGTGACTGGCGGTGATTCGACCTCCCAATGGCCAGCTCACGGTGAGACGGCCGTTGAGTGGCAGCTCACAGTCACCCACATCAGCCATGGCCCGCCAGTGCCCCGGCTACGGCCGGGTTCCGATTACCGCCGTCGCGTACAGCTCGGCCGAACTCGCGACCCGCGCGGCCAACCCCGCCTCGGTGAACACCGTCGCCGCCGACTCGGCCTGCTCCTCGCTCGTCTCCACCAACAACACCCCGCCCGGCGCCAACCACCGCACCGCACCCGCCGCGACCCGCCGTACCACGTCCAGCCCGTCCGCCCCACCGTCCAACGCGACGGCAGGCTCATGCTCCCGCGCCTCGGGCGGCATCAGGGCGATCGCCGACGTCGGCACGTACGGCACGTTGGCCAGCAGCACGTCCACCCGCCCGGCCAACCCGGCAGGCAACGCTTCGTACAGGTCTCCCTCGTACACGTACCCACCCACCGGCGCCACGTTCCGCCAGGCGCACGACACCGCGGCCGGCGACACATCCGCGGCATGCAGCTCCGCGCACTCCACCCTGGCGGCCAACGCGACCCCCAGCGCCCCACACCCGCAGCACAGGTCGACGACAACCGGCCGCGAACGCGCCGACGACGCGGCCAGCCGGACGAGGAACTCGGTCCGCTGCCGGGGGACGAACACACCCGGCGCGACGGAGATCCGCAGGCCGGCGAACTCCGCCCAGCCGAGTACGTGCTCCAGCGGCAGACCGGCAACCCGCTGGTCGACCAACTGGGACAACCGAGCGGGCGTGGCCGCCGCGGACACGAGCAGCCTCGCCTCGTCCTCGGCGAACACACAGCCTGCCGCACGCAACGTGGCGACGACGGACGCCTCAGTCACCAGTGCCGGACCGTGCGAGGTAAGAGCACCTTGCCCGAATCGCCGCACATGGTTCCACCACCCGGAATGTCTCGATGTCGCAGCCCCCGACCGGTTGACTGTAGCGTGCCGACCAGGCCAGCTCAGACACCGGGAAGCAGGCGACCGTGACCGAATCCGCCACGACGCTACGCGACAAGACACTGTGGACGCGCTCGATCACCGCGCCCGTCCGCTCGTTCCTGCTGACGGAGTCGGGCAGTGCTGGTGTGCTGGTTGTCGCGATCGTCATCGCGCTGGTGTGGGCGAACGTCGACTCGGCCTCCTACGACCTGGTCTGGCGAACGGAGCTGTCGATCCGGATCGGTGACTTCAGCGTGGGCCGGGACCTGCGAACCTGGGTGAACAGCGGCCTGATGACGCTGTTCTTCCTGGTCGTGGGCCTGGAGGCGCGCCGCGAGTTCGATCTGGGAGACCTGCGGGAACGGACCCGATTCGTGGTGCCGTTCACCGCCGGGCTCGTCGGCCTGGCGGTCCCCGTGCTGATCTATCTGGCCGTCAACCACGGTGGCCCCGGCGCCCACGGCTGGGGTGTCGCGATGTCCTCGGACACCGCGCTGGCGCTTGGCCTGCTCGCGCTGATCGGCCGGGACGTGCCCGACCGGGTCCGGGTGTTCCTGCTGACCGTCTTCGTCGTCGACGACCTCGTCTCGCTGGTGGTGATCGCGGTCGCCTACAGCAAGGACATCCGGATCATGCCGCTGGCCATTGCGATCGGCGTGTTCGCGGTGGTCCTGGTCGTGCGGGCGTTCGGGGTCCGCCGCGGCTTCGTCTATCTCGGCCTGGGCCTCATCTGCTGGTTCGCGTTGCTGGCCAGCGGCGTCGACCCGGTGGTCATCGGGCTGGCGATGGGTCTGATCACCTCCGCGTACACCCCAGTGCGCGGCGACCTGGAACGCGCCACCGGTCTGTTCCGGCTGTTCCGCGAGCAGCCAACGGCGCAACTGGCCCGGGAGGCGACGGCCGGGCTGACCGCCACGCTCTCCCCCAACGCCCGGCTGCAGAACCTGTACCACCCGTGGACCAGCTACGTGATCGTGCCGATCTTCGGCCTGGCCAACGCGGGCATCACGATCAGCGGCAGCTTCCTCGTCCACGCGTACGCGACTCCGGTCACGCTGGGTGTACTGCTCGGTTACGTCGTCGGCAAGCCGATCGCGATCGTCGGTGTGCCATGGGTACTGAACGTGATGTCCCGGGGCAGGCTGCGGGCGCCGGTCGGCTGGCTGGCGGTGATCGGCAGCGGCACGATCGCCGGGATCGGCTTCACGGTGTCGCTGCTCATCGCCACCCTGGCGTTCCAGGGCCGGCAGCTGGACGAGGCCAAGCTGGGCGTGCTGTCGGCCGGCATCGTCGCGTCGCTGCTGACCTGGGCGGTGTACCGGGTGGCCGCGCTGCTGTCACCGGTGCGCAGGGCGATGGCCCTGCTCGGAGACTCCGAGTCCCTGGTCGACCTGGCCGTTCCCGTCGATCCGGATCGCGACCACATCCGCGGCCCCGCCGACGCGTCGGTGACGGTGGTCGAGTACGGCGACTTCGAGTGCCCGTACTGCGGTCTGGCCGAGCCGGCGGTCCGGGATCTGCTCGCCGACACGGACCTGCGGTACGTCTGGCGCCATCTGCCGCTGACCGACGTGCACCCGCACGCGGAACTGGCCGCCGAGGCCGCCGTCGCCGCGGGCCAGCAGGGCCGGTTCTGGGAGATGCACGACCTGCTGCTCGCCCACCAGGAGGAGTTGAAGGCAAACGATCTGCTCAGCTACTCCGACGAACTGGGCTTGGACACCGACCGGCTCCACGACGAGGTCAAGCGGCACCTGTACTCGGCCCGGGTCGCGCAGGACGTCGAGTCGGCCGACCTGAGCGGCGTGTCCGGCACGCCGACCTTCTTCGTCAACGGCCTGCGCCACTACGGTTCCTTCGACTTGGACAGCCTGACCGAGGCGGTCCGTGCCGCCCGGCTCCGCGCCAAGATCGACTCCGGTCGCTGACGGTCAGCCGATCTCGACCGTGCCGACCGCCTCGACCACGCCGATCGGCAGCGGCGCAGGGTCATTGCACGTCATCGCCTTGTCGCCGTTGCGGGCCGCCGGCTTGCCGTCGAACGCGACCGTCGGGCTGCCCATGACAATCGTGGCCTGGTTGGTCGGCGGGTTGGCGAAGCTGCCCGACTCGGGCACGTGCGGCGGCAGGTTCTGCGCCTGGCTGCCGACCACGGCGGCGGGTACGCCCTCGATGAACACCGTCGTGCTGCACCCGGTGGTGATCTTGCCGGCGAACGGGAACGGCAGCGGTGTGGGCACCGGGCCACCCGGTGAGGGCACCAGCACCACGTGCGTGTCGCCGGCCGTCACGAGGTCGCCCAGCTTCGCGGCAGGCTCTCCCATAGTCACTTCCCGGCCGTGCCGGAGAAGGACACGGCCGCTGAACAGTTGGTGGAGTCGGTGTTCAGGCATTCGACCGCGAGCACCAGCGGTGCCTGGGTGGTGAACACGAGCGGTTGCACGAAATGCAGGTCCTGGCTGCGGAAGTCGGCCAGCCCGAACTCCAGCAGGGCCTTGCCGCCCGCCCTGATCTGCAGGATGCCATTGTCCGCCATCGGGTTCTGCAGCACGAGGTCGCTCACGTCCAGGGTCCGTCGACCCTTCGCCAACGTGTAGGTCGTGGTATCGAACGTGCCCGTCGACGTCGGCGGCGCATTCGACGCGAGCAGTGCCGACACGGGTGTGTCCGCCGATGCCGCCGCCGACGCCGTCGCCTTGGCACTGCTCGCGGCGGCCTTTGCCCTGGCCGCCGAGCCGCCGGCCGCGCCACCACCGGCACCGCCCGCGGCACCGCCACCCGAACCGGACCCGCCCGCCGGGGCACCGCCCCCGTTGGCGCCCGCCGCGGCCTTGCTGGCCTGGGTCGCCGCCCTGCTCGCCGCACCTACCTGCGCGGCGAGTTGCGCGTTCTGCTGCTGCGCCGCCTGCACGGCCGTCGACTGAACGGTCGGCTTCAACACCAGGAACCACAACGCGATCAGTGCCGCCGCGGCGGCCAGGACGAGCGCGATGGCAGGCAGCAGCCACTTGGGCATCATCTGCTGCTGGTGCATCGCGCCGTCGACGGTGACCGGCTCCTCCTCCTCGGGCAGCACGAACGCCTGGAACGGCATCGTGGTGTCCGGGCCGCGCAAGAATCGCTTCCGTGGCTTCGCCTGGAGCATGACGTAGGTGGAGGTTCCCGGCTGACACACGACAACAGACGGGTGCACCCGGAAGTTGAGCAGCAGATCGGCGTCCAACGCCGACAGCTCGGTGGTGACCTTGTGGTTGCCCAGATTCGTGACCACGAGGCGGAACCTGGCCGCGCGCCTGCCCCGCGCCGTTCTCGGCTCCAGTTCCGCCGTCAACTCGGTGAACGGCGCGACGGTGACCGAACCCTCCTCGACGACCGAACCGGCGGGGTCCTCCTGTGACCGCGCGCGCACCGCGTAGTCGACCTCGCCCGCGAGCACCTCGGCCGAGCGCGGCGGGCGGAACGTCACCACGGCGGTGGCATCGGTGCCGGGCAACAGGTTCAGCTGCGGTGGCTCGATCCGCGCCCACCCGGCAGCCGCGCCGAGCACCTCCAGCAGCACGCGGTCGACCACCATGCCGGTGTTGCGGATCCGGACCTCGCTGGACACCTCGCCACCCGGGTCGACCTCGAGGGTGACGGTCTCGATCGTCGCGACGACTCCCACACGGCACAGCATCGGCGCAGCCGGCCCGCTCGGCCAGCACACGCGGCGAAGGACGCGGCGCACGTCCACCGACGCCTTCACGCAGCCGCCGGTGCGCGAAGCCGCAGCGCCCGCCGCTGCGCCGTTCGGGCGGTGACGAGCGGGCACTAGGGGTGACCTGGGGGCTGTCCCTAGGGCGATTCGGCCCCGACCGGAGCACGCTGACCTACGGCACAGGACCGGTCGGCGACCCGGCGGGGCCGCACCCGCTGCGCGGCACCGCAATCGGTCGGTCCGTGAGCAACCAACCGGGAGGGGAACCGACGATGACGCGAAGACCAGCCGTGCCTGTCCGCAGCCGCGACCACACGCCGGAGGTGGGACGCCCGTGACCACACCAGTGGCCGTGCGCCTGTACACCCGCGATCCGATCTCCCAGGCCGGCCTGGCCGCGGCATTGCGCTGCCAGCCCGAGATCCGCCTCCTGCCGGACAACGTCGACGATCCCGCGCGCGTCGCGATCGTCGCCCTCGACGTCGTCGACCAGGCGGGAATCACCGTCCTGCACAGCCTGCGCCGGGACGGGTGTGACCGAATCGTCTTGGTGATCAACGAGTTGAGCGATCCGGACCTGCTCGACGTGGTCGAGGCGGGGGTCTGCGCGATCGTCTGGCGTTGGGAGGCAACAGCCTCCTGGCTGGCGCACACCGTGACCAAGGCGGCCGCGGGTGAGGCGGCGCTTCCCTCGGCGGTGTTGTCCCGGCTGCTGAAGCAGATCTCCCGGTTGCAGCACCACGTGCTCGCGCCGAGAGGGCTGTCGTTCAACGGCCTGTCCGAACGCGAGGCCGACGTCCTGCGGCTGGCCGCCGAGGGCTTCGACACCGAAGACATCGCACGAAAGCTGGCTTACTCCAAGCGGACTGTCTCCAATATCCTGCATGCGGTCACCATCAGGTACCAGCTGCGCAACCGGACCCACGCGGTCGCCTACGTGATCCGGGAAGGTCTGATCTAGTCGAACGGAGGCCATGACTGACCGTGGACATGGCCCTGGTATCGCGGCACCACGTCGTGGCACGGCTACGCCCGGACGGCGCAACGCCGTTCCTGGCCCGTGCCACAGGATCGCCGTGCACCGCACGATCAGGCGACGGCCAATCGTGAGCGGTGACGCGGACAACGGAACCTCGTACCTCGATGGCACCCGTCCGGTCACGTGGCTCGCCGGCCGCACCGCTGAACTGGCCCAGCTCGACCGCCACGCCTGCGCGGTCGCGGCAGGCCGGCCGTGCACGGTGCTCGTCGAAGGCGCCCCGGGTGTCGGCCGCACCGCCCTGTTGCGGCGATTCAGTGCCGAACACGACGCCACGATCTGGTGGACCTGCTGCGCCCGGACGGAGCATGACCTCGACTACGGATTGGTGGCACAGCTGTATCGGCACCTCGCCAGATCGGCACAGCAGCAACACCCCTGGTCCGAATGGGTTCCCCCATCCGTGCCGGTAGCAGACGTCGGGTTGGAGTTGCTGCGCGCTATCGAATCCATACAGCAGATCGGGCCGCTGACCATCGTCGTGGACGATGCACAGTGGATGGACGATCCGTCGTTCGCCGTGCTGGGTTACGTGTTGCGCCGCCTGACATGTGGGCGGGTCCTCGTCGTGTTCGCGATGCACTCGCCCGGCCCTGCCGACCGAGACGTGTGCGACGCGCTGCGCGCACTGGCCGAGGATCGTGAGTGGTCCGCGGTGCTGCGGCTCGGCGGCCTGGCCACGGACGACATCCACGACCTGGCGGAGCACGTGGGCACGCCGGTCTCGATGCCGGTGGCGTCCCGATTGGGCGACTACGTCGGCGGCAACCCGAGGCACGTCCTGGACGTGCTGCGCCGGTTGGGCCCCGACGAGCGCGCCTGCGCCGCCAGGACCTTCCCGCTGCCGGACGCGGTGGCGGGGCACGCGCGGCGGTTCATCGCCGGCCTGGAGGCACCAGCGGTCCGGCTGCTGGGCGCGCTGGCCGTGCTGGCGGAGTGCCACCCGCTCGCGGTCGTCGCCGATGTCGCCGGCGTGCCGGACGCGACCGGCCACCTGGGGGCGCTCGTGGCGGGCGAGTACGTGCGTTGGTGGCCTCAGGCCGCCGGCACGCCCGTCGGAATCGGCGGCAGGCTGCGCAGGGACGCGGTGTACCGGTCGCTCGATCCCGAGCTGCGCCGCCAGTTGCACGCCAGGGTGGCCACGCGAACCGACCGGCTGACCGCCCTGGATCACCGGCTGGCCGCGACGACCGGGCCGGACGACGAACTGGCCGACGCGCTCGCGGCCGCCAGCGCGGAACCGGCAGTCGCGGCCGACGGCGACCGTGCGACCACCTTCCTGCTGTGCGCCGCCGAGCTGACCACGGACCGCAACCGCCGCGACCACCGGCTGTCGCGCGCCGCCGCTGCACTGGCGTGCGCGTGGCGGTGGAACCAACTCGCCGAGCTGGCGCCGCGCATCACCGAGTGCCCGCCGTCGCCGCTGCGTAGCCTCGCGCTCGGCGCGCTCGCCCACCGGCGGGGTCAGCTGTCACTGGCCGAGTCGCTGCTCGCGGAAACACTGGGCACGCCCGCGGACGATCCGTTGCGGCCGGTGCTGGTGCGGGCATGGCTGCGAATCGCGGCGAGCTGCGCGCGCCACGACCAGGGCAGGCTGGAAGGCGTGATCGCGCGGTGGGTGCTGGCCGAGCCGGGTATCGACCTGGCCACCCGGCAGCAGGCCGCATGCCACGCCGCCGACGCGGACGGTCGCTGCAACGACGGCCCGGTCACCGCCCTGCACACCCTGCGGCGGCTGCTGCCGACCAGGGCCGGTGATCAACCGGGGCTGCTGCCGCTGGTCGTGCAGGGCCGCTGGCTGGCCAGGGCTGGTCGGCTGACCGAGGCGGCGACCACACTGCTGGCCGCCGACCGCCGGCTGCCCGACGACAGCGCCGCCGACCTGCTGCCCGTCCTGCACGCCGATCTCGCGTTCACCCAGCACCTGCTCGGCGAGACGGCGGTGGCCACCGAGTTCGCCGAGCTCGCCGTCACCGAGGCCGACCGGCGCGGCTCGCCCGCCACCCGATCCCTCGCCTACGCGACAGCCGCGTGCATCGCCGCGCAGAGCAACAGGCTGGCCCGTGCGACCGAGTTGATGTTGTCCGCCCGCCGCTGGCATTCCGGCGGCATGCACCATGCGGCACTGGCCGCGGCCACGATCGCCCAGGTCAATGCCGACTACCCAGCCATGCTCGCGGCCCTGCGGCCGGTGCTGGACCTGCCGGTGACCGACGGCAATGCCCGGCACTGCCAACTGTGGTGGCGGCCGTTGCAGGCCGAGGCCCTGATCGGTACCGGCAGGCTGCCCGAGGCCGCGGAAGCCGTGCGCTGGCTGGTGGAACTGGCCAAACGCACGCCCGCCCTGCGCACCGCCGCGAGCTGGTTGCGGGGCTGGCTCGCCGAACGCCTCGGCGACCACGGCGAGGCCCGGTTGCGCTACGAGGCCGCGATCACCGCACCGCACGAACCGGACGACATCCCGCTGCACCGCGCCCGGCTCGACCACGCGTACGGGTTGCTGCTGCTCAGCCGCGGCAGCAGGCGGGCCGCCGTCGCGCACCTGCGGGCCGCGTTCGAGTGCTACTCGCGGCTGGACGCGCAGCCCTTCGCCGAACGCTGCGCAACCGATCTCGCGGACTCCGGGCCGCACGGCACGACGGGCCACCCGGACGGCCCACTCGCTGCGCTCAGCGCGAAGGAGCACCAGGTGGCCCACCTGGTCGCAGCGGGCCTGACCAACCAGCAGGTGGCCAAGGAGATCTACATCAGCGTGAAGACCGTCGAGTTCCACCTCGGCAACATCTTCACGAAGCTGGGCATCACCTCGCGCAAGGACCTCGGCACGCTCATCGCAGGCCACACCGGGGACCTCGCACCCCGCCGGTTACCGGCAACCGGCCCTGAACAGGCGGACGACGATCAGGGCAGGGCGAACAGTTCGATCTCGCTGATGGCCACATCCGGTGGCGTGCCACCGGTATAGGTCGACGCGATCTCGATCCGCACACTGGTCACCCGCAGCGCGTGCTGCGCCGGGAGCGTCTGCGGCTTCGCGGTGTCCATCAGGTCCAGCGAGTCCGACTCCTGGTTCGAGTAGATCAGCACCACGTGCGACGGCCTGCCGTGTGCCGCGTAGGCGTTGGCGACCCCGGAGTGGATGACCAGCCGTTCCAGCGTGACGGGGCGCTGGAAGGTCAGCGTCAGCGACGGGTACTCGCCGATGCCCGCGGGTGCCTGCCAGTAGGTGTCGAGTACCTCGTCGACAGCGGCAGTGCCCGGATGGCCCGCGTCCTGCGCGCCGGCGACGATCTTCGCCGCATGCACCGGCACGAACGTCTGGTCGACCTTGTGGGTGACCTGCTGCCGGACACCGGTGACCTCCGCGTTGACCGTCGTCCGGAATGGCGGGTAGGCCGCGTAGAGGATGCCACCGAGCAGCACGGCCACCCCGATCACCGTCCGGGCGACCCGGTAGACCTTGCGGGCGGCATCGCCGAACCCGAACGACGACCGCCTGCGTCCGTGCCGGTCGGCCGACACCACCTTGGGCCCACGTCGCCGCAACAGCCGCCGCCACCATGGCACGCGGACGACTTCCGCACTGTGCAAGGACTCCCCGCACCGGCCACAGAACTTCCGGGTCGGCAGGTTGCCCTCACCGCACGCACCGCAGATCAGGTCGCCCGACCGCAGCTTGCGGGTGGACGACGTCCTGGTGACCGCGGCGACCCGTGGCTTCGCGGCCTGCGGCACCCGCTCGGCAGGCGCTGCGGGCCGCGGCGGGGCCGGCTTCTCGACGGGCGCGACCAACGCGGCCACGTGATCCCCGGGCGGTGTCGGCGCGGGTAGTGGCGGCGGTTTCGCTCCGCCCGGCGGTGGCGGCGGTGGCGTTCCGCCCGGCGGTGGCGGCGGTGGCGTTCCTCCCGGCGGCGGCGTTCCTCCCGGCGGGGGTGGTGGCGTTCCTCCCGGCGGCGGCGGCGGTGGCGCGGGCCGACCCGGTGCCGGGGGTGGCGGTGCGCCGCCGGGTGGTGGCGGTGGCGCGCCAGGCGGCCGCGGCGGCCCGCCGGGTGGTGACGGCGGTGCGCCAGGTGGTCGCGGTGGCGCGCCCGGTGCTGGTGGGCCACCCGGCCGGGCGCCTGACGCGGCGGCAGGTGCCGCACGAAGCACGGCGTCGTTCGCCGGGCCGCGCACCAGGTTCTGGCCGGCTGTCATCGCCCGCTGGAGCAGCCCCGGCTTCGGCGCGGCCGCCGCCTCCTCGACCTGCGCGACGAACTCCGCGGAGACCGTCGGGGTGACCTTGTCGCCGGTCCACTCCAGGAAACCGCCGCAATTGCCGCAGAACGCCTCGCCGCCACCGGTGTGGGTGCCGCACGTGGTGCAGACGATGATCATCGAACCACCTCCAACCGATGAGGGACGTGCGCCGGCTTGTCAGCCGTGATCAGCTCGTCCAGCACCCGGACGTCGACATCGGTGTCCTGCGCGTGCACCACGACCCGCAGTGCCGGCGCCGCGTCGCCGGGCAGCTCGGAAGCCGGCGACTGCGACCACGCGACGCCGCCGTTGTCCATCACCTCGACCTCGCAGCCGGACGCCAGCTCCAGCCGGGCCCGCAGCCCGGCGTGCGTGCCGCGAGCACGATGCAGCGGCACCGCACCGGCCACCGCGACCCGGCGCTGCTGCAGCGGCAACCGCGCGTCCAGCGCGATGCCGAACCAGTCGGCCAGCCATGCCAGGAAGTCCTCCGGCGCGGTCGCCGGGTCGACGTAGGCCGCGATGCAGTCCAAAGTAGACACTATCGCGGCGAGGACGCCGTCCAGTCCGGCGGTCCAGCGCGTCGCGAAGTCGTCCTCCCGCAACACGGCGGGCAGCAGCGTGGTCAGGGGGTAGGGCATGGCGAGGTCCTCGACGGTACCGCGCATCAGTGCTCCTCCACCCGCAGTTGGTGCTCGAAGGAGAAGACCAGGCTGTTGGGCTCCAGGTCGACACGCTGGGTCTCGCTGCCGTGCGTGCCGGTCACCGGATCGGCGCTGAACAGCCGGATGTCCTCGACCAGTTCCACGCCGTGCACCTGTTGCAGCAGCCCGAACAACTCGCCCGCCTGCACGGGCCTGCCGAACGGCCAGCCATGACCGTCCGGGCCGCCGCCGGGCAACGGGTTGAGGTAGCGGTACAGCTCGGTCAGGGCGTCGTCGCGGACCCGGTCGCGGCCCACCCTCGGCCGGGCGACCAACCGCCCGATCACGGTCACGCCCCGGTACAGCGGTGGCTCGACCACCACCCGCGTGCCGATCACCCTGGTGTCGTCGAGCTTGCGCGCGATGACGGCCAGCGTGTCCACCGCCGGCAGCAGGCTCTCGAATGGCACCCGCCCGCGTTCACCCGCGGCGGCGGGCACCACCAGCACCCGCACCGACCCGGCCGCCAGATCGCCGACACCCGCCGGGATGCACCGCACCCTGGCGATCTCCGGCGCCGCCTGCCGGGCCAGGGCCTCGTAGTCCTCAGCGGTGACGGCCCGACTGCGGGCCCGCAGCAGCAGCGGGCCGCGGACCTTCGCCTCGTCCAGCGTCTCCCCGGCCACACCACCCTGCGCGGGCCGCAGGTTCTCCACGCCCGCCACGAACGGGATGGACGACTTCAGCGTCCGGATCGTGCCCGCCGCGACGTTGCCGTCCGGGCCGCCGCCGGTCACGTAGCCGCGGATGCGCACGGGCTCGGCCATCGGTGGCACGTTGCCGCACCGGCGCAGCGTGCCGTCCGGTTCGCGCACCGCGGGTCCGAACGCGACGATCCCATTGACCGCGTCCAGCACGAAGTCCCGGTCGGTCGGCGAGCTGTCCGCGAAGTTGTCCACCTGCGTCCACTGCTGCCAGCCGCCCGGCGAACCGGTCTCCACGACGGGTGCGCCGACACCGGCCAGGATCGGCGCGCGGGATACCGGAAACGACTGGCCCGGCACGCCTTCCGACTCGCCGAGCAGCTCGACGGCGACGACCTCGCCGTGCATGGCATCGGTGGTGCCGCCGACCGTGCACGCGGTCAGCCCGTGCACCAGCGGCGGCTCCGTGTAGGGCGGCTGGCCGTCGTCCGGTTCGGTCACCCTGGCCCGCAGCCAGCCAGCCCTGGCGCCGCCCACGACGCTCGCCCGGTGCTCGCCGGGCACGTGCACGAGCACCGCGCCGGACCGGTTGAGTCCACCGGTCTCGTCCAGGCTGACCGGGCATTCGGCCCAGTCATCGCCGGTCCACGCCTGCCACACCAGCGGCGGGCGGCTCGGATTCACGCCGATGCCCTCCACCCGCCCGTCGAACTCGACCCGCACGACGCAGTGCGGCGCCGGGTCGTCCAGGCCGACGAGCAGCGCGTCGCCCGTGGTCGGCGGAGTGCCGAACGCGGCGAACGGGGTGCGCATGGCCAGTTGGTCGGTCCGGTCGGCGGTGGCGCGCTCGGCCTGCTCCCCCGGCGTGCGCGCCACGTCGGTGCGCACGCGGGTCACCTTGCGTGGCGCGATCACCAGCTCGTCGAGCGTCGCGAATTCGACCGACGGTTCGGCTTCGGTCCGAACGGTGCCGACGCGGGTGCCGATCGCGACGGTCAGCGGCGTGGTCGCCGGTGCGGACAGCCAGAACGTGACAGGTGCCCGAGCTGCCGTGGGCGGCAGCAGCCGCAGGCCGATCAGTTCGAGGAACTTCAGGTACAGCCGGTCGGGCACCCGGTTGAGCCGGAACAGCAGCTGGTCGGTCATGAACGCGAACGTCTCGATCAGCGTGACGCCGGGGTCGGACACGTTGTGATCGGTCCATTCCGGACAGTTCCGCTGCACGAGGCGCTTGGCGTCGTCGACCAGGTCCTGGAACCGGCGGTCGTCCAGGTTCGGAATGGGCAGGCTCATGCCGGTTCGTCCTCCGCCCTGGGAATCGTGTAGAACGGGAACACCAGGTTGCGGGGATCGTTGGTGCGCTTGACCGTGTACCGGATCTCGACGTAGAGGATCGACGGGTCGTCCTGGTCAGGCGAGACGAGCACGTCGTCCACCACGATCCTGGGTTCCCAGCGGATCAGGGCCGTGAGGACGTCGTCCGCGATCGCACCCGCGTTGTCCGCGGTGGCACCGTCGAACACGTGGTCGCGCAGCCTGCTGCCGAACTCGGCGCGCATCGGGCGCTCGCCCGGGTAGGTGCGCAGGATCAGCTGGATCGCCTGCTCGATGTCCCGTACACCTCTGGCCAGCGCGATCCGGCCGGTGGTGTCCACGCCGAGCGGGAACGCCCACCCTGCGCCGACGAAGTCCTCACGCATCAGCACCGCCTCAGTTGAGTGTGATCCGGGAACCCTTGACGGCCACCTCGCCCGAACTCTCGATCGACACAGAGGTCGCGGCCTTGAGGGTCAGCGAGTCGCCGCCGTCGACCGTGACGCTGCCGCCTGCGCCCGCCGCGATGTTGATCACGCCCGCGGCACCGCACTGGATGGTGATCTGGCCTGCCGCGGACTTGCTGGCCGGTGGTGCCGGTTCGCAGGTGATCGTGACCGTGCCCGCGGTCTGGTCGATCGCCAGTGCCAGGTTCCCGTCACCGGTACCCAGTACGAGGTCCGAAGCGGTCGCCGGGCTGCCGCTGCCGGCGGGTGGCAGCTCGTCGTGGAAGGCCAGCACGTTGCCCGCCGCCGAGACGAACCCGCGCCGCACCACCTGGCCCGCCATCCCGGTCACCTTGACCGCGTCGCCGCCCACGCTGTAGCGAGTGCTGTTGTTGACCACGCCGCCCAGCACGTACGGGCGGCGCGAGTCGGCGAACTCGAACGCCACCAGCACCTGGTCGCCGACCTCGGGCAGGAACATGCCCCCGCTCACGGTGCCCGCGCCCAACTGCACGACGGGCGCCCAGTCCGACTCGTAGTCGGGCGACAGCCACGGCAGTGCCACCTTCACCCTGGCCAGCTTGTCCGGGTCGTTGGTGTTGGTCACGATGCCGCCGCAGACGCCGGGTAGCTGGGGATGCTTCGTCGTCGCGGCACCGCCGGTGGCCAAGCCGAGCAGGGACCGTTCCTGGCTACCACTGACGACGAACCGCGTGACGTAGCCGCCGACCCTGGCATCGAACAGGTGGGTCGCGCCGCTGACCACGAACTTGCCGTCCAACGGCTTGCCCATGCCGGACACCTGCACGACCGTGCCTGCCTGGATGGCCGCCCGGCCGACGGTCTCACCGACGCCGTCGGCGAACGTGCTGGCGACCCGCTCGGCCACCGACCGCGCGACCTGCTCACCCGCCGCGTCGATGGCAGCGCCGACCGCGATCGGCCGGTCGTACACCACGTACGCCTCTGGTGCGGGTGCCGGGCCGAGGCTACTGACGGCCGCAGGCGCAGGCTGCCCGGTGCCGCCGGTGAAGCTCTCGCCCATCGCCGCAGGCTGCTCGCCGGGCAGGACGGCGGAGTCGCTGGCGACCGGCGCGACATGAGACACGACCTTGCCGGACTGCCGGTCCCACACCCGGACCTCGACCTGGCCCGGCAGATTGCCCGCCGTGACTCGTGCCGTGTACGAGTGCAAGCCCATGCCCGGCTGCAACGTGATCGGCTTGGCCGTCGCGGTGACCTGCGACGCCTTGCGGAAGCACATCTCGCCGTCGCTGATCACCAGTTCGTACTTGATCTCACTGGCCCGGAAGGTGAGGAAGTCCCAGTCGGACTGGTTGCACTGTCCCATGTGGTCGTGCGTGATAGGGCTCGGATCGCCCCTGACCCGCAGACCGGCCTCCCTGCCGATCTGGGCGGCGATGTCGGAGTCGGACATGTTGACGAACGTCCTGGTGCGGCGCACCCGCTGCAGGCGATGCAGGAGGTCGTAACCCCGCACGACGATCGTGCGCTCCAGGTTCACCGACTGCGCCTCGATGGCATCGATCTCCCCGAGCATCAGCACATTGCCGTCGGGATCGCACGGACCCGTGGTGCAGACCTGCACGGTCTTGCCGAAGTCGAGGCCTGCCGGCCGCACGACGCCGGTCCCGTCCTCCACGAACGTCAGCTCGAACATGCCGGGCCGGAGCAGGCTGGTGTCGACCGAGACGCGGACCAGGCGGCAGGCAAGATCCTCGGACAGTACTTTGCCAGCTTCGCCGGCACCCACCTTGATCTGGACGCAGCTCACCGGGGTCAGCGTCGTCATCGCGCGGCCCCGCCCAGTTCCGCGGGTGCGGGCAGGAACAGCAGTGCCCCGGGCCGCACCCGGAGCGGGTCATCGATCCCGTTGGCCTCGGCCAGATCCCGCCAGCGGCGCGGGTCGCCGTAGCGCTGCCGGGCGATGCCCTGGATGTTCTGGCCATCGGTCACCCGCAAGCCGGAGCGTTCGGGTGGGCCGCCTGATGTCGGGTTCTGCGGCGCGGTCTTGCTCGCGCCGGTCCTGCTCGATCTGGTGCTGCTGACGCTGACCTTGCAGCCGATGGTCGCGCTCGCGCGAACGGGCTGGCCCTGCGCGGTGAACCGGGTGAACTCGACATCGGCCTTCGTCAACACGACATGGATGTCCTCGATCGGCCACTCCGGCTTGAATTGGCCCCAGGTGAAGCTGAGCAGCGGCAACGTTGCCGCGCACTGGGCGTTCTCCGACAGATCCTCCGGATAGGTCCACCGCAGCAACTGCGAGCACGCCCGCATCGTGTGCTGACCATCGAACAAGATCTCGCCGAACGTGATCGTCGTGTCGCCGGGATCGAGCACGACATCGTTCCCCCCGGTCAGGATCATCTTCGGCTGGTCGCCGCCGGACGAGGTCACCGGCGCGTTCATGGCGCGGTTGACGGATTTGGAATCCGACGTGTGGCCGATCTTGATCGAGTTCGGGTTGAAGTCGAACTCGACCCACGTCGCGCCGTGGGACAACCGGGCGCGGGTCACTGCGTCCACTGGAAACCTCCGTGCTGCAGGACGAGTGTCTCCATCGCGACCTCGTTGGACTTGCCGCTGAGAGACGGTCCGGTCCACGACACCGGGAGCACGTCGTAGAAGTCCCACTTCATCAGCGGCGTCGACGGATTGACGGGATTGAGCAGCTGCACGTGCGCGGTGCCGCCGGTGTAGCGGTTCCGCGAGGTCTGCTGGGTCGACTGCGGCGTCAGCCACTTGTCCTTCATGGAGATCAGCCATTTCTGGACAGCGGACGAGCCCTCCGCGGTGATCGCGCGCTCCAGCGTCAGCTTGTCGTACTCCAGCCGGTCGGGCAGCACGGCCGCCGCCCCGTAGTCCCCGCCCTGGGTCACGGTCTTGGTCTTGAACTCCACGCGCAGGCCCTTGCAGCTGGCCCAGAGGCCGAGGTTGCTCAGGTCGTCGATGATGACGGTGAAGCGCATGGCGAGGCCGCACACCGGGTCGTTGACCGGGCCGGTGGCGGGCGAGCTGGACAGTGCGCCCACAGCGGCGCCGACCAGTGTCGGCGAGATCATCTGGGGACTGACGAACGACGGCATCGACGGTTCCCTTTCAGCGCAGGTCGTCGGACAGGAAGCCGGTGTGTGCGAGCTCGAGCGTCTCCAGCGCGGGTTTCGCGGCGCCCGCGTCGAACTCGGTGATGGACCAGGCGACGGGGAAGAAGGCGCTCATGCGCCACTCGACGACGGGGAAGCCGAGCCAGTCGAGGAGTTGGACGGTGCCGGTCAGCGCCTCCGGCCGGCGGGACGTGGCGCGCAGCCAGGTCTGCACGGTCGCCGAGTCGGAGCAGGCGGCACGCTTGAGCTTGATGTTCTCGTACTTGGTCGTGCCGGGGAAGATCCAGTAGTCGTTGCCGGGGCCGCCGTAGTGGTACTCGCAGACATTCCAGCGAACGGACAGGCCTGCGGCGGCGGCCCAGGAGCCGAGGTCGTACTTGGACCTGTCGATGGAGACGGCGAACCGGTGGTTCATGCTGACCACGCCGGTGAACATCTCCAGGCCCTTGGTCACGTTGGCGGCGAGGTTCATGGTGTCTCCTAACGGAAGTCGGTCAGCAGGCCGGCGCGTTCGCGGTCGACGATGAGTTCGGAGCGCAGCAGGCCGCGCAGCGACGGGTAGAGCTTGGTGGTCAGCTCGGCGAGGTCGAGCGCGTCGTCGAGATCGACGGGGCGTTGGCCGCAGAGCGCGATGAGTTGGTCGTGGTAGGGAGCGAGCGCGTCGTCCAGCGGTTGCTGTCGTTGCGCTGGGGCCGGTTCGGGGGTCGGCGGTGGGTCGACCGGGTCGCGTTGGACGCCGTCGGGGATGCGGCTGACCGGGATATGGCTGACCGGGGTGGCGATGGCGGCGGGGTTGGCCTGGGCTTCGAGGGTGCGGCCTGCTGGGGTGTGTTCCGGTGGCAGGCGGTCTCCCAGGGCGCGCTGTTGGGCGACGTGCACGAGTTCGTGGGCGAGGGTGGCGGCGGTGGCGTGTTCGGAGAGGAAGACCTGGGCGTCGCGGGTGAAGGCGCGAGCATGCATGGCACGGGCTTGGTCATCGACCGCAGGTCCGCGGTGAACGACCACGTCGGCAGATGCGGAGTCGGTCCGGCGCCCAGCGGCGATAGCCGCGCCGAGCCCGACCGGCCGAGAGGCGGTCGCCCCGAACGGTACGGATGAACGAGCGTCACCCGTGCCATGCCGCCTGCCGGCCTGCCCGTCCCTCAGCTCGCCAACGACGCCGTCCGGGCGCTCGACGAGCAAGCCGCGGCCATCGGGCCCCGCGCCACTGACGCCAGGAAGCCCGCCCGCCGGACCTGTCCCCGTAACGGCCGACTCCCCACCCCGGACCAACCCAACCTGCCGAGTCGACCCCTCAACGGCCGACTGCTCCATCGCCCCATAGCCGAACTCACCAAGCAACCCACTCGAACGAGTCGACCACTCACCGGACGACGCAACATCCGAGCCGTGGCTATCAGCAGCACTACCCGAGACACCACGAGCACCAGACCGGCCCCCGCCGAAACCGGTCAAGCCAGCCAGCTCAGCACCCACCCCGCCAACCAGCCGCCCAACGACCACAGCCCGAGTCGACCGTCCAACCGTCAACTCATCAGCCGACCCCGACTCACCTGACAGCCGGCCATAGCGGCAACCGCAGCCGGCCATCCAGCGGTCAACTCACCAGCCGACCCCGACTCACCTGACCCAGCCGGCCATCCAGCGGTCAACTCACCAGCCGACCCCGGCTCACCTGACCCAGCCGGCCATCCAGCGGTCAACTCACCAGCCGACCCCGACTCACCTGACCCAGCCGGCCATCCAGCGGGCGCCTCAGCCGACGGCCCCGATCCACCCGTACGAGTCGGCCCGCCAACGGTTGAGTCGCCGGCCGATCCTTGCCCCTCGAACTGTGTCGACCCTTCACCAGGCAACTCACCAAGCTGACCCCACCAACCCTCACGAGTCGACCGCCCGACGCCAAACCCACCCGCCCGATTCAGTCCGCCATCACGTTCCGACCGTCCGATGGACGACACGTCAGTCGCATCTGGACCACCGTCGCGGCTCGGCCCGTAAACGGACGACTCCGTCGACCGACCCGCACCACCAACACTGGTCGACCCTTCAACAAACCACTCAGGCGCCCGACCCGCACGATGAGCAGCCCCCTCACCGGACGACACACCCGGCCACGACCCGCTGCCGCCGCGAGCAGCCCCCCGACCGGACGACACGCCCGGCCACGACCCGCTGCCACCACGAGCCGACCCCCCACCGGACGACACACCCGGGTCGTTCCGCTTCCCGTCGCGTGTCGACCCATCTGGGGACAACATGCCCGCCCGATCCAGCGATCCGGGGTGAGCCGGCCCCTCAACGGGCGACTTGCCCATCCGGTCCGGCTCCAGCAGTCGCGCCGACCTATCAGGGGACGCCTCGGCCGCCCGCCCGCGGCGGGACTGGCGTGCCGGCCGCTCAGTGGACGGCTCGTCCGGTCGCCGCCGGTCAGGCAGGAGCGTCGGCTGCTCGGTGGTCGACTCCCCAAGTGGGGAGGTCACGTCACCGTTGTGAGTCGACCATTCGGTGGTCGACTCACTGGCGTCTCCAGCCGGCCCGCCGCTGACGCGTGTTGTCCCTGCAGGGGCGAACTCGGTTGATTCAGCCCAGTCGGGCTGGCGTGTCGACCGCTCTGTGGTCGACACGCCGGACGACACCGCGTCGTCCGGCTGATCACTGGTCTGGCCGGAGCCTTGCGGCTGTTGCTTGTCGGGTGTTGTCCCTTCGGCGGACGACCGGGTCCGACCGCCTCGCCAATGCCGGCTTTGTGTCGACCCTTGCGTGGCCGAGGCGCCCGAGCTTGACCACCAGCGGGCTTCTGTTGTCGGCCTCTCGGCGGTCGACTCGCCTTCGTGCGCCGGCTGGCTTGGGAGTTCCGGGGTCCACACGTGTGGGTCTGGAGTTTGCATTGTCCGTTGTGGGGCCGAGTCATTCGGGTGAGTCAGTTCGCGTTGGGCTGAATCGGGCGCTCGGGTTGGCAGTCGCGCGCTCAGACCGGTGCGGCGACTTTCTGCCAGACTCAGACGTTTGCTCCGTGCTGCTCGCTCATCGGCTCGGTGCCCGCCAGGCGCGAATCGCCCGCCGGATGCGAGCCGCTGGCCGGGCGTGAATCCGCCGAGCGCCGCTCCACCCGGCATCATCTGGCCGGGGTCGAGCCCGGTCCCGGATAGTCCGTCGCGACTTACCCCGCCGGCCTGAGATCCGGCGTGCGCCACCCAGCCGGCTGTGACTCCAGCCGCGCCTGCGGACGATGCCGTGCCGGGTGGGGATCCGGTCGCTGCTTCGTCCGCTCGCTGTCTGGCCGCATCGAGGATCGCCTTGAGTTCCGCGATCGACTCATCGTCGGTCCACGACTCAGCCGCCCGCTGCGCGATCGAGCCGTCATCGGCCCACGACTGTGCCTCCGCCACCTGACGCTGCACCACCACGCCCTGCCGCGGCGGACGCGTCACGGCCAAGTCCGGCATGCCCGTCTCCGCGCCACTCGGACGGTTCGTCACCAGGCTCAACCCCACCCGAGCAGGCACGGCGTCCGCGCGATGCCTCAGCAACGGTCGCGCACCACCGATGTCCGGTGCCGCCGATGTAGGCGGCCGCACGTCCACAGTCATCCCCAGCGGCGCCACCTGACGCCATCCATCGTCGACGACCGGAGACCGATCAGCAGAGTCTGGGACATGGGTGTCGGCAGATCGACGGAACGGGAATCGAACGCGCATTACTCTGCCTCCCAATCCGGTCCCAGCGCCTGCGCGCCTCCGCTCACCCGCACGTTGATCGACCCCACCTGCTCGATGACCCGGGCGCGGATCTGGTGCGGGAGATCAAGAATCTCGCCCAGGGACCAGTGCAGGTAGTAGGCGAGGTACACGGCCTCCTCCCACACCCGGCCGACCGCGCACCTCAGCGTTCCCCCTGGGCACCACCTGCCACGTCGACCGCGAATCCATGCCCGCACGACGGGCACGCCACATCCACCTCGGCGTGGCCCTCCTGGTTGATCCGCCGGTACAGGTCCTGCAGGAACGCCAAGTCCGACGCGAACAGGTTCTCGATGACCGACTCGTCGATCGACGGGATCGAGCCGAGCGTGCTCACCGTTCGCGCGAGCAGCAGCACCGTCAGGTACGCCGGGTTCTGGCGCACCCGCGGATCGGGCTGTGTCGTGATCTCGTCGCGCGCGGTCGCCAGGCGCATCACGCCATCGCGGTGCACTGTGCCGCGCTCGTCCACGTACCCGCGTGGCAACACGAACGGGTACGACATCAGCACCGCCGCGCCTTGTGGGACGTCCATCCCAGTCACAGGGAGACCGCCGCACCGTTGGGCAGGAACTCGATCTGGTCGCACACCAGGACGACGGTTTCCAGGGCGACCGCGCTGTCACCCGCCTTCAGCCCGGCCACCTCCAGCTTCTTCGGCCACGCGCTCCACAGGCTGAACGACATGACCGTCTCGATGTCGTCCGGCCGCGTCGCTCCCGGCTTGGTCTGCACGACGTTCAGGTGCGCGTCGACGGGTGCCGTCGGGTCGTTGTACCGGACCCGCAGGTGCCAGGTCCACAGGTACTTGTCGTTGTCGAACCCGCGCTTGAGGGTGACCTCCGGCGGCTTCGTCTTGCCGTATTGCTTCGTGTGCGTGACGTTTCCCTTGTCGTCACAGAAGATGTACTCCTGCGCGTCGACCTCGCTGACCAGGCTGCTCATCTCCTGGAACGACGCGACCGGGACGCCGTCCACCGAGATGTAGAACCGGGGTGCGCTGACCACCTTGCTGTTCTGCGTCTGACTGGCCATCGTGCCGTCAACTCCTTCCGCTGCTGGCAAACGCTATTCGGCGAGCTCGGCGCCCTGCGCCAGCTGGGACACCCGGAACACCACGAACTCGGCCGGCTTCACCGGGGCGATCCCCACATCGACGGTGAGAATGCCGACGTCGATGTTCTCCGGCGGGTTGTTCTCCGCATCGCACTTCACGTAGAACGCCTGCTCCGGCGTCCCACCGAACAACGCCCCGCTGCGCCACACCCGACGCAGGAACGCACTGATGGTGCGCTGCACCCGCTCCCAGAGGAACCGGTCGTTCGGCTCGAACACCACCCAGTTCGTGCCCAGCAGGATCGACTTCTCCACGAAGTTGAACAGCCGCCGCACGTTCAGGTACCGCCACTCCGGATCACTGGACAGTGTCCGCGCGCCCCATACCCGGATGCCCTGGCCCGGGAACGTGCGGATGCAGTTCACGCCGATCGGGTTCAGCTGGTCGTGTTCACCCCTGGTCAGCCCGGACGCCAAGCTGATGACGCCTCGCACGACCTCGTTCGCCGGTGCCTTGTGCACACCCCGCGTCTCGTCCGTCCGCGCCCACACACCCGCCATGTGCCCGCTCGGCGGCAGGAACGCCGGCTTACCGCGCAACGGGTCCAGCACGCTGATCCACGGGTAGTACAGCGTCGCGTACTTGGAGTCGTAGCCGGCCACGTCGACCCGCCAGTCCTTCATCGCCTGCGGACTGAGCCCCGGCGGCGGGTCCAGGACCGCCACCCGGTCACCCATCAGTTCGCAGTGCGCGATCATCGCGAGCTGGATCGCCTTGAGCCCGTCCTCGTCGAGCACCCCCGCCTGGTACGCCGACATCGCGTCGGGCACGCACAGCATCGTGACGTCCTCGATGGTCTCCAGACCCGCGAACCCGGTCCGCGCTCCCGCGTCGCCCGAGTACTGGTCGGGTGTGACCTGCGGGATCCGCGACGGCTCGTCCGTGGCCAGCGTGACCCGCGATCCCTTGCGGGGCACCGCCGTGCCGGTCTTGGGTTCCTCGATCCGGATCAGCCTGGACTGCTGCCGCACCACGGTGACCACGTTCGCCGGGCCGCGCTTCGCGGTGAGATTGTCGAACGTCTCGACCGGTTCGCCTGCCACGTGCACGACGAGCTTGAAGATGTCCTCGCCCGGTTCGGTGGCGTCGGCGACCTCGACGGCGATGTCCCTGCCTTCGGCGAGCGCGCGCACGGTGAGCGCGATCTTGCCGTTCTCGGCGCCGGACGTCAGCTCCGCGGTGGCCGGGACGGGGGTGGCGTCGTCGGCCTGGCCCAGCGCGCCGATGCTGACCACGTAGGCCGATCCACCGCCGTTGAGGAAGTACCCGTACACCGAGTGTGGTAGGTAAGCGTTGTCCACAAAGGATCCGAAGGTCTTCGTGTACTGCGTCCAGTTGGTGACCAGCACGGGTTGGTGCATCGGGCCCAGCTCGGTGAATCCGACGAACGCGCACAGCGCTGTGCCGACACCCTCGATCGGGCGCGAGCCGGCGGACACTTCCTCGACGTACACGCCGGGCGACAGGTAACTGGGCATCGACCCCTCCACGCTGGACGGCTCTGGACATGTCGAGCCTGCCAGCGCGACGGGCCACCGGCGGCGCTCGTGCGGACCGGATGTCGCGCACTGCTCGCTGCGCGTTCGCGCACGGCACCTGACGCCTGCCGCTGCACTTGTCGTACCCCCACGTGACCGCACTGACGGGACGATGGGTCCGTGATCCACGACGTGGACGTCGCGCTGCGCACCCTGCTGTGCCGCTGCCTACCGGAGCACGCCGAGGTGGCCTTCTCCCCTCCCTACGCCGAGGCACCCACGAAAGCTTTGCTGATCAACGGTTTTCTCTGCGACATCCGCGAGGACCTCAGTGGCCTGACCGGCTACGCCGACGACATCAGAGCCGTGGACGGCACCGTCACGGCCCGCCGGCAGCCGATCCGCCGCTACCGGCTGCGTTACCTGCTCACCGCGTGGCCCGGCGAGCCCGCCGACCTCACCGAGCACCAACTGTTGGACGCCGTGCTCACCGGCTGCGTCGAGCACCAGACGATCCCCGCCGACTGCCTCACCGGATCACTGGCCGGCACCGAGCAACTGGTGACCCTGCGCTGCGCCCCGGCCGACGAGCCACCAGAGGCGAATCGACGCGTGGGCCCGCTGCGGTGTCCCGCCGCGCACGACCCTGGATCTCGTCGTGATCGCGCCCCTGATCCCGCCACCGCACACCGACCTGGCCGACCCGCCTGCCGAGTTCGACCTGCGACCGGTCCAGCGCCGCAGGCCCGAGCCCCCGGCCCGCGACGCCGGTCCAGCACCACGCGGCCGGATCACCGAACCGTCCTGACCGTCACGGCCGCTGTTTGTGGAAGGGCGGTTGCTCCGGGTCCGGCACGGCCAGGAACGCCGCCGACGCCAGTACCGTGCCCGACGGACCGGCGGCGAGCAGCGTCCGCTGACCCAGCAGGTCGTCCGGGAAGATCACCAAGTCGACCGCGAACCGCCCGTCCGCGCCGACCACCGCGGTCGTCGTGCCGAGGCCCGCGCTCCAGCGCAAGGTGACCACGCCCGCCGGGAACGCGGCCCCGGTGGCCCGCACGACCTGACCGCTGTCGGCGACCGTGGGCGAGACGGTCAGCAGCGGTGCCGTCGGCAGGACGATCGTGGCGCCGATCCGCACGCCCGTGCGGACGGGCGGCTCGCCGTCGTCGGCCGTGGTCCAGGTCAACACACCAGCCGGACGGCCTGCGCCGACGGGCCGGCACACGACCGTCGCGACGCACCGCTGGCCACGATGCAGCACCAAGCCCGCGCACGAGTCGACGATCAGCCGGAACGGCCCGGTGATGGCGACACCTGTGAACGTGATCGGGCCCAGCCCGGTATCGGTCACCGTCACCGTGCGGGTCTGCTGCGGCAGGCCCGCGACGAGCTTGCCGAACGAGATCGACGACGGCGCGAAGGCCAGCTCGCCGAAACGCCCGAACAGGTACGCACTGTCTACTCCGGACGCCGCCGTGGGCAGTAGCCGGCTCGTGCTCTCGAAGGCGACGAGCCTGCCGTGCGCGTCCAGCGCCGGCCGGACGGCTGCTTTGCTGCCTGCCAGACTGCCCACTCGCACGAGGCCGGTGGTGCCGGGACCGAGGTCGTCGAGGTAGGCGTTCAGCGCCTGTCCGCCGGTCGAGGATCCGGGCAGGTTCGTCGCCGTGGATGCGAACGCGACCGTGCTGCCGTCCTGCGAGATCACCGGGTCGCTGCCCGACGCGTTCCCCGGCGCCCCGCCCCGGCCCGACACGAGCACGGTCTGCCCGGCCACGGTTTCCCGGACGTAGACCTGCGCCGGCGTCGACCCGTTCGGCCGGGCCAGGAACGCGATCCGGGAGCCGTCACCGGAGATCGACGGGAAGCTCGCCGTGGTGTCCCGCCGGCACGCGCCCGCGCCGGGCAGGCAGGACACCAGGATCGTCGCCTTCCCCGAGGTGTCGCGCCGCCACACCCCGGTCCCGCCCGCCGGCTGCTGTCCCGGTGTGCCGATCGGGACCGGGGCGGTGAACCCGACGTAGCGGCCGCTCGTGGACAGCGTCGGCTGGCTCGCGTCCGGCACGGGGTTGCCGTGACCGTCGACGCTCACCACCGTGCCCGGTGCCGTCGCGAAAGCGGGCCCGTGCCGCGCCACGATGACGTGCCGCGTACCGGTCACGGCGATGTAGGTGTGCTGTCGGCACGCGAAGCAGTCCTCGTCGTCGAGTGTGAGCAGTCCGGCGCTCGTCGCGACGCGCCGCGGATCGAGAAGGAAGTACGCAGTGCACGAGTCGGCCGCCGGCACGCTGAAGGTGCTCGGCTCGCCCAGTTGTTCGCCCAGTTGTTCGCCCTGGTGGCAGGGCGGCGGCTGGTCGGTGGGCAGGGGTGTCGCGGGCCGAAGTGTCGTGGGGTCCACCAGCCGTACCGAGCAGTCCGGCGCGGTGAAGCTCAGGACACCGTTGCCGCTGACCGTCGTCCACACCAGTTCCGGCCGCCCGACCTCGACCTGGCCGTTGTCCACCGCGGAGGTGCCTTGGTTGTCGGCCTCGCCGTCGTCCTGCGGCGGCACGGCGGCCAGCGGCAGCCCGGTCGGGGGTGCCGCACACTCGGGTGTCGCCGCCACTGGGGTGGCGTACCGGGCAGGCCGTGCTTCCGGGGTACCGGACGTGGAGCTGAAGGGCGCGCACGTGGCCACGAGTTGGACCCCTGTCTGGCCGTCCGGGGTGGTCGCCGTCGTGGTCAGTTCTCCGCTCTCGATGACCGAGGTGCCGTTGTCCGGGCACGTGCCGCCCGCGTCGAACTCGACGTCCACATCGCACGAGCCGCCGGGGGCGAGCCGCCGGCCGCAGGTGGCCTGCGTGATCCGGAACGGCGCAGTCGCGGCCGGGACCGCGGTGAAGTCGATCGGCGCGTCGCCGGTGTTCGTGTAGGTGAGGGTGACCTGGAGGATCCCGAAGACCGCGCCGCCGAACTCGGCCATCTGATCGGCGGGCACGAAGTCGATCAGGTTGGCAGCGACGGGCCGGGCGCCTTCCTCGTCGCCGCCCGGTACCGACAGCCGAAGGCTGGGCGACACCGGCGACAGGGTCGCCGGGTACGCGAGAGTGCTGCCGTCGGCGGACAGTCGCGGTCCGCACCGGCCCAGCCCAGCGGCCTCGTCGGCGAACGGGCAGGCACCGATCCGCTGGTAACGCGGGTCGCCCCGGTTGCCGGTCACCCGCGTGCGTACGAGGTCGCCCTGGCTCTCCTCCGTGGCCACGTCGATCTCGTTCTCGCCGCTGCGCGCGTCGTTCGCCTCGAACGCGACCAGTCGGCCGGTCGCGGAAAGGGAGGGTGCGGTCGCGTCGCCGAGGCCGCCGTCGCTGAGCAGCGTGGTCCGCCCGGCGAGCCGGTCGCGCACGTAGACCTTGCGATGGGCTGTGTCCTGAGCGGGCGACTGCGGCACGGCCGCACTGGTCCGCAACACGGCCGTCGAGTCGAACGCCGTAGCCGTGCCGTCGGCGGAGAGCGCCGCCTGGCCGCTGTCGGCGATGGCCGCGGCCCCGTCACTGCCTTGCGAAACGAGGATCAGCGAGGTCGGCGCCACCGGGGTCGCCGGGGTCAGCGGTAGGACGGCCAGCAGCAGCACCGCCAGCGCGCTGGTCACGCGAGCCATCCGTCGAGCACACCATCCCACGCCGACCGTGCCAGCGGAGTTCGGTGCCGAGAACAGCGCAGCGCCGCCTGCCACATCGGGCAGGCGGCGCCGGGTTGGAGCGGGTCAGGAGTCGGTGCGGGCCGATCCGGCGGACACCGGCTCGGTGGACTTCGACTCGACGGCGACGGTCGGCTCGGTGTAGATGAACTTGCCGCCACGCAGTGCGGACGCGATCGCGGCGATCACGCAGGCGGCGATGGCGAACGCGAACGCGACGCCGAGCCCCTGGGCGAACGGGCCGGAGATGAGCTGCGGGAAGAAGGCGCGGCCGGTCAGGAACGCGGCGTGTCCCGCGGGCAACTGGCTCAGCACGGTCGGTCCGAGCAGCGTCTGGATCGGGTTGTAGCCCAGCAGCGAGGCGAACAGCACCGACACCGGGGGCAGGCCGGCCAGCTTCTGTGCCGCACCGGCCGGTACACCCTGGGCGACGAGGCCACTGCTGAGCGCGTGCGGCAGGGAGGCGGCCAAGCCGGCGATCATCAGGGTGAAGAACACGCCGATGGACAGCACCATCGCCGAGTTCTGGAACGTGGTGGACATGCCGGCACCGGCACCGCGGCGCTGCGAGGGCAGGCTGTTCATGATCCCGGCCCGGTTCGGCGACGCGAACAGGCCCATGCCGATACCGTTGACGAGCAGCGCCACCGCGAATTCCCAGTAGCGGAAGTTCACCGGGATCAGCAGCAGCCACACGAAGCTCAGCGCGGCGATGATCATGCCGCCGGTGGAGAACATGCGCGCGCCGAAGCGGTCGGACAGCCAGCCGGACACCGGGCCGGCGACCAGGAAGCCGACGGTCAGCGGCAGCATGTAGATGCCCGCCCACAGTGGGGTCTTCTCGAAGCTGTAGCCGTGCTGGGGTAGCCAGATGCCCTGCAGCCAGATGATCAGGATGAACATCAGGCCGCCACGGCCGAGGCCGGACAGCAGCGCGGCGATGTTGCCCGCGGTGAAGGCGCGGATCTTGAACAGGCCCAGCCGGAACATGGGCTCTGCGACCCGGGTCTCGATCACGCAGAAGACGACGAGGACGACGGCGCCACCGATCAGGCAGCCGAGCACCATCGGGTTGGTCCAGCCCATGGTGTGGCCGTGGTAGGGCTGGATGCCGTAGGTGATGCCGACGAGCACGGAGATCAGGCCGACGGCGAAGCTGAAGTTGCCCCACCAGTCGACCTTCGAGGGCTGGCGGTGGCCGGTGTCGTGCAGCTTGAGGTAGGCCCAGACGGTGCCGAACAGCCCGACCGGGACGGACACCAGGAACACGATGTGCCACTCGATCGGGGCCAGCAGGCCGCCGAGGATGAGCCCGATGAACGAGCCCGCGATACCCGCGACCTGGTTGAGACCCAGGGCGAGACCGCGCTGGTTGGTGGGGAACGCGTCGGTCAGGATGGCAGCGGAGTTGGCCATCAGCAGCGCGCCGCCGACGCCCTGGAGCACCCGCATGATGATCAGCCACAGCGCGCCAGCCGTGCCCTGCAACCAGGTGACGGACAGCAGGATCGAGAAGACGGTGAACACCGCGAAGCCCGCGTTGTACATCTTCACCCTGCCGAACATGTCGCCAAGGCGGCCGAAGCTGACGACCAGAACGGCGGTCACCACCAGGTAGCCCATGATCAGCCACAGCAACAGACTGGTGTTGCCGGGCTGCAGCGGATCGACATGGATGCCGCGGAAGATGTCAGGCAACGCGATCAACAGGATCGACATGTTGATCGTGACCATCAGGACACCGACGGTGGTGTTCGAGAGCGCGATCCACTTGTAGCCGGGCCGGCGCACCGCTACTTCGGCACGCTCCCTGCGGCGCCGCTCACGCTGCGACTCCGTTGCCACCGGCTCGGCGTCCACCGGATTCACCGGGCACCACTCACTTCCGACGATGAGGCCATCAGTTACCTTAGCTATGCTAACCTTCTCGGTCACCTGCGGCAACTCGACGCTCCACGCAGGCTCAACTCGCCATTCCCACACCTCCGTGGCGCTATTTCACCTGAACGTTTATCGCATGTGTCCTCGCAGCTCGTATGGGCAACAGTGACATCAGCGCGTCGATTCCGAAAGGGCGGCGAAACGAAAGGATCGCGGTAATGTCGACAACGACACTGGCGGCCATCGACATCGGTGGTGGACTGTCCTCAGCCTGGACATCGGTGGCCAACTTCGTGCCCAAGCTGGTCGCGTTCCTCATCATCCTGCTCATCGGCTGGATAATCGCGAGAATTCTGCGCGCGATCGTGGCGACGGTGCTGCGGAAGGTCGGCTTCGACAAGGTCGTCGAACGCGGTGGCCTGAACGACATGCTGGCGCGAGGCAACTGGGACGCGGCAGAGTTGATCGCACGGGTCGTGTACTACGCGGTCCTGCTGATCGCGCTGGAGGTCGCGTTCGGCGCGTTCGGCCCGAACCCGATCAGCAACATCCTCACCACGATCGTCGCGTGGCTGCCCAGGCTGATCGTGGCGATGCTGATCATCGTCGTGGTCGGCGCCATCGCCCGGGTGGTGCGGGACCTGATCACCAGGCCGCTGGCCAACCTGTCCTACGGCCGCATGCTGGGCACGCTGGCAGCGGTGTTCATCTGGGGCCTGGGCATCATCGCGGCGCTCAACCAGATGGGGATCGCGACCTCGGTCACCACGCCGGTGCTGATCACGGTACTGGCGACCATCGGCGGTGTCGTGGTGGTCGGCATGGGTGGCGGTCTGATCCGGCCGATGCAACAGCGCTGGGAGACCTGGATCAACCGGTTCGAGAACGAGCTGCCGGCCGGGCAGGCGCACGGCGAGGCCTACCAGCGGGGCCGCGAGGACGCGATGCGTTCCGGGGCCACGACGGAGGAGTTGCCCACGGAACGGGCTTCCGCTTCGACCACGACGTCGACCTCGGCGCCGACTCGGCAGACGGGCGATTCGACCACGTCTCCTGGTGGGACGCCTCAGCAGTAGACTGGTCACGAGTGTGGGGTGGCCGATGTGGAGGCATCGGCCACCCCGCACTTGTGCAGCCGGTCAACCCGTGGCGAAGGCTTGCGCGGGTTCACCAGACCCGACAACCCGCGACGGTTCGAGCCACGCTGCCGTTCCCCGCTGTGCAGACCCGGGATCGCTTGTCCCGCAGCCAGTTCAGCCCGGCGATCGCCTCACATCTGCGGCCATCCGGAGTTACGGAGCCACGATCCAGTCCTCCCCGTTCCCTCGTCCAGGCTGCACTTGACGCCGGAGTCCGGGGCGGGGAAGCGGGACCTGCGAACCGCTACGAGTCGCGTGGGTGGTCGGCTTGGATCGGCGCTGCCGGTTCGTGGTGGAGTCGGTGCCGAACGGTCGCGAGGTGGTCGCGTTGGGCTCGGCGGCCGCTGATTCGGGGTGGAGTCGGTGCCGGGCAGTCTCGCGCTGGTCGCCTTGGGTTCGGCGGAAGCGTTCGCGGGGTGGAGTCGGTGCCCGGCAGTCTCGCGCTGGTCGCCTTGGATCGGCGCTGCCGGTTCGGGGGTGGAGTCGGTGCCCGGCAGTCTCGCGCTGGTCGCCTCGGGTTCGGCGGCCGCCGATTCGGGGTGGAGTCGATGCCCGCCAGTCTCGCGGTACTCACCTTGGACTTGGCCGCCGGTTCTTCTAGAGTTGGTGGCGGACAGTCGCGCATTACTCGCCTTGGCTCGGCGAACCGTTTGTTTTGTGGCCGCGTTTGTTATTCGGCTTCTCCGGCTACCTGTCCCGGCTGAAATCGCCAATGCTCAGAGCAGGGGTTCCAGGCCCGCCAGGTCCTGTATCGGCTCATTCGCCCTGCGCGCCAGGTCGCATATCGCCAACAAGCGCGCTGCCACCCAGTCGGCGCTCGCCCAATCAGGGGGTGTGCCGAATCTCCAGCCGAGCTCCTTGGCTTGGTCGATCAGGCCCTTCGCGTACCCGGCCAGCAGGACCGGTCCGGCCACCGTTGCCGAGCCGTCCACGCCGAAGGACAGGATGTCCCTGACCGCTGCCGCGTGCTGATCCATCGCCGCTACCAGGCCCGGCAGGCCGGCCGCCGCCGCCATGCCCGGCATACCGATCCGCACGTGGAGCTGGGCGAGCAACCTCTGCGAGGCCAGCTCGGCCCAGCCATCAGCCAAACCTGACATGCGAGCACGATAGTCACAGCGTGCGTTCGTGACTCTGTGTTTCTTAGCACGTCAGTGTCATGAGCGCTCGGAACGACCACTCAGCGTAGCGACGTCGTCTCCGTTGACGGGAAGCCCGCGCCGCCCACGACAGCAAGCCGTCCCCAACTCGGCGCAGTGCCGAGTGGGGACGGTGTGCTGGATGAACCAGTACGACCGCGCCCGGACCCGTGCGCTACCGGGATCTCACGGCAGCGTTGACGCTGGACCCGATGGCCGACGGCACGTTCGTCCACATGACCGTGCACGAGGGCTTCGAGCCGGGGTCGATCCTGCTGGCGGGTGTCAGTGGCGGCCGGCCCGCCATCAGCTCCGCACTGAAGACATCGCTGGAGACCGGCGCGAATGTGTCCGTCGAGATGGCAGCTGAATGACCGACCTGCGACTGACCACGGCGGCCACTGTGCCTACCGGGACGCTCATCCGGCTGCCCGCGGCCTTCGCCTTCCCGCTGTCCGCGCTGAAGGCGTTGCTGGCGCACGAGGTCGTGCTGACCACCGTGTTGGACGCACACCCGGGCAAACCGCCCAGCTGATACGGGTTCCGCGGGTACCCCCTCATTTCGGTGCTACGTTTGCCGCGGGGGTTGAACGGCGGCGCGGCAGGTAACCCAACCCCTGTGAGACAACCCTGCCCATAGGAGGCCGCACCCGTGGACGATGTCCGGAACAATCCTCCGCCGCCGGATTCGTCGTTACCAGAACGGTTTCAGCTCGGTGAGCTGCTCGGTCGTGGTGCGATGGCCGACGTCTACCTTGCGCATGACCAGATCCTGGACCGACCCGTCGCGGTGAAGCTCTTCCGTGTCGAACCGGACGAGTTGGCGCGACGGCGGTTCCAGGACGAAGCCAGGGCGCTCGCCCGGTTGTCGCATCCCGGCCTGGTGTCGGTGTACGACGTGGAGACCCAGGACGGCAGGCCGTATCTGGTCATGCAGCCGGTGCTCGGCCCCAGCCTGCTGACCAAGCTGCTGCGTGGTCCGCTGCCGCCCGGCGAGGTCCAGTACCTGGGCGCCGTGCTGGCGGCCGCGCTGGCACACGTGCACAGTCGCGATGTCGTGCACCGGGACATCAAGCCCTCCAACATCCTGCTCGACGAGCAGGGCTTGCCGCACCTGGGCGATTTCGGCATCGCGTTGCTGGCCGGTTCGGAACGGTTGACCAGGACCAACGAGCTGATCGGAACACCCGCCTACCTGGCGCCGGAGCAGGTGCTCGGCCAGGAGGTCGGACCGCCCGCCGACGTGTACGCGCTGGGCCTGGTGCTGCTGGAGTGTCTGACCGGCGAAATCGAGTACTACGGCGGAACCGAGGTGGAGATCGCGCTGGCGCGGCTGAACCGGCCGCCGCGGATTCCCTCGGACCTCCCGTTCGACTTGGCGGGCATGATCGCGGCGATGACCGCCGCCGACCCGGCCGAGCGGCCGACCGCCGCGATGTGCGTGCGGCACCTGGAGGCCGAGCCGACGACCGGCACCGCGACCGCCCGGCTACCGGTGATCGCCGGCGCGGGTGTCGCGGCGGCGGGTCGCCGGGGCGGTGCCATGCGGGTGTGGCGGCCGCTCGGGCTCGCCGCCGCCGGTATCGCGGCGCTGGCCACCGGGCTGGTGGTGACGTTGAACAGCCCCGCGCCGACCGCCGATGTGCGGAGCCCCGACATCGCCGTCAACCAGCCGACCCAGCAATCGACGACTCCACCGCCGACGTCGACCACAACCAGCACGACCGTGCCGGCGACGACGCCGACCCTGGTCCAGCACCACCACCGTGACCGCGCCCGCAGCGACAACAGTGGCCGCGGCCCTGGTGGGCCTGGCGACCACGGCAACAGCGGTGGCGGCAGCAGCAACGGTGGTGGCAGCAGCAACGGTGGTGGGGGCGGCAACGGCGGTGGTGGCGGCGGCGGGGGCAGCGGCCCTGGCTAACGCTTCCGGCCGACCCCGGCGATGATCCGCGACTGCGAGCCCTGCTGGAACGGACTCTTGCCGTCCGGGTGCCAGTCCGGTGCCCAGACCAGGCCGGGCTCGATCAGGTCGAAGTCGCCGAAGAACCGGATGAACTGATCGCGAGTGCGCAACTGGCCGGGGTTCGTGGTCTTCTCGTAGAACTCCTCGAGCTGGCGCAGCGCGGCTTCCTCGTCGGCGTCACGCGGGTTCTCGCCGGACATCTGGCTGAGGATCAGCAGGCTGCCCGACGGCAGGTGGCGACGGTAGAACTCCAGGGCGGCGTCCGGGTTGGCGTCGTCCTTGATGAAGTGCAGCACAGCGGACACGAGCAGCACGACCGGGCGACTGGTGTCGATCACCTTCGTCTCGCTGACCTGCTGCCACAGGTTGAGCGGGTCGAGCATGTCGGCGTAGACGGCGCGGTGCCTGCTGGCGTCGGCGAGGTCGTCCAAGAGCAGTTCGGCGTGCGCGAAGGCGATGGGCTCGTTGTCGATGTAGACCACGTGGCTGTCGCGCTGCGGGCGGCCCGCGTCGGCGATCTCGTGCACGCTGCCTGCCGTCGGCAGACCGGAGCCGATGTCGACGAACTGCGTGTAGCCCTGCTCGGACGCGTAGCGCACCGCACGACCCATGAACAGGCGGCACTCGCGGGCGTAGTCGCCGATTTTCGGAATGCGGCCGACGAGCACCTCGGCGAACTGCCGGTCAATGGCGAAATTGTGCTCGCCGCCGATGAAATAGTCGTAGATCCGAGCGGCCGAGGGCTTGTCGACGCTGTTCGCCAGCTTCGCCCTGCGAGCAGATACATCGTCAGGGTCGAACACCACTGACTCACGTTCTCCGGTCACCGAAATTTCTCCTGCCGTGTTCACTCCCCGATCGGGTGAAGCGTAGCGCCGACAGGGTTCCCGGGTAAGGCCCGCGCAGTGGACGAGCAGCCAGACGACGACGAACGCACCGGCCAGCACGCAGTAGACGGCGAAGGGATGAGCGTGCGGGTCCGGAAATAGCGGGTCAGGAAGCGGACCACGAGAAAGGCGCTGGCGAACGCGACGATGCTACCGACGAGTACCTGCCGTGGACGCCGTTGCCGAGTGGCCCGAACAGATCGGAGAATCCTGACTGGGCCGTCGGCGAGGATGACAGGCGTGGCAGCAGGAAGGAGAATCGAGCATCGTCCTCATGGGACAGTCCGCGCAGCAGCCCGGCGACCATCGTGACGCCGGAGCGGCTGATGCCGGCGAGCAGGGCGAGGCCTGCGCGGACCCGATCAGTGTGCCGCGACCCAGGGAGAGCTGGGCGATTCGGGCGCGGAGACGTCGAGATCGCGGGCCCACTCGCCGCCGACGATGGCGGGGATGAGCACGGAGTGGCCGAGACTGCGGACGGGGCAGAGTTCGGTGACGCTCTGGAGGGCTCCGACGAGGATCGCTTCGAGGTAAGTAGGCCAGCCGACTCACGCTGGCGACACCCTCCATATCGACACCCTCCATATGTACGTCCGACTGCCGCGCGGTGCCACGCACGCCGACCATGGCCGCCGCCACACGTGGCGGCTCGGTTGGGCCGCGGGTTCGAGCCGCCCGATCCAGGCCGGACCGCCCCGCTGCGCGATTCGCGCCGGACCGAGCCATTGCGATCCGGGCCGAGGCCGAGTCGTCCGCGCACGCCGACAGCGGCCGCCGCCACACGTGCAGGCTCGGTTCGGCCGCAGGTTCCAGCCGCCCGATCCAGGCCGGGACCGCCCCACTGCGCGATTCGCGCCGGTCCGAGCCATTGCGATCCGGGCCGGCGCCGAGTCGAGCGCGCGGTTCCGCGCACGCCGACAGCGGCCGCCGCCACACGTGCAGGCTCGATTCGGCCGCGGGTTCCAGCCGCCCGATCCAAGCCGGACCGCCCCACTGCGCGATTCGCGCCGGTCCGAGCCGGGGCGATCCCGGCCGGGGCCGGGTCGAGCCAGCGCGTCGAGCCAGCGCGTCGAGCCAGCGCGTCGAGCCAGCCGCGTCGGGGCCAGGCCGATCGTGGCCGGGCGCGCGACCTGGCCCTCGCGATCGAGGCAGAGCGTCCGGCCAGTCACGCTCGCGTCGTCCAGTCACGCTCGCGTCGTCGAACCCGTCACGTTCGGGCCGTCACGTTCGGGCCATCAAGACTGCAGTGCACTCGGCTGGGTGAGTAGCTGCCACTCTGCCGTGAACAGGCCGCCTCGTTCGTCCCTGTGGTGGACGTCCGGGTCGTCGAACCACTCGGCGCCCTCGGCGAGGTAGCGGAAGCACAGGGTCGTGCCGTGCGGCACCTGGACGGACACCGACCGGGTGCCGTTGGATCGCTTGCGCAGTTCGTGGGCTCCTGGCCGCCAGCCGTTGAACTCCCCCACCACGCTCACCCGGCCGGACGGTTCTTCCGCCGGCAGCACGAACGTCACCTTGATCGTCTGGTCCGTCCCCCGACATGTGCGGATCACGGTGCTCCCTCTCGCTCACGGGCGGTGTTCGATCGCCACCCTGGGTAGCTGATCATCGCAGCTCTCGTCACGACTCACGACTGGGGCATCTGCCTGCGCGAGTCGGGTGGCACGCAGTAGTTTGGCAACCAGACAGTCATGGAGGAGAGGTCGAGCACCGATGGACGGTGACCCGGCGGCCATCGGTCGTGTGGGTGTGCTCACCGTTGCCACGCGCGGGCCGGCCGGGGCCGGAGAAGTGTTGATCAAGATTCGCGGTGGGTCGGAGAGTTTCCTCGCGTGGTCGGACGATCCGCTGCCCAAGGGTGCTGCCGTGCTGATCGTCGAAGCCCGGGGAGCCCGCTCGGTCACTGTCGTCCGATGGTCGGAGCCCTCCGCACTGCCGTCCCACTATTCCTGACCCATTTTCGACCTGCGCTTTTCCTGACTGGAGAGTAAAAGAATGTTCGGTTACCACGTGCCAGCGCCCGATCAGGCGATGTTGATCTCCGGCGGCAGGGTCGGCCGGCAAGGAACGCCCTTCCGGGTGGTCACCGGGCACGGCGCGTTCGTCCTGCCGATCTTCCGCAAGGTCCGGTTCCTCACGCTGTCCATGGAGGAGGCGGAGGTGGCCGAGGCCTGCGTGACGAAGCAGGGCATCGCGCTGAACGTGCGCGCCGTCATCGCGTTCAAGGTCGGCAACGACGACGAGAGCATCGTCAACGCCGGCCAGCGCTTCCTGTCCGACCAGGACCAGATGTCGATCCTGACCGGCCGCATCTTCTCCGGCCACCTGCGCTCGATCGTCGGTTCGATGACGGTCGAGGAGATCGTCACCGAGCGGCAGAAGCTGGCCACCGAGGTGCTCGACGGCTCCAAGGAGGAGATGGCCAAGATCGGCCTGTCCGTCGACTCACTGCAGATCCAGTCGATCGACGACATGAAGCTGGGCTACATCGCCGCGATGGCCGCCCCGCACAACGCCGTCATCCAGCAGAAGGCGCAGATCGCCCAGGCGCAGGCCAACCAGCTCGCCGCCCAGGCCGAGCAGGAGTCCCAGCGCCAGCAGGCCGAGTACGCCCGGCAGACCTCCATCGTCCAGGCCCAGTACAAGGCCGAGGTGGACAAGGCCCAGGCCGAGGCCGCGCAGGCAGGCCCGCTGGCCCAGGCTCAGGCCCAGCGCCAGGTCATCGCCGCGCAGACCGAGCTGGCCCAGCGCGGCGCCGAACTCCGTCAGCAGCAACTGGTTTCCGAGGTGGTCCGGCCCGCCGAGGCCGAGGCCGAGAAGGTGCGCATCCTGGCCGAGGCGGAGGCCCAGCGGATGCGGATTCAGGCCGCCGCCGCCGCGTCGAACAACCGGGTGGCCCTGGACCAGTTGCTGATCTCGCAGCTGCCGGAGATCGTCCGCGAAGCCTCCCACGGGCTGGCGGGCGCGAACGTGAACATCCTCAACGGCTCGGACGGGCTCGGTGAGATCGCCGCCGGGCTGGTCAGCCAGGGTATGTCCATTTTGGACATGGTGCGGAAGGGCATGAACGGCGGGGAGCAGGCCAAGTCCGACGCCGATGACGAAGCCGCGGCGAAGACCGATCGGCCGCAGTTGGAGCGTTAAGGAACGTCCGCCCGGGCACGGAAACGCCGGCCCACCACCGAAAGGGCCGCCTGCACAGCGGGATTGGGGGAACGCTGAGGGGCAGGTTGCGCACGCTGCCCCCCAGCGTTGGTGTCGGGCCCGTGCGGGAGTCTGGGCCTCGGGTACCGCGCCGGGGTACGAGCACCGCCGTCGGAGGTCGACGGTGACCGCGCCCCGGCTCCCCAGGAGCCGGGTACCACGTCAGCTGCCATGCGTTGTAGCGCTGTGGTACTCGGTGTAGGTGTAGGGATTGTCGAGGATCTTCGTCTCGGGAATCTCGGGGTGCATCCCCTGCTGCCACGCCTGCTCGCCGAGCGTGGCGCGCAGGTGCTCGACGGTCTGCTCGATCGCCTGCCGTGCCGGTGCCAGGTCGACGCCGACGAGCCGGTGCTCGTGCTTGACGACCCGCCCGTTGACGATCACCGTGTGCACGTCGCCGCGCTGCGCCTGGAACGCCACGTGGCCATAGGGATTGAGCAGTGGGAACATCACCGGCGATGCGTCGTTCTTGATCAGGACGACATCCGCCTTCTTGCCTGTTTCGAGGCTGCCGAGATCGCTGTCCCGGCCGAGTGCCTTCGCTCCGCCGCGGGTCGCCCAGTCCACGACCTGGTCGGCGCGCAGCCCGGCCTGGGTCACGGTCTCGCCCTGGCCGTGCGCCTCCAGGTGGCACCGCGACCGGTCCGCGCCCAGCGTCGAGCGCATCGCGGAGAACAGGTCGCCGCTCCACCACACCGTGGTGTCCATGGACAGCGACACCGGGATGTCGTGGGATCGGATGGCCCAGGTGGGCGGGTAGCCCTGGCCCGCGCTCTGCTCGCTCTCGGTGGACACGGACACCGAGCCGCCGGTGGCCGCGATGCGGTGGTAGCTGTCGGCGGACAGCGACGCGCTGTGCACGTAGACGGTCTCGGGCTGCATGAAGCCGTTCTCGTACATGAGCCGGATGCCGTCGTCGCTGGTGGCACCCCACACGCCGGCGTGCGTGGTGACGGCGACGCCGAGGTCGCGGGCCACTTCGAACGCCGCCTTCTCCGGGAACGCGGGGTCGCCGGTGACGTCGAAGGCCATCTGGAAGCCGAGCATGTCGTTGCCGGTCATGCGGCGGTTGACGAAGTCGCGGAACTCAGGCGTGCCGCTCCACTTGTCCGGGGAGTCCTGGATGTTGCCGTAGGCCAGGATGAACCGGCCGGGCACCGCCTGCAGCGCGTCGACGGCCGCTTCGGCGTGGTCGGTGGTCTGCAGGCCGTGGGACCAGTCGACGGTCGTGGTGACGCCGGCGTCGATCGCCTCGATCGCGCCGAGCAGGTTGCCCGCGTAGACGTCCTGCGGCCGGAACGCCTTGCCCCACTCCAGGTAGTACCAGACGAAGTACTGCGTCAGCGTCCAGTCCGCGCCGTAGCCGCGCATCGCGGTCTGCCACATGTGCCGGTGGGTGTCGATCATGCCCGGCATCACGATGCCGCCCGCCGCGTCGATCTCGATGGTGCCATCGGGCACGGTCAGGTTCGGCCCGATCGCGGCGATCCGGTCGTCGACGACCAGCAGGTCACAATGGTGCAGCACTTCCTTGGCATCGTTCATGGTCAACACGGTGCCGTCGCGGAGCACCACCGGCCGACCGGCCTCGATGGTGTTCAGGTCACTCATCGCCATCACTCCCGCACTCGCTGCCACCATACGGACAACCGTTCGCTGCGCGGTCGAACGGTGACCTGATGGCACTGTTACTGACACCGGCGGCGCTGTCAATGCCCCAGTTCTGGGCCTGTCGGGCGGGGTCTGGTGCGATTTGTCCGCCAGCCGGACACCGGCACGCTATGGTGCGGCACAGCACACCAAGCGCGCGGACGACGCGCATCAGGCCAGACGGGAGGTGTTCGATGCCGCGCGAGGGCACCGGACCCGACTTCATCGAGGCATTGGCCCGTGGCCTCGAGGTCATCGCCGCCTTCCCGGCGGGTCGGCCGCGCATGTCGCTGGCCGACGTCGCCACCGCGACGGGCCTGGCCAGGCCGACCGCCCGCCGCATCCTGCTGACGCTGCAGGCTCTGGGCTACGTGCGGTCCGACGGCCGCGAGTTCGCGCTGACCCCCCGGGTGCTGGAGCTGGGCGTGGCGTACGTGCGGTCGATGGGCCTGTGGGACGTGGCCCGCCCGCACTTGGAACGCCTGGTCGAGGAGACGAACGAGTCGTGCTCGATCGCGCAGCTGGACGGCTCGGACATCGTCTACGTGGCCCGGGTCGCGGTGCCCAAGATCGTGTCGCTGGCCGTGCAGATCGGCACCCGGTTCCCCGCGCTGCAGACGTCGCTGGGCAAGGTGCAGCTGGCCGCGCTGTCCTCCGCCGAGGTGGACCGGGTGCTGGCCGAGCCGAGCCGGTCCGGGCTGGTGCCGCGCTGGCTGCCCGACCACGCCGCCCGCGACGCCGAACTACGCGAGGTCAGGGCCCGGGGCTGGGCGTTGACCGACGAGCAGTTGGCCCCTGGTATCCGGTCGGTGGCCGCCCCGCTGCGTGACGGTGCGGGCAAGGTGATCGCGGCCGTGAACGTGAACGCGCACGCCGCGGAGACCTCGGTGGAGCACCTGGTACAGCACCACCTGCCGCTGCTGCTGCGCACCGCAGGCGACATCAGTGCCGACTTCGCCCGGTTGGAGACCGTGCCGCACGTGACCGTCATCGCTTGACGACACGTGCCCACGAGCCAACAATCCGTAGTGCGGACAACCGTCCGCTGGTCGGCAGAGAGGGGCTCACCGTGGCAGAACCAGGCGGCCCGCTGGCCGGGCTGCTGGTCGCCGACTTCTCCCGGGTGCTGGCCGGCCCCTACGCCACGATGCTGCTCGCGGATCTCGGCGCCGAAGTGGTCAAGGTCGAGGGTCCGCAGGGCGACGAGACCCGCACCTGGATGCCGCCGGTGCGTGGCGAGGTGTCCACCTACTACCTGGGCGTCAACCGCGGGAAGCGGTCGATCGCGCTGAACCTGCGCGACGAGGCCGACGCGAAGCTCGCCCAGGAGCTGGCCCGCCGCGCGGACGTGCTGATCGAGAACTTCAAGCCGGGCGGCCTGACCCGCTACGGCCTGGACTACGACACCGTGAGCGCGACCAACGCCGGTGTGGTCTACGCATCGATCAGCGGGTTCGGCTCGACCGGCGGCGCGCACGTGCCCGGCTACGACCTGATGGTGCAGGCGATCTCCGGTCTGATGAGCCTGACCGGCGACCCGGACGGGCCGCCGTACCGGGCGGGGATCTCGGTGTTCGACGTGATGGCGGGCAACCACGCGGTGATCGGCATCCTGGCCGCGCTGCGCCACCGCGACGCGACCGGCGAGGGCCAGCACGTCGAGGTGAACCTGCTGTCCTCGGCGCTGACCGGCTTGGTCAACCACAGCTCGGCGTTCGTGGCCGGCGGGGTCGTGCCCTACCGGATGGGCAACGCGCATCCCAGCGTGTTCCCCTACGAGCCGCTGGCCACCGCGGACCAGGACCTGATCGTGACCGCGGCCAACGACGGCCAGTTCCGCAAGCTGTGCCAGGTGCTGGGCATCCCGCAGATCGCGGACGACCCCAAGTTCGCGCACAACGCGGACCGCACGC
Source organism: Candidatus Melainabacteria bacterium (assembly GCA_963780635.1). Taxonomy (GTDB): domain Bacteria; phylum Actinomycetota; class Actinomycetes; order Mycobacteriales; family Pseudonocardiaceae; genus DATEPR01. The sequence goes on from CAWACW010000012.1 coordinate 784,915, forward strand.
GCAACCGGGAGGAGCTGCGGCCGATCCTGGAGGACCGGCTGCGCACGAAGACCGCGACCGAGTGGTTCGACGAGCTGGTCGCGGTCGGTGTGCCGTGCGGGCCGATCAACACGATCGACGGCGGTTTCGCGATGGCCGAACGGTTCGGGCTGGAGCCGGTGGTCGAGGTCGGCGATGGCGACAGGGCCGTGCCCACGACCCGCCACCCGATCCGGTTCTCGGCGACTCCGGTGCGCTACGAGCTGCCGCCGCCGGAACTGGACGAGCACGGTGCGCAGCTGCGGGCCTGGCTCGCGACGCCCGAGGAACCGACATCGCAGGAGGACGGCGATGACCGAACCGGTTGAGCGACCCGAGTACCCGACGGCGCTGGGGGCGTCGTCGCCGACCTCGATCACGCTGCTGGGCCAGGATCTGGCGCGCGACGTGATGGGCTCGGTCGGGTTCGGCGAGCTGGCCTACTGGCTGGCCACGCAGCGGCGGCCCACACCCGGCCAGACGCGGGTGTTCGAGGCGGTGCTGGCCGCGCTGGCCGACCACGGCTTCACACCGACCGCGATCGTGACCCGGCTGACCTACCTGTCCGCGCCGGACTCGATCCAGGGTGCGCTGGCGGCCGGGCTGCTCGGCGGCGGCTCGCGGTTCCTCGGCGTCACCGAGGACACCGGTGCCTTCCTGCACCACACGCTGTCCACAGTGGATGCTGAGCTGCCTGCCGACGACGCGGGCTGGGACGAGCTGGCGCTGCGGACGGTCACCGAGCAGCGTGCGGCCGGGAAGTTCGTGCCGGGCCTCGGCCACCACGTGCACAAACAGGGCGACCCGCGCACCCCGCGGTTGATGCAGATCGCCACCGAGGAAGGCCTGTTCGGGCCGCATCTGTCGCTGTTCGCGGCGATCGGCAGGGTGCATCCGCGGGTGCTCGGGCGGACGCTGCCACTCAACGGTGCCGGTGTGTGCGGGGCCGCGCTGGCCGATCTCGACCTGCCGATCGAGCTGCTGCGCGGGTTCGCGCTGCTGGCCCGCACGGCAGGATTGGTGGGACAGCTGGCCGAGGAGCTGCGCAACCCGGTCGGCAACCAGATCTTCCTGTCGGTGGACCTGAACAACAGGTCCGTCCCGCCGGAGCCATTCACCCCCGGAGGTCCCCATGGCTGAAGTGGTCGCGGTGATCGCTTCCACCCATCATCCGTTCTACTACCGCGCCAGCACGTCCACCGGCGAGGACCGCCCGCCGTTCGCCGACGAGTGGGTGCGCAAGGTGTCGGCGTTCCGCGAGACGCTCACCAAGGCACGGCCGGACGTGCTGGTGATGGTCGGTTCCGACCACTTCCACCAGCTGTGGCTGGACAACATGCCGCAGTTCCTGGTCGGCAAGGCCCCGTTCTACGACGCGAACTTCTACAACGAGGAGCGCGAGTTCGGGCTGCCGAAGATGCTGCTGCGCGGCCAGGAGGACCTGTCGGCGTACGTGTTGCGGGAGGGTCTGGACGCGGGTTTCGATCTGGCGTTCTCCAACGAGCTGCGGATCGACCACTCGATCACGTGCCCGATCATCACGCTGCGCCCGCAGAACGACCTGCCGATCGTGCCGATCTACACGAACATCTTCGCGCCGCCGCTGCCCCGGCCCAGCCGGTTCGTGCAGCTGGGTAGGACGATCCGGCAGCTGATCGAGTCGTGGCCGTCGGACCAGCGGGTCGCGGTGATCGGCACCGGGCACCTGTCGCTGGAACTGGGCGGGCCGCGGCAGTTCGGGCCGCACGGGCCGGACCCGGAGTTCGACCGCAAGGCCGTGGAATGGATCGCTACCGGCGACATCGAGGGCACTCTGGCCGAAGTGACGCTGGACAGCCTGCACGCACCGGGCAACGCCACGCACGGCTTCATGGACTTCATGCTGATGATGGGTGTGGCGGGTGAGGGCCGGAAGGCCGACTACGTCGACACCTACGACCTGTTCCACACCATGGAGGCCTACTTCACCTGGTACCCGCAGGGAGGTGTGCGATGAGCAAGTACCTGCTGAACAAGTTCCTCTACACGGTCGACCGGGACCCCGAGCTGGTGGAGCGCTACCGGGACGACCCGAACGGCACCGTCGCGTGGTGGGAGGCCGAGCAGGCCAACCGGCTCCTCAACTGCCAGACCGGTGAGTCCAGCACGTGGCTGCGGTTCGACGACAGCGAACGGGCCGCGCTCGCCGAACACGACTACCCGGCGCTGTTCGGCCTGGGCGCGCACCCGTTCCTCACGCTCACGCTGTTCATCGCGATGTTCGAGCGCGACCACGCCGAACCGCTGGGCTTCCAGCTGGAGTACGCGCGTCGCCTGGCGCACAACACGTTGCCGTACCCGGACATCGCGACCTAGAGCTGCTAACACAATGGCGTTCGATCAGTTTTTGTGTTGCAGCTCCTAGACCGCTACAGATCGAGGCCCGAGAGATCCAGCGAGGCGAGGCGGACCGGGTCGGCGAGGATGTCGATCTCGACGATCCGGTCGGCCACCACGGTGAAGCCCAGCACGGAGAACGGCTCGCCGTCCTTCGTGGTGACGAAACCCGCCGCCCCGTTGACCAGCGCGGGCCGGACGATGATGCCGGTGCTCTCGCCTGCGTTGAACGTCGACGCCTGCCGGGCCACGCGCTCGGCACCGCGCACCTCGTGCCTCGCCGGGCCACCGCGGTCGGCCCGGAGCACGACCTCGGGGTCCAGGACGGCGATCAGGGCCGCCAGGTCACCGTCGCGGGTCGCGGCGAAGAACGCGTCCACGACCTGGCGCTGCCTGCTCAGGTCGGCGTCGGACACGGTGGCCTTGCCCTGTACCCGCCGCCTGCCGCGACTGGCCAGCTGGCGGGCCGCGGCCGGGGTGCGCCCGACGATCGGGGCGATCTCCTCGAACGGCACGGCGAACATGTCGTGCAGGACGAACGCGAGGCGCTCGGCGGGTGCGAGGGTCTCCAGGACGACGAGCAGGGCGAGGCCGACCGAGTCGGCGAGCACTGCTTCGTGCTCGGGGTCCACGCTGTCCTCGCTGGCGACGATCGGGTCCGGCAGGTGGATGTCCAGCGATTCCTCGCGGCGCGACGCGCGGCTGCGCAGCATGTCCAGGCACACCCGGGAGACGACCGTGGTCAGCCAGCCGCCGAGGTTGGCCACGTCGCTGGTGTCGGCGCGCCGCAGCCGCAGCCAGGCCTCCTGCACGGCGTCGTCGGCCTCGCTGAGCGAGCCGAGCATCCGGTACGCCACCGCGTGCAGGTGGTCGCGATACGTCTGGAACGGCTCGACCAGCCAGTCGTCCTCGGCCACGGTGTTCCCCCTCCGCTGCTCCACACTCCCCTGACGAACCAAACACGACAGGTGTGACCGGGCACGGCGAAATCACCAGATGGGACGCAGCGGCGGCAGGTCGGTGCCACCCAGTTCGCGGACGACCTTGGCCAGCGCGCGCCGCAGCGCGGCCAGGTCGGCGGCACCGATCTGCTCGGCCAGCCCGCCCTCCAGCCCGGCGAGCACCGACCCGGCGAGCGCGAGGTGCTCACGCGCCTTCGCGGTGAGCACCACCAGCCGGCGCCTGCCGCCGTCCGGATGGGCGGTGCGGGTGACGTAGCCGCGGTCTTCCAGGTGGGCCACGATCTGGCCCGCCGCCTGCTTGGTCACGCCCAGCAGCTCGGCCAGCTCGGTGCTGGTCGCTCCGCCGTCGCGGAGCAGCTGGAAGACCATGCCGTGCACCGGCCGCAGATCGGTGTAGCCGAGCGCGTCGAGGAGGCCGACGAAACTGTTCTGCAACAGTTGGAACGCCATGCCGAACAAATAGATCAGCTCGGCGCGCTCCAGTGGGTCGTCCATGAAAGGCATTGTCCCATGCCCGAGTCAATTCCCTTTCATCGCGCCCACGGCAGCGGCCGGAGTTCGTCACTGTCGGGTGTGGACACCCGGCCGTCCGCCCGCATCGCGACCAATGCCTCGGCCGGGCCGCCGACGGTGTGGAACCGGCGGACCACCCCGGCCGGGACCACGATGGCCTGACCAGCGCCGACCTGCGACGACTCGGCGTCGACAGTGAAGGTGAAGGTGCCGGCCAGCGGCATCCAGACCTGGTCGCTGTCGATCGCGTGCACCGGGGACTGCTGGCCGGGTTCCATCCGGATCCGCCAGGTGCTCAGCTGGGTACTGCCCTGGCTGGGCCCGGCGAGGCTCGCCATGACCGCATTCGGCGTGCGAATGGTGCGTTCTTCGGTTTCGCTGATGACAAGCATGAACCCTCCCGTGTAAACCGCTTTTACTCACGTGCAAGTAAAGCGAATTGACTCATGCTTGTCAAGCGTGCGCCGGCCCCGGTACGCTCCCGTACCGACTGGTCGGTACGGGAGGAGCGCGTCGTGGCAGAGGGAACCGTGTCCAGCTATCCGTCCGACCAGGTGACACCGGCGCTGGCCCGCGAGACCTGGCGGCTCACCGAACCGCTGCACGGGATGATCTACTTCGCGCCGGAGGCCGCCGAACGGTACGCGGCCATCGGGCTGCACGGCAGGCACATGGGCTACTTCCCGTCCCGGGCGGCCGCGCTGGGTACGCCCACTGCCGAGGTCGTGATCGCGACGTTCTACAACTTCAACCCCGCGCTGGTCCGGCGGGCCATCCCGGCGGCCTGGCAGATCGCGGACCCGGCCACGGTGCTGGCCGCCCGGCTCGCCAGTGCGGACGCCGCGCTGCGCCGCGCGCTGGGCACTGACGTCGACTGCCCGGAGGTGGCCGAGGCCGCCGAACTGGCGGGCCGGGCGGCGCGGGCCGCACTCGACCACCTGTCAGGCCGGCCGTTGTTCGCCGCGCACGCGACGCTCGACTGGCCGGAGCAGCCGCATCTGGCGCTGTGGCACGCGTTGACGCTGCTGCGGGAGTTCCGCGGCGACGGGCACATCGCGGCGCTGACCGCCGAGGGTGTGAGCGGCCTGGAAGCGCTCGTCGGGCACGCGGCCACCGGTGACGTGCCCGCCGCGGCGCTGCAGACCACCCGCGAGTGGAGCGCCGAGGACTGGGCGGCCGCGGTGGTGACGCTGCAGGAGCGCGGGTTGATCGCACCGGGCGAGGCACTGGCGTTCACCGAAGCGGGCAAGGCGCAGCGGCAGTGGATCGAGGACCGCACCGACACGCTGTCGCTGCCCGCCTACGGCGCCCTGGGCGTCGAGGGCTGCACGCGCCTGGGCGAACTGGCCCGGCCGTTGTCCAGGGCCGTCGTGGCGGCGGGTCTGCTGCCGCTGCGTCGACCGGCGAAGTAGTGGCCAACGCCGAGCACTTCGGGAAGCTCGCCGACGTGTGGAAGCACGGCGTGCTCGCCGAGGTGCTCGGCGACGAGCCGACCGCGCGCTATGCCGAGACCCACGCGGGCAGCGCCACCTATCCCCTGGTGCACGACGCCGAACGCGAGTTCGGCGTGTGGCGGTTCCTCGCGGCCGACAACGAGGCGCTGGCCGGTTCGCGGTATCGAGCGGCGATCGCGCCCTTCGTGTCCGACTCGGTCTATCCGGGGTCGGCGATGCTGGCCATGAGCGTGCTGGGTGATTCGGCGAGTTACCTGCTGTGTGATCTCGACCGGTGAGCGCGGCCGGTCTGCGCACTGCTTCGGCTGGGCTGACCGACCGCGCGGTCGTGGAGCGGGACGGGATGCGCGCCACCGCCCAGTGGCTGGCGACGGGTGGCACGGCGACCGTGCACGTCGACCCGTTCGATCCGTACGCGGGTGACCCGTCCGCGCTGGAGTTCGCCGCGCAGGTGGCGACGGCGGGCCATCGGCTCGCGTACTGGTACGGCTACGACCGGCCCGCCGAACGCTCCTGGGCGTATCGCGAACTGAAGCGACGCACGAACACGCCGCTGTGGGGCGGCGACCTGCTCGTCGTCGCTGCTCTCGGCGAAGATGCCGGTGGCACCGGCAGGCTCGGCGACGCCACTACAGCCGGTACCGGGACCGGCATGGTGCTGGCCAACGTCGGTGCCCGGACGCAGGCGGCATGCACCGCGTTCGGCGCCGCGCTCGTCGACGCCTACGCGGACGCGACCCTGCCCGACGGCACTCGCGGGCATCTGGCGTTCAGCGTCGGCTACCCGGCGTCGTGACCACCGGCTGGGTGATCAGCCGTTGAGTACGCGCACCGGCGCGCCGTCCAGCCAGGCCAGCACGTCCTCGATCGCGTCCGCGTAGATCCGGGCGTAGGACTGCTCGGTCACGTACCCGATGTGCGGTGTGATGACGGTGTTCGGCAATGTCCGAAGTGGATGGTCGGCGGGCAGCGGCTCGACGTCGAACACGTCCAGGCCCGCACCGGCGATGGTGCCATCACGCAGTGCCGCGATGAGCGCCGTCTCGTCGACGATCGGGCCCCGCGAGGTGTTCACCAGGTAGCCGCGTGGCCCCAGGGCGCGCAGTTCGTCGGCGCCGACCAGGCCGCGGCTGCGGTCGGACAGCTTGAGGTGGATCGTGACGATGTCGCTGCGTTCGAACAGTTCCCGCTTGCCGACCAGTTCCGCACCGTGCTCGGCGGCGACGTCGGCGGTCAGGTTCGCACTCCAGGCGAGCAGCCGCATGTCGAACGCGCGGGCGAAGCGGGCCGTCGACCGGCCGAGGTTGCCCAGGCCGAGGATGCCCAGCGTGCTGCCTGCCAGTTCGGGGCCGATCGTGGTCTGCCAGCCGCCTGCCCGCACCGCTGCGTCCTCGGCCGGAATGCGCCGGACGGTGGCCATCAGCAGCGCCCAGATCAGCTCGGCGGTCGACGCGCGGGAGCCGCCGGTACCGCTGACGACGACGCCGTTGCGGGTCGCCGCGGCCAGGTCGAAGGAGGCGTTCCCCATGCCCGCGGTGATGAGCAGCCGTAGCCTGGGCAGCCGGTCGAGCAAGCCGGCGGGGAACGGGGTGCGTTCGCGCATCGCGATCACCGCGTCGAAGCCGGCCAGCCGGTCGGCCACCGCATCCTCGTCGGCGAGATGGTCGGTGAACGTGACGATCTCGGCTCGCTCGGCCAGCGGGCCGAAATCGGCGCTGGTCAGGGCCGCTTGCTGGTAGTCGTCCAGAATCGCGACGCGAACTGCTGGCACGTGCTCCCTGCCTCGTGGTCAGTGGACAGCGGTGCGGGCGGGCACCGCGTTGGCACGCACGAACGTATCAACGCCCGCTGCCACGGCGCGCGCGATCGTGTCGTCGGGCACCTGCTTCGTGTTGTGCTCGGTGAGATCGTCGATCTCGGCGCCGACCAGGGCGAGGAACTGGCGTGCGGCCAGGATCGGATCGGGCATCCGCAGGTGGCCCGCGTTGCCCAGCATGGCCAACCGGCCGGCGAGGGCCTCCAGGATGGGCTCGGTGGCCTGCACGCGCACCGCCCGGTAGATCTCCGGGTCGCGGGCGGACTCGGCGGCGATCAGCCGGCGCAGGAAGATCGCGCAGTAGCCGCGCTGGCACGCGACCAGCCGCTCACCCAGTTCGAGCAAGCTCTCCCGCCAGCCGCCCGTGGTCAGGTCCAACTGCCGGATCACCTGCAGCGCCTCGGCGTTCTGCTGCACGGCCGAGTCGGCGACCGACGCCCGGAACAGCTGTTCCTTGCCGCCGAAATGGCTGTAGATGGTCGGTTTCGACACGCGCGCTGCGGCCGCGATCGCGTCGATGCTCGCCCGCTCGTAACCCTCGTTGCCGAAGATCGGGCCGGCAGCGTCGAGGATCAACCGACGCTTGTCCGGCCGTGGATGCACTGTCACGAACTTGATTGTAGCGTCACCTTGACTGAACTACACCGTGTAGTTTAGTTTCGTCGCCATGACAGTTCAAAGCACGCTCAGCGCACCGGCGGCACCCCGGGTCGGTTCCGGTGCGGCGCTGACGGTGCTGGGACTCGCGGCCCTGCTCGCGGTCATGGACGGCACCGTCGTCGCCGTCGCCCTCGATCCGCTGGCCGGCGCGTTCGGCACCACACTGGCGGCGGTCGGCTGGGTCACCACGGCGTATCTGCTCGCCGCGGCCACCACGTTGCCGCTGCTGGGCTGGGCCACTACGAGATTCGGTGGGAAGAATGTGTTCCTCGTCGGGTTGGTCCTGTTCGTACTCGGCTCGGCGCTGGCCGTGCTGGCCTGGTCGGCCGGGTCGCTGATCGCGTTCCGGGTGCTCCAGGGCCTGGGCGGTGGCCTGCTGGAGCCGAGTTCGCTCGGCCTGGCCGCGGCCCTGGCGGGCAAGGACAGGGTCGGCAGGGTGCTGGGCACCATGTCGACGATCATCAACGTGGCCCCGGTGCTCGGACCCATCGTCGGCGGTCTGCTGCTGGGCACCGGCCACTGGCAGTGGATCTTCGTGGTGAACATCCCGTTCGGCGTCCTGGTGCTGGTCGCGGCGCTGACGCTGCTGCCGGAGCAGCCCGCGGCGCCGGCCGGCGAGCGGCCGACCGCCGATGTGCGCGGGTTGGCGCTGCTCACGGTCGGGTTCGTCGGCGTGCTGTTCGCGCTGAACAGGTCAGCGCACCCCGGCTCGGGCGTGCCGATGGCGGTGTCGGCCGTGCTCGGGGTCGCGCTGCTGGCCGGGTACGTCCGGCACGCGCTGACCACGAGCCGGGTGCCCGCGCTGGACCTGCGGCTGCTGCGCAGGCCGGGCTTCGCGGCCACGCTGCCGGTGATGGGCCTGGTCGGGCTGATCATGTACTCGCAGCTCACCTCGCTGCCGTTCTACGCCTCGACGCGGTTGCACCTGCACGGCTTCGCGCAGGGCGTGCTGGTCTCGGCACTCGGGCTGGGGCTGCTGGTGTCCATGACGGCGGGTGGGCGGATCAGCGACCGGACCGGACCCCGGCCGCTGGTGCGGACCGGCGCGCTGGTCACCGTCGCCGGACTCGGAGTGTTCACGATCTGGCACGACGGATTGGCGCTGCCGGCGCTGTTCGCCCTGTTCGTGGTGGTGGGCCTCGGCTTCGGGCTGGCCGCGTCGCCGACGGTGGCCGGCGCGTACCGCACGTTGCCGGTCGCGGAGCAGCCACAGGGCACCACCGCGCTGTTCATGACAGTGCAACTGTCCGCGTCGGTGGGCGTCACGCTGCTCGGGGTGCTGCAGTCGCGGGCAGGCGGGAACTGGGTGACGATCCTGTTCACGGTGCTGGTCGGTGCGGCCGTGGGGATCGTGGCACTGAGCACAGCGCTACCCGGCAAGCCGGCCGATGCGTAGGCTCCCGACCGTGGCCACCGAACTGTACGCATTGCCGCTGGGCGACTGTTCCTGTGCGTTCGAGGTCGTGGCACCGGGCGTGCATGACGGTATGCACACGAACATCCCCGTGACCGGGTATCTGATCCGGCTGTCCGACGACAAGCTGGTGCTCGTCGACACGGGGATGAGCCGGCTGCACGTGGACGACCCGGAGCTGACGTGGCGCGGTACGCCCGCGGCGAAGTCGCTGGTGCCGGTGATGCGCCCCGAGGACAGTTTGCTGTATCGGTTGGCGCAACTGGAGGTCGCGCCGCAGGACATCGACTACGTGATCAACACGCACCTGCACTTCGACCACGCGGGCAACAACGACCTGCTCGGTGACGCCACGTTCTTCGTGCAGCGGGAGCAGTACGAGCTGGCGAAGGACAACCCGAGCTACCCCAACCAGTACTGGAACCTGCCCAGCCTCAGCTACGAGCTGGTGGACGGCGAGCAGGAGCTGTTCGGCGAGGTGACGGTGATCCCGACGCCCGGGCACACCCAGGGGCACCAGTCGGTGTTGCTGCGGTTGCCGGAGACGGGCGCGCTGATCCTGTGCGGGGACGCGGTGTACTGCCAGGAGAACTACGACCACGATTCGTGGACCAGCCAGGCGGACCCGGCGACGGCGCGAGAGAGCGCCCTGAAACTGAAGGCGCTGGCCGACGCTCAGCGGGCCACGATGTTCTACGGCCACGACAGGGAACAGGCGCACGCGATGCGCTGGGCACCGACGGGCTCGTACCGTTAAGCCACCAGGGAGTGGACGACGGTGTAGCCGACGAGGGCGGCACCCAGGCCCGCGATGACGCTGACGACGACGTTCATCACGGCGTAGAAGTAGACGCGCTGCTCGATGAGCCGGTAGGTCTCGTAGCTGAACGTGCTGTAGGTGGTGAGGGCACCGCAGAAGCCGGTGCCCAGCAGGGTGAGCCACGGTGTGGCCAGTCCGGCGCCGGTCAACGCACCGAGGATCAGGCACCCGACGACATTGACGGTCAGCGTGCCCCACGGGAACACCGTGTCGTGGCGGAGCTGCACGGCCCGGTCGGTGAGGTAACGCAGTGGCGCGCCGACGATCGCGCCCACGAAGACGAGAACGAGGGTCACGCCACCACCACTCGGGTCAACCAGACACCGGCGAGCACTGCCAACAGCGCGCACAGCAGCGTGCCGAACAGGTAGAGCAGCGCGGTCGCGACGGACCCGGGTTGCAGCAGACCGCGAATCTCGTTGGCGTAGGTGGAGAACGTGGTGAACCCGCCCAGGATCCCGACCCCGACGAACGGCCGGACCAGGCGGTGCGCGGACCACACTTCGGTGATCAGGACCATCAGGACACCGATGAGGAAACAGCCGGCCACATTGATGGTGAAGGTCCCCCACGGGAAATGACCGGGCATGGTCGGCAGGAGCACGCTGAGGCCATACCGGGCCAGCGCACCGATACCACCGCCAAGGGCGATCACCGCGAGTACGGCCCCATGAGTCCGGACGAGCTCGCGCCGCTGATCGCGAACATGGACGTCGATATCGGAGTCGATGACCCGACTCGTGTCCTGCGCGTCGCTCACTTCGCCTCCTACCAGGGTCCGACGTGGACCGAAGCAGGGACCGTTGGCGACCGGGCAGATCGCGGTTCTCCGACAACACGAGGATGGCGAGCCCCACCGCCACGAACGATTCAGCCTATCCAACCGGCCACGATGGGCGAGAATGCGGGCCGGGTGGCGCTGATCACATCAGGCCGGGGCCGGTCGCCGGCTGCTGATGAAGGCTGCCGCGAATGGGGTGCTCAGCAGCGGGAACGTTCGGCACTTCGCACGAGAACCGGCACTGGCCGAACCCGAGCTGAGCACCGCGAGACTCCCCGGCACCACTCCCACCCCGGCAACCGGCAGCCGCCGAACCCAACCGAGCCGCCACGACACTGCCCGGCACCACCCCCGAGCACCGACAGCCGCCGAACCCAACCGAGCCGCCACGACACTGCCCGGCACCACCCCCGAGCACCGGCAGCCGCCGAACCCAACCGAGCCGCCCACGAGACTCCCCGGCACCACCCCGAGCACCGACAGCCGCCGAACGACACCACCGACGCGACCCGTAGCGGTTCCCAGGCACCCGCTCCCGCTCACACAGCCGATCTTGACGTCAGTGTGCTGGTGTCAAGAGGAATCCGTGCCAGCGGGTTCTCGGGCGGCTTCGCGTCGATCCGCTGGTGCGGCTCGCCATTGGCCCGTCACTTCAGTGTCAAGTGCGCCTGCACTGGGGAGCGAGGAGAACTGAACCCCGGCTCCGCCTGCCAGGGATGGCCCCAGGTGTGCCGGGTGGTCTCTGTGCTCCACCGGCTGCGGGACCGACCGTCCGGCATCTCGCTTCAGGTCTCGCCTACCGGACCCGGACCGTGACTCCTTCGGCTGCCGGTATGAACTCGCCGATGACCGTGCCGCCCGGTATTTCGCCTGCGATCAGCAGACCGCCGGAGGTCTGGGCGTCAGCGAGCAGGAGCAGTTCCAGTTCCGCGAGTCCACCGTCGTCCAGCGACGGGCGGACCCAGTCGAGATTGCGCCTGGTGCCACCGGACACGAAGCCCTCGGCGGCCGACTGCCGTGCCCCGTCCAGGTACGGCACCGCTGCCGCGTCGACCACTGCCGTGACGCCGCTGGCCCTGGCCATCTTGTGCAGGTGACCCAGCAGTCCGAATCCGGTGACGTCGGTGGCCGCTTGAACGCCCGCCGCGAGCGCTGCCTCCGAGGCTGCCCGGTTCAGTGCCGTCATGCTCGCGATGGCCTGTGGGAAGACCTCGGCCGTGGCCTTGTGCCGGTTGTTCAGGATGCCGACGCCCAGTGGCTTGGTCAGGGTCAGCGGCAGTCCCGCCCGGGCCGCGTCGTTGCGCAGCATCCGGTCGGCCTCGGCGGTGCCGGTGACCGCGAGGCCGTACTTGGGTTCCGGGTCGTCGATCGAGTGCCCGCCCGCCAGGTGGCACCTGGCCTCCCTGGCCACGTCGAAACCGCCGCGCAGCACCTCGGCCGCCAGTTCGATCGGCAGCAGGTCCCTCGGCCAGCCGAGCAGGTTGACCGCCAGCAGTGGCACGCCGCCCATCGCGTAGATGTCCGACAGTGCGTTGGCGGCCGCGATGCGGCCCCAGTCGTAGGCATCGTCGACAACGGGTGTGAAGAAGTCCGTCGTGGACAGGATCGCGGTGTTGCCGGCCAATCGGATCGCGGCAGCGTCGTCACCACTGTCCAGGCCGACCAGCAGTTCGGTATCCCCGGCCGGACCGGTCAGCATCGCCGCGCCGACCATGCGTTCCAATTCACCCGGCGGGATCTTGCAGGCACACCCGCCGCCCTTCGCGAACTGGGTGAGCCGATGCGTGGTCTGCGGTGCCGCCATGAACCGTCCTCCTGCTCGTGCCGCCATCCCGACCCTACGGCCCCCGATCATCACTGGCTATAGTCGCTGGTGGAGGCGTACGTGTTCCTGGTGGGCGCCGCGGTCTTCAAAACCGACGTGGTCCGGTATCCGGATCAGGCAGGTTCGATTCCTGTCCGCCTCCGCCAAACGTCAGATGGGGTCGCATGCACGTCATTGCCACCGCGGGCCACGTCGACCATGGGAAGTCGACGCTGGTGCACTCCCTCACCGGCATGGAACCGGACCGCTGGGACGAAGAGCGCCGCCGTGGCATGACGCTGGACCTCGGTTTCGTGTGGACCGCGCTGCCCAGTGGCGAGATCGTCGCGTTCGTGGACGTGCCGGGGCACGAGCGGTTCGTGACCACGATGCTGGCTGGTGTCGGGCCCGCGCCCGCCGTGCTGGTCGTGGTCGCCGCCGACGAGGGCTGGCGCGCGCAGACCGCCGAGCACGTCGGCATCATCAACTCGCTCGACGTGCGACACGGCCTGCTCGTGGTGACCCGCGCCGATCTGGCCGACCCCGAGCCGACGCTGGCCGACGCGCGCGAACGGCTGGCCCGCACCAGCCTTGCCGGGTGCGAGGCGGTCGCTGTCAGCGCCGTCACCGGGCTGGGCATGGACCGGCTGCGCGCCGCCCTGGATCGGCTGGTGGCGGGGTTGCCGCCGGTGACCACGACCGGGCGGGTGCGGCTGTTCGTGGACCGCGCGTTCACCATCCGCGGCAGCGGCACCGTCGTCACCGGCACACTCGCCGCAGGCACCCTGGCCCAGGGCGACCAGTTGCAGCTCGTCCGCTCCGACGGACGGACCCGGATCCGCAGTCTGCAGGCTCTCGGCGAGCCGCACGACACCGTGCCGGCGGTCGCCCGCGTCGCCGTCAACGTGCGCGGGCTGCCGGTGGACGACCTGCGCCGCGGCGACACCCTCGTGACACCTGACGCGTGGCCGCTCACCGACGAGGTCGACGTACGGCTGCTCGACATCGGCCCCGCCGACCTGCCCGGGGATCTGGTGCTGCACATCGGTTCGGCCGCTGTGCCGTGCCGGATCCGGCCGTTGGGCGAGGACACCGGGCGGATCCGCCTGGCCTCCCGCCAGCCGCTGCAGCCGGGCGACCGGGCCGTGCTGCGCGAGCCGTCGAGCAGGCTGGTGACGGGCATGGTGGTCGTCGACGTCGACCCGCCCGTGCTGCGCCGCCGTGGTGCGGCCAAGGCCCGGGCCGCCGAGCTGGACCTGCTGGTCGACCGGCCCGACACCGTGACCGAGGTGGCCCGGCGCGGCAGCACCACGCGCGCCCGGCTGGCCGTGCTGGGCATCCTCGACACACAGGAACCGCTGCCCGACGGTCTGCTGACCATCGGCGAGCACGTCGTGCACCCGGACGCGTGGCGGCGTTGGCGTGACGGGCTCTACGCGGCCGTGGACGAGCACCGCGCCGCGAGTCCGCTGGCGCCCGGGCTGCCCGCCAGAGCGGCGCAGCAGTTGCTCGGTATGCCGGATCTGCCGCTGGTGGACGCGCTCGTCCGGGACTCCGGCGGCGCGCTGGTGGCGCGCGACGGCCGGATCAGCAGGCCGGGTTCGGGGCCGTCGTTCACCGACGAGGTCCGGCAGGCACTGGCACAGGTCCAGGCGCGGCTGGCCGCCGACCCGCTCGACTCCCCCGACATCCCGGACCTCGACGAGGCGGGCCTGACCACACCGATACTGGCCGCGGCCGCGAAGGCCGGGCTGGTGCTGCGGCTGCCCGGGGACGTGGTGCTGCACCCGTCGGCAGCGGAGGTGGCCACGCGGACCATCGCCGGGCTACCACAGCCCTTCACGCTGTCCGAGGCCCGCCAGGCCCTGCACACGACCCGCCGGATAGCGGTGCCGCTGCTGGAACACCTGGACGCCATCGGCAAGACCGTCCGCGTCGACTCCGACCGCCGCCGAGTCGCGAGCCGCTAGCCCGGATGCCGCGTAGTCGAGGATCCGGTGGCGATGCCAAGTGCCCCGGCAGCGCATCGACATCACCGGGTGTCGATCACCGGTCCGGCAATCGACACCCGGAGTGATCGTCGACAGTCTGTCCGGGCGTTTCTGACGAGCTTGACAACGAGCTTGACAACGAACGTCTGACTACGCGGCATTGCCGCTAGCCCGCCGCCGCGACGACCGCGTCGACCAGCCGGTCGTCGTCGGACACCGTGCGCAGGTCCAGCAGGCAGCGACCGTCCTCGACCCGGCCCACCACGGGCGGCCGCCCGGCCCGCAGCGCGTCCGCGAACTCCGGTGGCAACGCGACCGCCGCGCTGGGCAGCCGCACACCGGGCGCGCCACCGCCGCCGACCGCCGACACGCACGCGACCACCTCGGCAGGCACCCGATGCTCGACCAGCCGCGCGGCCACCGCGGCCGCCCGGTCGGCCAGCGATTCCCGGCTCAGCGACAGCATGTCCGCCACTGGTGGCCGGGGACCGCGAACGGTGGCCTCCAGCGCGGCGAGCGTCAGCTTGTCGACTCGCAGCGCCCGCGCGCACGGGTGCCTGCGCAGCCGCGTGACCAGCTCGGCGTCGCCGAACAGCAGACCCGCCTGCGGGCCGCCGAGCAGCTTGTCGCCGCTGGCGGTGACCAGGTCGGCGCCCTCGTGCAGCGCGGTCTGCGCGTCCGGTTCGGCGGGCAGCAGCGGATGCGGCGTGAGCAGGCCGGAACCGATGTCCACCACCAGGGGCACACCCAGCCCGGCCAGTTCGGCGATGCCGACCTCGGCGGTGAACCCGACGACCCGGAAGTTCGACGGGTGGATCTTGAGCACGAACCCGGTCTCCGGGCCGATCGCGTCGGTGTAGTCGCGCAGGTGGGTGCGGTTCGTGGTGCCTACCTCGCGCAGCCGCGCCCCGGTCGAGGCGAGCAGGTCGGGGATGCGGAAGCCGTCGCCGATCTCCACCAGCTCACCGCGGCTGACCACGATCTCCTTGCCCTGTGCCAGGGCCAGCGCGCACAGCAGCAACGCGGCAGCGTTGTTGTTGACCACGTGCACGGCACCGGCGGCCGGGACCGCGGCCGCGAGCGCCGCCAGGGTGTCCCGGCCCCGGGTCGCGCGCTTACCGGTCGCCAGGTCGTACTCGACGTCGGTGTAGCCGGCCGCCGCGACCACCGCGTCCCGGGCGGCGTCGGACAGCGGGGCGCGACCGAGGTTGGTGTGCACGACGACGCCGGTCGCGTTGATCACCTCGTGCAGCGACGTGGCCAGCAGCGGCAGGGCGGCGAGCACGGCCGAGGTCACATCGTGCGGCGCGATGTCCCCTGCCCGGGCCCGCCGCTGCGCCTCGGTGACCGCGGCTTTGACCAGGTCCCGGCCGAGCACGCCGACGGCAGCGGCCACCGCGGGCTCGGCCAGCACGACATCGGTCCGCGGGATGTCCCGCCGCACGTCACCCATGGCGGCATTCTGCCCCCACGAGCCGCGACGGGCCTCAGACCGGCCGGGCCACGTCCGGTGGCAGGCCTGCCCGGCGCCGGTACTCCTCCAGGTAGGCGACCAGGTCGACGCCCCGGGGGCGACGGCCCGGCTGGATGTCGCAGGTGGCCGCCTTGGCCTCCTGGATGTGCACGTTCGGGTCCAGCACGACGGACAGCAGGTCGTTGGCCGGGTCGCCGGTGCTCAGCCCGTTGGGCCCCCAGTGGTAGGGCAGCCCGATCTGGTGCACGGTGCGGCCGCGCACCCGCAGCGGCGTGATGCGGTCGGTGACCAGCACCCTCGCCTCGACCGCCGCCCTGGCCGACACGATCGTGGCCCAGCCGTTGTTCTCCAGGCCCCGCTCCGCCGCCAGCGCCGGCGACACCTCGCAGAAGAACTCCGGCTGCAGCTCCGACAGGTAGGGCAGCGTCCTGCTCATGCCGCCCGCGGTGTGGTGCTCGGTGAGCCGGTACGTGGTGAACACGTACGGGAACACCTTGCTCCCCTGGCCGTGGTACCGGTTGCCCGGCCGGTCGAAGGACTCCCGCGTCGGGTTGACCTGCTGGCCGTACAGGGCGTTGTCCACCGGCGACTCGAACGGCTCGTAGTGCGTTGGCAGCGGGCCGTCCTGCAGACCCGTCGGCACGTACAGCCAGGCCCGGCCGTCGGTCTGCATGATGAACGGGCTCCGGCCGGAGATCGCCGCCTGTGCGCGGGCACCCGCAGGCGGCACGTAGTCCGGCGGTTTTGTCAGCTCGAAGTCGGGCACGTCGTGGCCGGTCCACTTGCCCTGCTCGGCGTCCCACCACACGTAGGCCTTGCGCTCGCTCCACGGCTTGCCATCCGGGTCGGCGGACGCCCGGTTGTAGAGGATGCGCCGGTTCGCCGGCCACGCCCACGCCCATTCCGGCGCCACCCAGCTCTGCTCGCGCCCCGGCTTGCGCCGCGCGGACTGGTTGACGCCGCCTGCGTAGACACCGCAGTAGATCCAGCAGCCGCTGGTGGTCGAGCCGTCGTCCTTGAGCTGGTTGAACGTGGAGAGCGGACCGTCCGGGCCGAACCCGTTGACCTCGGCGAGCACGGCTTCCGCGCTCGGGTCCGCGGTCGGCCCCTCGGTCGGATAGTCCCAGGTCAGATCGAGGATCGGCCGGTCCCGTGGGTCCTGTGACGCGGCCAGCCGCTCCCTGATCATCCGGCCGAGGTGGAAGTAGAACCACAGGTCGCTACGCGCGTCACCGGGCGGCTCCACCGCCTTGTGGTGCCACTGCAACAAGCGTTGCGTGTTGGTGAAGGTGCCGCCCTTCTCGGTGTGCGCGGCGGCAGGCATGAAGAACACCTCGGTGGGGATCTCCGTCGTGGCCAGCTCGCCGCTGAGTACCTCAGGGCCGTCCTGCCAGAATGTGGCGCTCTCGATCATCTGCAGGTCGCGCACCACCAGCCAGTCCAGGTTGGCCATGCCCAGCCGCTGCATCTTCCCGTTGGCCGACCCGATGGCCGGGTTCTCCCCGACCAGGAAGTAGCCCTTGCACTCCCCCGCGATCTGCGCCATCACGGTCTTGTAGGTGCCGTGCTCACCGGTCAGCCGGGGCAGGTAGTCGTAGCAGAAGTCGTTCTCCTCGGTGGCCGCGTCACCCCACCACGCCTTGAGCATGCTGACCAGGTAGGACCGCATGTTGCCCCAGAACCCGGTCTTGCCGGCGTTGGAGTCGACGAACAGGTCCAGCGAGTCGTGGTGTGCCTGCGGCATCGGGATGTAGCCGGGCAGGCTGTCGTACAGCGTGGGGATGTCGGTGGAGCCCTGGATGGACGCGTGCCCGCGCAGGGCGAGGATGCCGCCGCCCGGCCTGCCCATGTTGCCCAGCAGGCTCTGCAGGATCGACGCGGTGCGGATGTACTGGGCGCCGACGGTGTGCTGGGTCCAGCCCACCGAGTACACGAACGCCGTCGTGCGCTCGCGCCCGGAGTTCTGGGTGATGGCGTCGGCCACCTCGAAGAAGTCGGCCGCACTGATGCCGCACACGTCCGTCACCATCTCGGGCGTGTAGCGGGCGAAGTGCCGCTTGAGGACCTGCAGCACGCACATCGGGTCGGTCAGCGTCTCGTCGATCCGCGGCAGGCCGTCGGGGTTGTCCGCGTCGGGTGGTACGGGCTTGCGGTCCCGGTTGCCGGCCGCGGCGGACGCCTCCGCGCCGTCGTACATCCAGCTGGACTTGTCGTACTGGCGCCGTTCCGGGTCGAACCCGGAGAACAGCCCGTCCAGGTCCTCGGTGTCCACGAAGTCGTGCCGCAGGATGGTGCCCGCGTTGGTGTAGGCGACGACGTAGTCACGGAAGTACAGCTCGTTGGTCAGCACGTGGTTGACCAGGGCACCGAGGAACACGATGTCCGAGCCTGCCCGCACCGGGACGTGCTTGTCCGCGACAGCGCTCGTGCGGGTGAACCGCGGGTCGATGTGGATGATCTTCGCCCCGCGGAGCTTCGCCTCCATCACCCACTGGAACCCGACCGGATGACACTCGGCCATGTTCGAACCCTCGATGACGATGCAGTCGGAGTTCGGCAGGTCCGCCGGGAACGTCGTGGCGCCACCGCGACCGAACGTGGTGCCCAGACCGGGCACTGTGGCGGAGTGTCAAATACGGGCCTGGTTCTCGATCTGGATCGCACCCAGCGCGGTGTAGAGCTTCTTCATCAGGTAGTTCTCTTCGTTGTCCAGCGTCGCGCCACCCAGACTCGCGATGCCCATGTTGCGCCGGACGGGAACGCCCTCGAAGCTGTCCTGCCACGTCTGCTCGCGGGTCGCCAGCACACGGTCCGCGATCATCTCCATCGCCCGCTCCAGCGACAGCGACTCCCACTCCGTGCCATAGGGCCTGCGATAGAGCACCGTGGTCACGCGGCTGGGGCTGGTGACCAGCGACTTGCTCGCCGAACCCTTCGGGCACAGCCTGCCGCGCGAGATCGGCGAGTCAGGATCACCCTCGATCTGGATGACCTGCTCGTCCTTGACGAAGATCCGCTGACCACACCCCACCGCGCAGTACGGGCACACCGACTGCACCACGCGGTCAGCCTGCTCGGTACGCGGCGAGAGGCCGGCCGACCGGGCCGACTGGGACGCCGCCGCCTTACCGGCCCGATCGACCCCGCTGACCTGCTTGTACACCGGCCAACCATCGATCCACTGGCGTACGCCCACTGCGACCTCCTGACGGTGCCACACCGTTCGGACGACCGTACCTTGGTGGCCCCGGCGATGCACCGCCGCCGGACGATCATCGCGCGAGACGAGTAGCGTCCCGGTCCGAAAAGGACGGAGCCACCGGTGTGGCCCCGGCAACATCCGACGCCCGGTGGTGGACGGTCACGGTCGGTGAACCGCACACTGGGCGACCTGGGGGCCCCGCCGAGTTTCGGGAGGACGCACGAAGAGCGATGCCGAACCGTCGCGCGCCCGCGAGGCCGATCGCCAGGTCGGCATCCCACACGGGCTGACGGTCGAACAGCTGGCGCGCGGTGGCCGGATCCGCACCGCGATCGCGCTGACCGGTCCCGCGTTCGTCGCGTCGGTCGCCTACATCGATCCAGGCAACTTCGTCACGAACTTCACGGGCGGTTCCCGGTACGGCTACGACCTGCTGTGGGTCGTGGTGGCGTCCAGCGCGATCGCGATCCTCGTGCAGTATCTGTCGGCGAAGGTGGGGCTGGCCACCGGCAGGAGCCTGCCCGCCGTGTGCGCCGACGTGCTGCCGCGCGGGGTCAACCTGCTGCTGTGGCTGCAGGCCGAACTGGTCGCCGTCGCGACGGATCTGGCCGAGTTCGTCGGGGCGGCGCTGGGCCTGCACCTGTTGTTCGGGATCGGCCTGTTCCCGGCTGGGCTCGTCACCGCCGTCGTCGCGTTCGCCATCCTCGGGCTGCGCAGCCGGGGCTACCGCATGTTCGAGATCGCGGTGCTGGTCACGATGTTGCTGGTCGCGCTCGGCTTCGGCTATCTGTTCCTGTCGGGCGGCAAGCAGGACTACGCGGCGCTGGCCGGCGGCCTGGTGCCCGGTCTGCGGCAGAGCGGCGAACTGGGTATCGGCGTCGGCATCATCGGCGCGACCGTGATGCCGCACGTCATCTATCTGCACTCGGCGCTGCAGGCCGACCGGGTCGCCGCCACCACTCCCGCGCAGCGGCAGGTGCTGCTGGTGCACAACCGCTGGGACTGCGTCATCGGGCTCGGGATCGCCGGGCTGGTGAACGTGGCGATGCTGTGTGTCGCCGCCGTGCTGCCCGGACAGGGTCCGGCGGCCGGCGATCTCGTGGCGATCCACCATGCGATCGGCGTCGAGGTCGGCACCGTCGCGGCGGTCGCGTTCGCGGTGGCGTTGGTCGCGGCCGGGCTCGGTTCGGCGAGCGTCGCCACGTATGCGGGCCAGGTGGTGATGGAGGGCTTCATGCACTGGCGGATCCCGCTGCTGGTGCGCCGCGCCGTGACGATGCTGCCGTCGCTGGTGGTGCTGGCCGTGACCAGCGATGTGGGCGGACCGCTGCTGCTCTCGCAGATCGCGCTCTCGTTCGGCATCCCGTTCGCGCTGGTGCCGATGATCGTCGTGTCGCGCCGGCGGGACATCATGGGAGACATGGTCAACCGCCGGGTCACCACGATCGTGGTGTCGGTGGCTGCCGCGGTCGTGACCGCGCTCAACGTGTACCTGCTGGTCTCCCTCGCACGCTCCTGAACCGGCGCCGCGCGCGGCACTAGACTGCCCGCATGACGCTGGACCGGACAGTCCGCAGTGACCGGAGCGAGATCCACCCCGGCCTCGCGAACGGTCCGATCTATCTGGACTACAACGCGACCACACCGATCGATGCGCGGGTCGTCGACTCGATGCTGCCGTACCTGACGTCCGGGTTCGGCAATCCGTCCAGCGACCACGACTACGGCACCGGCCCTCGCGGTGCGCTCAGCCGCGCGCGCGACGACATCTCCGCGCTGGTCGGCGGACGCGGCGGCCGGATCGTCCTGACTGGATCCGGGTCCGAAGCGGACAATCTCGCGATCCGCGGCGCGGTACTGGCGACCAGTCGCCGCCACGTGGTCACGCAGGCCACCGAGCATCCCGCGGTGCTGCAGACGTGCCGCGCGCTGGTCCGCTTGCACGGTGTCACGCTCACCGTGCTGCCGGTCGATCGCGACGGGCTGGTCGACCCGGCACAGTTGGCCGAGGCCGTCACCGACGGCACGGCACTGGTGTCGATCATGGCCGCCAACAACGAGACCGGTGCGATCCAACCGATCGCCGCACTCGCCGCGATCGCGCACGAGCGCGGCGCCGTATTCCACTGCGACGCGGCACAGACCGTCGGCAAGATCCCGGTCGACGTCGGGGTGTCCGGTGTGGACCTGCTGACCGTGGTGGGCCACAAGCTGTACGCGCCCAAGGGAGTCGGCGCGCTGTACGTGCGGGCCGGGACCGCCCTGGAGCCACTGGTGTACGGCGGCGGCCAGGAAGGCGGGCTGCGCGCAGGCACCGAGAACGTCGCGCTCGCCGTCGGGTTGGGCACGGCGGCCCGGCTCGCGTCCGACGCGCTGGCCGACGGCGAGCCGGACCGGATCCGGCTGCTGCGCGACCGCCTGCACGTCCGGTTGGCCGGCGCACTGCCCGGCCGGGTGCAGCGCAACGGACCTCTCGAGCCGCGACTGCCCAACACGCTGAACGTGAGCGTGCGAGGCATCGCGGGGCACGCGCTGCTGGAGACGGTGCCGGGGGTCGCCGCGTCGACCGGGTCGGCCTGCCACAGTGGCACGCACGAACCGTCACCGGTGTTGAGCGCGATGGGCTTGCCCGCCGAGCGGGCGCTGGCCGCGCTGCGACTGTCGCTGGGCCGCTGGAGCACCGAGGACGACGTGGACAGGGCGGCGGATCTGATCGCCGCTGCCGCTGCGTAGTCCGGCGCGCACGCTGCGACGCAGGGCGGCGATCCCATTCGGGCACGCCGGAATTCGCCCGGCCTGCCGGCATTCTGCTCGGCGATCGGGAAACAGTTCGCAGGCTGACGAACGCCCGCCGAACCGCAAAAGGGAGCGCCGGTCGCCCGCTCGCGACCGGCGCTCCCCGTTTTTACGGGTGCCGGATCAGTACCAGTGGGCACGCCCGCCGATCTTGCGGCCAGTTCCACCGACCACAGCCAGCACGACACCGGCGAGTGCGAGGATGATGCCGATAGTCCAGAGCACCGGAATACCGACCACGAAGCCGACGATCAACAGAATGACGCCGAGCGCAATCACTGATTCATCACTCCTTTTCGCTGACGGCGCCCTCACCAACGCGGGGCATCCCGTTCCTGCCATGAGAATGCCCAGACCGCAGCGGTGCGAAACTAGGCCGTTCGGACCAACGACGCGGTTGTGGTGCCATGAGGTGCGACGCAGCGCATTTCTTTGGTTTTCGCGTTTTGTTTTCGCGTCGTATGGGTAGTGGTGGCTGCCACTGGAAAAGTCGCTTGCCCGATGCTCCGGTGCTGGCAAGGCTGCACGGCATGCCGCAGATCACACCGCTGTACGAGGACCTCGACTTCCACGGGCCGCTGTCGCGGGCCAGGGCCGACCAGCTGATCGCGTCACTCGGACCGTTGGGTGGCCGGCGTGTGGTCGATCTGGGTTGTGGCTGGGCGGAACTGCTGTTGCGGGCGGTGGCGACCGAGCCAACGGCCGCCGGCTTCGGCATCGACCTGGACGCGGTCGCGATCGAGCACGGCACCGCGAACGCGAAGGCCCGCGGTCTGGCCGGCCGCGTCGTGCTGGAGGTCGGCGACGCCGGGAGCTGGGCCGGGGACGCGGACGTGCTGGTGGTCAACGGCGCGACTCACGTGTGGGGCGGGGATCCGGTCGAGCACACCGGCAACGCCCTCGCGGCGGCACACGAGTTGCTGCGGCCGGGCGGCAGGCTGCTGCTGGGCGAAGGGTTCTGGCAGCGCGAGCCCGAACCGGGCCGGCTCGCCGCGGCGGGCATCCCCCGCGACCAGTACCGGTCGCTGCCGGATCTGGTGGACTTCGCGCTGGGCCACGGCTACCGGCCACTGTGGATCACGGAAGCGGACCTCGCCGAGTGGGACGAGTTCGAGTCGCGGCACGCACTGGGCTGGGAACGCTGGCTGCTGGCCAATCCCGGCTCGCCGGACGCACCCGAGGTCCGCGCAGCGGCCGACCGGCACCGCACGGCCTGGCTACGCGGCTGGCGCGGCCTGATGGGGTTCGCGTACCTGACGCTGGTTCGTCACTGAGCGAGGCCGGACCGGTTCGGCTCGCGGTCTGGGTAGCGGTGCGGGTTACTCGGCCAGGGCCGCGGTGAGGATGGCGTGGGTTGCGTGGTCGAAGGCGACCAGGCGGATCAGCTCGACCGCGGTCGGTGTCGACCGCAGTGTGGCGACCGCGACGCGCGCCGCCCGGTCGGGCGGGTAGCCGAAGATGCCGGTGGAGATCGCCGGGAAGGCCACGCTGCGCGCGCCCAGTTCGTCGGCGACCCGCAGGCTGCGGCGGTAGCAGGACGCGAGCAGCTCGGGCTCGCCCCGGTCACCGCCGTGCCAGGTGGGACCGACGGTGTGGATCACGTGCCGGATCGGCGGGTCGAGGTCGAACGCCGGGGTGGCCTTGGCGTCACCGCGCCGGCACGGTGCGATCGCCGCGCCCGCCTCGGCCAGTCGTGGGCCCGCCGCCCCGTGGATCGCGCCGTCGACGCCACCGCCGCCGCGCAGCGACTCGTTGGCCGCGTTCACGATCGCGTCCACAGTCTCGCGTGTGATGTCGCCCACTACTGCTTCGATCACCGGCATGAGCCGATGATGCCAGTCGACGATATGAGATCAACACGCGATGCGGAGGACGCATGGGAGTACTGGACGGGAAGGCGGCGCTGGTCACCGGCGGTTCGCGCGGCATCGGCCGAGCGATCGTGCGCCGGTTGGTCGCCGACGGGGCCACCGTGGTGTTCAGCTACGCGTCGAACCAGCAGGCGGCCGACGAGGTCGTCGCCGCCGGGGACGGCCGGGTGTTCGCGGTCCGGGCCGACCAGGGCGACCTGGCCGACCAGCGGCGGCTGTTCGAGACCGCCGAACGACACCTGGGCGGGCTGGACATCCTGGTCAACAATGCCGCGCTGAGCCCGCCCGCCGAGATCCTCGACGTGACGCCCGAGACCTACGACCGGATCATGTCGGTGAACGCGAAGGGCCCGTTCTTCGCTGTGCAGCACGCGGGCCGCGTCATGGGCGATGGCGGCCGGATCATCAACATCTCGACGCTGAACACGGCGATCCCACCGCCCACCGGCTCGCTGTACGCGGGCAGCAAGGCCGCGCTGGAGCTGTTCACCCAGGTCGCCGCCCTGGAGTTCGGGCCGCGCGGCATCACGGTGAACGCCGTCTCCCCCGGTGCCACGGACACCGAGCTGTTGCGCGACTCCAATCCCGGCGAGACGTTCGAGAGCGTGATCGCCACGACCGCGTTGCGGCGGCTGGGCACACCCGCCGACATCGCGGACGTGGTGGCGTTCCTCGCCGGACCGGACTCTCGGTGGATCACCGGCCAGAACATCCGCGCGACGGGTGGTCTCTACATGTGAGATGGGCCATGGGGAGGTGGTTACGGTGGATGGGAGAACCTCGACAGGAGGAGCCGTGACCGACACATTCACTTCTCAGTGGCAGGACTGGAAGTCCGCCCGCGAGCGCGACCTGGCCGACCCGTACGGGTGGCTGGCGCTGGTGTCGCTGGACTGGCTGGCCGACGAACCGCGGCAGTACCCGGGCCTGCCCGGGTCGTGGTGGCAGGACGCGGACGCCGCCTACGTCGACCCGCAGGGCGCCGAGCTCACCCGCGGCGGCGAGCACGTCACCGGCGTGCAGCGCTTCGAGCTGATCAACAGCGGTCCGGGCACCCGGGTGGCCGCCGGCGACCTGGAGATCGAGATCGCGCGCCGGTCGGGCTACCTGATCCGCGTGCACGACCCGAAGGCCGAGGTGCTGCGCGCGTTCCACGGCGTCCCGTCCTACGACCCCGACCAGGCCTGGGTGGTGAACGGCCGCTTCGAGGCGTTCGACGAGCCGCGCGCGACCACCGTCGGCGCGGTGGTGCCCGGGTTGTCGCACGTCTACCAGGCACCCGGCGTGGTCCGGTTCGAACACGACGGCACCGAGCACACGCTCACCGCGTTCAACGGCAAGACGCCCGGCGCGCTGAACATCCTGTTCACCGACGGCACCAGCGGGGTGACCACGTATGCGGCCAACCGGTCGCTCCAGGTCGCGGACCCGGCCGGGGACGGCACCGTGGTGCTGGACTTCAACCGGGCGGTGAACCTGCCGTGCGCGTTCACCGACTTCGCCACGTGCCCGTTGCCGCCCGCGGGCAACGACCTGTCGTTCGAGGTGACCGCGGGCGAGCGGATCCCCTACGAGCGGCAGAGCTGAGTCCCGGCAGAGCTGAGTCCGGCCTCGATCAGCGCGGCCGGGCGGGCCAGGCGGGCACCGAGCCCGCCGCCGTCAGCGTGACCGGGGTGCCTGCGGCGTAGCTGTCGGTGCCCTGGATACGCACCCGGAGCGTGTCCGGGCCGCACGGCTCGTCCGGCAGCACGGTGATCAACGACTCGTGGCCCTGGTAGCTCTGCTCGACGACCTGCCCGGTCAGCCCAGCGGTCCGGCCGCGGGTGATGGTGATCTGCTCCGGCCGTACCAGGACGACCGCGCCGGCGAGCTGGACCGGTGCGGTGTCCAGCGCGCCCAGCGCGGTCACCGCCACCGAACCGGTCACGTCCGCGACGACGAGGTTCGCCTCACCGAGGAACGCGGCCATGTCCGGGTCGACCGGGTTTGCGTAGATGTCGCGCGGGTTGCCGACCTGCGCGACGTGCCCGTCTCGCAGCACGGCCACCTGGTCGGCCATCGACATCGCTTCCTGCTGGTCGTGGGTGACCAGGACGACGGTGGTCTCGGTGGCCCGCAGCACCCGCGCGATGTCGGCGCGCACGCTGGCGCGCAGGGCCGCGTCCAGCGACGAGAACGGCTCGTCCAGCAGTACGACGGAGGGCTCCAGGGCCAGCGCCCGGGCCAGCGCGACCCGCTGTTGCTGGCCGCCGGACAGTTCGTGCGGGTAGCGCCTGCCCAGATCGGCCAGACCGACCAGGTCGAGCAGTTCCGCGACGCGCGCCGAGTGTGACGAGCCGCGGCGCAGCCCGAACGCGACGTTGCGGGCGACGGTGAGATGCGGGAACAGCGCGCCTTCCTGCGGCACGTAACCCAGGCCGCGACGCTCGGGCGGCACGTGCCGGCCCTGCCCTTCGACGACGCGGTCGGCCAGGCGCA
Source organism: Candidatus Melainabacteria bacterium (assembly GCA_963780635.1). Taxonomy (GTDB): domain Bacteria; phylum Actinomycetota; class Actinomycetes; order Mycobacteriales; family Pseudonocardiaceae; genus DATEPR01. The sequence continues at coordinate 811,345 of CAWACW010000012.1, forward strand.
CCGTGCCCGCCTGCGGCCGCTCGAAGCCCGCGACGATCCGCAGCAGCGTGGTCTTGCCGCTGCCGGACGAGCCGAGCACCGCGGTGATCGACCGGTCGGGCACGGTCAGGCCCACGTCGGTCAGCACCTGCGTGCTGCCGAACGCCATCGCCAGGCCCGCGATCTCAAGTGTGCTCACGCACCCACCTCACTAGCGCTCGGCAGGCGCAGTCGCGCAACGCACTGTGCCAATGGTTCCCTCGCAAGCTCACTCACGCGGCCGCCACCACTACGTCGTCGCCGCCTCTGCGCCGGGAGAACCACGTGCCCACCACGATGCTGGGCACCGCCGCGATCGCCACGATGACCGCCGCATAAGGCGCTGCCGCGCCGTAGGCGTTGTTGGTCTGGTAGGCCCAGAACTGGGTGGCCAGCGTCTGCACGTCGGTCGGCACGAGCACCAGGGTCGCGGTCAGCTCGGTGACCGCGGACAGGAACACCAGGCAGAACGCCGCCGAGATGCCCGGCGCGATGATCGGCAGCGTTACCCGGAAGAACACCGCGACCGGGCGGCAGCCGAGCGAGCGGCCGATCTCGGCCAGCTGCGGCGAGGCCTGCACCGCCGACGCGCGCACGCAGACCAGCGCGAGCGGGAAGAACAGCAGCGCGTACGCGACCACCAGCAGCCCGCTGGTCTGGTAGAAGCGCGAAGGCGTAGCGCACCGCGAAGAACACCAGGCTCAGCGCGATCACGACGCCGGGGACCGACTGGATCAGGTACGTGCTGCGTTCGAGGAACATCGACGAGCCGGCCGCGGCGCTGTGCGGCGAGCAGTGCGACCGGGATCGCCGCGGCCGTGGCCAGCACGGCGGCCAGCAGCCGCGTAGCGCGCGGTGGCCAGGGTCGCGGCCAGCAGCGTGGTGCTGGCGGGCAGCGTGGTGTGCTGCGAGTGGGTCAGCCAGTAGACCAGCGTGCCGAGCGGCACACCGAGGGCGAGCACGACCAGCGAGGCCCAGCCCGAGCGTGGCGGGCACCAGCCACGGACCCAGGCGGCTGCGCACCGGCGGCCGGGAGGCCTGCGGGCCGGTGCGGCTGACCCGGCCCCGGCCGCTGGACGAGCCCCTCGCCCAGCAGCACGACGATCGCCCAGCGCGACGAGCAGCAGCGACAGCGCGGCGGCCGCGGACGTGGTCGACCTGCAGCTCGGTGAAGATCTCGGTGGTGAACGTCTGGAAGCTCAGGATCTCGAACGCGCCGAACTCGGCCAGCAGCGCGAGCATGACGACCAGGCAGCCGCCGAGCAGCGCCGGGCCGGATCTGCGGCAGCACGACGCGGCGGAACGTGGCCCACGGGCCGAGCCCGAGCGCGCGCGCGGTCTCCTCCAGCGCGGGATCGGTGCGCCGCAGCGCCGCGGCAACCGGCAGGTAGACCAGCGGGTACAGGTCCAACGTCATCACGATGGCCGCGGCCTTCAGGCCGATGAACGTCGGGAAACAGCGAGTGCCAGGCGTAGCCGACGACGAAGTCGGGCACGGACACCGGCAGCACGACCAGCACGGCCCAGATCCGCCTGCCGGGCAACGAGGTCCGCTCGACGCACCACGCCGCGGCCGTGCCGATGACCGCGGTGCCGATCGTCACCACCACGGCCAGCTCGACGGTGTTGCGCAGCAGTTCGCCCGACAGCGGCCGCAACAGCACCCGGTGCAACTCCGCCCAGCCGACGTCATGGGCCTGCAGGAGCAGGAAGACCTCGGGCAGCAGCAGGCACGATCGCGACGATCGCCGCGGTCAGGTAGAGCACCAGTCGCGGGCGCGGGGCCGGGAATCGCCGCAGCCGCTGTGCGGCGGGAACCCGCACAGCGGCCATGGTGGATCTGTCGCGAGTGGTGCTCAGCTCAGTCCGGCTTGTTGCAGCAACGTGACCGCCTTGCTTGCCGTCGCCGATCTGGTCGAGGCTCGAACTGCTTCGGCTTGTCCTGGCTCGAGCGGCGGCAGCGCCGGGTTCGTCACGCCGGAACCGACCGGGTACTCCCAGCTGTCGCTGCGAGGCCAGCACCTGCTCGCCCTGCTTGCTGACGAGGAAGTCGACCAGAGCCTGCGCGGCGGCCTTGTGCTGGCTGGACTTCAGGACGCCCGCACCGGACACGTCGAGCAGGTAGCCGTCGTCGCCGGGCGCGAACCGGCGCCAGCGCCGAGTGCATACCGCCCGCGCCGTCCTCGTCCTTGAGCCGGTACCAGTAGTAGTGGTTGATGACACCGATCTGCGTGACGCCCTTGTTGACGTTCGCCACGAGGGTCTCGTTGTCCGGGTCCTCGTGCGCGCCGGCGTTGGCCTTGAGCGCCTTGCAGCCACTTCACGGTCGCCGCGTCACCGATGTCCGCCGCGACCGAGGTGACGATCGGCTGGAAGTCGGTCTCGGCCGGGCGCGATGTCCAGCTTGCCCTTCCACTTCGGGTTGGCGAGGTCGAGCACCGACTTCGGCAGATCGGCCGGCTTGAGGTCGCTCGGTGTTGTAGACCATCACGCTGACCCGGGCCGAGACGCCGACCCAGTTGTGGTCGCCAGCGCTGTACTGCGAGCCGGCACGTCGGCGAACGTCGTGGCGTCGACCGGGAGCCAGCAGGCCCTTCTCGTCCAGCCGGGCCAGCGGCGGGGTGTTCTCGGTGAAGAACACGTCGGCGGGCGAGTTCGCGCCTTCCTGCTCGATCTGCTGGGCGAGGACGTCCTCGTCGTCGTTGCGCACCTTGACGGTCACGCCGGTCTGCTTCTCGAACGCCTTCACGAGCGCGTCGGTCGTCTGCTCGTGCTGACCGTTGTACAGCGTGATCGTCTGGCCCTTGATCGACCCGGCTGCCGTGCTCGATGAACCGGCAGCGGGGGTCGCGGCGGTGCCGCTACTCCCGCATGCCGCCAACACCGTGCCCGCGACCAGCAACGAGGACATTGCCCCGAGCGTCCGCGCGGACCGTAAGCGTGCGATCGTGGACCGCGTCGCCATCTACATCGCCTCCTTCAAGGTCAGGGAAGGCTAACCTCAGTTAGCATGCACTATGCGGGTGGGGATGAGAACTACCCGTAACGCGCGCGCCACGCGGCGTCGACAACGCCGGTCGGGCTCTGGGCAGGGTGTACACGCTCGGTCCCTTCCGCCGAAGGCCCTTACGATGTGGCTCGCGGAGCCGAAACGGAGGGACAGCCATGAACAGGTCGACAGTCGCCGAACAACTCGTGGAGACTCTCCAGGCGGCGGGCGTGCGGCGGATCTACGGCCTGGTCGGCGACAGCCTCAACCCGGTGACGGACGCGATCCGGCAGAGCGACATCGAATGGGTGCACTGCCACAACGAGGAAGCGGCCGCGTTCGCGGCGGGCGCGGAGGCCCTGCTCACCGGCAGGCTCGCCGTCTGTGCGGCCAGCTGCGGTCCGGGTAACACGCACCTGATCCAGGGCCTGTACGACGCGAACCGCAATGGCGCCGCGGTGCTGGCGATCGCGTCCCACATCCCGACCTCGCAGATCGGCACCGGCTTCTTCCAGGAGACGCACCCGGAGAGGCTGTTCGCGGAGTGCAGCCAGTTCTGCGAGATGGTGAGCAATCCCGACCAGGTGCCGCGGTTGCTGCACATCGCCATGCAGACCGCGCTGGGCAGGCACGGCGTGTCCGTGCTCGTGCTGCCCGGTGACATCGCCCACCGCGCCGCGACCAAGCCGACCCGGCCCAGCGAGCTGGTGACCGAGGTGTCGGTCGTCGTGCCGCCGACCGACCAGGTCGAGCGGCTCGCCGAGGCGATCAACGCGGCGGCCAAGGTCACCCTGTTCGTCGGCGCGGGTGTGCGGGGTGCGCACGACGAGGTGATCGAACTGGCGGGCAAGGCGCTCTCCCCCGTCGGGCACGCGCTGGGCGGCAAGGAGTGGATCCAGTACGACAACCCGTACGAAGTGGGCATGAGCGGGCTGCTCGGGCTACGGGGCCGCGTACGAGGCGTCGCACGAGGCCGACCTGCTGGTGTTGCTCGGCACCGATTTCCCGTACGACACGTTCCTGCCGCAGCAGCGCACTGCCCAGGTCGACCACGACCCGACGAAGCTGGGCAGGCGCACCGCGGTCGACGTGGCCGTACAGGGTGACGTCGGCGCGACCATCAGGGCGCTGTTGCCGCTGGTGCGGCAGAAGACCGACCGCCGGTTCCTGGACGAGATGCTGCGGCACCACCTCACGGCGCTGGAGCACGTCGTCTCCGCGTACACGCACGACATCTCCGATCAGAAGCCGATCCATCCGGAGTACGTCGCATCCGTACTGGACGAAGTCGCCGCCGACGACGCCGTGTTCACAGTGGACACCGGGATGTGCAACGTGTGGGCGGCCCGTTACATCACGCCGAACGGCCGGCGCCGGGTGATCGGTTCGTGGCGGCACGGCACGATGGCCAACGCGCTGCCGCAGGCGATCGGCGCCCAGTCGGCGTTCCCGGGCCGGCAGGTGGTGTCGATGTCCGGCGACGGCGGACTCGCCATGCTGCTGGGTGAACTGCTGACCGTGAAACGGCAGCGGCTGCCGGTCAAGATCGTGGTGTTCAACAATTCGTCGCTGGGCATGGTCAAGCTGGAGATGCTGGTGGACGGCCTGCCCGACTACGCCACCGACCACGAGCCGGTGAACTACGCGGACATCGCGGCAGCGGTGGGCATCCCGTCGTTCCGGGCCGAGGACCCGCGCGACGTGCGGTCGTCACTGGAACGCGGCCTGGCGCAACCCGGACCCGCGCTGATCGAGATGATCACCGACCCGAACGCGTTGTCGTTGCCGCCCAAGCTGAACCTCGAACAGGTCCGCGGATTCGCGCTGGCGGCCGGGAAGATCGTGCTCGGCGGCGGTGTCGGCCGGATGATCGACCTGGCCCGCAGCAACCTGCGCAACATCCCCCGGCTCTGACCCGCGGGCGGTGCGGCGGTCGCCGAAACCCGCTTCGATCGGCACCGCGGTGGCCCCTACTGTGGCGCGGTGACGACTCAGGTGATCGTGCTCAATGGTGGTTCCAGTTCGGGAAAGTCCCGCATCGCCCGGTGTCTGCAGGCGATCCTGCCGCAGCCTTGGCTGACCTTGGGGACCGACACGTTCGTGGAGGCGCTGCCCGAGGCCATGCTGGCAGCCGATGGCGGGATCGAGTTCGCCAGCGACGGTCAGGTGATCGTCGGGGCGGAGTTCCGGACGCTGGAAGCGGCCTGGATCGAGGGGATCGCCGCGATGGCCCGCGCGGGTGCCCGGGTCGTCGTCGACGAGGTCTGGCTCGGCGGCGCGGACTCGCAGCGCCGATGGCAGCAGGCGTTGAGCGGCCTGCGGGTGCTGTGGGTCGGCGTCCGGTGTGACGTCGCCATCGCCGCTGGTCGTGAGGCCGCGCGGGGCGACCGGATCACCGGGATGGCCACGTCCCAGGCGGAATCGGTCCACCGGGGCGTGGTCTACGACCTGGAGGTGGACACCTCACATACCGAGGCGGTGCAGTGCGCCAGGATCATCGCCGCACGACTCGGGTGACCGGGCACTACCTCGTCCGGGCCACCCTCGTCATCGAGATCACGAACATCGCCGACAGCAGCCAGCCCAGCAGCGTCGCGATGTCCAGCCACACGTCCATCGCCTGGCCCCACGGGGCCCGCGCGTCCGGGTACCAGGTCGACCGCTGCCCGAGCGCCACGAAGGGCACGGCGGTGTCGACGGCGTAGAACACCGGATTCAGACACCGGACCCGCCCGCCACCACACGCGTCGGCCGGTGCGCCGGCCGCGGCCACCGGCCCGGTCGGCGCGTACACGGTGCCGACGGAGTCGGTGGCACGCAACGAATCCCGGCCCGGGGGCACCGCGACCGACAGCAGCACCGCCAGCAACAGCGCGGTCATCAGCCACAGCACCCGGCCGGGCCGGTAACCGTAGCCGACGCCCCAGCCGAACAGGACGTGCCCGACGTGCCGGGTCAGCCGGACCAGGTCGGCGCCCGTGAGCTCCGTGATGTCCGGTCTGTTCGCGACAGTGCGGCCTGCGTGGTTCCGTTGCGCGATCAGGATTTCCTGGGCCCCGCTGCCATGGCCGTGCTCGCGGAACACCCTGGCTGCCTGCTCGTAGGGTCCGGGGTCGAACTCGGCCTGACGTGCCAGCCAGTCCACCCGCGGCCGCCACTGCCAGGCCTCGGTGGCAGGCCCGGCGAAGGAGTCGTAGGTCAGCCCGGAGATCCGGAAGGTCGGCGGCCAGTTCGCGGGATCGTCGGCCAGCAGCGTGGTCGCCAGGTGGCTGAAGTCGACGCTCGGCGTGATCCGGGCCCAGTCCGGCGCCACACCGCCGCGCACCGTGGTGGCCCGCGCCTGCACGGCGTGCCGGTCGGCGTTGTCCTCGCCGGCCTCGGGGCACACGAGGGTCGCGCCACCGAAGCGCAACTGGCCGTCGATCGTGCACTGGTTGAGGATCACGGCACCCGTGGACACGACCTTGTCCAGCCGCACCGAGCCGCGCACGGCCGTGTGCCGCAGGCTCAGCGTTCGGCCGGCCGGGTTGTCCAGCCACGCGCCCTCGGCATCCAGCGAGCCGCCCAACACGCTGCCGCGAAAGCCCACTTCGCCGCCCGCGGCGAGGATGTCCCGCAGTTCGACGTCGCCGTCGACCGTGGTGCCCTGGGCTTTGACCAGCGACGTCTCGAACGGCGAGCGCCAGGACGTGCCGCGCAGCGTCAGCGCGCCGTGCACGTGCGCACCGGACAGCCACAGCGTGCCCTCGACGCGCACGCCCGTGTGCAGCGTGAGGGCGGATCGCACATCGGCGTTGGTCAGGTCGATGGCGACCTTGCGCGGCGCGGAGAGCCGGCAGGCGGTCTGGAACACGACGTCACCCACGTCGCACGACGACAGGTCCAGACCGCCGGTGACCATGCACGCGCCCTCGAACGCGACCTCGCCACCCACGTGCAGCCGCGGAGCGCTCAGTGCCGCGTCCTCGGGGTTCCGCCGCCAGTACACGTCGTCGGCGGGGCCGCGGTCGGACCTGGTCAGCTCGGCGTTGCGCACGGTCAGCCGGCCGGCGATCCGGGCACCGCCGAGGTCGATCCCGCCGTAGACCACCGGCCGCCGGGTGCTGTCCAGGATGTAGACGCTGCCGCCGATCACCGCGTCGGCGAGGTCGAGCGCGAGGCCGACCGGCTGTTTCAGATGTGCCCCGGTCAGGTCGACGGAGCCGTCGATGTGAGCACCGGGCATCCGGATCTCGCCGTGCGCGGTGAAACCGTCGGTGTACTGGACCGATCCGCCGACCCGGACCCGGTCGGCGTGCACGGCCCGCTCCCCGACCGCGTCGATCACGGTGCCGACGCAGAGCAGCCGGCCGCCGACGACCGCCTCGCACAGCCGGATGGCCGCCGGGCGGGCCGGGTCCGCCGAGTCGTGGGTGACGGTGAGGCGCGAACGGGACAGATCGACATTTCTGGCCACGCGCAGCCCGTTGCCGCTGATGCCCGGAATCCGCGAGTCGGTCACTGTCAGCTCGGGCACACTGGCGCCGTCGAGCAGGAGCGGGCTGTCGAACTCACAGCCGTCGAACCAGATCGGGAACGGCACGGTCATCCCGCGCAGATCGAGCGAGCCGGCGACGATGGCGTTGCGTAACCGCAGGCCACGGGGGTCGACGCCGTCGGCGTGCGTGAGGCACACCCGGCGGATGACCTCGGCGTCCAACACCCCGAGCAGGCCGTCACTGTCGCAGTCGAGTACGCCACCCGATGTGCTGGCGTCGACCACCATGGCCTCGTCCACGGCTCTCCACCTTCTGGACTTGCGAGGATGTAGTTCATGGCGAACCTACTCGGACCGGTGCCAGACGGCGCGGCGAGACTGCGGGAACTGCTGGGCAGCGACGGCCCGGTCGTCGCACCCGGCGCATATGACGCATTGAGTGCGCGGTTGATCGAGGCAGCGGGCTTCCCCGCCGTCTACATGACGGGCTTCGGCGTCACCGGGTCGATGCTCGGACGGCCGGACGTGGGCCTGGCGACGATGACCGAAATGGTCCAGGCCGCGGCGCGGATCCGTGCGGCGGTGGACATTCCGGTGATCGCGGACGCGGACACCGGTTACGGTAACGCGCTGAACGTGATCCGGACGGTGCGCGAGTACGAGGCGGCCGGCGTCGCAGCCATCCAACTGGAGGACCAGGTCGCGCCGAAACGCTGCGGTCATCTGGAGGGCAAGCAGGTCGTGCCCGCCGACACGATGGTCGACCGGGTCCGGGCCGCGGTCGCCGCCCGGCGTGACCCGGACTTCCTGCTGATCGCGCGCACCGACGCCCGCACCGTGGAGGGTCTGGACGCGGCGATCGACCGGGCCCGCCGCTACCGGGACGCGGGCGCGGACATGCTGTTCGTGGAGGCCTTGCGGGACGACGCCGAGATCGAGCGGGTCGCGACTACGTTCGCCGGGGTACCGCTGCTGTTCAACTGGGCCGAGGGCGGCAAGACACCGCCGACCTCCCACGCCCGGCTGCGCGAGCTGGGTTTCCAGCTGGTGATCTGCCCGGTCTCGGCTCTGCTCGCCGCGACGCAGGCGGTGCGCTCGGTGCTGGCCCGGATAGCTGCCGACGGCACCCCGATCAACGCCATCGAGGGCCTGCCCGGCCTGCACGATTTCACCGATCTGGTCGGCCTGTCCGAGATCGACGAGATCGGCGAACGTTTCCCCAACGGTTGAAGCGACCTTCGGCGCTCTCACCCGTGGTGTTCGACCGGCCGGAGATCGTCGAGGTCCAGGATGACGGACTCACCGCGAAGCCATGGCGGGCGTAGCACCGCTGCGCGCCTTCGTTGGCGCGTATGCGGTCACCGACGCACGCTGCGGCTCGGCTCGGCGGTAGCAGTCGGCCCGGCCACGCTCGACCGGAAAATTTGCCCGCCACCTTGATCAACGAGTCGCCACGAGCGCCGTCAGGGCACCAGCACCACCGCGGCGCCCGACGTACCGGACGCGACGAGGGCCAGCGCCTCGGTGGCCAGGGCCAACGGGAGCTCGCGGGCGACCGGGAGCGCGAAGCCCTCGGCGGCGAGCCAGGCGACGCCCTCGCCGAGCGCCGCGCCGTCGGCCGCGACGATCACGTACTGGATGTCGATGTCGCGCTGCGCGGCCGGTTCGGTGTCGGCGATCGTGACGAACCGGCCGCCGTCGGCGACCACGGCGATGGCGTCGGCGGCGCCGCCGGGTGCCGCGTTCACGGCCGCGGCCACCTTGCCGATCTCGGTCTGCCACGACGGGTTCGCGCGGTCCACGACGGTCGTCGCGCCGAGTGCCGCGACCCGCTCGGCGCTGTGCTCGCCCGCCGTGGCGACGACCTCGGCTCCCGCTCGGACGGCGAACCGGACCAGCAGGCCACCGGTCACGCCACCGGCACCGTGCACGAGCACCCGGTCGCCTGGGCCCAGCCGCAGCGCCGCGACGGCCTGCGTCGCGGTCAGTACCGGGATCGGCAGCGCCGCCGCCTGCCGCCAGGGCACGCCCGCGGGCTTCGCCGCGACGAATTCGGCGGGCGCGATCAACCGCTGCGCCCAGGCGCCGTTGTCCCGGAAGGGATAGACATGTGTCAGCACCTTGTCACCCACCGAGCGGCCGGTGACGGCCGAGCCGACAGCGGCGACGACACCCGCGGCCTCGACGCCCAGCGCGTACGGCGGCGTCAACTGGCTGGGCCAGCCGCCCTGGCGCATCAGCTCGTCCCAGTTGCCGACACCACTCGCGCGCACGTCGATCAGCACCTCGTCCTCGCGCAACGACCTCGGGTCGGCCACGTCGAGCGCCCGCACCTCGCCCTTCGGCTCGGTGACACCTGCGGCACGCATCCGTCGATCACCCTGTCTTTCCGCTTTGTCGTATCTCACCCCCGACAGGCGACGCAGGCCACCGGTCGACCACTCCACCGTGGGACAACCAGGTGACCAGCGCAGCGGGGAGACGCCGGTGTCCACTACGCAGTATGAGTTCCGAGTCAGCGGACGGCTCAGTGAGCACGCCCGGGACGCCGTCGGCGAGTTCGGTGAGTTGGAGGTGGTGGAGACACCGCCGGAGACGATCATCTACGCCGACTCGGTCGACGAGTCCCGGCTGCACGGTGTCCTGGTGCTGCTGGAGGGCCTTGGCCTGCACATCGTGTCGATGCACCAGGTGCCCGAACGGCCGCCACCGTAACCGAACCCGCTGTGGCAGGGTGGCCGGATGGCGACGATCTCCCTGCCCGATCAGCTCATCCGCACCCGGCGCTTCACGCTGGGTGATCCGGAGCAGGTGACGGTCACGCCGGACGGGCACACCGTGCTGTTCCTGCGCAGTCGCGCCGGTGACGACCCGGTGACCTGCCTGTGGGCACTGGATCCGGAGTCCGGGACGGAACAGTTGCTCGCGGAAGGGATCGACGGCTATGCGGCGGCCGGCGGTCTGATCGTGTGCACGAGTGCGGGCGAGCTGTCGACGGTCCGGCCTGGCGAGGTCCGGCGGCTGCCCACCGCGGGCCAGGTGACCGATCCGCGGCCGGACCCATCCGGCACGCGGATCGCGTACGTGTGCGACGACACGCTCCGGGTGATCGACGCTGATGGCACCGGGGACCGCGCCATCGCCGAGCCCGACGGGCCGGACGTCACGTTCGGCGCCGCCGAGCTGACCGGCAGCGCGGGGCTCGGCGGCGAACACGGCTACTGGTGGTCCCCGGACGGGGACAGGCTGCTGGTCGCACGAGTCGACTCCACCCACGTGCCACTCTGGTACACGACCGACCCGGCCGAGCCCGGTCAGCGACCGCGCGGCAGCAGGTACGCGGCCGTCGGGCAGCCCGGTCCCGATGTGTCGCTGTGGCTGGTCGACCTGGCCGGTTCGCGGATCGAGGCGCGCTGGGACGCCCTGCCCTATCTGCGTGGGTGCGGGCTGGGACGGGCACGGCCCGTACGCCGTCGTGCAGTCGCGTGACCAGGGCACCGTGCGGTTCCTGGCCATCGATCCGGCCACCGGCGCGGCGACGGTGCTGGCCGAGCAGCGCGACGAGTGCTGGGTGCAGCTGATCCCCGGCCTGCCCGCGCGCACCGCCTCCGGTGCCCTCGTCACGCACGTCGACCTGCAGGGCACCCGGTACCTGGCCGTGGCCGGGGAAACCGTGACGCCCCAGGGTTTGCAGGTGCGGTCCGTGCTCGACGTGACCGGCGAGGACGTGCTGTTCACCGCGTCCGACGAGCCGACCGAGACCCATCTGTGGAGCTACCGGCCGCACGACGGCCCGCGCAGGTTGAGTACCGGTGCGGGCGTGCACACGGGCACGCGCGGCGGCGACACCCTGGTGCGGATCGCGCGCTGCCCGGACCGGCCCGGTACGCGGATCACCGTGCAGCGGGACGGGAAACCGGCCGGGTCGATCGCGTCCTTCGTGGAGCGGCCGGTGCTCGACGTGCACGCGACCCGCCTCGTGCTGGGGCCACGCGCGCTGCGGGCCGTGCTGTACCTGCCGTCCTGGCACCGGCCGGGCGAGCGGCTCCCGGTGCTGCTCGACCCGTACGGTGGCGCCGGCCGCCAGCAGGTGACCGCCGAACTCAATTGGCGATGCCTTGTCGCGCAATGGTTCGCGGAGCAGGGCTTCGCGGTCCTGGCGGCGGACGGTGCGGGCACACCCGGTCGTGGCCCCGACTGGGAGCGCGAGGTGTACGGCGAGCTGTTCGCGCCGGTGCTGGCCGACCAGGTGAGCGCGCTGTACGAGGCCGCCCGCGAGAACTCGGACCTCGATCTCGGGCGCGTCGGCATCCGCGGCTGGTCCTTCGGCGGTTCGCTGGCCGAAGTTGCCGTGCTGCGCAGGCCGGACGTGTTCCACGCGGCCGTCGCCGGCGCGGGCGTGACCGACCAGTTGCTCTACAACGCACACTGGCGAGAGCGGTTCCTCGGGCACCCCGACGAGTTCCCCGAGCGCTACGAGGCGTGCTCCCTGGTGCGCGCGGCGCCGCGGCTGACCCGGCCGCTGCTGATGATGCACGGCTTGGCCGACACCAACGTGTACCCGGCGAATACGCTGCGCCTGTCCAGCGCGCTACTGGCCGCCGGCCGGCAGCACGAGGTGTTGCTGCTGCCCGGGGTCGGTCACCAGGCGATGGGCGTGCCCGGCTCGGCAGACCTCTTGTGGCACCAGGTCCGGTTCCTGCGCAGGCACCTCGCCGTTGCCGAGCCCTCGGTCACGTCAGCCCCCGCTCCCGTGCGGTGATGACGGCGGCACGCCGGTTGTTCACGCCCAGCTTGGCGTAGATCGCGCGCACGTGCGTCTTCACGGTGTTCACCGACACCTCGAGGTCGGTCGCGACCTCGTCCAGTGACCGCTGCGACGTCAACTGCCGCAGCACCACCGTTTCCTGCCCGGTCAACGGTCCGTCGCCGCGTACGTCGTCGCGCACCGAGAGCGTCCGGTGCACGCGCAGCGCGAAGCCGTCGGACGCGCCGAACCCACCGATCTGGTCCACGAGCAGTTGCCGGACCGAGGTGTCGGCGTGCTCGAACGGCCGGATCAGGTCGGCCGGTGCCGCGACGGCCAGGGCCGCCGCGAGCGCGTGCCGGGCCTTGGTGCGCTCGTCGGCACCGATCGCCGACGCGGTCTCGACGAGGCGGGCTTCCAGGTAGGTCAACGGAACCAGTGCGGGCACGCTCTCGTCCAGTACCGGCCGCAGCGCGTCCCGGGCGCCGTCGGCGTCCCGCCGGGCCACCGCCGTCCACGCCGCCAGCAGCGCCAGTTCCGCGGTGCGGCCGGTCCGGCCCCGCGCCCACGTCGACACCTCCCTGGCGAGCGAGTCCCAGCCCAGCAGCACGGCCGCTTGGCCCTCCAGCAGGGCCGCCACCGCGACGACCTCCGGCGGGATGGCCCGCTCCCCCAACTGCTGGCGGGCCGCGCGCATCATCCGCAGGCCGGTCGACCGGTCACCGGCGTCGAACCGGGCGGCACCGTCGAGCAACCCCACCGCGAACCGGAGCACGGGTCGCCGGGCCAGTTCGGCAGGTCGCTTCGCCCGCGTCACGTGGCCTGCCGCGGCCGCCGGGTCGAACCGGTACAGGTCGGCGAACGCGAGCATCACGTGTCCCGCCGCCAGGGCCGAGAACTCCGGCCTGCCACTCTGCCGGGCCATCGCCACGGACTCGGCGCTCGCGGTCGCCATGCCCGCGTAGTCACCGTCGAGCGCGAGCAGGATCGCCAATTCGGTGCGGCAACGCATGGCGAGGTAGTCGAACCCGTGCTCGTGGGCGGCCTGGTGCGCTGCCTCCAGTTCGCGGCGCGCGCCCGGTCGGTCACCGGACATCATCAACGCCCGACCGAGCACCGATCCGGTCCACGCTTGCAGGGCCACGTCGTCGGCAGGCAACCCGGTGCGCAGCGCGGCAAGCGGTGCCACGGGCACCGGGCGGTCCGCGGACAGCGCGCACGTCGCCGCGACGAGGGCCGCCACCGTGGCAGGCGTGCTGCCCCTCGGCTGCGGGACGGCACCTCGCGCGACGGTCAGGGCCGCGTCGGCCGCGGTCAGCTCGCCGTCCTGCACGTACGCGAACGCGGACAGCATGCCGAGCAGCGGATCGCCTGCCACGGTCGGCTCGCCGACGGTGGCCAGGCCGCGGCGCACCAGGCGGTGGTCGCCGCGTAGCAGCAGCACGATCCCGTGCCTGCGCAGCAACTCCACCAGTGTGTCCACTTTGGGCGTCAGCCGGGCGTGCTCGACGGCGGCGTCCGGCTGGTCCTGCGCGGCGAACCACGCGGCGGCGACGCCGTGCAGGTGATCAGCGAGATCGGGTTGCTGCCGGTTGAGGTCCGCGCGCAGGTACGCGCGCAGCACCGGATGCACGCGGTACCAGCCGCGGTCGGCACCGGTGCCGAGCACCAGCGAGCTCTCCCACGCCAGCGCGTCCAGCGTGCGGCCCGCGTCCTCGCGACCGGACAGCACCTCGGCCAGCGCGGGGGTGACCTCGTCGCAGATGCTCACCATTTGCAGGAACGTCCTGGCGTCCGGGGGCAGACGGGTCAGCACCTCGCCGACCAGGTAGTCGGCCAGGGACCGGTCGCCGCTGGCGAAGTCGGTGAGGAACGCGTCCCGGTCGGCCACGTCGCGCAGCGCACGCACGGCCAACCGCAGCCCGGCCGCCCAGCCGTCGGTCAGCTCGACGAGCCGGTCCAGCTGCTCGGGCGCCAGCTCGACGCCCGCGGCCCGCAGCAACCGGTTGGAGTCCACCGGCGAGAACCGCAGCGCATCGGCCCGGATCTCGGCGAGCCTGCCCTGCGGGCGCAGCCGGGCCAGCGGCAGGGGCGGGTCGAACCGGCTGGCCAGCACCAGGTGCAGGCCACTGGGCTGGTGCCGGACGAGCGTGGCGACGCCGTGCAGCGGTTCCGGTTCGAGGATCTCGTGGAAGTCGTCCAGCACCAGGAACAGCGGTCCGGGCAGCATGTCGAACGCGTCGACGACCTCGGCGAGGAAGTCGGCGTCCGGCTCGGCCGGTGGCACCAGCCAGCGCAACTGGCTGTCGGCGGGGACCACCGGGCACTCGCTCACCGCGCTGAGCACGGCCGCCCAGAACCGGCCCGCGTCGTTGTCGGTGCCCTCCAGCGACACCCACGCCGTGTCCGCCGCACCGGACGTGGCCACCCAGTCGGCCAGCAGCAGCGTCTTGCCGTAGCCGGCAGGCGCGCAGACCAGCGTCACCGGCACGTCCTTGGCCCTGGCCAGAGCGTCACGCAACGCCGGGCGGGCGACGAACGCCGAGGGCACCGTGGGTACGGCGATCTTCGCCCTGGGCACCCGCCACGGCGCGACGGACCGATCGCTACGCCCGGACATCGGCTGTGGCGTAGTGATCCGCGTCGGCGGGATCCAGCAGACCGCGGCCGACCGCGGCCAGGACGGCGTCCCGGCGCTTGCCGACTCCCAGTTTCGTGTAGATCGCGCGGACGTGTGTCTTGACCGTGTTCACCGACACGGTCAGGTCCTGCGCGATCTCGTCGAACGAGTGCAGCGTGGGCAGCAGGCACAGCACGGCCCGCTCCCGTTCGGTCAACGGCACCGGCGCCGGTGTCGTTGCCAGCGCTGCGCGCGCGGCCAGCACGCGGCCTGTCAGCCGGTCCGCACCACCGCTGGTGGCCAGCAGGTCGGCCACCTCGGGCGCGGCGAAGACCAGCGGGAACAGCGCGTCCATCGGCCCGGCCAGGGCCAGCGCCCGGCTCAGCCCGCGCAGTGCGCGAGCCCGGTCGCCGACCCGCAGCGCGGCCTCGGTCGCCACGACCCACCCGTCCACCACGGTCCACGGCAGCAGCACGGGCACGGCGTCCGCGGTCAGCACCGGTTGCACCGTGGCCACCGCCAGTTCGTGCCTGCCCAGTGCCAGCTGTGCCCTGGCCCGCAGCACCGCGACCTCGGCCGAACCGGGCACCCACTCCTGCGCCCAGCTCAGTACCTCGCGGCCGGCGTCACGCAGGCCCAGCAGTACGGCGGCCCGGTGTTCGAGCACCGCGCACAACGCCAGTTGGGCGGCAGGCAGCCGGATCCCCGCTGTGGCGACCCGTGCCTCGTGGATGCGCCGCAGGCCGGTGGCCCAGTCGCCGAGGCCGAACTCGGCAGTGCCGCGCAACGTCGCCGCGACCAGCCGCAGCGCGTGGTCGGCCGACGCCGGCACCGTCGCCAGCATGGGTTCGGCCAGGCTCACCTGGCGCGCGCACTCGGCCGGGTCGGCGGCCAGCAGCGCACCGTACCCGAGCATCACGCGGGTGGCAGCGCCGCCGAGCGTGTCCTGCCAGCCGTGCGCGGCCAGTTCGGCGTCGGCCTCACTCGCCCACGCCTTCATCCGCCGGAAGTCGCCGTCCCCGGCGGCCAGCCCGGCGAGCGCGGTCAGGCAGCGGGTGGCGAGGTAGTGCTGGCCGGCGGCCCTGGCATCGACCAGAGCGGCGCGCAGCCGCCTGCCCGCCGTGGTCCGCTGGCCGGACACGAGCAGCGCCGTGCCGCGGTGCAGCGTGACCAGCGTGCCCAGCATCGGTCGTGGCGGCACGTCGGCCAGGCTGTCCACCGCGAGCAGCAGGCTGTCCAGGTCGCCGGCGGCCTGTGCACGGCAGGACCGCACCATGCGCAGCAGGATCTCGGCCTCGCCGGTGCGGGCGGCAGTACTGGTGGCCTCAGCCCGTGCGAGCAGCCGGTCCGCCGCGGGCACGTCACCCCGCTCCAGATCGGCGAGCGCGGCGACGAGCGCCAGGGTGGTGTCGGCTGCGACGAGTTCGTCGCCCAGCACCTCGATCGCCCGGTCCAGCGCACGGAACTCGCCGGACAGGGCCAGCTCGATCGCGTACCGGTGCAGTAGCGCGACCACCCGGTCGACGTCCTCGGCCAGGCTGGCGTGTGCCAGTGCGGCCCCCGGCTCACCATTGGCCGCGAACCAGTCCGCGGCTCTCGCGTGCAGGGCGGCCGCCCGGCGGGGGCTCTGCCTGCTGAGGTCGGCCAGCAACTGCGCCCGCACTGGTGCCCACAGCCGGAACCGGCGCCCGCCTGCCCCGGTGCCGCTCACCAGCGCCGCGTCGACGGCAAGGGCGGTGAGCACGGCACCAGCGTCGGCACGCCCGGACAGGGCAGCGGCCAGCTCGCCGGACACCTGCTCGCACACGCTGATCGTGCGCAGCAGTGCGCGGGTGTCTTGCGACAGCTGGTCCAGGACCTCCTCGATGAGGTAGTCGGTCATCGGCCTGCGTTCCGGAAGGTCGGCGAGCAGCCGGGCCGGATCGTCGGTGCCGGGCAGCGCGTGCGCGGCCAAGCCGAGACAGGCCGCCCAGCCCTCGGTCCGCTGGACGAGCGCGTGCAGGTCGACCGCCGCGACGTCGACGTCGGCGGCCCCGAACAGGGCTCGCGCCTCCTCGTCGGTGAACCGCAGTTCGGCACCGCGCAGCTCCACCAGCGCACCTGCCTCACGCAGCCGCTCCAGTGGCAGAGCCGGGTCGTGCCTGCTGGCCAGCACCAGCCGCGCAGCGCTGCGCTCGTGCCGCAGCAGCGCGGCAAGGCCGCGCAGCGGGGCCGCGTCGGTCAGCTCGTGCACGTCGTCGAGCACCAGCCGGACGCCGTCGGGCAGACCCGCCACGGTGTCGACCAGCTCTGCCAGGAACGCACTGTCCGTACTGGGCATGCGCGGCACGGCCACCTCGTGCACAGGACTGTCGGCAGGTACGGCGGCGCACGACGCGAGCGCGCCCAGCACTGCGGCGAAGAACCTGCGGTCGTCGTTGTCGTCG
Source organism: Candidatus Melainabacteria bacterium (assembly GCA_963780635.1). GTDB lineage: Bacteria > Actinomycetota > Actinomycetes > Mycobacteriales > Pseudonocardiaceae > DATEPR01. The sequence continues at coordinate 828,622 of CAWACW010000012.1, forward strand.
GCGTCCAGTGCCACCCACGCGGCGGTCGCCGGATCCACCCAGTCGGCGAGCAACAGCGTCTTGCCGGCACCCGCGGGGGCGCAGACGAGGGTCGCGGTGGGCTCGGCCGCCGAGCCGAGCCGGTCGATCAGCCGTGGCCGGCCGACGAGCCGTGATGAGACTTCGGGTACCACGATCTTCGTTCTGGGCACCTTTGGTCTTCGGTCCGTCACAGCGTGCATTACGCGCCTCCCCGGTCATGCGCGGACCCCTACTGTGGCCCCGGACCTGCGACGTCGCCACCGGAGCGAACCGCGCCCACCGACTTCTCACCCGGCCCAGGCGAAGCAACCCGGGCCGCGGTGGCCCATGGTGTGCGCCTGACCCGCGGTCGACGCGGCTCGCCCCGCGGAGTGAGGAATCGAACATGAGTGATCATTCGACGGCGACGACCGAGCCCGACTTCGCCACCCGGCGAGCGGACGCGCCCCGGCAGACCATGTGGGTCGGCTGGATCTGGTTCGGCGGCATGATGCTGGTGCTCTCCGGCCTCTTCAACATCATCGACGGCCTGGTCGCGTTGTTCCGGCCGGACTTCTACACCGTCGGCCCGCGCGGTCTGCTGCTGTTCGACCTCAACGGCTGGGGCTGGGTGCACCTGGTCCTGGGCGTGGTGCTGATCCTGGCCGGTTTCGGGTTGTTCAGCGGAGCCACCTGGGCCCGCGTGGTCGCGGTGCTCCTCGCGGCGATCAACGCCGTCGCGCAGCTGGCATTCCTGCACGCGTCGCCGGTCTGGAGCACGATCGTGATCGCCGTCGACGTCCTGGTCATCTGGGCGGTCACCGTGCACGGCAGGGAACTGGGCCGCTGAGTCAGGCCGACCTGCCCACGATCGAGGAGTCCCAGTGCCGACCACCCACTACGAGTTCCGCGTCGCCGGGCGACTGTCCGAGCTGGCGCAGCGTGCCATCGGCGACTCCGTCGAGGCCGACGTGGCGGAACCGCACGTCGTCGAGCTGCCACCGGAGACCGTGATCCTCTACGACCTGGTCGACGAGACGGACCTGCACGGCATCGTCGGTTCGCTGGAGGATCTGGGCCTGCACATCGTGTCGATCAATCGGGTGCCCGAGCGACCACGGTGATCCCGGAGCGGTCACCGGAGGACGGGGAGAGCGCCGAACCCGCTCGGCCGCGCGCGCAGATGCTGGCGTCGCGTGGCGTGGGAAGTGGCCCCCGGCAGCGGATCCGTTGGCAGTCCGTCGCCGTCGTCGCGACTCCAGTTCCCCGACCACGCGCCCGCCGAGCCGGACGAGGTGGTCAGGCCGTGCGGCCGCTGATCCCGTCCCCGATCACCTCCATGGCGATGACCAGGCACAACACGCTCGTGATGACGGCGTTGTGCAGCGTCATCCAGTCCTTGAGCCGGGCCGGCAGCGCGGCCGACCGATCACCCGGCACGAAGTAGAGGATGACCTGGATGCCGGCACCGAGCGTGCCGGTCGTGCGACCACCAGGTAGGCGTCGCCTCCTGGCCACCGGAAATGCCCGGCTGCGCGATCGCGGCACCATCAGTAGGCGAGAGCCTCAGGGTGGTGTGTTCGACGTCGGCCCATCGGCCGTCGCTGCCCCGGGTCTGACCGGGCACCGCGACGTGCGGCCGGGATACCCGATACAGCAACAACGACAATGAGCCGACGACACCGATCACCAGCCCCGGCAACGTGTCGAAGACGAGCACACCGAGCAGTGCGGCGACGGCTGCCACGAAGACTGGGACCGCGATACGCGGACCCGCACCCGACGCGGCCGGCAGCGCGACCCCGAGCCCTGCCGCGACACGCTCCCGGACGCCGGCCGGATTGTGCGTCTGGAACGGGCTCAGTTGGCCGCACTCCCTCCGTCGCGGCCGACCTGGACATCACGCCGCCAGTTGGCGCTGGCGTGGCCGCTCGCCCAGGGTTGCGACGTGGTACCGATTGCCGGCATGCGCAAGGTCGACCGCCTGCCGCGGAACGTTGCGGCGGCCGATGTCCGGCTCACCTCGGCCGGCCTGAATCGATTGGCCGCGATGGTGCCGGACCTGGGCAGGGCGGGCGATCGACACTCGTTCGCCGCGCCTGCCACCATCAGAAGCGGCAGTGATCTACTCAATTTCACTCCATCGGCCCAGCGCTGGTCACAATTCGTCCACACTCCCGTGGATCCCGATGACGTAGGCGGCTCACGCCACACCATCTGTGTACAGCGAAAAGCCCGCCATGCAGTGGGATGCAACTTTTTTCCGGAATTTTGCCTATCGAATCCGGTCACTGCGGGTTGCGGCGCGGGCGTAGCGCTACGCACAATGGGGGTCGCTTTCCTGAACTAGTGCAGGCAAGCATGTTCGGATAGCGGTGGTCTATCGGTCTGCGCCTCGGACCACCGGGTCTCGGGGGGCCATGACCGAAGCTATGCCCGATCGGACTAGTAACGAAGCGGCGTGGTCTCGGTCGTCGCGGTCTCCCGGCGCACCGCCCGGGCCTGGAGTGAGGCCAGGCACGAGCGGCTGCACGGAACATACGGAACCGTCAGATGTCCTTGTTACCCATCATCGCCGGCACCTCCTCCCAGGTCACGGACGGCCTAATCGATTCCGGCCAGGCACCAGGCGTTACGGACGCGCCCGATGCCTGGCCGAAGGAGGACGCAAGCAGGCCCATTATGGGGTGTCCGGAAGGTCGTGTAGCCGATGACTATGTCTCTCCCTGCTCCCTGGATGGTCCGTCGCTGGCGGTTGTGGTCGCTGCCGCGCCGCGCGGTGGCATACCTGCTGGCCGTCGAGGCCGTGGCGGTGATCGCAACGGCCCTGCTGAGCGTGCAGAATCCGGTCACTGGTCAGAATCTCCGCTATTTCGGCATCGTGGTCGCCCTGGGCCTGCTCGCCGCCGAGGCCACCCGCGGTGTCGAACGCATGCGCCGGTGGTTCAGCAGCACCCCGCACGTCAACATGAGCTCGGTCTGGACCCTGTCGGCGGCGCTGCTGACGTCACCGGCGCTGGCGGCCGCGACCGCGGTCATCCTCTACGTGCACCTGTGGGCACGTAGTTGGTACCCCGTTCGCGGTGTTCATCCGCACCGGGTCGTTTTCAACATCGCCGTCGTGGTGCTCTCCTGCCAGGCCGTCGGTGCGATCTCACGGGCTCTGCCTGGCGATCCGCTGGCCCCGACGAACTGGCTGGACCTGCTCGAAGTCGTCCTCGTGATCGTGGGCTACTCGGTCGTCAACTCCGGTCTCGCCGCGATCGCCCTGCTGCTGCTGTCCGACGAGCGGTCGTTGAGCGACGTGCTGGGCAACTGGCACGAGAACACTGTCGAGTACGCCACGCTGTGCGTCGGCATGCTCACCGCGGCCGTGCTGGCCTGGCGGCCCTGGCTGGCGCCACTGGTGCTGCCGCCGATGTACGTGCTGCACCGCAGCGTGCTGATCCGTCAGCTCGAGCACGCGGCGACCGTCGACGAGAAGACGGGCCTGCTCAACGCGGCCACCTGGCACAGCCTGGCGGCCACCGAGTTCGACCGGGCACGGCGGCACGGCCGGGCCGTTGGGCTGCTGATGGCCGACCTGGACCACTTCACCCTGGTGAACGACCAGTTCGGGCGGGCCGTGGGTGACCAGGCCCTGCGCGCGGTCGGCGACGTGATGCGGCAGGAGACCCGCTCCGGCGACCTGTGCGGGCGGCTCGGTGGCGAGGAGTTCGCCATCCTGCTCACCGAAACGGACATCGAGGACGCCGTCCGGATGGCCGAGCGGATCTGCGAACGGGTCCGCGCGGTCCGCCCCGACGGAACGGACTCCTGTGCCGTGCTGAGTGTGTCGATCGGTGTCGCCGCCCACCCGGACGCTGGTCCGGATCTGGACGAGCTCCTGCTCGCCGCGGACAACGCCTTGTTCGCCGCCAAGGACGCCGGCCGCGACCGGGCCAGCGTCGTCCAGCTGGGTGGCCAGGGCTCGATTCCGCCCATCGCACGCGACACCGACCGTTAACCACTACCGGGTGCAGCCGGCCGGCCGCCCACTCCGTTGCGTCGCGGATTGCTGGTCCGAACAGGTGATTAACGGTCTCCGGAGCCCGGACTCAGTGGGGACAGACCTTGTGCTCCGCAGGGTCGGCGCAGGTATTCCTCCACCACCAGGTTCGGACGGCCTGGCAGTGAAAGTGCGAAACAAGGCGTGACGGCCGGCCGGCGAACAGCCGGTAGGACGCAGTCACCGATGGTGCCCCCACCGATCGGACCCACCGGGTTCCGTGCCCCCCGGCCGGCTGTCACGCCTCGCACACCGAAATACATCCGGATCGCGAGCACCATGACGACGGACCGTCGGGGGGCCGTCGTGGCGCGGCGTTTCGGTGCCAGCGGCTGGGCCGGTAGTTGCCCCCCGGCCCAGCCGCGACCCCTTCCCCATTCGACCGTGCCGGTATCGGCTGCCCCTGACACGACCGCAGGAGAAGATGACGAGTGACCGCGACCAGGCCGACCGTGGGATTGCCCAGTCAGCGCGACACCGACGACACCGATCTGTCTGATCTATCCGATCTGTCAGATCTGTCCGTGGCGACCCGGGCGCTGTCCATCGCAGTCGACGCTGTCGAGGCGGCCACCGCCCGCGAACCGGACGTCACACTCCTGGCTGACGCGATACCCCACTGCGTGCGGGTAGCCGGCATGCTCGCTGCGCTGACCGGCTCGCTGGGTGAGCTCGCGAACGCGCTGGCGGATCACCCGTCCGCGCCGCTCGTCGACCCGACCGGGACCACGCTGCTGGACATCGCCGCCGACCTGTCCACCATGCGCGCCCTGCTGCACAGCGCCACACTGGTGGCCGCGCCCGCCGTCGCCGACCTGCGGCGTTGCCGGTTCGAACTATTGCAGGGCGGCGGCCTGCCGTGACCGACCGAACGCCGGTCACGGTCGGACCAGGGTGACACGAACCCTGGAGGCTGCCGTGGCTGCCATGTCACAGAAGCGGCTGGTGGTGGCCGCCCTCGTCCGCGTCTCGGTGATAGTGATCGCCCTGGTGGCGTGCTATTTCCTGGCGCCGCTGGACGAGCCGGTCACGTCGTCGGCAGTCGGTTTCCTGGTGCTCGGCCTGCTCGTCGTGGTGTGGCTGATCTGGTGGCAAGTGCGGTCGATCGGGCGCGCCAAACATCCCGGCGTCCGCGGCGCGTCAACACTCGCGCTGGTCGGCTCCTTGTTCCTGCTGGTGTTCGCGTCGACGTATTTCCTGCTCGCCCGCAGCGACCCGCAGACGTTCAACGAGCAACTGAGCCGGGTCGACTCGCTGTACTTCACGGTCACCGTGTTCACCACCGTCGGGTTCGGCGACATCGTGCCGGTCACGCAGACCGCCCGGCTCGTCACGACACTGCAGATGTTCGGTGACCTGCTGGTGCTCGGTGTGTTGCTGCGTGTGGTCGTGAGCACCGTGCAGCGCAGCATCGCGCGCAGGCAATGATCCGCTGGAACCGAGGTTCATCTCCCAGGGATGAGGTATTCGCCAACCGTCGCCGCGACGATCGCGGACACGTCACATCCGGATAATGGGAGGTTCCATCGATATGGCTGGCAGAAGCAATTCCGCGGTCTGGATGGGCTGGGTCATCTTCGCCGCACTGATGATGATGATCATCGGCGTCGTGAACATATTGCAAGGCATCATCGCTCTGGTCTCGCCTGGCCGGTCGGTCGTCGTGCAGGACCGGCTCTACGTGGTCAACCTCAACGGGTGGGGTCTGACCCTGCTGATCTTCGGCGCGGTTCTGGTGTGCGTCGGACTCGGCCTGATGACGGCGCGCAGCTGGGCACGCTGGACTGCCCTGATCCTCGTCGGACTGCACGCGGTCGTGCAGATCGCCTGGCTCGGCGCGTACCCGTTGTGGGCGCTGCTGATGCTCGCGCTGGACGTCGTCGTGCTGTACGCGCTGGCGGCGCACTGGCCGGACACGGGCGCGATGAGCGACGAGTACGCACCGCCCACCGCGCGCACCGGCGATCACGACACCGTCGGCGCGCGCCAGCCCACTGGCGCCACAACCACAACCGGTGCGACCCCGGCCGACCACCGCGCAGGCACGTCCTGAGAGTGTCCACCCACGAAACAGAGCCGGCGGGGAGTTGACTCCCCGCCGGCTCGCCACGCCACCCGCACGACGACCGGTGCCGTGCGGGCGCGGGTCTCGTTACCCCTCGGCCGATCCGGCGCCCGCGGGCTGCGGCGTAACGGACGAGCCGTGCAGCGCGTCCTGCAACTCGGCCTCGGCCTTGTCGGACAGCGACGACTTGAGCACCGTGCCACCGAACGTGCTCAGCGCCCGGACCGCCTTGTCCGGCGTCACCTGGCTGACGATGAGAAACAGGGCCGACGTGCCCGGCTTGATCATGTCGCGAACCTGACGCTGGAACTGTGCGTCGATCCCGGTCTTCTCCACCTTGCCCAGCAAGGCACCCAGCCCTACACCGATCGCCATGCCGAAGACCGGGATGAAGAACAGCAGGCCGAACAACAACCCCCAGAACATGCCCCAGGTCGCGCCACCCGCCACGCTGTGATGATTGGTGGTGGTGTGATACCTGCCCTTGTCATCCCGAGTCACGACCGCGACCGCGTCGGGCTCGATGATCAGATCGTCGGCAAGGCGCTGCACCTCATCGGCGGCAGCCGCGGCCGTCGTCTCGTCGGGGTATCCAATGGCGACCAAAATCGACATCGCACAGTCCTCTCGCTGTCTACCGGGGAACGTTCCCGCCCATCACAGCGATGGAGCGGGCAGGCCGCCTCATCCACCGGGCATGAAATGCCGGGCAGACGCGCACGCGATGGATCGGGCGAGGATGTCCGCGGCGAGCTCGCTTGTCCCGCAGCAAGCGGCGAGCGCTTGTCTTCCGCAGCAAGCGAGCTCGCTTGTCCCGCAGCGAGCCGCGAGCTTGCTTGTCCCGCGGCAAGCCGCGAGCTTGCTTGTCCCGCAGCAAGCCGCGAGCTCGCTTGTCCCACAGCAAGCCGCGAGCTTGCTTGTCCCGCAGCGAGTTGGGCTACCGGCTGGATCTGGCTCGGCGCGTTGTTGATTGCGGAGCCAAGATTCAGTCTTCCCGCCGGCTCGGCCGGGCCACACTTGGCGCTCGGTGTCCTGCGGTCGTTGCAACACCTCTGATCTGGACAGGTAGGCGTGACGATGCGGCACGGTGGGCAGTGCCGGGCGGATCGCGTGCTCGCCCCTGCGCGCGGCGATCGCCCAGACGAGGCCGACCAGAGCGAGCCGGTCACCTATCGGGCGTCTTCCCGGCTGGTCATGGTTCTGGGACTGCGAGCCGTTGTCGTCGGTTTGGTTTCCCATTTCGCCCGCGAACCTTTGGTTTCCCGGACTGTGAGTCGCCGCCGGTCGCGCTGCGTGGAGATTTCCCTGGCGAGCACTGGGCTTCGAGACTCTGCGTCGCCGTCCGTCGCACAGAGTCGGCACATCAGCTCGGTCGAGTACCGGGTCCGGTGCGCGATGCGCGGCGCACCAGACCATGTCAGCGGGGTTGGGCTGGGACCGTGACGTTCGGGCGCTGGGCCGCTCGGATCTCCTCGCGATGATGTTGCGCCCACTCGGCCAACGGGCGGGACGCGCGGAGCAACGACCGGCCCGTCGGCGTCAGGCGGTACCAGACGGCACCGAACCTGCCCTCCCCTGCTCTTCGCTCCACCAGGCCGTTGTGCCGCGCACGGCGCAACGTGTCGGTGAGTACGCGGTCCGACAACGGTCTGTCGTGGGAGGCCCAGCCCACACGCGCTTCGACATTGTTGATTTCGGCGAGCAAGTCCTTGTACTGCATTTCCCCGAGCGCGAGCGCTGCGAGCACGGCGATGGTCCATCTCCCCTGCAGGAGCGCCATCGCATCCAGTACCCCCTGCCGATATGGGATGTCCCAGTCACTCATTCTCACAGCTAACACGACGATCTTCACGTTCGCTTGCGACACTCGGGTGTCGTTTACGGGTTTCACCGGATACACGAGCTTCGCCGTTAACCCGTTCGGGTGATTACGGCTCCCCGGAGCGCGTACTCCGTGGGCACCGAGGTTGCCCTCCACCGAACGGAACGGGGTATTGGTTGCTGACCGGGTGCCGACAACCGCGACGGCGTGGTAGCGCCCGCACATCGCCGATTCAGATGGCAGATCCAGTGCTGTTACCCATGTTCCCACCCTCGGCGACCGTCACGGTCACGACCGTGCGGCACAGCGACACCTACGCCATCGGGGGGGTGGCAGGCCTACGGCCAGTCCGGATGTGATCCACGGCAGCGGTCACCGGACTTGAGCCAGACCCGGATCGACACACTGGGAAATCAGACCGTCGGGGGCTGCTTTCCCACTGATCCGGGCTCCCGGACTGGGTCGGGCTGACCCCCGCCCGACCCAGTCCTCCGGGTTTCTCATTTCCCTTTTTCGCTCGAAAGCGTGATTTGTGCGATTATCGGCCCGTAGACGATTTCCACCGTTCGTGTTGCGCGCCGATTAATCGCGAGGCTACGGCCGCACCACCAGGATCACGCAGTAGATTCCGGCCGTGACGATCACCATCGACGCGCTCGCCGAGGCCGCCATCACCGAGAACACCCGCCAGGCGCTGAATCGCCTGATCCCGCAACTGTCCCGGGCGGCCCCGCCGCTGGACGCCACCGCACTCCGTCGGGTCGTCGCGTGTGACAGCAACACCGTCCTGCTCGCGCGCGTCGGCGACACGATCGTCGGCACGCTGACCCTGATGCTGTTCCCCCTGCCTACCGGCGTGCGCGCCCGCATCGAGGACGTCGTGGTCGACGAGTCCGGGCGTGGCAAGGGCATCGGCGCCGCGCTGACCGAGGAAGCGCTGCGCCGGGCACGGCTCGCCGGTGCGCGCACCGTGGAACTCTCGTCAGGGCGGTCACGCGCCGCCGCACACCGGCTCTACCAGCGGCTGGGCTTCCGGACGCACGACTCGACGATTTTCCGGCTGGCGCTGGAGGACTGACGGTGCGGGACCTGTGGCGTGTCCAGTGACCCTCACCGGGTAATTCCGGCATGGTTGCCGGACACGCCGCTAGCTAGCACAACCCCGCGTCGTGCATCAGCAGCGCGATCTGGGTCCGGTTGCCCAGTTCCAGTTTCGTCAGGATCCGCGTGATGTGCGCCTTCACCGTTGCCACGCTCAAGTACAGCTCCCCGGCGATGTCGGCGTTCGTCCGGCCGTGCCCGACGCCGAGCGCCACATCGTGCTCCCGCGCGCTCAACGCCCGCAACGCCGCCCGCGCCCTGTCGTAAGCGCCCGCCTCGGTCGCCGCCCGTTCCATCAGCCTGCGGGTGATCCGCGGCGACAGGATCGGGTCGCCCGCCGCGACCTTGCGCACCGCATCGGCGATCTGCGCGGGCGGCGAATCCTTCAGCAGGAAGCCGCTCGCCCCGGCCCGCAAGGCGCGCAGCACGTTCTCGTCCGTGTCGAACGTGGTGAGCACGATGACCTGCGGCGCGTCCGACCTGGCCCGCGTGCGCTGCGTCGCGACGATGCCGTTCATCCTGGGCATCCGGATGTCCATCAGCACGATGTCGGCAGCGTGCTGGTCCAGCGCTGCGGGCACCTGGTCGCCGTCGCTGGCCTCGCCGACCACCGCGATGCCGTCGGCACCGTCGAGCATCATGGTCAGCCCGGCACGTACCAACGCGTCGTCGTCGACGACGAGCACGCGAACGTTCATGCCGGCCACGGTAGCCAGGCGTGCAGCCGGAACTCCCCCGCCGACGCCTGGTGGTCGAGTTGGCCGCCTGCCAGCCGCACCCGCTCTGTCAGTCCCACCAGGCCGGTGCCCGCACCCGGGATCACCGACAGCGCCGTCGGATCGCGGGGCAGCGCGTTGCGCACGTCGATGACCAGCCGCTCCCCCGGCTCGCCGTCCAGCGCGATGCTGACCGGCTGGCCGGGCGCGTGCTTGCGGGCGTTGGTAAGCGCCTCCTGCACCACGCGGTACGCCGTCCGCCCTGTCGTGCCCGGCACCGCCGCCGGATCCGGCAACCGAGCCGCCACCTCGACCGGTGTGCCGACCGCCCGCGACTCCTCGACCAGGCCCGGCAGGTCGACCAGCGCGGGCACGGGCGGTGCGAGGTCCTCCGGGCCGGTCGTGGTGTCGTCGCGCAGCAGCGAGATCACGTCCCGCAGCTCGTCCAGCGCCTGGTGCGCACTGTCCCGGATCACGCCCGCGGCCTGCGACAACTGCTCGGGTGGCACGTCCGGCCGGTACTCCAGCGCACCCGCGTAGGTGGCCAGCAGGGACAGCCGGTGTGCGAGCACGTCGTGCATCTCGCGCGCGATCCCGGACCGCTCGGCCGCCCTCGCCTCGGCGATCCGCCTGCCCTGCTCGGCCTCAGCCCGCTGCGCCCGATCCTGCAACGACTCGATCAGCGCGTGCCGGGCCTGGGCCAGCGCACCCCAGCCGACCAGGGCCGCGTTGGCCGCGACCACCAGCACCACCCACCAGCCGAACGACACACCTGTCGTCGGCCGCCACACATAGCGCACCAGTTGCGCGGCGATACCAGCCACGCCGACACCGGCGGCGCTCAAGAACGGCCTGCGCCGGGCCGTGTAGAGGACGCCGATGCTGGCCGCGGGCGTCCCCGTCGACGCCAGGGCAGCCAGCACGGCCAGCCCCAACGCCGTCGTGACCGGCCTGCGCTGCATCAGTCTGACGAGGAAACACCCGGCCAGGCCGAGCGCGATGTCGAGCATCAACACCGGGCCACGGACACCGGAGAGGTACTCGCCCACCGCGGTGACCGCCACGGACCCGGCCACCGCGAAGGTGATCGTCGTCCACAGGCGACCGTTGCAGGCAGGGGCGTTGTCCACAGCCCGAGGGTACGGCCGGCCGGGCTGCGACGGACAGCTACCAAAGTCGACATCGGGGGCGACCGCGGTCGCCCCCGGTGCAGCGGGTCGGCCGATGTGGGCGCCCACGTGTCGCGGTGACCCTGGGTGCACACCACAACGGCACCAGGAAGGACCAGCGCGATGAACAGGCCGACAACCCAGGCCGAGGACATCCAGCGACCGGCGGCGGGCGACTACCGCATCGACCCCGGGCGCTCGACGGTCACGTTCGGTACCCGGCACCTGTTCGGGCTCGGGCCCGTGCGGGGCGCGGTCACGTTGCGTGAAGGGCACATCCGGGTCGCCGACCAGCAGGCGGAGTCGTCGGTGCGCGCGGTCGTCGCCGCGGCCGGCATGCGGACCGGGAACAGCGGGCGGGACACGGCGGTGCAGTCGGCTCGGTTCCTGGACGCGATCCGCCACCCGGACATCACGTTCGCCTCGACCGGGCTGGAGCAGGTGGACGCGAGGCTGGGTGCTGCACGGCGCGCTGACCGTGCGGGCCATCACCCGAGCGATTGACCTGCGCGTCGAGCAGGTGCGGATCGAAGGCGCCCGGCTACGGACGGTGGCCACCTGCCGCATCGACCGGTACGAGTTCGGGATCGTCGCGGCGAAGGGGCTCGCCGGTCGTCACCTGGCGATGCGGCTGGACGTCTGCGCCGACCGGCGGTGAGCTGGCACATCGCGCTCTGGGGTCAGCACGCGGCGCTGGCCGCTGGGCTCACCGCACTGCTGCCCGCGCTCCGGGTGACCATTCGCACGCACTCACCAGGCGCCAAGCGCGGGCCGGAGTCCGGTAGGAAGAGCTGGTGACCTCACTCGCGGGAACCGGCCCGTTCGCCGGCACATCGATCGCGGACCTGGCAGCCCGGTTACGCACCGGCGACACCACGGCGGCGCAACTGGCCGAGGCCTCCCTCGCCGCGGCCGACGACCTCGGCGCGACACTGAACTGCTTCGTCACGGTCGACCACGACGGTGCCCGGCGGGCCGCCGAACAGGCCGACCGGGAGCTGGCGGCGGGCGTGGATCGTGGCCCGCTGCACGGGATCCCGGTCGGCGTGAAGGACCTGATCGACACCGCCGGCCTGCGGACCACCCGCGGTTCGCTGTTCTTCGATCAGCATGTGCCCACCGCGGACGCGGCCGTCGTCGTCGCGCTGCGCCAGGCAGGGGCCGTGATCGTCGGCAAGACGCACACCCACGAGTTCGCCTATGGACCCACCGGCGACGTCGCGCACACCGGTCCGGCGCGCAACCCGTGGGACCCGAGCCGGATGACCGGCGGTTCCAGCTCCGGTTCGGGTGCCGCCGTGGCGGCGGGCATCGTGCCCGCCGCGCTCGGCACCGACACCGGTGGTTCGGTGCGCATCCCGGCCGCGCTGTGCGGGCTGGTCGGGTTGCGGCCCAGCCAGGGCTCGGTGTCCGGCGCGGGCGCGTTCCCGTTGTCCGGCACGCTGGACACGGTCGGCCCGATGGCAGGTTCGGTCGCCGACACAGTCGCGTTGTGGACAGCACTGACCGGTCGGCGGCCGACGACGCCGACGGTGGCCGGCACGCGGGTGGGCGTGGTGCGGGCGTCCGAGGTGGAGCAGGTGGTGCCGCAGCAGGCCGAGGCGGTCGAGCGGGCGGTGGCCGCGCTGAAGGCGGTCGGCTGCACGGTGAGCGAGACGCCGCTGCCGGATCTCGCCGAGTTCAGGCAGGTGTACCTGCGAATCCAGGGGCCGGAAGCCCGGGCCGTGCACGCGGACCGGATCGAGCAGCGGCCGGACGGGTTCCAGCCGGAGGTGCTACAGCGCCTGCTGGGTGCCACGGAGATCCCGGCGTGGCAGTACGTGGCGGCCATCGAAGACCGGACGCGGCTGCGCGCGGAGTTCGCGCACCGGGTCGGGGTGGACGTGCTCGTGCTGCCGACGGTGCCGATCCTGGCGCCGCCGATCGGTGCCCGGGACACCGAACTCGGTGCCGGGTGGACGAATCCGACGGCCGCGGCGCTCGCCTTCACGATGGTGTGGAGCGTGCTGGGCGTGCCCGCGATGAGCCTGCCGGTCACCGGCTCCGGTGGCCTGCCCGCAGCCGTGCAACTGGTCGGGCGGGACGGTGGCGAGGACGAGCTGCTGGCCGTCGCGGACGCGATCGCCGGGCTCTGCTAGCCCTACTGCCGCGTAGTCAAGGGCTGAGGTGTTAAGGGCTGAGCTTCGTTGTCAAGGTGATCAGAGACGCCCGGACAACCTGTCGACGATCACTCTGGGGGTCGGTTGCCGGACCGGTGATCGACACCCGGTGATGTCGAAGCGCTCGCCGAGGCCTCTTGACATCGCGACCGGATCCTTGACCACGTGGCATTGCTGCCAGCCCGGCGGCGATCCGGGCGAGTTCACCCGACGCCGGTTTGGGGTGTTTGGCCGACCGCCCGCCGTGGGTACCTGGTCGCCACACAGCACACCGAGGAGGGACACGGCGATGGCGAGCGACCCACTCTCCAGGGACTGGTCCGGGCTGGCGAAACAGACGCTGGACACGCTGATCCAGCGCCGGGACCAGGTCGACTCGCGCAACGAGGACCGCCGGGACCTGGAGGATTCCGCCCTGCAGCGGTTCGCCGTCGCGGCCGTGGCCATCGACGAGGCCTGGACCGAGGGTGCGCAGCGGGTGGCCGAGCTGGAACAGGAGGCCGAGCACATCCGCGACGAGGTCCGGGTCCGGACGAAGCGCCTGGAGACCGAGCAGGCAGCGGCCATCGTCGACCTGGTGCGGGTCCGGTCGGCCGAGGACCTGGCGGTACTGCTGGGCGTGCCGGTCGAGCAGGTGCTGGAGCTGGTCAGGAACGCCGAAGAAGTCCTGGAGCGGTCGCTCCCGGAGCAGGCCGTCTCCTGATCCCCCCAGGTCGATTCGGCGGCAGCGTGATCAGGATGGGCGACTGGCCGAACCGGTCAGCCCGGCGGGCGCCGTGGCCACGCCCGCAGGAGGGCGGACAGGTCGGCAGGTAGGGCGGCCCGTTTGCGCCGCAGCACACCGCGGCCGTGATCACCGGCGGACTTCACGCGCGACGGCACTGGCCGCCGCGCGCTACCGGGCAGGCTGACCGTCTGCCCGCACGCGGCGACCCGATAGCGCGCGGGATGCCTTACGCGGGCACCGCTTGCCGCGCTTTCGCCATCTGCTTGAGCATGTCGTCATGGATGATGTCCACCCGGGCACGCGCCTCGGCCGCGACCAGCGCGTCCCGGATCACAGTCAGCTGATTGTCCTGATCGGACTGACCGCTCGTGGACCAGTTGGTGCTGCCGGTGACCACGTCCAGGCCGTCGATGATGACCATCTTGAGGTGCATGATCGCGCCGCGCTCGCTGTGGCCGATCGCGATGCTGTTGCCGGTGCCGTCGTTCTGCCAGTTGGCCAGGATGGCCCGTTCGGCCTTGCCTGCGGCCTGGGTCTTGTCCAGGCTCAGCTGCACGAAAATCTGCGGCGACGCCAGCTTCTCGCGGATCGCCGCGTCCAGTTCGACATCGTCGTAGCCGTACATGCTGACGACGATGCTCTTGGTCGCGGATTGCAACAATGCCTTCAGCACTTCGTGCACTTTGTCGACAGGGCTGTAGAAGGTCCGTGCGGTCTCTGGGTACCCGCTGAGGAACGGGGTCGCCTTGTAGGCGTCCAGGTCGGCTAATGAGGAGAGGGCCATGGCATCCTCCGGCGGCGGTGGCGAGATGTGCGGCGACTTGGAGCTGCTGACACGATGGCGTTCGGGAGCGGCGTCCAGGTGCGCCGGCTGCCCGGCGGAGCAGGTCGCGGTACGTCTGTTGTACCGGGGCCGACGACAACGCCACGGATGGTGTGCCTGGACGACGCGAGCCGAACAGTTATTGGGTAAGGCAACCAACCCGCACGGCGCCCGGATAGAGGCGATGGTCACTCAGATGACGTCCCAGGGCACGGATTCGTAGACGTCGGACACGCGGCGCACGAAGGCCTCGTCGACCGGAACGGACAGGTCGTCCACCCGGTCGGCCGGCGCCAGGCCGCGGGAGTTCGTGACCAGGACCGACTCGAACGTCGGCAGATCGGCGACACGCAGGGTCTGCCGGCGACATGGGATGCCTGCCGCGGGCAGGTGCCTTTCCAGTAGCCGCATGGTGATCCCGCTCAGCGCGGGCGCGTCCGGCCACACGAGGGCCGACCCGTCGAAACACCCGATATTGCTGATCCCGCCCTCGGCGACCACCCCGTCCGGACCGGTCAGCAGGATCTCCGAGTAGCCCTTCCGTGCCGCCGCGTGGCGGTGGTATGTCTGCCCGAATCCACCGCCCACCTGCTTGAGGTGGGGCAGTTCCCGCAGGTAGGGCACGGCGAGCAGTTGGTGCGGCGTACTGGGTGCGGTGTGTGGCCCACGGACGGTCACGAACACGATCGGCGCGTCGGCGCCCGCGGATTCGATCATGACACGGACGGACGCGGCCGCGATGTCGCCCAGGGCGTGCCGGATGTGCGCGCGGACCAGGTCGGGGTCCAGATCCACGTCGAACAGTTCCCGATTGGCCGCGGCCAGCCGAGCCAGGTGCAGGTCGAGCCCACGAACGCGGCCGTCACGCACCTGCATGGCGGTGAAGTGACCGAAGCCGTGCAGGGCGAGCTGCCAGAGCTGATCCGTCGACACGGGACGACCATCGATCTCGGCGCACAGCAACGGTTCGGGCATGGCGCTGAGGATATGCCGCCGGACGCGAATGGTCCTCATGATTTTCGCTGTGTGTCACCTGGTGGATTCGTGGTGACACGCGGCGTTTTCCGGGTTGCGGCGGCATCTGGAGCGTGTAGCGTTCGGCACGACGCAGGGGTGCGTTTCGGCTGGCGGGATTCGCAGAGGGCGTGCGCAAGAATTGTGACCAGGAATACACGTTGTGGGACTCCCATGAATCTCGTGCCCGGCCGGCGAGGGTGGAGCAGGATTGGGGGCAACAATGCAGCACACGGCTTCCCGTTCCGGGGCCAGGATCATCAGCCTTGGTGTCCACAGACCGGAACGCATGGTGTTCAATGACGAAGCCTGCGCCCTGATCGACTCGACCGATGAATGGGTTCGACGCCGTTCTGGAATCGTGAGCAGGCGTTTCGCGGGACCGGACGAGAACGTCGTCTCGATGGCCGCATCGGCAGCCGATGCGGCGCTCGCCGCGGCCGGTTTGTCCGCGTCCCGCATCGACACCATCATCCTCGCCACGATGTCCCATCTGGAACAGTCCCCGCCCGCGGCACCGCAGGTCGCCAACCGGTTGGGGAGCAGGGCCGCGGCGTTCGACCTGCACGCCGCGTGTGCCGGCTTCTGCGTCGCATTGGGCAACGCCGATGCCCTGGTGCGCGCGGGAATGGCGGAGTACGTGCTGGTCATCGGCTCGGACAGGATGACCGACATCATCGACCGGACCGACCGATCGACGGCGTTCCTGTTCGGCGACGGCGCGGGCGCGGTCGTCGTGGGGCCGGGCGCGCCGGGCATCGCGCCGGTCGCATGGCACTCCGACGGCTCGGGCAGATCGTTCATCGCCCATTCGGCACCGTGGAGCGCACTCCGTGACGACGCGAGCACGCCATGGCCGACGATGCGGATGGCGGGCCAGTCGGTGTTCCGCTGGGCGACCGGTGAGGTCCCGGCGACGGCGAGGGCCGCACTGAAGCTGGCCGGGCTCACCGTGGACGACCTCAAGGCGTTCATCCCGCACCAGGCGAACGTCCGCATCACCGAAACCCTCGCGAAGGCCTTGGAGCTGGGCCCGCAGGTGGCCATCGCGCAGGACGTGACGACGGCCGGCAACACGTCGGCCGCGTCCATCCCGCTGGCCATGGAACAGCTGCTGACGGCGGGTGCGGCGGCATCCGGGGACCTCGCCCTGCTGGTCGGTTTCGGTGCCGGCTTGACCCAGGCCGCACAGGTGGTCGAGCTGCCGTAGCACGAGCCATCTCACCGGGCGGTGTGATGGAGGCCGCGTGCGTGCCGAGGTCGCGATAGGACCACACCACCTACCGTGGTGGGCGTGACGTCCGTTTCGCGCCGCCGTGGCTCGTACCGCGAGTTGCTGGCGTTGCCGGAGCTGCGCCGCCTCGCCGGGGCCGACGTGTGTGCGCGGCTCCCCCAGGGCATGGTCAGTGTCACGTTGCTGCTGGTCGCTTCCCAGCACGCCTCGTTCCGTACCGCGGGTCTGGTCGTCGGCGGCTACACGCTGGGCCAGGCGCTCACCGCGCCCCTTCGTGGCCGCCTCGCCGACCGCGTCGGCCTGCGCGTGGTCGTGCCGATCTGCCTCACCGCCTACGTGCTGGCCCTGGTCGCCCTCGGCATCGCCGCGCGGACCCACCCGACCGCGCTCGTACTGACCGGCATCGCACTCCTCGCGGGCCTGACCACACCGCCGCTGAGCCCGGCGATGCGCGGCCTGTGGGCCAGCCGCACCCCGGCGCCCCTGCGGCACGCCGGTTTCGCGCTGGACGCGGCCGTCTTCGACCTCGCGATGATCGCCGGCCCCGCGATCGCGAGCGTGCTGGCCACCGGGGCCGCGCCCTCGGTGGCCCTGGCCGTCCTGCTGGGTTTGATGGCGGTGGCCGCCGCGATCATGGTTCGCCAGCCCGCCGAGCGGACCCGCCACCAGCGCGGCGGGTGGGGTGCTCTCGCGTCCCGGCCGCTGCGCAGGTTGCTGATCACGGCTGGTCTGGCCAACCTCGCGTTGAGCGCGACCGAGGTGTCGCTGACCGCCTACGTGCGCGACAGCCACGCGCTCTGGGCGGCCGGCCCGTTGCTGGCGGGCGTGTCGATCGGCAGCATCGTGGGCAGTCTCGTGCTCGGTTCGCGCGGCCGGCTGGCCCTGGACTCCCGGCGCTGGCTGGTCCGGCTGACCGCGTGCTACGCGCTGGGCCTGCTCGTGCTCGCGGCGGCCACGCTGTACGCGCCGCTGCTGGCCGTGGCCGCGCCGCTGGCCGGGCTGTGCCTCGGCCCGACGCTGGCGACTCTGTTCACCGCGACCGCGAGCGCGGCCCCGGCGGGCACCGCGACCGAGGCGCAGTCGTGGGTGAACACGATCATGTCCGGCGGCGCTTCGGCCGGTGCGGTGATCGCCGGGCTCACCGCGACCGCCCCGATCCTCGGCATCGCGATCGCGGCGGGAGCGGCGGGACTCGCGGCGATCACCGCGCTGGGCAACGTCAGTACTGAGTGTTGCCCGCGTCCACTGTCAGCGCCAGCGCCGTGACGTAGCGGGACTCGTCGGAAGCCAGCCACAGCACGGCATTCGCCTGGTCCTCGGGCTCGGTCGTCTCGATCGGCAGGCTGTTGGTGAACATGCCGGCGATCCGCGGATTGGCCTCGATCGCCGGGCCGATCGCGGCCGTGCCGTCGCCTTCGCCCATCGCCGTGCGCACACCGGTCGGGTGCAGGCTGTTGACCCGGATGTTGTCCTTGGCCAGTTCGTGCGCGAACGCTCGGGTCATGCCGGTGACGGCGTGCTTGCTGGCCACGTAGGGCACCAGGAACGGCAGGCCCTTCAGGCCGGCCGCGGAACTGGTCAGGATGATCGAGCCGCCGCCGTTGCCGACCAGGTGCGGCGCACCCGCCATCACGGTGTTCCAGGTGCCGACGACGTTGACGTCGATGGTGTCCCGGAAGATCTCGGGCGTCACCTTGTCCCACGGCGCGACGATGCAGATCCCGGCGTTGCCGACGATCACGTCGAGCTTGCCGAGTTCGGCGACGCCCTCGTCCACGGCAGCACGCAGTGCGTCGGCGTCGCGGGTGTCGACGATCCGGGACACGATCCGCCGGTCCAGCGCCTCGACCTGCCGCACGGTCTCCTCGAGATCGGCCGGTGTCGCCGCCGGATAGGGCACGTTCTTGACCGGCGCGCAGATGTCCACCGCGATGATGTCGGCGCCCTCCTGCGCGAGCCGCAGCGCGTGTGCCCTGCCCTGGCCGCGGGCCGCCCCAGTGACCAGCGCGACCTTGCCCGCTACCCGTCCCGTCATGACTGTTCTCCTTGCTTCGAGATTCCCAGGTTCGAGATGCCCAGAGCACGGGTGAAACCAGGCGGTATCACCACGTCTTCCCGGGTGAGTTCGTGCACCGAGGAGTGGCCCAGTCCCAGCAGCGCGGAGTCGATCCCGCCGCGCAGGATGTCCAGCACGTTCTCGACGCCCGCCTGGCCGTTCGCGGCCAGGCCCCACAGGTAGGCGCGGCCGATCAGGACCGCGCGCGCCCCGAGTGCCAGCGCCTTGACGACATCGCCGCCACGCCGGATGCCACCGTCGAGCAGGACCTCGATCTGGTCGCCGACCGCGTCGGCGACGGCGGGCAGCGCCCGGATGGTCGCGGGCGTGCCGTCGAGGTTGTTACCGCCGTGGTTGGACACGGAGATCGCGCTGACGCCCGCGTCGACGGCGCGTTTCGCGTCGTCGACCCGCACCACGCCCTTGAGCACGAACGGACCGCCCCACTGCTCGCGCAGCCACGCCACGTCCGCCCAGGTCGGCAGCGGGGTCTGCATCCACTCGCCGTACGCGCCGAAGAACGTGGGCGCGACACCGCCGGGCGGGGTCAGGTTGGGCGTGGTCAGGTCGGGCACGTGGCGGGTCTTCGCGTAGGCCCACAACCACTTCGGGCGTGTCAGGGCCTCGGGCGAGAACCGCACCATCGTCTTGAGGTTCATCGTCTCCGGGATCACCGGGCTGCCCCAGTCCCGGCCGTTGGAGAACGACCAGTCCAGGGTCATGATCAGCCCGACCGCACCGGCGGCGCGGGCCCGTTCCATCCGTTGCAGCAGCACGTCCCGCGTGCCCACCCAGTACATCTGGAAGAACGTCTGCGGGTGCACGGCCGCAACGTCCTCAATGGACCGGCTGGCGAACGACGACAGCCCCATCGGGATGCCTCGGTTGGCCGCCGCGCGCGCGACCGCCACCTCGCCCTCCGGGTGCACGGCCTGCACACCCGTGGGCGAGATGAGCACGGGCATCGAGGTCGACTGACCCAGGACGGTGGTGGCCAGCTCGCGCTCGGGCGACAACCCGGCGACGTGCGGTGCGAAGCCCAACTCGGCGAAGGCGGACACGTTGTCCTCGACCGTCAGCCCCCGCTCGGAACCGGCCACGAGCGCGCCGTACACCGACTTGGGCAGCCGTCGCTTCGCCCGCCGCTGCGCCTCGGCGACCGTCTCGAACCATCCGTCAGCCATCTCAACTCCCTGGCGGTCTTTATGACACCTCGTGCCAATATACCTTGGTCGGTCAGAGCACGCCCTGTGCCTCGGTGCCCGCCGGGTGCGATCGCAGCACCTGCAGGTCGAGCTTGCCCGCGACCTTGCCCGTCAGGCCCTCGTTCAGCTTGGCCAGGTTCGGGCTCTTGCTGTGCACGGCGAGGGCGTCCTGGCTGGCCCACTTCTCGATCATCACCAGGCGGTCCTCGCCCTCGTGCAGGGCGTACAGCTCACAGCCCTCCTCGTCGTGCACGAGGGGGATGACCTCCTCGAACGCGGCGATCACCTCGGCCCGGTGTTCCGGGATCGGGATGATCGTGGCGACCAGGACGACACTCATGGGTACTCCTTCGCGGGGCTAGGCGAACAGGGTGGAGATCGCCGGGGCTACGTCCCGGTACGTGTGTGCGGTGGCCAGCCTGCCGTGCCCGAGCCGGGCCAGGTCGCGGGCCATGTCGAGATCGTGCTCGCCGGAAGTGTCCAGCAGCACGTCCAGCCGCGGCAGCCGGGCCGCCAGTGGCCGTGGGTCCGGCCCGGCGTTGTGCACGCAGTCCGACAGCAGCAGCACCCTGGCGTCGCGCGCCGGCACGCGTTGCAGTTCGGTGGCCGCGACCTGCAACGGGAACGCCACGTTGGTCAGGCCGCGAGCCGGGATGCGCAGCATCGCGTCGAGCAGCCGTTGCGGCGACACCTGGTGGCCCAGATGGGTCAGCACCGAGGCATCGGACCAGAACGCGACGACCGCGAGATCGTCGCGGACCAGCTCGGCGGCCAGCGCGCCCACGGTCGCGGCGGCCGTGCGGACCCGCTCGCCCCGCATCGAGCCGGACACGTCGACCAGCAGCACCACCGAACGCCGGGTCCGGATGCGTTCCCGCACGATGATGTCGTCGTCCTCGGGCACCGGATGCTCGACCAGGGCCTCCAGCGTGCGGTCCAGGTCGATGTCGTCCGAACCGCCGCGGTAGCGCACGCTGGCCAGCTCGCCGACGCCGCGCCGGCTCGTCATGTCCCGGCGTGGCCGCGGGATCGTCAGGCTGGCGGCGATCCGGCGGGCCCTGCGCAGCGTCTCGGGGTCGGGTTCGGTCCGCTCAGGGGCGACCAGCGTGCCCTGCTCGGCGGTCATGTTCGGCGCCGAACTGCCCGGGCGTGCCCGGCCGGTGCCAGGGCGCCCGCCGACCACCGGGCCGCCACCGCCGCTGCCCGCTGCCGCGTCGTGCAGTACGGGGTCCTCGTCGAGCACCTTCGGCTTGCGGCGCAACGGTCGTAGGCCCGCGACGGGCCGATCGCCGCGCCGGCGGACCGGCGAGTCGGCCGCGACGGCTCTTCAACCGGGCTCCGCCGCTGCCGGGGCGAGGATGAAGTGGTCCTCCCAGATCTGGCGCAGGATCGCTTCCGGGGTGGCCTCGACGGTCTCGTCGAGGAAGATCCGGCCGGACAGTGCCACGACCATCGCGTCGAACACGGTGTCCGGGTATCGGGCGTCGCCGGGCGAGGTGATCTCGGCCATGTCCAGCAGCTGGCCCGCGACGAGCGTGACGTCGATGGCACCGCGCACACTGCTGCCCTGCCGGATGTCCTCGTGCTCGCGGGTGGCCCTGGTGACCGCGACCGCGTCGCCGACGAGCCTGCCGTAGAGCGCGGGATCCAGGTCGGGCAGCGGAGCCCGCAGCGCGACGATGCCCCGCTCCGCCTCGGCGTCCTGGTAGGTGATCGCCAGCCGGCACAACCGGTCGTGCACGGACGTGGACAGCCGCGTGGTGCCGACGTTGTCGTACGGGTTCATCGAGGCGATCACCCGGAACGTCGGGGCCGCGACCACGGTACCCACGCGCGGCACCGCGATCTCGCGCTCGGCCATCGCGGTGAGCAGGGTGTTGAGCGTGTCCTCCGGGGCCCGGTTGAACTCCTCGATGTAGAGGAAACCGCCCTCCCGCATGGCTGCCACGAGCGGCCCGGCGACGAAGTTGGCCGCGCTGTAGTCCTCGCGCAGCA
Organism: Candidatus Melainabacteria bacterium; assembly: GCA_963780635.1. Taxonomy (GTDB): domain Bacteria; phylum Actinomycetota; class Actinomycetes; order Mycobacteriales; family Pseudonocardiaceae; genus DATEPR01. Next base: position 850,756 of record CAWACW010000012.1, read on the forward strand.
CGCGCGCCGGGTTGTGGTGGCCGACGAGCTTCGCCGGGGTCAGATCGGCGTTGCCCTCGACGAACACGAGCGGGATGCCCCACTCTGCGGTGATCGCGCGCAGCAGCGTGCTCTTGCTGGTGCCCGGCGGACCTTCGAGTACGACGTCACGACCCGCCGCGACGGCCGCGAGCGTGAGCCGAAGCTCGCGCTCGCGGCCGACGACGTGGGACGCGATGCGGTCTCGCGTGCCGGCTGGCGTCATGGTCACTTGATGAGCGACCCTGCGTCGATGGGCAGGGTCACACCGGTGACGTAGCGGGCCTCGTCGGAGGCCAGCCACAGCACGGCGTTGGAGATGTCCACCGGCTCCACCCACGGGATCGGCAGCGCGTTGAGCGCGCCGAACCGATCACCCAGGGTTTCCTTGGTGCGCTGGGCTTCCGGCAGGTCCGGGGCGAACAGCGCGTAGGTGGCCGCGTTCTGGATCATGCCGGTGTCCACACTCGTCGGGTGCACGCTGTTGACCCGGATGAAGTCCGGGGCCAGTTCCAGTGCCAGCGTCCGCATCAGACCGACGACGCCGTGCTTGGCCGCGGTGTAGTGGCCGATGTTCGGGATGGCCATCAGGCCCGCGGTGGAGCTGGTCAGGATGATCGAACCGCCGCCTGCCGCCTTCAGGTGCGGAATCGCGGCCTTCGCCGCGTGCCACACGCCGGTCAGGTTGACGTCGATCATGTCCTGCCAGTGCTGCTCCTCCAGATCGGCCAGTGCGCCGAAGCTGAAGATGCCCGCGTTGGCGGACACGATGTCCAGCCTGCCCAACTGCGCGACACCCTCGTCCACCGCCGCCTTGACCGCCGCGTAGTCGCGCACGTCGGCCTGGGTGGCGACGATCCGCCGGTCCAGCGCCTCGACCTCCTTGACGGTCTGCGCCATGTCCTCGGGCGTGGACATCGCGTAGGGCACCGAGTCGATCTGGCCCTCGATGTCCACGGCGATGATGTCGGCGCCCTCCTGCGCGAGCCGCAGCGCGTGGCTGCGGCCCTGCCCGCGGGCGGCACCGGTCACGAAAGCGACCTTGCCGGCCACTCGTCCAGTCATGTGTGTACTCCTCGGGATGTCGGTCTACTTGCTACTTGATGACGGCGCCCGCGTCGACCGGAAGCGGGACACCGGTGATGTAGCGGGCCTCGTCGGAGGCAAGGAACAGCACGGCGTTGGAGATGTCCACCGGCTCCACCCACGGGATCGGCAGCGCGTTCATCTCCTGCGACACGGGGCCGAAGTCGTCGATCGTGGGGTGTTCGACGTCCGGCCGGAAGAGCCGCCACGTCGCCTCGTTCATGATCATATCGGTGTTGACCTGAGTGGGGTGGATGCTGTTCACCCGGATGTGGTGCGGCGCCAGTTCCAGGGCGAGCGTGCGCATCAAGCCGACCACGCCGTGTTTCGCCGATACGTAGTGCGCCACGTTCGGGTAGGCCATCAGGCCCGCGGCCGAGCTGGTCAGCACGATCGCGCCGCCGCTGCCACCCGCGATCAGGTGCGGGATCGCCGCCTTCGCGGTGTGCCACACGCCGGTGAGGTTGATGTCCAGCATGTCCTGCCAGGTCCGCTCGGGCAGGTCGGCGGCAGGACCGACCGACGAGATGCCCGCGTTGGCGGACACGATGTCCAGCCTGCCCAACTGCGCGACGCCCTCGTCCACCGCCGCCTTGAGCGCGGTGTAGTCGCGCACGTCGGCCTGGGTGGCGACGATCCGCCGGTCCAGCGCCTCGACCTGTCGCACGGTCTCGGCCAGATCATCGGGCCTCGCCATCGGATACGGCACCGAGTCCACCTGTCCACACAGGTCGACGGCGATGATGTCCGCGCCTTCCTGGGCCAGCCGGATCGCGTGCGACCTGCCCTGCCCTCGCGCGGCTCCGGTGATGAAAGCGACCTTGCCCGCCACTCGCCCGGTCATCCGCGCCTCACTTCTTGTTGGAGAATCCGGCGTCCACCGGCAGTTGCACGCCGGTGACGTACCGCGCGTCGTCGGACACCAGCCAGACGATCGCGTTGGAGATGTCCACTGGTTCGACCATGTCGACCGGCAGCGCGTTGGCCATCGCGTTGGACAGCGACGGGTCCTGTGCCAGGAACTCCTGCATCGCCTCGTTGACGACCATCGGCGTGCGAACACCGGTCGGGTGCACCGTGTTCACGCGGATACTGTGTGGCGCCAGGTTGTTGGCGTAGGAACGCATCAGGCCGACGACGCCGTGCTTGGCCGCCGTGTAGCCAAGGCCGCCACGGGTCGGGCCGCCGATGCCGTTGTTGCCCGCGGTGGAGCTGGTCAGCACGATCGCGCCGCCCTTGTGAGCCGCGACCATCGACGGGATCGCGATCTCGACCGTGTTGAAGACACCGGTGAGGTTCACGTCGATGACGTCCTGCCACGCGTCGTGGGTCTCGTGCGCCGACATCGGAGCGATGCCCGCGTTGGCGAGCACGATGTCGACCGGGCCGAGTTCGGCCACGCCGGCCTCGAACGCCGCCCTGAGTGCGGCTTCGTCCCGGGTGTCCGCCTGCCGCGCGACGATGCGCCGGTCCAGCGCCTCGACCTCCTTGACGGTCTCGGCAAGGTCCTCGGGTGTCGACATCGGATAGGGCACGGTGTCGATCTGCGCGCAGATGTCGACGGCGATGATGTCGGCACCTTCCTGTGCCAGCCGGATCGCGTGGCTGCGGCCCTGGCCGCGCGCGGCTCCGGTCACGAAAGCGATCTTGCCGTCAAGTTTTCCCATGACACACTTCCGTTTCGTTCGGCTCGATCGGACGTCCTTTCAGGACACCGCACCGACGCAACCTGGAAGGCTGAACGCCCGATATTCGCACTCAGTGACGTATTAACCGCATGTTAATGGCACTGGGTGTTGAAAACAAGGGCGAGCTGACGACGTCGTCCGGAGTGAGGTCGTGCACGCTCGTCCGGCCCAGGCCCAGCAGCGCGGAATCGATGCCACCGCGCAGGATGTCCAGCACGTTCGCCACGCCCGCCTGGCCGTTCGCGGCCAGGCCCCACAGGTAGGCACGACCGATCAGGACCGCCCGCGCGCCCAGCGCGAGCGCCTTCACCACGTCACTCCCCCGGCGGACGCCGCCGTCGAGCAGCACCTCGACCTGGTTCCCGACCGCGTCGGCGACGGCCGGCAGCGCCCGGATGGTCGCGGGCGTGCCGTCGAGGTTGTTACCGCCGTGGTTGGACACCGAGATCGCACTGACGCCCGCGTCGACAGCGCGTCTCGCATCGTCGACGCGGGTGACTCCCTTGAGCAGGAACGGTCCGTCCCACTGGGCTCGCAGCCACGCGACGTCCACCCAGGACGGCGGAGGGGTGCGCTGCCAGTCCCGGTAGGCGGCGAAGAACGCGGGCGCGGGCTGCCCGAGGGGCACCATGTTCGGCACGGTGAGCGCGGGCAGGTGGCCGGTCCTGGCGAACGCGGCCAGCCAGCGCGGGTGGGTGAGGGCGGCCGGCGCGTAACGCAACGCGGCCCGCAGGTCGATGCGTTCGGGCAGGTACGGGCTGCCCCAGTCCCGGCCGGCCGCGAACGACCAGTCGAGCGTCGCGATCAGCCCGACCGCTCCCGCGGTGCGCGCCCGGTCCAGCAGGCCGAGGAGGTGGTCGCGGTCGCCGGACCAGTGCACCTGCAGCAGCGTGCTCGGGTTGGCGGCGACCACGTCCTCGATCGGCTTGCCGGCGAACGAACTCAGGCCCAGCGCGGTGCCGCGGTCGGCGGCCGCGCGGGCGACCGCGACCTCGCCGTCCGGGTGGACGGCCTGCACCCCGGTCGGTGACAGCACGACGGGCAGCGAGATCCGCCTGCCGAGCACCGTGGTCGACTGGTCGCGCCGCGCGGGCAGGTCGGCCACGCGCGGCGCGAAGCCCAGTTCGTCGAACGCGGCCACGTTGTCCGCGAGCGTGGCGCCGCGTTCGGAACCGGCGTGCAGCGCCAGGTAGACCGGCCGCGGCAGCCGTTTCCGGGCCCTGCGCCGCGCTTCCGCCACGGTCTCGAACCAGTCCCGGGCCATCAGGCGGAGTCCGGTGGCACCGGGGTACGGCCGATCCGGAACGGTCGCCACGAAACCCTTGGCAGCAATGGGATCGCTGTCCGGGCGCGGACCGCACCTGTCCAGACACCGGCCCCGTAGGCGATATCGTCGGCGACGCTGCCCGCGACGTAGCGGACCGGGTCCAGCGATGGCTTGCGGTTCGCCCACGCGGTCAGCGGCGGGCCGAGCAACAGCGACGCGATCGCCGCGCGCCTGCCCCACCGCCGCAGCGATGTCCGGCCGCCGGGCGCGGCGAGCGCGGCGGCCAGGACGGGGGCCGCGAACTGGGTGCCGTAGCGGCCGATGCCCAACCAGGTCTGGTGCACCCCGGTCGCCATCGCGGGCACGACACCGGACGGCGGGATCGCGGCGCGCTCCAGCGTGCGGCGCATGGCGAGTACCGACGCGGCGAAGCCGACGCCCGCGACCACGGGGTCGCGGGCCAGCAGGCCGACCACGCTCAGCGTGGGCCACGGGTGCAGCACGAGCGGTGCCGTCGCCTTCGGGTGGCGCACCGCCAGCGGGCCCGCCGACGTGCCGTAGCGGAACCGGCGGCCGAGTAGGCCCGCCCACGTCTCGGGTTCGTGGTGGTGCACCCGGACGGCCGGGTCGTAGCGGATCCGGCGGCCTGCCTCGTGCAGCCGCCACACGAAGTCGACGTCCTCGCCGTAGCGCAGCGCCGGGTCGAAGCCACCGAGGTCGACCAGCGCGGACCGGCGGACGACCAGCGCGGCCGTGGGCACGTAGGCCACCCGCGTACCGGGCACGACCCTGGCCTCGCGGTCGCCGAGGTCGAGACTGCCCGCCGCGACGGCGTGCCGTCCCGCCCAGGTGGACCCGGCGACCGGGGCGACACGCGGCGCGGCCGCGGCCACCAGCGGGTCGGCGAACTGGGCCGCCAGGGCCTCGATCCAGCCGGGCGTGGCGACACAGTCGCTGTCGAGGAACGCGACCAGTTCGGTGGTCACGCCCGCGACGCCGGTATCGCGTGCTGGGCCGGGACCGCCGTTGTGCTCGCGGCGGACCAGCGTGGCCCCGTGGCGTGCCACTACGTCGGCGATCGGCTGTCGCTGCGCCGATCCGTCGTCCACCACGACCGTCGGATAAGCGCCCGCCAGGGAGTTCAGGCAGCGGTCCAGCATCGCCACGCGGTCGCGGACCGGGACGATCACGGTCACGTCGGGTGGGCCGGTCGGTGCGGGCGGGCGGGGATGGGCAAGGCCGGCGTCGGTGAGTCGACGGGCCAGCACCCCGGCGGCCGCTGACGTGACCGGGCCGTCCTCAAGCTCGGTCCATGCCTTGCGGCCTGCGGGCGACAGTCGCATGACCCGGGCGGGCGAACCGCCGAACAGGGTGGCCTCGTCGAGTCGTTTGGTGTCGGCGTCGATCGCGATCCGGAAACCGGCGGGCAACGGGTGCGTCACAGGGCAAGGCCCCCGTCGACCGGCACCACGGCACCCGTCATGGCGCTGCTGCCCTCGCCGGCCAGGAACGCGAGCACCGCCGCCACCTCGGCCGGGTCGAGCAGGCGATGCACCGGTTGCTGCGCGGCGAACGTCCGGGCGCCGGGCAGGTCGTAGAGGCGGGCGCTCTCGGCCAGGATCGGGGTGTCGGTCGAGCCGGGGCTGACGGCGTTCGCGGTGACACCGGTGTCGCCCAGTTCGACGCCCAGCGCGCGGATCAGCCCGGCCACACCGGATTTCGCTGCGCAGTAGGCGGCCAGCATCGGCAGGCCGCGGGTGGCGGCGGCCGACGCGACGGCCAGGAACCGGCCGCTGCGCGGGGCCGGGCGGCGCAGCAGGGCCGGGATCGCGGTGCGGGCCAGGTTGACGACGCCACCGAGGTCGACGTCCAGCACGGCCTGCTCCGCGGCGGCCGGTACCTCCCACAGCGGCACACCGCCCGCGATGACCCCCGCACAGGCGATGGCCGCGTCGAGGCCGCCGAAGCGGTGCTCGGCGTCGGCGACGGCTTCCCGCAACGCTTCCGGGTCGCGCACGTCGGCGACGAAGGCGTGCACCCGGTCGTGTTCGGCGGCGATGGCCGACAGCTCGGCCTTGCTGCCCATCGGGTAGGGCAGGGCGGGATCGTCGGCGGCGACATCCACCGCGAGCACAGACCAGCCATCGGCGGCCAGCGCGCGCACGGTCGCGGCCCCGATCCCTCTGGCGGCACCGGTCACCAACGCGACCCGCCCGCGCCGGATCACTGGCTCGCTCGCCCGCTCACCCTGCATCACTGGTTCGCTCGCCGACTCACCCTGCATCACTGGTTCGCTCGCCGGCTCGCTCACGTCCCCTCCTCGCCGGCGCTCGGCGGACGCATTCGCGAAACGCGCCGCACCAACGGCTCGCTCGCAAGCCCGCGCCGCACCAACGGCTCGCTCGCAAGCCCGCGCCGCACTAACGGCTCGCTCGCAAGCTCGCGCCGCATCACTGGCTCGCTCGCAAGCTCGCTCACGCCTCCCGCCACTGCGCGACCGTACCGACCAACGCCGCTGCCAGCGTGTCCAGCAGCGCGGCTCCCTCGCCGGCGCTCGCCCCGGTCGGGTCGCCGAGGATGCCCGACTCGCTGACCGCGCGCACTCCCCCGGTGCGCAGCTCGGGCAACACCTGCGCGAGCGGTCGCCGGTCGCCGGGCACGGCGCGCCGCATCCTGACCCGGTCGGGTGTCATGGCCAGCACCATCGCCGTCTCGGGTCGCCCGGCGTGCGGATCGCCCTCCCACGTCGGCAGGAACAGGCACACGTCCCGGGACTCGGCGCGCAGCCTGCGCACCGCGCGGGTCACCGGTTCGGTGTTGCCGCCGTGCGCGGACACCAGCACGACGTGGTGGAACGTCTCGGTCGCCGAGCGGACCAGTTCGAGCACGACCAGTTCCACCGCTGCCTGCCCGATGGACAGCGTGCCGGGGAAACCCGCGTGCTCGCCCGCCGAGCCGTAGGGCACCGCGGGCGCGACGAGCACGTCGTCGCGCGCGGCGGCCAGGCGTTCGCACAGGGCGACCGCGATGTCGGTGTCCGTGGACAGCGGCAGATGCGGTCCGTGCTGCTCTGTCGAGCCGAGCGGCACGGCCAACACCGCACCGCTCGCGGCGCTCGACGTCCGGCCAGGCCAGATCGGCCAGCCGGTCAGCCACGTGCCGGTCCGGGCACGAAACCGGCGAGCGGGTGCTCGTCGCACGCCCGATCCGGCACGGTCCGCTCGGTCGGCCTGCCCCAGCCGATCGACACCGGCACCGCCTTGCGGCTTGCCGCGGTGCGAGTGGTCCAGCGACGGTCGCGGGGCGGCCGTCCCCGCGACGGCAGCCAGCGCCGTCTCGCCGAAACCCTTGACACACTCAGGATCCGGGCCGTCCAGCGGCAGGCCGGTGAAGAACTTCGCCGCCATGCAGCCGCCCCGGCAGGCGTCGTACGCCGAGCACGACTGGCACGCACCGCCGGTCTGCGGCCGCCGCAGGTCGGTGAACAGGTCCGAGTGCTGCCAGACCTGCTGGAAACCGCCGGTGCCGCGGACATTGCCCGCCAGGAAGTTGTCGTGGATGGCGAACGGGCACGCGTAGACGTCGCCGACCGGGTCGATCAGGCACACCACCCGCCCGGCACCGCACAAGTTCAGGCCCGGCAGCGCGTCGCCGTATCCGGCGAGGTGGAAGAACGAGTCACCGGTCAGCACGTGCTCGCCACGCGCGACCAGCCAGTCGTACAGCTCGCGCTGCTGTTGCGCGGTCGGGTGCAGCTCGTCCCACACGTCCGCCCCGCGGCCGGACGGGCGCAGCCGGGTGATGCGCAGCTGCGCGTCGAACCGGTCGGCGATCTCCTGGAACGCGTCGAGCTGGCCGACGTTCTGCCGGGTCATGACGACCGAGATCTTGAAGCCGCGGAATCCCGCGTCGGCCAGGTTCGTCATGGCGCGCAACGCGGTCGCGTAGGAACCGGTGCCGCGGACGGCGTCGTTGACCTCGGCCGTGGCGCCGTCGAGCGAGATCTGGACGTCGACGTAGTCGCTGGCGGCCAGCTTGCGGGCGATGTCGGGCGTGAGCTTCACGCCGTTGGTCGAGAACTTCACGCCCACGTGGTGCTCGGTCGCGTAGTCGACCAGCTCCCAGAAGTCCGGGCGCACGGTGGGCTCGCCGCCGCCGATGTTGACGTAGAAGACCTGCATGCGTTCCAGCTCGTCGATCACCGCCTTGCACTCGGCGGTGTTCAGCTCGCGCGGATCGCGGCGGCCCGAGCTGGACAGGCAGTGCACGCACGACAGGTTGCACGCGTAGGTGAGTTCCCACGTCAGGCAGATCGGCGCGTCCAATCCGAACTGGAACTGGTCGACCAGCGACGTCACGGCTGCCGTCCCTTCATTGTGGACAGATCATGCTGGACGCGGCCAGCGTGGCGAGCGCGGTCGCGTATGTGGGCAGTTCCTCGCCTGCGACCCCGGCGGCCACGCAGGCGGCGCGCGCGTCGGGTTCGGCCGCGAGCGACTCGACCACGGCCAGCAGTGTCGGGCTCTTCAGAAACGACAGCTTGCGCGTGCCGAAGTGGTAGAGCAGGGCGCCGAAGCGTTCCGGGCGGATCGAGACCTGGGGATGCAGCCGCCACGCTGTGTCCAGGTCGAACCGGGTGACGTCAGTAGACACCGCACATGCCATCGATCGACACCTCTTCGACCAGCACGTCCTCGACGAGCGGCGCGTCGGTCCCGGCGACCGGGGTGGTGGTTTCGTCGGCCATGTCGGCTCCTATCGAGGTTCCGGAACGGAAACAATTCGACACACTGTGACGAATACCGGATACGTTAACGTCACGGTGTGATGAAATCAAGGGCACTGTGAGCAGGCAATGAGTGATTCCGAGCAGCCCGCCGACCGCCCCCGCCGCGGCCGCCCGTCCGGCACGAGCGCCCGCGAGCTGGAACTCATCGCACTACGTCTGTTCACCGACCAGGGCTTCGACGAGACCACCGTCGAGGAGATCGCGACCGCCGCGGGCGTGAGCCGCCGGACGTTCTTCCGCTACTTCGACTCGAAGGCCGCCGTGCTCTGGCACGAGTTCGACGTCGAGGTCGACGCCCTGCGCACCGCGTTCGGCGAGGTCGCCGACGACGTGCCGCTGATGGAGGCGATCCGGCAGGTCGTGGTCAGTGTGAACTCCTACCACGCCTCGGACGTGCCCGAACTGCGGACGCGGATGAACCTGATCAGCACGGTGCCCGCGCTGCAGGCCAGCGCGGCACCGCACTACGACGCCTGGGAGCGCGCGGTCAGCGCGTTCGCCGCCGCGCGGCTGCACCAGCCTGCCGACTCGCTCTACGCGCTGGCGATCGGCCGCACCACGCTGGCCGCCTGCCGGGCCGCGTACGACCGCTGGGTCGCCCGTGCCGACAACGACCTCACCGTCTACCTGGAGCTGGCCCTGCGCGCGCTCGGCTCGGGCTTCGACATCGACCGCCGCAGCACCGACCCGGACGTGCTGGCCGACCCCCGGCACGCCAAGCGGCGCGCCGCCAAGTCCCGGAACCCTTGATCTCGGCCTAGGCTCGGTCCATGGACCGGAAGCAGCGCTGGAGCGACCTCACGCCGGGTATGCGGCGCGGCGTCATCGCGGCCGCCACCGTCGAGGTGGGACTGGCCGCCGCGGCGTGGATCGACCTGGCCCGACGGCCGGCGGCCCGGGTGAACGGGCCGAAGCCGGCGTGGGCGGCGGCCATAGCGGTGAACATCGTCGGACCTCTCGCATACTTCAGGTGGGGACGCCGCAGGTCTGCCAAAATAGCCTCCTGAGGGGGCGATGATGACCAACCAGGACGATAATCCGACCCCGCCGGGCCACGAGCCCGGGCAGCCGGTCCTGGGCTGGTCGAGCCCGCAATCCGGCCCGGCATTCCGGGACGACGGTCCGTCGTTCCAGGTGTCCGGTGGCACCACTCCGGACAACCAGCAGTTCTTCGTCGATTACGGCAACGCCCAGAGTGCACCGCCCGAAGAGCCGTTCGCCCCATCCGGGTACGGGTCGGGCGAACTCGGTGCCACGCCACCCGAGCCGACATTCGACCCACCCGGCTACCAGGGCATCGGCCCGCCACCCGGACCGCCGTTCTACGATCACGCCGACTCGGTAGGCGCCACACCACCCGAGCCGACATTCGACCCACCCGGCTACCAGGGCATCGGCCCGCCACCCGGACCGCCGTTCTACGATCGCGCCGACTCGGTAGGTGCCGCACCACCCGGGCCGTCGTTCGCCCTGCACGACTCGACCTCCGGCGACGCCGACTCCGAGTACCGGCCCAGTTGGCTGCTGGAACCAGGGTTCGAGCCATCGGGTGACGTCGGCCGGCCGGACACGCCACCACCGGGGCCTTGGCCGAGCAGCGCGCCGGTCCCGCCCGAGCCGATTCCCGGTCCCGCTGACGACCTGCGGGAGTCCTGGCTGCACAAGCGGCTTCGCAAGCGCCGGGACCGGCACTAGTGGGCGGGCTCCTGCAAGGTGCCCTGGGCAGCGGCCGGGCGCTGCTGGTCGGCTGGTTCCTGCCCAGCCTGGTCAACGTGCTGGTCTTCGGCCTCATCGTGCTGCCCGACGTCAGCGGGTTGCGCCTGCTGGCCTCGTCCGACGGCGGCGAGATCGCCAGGGCGACGATCTTCGTGCTGGTCTGCACAGCCCTGCTCGGTCTGGTGCTCGCCGCGCTGCAGACCCCGCTCTACCGCCTGCTGGAGGGCTACCTGGGCTGGCCGGAGCGTGTCTACCAGTCGGGCAGGCGGCGGCAGTTGGCCCGCAAACACCTGCTGGCCAACCGGATCGGTGCCGCGACGCTCGTCGCGATGGAGGCGGCAGGCCAGTTGTCCGACGAGAACCGCGCGACACTGACCGCCTTCCGCACCCACCCGGTGACGAGCCGGTTCGTCGCGGCGGACTCCCGGCGGGGTGCCGTGTGGCTGAGTCTGCTGACCGAACGGTTGCACCGGTTTCCGGCCGACGACGCCCAGGTCACGCCGACGCGGCTGGGCAACGCCATTCGCCGGTTCGAGGAGTACAGCTACGACCGCTTCGGGCTGGACTCGCAGGTGCTGTGGCACGAGCTGAACGCTGTCGCGACCGAGCCGACCCGCAAGCAGGCCGAGGACGCGCGGACGAACGTCGACTTCTTCGTCGCGCTGCTGTACGGGCACCTGTTGGTGGCGCTGGTCGCGCTGATCGACCTGTGCGCGGGCACCGCAGGCTCGCCCTGGGTCGTCGCGGGCACGCTCGTCGGGCTGCTCGTGCTGGCCGCGCTGTGGTACCGCGTCGCCGTGGTCGCGACCGACGACTGGGCGGGCAGCATCCGGGCGATGGTCAACCTGACGCGCCAGGACCTGGCGAAATCGCTCGGCCTGACGATGCCGGTGGAACTGGCCGAGGAACGTGCCATGTGGACGGTCACCAACGAGCTGGTCGGCTCGCGGCGGCAGGGCACGGCCTACCGGCTGGACCGGTTCCGCCGTCGGCCGTAGTGGCGCGTCCAGTAACCCTCACCGGTTGATTCCGGTTCCAGGCGGACACCTCACGGCGTTGTCGTCGGCCCAGGTACCACACAGGCCCCGGGCCTTTTCCGTCTTGGGATGCGCCCACCTGGAACCGGAATTCCACCGGCATGGTTAGCGGACACATCACTAGACGCCGGTCAGCGCCTCCAGCCTGCCCTGCTGCACTGCCGTCACGAAAGCCTCGTAGTCCTTCTCGTTCTGGTCCGCGTACGCCGATGCGAAGTCGGCGATCGCCCGGTCGAACCTGTCCGAGCGGCCGAGATAGGCGGCCAGCGCGATGCGGTCTCCCCAGCGGGCGTGTGCCCTGGCGAGCGTGGCCCCGCACAGCCGGGAGTACAAGGCCGCGCCCGTGACCTGCACGTTCTCGGTGTCCATGCTGCCCTTCCAGTCCTGGAACTGGCGCAGGTAGTAGTCGTGCGGCTTGCCGTCCAAGCCGATCGCGTGCTCCCAGCCCAGGAAGATGTCCGTCGCGGCCTGCATCAGCCGCTGGCCGGCGACCACGCGCTCGCCGTGATTGGGGTAGACGCTCGGGCCGAGGAACCGCTCCAGGACCGATGCGTTGGCCTCCTTGACCTGGAGGAACAGCGGGTCGTCCGGGTCGCGACCGGTGAGCAGCACCAGATAGCACCGGGTGCCGACGCTGCCGACGCCGACGACCTTGCGGGCCATGTGCAGATAACGGAACTCCTCGATCGGGTGGTGCTCGCCGCCCAGGGTCGCCCGGTATGCGTCCAGCAGCGACCGGACCGAGGTGTGCTGGTCGACGTCGGTATCGAGCAGGTCCTCGACCGGGACGATGCACGGCGGCTCCGCGACGATCCGCAACTGGCCGTCGACATCCCTGGCGCGCTTGGCGAACACGCGGGTGCTGTCGTGCGTCTTGGCCTTGGCCACCATCTGCTCCATGACGCGGGTCTGCTTCCGGGTGGCCCGTTTCTCCGCGGCCTCCTGGTGCACCATGTCGATCAGCGCGGACGCCGCGACGCTGTCGTACCAGACGTCCAGCGCACCCATCGCGGCCGAGGCGCGCATCCGCTGCCGGTACTCGCGGACACCCGCCTGCACGATCGCCCTGCGGTCGTGCTTGGAGAACCCCCGTTCGCGGCAGGCGATCTCGAAACTGGCGGCGAGCCGTTTGACGTCCCACTCCCAGGGACCGGGCAGGGTCTCGTCGAAGTCGTTGATGTCGAAGATCAGCTGCCGCTCCGGCGTGCCGAACATGCCGAAGTTCAACAGGTGGGCGTCACCGCACAACTGGACGGTGATCCCGGAGATCGGCGTCTCGGCCAGGTCGGCGGCCATCACCAGCGCCGCGCCCCGGTAGAACGTGAACGGCGAGACACCCATCCGTCCATGCCGGATCGGCACGAGTTCCGGCACGCGCTCGACCGCCTGCTCCTCCAGCAGCGCGATCGGATCCGGCCGGTGGTGGGCGGGCCGCCAGCGGCCATGGCTCGACCGCGGCACCGCCCGCCGAGCCGCCCGCCCCCGTTCGATCCGCTCGTCCACGGACAGATGCGCCCGCTGCCAGGCAGGTGCGAGGGTTTCAGTGGTCCGCATAACCTTGCATCATCGGCCTACAGGCTGTCACCCGTCTCATCCGCGACAGGCGATTGTCCGCGATCCCGCCCGCGACCTGCGACTGACCGTAGGTGCTGTGTCCCATGCCGCGCGCCGCCACCGGCATCCCGTGCGCGGCGGCGATCCGTAGCAGCGCGGCCACATCCGCCGTCCAACCGGCCCGCAACACCGCGGCGGGCTCGTGCCGGACGATCTGGCCGAAGTCGTCGCCGATCTCGGCCCGAACGCCGTCGTCGACCAGGAACTCACCGTCCCACGACGACGCGGACGACTCGGCGATCACCGGCGCCTCCCCCTGTTCGGCAGCGGTTGTGACGGTAGCGTCCTGGCCACGTGCGGAAGGAGTGATAGGTGGCCGGCGCGAACGACGCGGTGCTGACCGGTGACGACAACGCGTTCGCCGCACTGGTGGCACGTCATCGCGGCGAGCTGCGCGTGCACTGCTACCGGATGCTCGGCTCGCTGGAGGATGCCGAGGACATGGTGCAGGAGACGTTCCTGCGGGCGTGGCGGAACCTGCCCGGGTTCGAGGGCAGATCGAGCCTGCGGTCGTGGCTGTACCGGATCGCCACGAACGCATGCCTGGACGCGCTGGAAAACCGCGCCCGCAGGGTGCTGCCGCACGAGCTGGCACCGCCGTTCGAACCGACCGACGGGCTGCCGCCACGGACGGACATCCCGTGGCTGCAACCGTTTCCGGACCAGCTGTGGGAGCCCGCCGCACCGAGGGAGTCCGAACCGGATGCCGCGGTCGTCGCGCGGGAGACCATCGAGTTGGCGTTCCTGGCCGCGATCCAGCGGTTGCCGCCGCGGCAGCGGGCCGTGCTGATCCTGCGGGACGTGCTCGGCTGGCCCGCCACCCGGACCGCCGAGTTGCTGGAGTCCAGCGTGGCGTCGGTGCACAGCGCCTCGCAGCGCGCCCGCGCGACCATGCGGGAACACCTGCCACCGGGCCGCCTGGACTGGACACCACCGAGTGAGCCGACCAGCGAGCAGTGGGCCGTCGTGCGCCGGTACGTGGACGCGGTCGAACGGGCCGACCTGGACACCGTGGCGCGGCTGCTGGCCGAGGACGTGCGCGCGACGATGCCGCCGTACCCGATGTGGTACCAGGGCCGCGACGCCGTACTCGCGACCCTCACCATCAGCTGGAATCCCGACTCCGCGCACTACATCGGCCGGTTCCGGATGCTGCTCACCCGCGCCAACGGGCAGCCCGCGGTGGCCGGGTACGTCCGCGGGCGGGGGGAATCCGCGTTCCACGCCGTCATGCTCGCGGTGCTGCGGATCGAGTCGGGCCGGATCGCCGAGCTGACCGCGTTCCACGACGCCGGCCTGTTCCCGGCGTTCGGCCTGCTCACGGAGCTGTCCGCGACGGACCGATGAGTTTCGGACCGGGCCGCCGTCACTACAGACATCACTGATCTCGCCGGAGGTGCCCGATGAGCAAGCTGGTGTACGGAGTCACGATGTCGCTGGACGGTTTCATCGCCGGACCGGGCGGTGACGCGTCGTGGATGACCGAGTTCCTCGGGCCGGACCCGATGGTCGACGAGGTCATCACGCAGGTCGGATCGCTGCTCGTCGGCCGCACGACCTTCGACGGCGACGACCCGCATCGCGGCACGGACAAGGCGGGCAAGCCGTTCGGCGGCGGGTGGAGCGGGCGACAGTTCGTACTCACGCACCGCCCGCCCGCCGAGCCCGTCGAGGGCATCACCTTCGTCGGCGACCTTGTCGAGGCGGTCGCGGGAGCGAAGGCGGCGGCGGGCGACAAGTACGTCAACGTGCTCGGTGCGAACGTCGCCGAGCAGTGCCTGGACGCCGGTGTGCTGGACGAGATCCTGGTGTTCATCGCGCCGGTGCTGCTCGGTGACGGCGTGCGGCTGTTCGAGCGGCCGGGCGGCACGAACATCAAGCTGGAACGCATCCGGTCGGGCGAGTCGCCGCACGCGACCACGATCTGGCTGCGGGTGATCGGCTGATCAGGCTGCAACCGTCCGCACGGCCCGCTCGCGCAGGGTGGGCGCGAGGAAGCACACGCCCGCCGTGACCGCGACCGCCGAGGACAGTGCCCAGTGCAGCCCGACCGCGCCCGCCGGCACCCTCGTGGCGAACGCTGCGCCACAGACCGCGAAGACCACCGACACGCCCCATCGTGCCCGCCGTGGCTCCCCCGTCACCCGCGTCACCCTAGGGCGCGATCGAGCGATGCCATCACCAGGTGTGGTTGGCTGGAACGATGAAGGTGCGCATCGGGGTGGGACTGGGACCGGACAGCGACCCTGCCGGGTTCGGTGAGACGGTCGACCAGCTCGAGGCAGCGGGCATCGACTCGCTGTGGCTGTCCGAGTTGGTGTTCAGCCGCCAGGTCGAGCCGTTCGTCGGCATGGCACACGCGTTGGGGCGGACCAGGAAGCTGAAGGTCGGCACCGGCGTCGCCGTGCTGCCGGGGCGCAATCCCGTGTTGCTGGCGAAGGAACTCGTGTCGCTGGCCGCGCTGGGGCCGGGCCGGGTGCTGCCCGCGTTCGGCCTGCAACCGGCGCAGCGTGCCGAGCGGCACGTGTTCGCGGTGCCGCCGGGCAGGCGGGCGGCCGCGTTCGACGAGTCGCTCGTCCTGCTGCGCAGGCTGCTGACCGAGGACGACGTCACCTTCCAGGGCGAGTTCCACACCGTCGAGCACGCGACCGTCGGCCCGAAACCGGCGAAACCACTGGACATCTGGCTCGGTGGGGCCGCCCCGGCCGCGATGGAGCGGATCGGCAGGCTCGCCGACGGCTGGCTGGGCAGCTTCCTGTCCCCGACAGGGTCCCGCGCGGCCCGCGAGGCCATCCAGGCGGCTGCTGCCGCGGCCGGCCGTGAGGTGGAGGAGGACCACTTCGGGCTGAGCCTGGCCGTCGCGCTGCACGGCGTGCCGGCGGCGGCGATCGAGAACGCCCGCAAACGCCGTCCGGACACCGATCCGACGGAGCTGATCGCGGATGGCTGGCAGCACGCGCGCACGTTGCTGGAACGCCACATCGAGGCCGGCCTGAGCAAGTTCGTCATCCGTCCGACCGGCCCGATCGCCTCCTACACCGAGTTCCTCGACGGCTGCCGAGCCGAGCTGCTCCCGCTACAGAACTGAGCCGCCAGACTCACGCGGTCGGCGCAGCATTGGCGGGCTGCTCCGGCACGACGCCGGTGGGCGGGTCCTGATCCGGTGGAACGCCGACAGCGGACGGGTCAGGCGTAGCTGACCCGAGGTTGCGCCAGCGGGCTCGGGTCAGGCCACCGAGGACCGCGGCCGCCAGGATGCCTGCCGAGATCGGGAAGAACGCCGCCGGGCCCAGGCCGTACACCACCAGCGCACCGAGGGCCACCGAGATCGGGAAGATCCCGAACGCGGACAGCACGAGGATGCCCATCACCCTGCCCAGCACCTGCGCCGGTGCCCAGCGCTGGATCGCGGTGATCACCACGACATTCCCGAAGCCGTTCGTCACACCGAAGATCAGCAGCGCGACACCCGCGCCGATCGCACCGCCCAGATAGGGCACCAACACCGTGCACCCGTCCCCGACCAGGTACACCCACGAGGCCGCCATGGCGGGCCGCCGGAACGTCCGCATGTGGCCCGCAGCCAGCGTGCCGATCAGAGCACCCGCACCCATCGCCGCGACGAGGATGCCGTAGCCGGACGCACCGGTGTGCAGCGGGCCGTGTGCAAGCGCCGGGATGGCGACCTCGCCGAGCCCGCCGGAACCCAGGTTGGCCGCGGTGACGATCACCATGATGATCACCAGCACCGGTTCGGCGCGGAGCAGCCCGCGCAGCGTCACCTTCCCGCCGGACGGTGTCGTCGCGGGTACGGCAGGCGCGGCACCGGCACGACGCTGGACCGACCGGACTCCGGCCAGGGACAGCGCGGAGAGGGCGAACGAGGCGGCGTCGATCGCGAAAGCGTCCGCTGGACCGAGAAAGGCGACCAGGGCGCCGCCGACCGCGGGGCCGGCAAGTGCGGCCAGGGACGTGGTACTGGACGACAGGGCGTTGCCCGCCTGGAGGTCGTCGTCGGGCAGCAGGCTGGGCACGATGGCGAACGAACCCGGCAGGAACAGTCCCTCGCCCGCGCCGAGCACGATGGCCACCGGGATCAGCAACTCCGCCCTGGCAGGGCCGGCGAACGCCACTACGGCCAGCGCGGCAGCCGCGACCGTCCGCACGATGTCCGAGGTCATCATCACCGACCACGGCCGCCACCGGTCGCTGGCCGAACCGCCGAACGCCACCAGCACCGTGCGCGGCACACCGTAGGCGACGAGTACGGTGCCCAGCAGCAACGTGCCGCCGTGCTCGGCCAGGACGTACCAGGGCAGCGCCACCGCGTAGCACGCGTCCCCGAAGTTGGACGCCAGCTGCCCGCCGACGAGATATCGGAAGCCCTTGTGGCGTAACGGAATCAGCCCCCGCATCATGGCTGGTCTTCCTGCTCGGGCGAGGGCAGCGTGACCGGGTTGGCCAGCAGCAGCAACTCGACGGGGGCCGACGACGGCGGGCGCAGGTCCGGGTTCGCCATGCGCTCCTGGTACTTCTGGAACGTCGGCAGCAGCACCCCCGCCAGTTCCTCCCTGAGCTGCCGCAGCTCGTCCACGGTCAGGTAGAACAGGTACTGGCTCTGCTCGCCGGCGTCCTGCCAGTGCGCCGGGTAGCCGCGTTTCGTGTCCAGCCACTTGCGGTGCCGCGTCATGCTGCGGTCGGTGAAGACGCGGACCAGGGCGTCGGCGGCCAACTCGGTCTCCGGGTCGTGGGCGGTGTTGCTGACCGCCATGCCCACCGACGACAGCCGCCACGGCCGGGCGCGGCCCTTGCCGCCCCCCGCCTCCTCCACGAAGCCGTACTTGGCCAGTTGGCGCAGGTGGTACGAGCAGGTCGTGGGCGACTCGTCGATCAGCTCGCCGAGCTGTGTCGCGGTCAGCGAGCCGCCCAGGATCAGCTCCTCGATCAGCGCCATCCGCACCGGATGGGCGAGCGCCCGCAGCTCACGCGGGTCGCTCAGGCGGCGTAGCCCGGCCTGGTCCTCGGCGTCGTCGAGCGTCATCTCTCGAGAGTCTAGTGTCGAGAGATAGCTGTCAAGAGATAGCTCTCGAAGCCGTCACCAGTTCCCGCGGTGCTCAGGTACCAGGAAGATGAACGGGATCGCGACCACCAGCAAGATCGCGAACACTCCGAAGACGTAGGCCTGGGTGATGCCCGGCGTGGTGCTGCGGTCCAGGATGGCCGTGGTGATCGAGACGGCCATGATCGAGCCCGCCTGACGGAACATGCCCCGCAGCCCGGCGATGGCGGCGACCTGGTCGGGCGCGAGCTGCAGCGATGCGTTGTTGGACGCCGGCGTGGCCATGCCCATGCCGATCCCGGTGAGACACGCCGCCACGCCCAGCCACGAGTACGGCGACAGGCCGATGGGCGACACGGCCATCGCCAGCAGGCCGACGGCGGTCAGGCCGAAGCCGGCGACCATCGGCCAGCGGTAGCCGGTCCGGCGCAGGGCGAACGCCGCCAGCCCGGCGACCGCGATGATCCCGATCGCCCGCGCGGTGAGCAGCGTGCCCGACTCCAGGGTGGCGATGCCGTAACGCTCGGTGGCGTACAGCGGGACCAGCGCGGCGAACCCCATCACCGCGCTGCCGTAGAGGAAGTTGATCAGGTTCATCACGCCGAAGCCGCGACCACGCAAGAGCCGGGGAGAGATGAACGGCGCGGCAGCCGTGTTGGCGTGCCGGACGAACAACCAGATCGCGAGCAGGGCGAGGACTGTCGGCACGAGGAATCCCGGGCTGTCCAGGCCGACGTGCCCGTTGCCCAGGTAGGAGATGCCGAACATGGCCGACAGCACCGCGAGACCGAGCAGGCTCATCCCGATGACGTCCAGCCGGGTGCGATTTCCGGTGGGCACCTTGTTGGTCGGAATATATTTCATAGCGAGCAAGGCGAGCCCGATACCGATCGGCACATTCACCAGAAAGATGCCACGCCAGGACCAGTAGGTGACGAACACACCGCCCAGGACCGGCCCGATGATCGCGCCGATCGGAACGATACTGGTGAACAAACCGACCGCCCGGTCACGATCCTTGCCGAAATTGTCGGACACCAGTCCGGTCGCCGACGGCATGAACGCGGCACCGCCGATGGCCTGTATCGCGCGCAGCACGATGAGCAGGTAGATGTCGTTGGCCAGCCCGCACGCCAGCGAAGATGCGGTGAACAGCAGAATGGCGCCGACGAAGATCGTGCGGCGGCCGTACTGGTCACTGAGCTTTCCCGCGACGGGCAGGACCAGCACCCGGCCCAGCGCGTAGACCGTGATCGTCCAGGCGGCCCAGCTGATGCGGGCGTGCAGATCGTGCTGCAGGGCGGGCAGCGCTGTCGCGACGATCGTCTGGTCGATGGAACTCATCATCAGCGCGATCGAGACGACGGCGAAGATCACGCGGCGGCGGGGATGCCCCTGTTCCCCCGCGCTCGTTTCGTCCACTGAGGACTTCGTACGCGCGGCCGCACCATTCGCTTTCCGCTCCGCCGCCACAACGCCGAGAGTACACTCATTGCTTGCCGGCAAGCAAGTTGATGGCCGTGACGCTACCCACGCCGGATTCGCCGCTTCCCCAAGCGATCCGTCCGCACAGGGCGCCATGCAACCTAGGGCACTCCCCCTTCAGTTGTCGATCACCCAGCCGGTCGATACCGACCGTCACTATGCCGCCGACGCGCCGATCAGGTGGCCCACACCGAACGTCACCACGATGGCCAACGCGCCCAGTCCCAACTGCCGCGCGCCCGCCACCAGCAACGGCCGCCCGGTGAGCGTGCCGACCGCCATACCGCCCGCGATCAGCGCCGCGGCCGCCAGGCCCAACGCCACCGGCAGGCCGCCGAACCCGAACAGGTACGGCAGCAGCGGCCACAACGCACCGATGGAGAACGCGACCAGCGACGCCCCGCCCGCCAGCAGCGCCGACGGCAACTCCTGCGGATCGACGCCCAGCTCGTCACGGGCGTGCAGCCACAGGGCGCGATCCGGGTCGCGGGAGACGGCGGTCGCCATCCCCGCCGCCGTCTCCCGGTCGGCGCCGTAGGACTCGAACCGCTCGGTCAGCTCGGCCAGTTCGGCCTCCGGGTAGCGGGCGTGCATCTCCCGCTCCACCGACACCTCGGCCGCCACCAGCTCGTTCTGGTTGGTCACCGACACGTACTCGCCGGTGCCCATCGAGAACGCGCCGGCGACCAGACCGGCCAGGCCGGTCAACACGATCGTGTGCGTGGACCCGCCGCCTGCGCCGACACCCGCGATCAGCGACGCGTTGGTCACCAACCCGTCGACAGCGCCGAACACGGTGGGCCGCAGCCACCCGCCGGACACGTCCCGATGCCGGTGCGCCGCCCAGCCGTCGACCCGGCCGCGCCGATTCCGTCCCGACATCGCGCCCACCTCTCGCCCTGGGGCCCAGGCGGCCATCATCGCGCCCCACCGGACCCACCGCACTGTCCAGGGCACCGGGGGGCGCGTCGCGGGACGCCGACGCCGCACGCGACCTCGACTGGATGCTCGGCCTCGACTCCGCCATCCAACGCCTGCCAGGACATCACCGGGCGGCGGCCACCGCCCGGTCGGGACCACGATCTGGCCAGGTAACGGCTCCGGGGTGCCGTTCCGTGGCTAGGATCGACGGGATGCCAGGGCCGACCGCAGGACGCGCAGCACCCGTGCGCAGGGCCCGCACACTCGCTCAGCTGTACCGGCACTTCGGTGAGGTCGACGCGGCCGGCACATCGCCGCTGTACGAGCGCGTAGCCATCGCCCTTGGTGAATCCGACGAGGCGCTGCGCGCCATCGACGCGGTGCCCGCGCGCAAGCGGCACCCCACGGTGATCCTCGCCGCGCTGCACGACCTCGCCCTCGCCGGACGAGCCCCGGCGCTCGCCGCGGCCTATGCCGCCGCGGACGGCGACGCGGCCGCTGCCGCGGCGATCGACACGCTGCTGCGCATGACCGACTCGGTCGCGGCCGTCGCCGTGCGCAGGCGGACGCGGACCAACGAGACCGGACGCTGCGCCGTGCTGTATCCGGCCATTGCCGAGGCGGCGCGCCGGGTCGGCGCGAATGCGGTCGGGCTGATCGACGTGGGCTGTTCGGCCGGGTTCAATCTCAATGTCGATCGCGTTGGCATCACGTACAGCAACGGACAATCGCTGGGCGACCCGTCGTCTCCGGTGCGGCTGTCGTCTTCGATCGTGGGAGACCGGCCCATCCCGGCGCGGGTGATGCCCGAGGTCGTCGCCCGGGTCGGCATCGACCTCGATCCGGTCGACGTGACCGACGCGGATGAGGCCCGATGGCTGCACGCCTGCCTGTGGCCGGATCAGCCGGAGCGGGTCGCGAGGCTCGACGCCGAGTTGGCGCTGGCGGCGACGGCGCCGCCGCTGTTGCTGCGAGGTGACGCCGTCGAGGTGCTGCCCGACGCGTTCGCCCGTGTGCCCGCGGCCGCCCTGCCTGTCGTCACCACGACGTGGACGCTGTCGCACTTCCCGCTGGCGAGCCGCCTGCGCTTCCTGCACCGCCTCGGCGAAGCGGCGGCCGGCCGGACGGTGGCGTGGGTGTCGGCGGAGGGGGTCGGAGTCGCGCCGACGATACCGACGCTGGGCGATCGCCGCGCCTCTGGCCACAGCATCATCGGCCTGGCGGTGTTCGAGCGGTTGGCCATGCGCGCCGAGGCCGTCGGCCGCTGCTGGTCGCGGGGCGGCATGCTGGCGTGGCTGGCGGACTCGCCGGCCACTGCCGCTCCCTCAACCAATGGCGCGCGCTCCAACTGACGGGACGCTAGGCGGGCCTGCGGTAGGGCGCGTCTCGGCTGAGCTCGTGGAACCCGATGCCGTAGTACAGCCCGCGCGCGGCGGGATACGCGGCACCGCCCAGGCACGCGACGAGCATCCGCGTCGCGCCCGCCTCGCGTGCCCGGTGCATGCCGTGGCGCAGCAGGACGCCGCTGAGCCCGCGGCGCCGGTAGCCCTGGTGCGTGCCGACCGGCTCGAACTCGGCGGTGCGGTTGTGCTCGTCCAGCCACATGATCGCCGTCGCCGCCAGCGTGCCGTCCGGTGCCTCCAGCAGCACGTGCAGATCACCCCGGTACGGCCACATCCGGCGGACACCGGCGAAACCCTCCTCGGTGAAACTCGACGGGTGCCACGCGTCCCGGTGTGCTCCGACCGCGGCCTCGGGACCGACCTCGTCCGCGGTGCGGAACCGAAACCCGTCCGGCAGCTCCGGATCCGGCAGATCGGCGAGGTCCCTGGCGTTGAACTGGGTCCAGAACCCGTCGTCGGCGGCCGTCCGTTCATCGACCACGTAACCGTGCGCGGCCAACCTGGCCATGGAGTCCGCGTTCGCCGCCGTCGTCCCGGTCCGGCGCTCGGTGCCGGGCACCTGCCCGTCGTACCAGTCGAGGATCTCGTCGAGCAGTTCCGGCCGGTCCGGTCGCACCTGCCAGACCAGGGACGCGTGCTGGAACTCCACGACCCCGCCATCGCTGCGCCGCACCCGGTGCGGCAGGTAGATCCAGCCCCAGCCGACGACCTCGCCGCCCTCGGTCCAGAACCGGCGCAGCCAGGTCTTCCCCAGCGCCGCGTTGTCCTTGCCGAAGATCCAGGCCAGTTCACCGACCGTGGCCTCGGCGTTGACCAGTTCGGGTGCCACCGACCAGACCTCGGCCGCGAGCCGCTGCATGAGCCGCACGTCGTCCGGGCCGAACTCTCGCTCGTCACCCACGGGACGCAGTCTGCGCCCGGAAGCCCGCCTGCACGATCGAATTAGCGCCGGTCGGCGAGATCGGCGACGATCCTCGCATGGCCGACGCCGACGACAGGCTGGAGCGCGGCTCGCGCGCCCGGGACCACCTGGCCAACGAGCGGACGTACCTGGCGTGGTTGCGCACGTCCGCGAACGTGATGATCGTGGGCCTGGCCATCGCCAAGTTCGTCGAGACGGGCGAGGAACGGGCGGTGATCACCGGGCTGATCCTGGTCGCGCTCGGCGCTGTCGGCATGGCGATCGGCATGGTGCGCTACCAGCGGACCAACGAGGAGATCGAGGACGGCCGCTTCGCCACCGGCAGCCATGCGGGGCAACCGCTGTGGGCCGGTGGGGTGCTGCTGGTGGCACTGGTCGTTGCCACGGTGCTCGTGGTGCTGTAAGAGCCGCTGACACAATAATTGTTCGGCTCGCCCTGATCGAACGCCATTTGTTAGCAGCTCCAAGTACCGAAGCATGGACCTGCCACGGGCCGACCCGGCGACGATCCGGGCCTGCGTCGTGATCGCGGCGATCGGGTGGCCGCCGCGCCGGCGTTGTTCTGCTGGCCGTTGACGGCCGCCGGTGGCGACTGCGGCACCGCGATCCGCCAGGGTCCTGCCTACGACGAGCCGCACCAGCCGGGCATCGCCGGTGTCGAGTTCGTCCCGGCCGACGTCTTCCGCGGCGTGCAGTTGTGTGACGGCGTCCCGATGCGCAACCAGGTGCTCGGCGGGTCCGCCATCGGCCTGGCCGCGCTGACCGTGCTCATCGGGTGGTGGCGGCCGCGTCGTCGAGGGTCGCCCGCAGCAGAATGACGTGGTAGGGGACCCACTGGGACATCGTGAAGTAGATGTCCGGCCCGTCCAGTGCCCATGGGTGCAGGTAGCCGCCGTAGAGGCCCGGATAGTCCCTGCCGGAGACCACCGTGATCGGTTCGCTCCACGGTCCGGTCAACCGCGGTGCCGATCGCAGCACGATCGCGGCGCGCTGCTCGTCCAGGTGGATCTCCAGCCAGCGGCCGAGAGACCGGTGGTACTGCACGGACAGCTCGCCGACCGGTCCGGCGAACACCGGGACCGCGGCGAACGGGTCACGCACCCAGGACCGGCCGGTCCAGTACTCGTAGGCGTCCACATCGGACACCGACGGCGCCGCGACCCTGGCCAGGGACGCGGAGCCGAACCGGCCCGCCGGGGTGCCGACGAGGTACACGTGGTCGCCGTCGCGCACGAAAGCGCCCATCTGGAACGGGTGCCGGTGCCGCTTGTTCTGCCAGCGCGATTCGGGCGGTTTGCGCCACGTCCGGCCGTGGTCGGTGGACACCGCGATGCCCGCGTAGGTGGTGTCCCAGTGGCCCGGCGCGCCCCATCGGCGCACGGACATGTAGTGCAGGTAGTCGATGCCGTCGACGGCGATGCCCGCGGTCGGGATGACGGTCACCTCGCGGCGAGCGCCCGGATCGCGGTCCAGGATCTGCGCCGCGATCCCGTCCGGCCTGGTCGCCGCCGGGTAGAGCGCCAGGCCGCCCGCCAGGTCGGTGGTGGTGGACGCGGCCAGGACGTTGCAGCGCCAGTCGGCGTGGTCCGGTCCGGTGCCCGGCGGTGCCCAGCCCAGGCCGTAGGTGTCGCCGAACGCGGCCAGGATCTCGCCGTTCCCGTTGTCCCACAGGATGCCCAGATCGGTGCCGTACATGCCGAAGCCGCTGCCGGTGCGGTTGGGTGAGTCCTCACCCGTCACGACCGCGACTTCGCTCAGCCGGACGACGTCGAGCATGCCTCTCCCCGGTACGGTGACGCCCATGGCACTGATCCCCGATGAGCTGACGGACCTGCTGGAGCGCCCGCTGTACGGGCACCTCGCCACCATCCGACCCGACAACACCGCGCAGGTCAATCCGATGTGGTACGCGTGGGACGGCGAGTTCCTGAAGTTCACCACCACGTCGGTGCGCCAGAAGCACCGCAATGTCACGCACAACCCGTCCGTCGCGCTGTCCGTCACCGACCCCGAACAGCCGTCGCGCTACCTCGAGGTGCGCGGTCTGGTCGAGCGCGTCGAGCCGGACCCGACGGGCGCGTTCTTCGTCGAACTCGCCACCCGCTACGGGTCCGAGTCCCCCAAGGCACCCGCCGACAAGGCGTCCCGCGTCGTCTACTACGTGCGGCCCACCGCCTACAGCACCCAGTGACCTGGCGGCTCAGCCGCCGTGCTGCTTGCCGACGTAGCGGATGACCTCGACGTCGTCCAGGATCACCATGCCCTCGTCGACCAGCTCGTCCAGCTGTGGCAGGAACGCCCGGATCCGCGCCGCCTCGTCCACGATGATGATCACCGCGGGCAGGTTCTCCGCCAACGACAGCAGTCGAGTGGTGTGGATGGCCGAGCTGGCACCGAACCCTTCGACGCCGCGCAGCACGGTCGCGCCGGCCAGGCCCGCCTGGTGGGCTCGGTGCACGATCTCGTGGTAGAGCGGCTTGTGACGCCAGGTCACGTCCTCGTCGAGAAAGATCGTCAACCGCAACGCGCGGCCCGCCAAGCGCATGGCCGTCGCCTCCTACGGGTAAGGGTCAGGCGGTCACCGTGACGAGCGTGCCGTACGGGTCCATCGACCACACCGACTTGGCGTTCGAGATCGGCAGCTCCACGCAGCCGTTGCTCTGCGGAAACCCGTAGGCCGGCCGGACGAAGCCGTGCACCGCGTCGCCACCGTTGAAGTACGCCACCCACGGGATGCCCGGGTCGACGTACTTCGAGCCGTCCACATTGGTGCCCGACATCGTGGTCGACGCGTACCGCAGGTAGACGGGGAACGTGCCGCGCTGGGTGTCCGCACCGGGCACCCCGGTGTTGGCCTTGGTCGTGTAGATGACCTTGCCCTCGCGGTAGACGGTCAGCGTCTCGGGCACGGTCTCGCTGGCCACCAGGTAGTCGTACGGGTTCTTGTCCACCTGCCGGGCGGCGACGGCCGCCACCAGCTTCTGCCACACCTGCGGACCCGCGATGCCGTCCATCGTCATGTCGTGCTCGGACTGGAAGGCCATGATCGCGCCCTGGTCCACCACGGTCTGGTGACCGGGCCGCCACAGCGAGCGCAGCGACGCGGGCACGGTCGACCAGGACCACCCCAGCGTGCCGGGGATCGGCGAGGTGCGCACGGCGTTCGGCGTGGTGGCCTCGGCGTCGAGCGCGGTGGTGATGCCGCGCGGCAGCGGGGTCGCCGGGTCGAGCGTCATCGGCAGGTAGTTCAGCTCGGCCAGCATCTGCTCCAGCCGGACCTGGCTGCCGTCCTGCACCTTGAACGTGCTGGTGGTCGACTTGCCGCCCGCGGTCGCGGTGACCGTCTCGGTGCTGAAGGGCAGCCACCCGCCGGTCGGCGTGAACGTCAGCGTCGCGCCGCTGGTGCTCCATGTGCCGTCGACGGCCGGGCTCAGCCTCGGCGTGGCGGGTGCCTCGGTGATCGCCGACGAGTAGGTGACGGTCAGGGCGGCGTCGGTGGCCACACTCCGAGTGCCGGCCGCCGGACTGATCGACGTGACCGCGGTGGGCGCCGCGGCGGGGACCGCGTTCGCCGGGTCAGCGGGCTTCGCGGGGGGCGCGCCGATCGCCGCGGCGTGCTGCGCACCGGCGGCGGCCGCGGGATCGTTGCCACCACCCACCCGCACGGCGACGACCACGACGACTGCCACCAGGACGACGGCGGCCACGACACCGAGGACGATCCTCGTCGGCCGCCCGTTCGACGGCTTCAGCTCAACCGGTGCGGACATCCGTTGATCGCCACTTCCCGTCTAGTCGCCGACTACTCCCAGCGTATCGGTTGACCTTGCGCGGCTCGTGAGAGACACGGAACCTTGCGTCACAAATTCAGCGCAATGTACACAAATGGTTCAGCACGCCATCCTTGGGCACACACGGGGTGTAGCCGGCGCTGAGCAGCGTCGCCTGGGCCGAGTCGCTCTCCAGATAGTCCAGGAAGTCCCGCATCGGTGAGCCCTGCGCTGGTGTGCCTCGGGTGTAGAGGTACTCAACCGTCCACAACGGATAGTTCGGCAGGTAGTCGACCTGCGGGTACAGGCCGTTGAGCTTGACGTGACGATGTCGCCGGCGCGCACGGCTGCCTTGGTGACCGCGTTCGCGACGTCGCCGTAGCCGATCGCGCCGGGCACGGTGCTCACGGTGTGGATCAGGTCCTCGGTGGTGCCCCGCTCGCAGCGGATCGTCGGGGCGTTGGCGAAGCCCCGGTCCCTGGTCAGGCAGCCGTCCGAGGACAGCTCACCCTCCGAGCCGCCGAGCACGAACTTCTCGGACGTCAGCGACCGACACCGTGCGGGAGCCTCCTGCGATCCGAGCTGGTCAGCTGTGATCGTAATTCGACAGCTGACCGTGACCAGTCGAGCGCACCAGGTGTTCACCCGACGTCGGCTTCGACACAACCGTGCTGCCGCCAACTCGGGCCGGATTCCGCGTCAGCGCCGTAATCTGCATGGCGGGGAAGGGAGTGCGGGCATGAATTCGGCACTGGAACTGGCGGACTACCGGCGACGGGTGAGCGAACTGTACGCGGCCGTGCGCGCGGCGGGCGACCCGGCCGACGGCCACGCGCTGTGGCGGGCGGGCCGGGACGAGCTGTTCGGCAAACACCCGCAGAGCCCGCTGCCCGCCGACGATCCGCTGCGCGGGACGGGTCTGCCCTACTGGCCCTACGATCCCGCACTCAGGTGGACTCTGCCGCTGCGGGCACCTCGGGAGCCGGTGAGCCTCGCGTTGCCCACCGACAACGACGGCACGACCGAGATGACGCTCGCCGGGCACGTCGAGCTGCCCGCACCCGTGGCAGCCACCGTCGACGTGTGGTCGCTGCGGCAGTACGCGGGCGGCCTGTTCGTGCCACTGCGGGACGGTTCGGCCGGCCACACCAGCTACGGCGGTGGGCGCTACCTGCTGGACACGGCCAAGAGCGCGGACCTCGGTGGCGACGAGGCGGGACTCGTCATCGACCTGAACTTCCTCTACCACCCGTCCTGCCGCTACGACAGCGCGTGGCAGTGCCCGCTGGCCCCGCAGGGCAACACCGTGAGCGCGGTGATCGAGGCGGGCGAACGGATGTGACGTCGCCGAACGTGCCCTCGGCGGCCCGCGACCATAGACTTGTCGCCATGCGGACCTTCGTGCTGGCCGGTGGCTGTTTCTGGTGTCTCGACGCCGTCTACCGCACGCTGCGCGGTGTCAAGGAAGTCGAGTCCGGCTACACGGGCGGCCAGACGCAGCACCCCACGTACGAGGCGGTGAGCAGCGGCACCACCGGGCACGCCGAGGCTGTGAAGGTGGTCTTCGACGAGACCGTGCTGCCACCCGAGGTCGTGCTCGACGTGTTCTTCACGCTGCACGACCCCCGGCAGCTCAATCGGCAGGGCAACGACATCGGCAGCCAGTACCGGTCCGCGATGTTCTACGCCGACGCCGACCAGCAGTTGCGGTTCGAGGCGGCCCGCGACCGGGCGGCCGAGTGGTGGGAGGGCGGCATCGTCACCGAGATCGTGCCGCTGGGCGAGTGGTGGGACGCCGAGGACTACCACCAGGACTTCTTCGCCAAGAACCCCGGCCAGGGCTACTGCCTGGCGGTGGCATTGCCCAAGGTGAACAAGGTTCGCAAATCCTTCGCCGAGTACGTGACGGCGTAGCCCTCGACCGGCCCGGGCGATCAGATCGGCACGTTGATCTCGCAGTCGTCTCGCTCCACCGACCTCGCCGTGGCAAGCCCGTTCGACCTCCCCGAGCGGATCTGATGGCCGGCATCGCGGTTGGCCTGATGCGCATCGCTCGCGTTCTCACTGTGCTCGCCGTGCTCAGTAGAGCCGGCGTAGCCAGATGTCGATGCCCAGATCGGGGTCGCTGTCAGCAGTGGCATCGCCGGCCGCCGCGCCTTCGGTGATCGTCGTGGCCAGGACCGCGGCCGCGATCTCGGCCTCGTGTTCGCGCATGGCAGCGCGCAACTCACCTTCGGCGGCCCAGTGCAGGTCGATCCGGTCGGTCACCGCCAGGCCGGCACGCTTGCGGGCGTCCTGCGCGAACCGGACCACCTCCCTGGCCAGGCCTGCCCGCCGCAGTGCCGGCGTGATCTCGGTGTCCAGCGCGATGGTCACGCCCTGCTGGGTCCGCACCGCCCAGCCGGCTCTCGGCACCTCGCTGACCACGACGTCGTCCGGTCCCAGGGTGACCACCTCCCCGTCGACCCGCACCGACGAGGTGCCCGTGTCCCGCAACTGCGTGACCAGCGACGCCGGGTCGGCCACGGCGACAGCCGCGGCCACGTCCGGGGTCCGCTGGGCGAACCGCCTGCCCAGGGCCCGGAAGTTGGCCTTGACCGACACGTCCACCAGCTCGCCCGACGCATGCAGCGGCTCAAGGCCGCGCACGTTCAGCTCGTCGGCGACCTCTGCCAGCAGGTCGGCCGACAGCTCCGTGCCGTCCGGCAGGCCGACCAGCGCCCTGCCCAGCGGCTGCCGGACACGCACACCGGACGCCTTCCGTGCCGCCCGTCCGGCCTCGGTCAGCGTCCGCGCGAGCGCGACCTGCGCCACCAGTTCCGGGTCGAGCACGGCCGGGTCAGGGACCGGCCACGTGGCGAGGTGGACCGAGTCCGCGGCGTCCGCCCGGCCAGGCCGGACGACCTCCTGCCACACGTGCTCGCTGAGGAACGGGATGAGTGGCGCCAACAGCCTGGTCAGCACGTCGACGCACTCGTAGAGCGTGCACAGGGCGCTGGTGTCACCCCGCCAGAACCGCTGCCGGGACCGGCGCACGTACCAGTTGGACAGGTCGTCGACGAACGCGGCGAGCACCCGGCCTGCGCCCGCCGTGTCGAAGTGCTCCAGGCAGTCGTCGACAGCACCCGCGACCTCGTGCGCCCGCGCCAGTGCCCACCTGTCCAGCACCGGACGCTCGCCGACCGCGGGCGCAGCGGCCGGGTCCCAGTCGGTGAGCGCCGCGTAGATGCTGAAGAACGACACCGTGTTCCAGTACGTCAGCAACACCTTGTTGACGATCTCGGCCAGCGGCCCGTCGCCCACCCGCCGCGACACCCACGGCGAGCCGGAGCACGCCATGAACCAGCGCAGCGCGTCAGCGCCGTGCTTGTCCATCAGCGGGATCGGCTCCAGGATGTTGCCCAGATGCTTGCTCATCTTGCGGCCGTCCTCGGCCAGGATGTGGCCGAGGCACACGACGTTCTCGTACGCGGACCGGTCGAACAGCAGCGTGCCGACGGCCATCAGGGTGTAGAACCAGCCGCGCGTCTGGTCGATCGCCTCGCAGACGAACTGCGCGGGGTAGCTGCGCTGGAACTCCGCGCGACTGCCCGCCAGGTGCGGGAAGCCGAACTGGCCGAACGGCATCGAACCGGAGTCGAACCACGCGTCGATGACCTCCGGCACGCGGTGCGCGGTCGCGCCACACTCGGGGCACGGCAAGGTGAACTCGTCGATGAACGGCCGGTGTGGATCCACTGTGGACAGATCACGGCCGACGAGTTCGCCGAGCGCGGCGCGCGACTCCACCGCCGTGACGTGACCTTCGGCGCAGCGCCACAGCGGCAGCGGGGTGCCCCAGTAGCGGTCCCGGGACAGCGCCCAGTCGACGTTGTGCTCCAGCCAGTCGCCGAAACGGCCGTGCTGTATGTGACTGGGGATCCAGTTCGTCCGCTCGTTCTCCCCCAGCAGCGCGTCCTTGATCGCGGTGGTGCGGATGTACCAGGACTGCTGCGCGTAGTACAGCAGCGGCGTGTGGCAGCGCCAGCAGAACGGGTACGCGTGCTCGTGCCCGTGTTCGCGGAACAGCACACCGCGCTTGCCCAGTTCCGCGGTCAGCACCTGGTCGGCGTCCTTGAAGAACAGCCCACCGACGAGCGGCACGTCGGCGGCGAAGCGGCCGTCGCGGTCGATCGGGTTGACCACGGGCAGGCCGTTGGCGCGGCCGACCTCCAGATCCTCGGCGCCGAACGCGGGTGCCTGGTGCACCAGGCCGGTGCCCTCGTCGGTGGTCACGTAGTCGGCGAGCACCACCCGGTGGGCGTCCGGGATCTCGATCAGGTCCAGCGGCCTGCGGTAGCGCAGCCCGGCCAGGTCGCGGCCGGGCACCGTGGCCAGCACCTCGGCGGCCGGGCCGAGCACGTCGGCCACCAGGGGCCGCGCCACGACGAACGTGCCCGCGTCGGTCCGCGCGACGACATAGGTAACGTCCGGGTGCACCGCGACCGCCGTGTTGGACACCAGGGTCCAGGGCGTGGTCGTCCAGATGAGCAGGTCGACGCCGTCGATGCCGGCGACCTGGCCGAGCACCGGCAGCCGGACGTACACCGACGGGTCGGTGACGTTCTCGAAGCCCTGGGCCACCTCGTGGTCGGACAGTGACGTGCCGCAGCGCGGGCAGTACGGCGCGACGCGGTAGTCCTCGACGAGCAGGCCCGCGGCGTGGATCCGGGACAGCGCCCACCACACCGAGTCGACGTACTGGGGCGCCATGGTCCAGTACGCCTGCGACAGGTCGACCCAGTAGCCCATTCGCCGGGTCAGTGCCTCGAACTCGCCGACGTGCCGCTGTACCGATTCACGACAGCGGGCGTTGAACTCGGCGATGCCGATCTTCTCGATCTCGGCTTTGCCGTTGATGCCCAGTTCCTTCTCGACTTCGAGTTCGACCGGCAGCCCGTGGCAGTCCCAGCCTGCCCGGCGCGGCACCGAGTAGCCCTTCATGGTGCGAAAGCGAGGGAACAGGTCCTTGAAGACGCGCGCCTCGACGTGGTGCACGCCCGGCCTGCCGTTCGCGGTCGGCGGGCCTTCGTAGAACGTCCAGCGCGGGCCGTCGGCGGTCTGGCGCAGGCTCCGCTCGAACACGTCGGCCTGAACCCACCAGTCCGTGATCCGGTGGTCGGTCGCAGGCAGGTCGAGCTTCGCGGGCACCGGGTGAAACCGCATGCGGACCACTATGCCTCACCTCAGCGAGCGGATTCGTCGATCTGCACGGGGTATCCGGCGCGCAGCACGGCGACCGTCGCCGGTGGCGTGAGGACGTCGGCAGTGCCCAGCGCGGGCAGCGTGTCCCGGGTGCCGTAGCCGTGGCGTGTCCACTCGATCAGGTGGTCGCCGACGACCAGCCGCGGCGAGCCGTCGACGGTCACGAAGGTGCCGTCGGGCAAATCGGTCCACGGCATCGGGTGCACGCGTCTGCGGTGCGTGCCGCGCACGATGCGTTCGCCGTGCAGCGTGCGGTTCATGTCCTTCGCCGACGGGGGTGGCACGCCCAGCCCGTCGACCCAGGCCGCGCGGTAGGCGGTGTAGTCGGCCCGCCTGCACTCCGCGCACGGCCGGTGGCCCGCGGCGAAGGACACGGCCTCGTCGTGGAAGTACAGCCACGTGAAGTGGTGCGGCCGCCACTGCGGCGACCAGCGATCGTGGAAGCGCAGCGCACAGGTGATCCACAGGTCGCTCGCGTGGTAGCGGACGACCTCCCGGCCGGAGTGCAGAATCCCGCGGTTGCCGGTCCACGCACCGCGCAACGGCATCACCTCGATGTCACCCAATGGGGTGACTCGGTTGCGATCGGGCATCGGCTGTCCTTTCCCGACCGGACCGGCCGGTGTGGTGGGTGTGTTGTCGGTACAGGACAATGGGCGGATGGGATTCGAGGTACGTGTGATCCGGGTGTACGAACCGCCCGAACCGCACGACGGCGCGCGTGTGCTGGTGGACAGGCTGTGGCCGCGCGGTCTGGCCAAGGCACGAGCCGGGCTGGACGAGTGGTCCAAGGACGTCGCGCCGTCCAACGAACTGCGCACCTGGTACGCACACGATCCGGACCTGTTCGACCAGTTCGTGCTCCGCTACCGGATCGAGCTGGCCGAGCCCGAGCAGGCCGCCGCGCTGGAGTCCCTGCGCGAACGCGCCCGCCACGGCCCGCTGACGCTGCTGACGGCCGTCCGGGCGCTGGACATCAGCCACGCCGCCGTGCTCGCGAGCATGATCGAGCAGACAGCCGAGGCCTGACCGCGTCACATGGCCCACAATCCCGCACTCGCGGCTTCCAGCGACAGCAGGAACCGCTTGGCGGGCAGGCCGCCGCCGTAACCGGTGAGCGAGCCGTTCGCGCCGATCACCCGGTGGCACGGCACGATGATCGACACCGGGTTCTGGCCGTTGGCCAACCCGACAGCGCGGGCTGCCCCTGGCATGCCCAGGTCGGCCGCGATCGCGCCGTAGCTGGTGGTCTCGCCGTACGGGATCTCCAGCAGCGCGGCCCAGACCCGGCGCTGGAACGCGGAGCCCCGCAGGTTCAGCCGCAGGTCGAAGTCGGTGCGCGTGCCCGCGAAGTACTCGGCGAGCTGCTCGCGGACGTCGTCGAACGCGTCGTCGGCGCGGACCCGGTCCGGCTGGACGCGGTCGAAGTGCCGTGACTCGGCCAGGTACAGCTCGGCAAGGCCGTCGTCGTCGCCGGCGAGCAACAGCTCACCGACGGGCGAGTCGATGTACGTGTAGCGCATTCGTCCCTTCCTCGTGGTGGATCGGCTCGTGGTGGATCGGCTCAGTGCAGGTCGGCCCACAGATGGTGGGTCGCGTAGGTCCGCCACGGCGCCCACGTGGGCCGGCCCGAGGAGAGGTCGACACCGAGCCGCTCGGCGGATTTGCGCACCCCCAGGTCGGTGGCCAGCAGGACGTCGGGGTCGCTCAGCGCGCGCAGCGCGAGGTAGTCGGCGGT
Organism: Candidatus Melainabacteria bacterium; assembly: GCA_963780635.1. Taxonomy (GTDB): domain Bacteria; phylum Actinomycetota; class Actinomycetes; order Mycobacteriales; family Pseudonocardiaceae; genus DATEPR01. The sequence goes on from CAWACW010000012.1 coordinate 884,513, forward strand.
CCACGGGCCGATGCCGGGCAGCGCGAGCAACGCCGCCCGTTCACGGTCCCGGTCCGCGCCCGGATCCAGGGTCAACTCGCCGGACGCACACGCCCCGGCCACCGCGACCAGCGTGCGGGCCCGTGCCCTTGGCATCGGCAGCGTGGCCGGGTCGATGGCCGCGAACCGCTCGGCGTCGGGGAACAGCCGGAAGTCCTGACCGTCGAACGCGCGGGTGCCGTGGTCGGCCGCGAGCCTGCCGAGCACCGTGCGCGCGCCGCTGACGGAGATCTGCTGGCCCACGACCGCGCGCACGGCCATCTCGAACCCGTCGACCGCGCCGGGTGCCCGCAGGCCGGGCCGCTTGGCCACCAGCTCGCCGAGCACCGGGTCGCGGCCGAGATGGGCGTCCACCGCGACCGGGTCGGCGTCCAGGTCGAGCAGCCTGCGCACCCGCGAGACGACCAGGACCAGGTCGCGCTGGTCGGCGAGGCCGACGCGGCAGGCGATCGCACCCTCACCGGCGGTGAGAGTGACCAGCGCCGGGCCGTGCGGGGCGTCGATCACCCTGGTGAACCGGTCCGGCTCGCCGACCTCGACGTGCGGGATGGCCCGCATGCCGAGGTAGTGCAGCGTCGCGCCGAAGTCCATCGGGCCGCGGTAGGGCAGCCGGAGCGCGATCGTGCCGGGGTCGGCCGGCTGCGTGGTCCTGCGGTTGGCCCGCAGCGCGGTCGGCGTCGTGGCGAAGACCTCACGCACGGTGTCGTTGAACTGCCGCACGCTGGCGAAGCCGGCGGCGAACGCGACGTCTGACATCGGCAGGTCCGTCGTCTCCAGCAGCACCCGCGCGGTCTGCGCTCGCTGGGCCCTGGCCAGCGCCAGCGGGCCCGCACCGACCTCGGCGAGCAGCGTGCGCGTGACCTGCCGTTCGGAGTAGCCGAGCCTGCGGGCGAGCCCAGCGACACCGTCCCGGTCGATCACGCCGTCGCCGATCAGGCGCAGCGCCCGCCCGGCCAGGTCACCGCGCACGTCCCACTCAGGCGAGCCCGGTGCGGCGTCCGGCCGGCAGCGCTTGCACGCGCGGTACCCGGCCCGCTGCGCGGCCGCGGAACTCGGGTAGAACGTGACGTTCCTGCGTCGTGGGGTGACGGCGGGACAGGACGGCCGGCAGTAGATCCCGGTGGTGCGCACGGCCGTGTAGAACCAGCCGTCGAACCGCGCGTCGCGGCCGCTCACGGCGCGGTAGCAGGTGTCGGCGTCAGGCAGGATCACTCGGCCATTATGGGTCCGCCCACCGTCAGTCGTTAGCGGATTTCGGACATCATCGGCGAACCCGCCGCGAGCCGTGCCCCGGGGTCGGCAATACTGCCGGGATGTACTCCGACGCCGCCGCCGCCGCGCTGTATGACCTGCAGAATCCGTGGGACGGCAGCCGGTTCCCCAGCGACGCCTTCTACGACGAGCTGGTGCTGGCCACACCGAACGTGCTGGACGTCGGCTGCGGCACCGGCGCGATGCTGCGGCATGCCAGGGACATGGGCCACGAGGGCAGGCTCGCCGGGATAGACCCGGACGAGGCCGCGCTGGATCGGGCCAAGCAGCGACCCGACATCGAATGGGTCGTCGGGGTCGCCACCGACATCTCCTGGGACCAGGAGTTCGACCTGGCCACGATGGTCGGCCACGCGTTCCAGTGCCTCGTCACCGACGACGAGGTACGCGGGTCGCTGACGGCGATCCGGCACGCGCTGCGCGACGGCGGCCGGTTCGCGTTCGAGACACGCCACCCGCAGGCCCGCGCGTGGGACGCCTGGATACCGGCGAACGCGGTCGACCTGGTGGACGCCGGCGGCCGCGCGGTCCGTGTCCGGCACGACGTCGAGTCCGTGATCGGCGACGTCGTCACGCTCACCGAGACGGTCGGCGACCAGCGCTCCGGCGAGGTCCTGCGCGTCGACCGGGACGGCCTGCGGTTCCTGGACGTGCCTGCGCTCGGGAAGTTCCTCGCCGACGCGGGCTTCGAGATCGAGGCGCAGTACGGCGACTGGCAGCGCGGCCCGGTCGACGAGCGGAGCCGGGAGATCGTCACCATCGCACGCTGCGACTGACCGGCGGCAGGTGCGTCGGTCGCGCCCGCCGTGGCCGGACCCGGCACACTACCGGGGTGAGCTCAGTGCGTGACGACGAACGACGGACCGAGAGCACGCCCCCGCGTGCCACCCACAGCGGGCCGGCGCTCGCGCTGGCGGTGAGCGCGCTGGGAGTCGTGTTCGGCGACATCGGCACCAGCCCGCTGTACGCGCTGCAGACCGTGTTCTCCATCGACAACCACGCGGTGCGGCCCGTTCCGTCGGATGTCTACGGCGTGATCTCGCTGGTCTTCTGGTCGATCCTGCTCATCGTCTCGATCAAGTACGTGGTCTTCGTGATGCGCGCGGACAACGACGGCGAGGGCGGCATCATGGCGCTGGCCGCGCTGATCCGCCGGCTGGTCACCGGGCAGGCGCGGCTCGTCACGATCGCGCTGCTGTTCGGCGTCATCGGGGCATCGTTGTTCTTCGGTGACAGCGTGATCACACCCGCCATCTCGGTACTGTCCGCTGTGGAGGGTGTCGAGATCGTCTCCCCCGGCGTGCGCAGCCTGGTGCTGCCGATCGGTGTCGTCATCATCGTGCTGCTGTTCCTGGTGCAGCGCTTCGGCACGCACCAGGTGGGCCGGTTCTTCGGACCCGTGATGCTGCTGTGGTTCCTCGTGCTCGCCGCATTGGGCATCCCGCGCATCATCACGAACCCCGGCGTGCTGCGCGGCCTGTCACCGACCTATGTCTTCTCGTTCGTCGGCGACCACCCGTACATCGCGTTCATCGCGATGGGTGCCGTCGTGCTGTCCATCACCGGCGCCGAGGCCCTGTACGCCGACATGGGCCACTTCGGGCGGCCACCGATCCGCCGCGCCTGGTTCTTCGTGGTGTTCCCGGCGCTCACGCTGAACTATCTCGGCCAGGGTGCGCTGATCCTGCGTCAGCCCAGCGCGGTGGAGAACCCGTTCTACCTGATGGTGCCGAGCTGGGGTCAGGTGCCGATGGTCGTGCTCGCCACGGCGGCCACCGTGATCGCCTCGCAGTCGGTGATCTCCGGCGCGTTCTCGGTGTCCCGGCAGGCGACCCGGCTGGGCTTCCTGCCGCACCTGACCGTGAAGCACACCTCGCCGAACGAGGGCGGCCAGGTCTACGTGCCCGCGGTCAACTGGCTGCTGCTGGGCGGGGTGCTCATCCTGATGTTCGCGTTCCGGTCGTCGCAGGCGCTGGCCACCGCGTACGGCCTCGCCGTCACCGGCACGCTGCTGCTCACCACGTCGCTGTTCGTGGTGCTGGCCCGGGCGGCGTGGCACTGGCCGGTGTGGCGGCTGGTGATCTTCGGGGTGGTGTTCGGCGGGCTCGAACTGATGTTCTTCGCGGCCAACCTGACGAAGGTGGTGCATGGCGGCTGGTTGCCGCTGTTGCTGGGCGCGCTGGTGGTCACGGTGATGCTCACGTGGCAGCGCGGCAGGCGGGTGATCACGCAGCGGCGCACGGCGATCGAGGGCGAGCTGGCCGAGTTCGTCGAGGAGGTGCGGCAGCGGCCGATCACCCGCGTGCCCGGCACCGCCGTGTTCCCGCACCCGTCGAAGGCGACGGTGCCGCTCGCGCTGCGGGCCAACGCGGAGTTCAACGGCGTGGTGCACGAGCACGTCGTGATCGTCACCGTGGTGTCCGAGAACGTGCCGCACGTACCGCGCAACGAGCGGCTCAACGTGGACTCGCTCGACCACTACGACGACGGGATCGTGTACCTGTCCGTGCGGTTCGGCTTCCACGACGACCAGGACATCCCGAAGGCACTGCAGGACGCGTTCCTGCTGACCAGTGAGCTGGAGACGGATCCCGACACCGCGTTCTACTTCCTGTCCCGGATCACCATCGAGCGCGGCCGCGACGGTGACCTGCCGACCTGGCAGAAACGGCTGTTCATCGCCCTGTCGCACAACTCGGCGAGCCCGGCGACCGAGTTCGGCCTGCCGGTGGAACGCACGGTCGTGATGGGGACGCGCGTCACCCTGTGATCAGTGGCGGCTGGACTTGCGCCCCCGCCGCGTGAGCAGGTACACCACCAGGCCGCCGAGCACGAGCATGCAGACCAGCGCCGCCCACAGCGGGGCGGACACGGTCACGACCGCGAGACGGATGTCGACGGCATCGCGGTTCTGCAGGATGAACGTCAGCGCGATGGCGAGCAGCACCACCGCGACGATCAGTTTCGCCGGCACCCGGCGCCGTTGCCCGGACGGCGGGGCGGTCGTTGTGTCTGCAGGCCGAGTCATGCGTCGATCGTCCCGGCGCAGGCGACCGCGGAACTCATCCGTTGCGGGTGATGTCAGCCCGGCGGCACATACCCCAGGTCACAGGCGTGTCGCTACCGCGCCGGGGCGCCCGCTGACTTCGGTGTGGGCCGACATGCCTGGCTGGCATGCTGGCCGCATGACCTTCCGCGAGCTACACGACGGTGAGCTGCCACTACTGCTACCCAACGCGTGGGACGTGGCGTCGGCGCTGGCGTTCGCCGACGCGGGCTTCGCCGCGGTCGGCACCACGAGTTTCGGAGTCGCGGCGACGGCAGGCCACCCTGACGGCGGCCGCTCGACTCGCGCGGACACGCTCACCCTCGCGCGGCGGCTGACGGCACTGCCCGCGTACGTGTCCGCCGACATCGAGGATGGCTACGACGACGATCCGCAGGCGGTGGCCGGGTACGTCGCGGAGCTGGGCGTCGCGGGCATCAACATCGAGGACAGCACCGCGGAGCGCCTGATCGACCCGGCGGCGCACGCGGCCAAGGTCGCGGCGATCAAGCAGCGCAATCCCGACGTGTTCGTCAACGCGCGCGTCGACACGTACTGGCTGGGGCAGGACGTCCGCGGCACGTTGGCCCGAGCGCGCGCCTACGTCGACGCGGGAGCCGACGGCGTCTTCGTACCGGGCGCGACGGAACCCGCCGACCTGCGCGCACTCACGTCGAGCATCCCGGTACCGGTCAACGTGCTCGTCGTGCCCGCTCTGTCGCTGACCGAACTGGCGCAACTGGGCATCCGCCGGGTCAGCACCGGCTCGCTACCGTATCGAGCGGCCATCGACGCGGCGGTCATGGTGGCCGAAAGCGTCCGGGACGCGCGGCCGGTGCCCCAGGCGACGCCGTATCCGGAAATGCAGGAACGGCTGATCCGATTCAACGGGTGAATGTCGGAGTCTGCGAGGGTCCCGCGGATGCTGGGCGAGTTTCCACTGAATCCGGTGCCGCCCGCGCAGGACGGGCAGCGGGCCAGGGCGTGCTACCGGGACGTGGTGGGGCTGCGACTGCCGTCCGGACCGGACGACGACCCGGTGATGTGCCGGGCCGGCGAGGGCACGACGATCGTCGTGACCGGAGTGGCCGACCGGATGCCGTCCGATGGTCAGTTTCCTGGTGCGGGACATCGAACGGGTGGTGGCACAGTTGGCGTCGAGAGGCGCGGCGTTCGAGCCGATCGACGGGACGGCCGGCTTCGCGGGCAGGCCGGCCAGAGTCGGGGTGTGGTGATGGACTTCGGCGCGGTGAGGCCGGCGTTCGTCCGGGACACCGAGGCAATCTGCTGGCGTTGAACGAAGTCCTCAGCCCGGCTTGAGCTTGCGCCAACCGCCGGCGCGATTGTTGGCGATGATCTGCCGGATCATCTCGCCCAGCGGGTCGGTTCGCACGGACTCGCCCTCGCGGTAGGAGACGGTGCGGGCGGTCTTGTTGCCGTGGCCAGCTGTGATGATCGCGTGTGGATCGGGGACGATGGCACCGTCGTAGAGGAAGACGTTCACATGGTCCTTGGCGGCGAGCAGTGCGCAGATATTGCCGTCCAGGACGAAGTACGGCTGCCGGGTGCGCTTGATGGTCTCGACGACTCCGGGATCGACGGAGTGCACGAGCGCGCGGACCTGACGACAGATGTCACGCTGCCATTCGGGGAGCGCGTCGATATAGGCGTCGACGCGCGGGTCATTGTGGGACATGACAGACCGCTTCGACGTTGTTGCCGGCAGGGTCGCGCACGAACACGGCGTAATAGCCGGGGTGATACTCGGGCCACACGCGCGGCTCGTGCAACACCTCGCTGTCGAGTCGGATCGCGGCCTCCCGGAAGGCCCGCACGGTGTTCCGGTCGGCGGCGGTGAACGCGATATGCGCCTGCCGGCCACCGGGATCAGTCGCCTGACCGAGCCAGAACGACGGCCCACCATCGTGTGGCCCGTAGCCGACGGCCTGATCGAGCTCGATCAGCGGGCGTGCGCCCAGCACGGCAAGCATCTCGTCGTACCAAGCGCGGCACGCGGCCAGATCGTCCACTTGAACACTGAGATGATCGATCACACCGCACCACTCTGCCAGCCCACACCGACGACGGCGCGACGAGTCGAGGAAGGGCACCACGCCAACCCGGTCCATGGCCCACGTGTCGTTCGGACTCGGCGGCCCCGACGGCCGCTACCCACGCGAGACGTACCGGCCCGCCTTCGCGCTCGCCCACGGGCTGGGCCTGCACAGCGTGCCGCACGCGGGCGAGACCACCAGCGCCGCCGACGTGTGGCGGGCGATCGACGCGCTGGGCGCCGAGCGGATCGGCCACGGCATCCGCGCGGTCGACGATCCTCGGTTGCTCGACGTCCTGGCGGACAGGGGGATCGTGCTCCAAATCTGCCCGACGTCGAACGTCCGCACCGGTGCGGTCACCACACTGGCAGCACACCCGCTGCGCCGATTGCTCGACGCGGGCGTGCGCGTGACCCTCAGCTCCGACGACCCGGCCATGTTCCGGACCAGCATCACCGGCGAGTACCTCACCGCGGCGACGACGCTCGGCCTGTCCCGCGACGAACTCGCGGACATCGCGCGCACCGGCATCGAAGCGGCGTTCCTGCCTGCCGAGGCCAAACGAGAACTCGGTCAGCGGGTCGGGTAGTACGTCTTCGTCGCGACGCTGCCCAGCAGTGCTCGCAGTTCGGCCAGCCCACCTTCGACGACCCCCGCCGCGCGCGCCTGAACCAGCACGTTGCCCAGCGCCGCGGCCTCGATCGGTCCCGCCACCACCGGCAGCTCACACGCGTCCGCCGTCAGCTGACACAGCACGGCGTTCTGTGCCCCGCCCCCCACGATGTGCACCACGTCCACCACCTGCCCCGACAGCTCAGCGGCCTCGCGCACCGTCCGCCGGTATGCGGCCGCCAGGCTGTCCAGCACGCACCGGGTCAGCTCGGCAGGCGTCGCCGGCACCGGTTGGCCCGTGCGACGGCACTCCGCGCGCACACGCGCCGGCATGTCCCCCGGTGGCAGGAACTGCGGCCGGTCCGGGTCGACCACCGACCGCCCGGCAGGCAGCCGCGCCGCCTCCGCCAGCAAGGCGGGCAGGTCGACCGCCATCCCGGACAGCTCCCACGTGCGCACCGACTCCTGCAGCAGCCACAGACCCATCACGTTGCGCAGGAACCGGACAGTGCCGTCGACGCCCAGTTCGTTGCTGAAGTTCGCCTCCCGCGCCGGTGCCGTGGTGATCGGCTGCGCAGTCTCCACCCCGACCAGCGACCACGTGCCGCACGAGATGTACGCGAAGCGCTCCGTGCGCGCCGGGACGCCGACGACAGCGGACGCCGTGTCGTGCGAGCCGACCGCGTGGACCGGGACCGGGCCAAGTCCACAGTCGCGTGCCACCCCGTCGAGTACCGTGCCGATCCGCGAGCCCGGTTGCCGGATCGGTGGGAACAGATCCCCACGCAACCCGAGGCGCCCCGCTATCGCCGTCGACCAGGACCGTGTCCGGATGTCGAGCAGGCCCGTGGTCGACGCGTTCGTCAGCTCGCTGCCGATCTCGCCGGTCAGCCAGTAACCGAACAGGTCCGGGATCAACAGCGCCCGGTCGGCCTGCCGGACCGCGGCCGTGTCCCGCGCGGCGGCCAGTTGGAAGATCGTGTTGAACGGCAGCACCTGCACGCCTGTCGCCGCGTACAGCTCGGCCAGTGGCAGCACCTCGGCCACGGCGTCGGCCACGCCTTCGGTGCGCCGGTCCCGGTAGTGCACCGGGTTGCCCAGCAGTGCCCCGTCGGCATCCAGCAGCGCGTAGTCGATGGCCCACGAGTCGACGCCGATCCCGCGCAGGTCGCCGCCGGTCGCGCGCAGCCCGTCCAGCACCCCCGCCCACAGTGCCAGCACGTCCCAGTGCAACGTGTCGCCCACCATGACCGGCCGATTGGCGAACCGGTGGACCTCGCGCAGCGCGACGCCGGCCCGGTCCACCGACCCGACCATCACCCGACCCGAGGACGCACCCAGGTCGACGGCCGCGAAGCTCTCCCTGTCCACTAGCGCAGGAACGCCGCTGCGACCCCCGCGTCGACGGGGATGTGCAGGCCGGTCGTGTGCGACAGGTCGCCCGCCGTCAGCGCGAACACCGCGTTGGCGACATGTTCGGGCAGCACCTCGCGCTTGAGGATGGTGCGCTGCGCGTAGAACGCGCCCAGCTCCGCCTCCGGCACCCCGTAGACGGCCGCCCGCTTCGCTCCCCAGCCACCCGCGAAGATGCCCGAGCCGCGGACCACACCGTCCGGGTTCACCCCGTTCACGCGGATCCCGAACTCGCCCAGCTCCGCCGCCAGCAGTCGCACCTGATGCGCCTGGTCGGCCTTCGCCGCACCGTAGGCGATGTTGTTCGGGCCGGCGAACACGCTGTTCTTGCTGGCGATGTAGACGATGTCACCGCCGTGGCCCTGCGCCCGCATGACCCGCGCGGCCTCCCTGGCGACCAGGAACGAGCCGCGCGCCATCACGTCGTGCTGCAGGTCCCAGTCCTTGACCGTGGTCTGCGCCAACGGCTTGGAGATCGACAGGCCCGCGTTGTTGACCACGAGGTCGACGCCGCCGAACGCGAGCACCGCCGCGTCGAACGCCGCCCTGATCTCATCCTCCGCCGTGACGTCGACGGTGACCGGCACCGCGACGTCCGTGCCGCCCAGTTCGTTCGCGACCGTGGCCGCCGCCTCGGCGTTGAGGTCCGCGACGACCACACACGCGCCCTCGGCGGCCAGCCGGTGCGCGATCGCCCTGCCGATGCCCGAGCCGGCCCCGGTGACCAGCGCGATCCGGGTGGCCAGCGGCCGCGGCTTCGGCATCCGCCGCAGCTTCGCCTCCTCCAGCGCCCAGTACTCGATGCGGAACTTCTCCGACTCGTCGATCGGCGAGTACGTGGAGATCGCCTCGGCACCGCGCATCACGTTGATCGCGTTCACATAGAACTCACCCGCCACGCGGGCGGTCTGCTTGTCCTTGCCGAAGGTGAACATGCCGATGCCGGGCACCAGTACGACGGCCGGGTCGGCACCGCGCATGGCCGGGCTGTCGGGCTGCGCGTACTTCTCGTAGTAGGCCCGGTAGTCGTCGCGGTAGGCCGCGTGCAGCTCACGCAGGCGCTCGGTGACCTGCTCCAGCGGTGCGTCCGGCGGCAGGTCCAGCACCATCGGCCGGACCTTGGTGCGCAGGAAGTGGTCCGGGCAGGACGTGCCCAGCGCGGCCAGCCGGGGATGCTCGGCGCTGCCCGCGAACTCCAGCACCACGCCGGTGTCGGTGTAGTGCCCGACCTGCGGCTGGTCGGTGGACGCGAGGCCGCGCAGGATCGGTGCGAGCTCGGCGGCCCTGGCGTGCCGGGCCGGCCCGGGCAGCGCGGCGTAAGCCGGGATGGGCGTGCCGAACGGGTCGGATTTGCCGTGCCGCGCGATGAACTCGGTCGCGGTGCGGATGATGCTGAGCGACCGCTGCTCGCACTCCTCGCTGCTCGCCCCCCACGCGGTGATGCCGTGACCACCCAGGACGCAGCCGATGGCCTGCGGGTTGGCCGCGGCGATCGCGGCGATGTCCAGGCCCAGCTGGAAGCCCGGCCGCCGCCACGGCACCCAGACCACGGTGTCGCCGAAGCACTCGCGGGTGAGCCGCTCACCGTCCGCGGCCGTGGCCAGCGCGATGCCCGAATCGGGATGCAGGTGGTCCACGTGCGGCTGGTCGACCAGGCCGTGCATGGCCGTGTCGATCGACGGGGCCGCACCGCCCTTGCCGTGCAGGCAGTAGTCGAACGCGGCGACCATCTCGTCCTCACGCTCGACGCCCGGGTAGGCGTCGACCAGCGACCGCAGCCGGTCCAGCCGCAGCACGGCGAGGCCGCGCTCGGTCAGGGTGCCCAGGTCGCCGCCGGAACCCTTGACCCACAACAGGTCCACCAGTTGCCCGGTGACGGGGTCGGTCGCGCTGCCCTTGGCGGACGTGTTGCCGCCCGCGTAGTTGGTGTTCCTCGGGTCGGCACCCAGGCGGTGGGACCGGCCGATCAGGTCGGCCACGGGAGAGGTCATCGAGCGATTCCTTCTGTCTCGGCCGGACGGGTGGGCGGTCAGGCGCCCCAGCCCGCTTGGTTGCCACCCACGCGCTCGGCGACGATGCGGTCCGCGTACCCGGAGCGGGCGTAGGCCGCCATCGGGTCGGGGTCCAGGCCCTGCTCCTCGCGCACGGTCGCGAGCCAGGGCCGCACGTCGGTGTTGTAGGCGTCCATGAACACGGCGTTCGCGCCGAGCACGTCACCGGCCTGCTGGGCGGCGGTCAGCGCGTCCACGTCCACCAGCAGCGCCTTGGCCGTGGCCTCCTGCACGTTCATCACCGAACGGATCTGCCCGGGAATCTTCGGCTCGATGTTGTGGCACTGGTCGAGCATGAACGCGATGCCGGTCGCCGGGTCGAAACCGTTGCCGTCGCGGACCTCGTAGAGGATGCGGAACAGCTGGAACGGGTCGGCGGCACCGACCATCAGGTCGTCGTCGGCGTAGAACCGGGAGTTGAAGTCGAACGCGCCGAGCTTGCCCGCGCCCAGCAGGAACGCGACGATGAACTCGATGTTCGTGCCGGGCGCGTGGTGACCGGTGTCGACGCACACCACGGCCCGCTCCCCCAGCCGCAGGCAGTGCGCGTACGAGGTGCCCCAGTCGGGCACGTCGGTCAGGTAGAACGCCGGCTCGAAGAGCTTGTACTCCAGCACCAGCCGCTGGTCGCCGGTGAGCCGGTCGTACACGGTGGCCAGTGCCTCGGCGAGTCGTTCCTGGCGCGCGCGGATGCTGTCCTGGCCGGGGTAGTTCGTGCCGTCGGAGAACCACAGCTTGAGGTCGCGGGAGCCGATCGCGTCCATGATGTCGACGCATTCCAGCAGGTGCGCTATCGCCTTCCTGCGGACCGCGGGATCCGGGTTCGTCACGCTGCCGAGCATGTAGTCGTTGTCCTGGAACACGTTCGCGTTCACCGTACCCAGGCGCACGCCGTGCTCGGCGGCGAACCGGCCAAGGCCCGCGTAGTCGTCGACCTTGTCCCACGGGATGTGCACGGCGACGCTCGGTGCCACGCCGGTGTACCGGTGCACCTGGGCGGCGTCGGCGATCTTCTCGAAGGGGTCGCGTGGCACGCCCGCCTGGGGGAAGACCTTGAACCTGGTGCCCGAGTTCCCGAAGGCCCACGAGGGCAGTTCGATGTGCTGCGTCCGCAAGATCTCCGCAGCCTCGTGGCGATCGGTCATGTCGGCACCCGCTTTCGTACTCATCGCGCTGATGTGGTTCTGGGAGCGACCTCGACCAGGTCGAGACCGAGCAGCTCGGCCGTCGCGCGGACGTCCGCGGCGAGGTGACCGATGCCCAGGGCCCAGTGGTGGGAGATCCCGGTGGCGCTCCAGGCGTCGGTCCACTCGCCGGGATCGCAGCCGAAGTCCACGCGGGACGTGGTGTTGCCGATCTTCAGCAGCGGCCCGCCGACGACCTCGCCCTCGGACACAACGAGCGCGAACGTGCCGTCGCGGCGTTGCAGCACACCGACGGCCGTCACCGGGCCGTGCCGGACGTCGAACTCGACGGAGACGCCCCAGCCACGCTTGCCGTGGTAGACGCCCAGACCGCGCAGCAGCGGCCGGTGGTCGCTGATCGCGAGGTGCGCGGGACCGTCGTGGCCCATCTCGACCACGCCGTCGCGGAAGTTCAGCGCCTGCAGTTCGGTGAACGAGCCGCCACCGCCGAGGCGGTCCGCGATCAGCATCGCCAGCGAGGTGCGCAGCTCGTACTCGCCGACCGCCGGGACACCGCGGGCGGTGAGCAGCGACGCGCCGAGGATCATGCCCGCGCCGAGCCGTTCGTGCAGTTCGCCGTCGAGGCCGCGGTGGTAGTAGGCGAGGCTGTCCAAGCCGAAGTCGGTGGTCAGGCGGTCCAGGCCGACCGACACCCGAGCCGCCCAGCGGAGGTCCTCGTCCTGCACGCTCGGGTCGATGTCGAACACCTCACCGGCCAGCGCGATCCGCTCGGTGACCTGGGTGTCGGTCACGGCCTCGACGCGCACCCGCAGGTCGTCGAATTCCAGCACCTCGACGTGCCCGCCGAAGTTGGCGGGCACCAGCGTGAGGTCGGTGGACACGTCGAGCATGCCCGGATACAGGTGGCCCATCAGGCCGTGCCTGCCGTGCCGCAGGGCCGCGCGGACGGACGCCGCCCTGATCCAGCGGCCGATCCGCACCCACGCCCGCTCGTCCTCGACGTAGCCGGACACCGAGCGGAAGTCGATGCCTGCCCGCAGGAACGTGTTGGCCATCTCGGGCAGCGGGCACGCGCCGCAGTAGGCCAGCCACTGGCCGGTGTCGAACGTCGCGTGGTCCATCGCCTCGGTGGGCTGGAGGTTGATCAGCAGTACCGGTGCACCGCTGCGCTGGGCGATCGGCAGCAGCATGGACGCGGTCAGGTAGGTGGTGAGGAAGCCGACGATCAGGTCGCAGCCGGCCACCCGCAGCTTTTCGGCGGCCTGTGCGCCCTCCTCGGCGTCGGAGACGAAGCCGACGTCGACGACGTCGCAGTCGAACGCGGCCATGCGTTGCGCCACGCGGGCTGCGGAGCGCCGCAACTGCGGCAGCAGGTCCGGGAACTGTGGCCAGTAGGCGCCCAGACCGCCGGACACCAGACCGACCTTGGCCCGTCGCCCGGTGACCCTGGGCAGCGCGGGCGGGGGCAGCGCCGTGTCCGTCATGTGGTCCTCGCCTCCAGACCCGCGAGTTGGTCGTCGATGTTGAAGATCTCGGTGAGCAGTTCGAACCCCTCGTCCGGGCGCTTGCCGTCCAGGCCGACGAAGTAGCGGGCCATCTCGGCCTGCCATCGGCCGTTCACCTCGGTCCGCTCCATCGCGGCCTGTGCCGCGGCGAGGTCGGCTGCCTCGACGTAGCCGACGATCAGCCCGTCGGGCCGCGCGAAGATGGAGTACCGGTGCCAGCCGGTGGCTTCGAGTGCGCGGAGCATGTCGGGCCAGACGGCCGCGTGCCGGTCGCGGTACTCGTCGAGCAGGTCCGGGCGGACCCGCAGGGCAAAGCAGTAGCGGTTCATCGTGCCTCGCTGGGGCGCGCGGGCGGCCCGGTCGACCGGGCCACCCGCGCGCCACCCGTCAGAAGTTGAACTTGTCGATGTTGGTGGAGTCGAACACCGTCGGCGGGCCGAGCACGACCGACAGCCCCGTGCCCGCGGCGGGCGGGAGCACGGTGTAGGAGCCGAGGCGGCCCGCGGTGAACTTCGCACCGGAAGCCAGGGACGTGCCGGACGCCAGCGACGCGGCCGCGTAGCCGGCCAGGAAGCCCAGGTCGCTCGGGTTCCACAGCTCGAACGACTTGACGGTGCCGTCCTTGATGTACGGGCGCATCTGCGAGGGCAGGCCAAGGCCGGTCAGCGTGACCTTCGCGGCGACGTCCTTGTGCGTGCTCAGGTACTGCGCCGCGGTCGAGATGCCCACCGTGGTCGGCGAGATGATGCCCTTGAGGTTCGGGTACGCGGACAGCAGACCCTGCAGCACGGTCAGCGAGGTCGCGGGGTCGTCATTGCCGTAGACCGTCGTGGCCAGGTGCATGTTCGGGTACTTCTTCAGCTGCTGCTTCATGTAGACGATCCACGAGTTCTGGTTCGTCGCGCTGGCAGCGGCGGACAGGATCGCGATCTGGCCGGAGCTGCCGATCTCCTTGGCCAGCAGGTCCACTTCGGACGTGCCGATGGTCTTGGTGTCGGCCTGGTTGATGAACAGGTGGTTGGGGCAGGTGACGTCGGAGTCGAACGAGACGACCTTGATGCCCTGCGCCGCGGCCTGACCGAGCGACGGGCACAGCGCCGCGGGGTCGTTGCCCGCGATGACGATCGCGTTGGCGTGCGCCTGGATGGCGGCCTGGATGGACGGGATCTGCGCGGCCGCGGTGTCGGCCGTGCCACTGCTCACCACGACCTTGCCGCCGAGTTCCTGCAGGGCCTGCTGGCCACCCTTGTCGGCGAGCACCTCGTACGGGTTCTGGGTGTCCTTGGGGATGAAGTAGACGAGCAGGCCCTTCTTGACGCCACCGGCACCGCTCGACGCTGTCGAGCCGCCGCCCCCACCGGCGTTCGTCGTCGACGTGGACCCCGAGGAACACGCCGCCACCATGGTGACCGCCAGAGCGAGCGTCGCGGCCACCCCGGCACCTCGCCTGATCATCCGGAACTTACTCATAGGGGGTTCCCTTTCCTAGCTGGCCGTTCCGTCGTTGGGACGGGCTCGGATCGTGGTCTCGGGTCGTGGTGGGCGCAGGTCGTTGGAGTGCCGGCCGCGCCGATGTCGCCGGGCGCGCAGGCGGCGAATCGTCTCGCCGCCGTTGGGCACGATCACACTGATCAGCAGCAGGCCACCGGTGACGATGTTCTGGATCTCCGCAGGAACACCCAGCTGGGTCAGGGCCTGTTGCAGTGCCCCGACGATGACCACGGCCAGGAACACCCCGATGACCGTGCCCCGGCCGCCGAAGATGGAGACGCCGCCGAACAGCACGATGGCCACGACGGTCAGCTCCAGGCCGAGCCCGGCGCTGTAGCTGGCCGAGGCGTTCTTGAGCGTGAACAGGATGCCTGCGAAGGCGCACAGGAAACCGGACAGCACATACAGTCCGAATCTGATGCGGTCGTTGCGGATACCGGAGAACTGTGCGGCCTCCGGCTGCAACCCGATGGCGTAGAGCGAGCGCCCGAACGGGGTGCCGTGCAGCACCACGCCGGTGATGATCGCCAGCACGATGAAGATCGACGCCGAGTACGGCAGATGCGTGCCGCCCAGCGAGTTGATGCTGAAGTCCGTGGTGAGCGACGTCGGGAACAGCCGCGTGGTCGGGTTCGGCAGCAGGATCTCGGCGACGCCGCGAAAGAGGGTGAGCGTGCCGATGGTCACCGCGATCGACGGCAGCTTGAGCCGGGCCACCAGCAGACCGTTGAGCGCGCCGCCTGCCACGCCGACGAGCAGCGCGACCACCATGGCCAGCCAGACCGGCGCCCCACCGTCGTAGAGCCTGCCGAGCACCGCGCCGGACAGGCCCAGCATCGACGCGACCGACAGGTCGATCTCGCCGATCATCACGATCAGCAGCATCGGCAGCGCCATGATGCCGATCTCGCCCATGTTCAGGCCGGTGAAGAACAGCGTGTTGGCGGACAGGAACGTCGACGACTCGCCCGAGCCGAACAGCAGCACGGCGATGAACACGACGACGAGCGCGACCTCCCAGCGGATCAGCCCGCGCCAGGGAGCCTGCCTGCTGGTGTCGGAGCCGGTGACATCCGTGTCGAGGGCCTGCGGGGTCCGGGTCTCAGACATCGCGGTGCGCTCCCTCGGTCGACTCGAGACTTCGGGTCACGCGGAGTACTGAGCCACCGGTCGAACGCGATCGCGGCGAGCAGCAGCGCACCGGCGATGGCGTCGTTCCAGAACGCCGAGATCCGGCTCGCGACGAGCGCCTGGTTGATCGTATTGAGCAGCAACGCGCCCAGCGCGGCACCCAGCACGGTCCCGCTGCCACCGAAGATCGCGACCCCGCCCACGACCACGGCGGACACCACCGTCAGCTCGTAGCCGGTACCGCCGGTGACGTCGATCTGCGCATGCAGGGCCAGGAACAGCGCCCCGGCGAGCCCGGCCAGCGCACCGGAGAACAGAAAGCTGCTGAACACGCGCGTGCCGACCGGGATGCCCGCCAGGTCGGCGGCGTCCGGGTTGGACCCGACCGCGTAGAGGTCGCGGGCCCAGCGGTAGGACCGCATGGTGTAGCCGGCGATGGCGACCACGACCGCGACGATGATCGCCAGCCACGGGATGCCCAGCACGGTGGCGAAGCCGACCTTCTGGAACGCGGCGGGGATCGAGTCCGGGTCGATGGTGACGCCGTGGACGATGATGCCGTCGACACCTCGGATGATGTAGAGCATCGCGAGCGTGACGACCAGGCTGGGCACCCGGGCCACGGACGTGACGATCCCGTTGATCGCGCCGATCACCGCGCCGACGCCGATGCCCAGCAGGAAGCCGAGCAGGACCGGCATCCCGGGGTGGTGTTTGAACATGTCGCCGACCAGGTAGGCCGACAGTCCGACGACGGACCCGACGGACAGGTCGACGTTGCGGGTCACCACGACCATCGTCTCGCCGACACCGAGCAGGGCGATGAGGGCGGCGCCGGTCAGCAGTTGCTGGACGCTGTGCGCGCTGGCGAAGGCGTGGTTGTTGATGGTGGTGATCGCGAAGACGACCAGGATCACCACGAAGATGCCCAGTTCCCTGGCCCGCAGCAGCGAACTGGCCGCGAACTTCGGGGCGGGCGGCGGCAGGCTTGCGCACCTGGGTCGTCATGCCGCTGTCCGCTTGCCCAGCCCGCTGGCCGCTCGCATGATGTCCGTCCTCGTTGGCCTCGTCGCGGGAGAACTCGGCGGCGAGCCTGCCCTCGTGGATGACCAGCACGCGGTCGGCCATGCCGAGCACCTCCGGCAGTTCCGAGGAGATCATCAGGACAGCCATGCCGTCGGCGCACCAGCCCGTCCAGGATGCGGTGCACCTCGGCCTTGGTGCCGACGTCGATGCCGCGGGTGGGTTCGTCGATGATCAGCAGCGATCGGCTCGCGGGCCAGCCACTTGCCCAGCACGACCTTCTGCTGGTTGCCGCCGGACAGGGTGGCCACCGGGTTGCGGATACGACCGAACTTCAGCTGCAGCCGCGTCGCCCACTGCAGGGCGAGCTTCGCGTTCGCTGGAGCGGCGGATCAGGCCGAGCCTGCTCAGCCTGCGCAGCGACGCCAGGGCCACGTTCTGGTCGATACCCAGTTCCATCACCAGGCCCTGCTGCCTGCGGTCCTCGGGCACCAGGGCGATACCCGGCGTGCCATCGCGGCCCTGGGCGACGCCGTTGGGCAGCCGCCTGCCGTTGAGCCGGACCGAGCCGGCGCTCCGCCGGTCGATGCCGAACACGGCCCGCGCGACCTCACTGCGGCCGGCGCCGACCAGCCCGGCCAGGGCGACGATCTCGCCGCGCCGCACCGAGAAGCTGATGTCGTGGAACACGTCCTCACGGGACAGCCGGTCGACGCGCAGCACCTCGTCACCCGGGGTCGTCCGTGTCTTCGGGAACAGCGTGTCCAGGTCGCGGCCGACCATCGAGCGGATCACGTCGTCGACGGTCAGGTCCTCGATCGGCGCGGTGCGCACGAACGCGCCGTCACGCATGACCGTGACGCGCTGGCAACTGGCGAAGACCTCGTCCAGCCGGTGCGAGATGAACAGCACCGCGGCACCCTGTGCCCGCAGCGTCCGCATCACCTCGAACAGGCGCTCGACCTCGACCAGTGTCAACGCGGCGGTCGGCTCGTCCATCACCAGCACCCGGGCGTCCAGCGACAGTGCCTTGGCGATCTCCACGAGCTGCTGGTCGGCCACGGACAGGCCACGGGCCAGGCGATCGGGATCGAGTGCGACGCCGAGCCGGGCGAAGATGTCGGCCGTGGCGTCGTTCATCGCCCTGCGGTCGATCCGGCGACCGGTGCGAAACGGCTGGCGGCCCACGTAGATGTTCTCCGCGACCGTGAGATCGGGGAACAGCGTGGGTTCCTGGTAGATGATCGAGATACCGGCCGCCCGGGAGGCGGCGGGACCGCTGAACTCCACTGGCTCGCCGTGCAACAGCAGGCTGCCGCTGTCGTTCTGGTGCACCCCGGCGAGGATCTTCACCAATGTCGACTTGCCGGCGCCGTTCTCACCGAGCAGCGCGTGGGCCTCGCCCGGGTAGAGGGTCACCGAACCGTCGACGAGGGCGCGCACGGCACCGAAGCTCTTGGTCGCGTTCGCCAGGACGAGCACAGGTTCGGCCGGCGCAGGTTCGTCCACCAGAGTGCTCCCTCCGCGAATGAAACCTTTCATATGGCCGGGAACCGTAGCTGCCGTCGCACGCACCCGTCAAGTGGCGGTTTCCAGCTCGTTACCTTGCCGTCAAGGTAGCATCTGCGCAGCTCATGGCTAGTTGTTGAAGGTCGGCTAGAGTCATGGCCGACGCACCTCGATGTGCTGTGACACGATTCAGCGGTACGGAGGCAGACGGTGGCATCGGTCAGTGTGAAGGACGTGGCCGCGCTGGCCGGCGTCTCGCTGGGCACCGTGTCCAACGTGCTCAACCGACCGGACCGGGTGGCGCCCGCGACGCGCGAACGGGTCCTGGCCGCGATCGACGAGCTGGGTTTCGTCCGCAACGAGGCGGCCAGGCAGTTGCGTGCCGGGCACAGCAGGATGATCGGCTTGGTCGTGCTGGACGTGGGCAACCCGTTCTTCACCGACATCGCACTGGGCGTCGAGCAGGCGGCAGCGGGAGCGGGCCTGTCGGTGATCCTGTGCAACAGCGCGGAAACCCTGCAGCGCGAGAACCACTATCTGAGTCTGCTGCAGGAACATCGCGCGTACGGAGTGCTGATCACGCCGGTGGCGGCGAAGAACCCGCGCATCGAACAGATCCGCCGCCGCGGCATTCCCACGGTCCTGGTCGACCACGGAGCGACGCGCAGGCAGTGCTCGGTCTCGGTGGACGACGTGGTCGGCGGCGAACTGGCGGCGGCGCACCTGGTGGCCGCGGGGCATGAGCGGATCGCGTTCATCGGCGGGCCACTGGGCCTCAAACAGGTAGCGGATCGCCTTGCGGGGGCCAGAAAAGCGGTGCACAACGCCGGGCTGGAGAGTCAGTTCACGGTGATCGACGTGGACGCCATGACCGTCCCGGCGGGCCGTTCGGCGGCGGAGCGGATCCGGGCACTGGATGCTGATCGGCCGACAGGTGTGTGTTGCGCCAACGACATGCTGGCCCTCGGGATCTTGCAGGACATGACAAGGCACCATGTGGACGTCCCGAACGAGCTGGCGATAGTCGGCTACGACGACATCGACTTCGCGGCAGCGGCGGCGGTCCCGCTGACGTCGGTCCGCCAGCCCAGGGAACAGTTGGGTGCGGCGGCGGCGACGCTGCTGATCGACGAGGTGGAGCACGCGGCGACGCACCAGCACCGGCAGGTGGTGTTCGAGCCGGAGCTGGTGGTGCGCGAGTCGAGCGTGACCAGGCGGTAGCGGGAGTGGGGCCGGTTAGGATGACCGCGATCGGCACCCGGACCCTGGGAGAATGGCGTTGACCGAGACAGGGTCACCGAGCATCAAGGATGTCGCGGCGAAAGCGGGTGTCTCGCTGGGCACGGTGTCGAACGTGCTGAACAAACCGATGCTGGTCAGTCCGCGCACGAAGGAGCGGGTGCTGGCGGCGATCGAGGAGATCGGTTTCGTCCGCAACGAGAGCGCGAGACAGCTCAGGTCGGGCCGCAGCAGAATGCTCGCGTTCGTCGTGCTGGACGCGAGCAACCCGTTCTTCACGGACGTGGCGGCAGGCATCCAGGACCTGGCCGAACCGTCCGGTTTGGCGGTGTTTCTGTGTGACAGCCGGCAAGATCCGACTCGTCAGGACTTCTACCTGGATCTGCTGGAACAGCAGCGGGTGGAGGGCATCCTGATCACCCCGACCGACGCCCAGGACGACCGTATCCAACTGGTCAGGCGCAGAGGCATCCCAGTCGTCGTGGTCGACCGGAACGCGGGCCCGGACTGCTGCTCGGTCACGGTCGACGACGTAGCGGGCGGACGCATGGCCGCCGAGCACCTCCTGGAGACGGGCCACGAGCGCATCGCGTTCGCGGGCGGACCGATGAGCATCGGCCAGATAGCCGACCGGCTGGCGGGCGCACAGCAGGCCACAGCGGCGGCGGGAACGCCGGAACCGGTCGTGCTCGCCACCGAAGGTTCGAACATCGCGGCCGGCCACCATGCGGCCGAGCGACTGCTCGGACTGCCGGCGGCCCGCAGACCCACGGCGGTCTTCTGCGCCAACGACCTGCTGGCGCTGGGACTGCTGCAACGCGTGATCGGCATGGGCCTACAGGTACCGCGGGACCTGGCGATAGTCGGCTACGACGACATCGAGTTCGCGGCAGCGGCGGCCGTGCCGCTCACGTCGGTGAGTCAGCCGAGAAGGTTGCTGGGCAGAACAGCCGCAGAACTGCTGCTCGCGGAAGCCAGAGCAGGCGCGGAACACCATCACGAACAAATGGTGTTCACCCCGGAGTTGATGGTGAGAGCCTCCACCGGAATAGCCCAGCCGAAGAGGTAAGCGCGGCGAACCACCGCACGGAAACGCGCCCGGCAGACCTCAGCGACCACCAGGACTCCAGTCGTAGAGGACAACAGAACCAACGAGCAGATCCTGCAACGACCGCCGCGCGACCCCATCGAAGACGACGAACAACAATCCGATAGGAAATACCACGCAAAAGAAGGACCGAAGCAACGACCGACCGACTCCCAACCGGCGACCACGACGAGAAACAACCCGTAACCCCAACAACTGATCGCCGAAAGTCCGCCCAGCGACAAGCCAAAATAAGGAAAAGTACAAAAACGCGACCACGCTACCGACCACGGCGAGACTGAATCCAGGAACAGCGGGAAACGAAAACCGGGTAGGACCGACCGCGAAAATCAAACCGGCCACACCCAGATACACCAGAGCGACGACCACACCGACGACGATCAGATCGACGACGTTGGCCAGCAGACGCGACACGATCCCAGCCCGGCGCCCTTGATAGGGACGAGCGGCGGCAGGCATCGCCGCATACCAGGCGGGGTCAACCGTCATGCGGTGCCACCTGCGGCGGCTGCCGCCGGAAGAACCGGCCGAACCGTTCCGCCACCACGTCGTCGGCGGCCATCACCGAGATCCGGGCGTCGCGCACCGACTCCCCCGCCACGCTCCCGGTCGATGCCCGGATGATGCCGGGCAGGTCGATGTCGTCCAGCACACCACGCACGATCGTCGGCAGGTCGAGCTGGTCGAGCACGTCCGACACGAGCTTCGGGGTGACGGTCCGGTAGAGCCGGATGACCTCGGCGACGGCGAGTTCGCGCTGCTCGTAGCCGCTCTCGGCGAGTTCGCGTAACCGTTGCGGCCAGTGTTCGGGCCGCAGGACCGGATCGAGTACGGGCCGTAGCCCGTCGGTCACCCGGCCGCCGATCCGCCAGCACGTCCGCACCGCGCCGAACACCACCGCGACGGCCAGGTCTGCGGCGACGGGCTGTGGTGCCATGTCGTAGATCATCAACGGCCGCGGGCAGCCGAAGCCTCACCCGCAGCGGGTGAGTTACCTGCGACTGTCGACCACGGCGGCCACCACGCGGGCGGCCAGGTCGCGCAGTTTGACGTTGTCCCGCTGCGACTGTCCGACGAGCAGTTCGAAAGCCGCGTCGGCGTCCACGTGCTGCAGTGCCATCAGCACGCCCTTGGCCTGGTCGATCACCGCACGCGAGGTCAACGCGTCGCGCAGCTGTTCGGTCAGGTCCCTGGCCTGGTGGTATCGGCGGACGCTGCGCAGCACGGCCTTCACCGCCGTGGTGTAGAGCGCGAGCAGCTGCGCGTCCAGCTCGCGGAAGCCGTGGTGCTGCCAGCCGTAGCAGTTGAGCGAGCCGATGAACTCGGCGTCGATCGGCAGCGGAGCGGACAGGAAGCTGCCGACACCGGCGGTGCGCGCGGCCTCGGCGAACGCGGGCCAGCGCCGCTGGGCCTGGTTGACCTCGATGCGCACGAGCTGGCCGGTCGTCACGGCCTCCAGGCCAGGGCTCTGCCCGGTCCGGTACTGGTCGACGTCGAGGCTGACCACGCGTTCGTCGGTCGCGGCGAGCGTCTCGGCCTTGCCGTCGCGGACGACGGTCACGCTGGCCATGTCGACCCCGGGCACAGCCTGGATCACCTGCCGGCAGACCTGGTCGAGGACCAGCTGGAAGTCCTCCCCCACGGACAACGCTTCGGCCAGTGCCTCCAGCGCGCTGGTGACCTCGTCGAGTTCGTCGAACCGGGCGTCGAAGTCGGCCGGGTCGTGCGGTGCCATGTGCTTCCTCTGCCTTCATGGCGAGGAAGACACGCTCCCGGGCACGCCGACACACCGAGCGGGCACACGGCGACGTCGCACAGCGACGATCGGCGGGTGACCGCCCGGCCCGTGTCTGGACCGGAGTACGGGTGCAGACCTGCCCGGGAGGTCCCACCTCACCGGGATGCTCTGCGCTCAGGTCGAACCACGACCACGAGCGCGATCATCGTACGCGAGGCGAGCCGCCAGGTGCTCACCGGATCGACGGCATACTCCCGATCCGGCTCAGCCCTTGACGACGATGGTGGCGGCCTTCATGAACGGGTGGATCAAGCAGATGTAGGCGTAGCTGCCCGGCTTGGTGGGCGCGGTGAACGTCTTGGTCGCGCCCGCTCCGACGTCGCCGGTGTCGAACGCCTTGTTCTTCGCGGTGACCGTGTGCGCCGTACTGTCGTTGTTCTTGACCGTCACCGTCGCACCGGGCGAGACGGTCATCGACTGCGGTGCGAAGGCGAAGTTGTCGATGGTGATCGTGTTCGGCGCGGCGGCGGTCGTGCTCGTGGCGGCACTGGTGCTGCCACTGGAACCACAGCCGGCGACCAGAACACCGACGCATGCCAGCACGGCCAGGCCGATCAGGAAGGAGAGTCTGCGGATCACCGGACACCGCCCATCAGTCGTCGATGCGGCATGCACTGGCGCCGCTGCCGGCGATGCCGTGGAGCGTTGTGAAGTCTAGGGCGGGACCGGTCCCGGCGCGCTGCGAACGAGATCGTGTGGATCAGCGGGTCTCAGCACAGCCGCATGCCGACAGCTTCTTCGACCGTCCGCGACATGCGGTGGCCGCTGCGGCCCACGACGATCCCGACGACCAGTAGCAGAACACCCGGCCCGAGCCCGGGAAAGCCGACCTCGGCCGGTGCACCACCCGCGTCGACGGGATCCGCATGCTGCCGAAGGTGCCGTGGTCGCCACCGATCGAGACGGGCAGGTAGCTCCCGGACCTGACGACCACCAACCCCGCGAACGTGCTGCACCACGCCCGGAACCGGCGCGCACCCTCACCCCCAGCCACAGCCCTGTCCCCTGCCACGGTCAGCCTCACCCGGCGCGGCCGAGCCTGGCGGTGTCAAGTACCCCCAGCCACAGCCCTGTCCCTGCCCACGGTCAGCCTCACCCGGCGCGGCCGAGCCTGGCGGTGTCAAGTAACCGATCAGGTGACGGCCGGTGTCGTCCGGTGGCACCAGTCGGCGATGTCGTCGACGACGGCCGGGTCCACGTGCTGCACAGCTTCGTACTCTGCGGGCGTGGACGGGCCGGAGCCGGCGAAGAACAGGTGGTTGTCGGCGCCGTGCACGTGGATCGTCACGTCCGGGCGGTTGGCGAGGGTGTGCCACCCGGCAGGTCGTCGGCGACCGTGACCTGGTAGTCCCGGCCGCCCTGGAGGATGAGCATCGGTGTGGTCAGCCGTGCCGCCGTCGCGACCGGGTCGTAGCCGCGCAGGTCGAGCCAATAGGCGGCGGGCATGCCGAACGGCAGGTCGCTGTCCGGGATGGCGGGCGACAGTTCCGGGCTGTCCACGACCTCGGCCTGGCGGGTCAGTTCGGCCACGGTGGCCCGCGCGGCGGTCGCCGTGGCCGGGTCGAGCGCGGCCAGGTAGCGGAGCTGGCGGACCGCCGTCCAGTGCAGCGGTCGAGTGCCACCGGCCAGGATCACCAGGCCCGCGACGGCCGGGTCGGCGGCCGCGACCCTGGGCGCGACGGTGCCGCCGAGGCTGTGCCCGAGCACGAAGGCGGCGGTGACACCGAGCTCCTGGCGGAGCAGTTCGACAGCGGGACCCGCGTGCCGCAGGTACTCGTCGGCGACCGTGAAGTTCCTGTCGTGGCGGACCTGGTCGGCGTGCGCGTAGGTCACCTTCTCGTAGCGCAGTACCGCGATGCCTCGGGATGCCAGGCCCCAGGCGAGATCCCGGAAGGGCTTGTTCCGACCGAGGGTCGCGTCGCGGTCCGCGGGGCCGGAACCGCCCAGCAGCACGACACCCGGCCACGGCCCCGCCGAGCGCGGGACGGTCACCGTACCGGGCACGGCGAGCGGGCCGTCGCCGACGGTCACGTCGTGCTCGGTGAAGGCGGCCGGGTCGGCGTAGTCGGGCGGTGCCCAGGGTTCGATGGGCCGGGCGGCGTCGGCCGGACCGAGCCGCAGGCCCAGCAACGCGCCGTCCTCGGCTGCCGACACGATCACCGTGAGGCCGTCGTGCTCGCAGGTCACCGGAATGCGGATCTCGACCATGCCGTTCGCGGCCGGTTCGCTGACCGGGGCCCCCACGGAGGTGACCGGCCCGCAGCGCCCGATCTCGGCAGTCCAGCCTGCCCGCACCGCGTCGACGGACACCAGCGCGCGCAGGCCGGGCGCGAACAACTCGCGGATCTCGCCGAACCGCCCGGCCCGCGCCAAGGTGAGGACGGTCATCGCGGTGGCTTCCGGTGCCATCGGGTTCTCCTCAGGCTTCGCCGGCGGGCAGCAACACGGTCCCGAGGATCCGGCGAGTGCGGCCCGGTGTCGGCGTGTTGGCCAGGACGGGTGCGAACAGGTCCTGGAGCTGTTCGCGCAGTCGGGTCAGTTCGGTGTCGTCCAGCCACAGCGCGGTCATGCCGTAGCTCACGCCATCGCGCACGAGGTCGACATCGCCGCCGGCGGTGTACCGGTCGAAGGCGCCGAGCAGGCCTGCCACGTAGGCCAGGAACGCCTGCCGGTGGTCGTCCGGGCTCAGGGTCGCGAGATCGTCCGTGTCGACCGCCGCGGCGGCCACGCGCAGCGCGTAGGTGCGTTCGAGCGCACCGCGGACCGGCTGCTCGGCCACCACCGCGAGCACGCCCGCCGCCGCCAGGCGGGCCACGTGCCGGTAGAGGCTGGCAGGCGGGATGTCGGCCAGTTCGACGGCCAGTTCGGCAGTCGTCAGCCGCCGGTCACCGAGGAACGCCTGCAGGATGCGCAGTCGAACCGGGTGCAGCACCAGGTCGGCGGAGGCCATGGCACGTACCTTATCAATACTGAGAATGGTTGGCTACGGTGAACGGGCACGGTCGCTCCACTGTCCGATGGGGACTCTTGAGTGCCGGCTCGGCCACGACGCGGGGCGCGGTCCGGGGTCACGTTCGTGAGCCCGGACCGCGCAGGTCGCGCAGGGGTGGCCGGCTCAGTCGATGCGCTGATAGGCCGGCCAGGTCAGGAAGTCGACGAACTCGTCGGCGAGAGCGACCTGCTCGAAGATCTCGCACGCGGCGTCCAGTTGCTGCACGCCCTCCTCGGCCAGCGCGGCCCTGGTCTGCGCCAGCACCGACCGGACCAGCTCCGCCGTGACGTGCTCGCCGTTGTCCAGCACGACATCGTTGTGCACCCACTGCCACAGCTGCGAGCGGGAGATCTCCGCGGTGGCCGCGTCCTCCATCAGGTTGTGGATGGCAGCGGCGCCGTTGCCGCTCAGCCATGACGCCAGGTAGCGCACGCCCACGTCCACCGCGGCACGCAGGCCCGCCTCGGTCGCGCCACCGGGCGTGGCCTCGATGTCCAGCAGCTGATCCGCCGTCACGGACACGTCGTCGCGCAGCCGGTCGAGCTGGTTGGGCTTGTCGCCCAGCTGCGCGTCGAACACCTCCTTGCAGATGGGCACCAGGCCCGGGTGTGCCACCCAGGAACCGTCGAACCCGTCAGCGGCCTCACGTTCCTTGTCCGCACGCACCTTCGCCAGGGCCTGTTCGTTGACCGCCGGGTCGCGGCTCGGGATGAACGCTGCCATGCCGCCCATCGCGAACGCACCCCGCTTGTGACAGGTGTGCACCAGCAGCTCGGTGTAGGCGCGCATGAACGGCACCGTCATGGCCACGCTGTTGCGGTCCGGCAGCACGAACTTCGCGCCGGCGTCCCGGAAGTTCTTGATCACGCTGAACAGGTAGTCCCACCGGCCCGCGTTCAGGCCCGACGCGTGCTCGCGCAGCTCGTAGAGGATCTCCTCCATCTCGAAAGCGGCCGTGATCGTCTCGATGAGCACCGTCGCGCGCACGCTGCCGTGCGGCACGCCCAACGCCGCCTCCGCGGCCGTGAACACGTCGTTCCACAGCCGGGCCTCCAGGTGGCTCTCGTTCTTGGCCAGGTAGAAGTACGGCCCACTGCCCCGGTTGAGCAGCTCCTGCGCGTTGTGGAAGAAGTGCAGCCCGAAGTCCACCAGCGCGCCGACCATCGGCTCGCCGTCCACCTCGAGGTGCCGCTCGTCCAGGTGCCAGCCACGCGGCCGCATGACGATCGTGGCCAGGCGCTGGTCGGTGCGCAGCGCGTACTCCTTGCCCTCCGGCGAGGTGAACGTGAGCTGCCTGCGCACCGCGTCGTAGAGGTTGACCTGCCCGGACACCACGTTCTGCCAGTGCGGCGTGTTGGCGTCCTCCAGGTCGGCGAGCCACACGTTCGCGCCCGAGTTGAGCGCGTTGATGGCCATCTTGCGTTCGGTCGGACCCGTGATCTCCACCCGGCGGTCGGTGAGGTCGGCAGGAGCCGCGGCCACCTGCCAGTCGCCGCTGCGCACGTCCTGCGTCTCGGGCAGGAACTCCAGCCGCCGTTCCCGCGCGATCACCTCGCGGCGCTGCGTCCTGCGGGCCAGCAACTCGTTGCGGCGGGCCCCGAACTCACGTTGCAGACCGGCGAGGAACTCCAGAGCGGCCGGCGTGAGGATCTCGTCCCCCCGGTCGACCGGCTTGCCGAGCACCGTGATCCCGGACATCGAATCGCCCCATCTCCGCGCAGTGTTTTTCCTTATAGTGGAGTTCTACTTCCGAAACGGGCCTCGGGCAAGAGGAAGCGGCCCTGCGCTGCGGCGGGTGAATTTAAAGTGTTATCGGTTGCCGTTGCGCAACCGGGACGATCTGGGCTGAATCGGTTTCGCCAGGCCGTCACCAGGCGCTTTCCTGTTCACAGCAGCGGCGGCAAGCCTTGACAGGACATTTCGCCAGCCAGCATGCTGACCTCTGAGAGCGCTCTCAGCAGCCGTTCGGACCAACCCGGCCCACCGGTGAGCCCCGCGGCCCGGACCCATCCACGGAAGCTGGAGAAACCATGAAGGTCCTCTCCTCCGGTGCACCGACGCACCGGAGCCTGCCTCGAACACTCCTGTCGGCGCTGGCCGCCGTCGTCGTGCTCTGCGCTGCCGCGTACATGATCGTCGTCGCGAGCCCGGACGCGCACGCGGCGCCCGCGCTGTTGTCGCAGGGCAAACCGACTACCGCCTCGTCGCTGGAGAACGCGACATTCCCGGCGAGCAACGCGACGGACGGCAACGCGGCCACCCGCTGGTCCAGTGCGTTCGCCGACCCGCAGTGGATCCAGATCGACCTCGGCTCGGTGTCGACCATCAACTCGGTGACGCTGGACTGGGAAGCCGCGTTCGGCAAGGCGTTCCAGCTCCAGACGTCCAACGACGGCGCGAACTGGACCACGATCTTCTCGACCACCACGGGCACCGGCGCTGGGCAGGACCTGGCCGTGACCGGCTCGGGCCGCTTCATCCGGATGAACGGCACCGTGCGCGGCACGCCGTTCGGCTACTCGCTGTTCGAGTTCCAGGTCTTCGGCACCCCCGGCACGACCGCACCGCCGCCCACGACCCCGCCGACCGCCCCGCCCACGACCCCGCCCGCCGGCAACGGTGAGCCGCCAGCGTCGTTCTGGGGCGACCCGAGCACGATCCCGGCCGCCACACACGTCCTCGAGGTCAGGGTCGAGAACATGACGAACGGCCAGTACCCGGACAGCCAGGTGTTCTGGACCTTCAACGGCCAGACCGAGTCGATCGCGCAGCAGCCGTTCATCGACATGCCCGCCAACTCGGCGGGCCGGATGACCTTCCACCTCGGCACGGCGGACAGCCAGTACTCCGACTTCATCGAGTTCACCGTCGGCGCGTCGTCGATCAACGTCGACACCACGCGGGTGGACCGGTTCGGGCTGAAGCTGGCCCTGCGCGTGCACGGCCACGACGGCGGCAACCAGGACATCGGTGAGGACTTCGCCACGTTCCAGGAGACGCGCGCGGCCACGTTCCAGCGGTTCGAGAACTCGGTACCCGCCGAGTTCAAGGAACTGGCCACCGACCAGGCGCCGTTCGGCATCCCCTCCCCGGGCAACGATCCCGCTTTCCAGCCCGGCGGCCAGTTCGCGAACTACATGGGCGGCTACGCGGCCTCGGTCGGCGACACGTCCGACACCACAGCCCAGATCTTCGGCTGCGCGGGCACGCTGGCCAACAATCCGCCGCTGTGCGCCGGCCTGAACCGGCATGTCGCCCAGTTGCCCGCGGCACAGCAGAACGATCCCAGCCAGTTCTACCTGGCGGCACCGGCGAACTACTACGCCCGGTTCTGGCACCAGAACTCCATCGGCGGCAAGCAGTACGGCTTCCCCTACGACGACGATGCCGGCCAGTCCTCGGACATCTCGGTGAGCAACCCGCAGTACATGGTCGTGGCCGTCGGTTTCTGACCGACGTCCGACCTGATCCGACCCGACGGTGGTCGTGGTGGCCCGGCGCCGCCGCGGCCACCGTCCTTCCAGGTCCGTCCTTCCATGTGAGCGCCGATGAATCTGCTCCGTCGATCATCGGTGACCGTGCGTATATGTACTGCTGCCGGTGACACCAGGCCGTAACCTTTCAGTACTGTCCGACATGTCAACTCGGTGGCAATATGCCGGACACCTGGTCCGCCATGCGCCGGGTGCGTAGCTGTCCCTGCCTGAGGAGTGTCGCCGTGCTGTCGAGAATCCGTGTGTCCGCGTTCACCGTGGGGGCGGTGGCCGCCGTAGCCGCCACTCTCCTGCTCAGCGGCTGCGGCGCGGCAACGTCGGCGCCACCCGCGCAGTCGCAGTCGTGCACCACCGGTCAGATCACGCAGAAACCGGACCCGGCCCCGCTGGCCGTCAAAGCGACGACCGACGCCGCCGCGGCCGCGCAGGTGCCCGCGAGCTTCAAGTCCAAGGGCACGCTGACGATCGCCTCGGACGCGTCCTACGCGCCCAACGAGTTCACCGCGCAGGGCAGCGGGGACATCATCGGCATGGACGTCGACCTGGGCACCGCGATCGGCCAGACGCTGGGTCTGCAGACCAAGTTCGTGAACGCCAGCTTCGACGGCATCCTCGCCGGCATCCAGGCTGGTCGTTACGACCTGGGCATGTCCTCGTTCACGGACACCAAGGAACGTGAGCAGACCGTCGACTTCGTGACCTACTTCACCGCGGGCACCTCGACGATGGTGACCAGCTGCAACCCCAAGCACATCAACACCGACACCGACCTGTGCGGTAAGACCGTCGGCGCAGAGCAGGGCACCACGCAGCTGGACCAGCTGTCCAAGCCTGATGTGGACGGTTCGCTGGTCAAGCAGTGCCAGGACGCGGGCAAGCCGGCACCGAATGCCCAGGGCTTCCCCAAGCAGACCGATGTGAACTCCGCACTGCAGGCAGGCCGAATCGACGCCTACCTGGCGGACAGCCCGGTGGTGGACTACGCGCTGGCGCAGACCGGCGGCGTGTTCAAGAAGGTCGGCGGCGACCTGGACACCGCGCCGTACGGCATCGCGGTACCCAAGGACGGTGGCACGCTGAAGAACGCCGTCCAGGCGGCAGTGCAGAAGCTGATGGACGACGGCACCTACAAGCAGATCCTCGCGCACTGGGGAGTCAGCTCCGGGGCCATCACGACCGCGGGGCTCAACGGCGCGACGAGCTGACCGGGACATCAGGTGTCTACCTCTGAAGCAGCACCCGCCGACCAGGGAGAGCGCAAACCGGCCGAACAGATCGTCGCCGTGCCGGTCCGCCACCCTGGCCGGTGGGTGGCGGCCGCCGTACTGTTGTTGCTGGCAGCGATGTTCGTGCACGGCCTGGTCACCAACAAGGCCTGGCAGTGGGGCACGGTCGGCCAGTACCTGTTCGACCCGCAGATCCTGCGCGGCCTGGTGGTGACGATCGAGCTGACCGTGCTGGCCATGGTGATCGGCGTGGTGCTCGGTGTGATCATCGCGGTGATGCGGCTGTCACCGAACCCGGTGGTGTCCGGCATCGCCTGGGTCTACACGTGGTTCTTCCGCGGCACGCCGGTGCTCGTGCAGATCGTGTTCTGGTCGTTCATCGGGCTGCTCTACCGGTTCCCGTCGCTGGGCATCCCGTTCGGACCGTCGTACGTGTACTTCGACGCGAACGTGCTGATCCCGGTGTTCGTCGGCGCGACGCTCGGACTCGGGCTGAACGAGGCCGCCTACATGTCGGAGATCATCCGGGCGGGCATCCTGTCGGTCGACCCCGGCCAGACCGAGGCGGCCGAGGCGCTGGGCATGTCGCGGCTGATGGTGTTGCGGCGGATCATTCTGCCGCAGGCGATGCGTGTCATCATCCCGCCGACCGGCAACGAGACGATCTCGATGCTCAAGACCACGTCCCTGGTCACGATCGTCGCGCTGCACGATCTGTTCGGTGTCGCGCAGTTCATCTACGGCAACAACTTCAAACAGATACCGCTGCTGGTGGTGGCCAGCCTGTGGTACCTGGTGCTGACGTCGGTGCTCTCGCTGGGCCAGTACTACATCGAGAAGCGGTACTCACGCGGCACGCTGCGGGCCACCCGCACGAACTTCTTCGGCTTGCGGCGGCAGGGGGCGGGCGCGTGACCGAGACCGGCGGGCCGATGGTCGAGGCCGACGGCGTGCACAAACGGTTCGGCAGGCTGGAGGTGCTCAAGGGCATCAGCCTGCGGGTGCAGCCGCGCGAGGTGATGTGCGTGATCGGGCCGTCCGGCTCGGGCAAGTCCACGTTCCTGCGCTGCATCAACCACCTGGAGAAGATCGACTCGGGCAAGCTGTGGGTGGACGGCGAGCTGGTCGGCTACCGGCAGCGGGGCGACAAGCTCTACGAGCTGCGTGATCACGAGGTGGCCCGCAAGCGCCAGGAGATCGGCATGGTCTTCCAGCGCTTCAACCTGTTCCCGCACATGACCGCTGCGCAGAACGTGGCGGAGGCACCGTTGCGGGTCAAGGGTGAGCCGCGCTCCGAGGTCCGCGAACGGGCGCGCGAGTTACTCGCCCAGGTCGGTCTGGCGGACAAGGTGGACGCGTATCCCCGGGAGCTGTCCGGCGGCCAGCAGCAGCGCGTCGCCATCGCGCGGGCACTGGCCATGCGGCCCAAGCTGATGCTGTTCGACGAGCCGACGTCCGCACTGGACCCGGAACTGGTCGGGGACGTGCTCGCCGTGATGCGGCAGCTCGCCGAGGACGGCATGACCATGGTCGTGGTCACGCACGAGATGGGCTTCGCTCGCGAGGTCGGCGACTCGCTGGTCTTCATGGACGACGGCTTCATCGTCGAACACGGCGCACCGAGGGACGTCATCGCCGACCCGCAGCACGAGCGCACGAAGTCGTTCCTGGCCAAGGTCCTGTAGCGAAACCGCAGGTCAGGGGCGTTAGGGGCCGATCCGGATTGCGGTAGGCCGATAGGATCGACGCCATGACCCGACCCGCCTGGCAGTCCCGCTCCGCCGCCACACCATCCCTGGACGGTCTGGCGGCGAAGTGGGCGCGGGTATGGGAGCGGGACGGCATCTACCAGTTCGACCGGAACGCACCGCGCGAGCGGATCTACTCGATCGACACGCCACCGCCGACGGTGAGTGGCTCGCTGCACGTCGGGCACGTCTTCTCCTACACGCACACCGACGTGATCGCCCGGTTCCAGCGGATGCGCGGCAAGACGCTGTTCTATCCGATGGGCTGGGACGACAACGGGCTGCCGACCGAGCGGCGCGTGCAGAACCACTTCGGCGTGCGGTGCGATCCCTCGGTGCCCTACGACCCGGACTTCGAGCCGCCTGCGAAACCGCCGAGTCGGCCGATTTCGGTGTCCCGCAAGAACTTCGTCGCACTGTGCGAACGACTGACCCAAGTGGACGAGCAGGCGTTCGAACAGTTGTGGCGGCAACTCGGGTTGTCCGTCGACTGGCGGCTGCTCTACACCACCATCGGGCACGACACCCAAGCCGTGTCGCAGCGGGCGTTCCTGCGCAACCTGGCGCGCGGCGAGGCGTATTCGGCCGGTGGCCCGACGTTGTGGGACGTCACGTTCCGCACCGCGGTGGCGCAGGCCGAACTGGAGGACCGCGAGCAGGACAGCGCGTACTACCGGATCGCCTTCCACGCCGACTCGGGCCCGGTGCACATCGAGACCACGCGGCCCGAACTGCTGCCCGCGTGTGTCGCGCTGGTGGCCCACCCGGACGACGAGCGTTACCAGCCGTTGTTCGGCACCGAGGTGACCGTGCCGGTGTTCGGTTCGCGCGTGCCGGTGTTGCCGCACCGGCTGGCCGAGCCGGACAAGGGCACGGGCGTCGCGATGGTGTGCACCTTCGGCGACGTGACCGATGTGGTCTGGTGGCGCGAGCTGAACCTGCCCACCCGCGCGGTGCTGGACTTCACGGGCCGGATCACCGAGGAGCCGCCCGAGGGCGTGTCCCCCGAGGCCTATCGGCAGCTGGCGGGCCGGAGTGTCCGCCAGGCCAGGGAGACCGTGCTGGAGCTGCTGAGCGTGGCCGGTGACCTGATCGGCGAGCCGAGGCCCACGCGGCACCCGGTGAAGTTCTACGAAAAGGGCGACAAGCCCCTGGAGATCATCACCACCCGCCAGTGGTACCTGCGCAACGGCGGCCGGGACGAAGCACTGCGCGCGACACTGCTGGACCTCGGCAGGCGAGCTGACGTGGCACCCGGCCTACCTGCGGGCGAACTACGAGAACTGGGTGAACGGTCTCAACGGCGACTGGCTGGTCAGCAGGCAGCGCTTCTTCGGCGTGCCGCTCCCGCTGTGGTACCGGCTCGACGCCGAGGGCAAGCCTGACCACGAACATCCGATCGTGCCCGCCGACGCCACTCTGCCCATCGATCCGAGCAGCGACCTGCCACCTGGTTTCACGGCGGAGCAGCGGGGCGTGCCGGGCGGGTTCGCGGGCGATCCGGACGTGATGGACACATGGGCGACCTCGTCGCTCACGCCCGCTGATCGTGGGTGGCTGGGGCAGGGACGAAGAGCTGTTCGCCAAGGTGTTCCCGATGAACCTGCGCCCGCAGGCGCACGACATCATCCGTACCTGGCTGTTCTCCACCGTGCTGCGCACGGATCTGGAACTGGACGCACTGCCGTGGGAACACGCCGCGATCTCCGGCTGGATCCTCGACCCGGACCGCAAGAAGATGTCCAAGTCCAAGGGCAACGTCGTCACGCCGATGGACCTGCTGGAACAGTACGGCTCGGACTCGGTGCGCTACTGGGCGGCCAACGGCAGACCGGGCGCGGACACGGCGTTCGACAGCGGCCAGATGAAGATCGGCAGGCGGCTGGCGATCAAGATCCTCAACGCCAGCCGGTTCGTGCTCGGCTTCTCCGGCGACGACCCGGCGGCAGTCACCCTGGACCCGGCGCGGGTGACCGAGCCGCTGGACGTGGCATTGCTGGCCCGGTTGGCCGACGTGGTCGACGACGCGACGACGGATCTGGCCGACTACGAGTACACCAGGGCGCTGGAGCGGACCGAACAGTTCTTCTGGTTCTTCTGCGACGACTACCTGGAACTGGTGAAATCCCGGGCGTACGGATCCGCGGGCGACGAGCGGGCAGGGTCGGCACGCACGGCGCTCGGCCTGGCGCTGGGGACGATGTTGCGGCTGTTCGCGCCGTTCCTGCCGTTCGTCACCGAAGAGGTGTGGTCGTGGTGGCGGCCAGGTTCGGTGCACCGAGCCACCTGGCCCACGCGCGCCGAGCTGGCAGTACCGGCCGCCGAGGTCCCGTCCTCGGTGCTGGACACGGCGTCGAGTCTGCTGCAGTCGGTGCGCAGGGCGAAGTCGACGGCCAGGACATCGATGGCGACCCCGGTGCGGAGCCTGGGCGTGCGAGGTACGGCGAGAGCACTGGCGGTGGTGCGCGACATAGCCGACGACCTCACGGCTGCCGGCCACCTGGACGCGCTGGAGTTGGCGGAGGACGCGACAGCCACCGAGTTGCAGCCCACGGTCACGCTCTAGCCAGGCGAGGACCACAGCAATCGGCCCACCCACCAAGCCGACCACCGCGGGACTCCCCGGCAACCGATCACCCCGAGAACCGCCGGCCGCCAGTAACACAGGACCGGCGACGCGACCCGTAGCGCTCCAGGGCGACCGGCACCGAGACCCGAACATAACGGGCCATTAACGACGATCCGGCAAACAGGGGCCCCAACCCGACAATACGGCGAGCACACGACGGTGCGGTGGAATGGCGGCACTGCCGGGTCCATTCGTCCGTTTCAGGCAGCTCCGATCAGTCGAGGTGTGGTACGCCGTTGTCATGTCCAGCACCGAATCGGCGGTCCAGGACGCCACAGTGGAGCCGCCGGTCGGCCGCCCGACGCGACCGCGACCGGTCTGGCTGCCGACCGCGGGCTGCCCACGGCCCGCACCGGATCGAAGGCGGTTGCACTCAGAGCGTGACGGTTGCGGGCGGTGTGCGACGGAGTGCTTGACAGGTCAACAAACACCGGCCACAGTTGCGGACAATTGTCCGCCAGGCGTACGCCGTGCCTGTGCGGTGGTGTCGTGGCACCGTGGCCAGCAGGAGGAGAGTCGGTATGAGCAGCGCTCGGGAACCCATGGCCGAGACCGACGTGCTCGTGGTGGGTTCGGGGCCCGCGGGAGCGTCCGCCGCGATGTTCCTGGCCACGTACGGCACCCGCACGCTCCTGGTGACGAAGTACGGCCGGACCTCCGACACACCGCGGGCGCACATCACCAACCAGCGCACGATGGAAGCCATGCGGGACATGGGAGTCGAGGCGCAGCTGATGCGCGAGGCCACCCCGTGGGAGTACATGGGCAACACGACGTTCTGCACCAGCCTCGCCGGTGAGGAGCTGGGCCGGATCCCCTCCTGGGGCACCGACACGGTCCGCCACGCGAACTACGAGCTGCAGAGCCCCTGCACGATGCTGGACGCCCCGCAGACGATCACCGAGCCGATCCTGGTGAAGGCCGCCCAGGAACGCGGTGCGAAGGTCCGGTTCGACACCGAGTACCTCTCCCACGTTCAGGACGCCGACGGTGTCACCACGACCGTCCGCGACCGGCTCACCGGCGGCGAGTACACGATCCGCTCGCAGTACGTGATCGGCGCGGACGGCGCGCGCAGCAAGGTCGCCGACGATCTCGACCTGCCCTACGAGGGCCCTGGCGCGGTCGGCGGGTCGCTGTCCATCGTGTTCGAGGCCGACCTGTCCCGGTTCGTCGCGCACCGGCCGTCGGTCCTGTACTGGATGTTGCAGCCGGGCGCGGAGAAGGAGGGCGTCGGCCTCGGCGTGCTGCGGATGATCAAGCCGTGGCACGAGTGGATGCTGATGTGGGGCTACGAGGCCGCGGCAGGCCCGCCCACGTTCACCGACGAGTTCGTCCGCGAGCTGGCCGTGCAGCTGGTCGGTACCGACGACTTCGAGATGAAGGTGAACTCGACCGCGCCGTGGACGGTCAACCACCACTTCGCCACGACATTGGCCAAGGGCCGCGTGTTCTGCGCGGGCGACGCCGTGCACCGGCACCCCCCGACGAACGGCTTGGGCTCGAACACCTCGATCCAGGACTCCTACAACCTGGCCTGGAAGCTCGCCCACGTGGTGGCCGGGCATGCCGGGCCCGAGCTGCTCGACTCCTACGACGCCGAGCGCGCTCCGGTGGCCCGGCAGATCGTCGAGCGGGCGAACCAGAGCATCGCCGACACCGGCCGGATCCTGACCGCGCTGGAGCTGACCGACACCACCGATGTCGACCGGCTGGAGCAGCAACTGGCGCTGCGCAAGGCCCCTGGCGCGGCCGGCGAGAAGATCCGCGAGTCACTGCGCGAGGCGATCGCCTACAAGGCCTACGAGTTCGACGCGCACGGCGTCGAGCACAACCACCGCTACGCATCGGCCGCCGTCGTCCCGGACGGCACGGCGATGCCCGAGTTCAGCCGCGATCCCGAGCTGTTCGCGCAGCCGACGACGTGGCCGGGCGCGAAGTTCCCACACACATGGGTGACCGAACAGGGCAAGCGGGTATCCACTCTGGACCTGGTGGGACACGGCCGGTTCAGCGTGGTCACCGGTATCGGCGGCGCCGCCTGGCTGGCCGCGGCCAAGGCGTTCACCGCGGACACGGGCGTACCCGTCACGCAGGTGTCCATCGGTCCCGGCGAGCCGCACGAGGACCCGTACGGCACCTGGGCGCAGCTGCGTGAGATCGAGGACGGCGGCGTGCTGGTGGTTCGCCCGGACCTGTACGTCGCGGCGCGGCACCTGAGCGCTCCCGGGTCCGACCAGGACGCGCAGGACTGGCTGACGCAGGCACTGGCGTCGGTGCTCGCGCGGTAGCCCTACTATTGTCAAGCTACTTGACAGTCAAGGTACTTTCGGATCGTGACCGACGATGTCTCGATCCCCGCGCTGCTGCGCGCCGCCCGGGGTGCCTACGCGCGCTCGATCAAGGAAAGCCTCGTCGCCGATGGCTTCGACGACGTGCCGCGTAACGGCCCCTTCCTGCTGGGCGGCATGGCCAACCGCGGCGGCACGGCTGCCGAGCTGATCGGCGGGCTCGACGTGACCCGGCAGGCGGCGAGCCAACTGATCGACACGCTCGTGCTGCGCGGCTACCTCACCCGCGAGGTCGATCCGGCCGACCGGCGGCGGATCACGATCTCGCTCACCGGCCGGGGCCTGGCGGCGGGGGCGGCGATCGGTGCGGGCGTCCAGGCCGTGGACGAGCAGTTGGCCACGCGGCTGACCGGTCTCGAACTGGCCGGGCTGCGGGCCGGGCTCAGCGCGCTCGCCGAGATCAAGGCGGCGGCCGGATGAACACAGTGGCCGGACCGGTCGCCCAGGAGCTGACTTCGGCGATCAAGGGTGGGGATGTGAAGCGGCTTGCCGGGATGCTCGCCGCCGATCCTTCGCTGGCGAACTGCCTGATCGTCTCGCCCGATGGCGGCGGGCGGACGCCGCTGCATCTGCTCGCTGACGCGCCCGGTGGGCGGCCTCGCTCGGTCGAGAGTGTGCGGCTGCTGGTGGACGCCGGTGCGGATCTCGATGCCGCCTTCGCCGGTTCGCGGCATGGCGAGACTGCGCTGCACTGGGCTGCGAGCAATGACGACGTCGTGCTGATCGACGCCCTGTTCGACGCCGGCGCCGACATCGAGCACCCCGGATCGTCCATTGACGGCGGGCCACCCATTCAGTCCGCGCTGGGGTATGGGCAGTGGCTCGCGGTGCGGCGGCTGTTCGAACGGGGGCCGCCGTCGGCCTGGCTCACCTCGTGGTGCTCGGTCTGTTCGCTGAGGTCGTCTCGCCGCTGGATAGCTCCGACCTCACCCGTGACGACCTCGGTGTCGGGCTGTGGAATGCCTGTCGGCGTGGTGACCTGGTGATGGCTCGGTTGCTTGTGTCACGCGGCGCCGATGTCGGCTGGGTGGTGCCGTGGTCTGGTCGGACGTCTTCGGATATCGCGCGGGAGTCTCAGTCGGAGCACCTTGTGCCCTGGTTGGCCGGTTTACGACCTGCGTGATCTTCCTCGCGGTGGGTGAGTTGGCTCGGCGGGCGCGGTTGTCCTCCCTTGCGTGCCCCCCGCACCCTCGCCGTTCTGTGTTCGGCGATCCGTGTCCTGGCGCTGCGGTGGAGCGTCGATCGAGCTCGATGCCCGTCGGACAGCACACAGCAGCCTGGGCAGGCGATCGCCCGCCCAGGCTGCTGTGTGTGCGCAGCCGGCTCAGCCGAGGGCCGCGTCCATCGTGATCGTGGTGCCGGCCAGCGCCTTGCTCACCGGGCACGTGCGCTCGGCCGTGGCCGCCAGCTCGGCGAAACGGTCGGCGGCCAGGCCGGCCACCTTGGCGCGCAAGGTGATGGCGATGCCGCTGATCTCGAACCCGCCACCCTTGGCCGGGCCCAGCGTGACCTCGGAGCTGACGTCGATGCCGTCAGCCACCAGCTTCTCGGCAGCCAGCACGCCGGACAGATTCATCGCCAGGCATGCCGAGTGAGCAGCGGCGATCAGTTCCTCGGGACTGGTTTGCCCGTCCGGGTTGCCCGTCCGCGTCGGGAACGACACGTCGAACTGGCCAGCGTTGGACGAGTCCAGACTGACGTGCCCGGTCCCGGACTGGAGGTCACCCTCCCAGTGCGTGGTGGCATCGCGGCTCGGCATCATGACCTCCAGGTAGTCGTTGCGCTACCCAACATAGCGCGCTGCACACCATCGAGCGCGCCGGAAGACCGGGTCGTGATCATCGAAGACGAAAGCGACGTAGCCCGGGCTGAGCGCGCCGGGGCGACGCCACTGGCTCACGGGTTCGTGATGACGGTGCCGCACACCAGGTTGTCGAAGACGCCCGCGATGCGCGGTGCCGGTTTGCCACCCGGTACCGCCTTCGGATTGCGCCCGACGACCGTCACACCGCAGGCCAGCGCGTTGCGTGACCTGGTTGGACGACCTGGTGATTCTGGGCATGGAAATCTCGTTCCAATTCGGACTGTCCGAGTCCGGTCCGACCAAAGACCAGGGTCCACCGGCCCAGATGCGCTGCGCGCGTGTTGAGCGCGTTTCACGCGGCGAGCAGCCGCAACAGCTCCTCTCGGTCCGGTCCAGGCATGCGACGCCCGCGCGTTACCTCGATCCGTTCGATCTTCGCCTGGATGTCCGGCCGGGCAACGACTTCCTGTGGCAGCGCGAGGCACATCACCGTTTCCATGAAGGCGCGGAAGACGTCCGGATCGCGCGTCGCTGCCGTGAACAGCGTCGGACGCTGCGGTTCGCCGGGCGGCGGTGCCACGCCGTCCCGCAACGCGGTCATCTCCGCGATCCGCGCTCGGTCGGCGGCGACCTGGTTCCAGTAGTACGGCGCGACGACCCGTTCGGTCCGCTCGTCCCACGCCTCGGCGAACCCCGCCGGGTCGTCGAGGCGCGCCCGGACGACGTGCCGCAGCTGCTGCGCCTGGATCATCCCGACGGACAGCCCCCGGCCCGCGGACGGATTGGTGCACGCCCACGCGTCGCCGACCGCGGCGAACCCCGTCACGATCGGCGCGCCGTCCACCACGAACCGTCGGTACTTGTCCAGGATGCCCGCCATCGGCAGCA
This sequence comes from Candidatus Melainabacteria bacterium, assembly GCA_963780635.1. GTDB lineage: Bacteria > Actinomycetota > Actinomycetes > Mycobacteriales > Pseudonocardiaceae > DATEPR01. The sequence goes on from CAWACW010000012.1 coordinate 924,081, forward strand.
CCCCGGTGATCGGCCGCCCGGCCAGCCAGTGCGCCTGCGCCGGACAGGCGCGCAGCACCCGCTCGAACACGTCCGGTCGGCGCAGCTGTTTGAGGGCCGCGTCGCCGGTGAGCCCGTAGACCGTGACCGACCAGGTGTCGTTGTCGCCGCAGAGCGTGAGCAACGTGATCGTGCCGATCGGCATGAGCGCGGGACCACGCAACACTGGCGGCTGCGGGCCGGTGAAATAGCGCGTGTAGTAGACGAAACCACGGTCCTCGGCCGTCGAGTACGGTGGCCGCCCGCCCAGGTCGGTCAGCCACGTGCCGGACGGCGTGCGCCTGCCGGTCGCGTCGACCACCAGCTCCGCGCGCAGTTCCTCGCCGCGGTCGGTGCACACGCCGGCCACGTGTGGCACGCCGCGGCGCACGGTGGCGCCGGGTACGAGGGCCGCCACCCTCGTGCCCCGGCGCACCGTGACCCCCCTTTCGTCGGCCGCCAGGCCCGCGACCACCGACTCCACCACCGGCCGCCTGCCGGTGATGAACCGGAGCCGGTCGTCGTCTGGCCGTGGCGACCGGTCGGTCAGGCTGGGTGGCAGCGGGTCGAGGTAGTCGACCCACACGCACCCGGCCGCGAGCAGCCGCTCGGTCAGCCCCGGCAGTTCCTGGTCGCAGACCTGCCGGAACCGGGCGAACAGGTTGTGCGGCTGGCGGAACTGTGACACCCCCGCCCGTTCCCACCGGCCCCACGCCTGCTCCGCCGTCCCCGGCGGTGGGTCCACATCGGACTCCAACACCGTGACCTCGTGACCGTCCCTGGCGAGCATCACCGCCGTGCACAGGCCGATGACACTTCCCCCGCAGACGACGACCCTCGCCATGACCGGCCCACTACTCGCTCGGCCGGATGTTCTGGTTGATGTGGAACACGTTGTCCGGGTCGTAGCGATCCTTGACCCGCACCAGCCGGTCGTAGTTGCCCAGGTACGACGCGCGCACCCGGTCCTGCCCCTCGTCCATCATGAAGTTGATGTACGCGCCGCCTGCCGACGTCGGATGCAGTTCCTCCCAGTAGTCCCTGGCCCACTGCGTGATGGCCGCGTTGTTGGCGGGATCCGGGTCGACACCGACGATGACGCCCGCCCAGCCGCCGTCCCGGTACGCGAACGGCGTCGCGTCGGCGGGCACCCGGCTGGTGGCCCCGTCGATCGGGTACATGTGCATGGTGGAGTGGCCGGTGGGCAACCGCTGGCCGTAGCGCACGTGCACGTCGATGGCGGCGTCGGAGATCTCGCGGAAGAAGTCCGCCTTCCAGTACCACTGCAGGCCCGCCGGGTAGAGGGCGTCGAACGCGCTCTGCAGCACGTTGAACGGCATCTCCTGCAACCCGACCAGCAACGGCGAGCCGTACTGCCGGACCGGTTCGAGCACCGCGTCGGCGGCGTCGTGCGAGCCGGTGTAGCACCACACGATGCCGCAGGCCTTGCGGCCCCACAGCTGTTCGGGGAACGGAGGCGCCGGCGGGATCGTCAGGAGACCGATCCACCGGACAGCTCCTCCGGCAGGGACGGCAGCAGTTCGCGGTACCAGCGCATGACCTCCGCGGTGTCGGCCATGTCGTAGAGCACCGGTCCGCCGATGATCACGCCGTGCTCACCGATCTCGTGGCAGCGGAACGTGAACGACGTGACGATGCCGAAGTTCCCGCCACCGCCGCGCAGCGCCCAGAACAGGTCGCGATGCGATGTCTCGCTCGCGGTCACGAACGAGCCGTCTGCCAGCACCACGTCCGCGGCGAGCAGATTGTCCACGGTCAGGCCGAAGCGGCGGGACAGGTAGCCGATGCCGCCGCCCAGTGTCAGACCGGCAACGCCGGTGGACGCGAGAAAGCCGGACGGTGTCGCCATGCCGAAACCGGCGACCGTCGCGTGGTCGACATCGGCCCACGTGCACCCCGCGTCCACGCGCACCGTGTGTTCGACCGGGTCGACGGTCGTGCTGTGCAGCTGGGACAGGTCGACGACGAGAGCGTCGTCCCACACACCCAGGCCGGCGGCGTTGTGCCCGCCCCCGCGGACAGCCAGTTCGATACCGTGCTCACGCCCGAAGTGGACGCAGGCGATGACGTCGGCCACGTCAGCGCACCGCACGATCGCGGCAGGTCTCTTGTCGACCATCCCGTTGTAGACGGCACGTGCCGTGTCGTACCCGGCGTCGGTCGATCGGATCAGGTCACCGCGCACAGCGGTGGCCAGGTTCTCGTATGGTGCGGTCGCGGTGGTGGTCACCGAACTACCCTCCAGTCGAGCGCCCGGTTGTTCGAACGCATGGCACCGACGTTAGGAACCGGCCGTTCGCGCAGCGTTCGGTCAGGGCGACGGCACCGTTCCGGCCACCGACAGCAGATCGCGCTCGCACCGACGCAGCAGCGCGACGCTGCCGTGACCACGGGCCAGTCGGGTGGCCGCCGCCAGCCGTTCCGACGCGGCGCGGGGATCGTCGTCATACGCGGAGCGCAGCCGCAACACCTCCGGCAGCCACCACAGGTCGTCCCTGACCTGGCCCGCGACGATGGCCGCGTCCAGCGTCGCCCGCGCGTCGCCCGGCCTGCCCTCACGCTCCTGCAACTGCGCGAGCAGGCACAGCCAGTACGGCATCCGCGCGAACGCGCCCTGCGCCTTGAGCCGATCGATGCCCTCGCGGGCCAGCGCACTGCCCGATCCGTCCGATCGGGACCAGCCGCCCAGCACGAGCGCCCATTCGCGGTAGTACGCGAACGCGTGCCGCTCACACAGTTCGTGCAGTTCCCCGGCGGTCTCCCGCACCGCGGGCACGTCCTGCCGCAGCTGGTGCGTGATCGCGGCGTAGCCGAGTGCGACCGCGAGGTTGTAGGGGTGGCCGATGGCTCTGGCCAGCGTGACCGCGTCCCGGCTGCACGCGAGGGCGACGTCGTCGTGGCCGAGCAGCCAGTGCGCGTGCGCCGACCACGCGCGGCAGTGCACGTCCGGCCGGGTGCCGATGGTCCACGACGACGCTCCGGCGGTGTGCTCGGCGGCCAGGTCGAAGTGCCGCAACCCCTCGGCGGGACGGCCCAGGGTCAGCGCGGCGCCGCCGAACGCGAACTGCGCGGAACCGCCCAGCTCCGAGTCGGGTGCGACCAGGGCCAGCGCACGGGACGCGGTGCGGTGCGCGTCCGCGATCGCGCCCTGGACGAACTGGGACGCCCACAGCCCGACGAGGCCTGCCAGCAGCGAGTCAGTGCGGTGCAGCGCCGTCGCCAGCTCGATCGAGCGGTCCAGCGTCTGCCGCAGTTCGGTGGAGGCGTAGCCGGACCGGGCGTTCAGCGGTGCGGCCATCGCCTCCAGCACGGTCAGCTCCTGCAACTGCCGGCGCGTGCTCTCGGGCTGCGCGACGATGATCGCCAGCGCCGCGCGGTGCAGCCGGATGGCCTCACCGTGGGCGAACGTGCCCGACGCGATGTCGGCCGCCCGCGCGTAGTAGGTGACCGCGGGGTCGGGCCTGCCACCGCGCGCGTACTGGTCCGCCAGGCAGCGGCCACGACGTCCGTGTCGTCGGCATGCAACAGTGCCAGGCTCTGTGCCAGGCGCCGATGCAGCAGCCACCGCTTCGGGCGGGCTGACCTGCGCGTACGCGGCGTCGCGCAGCAGATCGTGGGAGAAGTCGTAGCCGTCGGCCAGTTCGACGACGATCCGTCGCTGCCACAGCTCGTCGACCGCGGCCACGACGGCGTCCGCGTCGAGGTGGCTGGCCTCGGTGAGCAGGTCCAGCGGGAAGTCCCGGCCCACGGCGGCGGCCAGGCCCGCGACCGATCTGGCCGGGGGGCTGACGTGTTCGAAGCGGGCGCGCAGCACCGAGGCGAGATCCCCGGCGGGCAGCTGCGTGTCGCCAAGATCGGCCGCCGCGCGCACGGCCTCGACGACGTACAGCGGGAAGCCTCCGGTCGTCGCCTGGAGCAGGCCCACGTTCGCGGGCAGCAGCCGACGCCCGGCGATGGTCTCGGCCAGCCGTGCTGTGTCGGCGATGTCCAGCGGACCCAGCGTCAGCTCGGTGAGGTTCCGGTGTGCTGCATCCCGCGGCACCAGGCGATGACGTCGGAATCCTCGTCGGGGTCGTCGCGCAGCGTCCCGGCGATCAGCAGCCGGGCCCCGGGTGCGCGGCCGAGGACAGAATTCGAGGAACGCCAGGGTCTCCTGGTCACACCACTGCATGTTGTCCAGCACCAGCAGCAGCGGTTTGGCCAGCCCCGTCAACGCGCGAGCGAGCCCCTCGAAGAAGCGGTGCCGCTGCCAGGCGTCCACCATCGCGCGGGCACTGGCCGACGAAGCGGCCCGGTCGCGGCCCGCGGGCACGAGCCGGTCGACCTCGGCCCGCCAGACCGGATCCAGGTCGGCCAGCGCCGGGCGGAGCGCCGGGTCACGCAGCCACTCGGCGACCGGACCCAGTGCGAGCCGGCCCGAGGTGCCGAAACAGTGTGCGGTGGCCACGGCGGCGCCCCGTCCGCGCGCGCCCTCGGCGAGTGCGGCCAGCAGCCTCGTCTTGCCGACACCCGCACCACCTGTCACCAGCACGAGACCGGCCCGCCCGGCCGCCGCGGTGCGCCAGGCGGCGGCCAGCTGACGGATCTCGTCGGCACGGCCGACGAGCGCGGTTCCGGGCAGCCCGGGGCGGTCCGGTTCGGGTGCCGGGTGCGCGAGCAGCGGCTGCACGAGTGCCCGGGTCGCCCGATCCGGCGCGATGCCCAGCTCACGCTCCAGAATGGACACACAGCGGTGGTAGGTGCTGACCGCGCCTGCGCGGTCGCCGAGTTCGTCCTGCAGGCGGATCAGCGTGCGGTAGCCGGTCTCTTCCAGCGGCCGCAGCTGCGATCCGCCGGCGGGCCGCTGCCACGGCGCCGGTCAGGTCGCCCTGCCGGGCGCGCGCGGCGCACAGCAGGTCGCACAGCTCGGCGCACTGCGCTTCGAGCGTGGTCCGCAGGTCGGTCAGCCACTCGTCGTAGCTGCCCGGCAACAGCTCGCCCTGGTACTCGGCGATCGCGGCGGCAGCGTGGGTGTGCACGCCCGCGGTGTCGTCGTTCGCCGCGGCGGCGAGGGCAGCGGCGCGTTCGAGGCCGAACGTCCGCACGTCGACCCGGCTGGTGGCCGTGTCGTGCCAGCACAGGTCCCGGGAGGTCACGACGAGCGCGGGCTCATCCCCCAGTGTCTGCCGCAGGTGGTGCAGTTCGCGGCGCAGGTTGGTCAGCGCCTGCGCGTCGGTGGAGTCCGGCCAGAACAGCGCAGCGATCCGTTGCCGTGGTTGCGGACTGCCCGCGTGGGTGGCCAGAAAGGCGATCAGTGCGACGGTTCTCGGCGACCGGGTCAGGATCGAGCCGGTCGCGCTGTCCGTGACCGCTTGCTCACCCAGGATGCGGACGTGCACCATGTCGTCGCCTTCCGAAGAGCCCAGGTTAGCCCTCCGGCTGTCGCGGCGCTTCCAGATGCGCGATCAGCTTGCGGGTGATGCGGGTCAGCTCGTCACGGTCCCGTTTGGTCAACGGAGCCACCATCTCCTGTTCGTTGGCGATGTGGGTGGTCACCACCTCGTCGGCTGTCCGCAGGCCCAGCTCGGTCAGCTCGACATCCAGGCTCCTGCGGTCGTGCGCGTTGGGGATCCGCTTGACCAGGCCGCGGCGCTCAAGGCGGTCCAGCCGGTTGGTCATCGTGCCGGACGTGACCAGCAGCGACTCGGCCAGCCGCGACGGGCTGCCGGGCGTCCTCGCGTTCGCGGTGTTGCTGACCGGGTACCGGGACGTCTTCCGCCTGGCCACCCCGGCGGCACCACTGGTCAGGGCCGCGCTGGCTCTGCTGGCACCGCTGGGCAGGCTGCGCGGCTACCGTCCGACGCCGGCCGCGGCCTCTGACCGCGCACTAGAATCACAGTAAGCGGAGAGCTCTCCGATGGAAGGGGTGCCGTGGTCGAGTCGTTGCGATCGGACGCGCAGCACAACCGCGACCGCATCCTCGCGGTGGCGCTGGCCGCGCTCACCGCATCCGGCGACGCCTCGCTGAACTCGATCGCCAAGCGGGCGGGTGTCGGCGCGGGCACTCTCTACCGGCACTTCCCCAACCGCGAGGCGCTCGTGCTGGCCGTCTACCGGTACGAGGTGCAGCAGGTCGCGGACGCGGCGCCACGCCTGCTCGCGACCCGGCCGCCCCTGGTGGCGCTGCGCGAGTGGATGGACCACCTCGCCCACTACGGAATCACCAAGGCCGGGCTCGCGGACGCGCTCAGCGCGGCGACGTCGCACGACAGCCTGGCCGCCGAGACCTACGGCCCGGTGCTGACCGCGCTGACGATGCTGCTGCGCGCGAACGAGCAGGCAGGCACGATCCGGCCCGGCATCGACCCGGAGGACGTGCTGCTGATGATGGCCTTCCTGTGGAAGATCGACCCGAAGACCGACTGGCGGACCCGCGCGGGCAGGCTGCTCGACCTGCTGCTGGACGGTCTGCGCACCGGCGCGCCAGGCGAGTGACCTGGCTCTCCCCCTGTCACGTCCGCACCCGGTCGCCCGTCCTGACCGCATGACATCCAAGACCTGGCTGCGGACCGGCCTACTGCTGCTCGTCGTGATCCAGACCGTCATCGGGGCGTGGCAGTACTTCCGGCCGCTGTCCTTCTACACGGATTTCCCGACGGTCGCCCTCGACCCGCCCTACAACCAGCACCTGCTCACCGATGTCGGCGGACTCGGGCTGGCGATCATGGTCGTCACCGCGTGCGCCGCCGTCTACCTGGAGTACCGCCTGGTGTGCGCGGCGCTGTTCGGCTTCATCGTCTACGCGGTCACGCACCTCGCCTTCCACCTCACCCACTTCGACGGCTTCAGAGTGGCCGAGGCAGCCGGGGTGGGCGTCGCACTCGCGGTGTACGCGGCGATCCCGATCGCACTGCTCGTCCTCGCGCGGCGCGTCCACCGCGCTGCCGCTGCCTAGGATGGCCTGGTGACCACCACTGATGCGGTCGACGAGCTGATCGGGCAGCTACCGCCCGAACTCGTCGTGCACGACCAGGACGTGCTCGCCACCTACAGCCACGACGAGGCCGAGTGGGCCCCGTACGGGAAGCCGGCCCTGCTGGTCCGCCCGCACACCGCCGAGCAGGTACAGACGGTGGTGCGCTGGTGTGCCCGGCACGGCGTCCCGGTCGTCCCGCGCGGCGCGGGCACGGGGCTGTCCGGCGGCGCGAACGCCGTGGACGGCGGCGTGGTGATCGCGCTGGACCGGATGCGGCAGATCAAGGAGATCAACGCGCTGGAACGGCTCGCGGTGGTCGAACCCGGTGTCGTCAACGACGACCTGCGGGCCGCCTGTGCCGAGCAGGGCCTGTGGTATCCGCCGGATCCGGCCAGCTCGCCGTGGTCGACCATCGGCGGCAACGTGGCCACCAACGCGGGTGGCATCTGCTGCGTGAAGTACGGCGTCACCCGCGACTACGTGCTGGGCCTGCAAGTGGTCACCGGCACCGGCGAACTCGTCCGAATCGGGCGGCGGACCGCGAAGGGCGTCGCCGGTTACGACCTGACCGCGCTACTCGTCGGGTCGGAGGGCACGCTCGGCATCATCACCGAGATCACCGTGCGGCTGCGGCACAAGCGGGCACCCGAGCAGACCGTGGCGGGCTACTTCCCGTCCACGGTCGCGGCAGGCGAGGCGGTCGCCGCGGTGGCCGCGGCCGGGATCACGCCGTCGGCGCTGGAACTGGTGGACCGGCACTGCCTGCGCGCGGTGGACGAGTGGAAGAACATGGGCCTGTCCGTCGAGGCCGACACCGTGCTGCTGGGCCGCACCGACGCACCAGGCGCGGCGGGCGACTACGAGGCCGAGACGATGCTCGCCTGCTTCGACGCGGCAGGCGCGTCCTGGTCGGCCCGGTCCACCGACGAGCACGAGGCCGATGCGCTGTTCTCGGCCCGCAGGCTGGCCTACCCGGCGCTGGAGCGGCTCGGCCCGCTGCTCACCGAGGACATCTGCGTGCCGGTGCACAACATCGCCACGATGCTCGGCCGGATCGACGCGATCGCCGCGCGCCACGGCATCACCATCGCCAACGTCGCGCACGCGGGCGACGGCAACCTGCACCCACTGCTGGTGACGCCCCCGAACGACGACGAAGCCCGCCGCCGCGCCCAGGCCGCGTTCGACGACATCATCGCGTCGGCACTGGAGCTGGGCGGCACCGTCACCGGCGAGCACGGCGTGGGACTGCTCAAGCAGGACGGCCTCGCCACGGAACTCGGCCCGGAAGTGCTGGCGCTGCACCATGCGGTGAAGGACGCGCTCGATCCCTTGCACATCCTCAATCCGGGCAAGGTCATCCCAGCCACAGTGGACTGAGTACCCACCCGCCGAACTGGCGGCGCCGGAGCCGCCGGCACAAGGCAGGCAGCGCGCCCCGCAACCCCACCCGGGAACCGCGGGCCGCCGGCCGAACGGGACCACTCACCCGCTGTTGCGCTTGGTCGGATGTGTCACCAACCGCCGAACAGGCGGCGCCGGGGGCCGCGTAGTTCGATCGAACCCCAGCGCACCTGGCCGGTGATGACGAAGTGCGGGCGGCCGCTGGCGGCGGCGTTGCTGCGGTGGTCCTCGACGCTGCCCAGCGCGACGTACACGTGGTCGGTCGCCGCGCTGGCTCCCTCGGGCAGCCGCAGCTCGACCGAGCCGCCCGCGACGTCGACCTCGATCTCCACCACGGCGTGGTCGATCCGGGCCTCGGTGAAGTCCAACTGGATCGACCCCATCCGCGGGCTGAGCACCAGCTTGCGCGGCACCGGCCAGTTCCCGTTCCGCTTGACCGAGGCCAGCCAGCCGCCCAGCCGCACGGTGTCGCCGGGGGTCACCGGTGTGCCGACCACAGCCTCGACACCGGGCAGTGCGATGTCGCTGACCAGCGTGTTCAGGTCTCGCCGGGTGCGGGCCGCCAGTGCGCGGGTGGAGCGCTCGTCGAACTCGGCCGAGTCCAGCATCCCGCGGCTCATGGCCTCCTGGAGCAGGCCGACGACGTACTCGCGCTCGTCGTGCGACACGCGCAGGTCGGCGGGATCGATCGGGCGGTCTGGTTCGGTCATGGGTCCATCCAACCCATTACCGGGCGCGCTGTCAGCCCGCCTCACGCTCCCGTGGCATCGGGCCACCGGCGGCCGCGGGATCGCGTTCGAGCTGGAGCGCGGTCTCGGTGAGCGCGAAGCCGACCGCTCGGTAGAGCTCGATGGCGACGTACTCGGGGTCCGCGCAGATCACGAGCGTCTGCGCGCGCAGCTCGGTGAAGCCGTACTCGCTGACGTGGTGCAGCAGCGAACCGGCCAGACCGAGCCGCCGGTAGTCGGGGTCCGTCTCGACCGACTGGAACCTGGCCAGGCCGGTGTCGGCGGAGAACAGGCCCATCTGGCAGACCAGCCGCCCGTCCAGGAACGCGCCGAACCAGCCGCCGTGACCTGCCTCGACCAGTTCCCGGTTGGTCGCGACCTTCGCTGTGACGAAGCGCTCGTGGCCCTCGGTATCGGTGCCGTCGTAGGTGCGCATCCGCAAGCGGACGCTCTGCGCCCAGTCGTCGTCCGACCGCAGCAACCGGTAGACCGCATCATGGTTGGCGTGTGCGGGGGGATGGACGGTGGTCGCCGTGAGTGCCGCGACCGACTCGCAGTGGTAGCCGCGCTCGGTGAACCAGTCCAGGTCGGCCGGCGTGCCGGGGCCGTCGAAGCCGAGCGCGACATGCTCGGCCTCGGGGAACGCCGCGTGGAAGCGGTCCAGCCACTCCGGTGCGCGCTCGATCGGTGGCACCGCGGCCAGCAGCAGGAAGTTGCCCCACCAGAAGGCCGGGTTGTGCGGGCTGCGGACCACCAGGTGGTCGCCGCGATCCTCGACCTGGGTACCGCCGAGGCGGAGCAGGGCCAGGTCGGTCCGGTAGGCCAGAGAACGCAGTCGCACGCCGGGGACTCTAGGGACCGCCGCGCTGCGCGGCCACCGAATTGCGCCTCGAACGCCGCTCGCCATTGACGGCGGCGACGACCGCGGCCGAGCTGTCGCCGCGCGAGTGCGAACCACGCTCGACAATGTCGACCAGCCGGCACGCCGGTCAGCGCGGCAGCTGGACCACGGTGACGAAGAACGTGTCGATCTGCTTGATCACGTCGACGAACTGGTCGAAATCGACGGGCTTCTTGACGTAGGCGTTGGCGTGCAACGAGTAGCTGCGCACGATGTCCTCCTCGGCGTCCGAGGTGGTCAGCACCACGACCGGGATCACCCGCAGTTCCGGGTCCGCCTTCAGCTCGGCCAGCACCTCGCGCCCGTCCCGGCGCGGCAGGTTCAGGTCGAGCAGGATCAACCCCGGCCGGACGGCGTCGGGGTACTCGCCACGCCGGTGCAGGTAGTCCAGCGCCTGCTCGCCGTCCTTGACCACGTGCAGCCGGTTGCGGATCTTGTAGTGCTCGAACGCCTCCCGCGTCATCAGCGCATCGCCCTCGTCGTCCTCCACGAGCAGGATGTCGATGGGTTCGCTTGCGACCGGCTCGGTCATTCCTGGACACTCCTTCGCGGTCGGCTCCTCGATCAACCGTACTGGGAGTGCCGGTTCAGGCGCTGAGGGCCGCCATGATGCGCTGCGCGGTCTCGGGGTGGCCTGCCTCGGTGAACTCGGCCGCCACCCGGTGCCACTTGGCGGCGAGCGTGCCATCCGGCTCGGACAGCGGCAGGGTGACGGCACTCCCGTCGCGCACGGTGACCGTCAGGCGCGGCATGGGCTGTTCGGGGTGTGATTGGTGGCGGGCATGTCGGCCTGCTCGTCTGGCCCCCTGCCGGCCGCCGGTTCCAGTCCAGGACGGTCCGGCGCCACTCACCTCGAATCGGCGGCCGCTCGTTCCTCAGCTCTCCGGGCGTGGTCCGACGTACACGCTGTGTTGACGGGGCATGGGTGGGCGGCCGTACTCCTCGATGGCGTGCGCGATCCACCCGACCGAGCGCGACAGTACGAAGATGGTCTCGCCGGCTCCCGGAATCATGTCCGAAACGTAGGTGAGCGCGGCGATCGCGAATCCGGCGTTGGGCGGTGGGAGACCTCGTCGCAGCTGCATCCGGATGACCTCCTCGACGGTGGCCAACCTGTCCGGTGCGTGAGCACACGCCCGGACGTGGTCCAGGATCTGCGATGCCCTGGTATCCCCGTCCGGATACATCACGTGACCGAAGCCGGGGATCGGCTCGCCCCTACGCAACCGCCGCGCCAGCGCCACCGCCACCGTGGAACGGGACTCGATGTCGCGTAGGAACTCCTCGATGGCCAGGTCCGTCGCACCCTTGGCCGGACCGCTGCCGACCTCCGTGCCCAAGCGCACGATGCCCGCCGGTTCCACACCCGCCCGCGCAGCCGCGCGCACCAGGTACGTCGCCGAAGCCACGTCGTGGTCGGCCGACAGGATCATCGTGGCGTTGAGTGCCTTCAGCTCCGCGCGCGTCGGTTGCCGGGCACAGAGCCTGGACCACAAGGTGGACACCAGATCCGTGGGGCCGTCATCTCGCAGGCCTTGTCCTGGCTCCGAGTGCGCGGGCAGTGCCGAGACCATCGTCATCAGCAGTCGCCGGGCGGTCGCTGCCACGACGTCCGGGTTGCCGTCCCGATTGGGCGGTTCGACCGCGGCGATGCCGGACGCGATCAAACCCAACCTGTCCGACGGCAGGGCCGCTTCGGGCAGCAGCTTGAGCATCCGCTTGCCCATCCGCTCCATCGCCGGGTCCGAGGCCCACGGATGCCCACGGGCCCCGTCCGAACCCCACATCAGCTCCGCGACATCCTCGAACGTCGACTCGATCGCGAGCTTCCGGGCGCTGATCCCCCGGTAGTACAGCTCGCCATTCTCGATGAGGCTCAGCTCGGTCTCGACCGACGTGGAGCCCGGCCTGTGGCCCACCCTGGTCCGCGCCGCAAGCCGCTCGACCACCGCCGGGTCGAACACGCTGCCCCGCCCGTTCGGGCTCTGCTTGCTGGGCAGCCTGCCTCGGCTCACATACGCGTACACGGTCTCCCGCTTGACGTTGAGCCGGATGGCGACCTCGTCAGCGGTCAGCCAGCGATTCTCGTCGTTCACCAGTGCCGTTCGGACTTCCTTGCGCTCAGACCCTGCGGACATGGAACGCTAGACTACTTGATAAACCCCGATCAACACATCATGGTCCGGTGCCGTCGGTAACGCGGTGCCGACGAACGTCACGGTGAGGTACGTGCGGCCGGCGTCGTGGCGCAGGCCGGGTCGGCCTTGAATTTCGCCGGCGTGATGCCCAGTGGCGCCGGCCGTCGCTCGAACGCCGCGAGCGACCGTCCGGCGAGGACAGACAGCGGCATTAGGCCATTCGGGTTACTCTCGGGTTCCGGTCCGGACACGGGAGGGATGGTCATGGCCCGCGCCGAGCTTTCCCCTGTGCCGCCCACGATCGAGCCGATGCTGGCGACTTCGGACCAGGGCAGGCTGCCCGACGATCCGCGCTACGCGTACGAGTACAAATGGGACGGTTACCGCGCGGTGCTCCGTGTCGCAGCCGACGGCACCACGCAGCTGACCAGTCGGCGCGGCAACGACTTCACCGCCGCCTACCCCGAGCTGACGGAGGCGCTGGGACCGGTGCCTGGCGGCCCGGCCGTGCTGGACGGCGAGATCGTGGCGCTGGACGACGAGGGGCGGCCGGACTTCGGGCTGTTGCAGAACCGCCAGGCGAACCGCAGGCCGGTCCGCTATCTGGCGTTCGACCTGCTCCGCCACGGCGGCACTCTCCTGCTGGACCAGACCTACGACCGCAGGCGCGAACTGCTGGAACAGATCGAGCCCGCCGATCCCACGCTGTTCGCGATCCCACCGTCCTATCCGCACGCCGACCTGCACGCGAGCGGGCTCACACCGCAGGATCTGGTGGACATCGCGGCCGGCCACCGCATCGAGGGCCTGATGGCCAAGGCCCGCGCGTCGAAGTACTACCCGGGCCGGCGCAGTACGGACTGGCTCAAGCACCCGTTCGTGCACACGCAGGAGGTCGTGATCGGCGGCTGGCATCCCGGTCATGGCCGCCGCGGCGGATCGCTGGGCAGCCTGCTGCTCGGCGCGTACGACCCGGACACCGGTGCCCTGCGCTACATCGGCGACGTCGGCACGGGCTTCACCCAGCGAGCCCTGGCCGAACTGCTGGCCCGACTGGAACCGCTGACCCAGCCGACGAGCCCATTCGCCGATGTGGTGCCCAGGGACAAGGTCCGCGGCGCGCGCTGGGTCCGGCCCGAGATCGTCGGCGAAGTCGTGTACCGCCAGTTCACTCCGGGCGAGGGCAGACTGCGCCACACCGCGTGGCGCGGCCTGCGCCCCGACAAGGTCCCGTCGGACGTCCTGGTGCCGCCATCGCCCGTGTAGCGTCATCGGATGGCACGCGAGGCATGGGCCGACGGCGCGGCGTACGAGGCGTACGTCGGCCGATGGAGTCGCCGCGTCGCCTCGGAGTTCGTGCGCCGGCTGGCCGTGCCGCCGGGACGACGATGGCTGGATGTGGGTTGCGGCACCGGTGCGCTGACGGCGACCGTGCTGGCCGAGGCGGATCCCGCCCGCATCGTCGGTGTGGACCCGTCCGCGGCGTTCATCGCCTGTGCGCGCGCTCGGCTCGTCGACGCACGCGCGAGGTTCGAGGTCGGTGACGCCCAGTCGTTGCCGCTGCCCGACGACAGTGTCGATGCCGTGGTCAGCGGACTGGCACTCAACTTCGTGCCCGATCCGGCCCGTGCCGCTGCCGAGTTCGCCAGGGTCGTGACGGCCGACGGCGTCGCCGCCGCCTATGTCTGGGACTACGCCGAAGGCATGGCGATGACGCGGTACTTCTGGGACGCCGCCGTCGCCATCGACCCCGCGTCGGCCGACCTGGACGAGGGGCGCCGCTTCTCACTGTGCGGGCCCGGAGCCGCTGCGACGACTGTGGGTGGCCGCGGGTTGGACCGACGTGACGGTCGACGCGATCGACGTGCCCACGGTGTTCGCCGATTTCGACGACTACTGGCAGCCCTTCCTCGGCGGCCAGGGCCCGGCACCCACGTACGCCATGTCCCTGCCGGCAGACCATCGCGGCGCCCTGCGGGACCGGCTGCGAGCCCACGTACCGGCGGGCCCGGACGGTGTCATCGCGCTGACCGCCAGGGCGTGGGCAGTACGGGGCGGCGGTCGGTAGCCTCGGCGCGTGCCGCGAGGTCAATGGGTGTTGTTGGTGGCGCTGGGCATCGACAACGTCGGCTCCGGCGTGTTCCTGCCCATCGCGGTGCTCTACGCGATCCAGGTCGTGGGCCTGCCGATCGGCACCGCGGGCACTGTGGTCACGATCGGTACCCTGGCCGGGATCGCGACGCCACCGGTGGCCGGGCGGCTGGTCGACCGGTTCGGTCCTCGCCCGGTGGTGATCGCCGCGCAGTTCCTGCAAGCCGCGGGTGCGGCGGCCTACCTGGTCGCGACGAACGCCGTACTCGTGGTGGTCGCCGCGATGCTGCTCGCGGCCGGACAACAGGCGTTCTACGGCTCGGTGTTCGCGTTGATCGCCGACGCGGCCGGCCCCGGCCCGAAGGACCGGTCGTTCGCGCTGGTGAACATGGTGCGTGGCGCCTGTTTCGGCGTGGGTGGCCTGGCCGCCGCCGGGGTACTGACCGGCGCCGGGCAGCCGGGTTACCAGCTCGCGGTGGCCGTCGACGGCGTCAGTTTCGTCGTCGCCGCGCTGTTGCTGGCGCTGCTGCTGCGGTTGCCGCACACCCGCCACCACAGTGCGACCGCCCCTGCCGGCGTGTGGCGGGATCGCCCGTTCCTGCTGCTGATCGTGGTCACCGGCCTGGCCGCGCTGGCGATGGACTTCTTCCTGGTGGGCATCCCGGTGTACGTGGTCGAAACGCTGCACGGTCCGTCGTGGCTGCCGGGCGCGATGCTGGGCCTGCTGACGGCCGTCGGGACCTTGACCGGGACGTTGGCCGTGCGCGTGACACGGCACCTGTGGCGCACGACGGCGATGTCCTACGCCGCCGGCCTGACCGTGCTGTGGTGCCTGGCCGGCCTGGCGGCCGTGCTCGTCCCGGCAGGCTGGCGGTCCGCGTACCTGCTCGCCACCACGCTGCCCCTCGCCGTCGCGGGCGTGATCGGCGCCAGGGCCAACGCACTCGCCGAGGCCGCGGCACCGGCTGCCACGCGCGGCCGCCACCTCGCCGCGTTCCAGTACGCGTTCACCGCCGCCGGTGTCGCGGCACCCGCTGTCGTCGCACTGTTCTCGACCGGCAGCTGGTTGCCCTGGCTCATCGTGGCCACCGCGACGGCGATCGCGGGCTGCGCGCTGCCTTACCTGGCACGACATCTGCCCCAGCACGCCGTCACCGGCCACGCCATCGCCCCGCGATGAGTGGTGGGCACCCGGTCCGGATGCCCACCACCGCATTCACGCGACGGCGCGGACGAGCCGGGCGGTCACCGGCTCGATCGGCACCTTTCGGTTGGTGCACGCCACCATCACCGCACCGGTACCGATCCGCAGCAACACCGACGCGGCGGCACCCGGTCCGGCACCAGCGTGGCCGCACACGTCTTTCGCCTCGTGCACCAGCCAGCCCAGTCCGACACCGGCGCCCGCGGGTTGACTCACCTGCGGTCGCAGGGCCTCCCGGCTCAGCTCGCCGGGCAGCAGCGTCGACCACTCGCGCCCGAACCGCGCCAGGTCCGGCGCTGTCGTCCAGAGGCCACCAGCCGCGGGCATCGTGCACACCTGGGACGGTGCCGGTTCGAACGTGCCGTCCTCGGCCAGTTCATAACCGGTGACCGCGCCGGCAGGCCGGGTCGTGGGAAACCCGGAGCCGTGCATTCCCAATGGCCGCAACACCAATTCGGCCACCGCGTCCGGCCAGGGCACGCCCGTGACATCGGCGACCAACTGCCCCAGGACCGCGTATCCGCCGTTGCTCGGGGCGAACGTGCCGCGCCGGCCGTCGCAGTGCACGGTCGAGCCGAGCAGCCCGACCTGGTCGGGCACGCGCACCGCGAACCCCAGTTCCGGACCCGTCACCCCACCGGTGTGCGTGAGCAGTTCCCGCACTGTCACGGTGTCGTCGGCGAGCCGAAGCGTGCGCAGGTATGCGTTCGCGGGCCCGTCGAGGTCGACGCCGTCGGCAACGAGGCGGAGCACTGCGGTCGACGTGACCAGCTTCGTCACCCCGTAAGCCGGGAACCGATGGTCGGGCCGCAATGGCTCCTGCCCGTCGAGATCGGCCCAGCCACGGGTCACCGTCCACGGCCCGGCCAGCACGAGACCGACCAGCCCCAGATCGTCGAATGACGCCTCGACCATCCGCACCACCTGGTCCGGCACCTCACCGGTCAGGTGAGTCGACGGTCCGGCGATGCGGTCATCGGTGACGCGCCGGCCCCCGGGGTACATCCGCAGCGCGGTCAGCCGGTGCGGTGGATCGGGCTCGACGATCGCCTCGATGCGCAGGTCACCGAGCCGCACCCGCAGGCTCTGCTCGGTGACCTGCGCGACGACAAGCTCCGCACGCAGCTTCGGGGCGACACCGCGCAGCGTCTTGACCAGCGTGGGCACCGACATCAGGGCCAGGTACTGGTCCTGGAAGTGCTCGCGCAGCTCGTCGTCGTCCGGGACGAGCCAGCCCGGCTCGTCGGCGTCCTGGAAGCGCATGGTCACCCAGCGGACATGGGCGAGCACGGGCTTCGTATCGTCGATTGATTCCTTGAGTGCGGTCCAGCTCGAGAATCCGTGTTCCCGCGCGATGGCCAGTTGGGCATCGTGGAGGCTGGTGAACTCTCCGGCCGCGAGGCGTCGTTTGGCCTCGATCTTCAGGTAGCGGAGGTTCGGCTGTTCGGGCAGCGCACGCGATTGATCGGACAAGGCAGTCCTTCCTCGGCGCCCGCGGGTCCGCGACATCGGGCTGGAAAGACCTGCCGTCGATCATGTGCGTCGAACCGGTGGGCTTGCAGCCCTGCCCGCGGACCCAGAGGCAGCCGGAAACCGCCTGAGCCGACTGTACCCGATGATCCGTGCGTGCGTGAATCCTGCGTCCGAAGTGGACTGTCAGCCGCCGATCGTGTCCAGTTCGGCGACCGCGTCGGCAGGCAGCGTCAGGTCCGCGGCGGCGACGTTCTCCCGCAGGTGGGCGGGAGAGGACGTGCCAGGGATGAGGACCATCGTCGGCGAACGCCGCAGCAGCCAGGCCAGGGCGACCTGTTGCGGCGAGGTGCCGAGGCGGGCGGCGACCGCGGCGAGGGTGTCGGACTGCAGCGGGGTGAAGCCGCCCATCGGGAAGTACGCGGCGTAGGCGATGCCCTCGGCGGCGCAACGGTCGACGAGCGCGTCGTCGCCGCGCTGCGCGAGGTTGTAGAGGTTCTGCACCGTGACGACGGGGGCCACGGCCTGCGCCTCGGTCAGTTGCTTGTCCGAGGCCTCGCTGATGCCGAGGTGGCGGATCAGGCCCTCCTGCCGCAGTTCGGCGAGCGCGCCGAACTCGTCGGCGACCGGGTCGGTGCCGGTGCCTTCGGCGGACAGGCGCAGGTTCACGACGTCGAGCGCGTCCAGGCCGAGGCGCTGGAGGTTCTCCCGAACCTGCGCCTTGAGGTCCTCGGGCTCCAGCGACGGGTGCCAGCTGCCGTCGTCGCCGCGCCGGGCACCGACCTTCGTGACGAGGTGCAGATCGGCCGGGTACGGGTACAGGGCCTCCTTGATGATCTCGTTGACGACGAAGGGCCCGTAGAAGTCGGCCGTATCGATGTGGTTGATGCCCAGGTCGACGGCGTCGCGCAGGACCTTGATCGCCTGGTCGCGGTCGCGCGGCGGGCCGGTGACCCGCGGGCCTGCCAACTGCATCGCGCCGAAGCCCATGCGGCTGATGGTGAGGTCGTCCGCGAGGGTGAGCGGGCCGCCGGGAACGCTGGTCGTCATGTCGTGCCTCTTCACTAGGTTGTAGCCTAAACTTAGGTTCCAGGCTAGCACTCGTGGAGGTGGTGTGGTGTCGATCGGACGCCGGGAGGCGCAGCGAACGAGGATGCGTGCCCGGCTGCTCGACGCCGCGACGGCCCTGTTCGCGGAGCGGGGCTACGACGCGACGACGATCGACCAGATCGCCGAGAGGGCGGACGTGGCACGGCAGACCGTGCTCAACCACTATCCGCACAAGGCGGACTTCACGAAGGCGTGGGCACAGCAGCGGCGGGATCGACTGCTGGCACTGCCCGACCCGGCCGGCCACGACGAGCGGGCGCGCGACCAGTTGCACCGCTACTTCGCGGCCCTGGCGGCGATGAACGAGCAGGAGCGTGACCTGACCCGGATGCTCTACATGAGCCAGCGCTACGACGGAGTGCTGGTGCACCAGCGACCGGTGCCCGACGCGGTGGTCGCCGCCATCGAACGCGGCCAGCAGCGCGGCGAGCTGAATCCGGCAACACCCGTGCCCGCGGCGGCCGAGGTGATCACCGCGGTCTACTTCGACACGCTGAGCCGGTGGCTCGTCCCGGCGGAGATCCCGTGGGACCTGTCCACTGCGCTGGCCACCAAGCTGGATCTGGTGCTCACCGGGCTGGCGAGGTAGACCGTGCCTTCGAAAGACAGTCCGGGTGGTCGAACCTTTGCCGACGGGGCGCGCCGGCGGCAGCTCGTCGACTGTGCCATCGAGGTGATCACGGAGGAGGGCGTCGCGCTGGCGTCGCCGGCCAGGATCGCGCAGCGCGCGGGCGTGGCCAAGAGTGTGGTGCCGCATCACTTCGCCAACAGGAGCGAGCTGGTCGAACACGTGCTGACAGCGGTGTCGCCGGCCAGCATCGGGGCCTTGCCTCGAGAATGGCGGCGGCGACAGCTGCTCCTTGAAGGACAACGAAACGGCGGGTTCGGCGAGTTCGAACCGCACGAGGGAGCGGACGGTGAACCTTGGCTCCGCAATCCACGGATGGCAGCCGGTGTTGGACGTTCCTGGCTCAGCGGACCGCTGGGCAGTTGTCGCATCCGCTCACGCGCCGCGACCCGGGGCCGCCTCCGGTCCCTCCGTCCACGGGGGTGGTGTGCTGAGCAGGCCCGTGAACCTGGCCAGCTTGAATCCAACATGGACCGACAACCGGTCGTCGCCGTTGCGCAGGTCGATGCCGCCGATCCGTTCGGCCTTCTGCAGCCGGTAGTACAAAGTGCCCCGATGCAGGTGCAGTACCTCGGCTGTGGCCTTCGCGTCGCAGCCCAGGTCCAGGTACGTCTCCAAAGTCAGCACGACAGGTTCGTCACCCGACCGCAATACCTTCGCCAGCCTGGGATCCAGCACAGCGGAAGCGATCTCGTCCGACGGCAACTGCGCGAGCACCCGGAACACGCCCAGATCGCGCCACCTGGGTAGGTCACCCACCGTCGGCACCAACTGGGCGACCCTCGCCGACAGCCTGGCCTGGTGGTACGACGTGGCCGCGGCGATCACTCGCTCCTGCGGCTCCCCCACCGCCGCGATCACCCGGCAGTGACTTCGCCGCAGCAGCGACTCCCTTGCCTCGTGCGCCAGGTGGTGCGCTCTTGCCTCGTCCTCGGGCGTGCGCAACTGGACCAGCAGGATGCCGTGGTCGCCGGAGACCGCGTGCAGATGCTTGCTGCTGCGACAACGCCTCGCCACCTCGGTCAGCGCCCCGGTGATCGTCGGCCGCACCTGGTGGTCCGGCAGGCCCAGAGGCTGCAGCACGATGACCGCACACGGCTCGTCGACGTCGATCTTGGACGTTTCCGCTATCTGGCGCACGGCCAGCTCACGTAACTCCGTCGACGGTGACAGCAACTGGTTGACCACCTCGCCCGCCAGGTGCCTGGTCAGCTCCTGTTCGTACAACATCAAACCGACATGACCCGCTACGTCCGCGACGATCGAAACCTCGCTGTTACCCAGTCGCAACTCGTCGTCGATCAGCCACAGGTGACCCATGAGCCGGTTGAGGTACCGCACGGGCACACACAGTCTGCCCAGCACACCCGCCTTCGTGTCCCGCGGTGTCCTCAACGGTTCAGTGGCCGCCACGATGCCGAACTGGCGGAACCACTCCTTGGTGTCCGGACTCGTTTCCCGGCGCAGGATCGATTCACGCCGGACATCGTCGATCGGCCCACTGTGCGTCGAGTACACGATCATCCGCTGCTCGGAGTCCTCGAGCACGGTGGGCGCGCCGAGCCGGATGGCCAGGTCCTCCACGAAGTTCTGAAGTTCGGCGTGAGTCACCGTGTGTCACCCCGATCCTCGGTAACGATGGATCAACAAGATAGTCAACCCAACGAGTGTCGACACGTGTCGGACACGAAGCTTCGTTAACCGAACATCACGGTGATCCGATATGGACAGTCGACTACGGTCTACCGACCGACGGCATATCCCTGTCCACCTCGGGCGTTCGCTCCGGCCTTGAGCCAACCATCGTCCCTGGCCACGGAACTGGTCCGCCCGAGTGACCACGGCCCTGTAACGCTGATCTCATGTCCCCGCCTGGTCAGTTCGGCCAGCACGTCGGCACCCAGCCGGTCCTCCGCCATCACCCGGCCGGGCTCTGCCGTGCGCGGGTAGAACGAGCTGGCCATGTGCGGGGAGTGGAAGTCCGGGGCGTCGAGGGCTTCCTGCAGGTTGAGCCCGCCGTGCACGAGGTTGAGGAAGAAGTGCAGCGTCCACTGGTCCTGCATGTCGCCGCCGGGAGTGCCGAACGCGAGGTACGGTTCGCCGTCGCGCAGTGCCATGGACGGCGGAAAGCGTGGTGCCGAGGCCGGGCTCCGGGGCGGAGGGTGTTCGGCAGACCGTCCTCCAGCCAGAACATCTGGCCGCGCATGCTCAGACAGAAGCCGAGGTCGGGGATGACCGGCGAGCTCTGCAACCAGGCACCGCTGGGCGTCGCCGAGATCATCATCCCGTTGTGGTCCACGACGTCCAGGTGGCAGGTGTCGCCGCGAGTCCGGCCGCTGGCCGCGATGGTCGGCTCGCCCACGCCCGGCTGCGCGCCGTCGGGGTGGACCAGCGGGTGCGGCAGTACGCGGCGTCCGGCCGCCCGGCCTGCCCGGCAGCTGTTCCAGCGACGCCCGATCGCCGATCAGCGCGGCCCGCCGGGCGTTGTAGTCACGGTCGAGCAGGGCGGTGAGCGGCACGTCGGTGAACTGCGGGTCGCCGTACCAGGCCTCGCGGTCGGCGAACGCGAGTTTGCTCGCCTCCACCACCGTGTGCACCCAGTCTGCTGACAGTGGTCCATCCCGGCCAGGTCCGTCTGCGCCGAGCAGGGCGAGTTGTTGCAGGAAAACGGGTCCCTGCCCCCACGGGCCCGGTCTTGCACACGGTGTACCCGCCGTAGTCGAAGGTCTGCGGCTCTTCCACCGCGGGTTCCCACGCTGCGAGGTCGTCCGCGGTGAGCAGGCCGCTGTGCGGGCGGCCGGAGGTGTCCATCAGCTCGTTGCCGGCACAGAACTCGCCGACCGCCTCGGCCACGAACCCGCGGTACCAGACGTCGCGCTGGCCGCGGCCAGCTGCCCGGCTCGGTCGGCCGCTCGCGGCCTCCGCCTCGTCGATGAGCCGCTGGTAGGTGCCGCGCGAGCACCGGATTGCGGAAGCGGCTGCCCGCCGCCGGTACCGCGTCGCCGGGCAGCCACGTCGCCGCCGAGCGTGGGCCAGTGCGTCACGGAACAGGTCCGCGACCGTGCCGATGGCATCGGACACCCTGGCCAGCAGCGGATGCCCGGCCGCCGCGAGCGTGATCGCGGGTGCGAGGACATCGCGCAGGCGCCAGGTGCCCCACCGCTCCAGCAGCAGCATCCACGCGCCGAACGCGCCCGGCACGACGGCGGGCAGCAGGCCGGTGCCGGGCACGAGGTCGAGACCGAGCTCGGCGAATCGCGCGGTGGTGGCGGCCTGGGTGCGACGCCCTGGCCGCAGATCACCTGGACACCCCGTCGTCCCACAACAGGATCGGCACCTCGCCGCCCGGCCCGTTGAGGTGCGGCTCGACCACCTGGAGCACGAAGCCCGGCAGCGGCGGCGGCGTCCGCGGCGTTGCCACCGCGCTCCAGCACGCTCATGCCGGTGCTGGACGCGAGCCAGTGCGTGCTCGCGACCATGCCGAAGTCGCCGACGAGCTCAGGCCGGGTGATCAACATGTACGCTCCTCGCGCTGGAGATGTCCGGACCACCGGTGACCGGGTCGACGAGGTGGCAGGCGACCAGGTGGTCCGGCGCGGTGATGCCGGTCAGGGCGGGGTCCTCGGTGCGGCAACGGTCGATGGCGACCGGGCAGCGGGTGTGGAACCGGCAGCCCGGTGGCATCGCCGCCGCGCTGGGCAGGTCGCCGTGCAGCACCACGCGGTCGCGGGCGGCGGCCGGGTCGGGCACCGGAGCGGCCGACAGCAGTGCCTGTGTGTACGGGTGTTGGGGCGCGGTGAACAGTTGCTCGCGGGTGGTCAGCTCGACGATCCGGCCCAGATACATCACGGCGATGCGGTCGCTGATGAACTCCACGACGGACAGGTCGTGCGAGATGAACAGGCAGGAGAAGTTGAGCTGCTGCCGCAGTTCCAGCAGCAGGTTGAGGATCGCCGCCTGCACGGACACGTCCAGTGCGGATGCGGGCTCGTCCGCGACGACCAGCCGGGGCCGCCGGATCAACGCCCTGGCCAGCGCGACACGCTGCCGCTGCCCACCGGAGAGCTCGTGCGGGAACCGGGATCTGGTCTCCGCGCGCAGCCCGGTGCGCTCCAACATGTCCTCGACCTCGCGGACGCGCTCGCGCCGCGATCGCAGGCCCTGCTGGCGCAGGGGTTCGGCGATGATGTCGCCGATGGTCATCCTCGGGTTCAGCGACGAGTACGGGTCCTGGAAGACGATGTGCACGTCCCGGCGCAACGGCCGCATCCGGTGCTCGGACAGTTGCCCGATCTCCCTGCCGAGCAGTTCGATGCTGCCCGACGTCGGCCGGGTCAGGCGCGTGACACAGCGCCCGACCGTGGACTTGCCGCTGCCCGACTCGCCGACCAGGCCGAGGATCTCGCCCGGCCCGATGTGCAGATCGACACCGTCCACGGCGCGGACCTGGTGGCTGCTGCCACGCAGCCGGGAACCGCCCGAGTAGAACTTGGTCAGGCCGCGCACGGTGAGTACGTGCTCGGTAGGCAGGTCAGCCACGGTCGTCCTCCTGCCGGCCGGGGTGGTAGCAGGCCACGTGGTGCCGGCTGCGCTGTTCGGTCAGCGGTGGCCGGGCGGCCAGGCACTCCGCGGTGGCCCGCCCGCAGCGGGGCGCGAACTGGCACTCGTCGGGGTCGTCGACGGGTGCCGGCACCAGGCCGGTGATCTCGGCCAGCCTGCGGGAGCGGGTGCGCAGCGCGTTCGCGGGCAGCGCCCCCATCAGGCCCAGGGTGTACGGGTGTTGTGGCGCCGCGAACAACGATCCCACCGGTGCCTGTTCGACGGCGCGACCCGCGTACATCACGACGACGCGGTCGGCCACCTCGGCGACCACCCCGAGGTCGTGCGTGATCAGCACGACGGCGGTACCCAGGTCCCGGCACAGGTCGCGGATCACCTCCAGCACGCCTGCCTGGATGGTCACGTCCAGCGCGGTCGTCGGCTCGTCCGCGATGAGCACCTTCGGATCGCACGCGACGGCCATCGCGATCATCACGCGCTGCCGCATACCGCCCGAGAGCTGGTGCGGGTAGCTGGCGCAGCGTCGCCTCGGATCCGGGATGCCGACCATCGACAGCAGCTCGACGGCCCGGTCCAGTGCCAGCCGCCGGTTGAGCTGCTGGTGTCGCTGGATCACTTCGGCGATCTGCTTGCCCACCGTGTACGCGGGGTTCAGCGAGGTCATCGGCTCCTGGAAGACGACGGAGATCTCCTTGCCGCGCACCGACTCCAGCTCGCGTTCGTGCAATGTGGTCAGCTCGCGGCCGGCCAGCCGGACGGAACCGTGCCGGGACACCCCGTGGGTGGGCAGCAGGCCGGGGATCGACATGGCGGTCACCGACTTGCCGCAACCGGACTCCCCCACCAGCGCGAGGATCTCGCCCTGGTCGAGGGTGAAGGACATGTCCTTCACGGCCAGCACCGGACCGTCCTCGGTGGTGAACGTGACGGCAAGGTGGTCGACCTCCAGCAGCGCTGTCGTCGTCGGTGCGCTCATCGGCGGTCCTTCGGGTCGAGGACGTCGCGCAGCCCGTCGCCGAGCAGGTTGAAACCGAGCGTCGCGACGGCGATCAGCGCGCCGGGATAGATGGCCAGTCGCGGTGCCTGGACCAGGAACTGCTGGGCCGACGTGAGCATCAGCCCCCAGGACGCACCCGGCGGCTGGACGCCGAGGCCGAGGAAGCTCAACGCCGCCTCGCCGACGATGCCGGTCGGGATCGCGACAGTGGCCTGCACGATCAGCGCGTTGAGCGAGTTGGGCAGCAGGTAGCGGAACATGATGCTCCACGAGCGGGCTCCGTCGGCCACCGCGCCGCCGATGAAGTCCTGCTCGCGCAGCACCAGGGCCTCGCCCCGGGTGATCCGCACGATCGCCGGCAGCAGCCCGATGGCCAGCGCGATCACCACGTTGCGCAGCGACGCACCGAAGATCGCGGCGAACCCTACGGCGAAGATCAGGAACGGGAATGCCAGCACGGTGTCGTTGAACCGCATCACGACCGAGTCCAGCCAACCCCGGAAATAGCCGGACGCCAGGCCGATGGGCACGCCGACGGCCATCGCGAGCGCGGTGGACAGCACCCCCGCGACCAGCGACACGCGGGCGCCGGACGCCAGTCTGGACAGCTCGTCCCTGCCGAGGTCGTCGGTGCCGAGCAGGTGGTGCGCCGACGGCGACGCGAACGCCGACGTCAGGTCCTGCAGCAGCGGATCGGGCGTGAGCAGCGGTCCGACGATGGCCAGCAGCAGGAACAGCACCACCAGGACCAGGCCGAGGATCGCCATCGGCCTGCGCAGGAACCGCCTGCGCAGCCGGACGCTCCGTCCGGCAAGCACCACGGGCCTCGTGGCCGCTGTCGCCATGTCGGTCATCGCGAGCCTCCGGACAGTCGCAGCCGGGGATCCAGCCAGGCGTAGGCGAGGTCGACCAGCAGGTTGACCACGACGTAACCGAACACCGTGACGATCACGACCCCCTCGATGACGGGATAGTTGCGTTGCAGCACGGAGTCGATGGTGAGCTTGCCGAAGCCGGGGATGACGAAGATCTGCTCCGTCACCACCGCGCCGCTGATCAACGCGCCGAGCTGCAGGCCGAGTACGGTCGTCACGGTCGTCAGGCTGTTGCGCAGGGCGTGCCGGATCTGCGCCCCGTGGGACAGGCCCTTGGCCCGAGCGGTCCGTACGTAGTCTTCGGACAGTTGGCCCAGTAGCGCCGAGCGGGTCTGCCGCATCAGCACCGCGGACAGCCCGGTGCCCAGGACGATGGCGGGCATCACCATCCGGCGCAGGTTCTCCACCGGATCCTCGGCCAGACCGACGAAACCCGACGCGGGCAGCCAGTGCAGCTTGACCGCGAAGATCCAGATGCCGAGCAGGCCGAGCCAGAAGTGCGGCACGGACAGGCCGACCAGGCCGAAGCCGTTGCTCACGTAGTCGGCGACCTTGCCCTGGCGGACGGCCGACACCACGCCGGCAGGCACGCCGATCAGCAGGCCGATGATGATCGCCAGCAGCGCCAGTTCCAGCGTGACGGGGATGCGCTGCACGAGGATCTCCGACACCGGGATCTGGTCGACGGTGGAGATGCCGAAGTTGCCGTGCAACGCCTGCGTCACGTAGTCGACGTACTGGACCGGCAGCGGCTGGTCGAGGCCGAACTGGTGCCGGATCGCGGCGATCAGGGCCGGTGTGGCGTTCTCGCCCGCCATGACCAGTGCCGGGTCCCCGGGCAGCGCGCGGACGCCTGCGAAGACGGCCACGCTGCACAGGAACAGCACGACGACGGACGAGAACGCCCTGCGGAGGATGAACATGCCCATGAGGCTGCCCTCGCGCTCAGCGGCTCAACGATGCCGTGGTGAACCGGGGAATGCCGTCGGCCCGGTAGTCCACGCCGGTCAGTTTCTTGGACGTTCCGAGGAAATAGGTGTCGTGGTAGAGGTAGATGATCGGGCGGAGCTGGCCGAGCAGTTGCAGCGCCGTGGTGTAGGCCGCCTTGCGGGCCGCCACGCCGGACACCGATGCCGCCTGGACGATGTCCTTGTCCAGTTGCGGGTTCTGCAGGCCGGAATAGTCGTTCGCGCCGTCGGTGGTGACGATGTCGGACAGGTCACCGTCCGGGTCGATCCGGCCGGACCAGCCGATCAGGAACGTGTCGAAGTTGCCGGCCTGGCCCGCCGCCAGCGCCGACGTGAACTCGACCGACTTGATCGTCACCGCGAAGCCCGCCTTGGCCTCCATCGACTGGATGACCGCGGCCAGGCGGTCCACCCCGGAGTTCGCCGGGATCATCATCGACACCGGGATCGGCGTCTTGACGCCGGACGCCGCCACGAGCTGCTTGGCTGCCGTGGGGTTGAACGGAGTGCAGTTCGCCGTGTCCGGTCGGTACGCCATCGACAGCGGCAGCGGCAGGCAGTCGACGGACTCGGCGTTGTTCCACACCGCCTTGTTGATCGTGTCGCGGTCCAACGCCATCTCGAACGCCTGGCGCAGTTGGGGACTGCGGGACAGCGCCGTGTTGACCGGGCCGGCCGGCTTGGTGTCGCCGTGCGCGTTGCTGATGTTGATGGTGATGCCCTGGTAGGAGGGGGCGCTGATGCCCTGGATGTGGAGCGAGCTGTCGCTCTTCAGCCGGGGGATGTCGGTGGCGTCGAGCCGTTCGGCGGCCTGCACGTCGCCGGACTGGAGGTTGGCCGCCCTGGTCGTGGGATCGCTGATGATCTTGAAGGTGATGCCGGCCGCCTTGACCTTGGCGGCGTCGTAGTAGTCGCTGGACTTCACGAACGACAGCGAGGTGCCCTCGACGCGACTGGCGTACTTGAACGGCCCGACGCATACCGGACTGTCGCCGAACTTGCTGCCCTCCTTCTGCAGCGCCGTCGGCGACATGATCAGGCCCGCCCGGTCGGTGAGCTGGGCGATCAGCGGGCTGAACGGATGGCTCAGCTTGATCTGCACGGTCGTCGGATTGACGGCGGTCACCGAGCTGATGGCAGCGATCTCCTTCGCCCGGGCGGAGCCGGACAGGGTCAGGTCGCGTTCGAGGGACGCCTTCACCGCGGCAGCGTTGAACGGCGTGCCGTCGTTGAACTTGACGCCCGACCGCAGTGGGATGGTGACGGTCAGGCCGTCGCTGGACGTCGTCGGCAGCCCTGCGGCGAGTTGCGGGACCGGCTGGAGCGCGTTGTTCGCGTCGTAGAGCTTCTGGCAGAACGCCTGGAAGACGATCCTGGAGGAGAACGTGTTGGCCATGGATGGATCGATGGTGCCGGGGTCGTCGGCCAGAGCGACGACGATCGTGCCGCCGCCACCCCCTCCGGAGGCACCGGGAGTGGCGCCGGGAGTGGAGCAGGCTGTCAGTGCGACAGCGGCTACCACCAGGGCACCAAGACTGAGGCGGGTACGCATCGCCGCTCCTTGGGGATCGGGAGGTCGTGGACGAGACCTTCCGATCGAACCTAGCCAGCGGCAACGGACCGCCCTACAGCCGAATGACCAAGGCTGGGTGCGCCGTTTTCGACATCTGTCGAATGCGCGTCCGGTCCACTGTGGTCAGTGTTACGCGCGTGTCAACACACTGCTGAGGGCTTGATCAGCCGGGCCTGCCCTCGTCCTGCGCCGTGCCGTCGTGCGCCGCGGCACGCCAGGTCGCCACGAGGCGCTCGACGCCGGCCGGTGAGACCCTTCGTGCTGCCCGGCGGCAGGCTGATCGTGGTCGAGGCGTCCGGTCCGCGGCGGGGCAGAGCTAGCTCTGAGCTAGCTCAGGGCGTCGTAGATCGTCTGCGTGTAGGCGGCGCTGCGGTCGGAGCCGATGACGCCGGGGCCCATCTTGTTCATCATGTAGGAAATGGTCATTCGACGGTCGAGGTCCATCAGGATGACCGATCCACCCCAGCCGCCCCAGAAACAGATCCGGCCGTCCGGGATCCACGGCAGGGTCCGCGGTTCGGGCAGCGAGTAGCCGACACCCCAGCGCAGCGGCACCTGCAGGAACAGGTCGGTGCCGCGGATCTGCTCCTCGAAGATCAGGTCGAGCGTCGACGGGCCGAGCAGGCGGACGCCGTCCACCTCGCCGCCGCGGGACACCACCGACAGGATTCGCGCGACGGACCGGGCGTTGCCGTGGCCGTTCGCGCCGCCCATCTCCGCACGCCGCCAGCCCGGCGTGTTCGCGGCCTCGGCCATCGCGAGTGGGCCGACCAGCGTCTTGTAGCCGGGGCTCTGCTTGTCCATCGCGTCCAGGTCGAACGGCAGCGGCGGCGGCGCAACCACGTTCGCGATGCGGCCCCAGTCGCTCTGCGCGGCACCGATCTGGAAGTCGGCACCCAGCGGGCCCGCGATCTCCTCGGCCACGAACCGGGTGAGGGACTTGCCGCTGATCCGGCGCACCACTTCGCCGACGAGGTGGCCGTAGTTCAGCGCGTGGTAACACAGCTGTTCGCCGGGCGTCCACCACGGCGCCTGCGCCGCCATCCGGACGGCGGCCTGCTGGGCGTCGTACAGATCCTCGACCACCGCCGGCTGGTCCAGTCCGGACACCCCGGAGGTGTGCGAGAGCAGGTGGCGGACCTCGACGCCCTCCTTGCCGTTGGCCGCGAACTCCGGCCAGTAGGTCGACACGGGCGCGTGCACGTCGAGTTCGCCGCGGTCGACGAGCATCAGCGCGGCCAGGCTGGTCACGGTCTTCGTGGTCGACCACACGTTGGTGATGGTGTGCTCGTCCCACGGCGTGGTGCGGGCTTCGTCGCGGAAGCCACCCCACAGGTCGACGACGATGTCGCCGTCGATGTCCACGACGAGCGATGCGCCCAGTTCCGCACCGGATCGCACGTTGTCCTCGAGCGCGGTCCGTAACCCATCGAATCGGGCATCGTTGGTGCCCTCTAGTCCGGCCATGATCGGTGCACTCCTCGTTGAGTCACGAAACCGTTGATCGGGTCCAGCGTAGATCCACGACGGCCACTGCGGGCCGAACAGCGACGCGCTGGCGTAGCTGGGGTCCTAGCCGTGTCCTAGTCGTGTGTCCAGTAACCCTCACCGGGTAATTCCGGCCCCAGGCGGACACCTCGCGGCGTTGTCGTCTTGCGATGCGCCCACCTGGAACCGGAATTCCACCGGCAGTGTTACTGGACACACCACTAGCCGGGCCGGCCGGAGGGATCAGTGCACTCCGCGCCGATGTACTTGGCGAAGACGGGCCGCAGTTCGCGGGTCAGCTCGGGACAGGCCGCCCGGATGATCTCGCCCCGCAATGCGGCGAGAAACCGCTGCTGCCCCGATTCGGTCGGGTCGGGGGACTGTCCGGGTGGGACGTCGCTGGTCCGTTCCACGAACAGGAACTGCGCCACTCCGGTGACCATCACCCAGTCGTCGACTGCGGCCTCGTCCAGTACGGCCGTGGCCGCACCGTGCCAGCGCTCCAGCAGCCGCCGGGTGGCCGCGAGCACCTCGGCACGCATCGCGGCGCCGTACCGGGCGCGGAAGCGCGCCGCGTCGGCGGGAATCGGGTAGGCGTCCGGGAACAGCTGGTCGACCAGCTCCCGCGCGGTGCCGGGACCGCTGGGCCGCAGCAGGGTCGGCGCGATCAGGCCGCGGCCGAGCACGGCGACGACGAGTTCGAGCAGGCCGGTGGTCGCCCCGGCTGCCTGGTCGGACATGGTCAGCAGCACGCCACCGGGAGCCGGCTGCGCCTCGGCACGGAGTTCGGCAGGCATCACGCGCTCCGCACCGTGGCGTGCAGGCCCTGCGTGGCCAGCCGGACGACCAGTCGCTCGGCTTCGTCCTGGCTCTCGAACCGGCCGACCTCGGCCGATCCCTCGTCGTTGACCTGGACCATCAGCCGTGCGGCATCGGCCACCCCCAGCCCGCACCACCGGTGCAGCAGGTAGGTGACGCCCTGCATCGTGTTGACGTCGTCGTTGACCACGTCGACCAGCCATGCCACGTCTGGAGTATCCGTGCGCCGCACCCACCCGTTACGCCGCCGGGTGTCCATTTCGCGTATTCCGGGTTCGTCGTCCCACCGACCGCACGCCGTCGAGGACGGCGGGCACCCGTGCTGACCATCACCGCAGCCGCGCAGAGCGACCTCCGGGCTGACCTGCTGAGCCGGCGACGGCGACCAGATGCAGGCGCATGATCTCCCTGGCCGCGGTGTCCGGGGGGTCCGGCCAGTCCTGGTCGGGCTTGTGCACCCGCAGCGAGACCAGGCCGTGCAGCGCCACCCACACCCGGGTCGCCCACCGCACGGCCTCGTCGGCGGCGATCGGCGCCACCTGGGTGAGCAGCTCACCGGTGTGCACGATGAGCTGCCAGCCCGGACCTTCCCCCTCGTGTGGCAGGTCCAGCCGGTCTTCGCTCTCGAACAGCAGCTGGTAGGCGCCCGGGTTGGCCAGCCCCCAGTGGACGTAGGCGACCGCGCGACGCGCGAGCCGCTCGGGCACGGGCAGCGCCGGGTCGTCGGCGGCCGTGAACTCGGCCGCGAGACTGCCGTGCAGGTCCTCGACGACGGCCCGGACGAGGTCGCGCTGCGACGCGAAGTGCAGGTAGACGGCCGTTGGTGAGACACCACAGCGACGGGCGACCGAACGCAGCGACGGGGCCGACGGCGGCTGCGGGGTGAGCAGCAACTCGCTCGCCGCCGCCACGATGTGGTCGCGCAGCCGGGCGCCCTCGCCCTTCGGGTTCTGCCGCCGTGCCATCACGTTGCGCTCCCGGCCAGATAGGTGTACAGGTGTTAACCATACATGGGTTGACACCTGTACACCCAACAGAGAGGGGCGCCTGATGGCTCCCGTCGACTACACACGGCAGACCGCGCTGATCACCGGGGCGAGCGCGGGCATCGGCGCCGAGTTCGCCCGGCAGCTCGCCGCCCGCGGTGCCGATCTCGTCCTGGTCGCCCGGCGGGAGGACAAACTGGCCGAACTGGCAGGGCACCTGCGGGCCGCACACCACGTCGAGGTCACGGTCGTACCCGCCGACCTGGGCGAACCGGCCGCGGGCAGCAGGCTGGCCGCCGAGCTGGACCGCCGCGGCATCGTGGTGACCACGCTGGTCAACAACGCCGGTTTCGGCACCTACGGTCCGTTCGCCGACGAGGACCCCGACCGCGTCGCCGCCGAGATCCGGCTCAACGTCGAGGCGGTGGTGACCGTGACCCGCGCGTTCCTGCCCCAGCTGCTCGCCGCGGGCACCGGCGCGCTCGTCAACGTCGCGAGCACGGCCGCCTACCAGCCCGTGCCCGGCATGGCCGTCTACGCGGCCACGAAGGCGTTCGTCCGCAGCTTCACCGAGGCCTTGTGGCAGGAGACCAAGGGCAGCGGGTTGCGGGTGACCACGTTGTCCCCCGGCGCCACGGAGACCGAGTTCTTCGACGTCGTCGGCTCGCGGGACGCGAGCGTCGGCCGCTTCCAGACCCCGGCACGAGTCGTCCGAACCGCACTGTCCGCGGTGGACCGGACCAACCCGCCGCCGGACGTCGTCCTCGGGCACGCCAACCGGCTCACCGCCTTCGCCACCCGCTTCGCCCCGCGCGGCGCACTGTTGGCGATGACAGAGAGGGTCATGGCAGGCAGTCATCGCTGAGGCGCGTGAGAACTTCTCCTACCTCAGAACAACGTCAGCTCGGGTGGGGGCTGCGTCTCGGCCGCCACCGCCGTTCAGGGCGAACCTGTCCTCGACCGACGCATCCGGGTCCGGTAGGCCGTAGCGGGCGATGATCGGCCGGATGATGTCCGCCAGCCGGTCGCGGTAGTGGCGGGGCGTCCGCGAGCCGTGCGAGTACAGCTCGGTGTACGTCGCCACCAGCTCGGGATGGACCCGGCGCAGCCACTCGAAGAACACGTCCCGCACGCCGGTCGCCAGGTACAGCGGCGTGTACAGCACGTGCGTCGCGCCTGCGGCCGCCACCGCGTGCACCAGCGCGTCCAACTGCGCCGGATCGTCGGTCAGGCCGGGCAGGATCGGCGCGAGGAACACGGTGCACTCCAGGCCGGCGGCCCGGATGGCGCTGACGGTGGCCAGGCGAGCGGCCGTCGTCGCCGTGCCGGGTTCGATCGACTGCTGGAGGTCGTCGTCCATGATCGCGATGGACATGCCCAGGTGCACCGTGGCCACCGAACTGGCCTTGACGAGCCGGTCCAGATCGCGCCGGATCAGATTGCCCTTGGTCAGGATCGAGAACGGCACCCGGACGCCGGTCAACGCGTCGATGATGCCGGGCATCAGCGCGTACCGGCCCTCGGCCCGCTGGTAGACGTCGGTGTTGGTGCCGAACGCGACCCTCGGCGGCAGCGTGCGCTTCGTCGCCAGCTCGGTGCGCAACACGTCGACGATGTTGACCTTCACGATGATCTCGCGGTCGAAGTCCTCGGCGATGTTGAGTGCCAGCCTGGTGTGCGTGTTGCGGGCGAAGCAGTACCGGCAGGCGTGCGTGCAGCCGCGGTACGGGTTCATCGTCCACTCGTCGGGCAGCATCCGCGCGCCCTTGGGCACGTGGTTGAGCGCGCTCCTGGCGAGGATCTCGTGGAACGTGACGCCCTGGAACTCGGGTGTGCGCACGCTGCGCACGAAGTTGGACAGCCGGGCCAGGCCGGGCAGCGCGTCGACGTCGACCGTGTCCGTGCGCTGGGCGTCCCACCGCGTCGCCGGTGCCCGCTGCTCGCCGTCGTGCCCCATGACCTCGCCTTTTCCGGTGTCTGAACCTTTGGGTCCACTTTAAGGACGAGCACCGACAATTCCGACCGGTAGTCTGGGCGCGTGGTGGATCAGGACAGCTCGACGCGCACCTCCAGGCTGACCGCGCGCGGTGCGGCCACCCGGGCTCGTATCCTGCAGGCCGCCGTCGATCTGACGTACGTCAAGGGCGTGCACGCGACCACCCTGGACGACGTCCGGGCGGCCAGCGGAACCAGCAAGTCCCAGCTCTACCAGCACTTCCCGGACAAGGACGCGCTGGTCCACGCCGTCATCGAGGCCCGCGCCTCGACGTTGCTCGACCAGCAGCAGGAACGCCTGCGCCGGCTCAGCTCGATTCGTGGCCTGGAACGCTGGCGAGACTCGATCGTGCAGGCCAACGCGCTGCGCAACGGCGCCTACGGCTGCCCGCTGGGCTCACTCGCCAGCGAGCTGGCCGACCAGGACGAGACCGCACGCGAGGCTCTGGCCGGCCACTTCGCGTCCTGGGAGGACCTGCTCGCCGCCGGTTTCCGCCGGATGCGTGACTCCGGGGCGCTCCGCCCCGACGCGGACCCGCAGACGCTGGCGACCGGTGTCATGGCGGCGCTGCAGGGCGGATACCTGCTGGCGCAGACCGCCCACGACGCCGGCCCGATGCGGGTCGCGCTGGACATGGCCATCGACCACGTGAAGGCCTACGCCGCGCAGTCGTCCTGACCGTCCGCCGTAGACGGTCAGCGCTCCAGTCCGGCCACCGCGGCGGCACCCACCACGGCCGCGCCGGCCGACGCCACGAGCACGCCGAGCCGACCCGCTCCGGGCAGGGATCGCCACTGCACGAGTGTCGCCACGGCGTCCCCGCCATCGGCCAGCGCGGCGGCGACCGCCCAGCGACGGATGTCGGCCACACTGCCTGCCCGTAGCGCGAGGAGAGCACCGGCCGCGAGGGCGAGATCCCGCCCGCCCAGCGCGCGCCCGAGCAGCGTGGGCGCCACGCCACGGCCTGCCCGGCCGAGCCAGGCCGCCGCAGGGAGTTCCGGGCGCAGCATCGCCACCGCACCCAGACCCAGCCGCCCCACCGCGACGGCGGCGATGAGCGTGACCGGATCGGACAGTCGGGAAAGGTCCGGGTGCCACCGTGTACTCGGCATGATCCGAGTGTGCCCGACCAGCGCCGGTCAGTGCACGCGGTGGCAGGGGTCGTGCCGCCAGGCGACACTGCACTGACCGTTCCGGCTCGGACCGATTGCGCTCCGACCAGTCCAGCGGAAGCAAGGAGCACCCGGATGACCGCGGCAACCTCTGGCGCACCCGGCACGGCGGGGCAGTCCCGGTACCTGGCGCTGACCGCGACGCTGTTCGCCGTCGCGATGACGTTCATCGACCAGACCATCGTGGCGATCGCCGCGCCCGAGATCCAGAGTGCGCTCGGCCTGAGCCAGGAAGGCACCCGGTGGGCGGTCAACGCCTACCTGCTCGCCCTGGCAGCGGTGTTCGCGCTGGGCGGCCGGCTGGCCGACGTGCTCGGCCCCCGGCGGATGGTCATCGTCGGCGTCATCGGGTTCGCTGTCGCGTCCGCACTGTGCGGCGCGACGCCTGCCGGGTCGTGCGCGCAGGCGTGGCTCATCGTCTTCCGGGCGATCCAGGGTGCCGCGGCCGCGGTCATGGTGCCCGCCGCACTCGCGATCGTGGTGGCCGCGTTCCCGGTCCGGGAGCGCGGCAGGGCGCTCGCGCTGTTCTTCGCGATCAGCGGCGGCCTGACCGCGATCGGCCCGATCGCGGGCGGCTACCTCACGCAGTGGACCTGGCGGGCGATCTTCTGGATCAACATCCCGATCGCGATCGTCGCGTTGATCCTGATCGTCATGGCCAAGGTGCCTGCCACCCGGCACCGGGAGCGCATCGACTGGGTCGGCGCCGCTCTGGTGACCGCCGGCATGGCGTTGTCGGTCCTCGGGTTCGAGCAGGCGCCGGTGTGGGGTTGGCAGAGCGCCGGCGACGTGGTTGTGCATCGTGGGCGGGCTGGCGATCCTCGGCGTGTTCTGGTGGGTCGAGTCCCGGATCGAGGTGCCGCTGATCAAGGTGCGCATCTTCCGGGACCGGGCGTTCGTGGTCGACAATCTGGTGTTGTTCTTCTCGATGGTCGCGTTCGTCCCGGTGTTCTTCTTCGCCAGCGTGTACTCCCAGGTGTCGCTGGGCTACGACGCGAACAGCGCCGGCTTGTACCTGCTGCTGTTCTTCGCCGGTTTCGCGCCCGCGTCCCAGATCGGCGGCCGGATGCTGGACCGGGGCGGCGCGCGGCGGCCGGTGATCCTCGGCTCCGCACTGGCCACTGTCGGGTTCGCGCTGTGGGCCAACAGCGTGGCGCACCTGAGCCTGAGCTCGCAGTGGGTCTACATCCTGATGGGCGGTGCCGGCATCGGCCTGCTGCTCGGCCCGGCCAGCACCGACGCGGTGAACCGGGCCATCGGCGCCTCCTACGGCGAGGTCACCGGTATCACCCAGACCATCCGCAACTACGGCGCGGCCCTGGGCATCGCGGTCCTGGGCACGATCCTGACGACGGTGTTCACCGACCGCCTGACGACCTCGTTCGTCGGGCTCGGCATCCCAGAGCGGGCAGCGCGGTCGATCGCGGCGAGCGCGGCGCAGGCCGGACCGGGCCACACGGGCGCGGCGCCGGCCGCGTTGCGTGGCCGGATCGCCGAGGCGGTGAGCGCGGACTACGCGGTGGGCACCAGGGCGGTGCTGTACGGGATGGCGATCGCGCTGGCCGTCACGTTCCTGATCGCCCTGTGGCACCCGCGCGGAGTCGCACCGGCGGCCCAGGAACCGACCGCGGACGCCGAGGACGTGCAGGCGGAGGCGGGCACACCGCCCGCGTGAAGCTGCCTGCGGTCGTGTTCTTGCGCTCCTGCCGGCCAGAGGGCTTTGATCGCAACACGCGCGTTCGCGGTCGGCTCGAGGAGGACCCTGATGGCAGTCAGCACCCAGATCATGACCGATGAACAGCGCAAATCGGTCGCCCTCGAGTATCTCAAGGCATTCGACAACGGCGGCACGACCTCGGCCGGCGGCAGCATCCTCGACCTGTTCGCCGACGACGCCCAGGTGTACTTCCCGAAATGGGGCATCGCCGAGGGCACCGAACAGATCGGCCGGATGTTCGGTGAGGTCGGCTCGACGCTGAAGCAGATCAAGCACGACTACGCCAACTTCAACTGGGTCTTCTCCGGCGGCGACACGGTCGTCGCCGAGGGCACCAGCTACGGCGAGCACCAGGACGGCCCGTGGCGGGCCGACGTGCCGCAGTGGGGTGCGGGCCGCTGGTGCGACGTGTTCGAGATCCGGGACTGGAAGATCCAGCGCTGTTTCATCTACCTCGACCCGGACTACGCCGGTCAGGACACCGCGCGCTACCCGTGGCTGGGCGTCCGCGGCTGAACCGGCCGGCAGGCTTGCCCAAACGCCGGTTCGGGCACCCGCGCGGGCGCTACCCTGTGCCGCGTCAACGTGATCCGTCGAGCGGACAAGGAAACGCGGCGTGGCGCAGCTGCCCGACTGGGTGCCCGAAGGCGTCGAGGTGACCGTGCCGAACGCGGCACGGATCTACGACTACCTGCTGGGCGGCTATCACAACTTCGCGGTGGACCGTGAGGTCGTCGACCGGATGCGGGTCGTGGCTCCCGGGGTCGTCGCCGTCGGCCTCGCGAACCGGGCGTTCGTCGGCCGATCGGTGCGGTGGCTGGCCGAGACAGCCGGGATCCGGCAGTTCCTGGACATCGGCTCCGGTATCCCGACGCTGGGTAACGTGCATGAGATCGCGCAGCGCATCGCGCCGGCGGCCAAGGTCGTCTACGTCGACATCGACCCGGTCGCCGTGGCGCACGGGCGGGCGATCCTGGCGAACGACCCGCGCACCCAGACCATCCAGGCCGATGTGCGGCGGCCGCAGGACATCCTCGCCGACCCCGAGGTCAACGAGCTGCTGGACTTCTCGCAGCCGGTGGCGGTGCTGCTCAACGCGGTGCTGCACTTCGTGCCCGACTCCGCCGATCCGGCGGGCATCGTGGCCCAGCTGCGCGCTGCGATGGTGAGGGGCAGCTACCTGACCCTCACGCACGGCTCCGAGACGCGCCGCGCGCCGACCGAGGGCGAGGACGAGGTGCGCGGGATCTACGACCGCACGCCCACTTCCCTGCACAGCCGCGACCCCAAGGAACTGCTGGCGTTCGTCGACGGCATGGAACTGGTCGAGCCGGGCCTGATCGAGGTCGCCGACTGGCATCCCGAGCCGGACTCGGACACACCCGTGGGCCCCGAGCTGCCCACCATGCTGGCGGTCGTCGCCCGCGAGGTCTGATCTCCCCGGTGTTAGCATCTACATCGTTGTAGATTCTAACAGGAGGTCCCCTTGTCCGATCAGACCGTTCGGATCGGCGCCCTGCGCGTGCCCGAGATCACCGCGTACTTCTGGATCGCCAAGGGACTCTCCACCGCGCTCGGCGAGTCTACTTCGGACTATTTGGTTCGGGTGCTCGGCCCGGTGCCCGCCGTGGGCATCGGATTCGTGGCCTTCGCCGTCGCGCTCGCCGTCCAGTTCTCCAGGCGCCGGTACGTGGCGTGGAGCTACTGGTTCGCCGTCGTCATGGTGGGCATCTTCGGCACGATGGCCGCCGACGTGGTGCACGTCGGCTTCGGCGTGCCCTACGCCGTGTCCACCGCGGGCTACGCGATCGTACTCGCCGCGGTCTTCGTGGCGTGGCAGCGCACCGAGCACACACTGTCCATCCACGGCATCGACACGACCCGCCGGGAGGTCTACTACTGGGCGACCGTGGTGGCCACGTTCGCACTGGGTACGGCGGCGGGCGATCTCACAGCCACCACACTGCGGCTGGGTTACCTCGGTTCGGTCGTGTTGTTCGCCGTCGTCATCCTGATCCCCGCCGCGGGTCGCCGGTGGCTGCGGTGGAGCCCGATCCTCACGTTCTGGTTCGCCTACGTCGTGACGCGCCCGCTCGGCGCCTCGGTGGCCGACTGGCTGGGCAAGCCGGCGAGCGTGGGTGGCCTCGGCGTCGGCGACGGCGTCGTCAGCGTCGTGCTGGCCCTGCTGATCATCGGCGTGGTCGCCTACCTGGCGCGGGTGCCGAGTCAGCGGCCCTTGTCCGCCAGCCGGGCCCGGTAGCTCGCCCACTCCGCGCGTCGCCTGCGGACGAACACGAGCACGCCGGCGACGATCAGCACGACGACGATCCCGGCGATGACGTAGGTCGGGCCGTGGAACGCGTCGGCCACCTGCTGCCAGCGGGCGCCCACGAAGTAGCCGGCGATCCCCAGGGCCGCGGTCCACGGTATGCAGCCCGCGATCGTGCAGACGCCGAACCTGATGGGCGGCATCGCGGCGACGCCGGCGGGCAGCGAGATGAACGTGCGTACGACCGGCACCATCCGGCCGACCAGCACCGAGAGGTTGCCGTGCCGGTCGAACCAGCGCTGCGCCCGGTCGATGTCCCACTCGGTGAGCAGCACGTAACGGCCCCAGCGCCGCCACGCGGCCTGCCCGGCGTACCGGCCGACAGCCCAGGCGACGTAGCTGCCGACCACGTTGCCCACGACACCCGCCGCGATCACACCGACAAGGTTCAGGTGGACGCCCGGCACCGCCCCACCGGCCAGTGCCCCACCGCAGAGCATGATCAGTTCCGACGGGATCGGAATGCAGGCCGACTCGGCCGCCATCAGCAAGAACACGGCCAGGTAGCCGTAGTGGGTCACGAACTGCTGCATCGACGAACACCTCTCCAGGCCAACCAGCTTCTACAGGAGTGTAGAAGATACGGCGGTGGTGGCGACGATGCAGGGGAGTCGTCCAGGATGATTACCAACCCTTCGAGTGATCGACTGCCCGGTGTATCCCACTTGCCCCGACCCGAGTGACCGAACGTGATCGCCAATGGCCATTCTCCATTCGTTAGTGGTGTGCCGAAGATGGCGAAGCCACCGAAACGCGATTATTCGTCAGAGAAATGGCCATCCACCGTTTTGGGTACCCGAACGTGCTTGATAGCTTCCGTCCGCTGCCGTCTCTTCCTGTTGGCGCACACACCAAAGCTGGTGAAAAAGGTGGGTCGGAAGCGGACTTCACGATGCGAGTCGAAGGGATTTTCATGCGTATTGATGTGCTGCGTCACACCTGTGTGGTCGGAGCCGTCGCGACAGCGGCATTGTTGACCGCCGTCGTCCCCGCCGGTGCGGTCACCGCAGGTGAGGCGTCCGCCTATGGTGCGGACGCGAGCGTGTCACTGCAGGCCGGTGTGCTGGGGCACGGCGGCCTGACCGTCGACACCGGTCGTCTCGCCCCGACCGACAGCGCTGGTCCGACCTCAGCGGCCGCGATCGACGCCACGCTCAAGGGCGTCGTCTCCGCGCGGGTCATCACCAGCGACGTCCGGCACGCCGCCGCCACCGGTGACGTGACCGACGCGAAACTCGTCGACGTCAGGCTGCCGGCGCTGGCCGCGCTGGCGGGGCACACGCCGAGCGTCTCGGTGATCACCGCCCGGTGCCACGCGACGTCGGCGGGCGTCAGTGGCAGTTCCGACCTGGCCGACCTGAACCTGGGCCGGATCGGCGACGTGTCCGCGCCCACCCCGAACCTGACCATCGGCATCCCCGGCGTGGTCCAGATCATCGCGGACGAACAGATCCACAACGCGAACGGCAGCCTCACGGTCAACGCCCTGCACGTCAAGCTGCTCGGCGGCCACCGGACCGGTGCGCTGGGCACGGGCGACATCGTGCTCGCGTCGGCCACGTGCGGACCGGACCCCACGACGTACACCAAGCCTGCCAAGCCTGCCGGGCCCGCCATGCCGGCGAAACCCGAGGTGAGCGTCGTGCCTGCCGGTGCCCCGGAGACGGGTGACGGCAGCCTCGCCACGGTGATCGTGCACTGATGCGGACGGGTAGCCGCACGGCAGGCGTCACCGCGCTGGTCGTGGCCGCGGGTCTGGCAGTGGCGGGCTGTGGCGCGTCGACGGCCACCTCGGCGCCACCGCAGGCCCAGGTCAGGACCTCGGTGAGCATGCCAACAGGGTTGGCCCGCTCGGTCCCTGTCTCGATCGACATCCCGGGCATCGGCGCCCGGTCCTCGCTGATCAAACTGGGCCTCAACGCGGACAAGTCGATCGAGGTGCCACCGGTCGACGAGCCGACGCAGGCAGGCTGGTACGAGTACGGGCCGACGCCGGGCGAGGTCGGGCCGGCGGTGATCCTCGGTCACATCGACGGTGATCACAAGGAGGGCATCTTCTGGCGGCTGCACGACGTGCGGCGGGGCGACAAGGTCACGGTGAGCAGGCAGGACGGCAGCACTGCGACGTTCACGGTGAGCAAGATCGTCGACGTGCACAAGAGCGCGTTCCCGACGAGTGCGGTCTACGGGAACACGGCTGACCCGGAGCTGCGGCTGATCACGTGTGGCGGCGCGTTCGACGCCACGACCGGCCATTATCTGGACAATCTGATCGTCTACGCCACTCTGGCGAGGTAGTCAGCGACTCCAGGCCGCGCCCCTGCGACCGGTGTGATCGATACAGCCGATCACACCGGTCGTCGTGCTGACCAGTCCAAAGGAGGGACGGTGCCGAACTACGGTGGATCGACACTGAGAGGGGCCACCGGATGGATCGTTCGACATGGCGCCCGGCAGGAAACGCCGGCACCGGCTCGGGCGGCGGCCCGGTGACGCCTGAACAGCTCTTGGTGGACGTGGCCAAGGGCGACGAGAATGCGTTCGAGCAGCTCTACGACGTGATCGCGGCACCGGTGTTCGGTGTCGTCCGGCGTGTCGTGCGGGATGTGGCGCAGTCCGAGGAGGTCACCCAGGAGGTGCTCGTCGAACTGTGGCGCACGGCGACCCGGTACACGCCGGAGAAGGGCAGCGCGCTGAACTGGGCGATGACGATGGCCCACCGCCGCGCGGTGGACCGCGTCCGTTCGGCGCAAGCCAGGACCGATCGCGAACAACGGGTGGCAGCCGGGTCGACGCAACGTGACTTCGACGTCGTGAGCGAACAGGTAGCGGTGCGGTTGGAGCGCGAACAGGTACGACGGTGTCTGTCCGCGCTGACCGAGCTGCAGCGTGAGTCGGTGCTGTTGGCCTACTACGGCGGCCGGACCTATCCCGAGGTCGCCGAGCTGCTGGGTACGCCGTTGAGCACGATCAAGACGAGGTTGCGCGACGGGTTGATCCGGCTGCGTGACTGCCTGGGGGTGACCCGATGAGCCCAGACGTACACACGCTTACCGGTGCCTATGTACTGGACGCGCTGGACGAATTGGAACGCAGGCAGTTCGAGCGCCACCTGGTGGAGTGTCCGGACTGCGCGCGCGAGGTCGAGGAACTGCGCGCGACAGCGGCGGTACTCGGCACCGCGGTCGCCGAACCACCGCCCGACCACCTGCGTCGGCACGTCCTGGAGCAGGTGGCCAGGACCAGGCAGGAACCGCCGGGCATGACCAGCCGGGCCACTGCTCGCCGGACTGTGCGCTGGGGACTGCGCCTGACCGCGGCAGCGGCGGTACTGGCCGTACTGGCGGCGATCGGCCTGGGCGCGGCGGCACTGCACACCCAGCATCAGCTCACCGCCGTCCAGGACGAGCTCGTCCAGTTGCAGAACAGCAACGCCCCGATAGCGCGAGTCCTGTCCGCACCGGACACTCGAGCGGCGAACGCCACGGCAGCAGGCGGCGGCAACGCCATCATGCTCGTGTCGCACCAACTCAAC
Source organism: Candidatus Melainabacteria bacterium (assembly GCA_963780635.1). Classification (GTDB taxonomy): domain Bacteria; phylum Actinomycetota; class Actinomycetes; order Mycobacteriales; family Pseudonocardiaceae; genus DATEPR01. The sequence goes on from CAWACW010000012.1 coordinate 965,764, forward strand.
GAAGCGGTGTTGGTGGTCTCGAACATGCCCAGCCCGCCGGCAGACCACGTCTACCAGGTATGGCTGATGGGCCCGAACCCACCGCACTCGGCTGGGCTGCTGTCGGCCGGCACAGTGGTGCCACCCCTGGCATTCAGCGGACTGCCCGGCGCACAACAGATCGGCGTCACCGTCGAACCGGCAGGCGGCTCAAAGCAGCCGACCACCAATCCGATCATGCAGTTCGACATCCCTGCCTGACGACCTCACCTGAACGGCTTGGCTTGTCCGCGAAGGCCAAGCCGTTCCGGCTCGGAACCGTTGCCCAGCACCGCAGCCAAACCGACAGTCGCCAAGCAGCAGCCGAGCAGTGCGGGACTTCCCAGCACCAACTCCGGTGAAAACCGCCGGCCGCCGACGAAACAGGACCGGCAACGCGACCCGTAGCGGTTCACAGGTCCCAGCGCTCGGACACAGCCGATCCTGAAGCCGGGTTGCCTGCGTGAGGGGTTGCCTGCGTCCAAAGCCAAGCCCCAGACCACACTCGGTCTGGGGCCCAGGGCTCTACCAGCCAGGGAACGTGTTGGGGATACCTGTCAGCTACGCGACTTCGTCAGGCCGAACTGCCACGCGTTCAAGTAGCCGCCGCGGAAGCCCGCTTCCGAGTACCCCAGGTAGAACTCCCACATCCTGCGGAACGTTTCGTCGAAGCCGAAGTCGGCGATCGACTGCCAGCGCTCGGCGAACCGGTCCTGCCACAAGTGCAGTGTGCGCGCGTAGTCGGAGCCCAGTTCCCGGCGCTCGTCGATCTTCAGCTTCGTGTTGTCTCGCACCGACTGCTCGATCGCCGGCACGGACAGGACCTGGCCGCCCGGGAAGATGTACTTGTGGATCCAGGTGTACGAGTTCCTGGTGGCGATCAAACGGTCGTGTGGCATCGTGATCGCCTGCAGACCGAACCGGCCGCCGGGTACCAGGAGACGGTCGACCGTGCTGAAGTAGGTGGGCCAGTACTCCTCGCCGACCGCCTCGATCATCTCCACGCTGGTGACCGCGTCGTACTGGCCTTCCGCTTCGCGATAGTCCCGCAGCAGCACCTTTACCCGGTCGGCGAACCCCGCCGTCGCCAGCCTGCGTTCGGCCAGGTCTTTCTGTTCACCGGACAACGTCAGTGTCGTCACCGTGGCACCACGCTGTGCCGCCCGCAACGCCAGCTCGCCCCAGCCGGTGCCGATCTCCAGCAGACGCGTGCCCGAGCGCACGCCCGCGAGATCCAGGACGCGCGTCGATCTTGTGTCGTTGCGCTGTGGCCAGGTCCTCGTCGCCGTTCGGGAAGCACGCCGACGAGTACGTCATCGTCTCGTCCAGAAATTGCGAGAACAGGTCGTTGGACAGGTCATAGTGGCGCCGGATGTTGTTCCGCGCACCGTCCACCGTGTTGCGCTCACCTCGTGGCTTGCGCGCGTCGACGAAGCGCCGCAACACCTGCAGCGGTGCCGGCACCAGTGTCGCCATCCGCGCCGCGAACGGGGTCAACAGGTCGGCCACGCACGGCGACGACCACTCGCCTGCCATGTAGGACTCGCCGAACCCGATCTTGGCGTCCACCCCCAGCCGATGGAAGAACGCCTCGGGACGCTCGATGCGCATCACGGGCGAGTCAGGACCGCCCCTGCCCACATGCTCGCCGCCCGGAAACGCGACCCGCACCGGCAACCCACGCACGACGAACCGGAACAAACGCTCGGCGGCGATCGCCCTGCCCGGCGAGCGCGGCACCGTCGCCAGGTCTGCCCACGATGACAACGCTCTGCTGCCGGTCTCGGTGATCGTACTCATCGGACTCCCTCCTGGTGGACGTGCGGCAGGCGTGGCGCTGTGCGTACCCCTCGCACCCACAGCGCCACGCCGTGCCGGCGGATCGACATCGCAACCCGTTGCGGCATCAGCGGACTCGCCACCAGCGTGCGCACGAGCGCGCCTCTGGTGGCCGGTCCACGGGTGCCGTCGAGGGTCGCTGTCAACGTCGTCGCACCGTGCTGGCGCAGGGCGACCGTGACCGACAACTTCCTGCCCGGTCTCGGCACCCGCATCAGATACTCGCCATCGAGGGCGAGGAACGGCGACACGTACAACTCCTTGCGCACGGTGGCCCTGCCCGCCTCGTCGGTGTGCAGCAGGTAGCAGTGTCGTTCGCCGTACGTGTTGTGGACTTCGGCGACCACGCACGCCAACTCGCTGTCCGGGCGGTGGCACCAGTAGAGCGTGATCGGGTTGAACACGTAGCCCGCGACCCTGGCGTGCGCGAGCATCAGTACCCGGCCGCCTGCCAGGTCGATGTCCCGGGCCGCCAGCCAGTCGTCGAGGTTGGCCCGGATCGACCGGTCGGGATCACCAAGGTGGTCGGCAGCCTCGAAGCGCGCGAACGGCCGCAGCCACCACGGGAGTCGCGGCAGCTCGTCGAGATCCACCAGCCACAGGTAGACCCGGTTGCGGAACGCCCGCCGCGGGCGCTCCCAGCGGGCGTGGCCGACCTCGGCCGCGTAGATCGCCGGCACGACCAGCTCGTCGGTCACGCCCACCCCACTCCGAATGCCTCCGCGGCACGCACTCCGGCCGCGCAGCCGTCCTCGTGAAAGCCCCAACCGTGGTACGAACCCGCGTACGTGGTGCGGACGTTCGTCAGTTCGGGCAGCCGGGTCTGTGCCGCGACGGACTCGGGCGTGTAGATCGGGTGGTCGTAGGTCATCTTGTCCACCACGGCCGATTCGCGGACCCGGTCGGTGGCGTTGAGCGTGACCACGTAGTCCACCGGCTCGGTCAACCGCATCAGCCGGTTCATGTAGTAGCTGACCTGCACCTGTCCCCCGTCGGCCGCGCACGTCGGCTTCAGGTAGTTCCACGACGCCTTCGCACCCGCCGCCCTCGGCAACAGGCGCTCGTCGGTGTGCAGCCAGGTCTCGTTGCGCGAGTAGCCGAACGCGCCGAGCACGTCCCGCTCGGCCGGTGTCGGGTCGCCCAGCAGCCCCAGCGCCTGATCGGCGTGGGTCGCGAGGACCACCCGGTCGACGCGGTGGATCCCGTCGGCCGCGTCGCGGACCTCGACGCCGTCGGCATGGCGGTGCACGGTCCGGACCGGGACGCCGAGGCGGACCGCAGCCAGCTCCTTGACCACCCGTTCGGTGTAGCGGCGCGATCCCCCGACGACGGTCCGCCAGGTCGGCGAGCCACTCACCGAGAGCAGGCCGTGATGCCGCAGAAACGCGAACAGGTAGCGCGCCGGGTAGCACTTGGTGGTCTCCCGGTCGGCCGACCACACGGCCGACACCATCGGCAACGCGAAGTGCTCGATGAAGTAGCGCGAATACCCGCCGATGGCGAGGAACCCGCCGAGTGTGACGTCGCCGGCGTCCGGATCGTCCAGGACCCGCCGGGCGTGCCGGTGGAACCGGGTGACCTCGGTGAGCATCTTCAGGTACGCGGGCCGTACCAGGTTGCCACGTTGTGCGAACAGCCCGTCCAGGCCACGAGCACCCGCGTACTCCAGGCCGCAGCCCTCGCAGCGCACACTCATCGACATCTCGGCCTCCTGCGTCGGGACGTCGAGTTCGCCGAACAGGCGCAGCAGGTTCGGGTACGTGCGTTCGTTGTGGACGATGAAGCCACTGTCCACACCGATGGTGCGACCGTCCGGGGTGCGCACGTCGTGGGTGTGGGCGTGGCCACCGAGCCGGTCGTCGGCCTCGAACAGGGTCACGTCGTAGCGGCGGGCCAGCAGATAGGCAGCGGTCAGTCCGGCCACACCGGCACCGACGACGCCGACCCGCTCACGTTCGTTCCTACGCACGCCGGGTATTCGGACCGGTACCGGCAACGGACCGGCCAGAGTGATACGGGTCACATATCGCCGTCCACGGCCCGGCCGGCGTCGAATGACCGACGTGCTCCAATTCAACGGTTTCAGCAGGCAGGGTGTCGCTCCCCTGCTGGCCGACCTGGCGAACCGGTTTCTGGGTGCCGGCCTCCCGGTCGGACTCGTCGCATGGGACGGCAGCAGCGCCGGTCCGGCGGACGGGCCACGACTCGTCGTGCGCTCCCGCAGGGCGCTGCGCCGGCTGCTCTGGGATCCCAACGAGCTGGGTCTCGCCCGCGCGTACGTGTCAGGGGACATCGACGTGACCGGCGACCAGGACGTGACCGCCGACCTGACCGAAGGGCTGCGCCGCTGCTGGGCGCTGGCCCGCGACGGCAGGCTGACCCGGCCGAAGGTGACGACGACGAACGTGCTCACGGCGGCCCGGAGCGCGCTCGCGCTGGGTGCTGTCGGCCTGCGCCCGAAACCGCCCGCCGAGGAGGTCCGCCCCGCGGGCAGGCTGCACAGCCGCGACCGTGACAGCCAGGTCATCTCTCACCACTACGACCTGGGCAACGACTTCTACGAGGCCGTGCTCGACCCGAACATGGCTTACTCCTGCGCTTACTTCACGTCGCCGGACCAGTCGCTGGCCGATGCGCAGGACGCGAAGCTGGACCTGATCTGCGACAAGCTCGACCTGCGGTCCGGCCAGCGGCTGCTGGACGTCGGCTGCGGCTGGGGATCGCTGGTGCTGCACGCCGCGCAGCACTACGGCGTGCACGTCACCGGCGTCACGCTGGCCAAGGAGCAGGCCGCGTTCGTCCGCGAGCGCGCCCAGCGCCGCGGCCTGGCCGACCGGGTCGAGGTGCGGTGGTGCGACTACCGGGAGATCACCGGCGAGCCGTACGACGCCGTGGCATCGGTCGAGATGGGCGAGCACGTCGGTGCCGAGCAGTACCCGCGCTACACCGAGATCCTGCACCAGATGCTCAAGCCGGCCGGCAGGCTGCTGCTGCAGCAGATGTCGCGTGGTCCGGTCGCACCCGGCGGTGGCGCGTTCATCGAGTCCTACATCACGCCGGACATGACGATGAACTCGCTCGGCACCACACTCGATCACCTGGAGCACGCCGGGTTCGAGATCCGAGGTGTGCAGGCGATGCGCGAGCACTACGCTCGCACCATCCGTGAGTGGGCGCGCACACTGGACGCCGACGCCGACCGGATCACCGCCATCGCCGGTGTCGGCCAGCTGCGCGTGTGGCGGCTCTACCTGGCGGGCGTCGCCCTGGCCTTCGAGGAGAACCGGATGGGCGTCAACCAGATCCTCGCTCAGCGGCACGGATGACCGGCCTCTGGCTGAACCTCGCGATCACGCTCGGCGTGACCGTGGTGGTGATCGTCGGCGTGTTCGCGCTGGCCCTGCGCCGCGGTCGCTACGACCTGATCGACAGCTACTGGGGCCTGGGGTTCGCCGTCGTCGCGGTGGTCACCTTCCTACTGTCCATCGGCGACGGTGACCTGCTGCCCAGGGTGCTCGCGACCGCGCTCACCGTCGTGTGGGGTGTCCGGCTCTCGGCGCACATCCACCTGCGCAACCGGAAGAAGGACGAGGACCCGCGCTACGTCGAGCTGGCGCGCAAGGGGGGCGAGCATCCGCGACGGCGGATGCTCGTTCGGGTCTATCTCACGCAGGCCGCCATCCTGTGGTTCGTCTCGTTCCCCGTACAGTTCGCGCAGTACGGTCATGGCGGCCCGAGCTGGCCGATCTGGCTCGGGGTCGCGGTGTGGTCGGCCGGGTTCGTCTTCGAGAGTGTCGGTGACCGGCAGCTCAGCGCGTTCCGTGCCGGCCCGGACAGCTCCGGGCAGGTGCTGGACACCGGACTGTGGCGCTACACCAGGCATCCCAACTACTTCGGCGACGCGTGCGTGTGGTGGGGCCTGTATCTGATCGCGTGCCACGGCTGGGTCGGTGCGGCGACGATCCTCTCGCCGCTGGCGATGACCTTCCTGCTCGCCAACGGCACCGGCAAACCCATGCTGGAGAAGGGCATGGCCGACCGCAGGCCCGGTTACGCTCGATATGTGGCGCGCACCAGCGGTTTCCTGCCGCTGCCGCCGAAGAAGGACAGCGCCCTCAGGTAGTGGCGGTATAACCACCGTCGATGACCATGACCTCACCGGTGACGAACGGGTGCGAGGTCGCGAGCGCGAAGACGCTCTCCGCCACGTCCTCCAGGGTCACGTTGCGCCCCAACGGCGTGTGCTGCGCCCGGCGGCCCATCAGCCGGTCGTAGTTGTCGCCCAGGGTGCGCTCCATCCAGTCACCGGCGATCCAGCCCGGTGCCACGGCGTTCACGCGTACCTCGGGGGCCAGCACGCGGGACAGCGTCTTGGTCAGGCTCACCACGGCGGCCTTGGACGCGGCATAGCTCAGCGGTTGCGGGCCCGGTCGGAGCCCGACGATGCTGGCCACGTTGACCACATCGCCCTCGGTGGCGCGCAGATGTGGCGCGCACGCACGCGTCACCTGGAACAGGCCGCGCACGTTCACCGCGAACACGCGGTCCCAGTCGTCGAGGTCGACACCGGCCAGGTCGGCCGGCGGTGTCTCGCTCGTCGTACCGGCGTTGTTCACCAGTACGTTCAACTGGCCGAACTCCCCAAGCGCCGTGCCGACCATGTCGCGCACGGCATCGTCGTCACTCACGTCGGCCCGCACCGCGATGTGCCGGCCGCCGATCCGGTGCAGTTCCTCAAGCGTCGCCTCCGCCCGGGCCTTCGATCTGCTGTAGTTGATGGCGACGTCGTAACCACCGGTCGCCAACCGCAGCGCCGCGGCGCGGCCGATGCCGTTCGCCGAACCGGTGACCAGGGCGACAGGACGCGTGGAGTCCACACCGATACCTTTCGTGATTAGAGGCCGAGCACTCGTTCCGCGTTGAGGTGGAAGACGTTCTCCATCACGTCTTCGGAGAACTTCAGCTCGTCCCACTCGCGCAGCAGCCGGTCGAACGGCAGGCTCGGGTGGTCCGTGCCGAACAGTATCTTCTCCCGCAGCCTGCCACGGATGTCCGTGCGCAGCTGGGCCGGGAAGTACTTCGGGGCCCAGCCGGACATCTCCCAGAACACGTTGCCCTTGTGCAGCGCGACCGCCGTCATCTCGTCGATCCACGGCCAGCCGGGGTGCGCGGCGACGATCGTCAGCTGTGGGAAGGTCGCGGCCAGCCGGTCCAGCGCGATCGGGTGCGCGTGGTCGAGCTGCGAACCGAGGCCACCGGGCAGCCCCGCGCCCATGCCGGTGGTGCCCACGTCGATCATCACCGGCACGCCGAGATCGGCGATGAGGTCGAACAGCGGGTGCAGTGCCGGATCGTCCACTCGGTACCGACCCATGATCGGATGGAAGTGGAAGCCCAGCACCTTGTGCTCGTTGACCGCCGTCTCGGCCTCGGCCAGCGCTGCCTCACCCTTGTGCGGATCGACGGCACCCCAGGCCGCGATGAACGTGTCCGGGTTGCGGTCCCGCATGGCCGCCACGTAGGCGTTGTCACACGCGGGTGCGCCGAAGATGCTCTCGATGTCGAAGGCCACGAGCACTGCCTCCAGCCCGGCCTCCTTGATGTCCGCGACGACCTCTGCCTCCGGCTTGCCGTGCCACGGCTTGTGCCAGTACTTCGACAGTGCCTCGGCGAACGGCCCCTGCGACGCCACCCACTCGGGGGTGCCGGGGTAACAGTGCAGATCGATCCTCCGCAAAGCGACACCTCACTACGGTAGTAGGTACTACAGCATAACTGGCGCTCCCACCGCAGTCACGTGCGGGACTTGCGGAAGCGGTCGGCCACCACCGCGGCGACGAGCACCACGCCGGTGATCAGCTGGGTCAGGTACGTGGAGATGCCGGAGATCAGCAGCCCCGAGCCCAGGACGCTGACGAACGCGACACCGATGAAGCTGCCCAGCATGGTGCCCTTGCCACCGCCGAAGCTCACGCCACCGATCAGCACGGCGGCCACCGCTGTCAGCTCGATCGTCGCGTCGGTGCTCGGCCCCGCAGAGCCCAGCCTGCCGACCTCGATCACACCGCCGATGGCCGCCAGGCCCGCGGACACGCCGTAGGTCAGGCAGGTCACCAGCGACGTGCGGATGCCTGCCAGCCGCGCGGCCTCGGAGTTGCCGCCGACCGCGTAGATCGCCCGGCCGAAACCGGTGTAGCGCAACACCAGGATGCTGGCCACGAGCAGGACCAGGCCGATCAGCCCGTCCAGCGGCACCACGCCGAACCGCGTGCTGCCCAGGTCCTTCAGGAACGGGTGCCCGGTGACGAGCACCGTCGAACCCTGGGTGAGCTGCAACGCCAAGCCCTGCAACGCGGTGAGACTGCCCAGGGTGACGATGAAGAAGTTCACCTTGAGCACGCCGATCAGCAGCCCGTTCACCAGCACGCCGAACAACATCGCGCCGACCACGATCAGCACGATCGACCAGCCCATCGGCACGTGATGCTGCAGCAGCATCGCCAGCAGCAGTCCGGCCAGCGGGTCGACACCGGCGATGGACAGGTCGATGCCGCCACCCAGCATGGTGAACGTGACACCGACCGCCAGGATCAGGAAGACCGAGTTCGTGTCCCAGGTGTTGCTGAAGTTGGCCGAGCTGAAGAAGTTCGGCACGGTGATGGAGAACAGGACCAGCAGTACGACGAGCGCGGCGAGCGAGCCCGCGTGCTCGGACGCGGCACCGAGGACCCGCCGCCGCCGCGAACCGGGCAGGAAGCCGCCGTCCACCGAGCCTGGCACACCTTCGGACTGTGTGGTCCCGCCGCGCACCTCGTCACGTACCTCACTCATGTCGCCTCCTCGCTGGCGCCCGTCAGTCGCGGTCGCGAACGCGTCCCGTTGCTCGAATGGCCCGTCATGAGGGTCACCTGCCGCCTCCCATGTGGCGCGAGATGTTGTCCTCGGTGATCTGGTCGCCGGTCAGTTCCGCGGCGAGCTGGTTGTCGTAGAAGACCAGGACACGGTCGGAGAGCTCCATCACCTCGTGCATGTCCGTGGAGTAGAACAACACGCTGATGCCGTTGCGCAGCGAGTTCGCGACGACGCCGTACACGTCGGCGCGCGCTCCGATGTCGACACCGCGGGTGGGCTCGTTGAGCAGCAGCACCAACGGATCCCGACGCAGCGCCCTGGCGAGCATCACCTTCTGCTGATTGCCGCCCGACAGCAGCCGCAGGTGCTTCTCCGGGTCGTTCGGGCGGATGCCGAAGTCGGCGATGAACCGCTTGGCGACCCGCGCCTCCTGCCGGGGACTCACCCGGGACAGCAGCGGCCACGCGCCGAGCATGATGTTCGACTTCATCGACGCGTCGCGCAGCAGGCCTTCCTTCTGCCGGTCGCCGGGCAGCATCACGATCCGGGACGCCAGCGCCCCGTGCAGCCCGCCGGAGACCGGTTTGCCGTCCACGCTCACCGCGCCGCTGGGCAGCGTCCGCGCGCCGGAGATGTGGTCCAGCAGCGTCACACAGCCCGAGTTGACCAGACCGGCGAGCCCGACCACCTCCCCCGGCCGCACCTGGAGTGAGACCGGCTCGGACGTGCCGGTCAGCGAGACACCGTCGACCTTGAGCCGCGCCGCCGCACCCACCTGGGTCTGACCGCGCTGATGGGCCTCGATCTCGCGGCCGACCATCATCTTCGCGATCCGGTCCGGTGTGGAGTCCTGCTTGGACAGTTCACCGACGAGCCTGCCGTCGCGCAGCACGACCGTCCGGTCGGCCAGTTCGTGCACCTCACGCAGCCGGTGCGAGATGAAGATGACCGAGACGCCGTCGTCGCGGACCGAGCGCAGCAGGTCCAGCAGCCGGTCCGCGGCACCGCGTTCGAGGTAGGCGGTCGTCTCGTCGACGATGAGCAGCTTGGGCTGGGTCACCAGTGCCCTGGCCAGTTCGACCAGGACCGCGGTGCTGGCGGGCAACGACCGGAACGGCGCGTCCAGGTCGACCGACAGCGCGAGCCGCTCCAGCAGTGGCCGGATCAGTGCCTTGTTCCTACGCCTGCGCTGGATGGACAGCAGGGAATGGTGCAGCGGCAGCAGGATGTTCTCCGCGACACTGAGGTCGGCCATGCCCGTGACCTCCTGCGGCACGATGCCGATGCCGGCGGCCGCGGCCTGTGCCGGCCGACCGGAGGGCAGCGGCCTGCCGTCGACCTCGATGGTGCCCGCGGTGGCTGGGGTCATGCCGGCCAGCAGCTTGGCGAAGGTCGACTTCCCGGAGCCGTTCTCCCCAGCCAGCGCGACGATCTCGCCCCGGTCGATGGTGATGTTCACGTCGTTGAGCACCGGTGCCGCGCCGTAGGACTTGGTCAGGCCGCTCGCTACCAGAACTGACAAGGTGACCTCGCTCCCGCTTCAAGGCTGTCTGACCGACGATCGCTGTCCGACCGGACGATCGCCGCACGGTGGGGTGCACCGTGCGGCGATCGCCTGTTACCGGGTCATGGTGCGTAGTTGAGGATGGTCTTGCCTGCCGACTGGGAGAACGAGACCGTCCCCGGGGCGGAGGCGCCCAGCACCGTCGCGTCGGCGTAGGTCTGGTTGAACTTGTCCGCCGTGTCCTTGGTGATGAGGAAGTACGGGGACTCCGCGGCGGCGGGTACCGGCTGGCCGGTCGCGACCTTCTTGGCCACGACCGCCAGGGACTCGCCCATCACCGCGTTCTCCAGGCCCGCGTCGGCGTACATGGAACCGTTCTTGACGGCGGCCACCGCGGCGGGCTCACCGTTGAGGCTGACGACCTCGGGGTTGAACTGGCCACCGCGCACCGGCAGCACGCCCAGCGCCACGTCGTCGTTGATGACCACGATGCCGGTCATCTGCGAACCGAACCGGGTCTTCCACGAGTTGGCGATGCTGGAGCCCAGTCCCGCCGTGGTCTGCGTGGCGACCTGCGAGGCCAGCACGTTGCAGTTGGCCGCCTTGGCACCGGCGGCGAAGCCGGTGTTGCGGGCGAGCAGCGGCGGTGCGGTCGGCTGGCCCTGGATGATGCCGATGTTGCACTGCTTGCCCTCGGAGCGCAGGTGCTTGGCCAGCACGCCGACGATGTTGCCAGCCTCCTCGGTGTCCGGATTGGTCACCGCGTAGCTCACGCCGGGGCCCGCTTTGTTGTAGGTCAGCACGTGGATGCCCATGCTGCTGGCGGTCTGTGCCGCCTGGAAGAAGCTGGCGGGCACCAGCGGCGCGCTGATGATGACGTCGACGTGCTTGGCCTCCAGGGCCTGCATGCCGGCGACCTGCTGGTCGGCCGAGAAGTTCGCGCTGATCTGCTGGAAGTTCATGCCCAGCGTGGCGGACTCCTTCTTGATGCCGTTGCCGATGGCCTCCAGGGCCGAGACCGGCGCCGCGAGGAGATAGCCGACCGAAATCGTCTTGCCACTCGCGGCCGCGCTGCCGGAGGCGGCCGGTGCGCCCGCTCCGGAGCCGGTCGACGAGTCGGTGCCATCACTGCTGGCGCAGGCAGCAGCGAGTAGGAACGCCATCAGCACCGCGGTGATGGCCCCGAGCCTTCTCGGCCAATGGATACCGCTGTCGCTCACGCTTGCCTCATCCCTTGTTGCTGGACAGTGCTCTAGACCGGCGCCCGGGTGAGCCGCGGCGCAGTCGTGCAGACGACGCGCCGCCACCAGAACCGCCACAGCTGTTGTCTCCGGCCAGTCCGGGCCACACTGTGCCCGCTGGTCCAGGACGACACGGGCCGTCCGTTCCGGCTTCGCTGCCCGCGTCCTACCTCCTGCGGTAGTGAGGCTACGAGAACAAGTGTGATCGACGCAACTACCGGTTTCGCTGGTTACGAACTCGTGATGTCCGGTCAACGCACCGGACATCACGGTGTGCGCGGACGGGCACGCTCAGAGGCCGAGCAGGCGCTCCGCGTTGCCGTGCGCGATCTTTTCCCGGTCCGCCGGCGCGATCGGTGCTGTCCGCAGGAAGTCCGCGCCGTCACCGGCCGCGCAGAACGGGTAGTCCACAGCGAACATGATGCGGTCGGCGCCCACCACGGACAGTGCGAGTTGCAACGGCGGCAGCGTGAAGTACGCACTCGTGGTCAGGTGGAAGTTCTCCCGGAAGTAGTCGCCGACGCTCCGGCCGAGATGACCGGTCACCCCGCGCAGCGCGATGTCCGCCCTGGCGATGGCGAACGGCAGCAACTCCCCCATGTGCCCGACGATCACCTGCAGCGTGGGAAACCGGTCGAACACCCCGGACACCATCAACCGCATCGCGTGCAGGCCCGCTTCGGCGTGCCAGCCCCAGCCCGCCTTGGACAGTGCACCCGCGACCGGTGCGGCCAGCCCGCTGAAGTACGCGTCGAACACGGTCGCGGTCGGCGGCGTCGGGTGCAGGTAGACCGGGACGCCCAGGCCGGCGGCGCACTCCAGGATCGGCCAGAACTCCTCGTCGTCCAGGAACCGGCCCGCGGTGTGACCATGCAGCATCGCGCCCCGGAACCCGTACTCCCGCACGGTTCGCTCCAGTTCCACGACCGCCTTCGCCGGCGCTGCCGTGGGCAGCGTGGCGAACCCGGCGAACCGGTCAGGGTGGGCGGCGACGGCCTGCGCCAGCCGGTCGTTGGCGGCTTTCGCGAGCGGGACGGCCTCGTCCGCGGGCAGGTTGTGCACCGCCGGGGCCCGGGTGGAGATGACCTGGACGTCGATCCCGGCCGCGTCCATGTCGGCGATGCGGCCCTCGCCCAGTTCCAGCAGCTTCGCGGTCGGGCCACCGCCCGCGTCCGCGCCCTCGGCCCTGATCAGGTCCTCGGTGGTGAAGTGTTCCTCGATCGCGATCACGCGCATGGCCGCTGCCACCTCACGTCGGCGGGGGTTGGTCGGCACGTCGACGGGCTATTCCGACCGTGACGGCCTACTATGGGACAGTAGCCTACCTACGTGGGTAGTCAGCCCGGCGGCACTACCAGCGACAATGGTCGCACCACGTGATCTCGCATCCCAGGAGGGGCTTGTGGCCGAGCAGTCGAAGGTCGTCAGCCAGCTCGTCATGCTCGGCTTCTCACAGTACGAGGCTCGCACGTACGTCGGCCTGGTGGGCAAGCCCGCGATGACCGGCTATGCGCTGTCCAACGCCACCCAGGTCCCGCAGCCCAAGGTCTACGAGACGCTGCGGCGACTGGAGGAGAAGCGGGCGGTCGTCCGGATCGGCGAGGACCCGGCCCGGTTCGTCGCCATCGCACCGGACGTCCTGCTCGAACAGCTCGGTTCCCGGTTCCAGGGCTGGCTGTCGGACGCCAAGGACGGGCTGCGCGAACTCGCCGACGACGGTCCGAGCGGCGACATCCACGTCTTCGAGGGCTCGCGGCAGTGGGACGCGATCGCGACCACGGCCGCTGCCGGGGTGGACGACGCCCGTCGGCACATCTACATCTCCACCCACGCCGACCAGCTCGCGGACCTGCGCGACGCGCTGTGCGCGGCCGACCAGCGGGGCGTGCAGATCGACGCGCTGTGCTTCGGCCGCTCCACCCTGCGGCTGCACAACGGCCGGATCCTCTCGCACAGCAGCACCGACGGCGTCATCTACCGCCACCACCAGGCCCGGCACCTCGCACTCGTGGTGGACAACGCGTCGGCCCTGTGGGGGCTGGCTCCGGACGGGCAGGACTGGGACAGCCTCTCCGGCGACGACCCGATGCTCACCTCCGTGGTCAAGGGTTACATCCGCCACGACATCTACGTCCAGCAGATCTACCAGGACTTCCGGTCCGAGCTGGACGACCGGTACGGTCCCGGACTGGAAGCCCTGATCAGCCACAACGAGCCGCGCGGCCAGCAGCCTGCCGATGCGAGGCCGTCTCGGCAGAAGCGGCGCAGGCCCGCCTGACCGTCCGCGGGCGCATCACACTTCTCTCCGGTCCGTCGTCGGGGCTATGCTGTGGTAACTACCAAGGTAGTTGCTACACCGAGTTGGCGCCGACGAAGGGTTGCTCGACGTGCAGATCGCTGGTGTGACGCCGTTTCCGCACGCATACGCGGAACGCTACCGCGCCAAGGGGTACTGGGAGGACCGCGCGCTTATCGAGCACTACCTCGATGCGTTCGACCAGTTCGCCGACCGCGTGGCCGTCATCGACGACGACGAAACGCTCACCTACGCGCAGCTGGCCGACCGTGCCGAGGTCGTCGCGCGGACGCTGGTCGACCTGGGCCTGCGCGCGGGCGACCGGGTCGTCCTGCAGTTGCCCAACACCGCGCTGTTCGCCTCGTTCTACGTGGCGCTGCAGCACATCGGTGTCATCCCGATCATGGCGCTGCCCTCCCACCGCTTCCGCGAGGTCGAGCAGTTCGTCCGGCTGTCCGGTGCGGTCGCACTCGTGTCGCCGGCCGCGGCCAGGGATGTCGACTTCACGTCGGTCTTCACCCGGATCGCCGCACAGCAGCCGCAGCTGCGCTGGCACATCGCGCTCGGCGCACCCGCCGACGCGGATGTGATCAGCCTGGAGACGCTGCACCAGGGTGCACCGACGACCACCAGTGACGAGCTGGCGCGGCTGCGCAAGGCGATCGACCCGGAGGACCCGGCGGTGTTCCAGCTGTCCGGCGGCACCACGGGCATCCCGAAGCTGATCCCGCGCAGCCACAACGACTACGCGTACAACTCCAAGCTGGCCGTGTCGGTGTGCGACGTACGGGACGGCGACGTGCTGCTCGACGTGCTGCCGGTGTCGCACAACCTGCCGCTGGCATGCCCTGGCATGCAGGGGTTCCTCTTCTCCGGCGCCACTGTCGCGTTGAGCACGTCGACCCGTGCGCCACACCTGTTCGCGCGGATCGAGCGTGACCGCGCCACCCACATCCACGTCGTGCCCGCGCTGCTCATCAAGGTCATCAACGACCCGGCGGCGAACGACTTCGACCTGACGTCCATGCGGGTCATCCAGAGCGGCGGGCAGCGGCTGCAGCCGGAGACGCGCACGCGCACCACACAGGTGTTCTCGAAGGCCACGGTGCAGGAGAACTTCGGCATGGCCGAGGGCCTGCTGATGTTCGTGCGCCTGGACGATCCGGCCGGCGTGCGGCTGGAGACGGTGGGCAGGCCGATCTGCGAGGACGACGAGGTGCGGCTGGTCGACGAGGACGGGGTCGACGTCGCCGACGGCGAGGTCGGCGAGATGTGGTCGCGCGGCCCGTACACGCTGCGCGGCTACTACAACGCGGCCGAACACAACGCGCGGGCGTTCTCCCCGGACGGGTTCTACATGTCCGGTGACCTGATGTGGCGGCACCCCACGGGGAACTACGTGGTCGCCGGCCGCAAGAAGGACCTGATCAACCGGGGCGGCGAGAAGATCTCCGCCGAGGAGATCGAGAACCTGATCCTCAACCATCCCGCGGTGGTCAACGTCGCGTGCGTGCCGGTGGACGACGACGTGCTGGGCGAGCGGATGTGCGCGTGCGTGATCCTGCGCCCCGGCACGTCGCTGACGCTGCCCGAGTTGATCGACCATCTGGTCGGCTACGAGCTGGCCAAGTACAAGCTGCCCGAATACCTGCGGGTGTACGAGGAGTTCCCGCTGTCGCCGGTCGGGAAGGTGTCCAAGAAGGACCTGGTGGCCGTACTGCGAGAGAACCCGCCGACCCGCTGAGAGGGAACAATGCCTGAGACACTGATCGTGTCCGCGCTGCGCACGCCGATCGGGCGCGCGGTCAAGGGATCGCTCGCCGACGTGCGGCCGGACGACCTGGTGGCGGGCGTCATCGGCGAGGCCGTGCTGCGGTCGGGTGTCGACCCGGCGCTGATCGCCGACCACGCGCTGGGCACCGCCTATCCGGAGGGCAAGCAGGGCGCGAACCTGGCCCGGCGGGCGAGCCTGCTGGCCGGCCTGCCGGTCGAGTTGCCGGGCAGCACCATCAACCGTTTCTGCGCATCCAGCCTGCAGGCACTGCGGGTCGCGACGCACGCGCTGTGGTCGGGCGAAGCGGACGCGTATCTGGTGTCGGGTGTCGAGTCGATCAGCCAGGTCGGCAGGACCACGCGGGACGAGGACAAGCATCCGGCGTTCGGCAGCGGTGCGCTGTCCGACGTGTACATCCCGATGGGCGAGACAGCGGAGAACGTGGCCGAGCGGTTCGGCGTGTCACGGGAGGCGATGGACGAGTTCGCCCTGGCGAGCCACCGGAAAGCGATCGCAGCGCAGGACGCGGGTGTGCTGGCGCGGGACATCCTGCCGGTCACGCGGCCCGACGGGACGGTCGTCGACACCGACGACGGGCCACGGCGGGAGACGTCGTTGGCCAAGCTCGCCGGGTTGCGGCCGGTGTTCCGGGAGGGCGGCAGCGTCACGGCGGGCAACTCGTGCCCACTCAACGACGGTGCCGCGGCAGCCGTGCTGGTGACGGGCGAGGTCGCGGAGCGCGAGGGCCTCACGCCTCGCGGCCGCGTGCTGCACACGGCGGTGTCCGGCGTCGACCCGACGGTGATGGGAGTCGGACCGATCGAGGCGATCCGGACGGTGCTGCGGCGAGCCAAGCTGACCATCGAGGACATCGACGTGGTCGAGTTCAACGAGGCCTTCGCGGCGCAAGTGCTGGCGGTCAGTCGCGAGGTCGGCATCGACGCGGCGCAGCTGAATCCCGCTGGCGGCGCGATAGCGCTCGGTCACCCGTTCGGCATGACCGGTATTCGCCTGCTGTGCAACCTGCTGACCAACCTGGACGAACGCAACGGAAGGTTCGGGATGGCCACCCTGTGCGTCGGCGGCGGCCAAGGTATGGCAATGCTCGTCGAACGAGTGTGACGAGCCGGCAGCCGCCGAACCCGGGTCGAGCAGCGCAAGACTGTCGGGCACCAGCCCATCCCGGCGTCACGTGGGGCCTGGACGAGGGAGCGGGGCGAACCGCTTCCCGGCTCCGCACGCGGGGATGGCCGCGAGTGGTGCGGCGGGTCGCTGTCCTGGCGGGCCGATGAAACTGCCTCCGGTGGCCCCGCGCCGCGAGCCGGGTGGGCCGGCAGGACGCCGGCTGGCCTGGCAAAGCTGGACTTGGCTGCGGGACGCCTACCCAGTTGGTGACGAACCCCGGCCTGCGCACGGCGCGTTGTGGTGCGCAGGCCGGGGTCGTCAGCTCTGGGTGGGCTCGGCCATCTCCGGCAGGACCAGCCGCGACGGGTGTGCCGCGTCGTGGTGGTAGGTGTCCGTGCCGACCTTCACGCCGTACCACTGGAACATCCGGCCTTCCAGCGCGGGCGAGTCCGTGCAGCTGATCTCCAGGCGGATCCGCTCCCCCGGGTGCACCAGGAAGGACATCGGCACCAGCGGCACCCGCAGCTGGTAGACCTCGCCCGGCACGACCTCGTCGGCGTGGTCGTGCGTGTGGAACGGCCGCATCTCGGTGGACAGTTCCTTGTCCTCGGCGCGCCGCGACGCGCGCAGCCAGCCTCGGCCGATGAACTCGAAGCCCCTCGGCGGGGCATCGGGCACGCCGATCACCGCCATGCGGACGACGACGTCGATGTCGTGCTGGTCGGTGGACGCGAACAGCACGAGGTGCCCGTCGCCGGTGAACTCGCGGACGCGGTCGAACTCGGGTGTGGAGAACGTGACGATGCGGGCCAGGTGATCGGGGCCGTGCGGCGTCATCATCGTGGTGCCGACCGACCACTTCGGGTCCGGGTAGGAGAAGCTGGTGTTGGACGGCTCGGCGCACGGCTCGCCCTCGGTGAGGGAACCGTCGTTGAGCGAGCCGACAGCCCCGCTGTGCTCCGCGCTCAGATTGAACACGGTCGGGCTGGACCCGACCGGCGGCCACTCGTCCGCGGTGCGGTAGGCCGTGCCGCGATTCACCCAGAGCCGCACGTCAGGCCCGTCCATGACCCCGTTGTCGACGCCCTTGAGGTGGTGGTCGTACCACGGCATCAGCTCGGTCGCGTGGAACTGTTCGGTCTCGTACAGCTTCTGGATCTCACTCGCGTTGTTGCCGCCGAGCATCAGCAACTTCTTCGGGCCGGTGAGCTTGCGGAAGCCCTCGACGTTGCCGCGCATGTGCAACGAGCCCTTGACCCATGCGCCCACGGACAGTACCGGGACCTCGACCTGGTCCAGGTCCCAGAACGGCGAGCGGTCCCGGTGCCACTCGTCGTCGAACGGGTGCTCGTAGACGTGCGACAGGTGCAGGTGCCGGTCGCCGCCATCGATGGGATGCCCTTCGGCCTGATGCTGCAGCAGGAGGGCCGCCGTCCACGACGAGATGAAGCCGAAGTCCGGCATACCGCCCTTGTAGAGCCAGTCGCGGTACAGGTCGCTGCCGCCGTCGAACGCGGCGATCGCCTTCAGGCTCGGCGGGCGCATCCGCGCGGCGTTCCACTGGCTCCAGCAGTAGTACGACTCGCCGATCATGCCGACGTTGCCGGTGCACCAGTCCTGCGCGGCCACCCACTCGATGATGTCGTAGAGCGCGTGACCCTCCTTTGTCGATACCGGGTCCCACGTGCCGCTGGAGCGGCCGGAGCCGGGCACGTCCGCCCAGACGAAGGCGTAACCGTTGGCCAGGTACAGCTCGGTGGGGCCGGTCTCGCGGAACGGGAAGACGCCGGCCACGGGCAGGCGGGCCAACGACTTCTGGTAAGGCGACGCGGCCACGAGAACGGGCACCCGATCACCCGCGGTGTGACCGTCCGGCAGGTACAGATCCGCTCTGACCTCGTCGCCGTAGCGCGTGGGAATCGTTACCTCTGCCGGCATGTCGACACCTGTCCGTCGCTGAATTACCTACTTGAGTAGGTACGATAGTATCCAGGTGCATCGGGCGCGGCAAGGCTCCGTGTCCTACGACGACGTCGGAGGTGTGATCGCGTGTTCGGCACGAACTGGGCACTGTCAGCACGTCGGTTCGAGGTCACGGTCGAGGAGGACTACGAGATACCGCTGGCCGACGGCAACATACTGGTCGGCACGATGTTCCGGCCGGTCACCGACGAACCGGTGCCGCTGCTGGTCGGATTCCACCCGTACAACAACGAGTTCCAGTTCGGACCGATCAAGCCGGTCGGTTTCGGGCTGCAGCGCGGCTGGATGGAGGCGGGCGACCCGTACTTCTTCGCCCGCCGCGGATATGCACACGGCGTGTTCAACGTGCGCGGCACTGGCAAGTCCACCGGCGAGTTCCAGTTCATGGGCCGCACGGAGGCCGACGACGCCACCGAGGCGATCGGCTGGCTGGCCGAGCGCGAGTGGTGCACCGGCAACGTCGGCCTGTTCGGCGTCTCCTACTTCTCCCGGCTCGCGATTCACGTCGCCATGCGCGAGCCACCGGCGCTCAAGGCGATCTTCGCGCCGTACGGTCTGACCGACATCTACCGCGACCTCGCCTATCACGGCGGGATCCTCACCTACGGCTTCCTGGTGGGCTGGCGGGAGAAGCTCGACGCGCTGCGCTACAGCAGCCTGCACAAGGCCCGCGTCGGCGAGGAGGCCTACCGCGCTGCCGTCGCGCAACTGCTGACCGACGACGACATCTGCGCGATCCCGCCGTTGAAAGCCGCACTGGAGAACCCGGACGCGCGGCACAACGCGTTCCTGGTGGACATTCTGCTCAACGCGACCGACAACGAGTTCTTCGCCGACCGCCGGGTGGAGTACCAGGCCACGAGCGTGCCCGCGTTCTTCGGTGCCTGCTGGGGCATCTACGGGTTGCAGCTGACCTCGGCGTTCCGCAACTGGGACCGGTGGGAGGGCCCGAAGAAGCTGATGATCGGCCCGCCGCTGTACCTGGACCGCCCGCTCTACCAGCTGCAGTACCACTCGCTGCGCTGGTTCGACCACTGGCTGCTGGGCAACGACACGGGGTTCATGGACGAGGATCCGGTCGAGTTGTTCGTGCCCGGCAAGGGCACCTGGCGCACGGCGACCGAATGGCCGCTGCCGGAGACCCACTGGACGCCGTTCTACCTGCACGACGAGGGCCTGCTCAGCGAGCACGAACTATGGGACCACGAGACGTCCAGCAGCTTCTCCGACTCACCGTTCCACCACGGCGACGCCACGTTCCTGTCACCGGTGCTGATGGAGCAGACCGAACTGGTGGGGCCCGCGGTGTTCGAGGGCTACATCTCCACCAGCGACACCGAGGCGCTGCTGTTCGTGTCGATGTTCGTGCTGCGGGCCGACGGCAGCGAGGAAGAACTGTCCCGCGGCTGGCTGCGGGCGTCGCAGCGGGCGCTGGACGAGGACGGTAGCGAGCCGTGGCTGCCCCGGCACCGCCATCAGAGCCGCGACCCGCTGACGCCGGGCGAGGTGTACCAGGTCAAGGTCGCGCTCGCGCCGATCGGCCGCGAGGTGTCCATCGGTGAGCGGATCGGGCTGCGGGTCAAGCTGGCCGACAACGAGAAGCCGATGGATCCCTTGCGGGCCACGGCGTTCGGCCACATCCACCGGCAGACGGCCGCCCGGCTGACCGTGCACCACTCGCCGGACCGGCCGTCCTGTGTGCTGCTGCCGGTCACCGCCGGCAACCGCATCGGCACCTACCTGTCCGACGGTGTCCTGGAACCGCCCGGCCCGATCCCGGTGGCGAAGATCCAGCGGCTCAAGCGGGCCTGACACGACAGATGGCCCCGGCATAGCCGGGGCCATCTTCGGTGTTCGCGGTCAGATCTCGACTTCGAGCAGGTTGCACGGCAAGGAGTTCAGTTCCTCAGGCCCGGACGCGCCGACGACGACCGTGCCGCCGATGTTGACCCGTTCCCGGCCGATACAGGCGTTCGGCTCGAACGAGAACAGCATGCCCTCGGCCAGCACACCGTCCTGCGCGGGCGGGAGCTGCTTGAACCACGGGAACTCGTCGCCCAGATGCGCCTGCGCGCCGCCGTGCAGCGACCCGAGCAGCATCGCGGGCGCGACACTGTGGATCATCGGCGACAGGTGCCAGCACCCGGCGTCCAGCACCGGCTTGGCCATCGCGTCGTTCAGTTCGAGGAAGGTGATGCCCGGCTTGATGGTCTCCAGGCCGATGTCGTAGGAGGCGCGGGCGAGGTCGGCGAGCTTGCGCTGCTGCGGGGTGATCTTCCCCATCACGACCTGGACCTGTTGCTGCGTCTCGATTCCGGCGTAGGTCGGCATCAGCTCGCAGGTCACGAGGTCGCCTGCCTCGATCACGCGCGGCGGGTCGTCGGAGTAGCCCCACTCGGGTGGACCCCAGGAGATGGTGTCCCGGCCGGTCTTCACGATGACCGATGGCGGCGTGAGCGTGAGGCCGGCGCGGTAGCTCTCCTCCACGATGGCCGCGAACAGGTCACTGTCCCGGACACCGGGCCGGGCCACGTCGAGGATCTTCTGGGCGAGCAGCTCACCGACGTTCGCGGTGTGCCTGGCGACGGCCAGTTCCTCTTCGCCCTTGGCCATCATCATCAGCCCGAACGGCTTGGACAGCTCCACGAACTCGGCGTCCGGCGCGCCCTTGAGGACGTGGTCCCAGATCGCGTAGGGCACGAAACCTTCGAGCTCCATCGGGTTCACGCTGTGCACGCCGACGATGCCGATCCGGCCGGACAGCGCGCCCAGCTCGCGCAGCGCGTCCACGACCAGCGGGCCGAGCAGGCCGGAGCGGATGTCGTCGATCCAGTAGCGGCGGTGGTTGATCGGGTCGGTCCGGCCGACGATGCGGAAGGCACTCCAGGTGAGATAGATCGGGTCCCGGTCGGCGGGCATCACCACGATGCCCTGAATGGACTCGTTGGACAGGTAGCTCTCGTAGGACTCGCGGCCGCGCAGCCCGGGCAGCACGAGCACGTCGACATTGTGCTCGGCCATCAGCTCGCGGGTCCTGGCCCATCGACGGTCCCGCTCGGCAAGAGACAGCCGAGGGGCGTTCCCTACGTCGATCATCACACACCGCCCTGCTTAGTATCTACCGTAGTGGGTACGACCCTACAAGAAGGCGGCCCCGAACGCGACCATTCGCGCCGCGGTCGGCCAGCGGTCCGCGGTCGGTCCCGGCGGTCAGGGTGAACTATCGCCGATGCCGGGAACCGAAGGGGAGCGCTGAGGTGTCCGTCACCGTTCGCGTCACGACGGCGGCCGATGCCGACGCCGTCGCGGCCGTGGGTCACCAGACCTGGCCGCCGACCTGCGAGCCGCTGGCCGGTGCCGAGTACGTCGAGCACGGCCTCGCGCGGTGGTGGTCGGACGAGGCCGTCCGCCGTGGCCTGGCCGACGACAGGACCCTGGTCGCCGTCGCCGAGTCGGGTGCGGTGGCCGGCATCGCCGGTTTCGCGCCGGACGGGGACGTGCTGATCCGCTGGAAGCTGTACGTCCTGCCGCGGGCTCAGGGCACTGGAGCCGGCACCGCCCTGCTGGAGCGGGTCATCGCCGAGGCGACCGGCCGGTACCGGGCCGTCCGGCTGGAGTACGTGGCGGGCAACGACCGTGCCGCGGCGTTCTGCGCCCGCAACGGATTCGCCTTCCTGCGCCGGGAACCCGACGCGGATGGTGGTCCGGACGTGGTGTGGCTGCAGCGCGTGGTCCTGTCCGGGTCCTGAGCGCGTGACCCACGGCTGGCCGCACGTGCCGGGCTTCGACGGCTGGTGACAAGCAGCGCCATCAACCGATCGGTTGATGGACTCAGCCGGGTGGTGGAGGCTCCGGTTCAGCCGCTCACCCGGATGTTCGGGCGATGTGCGGTCGGGGGCTCGAACGGGACGCTAAGCGCACAGTCCCGATCGAAAGGTCCACCATGAACGCCTCAAGCCTGGCCCAGCACGAACTGAACTCCTCGCGGTCCGCGTGGCGCGGCACGGCCGTGCTCGCCGGCACCTACCTGGGCATCAGCGTCCTCACACTGGCCGCCATCGTGCTGCTGCGCAACCACCCGGGCATCGTCAACCCGGCGGTGTGGATCCGCGGCACCATCGTCGTGGCGAGCGCGCTGCTGACCGTCGCCCTGACCCGTCGTGCGGCGAGCGGTTCCCGGCCCGCGTTCCGCAGGCTGCGAATCGTCTCGGCGGTCATGGTGGTGGCGATCGCGGTCATCATCGCGCTGCCCGGCACGTTCCCGCTGTGGATGAAGATCGAACAGGGCGTGTGCGGCCTGGTCCTGCTGTGCGTGGTCGTGTTGGTCAACGGCACCAGGCTGCGCTCGACGTTCGCCGGCAACGGCCCGTCCGACCGCTAGATTGTCCGCAGGAGGAACGCCACCGGGAGGGCAGATGACACGCTCCTGGCTGGAGGCGCGCGAGGAACGGTGGCCGCATGTGCTGACCGTCGTGCCCTTCACGCTGCTCGCGGTCCTGGTGGCCATCACCGTGGTCGAGAAGCATTCGACGCCGGCCTCGCTGTGGATCGACCTGGCGCTCTGCGCCGCGGCAGCGCTCTGGATCCTGGGCATGGTCACGCTGCATCCGCCCAGTTGGCGGCGGCGCCCGGTGCCGATGGCCGTGTTCTTGACCGTGCTGATCGCGATCATGGCGGTCCTCGTGGTGCGGGCGCCGTGGTTCGGGTTCTTGGCGGTCCCCGGCTACCTGTTCGCGTTCCGGCTGCTGCCCTGGCCGTGGCGGCTGGCCGGGGTCGCGGCGGTGGCGGCTGTGGCGGGGACCGCGCAGGCGTCCGGCATCCCCAGGAACACGGCGTTCGGCATCACCGTCTACGTGGCCATTCTCATCGCGAACATAGTGCCGATGTGCGGATTCGCGTGGTTCGAGTGGCGCAGCGGCAGCGAGAGCGAGCGGCGGCGGCAGGCCCTGGAGGAGGTGAGCGAGTCGAACCGCAGGCTGGAGCAGACGCTGGCCGAGAACGCGGCCCTGCACGAACGGCTGGTCTTGCAGGCCAGGCAGGCAGGCGTGCTCGACGAACGGCAGCGGATGGCGCGCGAGATCCACGACACGCTCGCACAGGGCCTCACCGGCATCATCACCCAGCTCCAGGCAGCCGAGCAGGCGGGTGAGGATCGCGCCGACTGGCACCGGCACGTCACGGCCGCGACCCAGTTGGCCAGGGAGAGCCTGTCCGAGGCCCGCCGGTCGGTACACGCGCTGCGGCCCGAGCCGTTGGAGACGGCCCGGCTGTCCGAGGCGCTGACCGGGGTCGCAGGGCGGTGGTCGGCGCTGCACGGAGTGGCCGTCGAGGTAACCACGACCGGCACTGCCCGGCCGATGCAACCGGAGGTGGAGGTGGCACTGTTGCGCACCGCGCAGGAGGCACTGGCCAACGTGGCCAAACACGCGCAGGCCGCCCGAGTCGGGGTGACACTGTCCTACATGGAGCACGAGGTGGCGTTGGACGTGCGAGACGACGGTCAGGGCTTCGATCCGGCTCGGCTGGCCGACGCGGTGCCCGGGAACGGCTCCGATGCGGGTGGGTTCGGGCTGGTCGCGATGCGGCAGCGCATCGAGGGCCTGTCCGGCACCCTGCAGGTCGAATCCGAGCCGGGTGCGGGCACCGGTATCTCGGCCTGCGTACCGGCGGAGGCGAGCACATGAACGGCGACCGCCCGATCCGGCTGTTGATCACCGACGACCACCCGGTGGTCCGCAACGGCCTGAGCAGCATGTTCGAGCGCGATCCGGAGTTCGAGGTACTCGGCGAGGCCGCGGACGGCGCCGAGGCGGTCCGGCTGGCCCAGGACCTGCGGCCGGACGTGATCCTGATGGATCTGCGGATGCCCGGCATGGACGGCGTCACCGCGATCACCGAGCTGGTGAAGCTGGGCAGTGCGTCGCGCGTGCTGGTGTTGACCACGTACGACACGGACAGCCATGTGCTGCCTGCCATCGAGGCGGGCGCGACCGGGTATCTGCTCAAGGACGCGCCCCGCGCCGAGTTGCTGCGCGCGGTCCGGGCTGCCGCGCACGGCCAGGCGGTGCTCTCGCCGACGGTCGCGGCCCGCTTGATGAACCGCGTCCGGGCGCCGAGCGCCGGTCCGCTGTCGCAGCGGGAGCTGGAGGTGCTGGAGCTGGTCGCGGCGGGCTCGACCAACAAGCAGGCAGCCGCCACGCTGTTCATCACCGAGGCCACGATCAAGACCCACCTGCTGAACATCTACGCGAAGCTGGGCGTCAGCGACCGCGCTGCCGCCGTCGCCGAGGCGTTCCACCGGGGCCTGCTCACCCCGGCCGCGTCGGACCGCCCATGATGCATGTCGGCTGCTTGACTGCCGTCATGGATAGGCGATACTGCTCCTCGTGACGGACGCTCTGTCCACGACCGCTTTGGTCACCGGCGCGGGTCGCGGCATCGGCCGGGCAGTCGCGCGGCGGCTGAGCGAGGCCGGGCTACGGGTCGCCCTCGTCGCGCGGACCGAGGCCGACCTCGACGCGACGGCGGCGGGCTGCCCGTCACCGACGCTGCGCATCGCGGCCGACGTGACCGACCAGACGGCTGTCGACGCGGCGTTCGGCGAGGTCGAGCGCGCGTGGGGGCCGGTGGGCGTGCTGGTGGCCAGTGCCGGTGCCGGCTTCTCGGCGCGGCTGGAGCGGACCGGTGACGAGGACTGGTACCGGATGCTGGAGCTGAACCTGACGGCTCCGTTCCGCTGCCTGCGGCGGGCGGTCCCGGCCATGCGCACCGGCGGATACGGCCGGATCGTGGTGATCGCGTCGAACGCGGCGCAGGTCGGTGAGCCGTACGTGGCGGCCTATGCGGCCAGCAAACACGGCGTGCTCGGCCTGGTCAGGGCCACATCGGCCGAACTGGCGGCGGATGGCAACGAAGCTCCGACCTGCTGGCCGCGTTCGGCGTCCCAGAGCTGGATGTTGTCATCAACTGCGACGGCGATGTGACGTCCGTCAGGGCTGAGCGCCAACTTGCCCACGAAGTTCTCGGCGTGGAGTTGAGCTTTCCACACCGAGCTGTCCAGCGGCCGAGTCCCACAGCCGGAGCTGCCCGCTGTAGTCGATCGCAGCGATACGAGTTCCATCTGGGTTGGACGCCAGCCCAGCCAGTCCACTGTCGTGGCGCATTGGCTGACCGACGGGCTGGCCAGATGTGGCGTCCCACAGCCGAATGGTGCCATCGATTCCCCCTCAGACGATCCGGGTGCCATCGCGGGTGTATGCGAGCAACCCAGACATTGCCGTCGTGGCCACCTAGCGGCTTTCCGACGGGCTGACCGGTCTTCGCGTCCCAAATGCGGACCACGTTGTCGGCGCCCCCGGAGACAAAGCGTGTGCCGTCAGGACTGAACGCTGCGCTGAACAACATCGACGACGTGTCGATCACCTTGAGCAGGTCCCGCTCCTGTTGTAGCGCAGTGACGAGCGGATACTGCTTGTCCCGGTTCGTCGACGGGATTTCCAGTGCGGCCAACAGCATCTGTATCCCGGCCACGTCGTCGCTGCCGCCCGCGCGGAGCCCGGCGAGCATCAACTGTGAATCCCCGTACAGCCGTAAGGCAGTCGCATCCATGAACCGGGCGTCGGCGTCGCGTCGCGCCTTGAATGCGACGACGAACCCGACTACCGCTGCGAGGGCGACAACCACCGCCAGCGCCAGCACGGCACGCAGGATCCGTGTTCGCTTGAGCAGCGCGCCAGCGTGCTGTTGCGCGTCTACCTTCGCCTGCTGTTCCGCTTCGGCCAACGCCTCTGCTGCCTGCTGACGTTCTTGCGCCGCGCGCAGTTCGGCCCCCTGTCGTTGCCGCTCGGTCTCGGCCTCGGCGTCTTGGTGCCGGCGCGATGCATGGAGGAATTCGGCCGCGGACGCGACGCGGTCCCGGAACATCGGCGAGGCGGCCAGCGCCTCGGCGGCGTCCAGGCGCACACCCTCGATGAGCCACTCGGGATTTCGTCCGTTGCGCTCCCATTCGCCGGAGGCACTGTCGAGCTTGTCCGCTTCCTTCAGGTCGCTCGCCTGCTCACGCAGCCACAGTACGAGCGGATCCCATTGCCGAAGAAGACTTTCCAGTGCGACTTCGACGACGGTCACGCCGTCACGCTCGTCTTTGATCAGCAGCCGGCGCGGACACCATGGCGTCGATCAATTCGTGGCTGGCGGCTGGTAGCTCGACCGACCGTGCGACCCTCCGCGACGGGCATCGGTGGTAGGCTCGACCGTGGCGAGCCACGGGATGAACGCGGTCCGAAGCGTGTCGCAGCTGCCGTTCGCGCAGTCGGGGTCGGCGGAGAGCAGCGTGTCGATTTCGGCGTCCACGATCGTTGCATGCCGCCCATCGCCCATAGTGGTCAAGGTCAGCTGACCCGTACTCCGTAGTCGGCGTAGAGCCTCGAGAGGGTCAGTGCGAGCAGTGGCAAGCTGTCGCCGCCCCGGTGGCGGCCTGAGAAGCTCGCCACGAGCGCCGGGATCGAGACTCAACCGCAACCCTGCCGCAGATGCCGCGCGCGCCGGACCGGTGATCACCTCCTGGAACTCGGTGAGCGGCATCGGCTTGAGGTCGCCAAATTCCCGGGTATGCACTCGGCCAATTCGGGGCGGCCTGCAGACGACTTCGTAGCGGTCGGCGCGGATGGTTATCACGCGCGACAGCGGCAGCTCCTCGGTGGGCACCGTCTGCAGAAGTCGCTAAGCAGCTGAGGACACAGGTGTCGGCCTCCGAGCCCGCTTCGCGGCGAAAAGCTCCTCGCCCTGGTCGATCGGCAATATCAGGTCGGAGCGGCGCCTCGTCGAAGAAAGGCGTGGCGAGCGCTTCCCCCAGCCACTCGGCCAGCCGCCGGTGTCCCCGGCGAGGCACGCGGACTTGATGTCCCCGAGGGCAGGCTCACTCAGTCCCACCTCGTGCTCTGATGTTCAGGATCGCCCGGGCCAGTCCCTGCTCGCCGGTGAGCGCGGCGCGCTCGGGCCGGACGATGTCGCAGACCACGAAATTCGAGTGGTCGCGGCGCAACCGAGGCAGCAATCCCGCCCGGAGAAACGACGACTTCCCAACTCCGGACGGGCCGAGCACCACGAACATTCCCTCGACACCGGTGGTGCGCATGCCGCGCAGCGCGTCGAGCCCGCGGACGATCTGCGCGTCTCGGCCGAAGTAGACCGCGGCGTCGGTGTCTTCCATCGGTTGCCAGCCGCGGTACGGCGCTCGTTTGGGATCTTCCGGCGGTGGCCAGGGAAAGTGTTCGGCGCCAATGCCGGCTTCCCGGACGCCGCGCAGCAGCCTGTCCAGGCCTTCGGCGGAGAATTGGACGGGCTCCTGGCCGTCCGTGGATACCGTCGTGACGGGTCCCGCGCCCGGGAACAGATCGCAGTACTGCCACTCGTGCGTCTTGTCACCCGCGGCCAGTGGGTCGAGCCGAGCGCAGAAGATTCGCTTGTTGAGCGACTCGGCGTAGCGGTATTCGACGAGGCACTCCGAGGACTGCTCCCAGTTCGGGCTGAGCAGGCACAAGACCGCCTCGCATCGGTCGACCGCTCGGAACAGCTCTGATTTCCAGCGGTTTCCGGGCATGAGGCCGGTCTGCGGGTCGACGTCGAGAAAGATGCCACCGCGCAGGCTGGGGTGGTTCTCGGTAAGCCACTGGATCAGTGCCACCGCAGACGCGGTGTCCACACTCGAGTGGCTCACAAAGATCCGGTACATGAACTCAGATCATCGCGGAAGTCGCGGAGATGATTGCAGGTATTCGAATACCCGATCGGCTAATGCCGACGATCAGTGGACATCGTGAACGATCGTGCGCGTTCCGTGCGCATCTCGCCGCGTAATGCGCTGCGCATCCAGCATTTCCAGTAAAGGGACAGCCACACGGCGGCTAGTTCCCAGCGCGCGTTTGGCCTCGCTGACCGTGAACGGTTGCGGCAGCTTTGTCAGTATCGCGGCGGCTCTTTCGAACGCGTCGGGTCCGAGCACCACACCGTCGGTGATCCTGGTAAGGCGTTTCGCGCGGACAGCGGCGCCGAGTTCCTGTGCGCCCAGTTCGAGTTTCTTGAGCTCGTCGGCCTCCGGTGCGCGGAAAGGCTCGGCGGCCAACCACTCCTCGACCGTGCGCAGAGCCTTGTCGACGCGTGCCGGCAGCTGTGTTCCCGGTCGGCGAACCCGGCCGTCGGCGACCTCGAGGTTCGTCCCTTCCAGCAGCGGCGCCACCAACTCGGCGGCGGGCAGTTCTGCCTGCTGGCGCGCGGTCTCGAGTGGCATGCCCGCCGCGAGGTCGTGGTCGGCATGCCACTTTTCGAGCGCCGTCATCAAATGACGACGCCGCTCGGACCACCACTGGGTGTCGACGACCCACGCACCCACCCGCTCACCCGTTGCCTCGAAACCCATGGCGCGCAACTCTTCTGCGCGTGCGCAGACGGGCGGGCGGACGCGGCCGGTGGCCAGCTCGTCGCCCCGCTCTCGCGCCGCTCCTCGGCGGCGCAACGCAGGCGGTCGCACGTCGAGCACCTCGACGCCCGCTGCGATCCGATGCTCCCCCGGATCACGCAACAGCCCGATGTCGCCGACGCGCAACGGCAGCGGTCGCGCCAGGCGTAGCCGCGCCCCCTTCGCGCCGAGCATGCGGACGCGCACCGGTACGGCTGCAGAACCGATGTGCAGCACCAACTCTCGGTGCATGTCGGCCGCCGAGTGCAGTGCGACATCGACTTCCGCCGTATCAAGCCACGCGCCGGGGGTCCGAAGAGTGTCGCCGCGGCCGATGTCATGCCGGTCCACGCCTCGCACGTTCACCGCGACGCGGGCCACCGCGGCGACTGAAGCGTGGTCGCGGCCCAGCGACTGCAAGCCGCGGACCGTGACCCGCTTCCCGGCGTGCTCGAGCTCGTCGCCGACTCGGATAGTGCCTGCGGCGAGCGTGCCGGTGACAACCGTGCCGGCCCCTCGCACGGTGAACGAGCGGTCCACCCAGAGCCGCACATCGGCGTCGCGGTCCGGTGGCGGTTGCCGGTCAACCAGTGAAAGTAATTGCGCGCGAACTGATTCCATGTCAGTGCCGAGCGCCACAGGCGCGCCGGGGAACCGCTCCCGCACCTGCGCGATGGCGGGCCCCGGGTCGGCGAGATCCGCCTTGCTGATCACCCCCAGCACATCCCGCACGCCCAGCGCCTTCACAGCCGCGAAGTGCTCCTCGGACTGCGGCATCCAGCCCTCTGTCGCCGCCACCACGAACACCACCGCCGGCACCGGACCCACACCGGCGAGCATGTTCGCGACGAACCGCTCGTGACCGGGCACGTCGACGAAGGCGATCTGCCGCCCGTCGAGCTCCGTCCATGCAAAGCCGAGGTCGATGGTCAGGCCGCGGCGCTGTTCCTCGGCGAGACGGTCCGGCCACATGCCGGTGAGCCGGTGCACGAGCGTCGACTTTCCGTGGTCGACATGCCCGGCCGTCGCTACGACGAACACGCCCGCACCGCCGCGAGCAGCTGCTCATCCTCGTCCGGCGTGACCGTGCGCAGATCCAGCACGCACCGCCCGGCTTCCAGGCGCCCGACGACCGGGGGTTTGCCGGTGCGCAACGGCGCGGCGTAGCGCTCGGGCAGGCTCACCCCTGCGCTGGGCAGCTCGACGCCCGGCGCGCCGCCACCACCGACGGCCGCGAGGCAGTCCACGGCCTGCGCGTCCGGCAGCTGCTCGGCGATCCGCTCCGCGCGACGCCGCAGGACGGCCGCGTCGGCGTCGAGCGCCTCGACCACCGGCGGCGTCGGTCCGATCAGCGTCGCCTCGAGCGCGGCGAGAGTCAGCTTGTCCACCCGCACCGCCCGCGCAGCGGGGTGCCGCCGCACCCGCTCGATCAGTTCCGCTGTGCCGAACATCAGACCCGCCTGCGGACCGCCGAGAAGCTTGTCGCCGCTGGCAGTGACCAGGTCGGCGCCGTCGCGCACCATGCTGGTCGCGTCGGGCTCGTCGGGCAGCAGCGGGTGCGGGGTCAGCAGGCCGGAGCCGATGTCGACGACGAGGGGGACGTCGAGTTCGGCGAGTTCGGCGACAGGGACGGCAGACGTGAAGCCGGTGACGTCGAAGTTCGACGGGTGCACCTTGAGCACGAAGCCGGTGTCGGGCCCGATGGCCTCTTTGTAGTCGCGGAGATGCGTGCGGTTGGTGGTGCCGACCTCGCGAAGCCGCGCGCCGGTGGACGCCAGCAGTTCGGGGATGCGGAACCCGTCACCGATCTCGACGAACTCGCCGCGGCTGATGACGATCTCCTTGCCGAACGCGAGAGCCATGGCTGCGAGCAAGAGCGCGGCGGCGTTGTTGTTGACCACGTGTACACCGCCCGCGGTGGGGACGGCGCTGGCCAACGCGGCCAGAGCGCCACGGCCGCGGCGGGCACGGCGACCCGTTTCGAGGTCGAACTCGACGTCTGTGGCGCGGCCCGCGGTCACCACGGCGTCGAGCGCGGCCTGCGACAACGGCGCGCGGCCCAGGTTGGTGTGCACGACCACGCCGGTCGCGTTGATCACCGGCCGCAGGCTCGTCGCGCTGGCCGGCAGCGCGGCAAGGGCATGTTCGGCGACCTGCTCCGGCGCGATCTCTCCCGCCCTTGCGCGCTCCTGCGCTTGCGCCACAACGGATTTCACCAACGCTCGACCCAGCACCCGCTCCGCGTCGGCGAGCCGCGGATCGGCAAGCAGCTCGTCGGTGCGGGGAACTCGGCGGCGCGGGTCATCCATGGTGGAGGCCCGTTGGATGGCGGAGGCGGACGGGAATCGAACCCGCCAGCGACAGGACCTGCCGCTCAGCGATTTTGAAGACCGTGCCGGCCACCAGACCGGATACGCCTCCCTGGGCCATGGGTTCATCATGGCAAATCACACCAGTAACAGCTTCCACTGGAGTCCCTCGGCGAGGGCGTGGGTCGGTTTGCCCGCTTCTTAGCGACTGTGACGTCGGCGCTGGTAGATGGCGAATCGGTGGTGCAGCGATGAGCGACAAATTCCAGCGTTAGTGCTGGTCAGAGAACTGTCGCTAAGAAGCGGGCAGAACGGAAGTCCACCGGATCTGGTTGCCAGTGGGGCATCTGTGACGAAGAAGTCTGGGCGCGGATGTGACGGGCGCCGGGCCGCGACGAACGGGCGCGGGGCACGATGGCGACATGGCCTACCGACTCACCCAGTACGCCCACGGCGGGGGGTGCGCGTGCAAGATTCCGCCGGGCGAACTCGAGGAAGTGGTTCGGGGGCTGACGAAGGCAGCACCGCTGAATCCGCCGGGAGAGCTACTCGTAGGACTGGACGACGGCGACGACGCGGCCGCGGTGCGGATCGAACACGGCATTGCACTGATCGCGACGACCGACTTCTTCACGCCCGTGGTCGACGACGCATACGACTGGGGCCGCATCGCGGCCACCAACGCGCTCTCCGACGTGTACGCGATGGGCGGGACGCCCGTGGTGGCGGTCAACCTGTTGGGATGGCCGCGCGACGTGTTGCCTTTCGCCCTGGCCGCCGAGACTCTGCGCGGCGGGCTCGACGTATGCAATGAGGCGGGCTGCCATCTGGCCGGCGGGCACAGCGTCGACGACCCGGAACCCAAGTACGGCCTGGCCGTCACGGGGATCGCCGATCCGAATCGGTTGTTGCGCAACAGCTCTGGTAAAGCCGGGACGCCGTTGTCGCTGACGAAGCCGCTGGGAATCGGCGTGCTCAACAGCAAACACAAGGCCACAGGCGAACGATTCCCCGAGGCTATCGACGCGATGACCACACTCAACGCAGAGGCCGCCGCCGCAGCACTCAACGCCGGGGTCGAATGTGCTACGGACGTCACGGGTTTCGGCCTCCTGGGCCACCTCTACAAGCTCGCGCGTGCCAGCGGCGTGACGGCGGTCATCGACGCCGCAGCGGTGCCCTATCTGGACGGCGCGCGACAAGCACTCGAAGAGGGTTACGTGAGCGGAGGAACGCGGCGAAACCTCGACTGGGTTGAGCCGCACGCCGACTTCTCGGCCATCGGCGAAGGGGAGGCGCTATTGCTTGCCGACGCGCAGACCTCCGGCGGCCTTCTGATCGCCGGCGAGATTCCGGGCGCTCCGGTGATCGGTGAGCTGGTGCCGCGGGGCGAGCACACGGTCGTCGTCCGAGCAGTAGGGCATTCTTAGCCCGTGAACGTCGAAGAGTTGCTGCAGTCGGTGCCACCGCTCGCCGTCTATCTCATCGTGGGGGCGGTCATTGGCATCGAAAGTCTCGGCATACCGCTGCCGGGAGAGATCGCCCTCGTCAGTGCGGCACTGCTGGCGTCACGACACACACTCGACATCAGTCCGATAGGCGTCGGTGCGGCGGCGGCCATCGGGGCGATCATCGGCGACACGATCGGGTATTCGATCGGCCGGCGCTACGGCATGTCCTTGTTCGAGCGACTGGGCAAACGGTTCCCCAAACACTTCGGACCCGGCCATGTAGCGCTGGCCAAGCACTTGTTCGCCCGGTGGGGCGTGTGGGCGGTCTTCTTCGGCCGTTTCATCGCACTGCTGCGCATCTTCGCGGGCCCGCTCGCCGGTGCGCTGCGGATGCGTTATGCGAAGTTCCTGGCAGCTAACGCAGCCGGTGGAGTGCTCTGGGCGGGCGGCACCACCGCGGTCGTCTATTTCGCGGGCCTGGCCGCCGAGCGCTGGCTGTCGCGCTTCTCGTGGATTGCCCTGGTCGTTGCCATCGTCATCGGAATCGTCGTCACGTTGCTTCTGCGCGACCGCACCGCACGAATGATCCGCGAGCTCGAGGATGAGCACAGTTGGGAAACACTGCGCACGCCCTAGAAGCTAGGCCTTCACCAGCGTGAACTGACCGAGGTTGCTGATGCCGCGCCGGAAGAAGTCGGAGCATCCGACCAGATAGCGCATGTACCGGTCGTAGACCTCAGCCGATGTCGCGGCGATGGCCTCGTCGCGGGCGGCTTCCAGGTTCGATGCCCAGGTGTCCAGTGTCCGCACGTAGTGCTCGTCCAACAGCTGAAGGTTCTCCACCGTAAAGCCGACGGCGCCGGACAAGCCGATGATGTCCTCGTCGCACGGTATCGAGCCGCCCGGGAAGATCTCCTTGGCGATGAACCGCATGAACTTCAGGTCGGACATCACGATCGGTATGCCCATCTCC
Organism: Candidatus Melainabacteria bacterium; assembly: GCA_963780635.1. Classification (GTDB taxonomy): domain Bacteria; phylum Actinomycetota; class Actinomycetes; order Mycobacteriales; family Pseudonocardiaceae; genus DATEPR01. Next base: position 999,585 of record CAWACW010000012.1, read on the forward strand.
GGCCAGCGCTTCAACGGGTGCCCCATGATCGTCTGCAACACCATCCGGCCGCCGTGGGGAAGGATGCGGTCGCACGTCTCGAAGAACGCCGCATACCGCTCTTTCGGGAACGCCTCGAACGCCTCGATGCTGACGATCCGGTCGACGGGCTCCTCGAACTGCTCCCAGCCCTTCAGGAACACCCGGCGGGACAGGTCCGTGTCGATCTCCTCCAGAAGATGCTCGCAGTAGACGGCCTGGTTCTTGCTCAGCGTCAGGCCGACCACGTTGACGCCGTAGTTCTCGACCGCGCGCTTCATCACCGAGCCCCAACCGCAGCCGACGTCAAGCAGCGTCATCCCTGGCTGCAGGTCGAGCTTGCCTAGCGCGAGGTCGATCTTGGCCATCTGCGCTTCTTCGAGCGTCACCCCGTCGTTCTCGAAGAATGCACAGCTGTAGGTCCGCGACGGGTCCTGGAACACTCCGAAGAACTCGTCGGAGAGGTCGTAGTGTGCCTGAATCTCCTCGAAGTGGGGACGCATGTCCGTTGGTGCCACTGTCACCTCTTTTCGCAGGTGAACTGGCATACGTCGGTGTAGCCCTGACGAAAGAGGTCGGCGCAGCCGGTCAAATACCTCAAGAACCGCTCATAGATCTGTTCGGAGGTGATCGCGATGGCCTCGTCCTTCTTCGACTCCAGGTTGGACGCCCACGTGTCCAGCGTTCGCGTGTAGTGCGGCTGGAGGTGCTGCTTGCGGGTCACATCGAACCCGGCCTTGACGGCGTTCTGTTCGACCATCGCGGCCAGTGGCAGACGGCCGCCGGGGTAGATCTCGTCCATGATGAACTTGATGAAACGGACCCGCGACATCGTCAGCGGCAGTTTCTTGGCTTTGATCTCTTCGTCGCTCGGGATGATGATCGTGTGTAGAAGCATCACACCGTCGTCGGGCATCAAGTTGTACGTCTTCTTGAAGTAGTCGTCGTACTTGTTGAAGCCGAAGTGCTCGAATGCGCCGATCGAGACGATCCGGTCCACCGGCTCGTCGAACTCCTCCCACGGCTGCAGACGCACTTCCATGCTGCGCTCACTCTGGGAGTTTGCGAACCAATGGTCCTCGATGTGCTGCTTCTGGTTCTCGGACAGGGTCAGGCCGATGACGTTGACGTCGTACTTGTTGACGGCGCGCATGATCGTGGAGCCCCAGCCACAGCCGATGTCGAGCAGCGTCATCCCGGGCTGCAGGCCCAGCTTGCCGAGCGAGAGATCGACCTTGGCCATCTGCGCTTCCTCGAGCGACATGTCGTCACGCTCGAAGTACGCACAGCTGTAGGTCTGTGTCGGGTCCTGCCAGAGCTTGAAGAAGTCGTTGGAGATGTCGTAGTGGAACTGAACTTCATCCTTGTCCGACCCTCGCGTCTGGGTGGCTGACTTCGACAGCCATTCGGACTGTGCGTTAGGTGCCGAGCTCTGCGTCTCGCTCGAAGTGTCTGGCATGACCGTCCTATTGACTCTCGTGATTGGATCGCTTCCGTAATTGCGCCGCGGCACGTTCCGCTTTTTGTCAATCCTTGACATTACAACGATGTGCGAAGCAGACCGCAGAGCACCTCATACCCGCGTTTCGCGCCGCGTTAACTTGCGCGACCGTCAATTCAGCACCGCGCGAGCCTACGCGAACCGTCCGGGCGTCGTCGCGCAGGCAGCCCCGACGCAATTTATGGTCGAACGGTGACGCGCCTCGATCGCTTCTTCGAGATCTCTGACCGGGGGTCGACGGTCGCCACCGAAGTGCGCGGCGGCGTCGTCACGTTCATCGCGATGGCGTACATCATCGTGCTGAACCCGATCATCCTGTCGTCCACCGCAGACGTCACCGGCAACAAGCTCGGCTTTACCCAGGTCTCGGCGGTCACGTCACTGGCGGCGGGCGTGATGACGATCCTGTTCGCGGTCGTGGCGCGGCTGCCGTTCGCGTTCGCCGCGGGGCTGGGCATCAACTCATTCCTCGCCAGCTCGGTCGTCGGCTCGGTGTCCTGGCCGGAGGCGATGGGCCTGGTGGTCATCGACGGCCTGATCATCGTCGCGCTCGCCGCGACGGGGCTGCGCAGGCTGATCTTCGACGCCGTGCCGATGCCGTTGAAGCTCGCGATCACGGCGGGCATCGGTCTCTTCATCCTGTTCATCGGTCTGGTCGACGCCGGCTTCGTCGGCACCACGAAAATGCCGTCGCCCCCGGTCGGTCTCGGAAGCGACGGCGGCGGCTCGATCAAATCGGTGCCCACGCTCCTCTTCGTGTTCACGTTGCTGGTGACAGGCATCCTCGTGGCACGAAAAGTACGGGGCGGCATACTCATCGGGCTTACCATCGGGACTGTCGCCGCAGTGGCGGTCGAGGCCATCTGGCATTTGGGATCGGCGACCGAGAAACACGGCGGGTGGAGCCTGTCGGTGCCGAGCCTGTCGCACTCGCCGTTCGCGATACCCGACCTCTCGCTGGTCGGCCAGGTCAGCATGAACAGCTTCGGCCGCATCGGCATTCTTGCGGCCGTGATGCTGGTTTTCACGCTGGTGTTCACCAACTTCTTCGACGCGATGGGTTCCTTCACAGGCCTTGCGCGCCAAGCCGAGCTCTCCGACGAGGACGGCAACTTTCCGCGGCTGCAGTCCGCGCTCGTGGTCGAAGGCGTCGGCGCCGTCGCCGGCGGTGCGGTGTCCGCATCGTCCAACACGGTCTTCATCGAATCGGGTGCGGGCATCAGCGAGGGTGCGCGCACGGGGCTGGCGAGCCTGGTGACCGGCGGATTATTCCTTGCCGCAATGTTTTTGACGCCGCTTGCCGAGATCGTGCCGTCCGAGGTGGCCGCGGCCGCGCTCGTGATCGTCGGGACGTTGATGGCGTCGGTGTTGCGGGAGATCGACTTCTCGGAGTTCTCTGTGTCGCTGCCCGTCATCCTGACCGTGGCCGTCATGCCACTGAGCTACTCGATCGCGAACGGGATCGGCGTCGGTTTCATCGCGTGGGTGGTGCTTCGCGCGGCGTCGGGTAAGGCGCGTGAGATCAGCCCGCTGCTCTGGATCGTCGCCGTCGGGTTCGTCGCGTACTTCGCACGCGGATCGATCAACTCGCTGCTCGGCGTTTCCTAGCCGAAGTGCGAGCTATCTCAACGCATCTTCTCGCGAACTGAATTCAGTGCGTGCAGGACATGCACGGCGAGTTCGCCCGCAGCCTTATCATCAAGCTTCGAGTGAGTCTTCAGGGTTTCCGTCACGAGCTCGAGACGTAAGTCGTAGGGCGTGTGGAACGTTGTCGGCGCAGTCATTTCATTTCCTTTTCAGCCGAGCATGTCCGCTCGAAACCGAGCTGCCCGATACTGTCGACACTACGCCCTTTGTCCTCACTGCGGACAACTACGGATGCGTAAGTCAGGTTAGACCGCTGACCCCCAGCGCGCTTGGGCGCCAACCGCCTTCGAGCGGATCTCCCTGTCTCGCGCGCTGATCATGAGCAGGCTGTCTACAGTCGAGTCGTTGCGCGGGGACGCGGCGGCCATCAGGGTCGCATGCGCCCCATCCGCGTCGACATTCGAAGGCACGACCAGCAAGACAATTTTGGTGCCATTGGCGCCGAAAACTTCGACCGTGTCGGTTGATTGAAGTCGGCATTCCTCGAGTCGTACCGCTTCTCCGTGAGTCACGAGCTCTGGGGACGCGTTCGCCCATTCATCGAGGTTGTAGAGCACGCGGTCGATGCGCCCGAGCCGAACCGACAGCACCGCCAGCAAATCTGGTAGCTCCGCGGCGAGGTCGTCGCTGCGCGGCCACCATGCTCCATCGACGTAGCCACTCCGGGGTGCCTTTGGCTTCAAGCGCAATCGCGGCGTGTGTTCTGGCGGGGTGTTGTAGGGCCGGTCGTCGCTGGGCACTTGCCGTCGCGTCATGACGACGCTCCCGTCTTGACCACGAACTGGTCAGATACTGCAAATCGACGACGACACCACCTTGACCGGCCATGCGACGAAGTACCGTCGATATGTGCCGAGTCTACTCTTGCGCCCGCCTGCGACTGGCGGCGGGCCTAAATCGCTGGCGTGCAGGGGCTTTCGATCCAGACGGTGTCAGCGTGGCAGTGAGACCGAGGAGCAGGAGATCAATGCCGCGGTCGAGCTCGGTGGCACCGTCGTACGACGCCAGGGCTGATGCCAGCGCACGCACCTGAGGGAACTCGGTGACCGTGAGACGGTGCAGGCCAAGGCGCAGCACGTCGTCGGTTTCCTCGGGTCGCTCGATCACCTCCTGCAGCTCGGTCAGGATGTGACCGTGTAGATAGCCGAAGAGCACCCGGTAGATGTGCAGGGCGTCCGCACCGCTGAAGCCGGCGGAGGTGAGGAGAGCGAGGACGTCCTCCAGTGGCCGCAGCATCCCTGGCGGTCGCTGACCCAACGGGGTCGCGAGCGGCCGAGTAACCAGCAGTGCCACCACGTTTGGGTGCGCGAGGGCCAATCGCCGGAACTCATGAGCGACGGCGCGCAACTGGCCCGCCCAGTCTGGGTCAGTTGTATCCACTCGTAGTTGCCCGAGCACGATCTCGGCGACACCGTCGAGGAGTGCCGCCTTGTTGGGCACGTGCCGGTAAAGCACTGTGGGATCACGGCCCACCTCTTCACTGAGGTGACGCATGGACAGGCCGTCGAACCCGTCACGGTCGATTATCCTCAGTGCCGCTTGCAGGATCATTGACCGGCTGACGGCAGGGTCGGTATGGCCGGCGCCCGTATCGGGCGCGGTCCGCTGTTTCGTCATCGTGGGGAGCACTCCCTTCGGCTCATCCCGAATCGGGTCCGTCGAATGTTAACCCAATACGTCAACATTGTTGACACAAAGCAAAATCGGCTGTTCCGGCATCCGACCTCGCGTCAGTCCAAAACTTCAGTTCCGAAGCGGTTTCAGGCGCGTCGTCGCGCGTGGCCACGAGGAAGCAGTCGGGAAGCGCCAGCTTGTGGATGGTTCGCAGCGTCAAAAGATACTGGTGCACAAGCGAACCGCTGGTGTACGGCAGGTCGTATTTGTCGCATAGAGCCTGAACGCGCACGGCGATCTGCGCGTATCGGTTACTCGGCAGGTCGGGGAACAGGTGGTGCTCGATCTGGTAACACAAGTTGCCGCTGGAGAAAGCCAGCAGCCGGCCGGCTTTGAAATTCGCGGCGCCGAGCATCTGTCTCAGGTACCACTCACCCCGGCTTTCACTCTCGAGTACGTCGGCGGTGAATTTCTCTGCGCCGTCAGGGAAGTGCCCGCAGAAGATCACTGTATGTGCCCACACGTTTCGTATCACGTTGGCCGCGACGTTTGCGAACAATGTTCTACGCCAACGAGATCGACCCATCGCCGGAAGGAGCACATAGTCCTTGACGGCTTGGCGGGAAATCTTGCCCATCAGCGTCCTTACCGCGGCAACCTTCTGTACGCGTGTCGTTGCCCCAGTCCACTCCGAGTCGACGTCATGCAGGGCGATGCCCCACTCGAATGTGGCTGCCAAGAGCATGTTCTGAAGTGGCTGCAGCAGATACAAGGGTCGCCAAGGCTGGTCGCGGGTTACGCGCATCACGCCGAAGCCCAGATCGTCATCCATACCGACGACGTTGCTGAACATGTGGTGCCGGTAGTTGTGCGAATGCCTCCACTGCGAGGAGACCGCAACCATGTCCCACTCCCATGTGCGCGAGTGAATCTCCGGGTCGTTCATCCAATCCCATTGGCCATGGCTCACGTTGTGGCCGATTTCCATATTCTCGACAATTTTCGCGAAGGCCAGCGACGCGGTCCCTACGACCCAGCCGGCTCGCGTCTTGCTGCAGCCGATGAGCAGGCGCGCGACAATGTCGAGCGTTCGTTGGAACGTGATGATGTGCGAGATGTAGGACGCATCGGACCCACCGAGTGACTCCTCGATGTCGAGGCGTATGGCGTCGAGTTCGTACTCGAGGGTCTCGATGTCGGTCTCGCTCAAGTGCGAATACGCAGCAATGTCGCCAATTGCCATTGGATGTCCTGTCGAGTCCGGCCCGTGGGGCATGATCTGGGCTCTTTAGAGAACCCGAGGTTGCGGACGACCGGCCAAGATCAGTGGAGAAGACGGCAGCACATCGGCGTAACTTCAGCTTAGTTATTGACTACACCGTATGTCAACGCTGTGTGTCAACGTTCTCCCACGACGACCGTCACGACCAGGACCAGTCAACCTGATGATGATAATCGCTGAGGCACAACGGTTCTCGTCGGGTGCAATCTAGCCGATCGACATCAGGAGTTTCAGTGGCAAAGGTGCGTCGGCGTCATCGGTGACCCCTCGGCACCGATAGGCGGCGACCCACCTTCTCCACAGGCTGAGCTCGCTCTGCCGCGCCGCCTTCGGAGTCCCACGCGGATTGGGCCTGGGCCATTTCCTCTGTCTATGTTGCGGATTCGGCGCTCTGGGGCCACACGGAAGCACCCGGATGTCGGATCGTCGCGCTGCGGAGCCGCTGGTTGTTCATGGGCTCCTGCACCGACTTCTGGTGTTCGAGCTGACGGATCAGCTCACGCTTCGCTTCGGAAAGTGCGCGGTTGATGTCCGGGTTTACCGCGACCGCTACCAGCGGCTGATGGCCCGGCAGGATGGTGCGCAGTGTGACGCGCTGCTCCTTACCTCCGCGGTCCTGCAGTGAGACTTCCAGGCCCACGTCACTCGGGTCCCACTTTCCCAGATGCGGCCCGAGCGTCGACAAGGTCTCCACCACATGCGGACGCTCCTTCGCCACGAAGCCGACGCCTACATGGATCGCGTTATCGCGAAAAGCATTTCGCTGTTGATGTCCATACTTTTTCATCATGTCTCCCATGCGTGCGTTTCCCGCGCAATCCAGTCGCGCAGTGTGAGCCCCGGTAATCGGGGAACAGACGAACGCGTTGCGTCCGCCGGCTAAGCGGATCGACTAGGCCGCGGCGATTTTCGACTATCTCAAGTAAACGCCCTGTTAGACGCCTTGTCAACACTGTTGACAAACACCGTTGGGGGGCGAGACCGAACGCTCTCTCTTTGCGACTTTTCAACTGTCGAGCGCGGCAAGCAATTCACCCAGGTCCACGGTCGCGATGCCGATAGCGGCGTCGCCGATTCCGTACGGCACCACCAACGTATCGGCGTGCACGAGTGCCCCGCAGGAGTAAACGACGTTGGGGACGTAGCCGTCCTGCTCGTCGACGGCAGGGCTCAGTAGCGGCTGCCGGAGCTGACCGATAATCCGGGTCGGATCCTCGAGGTCGAGCAGAATCGCCCCAATACGGTAGGTGCGCATTGGACCGACGCCGTGGGTGAGCACCAGCCACCCGGCCTCGGTTTCGATTGGCGGACCGCAATTCCCCAGTTGCAACGCCTCCCACGCTCGTGCCGGCCGCTGGCAAGGAGTCGACTCCGTCCATACGAATGGACGATCCGCGTAGGCAACGGAATTCGATTCACGGTCAGATCTCGACATTGCGGCGAAACGTCCACGGATCCGCCGCGGAAACAGCGCCAAGCCCTTGTTGGCCGCGGCGCGGCCGACCATCGGCGTGGAGGTGAAGGATCGGAAATCCTTTGTCTCCAAGAGCTGCTGGCTGATGTGAGATCCGCTATAGGCCGTATAGGTGGCATAGAACGTGACCGACCCGTCGTCGTCGACGAAGCGCACCAGGCGCGCGTCCTCCATGCCGGCGGCTTCGGCGGCCATGGCCGGCCAGAGTACCCGCTCGGAAAGCGGTATTTCGTCGGCGAATTCGACGGTATAGGTCCGCTCGGCGATGGTTCGGATCAGTGAAATCGTCTGCTGCCCGTGGCCACGGGTGCTCAGGTTCGTCTGGAGCTTGTCGAGTTGTTCGTCGAGGTCGGCTCGGGTGAACCGGTCGCCGAGCGCATCGAGGACGTAGTCGGCGGCCTCGCCTGCGTCGTACAAGCGGGCGAGCTCACTGCGGAACACGGCAGCGTCCAGCAGACTCAACCTGACCGACCCGACGGTGGCAAACGCGCCCGGAACATCCATCGTGACCCCGCCTACGGCATCAACCACGCCCGTCCGGAACCCGATGGTCGACAGGTGACCCTCCCCGATGCCCCGCACGCTCATCACGAATCGCAGGCTCCCCGGAGCGGTTCCCGCCTGATCCGGGTGCGCGACGACGCTTGGGTTGCACAAGGCCGCCCCCTCAATGGCGTATTCGCTGGTAAATGTCGCACCCAACAACAACATTCGTGCATCGGAGAGTTTCTCGTTGGTATTTAGGCGATCGGCGACTTCACAGGCGTGCCGGCGGAAGATGCCCAAGAGATCCCGATGACGCACGTCAAACCGGGCCACGACATCGTCCAACGATGAGCGCACCTCGTCCTCGTCGAGGGCAAGGATGCGTCTGAGCACAGCACCCGTGCGAGAGTCCTGCCGCTCGAACCCTTCCTGCCCGGGCACGAAGAGTCGGGTGATGACCCTCGACGGGTCGGCCGCGAGCCGGTGCGGGCTGCGCGCGACGAGCTCGGTCCGCAACGATGTCATTGCAGGACGGTCGATAAGCGCCGCGCGTGTTGCAAGGTCGAGATGACCGCGAGCGTCGATTCCGCGCCCTGGTTACGGTTGACCCCGTCGGCCTGCAAACCGTCGAATCCGCCGCCTGTCTCCGGATCCCACATGAGCTGGCCTGCGTCGTTTGCGCCCTCGAACCACGCGGCGGCTGCGAGAACGCACTCGGGCCAGATCGCGCCGGCGTCGACGACACTGGCGCGAGCACACGCGTCGGCGAGCGAGGACACCTCGATCGGCTGCTGATCGAATCCGGGCCGGGCGTCGTCGACACCCCTGCCCGCAACGGGCGTCGGAGAGAGATGGCCGTCGGTCGTTTCGTACTCGACCAGCCAACCCAACAAGTCCAGGCCGCGTTGCCACAACGCGGGTCTATCGAGCGCAACTCCCGCGGCGATCATCGCCTCGGCGAGAACGGCGTTCGCGTACGTGAGTCGCGGCTCGGGCCACGGCCAGGCGGGGTTGCCGTTCGGTTCGGCGACACCGGCCGCGTAGTCGGTGATGAGTTGGCGAGCCGCGGAATGGTCGGGTTGGACGGCAAGGAGTTCGGCAGCTCCCAACGCCGCGAAGGCTGACGCCCGCGGCCATTTCGACCGTGCCTGTGCGGCGCGCTCGAATTGGATGACGGCCAGTCTGCGAACCAAGCCGACATCACTGTGAGCTGCGGCGGTGCCAAGCCCCCAGATGCACCTGCCCCAATGGTCCTCGGTGGTCGGCTCGTCGGTCCAACGGCCGGTGCTGTCCATTCGATTGCGGCATGCGCCTGAATATGCCTGCGCCTCGTTCAAGAACCGCACCGCGAGACCGGCGAGACCGTTCAGAACGCCGTCGGTGTCGGGCTGCCGGGTAGCGACGACGAGCACCCTGGCCATGTCGTCGGTGCAGTAGCCGTGCTCGGGTTGCCGCTCGGCGAAGCAGGCGTGCTCGAACGTGCCGCGACGGTCAGTCAGGCTTAGCAGGTGGTCGAATTTCGGCGATGGCGCGACGCTCATGCCACTGCCCGCCGCTGGGCGACGAGCCGGTGCGCCAGCTTCAAATGCGCGTTGGCCACAACGGACCACGTCATCTCCGGCGCCAGTCGGCGTGCCTCGGCCGCCATCGAACCGGCGAGGCGCGGCTGTGTCAGGACTTGGCGCAGCGCCGATGCCATGGCGCCCGGGTCGTCGTGGGGGACGACGATGCCCGCTCCAGTGCCGAGCAGCTCGATTGCATGCGGAAAAGCGGTCGCCACCACCGGCCGGCCACTCGCGATCGCATCGACCAGAACACCGGAGGTGACCTGATCGGTGGAGTCGTAGGGCAGCACGACCGCGGCGGAGGACTGGGCGAGGGTGGTGAGCATCGCGACGTCGCGGTAGCCGTCGTCAAAGCACACCGAATCCGCCAGGCCGCTGCGTCGCGCTTGTTCGATTCGGGCCTCGCGGTAGGCCTCGCCGTCGGCGGCCAGGACCTTCGGGTGCGTCCGGCCGGCAACCAGGTACCGTGGCCGACCGGCCACATCGCCAAGCGACCCCATCACCTCGATCACCCGCTCGATGCCCTTTCCAGGCCCCATCAGGCCCCACGTCAAGAGCGTGGGTCTACCCGAACGCTTCGGACGGCCGCTGGTGGGGATGGTCGCTCCGTGCGGGATCATGGTGACCTTGCCGCGATCGACGTCGAAGTCCAGACACAATCGACGCCTCGCGCCTTCTGACATGACGACCACTTGATCGGCCATCCTCGCGATCGACTCGAGGACCGAACGCTGATGTGGCGTAGGGCTTTTGAGGATTGTGTGGGCGATCACGATCGACGGCACACGCAGCGCGCCGATGATGTCCAGGACCTCGTCTCCGTCGACGCCACCGTAGATGCCGTATTCGTGCTGGATGACTGCGACATCACTCTGGTTCAACAGGTCTGCACACGCTGACACCGATGATGCTGAGCCGTTGTCTAATTCGCCGATGACTCGGCCGCTCGAACACAACGACCCGTCGGCCACCCTTACGACACTGACGTCGGCGCCGTGCGTGCAGAGCGCATCGGACAGGGCCGATGTGAAGGTCGCCAGCCCGCACGGTGTCGGCGGATATGTACTGAGGATGCCGACCGTTGCCGATCCGGAAAAGCGTTGTGCGCCATAAGGATGAAACAGCGATGGAAAGACGGATGGAGCGTTCAAGGTGTTCCCGACTGGCGGTAGTTACCGGCGTGTCCGGCGTTGAGCGGTTGCTCGGCGATCAGCCGAATAAGGCTGGGGCGCATCCCGGACTGACTGGGTTCCCAATACCCTGACCGTACACCCCCGGGGTAAACTCAGGGAGTCGGGACCAACCAGGCCCCCAGATACAGGGGTCAGCTATGTCTGATAAATCTCCTCGTCAAACGATGACCAAGAAGTCCGGAAAGTCCCTCAAAGAGAAGCGCGCCGTCAAGAACGCCAAATCGGCGGCGAAAACGTCGTCCACCGAAGCGTTGCTTCATGACAAGAAGCGCTGAGGCGCAACGGCTTTCGCTCGGCATACCCGCTCGCTCGCGCAAGGCAAATGAACGCAGACTACCCATCCACCCTGCGCATCTGAGCAGAATCGATCGTCAGATCCGGCAGCGGATATTTCTCGAGCATGGCTATGGCGAGGAGTTCGGAGCCACCGACGACGCACTGGCCCCCCTCGTCGCCGGAATCAGGACACGAGAACAGCTCATCGCCGGCTGCGACATCGTCCTGCTGCCCAAAGCGCAGACCGAGGATCTGACGGAACTCAATGTGGGACAAGTCCTCTGGGGATGGCCACACTGCGTGCAGAATGCCTCCCTCACACAGGTCGCCATCGATCGGCGACTGACACTGATCGCCTTCGAGGCCATGAACCATTGGCAACCTGACGGCGGGTTCGGTTTGCACGTTTTTCACAAGAACAACGAGCTGGCGGGTTACTCCTCGGTCCTGCACGCGATGCAACTCGCCGGAATCACGGGCAGCTACGGCCGGCGCCTGCGCGCTGCCGTCATCGGGTTCGGCGCGACCGCCCGCGGTGCGGTCACTGCCTTGAACGCCCACGGCGTTGACGATGTGCGAGTTCTGACCAATCGGGACATCGCCGCCGTTGCGTCGCCGATTCACTCCACCCAGATCATCCAGATGGGACGAGACCCGGACACCCCCAACCGGACGTGGGCTGATACGCCCGAGGGGCCTACCGAGGTGGCGGGCTTCCTCGCAGAGAACGACATCGTCGTCAACTGTGTTCTGCAGGATCCCGACGCACCCCTGGTCTTCGTCACCACGGAAGATCTGGCGGTCTTTGCCCCGGGAAGCCTGATCGTCGACGTCTCCTGCGACGAGGGCATGGGGTTCAGTTGGGCGCATCCCACTTCGTTCGACCGGCCGATCCTTGAATTGGCGAACGGGGTGCTTTACTACGCCGTCGACCACAGCCCGTCCTACTTATGGAATTCGGCGACATGGGAGATCAGCGAGGCATTGTTGCCCCACCTGGGAACGGTCATGGGCGGGCCGTCGGCGTGGGACGCGTCGTCGACGATTTCCCGAGCCATCGAGATTCGCGACGGCGTCGTCCTCAACCCCAGCATCCTGTCGTTTCAGCGCCGCTGCGACGACTATCCGCACGCGGTCCGCGCCGACAACGTCGCGCAACTCGTCGAGGGTTGACCCCCTCGCTCGCTATTCCTTGGTTGTGGGGCTGACGATGTTCCTATCCTGAGCGGATGGCGGCGCCCAACCTTCCCCTCGGCTTCGACTTCACCGATCCCGACATCTATGCGCAGCGGTTGCCTGTGCAGGAGCTTGCTGAACTGCGCCGCGCGGCGCCGCTGTGGTGGAACGAGCAGCCGCCGGATGTGGGCGGGTTCGGCGACGGCGGCTACTGGGTCGTGACCAAGCACCGCGACGTCCGCGAAGTATCGCTGCGCAGCGACGTGTATTCGTCCGCGAAGAAGTCCGTGGTGCCCCGTTACAAGGTGACCGGGGGTGGTGGCCAGATCGAAGCGGGCCGCGCGTCGATGATCATGATGGACGACCCGGAGCACACGCGGCTGCGCAAGATCGTCTCCCGAGGGTTCACGCCGCGTGCCATCGAGCGGCTGCGCGCCGAGCTCGGCGAGCGGGCACAACGCATTGCCGCGCGGGCCGCCGAAGCGGGATCCGGCGACTTCGTTCTCCAGGTCTCGCGCGAGTTGCCGCTGCAGGCGATCGCGGGGCTGCTCGGCGTTCCGCTCGAGGATCGCGAGAAGCTCTTCGAATGGTCGAACCGGATGATCGGTGACGACGATCCCGAGTTCGCCGAGTATGACGCCCTCGGTTCGGCCGGCGAAATGATGTGGTATGCCATGCAATTGGCGGAGCGCAAAGCTCAGGATCCTGGCGACGATATCGTCACCACGTTGATCGACGCCGATGCCGACGGCCAGCTCAGCGACGCCGAATTCGGGATGTTCGTCGTCACCTTGGCGATCGCCGGAAACGAGACCAGCCGCAACTCGATCACGCAGGGCATGATGGCGTTCACCGAATTCCCCGAGCAATGGGAACTGTTCAAGGGTCAGCGGCCGAAGACCGCCGCCGACGAGATCATCCGCTGGGCGTCCCCCATCACGGCATTTCAGCGCACCGCTTTGCGGGACACGGAACTCAGTGGTATCCAGATCAAAAAGGGCCAGCGGCTGGTGTTGTTCTACCGGTCCGCGAACTTCGACGAAGACGTCTTCGACGACCCGTTCAGTTTCGATGTTTTGCGAAATCCTAACCCGCACCTGGCATTCGGCGGTACCGGGGCGCACTACTGCGTCGGGGCAAACTTGGCGAGGATGACCATCGACCTGATGTTCAACGCGATCGCAGACCACATACCCGACCTGAGGGCTGTCGCCGAACCGGAGCGACTGCGGTCGAGCATGATCAACGGCATCAAGCACTGGCAGGTGGACTACCGAACGGGCTAGTGATCGCCCGAGTGTGCGCTTCGCCGAGAGTGAACCTACGGCGACGACACGCCGACGGATATCGCCACCAGTTCACGCTCGCGGTGGCGCAATCGTGTAGTCACGTCCGCGCGCCTCCCGCTCCCAGAGCTGGCCGTACCCGGCGCTGACGCCCTCCTCGATCAGGGTGCGTTTCAGGATCTTGTTCGTCGCTGTCTTTGGCAGCGCGGTGTTGATCCGCACGTACCGGGGCCATGCCTTCGGCGAGAGATCGGGCTGGGCGGCTAGAAATTCCCCAAACTGCTGAGGCGTCAACGTCGCACCCTCGTTCAACACCAACGCGGCCATCACCTGGTCGCCCACCCGCTCGTCGGGGATCGCATACACGGCGAGATGGTTGAGCTCCGACAGGCGCTGAAGGATCCGTTCGATCGGGCCCGCGGCAAGGTTCTCGCCGTCGACCCGCATCCAGTCGCTGGTCCGGCCGGCCAGGTAGATCCAACCGTCGGCATCGCGGTAGGCGAGATCACCCGACCAGTACATGCCGTTGCGCATCCGCTCGTTGGTCGCCGCGGCGTCGTTGTAGTAGCCGCTGAATCCGCCCGAGCCGTACGTGTTCACCAGCTCACCGACCGCGTCGTCGAAGTTCGCCAATGCCCCGTGTTCGTCGAAAACCGCAGGTGCACATTCCGTCTGCGTGTCGGGGTGGTATACGCCGACCCCCGGGTAGCCCTTGCCGATCGATCCTGGCGGACAGCCATCCTCACGCATGACGACCACCGCGAACTCGCTCGACCCGAAGCTGTCCGTCACCTTGCACCCGAAACGCCTTGCAAATTCTTCGATGTCGCGCTCAGTGGCCTCGTTGCCGAACGCCGCCCGCAGCGTGTTGTCCGCGTCATCGGGCTGCTCGCGCGTCGCCAGGACCAGCGCCAGCGGCTTGCCGACATAGTTCATGTACGTGACGTTGTAGCGGCGGACGTCGGACAGGAACCGCGACGGCGAGAATCTGGCCGGCACCATGGTGGCCCCGCTGCCGATCGCCACCGCCCACCCCGCCGCGACACCGTTGGAGTGAAACAGCGGCATCGACAGGTAGCAGACATCGTCGGCGGTGATCTCGAACCGCTCTATCAGGCTGGCGCCACACATCACCGACATCGCGTGCGCGAACCTCACGGCTTTCGGATCACCGCTGGTGCCCGACGTGAATATCATCATCACGGTATCCGCGCCGCCGACTTCCCGTTGGGGCACAAGCGGTCCCGCCGCGGCGACGGCGCCGCGGTAGGCCGGCCCGTCGACGTCGATGACGGTCGCGCCGCCGAGATCGAGCTTGTCGAGCAGTGGCAGGTGCTCAGTATCGGCGAGCACGAGTTGGCAGTCGGCCCGCCTGATGTCCGCCGCCAGACCTGCACCCCGGCGCGTCGTGTTGATCCCGCAGACCACGTATCCACCCAACGCTGCTCCCGCCATGGACCGCAGCATTGCGGGCGAATTGCCAAGCAGCACACCGACATGTAACGGACGGGCGGGATCTGCCAGCGCAATCAGCGCCGACGCCTCTCTGGCGGCCTCGGCCAAGTGCTCACGCCAGGTCCACGTCCGCTCACCGTGCATCATCGCGACGGTGTCGTCTTCCATGCGGGAACGCAGCAGCTGCTGCACCGTCTCAAACATGGTCGGGCCGGTAGCGCAGCATCGTGATCCCGGCCTCCGGCACGTCGCAGAACACCGGCGTCACACGCATACCGACGCTGATGCCCTCCGGCTCGACATCGACGAGCTCTGTGCTCACGCGCGGGCCGACGTCCCACTCGACGACCGCGAGCAGTTGCGGCACCTTGTTGGCCCACGGCGGCCCGGTCGGCCGGCGCGCGATCGTGTACGTATACAGCGAACCGGCTCCGTCGATTTCACGCCACTCCAGGTCGTCGGCGAGCGTCCCGGGAGCCAATGTCCGCGGATAGAAGACGTACCGATCCGCCGACGGCGAGTACTGAATCAGAATCCGGTGCTCGCGCAGCGCATCCCAGAACGGCCGCGACACAGGTGTCGGCTCGGGCATCGGCTCGGAGATCGGGGTAGTCACCTCAATCACCACGCAGGATCAAAGCGACCTGCTCGCTCATGATGCCGCCGTTGCCCGTGACGAACGCGACGTCACAGTCGCGCACCTGGGCCTCACCGGACCTACCCATGACCTGACGGGCTCCGTCGACCACATGGTGCATGCCGCCCGCCATGCCGGCCTGACCGAAGGACAACTGCCCTCCGGCGGTGTTGACCGGGAAGTCGCCTCGGAAGGTCAGGTCGTGATCCCGCAGCCACGCCATGCCCTCCCCCTTGCCGCAGAATCCCGCGTCCTCCAACGTCATCAGCACGGTGATCGTGTAGCAGTCGTAGATCGACGCGACGTCGACGTCGACGCGCTGCAGCCCCGCCATCGCGAACGCCCGCTCGGCGGCCCGCGCAATCGGCGTGCGGATCAGATCGTCGGCATAGGTCGGAGTCTTGAACCTGATGTGCTCACCGAAACCTTTGAGCCACACCGGTCGATGCCGGCCACGGCGCGCGATGTCGGCATTGGCGATCAGCACGCCGGCGCCGCCCTGCACCCGCATCACCGTTTCCAGCATGTGGATCGGGTCGGCGATCACCGGGCTGTTCAACACGTCCTCGACCGTGATCGGCTTGCCGTGGAAGACTGCACCGGGATGCGCGCACGCGTTGGCCCGCTGCTGCACCGCGATCCTGGCCAAAGCCTCAGCGTCATAACCGAATTCAGCGGCATACCGTTGCGCGATCTGCGCATACGGGCCGTTCTGCCCCACGTTGCCGTACGGGATCTCGAACTCGGCCTGCGGCGAACCGTAGTTATTGCTCGACGCCCCATACCAGCCCAGGGTGCGCGCGGGCCGCTGCTCGGACCGCGGCAGTTCGGTCGAGCCGGGTATCACCGCGAGCACCGCATCGCAGGCCCCCAGCTCGATCGCCGCCGCGGCTCGCCACACCATGCCCGCAGCAGTCGCGCCCCCGAGATCGACTCGGTCACCGAAATCCAGCGGCAGGCCAAGGTACTCAGACAAGGTCGCAGGCGCGAACATGTCCGACTCCGCGATGCCGTGACACGACAAGCCGTTCACCACGGAGGGATTCACGCCCGCGTCCTCGAGCACCGACTTCGCGAGCCTGGCGTACTGGTCAAGCGTGAACGACGGCGGACGGGTCTGTTTGCGTTCGGCGGGCAACTCGGTGATTCCGACGATCGCCGCCTCCCCGCGAAGGCCCGTCACGGTGTTGCCCTGTGCGGCAACGCGACCGTCGCGGTCCCCGGCATCAGGACGTCGTCACCGCGCCTGCAGAAGATGTCCAGATCAACGAGGCCCTCGGGTCTCTTGCCGGTGACGACGCCGCCGAACATCAACTCCTGCCCCGGATGCGCGACCGCGCGGTTCTGCACCGAGAACTCCACCAGCCGACCGCCGCCGCCGATCCAGTCGGTGAGCGCACGAGACAGCAGCGCCGCCTGCAACGGTCCCTGGACGAGCACGTCGTCGTACCCTCGACATCGCGTGCCCACGCCTTGTCGTAGTGGATCCGATGTCCGTTGTACGTTGCGGCGCTGAAGAAGAACATCTGGGTTTCGTCGACCGTCACGGTCAACACCGGGATCGCGTCACCGACGTCGACGTCCTCGTAATGCACCTGGTCGGCCATCACGGCCTGGCGATCATCGACATGGTGGCCTCGGCGACGAGGTCGCGGTTCTGATTGCGGTATTCACCGCGCCACGTCACCAGTACGAATTTACCTGATCTGCCTTCCTTTTCGACGATCGACTCGACGGTGCGCACCATCTCGATGTCGTCGCGATGATAAGCGGGCAGATGGAAGGTGGTGCTCTCACCGCCGGCCATCCGCCGCGGCGCCTTCGGGAACGCCAGGCCTCCGGACACCGCACCGGACGACCCGTCGGGCCGCAGGTCGCCCAGCGCCGTCACGCCGAGCACGGCGTATTGCAGGAACAGCGGCGGACAGATCACATCCCGATAGCCGTGAGCCCGGGCGAACTCGGGGTCGAACCACAGCGGGTTGTGGTCGCCGACCGCCGACGCCCATCGCTGCCAGTCGCGTCGGTTCACCTCTCCGGTGGCCGTGGCGACGACCATGCCCACCCTTGCCGCGGATTCGGGGTCGACGAGGCTGTCGCCCGTCATCGTGTGCTTTCCCAATTCATCTCGCTCTCAAGCCATGTGGCGGCAATGTCGGCGCCGCCACCCACCGTCGAGAGCACCCGCGCGCGCTCAGAGAACAGATGCAGATCGGTGTCGACGACGTAGCCCATGCCGCCATGCAGCTGGTGGGCGTTGAGCGTGATCTGCTTGACCGCGTCGGCGCGGATTCTCGCGATCGCGGTTTCGCGGGTCGCGGTGCCGCCGCGCCCGATCCAGAATACCGCGGAGTGCGCCGCGAGCCGGGCGGCGGCCAGCGCGATGTGCATGTCAGCCACTATGTGCTGCGCCGCCTGGAACGCCGCGATCGGCCTGCCGAACTGTTCGCGCATCTTCGTGTAGTCGACGGTGCGCTGCACCACCGCCTCGCCCACCCCGACGAGATCGAGGCAAGACAACGCCACCGCGGCGTTCGCCACTCGGCGCAGTTGTTGTTCGCTGACTTCGGCGGCTTCGTCGACGACCACGCCGTCGAAGCGGACCGTGAACGCGCGGTGCCCGCCCATCATCGCCAGCGGCTCGACGCTGACGCCGCGCGAGCCGGTCTCGACCACGCAACCAAGCGTCCGTCCGCCAGCGTTCGCCGTGACGACGATCAGGTCGGCGAGGTCGGCATCGGTGACGAAATCGCAAACGCCACTGAGCCGCCAGCCGTCTCCGTCGGGCGGCCTTCAACCAGCGGGGTGACGACGGCCGCGTCACGGGGGCTGAACACCGCGCAGGTATCCCGGGCCGCGCCGGATGCCAGCGCGGGCAGCCATGCCGCGCGCGCAGCCGGCCCGCCGAGCCAGTCGATGGCCAGCGCGGCATGTGCGGTGCTCTGAACGACCGTGGGGCACAACGCACGTCCGGCCTCGACACTAGAAGATGCCGAGATCGGAGAGGCTCCCGCCGGAGCCGCCGTGGCCTTCGTCGATGGCCAGCCCCAGCACACCCGCCGCGGCCAGCGCCTTCCACAGTCCCGCCGGCATGCGTTCCCCGCCCGGAACCTTCAGCGCGCGGGCAAGCGTCGTCGGGCACTCGGCGGTCAGCAGGCTTCGGCACATCGACGCGAGGTCGCGCTCGTCTTGGTCGGGAATCGCTCTCATCCGGTCACCGCCCGTGCGACGGCATCCCGTGACCGCGCTGGGCGATCACGTCCCTGAGCACCTCGTTGGTGCCGCCTCCGAAGCGCATCAACGGCGACACCCGATACAGCCGTTCGAAGAAACCACCGAGCGGGGCATCGGGGCTGCGATGGGCGATCAGACCGTCGGGCCCAAGCAGGTCGATCGCCAAATCAGCGATGCGCTGGCGTAATTCGCTGGTGAATATCTTCTCGACGCTGACCTCCACCGAAGGAATGTCTTCCGCCGTCGAGCATCGACGCTGCCTCGTAGCCCATCAGCGTCGCCACGGCGACGTCGGCCTCGGCGTGCACGAGGCGGCGGCGAAACACCGGGTCGTGCGCGGGCACCGAACCGTCTCGCACGGGCCGGACGGCAAGCGCGATCAGATCGTCCAGCGCGCGGCGCAGGTCACCTGCGTTGGTCAGCGCGCCGCGCTCGAGATCCAGGGCGCCGGTGATGTAGGTCCATCCCCTGTTGAATTCACCGATCAGGTTGGTGACGGGCACGCGCACGTCGTTGAAGAACGTCTCGTTGGTGCGGTAACCGGACCAGGCGTACAGCGGTCGGATCTCGATGCCGGGGCTGTCGATGGGGACCATGATCGACCGAGATACCGCGATGGCGGGGCGCGTCGGGATCGGTACGCACGCATAGCCATTCGTGGGTGCACCGCTGCGCGCCGCTGTTCCAGATCTTGGACCCGTTGATCACCCATTCGTCGCCGTCGCGGACGGCCCGGGTGCGCAGGCTGGCCAAGTCTGTTCCGGCGTTGGGCTCGGAATAGCCGACCGCGCAGACGATTTCACCCTCGGCGATCGCCGGCAAAAATTCCTTCTTGTTCTGTTCGGTGCCGTGCCGCATGATCATCGGCGCCACCGACGTCACGGTGAGGTCGGGGCCGGGCACCCCCGCGTATTCGAACTCGGTCATCAGCAGGTGCTGGTGCATCGCAGTGAGTCCGAGGCCGCCGTACTCCTGCGGCCAGTTCAGCCCGAACCAGCCCCGCTCGCCGATCTTGCGCCGGAACGCCGACAGCTCGCCGCCCTGGTATTCGAGTCCGTGCTCGGCCATCTCGGCCCGCAGCGCCGGCGTGACGGTATCCGCGAGGAACTGCCGGACCTCTGCCACCCATCGGCGGTGCTCATCGTCGAGCTCGAAATCCACATCAGCGAGCGTATCGGGGGCGAGAATCGCGGGACAGCGACGGTAAGTTGACCGCGAGCCGCTGACGCGGTCTGACGCTGATCCGAGAGATCGTTGAACTATGCGAGTTGACGGGCGGACCATCACCGTCTCCGGCAACTTGCTGCTGCCAGTGACTCGACGCACGAACGAGATCCTGCGGCTGATCGTCGCGGCTGCGTTCCTCGCGATCGTGATCGCCGCGTCGCTGATCACCCGTAGCAAGTGGGACGCGCTCGAACGGTCGATCTCGCGCATCATCGGCGTGCTCCCGCCCG
This sequence comes from Candidatus Melainabacteria bacterium, assembly GCA_963780635.1. Lineage (GTDB taxonomy): Bacteria > Actinomycetota > Actinomycetes > Mycobacteriales > Pseudonocardiaceae > DATEPR01. The sequence continues at coordinate 1,019,886 of CAWACW010000012.1, forward strand.
AGAAGGCCAACCTGGTCTACATCGTCTACGGCGTCGCGATCCTCGCGCTGCCGTTCGTGATCTTGATCGGCCTCGTCCTGCGCCGCCGATGGCGGTTGCTCGGCGCGTATGGCGCGGCCGGGCTGCTTGCCGTCTTGGCGCTGTCGACCAGCAGCAGCGGCTTCTCGGCGCCGACCTGGCACTTCGATCTGTCGGACAAGCTCGGCACCAACTTGTCGCGGTTCCTCGACGACCCCCGATGGATCGCGATGCTTGCCGCGGTTCTGACGGTGTCGGGGCCGTGGGTACCGGCCAACTGGCGTCGCTGGTGGTGGGCTCTGCTGCTCGCCTTCGTGCCGATCCACCTCGTCGTCAGCGCCGTGATCCCCGCCCGTTCGCTCCTCGGGCTTTCGGTCGGCTGGTTCGTCGGCGCACTCGTCGTCCTCGTCGTCGGGACACCCGCGCTGGAAGTTCCCCTCGACGGCACCGTTCGCGCGTTGGCCCGACGCGGCGTCGCCGTGTCGGGGCTCACAGTGGTGCGCCCGGCCTCAGGCGGACCGCTGGTCCTGTCCGCGAACTCGATACAGCCGGATGCGGTCACGATCGTCGAGCTGTTCGGCCCAAGCCAGCGCAGCGGCCGCACGATGGGCCAGCTGTGGCGGAAGCTGCAGTTGCGCGGCAGTGAGACGGCGCCCCTGCAAACCTCCCTGCGCCGCACGATCGAGCACCGCGCGTTGATGGCGCTCGCCATCGGAGAGCTCGACCTCGCCAACGCCTCGCCCATTGCCGTAGCGTCGCTCGACCGCGGCTGGATGATGTACGCGCGCACCCCCCAGCGTGGAACACCCGTCGACGATGCCGCGGACGCGACACCCGTTGAACACGTGTGGGAGTCGTTGCGGCAGCTGTACGACCATCAGATCTCCCACGGTGACCTCCGAGCCAGGGAGATCACCGTCGACGACGGCGTCGTTCGCTTCGGCGGGTTCGGGAACGCCGAGTACGGCGCCACCGAGTCACAACTCCAGTCGGACATCGCCCAGCTCCTGGTGACGACGTCCGACAAGTACGACGCGAAGTCAGCTGTTGGTGCGGCCATCGACGTGTTTGGCAAGCAGACGATCCTGACAGCGTCGCGCCGGCTCACCAAATCTGCTGTGCCCAAACGAATCCGCGACTCTGTGACCAACGCCGGCGGCGTCATCAACGGCGCACGTGAGGAGGTCAAGCTCCAGACCGGCACCGATCAGATCAAAACCGAGACGATCACGCGTTTCACCCGCATCCAAGTGATCCAGCTCGTCCTTCTCGGCGCGCTGGTCTACGTGGCCTATCCGTTCATCAGCGCATTGCCGACGTTCTTCTCCGAGCTGAGAACCATGCACTGGGGGTGGGCGCTGCTCGGGCTGACGGTCTCGGCGTTGACGTACGTCGGTGCCGCCGGGTCGCTGTGGGCGTGCGCCGACGGCCTGGTGAGCTTCAAGAACCTCGCCATCATGCAGGTGGCCAACACCTTCGCCGCCACAACCACCCCGGCAGGTGTCGGCGGGCTCGCCCTCAGCACGCGTTTCCTGCAGAAGGGCGGCCTGAACGCTGTGCGCGCCACGGCGGCGGTCGCGCTGCAACAGACAGTGCAGGTCGTCGTTCACGTCGCGCTTCTCATCTGCTTCACGGCCGCGGCGGGTGCGTCGGCCAGCCTGTCTCACTTCGTCCCGTCCGCCGCGCTGCTGTACCTGATAGGCGGGCTCGCGCTCGGCGTCGTCGGAACATTCCTGCTCGTGCCCAGGCTGCGACGCTGGCTCGGGGCGGAGTTGCGGCCCCGGCTCCAGGAAGTCGGGCGAGACCTCATTGAACTGGCCCGCGAACCGAAGCGCCTGGGCCTGATCGTTCTCGGCTCCGCCACCACGACTCTCGGTGCGGCACTGGCTTTGTGGTCCAGCGTCGAGGCGTTCGGAGGCGGAACCACGTTCATCACAGTCACCGTCGTCACCATGATCGGCGGAACACTGGCCTCGGCAGCGCCCACCCCCGGCGGTGTCGGCGCGGTTGAGGCCGCGCTGATCGGCGGCCTTGCCGCTTTCGGGGTGCCGGCTGCGGTCGGCGTGCCGTCCGTGCTGCTCTATCGGGTTCTCACGTGCTGGATACCCGTGTTCGTCGGGTGGCCGGTCATGCGGTGGCTGACGAAGAAAGAAATGATCTAACGGTCCGTTACGGCCCGCAGCCCTGCGGCTTGGGGAGGCGCGTGATCATCACGCCGCCGTCCGTGAGCGACACGCCGATCGTGTCGGCGGCGTAGCCCCACGCCCACGACGTCATCGTGTCGGTGACCTCGCCACACCAGGGCATGCCGTTCAGGTCGCCGTGGGTGGGTAGCTCGGACCGCATCTGCGCCACCAGCTCGTCGTAGCTCCCCGGAACTTCCCAGAACTCGAAACCGGGTGGCGTGGGTTTTCCCGTGAACTGCCGCGCCCCCAGGGGCAACGTCATTTCCGGGACCAGAAGGGAACGCGGGCCACCCAAATCGGGAAGTGGGGCGCTGGGCGGCGGTTGCGCCGACGGCAGCGCGGCCGCGCTCGAGGACGACGGCGTGGGCTCCGCGCCCTTCACCGCCAGCACGCCGATGACGACGGCGACGACGATCACCAGCGGCGCGACGACTGCCAACCACCACCCGTAGGGGTTACGTCGGCGCGGCCGCGGTGCCATTTCGTACTCCCTTGCGACACGATTTGGTAACTCAGTTTCAATCGAGCGTTCTGTGGATACATACGACCACATTCGGCATCGTCCCGCGCTTCAGTTGGCGAAATCAACGGTCGAGGCCAATCCCCTCAGCTACCTCACAAATTTGACGCCAACCAGCGAGCGAAGGAAAATATTGCAATGAGCATTTCGCGTTTCAGGGATGAAACTGAAGGTGGGACACTGCGAACCCGCTGTGAAGCATGGCTGCGCCGGCTCACTATGGCCGGCGTAGCGGCAGTGCTGCTTTGCGGGCTGGCAACTGTCGGCGGCGGCGCGAGCGCGCACGCGTTCTCCCGGCCCGGGTTGCCGGTCGAGTATCTGGACGTCCCGTCGGCATCGATGGGGCGCGACATCCGGGTCCAGTTCCAGAGCGGCGGGTCGGGCTCGCACGCGGTGTACCTGCTCGACGGCTTGCGCGCCCGCGACGACTACAACGGCTGGGACATCGAGACCAACGCGTTCGAGATGTACTACCAGTCGGGTCTGTCGATCGTCATGCCCGTCGGTGGCCAGTCCAGCTTCTACACGAACTGGTACAAGCCGGCCTGCGGCAAGAGCGGCTGCCTCACCTACAACTGGGAGACCTTCCTGACCAGCGAGCTGCCCAACTGGCTGCAGTCCAACCGGCAAGTGAGCTCGACCGGCAATGCCGCGGTCGGGCTGTCGATGGCCGGCTCAGCGTCGATGGTCCTGGCGATGTACTACCCGCAGATGTACGTCTACGCCGGCTCGCTGTCCGGCTTCCTGAACCTGTCCGAGGGCTGGTGGCCGGGACTGGTCAACACCTCCATGGGCGACGCGGGCGGATACAAGTCCAACGACATGTGGGGTCCGTCGAGTGATCCCGCGTGGAAGCGCAACGACCCGATGGTCAACATCGACAAGCTCGTCGCCAACAACACCCGCCTGTGGGTGTACTGCGGCAACGGCAAGCCCAACGAGCTCGGCGGCGACAACTTCAACGCCAAGTTCCTCGAGGGCTTCACTCTTCGCACCAACAAGACCTTCCAGGACAACTACATCGCGGCCGGCGGCAAGAACGCGGTGTTCAACTTCCCCGAATCCGGCACACACAGCTGGGAGTACTGGGGCCAGCAGCTGGGTGCGATGAAGCCAGACCTGCAACGGACGCTGGGCGCGACACCTACCAGCTAGGGGCATAGATTCACCGCATGGCAGAAGAGTCAGCTGCGGTCTCCGTGTCGCATCCACCTGGCGCGGTTCTGCGTGCCGTCAACCCCGTGCTGCGGCGTCTGCTGGGCACGCCGCTGTTGGGCGGTCTACGCCGGCAGTTCATGGTGCTGAATTTCAACGGCCGCAAGACGGGACGGGCGTACTCGATCCCGGTGAGCGCGCACGTGATTGACGGCGACATCTATGCCCTGGCCGGTGCGCCGTGGACCAAGAACTTCCGCGGCGGCCACGCGGTCGAGGTGGTCCACGACGGGAAGACGACGACGATGCGCGGCGAACTCATCGTGGACCCGGCCGTGGTCGCCGCCCTCTCACACCACGCCGCCGAGACCTACGGTGCCAAGCAGGCGCAGCGCGTCATGGGCCTCAAATTCCGCGGCGACGCTGTCCCCACTCTCGATGAGTTCACGAAGGCCGTCGAAGCCAACGACCTAGTCGCGATCCGGTTGACCGCGGGCGTCTAGTGCGAGCTGTTGTGCTCGTGGCCCCGCGGCTTGTGATTGCCCTGCCTGCTCACTGACGCCCCGCTCACTGATGCGTTGCCAGACTGAAGAGGCTTGTGGACCGAGCGGACGGGCTTGGATTTCGGGGCAGCCTTCGGGACAGACGATGACTTGCCGGAGGCCTTCGACGCGGCAAGCGTCTGAGTCGGCGTCTTTGCCGCGGCGGCAAGCGGTGTGACCGGAATTGGCTCGGTGAACGCGTGATTGATGAAGGCGGCGGAGTCGTTGATCGTCTTCGACACCGAGGTGCCCACTGCCTGAAGGGTCTTACCGATGTCGCCGGTGGTGCCGATAGTCCTGAAGAATGCGTCGCCCGCTTGCGTCAACCCGAGCAACAACCGCTCGGGCGCCTGGAAGACCAACGCCGAGGTGACCTCGATCGTCCGAACCACGGCGGCTTCCAGCGCATTGTGGACCGGTGGAGGCGGCATTGTGCCGGGTGGCTGCGTCAGGGCGTCGAGTGTCACAGCCCGAAAGTCGTTGAACGCCTGCACGATATTCGCCGGCTGTGTGACGGCGGTGGTGGCGAGATCGATGAGCCCGACGACCGCAACCTCCAGAGCATTCTGCGCGCGAGGCAACACCAAGTTGAGGTCGTTGTCGATGATGTGGGTTACGGCGTTGTTGAGAGCACCGCTGACCGTGGCGTCACTGAGCAGAGCGGCTTGGATGAACGGCACACCCTGCTGGAGCTCCTGGACCAACGTCAGCGGGAGTATCGCAAAGAGAGTCGGGACTTCGACGAGGCCCTGGACGATGAACGGGCAGATCAGTGAGCAGTTTTCGAGTTGGTTGACGACGAACTGCTCGATCGGCGCGCCCAACGGCGGCGCGGTGGCGGCCGCCGAAAGACGCACCTCTGCCTGCACTGTCGGCGGTGCTTGTGGCTCCACCGGCAACGCCGCCGCCGAGGTGGCAATCACCCCGGCTGCGGCGATGGCCATGCTCGTCGTAGCTGCGGACCAGAGAGACACGCGCATGATCGACTCCTAGGACGTGGTGCGGGTCACACTCTTAGACACGACCTGCACCGCCCGCCGGTTCGATTTTCGCGATCCGGTTCTCGCACTCGTCGCGAGTGGCGCTCGCCCAACGTGCGTACAGGGCGGAAACAGGGGCGATTTTTCGCCGTGCGCTCACGTTCGGCGATGGTGCACTCGGCGAGTAGCGCTCAGATCTGGTTGACTCCGCCGTCCACCGGGATGTCCGCGCCGGTGGTGAAGCTGCTCAGGTCCGACGCGAGGAACAGGACCGCGTTCGCCACCTCGTCCGGCCGGCCGAAGCGGGCCAGCGGCACGGTGCTGCGCTGATGGTTCTCGAAGTCGGCGAGGGCGTTCGGTCCGGGTGCAACCAACTCGGCGAGAGTCTCGATTCCGGGGGTGTCCGTTGCGCCTGGGCTCACCGCGTTCACGCGAATCTTCCGGTTGCGCAACTCGCTGGCCCACGTCCGGGCGAACGACCGGATCGCCGCCTTGATCGCCGCGTACACACCGGTGCCATCGGCGCCGCGGGCTGCCACCGTCGACGAGTTGAGGACGATCGAGCCGCCGTCGTTGATCAGCGGCAGCGCCTTCTGCACCGTGAACACCACACCCTTCAGGTCGACGTTGAGCAGCGTGTCCAAGTGCTCGGCGGTGATGTCGCCGAGCCGGGCCACATCGATGATGGCGGCGTTCGCGAACAGGACGTCGATGCGCCTGCCGGTGTCGGTGACCGCCGCGAACAGCCGGTCCAGGTCGTCTTCGTTGCTGACGTCGCCCTGCACTCCGATGGCGTTGTCGCCGAGTTCCTTTACCGCAGTGTCGAGTTCGGCCTGACGGCGTCCCGTGACGAACACGAACGCGCCCTCATCGACGAATCTCTTCGCGGTGGCGAAGCCGATGCCCGTGGTGCCACCTGTGATGACGGCTGTCTTGCCGTTGAGCAGAGCCATGATTGTCTCCTCGAACTGTTCTGTACCAACTGGTCAATAACAGGAGACGTCGAAATGACCGGATCTATTCCGGGCCGTGCCGGGGCCCGGGGAGCTGGCGGATCGCTTCGTCGCCCGCAGCCTTGATGTGGGCGGGCTTCACCCCGCCCTTGCTCAGCGCCTCCAGGCCACGGAGAACCGCTAATAGGTTGGCCGCCAACGCCTGTGGATTGGCGTCACGGTCGATCGACCCCTCCCGCTGGGCCGCCTTGATCGTGTCGGCAAGCTCTTGGTGCCAGACGGCCAGCGTGCGTTCGGTCCGCTCGGAGACGTCAGGATCGACGGAACCGAGCTCGGCAGCGCTCTTCGCCATCAGGCAACCGCGCCGGCCCTCATCCGCGGCAATGTCCCGCGCCCGCGCGCGGATGTGACGCGTCAGGCGGTCCAGAGCAGCACGGTGCGGATCGCGAAGCTGCTTTCGGATGATGTCCAGCTGCTCGGCGAGGTAGTCGTCAAAAGCCCGCAGGAACAGCCCGTGCTTGTCACCGAAGGCGCCGTAGAGGCTGCCCTTGCCGAGCCCTGTGGCCCTAGTGAGGTCGTCGACGGAGGTCGCGGCGTAGCCCCGAGCCCAGAACTCGTCACGGGCGGCCGCGATGACGTCGGCTTCGACGAAAGTTCGCGGCCGTGCCATGCGTCCAGGCTACGCCCGTTATGGAACAGCCGGTAAAAAACGTAAGAAATACCGCATATCAGCCTGACAATCGGCCTGGTCAGCGGACGATGGTGGCAGTTCTGCCATCGTTAGGAAAGATCCTGCCAACCCCGGATTAGCGCTGCCGGCCCTCCTGTTCTTGCTAGCAGGAGAGAGCAGAAAGGGAAGAAAATGAAGAAGAACACCATCACCACAATCGCCGCCACCGCACTTGCCGCCCTGTCGATCGGGCTGGCCGCCCCGGCCATCGCGGCGCCTTCGGGCCCCAGCGACACCACCGGCAGCAACGGGAGCAGCGTGCAAGACGGCAACAAGACAGCCCCGTCGACGAAGTCCGACAGCTGGCTGGGTACCGGAGTCGGCCAGACTGACTATGGGACCTACCAGAACGCACACGCCGATCGTGGGTCGGGCCGCTGACGCGAATCACGACAGAAGGGGCACCCACCGGGTGCCCCTTCTTTGTTTCGTCCGATGGGCCTTCCCATCGAATTCGCACGAGTGCAATAGGTCCCGGGGCTCACGTGGTCAGTAGCGCCGCGTCGCGGTCGGGCAACGTAAACGATGCCGCGGTGTGGACGTCAGCACCGGGTCGGGTGACGTACGGCACGACTCGGAAGTCCGCGCGAAGCTCCCCGGCCGTGATCTGGGTGCGGACGTACCCGCGCCGGTTGTTGTAGAACCTGACGTGTGGGTTCTCGGGCAGTACCGCCTCAATCTCGCTGCGGGTGTCCGACCCGTCGCCACCCGAGGTGATCGACGTGGTCACCAGCTCGGTGGCTACCACTGCGGACGACGGATCGTCCGCATTCTCGTGTATCTCAGCAGCCCAATGGGAATGGACATCACCGGTCAGCACCACGCCGTTTCGCACCGGCGAGTTCACCAGGCCCGCAATGACGCGATCGCGGTTGCCCGGATAACCGTCCCACGCGTCCGGGTTGAATCCGCGATCCGCCCCGGCTACGTAATCGATCTGGGAGAAGACCACCTGTTGGCCCAGCAGGTCCCAACGGGCTCGCGAGTCAGCGAAACCCGTTGAGTAGCCAGCGTTCCTGTTCCGCGCCGATCAGCGACCGGGACGGATCACGCCGTTCGGCGCAATCGGACGGGCCGTCGTCGCCACACGGCTGGTCCTCGCGGTACTGCCGCGTATCGAGCATGTGAAACGTAGCGAGTGACCCCCAGTGAACGCGTCGGTACAGCTGCATGCCCAGCCGCGGGGCACCGATGTGCGGCGCAGCGGCATGTTCTCGTAGTACGCCCGAAGTGCGGCCGCCCTCCGCGCGCGGAATCCGGCTGCGGTACCGCGGCTCCTCGTCGGCCCAGTTGTCCTGACCTCGTGATCGTCGAACACCACCAGCCAAGGCGCAGCGGCGTGCGCGGCCTGCAGATCCTCGTCGGTCTTGTACTGCGCGTGCGCTGCGGTAGTTGGCAAGCGTCACAGCGTCCGGACCGAAGTGGGTTCGCACGTTACCGCCGTGGGGTACTCGTCCGGCGCGCACTCGTAGATGTAATCGCCAAGGTGCAGAACAAGATCCGGGTCTCCTCCGCGAGTCTGCGGTAGGCAGTGAACCACCCGTGCTCGTAGTTTGAGCAGGACGCGAAGCACATCGTCAACGGCGCGAACGAGCTCTGGCTCGGGGCCGTGCGCGTGCGGCCGGGCGGCGACAGGTGGCCGTCGGCCCGGAAGCGGTAGAAGTACTCGCGGCCGGCTTCCAGCCCGGTCAGCTCGACGTGCACGCTGTGCGCTGATTCCGCTGCCGCCGTGCTGATTCCGCGCTGCGCGATGCGCTCGAACCGCTCGTCGTGGGACACTTCCCACTCGACATCTACTGCGCGAGAGGGCATTCCCCCCAGGCCATCGCTCATGAACGAGATGGTGCCAGCCGCGTCCAGATCACGACGCCGTCTGGTGCGGGCTCCCCGGACGCCACCCCTAACGTGAAGGGATAGGACGGGACAACACCGTTGCGACGCACCTCGGCGAATGCGACCAATGGCGCCACTGACAGCACGGCCGCCGCCTTGAGGACCGCACGACGGCTCGGTTGTCCTGCCGACAGAGACACGTTGAATCGTCCGACAACCAGCTTGCACGCTTGTGACGAGCAACCATACGGCGTCTCCCCGCAACAGAGACTCTGCACAAACAGCTTGTGTACGTGGCATTTCCGTGTGCTGGCCGGATGTCATGACGAGATGAAGACTGCACGACGGCGAGGCAAAGAGGCGAAAGTCCAATCGTAGCAGTACTACCGAACGTTCTCCTGCATTTCCGCGATCGGTCGG
>CAWACW010000013.1:0-1086005 GCA_963780635.1 Candidatus Melainabacteria bacterium
GCCTCATGGCCCCATGGCTACGTATTGCTCTTCATCTCCTCCACCTTGCCGGACCCGGAGCCACGACGATTCGCCGCCACGATGACGGCGCGGCAGGTGATGCCGGCCGATTCCGGCTTCCCACTGCGACCCAAGCCCTTCGTGCAGCTCTCGCCACAGCCAGCGCCCGGCCGCCTCGTATTCCGCGCCTCCGCGCCAGACCCACGGCTGGTGCCGTTTGCGCGCTGGCCCGGGCGTATCGGCGCGCGCTCACAGTTGCATGGACCCGCGCTCTTGACGTATCGGAATCCGGAAGGGCATCCCCGGCTCCGCCTGGCCTTGGCCGCGATGTCGTCCAAGACGGCGGGGTCGCGGCGACTCCGCCGACTCGGTGTTCATCACCCGCGGCAGCCAGATGGCGTTGCACCTGACCGCGCGGGCGTTGATTGCGCCGGCCGATCTCGTGGCCGTCGAGTCGCTCGGCTATCGGCATGCGCGAGAGGCATTCAGGCGGCGGCGCGCGGCTGGCGCCGTGCCGGTCGATCAGGACGGGCTCGACGTCGGCGCCCTCGCGGCTCTGCACGACGCGTCCCGTCCGCGCGGTCTATCTGACGTCTCACCATCAATTTCCGACGACGGTGAGTCTTTCTCCGCGGCCGCGCGAGTCGAGCTTCTGGCATTGGCTCGACGGGAGCAGATGGCGGTGATCGAGGACGACTACGATCACGAATTGCACTATACCGGCCGGCCGATCCTGCCGATGGCCAGCGCAGACCGGCACGGAGCGTCTCTATATCGGCAGTCTGTCCAAGGTGCTCGCCCCGGGCCTCCGCCTCGGGCTATGCCGTCGCCCCGGTCCGTTTGTCAACAACTCTCCGCCTATCGCGCCTCGATCGACATGCATGGGGATCACGCCGTCGAATACGCGGTCGCCGAACTGATCGAAGATGGAGAGCTGCAGCGGCACGTGCGCCGGACGCGGCGGGAATACAACAAGCGACGCTTGGTACTGGCCGAGGCACTCACCCAACAATTAGGCGACCGCGTCAGCTTTTCGCTACCGACCGGCGGCACCGGAATCTGGGTGAAGGCGAATGACGAGGTGGACGTCGAGGCGTGGCTGGTCAGGGCGATTGGGACGGCGTCGCGTTCGAGCGCGCGGTCCTTCACCTTCGACGGCGAGTCGCGGCCGTTCGTGCGGCTGGGGTTCGCGTCGCTGAACAAGAAAGAGCTCGACGAGGCCACCCGGCGGCTGGCGGCCGCTGTGCCGCCAGCGTCCGGCCGTCAGCGGTCGGTATGACAATGGTCGAATCGCGTTCAGCGTTCGGCCATTGCGGTCGCGTTGTCCGGCAGCAGCGGCAGCGCTCGCATTCTGCAGAGCAGCGACGCCTGCTCGCGGCCGAGCCCCAATTGTGCGAGGCGCGGCTCGAACAGTTCAGCGGCCGGAATCGCCGCACGTAGCAATCCGCTGGACGCATGTGTGCGGGTGTCGAGGAGGTAATGGCCGATTTCGTGAGCCAGCGCTACCCCCAGCACCCGTGGGATCATCACCTGTTCGATCGTCGTCGGCGCTGCGCTAAATCGTGATTCCTGCGGCCCGCGGCCAGCAGCGATACCGCGTTGTCCCGCCAGACATAATCCTCGAGGTGGCATGATCCGCGTCGAAGACAATCGAGGCGAGCGGGATCACTCCTGCGCGCCGCAGCTGGTGCGACGCTCGCCGCCAGAATCACCACCAGGCCGTCGCCGCCGGCGCTCTGGGCATGCCAGTCGAAGCGAATGGCATAGCGGGCCGGAATCGCGTCGACCAGCGTAGTCATGCGTGCGATGTCGGAGTCGCCCATCGTGCTGCGGTTCAGGATGTGCACCGGGATCACGCCAATGCCGCCGCCACCAACTGTCGCGTCGCACCCACCCTGGTGTGACGACGGCTCGGATGACAACACGGGCGCCGCGCTCATCACTTCGATCAGGCAACCGATGACGATCAGCCGATGTGCGACCAAACCCCACCTCCTTCAGGAGTGTGTCGCGCACATCGTCGCGGCAACAGTACCGGTTCGGATCGATCCGGCTGGACCGGTTGTCGCCGCCAGCCGCTCTACACTGAACGTGCAGCGCGCCGCGCGGACCGCACTGCTACCGGGAACGGTCGGGCGAGGCGGCGATCAATGGTGAATGGATGGTCGAACAGGAGGGACAGTGGGCAGAATACCTGAGATCAACGCGACGATCACATCGTTCATCGAGCGGCAGCAGATGTTCTTCGTGGCCACCGCGCCGCTCGCCGGGAACGGGCATGTGAATCTGTCACCGAAGGGCCTCGATACGTTTCGCATCGTGTCGCCAACCACGGTGGCCTATCTCGACTACGTGGGGAGCGGCGCCGAGACCATCGCGCATCTCCGCGAAAACGGGCGCATTGCGATCATGTTCTGCGCGTTTACCGGATCACCCAAGATTCTGCGGCTCTACGGGCGTGGCTCGGTGATCGAGCCGTCGACGGAGGAGTTCCGCCGCTTGCGCCGCTTATTCCGTCGCCGACCGAGGCGCGGTCGATCATCACCGTCGCGGTGGATCGGATCGCCGACTCTTGTGGGTTTGGCGTGCCGTTATATCGCTACGAGGCGCAGCGGTCCGACCTGATCGACTGGACCGGTAGAAAGAGCGGCGACGGCCTGCTTCGCTACCAGGCGGCGAAGAATGCCCGCAGCATCGACGGAATGGCGGCGGTCGATTGGACCAGCGGGGATGCGGCCACCGACCAGGCAGCAGGCGGCGGCGATGCCCGGCCGGACGCTCACGAGCCGTAATCCCTCAACAGTGCACAGCCGGCGCCGCGTGGATCATTGCCGGGGCGATTGATTCAACCCGCCTCGCGGCTGCACCTCTTTTTTCGCCGGTCGGCTCGCCGGCGCCGGTGCTGATTCATCTTGACAGCTGGTCGTCGCCGGCCCAAGGTGGATCCATTCGTCGCGCGGTAACACCCTCCGCAGCCTGTTCAACGATCAGCGTGGTCCGTGCACGTGCCGGTCGGGTACGGATGAGCGGATGTTCGCGGGCGCGACATCGGGGGCGAGCTGATGCTGGACACGCCAGACGCCGAACGCATCGCGCGGCAGCTCGTGGAGCTCGGTATCGTCGCCGACGATGGCCACAGTGGGCGTGGGGATGCGGCGGTCGCCGTCGCCTACGTCGTCGAGCAATTGCGGCTGATGTGGAACGCACGTGGCGCCGCGGACCTCGCCAACCTTCAGGCCGTGCTGTCGATGACCGTCGCCGCACCATATCTCGAGACGATGGACCACGTTCTGCGGCGCCTGGATCGGTGAAGCCATCGTCGCAGCGCGGGCGTCACTCGAGGGTCTGGTTGGTTCACGCCGCCGTATCGGTGGGCGTGATGACCGTTGTGGTGCAGCTGGGATCGCGCCTGGAATAGCGGCGCGTTCGGGCCACGATCACAGATGCGGGTTGTTTGCTCATGCCGTGCTAGGCTGGGACCCGTTGACCAACCCGATTGCCGCCAACGATCTCACGATTGAATACTGCGTGCAGGATGGCATGGCGACGCAACTGTGGTGCGTCTTCAGACACGGCCAGATTGTCTTCGTCGATGCGCGGTTGGACCCGGCCATTGACGTTGCCCGCACGATCTGCCGTGCCGAGAGCTGCGCCGCATGGCTGCTGGCCGGCGGCGAGCCGATCAGAGTCAACGGTCCACGGGAACCAACCGGCGAGCCCGTCTGAGGGGGGTAGGGAGCCTCGCCGCCGCGCGGGCTGCTCCAGCCTCCAGCCCATACTGGAGGTACCGGAGCAGCTTACTGATCGAACCGTTACGAGGACGTGACGTAGCTCCGCCGTAGCCGGCATGACGTCGTGGAGGTCAGGACACCGCGGTGCCGCGCGCCGCGGACGCGCCGACCGATGCTTCGCCAGCCGATGCGATGTCGTCGGCTCCGGTACGTTTCAAGATGTCTTTGGCACGGCTGATCTCATTCGAGCTGTCGCAGTGGACGGAGAGGAGAATGCCCCCGTCCTTGACGCGACCTTCGTAGCGTTTCGCTTCATATTCGGGAATGCCCATCCCGACCAGCGCCCCGACCAGACCGCCGACCGCGCCGCCAACACCGAGACCGGCCAGCGCGCCCATGATCGGGCCGGCGGCGATGAACGGCCCTACGCCTGGAATGGCCAGCGCACCGATTCCCGCGAGCAGACCCAAGGCGCCGCCGATCGTGCCGCCGGTGGCGACGCCCGTTGTGGTCCCTTCCGGTGCCTTGGTGTTCTTCTCGTGGGCGAATTCCCTCGAGCCTTCGTTGTCGGGGAGCAGTACGGAGACGTCTGCATTCGAAAAACTGTCAGCGACGAGTGCGTCGACTGCCTGTTCAGCCTGATCGACGGTCGAATAAATCCCGAACACCGCGGTGTCTTTTCCAGCCATGTGCTTACGCTCCTGAAATGAGGGTTGACGGGCGTCGTTACTGCTTCGCCGCCGTGGTCTTGACCCGGCGCGGCGCGATACTGATCTGGTTGGTGACGTGACCGGCGCCGGCCACTTCGATCGCCTTGGCTTCGACGCTTTGTTTCTCCTGCTCCGACCGCACCGGCCCCTTCAACGTCACCTGGCCGTTTTCAGAGATGACCTTGACGTTGTGGGCGTAGGTGGACAGCGATTTGTCGCCCACCAGGGCGCGCCGGATGCGTTGGGTCAAATCGCGATCCGTCGAGTTGTCTTTCTGCTGGTCGGTTTGTTGCCCGGAGCACCAGCTCACGCACATCGGCGCCGTGGGCACGGCAATCGCCGACCGGCGTGCAGGTCGCGATCATGGCACCGGACGGCACGCTGGTGCCTGCCGGCGAGACCGGTGAGATCGTTCACCGCGCGCCCTCGGTGATGACCGAGTACCTGCGCGACAGCGACGCCACCGACGCCGCCTTCGCGCACGGCTGGTTCCACTCCGGCGACGTCGGCAGGCTCGGTGCGGACGGCATGCTGTGGTTCGCCGACCGGTCGAAGGACGTCATCAAGACCGGCGGCGAGAACGTGGCGTCGATCGAGGTGGAGAAGGCGATCTACGCTGCCGACCCGAACATCGCGGAAGTCGTGGTCGTCGGCCTGCCGCACGAGCGGTGGAGCGAGGCCATCACTGCCGTCGTGGTGCCGAAGCCGGGCGAGCGGATCGACACCGATGCGGTCCGCGCGGCGCTGCGGGGCCGGCTGGACGGCTACAAGATCCCCAAGGACGTCATCGTCGTGGACGAGTTCCCGCGGACGTCGACGGGCAAGGTGCGCAAGAACGTCCTGCGCGACCGTTTCGCCGGCCACTACCGCTGATCATCACGGCAGATACATGCCGAGCAGCACGGCGTCGATCATCCGGCGGAGGTCGTCGTCGGTGTCGCGGCGCTTGTCGGCGGCCCAGGTGAGTGCGGCCACGATGGTGAAGACGTCAGCGGGCCGCAGCTCGGGCCGCAACAGCCCGGCGGCCTTGGCGTTGTCGACGAACGTCCCGGTGGTCGCGCGCAGCGGCTGACAGGCGTCGGTCAGCGGCGAGTCGTCCGTCCGCAGTGCCGCCACCACCGAGTCCGGCAGGCCGCTCCACGTCCGCAGGTGGTTGGCCGCGGCGAAGAACCACTCCCGCAGCGCGGTGTCGAGGTCGCTGAGCTGTGCCAGGCGGGTCGCGACGTCGTCCAGTTCGGCGAGGCGCAGGTGCAGGGCGGCGACCAGGAGTGAGTCGCGGTTCGGGAAATGCCGGTAGAGCGTGGCGTTGCCGACACCGGCACGCACGGCGATGTCGTCGAGCGAGGCCTGGGTCCCGCCCTCGGCGAAGGCCTCACCGGCCGCGGTCACGATGGCGTCGCGGTTGCGCTGCGCGTCCGCCCGAAGTGGCCGTTCCGTGCGCGCGGGCATGCGGACATCCCTTCCCTGGCGGCCGTCCTTGACAAGCGGGGACAGTCCCCATAACGTCGACGGGGAAAGCGGGGACTGGCCCCGCTCCGTTCCGACAGTCTAACCACTGTCGATGGGAGATGGCGACCACCATGTCGCTCGACCACTACTACCTGCTCGGCCGGTCCGGCCTGCGGGTCAGCCGGCTGGCGCTGGGCACGATGAACTTCGGCACGACGGGTTCCACGCCGCGTACGGCAAGACCGAGGAGGAGGCCGAGCCGATCTTCCGCCGGTACCTGGAGGCGGGCGGCAACTTCATCGACACCGCCGACTTCTACACCGCGGGCGAGAGCGAGACGATCCTCGGCAGGTGATCGCCGGGCCGGCGTGCGCGAGCGCTGGTGCTGACCAGCAAGTTCACCAACACCGTCGACCCGGGCGACCCGAACGCCAGCGGCAACGGCCGCAAGCACATGATGCGCGCGGTGGAGGCATCGCTGCGCCGGCTCGGCACCGACTACATCGACCTGTACCTGCTGCACACCTGGGACCGGATCACCCCGGTCGAGGAGGTCGTGCACACCCTCGACGACCTGGTGCGGGCCGGCAAGATCCGCTACGCCGGCCTGTCCGACGTGCCGGCCTGGTACGCGGCCCGCGCGCAGAGCTACGCCGAGGCGCACGCCCTGGCCCCGATGATCAACCTGCAGCTGCCGTACTCGCTGCGTCGCAGCGGACATCGAGGCCGAGTACGTGGCGATGGCCCAGACCTCGGGCTGGGCCTCACCGCGTGGAGCCCGCTCGGCCGGCGGCCTGCTCACGCGGCAAGTACCGGCGCGGCGGCGACGGCCTGACGGGCAGCGGCCGGCTGGACGGGCCCGGAGTCAGCCGGCCCGGGCGACAACGGGACTGGCAGGTCATCGACGCGCTGGAGAGCGTCGCCGCACGACACTGGGCCGCAGCATGGCACAGGTCGCGATCAACTGGGTGGCCACCCAACCCGCCGTCGCCTCGGTCATCATCGGTGCGAGCAGCGCCGAACAGCTCGACAGCAACATGGCAGCGCTCGACTTCGACATCCCTGCCGACGCTGCGGGCGGAGCTCGACGAGGCCAGCGCCCCACCGCCGGCGTCGGCCTACCGCATGTTCACGCCGCAGTACCAGTCCTGGGTGGTAAGCCCGGGCCTCGGCATCGGCGACAAGCCGGCGGGCTACGCGCCTCAGGTCTTGAACGGAGCACCGGCAAACGCCTGAGCGAGGCACAGTCTGTCTACTGCAGACTCACTGCAGGCGAACCGAAACCGCTGTCATCTCATGCACGACACCGCCGGCCGCCAGCAGGAGCGATGCCCAGCCATTGGGTCCGGCGGCCGCCGGGTTCGCTATCCGATCACGATGGATAGTTCGCCGGTGGTGGCAACGTCGTGGTGAGGTTGCCGAACTCGCCGCTCAGTTCGGCGATCTGGCCGAGCGCTGCCGTCACCAGCGACAGGACGTCGTTGCACGCGTTGGTCACGTTCTCGACGTCCTCGACGGTGGACGCACCGGACACGACCGCCTCGGACGACGGCTGGACCGCCACCGCGATCTGTAGTGCCTGGTTTCCGGTCGAACCGGCGATCTGGTCGAGCTGCCCGGCGATGTTGTCACCCGTCGTGCAGGTGGCATCCGTGGCGTCGATCGACTGCAGGTAATAGGTGCGCACGACCGTGGCGTCCTGGTCGAAATGCGCGGCCGCCATGCCTGTCCAGTTCTGCTTGGCGTGCCGCTGACCCTGCAGGAAGGTCGCCTGCGCCTGATCGAAGTGTTCCTGGCCGATCCGTACCTCGGACCCGAGCTGCAGGATCGCCTTCGGGTCGCAGTCGACGAACTCCAGGGCATCCACCGGGCTCGCCGTCGGAATCCTCAGTGCCGCCTCGTGCAGCAGGATCATCGCCTCACTGTGGACGACCTCATTGAGACCGGGATGCCGGAACGAGAAGTTGGTCATCGCAGGTCACCTTCCCCCAGCGAGGTCAGCTTGTTCGTGTTGTCGTTCTCGGTCCGGTCGTAGCCGTCGGCCGCGTCGCGCAGCCGGTCGGCCAGGTGGGTGGTGGTCTCGGACAGCCGCTCGGTCTCCGTCACTCTGGCCGTGAGTGCCGCGACCCACCGCTGCGCGAGCGCCTCCGCCTGGGCCGAGATGCCGAACGCGCCGACCCCGTCGCGGCCCTGGCTGATCTGGGTGCCCGCGATCCGGACGCCGATGGCGGCGGCGTCGAGCATGTTCGCGGCTGTTCGCATCTGCGTCGGGTTCGTCTCGAAACCGGCCCCGTCACTGGGCAGTCGCACCTGTGTCACTCCGTTCGGTCGGCCTACCGGTCCCGGTTGGCTCTGCTCAACTGTTGTGCGGCCCGCGCCGCCTGCAGCATCGACTCGGCGAGGTCCCGCGCCGCGACCTGATGGGTCAGGCTGTCGTTCACAGCGACCTCGACGACCTCGCCCCGGCCGTTCACCCCCACCTCGACGACCCCCCAGTCGTCCTGCGCGGTGAACACCCGGTCCTCCTGCTGTCGCCGCCGCGCCAGCAGCGCGCGGTCGGCCTGCTCGGCCTGCGCCCGCAACTGGTCGAACGACGGGCGCCTCGCGTCCTCCATCGGCCCTGCTCTCCTCTCCGGGAACCTGCGCCGGACCGGCCGCGTTGACCGACCATGACGTGGGTACGGGCACAGCCCGGACAACCTCGCAGGCCAGGGCCCGCGACCCCGGGCGACTCCCGCCACTGGCCTCGGGCGACGACCCGGCCCGGACACGTGCGGCCCGAGCAGCCCGCTCCGCAGACCTGGCTGGAAGCATCCTTCGATCTCCCTCCCGACCTGCCCACGCCACCCCGTCCCGCCCGGCGGCAGCTCACCGATCTGGCCGAGGAGTGGCGAGAGGAACCTCCGCGGCCGGACCTGGGCTAGCCGCCCGATCCGGACGGTACGAGAGGTTTCCGCCTGGTGTCCGAACATTTCGACGTTCGGCCGGCCGGCCCGGTTCCCGCCCGAGGTCTACCGGTGAAGGTCGCGCTGCTGTCCACTCGACCAAGCCACGCGGCGGTGTGGTGCACACGCTCGCCCTCGCCGAGGCGCTCGCCGGTCCGGGCGTGGACGTCACGGTGTGGACGCTGGGCAGGGGCGGCGAGGCCACGTTCTTCCGGCCGGTCGATCCGGCGGTACGACTCGCGGTGGTGCCGTTCCCGGACGTGCCGGAGGGGACGGTGGCGCACGACGACCTGCCAGGGCTCGTCGCGGCAGCGGGTGCGTTCGCGTTTCCCGCCACGAAGGAAGGATTCGGCATGGCGGCGATGGAAGCACCGGCCGCCGGGGTGCCGGTCGTGACGCGGGACCTGCCGGTACTGCGGGAGGTGTTCGACGGCGCGGCGAGGTTCGCCACCGACCCGCCGACCATCGCCGCAGCGCTGCTCGACCCACCGGCCGACGACGACCCTGCCACCCGCACAGCAGGCCGGGAGCTGGCCGCCCGCCACACGTGGCAAGCGGCCGCCCGTCAGCACGTCGAGCTGTACCGTGCGGTCAGCACCACCTGACCCGCTGACTCACCCGTCGGTGGCGGGTGCCTCGAACCAGGTCGTGGTGCCGAGGCTCGTGGCGGTGTGCACGACGTGGCTGTCGTCGGTCGCGCCGTGCCAGTGCCGCTCCCCGGCGGGCGTCCACACGACGTCCCCCGCCCGGATCTCCTGCGGCGACCCGTCCGCCGCGCACACCCAACCCTGGCCGGACGTGACCTGCAGCAGCTGACCGTGCTCATGCGAGTGCCAGAACGTGTGCGCACCCGGAGCGAACGCCACCGCGTTGATCATCACGCCGTCCTCGCCGGTCAGGACCGGGTCCAGCCACACCTCGCCGACGAACGTGCCCTCCCCGCGCCTGCTCGCACCATCAGCCCTGCCCCTGATCACCCGCACCGCACTCTCCTTTCCGCCGACCGATCTCGCCGCCGCCAGCCTTCAGGACGGCGGCCTCGGCCACCAGGCGCCGGCGAGTCGCCGACCGGAAATCTGCATTTGTCTGATCGCTATTGCCTGAGACCGGCGTCGCATGATGTCCTTGGCCGGATACCGGCGAAGGAAGTGCGGGCTACCACGCCACACCGCAGGAGGACGGATGAGCTTGGCGAACGGGCCGCTGCTCATGGTGGCGATCGTCCTCGCCACGTGGGTGGTGCTCCTCGTGGTCTCGCAACCGTTCATCCGGCGCGGTCTGCGCGCACCGAACGACTCGTCTCGGGCATCGTGGTGCCGACCGGGGTCGCGTTGGCCGTCAAGCCGATCGGCTCCGTGGGCACCATCGCGCTGATCGTGCGGCACCCGAAACCAGGCCCGCACCGTCCGTTGTGGACGAACCGGAACCCGCGATGACGAACTCGGAGACGCGCACGTGACAACTGCGTACGGCTACCTGACCGGCCTGCCCGCACCCGCGCCTACGGCGCCGACCGTGCCGCTGGCCACCGATGTGCACCGCCTGCCGGAGCAGGGTCCCGAGCTGACCGGGCCGCAGCGGGAGCGGGTCGCCGCCCTGCTCGCCGCCGGACCGGTGATCTCGCTGCACGACCACCCGATCCGGCTGCCCGACCCGCTCACCGAACAGTCCTGGCAGCGGCACCAGGAGGCCGGCCGGGACGTGCTCGGCTACGCCGGTATCGCCGAGTCCGGGCTGACCACGGTGTTCGCATCCGCGCTCAGCGGCTTCGACTGCCCGCGCTGTGCCGCTGGCTCGCGCTGCTCGGCGCCGATCTCGCGCACACCGACGCGGCCACCCTCGGTCTGCGGGCCGACGACGTCGTCGGGACGGGCGGACCCGTCACGGTGACCCTGGCGTTGGAGGACCTCACGTCGGTCGGCGAGGATCTGGCCGGCGTCGAGGTGCTCTACGGTCTGGGAGTGCGGTCGGCCGGCCTCACCTACAACGCGGCCAACGCGTTGGGCTGCGGGCTCGCGGTCGTCGACGACACGGGCCTGACGAGCCGTGGCCGAGCGGCCGTGCGGCTGATGAACGCGATCGGGATGGTCGTCGACCTGGGCCATGTGGGCGACCGGACCAGCATCGAGGCCGCCGAGCACAGCACGCGGCCGGTGGTGATCAGCCACGCGGGTGCCAGATCGGTGTGGGCCTCGGCCCGGATGAAACCCGACGACGTGCTGCGCGCGATGGCCGCGACCGGTGGTGTCATCGGCGTCGAGGCGGCACCGAACAGCACCCGGGTGTCCGGGCAGGCCGAGCACAACCTGGACGCCGTGATGCGGCACGTCGAATACTGCGCCGAACTGGTCGGGGTGCGGCACGTGGCACTGGGGCCGGACACGATGTTCGGCGACCATGTCGGCCTGTACGCGGCGACCGGGGCCAGCCCGATGCCTCCGCCGCCCGGCGAACCTCCCGCCACCAGCACCTACGTGGCAGGCTTCGAGAACCCGGGTGAGACACACCGCAACGCGGCGGGCTGGCTGGTCGCGCACGGGTGGACGGACGAGGACATCGCAGCGGTGCTCGGCGGCAACGTCGCCCGCGTGGTCGAGGAGGTGCTCTAACCGATGGCCGAGTTCGCGGCACCGGCGATCGAACCCGACGAGGTCCACCGCCGGATCGGCGAGGCGATGGCCGAACTGGGACCGACGCTGACGGAACTGTCGCTCGACCTGCACGCACATCCCGAGCTGGCGCTGGCCGAGTACCACGCGGCCGACCGGCTGACCGGGCTGCTGGCGCAGGAGGGCTTCACCGTGGAGCGGGGCGTGGCCGGGCTGCCCACGGCGTTCGTCGGCAGTGTCGGCAGGGGCGCGCCCGTGATCGCGTTCCTGTGCGAGTACGACGCGCTGCCCGGTGTGGGCCACGGCTGCGGCCACAATCTCATCGCGGCAGGCGGGATCGGTGCGGCACTGGCCCTGCACCGCGCGCTGGGTGAGGACTTCACCGGCACCATCCGGTGTATCGGCACGCCCGGCGAGGAGGGCGCCGGTGGCAAGATCACCGAGCTGGCCGCGGGCGTGTTCGACGACGTCGACGCGGCCCTGATGTTCCACCCCGGTGACAAGTCACTGCCCTGGCGGCACGCCACCGCGTGCGTGCACCTCGACGTGACCTACCACGGCGTGGCCAGTCACGCGGCGGGCTCGCCCACGAAGGGCCGCAGCGCGCTGGCGGCGGTGATCCAGCTGTTCGTGTCGCTGGACTCGCTGCGACAGTTCATCCCGGAGAGCACCCGCGTGCACGGCATCATCACCGATGGCGGGCAGGCGGTGAACATCGTGCCGGAGCGGGCCGGCGCCGCCCTGATGGCCAGGGCGTTCACCCAGCAAGGTGTGCAGAACCTGCTGGAGCGCATGCGGGCCTGCATCGACGCGGCCGCCGCCGCGACCGGGACGACCGTCGAGGTCAGCCTCGGTGAGGTGTACGCGGAACGCAAGAACAACCACACGATGGCGACCCGGGTCGCGGGCCACTTCGCCCGGGTCGGCGAGTCGATGCAGGAACCCGTCATGCGGGGTGGCACCGGTTCGTCGGACATCGGCAACGTCAGCCTGGCGCTGCCCGCGATCCATCCCTATCTGGGCATCGCCGAGCGCGGCACGCCGGGCCACTCGCACGCGATGGCGACGGCGGCGGCGTCGCCGCAGGCCCAGGAGGGGATGCTGCACATGGCCGAGGCGCTGGCCGCGACAGGGGCCGACCTGCTCGCGGACAAGGAGCTGCGGACGGCCGTGCGGGAGGAGTTCGACACCAGCGGCCCGGACTTCCCGGTATGACGGCCGACGTGGTCGCGCTGCGCCGTGACCTGCACCAGCATCCCGAGCTGGGCTTCACCGAGATCCGCACGGCGGCACGGGTGATCGCCGAGCTGGCCGCGGCGGGCTGGCAACCTCGCTACGGCAAGGAAGTCGGCGACGTCGAGGGCCTTGCCGGGTTACCCGACAGGGCCACGCTCGCCGCTGCCGTCGACCGGGCTCGCGCCGCGGGCGTCGACGAGGAGATCGTGACCGTGCTGCGCGACGGGCACACGGCGGTGGTGGCGGAGCTGGCGGGCGACCGGCCAGGCCCCACGGTCGCGCTGCGGTTCGACATGGACGCGCTCCCGCTGGTGGAATCGGCCGATCCCCGGCATTTCCCGACTGCCAACGGGTTCCGCTCGGCGTACGAGGGCGTGATGCACGCGTGCGGCCACGACGGGCACGTGGCCATCGGCATCGCGCTGGCGGGGCTGCTGGCCGATCGCCGATTCCCAGGGCGGGTGCGGCTGTTGTTCCAGCCCGCGGAGGAGGGTGTGCGGGGTGCGCGGGCGATGGCCGCGGCGGGCGCGGTGGACGGCGTGGACGTGTTCTACGCGACCCACCTCGGCATGGGCCTGCCGGTCGCGGCGGTGGCCGCCGCGACCACGGGCCGGTTCGCGACGGGCAAGTTCGTGGCCCGCTTCACCGGCCGGGCAGCGCACGCCTCGGGCTCGCCCGAGTCCGGCCGCAACGCACTGATCGCCGCGGCGACAGCGGCGCTGAACGTGCAGGCGCTGCCCAGGTTCGCGGCCGCCGACACCAGGGTCAACGTGGGCAGGCTGGTCGCGGGCACGGCGGCGAACATCGTGCCCGCCCAGGCCGAGCTGGCGTTCGAGGTGCGCTCCACCGACTCGGCCGTGCTGGCCGAGTTGGCCCGCCGCGGTTCGATGATCTGCCAGCACGCGGCCGCGATGCAGGAGGTGGGCTGCGAGGTCGTGGAGACCGGTAGGGCCGGCGCGGCGCCGTGTGATCCGGGGCCGGTGGCGGCTGTCGTGGCGGCAGCGGCAGGCGTCGAGTCGGTCACGGCGGTGTACGACGAGTGGCCTGCGCTGGGCAGCGACGACGCCACGCTGTTCATGGCCAGGGTGCAGGAAACCGGCGGCACGGCGACGTATCTGGGCGTCGGCGGCGGCGACATCGCACCACACCACAGCGCCCTGTTCGACGTGGACGAACGAGCGCTACCGGCGGCGGTGGCGGTGCTGGAACGGGTGGTGCGAACGGGAGCTCACGGCTGATCCAGGCGGATGTAGGCCCGTTTGAGTGCGATCAGCTCGGTCCAGATGTGCACCTCGGTGATGCCACCGATCTCGCCGAGCACGCGGGTGGTGAAGTCGTAGACGTCGGACGCGGTGGCCAGGTTGACCTCCAGCAGCAGGCCCAGCTTGCCCAGGCTCGCCGCCATGTAGCGCACGCCCGCGTACCCGGCCAGCGCGGCGGCCGCTGGTTCGAGCCTGCCCGGTGCCAGCAGCAGCTTCATCAGCATCGGCGGCTGGAAACCCATGACACCGGGTGGTACGAACGTGGCGATGTTCACGCATCCCTGCCGCCGCAACGCCTCGAAGCGACGCCGGACGGTCGACTCGTTGGTGCCCAACTGGTTCGCGACCGCGGCGAAGGACAGCCGGGCGTTCGGCTGCAGCACCTCGATGATCGCCTCGTCGAAATCGGACAGCACGTGCCCGTCGTTGCGGTGAGCCACCGGCAGCGCGTCCAGCGCGGCCGCCTTGTCGCCGAGCAGGTGCCGGGCCCACGCGTAGGACACCTTGAACGTGCGCGTCATCAGCTCCGCCACCGACGACCGCACGCCTGGGACCGTCTGCAACTCGCCGAGCAGAATGTCCACCAGCGCGGCCCCGGATGGCACGGTCACCTGGCAGATCACGTCCGCGTCCCCGGCGTACACCCCGGTCGACCACACCTCGGGCCGCTGGGCGACGGTCTCCGCGACCTGCCGGGGCGTGCCCGGCGCGCAACGGATGTACACCGTGGCGACCTGGCTCATGCCGCTGCACGCGGGCGTGCGGGAGACGGTGACGCGGACCGTGCCCGCGTCGATCAGCCGTTGTGCACGGCGGGCGACGGTGGTCTCCGTACTGTCCACGACGGACGCGATGTCCCGCCACGCCGCTCTGCCGTTGAGCTGCAGCGCGCCGGCAATCAGACGGTCCAGCGGGTCCAGCACGTCCTCGTGCGTCATGCCGGCTAGCTAACCACCGTGGTCACCGAGCCGGCAGGCTGCCCGCGGGCCCGCACGTACCGCGCAGCCAGCACGACGACCGCCAGGAAGCACACGGCGACGCACCCGACGCCGATCCGCATGCCCAGTACCGGATCCGCGAGCCCGATGAACCCGCCGAGCATCGCCACGCCGACCGCCATGCCGACCTGGCGGGCCGCGTTGAGCACGCTGGAGGCCAGCGCGGACCGCCCCGGGTCGAGCGACTGCATCGCGACGGCGTTGATGCTCGGCGCGAACATGCCGCTGCCCAGTCCGACCAGGGCGGTCCCGACGGCGAACAGCGGCCAGCTCGACTCGGTGCCGGACACGCCCAGCAGAACCACCGCGCCGAGCACCGCGATCACGCCGCCCGTGCACAGCAGCCACTTCGGCCCGCGGGAGATCAGCCCTCGGTTGAGCACGAGCACGCCCACGACGGAGCACACGGAGAACGGCAGGAACAGCACCCCGGTCCGGGCGGTGTCGATCTGCCACTGCTCCTGGAGGTAGATCGCGAGCATGAACTGCAGGCCGAAACTGCCGAACTGGTAGGCCATGCCGCAGCCGACGGCCGCGGTGTAGGCGCGGTGCCGGAAGATGTCCGGCGGCAGCACCGGATGCCGGGACCGCCGCTCCACCAGGACGAACGCCACCATGGCCAGCACGCCCACCGCCAGCAGGCCGATGGCCCGGCGCCCTGCCCAGCCGCTCGAGCCGCCTTCGATCAGCCCGCCGACGAGCCCGCCGAGCGCCACCACGGCCAGCAGTTGCCCGGCGACGTCGTGCAGCCCGGCGGGTCCAGGGGTGCCGGGCCGCACGTGTCGGGCGGCGACCGCGAGGGTGGCCACGCCGATCGGCAGGTTGATGAGGAACACCGCCCGCCACGAGAACAGCTCCGTCAGCAGGCCGCCGCCGGCGGGTCCGATGACCAGCGCGATCGCGCCGACGGCTCCCCACATCGTGATGGCCTTCGCTCGCTCCGCGTGGTCGGGGTAGGCCTGCGCGATGATCGCCAGGGTCATCGGCAGCGCTCCGCCCGCTGCCACGCCCTGCACGCCCCGCGCGGCCAGCAACATCGGCAGCGTCGGGCTGAGCGCACACCACAGCGACGCGGCCGTGAAAGCGCCCAGCGACCACAGGAACAGCCGCCGCACGCCGAATCGGTCACCCAGGTAGCCGACGGTGAGCAGCACGCTGGCCAGCGGGATCGTGTAGACGGTGACGACCCATTGCAGGGCGCCGAGCGAGCCGTGCACGTCCCGCTGGATGGAGGGCAGCACGATGTTCACCGCACTGCCGTCCAGCAGCACCATGAGGTTCGCGGTGCACGCGGCCGTCAACGCCAGCCCGGCCCGCCGCCGGTCCGCCGTCCGCTCGGCCACACCCACCCTGTCGTCTCACCATCCGGAATCCATGTCTATATCGTGGAAGGTCACGATAGTGACCGGCCACGGTCGCGGGCAACCGGCGCCCACGTTGTGGTCAATCCGTCGCCAGGAAGTCCCTTCCCGCACGAAAGAACCGGACGATGTCCTCGGCATCGCCCAACTCCGCCACCGTCCGCGCCGCGCCGAACGGGGCGTTCCAGAACTCGCCCTGACGCGGCTCGAACGGACCGACGTAGGCGTACGGCTCGGCGAGGTAGCCGTCGCCGGGCGACACGCCGTAGTTCACCTCGGCCACGGTGATGGCGACATCGAAGTGCTCCGGCCACAACACCGGCTCGCTGCCCGGCACGAAGGCGCGTAGCGCGCGTTCACCTACCGCAAGGCCGGACTCGGTGATCCGTACGGAGCCATCGTCCAGGGTGATCGTCTCGTCGGGCCGGACTTCCGGGCCGCCGAAGTAGACGCCGACCGGCGCGCCCGCCTCGATCCCGGCCGCCGCGGCCACGTCGACGTAGGTATGCCCGGCCAGCGGCAGGCGCTTGGTCACGGTGATCAGTTCGCCGCCCTCGATCCGCAGCGGGGGTTCGGCCGCGGTGGCGAAGCCGCCGCCGATCACCCGCAGGTCGATCCGGCCCGTCGCACGGTGCTGCGGACCGGCGAGCAGCAGTTCCGCCGCACCGTGCAACGACCGGCGGGTCACCGTCAAGGTCTGGGTGTGCATCTGCATCCTCCTGTTCGACATCGGATGGCAGGACCGGGAGAAGGCACGATACTGGGCCCATGACGAGCGCGCGGGTCAGGCGGCTGGTCCGGGTCGAGGGGGTCGTGCAAGGTGTCGGGTTCCGGCCCTTCGTCCACGCGCTCGGTACCCGGCTCGGCCTGGCCGGGCTGGTGGGCAACGACGTGGACGGCGTCTTCGTGGAGGTCGAGGGCCCGCCGGCCACGGTGGAGCAGTTCCTCGTCGCCCTGCAGCGGGACGCGCCGCCGCTGGCCGACGTCGAGCGCGTCGTCACGGTGCCCGCCGAACCGGTCGGCGCCGACGGCTTCACGATCGCGCGCAGCGACCCGTCGGGCCGACGGCACACGCTGGTCTCCGCGGACAGTGCCACCTGCGCGGACTGCCTGGCCGAACTGACCGATCCGGGCGACCGCAGGTTCGGCTACCCGTTCGTCAACTGCACGAACTGCGGACCGCGCTTCACCATCGTGCGGGACGTGCCCTACGACCGGCCGCTCACCACGATGGCCGGGTTCGCGATGTGCCCGGCGTGCGCCGCCGAGTACGAGGACCCGACCGACCGCCGGTTTCACGCCCAGCCGACCTGCTGCCCCGAATGTGGACCGCGGCTGAGCCTGCTGGCCGCCGACGGCACCGCCGTGTCCGGCGACCCGCTGCGCGGCGCCGCCGACGCCGCGCTGGCCGGTGCAGGTGCTCGCCGTCAAGGGGCTCGGCGGCTACCACCTCGCCGTGCTGGCCGGCGACGACCGGGCGGCGGCGACGCTGCGCGAGCGCAAACACCGCGAGGACAAGCCGTTCGCCGTCATGGTGTCCGATGTGGACGCCGCGGCGGCACTCGTCGAGCTGGACGACACGGGCCGGGCCGCGCTGGCGAGCAGGCGCAGGCCCATCGTGCTGCTTCCCCGCCGGTCCGGTGCCCCGATCGCCGCCGCGGTCGCGCCGGGCAACCGCCAGCTGGGCGTGCTGCTGCCCTACACCCCGCTGCATCACGTGCTGCTGGCCGCGGTCGGCGCACCCATCGTGCTCACCAGCGGCAACCGCTCGGACGAGCCGATCGCCTACCGGGACGCGGACGCGCTGGACCGCCTGGCCGGCATCGCGGACGCGTTCCTCACCCACGACCGGCCCATCCACATCCGGACCGACGACTCCGTGGTGCGCCCGTTCCGCGGCGCGGCCACCCTGCTGCGCCGCTCGCGCGGCTACGTGCCGGAACCGGTCGGGCTGCCGTGGCAGGCGCCGCGGCCGATCCTGGCGTGCGGCGCGGAGCTGAAGAACACCTTCTGCCTGGTCAAGGGCAGGCACGCGTTCGTGTCGCACCACATCGGCGACCTGGAGAACTACGAGACGCTGACGTCGTTCACGCAAGGCATCGAGCATTTCGGCAGGCTGTTCGACATCGTGCCCGAGGTGGTCGCGCACGACCTGCACCCCGAGTACCTGTCCACCAAGCACGCCAGGGACCTGACCGGTGTGCCGCTGGTCGGCGTACAGCATCACCACGCGCACATCGCATCGTGCCTGGCGGACAACGGCGAGACCGGGCCGGTGCTGGGGGTCGCGTTCGACGGCACCGGTTTCGGCACCGACGGCACGATCTGGGGCGGCGAGTTCCTGCGCGCGGACCTGCTGTCGGCGGACCGGATCGGCCATCTGGAAGCGGTGCCGATGCCCGGTGGCGCGGCGGCGATCCGGCAGCCGTGGCGGATGGCCGCCGCCTACCTCGACGTGGCGTTCGGCGACACGCCCGACGGGCTGGAGGTCCAGCGGCGACACGCAGGGCAGTGGGCCGACGTCCTGACAGTGGCCCGGCGTGGGATCAACTCGCCGGCCACGTCGAGTGCCGGCCGGCTGTTCGACGCGGTGTCCGCGCTGCTGGGCCTGCGCGACTCGATCAACTACGAGGGCCAGGCCGCGATCGAACTGGAGCAGTACGCGGATCCGGCCGAGCGTGGCCGCTACCGGGCGGGCCGCGTCGGTGAGGTCCGCTCGTGCTGCGGGGTGCCGACCTGGTCCGGGCGGCGGCCACCGAGCTGCTCGCCGGGGTGGCAGTGCCGGTGATCGCGGCCCGGTTCCACAACGGGGTGGTCGACGCGATCGTCGAAGGCTGCGTGACGTTGCGGGAGACGACCGGACTGGACACCGTGGCGTTGTCCGGTGGTGTGTTCCAGAACCTGCTTCTGCTCGACAGGACGGTCGACGGCCTGTGCGGCAAGGGTTTCCGGGTGCTGACCCACTCGCGGGTGCCGACCAACGACGGCGGGATCAGCCTCGGTCAGGCTGCCGTCGCGGCCGCACGGGACCGCGACGGCAGGATCGGGCGATGACCTTCACATCTGGCGCATCTTGATGTACCGCTTGATATCGGGCAACGATCCGACGACCGTCAACACGACCACCGCGATCATCACCGTCATGATCAGGCGCATCAGCATGACCTCTCTCCGTTCGTCCGCAACTCCGCCTGCTCGGTCTGTTCGAGCAGTGCGGCCACCGCGCTGTCCCACGTGGGCAACGCGTTGCGGGACTTGAACCGCTGCACGGCGTCCAGGGTGTCCCGGTGCACGGGCAGCCAGGCACTGTCCGGGAAGTGTGCGTCCACTGTCTCCCGCCAGACCGCGGCCGGCAACCCGAACGAACACTCCTTGCTCCACGGCACCTGCTGCACGTTGAGCCTGCCGTCGCGCCTGCTGAAGATCGTGCCGCTGAACAGCAGCAGCAACGGGATCGCGCCGTCGGTCAGCGCGTCGAAGAACCGGGTGGACGCGATCTCCAGGTCGAAGGTGCACGGCACCGCGAGATCCTGCGTGATACCACCGGTGAAACCCGGCACCATCACCGACAGCGTGGTGAACTGCAACGGCTTGAGGGTGTCCGCCCACCGGTCGGTGTCACCGAACAGATCCCGGAGGCGTTCTGCCTCCACCGCCGAGTACCGCCGCCGCTGCGGCTCCACCCGGATCTGGCAGCGCAGCGCGATCGCGTCGATCCGCTCACCGGACGTCTCGGTGATGCGCAGCCGCAGCGTCAGGCTGGGCACGACCGCGAACCGTTCCGCCTGTGCGCCGACGCAGTCGAAGACCAGCTCGGCCACCGTCACTCCCCTGCTGTGAATTGGCGTGCCCGGGTCTTGACCTGCTCGAAGAACCGGTCGACGTGTTCGTGCGCCTCCGCACCGCCGTCGAACCCCTGCCAGTAGACCCGAACGGTGCCGACCAACTCGTAGCACGCGTCCACGGGTACCAGGTAGGTCTCGACGCCGTCGTCGGTGCCGTGTACGAGGATCGCCTCGACCTCGGGTTCGGCGGCGGCCAGCAGCGGATGCGTCTGCGCCAGCTCGGCCCACGCGTCGAGGTCGAGCAGGCACTCGGTGGCACCCGCCGGGCTCGGGTAGAACGCGGCGGGTCCGTCGTCACTGCGCAGCACGAACGCCGAGTTCACCGGGATGCCGATGCCGTCCCACTCGGCGGCCGTGACCGCGTTCGCCGGGTCGTGCAGGTAGCGGTCGGGCACCGCCCGGAACCGGCCGCCACCGGCGGAGGGCCCGGTGAACAGCAGGTAGCAGGCGCGACAGGCGCACATCAGCGACCGCTGCTCGATGTCGACGCAATGACTGTGCTGCGCCGCGACCTCGGTCCCGCACATCTCGCAGCGCTCGCTGGGCTCCTGCGCCGCGGCGGGTGTGGTGTCGGGGTCGGGCGCAGGGGTCGCCTCGGGCGCGACGGCGAAGCGGCGCAGGCCGCCGCGTACGGTCACGACAGGACCGCCCTCGGTACGGCGACGCGCACGCCCTGGCTGTCCGACACCAGCGGCAGCGGATCCAGATGCCGCTCGCTGTCGCTCACCCCGCGACCCGCCAGCCGGACGTTGAACGAGCTCGCGCAGGACGCGCACGTGAGCACCTCGCCGTCCACCGTGGCGGCGGTGAACGACGACCCGCAGGCGGCACACGCGTCGCGGTAGGCGTAGAGCGTGCCGCGCACGGAACACACCAGCACCGGCACGCCCTCGACGTCCAGGCACACCGGCCGCGAGGTCGGTGGGCCGAGTTCGGGCAGTGCGTGCCAGCCCCGGTCGTCCCCTTCCGGTGCCGCGTCGGCGTCCGCGTACCAGCCGGTAGGCGGGGCCGCGCCGATGGTGAGCAGCGTCGTCGGCTCCGGTGGTGCGCTGACGCCTGCCACCTCGACCGCGGCGATCTCGGGTGCGGCGTCCAGCAGCGCACCCTCGATCGCCATCTTCACGGTCTGCGTCGACGACGGGCAGCCGTGGCAGTTGCCCTCCAGGCGCAACTGCGCGACGCCCTGCTCGTCCACGCCGAGGTACTCGACGCCGCCGGCGTGCGACCCGAGGTAGGGCCGCACCCGGTCCAGCGCACGCTGGATGCGCGCGTCCACGTCCAGCGGATGCAGTTCGTGCACCAGCAGCAGGCTCTCCACCAGTTCGTCGGAGGCCAGCTCGGCCACCAGGCCGGGCTGCCGCTCACCCAGCAGTGCGACCACCCGGCCCAGGGCCTCGCCGTACATCTCGACCAGCAGCCGGACCAGTTCCTCCGCGTGTTCGCGGTCCCGCCCGGCGGGCAGGCCGCCGAGCAGTTCCTCGATGCGATCGCCGACGTTGCGTGCGTTGCGCGTCACGTGACACCCCTCGGCCGGCCTGCGCGGTTCAGTACTCTCCGTTGAACGCGTGTGGCGTGTGGATCTTCTCGATCGTCTTGCCGCTGGTGCCCAGGGACATGTGCACACCACAGGGCAGGCACGGGTCGAAGCTGCGCACCGCCCGCATGATGTCGATGCCCTTGAAGTTGTCCGGCGAGTTCTCCTCGAAGATCGGCGTGTTCTGCACGGCGTCCTCGTACGGGCCGGGTGTGCCGTAGGTGTCCCGGACACTGCCGTTCCACGGCGTCGGCGGGTAAGGGTGGTAGTTCGCGATCTTGCCGCCCTTGATCACCATGTGGTGGGACAGCACACCGCGGACGGCCTCGGTGAACCCGCAGCTCACACCTTCCTCGGGCACCGTGAACGACTCCCAGGTCTTGGTGTGCCCGCCGCGGATCTCGGCCAGCGCCTTCTCGGTGAAGTGCAGCGCGATGCCGGCCGCGTAGGCCTGGAAGTACGTCCGGGCCCGGTTGCGCTCCAGCGCGTTGCTCCACTGTGGAATCTTCCACTCGAAGCTGGTGGCCGGCTTGGTCGCGGTGCGCGGCAGGTTGATCTGCACGCTGTGCCCGGTGGACTTCACGTAGTCGGTGTCGACCAGTCCGGCCAGCGCCGTGGACCACAGCCGCGCGATCGGGCCGCCGCCGGTGTCCAGCGCGAGGTGGTCGGTGCCGTCGAACCAGCGCGGCGACATCGTCCAGGAGTACTTGTTGTCGAAGTCCCGCTTGGCGGGCCGGGGAATCGTGTGCTGGTTCCACGGGTGCCTGCGGTCCACCGGGTTGCCCAGCGGGTCCCGGGTCACGAACATCTCCTGGTCCTCCCAGTCCTCGTAGAACGAGTGACCGAGCAGGATCCGGATACCGAGGTTGATGTCGACCAGGTCGGTGGTGACCAGCTTGCCGTCCACCACGACGCCCGGGGTCACGAACATCCTGCGACCCCAGTCGGTCATGTTCTGGTAGCTGAAGTCGCAGTACTCCGGGTTGTTCAGGCTGCCCCAGCAGCCCAGCAGGATGCGCCTGCGGCCGACCTGCTCGTAACCGGGCAGTGCCTCGTAGAAGAAGTCGAACAGGTCGTCGTGCATCGGCACGACGCGCTTCATGAACTCGATGTAGCGCATCAGCCGCGTGAGGTAGTCGGTGAACAGCTGCACCGTCGCGACCGTGCCGACACCACCCGGGTACAACGTGGACGGGTGCACGTGGCGACCCTCCATCAGGCAGAACATCTCCCGGGTGTACCTGCTGACCTGCAGGGCTTCCCGGTAGAACTCGCCCTCCAGCGGGTTGAGCGAGCGCATGATGTCGCCGATGGTCTTGAAGCCGTGTTCGGCCGCGTGCGGAGATTCGGTGCGGTTGGCCAGCTCCAGCACGCCGGGGTTGGTCTCCGCGACCATCTTCTCGCAGTAGTCCACACCCACCAGGTTCTCCTGGAAGATGTTGTGGTCGAACATGTACTCCGCGGCCTCGCCGAGGTTGATGATCCACTCGCCGAGGTGCGGCGGGCGCACCCCGTAGGCCATGTTCTGCGCGTAGACCGAGCACGTCGCGTGGTTGTCACCGCAGATGCCGCAGATCCGGCTGGTGATGAAGTGCGCGTCGCGTGGGTCCTTGCCCTTCATGAAGATGCTGTACCCGCGGAAGATCGAGGACGTGCTGTGGCACTCCACGACACGCTTCTGCGCGAAGTCGATCTTCGTGTAGATACCCAGGCTGCCGACGATCCTGGTGATCGGGTCCCACGCCATCTCTCGGATGTCGGAGTCCTTTGCGGTCGTCATGTGTTCATGCCCTCCGCTTCGTCACCACGTCGTCGTGTAACCGGTGGTGAGCTGATTGCCCTTGGTGCGCCACTTGGGCTCCTCGTCCACCGTCTTCATGGTGAACTTGCGCAGAGCGCGGATGGCGGTGCCGTACATGCCACTGGCTGCCGAGGAGACCTTGGCACCGGGTGGCTCGTCCATGAACGGCATGAACTTGTCCGGGAACCCCGGCATCGTGCAGGCGATGCAGATGCCGCCCACGTTCGGGCAGCCGCCGACACCGTTGATCCAGCCGCGTTTGGGGACGTTGCACTTCACCACGGGCCCCCAGCAGCCCAGCTTCACCAGACACTTCGGTGAGCCGTATTCCTTGGCGAACTCGCCCTGCTCGTAGTAGCCGCCGCGATCGCAGCCCTCGTGCACGGTGGCACCGAACAGCCACGTCGGTCGCAGCGCCTCGTCCAGCGGGATCATCGGCGCCTGGCCGGCGGCCTGGTAGAGCAGGTACAGGATGGTCTCGGACAGGTTGTCCGGGTGGGTCGGGCAGCCGGGCACGCACACGATCGGGATGCCCGCCTTGGACCGCCAGTCCCAACCCAGGTAGTCCGGCACGCCCATCGCGCCCGTCGGGTTGCCCGCCATCGCGTGGATGCCGCCGTAGGTCGCGCAGGTGCCGACCGCGAGTACGACCAATGCCTTGGGTGCCAGGCGGTCCAGCCACTCGCTGGTGGTCATCGGCTGCCCGGTGGCCGGGTTGTTGCCGAAGCCGCACCAGTAGCCCTCGGACTTGATGGCCTCGTTGGGGATCGAGCCCTCGACCACGAGCACGAACGGGTCCAGCTCACCGCGGTCGGCCTTGTGCCACCACTCGATGAACGTGTCGGCGCCCTGCTCCGGCCCGCACTCGAAGTCGATCAGTGGCCAGTGGACGGCGACCTTCGGCAGGCCCGGCAGCGCCCCCAGCACGATCTCCTCGATGCTGGGCTGGGTGGCCGCGGTCAACGCGACCGAATCACCGTCGCAGCCCAGTCCGCCGTTCATCCAGAGGATGTGTACGACTGGTTCCTCATCCGTCGGCGCCGTGGTGGCGGCGTCGCTGCTCGCGGCCGTGGTCATGCCCGACCACCTCCCTACGGCCGAAAACGGCCGCCCTGGTGGAATGTCGCACTGAGCTACGTGAGTTATGTCGATAATTGGCAGAAGCCCGATCGCGATTACGGTAGCGCTACCCGCGAGGGTCAGCAAGACAGGACGCGCCCGTTCGGGCGACATCAGTGTCGCCAGGTTGCCCGGTCTCACGGTGGTCCATGAATGCCCTGGCCAGGTAGGCTGTGCCGCTGACGAAGGGACGGTCCGGGTGGTTGAACCGGATGGCCGACCGCACGGAGAACAGATCGAGGTTCTCCCGATCGTGGTGCTTTCCAAGACATTCCCCGCACGACCTTCCTCGATTCCGGAAATCCGGGATTTCGTCCGGCACTGCCTTTCGGATTCACCGCTCACCGAGGACGACAACAGAGAGGTCGGCCGGGCGGTGTTCCGGGCCTTGCTGGACGGGGCCGGCCCGACCGGGACGATCCAGATCTCGTTCCGGATCTTCCCCGAGCACATCGAGGTGGACGTACTGCACTCGCACACCGGCGTACCGGGCGAACCGACACTGGCGTGGATGATCGAGGAGGCCCGATCCGCGCACGTCCGGCATCCGGGACCGGCGCCGGTCGCCGGCCCGGTCGGCTCGTTCGCCGACTGGATGTCCTCGGTGCTGCGCCGGGAGGGGCTGACACCGGAGGTGGCCGCCCGGCAACTCGGCGTGTCCGTCCGCACGGTGAACCGCTGGGTCGGTGGCGAGACGGAGCCGCGGCTGCGTGACCTGCGGCGGATCCAGGAACGGTTCGGCGACCACCCGCTGTCGTGATCGCCTTTACGGCCGTGCCCGGCACCTCTACGGTTTTCCCATGACGACAGGTGATGGTCGGACGGTCGGCCCACAGCACGGCCAGTTGCTGCTGCGCACATCCAGGACGGGGCTGGCCGCGCAGGTCGGCCATGACCTCACCATCGAGGTCAGCCGGTGGTCAGGGCGGATCGTGGTGGCCGGCGACCCGCAGGACAGCTCTGTGGAGATCACCGCCGACCTGGGCTCGCTGACCGTGCTGGAGGGCAAGGGCGGGGTGAAGCCACTGTCCGACAAGGACAGGCGGGAGATCGTCGGGAACGCGAGGAAGATCCTCGATGTCGACCGGCACGGCGAGCTGCGCTACACCTCCAGCCGGGTCGGCGCGGACGGCTCGGTCGAGGGCACGCTGCACCTGCACGGGGTGGACAAGCCGTTCCAGCTGCGGGTCACCGACCTGGGCAACGGCAGGTACCGCGCGACCGGCGAGCTGCTGCAGACCGACTTCGGGATCAAGCCGTACTCCGGTTTCTTCGGTGCGCTCAAGCTGGCCGACAGGGTCGAGCTGGAGGTCGAGCTCGACCTGTCCGGCGGCGCCGGGTGAAGTTCCTGGTGCTGTGGAAGATGGAACTGTCGCTGCTGTCCGGGCAGATGGCGGCGGCGGTCGCGCGAATGCCGCGGTACGCGGAACCGTTGGAACGACGCGGTGTGGTGATAGCGCGCTATCACCTGGTCGGCCAACACGGTGGCGCATGGATCTACGACGTCCACTCGAATGAGGAACTCGAACGGGTGCTCGCGATGTCACCCGTCTACAACTTCGCGACCTATCAGGTACATCCACTGGCGGAGATGCCCGATCCGGTGGCACCGGAAGCGGATCCCCCGATCTCGGATTGACGGACTGGGCAAAACGGCGAACACTTGTGTCCGTTCCTGGGGACAGAGGTGTCCAATGAGTGCACCAAAGCTGAATCCGGCTCGTGAACGGCACTGGATCTGCGCTCAGCGACTGCGGGAGCGCAGGCTGGCGCTGGGATTGACGCAGCGCGAAGTCGCTGCCCGGCTCTTACGGCAGGGCAGCCAGATCACCAACCGCGGGCTGTCCGCAATGGAGAACGGCCGAGGACTCGACCTCGGGCTGCTGCCCGAACTCGCCGAGTCGTTGGCCTGCACGGTCACCTATCTACTGGGCATGACCGTGGACGCGAAGTCCTGGACTCCCGACGACCCGGCGGAACCTGTGGTGCCCGTCCCAGCGGGAGCCGCGGACCGGGTGATCGAGCCCGGACGCTGCGGGGGCGTACTCGGCCCCGACGTGCCGGCCGGCTTCATCTCCCCGTCGCTGGCCCGCAGGCGCGGCTAGTGGTGACGCGCCACTAGTCACAGCGACCGCACCCACCACACACGCCTCCCACCACAGAGGAAGTTGATCGTGACCGATGTGTCGCGGTCCGACGGTGTGACCGTCCTCGATCGACTCGGGCACCGCCGAACCCAGCCGTTGATTGATCTCGCCGACCATGCCGAGGATGTGGCGAGAACCTGCCATGCGATGGCGCAACGGTTCCATCGCGGCGGCAAGCTCGTCGTGTTCGGCAACGGCGGGCCCAGCACGGACGCGCAGCACGTGGCCGTCGAGTTCGTGCACCCGGTGATCGTGGGTAAACGGGCGTTGCCAGCGCTGTCGCTGACCTCGGACGTCGCGACCATCACCGGCATCGCGAACCGCGTCGGGGTCGCCGAGGTGTTCGCGCACCAGATCAAGTTCCTCGCCGAGCCGGCGGACATCGCGCTCGGCCTGTCCACGGACGGGCGGTGCGCCAACGTGTTGCGGGGCCTGGCCGAAGCACGCAGACTCGGCATGCTGACCGTGGCGCTGGTCGGTGGCGACGGCGGGCTCATCGGCGACGGCGCCGTGGCCGACCATGTCCTCGTCGCGCGCTCGACAGATCCGCTTGTGGTGAAGGAAGTGCACGTCACCATGTACCACGTGCTGTGGGAGCTGGTGCACGTGTTCTTCGAGCAGCCGGGCGTACTCGACCCAGGAGTGGTGCGATGAACCAGCCGGAATGCCACGACGACGTGTGCATCACGTGTTCGGACACCGCCACGCCGGTGACCGTGGTCCGCCTGCTGGACGACGAACTGGCCGTGGTGCGCACCGGCAACGGCGAGGAAGAGGTCAGCGTCGCGCTGGTCAGCGCGAGCATCGGCGACACGATCCTCGTGCACGCCAGCGAGGCCATCGCGGTGTTGGGAAAGGACGGCGGATGACCCGGCCCGACGACGGCGGGCCCGCGGCCGACGTGCGCTCGCTCTACCCGTTCCTCTACTCGGACACCTCCGATGTGGACTCGGTGATCGAACAGGTGCGACGGTCCACTGTCGACAAGACCCGGGAGATCATGCAGCTGCGAGCCTCGGTGCTGGCCACCGAGGGGCCGCGGTTGCTGGAGTGCGCCGAGGCGATGGCCCAGCGGTTCGCGGCGGGCGGCAGACTGCTCGCGTTCGGCAACGGCGGCAGCTCGACCGACGCGCAGGACGTGGTCAGCCAGTTCCTCAGCCCGGCCGGCGACGCGCGTCCGCTGCCCGCGTTCTGCCTGACCAACGACATCGCGGTGATCACCGCACTGTCCAACGACATCGGCTTCGACGTGGTGTTCTCCCGGCAGCTTGGCGCGTTCGGCAGGGCCGGTGACATCGCGGTCGGTCTGTCCACGAGTGGCAACTCGGGCAACCTGTTGCGCGCCTTCGACGAGGCCGCGCGGCGCGGCATGCTGACCGTGGGCATCGCCGGGTACGACGGCGGCAAGATGGCCGAACTGGACAGCATCGACTACCTGTTCGTGGTGCCGTCCCCGTCCGTGCACCGCATCCAGGAAGCCCAGACCACGCTGTACCACGCGTTGTGGGAGCTGACCATAGCCGCGCTGCCGAACACCGAGGCGGCGGTCCGATGACGGCGGCGATGGATCAGGCGAGGGCGGTCGCCGACGCCGTCCTCTACGAGGGCTACCTGCTCTACCCGTACCGCGCGTCCGCGACGAAGAACAAGGTGCGCTGGCAGTGGGGTGTGCTGATGCCGCCCGCCTACGCCGAGCAGGACAACGGCGAGCACGCGTGGTCGCGCTCGCAACTGCTGGCCGAACCCGGCCCGGACGCGGCCCTGCACCTGCGGTTGCGGTTCCTGCAGTTGCAGACCAGGAGCGTTGAGGTCGACGGGACGCCGACCGAGTCGGTGACCGTGGCCGGCACCGAGTACACGAGCTTCGAGGAGGCCGTCGAGCAGGAGGTCGACGCCGTCGTCCGGTTCGCCGATCTCGGCGCCGGGCTGGACGTGCCATTCGAGGTGGCGGGCGGCGAGGACATCGAGATCGTCGACGGGCCGGTCCGGCTCGTACGCACCAGACTGCCGGTGCGGGGTCGGTTGCGGCTGCGGTGCGACCCGCTGGCCGGACCGTTCGGTGGTGTCGCCCTGGACCTGCGGGTGGAGAACACGTCGACCTGGTCGGCCGAGCGGGCCACGAGGGCGGATGCGCTGCGGTCCGCGCTGATCGGGGCGCACACCCTGCTGTGGCTGTCCGGCGGCACCTTCCTGTCGTTGCTCGACCCACCCGAATGGGCGAAACCGGCGGCGGCCGAGTGTGCGCACGACCGGGCCTGGCCGGTGCTGGTCGGCACCCCCGGCGAGCGGGACACCGTGCTGTGCTCGCCGATCATCCTCTACGACTACCCGTCGATCGCCGAGCAGAGCGCGGGCGAATTGTTCGACGGCACCGAGATCGACGAGATCCTCACGCTGCGCACGATGACACTCACCGACGAGGAGAAGCGGCAGGCCCGGGCCACGGACAGCAAGGCGGCCGACCTGATCGACCGGGTGGACAACCTGCCGCCGGAACTGCTGGACCGCCTGCACGGCACGTTGCGTTACCTGCGGTCGGTGACCGGCGAGCCGGCACCCGCCACGCAGGACGTGCCGTGGTGGGATCCCGAGGCGGACGCGTCGATGTCCCCGGAGACCGACAGCGTGCTGATCGACGGAGTGGCGGTGGCCAAGGGTTCCCGGGTGCGGCTGAGGCCGGGCAAGCGGGCGGACGCGCACGACATGTTCGTGGCCGGCCGGATCGCGGTCGTCCAGGCGGTGCTGCTGGACGTCGACGACGAGTGGCATCTCGCGGTCACCATCGAGGACGACCTCGGCGCCGACCTGTACGCGGCGCACGGCCGCTACCGCTACTTCTCGCCGGACGAGGTGGAACCACTGTGACAGAGCGGGTGCTGGTGGCCGGCGTCGGCAACATCTTCCTGTCCGACGACGGGTTCGGTGTCGAGGTGGCCCGGCGGCTCGCCTCGGTGACACTCCCGGACTGGGTGCGGGTGGTCGACTACGGCATCCGTGGCATGCACCTGGCCTACGACCTGGCCGGTGGCGCCTACGACCTCACGATCCTGGTCGACGCGGCCGCGCGCCACGAACCACCCGGCACGGTGTCGGTGGTCGAACTTGACCCGGTGACCGAACCGCCGCCCGCGTCCGTGCTCGACGCGCACGGAATGCAGCCGGACGTAGTGCTCGGACTGGTCGCCCAGTTGGGTGCCGAGCCGGGTCGCGTGATCCTGGTCGGCTGCGAACCCGCCGTGCTGGACGAAGGCATGGCTCTGAGCCCGGTAGTGGCAGCGATGGTGGACCCGGCGGTCCGGGTCGTCGTCGACCTGGTCGGCGACTACGAGTCCGAGAACAGCGTGTCCGTGACGGCGAACAGCGTGACGGCGAACAGCGTGACGACGAACAACGTGACGAACGGCCCGACGACGAAGGACGGGTGTTGACATGTGCCTGGGCATTCCTGGGGAAGTGATCGAGATTCTGGCCGACCGGCCTGACCTGGCCAGGGTCGACGTCAGCGGGGTGAAGCGGGCGATCAACATCGGCCTGCTCGCCGACGAGAGCGTCCAACCCGGTGACTGGGTGCTCATCCACGTCGGCTTCGCACTCTCGAAGATCGACGAGACGGAGGCGAAGGCGGCGATGGACTTCCTGACGGGCATCGGCAAGGCCTACGACGACGAGATAGCGGCCCTGCGCGACTCACAGATCCTCTAGGAGGGGCGATGCGTTTCGTTGACGAGTTCCGCGACGCGGACACAGCGCGGGCACTGTCCGCCAAGATCACCAGCCTGTGCGAACCCGGTCGTGAGTACAAGTTCATGGAGGTGTGCGGCGGCCACACGCACACCATCTACAAGCACGGCCTCGAGGACTACCTGCCCGAGCAGGTCACGCTCGTACACGGCCCCGGCTGCCCGGTGTGCGTGATCCCGATGGGCCGCATCGACGACGCCATCCACATCGCCCGGCAGCCGGACGTGCTGATGACCTCGTTCGGCGACATGATGCGCGTGCCGGGCAGTGATGGGAACTTCTTCGACTCCAACGCCGAGGGCACCAACATCAGGATGGTGTACTCGCCGCTGGACTCGCTGAAGATCGCCCGGCAGAACCCGGACAAGAAGGTCGTGTTCATGGCCATCGGGTTCGAGACCACGGCCCCGTCGACGGCCATGACCGTGCTGCGGGCGGCCAAGGAGGGCATCGACAACTTCTCCATCTTCTGCAACCACGTCACGATCATCCCGGCGATCAAGGCCATTCTGGACTCGCCGGACCTGCGGTTGGACGGCTTCATCGGCCCGGGACACGTGTCCACGGTGATCGGCTGCCGGCCCTACGACTTCATCGCGGACGACTACGGCAAGCCGATCGTGGTCGCGGGCTTCGAGCCACTGGACATCCTGCAGTCCATCTACCAGTTGATGGTGCAGTTGAAGGAAGGCCGCTCGGAGGTGGAGAACCAGTACTCGCGGGTGGTGCCGTGGGACGGCAACCTCACCGCGTTGCGCGCGATCGGCGAGACGATGGAACTGCGCCCGTACTTCGAGTGGCGTGGGCTGGGCTTCATCTCGCACTCGGCGATGCAGGTGCGGGCGAAGTACGCGCAGTTCGACGCGGAACTGCTGTTCGACGTGCCCGGCGTGCGGGTGGCCGACCCGAAGGCCTGCCAGTGCGGCGAGGTGCTCAAGGGCGTGCTCAAACCGTGGGAGTGCAAGGTCTTCGGCACCGCGTGCACGCCGGAGACACCGATCGGCACGTGCATGGTGTCCCCCGAGGGCGCCTGCGCCGCGTACTACAACTTCGGCCGGTTCACCCGGACCCGGGTGCGGGAGGCGAGTACCACATGACCACGCACGACGTCACCACCCGGTCCGAGCGCGAGCAGCAGGTACTGGACCGGATCGAGCGGGCCCGGCGGCGGCGCGCGAAGGTCAAGGAGGAGCGCATCACCCTCGCGCACGGCTCGGGTGGCAAGGCCACCCAGACGCTGATCGAGGCGGTCTTCCTGGAGGCGTTCCGCAACCCCCTGCTGGAGCCGCTGGAGGACGCGGCCGAGCTGACCGTGCGGGGCGCGCGGCTCGCGCTGACCACCGATTCCTTCGTGGTGTCGCCGCTGTTCTTCCCCGGCGGTGACATCGGCGACCTCGCGGTCAACGGCACGGTCAACGACCTGGCCGTGTCCGGGGCGAGACCGCTGTACCTGACGGCCGGTTTCATCCTGGAGGAGGGCTTTCCCGTCGCGGACCTGACCAGGATCGTCGAGTCGATGCGCGTGGCCGCCGACGCGGCGGGTGTCTCCATCGTCACCGGCGACACCAAGGTCGTGCAGCGCGGCAAGGCCGACGGCTGCTACGTGAACACGGCCGGGATCGGCGTGATCGAGTATCCGGGCAAGCTGGGCGTTGCGACGGTCCGGCCGGGCGACGCCGTGCTGGTGTCCGGCCCGATCGGCGAGCACGGGGTCACCGTGATGCTGGCCCGCGGCGAGCTGGACATCGAGGCGGACCTGGAGTCGGACACCGCACCGGTGCACGGGCTGGTGGCCGAACTGTTGGCCAGCACCTCCGGTGTCCGGGCGATGCGGGACGCGACCCGGGGTGGTGTGGCGACCATCCTGAACGAGGTGGCCAAGGCGGCCGAGGTGGCCGTGGTCATCGACGAGAAGGCGGTGCCGGTCGGCACCGAGGTCCGCGGTGCGTCCGAACTGCTGGGCATCGACCCGCTCTACGTCGCCTGCGAGGGCAGGATCGTGGTGGTGGTCGACGGTGCCGAGGCGGACACCGCGCTGGCGGCGATGCGGCGGCATCCGCTGGGCGAGCAGGCGGCCGTGATCGGCAGGGTCAAGGCGGATCCGCCCGGTTTGGTGCTGCTGAACACCGTGTTCGGCGGGACGCGCATCTGTGATCTGCTGGTCGGTGATCCCCTCCCCCGGATCTGTTGAGGGTGGGTCGCGGTGCACGAACTGTCCATCGCCCAGTCGATCGTGGACGCTGTGGTCGAGAAGCTGGGCGACGCCCGGATCGAGGGTGTGCGGATCGAGATCGGGAAGCTGTCCGGCGTCGTGCCGGACTCGGTGCTGTTCTGCTTCGACCTGGTGGCCGAGGGCACCACGGTCGAGGGCGCGCGGCTGGAGATCGTCGAGCCCAGCGGCCGGGCGCGCTGCCGGCAGTGCGCGCGGGAGTTCGACATCGACGACCCGATCGTGTTGTGCCCGGCGTGCGAGAGCGCATGGGTGGATGTGGTGGCCGGTAGGGATCTGCGGATCCTGTCAGTGCAGATCCGTTCCCGGGAGGCGAACACGGCATGTGCGACACCTGCGGTTGCTCCGACGACGCCGGCACCAGGCTGACCGTCGCCCACGAACACGGACATGGGCACGAGCACGCAGCACACGACTGTCCTGTTGGAACAACGGGTGCTGGCGAAGAACGACGACCGGGCCGAGCAGAACCGGCGCTGGCTGGCCGAGCGGGACATCCTGGCGGTGAACCTGATGAGTTCGCCGGGTTCGGGCAAGACCACGCTGCTGGAGCGGACCGTGCGCGAGTTGCGCGGGCAGCGGCCGGTGGCGGTGATCGAGGGCGACCAGGAGACCCTGTTCGACGCGGAGCGCATCCGGGCAGCGGGTTGCGCGGCGATCCAGGTCAACACCGGTGCGGGTTGTCATCTCGATGCCGACATGATCGCGTCGGCGTTGCGGGCGCTGGATCCGGCGGCCGGGTCGGTGGTGTTCGTGGAGAACGTGGGCAATCTGGTGTGCCCGGCACTGTTCGACCTCGGCGAGGGCGGCCGGGCCGTGATCATGTCGGTCACCGAGGGCGCGGACAAGCCCCTGAAGTACCCCCACATGTTCCGCACGGCAGATGTCGTGCTGCTGAACAAGATCGACCTGCTGCCGCATGTCGACTTCTCGCCTGCGACGTTCCTGCGGCAGCTCGGACAAGTCAATCCGGGTGCGACGGTGCTCCAGCTGTCGGCGACCCGGGGCGACGGGCTCGCGGACTGGTACGGCTGGCTCAGCCAGGCGGCGCCGTCCCCCGGTGCCGTCCGTAGCTGACGCCGAGTTCTGGCGAGCCCGTGGCGTTCGGCGGGAGTGACAGCATGGCCGACTGTCCGACGAAGGCGATGGCACAGACTCCGAGCCAGAGCCAGACTTCCCACTCACGTACATGCGATGTGGGATCGTATTCGGAGAATATTGTGGATCGAACCGCGGCGGTGATCGCCAGCCCCACGAACAAATAAGGAGTCCAGGTCAGTGCTCGCACAATGAGGCGAGGGCCGAAGGCGTCATCGACACGTTTCCGCAGCGAGTGCCGGAAGCACCACACGATCACCGTGACAACCAGGACCGCAGCCGATATCGGCAGTTCACTCCCGCTGACGGCGTGAAAGTACGCTGTGTTCGTCCGCGGCGACGAGAACTGGCCGGTGGCGGATGCGACCCACGGAGCGGAAGCAACGTCTTCCGCTCCCGTGATCAGGAACAGGATCGTCAGCGACGGCCCGAGACATGCGACGATGAAACGCACGTGATCAGAAATGCCGACGAACCCCGAGCTGTCGACCAACTGCACGATCGAGAACAACAAGAGCAGAACGGCGAAGGCAAAGGAGATGCCGCCAAGGAACTCCTCCGACGCGGCGCGGCCTTCGACCAGGGCACACCCGCGTTCGCCGGATAGCACCGCGTAAATGATCGTCGCCACGATGAGACTGATGAAAGCGGTGAGCAGTGCCACAAGCACCATCACATCGCCTTCGGTCGACGAGTGTGCCGAGTCATCCTGAGGGCTGGTGCCATCCCGGCGACGATGGCCGCCCGGCAGCACGAGAGTGATGGCAACAAAGGCGAATCCAGCCAGGACACCGGCCATCTGTGAGTAGAGTGACGCGGACCCTGTGACATCAAACGAAATAGCCGACGTGTCGCACATCATCCCGCTCGACCTCAGCTCATCGACCCTCCCGTGAGTCCGGATGAATCGACGAGAGGAACGGCTACATTTCCATCAACCTCATCGCCACCTCACCACGGTTTGTTCCACGCGGACAGGATCTGTCCGTACTTTGACCATCACCACCCGCTCAGTGAGCCTTTCCGCGTAGCCGTTGGTAACTGCGGGTAGCCGTGGTCGGTGAGACGCGGATACGCAGAGATCCGTCACGCCTATGGCGTCACTCGATGTGCGGGTCGTGGCGGTACTGGTCTCGTCCACCACTACAGATGACTGGCGGCTGCCACTCTCCCCGATCATGCGCGCCCTCTTCCCGGGGTCATTCGACCCTGTCACCCCGGGACACCGCGACATCCTCCGCCGCCCCGCGAACCTCTT
The DNA here is from genome assembly GCA_963780635.1 of Candidatus Melainabacteria bacterium. GTDB lineage: Bacteria > Actinomycetota > Actinomycetes > Mycobacteriales > Pseudonocardiaceae > DATEPR01. The sequence goes on from CAWACW010000013.1 coordinate 35,075, forward strand.
CGACGACGTCGTCGCCTGCGTCATGTTCAACCCGAACAAGACCGGCCGCTTCACGATCGACGAGCGGCTGACCTTGCTCACCGAAGCGGCAACAGGCTTGGCCAACGTCACCGTGGACACCCATGCCCGTGGCCTGCTCGTCGATTACTGCCACCAGGCAGGCATTGACGTCGTCATCCGAGGCGTGCGCAACGCCAGCGACCTGGATTACGAGTTACCAATGGTCCGTGTGAACAACCGACTGACAGGCATCGAAACACTCTTCATCCCCGCAGACCCCTGCCAGGCTTACATCTCCTCCAGTATCGTTACTGCTGTCACCACGCAAGTTCAGTGAGCCTCTCCAGGTAACCGGTTGTTGCATCGCGGGGTCCGATCACGTGGTTCGGTGGTTTTCGTAGTGGAGCAGCACCAGGACAGCCGCGGTAGCCGCGTAGGCCTTATAGGTCCTCTCGAGCGGGGAACCCGCCCGTTCTCCCGAGGCAGGCGTACAACACCATGGATGGCGTTGTACGCCTGCGGTTACGCGGAGAGGTTCCGTCTCAGCGGGTGCGGCCGGTGACCCAGTCGTAGCGGATGTCCTCGTCGACGATCTGCGCGCCGGCTCGGCTGCCGATGCCACCGGCGCCGTCGACCGCCAGGACCGCGCCCGACACATAGGTCGAGCCGGACGAGCACAGCCACAGCACCAACTGCGCGACCTCCTCCGGTTCGCCCGGCCGGGCCAGCGGCAGTGCGGGAATGCGGCGGCCGAGGGACTCGGCCATCGACGGGGGCAGCGGCTTGGGCTGGGTGTCGATCAGGCCCGGGCTCACACAGTTGACCAGGATGTCGTGTACCGCCAGCTCGACCGCCGCCACCCGGGAGAAGCTCTCCGTCGCCGCGCGGCTGCTCGCGTACGCGGCCGCGCCCGCCGAGCCGCGCGTCGTCACGCCCGACGAGAAGTTCACGATGCGCCCGCCGCCGCCCTGCGCGATCAGCACCCGCGCGGCCGCCTGCGTCATCAGGAACGTGCCTCGGCAGTTGACCGCGTACACGGTGTCCCACACCTCGACCCGTTCGTCCAGCAACGCCGCGTGCGGTGCGACCGCCGCGTTGTTGACGCAGAAGTCCAGGCGCCCGAACTGTTCCGGCGCCGCTGCCACGATCTTCGCCGCACCCGCCTCGGTCGTGATGTCCTCGACCACGGCGACCACGTTCTTGCCCAGGTCCCGGCACGTCTCCGCCAGGCCGTCGGCGTCCCGGTCCGCCGCGACGACCTGCGCGCCCGCGGCCACGAAGGCCTGCGTGATCGCCCGTCCGACACCACGGGCCGCCCCGGTCACCACCGCTACCGACCCCACGTAGTCATAGCTCAGCTGCACTGCCGCCTCCTTCATGATCGCCTGCCGGGCCGAGCGCGATGCGCCGCCGCAGGTCGCCGTACCAGTCGGGCCCGGGCTTCGCCGTCTCGATCCACCATGTCGCACCAGCGTCCACATAGGACGGCAGTTCGTCCAGCAACGCCACCGGATCGGATGCGACCTCGGCCCATACCACGAGGTCGTACCCGTCGAGCGTCCCGCGCCGCTCACCGACGAGGTCCCGTACGTCCGCGATGTCGGCAGCGGCCGGCCGGGCCAGCGCTCCGCCGGCGAACCGGATGGGCACCGCGCCGTCCCACCGGCACGCCCGCCGCATCGGTGCCTGAGCGGGCAGCACCCCGCCGACCCACACCGGGATCGCAGGGCCCTGCGCCGGTGTCGGCAGGAAGCGAACCGGATCGACGGAGTAGTGCTCGCCGTGGAACTCGAACGGCTCACCTGTCCACAACCCGGCCAGTACCGCGAGGCCCTCGTCCAGCATCGCGGCCCGCGTGCGTGCGTCGGTCTCGTCGCCGAAGATGCCGAAGTCGCCATGCGCCGGCGAACCGATGCCCACGCCGAACACCGTGCGACCGCCCGCGAGCCGGTCCAGGGTCGCCGTCTGCCGTGCCAGTACCCACGGTCGCCGCCGGGGCACCGGTGTGATCATCGGACCGAGGACGATCGACGACGTCCGCGCCGCTGCCACCGACAGTACCGCCCACGGGTCCACTATGGATGGACTGGTGAGCCCGTTGTCCGCGAACACCATGTGGTCCCAGACGAAGAACCCGTCGAACCCGGCCTGCTCCGCCTCGACCGCGAGTGCCACCAGGTCCATCGGGTCGTCCGCGAAGCACGGCGCGGCGACCGCCCGCCGGATCGTCACAATGCGCCGTGACCGAGCAGTGCGGCCTCGGTGAGACCGTGGTGCTCAGCGTCGACGCGGATGTCGAACGCTTCGGCCGGGCCGCAGAGGATCGGCATCAACCCGGGACCGTGCCCCGGCTGCGGGCTACCACCGTGCACGACGATGCCGACCGTGCGATACCCGCCGCGGTAGCCCGCGTTGTGCCGCACGTCGAGGTTGTCCACGGCCACCAGGTCGCCGAGCGCGAGATCGGCCAACCCCAGTGCCGGTGCCGTGTCGACGTCGATCTGCAGGTCGAGGTCCCACTGCTCGATGGGGCGGCCGATGCCGTTCCCGGCGACGTGCGACTCGATACTCCCCCGCACCGACACGGCGACCCGGTCGCCCACGAGGTCGATCGGCAGCAGCGCGAGCGCACCGGGGTCGATGTTGCGCACCTCGACCCGATCGGCACCGGGCAGTCGCGCACCCTGGCCGTAGCCGCGTACGACGACGGCGTCGCCAGGGGCCAGCCGCTCCAGCACGTCGGGCTCGAAGCACGCGATCACCCGGCCGAGCTCGCCACGCTTGCCCAGCACCACGCCACGCTCCCCCGCTGCCGCACCGGTCCTTATCGTCACCGGGTTGCCGAGGCAGGCGTACGAGGTGAGCGCGTGCCGGGCGGGTTGCTCCGCGTGTACCAGGCACGCGCCGGGTGCCGCGTGGTCGGCGTCGGTGGCGAAGACGCTGTCGCCAAGGCGCACGCCGAGCACGATGCCGCCGTCGCCGATCGGCACGTATGGCCGGCCGTCGGTGTCCACCCGCGTCGGTGAGCTGCCCAGCTCGGGCGTCTCGACGATCCCGCCGAGATTGGTCGCCACCGGTATCCAGGTCGCCGTCATGCCACTCCGTCCAGGATCGAGAAGGCCACACGAACGTTGGCTTCGGCGTCGTCGACCAGGGCGAACGCGTCCGCCGGGCCGGACAGCAGCGAACTCGGGCCGGGTCCGTGGCCGAACAGCCTGCAGTGGCCGGTACTGATGACGCCGATGGTCAGCCACCCCGGTCGCCAACCCCTGCCGTAGCGGTGGTCCTGGTCGGCGAGCGCGACGATGTCACCGATGCGCAGCGACTCCAGGCCGAGCGAGAGGTCGTCGCCCTGGCCCGCGTAGGCGCCCATCAGGTCCGTGTTGGCGTACTCCGACACCATGCCCGCGCCCGCGCCGACCGCCGCAGCGGGTACGCGGGCCGCGACCGGGACGCTGAGCCGCCCGTCGTCGCGCGTGTGCACGCCCAGCGCGGGCAGCAGGCCGGGATCGGCGTTCTTCACCACGATCGACGGGTGATCGGCCAGCCGCAGCCCCTGGCCGCAGGCCAGCACGTCGACGATGTCGCCGGTGGCCACCTGCTCCAGGTCGGACTCGGCGAGATCGGCGAGCACGTAGGCGTGCTGGCCGACGACCCGCCCGGTCGCTCCGGCGGCCGGACCCGACCGCACGGTGACGCGGTTGCCCACGCAGCTCAGGAACTGCAGCGCGTAGTTCGCGGCCGGGGCCCGGTGCCGGACGGACAGTCCGGGTTCGAGGTGGTCGGCCGCGTAGCCGGTGGCGATGTCGCCGGGGTGCACGCCGAGCGTGACGCCACCCATGCCGGGCAGTACGAACGGCGTGCCGTCCGCGTCGACCCGGTAGGCGTGCCGGTCGGCCAGCGGTGGCCACACCTCACCGCGCAGCGGCTGCCGGACGAGCCGGTCCGCGTTGGTCGCGAGTGACGACGTCGCACTGGTCATCTCTGTCCTTTCTCGGTCGAGTCGGCGATCGGGGCGGCACCGAGCCGGAAGCCGGCGGCCCGCACGGGCGGTGCCGAGGTCGCGCCGTTCCACACGTTCATCACCGGCTGGGACCGCACGTCCCGGCCGACCGCGAGTACGCCTGCCAGGCAGCCCAGCACGGACTGGGTGAAGCGCATACCCGCCAGCGGAGTCGTGAGCCTGCCGTTCTCGATGCGGAAGCAGGCGTCCCGGGTGACCCCGGTGATCGTGCCGGTCGTGCGGTCGACCAGTCGCGTGTACCAGAATCGTTGCAGGTACACGCCGTGCTCGACGCTCGCGATCAGTTCCCGCTCGGTCAGCTCGCCAGGCGCCATCACGATGTTCGCGGCGGCGGGCGATGGCACCTGCTCCCTGGCGATGTGCGCGTGGCCGGTCGAGGGCGTGCCCAGCGCGGCCGCCACCGCCCTGTCGGTCACCGGGTCGCCCACCCGGCCGCGCCCGAAGAACGGGACGCGCCGCTTGGTGACGCCCTCGATGTCGAACCCGATCGGCAGGCCGATGTCCGCGCCGGCGTCGTCGGCGATGTCGAGCAGTTCCGCGACGACGTGCTCGCCGCGCTGACGGGCCGCCAGTCCGGTGCCCGCCGCGGCCAGCTCGCCCGCGAAACCCAGTGCGGGCAAGAACTGCAGCAGTTCCCCGACGGCCTCCGCACCGAGCACGACCTGGTACGTGCCGGGCTCCAGCTCGACCCGGCCGCGGGACGCCACGGCCTGCTCGACGGCGGTCGCCACCGACTCGGCCACCTGGAGCCGGGACGCCGAGCGGGACACGTCGATCCAGTGCGCTGTGCCGTCGGCCACCGACACGGTCAGGGCACCCGATGCCTCACTGGCCACCGTCGACCGGCGCAGGCCACGGCTGGTGGCCACCGCCTGCTGGGTGACGGCCCTGCCGAGCATCCCAGCGGCCTCACCACCGGACAAGCCTGCCGCCGCGATCGCGGCCCGGACCGCCGCCACACGGTTTCGCGCGTCGAAGGCGTCGACATCGTCGAACCAGAGCCGGCCGGGTGTGCCGTCCGGTTGCGGGCCGCTGACGTCGGCGTGGCCCGGCTTGCCGACCGCGCTCGCCCGTGCCCGCGCACCCCGGGCGGCCGCGTCGACGGCGTCGGTCAGGCGCGTGGCGACCGTGGTGGCGGTGCGGTACGGCGTGCCCGTCGACGATCGCCCGGACGAGGTACTGGACCTCGGTGATGTCCTGCGGCTGGTGGATCACGTCACCGGCGAACCGCGTGTACTCACCGGCACGGGCGAGTACCGCGATCTCGATGTCGTCGGCGACGCCACTGCCGACGGCCTTGTCGAGGGTGGCCATGAGGTCGTCGTCGGCCAGCGGTGCGGAGAAGTCCGTGCTCATGCCACACCCGTCCTGATGCCGCGAGCCAGCAGCGGTGCGGCCGCGTGGCTGAGGAAGCCCCACTGTTTCGGTTCGCCCTTGCCGCACGGATAGCCGAAGACCCGCAGTTCCTCCGGGCCCGCGACGGCCTCGACGCTGTGCCAGAACCGCGGCGTGATCCCGCCGTAGGAGAAGTCGCGCAGGAGCTTTCCCTTGCGGCCGTTGCGGACCTCGTAGGCGACCTCGGTGCCGAACTGGAAGTTCAGGCGTCTGTTGTCGATCGACCAGCTGCGGTTGTCCTCGATGTAGTAGCCGTTGCCCAGCCGGTCGAGCAGCTCGTCCAGCGAGCCCTCGCCCGGTTCCAGGTAGACGTGGGTGGAGAAGCACACCGGCAGGTACGCCCAGCCGTCGCTGCGCGCGGCGCCGGTCACGTCCAGCCCCGCGCGGGCCGCGGAGTCGCGGGTGGACAGTGTGTTGCGGACGACGCCCTCGTCGATCAGGCGGACCCGCCGGGCGGGCGTGCCCTCGTCGTCGAACGCGAAACTGCCGCGGGTGCCGGAGACCGTCGGATCGGAGATGATCGAGACGGCGGGCGAGCCATAGCGCAGCGAGCCCACGTCGGCGGCCGAGATGAACGACGTGCCCGCGAAGTTCCGTTCGTCGCCCAGGATCCGGTCCAGTTCGAGCGCGTGGCCGGCCGATTCGTGGATCTGCAACGACACCTGCTGCGCGCCGATGACGAGGTCGTCGACGCCAGCAGGTGCCGTGGGGGCGGTGAGCAGTGCCACCGCCTCCTCGCCGACCCGGACCGCGTTGGTGGTCAGGTCCAGGCCGACGACGAATTCCCAGCCGCTACCGCCGGTATTGCCGTGGAAGGAGTTCGGGTAGCTGCGGCGCTGCACCACGCCGTCCCCGGCCGCGAGCGCGACGACCATGCCGCCGGTCTCGACCAGGTGCTGGTGCTGCCGGGAACCCTCGGTGGAGGCGAAGTGGCGGTGCTGCCGTTTCGCGTTGACGCCGCTCTGCACGCTGATCACGCCGGGCGCCTGGGCCGCGGCGAGCGTGTCCTGCAGCAGCGCGTCCCGCTCGGCCGCGGGCACGGTGAACGGGTCGATCTCGACGACCGTCGCGTAGCTGCCGCTGTGCGCCTCGCGGGCAGGTAGCCGCACCGGCGGACCGGCACCGATGCCCGCCCGGGCGACGGCGACGGCTCGGCGGGCCACCAGTTCCGGTGTGCCGGCGTCGGTCAGTGGCATCGACGCGAAACCCCAGGCGCCGTCACAGAGCACCCGCACGCCGATACCGATGGTGTGCTCGACGCGCTCGTCCGGGTCCTGGCCGAGCTGGTGGTAGGCCCGCAGTTCCTCGCCCTCGACCAGCCGCACGTCCGCGTAGTCCACGCCGTCGAGCGCGGCCAGAGCGTTGTCCAGCACCGTGTCCGCGCTGCGGTCGGTGGCGAGGTCGCCCCACTCGTGTGCGGTCACAACGTGCTCCGCGCCATGCCGCCGTCGCAGGACAGGAACGAGCCGGTCACGTAGGACGCGGCGTCCGAGGCGAGGAAACCGACCACGGCGGCGAACTCGTCCGGCGTGCCGTACCGGTGCATCGGGATACCGGCCTCGCTGCGCGCCCGCACCTCACCCACGTCGACGCCGAGGCGGTCGGCGCGGCCGCTGTCCAGTGACGCGACGCGCGGGGTCGCGATGCGGCCGGGCAGCACCCCGTTGACGGTGACGCCGTCGGCAGCCACGACCCCGGCGACCGTCTTGAGCCACGCGGTCAGCGCCGCCCGGCCGGAGTTGGAGTAGCAGAGTTCCGGCAGCGGCTCCCGGACTCCCGAGGACAGCACCGCGACGATCCTGCCGAAACCCTGTGCGCGCATAGCGGGCAGCAGCCGGGTCGCCAGGTCGATCGGGGTGGTCGCGAGCAGCTGGAACGCCCGCTGCCAGGCGGCGGCGTCGGTCTGGTCGGGTGGGCACGGTGGTGGTCCGCCCGCGTTGAGCACGCACACGTCCACACCGCCGAGCAGGTGCTGGGCGGCGTCGGCGACGGACTCCGCGGCAGCGGGATCGGTCGCGTCGGCAGGATGCACGTGCACGGTGACGTCGTAGCGGGAACGCAGCTCGGCCGCCGCCTGCTCCAGTGCGTCGCGCCCGCGTGACCACAGCAGCAGGTCGGCCCCGGCCTTCGCCAGCGACTCGGCGCAGGCCCGGCCCAAGCCGGAACCGGCCCCGCCGACCACGGCCCGCCGGGCCGTCACGCCGACACCGTGAACGGCGCCCGGACCGCGGCCAGGCCGACGCGGCCCAGCACCTCGTCCAGTTCGGCCAGCGCATCCTCGCTGAGCGCGGCACCGCTGCGCGTGCGGGCACTGGCGATCGCGCCGCGGCGGCGCAGCACCTCCTTGCGGATGCCCAGTCCGACGACCGGCTGGCCCTCGTAGGCGATGTAGGGCAGGTAGCGGTCGAACAGCGCGCCCGCCGCCGGGATGTCACCTGCCTCGAAGCGCAGCCGCAGCTCACGCAGGATCTCGGGGAACGCGAAGCCCGTCATCGTGCCCGCCCCGCCGCGTCGCAACTCCCAGAACGCACTCACGCCGCCCAGACCGCCGAACACGGTCAGCTCGGGCCGCACGGCCAGCAGCCGGGAGATCTTCGGTGGCGTCGGTGGGTCCTCCAGCTTGATGACCGTGCTGCCGCAGGCGTCGAGGGCGGCGACCAGCGCGGAGACCGGCAGCACCACGCCGGTCGCGGCGGGCTCGTCCTGCACGATCACCGGCACGCCCGCGTCGGCCGTCGCGGTGGCGAAGAACGGCCCGATCTGGTCGGTGTCCCGGGCGAGCGTCGGTGCCGACACCATCACGGCCGCCGCACCTGCCGCCCGTGCCGACGCGATGCGCGTCGCCGTCACGGTGGCCGATGCGGCCGAGCAACCGACCGCGACCGGAACGCGACCGGCCGCCGCGCCGGTGAAGGCGTCCAGGACCGTGTCCCGCTCGGCGTCGGTCAGTGCGGTCGTCTCCCCCATCACGCCGAGCACCGTCAGTCCGTCGACACCCCAGTCGACGGTGGCGTCGACCAGCGACCGGATGCTGTCGACGTCGACCTCTCCGCTGGGGTGAAACGGCGTGGGGCAGACGAACCAGGTTCCCGCGATGGGGCCGGACACGAAGTCACTCTCCTTCAGTAGCCCAGATCAGGGCGGTAGACGTTGCGCAGCGGACGGCCGTCCCGCCAGCGGCCGAGGTTGTCGGTGAACAGGTCGACGATCACCTCGTTCTCGGTCGCCAGGGTCGACGCGGAGTGTGGTGAGATCAGCACGTCCGCCCTGTCCCACAGCGGCGAGTCGGCGGGCAGCGGCTCGGGATCGGTGACGTCCAGGGCGGCACCGCCGAGGCGGCCGTCGCACAGCACGTCGACGAGTGCCTGCTGGTCGATCACCGGACCGCGGGCGATGTTGACCAGCACCGCGCCGGCGGGCAGCAGGTCCAGCCGCCGCCGGTCGATCAGGTGATGGGTCTGCTCGGTCAGCGGGGTCGCCAGGATCAGCACGTCGGTGACCGGCAGCACGGCGTCGAGGGCATCGGTGTCGATCACCCTCACGTCGGGCAGGTCGGGTTTGCTGCCGCCGGGGCGGCCGACGCCGACGACGTGTGTGCCGAGGGCGGCGAACGTCGTGGCGACGTGCCTGCCGATCTGCCCCAACCCGACCACTGTCACGCGCCTGCCGTGCAGCGGCTGGGTCGTGTAGCGCTCCCAGTGGTGCCGGCGCTGCCTGTCCAGCAGCTCAGGTAGACCCTTGACCAGGTACAACGCCCCGGTCAGGGCGAATTCGGTGAGCGGGATCGCGTGGGTGCCCGCGGCCGTGGTGAACACGACGTCACCGGCGTCGAGCTCGTATCGGCGGACGAACCCGCCGATGCCGGCACTGGTCGCCTGCACCCAGCGCAGCCTCGGGCAGTTGGCGAGCAGCCGGTCCGGCTGCCACCAGTCGAAGTCGAAGCAGATCTCCGCCCGGGCCAACAGGTTCCGCCATTCGACCTCGGCGGTGGCGTCCAGTTCCGGTTTGACGCCACCATGGTCGGCGACGTACCTCGGCCGCGACACCAGGCTCGGCTCGTAGAGCACGTCGCCGTCCCAGGCCGACCGGATGCGGTCGACCAGTCCGGGTTCCAGGAAGCTGGTGATCAGGATCGTCTCGGTCATCGCGCGGCCGCCCGGACGAGATCGAGTGCCCGCGCATTGCCTGGCGCGTCGGTGGCGGCGAGGTGACGCGGTGCCGCGGTGCCTGCGAGTACTCCGGCCACATGCTCGATGGCGTGCTGGAACGCGCGCGCCGGATGGGCCTGCCAGGTCTGCGCGAGCTTGCCGTCCCGCCACAGCTCGACCGTGTCGTTGTCGGTCGGGTGGAACGGGTTGCTCACCCGCAGCTCGCCGTCGTCGCCGATCACCCTCGTGTACGTCGACGGGGCCCGGCGCATGCCGACGGAGAACATCAGCCGCCGGGCGTCCGGGAACATCGTGATGGCGGCGAACTCGGCGTCGACACCCGACTCGGCAGCCACCGCGTCGGCGACCGCGGACTCGGGCTCGGTGCCCAACAGCAGCCGGGCCAACCGGATCGGGTAACACCCGACGTCCAGCAGCGCACCGCCGCCCCGGGCCGCGTGCCACCGGATGTTCTCGGTGCGGGTGACGCGGAAGTGGAACTCGGACATGATCTCCCGGACACCGCCGATGGGGCCGCCGGGCGCGGACAACCGCGCCAGCAGCTCGGTCTGCGGGTGGAACGGGAAGACGAACGCCTCCCACAGCAGGGCGTCGCCCACCTGCGCGAGCAGACCGTCGACCTGTCCGGTGTCCAGCCCGAGCGGCTTCTCGCACACCACCGGCTTGCCGCTCGCGGCGGCCCTGGCCGCCCAGTGCACGTGCTGGTCGTTGGGCACCGCGATGTAGATCGCGTCGACGTCGTCGGCGGCGATGGCCTCCTCGTAGCCGACCGCCCGGCCGGTCCGGTTCTCGGCCGCCCACGCCGCCGCCCGGCCGGGATCCCGGCTGCCGACGGCGACGGCGACGTGACCGGCGGCGCGCATCGCGGGCAGGAACGCGCGGGCCGCGATGTTCGCGGTGCCCAGCACCGCCCACCGGACCGCTTGGGCCGTCACAGCTCGTCCTCGGGCCGCAGGTAGTGGTCGCGCAGGGCCCCGGCGACGGCAGCGGGTGACCGCTCGCGGAACGTCGTGATCAGCTCCGCGTGCCGCTGCACGGTCTCGGCCAGCTCGATGCGCTGGCGGTCGAGCGACGAGCGCATCAACGCACCCATCTGGCCGTTGAGGCCCAACCACATGTCGACGATCAGCGGGTGGCCGGAGGCCTCGACGATCACCCGGTGCAGGTCGGTGTCGGCCTCGACCACGCCGGCCAGGTCACCCTTGGCCGCACACAGATCCATCCCGCGCAGCACGTCCTCCATCCGGTCCGCGAGGTCACGCCGCTGGGACTTGGTGAGGCCCTTGAGCGACACCTCCTCCAGCGTGTAGCGGGCGAAGCACACCTCTCGCGCGTCCGCCTCGGACATCCGGATGACCGTGCTGCCGCGGCGCGGAGCGATCTCGATCAGCCGCTCGGCCTGCAGTTCACGCATGGCCGCACGGATCGTCGTGCGGCTGACGCCGAACTCCTCGCTGAGCGCGACCTCCAGCAGCGGCGTACCGGCCGGGATCTCGTTGTTGAGAATCCGGGCCCTCAGGATCTCGTGGACGGATTCGGGCAGTGACAGGTGTCGGAGCACCGATTTGTCCTTGCCCGGCTTTTCCCTGGCCCGTCCGGCCTGCGATGAGTACACCACGTGGTCGTTCTCCCTGGTCGATGCTGCTACCGGTGGACGCGCCGGCGTCGCTCCCGCTGTGGAGGATTCCGCTGCCGTCAGTCCCGCAGCGGGAAGTCGACCCAGGCCCTCGTCCGGTAGGCCCGCTCGAACGCGTTGATCGTCTGCTGCACGAGGGCACCCTGCCGGAAGTCGCCCTGGTTGTCGGCGCCGCCGTCCAGGATCTCGGTGGCGAAATCCTTCAGCAGGCTAGAGTAGAAGAGGAACGGCCACGGCTCCCGGGAGTGTCCGCCTTCCGGGAAGAACCGTTGCGGGATCTCCCGTTCGACGAACTCGACCTCGCCCTTGGTAGCGGTCTTGATGGTCTGGCAGATGCCGAACTCCTCGACCAGCCGGACGATGATCGCGCCCTCGGATCCGTAGATGCGTACCTCGATGCCCGGGAAGTTGCCGACCGTCACATAGGACGACTGCACCGACGCCAGCTTCCCGCCGCCGAACTCGGCGATCCACATGTCACCGTCGTCGATGTTCACCCGGGTCATCTCGCCGGTGTCGCGCACCACCCGCTCCGGCACGAAGTTGCGCATGGTGCCGACGACGGCCTGCAGGGGCGAGTCCAGCCACCAGTGCATGATGTCGATCACCGGCGCGCCGTAGCCCTCGATGGAGGACACCGCGATGACGTCCGGGTCGGTCTCGCCGTGCATCTGCCGCAGCGGCGTCGACGGGTCCAGCCACTGGCTGTTCTGCTCGTACGCGTTGAGCAGGTACGGCTCACCGATGAAGCCCTGCTTGATCAGCTCGGCCGCGTAGAGGGTGGCGGGCGCGTAGCGGAAGGTGAAGCCGAGTTTGGTCTTCAGGCCCTTGCTCTCCGCGAGGTCCGCGGCCTCGATGACCTTGGTGAAGTCGCTGTGCACCGGCTTCTCGCACAGCACGTGCTTGCCGGCCTCCAGCGCCGCCCAGCTCACCTCGAAGTGGGCCGCGTTGCCGGTCACCACGTCGATGACGTCGATGTCCGGGTCGGCGACCAGCTCCCGGTAGTCGGATGCCAGCCGGGTCACCCCGAACTGCTTGCCCGCTTCCTGCAGCGCGGCCGTGTCGGTGTCGGCGAGAGCGACGACCTCGCACCGCGGGTCACGTTGCCAGCCGGGAATGTGCGATCGAACGGCCCAGCGGCCGCTCCCGACGACGCCGACGCGCAGTTTGTCCTGTGTCACGAAAGCTCCCGTTCGACGGTGGATGGCAGATCGGATGGCGGAACAGATGGCAGAGCGGATGGCAGAGCAGGCGCTGGTTCACCCTGTCGGGCGCCCACGCGCAGCTCGATCTCGTCGTGCCGCACGCAGCGGACGTGGTGCCCGGTGCGCGAGACCTCGGTCAACTCGCTGGCCATTTCGGCACAGCGGGGTTGCGAATATGCGCAGCGGTCGGCGAAGCGGCAACCGCTGCCCAGCTCGATCAGTTGCGGCGGTGCTCCGGGGATCGTGGTCAGCGGCTGCTCGCGCGGCACGGCGCCGGGCAGGGAGCTGAGCAGGGCCGCGGTGTAGGGGTGCTTCGGCGCCCGCAGGACCTCGTCGACAGAAGCCAGCTCGACGACCTGACCCGCGTACATCACCGCGACCCGGTCGCAGACCTGAGCGACGACCGACAGGTCGTGGCTGACCAGCACCAGGCTCAGCCCGATGTCGCGCTGGATCTGCAGCAGCAGGTTGAGGATCTGGTCCTGGATGATGACGTCCAGGGCGGTGGTCGGCTCGTCGGCGATGAGCAGCTTCGGCTCGCCCGCCAGCGCGATCGCGATCAGGGTGCGTTGCAGCATGCCGCCGCTGAACTGGTGCGGGTAGTCGCGCAGCCGCTTCGCGGGTGCGGGGATGCCGACCATCGTCATCAGCTCGATGACCCGGGCCCGCCGGGCCGCCCCGGACAGCGACGAGTGCGCGTCGACGGCCTCGGCGATCTGCGTGCCGACGCGGCGGATCGGGTTGAGTGAGGTCATCGGGTTCTGCGGGATCATCGCGACGTAGTCGCCCCACAGCGACCGAAGCTGCTTGTCCGGCACACCGAGCACCTCGTCGACGCCCGCGGCCGGGTAGCTCACCCGGCCCTCGTGCGTCGACCGCCTGGTGGGCAGCAGCCCCAGCATCGCGCGACAGGTCACGGTCTTGCCGCTGCCGGTCTCGCCGACGACGCCGAGTACCTCGTTGCGGCCGACGGTCAGCGAGATGTCGTCGGCCGCCGTCACGATGCCGTGGTCGGTGGGGATGTGCACGCTCAGCCCGCTGATCTCGAGGGCGACCTCGCGGTCGGCCCCGGCGGCGCCGGACGTCATAGGCGTCATCCGTGTCTTCCCTCGGGTGAGAACGTCGGTCTCGACTTCGGCCATCAGCGCGCGTCCTTCGGTCGGAGCGCGTCGGCCAGCCCGTCACCGATCAGGCTCAGCGCTACGCCCAGCAGCACCAGCGCGACACCGGGCAGGATGGACAGCCACCATTCGGACAGGATGTAGTTCTGGCCCTCCGCGATGATCGAGCCCCATTCCGGTGTCGGCTGGCGGATGCCGATGCCCAGAAAGCCCAGCGAGGCGCCCAGCAGGACGTTCCCGACCGCGTCGACCATGGCGAAGATCAGGCACGCCGGCAGCACGCTGGGCAGCGTGTGCCGGAAGATGATGCGCAGCCGGGAGAAGCCGAGGGCCCGCGCGGCCGTGACGTAGCCGAAACCGTTGGCGGACACCGTGCGGCCGTTCGCGATCCGCGCGTAACTGACCCAGCTGGCCACCCACAGCGCGATGAACAGGTTCAGCAGGCTCGGCCCGAGCATCGCGATGATGGCGATCACCAGGACGATGAACGGGAACGCGAACACCAGGTCGACCAGCCGCATCGCGATCGTGCCGAACGGCCTGCCGAAGTGGCCTGCGAACAGGCCGACCAGCATGCCGAAGACCATCGTCACGGACGTCGCGCCGAACGCGATGGCCAGGTCGTAGCGGCCGCCGTACAGGATGCGTGACAACAGATCCCGGCCGAACTCGTCGGTGCCCAGCAGGTGGCCGGGCGCGAACGGCGGCAGCAGCGGGTTGAGCGGATCGATCGCGGTCGGCGAGTACCGCGTGAACAGCGGGGCGCCGACGCAGCCGATCGCGATGATCAGCAACAGCACCGAACCACTGATCAGTGCCGCCCTGCCACGCAGGAACGGCGGCACGAAGTCCTGTGCCCTGGCCAGGACCCTGGCCCTGGCCGGGTATGCGGGGTTGGTGGCGACCACGTCACACCGCCTTGAGGGTGAGTCGGGGATCGAGGCTGACGTGCACGACGTCGGTGAGCAGGTTGACGAGGAGCACGAACACCCCGAAGAACAGGGTGAGTCCCTGCACGACCGGGAAGTCGCGGCTGGCAACGGAACTGACCAGCAGGCTGCCCAGCCCGGGAATGGAGAACACGTTCTCGATGACGACCGTGCCGCCGACCAGGAACGCGAGGTTGACGCCGAACACCACGATCAGCGGCAGCAGCGAGTTGGGCAGCACGTCGCGGCGCAGCACCGTGAACCAGCTCAGCCCCTTGAGCTTCGCCGTGATGATGTAGTCCGCGCCGAGCACGTCGATCACGGTGGCCCGCAGGGACCGCACCAGTACGGTGGAGAACGGGATCGCCAGCGTGATCGCGGGCAGGAACAGGTGCCCGATGTGCGAGGCGAACCCGTCGCCGTAGCCGGTGATCGGGAAGATCGGGATCTTCACGCCGAAGAACAGGATCAACAGCACTCCGATGAGGAAGCCCGGCAGGGCGTAGCCGACCAGGAAGAAGATCCGCGCGCCCTGGTCGGCGATGCCGCCCTGCCGCAACGCCGACAGGGTGCCGATGGGGATCGCGATCAGCATGGTGAGGATGCCCGCGAACGCGATCAGGAAGATCGTCGCGGGGAACCTCACCGCCAGCTCGTGGCCCACCGAGTCGTGGTAGTAGTACGAGGTCCCGAGGTTGCCCGCCAGGCTGTGCCGGAGGAACAGCCAGTACTGCGCGGGCAACGACCGGTCCAGTCCGAGGTCGTGGTTCACCGCGGCGGCCGCCTGCGGCGTGTAGTGGTTGCCCAGCAACTGGGTCGCCGGGTCGCCCGGCACCAGCCGGATCAGGACGAACGACACGATGGTGATGCCCACGAGGATCGGGATCAGCTGGCCGATGCGCTTACCGAGGTAGAACAGCAGCTGCATGTCGTCGTCCTTGTCCGAGGAATCTGGTGCCGGGCGGCCGGGTCAGTGCGATGCGACGGTCAGGGTCAGCAGTGAGTTGTTGTAGTTGCC
The DNA here is from genome assembly GCA_963780635.1 of Candidatus Melainabacteria bacterium. Lineage (GTDB taxonomy): Bacteria > Actinomycetota > Actinomycetes > Mycobacteriales > Pseudonocardiaceae > DATEPR01. The sequence goes on from CAWACW010000013.1 coordinate 50,572, forward strand.
CAGCGGCGAGGCCGCGAAGCCGTTGACCCACTTGCCCTGCGCGTACCGGAACGGCGGGTACTCCAGCGGCAGGTACGGGGTCTGGTCGCTGACGATCTGCTGGATCTGCCCGTACATCTGCTGGCGCTTCGCCGAGTCCGTCTGGGACCGGGCGTCGGTGGCGAGCTTCGTCGCGGTCGGGTCGCTCCAGTAGGTGTCGAAGGAGTTCGAGCCCGCGTCGACCACCACACCGAACGTCACGACCTCGTCCGGGTCGATGATGTCGTTGGTCCAGTAGCGCTCGCCGATGCCGTAGTCGCCGGTCTTCTCCTTGTCGTAGGCCGTCACCAGCTCGTACGACTCGATGTTGACCGTGATGCCGATCTTGGCCAGGTCGGACTTGATGACGACGGCCTCGGCCTGACCAGCGGCGTCACCGCTGACCGTGACGATGTTGGTGGTGAAGCCCTTCGGGAAACCGGCCTGCGCCAGCAGGGTCTTGGCCTTCGCGATGTCGACGGTCGGCTTGGGCAGATCGGCGTTCCAGTACTGCATCTTGTACGGCAGGAACGAGGTCGCCGGCACCGCCGTGCCCTGGTAGGCGAGCTTGTTGATCTCGTTCAGGTCGACCGCGGCCCGCACCGCCTGCCGCACCTTCTCGTTCTTGAAGTACTGGTTGTGCGTGGACAGCTGGATGAAGTCGACCCTGGTGGAGGGGAACAGGTCGGACTTCAGCTTCGGGTTCGCGTTGATCTGCTTGACCAGGTTGCTCGGCGGGTTCTCGATCACGTCCACTTTGCCTGCCTGCAGGTCCAGCAGGCGGGTGTTGTCGTCGGTGATGATCATGAGCTTGACGTTCTTGATCTTCGGTTTCGTGCCGTACCAGTACTTGTTGACGGTGAAGTCCACCTCGGAGTCGGGGTTGTAGCTCGTCACGACGAACGGGCCACTGCCGACCGGGTGCGTGAAGAAGGCGTCACCCTGCTTCTCGACCTCCTTCTCCGGCAGCACCGAGTACGCGTACATGGCCAGGTCGGCCAGCAGGGGCGCGTGCGGCTCGGAGAGCTTGACGACGACGGTGCTCGCGTCGGTCGCGGTGATCGACTTGACGGCGGTGATCAGGAAGCCCCAGCCGCCGTCGAGCTTGGCGGTCCGCTGGATCGACCACACGGCGTCCTGTGCGGTCACGGGCGTGCCGTCGGCGAACTTGGCGTCCCGCAGATGGAACGTGTAGGTCAGCTGGTCGGACGAGACGTCCCAGCTCTTGGCCAGGTCCGGCACGATCTTGGTGCCGGACGCGTCCGGAGCCACCAGCCTGCTGTAGAGGTTCTGGTCGAGCCAGATCGATTCGTTGACGGAGTTCTGCTGTGGGTCCAGCGTGTCGACCTTCACCGCGTTGGCCATCACCAGCGTGTCGACCGCGCTCGTGGCGGAGGGGCCGCCACCGCTCGACCCCGACGATGTGCTCCCGCAGGCCGCGGCGACCATCGACGCGACGATCATGGACGCCGCCAGCGCGCCGCGCCTTGTCCTTCTCGACCAGGTGGCCCTGGGCAACTTATCGGTCATGCCGTGCATCTCCTTCAACGATCACAAGCTCCGGCGACGACGAGTAGAGGTGGCAGGAAACGGAGCGTCCCGGTTCGGGGACGGTGACGACAGGGGCCTGGAGTCCGCAGATGTCCATCGCCGCAGGGCAGCGCGGGTGGAAGACACAGCCGGAGGGCGGCTCGATCGGATTGGGCATGTCGCCCCCGAGCGACGGCGCCGTCAGCTCGCGGCTGACGTCCAGCGACGGCGCGGCCGCCAGCAGGGCGCGGGTGTACGGATGTTTGGGGTCGTTGATGATCCGCTCGGCCGGTCCTTCCTCGACGATCCGGCCCAGGTACATCACCGCGATCCGATCGGCCAGCCGTTTCACCACCGCGAGGTCGTGGGTGATGAACACGTAGGCGAGGCCCAGTTCCTCACGCAGCTTCTCGAACAGGTTGAGCACCTGTGCCTGCACCGAGACGTCCAGTGCGGACACCGGTTCGTCGGCCACGATCAACTGCGGACCGACGGCGAGGGCCCGCGCGATGCTGACGCGCTGCCTGCCGCCGCCGGAGAGCTGACCGGGCAACCGGTCGCGCATCGTCACCGGAAAGCCGACGAGTTCCAGCAGCCGGTCGGTCTCCTCGTCCCGCGCGGACCGCGACCGCGTGCCGTGCACCTTGAGCACCTCGTCGATCGTCGCCGCGACCGTGCGATAGGGATTCAGTGTCGAGTAGGGATCCTGCAGGATGATCTGCACCGTGCGGCGCAGTCGCTTGGATTCCTCACCGCTCAAGCCCATCACCGACCGTCCGTCGATGAGGACGTCGCCGGACGTCGGGTCCTCCAGCCGCACGATGAGCCGGCCGAGGGTCGACTTGCCCGACCCCGTCTCGCCGACGACCGCGTAGGTCTCACCGCGTGAGACGGTCAGCGAGACGTCGGCGACCGCGTGCAGCCGGGTCGACGGCCGCTTGGCCAGCCTGCCGATCGCGGACGGCTCGCTGCCGTACCACTTGTTGAGTCCGGCAGTCCGCAGCAGAGGAGTCTCTGGTTCGCTCGTTGTCGTCACCGGCCCACCCAGAATTCGGATCGTGACCCCGGTCATCGAGGTTGTCGGTCACACTACGGCGATTGTCGACACTCGACAATGCCCGTCGGGGAAGTTTTCAAGCGAGAAACACGAGCCTCAGTTGGCGATCCGCTGCCACTGTTGGGTCGCGGCGAGCGCAGCGGCGATCACGCGGTGGGCGAGCGCGGCATCGCGCAGCGTCGGCAAGATCGGGGACGTGGTCGCGCCCGCGCGCATGGTGTTCAGCAGGTCTGCCAGGTGCAGGCCCGCGTTCGTGCCGTCGACGGCCGGCAGTGCGGCGGTCGGGATCGGTGTGCCGTCAGGCCGGCAGCGGCTGTATGACTGGGATCCTCGGACGAGGTCACTCAACCGGACTTCGGCCAACCCCGTCGAGGTGTGCAACCGAATCGTGATCCCGGGGTATCCGCCGGTGAGCACCCAGCCACACAGCAGGGTCCCGCTGCTCCCGCTCGCGAAGCGCAGTTGCAATGTCGCGAGATCGTCGACCTGCGCGCCGGGCCGGATGCGCACCAGGTCGCTGCTGACGGCCGAGACCGGGCCGAGCAGCCACTGACACAGATCAAGCACGTGCGAGCCGTATTCGAGCAGCGAGCCTGCGGCGACGTAGGCCGGGTCGCCCTTCCAGTTCATCGGCTTGCCCAGCGCCGGGTGGAACTGCGGATTGTGTTCGAACAGCTCGATCAGCCAGACGTCACCGAGCAGGCCCGCGTCCAGATCGGAACGCAGGGCGCGGACGGCCGGGCTGTAGCGGAACGAGTAGCCGACGGTGGCGGGCACTCCGGCTGCCTCGGCGAGCGCGGCCAGCTCGTCGACCGCGGCGGCCGAGTTGCCGACCGGTTTCTCGCAGTACACCGCGATCCCGCGGCTGAGCGCGGCTCGCGCAGCGTCGACGTGCAGGTGGTCGGGTGCCGCGATCACGAGTAGGTCGAGGTGCGGTTGGGTCGCCAGCAGTTCGTCGAGCGTGCGGTAGACGCCGGGAATGCCGAAGGTGGCCGCGACGGCCGTCGCGTTGTCGGTCGCCGTGTCGACGCAGGCGACGACCTCGACGTCCGGCCACGAGGTCAGCGCGGGCAGCAGCACCTGACGCGCCCACCCACCGGCCCCGAACACCGCAGCCCGCATCACACCCATCGGGCGATTGTCGACAACCGGACCGTACTTGTCTACATCGGAACCAGTGATCGGCCGGGAACTCGACGTGTGCGGCCGTAACCTGCGCGATACACAGGTCGGCCCCGGAACCGACTGGTTCCGGGGCCGGCCCGACCGCAGTGCGTCAGTCGTGGACCGCCGCCGAGAAGAGCTTCAGGCGGGAGTCGTCGGGCACGGTCATCGAGATGATCGTCTTCGGGTTGGCCGCCCCGGTGTCCACCGTGTAGCCGTAGAGGCTCGCGTCATGGGGGGTCGGGTTGTCGGGCTGCTGGTTCCAGATCGACGTGGCGACGAGGCTGCCGCCGGCGGCCGGTGTGTTGTCGAACCAGTCGTTGACGTCGATGAGGAACTGCTGGTTGGTGCCGTCGCTGTAGTTGACCTGCAGCAACCCCTGCACCTCGCCGTCGTCGGCCGTGGTGAGCAGCGTGATCTTGTGGCCGGTGCCGGTCAGGCTCAGCGTCTGGCCGGCCGAGGCCACCGCGTCCGGCGTGCCCGGTGCCTGCGGCGGGAACGTCAGCGTCGCTGCGTCGACCGTGACCGGTCCACCGGGCACGATGCCCAGCGCGGCCAGCCGCTGTGCCGAGAAGCTGTTGCCGGCGCCGTCGAGATTGCCCAGCGCCGGGTTGCTGTCATCCGACACCGCGATCGTGTCGGCTGCCGCCGCGAAGGACTCCCCCACCGGTGCCGTCGGGTTCGGCGGCGGGTTGGCGGTGCTGATCGAGAACAGGTTCATGTTGCCCACGTCGGGCAGCGTGAGGAACGCGATCGTCTTGTCCGCCGGGATCGGGAAGACCTCGCCGTACAGGCCCACCACCTGGTTTCCGAACTCGGCGGTGATCGGATTCCACACGCTCGACGCCACCACCGAGCTCAGCCCGGTCGGGGCGTTGTTGAACCAGTCGTTGAACGACACCGGCACGGTCGCCGTCGAGCCGTCGGTGAACGTGACGGTCAGATTGCCCTGGCCCGACCCGTTGTGCGCGGAGCCGACGATCACCAGGGCCGACCCGCTGCCGCTGAACTTGATCACCTGGCCTGCCGCGTTGACGGCGTCCGGTGTGCCCGGCGCCTGCGGCGGGAACGTGGTCGTGGCAGTACCGACTTGCACCGTGCCGCCCGGCGTGACACCGGCGGCGGCGAGGTTGTCGGCCGAATAGCTGAAGCCGCTGCCATCGAAGTTGCCCTCGGTCGGGTCCGCGTTGGTGCTCAGCCCGACCACGGTGTCCGCGGCGGCCAGCGACGCGAACGGCACCGTGACCTGCTGGGTCTGGGTCACCGTGCGTGCCTTGCCGTCGACGGTGCCGGTGAGCGTGAACGCGACGCCGGCCGGTCCCGGTTTCGCGTCCGCCGGCACGGTCACCTTGAACGTCGTCGTGACGTTGCCACCGGTCTGCGGGATGCTGCCGAAGTTGCCGGCTGCCGGGGTCGCGGTCCAGCCGTCGGGCAGCTTCGCGGTCACCCGCGTGCCCTTGATCGCGAAGTCGGACTGGTTGAGCACCTTGACCTTCACCGAGGTCGTGGTGCCGGGTGTGAGGACCTTGGGCAGACTCCCGACGAGCTCCTGGACCGGGTTGTCGGTCTTGTTCACCTGGTAGTTCGCGGACAGCGGCAGGGAGGCCGACGAGCCGCCGACCAGGATGCCGTAGTTGCCGTCCTGCACGGTGAACGCCTGCGCGCCGGAGTCCCAGTAGGACAGTTCACGCGGGTTGATGGTCTCCGTGACGGTCTTCGTCCGACCTGGCTGCAGGCTGACCTTCGTGAACGCGCCCAGTTCCTTCGGCGGCGTGTCCGCGATGCGGTCGGGCTTGGCCACGTACACCTGCGGGGCTTCCGCGCCCGCGACCTTGCCGGTGTTGGTGACGTCGAACGACAGGGTCACCGGGTCGCCGGAGTCGCCGTTGTTGTGCTCCAGCTTCAGGTTGCTGTAGTGGAAGCTGGTGTAGGACAGGCCGTAGCCGAACGGGAACAGCGGCGTCTGGTGGAACTCGTCGTACCACCGGTAGCCGACGTAGATGCCCTCGGAGTAGTCCGCGACACCGTTGACGCCCGGGTACTGCGCGGGCGTGCCGGCGGGCACCTGCCCCTCACTGGCCGGCCACGTCTGCGGCAGCTTGCCGGACGGGTCGACGTCACCGAACAGCAGCTGGGCCGTGGCCGCGCCGCCCTTCGCGCCGGGGTACCACGTCTGCAGCACGCCGCTGACCTGCGACAGCCACGGCATCAGCACCGCGGAGCCGGTCTGCAGCACGACGACCGTGCGCGGGTTGGCCGCGGCGACGGCCTGCACCAGGGCATCCTGGTCGTCGGGCAGGCTCAGGTTCGAGCGGTCGCTGCCCTCACTCTCGTTGTCGCGCACGAACACCAGTGCGACGTCGGCCGACTTCGCGGCGGCAGCGGCCTCGGTGACGTTCGTGCCGTCGTCGAACGAGACCGTGGCCGCGCTGCCCGCCCTGGCCACGATCGCGTCGAGGGAGTTGTCCACCGACAGCGGGTTGACCTGGCTGCTGCCGCCACCCTGGGCGGAGGTCTTCGCCGGGCCGCCGATGACGGCGATGGTCTTGTCCTGCGCGGTGATCGGCAGGACGGCGTTCTTGTCCTTCAACAGCACCGCGCTCTGCGCCTCGATCTGCTGGGCGTCGGTGTTGTCGGTTGCCTGGTCGATCGGCTGGGGTGTGACCGTGCGGTCGAAGAAGCCGAACCTGAAGAGCACGACGAGCGTCTCACGGACCCGCGCGTCGATGTCGGCCATGCTGATCGAGCCGTTGGCGAGCGCGGCCTGCACGTTCGCCAGGGTGTTGAACACACCGGTGGGCAGCTCGATGTTGAGGCCGTCGGTGATCGACGTGGTGGCGTGCGTCGCCGGGTAGTCGGAGACGACGTAACCGGAGAACCCGAACTGCGAGCGCAGCGAACCGAGCGTCTCGCTGTTGTCACAGGAGAACTGGTCGTTGATCTGGTTGTACGAGCACATCACCGAACCGGGGTCGCCGTCCGCGACGGCGATGCCGAAGTTCTTCTCGTAGATCTCGTGCAGCGTCCGGTCGTCCACCTGGTCGGAGATGGTCATCCGGTTGGTTTCCTGGTTGTTGCCCACGTAGTGCTTGATCGTGGCGATGACACCCTGGCTCTGGATGCCCTGCACGTCCGAGCCACCCATCGTGCCCGACAGGTAGGGGTCCTCGCTGTAGTACTCGAAGTTGCGGCCGTTGACCGGGACCCGCTGGATGTTCATGCCGGGCCCGAACACCTGGTCCTGGCCCAGGTCCTTGGCGTCCGTGCCGAGCACGGTGCCGTAGAGCTTGGCGATGTTCGTGTCGAAGCTGGCCGCCTCGGCCGACGGCGATGGCAGCTCGGTGCTCTTGTCCACGCCGTCGCGGACACCGGCCGGGCCGTCGGTCATGGTCACGGCCGGGACGTCGAGTCGCGGGATCGCGGGGATGAAGCCGACCGTGGGGATGGGCGATTGCGAGGTGTCCACGCCGTGCAGCATGTTCACCTTGTCCGCCAGCGTCATCGCCGCGAGGAGTTCGTCAGCGCGCGCCTGCGGCGTCTGGTCGGCGTTCATCCACGGCTGGCCGGTGTCGGCAGCGGCCACCGGGCCGGCCACCACTCCGGCTGCCGCCAGAGCGACGGCGGCAAGGAACACGGCAGGCCGGCGTAAGAGTCCGACCGCGTGTGTTGACGACATTGTCCAGAGCTCCTTCAAGATCGACGCCGACAGCGCCGGCGATGCCGAAGGTGAATCGTGACAGGACCGTAAGTCGCTGTTGATCCGCTGGTCAATGGTTTGGGCCGTCTTAATTTAAGATCCGAATGATATGGGTGGCCGGGGATCCGAACCTGGTCACCGGACCTGCGACACGGGCTCCGTACGGACGCGGGAGTTCGCGCAACCGGCCGAATCACCGACCGGTCGATCCGGCCGGATCATTCCTGGAGCGTGCGCAGGATGCGGGCCAGGTGGGCCCGGTCGGCGGGCGGGAGTTTGTCGAAGAATCGTTCGGCGTCGTTGCCGGTGGCCGACCGGATCGTCTCGCCGACCTCGACGCCGTGCTTGGTCAGCGCGACCAGGGTGGCGCGGCGGTCCTGGGGGTCGGGCCTGCGTTCGATCAGGTCCTTGGCCTCGAGATCGTCCACGACCTCGGTGGTCGAGCGGGGCGCGATCCGCAGATGTTCGGACAGTTCGGACAATCGGATCACACCGTGCCGGGTGAGCACCCGCAGCGCCCGCGACTGGGACGGCGTGACGCCCCACCGGGCCAGTGACTCCAGCGATGCCCTGCGCAGCTGGCGCGCGACGGACCGGAACGCATCGGGCAGCGACTCGTCGGGCAGGGAGTCGTTCCGGTCCTGGTCAGGGCACTGTCGTGGCACGAGGAATAGCCTAGCAGGAACCCTTGTTGTAGCCTCATGTTGAGGTTGCCTCAGCAACTGGTGTCCGCGAGCCGCCCCCGCCGGTTCCACCGAACGAACGGAGTACCCCTTTGGACTCCCCCACCACCAACCAACGCGAGACGAGCCGCAGCGGCCGCTCTCGATCATCCCGTTCCGTCACCGCGGCCGAACGGGCGCAGGCACGCGACGTGTCCCTGGCCCGCATCGGTCGCCTGTTCAAGCCCTACCGATGGCGGCTGGGCATCGTCACCATGATCATCGTCGCCTCCTCGATCATCGGCCTGGCCTCACCGTTCCTGCTGCGTGCCGTCATCGACACCGCGCTGCCCACCAAGAACCTCCACCTGCTGATCTGGCTGGCGGCCGGGATGGTCGCCGTCGCCGCGCTCACCTCCGCTCTGGGCGTCGTGCAGACCTGGATCAGCACCAAGATCGGCCAGCAGGTGATGCACGGGCTGCGGACCAGCGTGTTCGGCCACCTGCAGCGCCAGTCCATCGCCTTCTTCACGAGGACCCGCACCGGTGAGGTGCAGTCCCGGATCACCAACGACATCGGTGGCATGGAGTCCGTGGTGACCTCGACGGCCACCTCGATCGCCTCCAACCTCACCACGGCGGTCGCGACGTCGGTCGCGATGATCGCGCTGTCCTGGCAGCTGTCGCTGATCTCGCTCGTCGTGATGCCGCCCGCGATCTTCCTGACCCGCAAGGTCGCCCGGATGCGCCGCGCCATCACCACCGCACAGCAGCAGGAACTCGCCAACCTCAACGTGACCGTCGAGGAAGGCCTGTCGATCAACGGCATCCAGCTCGCCAAGACGATGGGCACCGGCCCGTCGCTGGTCGAGCGGTTCACGCGGTCGTCGGCGAACCTGATCGACCTGGAGCTGCGCTCGCAGCTGGCCGGCCGCTGGCGGATGGCGTCGCTGAGCATCGTCTTCGCCGCGATCCCCGCGATCATCTACCTCAGCGCCGGCCTGCCGATCACCGCGGGCACGATGACCATCGGCACCCTGATCGCCTTCACCACGCTGCAGAACACCCTGTTCCGGCCGCTCACCGGCCTGTTGAACACCAGCGTGTCGGTGATCAGCTCGCTCGCCCTGTTCTCCCGGATCTTCGAGTACCTCGACCTGCCCGTCGAGGTCGACGACCCGGTCGACCCCGTCGACGTGGACCCGAAGCGCATCACCGGGCACGTCCGCTTCGAGAATGTCAGCTTCACCTACTCAGGCGCACCCGCCGCCGCCGTGGACGGGACCAGCCTCGACGTGCCGGCGGGCACCACACTGGCACTCGTCGGCGAGACCGGTTCCGGCAAGACGACGCTCGCCTCACTGGTCGCGCGCCTCTACGACCCGACCGGCGGTGCCATCACCATCGACGGCATCGACATCCGCACGATGCGGCTGGCCGATCTCGCCGAGATCGTCGGCGTCGTCAGCCAGGAGACCTATCTACTGCACACGACGGTGCGCGAGAACCTGCGCTACGCCAGGCCCACCGCGACCGACGAGCAGATCGAACAGGCCGCGCGTGCCGCGCAGATCCACGACCTGATCAGCGCGCTGCCCGACGGCTACGACACGATGGTGGGCTCCCGGGGGCACCGGTTCTCCGGCGGCGAGAAGCAACGCATCGCGATCGCCCGCACGCTGCTGCGCGACCCGCGCGTGCTCGTCCTGGACGAGGCCACCAGTGCCCTGGACACGGAGACCGAACGCGCCGTGCAGCAGGCCTTCGACGTACTCGCCCGCGGCCGCACGACACTGACCATCGCGCACCGGCTGTCCACCGTGCGCAACGCCGACCAGATCGCCGTCCTGGACCACGGCCGGATCATCGAGACCGGCACGCACTCGACGCTGCTGGCCGACAACGGCCGCTACGCCACCCTCGCGGCCTGAGCGCTGGGACCGTGGCGTGCGCTGCGGGGCTGGATGGCGCAAGGTGGACCGATGGACGTGCTGAGTAGCCGGATCCTGCTGCACCCGGTCGACCTGGCCTTCAGTCGCCGGTTCTACCGGGATGTCCTCGGGCTCGCGGTGTACCGCGAGTTCGGCGACCCGGCGAATCCGTCGCTGGTGTTCTTCCTCGGCGGCGGTTTCCTGGAGCTGTCCGGGCCGGCCACCGGTACCGGCACCCCCGATCTCGCGCTGTGGCTGCAGGTGCGCGACCTCGCCGTCGAGCACAACCGGCTGGCCGCGCTCGACGTCGACATCGTGCGGCCGCCCCAGGTCGAACCGTGGGGGCTGGCCGAGATGTGGATCGCCGACCCGGACGGCGTGCTGATCGTGCTGGTCGAGGTGCCCGAGGAGCACCCGATCCGCCGGGACCACCGAGGTCTGTCGGTCAGCTGACCGAGTGCAGGGCCGTGAGGATGACGTCGGTGACGGCCTCCGGCTGCGAGATCATCACGACGTGCGAACCGTCGATCTCGGTGCTGGTCGCCCCGGCGCGCTTGGCCATCGTGCGGACCACGTCGCTGCCGATCGCCTTGTCGGCGGTCGCGACGACCGACCAGCTGGACATCTTCTGCCACGCGGGCACACCGGTCTTCTCCCCCAGCGTCGCGCCCGCGGACGGCCGCTGCGACACGGCCAGCACGTCGGACTCGTCGCGAGGCAGGTCGGCCGCGAAGACCTCGTGGAACTTCGCCGGGTCGATGCTGTACTCCGGCGCGGTCCCGGTGCCCACCCCGGTCGGGTAGGTGGTCTCCTGGGCGGCGGCCAGCAGCAGGCTCTCCTTCGAGGAGCCGACGAGCTCGGCGACGGTCTCGCCCTCCTGCGGGGCGAACGCGGCGACGTAGACGAGTCCGAGGACGTTGTCGGCGTTCGTGGCCGCGTTCGTGATGACCGCGCCGCCGTAGGAGTGGCCGACGGCGAGTACCGGCCCGGGGATCTGCTCGAACACGCTGGACACGTAGGCACTGTCGGCGGCGATGCCGCGCAACGGGTTGACGACCGCCCGCACCGGCACGCCCGCCGCCTGCAGCCGCCGCGTCACACCGGCCCAACTGCCCGCGTCGGCGAACGAGCCGTGCACCAGTACGACGGTCGGACCGTCGGAAGTCCTGTCTGCCATGGGATGTGCCCCTCGAATCGATCGTTCCCGGGCAGCACCTGGCCAACGATCAACCCGGTGCGTGCGGTCCGCCACCGGGGTCTTGAGCGACGTCTCACCGTACGTTGCGGCACCGCGATGCGCCCAGCGAAGGGAGGCGGCCAACCCTGCCGGGTGCGCGTCGAGCACGACGGATCATGCCGGTCCGCGCCGGCCGGTCAGCGCGCGGAACAGGTAGTTACGGTGCTGGTCGGACACCGTGGTGGTCTGCCGCCACCCGTTGCGCCAGCTGTGCATCGTGTACCCGCGGGCGCACAACCAGTCGACGACGGCCTGCGTGGAGAGCCGGTAGCGGCTCAGGTGCCGCTCCTCGATCTCCACCAGGATCGCCGGCCGGAACGCCTCGATGGCCTTCGCTCCGCCCTCCAGCACGTGCAGTTCGGCGCCCTCGACGTCGATCTTCAGGAAGTCCAGCCGAGTGAGCCCGCCACGGGAGCACAGCCCGTCGAGGGTGTCGACCTCCACCACCACGTCGACATGCCCGGCGAACTCGGCGTTGGAGCCCAGCCCGTTGGTGTGCCAGGCCAGGAACGACCGCCCGGTCACCAGGCCGTACCGGCCGATCGGGACGCTCATCATCCCCTCGACCGGGTTCGGCACCCAGCGCCACATTGTGGTGGGACACGTTCGCGCCGGTCCGCGCACGTAACAGCCGAGTCCATAACGGATGGACGAACGGCAGCGGTTCGACGCTGAGCACCTGGCCGGTGTCGCCGACCAGCTCGGCGAGTGCGACCGTGTAGAGCCCCGCCGCCGCGCCGATGTCGACGCAGACGCTGCCCGGGCCGACGACATGCCGCAGCCCCAGTACCTCTTTCTCCAGGTACTGCGTCTGCCGGGCGAGCAGCCGGATCACCGCACCGGTCAGTGCCATGCGGTCGAGGCGGATCATCGAGCTGGCGGCGCGCATGCCGCAAAACTAGAGCGCGTCGGCACGCGGACCGACACCGGATCACCGATCAACCCGCGCGCAGCACCAGCATCGTGATCTCGCTCGGCGCGAACACCCGAAACGGCGGGCCCCAGAAGCCACTGCCCCTGCTGGTGTAGAGCTGCGTGCGCCCGCCGTGGCGGCTCAACCCGTGCAGGATGCCCTGCTCCAACCGGACCACCAGGTGGAACGGCCAGATCTGGCCGCCGTGCGTGTGCCCGGACAACTGCAGGTCCACGCCCGCCTCGACCGCGTGTGTGACGCCCTTGGGCTGGTGGGACAGCAGGACGACCGGGGTGTCCGGATCGGTCCCCGCCAGCGCGGCCGCCAGGTCGGGGCCGTGGCCGGGCAGGCCGGAGCCGGTCCCGGTCGGGTCGTCGACACCGGCGAAGACCACGGTGTCGGTCCCCCGTGTGACGACGACGTGCCGGTTGTGCAGCGGTTCCCATCCGAGTGTCGCCATGTGATCGAGCCACGCCTGGGCCTCGCTGAAGTATTCGTGGTTGCCGGTGATGTAGAGCTTCGCGGAAGTCGCAGCGACGTCGCCCATCGGTGCGACCTGGACACGTCGCTGCTCGACGGTGCCGTCGGCCAGATCCCCGACGTGGCACACGACGTCCGGTCGCAGGCCGTTCACCGCGGCGGCGACCCGTGCCGACCATCCGCTGCGGTCGATCGGCCCGAAGTGCGTGTCGGCGATGACCGCGACCCGCAGCCCGTCCAGTGCCTCGCCCAGTCTCGGGAGGACGACGTCCAGGGTCTTCACGCGGGGCAACCGCATCGCCTCGACGTTGCCCCAGACGACGAACCCGAGCGCGACCACCAGCACGGCGAGCGCCACGATCCGCGGGCCGGCCGGGCTGGGCGCGCCCGCGAGTGCGAGCACCAGCCTGGCCACGTCGCCCAGCACCGAGCACGTGAACAGCACCCACACGACACCCAGCGTGGTGTCCCCGAGACGGGCGAGCGCGTCGTGGTGCCCTCGGGCGTGGCCGAACACCATCGCCACCGGAAAACCGACCAGTGCCAGCCCGAACACGACACTGCCGGCGACGACGACCGCCGTGGGCCAGGACGCGGTCGCCACGATGACCTGCCAGGGCAGCCCGAACAGCAGCACCAGGACGACCAGCACCACGACGGCGAACACCGTGCGACGCGGCGTCATCGCGGCGATCTCATCTGTGCGGGCCTCTTCGGGGGTGCAACGCCGGACGTGACTGGATCACTGCGCTCACCCTAACGGGCCGCGGTCGACGATCGTCCGACGGTGGCCCGGGTGTGTCGGGCACGACGACGTGCCCGACACCGCCGAGGTCGGGAGATCGCCTGGATACCCACGGTCGCGCAGAGCGCGTCCGTGTCACCGCTGGGCGAGCCGGACCGACGGGACACGGATCAGCCTTGCCCGGGTACCGCGCCTGCGGCCCGTCACCGGAGGGCAGCGCGCGGACACTGTGCGTTACAGGTCCGTGCGATTCACCGTTGACGCGGCGGGGGTAGTCCGCCGGTGTTCGCCGAGAATCGACGTGACGTAACACCGGCGTGACGTGATCGCGGCGGGACACGCTCGTTGATAAGTAGTCGATTCAGAAATCGGCGGAATTCCGCAGGCCGGCCGACGTAATAACTCTTGGAGAAAACTAGGGCGTTTCGTTGCGGCTTCAACCAGGTCAAGCGGAGTAGATGTCTCCGCATGGACACCTGCGCCGATCGGACCTTCGCGTGTTACTCGAATGCCGTATTGACGAAATCAAGAAACAGCCAAGGTGTAACGCGTAAGTCCATTTCGCGATATTCCGGCTGTTGTTCCCCGCCGATGAAAGACGGTGCGCCATGCGTTGTGCCGACCTTACATTCACCTGGGCGGAGCTGACTCGCTGGCTCGAGCTGCGAGACGTGCTCGTCCTGCCGCCACTGGTCGCCCAGCTGCCGCTGGTCCGGTTGGACGCGGTCACCGACGGGACCCCGGAGTCCACACCGGGCGCTGTGGCGAGACTCCACCGGTTGATCGAACACTTCGACGTGCGGGCGGTCTACGTCGACCGGCTGCACGCCCCGCGCACGGGCGCCGAGCCACCGCAGCTGGCCGTACTCACCGTGCGGGTGCTCGTCGCGGGCGCCGTGCACGAGCTGCGGCTGTTCGCGGACTGGTACGTGACACTGCTCGACTCGGACCTCGGCGCGGAGGCCGTCCGACCGCACTGAGCGGATCCCGCACCGAAGCGATGGATTTCCTGGCATATCGAGACCGCTGGAGACCATGGCCAGTACACGCCTGACGGCCCGCGAGACGGCAATCACGCTCCTGATGGCAGGTGGGCACACGACCCGGGAAATCGCCGACCTGCTGGACCTGCGCTCCCACACGGTGGAGAACCATCTCAGGCACATCTACGAGAAGCTGGGCGTCGGCACACGCAACGGAGCGATCGCGGAGGCCACCAGACGAGGACTGCTCAACGGTCCGGACCACCACCTGCGGTCCGCCGCGGTGGACCGGCCGATGCTCGTGCTGCTGCGCGGACGGGCGGGCGAGTGCCGCGACTCCGTCGTGCGCGCGCTCGTCGCCGAAGGCATCCCGTTCGTGTCGATGTGGCGGCGGGAAGCACTGCGGCGCGACCACTGGGCGGGTGCGGACGACGACGACGTGCTCACGGTGCTCGTCGACCCGGAACCGGAGGACTGGTCCTGGGTCGCCACTGTGCGCACCGCCGTCGTCGTCGTGCGGGCGCCCGAGCAACGTGAACGGTTCGCCGTCGTGGACGCGTTGGTCCATCGTGCCAACGGGTTGCTCAGCGGTGACGAGGTCAGCACCGGTCTGGTGCCCACGTTACGGATCGCGATCACCGGCCTGTTCGGCATGAGCCTGCGCTACGCCAGAACGCTCGCCACCTGGGCGCAGCCCACGCTGCCCGAGTCGCCGGACCTGACCCAGCGCGAACGCGACATCCTCGGCTCGATCGCGCTGGGCCACACAGTTCGGCAGACCGCCCGCGCGCTGGGCATCGCGACCAAGACCGTGGAGAACATCCAGACGCGAATGTTCCGCAAACTGGGCGCCCGCAACCGAGCCGAGAGCCTGTCCATCGCGAGGGAGGTGGGCCTGCTGCAGTCAACGGGCTGACCGGGCCGCCGGAGACCGGCGAGCGGCCACGCCAGGTCACCCACGCGCCGGTCGTCCCGCGACCCGGGCGACGTGCGATGTCGGGTGCGGCCCGGCGGCGCCGGTGACACGATGACGCAGACGAAACTGGCGAAAGGGAACGCTGACGATGGCCTTCATCCACGACACGACACTCACGCCCGGCAAGCTGGCACTCATCGCGCCCTGGCTGCCCGCGCAGCCGTGGTTCCGCGGCGAGCGCGATCCCGAACTCACCAAAGCGGGCGGGTTCCGGCTCGACGACCCGGCAGGCGAGGTCGGCATCGAGTTCCTGGTGGCCACCGACGGACCGAGCGCCTACCACGTGCCGATGACCTATCGCGCCGCACCGCTGGCCGGGGCCGACGCGGCCCTCATCGGCAACACCGAGCACGGGGTACTGGGCCGCCGGTGGGTGTACGACGCCGTGCACGACCCGGTGTTCGTCACCTCAGTGCTCGCGCTGCTGCGGGGCGACGCCCAGGCACAGCAGCAGAGCATCAGCGACACCCGCGACGACACCGTGACCGCGCTGTGCGCCGACTTCGAGCAAGAGGCCGCCGACCCCGCCGTCACGGGCGATGGCCCGGCGGGCACCGACGTCCGGGTGTGCCCCGGACTGGTGCTGCGGGTGCGCCGCGTGCTCGGCGGTGGCGACGCGGTGCCCGACGATCTGGGCAGCGTCAGTGCCTGCTGGCGCGGCACCGACGGCGCGGAGCAGCGGGACGTCTTCGCTGTGCTGCTGGCCGGGTAGCCCGGCCGCGCGCCGACGCCTGCGGTAGCGTCCCGACCCCGTGGACGAAACGGTCGCTGATCAGCGACGACCGCGCGCACGGGTGTACGTGTTCGTCGGCGCGCTGCTGCTGGTCGTGCTGGCTACGGTGCCGACCATCTGGGAACGGGCGGTGGCCCGGCCATACCTGCGCGGCGCGGCCGACGTGCCCGCCGCGCCGGTCGCGGTGGTCTTCGGCGCACTGCTCGACGGCGACCGCCCCTCGTACTTCCTGGCCACCCGGCTGGATCTGGCGGCGAACCTGCTCGCCCGGGGCAAGGTCTCGTTCATCCTGGTCAGTGGCAACGACAACGGCCGCGGCTACGACGAACCGGGCGCCATGCTCCGTTACCTGGTCGGGCACGGCGTCCCGGCGCGGCGCGTCCTGAGCGACCACGCCGGATTCGACACCTGGGACACGTGCGCGCGGGCCCACGACGTCTTCGGCGTGGACCGCGCGATCCTGGTGACACAGACGTTCCACGTCGCGCGTGCGGTGACGTTGTGCAGGGCCAACGGGGTCGACGGCTGGGGCGTGGGCATCGACTCCCGGTGGACTGGCTTCACCTCCACCTGCTACGGCTACTTTCGCGAGTACTTCGCCGCCGACAAGGCGATGTGGGACGCCCTGGTCGCCCGGCCGGCGTCGTGACCGTTCGCGTCAGCCCTGCCGGCCGGCCGGACCGGACTGCTGGCCGGGGCCGAAGGGCGGCTGCTGAACGGGCTGCTGTGCACCCTGGGGCGGCATGGCGTACTGCTGCTGCGGCTGCGCCGGCGGGAAACCGTTGAACGGCTGGGCGAACCCACCCGTCGGCACCGGAAACCCCGCAGGCGGCTGGTCGAAACCCTGCGGCTGCGGGAAAGCCTGAGGTTGGCCAAAGCCTTGCGGGTCGAACCCCTGCGGCTGCCCGAAACCCTGCGGCTGCCCGAAACCTTGCGGTTGCGCGAAGCCCTGCGGGTCGAAACCCTGCGGCTGCCCGAAACCCTGCGGTTGCGCGAAGCCCTGCGGGTCGAACCCCTGCGGCTGCCCGAAACCCTGCGGCTGGGCGAAGGGCGTGACCGGCGCGGCGCTGGAGCCGCCGCCCTGGCGGGCCCGCAGGATGAACGGCGAGCACAGCAGGCCGACGCCGATCAGCCCGACCAGGATGCCGACGTAGGGCTGCGCCCCGTCGGCCCACATCAAGAGGGTGAACTGGTAGTCGGTGGCCGAGTGCAGCACGACCGAACCGAAACCGATGATCACCAGGATTACACCTAACCGGACAAGCGGGTTGCCGGGACGACGCCCACGCCGCATGGGGGGCTCCTTCGAAGCTCGGTGGCACGCGCCGGGACCCCTGCTGGTCGGCGACTCATCCGTAGCAGACGGTCGAGGTTGCCATCAGGTTCCGTGGCAGCACGAGGTTTCCGCTCGGTGATCATCCGACTACCGGCACTCGGCGCGCCCACGGCGCACGGGCGGCAGTGAGTCCCTATCCGGGCCGCCACCGGTTGGCCAGGCGTCGGGCCAGCCGCATCGACGGGCGCTCGACCCAGCGATAGCCCGCCTCGACGCCCAGGAAGGTGGCCACGAGACCCGCGAGCAGGGCGATCGGGAACCCGACCCTCGGGAAGAGCACGTTCATCACGGCGAACGCGAGCAGCCCGTGCAGCAGGTAGAGCGAGTAGCTGCGGTCGGCCAGGTAGCCGATCCACCGGACCGGCCGCAGCCTGCGCTCGACGAGCAGCGCGACACCGAAGACCACGAATCCGATGGCCAGGTTGTGGTCGTACATGTGGTCGTCGCGGCCCATGCCCGCATCTCCCGCCCACACGTACACGGCCGCGGCCAGCACGCCGAACAGCACGCCCGTCCACAGCGGGATCCGGCGACTCCACACCGCCCAGATGATCTGGCCGAGCAGCAGAGCGGGCAGGTACGAGGCGTTCACCGCGACGAGGAAATAGGACGGGCCCGCCAGGTGCTCGGTCAGCATCAGCACGGCAACCAGGCCCAGCTCGCCCAGGATCACCGGCCACACCGCACGGCGCAGCAGCGGCAGCGCGATCAGCAGCAGCGCATAGAACAGGACCTCGATGATGAGCGTCCAGCTGACGTCGACGAGCACGACCAGCGGCGGCAGCAGGTGGTTGGCCAGCGTCACGTTGGTCAGCAGTGTCAGTGGCGTGATGGTGGTCGCCTCGCCGGTGGTGACCGGGTGCAGACCCACCAGGAACAGCACGGCGGCGAGCAGTACCGAGACGACGAGCATCGGGTAGATGCGCAGCAACCTCTTGATCGCGTATTGCCGAGGGCGCTCCGAGAACCCGGTGTGCGTCACGATGAAGCCGCTGACCAGGAAGAACAGGACGACGCCGAAGTTGCCGATGTTCAACGCCAGACCCAGCGGATGCGGCACGAACCCCTGGAAGACCCCTGCCACCGTCGAGTTGTCGTGGTGCTGGTGCAGGAAGATGCCCACGACGTGGCTGTAGACGACGAGGCAGACGGCGAGCGCGCGCAGCACGTCCAGGAAGACGAACCGGCCGGGCCGCGACGTGTTGCTCACAGGTGGGACGTCGACGGCTGGGCGCGCGGCGACGTCGTCGGTCACGGTGCCTCGCCTCCGTCCGCCCAGTGCCGGTCATCCCGCATCTCGACAGTAACCAGCGGCGCACCCACTACCGGGTGACCTGGGTCCGTTACGACCCGTCTGGACGGCCCACGTCGATGGCGATCACGTTCGCGGCGACGCACACCCACCGGCCGTCCCGGCGCTGCCAGTCGTCGGTGTAGCGGCCCTCGTGCTCGACGCCGTCGAGCGTGGTGAAGGTCATGTGCGCGTGGATGATCGCGAAGTCACCGAGCAGCCGGATGCGGACATCCTGCGCGGTCAGGCCGGTGAACGGCCTCGGCTTGCCGATCAGCTCCAGGAACTGGGTCCTGTCCCGCAGCCGGTAGTCCGGCAGCGAGGCGGTGAAGTCCTCGGCCAGGAGTTCCTGGAAACGCGCGACGTCGCTGTGCTGATCGGCGTGCAGGTAGTCCGCGTTGAGCCGCGCCAGGTTCTCCAGGTCGAGCTGCTGGTCGGTGCTGGTGGTCATGTTTTTGCTCCTCAGGCCAAGTCTCGGTTGAGCCGCTGGATCTGCGAGCGGTGGTCCCGATTGTCCGCCCGGCCGGGCCGTTCGGCATCGAGGAGACGTGCGTAGCCGGGGTTCGCGGCGATGAACTCGGTGATGAAGCCGCAGTAGTTGGTCAGGCTCAGGTCGTTGGCCACGAGGTCGTCGAGGGTCGCCCGCACGAGGGTGGTCGCGATGCCCTCACCGCGATGGTCGGGCGCCACGATGGTGTGCCGCACGATGACCCGGTCTCCCTTGCGCTCGTAGACGACCATGCCGACGACCTGGCCGTCGACGACAGCGTCATAGCTTCCCGCGGCCTCGTTGTTCCGGACTGTCACGTCCATGTCTCGCCATCCCTTGCATCGAAGGACCTACACTCCCATCAACCACTGCCGCTTGATCGACATTCCTCACTTGTGGACCATATGGTCCGATTGGGCGATGAGATGTCCGAATCCTTCGACGTCGGTGTGGCGCACCGGATCGGCCGGTACGCGGACGCCGTACGTACACCAGCCGGCTACGACCTGGTCGTGACCGCGGGCACCCCGGGCCGCACCGAGGACGGCACCCTCGCGATGGCCCCCTGAGCCCGGTTTCCCATCGTGGCCAGGACCGGTGCGGTTTGCCGAATCCGCTAACTTCACTCATCACTGAAGTTATAGTGTTATAGCGACTCGCCCCAAGCCGCCACTGCGGCGAAGTGCTCGTCCGTCAGGCCTGTGTGCGGGTCGACGTCGATGAGCGCGGTGGGCAGGCGGGCCACGTCACGCTTCGCCAGGAAGGTGTCCCGGGCACCACGATGGACACCGAAGTCGTCGTCGAACCACGCCAGCGGCCGGCCGGCCGCATAGCGGGCGACCGGGCCGAACTTCCAGGTGAACGGCCGGCCGGGCCGTGGCTCCAGGTAGGCACGCACCTCGACCACGGGCAGAGTCGGCAGCCCGATCGCCGGGCCCATCATCGTGTTGGCCTCGTGATCCCAGTTGGTCGCCCAGGCCAGTTCGGCCCCGAGCCGGGCTGCGAGGCCCAACAGCGCCGGGCCGTGGTCGGGGTTGAGCCACATCCGCAGCGGCTTGCGCCGGCTCCAGCCCGCGAGCCGCAGACGATGCTCGACGAAACCCGGCGGCCGGGCGTCCCGGCCCACCGCCCACGGGCTGAGCGGGCCGTCGACGTCCAGCAGCAACAACGGCCGCACAGGTGCCTCCTCGCTCCGCGCCACCCTACTGACGCCACGCCGCGCGCACGGATCGGCGCTGGTGGGCGGCCCGTCCCTTATGTCCTGGCCGCCTGCTGCTTTCTCTTGACACGGACGTAACAGCCCGAGTTGACTCATCCGGCGTGAGAGCGCTCTCACTGCGCGTCTCGTAGCCCGGTCTCCCGTACGCCCCCGGAAGAGGACGAGCACATGACACGACCATCTCCCCTGTCCCGCTTAGCCGGCGGCCTGCCCACGCCGCGCCGCATCGCCGTCATCCTCGCCGCCCTCGCCACGGCGCTCGGCCTGGTGCTCGTGCCCACCGCCGCCGCGCAGGGCCAGACCGCGGCACCTGCCGACCACGGTGGCCACGGTCGCAGCGGCCACCCGCCGACCGGTGGCAGCCTCGGCCCCAACGTCTTCCTGTTCACGCCCGCGACGCCACTGACCACGATCCAGAGCACGATGGACTCGATCGCCGCCCAGCAGGTGCCCAACCAGTTCGGCACCCAGCGCTACGCGGTCCTGTTCGCGCCCGGCACCTACGGCACGGTCGCCGATCCGCTCAACATCACCGTCGGCTACTACACGAGCATCGCCGGCCTGGGCCAGAACCCCAAGCAGGTCGTCATCAACGGCACGATCGACGCCTTCAACCAGTGCGAGAACGGCGACCAGACCAACTGCACCGCGCTGACGAACTTCTGGCGGTCGGTGTCCAACCTGACGATCAACGTCGCGGGCACCACCGGCTGCTTCACCGGCAACGACATGTGGGCGGTCTCGCAGGCCGCGCCGATGCGCCGGGTCGACGTCAACGGCGGCCTCACGCTGATGGACTTCTGCGACGGCTCCCCCGACTTCGCCAGCGGCGGCTTCATCGCGGACTCGTCGTTCAACGGCGGCACCATCATCAACGGGTCGCAGCAGCAGTTCATCGTGCGCGACAGCGCGATCGACGGCTGGAGCAACGGCGTGTGGAACCAGGTGTTCTGCGGCGACCCCGGCGCGCCCGCGCAGAGCTTCGCGCCCAATTCGGGTGACGCGGGCGGCCCCCCGCCGTACACCACGCTGGCCACGTGCCCGGTGACCGAGGAGGAGCCCTACCTCTACCAGGACGCGGGCGGGCACCTGCGGGTCTTCGTGCCGTCCGTGCAGCACGCGAGCAGCGGACCGTCCTGGGCCGACGGCAACACGCCGGGCAAGTCGCTGCCGCTGAGTTCGTTCTACGTGGTGAACGCGCACAGCAGCGTGCAGGACATCAACGAGGCGCTCAAGGACGGCGACAACCTGCTGTTCACGCCGGGCGTCTACTCGGTGCCCGAGACGATCAACGTGACCAAGCCGGACACCAAGATCATCGGCCTCGGTTTCCCGACCCTGGTGCCGCAGCACGGCAACGTCACCATGAACGTGAAGGACGTCCAGGGCGTCAACCTGTCCGGTCTGATCTTCGACGCGGGCACGGTGCGCTCGCCGGTGCTGCTGAACGTCGGCAAGCCCGGTGGCAACGGCGGCCGCGCCGCCGACCCGGTGACCGTGGACGACGTGTTCTTCCGGATCGGTGGTGCCACCGCCGGTACGGCCGCCACCGCCTTCGTCGACAACAGCGACTTCTCGATCATGGACGACATCTGGGCGTGGCGAGCCGACCACGGCGCGGGTGCCGGTACGTGGACCGGTGACCCCGCGGACACCGGCGTGGTCGTCAACGGCAACCACGTGTCGGCTCTGGGCCTGTTCGTGGAGCACTTCCAGAAGTACGAGACGATCTGGAACGGCCAGGACGGCTCGGTGCTGTTCTTCCAGAACGAGAACCCGTACGAGGTGCCGGATCAGGCCCTGTGGCAGGCCGGCCCGACGCAGAACGGGTTCCCCGCGTTCCTGGTCACGAACAAGGTGACCCGGTTCCAGGGGTTCGGGATGGGTAGCTACTCGTTCTTCAACCAGGGCGTGGAGATCCACAACTCGATGGCGTTCCAGGTGCCACGCAGGCCGGGAGTGCAGCTGCACGACCTGCTGACGGTGTTCCTGAACGCCTCCGGTGGCATCGACTCGGTCGTCGACGGTGTCGGCGCGCCGGTGAACTCCACCTTCGTCGGCCCGAGTGACGTGGTCGACTTCCCGTAACCGCGAACACGCGAGGGGCCCTGCCGGAAGCAGGGCCCCTCGCGTGCGGTCGAGCGGCGGGCGTCGGCGCCCTGGGTGTCCAGCGTGCGCAACGCTGCCCACTCGCGCGGCGCCGCCCACGTTCCGCCTCCGGAACCGCTGGTCATCGAGCCGATGCTAGGAGACCAGGGAGTCCAGCAGGCGCAGTCGCTGCGCCGAGTCGCTACCCGAGGCGGCACCGCTGAAAATGATCCGCTGGCCGGGGTCATCGGGCAGGCGCAGGCTCTCCTCGTTCAACGTGAGCCTGCCGACGAGTGGGTGGTCGTACTCGCGCAACGAGTGCAGGCACTCGGCGACCGGGTGCGTGGCCCAGATGCGCGCGAACTCCGTGCTCTTGATGCTCAGCTCGCCGATCAGCTCGGCCAGCAGCGGGTCGTCGGGCTGGTCGCCGGAGGCCATCCGCAGGTAGGCCGCCGCATTGCGGGCCTGGGTGTCCCAGTCGACGATCAGGTCGCGCATCGCCGGTTCGAGGAACATCTGCTTCACCAGGTTCGGGCGCTGATCGGCCCGCAGACCCAGCAGCGCGAACCCCAACCGGTTGCCGCCGAGCAGATCCGAGCGACGCCCGACGATCACGGCAGCCTGATCGGTATTGCTCTCCGCCAGCGCGACCACCGAGTCCCGCACCCGCTCCGGACCGGTCTCCCGGCGTGCCACCTGCACGGGCCATGCCAGTCGCAGCAGGTGCAGCCGCTCGCTGTCGTCCAGCCGCAGCGCGTTCGCGATCGACTCCATCACCGAGTCGGACATCTGGTGGCTCTCGCCCTGCTCGATGCGCGTGTAGTAGTTCACGCTGACGCCGGCCAGCTGCGCGACCTCCTCGCGCCGCAACCCCGGCACCCGCCGCGCCGAGCCATAGGTGGGTACGCCACTCTGCTGAGGCGTCAGCGCGGCCCGCCGGGACCGCAGGAAGTCCGCCAGTTCGGTGTTGCGCACTTCACCCATGAGTCGATCGTCCTCCGCCGTCGGGGCCCGTGCCGTCCCCTGCCGTGGGTACCCACAACGTGGCGAGGCGCGGTCCTACTCACGGGGTTCAACCTCAAGGCATGACGAAGTATTCGACACCGGTGACCGCCATCACGTTGGGGCTGGACACGTTCGGCGACGTCCTCTCCGACGACCAAGGCACCCCGGTGAGCCACGCCGAGACCATCCGCGGCCTTGTCGAGCACGGTGTGCTAGCCGACCAGGTCGGCCTGGACTTCTTCGGCATCGGTGAGCACCACACGGTGGACATGCCGCTGTCGGCACCCGATGTCGTGCTCGCCGCGATCGCCGCCCGCACGTCGCGGATCCACGTCGGCTCCGCGGTCACCGTGCTCAGCTCCGACGACCCGGTGCGCGTGTTCCAGCGCTACTCGACGCTCGACGCGCTCTCGCACGGCCGCGCCGAGGTGATCCTCGGCCGCGGGTCGAGCACGGAGTCGTTCCCGCTGTTCGGCTACGACCTGGCCGACTACGACGAGCTGTTCGACGAGAAGGTCGATTTGTTCGCGCGGCTGCTGGAGGAGAAGCCGGTGACCTGGTCGGGCCGGCTGCGGCCCGCGCTGACCGGGCAGGAGGTCGTGCCGCACACCGAGTCCGGCCCGCTGCCGGTGTGGCTCGGCGTCGGTGGCAGCCCCGAGTCCGTGCTGCGGACCGCGAAGTACGGGCTGTCGCTGATGCTCGCGATCATCGGCGGCCCGGCACGACGGTTCCTGCCGTTCGCCGAGCTGTTCCGCGAGGCGCAGCACCGCCTGGACCAGCCGCAACGGCCGATCGGCGTGCATTCGCCTGGGCACGTCGCGGACACCGACGAGGCGGCGCGCGACGAACTGCTCCCCCACTATCTGGAGGTGCTGACCCGGGTCGCCCGCCAGCGCGGCTGGCCCGCCCCGACCCGGGAGCAGTTCGACCAGGAGGTGTCGGCGAACGGGGCCTGGTACGTCGGTTCGCCGGAGACCGTCGCCCACAAGATCGTCGCGACCCTGCGGACGCTCGGCGCGACGCGCTTCGACCTCAAGTACGGGCTCGCGGGCCTGCCCCGCGGCGCGGTCCTGCGCAACATCGAACTCTACGGAACCCGGGTCGCGCCGCTCGTGCGCGAGCTGATGAACTCCTGAAAGGACAACGGAAACCATGACCGACAAGAAGATCATCGCTGTCGTCGGCGCGACCGGCTCGCAGGGCGGCGGCCTCGCGAGGGCGATCCTGGCCGACCCGGACGGCCCGTTCACCGTGCGAGCGCTGACCCGCCACGCCGACTCGCCGAAGGCCAAGGAACTGGCCGCCCAGGGAGCCGAGATCGTCGAGGCCGACCTGGACGACGAGGCCAGCGTGCTGGCCGCGTTCGACGGAGCGTACGGCGCGTTCGTCGTCACCAACTTCTGGGTGCAGCGCACGCCCGAGCAGGAGGCAGCGCGGACCCGGGCGCGGCTGGAACTCGACCAGGCGGCGACGGCGGCAAGGGCGGCGAAGGCAGCCGGACTCAAGCACGTCGTCTGGTCCACGCTGGAGGACACCCGGCCGCACTTCGAGCACCTGGGCAGCGAACTGCCCACTCTGCTGGACACCTACAAGGTCCCGCACTTCGACGCCAAGGGCGAGGCGAACGCGTTCTTCACCGCGGCGGGCGTGCCGACGACCTTCCTGCAGACCACCTTCTACTACGAGTCCTTCCTCCTCGGGCAGGGTCCGCACCGCGACGCCGATGGCCACCTTGTCCTGACGAACCCGATGGCCGACAGCGTGATGGCGCTCGTCGCGGCCGACGACATCGGCCGGACCGCCCTGGGCATCTTCCTGGCCGGCGCCAAGTACATCGGGCGGACGGTCAGTGTGGCCGGCACTCACGCGACCGGTGCGCAGCTCGCGGAGCTGTTCACGAAGGTGCTGGGCGAGCAGGTCGAGTATCGGCCCGCAGGCCACGACGAGGTGCGCGCGTCAGGAGCGCCCGGCGCGGTGGAGATCGCGAACATGTACCAGTTCTACGCCGACGCGGCGGAGTACTTCGTCGGCGCTCGCGATCTGAACCTGGTGCGGGAGCTCAACCCCCGGCTGGAGTCACTGGAGGACTGGCTGATCGAGCACCGGCAGGAGATCCCGCTGGACTGAGTTGCTGGCCGCGCGGAAGCAGGTTCTTGTCCCGCGGCCCGTCGAACCGGACAGGCCCACACCTGGGGCCGTCCCCGGGCTGCGGAGCCAAGACCCAGTTCTCTCCACTCCCTCGCCCAGGCCGCACGTGACGCTGGTGGCGGTGTCCAGGGTGCAGCGCAGCGGAACCGCGAAGCTGCGCGAGAACCCGCTGGCGCGGCTCCCTCCTGACACCGGCAAACCGACGTCGAGATCGGCTGTGGGCGAGGCAGCGGGTACCTGTGCACCGCTACGGGTCGCGTGGGCAGTTCCGCTCAGCCGGCGGCCGGCGGTTCGGGGTGGAGTCGGTGCCGGGGAGTCTCGCGGTGGCCGGCTTCGGATCGGCGGCGACCGGTGGCGACGTGGTGGCTCAGGACCGCGCCGCCAGCCGCCGGTTCATCGCGCGCACCAGCGGCCGCTCCACTGTCACGTACAGGATGTTGGCCAGTGCCAGCGCGATGCAGAACAGCACCAGGATGTTCCCGACGGCGACCGGCCAACTCCACACCCGGCCCGCGAAGATCTGGTGCGAGTACATCAGGACGAGGTAGTGCACGATGTAGAAGGCGAACGAGACCTCGCCGAGCCACACCGCTACCCGGCCACGCACCCACGACGGCCGACCGTGCAGGTCGGCGCCCGCGCCCGCGCCGACGACCAGGGCCAGCGGCACGATCATGGTGGCCACCAGGCCGTAGCGCTCCGGCACGAACTCGTTGAGCACGACTGCCGCGGCGGCCAGCCATATCGCGGGGCCGAAGCCGAACCGGATCCAGCGGTCGGCGAGCACGATGCGGGCCACCACGATGCCCAGCGTGAACTCCAGCAGTCTGCTCACGGGGAACACGTAGAGGAACCAGTACTGCGGCCAGCCCAGGCCGTCGGTGAACGGGCCCTGGTCGGGCAGCAGGTGGGCGACCGTCGGCAGGATCGCGATCACGGCGACGACACAACCCGCTGCCGCCCACAGTAGACGGTCGGGGATGCGGCGGATCAGCGGCAGCAGCACCGGGAACATCGCGTAGAACAGCACTTCGCAGCCCAGTGACCAGCTCGGCCGGTTCAGCCCGCCGCTCACGCTGACGATCGGCACCCAGTCCTGCACCAGCAGCACGTTCGGCAGGGCGATGGCGGGCCGGACGGCTTGGCCGGTGATCACGAGGCCGATGATCGCCAGGAGGCACGCGACGATGTTGTTCGGGTAGATCTTGGTGACCCGCCGCAACCAGAACGCGCGCGTCGTGTCGCCCGGCCTGACCGACCAGGTGAGGACGAAACCACTGAGCACGAAGAAGAACTCGACGGCGATCCCGCCGATCCGCGGCGCGTACCGGCCGAGCGGATCGGCGATGGCGGGGTTGGCGAACGAGTGCAGTGTCGTGGTGTGGGACACGAAGACCAGCGCCGCCGCGACGAACCGCAGTCCGGTCAGCGACGGCAGCCGCCTGCGCCTGCGGCCGGCCTCCAGGTCCTGCCCGGCGGCCAGGTCCTGCCCGGCGGCCAGATCCTGCCCCCCTGCCCGGCGGCCAGATCCTGCCCGGCCGCCGAGGTCAGGGCCACGCCCGGTTGTCGTACCGCGGACTGAGGATCGGACACTCCACGGACTGTAATGGCGCAATCGGGACTGTTCGCCGGGCGACCGGACTATTGCGTGGCCGCCGACCGTGACTCATCCGGCCGGGAAGGCCAGGTCCACCAGCAGAGCGGGATGGTCGGTGTCGTGCAGCACGATCCGCTGCGTGGACAGCAATCGCAGGTCGTCGGTCCACAACACGTGCTGCACCCCCCGATCGCCCTGGCTGCGCCAACCCTGGGGCACGCAGTTCACCGCGGTCGGGCCGAGATTCAGGTCACCGGCGACCACCGTGGGCCGGTCGCCGGTGGCCTGGCGGAAGCTGCTGACGTCGCCACCGGTCCCCATCAGTTCGGCGCACTGGCTCGTCGCGATCCCGACTCCGGTCGTGCAGGTGCGTGGTGCACACGTCGTAGCCGAGGCCGACCGTGGTGCACAGCCCGACCCGGCCCTCGGCGCGATGATTGGGCTGGTGGCGGTAGAGGATGCGCTCGGGCGGACCCTGCGGCGCCGGGCCGCGCCCGACGATGCCGATGCCGTAGAGGTCGCCGTCGACGCAGTGGTAGGGCAGGCCGGAAGCCTCATCCAGTTCGGGCGTGAACAAGGCGAAGACGGTCGCGTCGCCGTCCCGGCGGGCCGCGCGGGCCATCGCGGCGCGGATCGGTGCGCGCGGGTCGAGCACGTTGCCCGAGCAGATCTCGTTCAGTGTGACCACGGTCGGCGCGTAGCGGTCGATGAGCCCGGCGGCCTCGCTGGGTGACCTGCCCTGGGCGTAGCAACTGGCCTGGCCGCTGTTGCACAGGTTGAACTGCAGCTCACTCACCGTGCGGCGGTCGGCGGTCGCAGGTGTGGCCGCGATCCGCGTGAGGTCGGTCTGCACGCAGCCGTGTGTCACCGGGCTCCGGCACGACGCGCCCGGGTCGGCAGCCGCGGTCGACGCGACGCCCAGGTTCGTCGTCGCGCCCTGTACCGGCACCAGGAACGCCACGGCGACCACGAGCACGAGGCGCAGCCACCATCGCCTGCCGGGTCGGACGCGCATGACCTCACCCTGGCCAACCGAGGGCGCTGCCGCAATGACCGAGGGCAAACCTGCCGCTGGACACCGAACGGGCCGGTCCCGGCTCTCGCCAGGACCGACCCGTTCGTGGTGGTGCGTGTCAGGCCGCGATGTTCACCGCTGCCTCGGCGGGCTCCAGGGCCAGCCGGAGCACGTCCCGGACGTCACCCACCGGGTGCACCGTGAGCTGCGCCAGCACCTCGGCCGGCACGTCGTCCAGATCCGGCTCGTTGCGCTGCGGGATCAGCACTGTGGTGATCCCGGCCCGGTGCGCGGCCAGCAGCTTCTGCTTGACCCCGCCGATGGGCAGCACCCGCCCGGTCAGCGACACCTCACCGGTCATCGCCACGTCCGCGCGGACCGGCCGCCCGGACAACAGCGACGCCAGCGCCGTGGTCATCGTGACGCCCGCGCTCGGCCCGTCCTTGGGCACGGCGCCGGCAGGGACGTGCAGGTGGACGCCGCGTTCCTGCAGGTCGCCGACCGGCAGTTCCAGCTCGACACCGTGCGACCGCAGGTAGGACAGCGCGATCTGCGCGGACTCCTTCATGACGTCGCCCAGTTGCCCGGTCAGCGTCAGGCCCGTCGAACCGGTCTCCGGGTCGGCCAGCGACGCCTCGATGAACAGGACGTCACCACCCGCTCCGGTGACCGCGAGGCCCGTGGCCACGCCCGGCAGCGCGGTGCGCTCCGCGGACTCCGGCGTGTGCCGGGGCCGGCCCACGTAGGACCGCAGATCCTGCGAGTCGACCGTGAGTGGCACGGTGACCTGCTCCAACGCCAGACCGGTCGCCACCTTGCGCAGCACCCGTGCGATCGACCGTTCCAGGTCACGCACGCCGGCCTCACGCGTGTACTCGGCGGCCAGCAGCCGCAGCGCGGCCTCGGTCAGCGTCACGTCCTCGGCCGACATCCCGGCCCGGTCCAGCTGCCGGGGCAGCAGGTGGTCGGCCGCGATGGTGACCTTCTCGTCCTCGGTGTAGCCGTCGAGCGTGACCAGTTCCATCCGGTCCAGCAGCGGCCCGGGGATCGAGTCGAGCACGTTGGCCGTGGCCAGGAACACCACGTCCGACAGGTCGAGCTCGACCTCCAGGTAGTGGTCGCGGAACGTGTGGTTCTGCGCCGGGTCGAGCACCTCGAGCAGCGCGGCCGTCGGGTCGCCCCGGTAGTCCGCACCGACCTTGTCGATCTCGTCCAGCAGCACGACCGGGTTCATCGAACCGGCCTCGCCGATGGCCCGCACGATCCGGCCGGGCAGCGCGCCGACATAGGTACGCCGGTGGCCGCGGATCTCGGCCTCGTCCCGGATACCGCCCAGCGCGACCCGGACGAACTTGCGGCCCATGGCCCGCGCGACCGACTCACCCAGCGACGTCTTGCCGACGCCCGGCGGGCCGACCAGCGCGAGCACGGCGCCGCTGCGCCTGCCGCCGATCACCCGCAGACCCTGGTCCTCCCGGCGCTTGCGCACCGCGAGGTACTCCACGATCCGGTCCTTCACGTCGGACAGGCCCGAGTGGTCGGCGTCCAGGATCGCCCTGGCGCCCGGGATGTCGTAGGTGTCCTCGGTGTGGACGTTCCACGGCAGGTCCAGCAGGGTGTCCAGCCAGGTGCGGATCCAGCCCGTCTCCGGCGACTGGTCCGATGTCCGCTCCAGCTTGTCCACTTCGGACAACGCAGCGGTGTGGACCTTCTCCGGCAGATCGGCCGCCTCCACCCGGGCGCGGTAGTCCTGCTCCTCGGACGCCGGCTTGCCGTCCAGCTCGGCCAGCTCCTTGCGGATCGCCGCGAGCTGCTGGCGCAGCAGGAACTCACGCTGCTGCTTCTCCATGCCCTCGGCGACGTCCTTGCGGATCGTCTCACTCACGTCCAGCTCGGCCAGGTGCTCCTTGCCCCAGGCCAGCGCCTGGCGCACCCGCTCGGCGACGTCCAGCGTCTCCAGCAGGGTGACCTTCTGCGTCACCGTCAGGTACGGTGCGTAGCCGGCCAGGTCGGCCAGTGCGGACGGGTCCTCCAACTGCTGCACCGAGTCGACGATCTGCCAGGCGCCCCGCTGCTGCAGGATGGCCGACAGCACGCCCTTGTACTCGCGCAACGTCTCACTGATGTCCTGGGTCGGCGCGACCTCCGACACCACGGACGCCTCGACCCACAGGGCCGCGCCCGGACCGGTGGTCGCCGAACCGACGCGCACCCGCTTGCTGCCGCGGACCACGGCGACAGCCCGGCCCTTCGGCATCCGGCCGACCTGCTCGATCACACCGATGGTGCCGATCGAGCCGTAGTGACCGTCCTGCCGCGGCACCAGCAGCACCCGCGCCTTGCTCGCCTCGGGTGTCGTCGACCGGATCCCGGTCGAAGGCGCGCGGTCGTCAGCGGCCACCCGTGCGGCGTCGACCGCCGTGCGCACGTCGGTGTCGGACAGGTCGAGCGGAACCACCATGCCCGGCAGCACCACATCGTCGTCCAACGCCAGAACCGGCAGCACCAAGGTCTCGTTCATGCCCTCATCGCCCTCCGCCCAGATAAGTTGAGCCTGCTCCACTCAACCCACCGGGCGCTCCGGTTGTTCCTGCTGGTGTTCGCTCTGAGCGATCGGCCGTTCTGCCACAATCACGTGAGTCGATTCGTCGGAGGAACCGTGCCGATCCCCTCGGAACCGCTGCGCAAGCTGGGCTTTCTCACCATCGGCCTGTTCGACGGCGCCGATCCACGGCGAGGGCACGAGTCGACGCTGGACATCATCACGCTGGGTGAGCAGCTCGGTTTCGACAGTGCGTGGGTGCGCCACCGGCACCTGCAGTACGGCATCTCCTCCCCGGTGGCCGTGCTGGCCGCCGCGTCGCAGCGCACCAGCCGGATCGACCTGGGCACCGCGGTGATCCCGTTGGGCTGGGAGAACCCGCTACGGCTGGCCGAGGACCTGGCCACCGTCGACATCCTGTCCGGCGGCAGGCTGAACCCGGGCCTGAGCGTCGGGCCGCCGATGCACTTCGACCAGGTGAAACAGGCGCTGTACCCGGACACCGCCGACAAAGAGGACTTCAGCTATGAGCGGGTCGAGCGGCTGCTCGCCTGCGTCCGCGGCGAACCCGTCGCCGACCTGCCCGGCATCGAGGGCTTCGAGGCCTACTCCGACCGCGTCCAGCCGCACTCCCCCGGGCTGGGCGGCCGCCTCTGGTACGGCGGCGCGAGCCTGCGGTCGGCCCGGTGGGCGGGCGAGCACGGGATGAACTTCCTGACCAGCAGCGTCGTGCGGGCCGAGGAGGACGACGACTTCGCGCGGATCCAGGGCTCGCACATCCGGACCTTCCGCGCTCACCATCCCGACGGCGAGCAGGCCCGCGTCTCGCAGGGGCTGGTCGTCATCCCCACCGACAGCGCGTCGGCGAAGCAGCGCGCGAAGTACGAGGAGTACGTCCGGGCGCGGACACCGCGGACGGCGTCGCCACAGGGCCCGGCGCGGCTGCTGTTCGCGCGTGACCTCGTGGGCAGCTCCGAGCGGATCGCCGAGCAGCTCTACGCCGACGCCGGCTTCCGCGAGGTGCGTGAAGTCGCGTTCGCACTGCCGTTCACCCTCGAACACGAGGACTACGTCCAGATCCTCACCGACATCGCCACCAAGCTCGGCCCGGCACTCGGCTGGCAGCCCACCGCTTGATTCCCGCTGGGCCGTGGCGCACATTTCGGTCGACGGTTGAATATTCAATTTCCTGGGCGATGTGGTAAGGCCCGAGACCAGCGAGCGCCCGGCGCGAGTGCGCCGGGCGTCGCGTTTCCGACGATGCCTATCGGGACGGTGCCTGTGCACTGTCGATCATGGACTACGCGCCGACCGGCATCGCGTTGTCCGGTACCGGATCGTGCAGCGGATCGTGGCCCACCGGTTCGTCACGGATGATCGACAGGTGCAGTTGCTGGGCACGCCGCCCCGGCGCGATGCCCAATTCGCTGGCCAGCGTCTCCCGCAGCGCCGCGAAGCAGCGCAGCCCCTCCGACCGGCGCCCGGCCACCCAGTGCGACGCGATCACCAGGTTCCACGCGTCCTCGTTGAGCGGGTCCAGATCGCACGCGCGCCGACCCAGATCGGCCGCGGTCACGGTGTCCCGCAACGCGAGCGCGTGCTGGCCGGCGCGAACGCAGGACTCGACCACCTTGCGCTGGTAGCGATCGCGGATCTCGCTGGCCCACGTCCACTGCTCGTCGGCGAGCACCTCGCCGCGGGCCAGCTCCAGGGCCGAGAGTAGTTGCGGCAGCGCGTGTTCCGGCGGCAGTACGGCAGCCTTGTTGACGAGCGCGTCGAACTCACCGAGGTCCGAGACGATCCGATCCGGTTGCACGCAATAACTTCCCCGCCGGGTGACGATCATCGAGCGGGCCGGACGGACGCCGGGTTCGAGCGAACGGCGCAGCACCGAGATGTAGCCCTCCAGCGTCGAGTGCCAGCTGTCCGGGGATCGGTCGTCCCACAACAGCTTCGCCAGCCGCGTCTTCGACACCGGTTGCCCAGGGTGTAACGCGAGGATGGCCAGGATCTGTCTTGCTTTGACACCGCGAAAGTTCGTCACCGCGGCTCTACGCTCGAGGTCGGACACTTCAGTGGCGCCGAAAAGTCTGATCCGGATCATTGTCATCCTCATTGCGCTCGTTTGGTCCGACGTGGCACATTTTTCTGCTTCTGCCCCCACAATGGCAGACAGGCTTGGGGGGACCCGGACACCCAATTCGAGGGGGTTTTCCTCGGAAATGAATCCGCTATCCCAGGTCAGCCCCATTACATACCGCCGTTCGGGGAGATCACCGGAGGCGTGTCCAAGATCATTACGAGGTCCTTGCTCCACCCTGAGCGCACGGGCGCGACAGACCTCACCAGCAGGCGTCGGCCTCCGTCGGAGGGGCGAGGATGGGAATGCCATTGACAGCGCGGGCGGGCGGCAGGCGGCGGCCGCTCATCTACGTCATCACCGCCGCGGCGTGTCTGGTGATGCTCGCGGGCTTGGCTGTGGGGGCGAACGCCGCCGCAGGCCAGACCACGGTGTCCGGAGTGACCACGCCGTTCAACGGCGTGTGGCTGGAATCCGCCGACGGTGGCCACTACTGGGACCCGGGTGGAAACGGCCTGTGCCGGGTGGACGTCTCGGCGAGTGGTGCCACCGAGAACCTCGCCACGTGTGACACGCAGGCCAAGGCCCCGACGCAGGCCGTGGTGGGCGCGCGGCGATCGGACGGCACGTACTTCGTCTACGTCTCGAACATCTCGACCGCCGGCCTGGGCCCGGTCCGCCTGACCTACGACCCCAACGCGGACAGTGGCAAGGGACACATCGTGGCAGGCAGCGCGCTGGCGGTCGGCGGTCTGAACACCACCGGGTTCTTCTCCGACGCGGGAGGCGGCTTCCGCAGTTCCTCCGTGGCGCTGGGCCCGTGTGACGCCGTGATCACGACGCCCTGCACGGCGCTGTACGTCGGGTTCGAACGGTCGAAGAAGATCGAGCGCATCAACTTCGTGGACCAGCCCTCGGCCGCCCAGTCCATCGAGACGATCTCCAGGACCGACGACATCCGCAAGGGAGTCCGGTACGGCATCGCCGACTTCCACAACGCCGACGGCACGGAC
Organism: Candidatus Melainabacteria bacterium; assembly: GCA_963780635.1. GTDB lineage: Bacteria > Actinomycetota > Actinomycetes > Mycobacteriales > Pseudonocardiaceae > DATEPR01. The sequence goes on from CAWACW010000013.1 coordinate 84,522, forward strand.
GACCTGTACATCGACGAACTGGGCGGCGAGGGCGTCTCGGTGATCAAGGACGTGGCGACGTGTGCCCCGTCCGAGGGCGGGGCGGAACCGGGGTCCACCCCGCCGGTGAACAACCTGGGCGGGTGCAACGCGACGGTCGTCGCCGGCATCACGACGAACTTCGCACAGGGCATCGCCGTGCAGGACAACGCGGACGGCACCGGCCGGTACCTCTACATCGGTGACTCACCGGAGAACGCGCCCGCCGACGTGCTGCGTTACCACCCGGACACCGGCTTCCAGGACGTGGTGTCCAGCGCGGTCACCCCGTACCCGTCGCTGGCCGTGCCCGGTCAGACGGTGAGCGCCTACACGGCCATCGGTGGCCTCGCGATCAACCCGCACACCGGTGACGTATACGTCGGTGACGACCCGTCCCTGCTCAACGAGGTGGGCACCGAGGCCGCCGTCGGCCACATCTTCCTCATCCCGGGCGACGCCACGCAGACCGCCCCGGCGGACTGCACGGGCTCGGCCACGAATGTCTGCAAGCCGCCCGCACCGCCGAGCACGGACACGGCGAGCCTGTTCGCCTACGGCGCGACATCACCCGCGGGTGGCCTGACGTTCCTGCCCAGCGACGACGGCGGCCACGTCTGGATGGCGGACGAGGCGGCGGGGTTCTGCCGGTTCGACGAGGTGCCCCAGGCACCGCAGTTGCGCGCGGCCGACCCGTCGCACTGTGACGACGGCTCGTTGCTCGGATCGGGCGGCCAGTCCGTGTACGACGACTCGGTCGTGGCGGGCACGACGAACCAGCACTTCGTGTACGTGGCCCAGAACGACCACCTGAGTCCGGGCGTCCTCCGGTTCACCTTCGATCCCAGCGCCGACGGCGGCGCGGGCGACCTGGTGCCCGGCTCGGGCGTCATCATGGCCCCGAATGCCGGCCTCGACGGTGACCGGGCCAACGGACTGGCACTCGGCCCGTGCACAGCCACCGCACCGACGACCTGCAAGCACTCGCTCTACGTCGGTGGCCTGCTGGACGGGTTCATCCGCCGGATCAACAACCCGGAGGACGCCCCCCGCAACCAGACCGTCGCCGTGGTCGCCGAGACGCAGGACCAGTCCAACGGCCAGCAGGGCAGGGGCATCAACGGTTCGATGGGCATGATCGGCAACGATCTGTACCTGCCGGAGGACGAGGGTTTCACGGTGGTCAAGAACGTCACCGCGTGTCCGACGGCCACCGTGGTCTGCGGCTCGCTCGCGCTGAACATCGGCAACTTCGGCTCGATCTTCGGTGCGGCGATCGGCGTCGACCCCAACCCCTTGCACAGTGCGGCAGGCCTGGTGTACGCGTCGGACTCACCGGGTGCCGCCGACGCCACGATCTACCAGTACGACGTCGCGACCAACACCTCGCGCGTCTACCTGTCGCGCGGCCAGATGCCGGCGGCGGGCTCGGCGGGGGCGACGGTGTACTGCACGCTCACCTGTACCCGCCCTTCCGATCCGAACTACCCGCCGGGCGGGCAGGCCTCGTTCAAGTTCGCGCAGGGCCTCTACGTCGACCCCAATGCAGACGGGTCGTTGCTGCTCACCGAGGACTCCTTCTCCGGTTCTCGCGGCCAGCGCGGTCACATCTGGAGCGCACCGTTCATTCCGTACCCCTCGGGCGTGACCTCGGTGCCACTGCCGGGCGGCGGCGGCGATCCCGGTGCCCACGGCTGCGCTGTCACGGTGAACGTGCCGGCACTCCCCCAGGGCGACACGTACTGGGTGCAGGTCAACACTCACGACCCGGGCCTCATCACGGCGGAGTGGGAACTGCCGGTGATCCAGTCGGCGCAGTTGCTGCTGTACACGGGCAACCCGTTCACCGGCCTCGCCGACCCGCTGCTGGCCGGCCCGGCCGCCGGACCCATCGTCCGGCAGCAGACGTTGAACACGACCACGTTCGACATCACCACCGCGCCGAGCACGGAGCCGGCGGGCACGTACACCATCCAGTTCTTCAACGGCAGCAGGGCGCTCGCGGCCACCACCGCGACCCTTGCCTGGAACAACGATGCCGTGACCAGGTGTCCGGTATCTCCCTTGGTCGGCAACACCACCAACTAGAGATGGGCCGGCGGTCCGGCGCCCACCGTCCGGGGCGCCGACCACCGGGGCCGACCATCCGCACCGCGCCATCCCCTTCCGGTGGCGCGGTGCGGACCTTCCAGGACCGGACCGGTGCCCCAACCCGTACGCCGAGGTGCGGTTGCGGCCGAATGGTCGAATGATTGGTTGAGCGGACAACACGCCCGGCCAACGAGCCATCACGATCGGCACTGCGGACAGCGACGAAGGGAGCCGGGATGCAGTCCACAGATGCGGTCAGCCAGACTCACGTAGCGCGTGGATCACGGCTCGGGCTCTGTCGGGTCTCGGTGCCGTGGGCCCGGCGTGCCGGCCGTGGTGGTCCGGTTGGACTCAGCGGGCGGCGGTCTGCAGGGTGGGGCCGGTGCCGGCGGTCTCGCGGTGGGGGCCTTGGGTTCGGCGATCACCGGCTCGCCACGCGCCGGCAGGTGGGCCCCCGCCACGCTGGACAACGGCCTGCGCACCCCACACACGACTGCGACCACTGTCGAGGGTCGACAGTGGTCGCGCGGATCGAGCCGGGTGGGCACTGCGCCTACCCGGCGATGGTCAGCTCAGTGGTTGTGTCGGGACGATCGCCTCCGCGACCGTCCCGCCGTCCGGACCTGCCGACACGACGAACAGGCCGCCCAGGTCCTCGATGTGGTCGGCGAGCATGTGCAGTCCGAAGTGGCCGTCGGTCCTGCGGTCGAAGGCGTCCGGAGGCAGGCCCGCACCGTTGTCCACGACCCGCAGCCGGACCGTGTCGCCCGCGTGCGGGCCGAGCATGATCCGGACCTGGGTCGCGCCCGCGTGCTTGCTGACGTTGGTGATGGCCTCGCGCGCCACCCGGTACATCGCGACGGCGGTCTCCGGCGCGATCATCGGCAGGGCCGAGACCTCCACGCTGACCTTCGTGTCGGTCTCCCGCAATGGCTGCGTGAGCCCGTAGAGAGCATCCGCCAGTCCTGGACCACTGAGGTCCGGTGGATAGATGTCGACCATCAGCCTGCGCAGCGAGTCCACCGCGTCGCGGACCGATGTCGCACAGTCCTCTGCTATGTCACGTTGTTCGGACGGTACGACCGCGGTGATCGCCGCGAGGGCGTAGCCGACGCCTGCCAGGTCCTGGACCACGCCGTCGTGCAGACCGGTCGCGATGGAACGTCGTTCCCGGTCCGATGCCGACAGTGCCCGGTTCAGCAGTGCGGCGCGCTCGGTTTCCTGCCTGCTGACCCTCCTGGTCAGCCAGATCGCGATCGGCACCTGCACCGCCTGCAGGACGATCAGCGGGATCAACGACAGCAGAATCGAGTCCGTGGCCAGCGCGCTGGTCTCCGCGTCGAGCTGGTCGACGCTGTAGTAGGCCTCGAACGCCATCGGCGGGAGGCCATCGATCCGGAGTGGTGCGTACACCTCGACGAACCATTCCTTCGCGGGAAGGTCACTTGTTTCGTCCGAAAGCGCGATATCCGCGCTCGTGACATTGTGGTATACGGTGTCAATCAACTGAGGAGACGTCGGGAATTTCTTTCCGATATTGTCCTCGTCGTTGCAGTAGACATTCTTGCCGTCACCCGTCCAGATATCGATCTCGGTGACCGAGCCGTCGGCGAGTCTGCTCTTGATCGCTTGGGTCAGGTCGTCGATGGCGCTCTTCCTGCCATCGACGACACCGGGCAGCAAGGGAGCGACAACTCGCAGCGCCAGCTTGTCAGTAGTTCGTTCGGCGTCCTGCAGCGCCGTCTGCCTCGCGACGTGCCTGGCCACGACCACGGTGCCGAATCCGATCGTGACCAGGACCAATACCGCAACACCCACGAAAGCCCATAATCGTCTGCGGACAGCGCGCGATGTGCTCGTCTTCGTGCGTGGTATCGGTGTACTCACTGGCGGGCCTCGAGTAGTCCAAGTTCCTGTGCCTTCACTACGGCCTCCAGCTGTGAATTTACCCCCAGCTTGGACAAGAGCGATTTGATGTAGCCACGGCAGGTATTGACACTGATGCCCAGTACCCGTGCGATCACCCGCGGAGCCATGCCACGGCCCAGGCAGGCCAGGACGTCCCGCTCCCGCCGGGTCAGCGTCGGTACCGACGTCGACTGGGTCGGCACAGTCGCACTCAGCGCGAACGCCGAGGGTGCGACGAGCATGCCGCCGAGCCGAGCCCGGCGCAGCACGTCGAGCATCTCTTCGAGAGACCCGTTCTTCGGCACGAACGCCGATGCCCCGGCCTGAGTTGCCCGTACGACCCACGCCGGGTCACGGTGCGCGGTGACCACCACGATGACGGCCTTCGGGGCCACCTCGCGCAGTCTGCGCGCAGCGGACAGCCCGTTCTGCCGGGGCATCTCGATGTCCATCACGACGATGTCGGGTTGCAGCTCCTGTGCCAGCGCGACGCCCTCGGCCCCACTGCGTGCGGTGCCCACACAGGCCACACCAGCAGTCGAGGACAAGGCGAAGGACAGCAGATCAGCGAAGGTCTGGTGGTCGTCGACGATCAGCACACGCTGGACGGGGGAGCCGTCAGCGGTGCTGCGAGTGTCGTGTAGTTCGTTTTCGGCCATTAGCCGAACGGGCCTCCCTCCCCAATCCGATTCGGCGCGCCAGCCGCCATCACAGATTCACGGAGTACATCACGACCCTGATCTGATGGGTGGCGGCTTCCAACTCGAGATCGGAAAAGAAGCCTACCTTGTTACATGGCGGACCCATGGTGGCGGGCAGGTGAACCGATAATGGGCTGGGCCCACCAGAATTGGGGGTTGTGCTCCGGGTGCCAAGACTACATCCCGTGGTGAAAGCGGTCACCGGCCGGACCCCCGCCGGCGCGGCGGATGGGCGCCAGTGGGTGTGCACACGGGAACGTCGCAGCTCACGCCATGGCAGCTGCGACGCCCGTGCGATCATGGGTCTTTCCCAATAGACCGGTGATTTGTGGTATTGCGCTAGCCGAACGTCACCCGAATGGCCGCAGGGCTCAGGACTCCGATCCCGCGCCCGCCGGCACGGCCTGTGCGACCGGGCCATCGGCGGCGGCGGCCCTGGCCGCGGCGCGGCGCCGCCCGGGACCGGACAGCTCACCGCCGAAGGCGGCCAGCAGCCACGCGACGAGCAGCAGGTTCACGCCGAGCAGGATCGGGCCGGAGAAGCCGACGCCCCGAAGGTCGTCCTGCAGGGTCTGCTGCTTCTCCTGGCAGGTCTCGTCGCACGTACCGCCGTGCGTCGCGTGTGCGTCCGCCGGGCTGCCCGGGGCCCCGGCGTCGTGCTCGTGCACCGGCCCGCTGATGTCGATCTGGGCGGCCTGCAGGTAGTAGTCGTAGCCGGCACTGGCGGTGACCGCCGCGATGCCGACCACGGTGCCGGTGATGGCGATCAGCAACGAGGCGGTGAGGATCCTCCTGGGACCCCGCAGCGACATCCCGTAGCGCCTGCGGACCCAGCGCAGCACGAGCAGCTCGGCGAGCACGAAGATCGGCAGCAGGATCAGCGACTCGATCAGCCAGCTGCCGAACAGGCCCTGGGTGCGTTCGATCGCGCCCACGGCGCCGGTCAGTGCGGTCAGTACGAAGGTGTCGGCGACTGCCATGACGGCAGCCAGGATGATCACAGTCGACCAACGGGCCGGCCGTGGGTCGAAGAACGCGCGCACGCGTCCACTGGTGGACGTCATCGACATAACGATCTCGCTCCCTGGATCGGGCCCGCGACTGGTATCGGATGGACGGACAGGCGCGTGTGCGGACACGCCGGACGCGATGGCGTCCGGCCGGTTGCCCGGCCGAACGCCATCGCGTGACCTGCTAGACGATGCTCCAGCCGAACATCATGGCGTGGTCCTCGTGCATCAGGTTGTGGCAGTGCGCCACGTACGGCCCGGTGAAGTCCCGGAACCCGCGATAGATGATCACCGATTCGCTCGGGTCGAGTGCCGCGAGGTCCTCACGCGAGACGTCGTCGGGGTGGCCGGGGTCGCCACCACCGGTGACGTCCTTGCCGTTACGCATGACCGTGCGGTGCTCCTCCATGTGGAGGTGGAACGGGTGCACCCAGCCACCGCCACCGTTGCGGATCTCCCACAGGTTGAAGCTGCCCTTCGCCGGCGTGAACTTCTGCGAGTTGCCCGCCTGGTTCTTCAGGCTCGTCAGCGGGTTCTGCGGGTCGAAGGGCACCCCGTTGATCAGCCACTCGATCTCGCCGCCGGCACTGCCGCGCTGGACCTCGGCGATGAGCCGGTTGTCCAGCAGGCTCTGCCAGTTGGACGGCAGCGGCGGCAGATCCCGCATGTGCACCGGGACCTGGCTGTTGTCCACCACGGTCTGGCCGATCACGATCTTCACCATCGGGATCAAGTACTTCGGGTCCGGCGAGAACCGGGTGGAGGAGTTCCACATGCGGCCGTCGAGCATCTTCATGACGTTGGTCAGGTAGATGACGTCGCCGGTCTGGGTGGGCGAACCGTCCATGTACTTGGTGAAGTCGACGATGAACTCACGACGCTTGGCCGGCCACAACTCGAACGAGTCACGGACGATCGGCGCCGGGAGCAGACCACCGTCGGTGGCGATCTGGGTCCACTTCATGCACTGCTGGCCGTCCTGGATCCGGTACTGGCCCTGCAACTCGTCGCCGCCGTAGCCCAGCGAGACAGCCGACTTCGGCCCCTGGGTCGAGGTCATCAGCTTGAACTCGTAGATCCGGGAGACCGAGGCGTCGAGGAAGCGGAACCGGTACTTGCGCCGGCTCACCTCGAGCGTCGGGTAGGCCGTGCCGTTGACGGTGAAGATGTCGCCGACGAAGCCGTGGTTGGGGAAGTGACGGAAGAACGTCTTGCCCCACCACTCCGGGTGCGTCCGCGGGTTACCCGCGGCCGGGAACTCCGCATCGTGGAAGTCGTTGTGCAGCGTGACACCGTCGTCCAGCCGGGTGTCGTAGAAGACCAGCGGGAGGTCGAAGTCCACATCGAACGACCCGTCGGGGTTGTTCGTGCGGACACCCGGCAGGTGCAGGCCAGTGGTCTCGTCGCCGTCGTCCATGCCGTTGGTCGGGTCGTAGAGCGGGTACAGACCGACCTTGCCCTTGTAGACGTTGGACCCGGTGTGGTCCATGCGGTGGTCGTGGAACCAGAAGAAGCTCTGCTTCTCCCGCTCGTCCTGGCCTGCGGGGAAGTTGAGGTACAGGTTGTCCACCGTCGACTGGGGCAGGTAGCCCTCGTGCTTCGGTCCCGCGGTCATCGAGTAGTGCGGGTTGCCGTCGCTCTCGGGAGCGGTGTGCCCGTTGTGCAGGTGGGTGAGGGACGAGAAGTCGGGCGAACCGAAGTCCTGCCGGTCCAGGTTCTTCGGGTTGAGGTCGAGCTGGTTGTCGAACCGCACCAGGACGGGCTTGCCGTACTCGGCGTTGATCATCGGGCCGGGGAAGGTCCCGTTGAAGCCGTAGATCGTGCTGTCCGGCAGGACGCGCTGGGTGCCGGCGGCGAAGGTCTGGCCGGTGGCGCTGAACGACTGGGTCGGCTTGCCGTTCTTGTCGATCGGCAGCACCGCCGACGTGGTGAACGCGTGCGTGTCCACCATTTCCTTGAAGTGGTAGACGATCGGGTCGGGCGAGCCGATGTCGCTGGTCCAGATCTGGTGGGTCTCGTTGTGCAGCGAGTTCTGCTGGCCCACACCGGGGCCAGGAGGGTTGGGCAGCGCGGCGATCTCGGCCGTGGTCAGCGGCGTGGCCGCCTTGGGCTTGAGGAGTTCGTCGGTGAACGGGTTGAGAATCAGCGGGCTGGTCGGGAACACCTCGGTGTAGATCGAGTCGGCCAGCGAGATGGAGGCCGCATCGACAAAACCGTTGGGATTGGCGAGACCGCGTTCCCGCAGGCTCGGCATGACCATCGCTCGTCCGGCTCCCACGGCGACTGCCGCGGCGCCGGCCGCACCAATCCGCAGGGCGATGCGCCGGGACATCCCGGAGCGCGCACCGGATCCGTCTGGCAGATCCTCGGGCCCGTCGGGCACGACAGGTTCGTCAGGCATGGTTTGGCTTCCTTCCGTCGACCTGGAGCTACGCAGATGTCGTTGCCACTCCAAGGCCGGTCATTGGTCGGAGCCAGAATGCGATGTGAATCGGACTGAGGGCAGCCGTTGATGGGGGGGATGCCATCCCGAAATCGGGTGGTCGATCCCGTGCCGACAGTCCACATCGGTGCCGGCGACACGAGGATTGGTCCGGTCCGCCCGAATATGATCACTCACGATGATCAAGTGGTGACAACGGGCGTGAACACACGTGGGGTCAGTCGGGGACAGCACGCCGCCGGGACGCCTGGGTCGGCAGGCGGCGACGAGCCTCGTCGAACTCCGGCCACGCCGTCCCGCCGGCCGCGACGGCGCGCAGCGCGCTCAGCAGCGCGGCGGGACCGGATGCCTTGGCCACCAGTCCGACGGCACCGACGTCGCGGGCACGCATGACGGCGTCGCTAACGACCCAGGCCGTCAGAACGATGACTTTGGCGGAGGGTCTGGCGGCCAGCAACGCCGCCGTTGCCTCGATGCCGTCCACCCCCGGCATGCTGATGTCCATCAGGACGATGTCGGGTGCGTCGGTCGCGGCGGCGACGGCACCAGAGCCGTCGGTGCAGCTACCCGCGAGTGTCAGGTCCGGGGTCGTGTCGAGCAGTGCCGACACGCCCGTCCGGATCGCGGGGCTGTCGTCGACCAGTAGGACTCGGATCACGCGCGGGTCCTCATTCGGTTGGGACGTCCCGTTACGGGTTGCCATGCTTCACGATGCTGCACCCTCGGCAGCCCGGCTATCCCCAATTCTGTAGGTACCCACTAGGGGGTTTGTCCGAACCACCCCCCTATTTGGGGGGTCGGCCGACCCTCCACCTCAGGCTTTGACGCGCGCCTGTTCGGCGGAACCCTCGACATGTCGGAGTATGACGACTCCGGCTGCGGGCAGCGGTGCGCGGCCGTGCCCGGTGCAGCCACGCCGTAGGGACGAGGAACCATGGCCACGATCACCGCCCCAGCATCGTCGACCGAGAGGGCGTGGCTCGCCCCCTGGACGCTGATCGTGCTGGCCGCCGAGTCGCTCGTCGTCGCCGGTGCGCTGCACCTGATCGGCAACATCCAGAGCCTCAGCGAGCAACTGCTGTTCGCGCTGCTGTTCTTCGGCATCGGTCCGCTGCAGATGCTGCTGGGCAACCGCCTGCGTCGTGGTGTCAGCCCGGTGACCGCGGTCTTCACGCTGGTCGTCACGGTCGCGCTGGTGATGTTCTACGTGCACAGCCACAGCGGTGCCCGGCCCTACGCGACGGGTTCCTACGCGCTGGACGTCTGGGCCACCGTGGTACTCGCGTTCGAGCTGATCGCGTTCGCCGGTGTCGGCGCCCTGGTGCCTGCCCAGGTCCGGAAGTGGATCGTCACGGCCCTGCTGAGCATCGGCGTGGTGTTCTGGCTGGGCTGGTTCTCGATCACGCTGCTCTGAGACTCCTGGCCACCCTCAGTGCGATGACTCCAGCCAGGTCTGGTCCCACTGGTGGATCCTGATGTGCCGCAAGGCGTCGGCGAACGAGCATGCGCTGTTCCAGATCCAGTCGCAGCTGTCGCATCGACAGTGCCAGCGCCCACACGTTCTGCAGTAGCGGGCATTGGCATGGTGATTGATGTTCATGATCTGGTTTCTGTCGACCGGCCGGATCGGCGGGCTGACCGCGCGGGGGATCGTTCTCGGCGGTGAACTGATCCACCCGCGCGGTCCCGGGGAACCGCATGCCTATGGCAGCGGCTGGGAGATGATGCGACACACCGGCGCACTCGCGACCCGGGGGTGTCGCGGTTGCCCCGTCGGACAGATGTCGAATCGTCTCCCGAGGAGGGGGCCGTCGTTGGCTGTGATATGAGCATCACCCTCCAGGGATACCCACGTCACCACCGCCTACCGGCATCTTCGATACCTGCTAGCCGGTACCCGTGGGCAGTTCGACCTGTACCAGGGTGCCCTGGCCGAGCGGACTGGTGATGGTGATCCGGCCGCCCAGCGCCTCGATCCGGTCGATCAGCCCGACCAGTCCCGAACCGCGGGCCGGATCGGCGCCGCCCACGCCGTCATCGCGGATCGCGATGACGAGCTGCTCGTCCGGCACGCTGCCGTCCGGCAGGCCGTCGCGCACTGTCACCTCGACCCGGACGATGGACGCGTCGGCGTGCTTCGCGACGTTCGTCAACGCCTCCGCCACCACGTAGTAGGCCGCGATCTCCACCGCGGCCGCCGAGCCGCGTGCTGATCCTGCTGGTCACCTCGACGGGCAGGCCCGACCGGCGAACGAGCGCGTTCAGCGCCGGGCCGAGACCTCCTTCGGACAGGATCGCCGGGTGGATCCCGCGGGAGATCTCCCGGAGGTCGTCCAGTGCGGCGGACAGTCCGTCCACGATGGCGGAGAGCTGGGCGCGCACCTCGGGCAGCCCGTCGGGCACGCTCGCCTCGGCGGCCCGCACGTCCAGCGCCAGGCTCACCAACCGCTGCTGGGTGCCGTCGTGCAGGTCACGTTCGATCCGGTGCCTTGCCTCGTCGCTCGCCGCCACGAGCCGGGCCCGCGACGCGGCCAGGTCCGCGCGGGCCTGCGAGTTGGCGACCGCCGTGGCCACCAGATCCGTGAACTGGGCCAGTCGTCGCTCCGCCTCCGGCAGCGGCGTGTCCTCGGCGGACAGCGTCACCATCACACCCCACACGGTGCCCTCGACGATGATCGGCGCACCCACGGTCGACATCGAGTCCCGCCTGTTCTCGACGTCTGCCGGCAGGTCGCGGCGGGCAGGTCTGCCGGTGTTCATCACTCGCCCGGCGATGAAGAGTTCCTCCAGCGGCACCCGCGCCCCCAGCTCGGGCGAGCCGGGACCGAGCGCTCCCCACGTCGCGACGACCGTCGCGGTGGCGTCGGCCTCCCGGCGCAGCATCCGGGCCCCGTCCACGCCGAGCACCCGGCCCGCCTCCTCGACCACCGCCGTGAAGACCAGCCCCGGCGGTTGGCCGTGCGCCACGAGCGTCGCCACCCGGCGCAACGCGGCCTGCTCGGCGAGTAGCCGGGACAGCTCGTCCCGGCCACGTTCGAGCGATCCACCCATCTCGTTGAACGAGTGCTCGAGCTGCCGGATCTCGCCCACCGCGGTCTCCGGGATCCGCGTGGCCAGGTCGCCGCCTGCGAGCTGGTCGGCCATCGAGGCCGCCCGGCGCACGGGTCGCACGATCGCCCGCGTCAGGTAGAGGGCGAGCAAGAGGATCAGGACGACAGAGATCGCCAGTCCCGTGGCCGCGGCTGCCACGGCGCGGTGGGCCGTCGCCACCGAGCTCGCGTTGCGCTGCGCGGCCAGCGCGCGTTCGGCCGTCTCGAGTCCGTCGAACCCGGCGCGGATCTGGTTGATCCGCCGCAGACCTTCGACGGCCACCCCGACACTGCGCGCCGACTGGCCGCCGGCGCGGGCATCCGCCACCAGCGGGACCGAATAGTCCTCGACATAGGAATCGATCTGGTGGGTCAACGCGACGGCCCGCGCGTGCTGCGCCGGCACCTCGGCCAACCCCCGGAGGCGCGCTTCCGCCCGCGGCAGCGCCGCCCTGGCCGCGGTCCACGGGTCGAGGAACCGCTCCTGCCGGGTCAGCAGATACCCACGCAGGCCGCTCTCGATGTCGATGACCAACCGCTCCAACCGGTTGGCACTGGCAAGTACTTCCTGGGAGTGCATCGCCAGTGACGCCGAGTCGCGCTGCGCGAAGATCGCGCGCAACAATACGGTGAACGACGCCCCGACGACCAACGCCAGCAGCACGCTGGCGCCCAGAACGCGGAGGGTCAGACCGCCGCGCACGGTAGGCTCCATGGGACGCGGCCCAGACCAAGCTCAGCCGAGGCAGTGTTCATGACGATGCCAGCGCGCCAGTCCAGTAGTCCGGAGCCCCCGGACAGCGGACCGGCGTGCCGGGGCCGGGTGGTCGTGGCCGACGACGACGTGCTGCTCCGCGAGGGCATCGCGAGTTTGCTGCAGCGGTGCGGTTTCCAGGTCGTGGGTCAGGCGGGCGACGCGGCAGGCCTGCTCGACCTGGTGCGGGAGCACAAGCCGGACCTCGCTTTGATCGACATCCGGATGCCTCCGACGCACAGCGACGAGGGCCTGATCGCCGCGCACGCGATCCGTGCCGAGTTCACGGACGTCGGGATCGTGCTGCTGTCCGCCTACATCGAGGTGGAACACGCCATGGACCTGCTGGCGGGCGGCAACCGCGTCGGTTACCTGCTCAAGAGCCGCGTGACCGACGTGGACGATTTCGTCGACACGCTCGATCGTGTCCGCAAGGGTGGGTCTGTCGTGGACCCGTCGCTCGTCCAGGAGCTGTTGCGCGCGCACCGCAAGGACGACCCGCTCAGCGCGTTGAGCACGCGGGAGCGGGAGGTGCTCGCACTGATGGCCGAGGGCAGGTCGAACTCGGGGATCGCGCGCGCGCTGTGGGTCACCGAGGGCACGGTGGAGAAGCACGTGCAACACATCCTCACCAAGTTGCGGCTCCCCGACAGCGGCGACGACCACCGCCGTGTCCTCGCGGTCGTCACATTTCTCGAAGCCCACTAGCGCCGAGCAGTTGTCGGATCGCACCGGCCGAGAGAGACGACTTGGGTAGGAAGCCGAGCGCGGGGCTGGCCTCGATGAGTTCCTCGAAGTCCTTCTCGGCGTGGGTCGACACCAGGATAATCCCAGGAACACCGGAAGACACGCCGGAGCTGAGCCGGCGGGCGACCTCGAAGCCGCTCTCATCGTGCAGGTCGATGTCCAGTAGCACGACATCCGGCCGGCTCTCGGCCACCCGCCGCGCCGCCTCGGCGCCCGTCGATGCGACATCGACCTGGACACCCTGACGTTCGAGCAGGGCCCGGGCCGACTCGAGGAAGCGGACGCTGTCGTCGACCAGAAGGCAGCGCAGGGCCATCTGCACAGCATGGGCTGCCGATGGTCATCGCGCATTCCTGCTAGCCCGAACACAGCGCCCCGGTCACCCACCGTTCGTCCGCGGGACACGCCGGCGCCGCATCCGGGCGGCCGGTGCGTTCAGGATTCCTGCCTACGGTCAGCTCATGCCTGGCTGTGATTTCACGCGTCGAGACATGCTCCGCTGGACCGCCTACGCGGCGGCCGCCGCACCGATCGTGCTCGCCGCCGATCCGGCGATCGCCCTGGCCGCGACCCCTTCGGGTGTCGCGACACCCGTCGACCTCGAACTGGTCACCCTCGCCGAGGACCACGCGATCGTCACCTGGTACACCGGGGCAGCGGGTACCGACGACGGCCTTGGCCGGATGGTGCCCGCGCCGGCCGACGGCGAGGTCGTCTTCGGTACCCGCCCCGACCGGCTCCACCGCGTCGCGCACGACATCGCCCCGCACACCGCGTACCACCACGTCGAGCTGACCGGGCTGGAACCGGGACGGACGTACTACTACCAGGCCCGCTCCCACGGCCGCCTCGCGACGCCGACGCCGTTCACGCTGATCGCGGGCAACGCGGTCGGTACGTCGGACTTCGGGCTCACGACCGGCGGCCCGTATTCGTTCACCACTCCCCCGCCGCCGCGCGGCAGCCACCTGTTCACGGTGATCCTGTGCAACGACCTGCATCTGGGTGAGACCCAGGCCGGGCTGGTCGGCGGCGAGCCGCAGTTCATCGGGATCAGCCAGGTACCAGGCCTGCCGCCGTATCCGGAGGTCATGCTGGAGTCACTGGTGAGCGACGTCGCCCGCTTCGACCCGACCTATCTGCTGGCCGCGGGTGACATCTCGGCCGAGGCCGTGCCGACCGACCTGAGCCGGGCCGGCCAGCTGCTGTCGCGGTTCGGCAGCTACCGCCAGGACTGGTTCGTGGTGCGCGGCAACCACGACCGCGCGCACAGCGGCACCCCGTACGACGCGTGTCGTGTCGGCCAGTGGCAGGGCAACGACTGCTTCCACGACACGTACTTCCCCGGCAACGACCTGACGTACTTCTCCCGCGACCTGTCCGGCCTGCACGTCGTCGGCCTCGACACCTACGACAAGGCCGGCGGTGGCGGCGACGCGGGCGGCATGTCGCCCGCGCAACTGGACTGGTTGCGGGCCGACCTGGCCGCCCACCGGGACCAGCCGACGATGGTGTTCGGGCACCACCCGCTGGTCGTGCAGGACTCGGCGTTCCCGATCACCGCGAGCAACGCCCTGGACGCCACCCAGGCGGCCACCGTGCTCGACTGGTACGCGGCCACACCGGGCGTGTTCCTGCACCACGCGGGCCACACCCACCGTAACCACCTGACCGTGAGCCCCACGGCGCCGAACGTGCGCCTGCAGGAGGTCGCCGCCGCCAAGGAGTACCCGGGCGGGTTCACGGTGCTGCGGCTGCACACCGGCGGCTACGCGATGAACTTCTACAAGTCCACCAGCGAGCCGGCCCGCGAGTGGAGCGAGCGCAGCCGCCAGGAGATCGGCGGTTTCTGGCCGCAGTTCGCCTTCGGCAACACGGTCGCCGACCGCAACACGGTGGTCCGCCACGACCTGTCCGGCCTGCGCAGGCCCTCCGGCGGTCACCGGCACCACTGACCGGCCGGGGACGCGGTCGGTGTGGCCGGCCGCGTCCCGGCGCCACAGGGCGGCGTCGTACTTCAGGCGCAGCGTTGGTCCGAAGTAGACGGCAATGGTGACGAGCTGATCATCACGACCATCACGTACGACCACGCCGACCGGGTCCGCTCCCCCGAACCGGTCGCACGGCAGTGGCGCCGTCGTCAGGCGATGCCGGACGGGAGCTGACGCTTGGCCAGGTCCAGCCAGGCGGTCAGCGCGTCGGAGTCGGCGTAGTCGCTGTCCAGCAGGAACAGGCCGCGCGTCGGGCAGGACGCGCCCAACTCGGCCAAGACAGGCTTGAGGAACGCCTCCGGGGCCAGCGAGTGCCGCCAGTCGCCACCCAGCATCAGCGGTACGGCCGTCACGCCTGCCAGCGCGCCGCCGCCGATCCGGTCCAGGAACAGCTTCAGCAGGCCCGTGTAGGTGGCCTTGTAGGTCGGGCTCGCGAAGACGACCAGGTCCGTCTTCTGCAGGGTCGCCACCGTGTCGCTGACGCCGGCGTCGGACCAGTCGAGCAGCGCGGGCCCGAAGTCCACCAGATCGACACCCACGTCGGGGTCGCGACCGGTGAGCCGCCGCACCACGAGTTCGGCCGCCTGGTACGTGCGCGACTTCGGCTTGGGGTTGCCCACCACGATCGCGGTACTCATCTGCTCTCCGCTCATCCCTGTCCACTTCGGACTGCCGGCACCAACCGGCACGGCAAGGATATCGATCGGGCGAACGACCTCTCATATCGTGGGCCCGAGCGGCCGAGGCTCATCCCCGGCGGGTGATGCACAGGCCCCGCTGTGGCGGCACCCTTCCGGCACGGAGACCGAGCCGACGCTGGGAGCCCAGATGACCGATCGATGGACCGACCCTGCCGTGCAGGACGTGCACCGAGGCCTGTTCACCGCCGCCG
Organism: Candidatus Melainabacteria bacterium; assembly: GCA_963780635.1. Taxonomy (GTDB): domain Bacteria; phylum Actinomycetota; class Actinomycetes; order Mycobacteriales; family Pseudonocardiaceae; genus DATEPR01. The sequence goes on from CAWACW010000013.1 coordinate 100,166, forward strand.
CCGTGATGGTCGCCGCGGGAGCCGCCGTCTGGCTGGCGGGTCTCGCGGTGGGCGCGATCGGGGTCATCGTCAGCGGCAAGCGCTGGACGCACCGGGTGGAGCTGAGCCCGAACGACCTGGCGAGGCTCAAGTGGGCGCAGGCCAGGGCCGCGATGGGTGCCGGCGCGGGCGCGTGGCGCGAGGCCGACCAGGGCAAGCCGTCACACTGAGCGCCCGCGGAGGCGCTCACCCAGCGGTGAACGCCGGTCGAGCACGGACCGGCCGGACCGCGCCCTGCTGACCAGCCCGTTGGACGGCTGTGCAGCGCCTGGCGCTGTCGGTACTCGTGTCCGGCCGGACGGACTCACCGCTGCTCGCGGCCGTCACCTAACTGGGTGGTTACGTGCGCACGCGGTCGGGGTCGGGGCGTTCTCGTCGGTGGCCGACCGGCTGCCGCCGCGGGCGCTGCTGGTCGGCTCGGACCTGCTGAGCGCGGGCGGTTTCGCGTTGCCGGCCACCGGTGCGCTGCCGGTCGCCGCGACTCCCGGTGCGACCGGCCGGGAGTACCCGGCTGAGACGCCAAATCCGTTGCGGCCGACGATACGGTGACGGCATGGCCGTCCTGTCGGGCCCGGCGTGATCGTGCCGCCCACTCCGGACCTGCGCTGCCGTGCCGTCCTGCTCGTCGAGGGTGAGAGCGACCGGGCAGCGCTGGAGGTGCTGGCGCGCCGACGCGGTCTGGCCGCTGACGACGTGTCGATCGTGCCGATGGGCGGCGCCACCAACGTCGGCCACTACCTGCGCCGGTACGGCCCAGCCGGGCTCGACCTGCGGCTGGCCGGCCTCTGCGACGCCTCCGCGGTCCCGTTCTTCCGCGCCAGCCTGGCCCGTGCCGGGCTCGGCACCGACCTGACCGACGAGGCCATGCGGGGGCTCGGTTTCCTCGTGTGCGACCGCGACCTGGAGGACGAGCTGATCCGCGCGCTGGGCATCGGCGTCGTCGAGGAGATCATCGACAGCCAGGGTGAACTGCGCTCACTACGCAGCCTCCAGCAGCAACCCGCGCAACGCGACCGCGGTACGCAGGACCAGCTCCGCCGGTTCCTGGGCTGCCGATCCCATCGCAAGCTGCGCTACGCACGCCTGCTGGCCGGCGCCCTGGACCTGACCCGGGTACCGGGCCCACTGGACGAAGTACTCGCCCACGTCCACTGAGCGTCGGCAGCATCCATTTCCGTCGCTCAGCCGGTGCGCTCCATGGTCTCGATGAGCCAGCCGTCCGGTGCCGCCAATGCCTCGGCCTCGGCCGGACCCCACGAACCAGGCTCGTACGGCAGTACCGGCGGCCGGTGATCGAGCAGCGGCCGCGCTACGTCCCACACGTGCTCAAGGCCGTCCGGCCGGGTGAACAGCGACCGGTCCCCCAGCAGCACGTCGTGGATCAGGCGCGCGTACGGCGGCACCGGATGCGCGTTGGCGATCTTGGCGAGGTCGACCTCGGCCTCGGTGACCCCGAAGTCCAGCGTGACACCCGGTTCCTTGACGACCATCCGGATGGTGACCTTGCCCGAACCGGCGAGCGCGAACCGCAGCACGTTGCCATCCGGCGGCAGCCCGTCCAGTGGGCCCTCCGGGTCACGCAGCAACAGGCTCACGCACTGATGGCTGCCCGCCAGGCACTTGCCGGTGCGCAGCAGGAACGGCACGCCACGCCAGCGCTCGGTGTCCACCCACAGCCGCGCGGCGACGAACGTCTCGGTCGTCGAGCCGGCGGCCACGGCGGTGAGGTCCTGGTAGCCCTGGTACTGGCCGAGCACGACTTCCGCCGGGTCGAGTGGCCGGAAGTTGGCGATCACGGACTCGCGGGCCGCCTGCAGGTCGTCGGCGCCCAGGCCGGCTGGCGGCTCCATCGCGACCTCGGCGGCGACCTGGAACAGGTGTGTGACCAGCATGTCGAGCACCGCGCCGGTGGCGTCGTAGAAGCGGGCGCGGTCGGCGACGTCCAGTGTCTCGGGCACGTCGATCTGGACCGCCTTGATGTGCTCCCGGTTCCAGGACGCCTCGAAGATCTTGTTCGCGAACCGCGACACGTACAGGTCCTGGGTGGCTTCCTTGCCCAGGAAGTGGTCGATGCGGAACACCTGCGACTCGTCCAGCACACCGCGCACGGTGGCGTTGAGCCGGCGGAAGCTCTCCGGGGACGTGCCGAACGGCTTCTCGTAGACGACGCGGGCGTTCGTGGTCAGCCCGTGGCTGCCCAGCGCCTCGGTGATCGGGCCGAACACCGCCGGCGGCACGGCCAGGTAGTGCACGAGCTGGGCCTCGGCGGTGATGCTCTGCCGGGCCTTCGCGACCACGTCCAGCAGGGTGCCGGGGTCGTCGGTGGAGAATCCGCCGCCCGCGAAGTACAGGTTCGCCGCGAACGCGTCCCAGTGCTCGGTATCCGGGTGCGACCCGAACTCCCGCAGCGCGTTGTGGACGTGCTTGTGGAACTCGTCCCGCGAGAGGTGCCGCGTCCCGTTGCCGACCAGCCGCCACTCCTCGGGCAGCAGCCCGGTCTCCCACAGCTGGTAGAACGCGGGCAGCACCATGCGTTTGGTGAGGTCACCGGTCGCGCCGAACAGCACGAAGATCGTGGCCGCAGGCCGCACATGCTGGACGTCCGCGTTGAACATCAGGTGCCTCCCGGCTGACGGCGAGCAGCGGGACGCGCGGGTCGGGTCCGAGCCGGCCCAGGACTCCCCGGTCGATCGAGATCGTACGCAACGACCGGCCCGGCGGCGCGCCGAGCGGGTCGCGTCCGGGCTCGGCACTCAGGGGCAGTTCTCGGTCAGCTTCACCGCACCGAAGTCGATCTTCGCGTTCATCGCGAATGTCGCGCCCGGCGCCACGTTCTGCGTGCAGACCTTCCAATCACGGTCCCGGACCTGCATGCGCTGCCGCCCGGTCGCGTCGTGCGAGGAGGTCAGGAACAGGGGGTCCCCGGTGACCGCCTGGATGCGGTTCTGGGCGTCCTGCAGGTTCGCGCCCACCTCGTCGGGCATCGTCCAGTGCCGCGGCGTGGTGGTGGCCGCCGCCGTGGTGGCCCCGGTCGCCGATGCCGGCGCGGCCCCGCCGCTCGCCAGCCCGCCCTGGCAGCCGCACGCCAGCGCGGCCAGCCCCACCAGGCAACCCGCCATCGCGACCCGACCGTGCCCCATGCCCACTCCCAACGTCGACCACTCCGCCACCGGTCGGTTACCCCGCGTGTGCCCAGTCGTACCGCACAGCAGCGGGCCGGTCGTGACCGGCGCCACCCTGATGTGCCAAGCTCGGGTGAGCAGCATCAGGGCGGAGGTGCCACGTGTTCTACCCGTTGACCGTTCGCGACTTCCTCGACCGTGCCGAACAGGTCTACCCGGACCGGTTGGCGGTCGTGGACGAGCCCGACCAGCCCGCCACGAGCCTGGGCGAGCTGACGTATCGGGACGTGGCGAGGCTGGCGAGGGCGCAGGCCGCCCGCCTGGACGAGCTGGGCGTGCCGCCCGGCGCCCGGGTCGCCGTCGTGTCGCACAACTCGGCCCGGCTGCTCACGTCGTTCTTCGGGGTGTCCGGCTGGGGCCGGGTGCTGGTGCCGATCAACTTCCGGCTGGCGAGGCCGGAGATCGAGTACATCGTGGCGCACAGCGGTGCGCAGGTCGTCTACGCCGATCCTGAGGTCAAGGACATCCTGGACGGCCTGGCCGTGCCACACCGGTTCGTCCTGGGCGAGGACGACGCCCTCTACCGCGATGGCGCCGACCCGAGGCCGTGGGCCGAGCCCGACGAGGCGGCGACGGCGACGATCAACTACACGTCCGGCACGACGGCCCGGCCCAAGGGCGTGCAGCTCGCGCACCGCAGCCTGTGGCTGAACGCGACCGTGTTCGGCCTGCACACCACGATCAGCGACCGCGACGTGCTGCTGCACACGCTGCCGATGTTCCACGTCAACGGCTGGGGCATGCCCTACGGCGTGACCGGGGTCGGCGGCAAGCACATCGTGCTGCGCAAGGTGGACGGCCCGGAGATCCTGCGCCGGGTGCAGCGGCACGGCGTCACGATGATGTGTGCCGCGCCCGCCGTGGTGAACACGGTGCTGGACGCGGCGGGCAGCTGGCAGGGCGAGATCCCGGGCCGCGGCAGGGTGCGCATCATCTGCGCGGGCGCGCCGCCGCCGTCGCGCACCATCGAGCGCGTGCGGACGGAGCTGGGCTGGGAGTTCATCCAGATCTACGGGCTGACCGAGACCTCGCCGCTGGTCACGGTGAACCGCATGCGGGCCGAGTGGGACGAGCTCGAGCCGATCGAGCAGGCGCGCAAGCTGATGCGCGCGGGCGGGCCTGCGTTGGGGGTGCGCGTCACGACCGACGTGGACGGCGAGGTGCTCACGGCGTCCAACCACAACCTGGACGGCTACTGGGAGCAGCCCGAGGAGACCGAGCGGGTGCAGGCGGGCAACTGGTTCCATACCGGCGACGGTGGTTACGTCGACGAGGACGGCTTCCTGGTCATCTCCGACCGGAAGAAGGACGTGATCATCTCCGGTGGCGAGAACGTGTCGTCCATCGAGGTCGAGGACGCGCTGATGTCGCACGCCGCCGTCCGGGAAGCCGCGGTGATCGGCATCCCGGACGAGCGATGGGGCGAACTGGTGACCGGCCTGGTCGTCACCGACGGCTCGGACGTGACACCCGAGGACCTCATCGGCCACTGCCGTACCCGGTTGGCCGGCTACAAGTGTCCGAAGCGGATCGAGTTCGTCGACGCGCTACCCCGCACCGCGACCGGCAAGCTGCAGAAGTTCAAACTGCGCGAGCCGTTCTGGGCCGGGCACGACCGGCAGGTGCACTGACCGGTCAGTTGCTGAACGTGTTGAGGAACTTGTTCCGGAACTGGTCCATCCGCCACACCGGAGCGTTGGCCTTGGGCAGCAGCCCCGACGTCCAGCCCCAGCTGGAGATCTTGTTCAGCACGGTCGGGTCCTTGGCCACGATGGTGATCGGCACCTGGTGGCTCGACGTCGGGTCCGTGACGGGCGCCGCGGGCTGGTGGTCGCCCAGGAAGATGAGCACCAGGTTCTTGTCGCCGTACTTCTGCACATAGGAGATCAGCGTGCTCAGCGAGTACTGGATGGACTGCCCGTAGGCGGCGCGGATCTTCGTCTGGTCCGGCCACACCTGGTTGAACGACTTGCCCTCCGAGGGTAGCGGGTCGAAGACCTGGCCGTTCCCGACGGCATTCCAGTTGATCAGGTGCGGCAGGTGCGTCCACGGCGAGTGGCTGGAGGTCAGGTCGACCTCGGCCATCAGCGGGGCGTGGTTCGGGTTCGAGAGTTCCAGCCGCTGGAAGGCCGACATCGTGAATTGGTCGGGCATGTTCGAGTACGCGAAGCTCGGGCCCTGGTAGCCGACGTTGCGGGAGTCGTAGAGCTTGCTGAAGTCGTACACGGCGCCCTGCGGCCAGTCGATGACGTTCTCCGGTACGTCACCCACCGTTCGCCAGCCCGCCTGCCGGAACGCCTTGGTCAACGTAAGGTGCGTGCTGTCCGTGAACTCGTTGTAACGCTGCTCGTTGTTGATCCACAGCCCGGATTCGAGCGTCGAGTGGGCCAGCCAGCTGCCACCACCGAAGGTGGACGAGGTCAGGAACCCGGTACGGGCGCTGTAACCGGCGGCCTGCAGCGATTTCGTGCCCGCGTTGAGCACCGACTTGACGCCCGGCGCAATCTCCGGGTTCGAGATCGCGATCCGGCCGTAGCTCTCGACGAACGTCAGGATGACGGTCTTGCCCTTGAGCCCACCGAGCAAGCTGTTGGCCGGCTTGGTGTTGAAGGGATCGCCGGCCAGTTGCTGGGCGAAGACCTTCTGGTCCTGCAGGTCGACACCGACCTGGTGCACGTCGTCGTAGGCCAGCGTGGCGACACTGCGCGCGGCGACCGGCTGCCCGGGTGTGAACTGGATACCCGTCACCGCGAACACCACCCACACCAGGCCGAGCGCACCGACCACCCGGAGTGTCCCGATGCGCCACGTGCCGACCAGGCGGGTCAGCCGGACGACGGCCAACGCGATGAACACGATGAGGGCGGCTGCCAGGATCGACACACCGATGACGGCGAGCAGGGCACCGACGTGGCCGATCGCGCCGTTGAGGAAGGTGATGGCCGGGCCGAGGAAGCTCCAGTCCGAGATGGGGTCGAACGGCCGGGACAGCGACTCGAAGAAACCGATGTCCAGCACCTTGAGGATGGTCAGCAGGCCGAGAATCAGGCCCAGAACGAAGGCGACGATCCGGCGCGGCTTCGGCGGCAGGATCATGAGGACCGCGAGTCCGACCAACGCCTCGATCGGGATCCGGATGAACGCCCACGGCGAGACGGTCGTGAGATTGTCCGGCGCGACCAGTGCGAACAGCACCAGCAGGCACGCCAGTACGGTCAGCACCCACCCAGCGATCTGCCGCCCTCCGCGCACGCCCCGCACAGGTGTGGGGGCCTCGTCGGTCGTCGTGGTCTCGGCCTGCTGCGCGACGTCGTCGCCGGTGGTCATATGTTCGCCCTCGCACACAGTGAAGATCATCTCTACGTCGAATTCGATGGTATCCCCGTGGCGCGCAGAGAAAGCGGGCCAGCACGAACTCTGCGTAACACGCCTGGTGAGCGTGGTCACGACCACACGCGAGCAACACACAAACTTTTGCCAGGAACCAGAAGATCCGACGACAGGTCACCCAGTCGCGTGATTGAGGCGAGCGCAGAATTCAGTCGGCCGGCGACCCGAACGAACGGCACCCCGCCTACGCACCCGACAGGAAACCGCCAGACGACCGGGCCACCCAGGAAAGTCTCCGGCACTCCACTCGGTCCACCCACCGGCTGCGTTGCGCAGCCGTAGCTGTTCCCTGGCACCCGCCCCCTCGCCGCCGAAGCCGATCTCGACTCCGGCGACCCGACGTCGAACCGCGAACTGATGGTTGTCCGGCGGCCGTCGGTTGTCCTACCTGGACTGTCCTCGACGGACTAGGCGATCAAGCGTGCGCCTCGTCGAACAAGGCCGCCAGTTCGGCAGGTGCGATCTCCGTCAGCTGGGCGTACGTGCATGACTCCGGGTCGCGATCGGGGCGGAACCGCGCGAGCCTCGCCGTGTGGCGGAATCTCCCGGACAGCAGGTGCTCATAGCGGACCTCGACCACCTGCTCCGGGCGCACCGGCTCCCAGGACAGGTCTTTTTTCGCGTTCCATCGGCTCTGCGCGCCCGGCATCCGCCCGTCGGCGTTCGCCTGGGCGTCCGCCCACGCCCGCCACGGGTGGTTCTCCAGCGCGTTCTCCCGCAGCGGCGCCAGGTCGGTCACCAGTTGCTTGCGCAGGGCGGCCGCGAAGCTGCTCGCCACGCCGACGTGGTGCAGCGTGCCGTGGTCGTCGAACAGGCCCAGTAGCAGCGATCCGACGGTCTCGCCGTCCTTGTGCCAGCGGAACCCGGCGACCACGCAGTCCGCGGTGCGCTCGTGCTTGACCTTCCACATCACGCGCTTGTCCTGCTGGTACGGCTGGTCGACGGGCTTGGCCATGACACCGTCGAAACCGGCGCCCTCGAACCTGGTGAACCAGTCCTCGGCGACGTCGGCGTCCTGGGTCAACGGTGTCAGGTGCACCCTGGCCAGTTCGGCGTCCACGACGCCTTCCAGCAGCCTGCGCCGCTCGCTGAACGGTTCTTCCAGCAGATTCCGGTCATCCAGCGCCAGCAGATCGAACGCGACAAAACTGGCAGGTGTCTCCTTGGCCAGCTTGTTCACCCGCGACGCGGCCGGGTGCAGGCGCTGTTGCAGCGTGTCGAAGTCCAGGCCGGCGTCGGTGACGACCACGATCTCGCCGTCGACCACGCAGCGCGGCGGCAGGGCCGTCTTGAGAAGGTCGACCAGCTCGGGAAAATACCTGGTCAACGGCCGATCGTTGCGCGAGCCCAGCTCGATCTCGTCGCCATCGCGGAACACGATGCAGCGGAAGCCATCCCACTTCGGCTCGTACGTCAGGCCGGCGTCGCGCGGCACCTCGTGCACGGCCTTGGCCAGCATCGGCCGCACCGGCGGCATCACAGGCAGGTCCACCCACCGCACTCTAGGCCGTCCGGCCGACACTCACGCGTCGGTTTCGCCCACGTCCCGTCCGTATCGACTGTCGGTGGGCGATCTTCCGGCGTACCGTCGGTGACCAGGCGCGATCGCGACTGGCCGCGGGAGGTGGCAGCACATGCGAGCCATGTGGAAGGGAGCCGTGTCCTTCGGACTGGTCTCGATACCGATCCAGTTGTACGCGGCCACCGAGAACAAGAACGTCAGCCTGCACCAGGTGCACGAGAGCGACGGCGCCCGCATCCAGTACCGGCGGTTCTGCTCGGAAGAGGACAAGGAAGTGCCCTACGGCGAGATCGCCAAGGGCTACGAACTGGAGGACGGCCAGACCGTCATCCTCACCAGTGCCGACCTCGCCGACCTGCCGCTGACCACGTCCCGCACGATCGACGTCGTCGAGTTCGTGGACCTGGAAGCGATCGACCCGATCTACTTCGACCGCACCTACTACCTGGAGCCGCAGCAGACGTCGGCCAAGGCATACGTGCTGCTGCGCGACGCCCTGCACAAGTCCGGGCACGTGGCGATCGCCAAGGTCGCGCTACGGCAGCGGGAGTCGCTCGCCGTGCTGCGCGTGTACTCCGATGTCATGGTGCTGACCACCATGCTGTGGCCGGACGAGGTGCGCTCCCCCGACTTCGACTTCCTCGACGAGGACGCGCCCCAGGTGCAGCCGCGCGAGATGACGATGGCCGCCTCGCTGATCGACTCGTTGACCGAGCCGGTCTTCGAGCCGGACAAGTTCCACGACGGCTACCGAGCCGCGCTGGAGGCCAAGATCGAGGCCAAGATCGCCGGCACGGACACCGACGGCGACAAGAAGACCGCCAAGCCCAAGCGCGGTGAGGCGGCTCCCGACCTGGTCGACGTGCTGCAGGCCAGCGTGGACGCCGCCAAACGCAACCGGTCGAGCACCAAGCGGACCGACGACACCGACAGCAAGCCCACGCCGACGAAGCCCAAGGCGAAGCGCAAGACAAGCTCCTGACCTGCGACACGCCGTCCGGCGTGCGCGGGACCATCGGCGGCCGGTGATAGCAAGAGCGTATGGACGGTGCTCGACGCGCGGAGTGCGTCGGCGGCCGGTGATAGCAAAAGCGTTTCAACGGTGCTCGACGCGCGGAGTGCGTCGGCGGCTCGACCACTCTCACGGCACGCTGGTCGTGCCCGCAGACAGCGACGTGGAGTGCACGGATCCGCACTGCGAGGACATCGACCAGGTGCGGCACGGGTTGGACGTCGACCGCCCGAGCACGGTCCTCGGCTGCTGCCAGACGCGCCTGGTCGGGCCGGCCGCGTGAACCGCTGGGCCGCCGGGGTCGCGGGCCGGCGGTCACACCACACGGCTCAGAAATCGCCGCACGTCGCCGAGGCCAACGGGCCGGATGCGGTCGCGGTCTTCCGCACCACGCCGTTCACGGCGACCTGGCAGGAAACGGTTCCGCCACCTGTACCCGCGGTCACCGTCATCATGCCGCCCTTGCCGAGTCCGGCGGCCTTCACCTTCTTGCGCCACGGCAGATTCGTGGTCACCTGACCTTCGGCACTGGAGCCGTCGGAGAACGTCGAATAGGTGACGATCGCGCCCTTCGAGGTGCCGCCCGCGTCGTAGGAGATGGTGACCGTCTCGTTGGCCTGCTTGCTGACGTCGCTGGCGGCCTTGGTGAAGGCGGACGCCCAGACGACGCAGACGACCAGGCCGAGGACGGAGAGGACCACGCCGGTGAGTGCGAGACCTTTGTTCCCGGCCCGGCCCGTACGGCCACGGCTGTAGCCGATCAGCGAGAAGATCAGGCCCAGGATGACCAGCGGCCAGGCGACCACACCCACGATGGGCAGGAACGAGAACAGCAGGCCGATCAGCCCGAGCACGAAACCGGCGACACCCAGACCGTTACGGGGTTGCGGAACTCGATACTCCGGCGGCGCGGCCGGCATCGTGGGAAAGGACATGACGCCCCCTGTGGTTGATTCCGACGCTATTGGCCGGTTGGTCTGCACGTCGCGGGAGACGCTGGTGGCGTTAACCGAACATAGCGAGGGCGGCGGTCACCTGATCGGGCGGTAACGCAGCTGACCACACCTACGATCGGCGGCGGGTCCCAGCCAGTGGACGCCGGAACATGGACGGACCCTGGTGCATTGGTGTGTTGTAGACGTAGTCGAGCGGGGAGGCCGCCATGCCCGGAGCCGAGCAGTTGCATCTGGCTGTCGCGCTGGACGGCGCCGGCTGGCATCCGGCCGCGTGGCGGGAGCCGGACGCGCGACCGGACCTGCTGTTCACCGCGGGTTACTGGACGGAACTGGTGCAGGAGGCCGAGCGCGGGCTGCTGGACTTCGTGACGTTCGAGGACGCGCTGAGTGTGCAGTCCAGTGAGCGCGACCGGCACGACGAGCGCACCGACCAGGTGCGCGGACGGCTGGACGCGGTACTGGTGGCGGCGCGGGTGGCACCGCTGACGCGGCACGTCGGTTTGGTGCCGTCGGTCGTCGTCGCGCACACCGAGCCGTTCCACACGTCGAAGGCGATCGCGACGCTGGACTACGTCAGCGGCGGCCGGGCGGGCTTCCGCCCGCTGGCGGCCGCGTGGCCGCAGGAGACGCGGCACTTCGGCAGGCGCGAGTTCACCGAACCGCGTGGTGCGCAGCGGTTCGAGGAGGCGGCCGACTACGTCGAGGTCGTGCGGCGACTGTGGGACAGCTGGGAGGACGACGCGGAGATCCGCGACGCCGCGACCGGCAGGTTCGTGGACATCGACAAGCTGCACTACATCGACTTCGAGGGCGAGTGGTTCCGGGTCAAGGGCCCGTCGATCACGCCGCGGCCGCCACAGGGCCAGCCGATCGTGGCCGTGCTGGCGCACGCCGCGGAGCCGATCCGGTTGGCGGCGCGAGCGGCGGACGTGGTGTTCGTGACGCCGCGCTCGGTCTACGACGTGCGCCGGTTGGACGTTCAGGTGCGGACCGAGCAGGAGGCGGCGGGGCGAACCGTGCGGCTGTTCGCGGACCTCGTGGTGTTCCTGGACAACGACGGCCCGTCGGCCGCGGGACGGGTGGCGCGGCTGGACGAGGTCGCCGGTGCGGAGTTCTCGTCGGACGCGTTCGTATTCTCGGGTAGCGCCCGGGAGCTGGCGGACCTGTTGGTGGAGTGGCAGTCGGCGGGCGTGACGGGGTTCCGGTTGCGGCCGGGCGCGTTGCCGCACGATTTGCTGGCGATCACGCAGCAGTTGGTGCCGGAGTTGCGGCGGCGGGGCGTGTTCCGGGAGTCGTACTCGGAGCCGACGCTGCGCGGCCAGCTGGGTCTGTCGCGACCGGCGAACCGGTACGCGGCAAGCTGATCGAGGCGATCGGGCTGGAGCGAGACCCGGCATCCGACCTCACCGGAGCCCTGTCCCGGCCTGGCCGACCGCCGAAAGGTCGACACGCCGAATTCCGTCTGCCACTGGCGAAGTGACACCGCGCCGTCCGGCCGACCGATCAGCAAGGGCCGACTCGCTGACGACATCCCGCGGCAGCGAACAACACACCGCTGCCGCCAGCTAATGGATCACGTCGACCGGCCATTGCCAGGTCGGCCCGCCGAGACTTCTCGGCCACCAGCGGTCGACACACGATCGCACCACTGGTGGGCGCAGCCTGCGACCGGCGCCTTGACCACCCACTGGTCGACACGTGTACGCCTGGCGCCGGGAGACGGGCGCGCACCGGCAACGAAATCCGCTACCGGTTGGGGCAGGGCCGCGCAGCTGTCCTGCTACGGCCAGGTCTTCGGGTTCACCACACCTGGAGTGTGACGCCGGAACTGCGCAGGTGATCAGGTGCGGATCATCGCGCCCGCCGGGCCGGTCCGTGAACGGGAGCGGTCCGAACGCGGCGCCGAGGTTCAGGCGGCGGACCGGCCCCGGTACTCCGTGGCGAGCAGCAGTGTCATGTCCGGTCCGTTCAGTTCGTCGCGGTTTCGACGTGTCCCGGGTTCGTCGTGGTTCCCGGTTGGCGCCTTTTTCCGACGTTATCGCCACGCTTGCGCAGCGATGCAAGTACGTTGATCGCCATCGCAACAGAAAGGTTCCTCCAGTGGCACTGCGCGACAAATTACAGCACAACGCGGCACCGTACCTCCAGCCGGACGAGACTATCCAGACGGTCTTCTGCGCACAGACGACCAGCCAGTACTTCGCACTGGTCTCCTACTGGATCATCCTGTTCAGCAACGCCTACCGGGTCGTCGTGGTCACCGACCGCCGCATCCTGGTCTGCCGGTCGGGCCGGATGACGATGACCGCGGTCAAGGAGGTCCTCGCGGAACTGCCACGCGAGACCAGGATCGGCCCGCCGAGCGGCCTGTGGTGGAAGTGCGAGACCCTCGGCCCGAAGATCTACGTCCACAAGCGCTTCCACAAGGACGTGAACGCCGCCGACGCGGCCCTGGCGGTCTGAGGCAGCCGGTCAGGCCGTAGTCCTCGGCGAAGGCGGCCAGCCTGGCGCATGCCTCGCTGGTCCGCCACCAGGGCGAGACGAGGAGCCGGTCCACGCCGGACTTCTTTCAGCCGGCGATCTCGTCCGGGCCGGACAGCTCAGCGGCGGGCGCGGTGACCTCGAAGGGCAGGTCGGCGTGGCCGAGCCCGCTGAGCAGGCCCCCATCCTGGCGAGGTACGCCCTCTTGGCCATGGCATCGAGATCCGACCGTCGTTGCGGGCGGCCCCGCGCAGTGCCACCGGGGCTCACCACATGGGCCGTCCGTAGAAAGGCCGGCACGCGCGAATCCCGGCTACCAGCGAACTTCACGCAATCGGGCCCATCCGCCCGTGCCGCACAGCAACCAGCATGTCGACCACCCAGTGGACGACGGCGAGTCGACCGCCGAGAAGTCGACACGGCGAGATCCCTGCGCCACAAGCGAACAACACACAACAACGCCCGGCCGGCTGGCCACGTTGGCCGACCACAGCGGGGTCGACACCTGCCAGAGAAGGCGCCAGTACACCGTTGCGCTACCGGCGGACATCACGCGATCAGACCAGTCCGCCCAACTCGCAGCCAGCCACTGGCGTGTCGACCTCCACAGGTTCGACACGCGCAATGTCGTACGCCACAAGCGAATACGCGCCAACGAACCAAGAGCGGCAGGCCGGGCCGGACCGACCGGAACCCCGGAACGCGGATCACTGACCTCGGCGGTGCGGTTCCCGCCCCGGGGGTTGGCGGGGTGGTTGCCTGGCGACCAGACGCGGGAGGTCGTGGGTGACCGGTTCCTCGATCGTGAGCGTGAACATCGTGTCGTAGTGCCCCAGGCTCAACGGTTCCCCGTCCAGCAACGTGTAGACGGCCTGGTCCGTCGTCACCTCGACACGTAGCAACCGCTGACGGAAGAACAACCGGAACGTCAGGCGCGTCGAGCCCGGTGGTACCCGCGGCCGGAAGCGCAGCGGGCCACCCGGCCGGTGGCGCATGCCGCCGAACCCGGCCACCAGAGCCAGCCACGCCCCCGCGAGCGACGCGATGTGCACGCCGTCCTTCGTGTTGTGCTCCAGGTCGTTCAGGTCCATCAAGGCCGCTTCGCCCAGGTAGTCCTTGGCCAGCTCCAGGTGACCGACCTCGGCCGCCAGCACCGCCTGCACACACGCGGACAGCGACGAGTCCCGGACCGTCAGCGCCTCGTAGTAGTCGAAGTTGCGTTCCTTCTGCTCGGCGGTGAAGTCGTCCGGGCACAGATACATCGCGAGCACCAGGTCGGCCTGCTTCACGACCTGCTTGCGATACAAGTCGAAATACGGGTACCGCAGCAGCAGCGGGTAGTTCTCCGGCGGCGTGTGCTCGAAGTCCCACACCTTGTGGTCGGTGAACCCGTCGGCCTGGGGGTGCACGCCCAGCCGCTCGTCGTAGGGCACGCGCATGGCCGCGGCGGCGTTCCGCCAGTTGGCGATCTCCTCGGCGCCGACCTCCAGTTCCACCGCCCGGTCCGGGAACTGTTCCACCGACGTGGCCGCCGCCAGCATGTTCGCGCGTGCCATCAGATTGGTATAGACGTTGTTGTCCGCCACCGCGCTGTACTCGTCGGGGCCGGTGACACCGTCGATGCGAAAGCTGCCCTCGGCGTCGAACTGGCCCAGCGAACACCACAGCCGGGCTGTCGCGACCAGCAGTTCGACGCCGACGGTGTGCAGGAACTCCATGTCGTCGGTGGCGCCGACGTACCGGATGACGGCGTCGGCGATGTCGGCGTTGATGTGGAACGCCGCCGTGCCCGCCGGCCAGTACGCGGAGGACTCCGAGCCCTCGATGGTCCGCCACGGGAACGCCGCCCCGGCCAGACCCAGCTCGGCGGCCCGCTGGCATGCCTGCGGCAGGATGTCGTACCGCCAGCGCAACGCGTCCGCCGCCGCGTCGGGCAGCGTGTACGTCAACGCGGGCAGCGCGAAGATCTCGCTGTCCCAGAAGGTATGCCCGTCGTAGCCGGGCCCGGTGAGACCCTTGGCAGGCATCGCCCGCCGCTCGGCCCGCGCGCCCGCCTGGGCGACGTGGAACAGGCCGAACCGGACCGCCTGCTGCACCTCTGGCTCACCGTCCAGCTCGACGTCCGCCCTGGCCCAGAACTCGTCCAGGAACCGCCGTTGCCCGACCAGCAGCCCGTCCCAACCGACTTTCTTCCCGGCGGCCAGCGCACCGTCGACCTGGGCTCGCAGGCCGGCCGGGGACCGCTGCGCCGACCAGCCGTAGGCGACGAACTTCACCACGCGCAACACCTGGCCCGGCTCCAGGTACGCCGCGACCGTGAGCCTGCCAAGGTTGTCCGAGCACTCGGGCAGCACCTCCAGGTCGACCGGGGCGGTCAGCACATGGTCCATCGCGCAGGCCACCCGCAGGTCACTGCGCTTCGTGCTGTGCAGCAGGTTGATCCGGTTGCCCTCCATCGCGTGCCGCACCGGCGCCAACGCCGTGTCCAGCACGGCGGACGAGCGCGGGTCGCCGCTCGGTTGCGGCAGCGGCTCGTTGGCGACCAGTTCGGACTGCAGCACCAGCCAGGCCGGCCCGTCGACGGGGGTGACGTCGTAGGAGATGGCCGCGATCGCGCGCTGGGTGAACGACACCAGCCGCGTTGACGTGACCTTCACCGTGCGCCCGGTCGGCGCCGTCCACTCGGCACGCCGGGACAGCGTGCCGGCGCGGAAGTCCAGTTCTCGTTCGTGCGAGCGGAGTTCGCCGTAGCGGACGTCGAACGGTTCGTCCTCGACCAGCAGGCGGATCAGTTTGCCGTCGGTGACGTTGATGATCGTCTGGCCGGACTCGGGGTACCCGTAGCCCGCCTCCGCGTACGGCAGTGTCCGCAGTTCGTAGACGCCGTTGAGGTAGCTGCCGGGCAACCCGTGCGGCTCGCCCTCGTCCAGGTTGCCGCGCCAGCCGATGTGCCCGTTGCCGAGTGCGAAGACCGACTCGGTCTGGGCCAGCTTGTCCAGGTCCAGATCCGTCTCACGCACCCGCCACGGCTCGGCCCCGAAAGCGTGGTGCTCGATCAACGGTCCTCCATCAGGTCGGCCAGATCGTCGACGACGACATCGGCGCCGTGCTCGCGCAGTTCATCGGCCTGACCGACCCGATCGACGCCGACGACGTACCCGAACTTGCCCGCCCGCCCGGCCGCGACCCCGGCCAGCGCGTCCTCGAACACGGCGGCCGCGGCCGGTTCGATGCCCAGTTTGCGGGCCGCGGCGAGGAACGTGTCGGGCGCGGGCTTGCCTGCGAGGTGTTCCTGCTCGGCGACGACACCGTCGACGCGGACGTCCAGCATGGTGTCGATGCCCGCTGCCTTGACCACGTCCGCGCAGTTGGCACTGGAGGAGACGACGGCCGTGGGCAGCCCCGCGTCGCGGACCGCCTTGAGGAACCGCACCGAGCCGGGATAGGCCTGCACCCCGTCGGATTTGATGCGGGCGAGTACCAGCTTGTTCTTGCGGTCGCTCAGCGCGTGCACGGTCTCGGCGTCCGGCGGGTCGTCGGCACCGCCCTCGGGCAGGTCGATGCCGCGGGAGTGCAGGAAGGCACGGGTGCCGTCCTCGCGCGGCCGGCCGTCGACGTACTCGTCGTACTCTTTCACCGGGTCGAACGGGACGAACTTCGCGCCGGTGCGCTGCGCTCTGGCCCGCAGGTACTCGTCGAACATGTCCCGCCACGCGGCCGCGTGCACCTTCGCGGTCTGGGTGAGCACCCCGTCCAGGTCGAACAGGCACGCCCTGATGCGGTCGGGCAGGTGTAGTTCGCCGTCGGTCACCTGTGGGCTCCTCCCCTGGTCAGTATCGCCTCGCTGATGCGCTCTGCCAGCCAGGCCTCCGCGTCGTCGTAGGTCCAGCCGAAGTCGACGACCAG
The DNA here is from genome assembly GCA_963780635.1 of Candidatus Melainabacteria bacterium. Lineage (GTDB taxonomy): Bacteria > Actinomycetota > Actinomycetes > Mycobacteriales > Pseudonocardiaceae > DATEPR01. The sequence continues at coordinate 116,654 of CAWACW010000013.1, forward strand.
CCGCCGCCACGACAGATGCCCCAGAAAGTAGGCGAACGTGTCCACCGCCGCAGCGACAGGCACGCGCAGCGCCTCCAGTTCCGCCAGCCGTAACGCGACCAGGTGCAGCGAGCGGCGCAATCGCTGTTCGGCGGCCTCGGCTCCGCTGGCGACGGCTTCGTCGACATTCACGGTCCGGTGGATGAGGTCGTAGAAGTCGGCGAACGCCTCGGTGGCGAACCGGTTGGTCCGCACCGCATCGCGCACGATCGCGTACGGGTCGACCAGTTCGGTGTACTCGTCGACGGCCCGGCCCAGCCGGGGGTCGTCGGCGAACCGTTCCACGACGGCCTCCAATAGCTGGGGTTTGCCGCCGACGACGCTGTAGACGGTGCCGGCTTCCACGTGTGCCGCGGTGGCGATGTCGTCGATCGTGGTGGCGAGGTAGCCCCGTTCGACGAACAGCGCACTGGCCGCGTCCAGGATCGCGGTTCTCGTCGCCACGTCGGGGTCCTGGCGGTGCGCGCCTGCCATGGGTCGTGACTCTACCTGGCCGGTCCGGTCGGCACCGAGTTTCCACTCCAGTCTGCTGTGGACGCTCACTTTCGCTGTAACCGCTGGTTCAGCCGCCGCTGAGCACGGGTCGCAGCCACGGCGGGAGCGGTTGGCCGGTGTCCGCGCAGAGCTCGATCAGCTCCAGGGTCCAGCTCATCGTGTGCGCGAACACATGTCCGGTTTCCTCGGGGTCCGGCGCCGCCTCGACGATGTCCAGTTGCACCTGCGCGTCCTCCTGGTGGCCGTTGGCCAGCGCCAGCAGTACCCGCGCGGTGGCGCGCTGCGCCGGTTCGCTGCTCGTCGATCGTGCGTGGTTCACCGTCGGTGTCCTCGTCGGCGAGAGTGACCAGCAGATCCTCGTCGTCAACGTCGTGGCCGGTCAGCGTGAGCAACATCTCGACGTTCGCCTCGGCCAGTTCGAGCACGCTGTCGCGCAGGCTCAGCCCGCTGGATCCGGCCAGCCTGCCGAACCGCACGAGCGCGTCCTCCTCGTCGCCACGGCGCACGGCACCGACCGCGCCCGCGATGGCGCTGCGCAGTACATCCCGTTCGTTCATGGCCTCCCACCCGTCACCAGGGTTGCCCTCCCGACACGAAATGGATTCCCCACTGGTCGGCGGGCAAACGCCCACGCTCAGGTGCGTGCCCGTCGCAGCAAGGCGCGATAGCCCAGCCCGGCGACACCCGCCCTGGCCAGGGCCGCACGAGCCGCCCTGGCCGCCGGTCCACCGTGCACGGCGGCACCCGGCCGCACGCTCGTGCCCGCCAGGAACAGCCGGTCGACCGGCGTGTCCGCGCTCTCCTGCCGGACAGGCCCGGGTTCACGCAGGTCCGCGGGCCCCACCACGCGGCGACCCCGGATCAGGGCTCGCAGGCCGGGCGCGTGCCGTTGCACGTCGTGCTCGATCCGGTCCGCGACGGCCGCCAGTTCGTCGGGTGTCCAGTCGCGGTCGGCGGCCAGCGGCGTGGTCGCCCAGGCGGACTCCGTCCCGGCTGGTGACCTGGTCGGATCGGCTGTGGTCATCTGGCCGAGCAGCACGGTCGGCCGGCCACGCGGCTGGTCGTCCCCGCCCAGCCGGACCGCGCCCGCGCCCCGGACCGCCGGGTTGCGCCACGGGATGGGCCCGTCCAGCGCCCAGTCGACGCGCACGGTGCCGACGCTGGTGGGCGGCTCCCGCAGGTCGTCGACCAGGTGTGAGGGCAGCCGCCGCGCACCCACGAGCCGCAGGTAGAGCGTCGTGGCGGGCACCGCCGCGAGTACGGCCCGGCGGGTACGGATCAGCCGACCGCCGGCCAGTTCGACGCCGACCGCGCTGCCCGCCGCGACGAGCACCCTGGTCACCGCGCGACCGCACGTCACCCGGCCGCCCCGGGCTGCCAGCCGGTCGATCAGCGCGCGGGTCAACCGGCCCGCGCCGCCCTCGGGCACCGGCAGACCGACGTCCTGAGCCGTCATCGCGAGCAGCCATCCAGCGGGGCTGTCGCCGAGACCGTCCGGTACCAGGTGCGGGATGTCGTCGGCCAGCAACCGGCGCGCGCCGTCCCCGGCGAACCGGCGATGGTGGGGCAGCCGCTCGGCGACCGTGTCCCGGCGTCGACGGGGGTCCCACAGCAGACCGGCGACATCGTCGCGGACCTGTCGCCACGCGGCGAACTCGGCCCGCCACGCTTCGCCGTCGGCCGGGTCGAAGGCGGCCAGTGACGCGGCGGTCACGTCGACGTCCCGCGTGATCAGCGCGCACCGGTCGTCGGGCAGCACATGGGCCAGCGCGGCCGGCGCATGCCGCCAGTGCAGGCCGTAGGCGGCCAGGTCGAGACCGGCGATCACCGGTGACAGTGCGGCCATCGGGTAGAAGCCGCCGCAGTGGTCGCTGCGGAAGCCGGGGACGAACTCGTCGGTGCGCAGCGTGCCGCCCGGCCGGTCGGCCGCCTCCACGACGAGGACCTCCCAGCCGGCGTCGGCGAGCAGGTTGGCGGCCACCAGGCCGTTGGGGCCCGCACCGATGACGACGGCGTCGACCGTCTGGGCGGGTTCGGACATATCTCCTGCATACCGCACGCGGTGTTGCGACACGGTCAGCGGTAGGCGTTCAGCACGCGGTCGTAACGGCTGCTGATGACCCGGTTGACGAGCCCGGTATCGCGATCAGGCCCGCTTCGTCCGGTACTGGTGCACGCGCAGGTGCAGGGTCGTCAGGTCGAGCAGCGGCGTGGCCACTGACAGCGCACGGGCACGGGCGACGAGGTCGCCGAACACCTGCTCGACCTCCGTCGGCTGCCCGGCGACCAGGTCCCGGTACAACGACGACGTGGTCGGCGCGCCCTGCTGGGTCACCGTCGCGCGCACGCCGGCCAGGTACTCCTCCGGCACCGGAAAGCCTGCCGCCGCTGCGATCGCGGCGCCTTCGGCGACGACGGCCGGGCCGAACTCCGCGCCGCCGGGCACGGCGACGACGTCACCGATCGGGGCGCGCATCAGGCACGTGACCGCGCTGATCGAACTGATGAACACCCACTTCGCCCACATGCCGGCCGTGATGTCCTGCCGCACGGCGAAGTCGAACCCGGCGCCACCCAGTTCGGCCTCGATCCCGCGCAGCCGGGCCGTGCCGCCCCCGTTCCGCTCGCCGATCAGGACGCTCTGCTGGGGACCGAGCCGGACGATGTCGCCGGCGTCGTCGACCATGGTGGCGACCATCACGATGCCGCCGAGCACGGCCTGCCTGCCGAAGCGGGCGTCGAGCGCGTCGAGATGGGCCATGCCGTTGAGGAACGGGATGATCGTCGTGTCCGGGCCGACGGCGGGCGCGACGTCCTCGATCGCCGCTGCCAGGCCGGTTGCCTTGACCGACATCAGGATCAGGTCGTAGGGCGCAGTGAGTTCCGCCGCCGTGACCAGTTTCGGCTCGATCACCTGCTCCTCGCCGAGCCCGACGATCCGTAGCCCGCGCTCGCGCAGTACGGCCGCCCGGCGAGGCCGGACCAGGAAGGTGACGTCCCGCCCGGCCATCGCCAGCCGAGCCCCGAAGTAGCCGCCGGTCGCGCCGGCGCCGACCACCAGAATCCGCATGCAGCCGACCGTACCGCACTCGGTTCATTGATTGAACCGAATGGGCGGCAGTGTGACAGAACTCCTGCCGCGCGACGAGCGCCCGCCGCGGCCGGGCAGGCACTCGCGGGCGCACCGCAGATCACCGACGCCGAGGACGGCGACCTGCGGTCGGCCGACCTCGCGGCCGGCCACGATTGTGGTGGCCTGGCGCGGATACCGGCCGGTCGACGCAAGCCCGGCAGGGCGGTGTCGCGGTGGGCTACCAGACGTCGCCGTCGCGCCAGTCGCAGGTCAGCTCGCCCGTCAGGTCGAGGGGCACCGCGCCGGACAGCACATGAACGGCGTCGTCCTCCTCCGGGGTCCGCCGCACGCCGTCCGGCGTGAGCACGCACGTCGTGCCGCGCCACGGCTGCCAGCCGTGGCCGACGTACAGCCGCGCCCCGGAGGCCGTCGCCGTGAGCGCTCCCAGGTCGTAACCGCCGCGCACGAACAGTTCCATCGCCGCCATCAACGCCGACCCGCAGCCCCGCCGCCGGTGATCGGCGCCCACCGCGACGCCCTCGACGTAGCCGCAGCGCAGTGATCGGCCGCCGTGCAGCAGCCTGCGGGCGACGACCGACGCATGACCGACCAGCGACGCCCCGTCCCAGGCCAGCGCGTGCATGCCGCCGAGGCCGTGATCCCAGTCCAGCGCCGAGTAGTCGCCGTCGAACGCCGAGGTCACCAACTCCCGCGCGGCGGCCAGTGTGGGCTGGTCCAGCTCGGCCGTGTGCGCGGTCCGGATCTCGATCAGAGCGCACCACCCCGGCGCAACGCCCGCATGGCGGCCGCCTGCTCCACGGTGACGCCGGACTCGCGTTGCGACGCGGCCTCCTCGGGAGTCAGCCCGGCGCCCAGCCAATCGGCCACCTCGTCGAACGGAATCCCGGCCCGCCACCAGTCGCGCACCACGTCCATCGGCGCGACGCTCTCCTTCGCCAGCTCACCCGCCTCGGCCGGGGTCAGCCCGAGCTCCCGCCACAGCTTGGCGTCCCACGCCTGGATGCCCAGCCGCGCCCAGGCCAGGCCGTCCGCGTCGGTCCACTGGCCGGCCAGGTAGCCGCCCATGACCGCGTGCGGCACGCCGGCCCGCAGGAACGCCTGCATGTGGCCACCAGCGACCTGCGCGGCGATCGACTGGCCGATCGAGCCGAGCGTGGCCGCGTGGCCGGTCACCCCGCTGCGCCTGCCGTAGGCGGTCTCCGGGTTGCGACCGTTGCGCAGGTGCTCCTTGGCCTGGTCCAGCGAGAAGCCGAACTCGTGCCACCGGATCGCCTCGCCGACGGTGATCCGCGCGGCGAACCAGTCGCCGACCGTGCCCGGGTCGGCGCCCGCTATCTGCCACTGCGCCGCGGTCAGCGCCTCGGGCACGCCCGCGTCCCGCCAGGCCGTCGCGTCGGCCAGGGTGAAGTTCCACCGCCGCCACGCCAGCGCGTCCACCCTGCGCATCCCCGCCGCCAGCCACGCCGTCAGGTCCTCGGGCGGCCGGTTCCGGTCGTCCGGGTCGTTGAACCGCCTCATCGGCCACCCCCCACCGCGACCGGGTCGATGGCCACCGAACTCGCCCAGTCGGGCACCGACCCGGCCGGATCCATCAGCCCGACTATCACCTTCGCCTTGCCCGGCGGTCCGCTGGGCCACGGCGTGTGCCCGTCGGTCAGCACGATCACCAGGTCCGGCCGGGGTCGCAGGTCGGTGGTCGCCGCCAGGCCGGCGCCCATGTCGGTGCCGCCACCGCCGAGCAGCCGCACGTCCCGCGCGTTCATCACCCGCTGCGCCCGGTAGGCCCGCGCGTCACAACACACCACGTGCAGCCGGCCGCGGCCGACCCCGACGCTGGCCAGCAGGCCTGCCACCTCGGCGAGCACCTGGGAGAGCATCCCGTCGCTCATGCTGCCGGACGTGTCGATCACGACGGCCACCGTCGGCATCGGCTGGCGCAGGCTCGGCAGCACGATGTCCGGCAGCGCCGCCGCCCGGCGGGACGGTTTGCGGTAGGTGAAGTCGACCCGGCCCGCGACGTCCGCGACACCCCGGCGGACCGAGGCGCGCAGCGAACGCCGCCAGTCCACGACCGGTTCCAGCACCTCGTCGGCCCAGCGCTGCCAGCCGCCAGGCATCTCGCCGCGGCTGCGGGAGTGCTCACGGATGCGCCGCGCCACGTCCCTGGCCAGCAGCTTCTCGTTCACCTCGGACAAACCGGCCAGGCCGGCGTTCCAGGGCCTCGGCCGGCCGTCGGCCCCGGTGCCGCAGTCGGGCCGGCCGGCAGGCGGCGATCCGTCGGCCAGGTCGTCCCAGTACTGCTCGGCCAGCCGCGAGTCGGGCAGGCCGAGCATCGTCGGCGTCGTGGCCCTGGGTGGCAGCGTCATGTCCTCGACGCTCAGGTCGTCGTTGATCTCGGCGTCGCTCGCGAGGTTCCAGCGGCGCTGGTCGGCGTTGCGGCCCGACAGCGGCGTGGTCGAGCCCGCCTCGCCCGGATAGCGGTCGCCGTGCCTGCGCAGCAGGTGGGTGACCTGGTGCAGCAGCCAGAAGCCCAGCTCGGGCACGCCGGTGGAGTCCAGTACGGCGGGCTCAAGGTAGACGTGCCAGGTCGGGTCGGTGGGCAGCGCGGACAGGTCGTGGCCGGCATCCTGGACCACGACGATCGGCTCCAGCGCGAGGATCGCCGACGCGAGGTAGGGCGCCCGCCGCACGGTCCACACCCGCGCGGCCGCCCATTTCTGCCGCTGGGCGGCGGTCAGCGTGTCGAGCCGGCCGAAGCGGAGCACCACCGGGCGCTCACCCCCCGTCCGCCGGGTCCGGCAGCAGCCCGGCGGCCCGCAGCACCGGCGTCAGTCGCAGCACCTCGACCGGCAGCGCGGCCCCCGGGGGCCGGGCCGCGGCCAGCGACTGCGCGACGAGGGTCGCGACGTCCGGCGCGGTGTCGGTGGCCTTCGCCAGCACCCGCCACGCCGCCGACCACGACTCGGGGTCGCCGTGCGCGATCGCGACCGACGCCACGGCCGTGAGCACGGCGAACGCGCGGTCGCTGCGCTCGGGCAGCTCGAAGGAGTCCGGGTCGGCGAGCACCGCCTCCGGGTCGGGCAGGTCGGCGTTGGCCAGCCAGGACAGGAACTCGATGCCCGCGCCCTCGCCGACCGCGCCGGTGACCAGCGTGGCGCGCACGTCCTCGTCGGTGCCTGCCGTGTCGCACATACCGATCAGGGTGGCCACCGTGTCCCAACTGCGCGGGCTCGGCCAGCCGCGGCCCGCCTGCGCCGCCGAGGTCGGCACCTGGAGCACCAGCGTCGGGCGGACCTTCAGGAACGCGCCGACCGTGGCGCGCGCCGTGGCCAGCCGGACCGGGTCCGGGCCGGTGTGACGGCCGGCGGGTGGTGGCGGGAAGCCGACGGCCAGGCCGTCGGCCACGCCGGCCGCGTCGACCGGCCAGTCCAGGTGCACGAGCCGGTTGGCCAGCGGCGGGCTCAGCTCCCAGCCGTCGGCGGCCTGCTCGGGCGGGTTCGCCGCGGCCACCACGCGCACACCGGGCGGCAGCGCGAGGTCGCCGACCACCCGTTCGAGCACGATCCGCAGCATGGCCGCCTGCACGGCGGGCGGGGCGGTGGTCAGCTCGTCCAGGAACAACACGCCCTGGCCCGCCTCGGCCAGCCGCTGGGCCCAGGCGGGTGGCGCCAGCCGGACGCCGCCGTCGACCACGACCGGCAGACCGGCGAAGTCGGTGGGTTCGCGGATCGAGCCGACGACCACCTCGACCAGCCAGCCGAAGGACTCGCCGAGCGCCCGCACCACGGAGGTCTTGCCGGTGCCGGGGCTACCCCACAGCAGGACCGGCACCCCCGCCGTGACCGCCATGGCCAGCGCCTGCTGCGCTCCGGAGGTCTGCGCCGACATCTGGCCCGTTCGCCCCCTCTGCTCACCCCCAGTGTCCTGATCACCGGGGCCGCTCGCCAGTACTCCGGCCAATCAGATGCCGGCCAATCAGAGCCGCATGCCGGCCGATCGGCCGCGGCGCGATCCGGGTGTCAGTCGATGGGGACGATCTCGGCGGACACCAGCGTGCCCGCGTCGATCTCCAGTACCCCGAGCGTGCCGTGCGGCTGGCGGCGGCGGTCGGTCGGCGACCCGGGATTGAAGATCCGGAGGCCCTGGCCGGTCTCGTCGAGCGGGATGTGTGAGTGACCGAACACCACCACGTCCGCGAGGGGAAACCGGCGGCGCAGCCGGGCAGCACGGCCCACCGCCTGGCCGCTGTCGTGGATCATCGCGATCCGGACGCCCTCGATGTCGAGTTCCACCATGTCCGGTGCGCCCCATTCGACGACGTCCGATCCGTCGTTGTTGCCGCACACCACGTGCACCGGGGCGTATTCGGCCAGCTCGTCCAGCACCGGCGCGACGCACACGTCACCGGCGTGCAGGATCAGTTCCGCCGTGCGCAGGTGCCGCGCCACGGCGGGAGGGCAGGACCTCCACCGGCGGGGCGCGTGCGTGTCGGACAGCACGATCACTCGCACTCCACCATCATGCCGGTATACCGAGCCGCTCGTGGCCGGACTGGACACGGGCCGTCAGTGGGCGGACGCTGATCACGTTCGTCGGCTCTCCCCGCCAGGACGGGACATATCGATGAGACTGGCACCGGACGAGATCATCGGCGACGGCCGCTACCTCCTGCTGGCCCCCTTCGGCGGCGACGATCGGGCCGGGATGGAGTTCTGGCACGCCCACGACGGCGTGCGCCGGGTGGACGTCGCCCTCACCGTGCTGCTCGGCAGCCCCGCCGACCAGGTCGCTGTCCGTGCGGCCCGGCACGTGCTGGAGGGCACCCGTTACGCCGAGGAAGTGGTGCATCCGGCCCTGGCCAGGGTGGTCGAGCTGCCCGCACCGGGTCGGCTGGCGGCCAACCCGGAAGGGGTGCTCGGCCTGGTCGTGGCCGACTGGACCGAGGGTGTCGACCTGGCCGACGGGGTGCTCGGCGCGCGGCTGCCGATGGGTACCGCGTGCCGGCTGCTGCGGCCACTGGTCGAGGCCGTCGACGCGGCCCACCGGGCCGGTGTGGTGGCCGGTGTCGACTCCCCCGGCCGGATCCGGATCGGCAGCCAGAGCACGGCGGTACTCGCGTTCCGCGGCACCGCGCCGCAGACGACCACCAGGGACGACATCCGCGGCCTGGGTGCCGTGCTGTACCTGCTGCTCACCGGCTCGTGGCCGATGGTGGACAGCCAAGGCGAGCTGGTCCACCCCGCCGCGCTGCGCCCGGACACACCCCGGGATCTGGCGATGGTCGCGGAACTGAGCCTGGGCATGGGTCACGGCCCGGACATCCGCACCACCGGGCCACTGCTGCGCGCACTGGACGAGACCGTCGCGTACCTGGACGACCTGACGACCTACGAGCCGCTCGGCTTCCAGCTGCCGACCGCCCAACCGGTGGCGGCTCCGCCCGAACCGCCTGTACCCACTCCTGCCGCGGCTACGGCACGGCCGCCGCGCCGCTGGTCCGGGGCGGCCGCGTCGCTGTTGCACGGCAGGCGGCTCGCCGTGGCACTGGGCACTGTCGTGGTCGTGGCCGTGGCCGCGGTGCTGGTCGGCATGCAGTTCGCCGGTTCGTTCGGCGTCACCAGCACGGCATCGGTCGTCCGCTCTGCTGCCCTGCCGCGGCCCAAGCTCGGCGCGGGCGGCACGTCGAGCCGCGCACCCACGACGGCCACCCCACCACCACCGCCGCCCGCACCTGTCGTGCCGGCCGGCGTCGCCGAGTTCGTGCTCAGCGGGAGCGAGGACAACCCCGGTCAGCTCAGCCGGATCATCGACGGCGACCCCACCACGATGTGGCACACGGACACGTACCGCCAGCAGTTCCCGTCCTACACGCTCGGGCTCGGGCTCGTCGTCCACTTCGCCCACCCGCGGCGGCTGACCTCGGTGACGATCACCTCGCCCAGCGTCGGCACGGTCGTCCAGGTCCGGTCGGCGCCGGGGCCTGACGTCACGTTGGCCAACACGCCCCTGCTGGCGAGCAAGAACCTGCGCGCGGGAACGACCACCATCCACCTGCCCAAGCCGACCGCGTCGCCCTATCTCCTGCTGTGGATCCCCCATCTGGGCGACACCGACGGCGGCTTCCGGACCGCGATCGGCGCGATCACGGCACAACCGGCAGGCTGACCGGCGGTCGGAGCCCGGCCTCGGCTCGCTCCGCCATCGCACGCCGCGGCGCGACCGTACGGCTCGCGCACCCACGTCGACCGCGCACGCCCGTCGACGTGCCAGGCGCGATACCCGGCGACCTCGCGGTCCACGAGAATGGCCGCGGCCGAGCCGGGCGCGCGCGGTATCCACCTGCGGCCTCCCCTCGTCCGGTGCCACCGATACCGGTCGACGGCCCGACTGCGCCCCGGACGAGCACACCGGTATCACGACCGACGACCGAGCGACCCGGCCAGAGGGCACCCATGTCCGAGGACAGCCGGCAGCGGATCGACATCGCCCCTACGGCGCCGTACCGCACGTGCCCGCGGGTTGGGAGGCGCTGCCGCCCAAGCCGGCCAACGGCCCGGAGATCCCGCGTGCGAGCGGCGGCCGCCTGGTCGCGTTCAAGTTCCGCGTGCGGGACGGCCGGACGGTGGCCGAGGTCGCGGACACCGTGCGGGATCGGCTGTCCGCACACGGCTACGTGGACTTCAGCCGGGCCGACGTGACGTTCGCGGGCAGGCCCCGGTGTCGCGCTCGACTTCGCCCGCCACAACGAGGAACGGGGCACCACGTACCGGTCCCGGGAGTGCTTCGCGCTGCGCGAATCCGCCGCGTTCGCCCTCGGCATGGGCAGCGCCACGTGGGCGGACGACCTCCCGTCGATCGAGCGGATCACCGCCCGCTTCGAGCTGGCGTGACCTGTCACGTGGCTGATGATTCGTCCCGCTGGGCGCCCTCTCGACCGGCACTCCGTGCCAAAATGGCCGGCGGTATGTCCAGTGAGTAGGTCGGCCACCGGCGGCGCCGGCGGCCGGAGAGGAGCACCATGCCCCGCGCCCAGGCCAATGGCGTCGAACTCGAGTACGAGGAGTTCGGCGACCCGACCGATCCCGCGCTGCTGCTGATCATGGGATTGGGTGCCCAGCTGATCGACTGGCCCGTGGAGTTCGTCCGCCAGATCGCCGCGCACGGCTTCCACGTCATCCGATTCGACAACCGGGACGTGGGCCTGTCCACCTGGCTGGACGACCTGGGACTGCCGGATCTGGCCGCGGTGTCGACCGGCAACGGCACCGCTCCGTACACGATGGGCGACCTGAGCGACGACGCCGCGGGCCTGCTGACCGCGCTGGGCATCGACCGGGCACACATCGTCGGCGCGTCGATGGGCGGGATGATCGCGCAGCAGCTGGTGATCGACCACCCGGCGCTGGCGCTGAGCCTGACGTCGATCATGTCGACCACCGGCGACCGGACCGTCGGCATGCCCAGCGAGGCCGCGATGGGCGTGCTGCTGCGCCCGCCGGCGACCGACAGGGACAGCGCGATCACGGCTGCCATCACCGGTTTCCGGGTGTTCGCGTCCACCGGTTTCGAGATCACCGACGAGTACCTGCGCGACCGGGCCATCGCCGCCTACGACCGCGGCAATCACCCGGCAGGCGGCAGCCGTCAGCTGGCGGCGATCGTCACCGCGCCGGACCGCACCGAGGGCCTGCACGGCGTCACAGTGCCGACCATGGTCATCCACGGCGAGGTCGACCAGCTCGTCGACCCGAGCGGTGGCCGGGCCACCGCGGCGGCGGTGCCGGGTGCGGAACTGCTGATGGTGCCCGGGATGGGGCACGATCTGCCCGCGGGCGCGTGGCCGCAGATCGTCGACGCGATCGTCCGGACGGCCAAGCGGGCCGGGTAAGCCGTCGGCGAAATCGTCCACACGGGCCGGTGCGGGCTGCGAGAGTCACGGGAGCCACCGAAGGGAGCTCCCCATGCGTGTCGCGGTCCTCGCCGACATCCACGGCCACCTGCCCGCGCTGGACGCCGTGCTGCGCGACGTCGAGGCGGTCGGCGTCGACGCCATCGTGCTCAACGGTGACCTGGCCACGGGTCCGATGCCCGCGCGAACGCTCGACCGGCTGGGCGAGCTGGGCGACCGGGCCGTGTGGGTACGCGGCAACGCCGACCGCGAGCTGGCGGCCGCCTTCGACGGCGCGCTCGACCCGGAGCTGCCCGACATCGTGCGGGTGCCGACGGAGTACGGGGCCGCGCAACTGCGGCGCCACCACCGGGACCTGATCGCCGACCTGCCGTTGACCGTCACGCTGGACGTCGCGGGGCTGGGCGCGGTGCTGTTCTGCCACGCCACGACCCGCGACGACACCGAGATCGTGCTGGTCGACACGCCCGTCGACCGGTACACCACGGCGTTCGAGGGCGTCACCGAGTCGACGGTGGTGCTGGGCCACACGCACATGCCGTTCGACCGGCTCGCGGACCGCAGGCGGTTCGTGAACCCGGGCAGCGTCGGGATGCCCTACGGCGGCACAGGTGCGTACTGGGCGCTGCTCGGCCCGGACGTGGTGCTGCGGCACACGGCATACGACGGCGAGGCGGCCGCCTCGGTCTTCCGCGAGCACGCGGCGGGCTATCCGGGGATCGAGGAGTTCATCGAGCAGAACGTGCTGACCACGCCGTCGGACGCGTTGGCCCTGGAGGTGTTCTCGAAGTAGTCACAGTGCGGTGGTCACAGTGGCCGGATCGCGTCGATGTTGGCGGCCTCGTCCGGGTCCGCGGCTTCGACGGCCAGGAACGCCCGGACGCACTCGACGGCCACGTCCGGCGCCAGCCGCTTGAGGCTCAAGCCGAGCACGTTGGCGTCGTTCCAGCGGCGGGCATTCGCGGCGATCCACGGCTCCCAGGCGAGTGCGGCGCGCACACCCCGGACCTTGTTGGCGGCGATGGTGGTGCCGGTGCCCGTCCAGCACATGACGACGCCGAAGTCCACCTCACCAGCGGCGACGGCCTCGCCGACGGACCGCGCGAAGTCGGGCCACTGGGCACCCGCACCCAGGACACGCACGTCGGCCACGGACCGCAGGTGGTCCAGGACCGCCCGCACGCACTCGTTGTCGTCGTCGGCGCCGAAGGCGATACGCACCAGTTACTCCCCTCGAACGGCCGGGCATTCATCGTAGGAGTTTCTGTTATGGTCGCCGCGCCCGTGTGTCTCCTGGTCAGCAACGGTTCCGACCGGACCTGGCCAGTCGACGAGGAGATGTGGGTATGCGGACAGCCGGCGAGCCGGACGTGACCACGGTGATCGCGGCGCGCGATGGCAGGCCCGAGGCGGTGGACCGGCTGGTGGGTGCGTACCTGCCGCTGGTCTACAACATCGTCGGGCGGGCGATCGGCGGGCACACGGATGTCGACGACGTCGTGCAGGACACGATGTTGCGGGCGCTGCACGGGTTGGGGAACCTGCGCGACCCGGCGAGCTTCCGATCGTGGCTGGTGGTCATCGCGATGCGTCAGGTACGCAACCGGCACCGCTCCGAGCAGCGATTCCCGGCGGCCGGACAACAACCGGACGACGTGGCGGACCCGGGTGCCGACTTCGTCGACCTGACGATCGCCCGACTGCACCTGGCCGACCAGCGCAAGGACCTGGCGGAGGCGACGCGCTGGCTGGAACCTGAGGACCGCGAGCTGCTCTCCCTCTGGTGGCTGGAGGCCGCGGGGCATCTGACCAGGTCCGAGGTGGCCGACGGGGTGGGCCTGTCACCGCAGCACACGGCCGTGCGGGTGCAGCGCCTGAAGGCAAAACTGGACGCGGCGCGGTCGGTGGTGCGAGCGCTGCGGACGACCCCCAGGTGTCCGGCCTTCGCCGAGGTGATGTCGGACTGGGACGGCGAACCGAGCCCGTTGTGGCGAAAGCGGCTGGTCCGGCACACCAGGCAGTGCCGGCGGTGTCAGCGATCCTGGTCGGACCTGGTGCCCGCGGAGCGGCTGCTGGCGGGACTGCCGCTGGTCGGGGTGCCGTTCCGGTTCGGTGGGGCGTCCGGTGTGCAGGCCCAGGCCAGGTCGGTGCATCGTCTTGGCAGGCTGTGGGCGCATGCGGCCGCGAAACCGGTGGTCGCGGCGGTGGCGGCAGTGGTGGCAACGTGCGCGGTGATCGCATTGCCGGCCCACCACCCGTCGACGGTCGCGGCAACGGCGTCACCGGTGGCGATCAGCGGCCCGGCCACTCCGGTGCCTCCGACGACGACCACTGCCACCACCACTGTGCCCAGCACGACGACGCCTCGTCCTTCGCCGACCACCACGCATCGGGTCGTGCCGCCGCCCCCACCTGCGACGCCGATCGCGAAGTCCTCGCGGAAGGGCGTCAGCACGTGGGACTTCGACGGAGTCACCTCGGCACTGTCCAATGTGGGCGCCACGTGGTACTACGACTGGGCGGATACGAGGCAGACCATCGCCGCGCCACCAGGGGTCGAGTTCGTACCGATGATGTGGGGAGCCGCATCGGTCACGGCGGCGAACCTGGCGGCGGCCAAGCAACAGGGCCATGAGCTGTTGGGCTTCAACGAGCCGGACATGTCAGGCCAGGCCAACATGCCGGTGGCGCAGGCACTGGATCTGTGGCCGCGGTTGCAGGCGACGGGCATGCGGCTGGGCAGTCCCGCGGTCGCGTTCGGCGGGGACACGCCCGGGGGCTGGCTGGACCAATTCATGAGCGGTGCGGCACAGCGTGGGTATCGAGTCGACTTCATTACCCTGCACTGGTACGGCTCGGACTTCGGTTCCGCTGCGGTGGGCCAGTTGCGGAGCTACATCGAGGCTGTCTACAACCGTTACCACAAGCCAATCTGGTTGACGGAGTACGCGCTGATCAACTTCTCGGGTGCGCAGAAGTACCCGACCCAGGATCAGCAGGCGGCGTTCGTCACGGGTTCGACCCAGATGTTGGACTCGCTGTCCTATGTGCAGCGTTATGCGTGGTTCGCCCTGCAATCGAAGGGCGACGACACCGGGCTCTACACGAACGGAACCACGCCGACACAAGTCGGATTGGCTTATAGAGCGGCAAAGTAGCCGCCAACGGCCAGACCGCCGGCCGCCAGGCACCGGTCAGGCACCGCGAAACTTCCCGGCACCAGGTGCACCCCGAAACCGGCAGCCGCCGAATCCGACCGAGCCACCCGCACGCCCGTAGCGGTTCAGCGGGGCCCGGGATGGCCGAGGTCTCGGGGCGTCCCCGGCTGCGGGACAGGCGATCCGCTCGCCCACGCGTGCACGCTCGCCGGGCTCAACAGCCTGCGCGAACAGCACTGGCCCGCGCTTGCGGCTTCGCGGCCGGGCTGACAGCGGGCTCGGTCAGGCGCGGAAAGATCCAGGCCCAGCCGTCTCAGCGGTGATGTACCGACTCCACCGTATACAGCCCCGGGTCCACCTCGGCCATGCCGCTCGCCCTGCCCATGTGCTCCTGGCATACCGGGTCGGCGAGCATCGCGCGGAAGGCGTCCTCGCTCTCCCACTGCGCATAGTTGAGCACGTACCTGCCGTCCACACTGGCGTGGATGTTGGCCGCGATGAAGCCCGGCCGGTGCCGGATGACGTCCTCGGTCGCCTGGGCCAGCACGTCGACCAACTCCTGTTGCCTTTCCGGTGCCACGGTGAAGCGATTGATCAGCGTGGCCATATTCGCGTGTGCTTCGATCGTCGTGGTCGTCATGAGCCCGATTCTGCACATCCGCACCGACAGTCAGCCGGCCGGACGCCGCGTCGGCGCTATCGGAGGAACAAGAACTCGCGCCCGCAAGCCGGACCATAGCGCGGCTGTTTATCACTCTGTCGAGTGAACCTGTTGTCCACTGGTCAATACCAGCGGAAATCCACGGCATGATGGCCGCCGTGGCACCGGAACGAGAGTGCGACGAGCTGGCCGAGTTGCGGAGCAGCGTGCGGGTCACGTTGCGAGCCCAGCGCTGGCTGCGCCACTGGCGCGCTACCAGCCCGGCACCGTGGAGCGCCGCGGATTCGACCACGATGAGCGCGAACGCCGTGGAATTGTCGGCGCTCACCGAGTTCGTCGCGATACGGCGAGCACAGCGCGACTCCGCCGATCGGTGACCGGCGCGGCGCAGCCTGTCACCTCACGGATCCGGCGGCTCCTCGAAGTCGAGTTCACTCAACACCCTGGCCTCCTGCTGTTGTCGCTCCACCCACTTCCGAATCGCGACGCGCAGTTCCGTACTGTGACGGTACGGCTCCGCAGCGATCTCACGACGCCAGCGCTCCAGTAGTTCGCCGAACCAGTCACGTTGCGCCGTCATGTTCTGTTCAGTCGGACGACTCCGACTTCTCGTTACGGGACACCGTAAAACACGTCACACTCGACAGTTGTTGACATACAACCGTTGTTTTCCCACAATGGTGGGGTGGAGATGACGGCCACGGAGGTGTGGCGGCAGCTCGTCTCCCTGGTCATGGACAGCCGGGGCGACTGGCGTCGAGCGGTTGCCGACACCACCGGCCTGCCGTTCAGCAGGGTGCGCGCACTGTGGCGCCTCACCGACCGCCCGCTGACCCTCGCGGAACTCGCGGACGCGATGGCGGTCGACGCACCCGCGGCGACGGTGGCCGTCAACGACCTGGAACGCCGTGGCTTCGTGCGACGTTCACCACATCCGACCAACCGGCGGGCGAAGCTCGTCCAGCTGACCGACGAGGGCCTGCGCATGGTGCATGTCGCCCGGTCGGTCGTGGACAACCCGCCACCCGCGGTCGCCGCACTGTCCGCCGCCGAATTGACAGACCTGGGCAGCCTCCTGGCGGCCATCAACAGCTACGAACCGGAGTGATGCGGTGCTGGCCAGAATGTCCGCCCGGCGGGCGGAACGGGATCGCGCGACGCAGGCCACGGTGCTCAGCCCAGGCCGCAAGAAGGTCATCCTGATGATCTGTTGCATGAGCCTGTTCATCGTCGGGCTCGACAACACGATCGTGAACCTGGCGCTGCCGTCCATCCAGCGTGAGCTGCATGCCTCGGTGTCCGGCCTGCAGTGGACCATCGACGCCTACACGCTGGTCATCGCGAGCCTGCTGATGCTGTCCGGCTCGACGGGCGACCGGGTCGGCCGCAGGCGCACCTTCCAGCTCGGCCTGGTGCTGTTCAGCCTCGGCTCGCTGCTGTGCAGCGTCGCGCCGACCACCGGCACGCTCATCGCCTTCCGAATGGTCCAGGCAATCGGTGGATCGATGCTGAACCCGGTCGCGATGTCGATCATCACGAACATCTTCACCGAGCCACGCGAACGCGCGCAGGCCATCGGCGTCTGGGGCGCTGTCATCGGGCTGAGCATGGCGCTGGGACCGGTGGTCGGCGGCGCGCTCGTCGACTCGATCGGCTGGCGGTCCATCTTCTGGCTGAACGTGCCGGTCGGTCTGGCCGCCGTCGTGCTCACGGCCAGGTTCGTACCCGAGTCGAAGGCACCGAGAGCACGCCCGCTCGACCCGGTCGGGCAGTTGCTCATCGTCGTCGTGCTGGCCACGATGACCTACGGCATCATCGAAGGACCGAGCTACGGCTGGGGATCCGCCGTCATCGTCGGGTGCTTCGTGGTCGGCGCCGCGGCCGTCGCCGGGCTCGTCGCGTACGAGCGGCAGCGCACGGATCCGTTGCTGGACGTCAAGTTCTTCCGCAGCGTGCCGTTCAGCGGGGCCACGGTGATCGCGATCTGCGGGTTCGCCGCGCTGGCGGGCTTCCTGTTCCTCAACTCGCTGTACCTGCAGGACGCACGCGGGCTCTCGCCGCTGCACGCCGGCCTGCTCACGTTGCCGATGGCGGCGATGACAGCGGTGTTCTCCCCGCTGGCCGGACGAATCGTGGGCCGGCGCGGGCCTCGGTTGCCGCTGGTGGTGGCCGGTATCGGGATCGCGGTCTGCGGCCTGCTGATGTCCACGCTGAGCCTGCACACGCCAGTGTGGTTCCTGCTGCTGACGTACGTCATCTTCGGCATCGGCTTCGGCATGTTGAACCCGCCGATCACCAACGCCGCCGTGTCCGGCATGCCACGGGCGCAGGCCGGGGTGGCCGCCGCGATCGCGTCCACCAGCCGTCAGGTGGGCACCGCCCTCGGTGTGGCGGTGCTGGGTTCGGTGGTGACGAGCCAGATCGTCGGCCCGTTCGCCACCTCGTTCCCGGCGGCCAGCCACGTGGGCTGGCTGATCATGGCGGCCAGCGGGGTCGCGGTGCTGTGCCTGGCGTTCGTGACGACGAGCGCGTGGGCCCGTCGCACCGCGACGACTCTGGCGGCGCCGGTCCATCAGGCCGCATAGAGTCGCGCACATGGTCACCACCCGCCCACCGCACCGCCTTGCGGTCGGTCTGGCCGCACTCGGCAGGCCCGCGTACATCAACGTCGGCCGCACCGAGGCGCTGCCCGCGCACCGCACGGTGGACGAACTGCGCGCGACCAGCCGGCGCGTGCTGGACGCGGCGTACGCGGCCGGGCTGCGCTGGGTGGACGCCGCGCGCTCCTACGGCCGGGCCGAGGAGTTCCTGGCGGGCTGGCTGACCGACCGGGGGCACACCGACGTCACGGTGTCCAGCAAGTGGGGTTACGCCTACGTGGGCGAGTGGCGGCTGGACGCGCCCGTGCAGGAGGTCAAGGAGCACTCGCTGACCCGGTTCCGCACCCAGTTGGCGGAAAGCCGCGCGTTGCTCGGCGAGCGGATCAAGCTGTACCAGGTGCACTCGCTGACCGCGGACAGCCCGCTGTTCGACCAGCCTGAGCTGATCGAGGAGCTGGCCGCGCTGGCCGCGGCCGGCACCAGGGTCGGGTTCTCCACGTCCGGTCCGGCGCAGGCCGACACGGTCCGCAAAGGCCTCGCGCTGCACGTCGACGGGCAACCGGTCTTCACGGCCGTGCAGTCGACCTGGAACCCGCTCGAACCGTCGGCCGGAGCGGCACTGGCCGAGGCGCACGAGGGCGGCGCCCTGGTGATGGTCAAGGAAGCGCTCGCCAACGGCACGCTCGTGGTGTCGCCGCCCGAACCGGTGGCCGGACTGGCCCGCCGCCACGGTGTCGGAGCCGACGCGGTCGCGCTGGCGGCCGCGCTCGCTCAGCCGTGGGCGGACGTCGTCCTGCTCGGACCGGCGAGCGTCGAACAGCTCACGAGCAATCTTGCGGCGACCACTGTCCGATTTCAGCAGGACGAGCTCGATTCATTTGGGCCGATAATCCAGTCGCCGCAGCGCTATTGGGCCAACCGGTCCGCACTTCCGTGGATATGACACCGTAACGGCGGAGCGCCCAGGCACGGTAATCGCCCGCATACTCCTTGATGTATGCGCAAGGAGGTGACCGGTGGACCTTCGTGATTGGCTCGGCACAGCCGTGACCGAGATCGGTCGTTGGCAGAGTGAATACGGGTCGTTCGAGCATCATGTCTCGACGGCGGTGACGGATGTCGAGTTCGGCATGGCATTCGACGAACTTGTCAAGCGGTTGCGCGACAACTACCCCTTCTTCCACCCCCGCTACGCGGGGCAGATGGTCAAGCCTCCCCATCCGGCGGCGGTCGTCGGTTACCTGACCGCAATGTTGATTAATCCGAACAACCACGACCTGGAAGGCGGGCCCGCGACCGCGCAAATGGAGCGCGAAGCGGTCGCACAACTGGCCGAGATGTTCGACTTTCCACAGCATCTCGGCCACCTGACCACAGGCGGCACGATCGCGAACCTGGAAGCGCTGTTCGTGGCTCGGGAAACCCATCCCGGGCTCGGCGTCGCCTACAGCGCGGACGCCCATTTCTCGCATAATCGGATGTGCCACCTGCTGGGCATCGAATCACATTCCGTGCCCGTCGATGCGGCCGGTCGGATGGATCTGGACGCGTTGGAGACACTGCTGCGTACTGGCCGTGTCGGCACTGTGGTGCTCACGGCGGGCACCACGGGCGTCGGCGCGGTCGATCCGGTGCATGAGGCGCTCGCCCTGCGTGCACGTTATGGCGTCCGCATCCACGTGGACGCGGCCTACGGCGGCTTTCTCACACTGATCGCGGACGATACCGTGGACGGCGTCGCGTCGGCGCCGTTCCGGGCCATCGCGTCGTGCGACTCGGTGACCGTGGACCCGCACAAGCACGGGTTGCAGCCCTTCGGCTGCGGGGCCGTGCTGTTCGCCGACCCGGCCGTCGGGCGGTTCTACAAACACGACTCGCCCTACACCTACTTCATGTCCGACGAGCTGCATCTGGGCGAGATCTCCCTGGACACCTCGCGGGCCGGTGCGGCCGCTGCCGCGTTGTGGCTGACGTTCCGGGTGCTGCCGCCGACACCGGCCGCGCTGGGCGAGGTGATCCGGCCCGGCAGGCGCGCCGCGCTGCGCTGGGCCGAGCTGATCAATCGCACCGACGAGCTTTCCCTGTACCAGCAACCGGATCTGGACATCGTGACGTTCCTGCCGACGGCAGGCCGGATGTCCGACGTCGAACGACTGAGCACAGCGGTACTGCGGGCGGGCATGGCCGCCGAGCCGCAGGACGCCGTGTTCGTCGCGGCCTACGAGGTGACCGCGGACGCGCTGCGCGCCCGGGGCCACGCGTTGGAACCGGACGCAGACAAGGCGAAGGTGCTGCGCAGCGTCCTGTTGAAGCCGGAGAGCGAGGGCTGGGTGGACTACCTCAACGGCAGGCTCGCCGAACTCACTAAGCGGGCAAGAGACTGGTGACGAGCATGCCGAGCTGGTGCACGTTGCGACATTCGTGCATCGGCACCAGCTCGGCGTACGCCCTGGCCACCGAGTCCCCCTGTGCCCACAGCGCGGTGCGTTCCGGGTTCAGCCAGAACGCGTGCCGGGCCCGGCCGACGATCCGGCGCAACGCGGCCAGGTTCGGGTCGCCGCCGTTGGTGCGCGCGTCACCGAGGATCAGCACCGACGTACGCGGGCCGACGGCGTCGCCGTAGCGGTCCGCGAACTCGCCCAGCGCGCGACCGTAGTTGCTGTGCCCGTCGAACACGGTCAACCGGGCCTCGGCCAGGATCCGGCTGCCCAGGTTCTCCGGGTCGGCCGAGCCCGCGTCGACCAGGTTCGTGATCTCGTCGGTCGCCTCGATGAAGGCGAACACCCGGACCTTGCTGAACTGGTCGCGCAGCGCCTGCACGAGCAGCATCGTGAAGTTCGCGAACCCCGCGACCGAGCCGGACATGTCGCAGATCAGCACGATCTCCGGCCGCGCCGGCCTGCGGCTGCGGTACGCGGGCCGCAGCGGCACGCCACCGGTGGACAGCGAGCGGCGCAACGTGCGGCGCACGTCGATCCGGCCCCTGCTGTGCCTGCGGCGCCGCGCGGCGAGGCGGGTGGCGAGCTTGCGGGACAGTGGTTGCACGGCCCTGCGCAATTCGGCCAGCTGCGCGCGGCTGGCCACCAGGAAGTCCACTCTGTCGGCGGACGGCGGGATACCGTGCTTGGCGATCCGTTCCCGGCCACGCAGTTCCGCGGCCCGCCGCAGTGCCTCACCGCGGACCAGACCGCGGAACTTCTCGATCCGGCGGCGGATCTCGTCGGCGGCCAGCCGGTCGGTGAACTCGTCCTCGACCGGTGTGCCCGCCCGGATCGCGGCCAGCACCCGGACCAGCAGCGTCTGCGGTGAGAGCCGGTCGAGCGTCTGGAAAGCGGAGAACCCGGCACCGGGACCGTTGCCGTACTGGCCGAGCCGCTCCACTGCCTGGCCGGCCAGCCTGCCCATCGCCCGCTCGTCGTCGGCGGCCAGCGCGTCGGCGAGCGCGTCCCGCAACTGTTCGGGGTCGGGCGGGTCCTCCTGGGTGCGGGCCGCCTCGGGGGTGCCGACGCCGAGCGGGAAGTAGACGTCGAAGGCCGCGTCGAACACGGCCCGCTGGCCGCCCCGGCGGACCAGCGCGGCGGCCAGGCCCTCGCGCATCCGGTCCCGGTCGGCGAGCCCGAGCACATCCAGCACGGCCGCCGCGTCCACGGTCTCGCTGGGACCGGCGGGAATCCCCCGATCGCGCAGCGCGCCGACGAACTCGACGAGCCGTTCCGGCAGACCGCGCACGGGCTCGGTCACGGCGCGGTGCCGTCCAGCACCCGGTCGAGCTTCAGCCGATCGGTCGCGCGGCGGATGTCGTCCTGGTGCTTGAGGATCACGCCCAGGCTGTCCCGGACGACGGCCTCGTCGAGGGTGTCGGCACCCAGAGCGAGCAGCGTGCGCGCCCAGTCGATCGTCTCGGCCACCGATGGTGCCTTGCGCAGCTCCATCGCCCGCAGCGCGCCGATCACCCGGACCAGCGAGTCGGCCAGCCGCTCGTCGGTGTCGGGCACCTTCAGCCGCACGATGCGGCGTTCCAGCTCCGCGTCGGGGAAGTCGATGTGCAGGAACAGGCAGCGGCGGCGCAGTGCCTCGGACAGCTCGCGGGTCGCGTTGGACGTGAGCACCACGAACGGCTTGCGGGTGGCGGCGATGGTGCCCAGCTCGGGCACGGTGACCTGGAAGTCGCCCAGTACCTCCAGCAGCAGGCCCTCGAACTCGAGATCCGCCTTGTCCGTCTCGTCCACCAGCAGGACGGTCGGCTCGTCGCCGCGGATCGCGGTGAGCAGCGGCCGGGTGAGGAGGAACTCCTCGCCGAAGATGTCGGTCTTGGCGTCCGACCAGCTCTCGTCGCGGCCGGCCGTGATGCGCAGCAGTTGCTTGGCGTGGTTCCACTCGTACAGCGCACGGGACTCGTCGACGCCCTCGTAGCACTGCAGGCGTACCAGTCGCGAGCCGGTGGCCTCGGCGACCGCCCTGGCCAGCTCGGTCTTGCCGACGCCTGCCGGGCCCTCGACCAGCAGCGGTTTGCCCAGCTGGTCGGCCAGGAAGACCGTGGTCGCCACGGCGGGCGACGCCAGGTACCCGGTCCGCGCCAGGCGCTCGGACACCTCATCGACCCCGGAGAAGAACGACGTCCCCGTCACGTGACCACCCATCCGCTGCACGACATCCATCTTGCAGGGTCGTCGCACCACCCTGCTCGACGCAAGATCGCCGGCCCGCACGTGGCGAAGGCCTCGTCAGTCCGCCCACAGGGCGCACGTCCGGCGCGGGTGACCTTGCCGTCCCGCGAGCCCGGTCAGCCGGCCAGGACCAGCCGCACGGCCGGCGCACCCCGCACCGCCGCGAGCCGCGCGACCTCGGCGTCCAGCAGCGTGCGCGCAGCGGCCGGGAGGCGCCGTATCGGCGTGACCGTGACCTCCAGGGTCCGCTTGCCCGCGAGCTTGGCGCGCCACGTCGCGACCACCTCACCCGCCGCCACGACGACGCCCGGGTTGCCCAGTGGCTTCCACACCGCCGCGTGCACGTCCGGGTCGGGCACCAGCAGCGTGCGGTCCCTGGCCTGCAGGTACGGGTCGCCCGCGGGCAGCAGAACCAGGTCCGGCGGCGGTGGCGCGTCTCGCAGCGCTGACACGGCGTCCTCGGGCAGCCGGGCGGCCTTGCCGTCGACGTCGACCGCCACCAGGTCCGCGGGCCACACCTCGCGCAGCGCGGCACGGGAGCAGCCAAGGAAGCCCGCCACCTCCGTGTCGGTGGCCGGCCCGAGCAGCCGCAAGTACGTGCGGACCAGGTCGGCGGTGCCCGCGGCGGCCTGGGGCGGGCCGGGCCAGTCGTCGATCGGGGCCAACGTCGTCGTGCGGGCCGCGGCCACCAACTGGGTGCCGCTCGCGACGCCGACCTGCTGGAACAGCGCTCCGGACACGTGCCGCGACCCGCACGGCTCGCACCAGTAGCTCAGCGACTCGGGAATCCGTGCCGTCACAGCGCCGCTGACCTCGCCCTTGGCCATCGGGCCGGTCACCACCTCGTGCATCGCCGTGGCCGCCGCCGTGAACGCCGCCCTGCCGAGCTTCGCGCCCTCGCGGACACGGGGGTTGTCGATGCGGGCTCGCGCGTCGGCGTCGTCCAGCGGCCAGATCGCGGCGGCCACGGTGGCCAGGTCGGCCCGGCGGTGCAGATGGGGCGCGCCGCGCAGGGACCACACCATCGCGAGCCGGTCATCGGCCGGTTCGGCCGTCGTACGGGCGGCGAGGGCGAGCCGCGCCGTGCCGGCCGGCGTGTCCTGCACGCCCAGGGCGGTAACGGCCAGGTCAGCGGGCGCCGTGGCGGTCCGGTGCAGGCCCTGCGCAGCCATCCGAAACGCGACCACCTGCCGCCGGTCCACCTTCATCCCGTCCGCCTCTCTGGTCCGATCGGGCGAACCGTAGCGCGACGGCCCGACACCGCGAACAATCTGAGGGGCCGACGTTCGTGTCCGAGCGGCCCGGCGAAAATCAGTCGGGCGGTTCGGGAACAACCTGCCCGGCGCGGCCGTTGTGCGTATCGGCTGGCGCGGATCGAGTCCCCCGGACCCAACCACGCCGTCGCGGAATACCGGTTCGGCCGGAGCCGCGTTCGGACACCCGCCGAGAGGCGACCGCCCGCGTCGGCCTTCAACTTCGCTCAGCGACCCGTGACCACCTGATCCGGGTACGCCGGGTCCCAGCGACAACGGTCCACCGCCGCGCGCAACTCCGCCTCGGTCGCCGCCACCGCGACCGCCACTCGCGCATCCGTCCGATCGGTGGCAACGGGGCTTCGCTCAGCGACCCGTGACCACCTGATCCGGGTACGCCGGGTCCCAGCGACAACGGTCCACCGCCGCGCGCAACTCCGCTTCGGTCGCCGCAGGGGCCACCCCCGCGGCGACCGCCGCCTTCGCCGCCGCGACCGCCACCTCGACGGCCGCGTCGCGCATCCGTCCGATCGGCGGCAACAGCGGCGCGACGTCGCCGGCCGCTTCGGCCGCTGCCGCCGTGCCCAGGGCTGTCGCCGCCGCGACCATCATCGAGTCCGTCACGCGGGTCGCCCGTGCCGCGGTGACCGCGAGTCCGATCGCCGGGAACACGTACACGTTGTTGGACTGCGCCACGTCGACCTGCCTGCCGCCGATCCGCACCGGCGGGTACGGCGAGCCGGTCGCCACCAGCGCCCGGCCGTTCGTCCACCGGGTCAGGTCGGCTGGGTCGGCCTCGGAGCGCGACGTCGGGTTGGACAGCGGGAAGACGACCGGCCGATCGACCTTGCCCGCCATCTCCCGCACCACGTCCTCGGTGAACGCCCCGCCCACAGTGGACAGGCCGATCAGCACGCTCGCGCGGATGTGCCGCACGACCTGGGCGAGTCCGGGTGCCCGCACGCCCCAGCCGGCCACGTCGGCGTCCGGGTGGGCGTAGCGGCGCTGGGCGGCGCTCAGATCGGTACGCGACCCGACGAGCAGCCCGTCGATGTCCACGACCCAGAACCGACGGGCCGCCTGCTCGTCGGTCAGGCCGTCGGCCACCATCGCCGCGCGGATCATGTCGGCCACGCCGATCGCGGCCGAACCGGCACCCAGCAGCACCACCTGCTGGTCGGCGAGCCTGCCACCGGTGAGCGTGACCGCCGTGGTCAAGGCGCCCAGCACCACGGCGGCGGTGCCCTGGATGTCGTCGTTGAAGGTGAGCAGCTTGTCGGCGTAGCGGTCCAGGATCGGCCGGGCGTGGACGGTGGCGAAGTCCTCCCACTGCAGCAACGTGTCCGGCAGCTCCGCGCGGACCGCGGTCACGAACGCGTCGACGAACTCGTCGTACTCCGCGCCGGTGATCCGCGGGTGCCGCCAGCCGATGTAGCGCGGATGCGCGAGCAGCGCCTCGTTGTCGGTGCCCACGTCCAGCAACACCGGCAGCGTGCGAGCGGGGTGGATGCCGCCGACGGCCGTGTAGAGCGACAGCTTTCCGATCGGGATGCCCATCCCACCCGCGCCCTGGTCGCCGAGGCCGAGGATGCGCTGCCCGTCGGTGACGACGATGACGTCGACATCGGGGTGCGGCCGGTTGCGCAGCACCTCACGCAGCCGGTCGCGGTCCGGATAGGACACGAACAGGCCACGCGGCCTGCGGTAGATGTCGCTGAACCGCTGGCACGCCTCCCCCACCGTCGGCGTGTAGACGATCGGCAGCATCTCGGTGATGTGCTCGGTGACCAGCCGGTAGAACAGGACCTCGTTGATGTCCTGCAGCTGCCGCAGGTAGATGTGCCGGTTGATGGCCTTGTCATAGCCCAGGAACGCCGCATGCGCGCGGTCGGCCTGCTCGTCCAGCGTCTCCACGACCGAAGGCAGCAGTCCGAGCAGCCCCAGTTCGCGGCGCTGCTCCGGGGTGAACGCGGTGCCCCGGTTGAGCATCGGGTCCTCGAGTACGCGCACGCCGTGCGGTGTCGGTTCCGTCATGCCGGACCCACGTCGCAGTGCACGTCGAGCACGAGCCTGCGTCCGTCCCGCTCCAGCGAGGCGGACGCGTGGCCGTGTCTGCTCAGCCGCATGGCCTCAGCCGCGGGGCCGCTTCACCGCGGCCACGAAGGCGTTGGACGCGGGCAGGTACGAGAACACCGCACCGACGACGGCCGCGATGTCACCGATCAGGCCGAGCACCGAGATGCCGCCGCCGCTGGCACCGACGAGCAGGGACAGGAACGACAGGATCGCGATGATCAGCAGCACGATCCTGGCCCAGTTGCGGCCCGCCTTCATCTTGAAGGCGAACAGCACGAACAGCGCGGCGATGACGATCGCGACCACCAGTCCGGCGGTGAGCGACACGCTGACCGCGGCGCGGACCTGGCTGGGCGAGAGGCTGCTGTTGTTGGCGGCCACCCGGTCGAGGAGCGTCTGCCGCTGACCGAGCAGCAGCAGCGCGCCGATGACGTTCACCAGGGCCGCCACGACGTAGCACCAGAACGCCACCGTCATGGTGGTCGGTGCCGGGACGCCCTGGCCGCCGCCAGGGCCTTCCATCGGCGGCGGCGCCGCCGGGAAGCTGGGCAGGCCGGACTGCTGGCCGTAGTCGGGCTGGCCACCGTAGTTCGGTTGGCCACCGTAGTTGGGCTGGCCACCATAGTTCGGTTGCCCGCCGTAGCCGGGCTGGCCACCGTAGTTCGGCTGGCCACCGTAGTTCGGCTGGCCACCGTAGTTGGGTTGCCCGCCGTAGCCGGGCTGGCCACCGTTGCCGGGTTGGTCACCGGGACCTCCCGGCTGCTGGGCAAAGCCGCCCGGCTGCTGCCCGTAGCCAGGCTGGCCGCCGTGGCCACCAGGCTGGTTCGGATCCGAAGGAGTGGTCATGACGGGCAAAGATAGACCAACCGCAGTACCGCCGCTTCACGGTTTGCAAACATGGACAGGACCGTTATACGAGCTGGTCGGATCAGGTGGACCCGCAGGCGAGCGTGGCCCGCATGGCAGGCGAACGGACAGTGAACGACGGGTCGCTCAGGCGTTGCGCACGTGCCCGAGGAGCCACCCGATGCCCGCCAGCACCAGCAGTCCCGCGCCGAACAGGGTCACGCCCGTCCAGCCGTAGACAGTGTGCAGCCAGCCGGAGATCGCGGTCGCCCCGGCGCCGCCGACGAACACCGTCGTCATGAACACGGTGTTGATGCGCGCCCGCGCGTCGGCGCGCAGCCCGTAGATCTCGCGCTGGCTGAACGCCTGGTGGCTCTGCACCGCGAAGTCCAGCAGCACGGCGGCGACACCGAGCAGGATCACGCTGCCCGCACCGAGGTCGGCCAGGATCATGGCGGCCAGCCCCAGCACCACGGACACCGCGCTGCCCAGATGGGAGTAGCCCCGGTCGGCCAGCTTGCCCGCCACCGGTGCCATCGCGGCACCCGCGGCCCCGACCAGTGCGAAGATCCCGATCTCGGTCTGGTCGAAGTGGTGTGCGCCAATCAGTTCGTACGCGATGGCCGTCCAGAACGCGGTGAACGCGCCGAAGAACATGGCCTGACAGAACGAACGCCTGCGCAGCAGCGGCTCGGTCCGCACGAGTTCGAGCACCGAGCCCATCAGCTTGCGGTAGCTCGCCCGGTGGGTGGGTGCCCGGTCGGGCAGCATCCGGGCCAGCACCACCGACATCACGACCATCAGCACCGCGGACACCACGTAGATCGTCCGCCAGCCCCACTCGGCCGCGACCAGGCTGGAGATGGTCCTGGCCAGCAGGATGCCGAGCAGGAGCCCGCTCATCACCTGGCCCACGACCTTGCCCCTGCTGTCCTCCGGGGCCAGATGCGAGGCCAGCGGCACCAGGATCTGGGCGACCACGGACGTGAGACCGACCAGTACCGAGATGGCGAGGAACAGTCCGAAGCCCGGCGCCACGGCGGCGACGGCCAGCGCGATCGCGGTGCCGATCATCGTCCGCGAGGTCAGCTTGCGGTTGTTGAGCAGGTCACCGAGCGGCAGCAGGAACAGCAGGCCCAGCGCGTAGCCCAGTTGCGTCATCGTGACGACGAGCGTGGCAGCGCCCTGGCTCACCCGGAACGCGTGCGCGATCAGGTCCAGCAGCGGTTGCGCGTAGTACAGGTTGGCCACGGCAAGGCCGCAGGCCACCGCCATCACCGTCGTGACCAGGCGGAGCTTGCCCGCGGGCAGGACGTCCGACCGTCCGGCAGCGGGTATGGACTCGGTCCGCTGGGTCACGGGCCACCTCCTTCGCGTCATTTCTGAAAGTACCGTTTAGAAATTAACGGCGCGTGACGCGAGGCCCGAAAGTGGTCAAGACAACACGAGGTCAGGGGCGGTTCGGCGCAATGCCCACCATCACCTGGTCGACCAGGCGGTCGGCCAAGTCGTCCTCCAGCGGCTCATGCCCGAAGATGAGGCGGTGGTAGATGGGGGCGAACAGCTGATCGGCCACGACGGCGGTGTCCAGACCGGGCCGCAGCTCGCCGCGCGCCATGCCGATGCGCATGATCTCCATCGGCACCGCGCGGCGTGGCGCCAGCCAGCGCTCACGCACCGCGCGGGCGATCTCCGGGTCGCATTCGGCCTGACTGGCCAGGGCCCGCATCAGCGGTCCGGACGGGGTATCGCGGAACAACCGGATCAGCGCGAGCACCTGGAAGTGCAGGGCATCCCGGGTGGACAGCCCCTCGGGGACGGCGATCGTGTCGTGTGCCTGGGCGAGAAACCCGTCCAGGGCCACGGCTCCCCGGGATGGCCACCACTTGTAGATGGTCGCCTTGCTGACGCCTGCGCGTTCGGCGATGGCCTCCATCGAGGCCGCGTTGACCCCACCCTCCAGCATGAGCTCACCGGCTGCGGCCAGAATGGCCAGTCGTGCGCGCTCACTGCGCGGGCGACCCCGACCCCGTGCCGGTTGCTGGACGGTCATCGGCCCTCCGATAGTTCCTGGTCGAAGCGTTTAGCATATCGTCACCCTCGGCAAGCGGCCAGGTGCCTCACCGCACCTTGGGAGAAGAAGGAGGCAGCGTGAACCAGCCACCGACAGTTCCGACCAGGCCGCTGAACACCGGCGGTCAGATCCCGTTGATCGGCCTGGGTACCTGGCCGATGGACGACGCCGAGGCCACCAAAGCCGTCCGCTCCGCCCTGCAGCAGGGCTACCGGCTGGTGGACACCGCTGCCAAGTACGGCAACGAGGTCGGCGTCGGCCGAGGGCTGCGCGAGTCCGGGGTGCCGCGCTCGGAACTGGTCGTGACGACCAAGCTGCGCGGTGCCGACCACGGTTACGACGCCACGAAAGGCGCCCTGCACGCGAGTCTGCGCCGCCTCGGTCTGGACTACGTGGACCTCTACCTGATCCACTGGCCGCTGCCTCGCCAGGACCGCTATCTGGAGTCCTATCGGGCCATGCTGGCGATGCGCGGCGAGGGCCTGATCCGCTCGGTGGGCGTCTCCAACTTCACCAAGGCGCACATCGAGCGGCTGGACGCGGAGACCGGTGTGCTCCCCGCCGTCAACCAGATCCAGCTCTCCCCCGCGCTGCCGCGTACCGCCCTGCACACGTATCTGGAGAAGCACGGCATCGTCACCGAGTCCTACAGTCCGCTGGGCCGCGACCAGCAGGTACACAAGGCACCCGTGGTCCGCGAACTGGCGCAGCGCTACGACCGCACCCCGGAGCAGATCATCCTGCGCTGGCACGTGCAGCAGGAACTGGTCGCGATCCCCAAGTCGGCCGATCCGGAACGGCAGCGGGCGAACCTCGCCGTCTTCGACTTCGAGCTGTCGCCCGGCGACATGTCCCGCCTGCGCGGACCGGGCCTTGGCGAGTCCGCGGCCGTCGACTCCGATCGCCACGAGGAGTTCTGATGGCGTTGTTCGACCTGCCCGAGGCCGAGTTAAGGGAGTACCGGCCGACCCCTCGGGTGCCCGCCGATCTCGCCGGCTTCTGGCGGCGGACGTTCACCGAGGCGGCCGAGGTCCCGCTGGACGCCCGGTTCACCCCGATCGACGCCGCACTGTCCACTGTGGATGTGCACGACGTGCGGTTCGCGGGCTGGGGCGGCGCGCCGATCGCGGCCTGGCTGGTGGTGCCGCGCGACGGGCGGCACGACGTGCCGTGCGTGGTGCAGTACCTGGGCTACGGCATGGGTCGCGGGCTGCCGCACCAGCACACGATGTGGGCCGCCGCGGGCTGGGCCGTGCTGCTGGTGGACACCCGGGGCGTGCCCGGAGACACGCCGGACCCCGATGCCGGTACCGCACCACACGTGCCGGGCTTCCTGACCGACGGCATCGACGATCCCGAGCACTACTACTACCGCCGGGTGTTCACCGACGCGGTCCGCGCGCTGGCCGTGGCCGGGGTCGCGCCGCGCGTGGACGCGAACCGGCTGGTGGTCATGGGCATCAGCCAGGGCGGCGCGATCGCGCAGGCGGTCGGCGCGCTGCACGGTTTCGCCGACGTGCCTGCTCCGCTGGCCGCGCTGATCGACGTGCCGTTCCTGACGCATGTCCGGCGGGCCGTGGACATCACCGACAGCACGCCGTACTACGAGCTGGTGAAGTACCTGAGCAGACGCAGGCAGGACGTGGACCGGGTGTTCGCCACGCTGGACTACTTCGACGGGCTGCACCTCGCGCCGCTGGGCACCGTGCCCGCGCTGTACTCGACCGCGCTGCGGGACCCGATCTGCCCGCCCTCCACGGTGTTCGCCGCCTACCACGCGTGGGCAGGTCCCAAGCGGATCGAGGTGTGGCCGTTCAACGAGCACGAGGGCGGCGGCCCGTACCAGGAGGCCGTCCAGTTGCGGTACCTGCGCGAGCTGCTCACGCAGGCACGCTGAGCTGGAGGAGCGCATGGCCTACGTCGATGATCCGGCGCCGGGATCCGGTGTGCTGCCGCCGAGGGCGGCGGTGCGCTCGGACTGCCCGGCCCTGTCCCTGGACGGGCCGTGGCGGTTCCGGTACCACCGGGACGCGGCCGGATCCGGCGACGGTTTTCCGTTGCCGGAGCTGGACGACGGCGACTGGGCGGAGTTGCCGGTGCCGGCGCACTGGCAGTTGCACGGCTACGGCTGCCCCGCCTACACCAACGTCTACTACCCGTTCCCGATCGACCCGCCGCACGTGCCCGACGACAACCCGACCGGCGAGTACCGCAGGACGTTCGAGCTGCCCGCCGGCTGGCCGGCCGGTGACGCGGTGCTGCGCTTCGACGGGGTCGACTCGTGTTTCCGGGTCTGGCTCAACGGCACCGAACTGGGGCACGCCAAGGGCAGCAGGCTACCCGCCGAGTTCGCCGTGGGAGCG
This sequence comes from Candidatus Melainabacteria bacterium, assembly GCA_963780635.1. Taxonomy (GTDB): domain Bacteria; phylum Actinomycetota; class Actinomycetes; order Mycobacteriales; family Pseudonocardiaceae; genus DATEPR01. The sequence continues at coordinate 147,889 of CAWACW010000013.1, forward strand.
CTGCTGCGGCCGGGCGGCAACGTCGTCGCGGTGCGCGTGCACCAGTGGTCCGCGGGCAGCTACCTGGAGGACCAGGACATGTGGTGGCTGTCCGGGATCTTCCGTCGCGTGACGCTGCTGGCGCGGCCGGCAGGCTGCCTGCCGGACGTGTTCGTGCACGCCGACTACGACCACCTCACCGGCTCCGGCGTGCTGCGGGTGGACACCGGTGGCGTGCCGGCATTGCTCAGCGTGCCGGAACTGGGCCTGCTGGACGTGCCCGCGGCGGGACCGCACCGGATCGCCGATGTGCGACCGTGGTCGGCCGAGGTACCCCGGCGCTACGAGGCCACGGTGGCCGCGGACGGCGAGCGGGTCTCGATGCGAATCGGCTTCCGCACGGTCTCGGTCACCGACGGGCGGCTCACCGTGAACGGCAGGCCGGTGCTGCTGCGTGGGGTGAACCGGCACGAGTGGCATCCCGAGCACGGCAGGGCGCTGCCGCGCGAGACCATGCTCGCCGACGTGCTGCTGATGAAGCGTCACAACGTGAACGCCGTGCGCACCAGCCACTACCCGCCGGATGCCGCGTTCCTCGACCTGTGCGACGAGTACGGGCTGTGGGTGGTCGACGAGTGCGATCTGGAGACCCACGGGTTCCTTTTCGTGGGCTGGCAGGGCAATCCGAGCGACGACCCGCTGTGGCGGGACGCCTACCTGGACCGGATGCGGCGGACCGTCGAGCGGGACAAGAACCATCCGTCGGTCATCCTGTGGTCGCTGGGCAACGAGGCGGGCACCGGTGCGAATCTCGCCGCGACGGCCGCCTGGACGCACGAGCGGGACCCGAGTCGGCCCCTGCACTACGAGGGCGACCCGGACAGCACCTACACCGACGTCTACAGCCGGATGTACGCCCCGCACGAGGACGTGGCGGCGGCCGGTGAGCACGCCGAGCCGCCGACCGGCGACCCGGCCGCCGACGAGCACCGCCGGTCGCTGCCGTTCCTGCTGTGCGAGTACGCGCACGCGATGGGCAACGGACCGGGCGGGCTGTCGGAGTACCAGGACCTGTTCGATCGGTACCCGCGCTGCGCGGGCGGATTCGTGTGGGAGTGGATCGACCACGGCATCGCGCGGACGGCACCGGACGGGCGGACCTACTACGCCTACGGCGGCGACTTCGGCGAGCCGCTGCACGACGGGCACTTCGTCATCGACGGCCTGCTGTTGCCCGACCGCACTCCGAGCCCCGGGCTGCTGGAACTCAAGACGGTCCTCGCGCCGGTGCGGATCGAGCCGCGGCCGGGCACGGTCCGGGTGACCAACCGGTACGACGTCGCGGACACGCGGCACCTGGCGTTCACGTGGTCGGTGGAGCGTGAGGGCGAGCCACAGGCCGGCGGAGAGTTGGCCGTGCCGGTGCTGGCCGCGGGGGCGAGCGCCGACGTGCCGCTGCCGGTGCTCCCGGCGACCGACGGCGAGACGTGGCTGACCGTGCGCGCGCTGCTCGCGGCCGACACCGCGTGGGCCGCGGCGGGCCACGAGATCGCCTGGGGTCAGGCCCCTGTGACCGCGCCGGCTCAGCGGCCGCCGTTCGTGGCCACGGTCCGGCCGACGAGCACGCGGCTGGGGCCCGGCGAGTTCGACGGGCGCGGCAGGCTGACCGCGCTGGGCGGGATGGCACTGGCCGGGCCGGTGCTCGACCTGTGGCGGGCGCCGACGGACAACGACGAGGGGTGGGACGGGCCCGCGGAGCCGGTCGCGGCGGAATGGCGGCGTGTCGGCCTGCACCGGGTGCGACACCGGCTGGTGTCGCTGGACGTGACCGAGGATATGCTCACGGTGACCACGCGGGTCGGTCCGGCCTCCACCGACGTGGCGTTCCTCGCCGTGTACCGGTGGACGTCGGACGGTGAGCGGCTGCGGCTGGACCTGGACGTGCGGCCGGACGGCGGGTGGCTGCGCGTGCTGCCCAGGGTCGGCGTCCGGTTCGGCATCCCGGCGGAGTGCGACCGGGTCACGTGGTTCGGCACCGGTCCCGGTGAGTCCTATCCGGACAGTCACAGGGCGGCCAGGGTCGGCCGGTTCGCGCGCAGCGTCGACGAGTGGCAGACGCCGTACGTGTTCCCGCAGGAGAACGGCAACCGGTCCGGCGTCCGCTGGGCGCGGCTCACCGGGGCCGACGGTCATGGGTTGCGCATCGACGGTGACCCGATGGTGAACCTGACGGCCCGCCGCTGGACCAGCGAGGATCTGGCCGCCGCCCGCCACACCACCGACCTCGTGCCCGGTGACCGGATCTGGGTCAACGTGGACGCGGCGGAGCAGGGGCTGGGGTCCGCGTCGTGCGGTCCGGGCGTATTGCCCGAGCATCGGCTGCCGCCGGTGCCCATCGCGCTGCGGTTCGTGCTCTCCCCGATCTGAACGCCGAAGGTGGACCTGACGGGACCTGTCCGCGCTCGCCGCCCGCGAGCTGGCCGGAGGGGGATCTGGTCGGCGAGGCGTACAACGGCTTTCTGGAACCGGGCGTGCACGGCCCGATGACCGTGACCGATCCGTCGGCGTGGATCTTCGAGGGCACTGACCTGCCCGCGGGGACGCGGGTGCCCGGCGTCATCGCGTCCGATGTGGACAGTCTGGCACCGTCACAGTCGCATCCCCCGAACGTGCGGGTGCTCGCGCACTCACCGCTGTCGGTGCACCAGGCGCAGGTCACCGCACGCGACGGCGAGGTGTTCTACTCCGACATGACGTACTACACCGACCCGACGAGCAGAGCGGGCGTGTGGGACAGCGGTACCAACAACTGGATCCCCGCCCTGCGGGCCACGTCGTGTGCGAGCGCGACCTGCCCGGCGAACGTGGTCGCGACGATGACCGGCAACCTGCTGCGGCTGTTCGGCCAGGGTCCGGCGGGTCGACAACGACCGTCCGAGCCGAACTGGCGGAACTGCTACCCGCCCGGCTGAGCGCCCGCTGGACAGATAGCTGTCAACGAGTGGACAGAAGTTGATCGACGCGTGGGGACGGCACCGCTATCGTGGGCATACTCTCCTCTCCCGTCGGCACTCACGGAGCCGGACCGCCAGGATGTCGATCATCTCGAACCCGAGCGCGCCCGTCGCCGACGACTCGGTCCCCGAGTTGTCCGACGTCGAGCGGCTGCCCCCGCCCGCCTGGCGACGGTGGGCCACGTTCGCCGGTGCCTGTGTCGTCGTGCTGCTGTTCGCCGCGCTCGCCGTCAGCCACCGCTGGATCAGCGACGACGGGCTGATCGCGGTGCGCGAGGCTCGGCAGATCCTGGCCGGCCACGGCCCCAACTACAACCCGTTCCAGCGCGACGAGGTGGACACCAGCGTGCTGTGGACGTGGCTGCTCGCCGCGGCAGGCCTGCTGCTGGGCCGCGGTGTCGCCGTGGACGCGGTCGTGATCGGCATCGAGTGCGCGGTCGGCGGGCTGCTGCTCGCCCTGGTCGGCACAGTTCGGTTCCACCGGTCGCGGGGTGCGGCCGGACTGCTGGTGCCCGCCGGGGCGCTGCTGCCGGTCGGCGTGGTCGCGTTCTGGGACTTCGCGTCCGCTGGATTGGAGACCGGCCTGGGCATGCTGTGGCTGGGCTCGGTGTGGTGGCTGCTCACCTCGATCACCCCGGACAGCCGCCGCCGCGGACGGCTGGTGACGGCGGTGGTGATCGGGCTGGGGCCGCTGGTCCGGCCGGACTTCACGCTGGTCACGGTCGTGTGCCTGACCGCGCTGGCACTGCTGGCCGGGCTGGACTGGCGGCGGGCCGTCGGCCACTGCGCCGCGGGCGTCGCGCTGCCGCTGGCGTACGAGGTGTTCCGGGCCGGGTACTACGGCATCACCGTGCCGATGCCCGCGCTGGCGAAGGAGGCGTCCGACCCGGTCGTCGGGCGCGGGTTCGGCTACCTGGACGACTTCCTGGGCACCTATCAGCTGTGGATCCCGCTGGCCGTGCTGTGCGTGATCGTGACCCGCCTGCTCAGCAGGTCCGCGATCGAGCGGCGGACGGTGGTGCTGGCCGGTGCGCCCGTGGTGTCCGGCCTGCTGCTGGGTGCGTACGTGGTGTGGGTCGGCGGGGACTACATGCACGGCCGGATGTGGCTGCCGGTGGTGTTCGCGCTGGTCCTGCCCGTGCTGCTGGTGCCGGCGGGCCGCGCTTACCGGACCGAGACCGTGGGCGTCGCGCTGCTGGCGGTGTGGGCGCTGGTCGCGGGGTTGCTCGGGCGCACGCCGTATCAGGGCACCGCGTTCGGGCCGCAGGGCATCACCGACGAACGCGAGTTCGAGGTGGCCGCATACCGCGACGCCGACCCGATGACCGCCGAGTCGCGCACCCGCGACAACGACCTGCTGCCGACGCTGGCCATGTTCCGGGCGGGCGGCGCGCGGCTGCTGGTGCTCAGCTCGGGCACCGCCGCCAATGGTCCGTTGTGGACGATCAAGCTGTCCGGTGCCGTACCGGACAGCAGTGCGTTCTTCTACGACAACATGGGTGTCACCGACGACGTCGTGCCGCTGGACGGGACCGTGGTGGACGTCAACGGGCTCGCCACGCCATTGGCCGGGCACCTGTCGCTGACCCAGCACGGCAGGGCGGGCCACGAGAAGTGGCTGCCGGCGGCCTGGGTCGTCGCCGAGTACGCCGACCCGGCCGCGCTGGCGTCGCTGCCTCCCGACGTCGGCGTGACGAAGGCGCAGGTGCTGGCCGCGCGGCACGCGCTGTCCTGCGGGCGCCTGGCCGACCTGATGGCCTCGGTGGACCAGCCGATGAGCGCGAGCAGGTTCTGGCACAACCTCACCGGCGCCGTGGCCCGCACCAGCCTGCGGATTCCGGCCGACCCGATGGTCGCCGAACGCGTGTTCTGCGGGTAACAGCTAGGCATTTTCCGGACATACAGGGCGAAACACGGACACCGCCGCACCCGGAACGGCGGGAGATCTGACACTATCGACCAATACCCCTTCGCCCGGCTGTGGGGCGAGCGTCGGACATCACGGCCATCCGTAAAATGCGAGTGTCCACTTCGCCGCATTCCGCACGTCGAGCAGCAGCCTGTGCCCTACTTTCGCAGTCACGATGGGAGTCGAGAGCGGATGCTTGTCGACCCGAGGAAGTCCTCCTTCTCGCCGGCCCGCCTGGCCATGGAGATGCGTCGCGACGGCGACGACTCGCCCGCACCGCACGTCACGATCGTGCTCCCCTGCTACAACGAGGAAGACCACGTCCGCATGGAGATCGAGCGGATCGTGGCGGCGATGGACGCCTCGGGCTACACCTACGAGGTGCTCGCGGTCGACGACAAGTCCACCGACGGCACCCTCGACGTGCTGCAGAAGGCCGAACTGGACTTCCCGAACCTGCGGGTGCTGCCGTTCCGGCGCAACAGCGGCTCCGGCTCGGTCCGCCGGGTCGGCTCGCAGGTCGCGCGCGGCGACATCGTGGTGTGGACCGACTCGGACATGAGCTACCCCAACGAGCGCATCCCCGACCTGATCAAGATCCTGGACGAGGATCCGGGTATCGACCAGGTCGTCGGCGCCCGCACCAGCGAGGAGGGCACGTACAAGTTCCTCCGGGTGCCTGCCAAGTGGATGATCCGCAAGATCGCCGAGTGGCTGACGTCGACCAAGATCCCGGACCTCAACTCCGGCATGCGCGCGTTCCGCAAGGACGTCGCCCAGCCGTACCTGCGGCTGCTGCCGCCCGGGTTCTCCTGCGTCACGACGATCACCGTCGCGTTCCTGTCCAACCAGCACGACGTGCTGTACATCCCGATCGACTACGCGAAGCGGGCGGGCAAGTCGAAGTTCAAGTTCGTCCGCGACGCCTACCGCTACATCCTGCAGGTGCTGCGGATGGTCATGTACTTCAACCCGTTGAAGGCCATGATGCCGCTCGCGCTGACACTGGTGGCGATCGGCATCGGCAAGGGCATCTACGACATCGCGGCGCACCCCGTGCGGCTGGCCACGAACACCATCCTGATCTTCCTGACCGGGCTGATCATCGGTTCGCTGGCGCTGCTGGCCGACCTCATCGTCCGATCACGAGCCGACTAGTCCGGACTCATGACCAACGGCGGGCCGCTACCGCGGCCCGCCGTTTCTCGTCGGCTCGGGGTCAGGCCAGGCGGGCCCGGACCACCAGGGCGACACCGGTGTTCGGGAACGCGCGCTGAGCGAACCGGAACGGCGCGGTCCCCCACCGGATGGCAGAACCGCGGACACCACCCGTGGGCTGCAGCAGCCGGCCCGAACCGGCCGTCCGCTCCTCGAAGGAACTCGCGGCGGCGGCCTTGGCCAGCCTGCGCCTGCCGATGACGTTGCGGCCCGCCTCCAGCACGTAGCCCAGCGGCATGCCGTACTGCCGGATGGTCACGTCGGTGAGACCGCAGCCGCGCAGCAGCGCCGTCATGGCGTCCGGGTCGTAGCGGCGGAAGTGGCCGACCAGCTTGTCGAACGGGCCGTACCGGCGCTGGTGGGCGGGCGTGGACAGCAGCAGCCAGCCGCCGGGCCGCAGCTTCGCCGCCCATTCGGCCACCGCGGCCTTGTCGTCCTCCATGTGCTCCAGCACCTCGAAGGCACAGACCAGGTCGAACTTCTCATCGTCACCCAGCTCGGCGATGGCCAGTTGCCGCACCTCGCCGCGACCCGCCGCCGCGACCCGCTGCCGGGCGACGTCGAACGACGACTCGTCCGGCTCGACGCCGAGGTAGTGATAGTGCTGGGCGAGCCGGGCGGCGACGGCACCCTGCCCGCAGCCGACCTCGAGCACGTCCTGGACTCCGGCCGGGATCATCCTTCTGATCACGTCGAAGCGCAGCCAGGCGTTCGGTGCGAGCGGCGCGAGTGCGTCCAGGTTCGGCCGGGCAGCCGGCGAGCCGGAGACCATGGTCAACTCCTCGTCAGTGCGGCGCGGTGCGGATCGCCGAGCCGGTCCAGCAGTGGCGCGACCACCTGCTCCGGCGCGAACCGCTGCCTGGCCAGCCTGCGGGCTGCCTCACGGAGCCTCGCCAGTTCGGCACGGTCGGCGGCGAGTGTGCGCAGCGTACCGGCCAGCGCGGCCGGATCACCCGCTGCCACCAGCACGGCGGCGTCGCCCAGCAAGCGGCGCTGCGGTGCGGTATCCGACGTGACGATCGCGCAGCCTGCGGCCGCACCCTGGAAGACCTTGTTCGGCACCACCCGCAGCGCCTTCGCACCGGTGCCGAAGATGCCCAGACAGATGTCGTGCCCGGCGACCAGGGCGGGCAGGTCGGCGGCGGGCACCCAGTCCAGCCAGCGCACCGCCGTGTTGGCCGCGGCGGCGGACTTGGTCCCGGCCTCGTCCTGGCCGGTGCCGATCATCGTCACCTCGACCGGCGCGTCGGCGAGCCGGCCCAGCGCCGCACCGATCACCGGGGTGCCCTGCAGCGGTGTGTAGAGGCCGTAGAAGACCACGCGCAGGGGCGCGTCCGCCACCGGAGCCGACTCGTCAGGCGCAGCGTCGGGTGCCGCGTCGGGTGCCGCGTCGAACCAGGCCGCCGGCGCGCCGACCGCGACGACGACAGCCCGCTCGCGGTACCGCTCGGGCAGCGCGTCGCGGTGTTCTTCGGTGTCCACGACGATCACGGACGCGGCCCGCAGCGCGGCGGCGTCGATCATTCGCAGCACGGCCTGCCGGGGCCCGCCGTCGAGCCGTCGGTCCTTCGCGGTGTCGGCGGCGCCGATCAGGTGGTCCAGCACGATCGGCACCCGCCGGAACAGCAGTTTCGCCAGGTGCACGTCGAAATGGCCCAGATACCCGACGAGCACGACGTCCGGCCTGGGCGAGCGGCGCGCGAGCCGGGCCAGGGTGAACCAGCGGCGCAGGATCGTGGCCAGGAACGCGGGAATCCTCGACGGCTTGGCCAGGGTGTCGACCCGGGCCGCGGTGTCCAGCCCCAGCGGCGCGTTGCACTCCGTGACATCGAATCCGCCTGCCCGCAGGCCCTCGGCGATCGTCGCCACCCTCGGATGCGTCGAAACGTCATAAGTGCCGAAAACGAGAAGCCGCATGATGCCGGGTACCCTAACGTGTCCGATCGGCGCGCTGATCGCCGCCACCGACTCACTAGGCTGCTGCTATGCCTGACCAACCCGTCGTTACCCCGGCCGATGAATCGGCGGCCGGCGCCGACGGCGTTTCCGCTGGTCACGGCTTTTCGCGGACCGTTCGCCGGATCATGTCCGGCCGCGCCGTACGCTATGGCTTCGTCGTCGTCGCCGTGGGACTGGGCGCTTACGCCGTTATCGGCCAATGGCACTCGGTGCGCACGGCAATGGTCGAGATCGGTCCTCTGCCCACGGTCGGCGCGCTGATCGCGGTGCTGCTCGGCCTGGTCTGCGCGATGTTCCAATGGCGGGTGCTGCTCAGTTCGCTGGGTTCACCGCTGCCGGTGCGGGCGGCCGCGAAGATCGTGTTCGTCGGGCAGTTGGGCAAGTACCTGCCCGGCTCGATCTGGCCGGTGCTCGCACAGATGGAACTCGGTACCGCGCACAAGGTGCCCCGCCGCCGGTCGGCGACGGCGTCGGTGCTGACGATGATGATCTCGCTGCTCGGCGGGCTGCTGGCCGCGCTGGTCACGCTGCCGTTCCTGTCCGGCGAGGCCGAGGGCTACCGGTGGGCGTTCCTGGCAGCGCCGGTGCTGATCGCGTGCGTGCACCCGAAGGTGCTCAACCCGGTACTGACCCGGCTGTTGCGGCTGGCCAAGCGACCGCCACTGGAGCAGCCGCTCACCGGCCGCGCGGTGCTGCTGTCGCTGGCCTGGGCGCTGGGTTCGTGGTTCTGCTACGGCATCCAGATCTGGCTGCTCGCCGTGCGGCTGGGCGCCCCGGAGGGCCGGACGTTGCTGCTGGCCATCGGCGGCTTCGCGTTCGCCTGGTGCGTCGGCTTCCTGGTCGTGTTCGCGCCCGCGGGCGCCGGTGTCCGCGACGTGCTGCTGATCGCGCTGCTCGGCCCCGTCGTCGGCACCGGACCGGCGACCGCGGTCGCGCTGGTGTCGCGCATCCTGATGACCGCGGGTGACCTGGTCACCGCGGGCATCTCGGCCTGGTCCGGCCGCCGGTCGACGACCGCGCTGGCGCGTGCGGCGGCGACGGCCGAGTAGCTCAGGGCTGGCCGACCAGAGCTGTCAGCGCGCTGCTCACACCGGTCGAGTAGAACACCCTGTGCTCGCCGTTGGTGGCGGTGCGGCAACCGCCCAGGTGCAGTTGCACGGCCGTGTGATGGCCGTCGGGGAAGCCGAACAACATCAGCGAGTAGTCGCCCTGGTCGTTCGGGCAGTTGTAGGGGGTGCCCGCCGGAAACGGCTTGCTCAGGTCGAGTTCGTGGGCGAGCTGGGCCGCCTTGGTCGCGTTCACGTCGACCGACTTGGCCAGTTGGTGCGGCTTGGGGTCGTTGAGGCCCTGGTAGCGGCAGACCGTGGCCGCGTTCGGCGTGCCGGCGACCATGCTCACCTGTGATGCCTGGGGGAACGGGTAGCTGCCGGGCAACGTGACCGGACAGGTGGACGCCAGGTGCCCTGTCGGCCCGGGTGCCACGCCGTGCGGGGTCGTGGCGATGCCCAGTTGGGGCGGCCCGCCGGTCGCCTGCCGGCCCGCACAGCCCGCCAGTGCCAGCGCGGCCGCCACGAGTACACCTGCCGTTGCCACTGTCCTGTTCATCGCGCCCCTTCCGGTCCACTGGTGCAAGGACGGAACGAGGTCGCTGTCGCGTTGCACGCGGTCTGCGGTGCGGGCAGGATCCTGCCGGTGGCGGTGCGAATCGCGATCGATCGCACGTGGCTGGTGGCCGCGCTGCTGACGGTGACCGCGGCGACCGGACTGATCGACGCGGCGAGCTTCCTCGCGCTGGGCCGGGTGTTCGTGGCCAACATGACCGGCAACGTGGTGTTCCTCGGCTTCGCGCTCGACCCGCACTCGGGACTGTCGCCGGTCGCGTCGCTGGTGGCGATCGCCGGGTTCGCGGTCGGGGCGGCGATCGGCGGCCGGGTCGGCAACGCGCTGGATCACGAGCCCCGGCGCTGGCTGTGCTGGGTGTTCGGCACCCAGGCGGTGCTGCTCGCCGTGATCGCGATACTCGTGGCGGCCGACGTGCTCGCGGTCAACGGGACCGCCAGGTTCCTCACCGTGGCGTTGCTCGCGGTGGGCACCGGGGCACAGAACACGACAGTCCGGCGGCTGGCCGCGCACGACCTGACCACCACCGTGCTGACCAACACACTGACCGGTCTGATCGCGGACAGCGTGCTGGGCGGTGGCGGCAGTCCCCAGGTGGTGCGCAGGCTCGGGTCCATTGTGGCGATGTTCGCCGGCGCGGGCAGCGGAGCGTTGCTGCTGCGGTTCGGTGTGGCGCCGGTGATCGCGGTGGCGGCGGTGGTGCTCGCGGCCGTGGCCGTGATATTCGCCAGGGCGCCCGCGGCGGCTACTGACTGACACCACGTAATCGGACATTTCACCTCCACTGGACCAGATTCCCTGGTGATCACGCAGTTGTGTGTCCGCACCGTGATGAACGGCAGGCTCGTTCGGGCACATTTGCGACACGCACTGGCACCCGTCACCCGATTGGCCGAATCAGCCATTTACACTTCTCCCAGTAGCCGCCCAACGCCCCTTGGACGGCCGCCGGCGTTCCTTCGAGAGAAAGACACAAGGAATCACATGGCCCAGAAAGTTCTTGTGCAACTGGTGGACGATCTGGACGGCACGTCCAGCAACGACATTGCCACCGTCACGTTCGGGTTGGACGGCGTGACCTACGAGATCGACCTCAACGAGAACAACGCCAGCAACCTGCGTGACCACCTGGCCGAGTTCATCGCATCCGCCCGCCGTACCGGTGGCCGGGTGAAGCGCGGTGGTACCCCAACCGCAGGCGGCAGCGGTCGCAACCGCGAGCAGACCCAGGCGATCCGCGAATGGGCCAAGAAGAACGGCCACGACGTGTCCGATCGCGGACGCATCCCGGCGGCCGTCATCGACGCATTCGAGACCGCCCAGTCCGCACCGGCCAAAGGCAGGAAGACCAGGTAGTTTGCACGCCTAACCAGTGCGTTCGAGAGCAGCGACATCGCTTCCACCGGACAGGGCCCCCGGCTGGCCGGTGGACGCAGGGCCGCCAGCCGAAGGTCGCGCGCCGCAGCCGCGGCGACGCGACCTTCGGCCTTTCCGGCGGTCGGCACCCGACGCGCCGAACCGATTCGGATTTGCCACGGCCTGTCGGCCATGAGCACGCATTCCGGCCGACGTAACCTGGCCGTGACCAATTCTCCTGACCGGATGTGACCAGTGCCACCGATCGCGGAATGTGACCAAACCCGTGCGGACCGGGTCGAGACGAGCCTGTGTAGGCTCCTCGTGACCGGTTCCGGGCGTCGCAGCGGCGCCGTCACACTCTCCACATCGGATAGGTATGACGGGCATTTCTCATCCCTCGGGCGGCGAGACCCGGGCCGGCGTCAGCCTCGCACCGGATGCCGACGATGAGGCGACAGTGAGCGCGCCCGATCGCGGCACCCTGGATCCGGACACCGAACGGACCGGGGAACGTCGCCGGCCGCGAGCGCTGACCGTCCTGGCGATCGTCGCCGTCGCGCTGTTCGCGGTGTGGGGAATCGGTGGTCCGCTCGTCGGCACGTCCATCCTGGCCGCGACGAACGAGATGGTCACCGGCAATCCGTGGGCGAACGCCGGATTCGGCGGCACCGATGTCACCAACACGTTCCTGGACGACACGTACACAGCCGAGTTGCCCGGCACGATCCTGTTCAAGCAGCAACTGGGCCAGGGCAACGTCGCGGAGTGGAACCCGTACGCGTCCGGTGGCAGTCCCGAGGCCGCGGTACCGAACGACGCGTTCTTCTCGCCGCTGACCATCCCGTTCTACGTCCTGCCGACCTGGCTGGCACCTGCCTACGAGCGGCTGCTGGAGGTCATCTGCGCCGTCGGCGGCACGTTCCTGTTCCTGCGCAGGCTGTCGGTGTCCCGCCCGGCCGCGCTGGTCGGCGGCCTGGTGTTCGCCAGCAGCGGATTCCTGGTGGCGTGGCTGGGTTTCCCGCAGACGCGAGTCGCCGCGTTCATCCCGGCGCTGTTCTGGGCGGTGGAACGGTTCATCCAGTTGCGCCGGGTCAGAGACGCCGCACTCGTCGCGCTGCCGGTCGCCGCGCTGATCCTGGGCGGCTTCCCGGCCGTCACCGGTTACACGCTGCTCACCGGCGTCGCCTATGCGCTCGTCCGGCTGATCGGCCGGCATCGGCACGAGCTGCGCAAGCTGATCCGGCCCGTGCTCTACCTGGCCGGGTCGGTGATCGCCGGTGTCGGCCTCACGCTGTTCCAGCTCGTCCCGTTCCTGGGGTTCTTCAAGACGTGGCTGATCGAGGGCCGCGCCCAGACCGGCGCCGACCACCTGCAGTTGGCCAGCCTGCTGACCAGCATCGCGCCATGGGCGTTCGGCTCGGTCGACCCGAACGACGCGACGCAGTTCGTGCTCAAGCCCAACATGGTGGAAGCCGTGTCCTACGTGGGCGCGGCGGCGATGGTGCTCGTGCTGGTGGCCCTGGCGATGGCACGCAAGGGCCGCGGCATGCTGCCCAGGGGCGTCTGGATCTTCCTCGTCGCCGCCACGCTGAGCTGGCTCGAGCTGATCTTCGTCGGTGGGCCCCCGCTGACGATCCTGCAGCACACTCCGGTGCTGCGGTCCGTTTTCTCGATCAACTTCATCGGGCGCTCGCGCAGCGTGCTGGGCTTCCTGCTGGCCGCGCTCACCGCCGTCGGCTTCGAGTTGCTGCTGCGGGCCGGCGCGGCGCGGCGAGTCCGGGGCAAGCAGTGGGTGTGGCCCTCGATCGTGACCGTCGGCGGGATCCTGGCCGGTGGTGTGCTGCTGTACGCGGGCCGCAAGGACGTGCGCTCCGGCGCCGCCCAGACCGGTCAGCACATCGCGACGGCGGCGGCGGGCTTCCGGACCGAGGTGCTGATCGCCGCCGGCCTGATCGTGGTCGCGGTCGTGTGCGTGGCGCTGCTGCGCGACCCGGCGGGCTGGTTGCGCGGGGACGTGGGCAGAAGGCGGGTCCGGCTCGCCGCGGCGACCGTGCTGATCGCGCTGATCGCCGCGCAGAGCACCGAGTTCGCGGTGCGCTACTCCCCCCACTCCGGACGGGACACCTTCTACCCGGTCACCGACACGCACGCGTTCCTCGCCGACCACTTGGGCCACGACCGGTTCGCGTCCTCGATCTCGGGCATGGTGTTCGGCACCAACGTGGCCTACCCGTTGCGGTCGGTCAACGGGCACGCGTTCATCAACGCACAGTTCGCCGCGCTCATCCGTGGGATCCCGGACAACCCGATCGGCTACCCGACCTACATCGACTTCGGGCCGGGCAACACGGCCCAGGCCACCAGCCCGATCCTGGACCGCTTGGGCGCCAAGTACTTCGTGGCCGCACCGTCGGACACCGTGTTCGGCACGCCACACCTCCTGCCGAAAGTGGGCACGGCCGTGCTGACGCCCGGCAAGCCGCTCACCATCGGCCTGCCCTCCCCCGGCCCGCTGCGCGCAGTCGCGGTCGTCCCGGCCGCCGTGGTGTCCACGGGCATCGCGACGAACCCGAAGAGCTCCATCGAGGTCGCCATCCACGACACAGCAGGCCACCAGGTCGCGACGGCATCGCGGTTGACCGCGGGTATGAGGCAGGGCGGCGTCTTCGAGATCCCGGTGCCCGGCGAGTCGGCGGCCGACACCGCCCGGCTGACCGCCACACTCACGTTGCACGCGCCCGCGCCGCTGACCATCGAGACCGGCGACGCCGGCCAGGGGCCCGCGATCGGCGAGGTCACGCCGAACCCGGACGGGCTGCGCCTGGTGTACGTCGGCTCGTCGGCGATCTACCAGCGGCTCAACGCGCTGCCGCGGATCCGGTGGGCGTCGGCGACCGAGGTGGTCACCGGCCAGCGGCAGCGGGTGCGGCTGCTGGCCTCCGGATCGCTGCCCGACAGCACCGTCGTACTGTCCGAGCCGGGACCGGTCGCGGCCGGTAAGCCGGGTGAGATCAAGGTCGACCAGGACGGCACGGACACCATCAGCACGACGGTGAACGCGCAGGGCGCGGGCTATCTGGTGGTCGCTGACGCCGACCAGGTCGGGTGGGCGGCCACCGTGGACGGCGCCCCGGCCGACCTGGTGTCGGCCGATCAGGGTCTGGTCGCGGTGCATGTGCCCGCCGGCAGGCACACCGTGACCCTGAACTTCAGCCTGCCGCACGCGCATGCGGCGGCATGGGTCAGCGCGGGCGTGGCTGTGGTGCTGATCCTGCTGTCGCTGGGCGACTGGTGGCTGGTCCGCCGCAGGCGACCGAAGGTCCTGGCCGAGTAGCCCGGCGCTGGCGGCGCGTCCAGTGACCCTCACCGGGTAATTCCGGCGTGGTTCCTGCTACGTGCCGACGATCGTGTGCAGCGCCGCGGTGAACTGCGCTGCCAGCGCCGGTGTCAGCGGGCGCAGGAACTCCTGTTCAGCGGCGTCGCACGCCTCGGTGGCCCGCGCGAGTGTGTCCCGGCCGGCCGGGGTCAGTTCGACGACGTTGCGCCGCCGGTCGCTGGCATCCGGGCGGCGCGCCACCAGACCCTTGTCCTCCAGTACGTCGAGCAGGCCGACCATGCTGGTGCGGTCGATGCCCAGCCTGCCCGCCGCTTCCTGCTGGGACGTGGGCTCGCCGTCGGCGAGGACGAGCAGGACCGCCACCTGGCGGCCGTCCACGCCGTAGGGCTGCAGAGCTGTCGCGGTGAGCTCGCTCAGCTGTTCCCGCGCGTGCTTGAGCAGGTAACCGAGCCGGGCGGTCACCCGGGGACTCAACGTCCTGGACATCCGTCAACTCTATCCATACCCTGACCGTCAGTCATACTGACGTTCAGGTGAAGTGACAGTTTGGATGTGGGTCATGATTCTGATCACCGGCGGCCTCGGCTTCGTCGGCGCACACGTCACGCGAGCGCTCATCGAGCTCGGTGAGCAGTGCGTGGTCGTCGGCCGGACCGCGACGGCACTGCCGACCCATCTGGCGGGCGCCCGCGGCCGGGTCTTCCCGGCACAGGTGGACATCGACGACCGCGACGCTTTCCTGGCCATCGGCGACCAGCACCCGATCACCGGGATGATCCACCTGGCCGGCGCGTTCAGCGGTGGCAGCCCGATCGACGTGGCACGCCGGGAGACCGGGGGCCTGCTGACCGTGCTGGAGGCGGCGGCGCGGTGGGGAGTGCGCCGGGTCGGCATCGCGAGCACGATCGGCGTGTACGGCGGCGCGCCGGGCACCAGCCCGTACCGCGAGGACGTGCCGCTGCCGATGGCGGCCGGGCACCTGATCCCCACGTTCAAGAAGGTCGACGAGCTGCTCGCGGGTTATGTCGGGATCGCGACCGGCATCGAGGTGGTGGCCTACCGGATCGGCGCGATCTGGGGGCCGGGCGGCCGTCCGGCATCCGCGTTCCTCGCCGCGCCGCAGCTGGTGCACCTCGCCGTCAACGGGACGCCGCTGCCCCGGCCCGCGTACGCCGACGACGGCATCGACATGTGCTACGTGCGTGACTGCGGCCGGGCGATCGCGCTACTGCAGGTCGCTGATCAGCTGCGGCACAGTGTCTACAACGTGGCGTCCGGCCGGGTCACCACCAACGGTGAGGTCGCCGCCGCGATCGCGAAGGCCGTGCCGGACGCGGAGCTGCTGCTGGCCGCCGGGCGGGACCCGGACGGCGCCGCGCGCAGCACGTACCTGGACATCACGCGACTGCAACTGGACACTGGATTCGAGCCGCGTTACGACACGGCGTCCGCCGTGGCGGACTACGTCGACTGGTTGCGCGGAGGCAACCAGCGATAGTGGTGTGGACACCACTGGCTAGGGTCCGTCTCGTCGACACTTCATCCGCGACACAGAGGGACGTGACCACGTGGAATACGTGAAGCTGGGTTCGACAGGGCTGGACGTCTCGCCGATCTGCCTGGGCATGATGAGTTTCGGCGAGCCGGACCGTGGCGGCCATCCCTGGAGCCTGGACGAGGAGACGGGCAAGCCGTTCATCCGCAGGGCGGTCGAGGCCGGCATCAACTTCTTCGACACCGCGAACGTCTACTCGGCGGGCAGCAGCGAGGAGATCACCGGGCGGGCGCTGGCCGAGTACGCGAATCGGGACGACATCGTGGTGGCCACCAAGGTGCACGGCGCGATGCGGCCCGGCCCCAACGGCCACGGCCTCTCCCGCAAGGCGATCATGACCGAGATCGACAACAGCCTGCGCAGGCTGAACATGGACTATGTGGACCTGTACCAGATCCACCGCTGGGACTACGCCACGCCGATCGAGGAGACGCTGGAGGCGTTGCACGACGTGGTGAAGGCAGGCAAGGCCCGCTACATCGGCGCTTCGTCCATGTGGGCCTGGCAGTTCACCAAGGCGCTGTACCTGGCCGACCAGCATGGCTGGACCCGGTTCGCCACCATGCAGAACCACTACAACCTGCTCTACCGCGAGGAAGAACGGGAGATGCTGCCGCTGTGCCGGGACCAGGGCATCGGCGTCATCCCGTGGAGCCCGCTGGCCAGGGGCAGGCTGACCCGCCCGTGGGACGAGACCAGTGCCCGCAGCGAGACCGACGAGTTCGGCAAGCGGCTCTACGGGGACAACGACAAGGTCATCGTGGACCGGGTGGCGGCCATCGCCGAGCAACACGGTGTGCCCAGGGCGCAGATCGCGCTCGCCTGGCTGCGGCGCAATCCGGCGGTGACCGCACCGATCGTGGGCACCACCAAGCCGCACCACCTCGACGACGCGGTGGCCGCGCTGGACATCACGCTGACCGAGGACGAGGTCGCGCGGCTCGAAGAGCCCTACACCCCGCGTCCGGTGGCCGGCTTCGCGTAACTCAGTGCCCGACGGCGCCGTCGATCCGCTCCCGCAGCAGATCGGCGTGCCCGTCGTGCCGGGCGTACTCGGCGATCATCGACACAAGGATGTGCCGCAACGAGATCGCCTCGCCGGTGCGTGTGACAGTGCCGGTCGCGTCCAGTGTGGACGCCGCGGCGACGATCGCGCGCGACGCGGCGCACTCGGCCCGCCAGGCCGCCATCGCCTCCTCGACGTCCCCGTCCAGTGACTCGAAGTCCTGGTCGGGGTCGTCCTCGGAGTAGTAGAGCATCGGCACGTCCTCACCGGCGAACTGGATGCGGAACCACCACCGCTCCACGCCGGTGAGATGGCGCAGCAGGCCGTGCAGGCTCAGGTCGGACGGCGGCACGCCCTTCTCGGACAGTGCCTCGGCTGTGACACCAGCGCATTTCTGCTCGAACGTCGCTCGGTACCAGTCCAGGAAACCGGTGAGGGTCTCCCGCTCGTTGCCCGTCCTGGGCATGCGTTCGCGGGTGTCGCCGACCCAGCGCTGCGCGTAGTTCGACTCCGGTATCTCGACCATGCGCCCAGCCTGCCACCGGCCACCGACGATTCACAGCCGGCGCAGAGTGCGCGCATCGCCGGTGAACATGCCGTGTTCAGGTACCGGATCGTGGCGCCGCGCAGGCCGGACACGTGGTGGCCGACGCTCGCGGCCGCGGTCGTGCTGGGCCTGCCGACCATGGTGATGAACAGTTCCCTGTGGGGTCAGGCCGACTCGATCTACTCGGCGTTCGGCGTCGGCGCCGTCTACTTCGGACTGCGACGGCGGCCGTCGCTGTCCGGGCAGGCTGACGGTCCCAGTGTCGCAGCGGCCTCGATACCGAGCCTGTCCTCTGTGCGCCGCAGCCGGTCGAAGGGCAGTGCCGCGGGCGCTGAGAAGCGGTCGGCACCGTAGCGGCGCAGCACGCCGGCGGGCGTCAGCAGGGCCGCGCGGCGGCGCGTCACTGCCAGCAGCAGGGTCGTCAGGTCGGTGCCAGGCAGGCCGGCGAGCCGCTCCAGTACCTCGCTGCCACCCGCCGCCTCGATCACCCGGTCGGTCGCGCTCCGCTCACCTATACCCGTCATGGGTACCGGCGCCGGACACCGACGGCGATCGAATTGGCCTCCGACCGCCCCCGTAGACTCGATCCAGTGCATACGGATCGGCTGCCCAGGTCCCGCTCCCGCGGTGTGTTCGCCGCGGTGCTGCTGATCCTCCTGTTCACCGCGGCCGCCGACATGGTGCCCCTGCCCCCGCCGCCGAAACCGGGCCCACCGGTCAACGGGCCACTCACGATCGTGTCGCTGGGCGACAGCACGCTGTCCGGTGAGGGCACGGGCGACTACACCGCGGCCACCGACGGTCACAACGGTGACTGGTGCCACCGCTCCCCCAACGCCGAGATCTACCAGACCCACCTGGCGGGCGTCGTGCGCGAGGTCGACCTGGCCTGCTCGGGCGCGAGTACTGTCCAGGTCGGCGCCGGCAAGGCCAGGCAGTACGGCGAGCCGTCCCAGACCGCCCAGCTCGCCACACTCGCCAAGCACGACCGGGTGCTGGCCGTGGTGGTGGCCGTCGGGGCCAACGACGACCCGCACTTCGCCCAGGTGCTGAACTCCTGCGTCGAGGCATGGGCCGATCGCGGCAGTTGCAGCGTGGGCTTCGAGGCGCAGTGGCAGCGGCGGATCGACGCGATGGTGCCCAAGGTGGTAGCTGTGCTGCGCGAGATCCGGTCCGCGATGGCGGCCGTGCACTACGCGCCGGGCAGCTACCAGCTGGTGCTGCAGTCCTACGCGGCACCGGTCGGCCCCAACGTCGCGGGCAACCTGCTCGGCCTCGCCGGGTGCCCGTTCCGGCCGGTCGACCTGAAGTGGGTGCGCACCACCGCGATCCAGGCCCTGGACGACGGCCTGCACAAAGCCGCCACCGAGGCCGACACCCGTTATCTCGACCTGGCCGAGGCAGGGCTGGGCCACGAGGCGTGTTCCGGCGGCGGCACCCACACCGGCAACGAGTGGTTCACCCGGCTCACCGTGGCCTGGCAGGACATCACCAAGACCCAACGCGTCGGCCACGCGCTGCAGGCGTCGTTCCACCCGAACGCCCGCGGGGCCCAGGCGTTCGGCAACTGTCTCGGTGAGTTCCTCAGCACCGCCGACCGCGCTGCCGCATGCCTGGCCGGGCGCAACGGAGTGCTGCACCCTGCCGCGATGGTCACCGCGGGCTGACCGCGTCCAGCAGGTCAGGCAGCCGGTCGAACGCGCTGGCGAACGCGATCGAGTCGCCGTGGTCGCGCGAGGACACGATCAACCCGTCCCGCACCCGCAGCACCATGAGGAACCGCGACGAGTACGCCCGGCCGGCGGCGGCGACCTGGCCGTGCACCTGCCACTCCGTGATGATCACCTCGGGGAGCGGCGGTGTCGTGTCCGACGATCGAGTCCGCGCCGGTGAACCGGCCCGTTCGTCCCAGTCGCGTGACGGATGCCGGCGTGGTGGGCAAGGCATGAGCGAGACAGACTCGGTTCCACTGCGGGGGCTGCAGCGGCAGCGGTTCGCGCTGGTCCGCGACGGCGAGCCACCGCTGCCGCACCGGTTCGCGGCCGGCGAACCGCACCGGCAGACGAACCGCACCGGTCCGCCCGAACGGCAGGTCGATCACCACGTCCCCGGCGTATCTGGCGGCCGGCTCGTCGGCCGAGTCCGGCAACCGAGTCCGACAACCGAGTCCGACAACGTGGCCTGGACGAATCCGTCGAAGACCTCGCGTGGCGTCGCCGTCAGGCCCGCGCCTCGGCCAGCAGTGCCTCCACGATCGCGCCCGCTCCCCCGGTGATGGTCGCCGCCCCGAGCACGTTGGTGTAGTCGCGGTACTCGACGATCTCGCCGTCACGGACCCGCATGACCTCGACGCCGGAGTGGAACCGGAACGGCTGCCCGGTGGCCAGGGTCGTGCCGTGGATCTCCAGCTCGATGACCAGCACCTCCGGGTCGGTCGTCTCGTGGACGGTCGGCGTCACACCGCCGATCTCGATCAGCGCGCCGATGTCCCGCCGGGACGCCACCAGATGTTCCCGCAGCGCTTCCCGGCCGTGCAGTACGGAGGGCGCGCCCGGGAACCCGAACGGGTACTCGAAGACGGCGCCGGTGGCGAACAGGTCGGCGAAACCCGACATGTCGGCGGCGGCGAGCCGCTGCTGGACGAGATCGGCCACCTCGCGAGGTGTTGTCATGTGGTCTCCCTGATCGAACCGGGGCGAACGCTCCGGTTAGTGGCACAACTATACGGAACCTCCGCCCCGGTTGTCGAAAACGTCGGCCCGCACCGACAGGTCGCCCGCCTACGCTGACCGGATGGAGACCATCGAGTTGGCCGAGGTCGCCGCCGTGCTCGCCGATCCGAGCCGGGCGACCATGTGCCTCGCACTCATCGACGGCCGGGCCTGGACCGTCGGCGAACTGGCCACCGCGGCCGCCGTCGCGTCGTCGACGGCCAGCGGACATGTGCGCAGGCTCGCCGACACCGGATTCGTCACGACCGTGCGGCAGGGGCGCCACCATTACGTGCGCATCACCGACCGGCGCGTCGCCGAACTGATCGAGCGCCTGTCCGAACACGCGGCCCACCGGCCACCGCGCACGCTCCGGTCGTCACTGCGCGCGCAGCGCCTGGCCTTCGCCCGCACGTGTTACGACCACTTGGCCGGCCGGCTGGGCGTGGCGGTGCGGGATGGCATGGTGCGTACCGGGCTCGTCGACACGACCGACGGGCTCGTCCTCACGCCGGACGGCCACGCCGCGCTGGCACGGTTGGGCGTCGACATTCCGGCCAGGCGGCCCCAGCTCAAGGAATGTCTTGATTGGACGGAGCGCCGCGAGCACTTCAGCGGCGCGGTACCCACCGCGATCTTCGCTCGCGCCGTCGGCGACGGCTGGCTACGCCGGGGCGACGACCGCAGTGTGCGGGTGATCGCCGACGCCGAGGAACCGTTGGCGCGCTTGGGAGTCACGCTGGCAGATGTGACCGAGGACCGGCCGCCGTCGGACTGACGGCTAGCCGTAGAGCGTGGCCTCGTAGCCGGAACCGTAGTACCGCTCCAGCTCCTCAAGGGTGTCTTCCTGCCGCTCCACGGCCTTCGAGATGCGCGGTCGGCTCGGCGCGGCGCCGGGTTCCCACGACTCGGGCTGCCACAGCTTCGAGCGCAGGAAGGCCTTGGAGCAGTGGTAGAAGACCTCTTCGACGTCCACCAGCAGCGCGAGCGCGGGCCGGTGGCCCTTGACCACGAGCTCGTCGAAGAACGGGGCATCGCGGATGAGGCGCGCGCGGCCGTTGACGCGCAGGGTGTCGCCCCGGCCGGGCACCAGGTAGAGCAGGCCGACCTGCGGGTTGCTCAGCACGTTGCGGAAGCCGTCGACGCGGCGGTTGCCCGGCCGGTCCGGGATCACGATCGTCGTGTCGTCCAGCACGTGGGTGAATCCGGGCGGGTCACCCTTCGGCGAGACGTCGCACGTGCCGTCGGCCGCGGACGTGGCGATCAGGCAGAGCGGCGACCGGGCCAGCCAGACGCGGTCGACCTCGTGCAGGCAGGTACGGACCTTGTTCGCCACGCGCGGCACGGGCTCACCGACCAGTTCGGTCAGTTCTGCCGGCGTGGTGATCTCGACGATGTCCGCGGTCGCGGCCATAGCTGCCTCCCGGTATTCCAGTTCCCACTGAAGTCACTGCGTCAGATACCCGGCGGCCGCCCTTCGAACGGCGTGGAGAGCACGACCGTGGTCCGCGTCGACACGTTCGCCGCCTCCCGGATCTGGCGGAGCAACTCCTCCAGCGCCAACGGACTGGCTACCCGGACAAGTAACACATACGACTCATCTCCCGCCACCGAATAACACGACTCGATCTGGGTGAGATGCCGCAGCCGTCGCGGGTAGTCGTCGGGTGCGGCCGGGTCGATCGGGGTCAGCGAGATGAGCGCGGTCAGCGGCAGGTTCAGCTGCTCCAGGTCCAGCTTCGCGACGTAGCCGCGCACGGCACCACGCTGCTCCAGCCGCCGTACCCGCTGGTGCACGGCCGACACGCTCAGTCCGACCCGCTCGGCCAGGTCGGTCAGCGTGCGCCTGCCGTCGGCCACCAGCTCGCGCATGATCGCTCTGTCAATGGGTTCCAGCGGCGACGTCACAGGGCCACCAGGTCGTGTGGCTGGTTGTTCAGCGACCGCACACCGTGCTCGGTGACGATGACGATGTCCTCGATCCGCGCACCCCAGCGGCCGGGCAGGTAGATGCCGGGCTCGACGCTGAACGCCATGCCCGGCTCCAGCGGCAGGCTGTTGCCCGCCACGATGTAGGGCTCCTCGTGCACGTCCAGGCCGATGCCGTGGCCGGTGCGGTGGATGAAGTTCGCACCGAAACCCGCGTCCGAGATGATCTGCCGGGCGGTGGCGTCCACGGTCTCGGCGGTGACGCCGGGGCGGACGATGTCCACGGCGGCCTGCTGAGCGCGCTGCAGCACGGTGTAGGTGGCCAGCACGTCCGGCTCGCTCGGCTCGCCGAGCACGTAGGTACGGGTGGAGTCGGAGTTGTAGCCGGACGAGACCGGCCCGCCGATGTCCACCACGACCACGTCACCGCGCTGGATGACCCGGTCGGACAACTCATGGTGCGGGCTGGCCCCGTTCGGCCCGGAACCGACGATCACGAACTCGGCCACCTCGTGCCCCTCGGCCACGATCGCGGCAGCGATGTCCGCACCGACCTGGGCTTCTGTCCGCCCGGCGCGCAGCCACTGCGCCATGTTCGCGTGCACCCGGTCGATGGCCTCGCCCGCGGCCAGCAGCCCGGCCAGTTCGGCGTCGTCCTTGCGCATCCGCAGTTCGCGCAACACCGGCCCGGCGAGCGTCTGCACCGTGTCCGGCGACTCCTGCCGCAGCCCCAGCACGTGCAGGGCGGGCATCATGTCGGTCACCGCGACCCGGCCTGGCCGGCCACCCAGCGTGCTCATCGCGAGGTGGCAGGCGTCCTCGCCGTCCACCCAGGTGGCGACGGCGATGCCGAGGTCGTCGGTGGGCACATGGTCGTAGCCGGGTCGTTCCAGCGCGGGCACGACGAGCGTGGGTTCGGCGGCGGAGCCGGCGGCAGGCAGCACCAGGCAGGTCAACCGCTCGAAGGACCTGCCACCGACGCCCAGCAGGTAGCGCAGATCGGATCCGGGTGCCACGAACAGGGCGTCCACCCCGGCGGCGGCCGTGGCTTCGCGGGCTCGTGCCAGCCTGGCCAGCAGCGACGAGGCGTCCGGTGCATGCGTGCTCGACATGTCGGGGAGCTTATCCGGCGCGCGGGCCGTGATCGCGCGACCAACGCCGTGGGGCCACTACGCTCGCGGCGTGAGCGCCCCACTTGTGCTGCTGGACTCGGCGAGCTTGTACTTCCGCGCCTATTACGCGCTGCCCGACTCGATCACCGCGCCGGACGGGACACCGGTGAACGCCGTGCGGGGCTTCACCGACACGGTGGCCAGAATCATCGGCGACCGTGGCCCGAGCAGGCTCGTGGCGTGTCTGGACGCGGACTGGCGCCCGGCGTTCCGGGTGGAACTGCTGCCGAGCTACAAGGCGCACCGGGTGGCCGACGAGGCGGTGAACGCCGAGGACGTGCCGGACACGCTCAGCCCGCAGGTGCCGATCATCCTGGAGGTGCTGGCAGCGGCGGGCCTGGCCACGGGCGAGGCAGCGGGCTACGAGGCGGACGACGTCATCGGCACGCTCACCGCGCGAGAATCCGTGGACCCGGTTGAGGTCATCACCGGCGACCGGGACCTGTTCCAGGTCGTCAGGGAAGAGCCGACGCCCGCGAGGGTCATCTATGTCGGCAAGGGCTGGGCGAAGGCGGAACTGCTGGGCCCGGCGGAACTGGCGCAGCGGTACAGCCTGCCGGTGGCCGACGCGGGCCCGGGTTACGCGGACATGGCACTGCTGCGCGGCGACCCGTCCGACGGTCTGCCCGGGGTGGCCGGCATCGGCGAGAAGACGGCAGCCAAGCTGATCACCCAGTTCGGCTCACTGCACGGGTTGCTCACGGCGGCCAGGGACGGGAAGCTGGCAGCGCCGGTCACGGCGAAACTGGTGGCAGCGGCGGACTATCTGGCTGTCGCGCCCACGGTCGTGCGAGTCGCGACGGACGCGGATGTGGTCATGTCCGGCGAGGACGAGGTGCCGGACCGCCCGGCCGATCCGCAGCGATTGGCGGAGTTGGCGCAACAGTGGGGAATCGAGTCCTCGGTGAAGCGACTGACAGAAGCCTTGGCCAACAACGCATCGAAGCACTGAGAGTGCGGTCGCGAAGCGGGGAATGCCTGTCCCGCGGCGAGCTGAGCAGACAGACCGCCAACCCTTGGGGCCGTCGCTGGACGGCCGAGCCGAGATCGCGTTCTCCCCGTTGCCTTGTTCGTAGCTCCTGATCAAGGAGTCGTGGTCGCCAGGCCCGGCATGACTTGTTCTCCCCGTCGAACTCATGATCTGGAGGCTGGTGTCGCCGGGCCTGGTGGCATCGAAGGACCGCTGACAGGGACATGGCCGCCCACGGGGCAGGCCGCACTTGACCGCGACTGCGGCGTCGAACCGTGAACGACAAGGGAGCACGGCGCAGCCGCTCCGATGCGGGCAGGCCGGACTCGCGTAGAGCGTCGATCGGGATTCGGGCTTGCGGGGTCCCGGTGCGGGTCGCCTGCTGCGAGCGTGGCGTGGTGGCGCGGTAGTGCTTGCGGCCGTCGGTGCTCGCGTGCCGGACGGTGGCGAGGTGGTCGACTTCGGTTCGGCGGCCGCCGGTTGCCGGGCAGAACCGC
Source organism: Candidatus Melainabacteria bacterium (assembly GCA_963780635.1). Lineage (GTDB taxonomy): Bacteria > Actinomycetota > Actinomycetes > Mycobacteriales > Pseudonocardiaceae > DATEPR01. The sequence goes on from CAWACW010000013.1 coordinate 172,671, forward strand.
CGGACGGCCCGGCACCACTTTCCTGTGCCGGCCGCGATCTGCGGAGCTCAGGGAGCCGTGAGCACCACTGGTCCGTCGTCGGTGATCGCGATCGTGTGCTCCACGTGCGCCGCCCTCGTACCGTCCGACGTGCGCAGGGTCCAACCGTCGGCATCAGTGCGATGATCGTCAGTCCCGCCGATGATGAACATCGGCTCGATGGCGATGACCATGCCGGGTCGCAACCCCAGCCCACGACCAGGCGCGCCCTCGTTCGGTACATGCGGCTGCTCGTGCATCGCTCGCCCGACACCATGACCGCCGTAGCCGGCCAGGATCCCGTAACCGGCGGCCCGGGCGATGGGCCCGACGGCGTTGCCGATGTCGCCGATTCTGTTACCCGGCAAGCAAGCCGCTATCCCGGCCTGCAATGCCTGTTCGGTGGTCGCGATCAGCGCCGAGTCCTCGGCGGCGGCACTGCCCACGGTGAAGCTGATCGCCGCGTCGCCGCACCAACCGTCGAGATGAGCACCGCAGTCGATGCTGACCAGATCGCCGTCCGCCAATCGGTAGGCGGTCGGGATGCCGTGCACGATGGCGTCGTTGACGCTGGAGCAGATGACCGCCGGGTACGGCGTCGCGGCGAAATGTGGGAGGTAGTCGAGGAACGACGGCACCGCGCCCGCGTCGGCGATGACCGCGGCGGCCACGTCGTCCAACTCCTTGAGCGTCACGCCGACATCCGCCGCGTCCCGCACCGCTGCCAGTGCCCGCGCCACCACAGTGCCTGCTGCGCGCAGTGCGGTGATCTCGCGCGGGGACTTCAGTTCGATCACGTCTCTCGCTCCCACCCGGTCCAATAACTATACCGGTATAATCATACGGGTACAGTTCGAGTGCGGTTCACGCCGGCCGAGCGAGAACGTGGCGAACGCCTGGGCCGCCTGCTGCGTGCCCCACGAGCCGACCGCCGCATGGCGGACATCGCATCGCGGACGCGGCGATCCGGGCCGGGATCCTGGCCGGGACTCTACGCAAAGATCGAGACCGGCCGAACCCCGACACCAGCCATCCACACGGTCGCCGGGCCGGCCCGGGCCCTCGGACCGGGCCTCGGGCTGCTCGGCAGCACCGCCAGCCGGGCTCAGAAGAACGTGCCGCACCAAGGCGATCCGGCGACGGCGAACAGCCGGTCCGCCACGCGCAGCGCATCCGACTTCACCACGCCGATCCGGCCCACGCCGGCCAGTGCCGACGGCGCCGCGTCACCGAGGTAGAGCTGGCCCAGCACGTCGACGTCCATCGTCAGCTCGGCGGGCTCGTCCACCTGCCTGGCCGGTCCGTCGCCGATGCGGTAGCGACCGGAGTTCTCGGGCAGGAACTGGTCATGCACCTCGATCACCACCGAGCCCGCGCCAGTGCCGAGTTCGTCGAACGTCCGCGCCGCCAACGCCGCCGGTACGTCGACCAGGCGCAGCCACGTCTCGTCCTCGACCTCGGACGTCTGCACGGCACGCCGGTCCGCGAACAACTCCTCGATCGGCTCGTCCAGCGGGCGGAACTCGCTCTGCACGGCCTCGATCAGGTCCACGCCCACCACGAACCGCCACAACGCTGCCCACGCGGCGTCGTCGGCCGCCCACAGGTCCTGGACGTGCAACGTGGTGCTGCCACGCTCACCTGGGCTGCGGGACACGTTGTAGACCGCGAACCCGTCGTCGCCGTCCGGCCCGGTGTGCACCGCGGCCAGTGTGGTGTTCTTCTCCTCGATGCCCCACATTCGGATGGCGGCCCACCAGCCGTCCGGCCGCGCCGACCAACCGGGCCTGCGCCCGCTGATCTCGTCGTACAGGGGCGGCAACAGGCCCTGTTCGGCCGCCTCGCGCAACAGCATGATCCGCACCGAGCCGCCATCGGGAGCCGTGGCCCGGAAAGCCGCCTTGCGCCTGGTGATCCGCACGGTCCGGCCCCGGGTGGCCACTCCGTAGCCGAACCGGCCGTAGATGAGGGCTTCGCTCGCGCGCAGCGTCGCCACCGGTTCCGACAGCCCGGTCAGCTGTGCACGCATGAGCGAGGTGAGCACGCCGCGCCGGGTCTGATCCGCTCGCACGCCGACCGCCGTGACCATCGCCATCGGCAGCAGTGCGCCACCGGGCACCGAGAGTTGGCCCGCGTAGGAGAGGGCGCTACCGACGAGTGCTCCGTCGCGGAACGCGCCGAGTACCCGGCCCTCGTCGTAGGACTTGCCGCGTTCGGCCCACGCTTCGTCGCTCGCCGGGCCGGTATGCATGCTCGCGCGGAACAAGGTGCTGGCGGCGCGGTACTCGTCCGGGGTCAGGGCGCGAACGTCGGTGCTGGCATCGCTGTCGGTCATGCCCGCATCGTCGCCCACGAAGCGCCGCTCGGCGACCGAATTCCTGCGGCCACCGAGCGGACACCGTCGGCTACTGGGGCTGGGACACCTCGTAGAGGCCGTCCGACGACTTGATCGTCACCTTGACGTTCTTCTGCTGGCCGCCGATGGTGGCCTGGCAGTTGAACGACGAGTTCACCTTGACCTCGGGGCTGGACGGGCACGTCACCGTGCTCACGTTGATCTTGTAGTCGTTCTGCAGGATGCCCTTGACGCCGTTCTCCAGCGTCGACGTGTCGAGCACCTTGGTGTTGAACCAGCCTGGCCACACGAACCCGAGCACGGCGACGGCGGCGACGATCACCACGGCGACCACGACGATCGTCCAGATCATGCCGGTCCGCTTGCGTGGCGTGGCCTGGTCACCGGGGAAGCCCGGCTGGTAGCCCGGGTACTGCTGCTGCTGCTGTTGTTGCTGCTGGCCGAACTGGCCGCCGTAGGGCTGCTGCTGCGTCGGCTGCTGGCCGTACGCCGGCTGCTGCTGGCCATAGCCGGGCATCGGTTGCTGGCCGTAGCCCGGCTGGGGCTGCGGCGGCTGACCGTAACCGGGCATGGGTTGCTGGCCGTAGCCCGGCTGCGGCTGTGGCTGCGGCGGCCAGCCGCCCTGGTTCGGCGCACCCTGCTGCTGCCCGTAGCCCCCCGGTTGAGAGGGGAACCCACCCGACTGCGGGTCCGGATACTGACCGCCGCCGTAGGTGGGTTGCTGGCCCCAGCCCTGCGGGTCGTTCCCCCCAGGCGGGCCGTAGGGGCTGCTCATTCGTTTGCCTCCGAGATCGGGATCGGCCTAGCCGTCCTGCGTCGCCGTCGAGTGGGGTCCGGTTGCCCGGACCCGTCTTCGCCGGGGATCAAACCACAGGTGTACCAGGTTTCCCCACCCAGCCGACCCACGTTCGCATGGCATTCTGGTCACCAATTCTCAGGCGGTGCCCATCGCGACCACACCACGCCGGATCGCGCTCGCCGCCTTGGCCGCCACGGCACCGACCGGATCTTCGCCGCGCACCACGTCCCGGATCTGGTCCAGCAGGTCAATGACCTGCCGACACCACCGGACGAAGTCCCCGGCGAGCACCTCCTGACCGTTCGCCTCGGCCGCCGTGAGCACCCGCTCCAGCGGCTCGCCGCGCGCCCACCGGTACACCGGCCAGGCGAAACCCGCGTCGGGCTCCCTGGTGCGGTCCAGCCGATGGTGCCGCTCGTCCTCCTCGATGGACGCCCACAGCCGCGCGGTCTCGCGCAGGGCCTCGCCGATCGGGCCCACGGGCACCCTCGCCTCGGTGGGTCCGTCGCGGCGCGCCTCGTAGACCAGTGCGGACACCACGGCAGCCAGTTCCGCCGGCTCCAGGCCGCGCCACACGCCGTGCCGCAGACACTCCGCGGCCAGCAGATCGGACTCGCTGTAGAGCCGGGCCAGCCGCCTGCCGTGCTCGGTGACGTCCTGCTCCTCGCCCTCGGCCGGCTCGGTCAGGTAGCCGCGGCCGGTGAGCAGCGCCCTGATCCGGTCGAACGACCGGGCCAGCGAATGGGTCGTCGCGGCCATCCGCTGCTTGAGCTGCTCGTTCTCCACGGCCAGCCGGTGGTGGCGTTCCGCCCACCGGGCGTGGTCCTCACGGTGTTCGCAGCCGTGGCACGGGTGCGCCCGCAGCGCGCGCCGCAGCGTGGCCAGTTCCGGGTCGTCGGCCGCGTTGGTGCGCCGCCGCTCGCGACCCGGTGCGGTGATGCCCGCGTTCCGCAAATCGTCCGCGAGTTCCCGGCGTGACCTGGGCGAACGCACGTCCACCTGTTTGGGCAGCCGGAGCCTGCCGAGCGTGCGCACCGGCGACGGGAAGTCGGTCACCGACAGCCTGCCCGCCCAGCGGTCCTCGGTGACCACCAGTGGCCGCGGCTCGGTCAGCGGGTCCAGACCGGGGTCGATCACCACGGCCAGGCCGGACCGGCGGCCGGACTCGACCGCGATCACGTCGCCCTTGCGCAGCCGCTCCAGCGACGCGGCCGCCTCGGCCCGCCTGCTCATCGTGTTCTGCCGGGCCAGGTACTTCTCCCGGTCGTTGACCTTCCGGCGCAGCCCCGCGTACTCGATGAAGTCGCCGAGGTGGCACGTCATGGACTCGGCGTATCCGGTGAGCGCCTGCTCGTTGGCCTCGATCCGCCGGGCCAGGCCCACCACCGAACGGTCCGCCTGGAACTGGGCGAACGACATCTCCAGCAGCTCCCGCGCCGATTCGACGCCGAACTGGTGCACCAGGTTGACGGCCATGTTGTAGCCGGGCCGGAACGACGAGCGCAGCGGGTACGTGCGGGTGGACGCCAGGCCGGCGACCTGCTTGGGGTCCACGCCCGGCTGCCACAGCACGACGGCGTGGCCCTCGACGTCGATCCCGCGCCTGCCCGCCCGGCCGGTGAGCTGGGTGTACTCCCCCGGCGTCAGCTCGACGTGGGCCTCGCCGTTGTACTTGACCAGCCGCTCCAGCACCACGGTCCGGGCAGGCATGTTGATGCCCAGCGCGAGCGTCTCGGTCGCGAAGACGGCCTTCACCAGGCCGCCGGCGAACAGCTCCTCGACGGTCTCCTTGAACGCGGGCAGCATCCCGGCGTGGTGGCCCGCGATGCCGCGTTCCAGCGCCTCGCGCCACTCCCAGTAGCCCAGCACCCGCAGGTCGGCCTCGGGCAGCTCGGCGGTGTGCCGGTCGATGATCGACCGGATCTCGTCGACCTCCTCCGGGGTGGTCAGCCGCAGTCCGGCGCGCACGCACTGGTCGACGGCGGCAGCGCAGCCTGCCCGGCTGAACACGAACACGATCGCCGGCAGCAGCCCCGCCGCGTCCAGCCGCTCGACGACCTCGACCCGGGACGTCGGCCTGAACCGAGGCCCGCGGGTGGGGCCGTTGCGGCCGCGACCACGCTGCCACGGCGCCTGCATCCGGGCCAGGTCCTCGGTGCGGCGCAGCAGGTTCGGGTTGATGGCCGCGATGGCCTGCTCGCCCGACTTGCCACCCGGCTTGGGCTCGGCGATCTTCTGCTCCCCGGCGAACAGGTCCATCAGCCGGCCGGCCACCATCATGTGCTGCCACAGCGGCACAGGGCGGTGCTCGTCCACCACGACGGTGGTGTCGCCACGCACCTCGACCAGCCAGTCGCCGAACTCCTCGGCGTTGCTCACCGTGGCCGACAGGCTGACCAGCTTGACCGTCTCCGGCAGGTGCAGGATGACCTCTTCCCACACCGCGCCGCGGAAGCGGTCGGCCAGGTAGTGCACCTCGTCCATCACCACGTAGCCAAGGCCCTCCAGCGTGCCGGACCCGGCGTAGAGCATGTTGCGCAGCACCTCGGTGGTCATCACCACGATGGGCGCGCCGCCGTTGATCGACGTGTCACCGGTCAGCAGGCCGACGCTGTCGGCGCCGTAGCGCGCGACGAGATCGGCGTACTTCTGGTTGGACAACGCCTTGATCGGCGTCGTGTAGAAGCACTTCCGGCCCTCGGCGAGCGCGAGGTGCACGGCGAACTCGCCGACCACCGTCTTGCCCGCGCCGGTCGGAGCGCAGACGAGGACACCGTGACCGTCCTCGAGGGCCTCGCAGGACCGGATCTGGAACGGGTCGAGTTCGAACGGCACGACGGCGGTGAACTCGGTCAACCTGGGACGAGAGGCGCGCCGACGGGACGCCGCGTACGCGTCGGCCGGGGCGCGCCCGGGGCGATCAGCCACCTGTCCAGACTGTCACATCCCGCCGACATGGTGGCGCCCCGCCGGGCCGGGATGTCGGACCGGGCGCCCGGCGGCTCAGGGCAGGACCACCGAGACCGCTGCCGGGACGGCGCGGATCGTCAGCGGGAGCCTGGCCTGCCGTTCGCCGTCGGCGTAGGCGACCCACTGGTTGCGGCCGCCCAGATGGACCGAGCGGGCCCGCAGGCTGGTCACCGCGGGGTGGTCGAGGTGTCTGCCGGTGCGCAGCCTCGGCAGCACCGCGATCAGGTCACGCCTGCTGGTCGCGCCGACCACGGTGATGTCCAGCAGGCCGTCGTCGGCAGCGGCGCCGGGGCAGATCGGGATGCCGCCGCCGTAGTAGGGCAGGTTGCCCACGGCCACGGCCGTGGCCTCCAGACGGAGCACGTCGGTATCGGTCTCCACGACCAGCGGACGTGGCCGCAGCCTGCCCAGTTCGGCCACGATCGCCACGTCGTACCGGTGCGGGCCACGGGGCCAGCGCAGCCGGTTGGCCCGCTCGTTGACCAGGGAGTCGAAGCCGGCGCACAGCACGGTGGCGAACCAGCCGCCACCTGCCACCCGGCCCAGGTCCAGTGACCGCTGCCGCCCGGCACGCAGCGACGAGGCGACGACGGACGCGGCGGCCAGCGGGTCAGCCGGCATCGCCAGGGCCCTGGCCAGGTCGTTGCCGGTACCGGCCGGGATCACGCCGAGCGCGGTCGCGCTGCCCGCACAGGCCTGCAGTGCGAGATGGGCCAGGCCATCACCGCCCAGCGTGACCAGTGCGTCGGTGCCGCGGTCGACGGCGCGGTGCGCCAGTTCGAGGCTGCCGGCAGCGGAGTCCGCGACGAGTGTGTCCAACCGGTCGACGCAGCCGCGGAGGGTGGCGGCGACCCGGCCCGCGACCCGGGCGGCGGCACCGGCGCCGGCCGCGGGACTGACCAACAGCGCTGCGATCACCGGCAGATGATGTCAGTCCCCACGGCCCGCCGATCCGGTCAGGTCACGTCGTCGTAGCTGAAGGGCTCTTTCCCGACGGGCTCGGCCGTGGGCATCGGCGACGCTTCGTCGTCGTCCAGGCCGTCCCAGCCGTCGTCGACGCGCGCCTGCTCCTTGCGCCGGTCGTGGATCCGGGAGATCTGCACGGCGACTTCGAGCAGGATCGTGAGGCCACCGGCGAGGGCACACATCGAGATCGGGTCCTGGCCGGGCGTCGCGAACGCGGCGAACACGAACAGGCCGAAGATCATGTACCGGCGCCACTGGCGCAGTTTCTCGTACTTGACCACGCCGACCTGGTTGAGCATCACCACGAGCAGTGGCAGCTCGAAACTCACCCCGAAGATGAGCAGCAGGTTCAGCAGGAACGAGACGTAGGCGGTGGCCGCCAGTGCGGTGACGAACTCGCTGCCACCGACGTTGGACAACACCTTCAGGGCCTCGGGAACGACCAGGTAGGCCATCACGGCGCCACCGGCGAACAGCACGACCGCCGCGGTCACGAACGTGATCGCGAACCTGCGCTCCTTGCGGTACAGGCCCGGCGTGATGAACGCCCAGAGCTGGTAGAGCCAGACCGGGCTCATCAGCACGAGGCCCGCCGCCACGCCGACCTTCAGCCGGACCACGAAACCCTCGAACGGCTGCGTCTGCAGCAGCGCGCACCCGCGTCCGACGAAGGTCGCCCGGTGGCTCGCGGGCAGACTGCAGTACGGACCGGTCAACAGCTGACCCAGGGATGGGATCGGACCGACCCGGTAGTTGAACCAGAGAAATCCGAGGATGCCGCCGGCGATGAGGGCGAGCACGGCGAAGCCGAGACGTCGACGCAGCTCATACAGGTGCTCGATCAGCGTCATCGTCCCGTCGGGGTTCCTCCGACGGCTACGACGCTGTCGAGCTTCCTGGCGCCCACCAGTTGGGCGGAAGGGGTTGTTCTCCACCTGTCCGTCCGTTCCTAGTCAGCAGCAGCTCAGCGCTGCTGGTCACTCGGCGCGTTGCCCTGGTCCGCCGTGGTCGGCGCGGGGAACGGCGCACTGTAGTTCTGCTGGGGCACGTAGTTCTGCTGCGGCATCTGCTGCTGCGGTGCCGACAACTGCTGCGGCGGCGTGGGCTGCGGTGCCGGGGCACCGTTGTTGTTGGCAGCCTCGTCCTCCTGCAGGCCCCTGGTCTCCGCCTTGAAGATGCGCATGGACTTACCGATGCCGCGAGCGGCGTCCGGCAGCCTCTTCGCACCGAAAAGGACGATGATCAGTACGGCGATGATCAGCAGATGCGGCCAGCCGAATCCGTTAAGCACGGTAGTCCTCCCGTTTCTTAGCTGCCGTCGATGGTACGCGGAGCATTCCTCACCGACCTATGCCCAATTCGGGGTGCTGCCTGCGCTCCGAGACGGCCACCCCGAGGGCGGCCGACCTGGCCTTCAGCAGGCCGGCGCGATCGGCCAGATAGCTGTCCGATGCGCCCCGCACCAGGCCGAACCGCTTGAGCGACCCGCGCACGCGCAGGCCCACGAGGACCAGCAGGAGCAGGCCAACGGCCAGCAACCCGACGAGGATCGGTACGAACGGCACGGCCATACCGTAACCCGCTCAGGTTGCCGGGAGGTGATCAGTCCGCGCCACGGCTTTGCGAGCGCGTGACAAGACGGCGTCGGCGAGCTCCGCCGGCTCCTCCACCAGCACCTCCCCGGCCTGGGCCAGGATCAGCCGGACCATCCACGATGTGTCGGTGTAGCGCATCCGGACCCTGGCCCGGCCACCGTCGAGTTCGGTCAGGTCGTCCACCGGGTAGTACTCCGCGATCCACCGGGCGTCGGGCTGCAGCACGAGCACGGCCGCACGCTGGTCGGGTTCGGGCCGGAACACGCCCTCGGAGACGTCGTGCGGCGTGGCGTGCGGCGGCGGTGCGGCGGGCTCGGCCAGCTCGGCGACCTCGTCGATCCGGTCCAATCGAAACAACCGGACGTCCTCGGCCAGCCGGCACCACGCCTCCAGGTAGCTGCGACCCTCGACCAGCAGCAGCCGCATCGGGTCCACCGTACGGTCGGTGATCTCGTCCCGGGATGCCGTGTAGTAGCGGATCCGCAGGGCACGCCGGTCGCGCAGCGCGCCCGCCACGACCTGGCGGGTCCGCTCGGTCGACTCGGTCTCACGCATGGCCAGGCCGACGACCACCCCGGCGGGCTGGGCCTGGCCGACCGCCGACTCGATCTTGGCGAGGCTGCGCCGGACCGCGTCGGTGTCCACGACGCCCGGAGTGTCGGCCAGCGCGCGCAGGGCGACCAGCAGCGAGGTGGCCTCGGCCGCCGTCAGCCGCAGCGGCCTGCGCATGCCCGCGTCGTAGGTGACGGTGATGGTGTCGCCCTCGAAGGACAGGTCGATCAGGTCACCCGGGCCGTAGCCGGGCAGGCCGCACATCCAGAGCAGTTCGAGGTCCCGGCGCAACTGCTTGGGCGTGACGCCGAAGTCGGCGGCCGCCTCGTCCACCGGGATACCGGGACGCGCGATCAGGTAGGGCACCAGCGCCAGCAGTCTGGGCAACCGGTCGGACGCCGCCGCCGATGCGACCGGCTTGTTCGCCGCGTTCATCTCGCCCAGCTCTCCCCACCCGCGCGCGCCGTACCCGCCTGCGCCTCCAGCGTGCCGAGCAGGCGTTCCCGGACGGCCTTGCGCAGCACGTCCGGTTCCAGCACCACGACGTCCTCGCCGTGCCCGGCCAGCCAGCCGGCGGCCGACTCCGGGAAGTGCAGTTCGACCACCACTTCGTCGCCCGGCTGCCCGGCCAGCGTGCGGCTGCCGACCACGGTGGCCTGCCTGCGCACGCCCTGGGCGCGGCCCTGCGCCACCCACAGGCGCGCGGTCGTGGCCGGCCGGGTCTCCTGCTGGCCGCCCAGCACGTAGTCCAGCAGATTGATCCCGGCGGGCCGTTCCACCACCCCCGGCCTGCCGACCGCGCGCACATCCCCGACGACCCTGGTCAACCGGAAGCAGCGGGGCGCGTCCCGGTCGCGGTCGCGGCCGACCACGTACCAGCGGCCCCGCCAGGACACCACGCCCCACGGCTCGACGGTTCTGGTCAGCACCTCCGACGGCGGCGACCTGCGGTAGTCGAAGCTGACCGCCTGGCCTGCCTGCACGGCGGCCAGCAGTGGGCCGAACGCCGGTTCGGTGGCCCGCACCTTGGGCTCGACGGCGGGCGCGGACGCCTCGTCCACGTCGACCCCGGCGGCTCGCAGTTTCAGCAGCGCACCCTGCGCGGCGCCGGTCAGCTCGGGGGCCTCCCACAACCGGACCGCGAGGGCCACGGCGGCTGCCTCGTCGGGTTCCAGGTCGATGTCGCCGAGTTCGTAGTCGCGCCGGGCGATCCGGTAACCGTCCGTGGCGTCGAAGGCCGAATTGCGGCCCGTTTCCAGTGGCACACCGAGATCGCGCAACTCCGCCTTGTCGCGTTCGAACATGCGGAAGAAGGCTTCGTCGGACGGGGCGTCCGCGTAGCCGGCCACGATGCCCCTGATCCGCTCCGCGGTCAGGTAGGACCGGGTGGACAGTAGGCACAACACGAGATTGACGAGGCGCTCCGCGCGTGCGGTGGACACGCCCCGCACCCTAACGCCGACCGGCCCGGTGCCACAGGCGGACGGGCCGACCCTCACCGTAGGTAGCGGTGTCCACAGGCGCGCAGCTTGACGTAGATACCCCCACTGGGTATTACTGACAGATCCGATACCCGGCAGGGGTATCGACGGGGAGGTGTGTGATGGGGCAGGTGGGCGCGGCGCTGGCCACGATCGGCTCGATGACATGGGAGATCCTGTGGGCGCTGATCCTCGGGTTCGCCCTGTCCGCGGTCGTGCAGGCCGTCGTGCGCCGGTCCGCGGTGGTCCGGCTGCTCGGTGGTGCCCGGCCGCGCAACATCGCGGTGGCCACCGGGCTGGGCGTCGCGTCGTCGTCCTGCTCGTACGCGGCCGTGGCGCTGGCCCGGTCACTGTTGCGCAAGGGCGCCGACTTCACCTCGGCGATGGCGTTCGAGATCGCGTCCACCAACCTGGTCGTGGAACTGGGCGTCATCCTGGCGCTGCTGATGGGCTGGCAGTTCACGCTGGCCGAGTTCGTCGGCGGGCCGATCATGATCGTGCTGCTGGCGCTGCTGTTCCGGCTGGTGCTGCGCGGCCGCCTGGTGGCCGACGCCCAGCGGCAGGCCGACCGGGGGCTCGCCGGGTCGATGGAGGGCCACGCCGCGATGGACATGTCGGTCCAGCGGGAGGGCTCGTTCGGCCGCAGGCTGTTCTCCCGGGACGGCTTCACGTCGGTGTCGCACGTGTTCGTCATGGAGTGGGCCGCGATCCTGCGGGACCTGGTGATCGGCCTGGTCATCGCCGGGGCCATCGCGACCTGGGTGCCCGACTCGTTCTGGCGGGACTTCTTCCTGACCGGCCACCCGGGCGCTGCCCAGATCTGGGGACCCATCGTCGGGCCGCTGGTCGCCGTGGTCAGCTTCGTCTGCTCGATCGGCAACGTGCCGCTGGCGGTGGTGCTGTGGACGGGTGGGATCAGCTTCGGCGGCGTGGTCGCGTTCATCTTCGCCGACCTGCTGATCCTGCCGATCCTGAACATCTACCGGAAGTACTACGGGACGCGGATGGCGCTGGTCATCGCGGGCACGTTCTACCTGACGATGGTGCTCGCCGGGTACGTGGTCGAGCTGGTGTTCGGCGGGCTGGGGCTGGTGCCGGACCGGGCGAGCGCGCACCTGCCGGACATGGGCGTCTCGTGGAACTACACGACGTGGCTCAACATCGTGTTCCTGCTGCTCGCCGGGGTGTTGCTGGTGCGGTTCGCGCGCACCGGCGGCCGGCCGATGCTGCGGATGATGGGCGGCACGCCGGACGGCGGCCACGAGCACGAGGGGCACGAGCACGAGGGACACGAGCACGGCGGTCACGCCCACGCTCACCACTGAGTTCAGTCCCGCACGGTCGATCCCGCTCCCGCCGGAAGCCCTGGAGGTGGCCCCCGGTGGGAGCGGGTCGCACGGCATCCGTGGCCGGTCTTCCCACCCGGCACACCGATGGCTTCATGCTCGCACAGATGTTCGACTCTAGCGCTGCGAGATTTGTCATACCCGCTTGCACTTGCCTGCTCACCCGACGGTGTCACCTACTCGGCGGTCAGCGGTCCGGCACGAAGCCTCACGGCCCACGATGCCGGCCGCACCCGACCCGCCAAGAGCGAGCAGGCCGGTCAGAGCGAGCCGATCAGGCGCTCCACCCGCTCGTCCACCGCGCGGAACGGATCCTTGCACAGCACGGTGCGCTGCGCCTGGTCGTTCAGCTTGAGGTGCACCCAGTCGACCGTGAAGTCCCGGCCGGCCTGCTGCGCGGCGGCGATGAAGTCGCCCCGCAGCTTCGCCCTGGTGGTCTGCGGGGGGATGTCCTTCGCCGTCTCGATGTCGTCGTCATTGGTGACGCGCTCGACCAGGCCCTTGCGCTGGAGCATGTCGAAGATGCCCCGGCCGCGCCGGATGTCGTGGTACGCGAGGTCCAGCTGCGCGATCCGGGCCGCGGACAGCTCCATGTTGTGCTTGGCCCGGTACTGCTCGACCAGCCGGTACTTGATGGCCCAGTCGATCTCGCGGTCGATCTTGGACAGGTCCTGGCTCTCCACCGCGTCCAGCGTGCGGCCCCACAGCTCGATCACCCGGTCGGCGACCGGGTCCGAGCCACGGCGGGCCACGTGCTCGGCGGCCTTCGAGTGGTACTCGCGCTGGATCTCCAGCGCGGACGCCTCGCGGCCACCGGCCAGCCGGACCGGCCGCTTGCCGGTCAGGTCGTGGCTGATCTCGCGGATCGCCCGGATCGGGTTGTCCAGGCTGAAGTCCCGGAACTGCACACCCTGCTCGATCATCTCCAGCACCAGGTTCGCGCTGCCCACCTTCAGCAGCGTCGTCACCTCGGACATGTTCGAGTCGCCGACGATCACGTGCAGCCTGCGGTAGCGCTCGGCGTCCGCGTGCGGTTCGTCGCGGGTGTTGATGATCGGGCGGGAGCGGGTGGTCGCGCTCGACACGCCCTCCCAGATGTGCTCGGCCCGCTGGGACAGGCAGTACACCGCTCCCCTTGGCGTCTGCAGCACCTTCCCCGCACCGCAGATCAGCTGCCGGGTGACCAGGAACGGCAGCAGGATGTCCGCGATCCGGGAGAACTCCCCCGCCCGCGCCACCAGGTAGTTCTCGTGGCAGCCGTAGGAGTTGCCCGCCGAGTCGGTGTTGTTCTTGAACAGGAAGATGTCGCCGCCGATGCCCTCGTCGGCCAGCCGCCGCTCGGCGTCGACGAGCAGGTCTTCCAGGATCCGCTCGCCCGCCTTGTCGTGCGTGACCAGCTGGACGAGGTCGTCGCATTCCGCGGTCGCGTACTCCGGGTGCGAACCCACGTCGAGGTAGAGCCGGGAGCCGTTACGCAGGAACACGTTGGACGAACGACCCCAGGAAACCACCCGCCGGAACAGGTAGCGGGCAACCTCGTCCGGGGACAACCTGCGCTGTCCGTGGAACGTGCAGGTAACCCCGAACTCGGTCTCGATACCGAAGATCCGCCGCTGCATTCCTCCACCCTAGGCGTTTGCGCCGACTTCCTCCGTGCGCCGTTCGGGCATGACTGTCCGTGTCGCAGTCGTCATTCCCGGTCCGCGTGGCGAGAAGGGGGGAAAACCGCTGGTCAGACGGCGCAGCTGCCGTCCGCGCACGCGTCGTCGCCGCCGGCTGCCGGCGCGGGCGTGGCGCCCGTCTCGGCGGCCACCTGCTCCAGTACCCGCAGGAACGTGGACGCCTCCTGCGCACCCTGGACCGCGTACTTGCCCTCGAAGACGAACGTCGGCACGGCCGTGATGCCCAACTCCCGGGCGTGTTCGATCTCTGCCTTGGTCTCGTCGGCACCCTCGTCGCCGGCCAGCCAGCCGCGCGCCTTGTCCGGGTCGACGCCGACGGCCGCAGCCATGTCGACCAGGGTGTCGCGGTCGCCGACGTTGCCGCCGTCGGTGAAGTACGCGCGCAGCAGGGCGTCTTTCAGGTCACGTTGCACCGCGGCGCCGTAGTCCCGCTCGGTCAGCCACAGCAGCCGGTGCGCCAGGAACGTGTTCACGGCGAGCGCGTGATCGAACCGGAAGTCCAGGCCCTCGGCCTTCGCGATGTCCGTCACGTTCGAGTGCTGGGTGCGGAAAGCCGGCCCGAAGAGCTGGTCGTAGTAGTCGTAGAGCGGCTGCGCCTGCTCCGGCGTCGCCGGGTTGAGCTGGTAGGGGCGGAAGCTGACGGCCACGTCCCCACTACCGGGAAACGCGGCGAGCGCACGCTCGAACCGCACCTTCCCGACATAGCACCACGGGCACGCCACATCGGAGTAGATCTCGACCTTCATGCCCAGATCAACCGCGCCGGACCACGGGTTTGTTCCGGGCCGCGATCAGCTCTCGCCGTCGGTCTTCTCCGGCTCGGCCGCGTCGGCGGCGGGCTCGGCGGGGGCCTCGGGCGTCTCGGTCGAGGGCAGCAGCGACGCCAGAGCCGCGCCGCTGATCCGGCGGAACGCCCGGCCCGGGTGACTGCGCTCCAGCACGGCCACCTCCAGCCGGTCCACGTCCAGCATCGGCCGCTTGCCGCCACCGTTGCCGGTGGTGCCACCGGCCGGGGCGGCGTTGCTCAGCGCGCGCACGGCCACCCGCAGGGCGGTGGCCAGGTCCATGCCCTCGGCGTAGGAGTCGCGCAGCGCGGACGTGATCACGTCCGGCTGGCCGCCCATCACGATGTACTGCGGCTCGTCGGTGATCGAACCGTCGTAGGTCAGCCGGAACAGCTGGTCCTCGGCGGGGGTGGTGCCCACCTGGGCGACGCAGATCTCCACCTCGAACGGCTTGAGCTGCTCGGTGAAGATGCTCGCCAGCGTCTGCGCGTACACGTTGGCCAGCTGCCGCGCCGACACGTCCCGCCGGTCGTACGCGTAGCCCCACAGCTCGACGTGCCGGATACCGGCCCGGCGCAGGCTCTCGAACTCGCTGTACCGGCCCGCGGCGGCGAAGCCGATCCGGTCGTAGATCTCGGAGACCTTGTGCAGCGTGCTCTTGGGCGGGATCTCCGCGACGAACAACACACCACCGGTGTAGGTCAACACCACCACGCTGCGACCGCGCGAGATGCCCTTGCGGGCCAGCTCGGACCGCTCGCGCATCAACTGCTCAGGCGAGGCGTACAACGGCATCGACACGGTGCTGGCTCCTGGGCTCGTGCTGGTGGGCTCGTGCTGATGGGTCGCGGTGATCGGCTCGGGATGATCGAAACCGCGGGACGACTCTACGGCGTCAGCGGGCCTGCCGGCCCGCGACCACGGCGTCGGCCACCTCGCGGGTCTGGTCCTCGGTCAGCTTCACCGCGCCGTCGGCACCGGTGATGGTGATGATCGTCGGGTAGATCCGGCGGATCGGGTCCGGGCCGCCGGTCGCGGAGTCGTCGTCGGCGGCGTCGAACAACGACTCGACCGCGGCACGCACCGCGGTGGCCTGGTCGGCGTCCGGGTCGAACATCTTCTTCAGCGCCGATTTCGCGAACAGCGAACCGGAACCGATGCCGTGGTAGCCGGCGTGCTCCTCGTAGCGGCCACCGGTCGCGTCGAAGGACACGATCCGGCCCGCGCGGTCCGGGTCCTCGGCGTCCAGGTCGTAGCCGACGAACAGCGGCAGAGCCACCAGGCCCGCCATCGCGGCCTCCAGGTTGCCGCGGACCATCGTGGCCAGCTTGTTCGTCTTGCCGTCCAGGGACAGCGAGACGCCCTCGATCTTCTCGTAGTGGCGCAACTCGACCTGATACAGCCGGACCATCTCGACGCCGACGCCCGCGGCGCCCGCGATACCGACCGCCGAGTACTGGTCCGCGGCATAGACCTTGTCCATGTCCCGGTAGGCGATCAGGTTGCCCGACGTGGCCCTGCGGTCGCCCGCGATGAGCACGCCGCCCTTGAACTCCAGCGCCACGATCGTGGTGGCGTGTGGCACGTCCAGCGGGTGCCCGGCCGGCGCCGCTGCGCCGAACCGGCGGCCGGGCAGCAGCTCGGGAGCCTGCGCCCGCAGGAAGTCGGTGAACGATGACGTGCCCATCGAGAGGTGGGCAGGCGTCAGGCCGACGCCCTGCTGGTAACGGGACGACGTGGGTTCCATGCCTGGTGTGGTCTCCTGATCACAGAGGTAGCGACGGTGGGCTGGTGGTGACCTACGCGGTCACTCGCCGCCCTTCTGCACGTAAGCGCGAACGAAGTCCTCGGCGTTCTCCTCGAGCACGTCGTCGATCTCGTCCAGGATCGCGTCGACGTCCTCGTTGAGCTGCTCACGACGTTCCTGACCGGCCGGCGCGCCACCTTCGACGTCGTCGTCTCCGTCGCCGCCGCCCTGGCGCTGAATCTGTTCCCGTTCCTGGGCCATCTCGCCTCCCGAGGCTTCCGACCATGGTTGGCCTAACCGAAGATTACCCAGCTCCGCCGACGGACGGCGAACATGACGTGCTCCGCGGGCCTTGCCCACCCGAATGTCGCAGCTTGCGCGCAGTCGTGCACGTGCGCCCAGCCAAGTGCTCAGCCCCTGGTCAGAGCGTCGACCAGCTCCTCGGCGGTGTTCGCGGCCTCCAGCAGCGCGCCCACATGTTGTTTCGTGCCGCGCAGCGGCTCCAAGGTCGGGATCCGGACCAGCGACTCGCGGCCGAGGTCGAAGATGACCGAGTCCCAGGACGCGGCGGCGATCGCGTTCGGGTAGCGCTCCAGGCAGCGACCCCGGAAATAGGCCCTGGTGTCCTCTGGCGGCTTCGTGACCGCGTCCCGGACCTCCTCCTCGCTGACCAGCCGCTTCATCGAGCCACGCGAGACCAGGCGGTTGTAGAGGCCCTTGTCCAGTCGTACGTCCGCGTACTGCAGGTCGACCAGGTGCAGGTGCGGCGAACCCCAGCTGAGGTTGTCCCGCGCGCGGTAGCCCTCCAGCAGGCGCAGCTTCGCCGGCCAGTCCAGCCGGTCAGAGCAGCTCATCGGGTCGCGGGACAGGTCGGCCAGCACCTCGCCCCACACCCGCAGCACGTCCCGGGACACCCGTTCGGTGCCCTCCTTCTCCACGTGTGCGGAGACCAGCTCGTGGTAGGCGAACTGCAGGTCCAGCGCGGTGAACTTGCGGCCGTTGGCCAGCTCCACGGTCGTCTTGAGGGTCGGGTCGTGGCTGATCGCGTGCACCGCGCGGACCGGGTCGGCCAGCCGCAGGTGGTCGAACCGCTGGCCGGACTCGATCATGTCCAGGACCAGCGCCGACGTGCCCACCTTGAGGTAGGTCGCGGTCTCCGCGAGGTTCGCGTCGCCGATGATGACGTGCAGCCTGCGGTACTTGTCCGCGTCCGCGTGCGGTTCGTCGCGGGTGTTGATGATGCCGCGCTTGAGCGTGGTCTCCAGGCCGACCTCGACCTCGATGTAGTCGGCGCGCTGGGACAGCTGGAAGCCGGCCTTGTCACCGGTCGCGCCCAGCCCGACCCGGCCCGCGCCGCACATCACCTGGCGGGAGACGAAGAACGGCGTCAGGCCGCCGATCACCGCCGTGAACGGGGTACCGCGGGCCATCAGGTAGTTCTCGTGGGTGCCGTAACTGGCGCCCTTGCCGTCGACGTTGTTCTTGTAGAGCTGCAGCCGCGGCTGGCCGGGCACGGTGGCCGCCTTCAGCGCGGCCTCTTCCATCACGCGTTCCCCGGCCTTGTCCCAGATCACCGCGTCCCGCGCGTTGGTGACCTCGGGCGCGGAGTACTCGGGGTGGGCGTGGTCGACGTAGAGCCGGGCGCCGTTGGTCAGGATGACGTTGGCCGCGCCCAGGTCGTCCACGTCCGGGTCACCCGAGGGCATGCCGGGCGCGCCGAGGTCGAAACCCCGCGCGTCGCGCAGCGGCGACTCCACCTCGTAGTCCCACCGGGCCCGCCGAGCCCTCGGCACCTCCGCCGCCGCGGCGTACGCGAGCACCACCTGGGTCGAGGTCAGTACCGGGTTCGCCGTGGCATCGCCGGGAACCGATATGCCGTACTCAACCTCGGTGCCGATGATCCGCCGCATGGGCCCCAGCCTACGGGGCCTGCGCGGGCGGCCATCATGACGGCATGGCCACCGACGAGCTGATCGCCCGGTACGACTCGGCGGGCTCGCCCGTGGGTGTGGTCCGCCGGTCGGTGATGCGTGCCGAGGGGCTCTGGCACGCCGCCACCGCCGTGTTGGTCCGGTCAGGGTCCCGGGTGTACGTGCATCAGCGCAGTCCTGCCAAGGACGTGTTCCCGGGGATGTACGACTGCTTTGCCGGCGGGGTGGTCGCCGCTGGGGAAACGCCGCTGGAGTGCGCCGCCCGGGAGCTGTCCGAAGAGTTGGGCGTGAGCGGGGTCACACTTGAGCCGTTGTTCCGGTTTCGGTATGTCGCGCCACCTGTTCGGTATCACGCGTTCGTCTACGAGGTCTGGTGGGACGGGCCGATCGTGTGGCAGGACGGTGAGGTGGTGGGTGGGGAGTGGGTCGAGCCGGCTGAGCTGCGGGATCGGTTGGCTGATCCTGGGTTCGCGTTCGTGCCTGATGGGCGGGTGGGGATCGAGATGTGGTCGTCTCGGTTCTGCTGAGTCGTCCGGCGGTGGGGTTGGTCGTGGTGCCGGTTCGTGTGGCGGACGGCTCGTCCTGCCGGCGTCCCCGGTTTCGGAGTGTGGCGATCCTGGCAGCGATGAGCGCCCCGGAACCGTGCGGCTCCGGGGCGCTCATCTCGTTACAGGTATGGCTTTTACAGGTACTGGCCGGTGTTCGTGGCCGTGTCGATCGCCCTGCCGGACTCCTGGTTCTTGCCGGTGACGAGGGTGCGGATGTAGACGATCCGCTCGCCCTTCTTGCCGGAGATCCTGGCCCAGTCGTCCGGGTTGGTGGTGTTGGGCAGGTCCTCGTTCTCCGCGAACTCGTCCACGATGGCGTCCAGCAGGTGTTGCACCCGCAAGCCGTGCTGGCGCGTGTCCAGCACCGACTTGATGGCCGCCTTCTTGGCCCGGTCCACGATGTTCTGGATCATCGCGCCCGAGTTGAAGTCGCGGAAGTACAGGACCTCCTTGTCACCGTTGGCGTAGGTGACCTCCAGGAAGCGGTTGTCCTCACTCTCGTCGTACATCCGCTCCACTGTGTGCTGGATCATCGCGTCGACGCAGGCCCGCCGGTCGCCGGCGAACTCCAGCAGGTCATCCGTGTGGATGGGCAGGTCGGACGTGAGGTACTTGGTGAAGATGTCCCTCGCAGCCTCGGCGTCGGGGCGCTCGATCTTGATCTTCACGTCCAGTCGGCCCGGGCGCAGGATGGCCGGGTCGATCATGTCCTCACGGTTGGAGGCGCCGATGACGATGACGTTCTCCAAACCCTCCACACCGTCGATCTCCGACAGCAGCTGCGGCACGATCGTGGTCTCCACGTCCGAGCTCACACCGCTGCCACGGGTCCGGAAGATCGAGTCCATCTCGTCGAAGAACACGATCACCGGGGTGCCCTCGGACGCCTTCTCCCTGGCCCGCTGGAAGATCAGGCGGATGTGGCGTTCCGTCTCGCCCACGAACTTGTTCAGCAGCTCGGGACCCTTGATGTTGAGGAAGTACGACTTGGCCTGACCGTCGTCATCGCCCCTGGCCAGGGCCACCTGCTTGGCCAGCGAGTTGGCGACGGCCTTGGCGATCAGCGTCTTGCCGCAGCCGGGCGGCCCGTACAGCAGCACGCCCTTCGGTGGGCGCAGCTTGTATTCGCTGAAGAGATCGGCGTGCAGGAACGGGAGCTCCACCGCGTCCCTGATCTGCTCGATCTGGCGGAACAGGCCACCGATGTCCTCGTAGCGGACGTCCGGCACCTCCTCCAGCACCAGATCCTCGACCTCGGCCTTGGGCACGCGCTCGTACGCATAACCGGCCTTGCCGTCCACCAGGAGCGAATCACCCGGCTTGATCGGCGCATCGGCCAGCGGATCGGCCAGCCACACCACGCGCTCCTCGTCGGCATGCCCGACGACCAGGGCGCGCAGCGCGGCGCCATTTGTTTCCGCCGGCAGGACCTCCCTCAGCGTGCAGACCTCACCGGTCCGCTCGAATGAGCCGCCCTCCACCACGGTGAGCGCCTCGTTGAGCCGAACCGACTGGCCGATCTTGAGGGTGTCCGCCTCGACCGCGGGCGATACGGCCACCCGCATCCGCCTGCCGGACGTGAAGACATCGACGGTGTTGTCCTCGAAATGGCGGAGGAATATGCCGTAGCCGCTCGGCGGCTGGGCGAGCCGATCCACTTCCTCGCGCAGTGCGAGCAGTTGGCCGCGCGCCTCGCGCAGCGTCTCCACCAGCTTGGCGTTCCGCTCGGTGAGTTGGCTCACCCGCTCGGACGCCTCGGCAAGGCGCTGCTCCAACAGCCTCGTGTGGCGTGGTGCTTCGTTGATCTTCCTTCGAAGCAGAGCGACTTCGTCTTCCAGGAACCGGATCTGCGCGGACAGTTCCGCTTCACTCTGTCCGTTGTTTCGGTCGCCACCCTCATCGGGCTGGCTGCCGGGACGGTCGTGCTGCATATCGGCACCCTCCTCCCGCTCTTACGTGTACTCCAAGGTACCGGCGATCACTGTCGTTCGGGGGCATCTGGGCGGTCACCTGTTCTGGCCAACTGACCCAACCGCCCGGCTGGTGGGATCGCTACTCCATACCGGTGTCGACCGTGCCCAGCCAACCGCTACCGTGCGTCCATCGGCTGAGCCAAGCGTGCTCGCCTGGTGACTCTCACCACAGCCGGCTCGTCGAGGAGATTCGATGTCCGTCCCGCCCGAGCAACCCGAAACCGTCGGGCAGCCGGGCCGGTACGGCCGGCAGCCAGGTGATTCCGGCCCTCAGTCAGAGTACGACGAATCGGACTATGCCCACCCGGCTGCCGAATCCGTCCCGCAGAGCGAGACCGGCGCGTCGGGCTTTCCGGCCGGCTTCCCGGGCCAGGGCGGCCGGCCGCCCGTCCCGCCGGGCCGACGCGGGCGCACGCTGCCCTGGCTGCCGGTCGCGGGCGGACTGGTCGTCGTGGGCATCGTGCTCGTGGTGCTGTTCACGTCCGGCGCGGTCGGCGGCGCGGGCAACCGGGGCAACCCGGACGCCGTCGCCGCCTCGGTCGCCGACTCGCTGACCAATCGGAACACCGGCGAGGCGCGCGCGGCGGCCTGTGACGGCACGAGCCCGGTGGGCGACCAGGTGCTGCAGCGCCTGCAGAGCTACCAGGTCACCGCGCAGGTGAAGGGCAAGGCCCAGGTGTACGGGCAGCAGGCGCTGGCCACGATCCACCTGAGCTTCCTCGATGGCGGTCACACCCTCGACATGGACAGCGCGCTGTACATGGACCTGCGCGACGGCCACTGGTGCGTGCCCGCGGCCGGGCTGCAGCCGGACGGCAACTCGGTGCGCATCGACGGCCGGCAGCCGGGCGACCTCGGGCAGGCCGGCCTGCCCAGCGGCGCACCGGTGCCGCCTCGCTAGTGGTGTGTCCAGTGGCCATGCCGGTGGAATTCCGGTGCCAGATGGGCGCATCGCAAGGCTGAGCAGGCCCGGGTACCTGTGTCACGACAACGCCGCGAGGTGCTCACCTGGGGCCGGCATTACCCGGTGAGGGTTGCCGGACGCGCCACTGGTACCGGTCCTCAGCCCTTGCTCGGCCTGCGCTGCGGGCGTGGCGCCACCACACCGTCGGCGAGTCGGCGGGCGGTGAGCAGGAACGCGGTGTGGCCGACCATCCGGTGCTCCGGGCGGACCGCGAGGCCCACCACGTGCCACGGGCGCATCAGCGTCTCCCACGCCTCCGGCTCGGTCCAGTTCTGCTGCTCGCGCAGCGCCTCGGTGATCTTCGAGAGCTGGGTGACCGTCGCCACGTAGACGACCAGCACCCCGCCGGGCACCAGGTTCGCGGTGACCGTCGGCAGCACCTCCCACGGCGCCACCATGTCCAGGATCACGCGGTCCACCTCGCCGGTGTGCTCGGCCAGGTCGGCCACGTGCAGCGTCCAGTTCGGCGGTGCGCTGCCGAAGAACCGCTCCACGTTGCGGACGGCGTGCACGGCGTGGTCGTCCCGGATCTCGTAGGACGTGACCGTGCCGGACTCGCCGACCGCGCGCAGCAGCGAGCACGTGAGCGCGCCAGAGCCGGCACCGGCCTCCAGCACGCGGGCCCCGGGGAACACGTCGCCCCACATGACGATCTGGGCCGCGTCCTTGGGGTAGATCACCTGGGCGCCGCGCGGCATGGACAGCACGTAGTCCGGCAGCAGCGGCCGCAGCGCCAGGTAGGACGTGCCGGCGGCGGACGTGACGACGGAGCCCTCCGGCTGGCCGATCAGCTTGTCGTGATCCAGCGCACCCCGGTGGGTGTGATATGTCGAGCCGGACTCGAGCACCACGGTGTAGTGCCGACCCTTGGGATCGGTCAACTGCACCCGGTCGCCGGCCCGGAACGGGCCGCTGACGCTGGTCAAACCGGTGAACCTCCTGCTAGCGGGAACCTGCGGCACAGCATCGTGGCAGAGCGGCCGGTCAGAGCGTCCGCCGGGCCGCCAGCGCGGTCCGCAGGTCCTCGCGGCGGAGCACGCCGGCGGGGCGGCCCTCGTCGTTGACCACCAGAAACTGCCAGGACGCCGTGTCGCGTACCCGGTCGATGATGTCCTCGCCCGACTCCGAGTCGAACAGCACGGTGTCCGGCCGGATCGGCTGCGCCGCGTCCTCGGCGGGCGAGCCGGGCGAGTGCCCTGCCAGCGCCTGCGCGGCACCCTCGTCGAGCAGGCCGAACGCCACGCCGTCGGGGCGGACCAGCACCACTCCCCTGCCGCCTGCCGCGTACAGCGCGTCGCCGACCGGGGTCTCGGCGGGCAGTTGCAGGATCGGCCGGACGATTTCGGCCAGCGTCATGCCCTCCGGCCAGCTGTGCCGCTGGTCGGCGGCCAGTTCGCTGCTGGCGCCGACCACGACGAACCACGCCGTGAGCACGCAGACACCCAGCCGCAGCCACTGGTCCGGAGTACCGGCGACCAGGCCGGTCAGTGCCCACACCACCAGCGCGACCGCGACCGCGCCGCCGCCGACCACGGCCGCCCGGGTGCCGAACCGCCGCTTGCCGGTGACCGCCCACACGCCCGCCCGCAGCATCCGGCCGCCGTCCAGCGGCAGCCCGGGCAGCAGGTTGAAGACCGCGACCGCGCCGTTGGCCACCGCGCACTCGATCACGAGCAGGCGGAGCGGCCCGGCGTCGGGCACCAGCACGATGCCTGCCGCGAACACCAGGCCCAGCAGCAGCGACACGGCCGGGCCCGCCGCGGCCACCCAGCCCTCCTGGCTGGGCCGGCGCGGGGTGCGGCCCACCTCGGACAGGCCCCCGAGCAGGAACAGCCGCAATCTGCGGACCGGGATGTCGAGCTTCATCGCGACCAGGCAGTGGCCCAGTTCGTGGGCCAGCACGGACGCGCCGAGCAGGATCGCGAAGGTCGCGGACAGGCCGAGAGCGGCCAGGCCGCTGGTGCCCGGCAGGAACCGGCCGACCAGCGGCGCGTACAGCAGCGTGACCACCGCGGAGCCGATCCACCACGACGGCGAGAGCAGCACGGGCACGCCGCGGATCCGGAACAGCAGCAGGCCGCCGACCTCGTCGGCGGACCGGATCTTCGCTGCTCGGGTCGTCACGGTGTCCAGGCTAGAGCGGGCCGTGTCATCGCCGCGTGTCGAGGCAGTGTGTGCGGAGGGTGTCAGGGGTCTCGCCTAGGCTTCTCGCATGGTCGACACGGTCCAGGCAGCGCAGGCCAACCAACCGGTCGAGATCGACCAGCCGGCTCCCGAGGTGCGCAGGCCGGCGCTGTCCCCGTCCCGGGCGGGCGACTTCAAGCAGTGCCCGCTGCTCTACCGCTTCCGCGCGGTCGACCGGATCCCGGAGCAGCCGAGCAAGGCGCAGGTCCGCGGCATCGTCGTGCACTCGGTGCTGGAGAAGCTGTTCGCGCTGCCGATGGGCGACCGGGTGCCTGCGCGCGCCGCCGAGTTCGTCGACCCGGTGTGGGCGGAGCTGGTGGTGCAGCGGCCGGAGCTGGGCGAGCTGTTCACCGGGCCGGACGACCCGGCGCTGGCGGAGTGGCTGGCCAGCGCCCAGGAACTGCTGACCGGCTACTTCGAGCTGGAGGACCCGCGGCGGCTGCAGCCCGAGGCGTGCGAGCTGCGGGTCGAGACCGAGCTGCCCTCCGGGGTGCTGCTGCGCGGCTTCGTCGACCGGCTGGACGTGGCCCCGACCGGTGAGATCCGGATCGTGGACTACAAGACCGGGGCAGCGCCGCGGGAGTTCGGCGAGGCCAAGGCGCTGTTCCAGATGAAGTTCTACGCGCTGGTGCTGTACCGGCTGCGCGGTGTCGTGCCCCGCCAGCTGCGGCTGATGTACCTGGCCGACCGGCAGTCCCTGGCGTACGCGCCGGACGAGGACGAGCTGCTGCGGTTCGAGCGGACGCTGGACGCGGTCTGGCAGGCCATCCTGCGGGCAGGCAGGACCGGCAACTTCCCGCCGAACCCGAGCCGGCTGTGCGACTGGTGCGATCACAAGGTTCGCTGTCCGGCGTTCGGTGGCACACCGCCGCCCTACCCCGGGTGGCCGGAGCCGGGTGAGCCGGCGGAGACCCCGCTGGATCGGGCGGACTGATGGCGTTCTACGAGCCGCTCGGGGCCGACGTCTACCGGTCGACCGAGCACACGATGGGCCCGTGGTCGGCGGACAGTCAGCACCTGGGGCCGCCGTCGGCGCTGCTGGCGAAGTACCTGGAGGGCACCGCGCCGGGCACCGACTCGGTACTGGCGCGGATCACCGTGGAGATCCTCGGGCCGGTGCCGATCGCGGACCTGACCGTGCGGTCCTGGGTGCGGCGGCCCGGCCGTTCGGTGCAGCTGTCC
Source organism: Candidatus Melainabacteria bacterium (assembly GCA_963780635.1). GTDB lineage: Bacteria > Actinomycetota > Actinomycetes > Mycobacteriales > Pseudonocardiaceae > DATEPR01. The sequence continues at coordinate 197,750 of CAWACW010000013.1, forward strand.
GGTGCCGAGCTGGTCGCAGGCGACCGGCCGGTCGCGCGGGCGTCGGCGTGGTGGATCGCCCGTGGTGACACGGCGGGCGTGGTGGCCGGGCTGCCCGAGCCGCTGCCGCCGGTCGAGTCGGCGACGCCACCGGACCGGCCGGAGGGCTGGCACGGCGGCTACCTGGACGCGATGGAGTGGCTGTCGGTGAAGGGCACCTTCGGTGATCCCGGCCCGGCCACGCTGTGGGTGCGCCAACGGGTGCCGCTGGTCGCGGGCGAGGAGCCCAGCGGGTTGCAGCGGGTGCTCGCGGTGGCCGACTCGGGCAATGGCGCGTCCAACAAGCTGGACGTGCGGCAGTGGCTGTTCATCAACACCGAGCTGACCGTGCACCTGTGGCGAGTGCCCACCGGCGAGTGGATCGGCCTGGACGCCGACACCACGATCGGCCCGACGGGCGTCGGCCTGGCCACCAGCACCCTGCACGACGCCGAGGGCCCGGTCGGCCGCGGCGCGCAGGCGCTGCTGATCCGGCCGCGCTAGGCCGGCTCGGGCCGGCTCAGTCCAGCAGGCCCAGCACGTCCGTCAGCCGGTGGATGACCTCGCCGTGCCAGTCGTCGGCGTCGTAACGGTGCCCGACCGACCATTGCTCGTCGGCCAGCAACACGGCCCGCATCCCGTAGCCGCTGGCACCGGTCAGCTCGTTGCTGCCGCCGTCACCGATGTAGAGGCACTCGCCCGCCTCGACACCCAGCCGCTCGCAGGCCAGTTGGTACATCAGCGGATCCGGCTTGCGCCTGCCCACCTCGGCGGAGAACACGGTCGCGTCGACGCGGGCGGCGACGGGTAGCTCCGGCCACATCGACACCAGCTCGGCCGAGCAGTCGCTGACCACGGCCAGCCGCAACCCGCGCTCGCGCAGCGTCTCCAGCACTCCGACCGTGTCGGTGCGCGGCAATGCCGACCGGCGATAGGCCAGTGCCCTGATGTCGGCGGCCTCGGTCAGCCCGGCCTCGGTCGGGGCACCGCCGAGCCGGGTGGCCAGCAGCAGCATCGTGGCGCGCAGATCGCCGGTGCGGCCGGTGGACCGCTCCACAAAGGAGCCTTGCCACTCGGTCTCCAGCGCGTCCGGGTCGACGCCCAGGGCCTTGCCCAGCGCACGGCGCTCGTCGACGCGGACGATGTCGATCACGCTCGGGGTGAGGGTGCCGAAGTAGTCGAACACGACGGCGCGCACGGTCATCCGAAGCTCACCTCGGTGTAGTGCTCGACCTCCGGGAACGGGTCGTAGAAGTGGTGCAGCAGCTCGCGCCAGCGCGGATAGTCCTGGCCCTGGCGGAAACCGACGGTGTGCGCCTCGACGGTGGCCCACCGGATCAGCAGCACGTACCGGTTGGGCCGTTCCACGCAGTGGCGCAGTTCGAGATCGACGAAGCCGGGTGTGGCGGCCGGAATGGACCTCGCCTGCGCGAACGCGCGCTCGAACTCCGCCTCCTGGCCCGGTCGCACGTCCAGCCGGGCCACCTCCAGGACCGGCCCGGTCACAGCCGGCACGAGCGGATGTCCGACGCCAGCACGGCTTTCGCGCCGAGCGCGGCCAGCTCGTCCATGATCTGGTTGACCTCCTTGCGCGGCACCATCGCGCGCACGGCCACCCAGTCCGCGTCGGCCAGCGGCGCCACCGTCGGCGACTCCAGGCCCGGGGTGAGCTCAACTGCCTTGTCCAGCAACGTCTTCCGGCAGTCGTAGTCGAGCATCATGTAGTTCTGCGCGAACACCACGCCCTGCAGCCGCGCGGTCAGCTGCGACTTGGCCGCCGAGTCGGCGGCCCTGGTGCCCTCGACCAGCACCGCCTCGGACACCAGCACCGGCTCGCCGAACACGACGAGATTGTGCTGGCGCAGCGTGCGGCCCGAGTCGACGACATCGGCGATCGCGTCCGCGACACCGAGCTGCACCGAGATCTCCACCGCGCCGTCCAGCCGGATCACCTCGGCCTCGATGCCGTGCCGGGCCAGGTCGTCACGAACCAGCCGCGGGTACGAGCTGGCCAGGCGCTTGCCCGCCAGGTCGGTCACCGACGTGAACCCGGAACCGACCGGGGCCGCGTAGCGGAACGTCGAACCGGCGAAGCCCAGTGCCAACCGCTCCCGCACCGGCGCGCCGGAGTCCTGCGCGAGATCGCGGCCGGTGATGCCCAGGTCCAGCTCGCCGGATCCGACGTAGACCGCGATGTCCTTGGGGCGCAGGAAGAAGAACTCGACCTCGTTGGTCGTGTCGAGCACCGTCAGGTCACGCTGGTCGTGTCGGCGCCGGTATCCCGCTTCGTCGAGCATCTCCGAGGCCGCACTGGCCAGGGCGCCCTTGTTGGGCACGGCTACCCGCAACATGCTGCTACTCCCGGGAGATCGACGGATGGGATCAGAGGTACCGGTACACGTCCTCGAGCGTAAGACCGCGGCCCAGCAGCAGTACCTGCAACCAGTACAGCAACTGGGAGGCCTCCTCGGCGAGGCGCTCGTCCGACTCGTGCTCGGCGGCGATCCACACCTCGCCCGCTTCCTCGAGCACTTTCTTGCCCTGGGTATGGACACCGGCGTCCAGGGCCGCGACGGTGGCTGATCCTTCGGGACGCTGATCCGCGCGCTCGCGGAGTTCGGCGAACAGCTCGTCGAACGTCTTCACCAGGCAATTGTTCCATCCCGGCCGACCAGGGCCGCCGCCACCCCACTAGAGCAGGCCGGCCAGGAGCTCTGCATCCACGCCGACCAGGGAGTCCCGCAGTACCCGCCGCTGTCCCGCCGGCACCGGCGCCTCGGCCGGGACCACCAGCACCGTGCAACCCGCGGCCACCGCGGACGTGACGCCGGTCACGGAATCTTCGACGGCGACGCAATGCCGCGGGTCGACGCCGAGCAGCTCGGCTGCCTGCTGGTAGGGCCGGGGCAGCGGCTTGTTCTGCCCGTCCACCTCGTCACCGCAGACGGTGACGTCGAAGAAGTCCCGGCCGATGGAGTCCAATGCGATCTCGGTCAGCATCCGCTCGGTCGACGTGACCAGCGCCGTCCGGATCCCGGCTGCCCGCACCGAGTGCAACGCGGCCAGCGCACCCGGCTGCCAGGGGAGCTCGCGCATCAGCACGATCATCCGTTCGTTGAGCCAGCTCTCCACGTCCGCGATCGCGTCGTCGGTCGGCTCGACACCGGCCTCGCCGAGCAGGGTCAGGGCGCTGCGCCGCATGTTCGAGCCGATCATCGAGACGCGGACCGGGTCGGTCAACTCGGCACCGAGCCGCACCATCAGCTCCGCCAGCGCCACGGTCCACAGCTTCTCGGAGTCGACCAGCGTCCCGTCCATGTCCCACAGCACAGCCCGCAGTTCACTCACGCGTCGGAGTATTTCGTGCCCGGATGACGTGGGACAAACGCGGCGGTGGACTGTTCGGACACATCCGGTCGAGTGATGTCGCCGATCTCGTCGCGGCGCGCGCCCGCCGACGTCGGGCGGGCTCGCACTCCCGGCTCGCGGCATCGTGCCCAGCGGACCGTCCGCGACCAGCACCGGCGCCGCCGGACGGCCGGAAATCGGTGACGACACGCGATCAGCCGTGGTCACAGCCTACGAGCCCCGCCCCTACCCGCACGGTCGTAGGCTTGCACGGTGAGCGACCGCGACCCGATGAGCACAGAAGCCGCAGCGGCAGCGAAGTCCGACGCCCCGATCCTGGTAGCGGCGTTCGAGGGCTGGAACGACGCTGGTGACGCGGCCACCACCGCGATCGAGCACCTGCAGCTGAGCTGGGACGCCACACCGCTGGCGGAGATCGATCCGGACGACTACTACGACTTCCAGGTGACCCGTCCGACCGTCCACCTGGTGGATGGTGTGACCCGCCGAGTGGAATGGCCGACCACCCGCTTGACCGTCTGCCGGCCGCCGGGCGCGAGCACCGACGTGGTGCTGGTGCACGGCATCGAACCGAACATGCGCTGGCGCAAGTTCTGCGCCGAACTGGTCGGCCACGTCGAACAGCTGGGCGTGACCACCGTCTTCACGCTGGGCGCGCTGCTGGCCGACACCCCGCACACCCGCCCGGTGCCGGTGACCGGCACCGCCTACGACGCCGAGTCGGCGACCCGCTACGGCCTGGAGCACTCCCGTTACGAGGGCCCGACCGGCATCGTCGGTGTCTTCCAGGACACCTGCGTGCAGGCAGGCATCCCGGCCGTGTCCATCTGGGCGGCGGTGCCGCACTACGTGTCCCAGCCGCCATCGCCCAAGGCCACGCTCGCGCTGCTGCACCGCGTCGAGGAACTGCTGGACGTCGAGGTGCCGCTGGGGGCCCTCCCCACGCAGGCCGAGGAGTGGGAGCGCACGGTCAGCGAGATGGCCGACGAGGACGAGGACGTGCGCAACTACGTCCGGGCGCTGGAGGAGCGCGGCGACGAGATCGACCTGACCGAGACCAGCGGTGATGCCATCGCGGCCGAGTTCGAGCGGTACCTGCGCCGCCGCGGCCGTGGCTCGGGTCGGGGCGGCCTCGGTTCGTGAGCCGGTCCGGTGCCGTCGCCGACGTGGGTGGTGAGCGGCGGCGGCCGGGCGGACAGTGGGACAGGCTCGCGGTGGCAGCGCTGTACGCGGGCGGGTTCCTCGGCCCGTTCGGTGCGGGCATGGTCACACCCGTGCTGCCCGAGATCGGCGCGGACTTCGGCACGTCGGCGGGCAACGCGGCACTGTCGGTAACGGCGTACCTGTTGCCGTTCGCGCTGTTCATGCTGGTCTCGGGCACGCTGGGCGAGCGCTGGGGCGCGGTGCGGACGACCCGGATCGCCTACGTCGCCTACGTGCTGGTGTCGCTGGTGTGCGTGCTGCCCGGGCCGTTCTGGCTGTTCCTGCTGGCCAGGGCGGGGCAGGGTGCTGCGAACTCGTTCACCACACCGCTGCTGCTGGCGGCCGTCGCGCAGGTCGTGCCGCGGGAGCGGCTGGGCAGGGCGCTGGGCCTGTTCGGCGCGCTGCAGGCCGCCGGGCAGACGACGGCCCCGCTGATCGCCGGGCTGGTGGCCACCGCGAGCTGGCGGTATGCGTTCCTCGCGTCGGCCGTGGTCGCCGGGCTGCTCGCGATCGTCGGCCTGCCCGCCGTGGTGGCCAACCAGCGGCGGCCGACTACGCGGCCACCGCTGCGGGCCGCGTTCCGGCTGCCCGTGCTGCGGATCGGGCTGGCCGGGTTCATCGGCTGGGGCTGTCTCGGCGGGCTGGCGTTCCTGCTGTCCTTCCGCGCCGGCGACGCGTTCGGGCTGTCGGCCGGTGGGCGCGGTGTGCTGCTCACGGCTTTCGGCGTGGCGGGCATCCTGACCGCGCGACCGGTCGGACGGCTGGTGGACCGCTGGGGCGGACCGCGGTCGGTCGCGGTCGGCATGCTCAGCGGCGGTGTGTTGCTGGCCGGGGTCGGCCTGGTGCCGTCCGTGGTCGCGGCGGGCGTGCTGTGGGCTCTCGCGGGCGTGTCCAGCCAGTTCGTGCTGGTCGGCGTGAACGCGCTCGCGCTGTCCGGCGAGGGCAGCCGCGGTGGCGTGGTGTCGGTCGTCCAGGCGTGCCGCTTCCTCGGCGCCGCCGCCACGCCGGTGGTGTTCACCCCGGCGTATCACGCGGACCCGCTGGCGGCGTTCCTGGTCCCGGCGGGCCTGCTCATCCTCGGCACGCCCGCAGCCCTGGCGCGCCGCCGCCCGGTCAGCGCTGCTTCAGCAGCCCCTGGGCGAGCACGACCACCGGCACCTCCAGCGGGCACGGCACCGACGCCTCCGCACCCAGGTCCGGATTCCGACGTGGCAGGTCGACCGTCACAGTGCTACCCCGAGTAGTGCGTCGATGGCGCAGCGGAGGCGGATCGGGGCTTCGTGGTCGGTGCCGCCGTGGGTGAGGGCTTCGCCGGCCCAGGCGTCGACAGCCGCGAGCGCGGCCGGGGTGTCGAGGTCGTCGGACAGGTGGTCGCGCAGGCGGGCGATCGTCTCGTCGGCCGGTGGCGCGGTGTGCCGGCCGACGGCCTGCCGCCAGCGGTCCAGGCGCTGCTGGCCCTGGGCGAGCACGTCGGCGGTCCACGCGCGGTCGCCGCGGTAGTGGCCGGACAGCAGACCAAGGCGGACGGCCATCGGGTCGACGCCGTCGGCGCGCAGCCGGGACACGAACACCAGGTTGCCGCGCGACTTGGACATCTTCTCGCCGTCCAGGCCGATCATCCCGGCGTGCACGTAGTGCCGGGCGAACGGGTAGTCGCCGGTCAGTGCCTCGGCGTGCGCCGCGCTGTTCTCGTGGTGCGGGAACGCCAGGTCGGAGCCGCCGCCCTGGACGTCGATGCCGGTGCCGAGCCGGTTCACCGCGATCGCACAGCATTCGATGTGCCAGCCGGGCCTGCCCGCGCCCAGATCGCTGTCCCAGGACGGCTCGCCCTCGCGGGCCATCCGCCACAGCGTGGCGTCCAGCGGGTGCCGCTTGCCGGGGCGGTCCGGGTCGCCGCCGCGTTCGGCGAACAGGTCCACCATGGTCGGCTCGTCGTAGTTGGACTCGTAACCGAACCGGCCGGTGGCCGAGTGGTCGAAGTACACGTCCGGGTACTCGGGATCGTCGATCCGGTAGGCGGCGCCGGTGGCCAGCAGCTTCGCCACCTGCTCGACGATCTCCGGGATGGCCTCGACCGCGCCGACGTACTCGCGCGGCGGCAGCACCCGCAGCGACACCATGTCCTCGCGGAACAGCGCCGTCTCACGCATGCCGAGCACGACCCAGTCGTCGTGGTCGCGCGCGGCCCGCTCCAGCAGCGGGTCGTCGATGTCGGTGACGTTCTGCACGTAGTGCACGTCGTGCCGGTTGTCCAGCCACTGCCGGTGCACCAGGTCGAACGCCAGGTACGTGGCCGCGTGCCCGAGGTGGGTGGCGTCGTAGGGCGTGATGCCGCAGACGTACATCGTGGCTGTGGTGCCCGGTGCCGTCGGCCGCAGTTCGCGGGTGGCGGTGTCGTACAGACGCAACGGCCGCGGTGCGCCGGCCACCCTCGGCACCGGCTGGGCCAACCAGGTCTCCATGGCATCGAGATTAGCCGCCCGCGGGCGCGATCCCGTCGCCGAGCGATTGTCGAATCCGCGCTCGCCCGTTCGACGTGAGAGTGTCCAAGACAGAATCGCTGGAAGGAGCCCCCTCATGGCCCAGTACCTGATCCTGATCTACGAGAACGAGGCCGAGTACGAGAACGCCACCCACGAGCTGCGGCAAGAGGTGATGGCCGCCCACACCCGGTTCTTCGAACAGGTGCCCGGGATCGGTGCCCAGTTGCTGGGCGGTGCAGCACTGGAGCCGACGAGCACGGCCACGTCCATCCGCGCCGACATCGTCACCGACGGACCGTTCGTGGAGACGAAGGAGGACCTCGGCGGCTACTACCTGATCGAGGCCAAGGACCTCGACCAGGCGCTGGAGGTCGCCAAGCTGGTGCCGGCGGGGTTCGGCGGCGTCGAGGTGCGGCCACTGATGGACCTCTCCCAGTACCAGTGACCGGGCGGACATGACCGAGGCTGACGCCCGGCGCGCCGTCGCCGACGCGCACCGCCGCGAGTGGGCCCTGGTGCTCGCCGCGACGGTGCGCGTCACCGGCGATCTCGACCTGGCCGAGGAGTGCGTGCAGGAGGCCTACCTCAGCGCCCTGGACACCTGGCCCGCCCAGGGCGTGCCGCGCAATCCGGCGGCCTGGCTGACCACGGTGGCCCGGCGGCGCGCGCTGGACGCCCTACGACGGGCGGGCACGCTGCGGGCGAAGCTGCCGCTGCTGATCGAGCCGGACCACGACGCACCCGAACCGGCCGACGTCACGATCCCGGACCACCGGCTGCAGCTGATCTTCACCTGCTGCCACCCGGCCATCGCGCCGGAGGCCCAGGTCGCGCTGACGCTGCGCCTGGTGTGCGGGCTGACCACGGGCGAGATCGCGGGCGCGTTCCTGGTGTCCGAGTCGACGATGGCGGCGCGCGTGACCAGGGCGAAGAAGAAGATCGCGACGGCCCGCATCCCGTACCGGGTGCCGGGGGCGGCCGAGTTGACCGACCGGCTGCACGCGGTGCTCGTCGTGGTGCACCTGTTGTTCACCACCGGTCACACCGTGCCCAGCGGCGACCTGCTGGTGCGGACCGACCTGGTGGCGCGGGCGATCGACCTGGCCCGGATGCTGGCGGCGCTGATGCCCGACGAGCCCGAGGTGCGCGGGCTGCTCGCGTTGCTGCTGCTCACCGATGCCCGGCGGGCCACCAGGGTGGACGCCGAGGGCAGGCTGGTGCTGCTCGCCGACCAGGACCGGTCACAGTGGGACCGGGCGGCCATCGCGGAGGGCGTCGCCCTGGTGGTGGCCGCGATGCGCGGCAGGCGTGGCCGGTTCGTGTTGCAGGCGGCGATCGCGGCGCTGCACGCGGAAGCGCCGTGCTACGCCGACACCGACTGGCCGCAGGTGCTCGCGCTCTACGACCTGCTGGCCGGCGTGTGGCCGTCCCCGGTGGTCGAGTTGAACCGGGCTGTCGTGCTGGCGATGGTCGACGGGCCCGCTGCCGCGCTGGGCCGGGTCGACGAACTCGTCGCCGACGGCAGGCTGGCCGGCTACCGGTACCTGCCGGCGACCCGCGCCGATCTGCTGCGCCGGTTGGGCCGCGCCGAGGAGGCCGCGGCCGAGTACCGGGCCGCGATCACGCTGTCGGAGAACAACGCGGAAAGACGGTTCCTGGCTGACAGGTTGACCGAACTGGGCGTGGCACGATGAGTCCGAAACGGTAACCGGACGCGGAGGCATGCGGTGGACATCGAGACCATCGACCAGAACTACCAGCAGTTGCAGCAGCAGAGTCAGCAGACGGTGCAGGCGATCGCGAATCTGGCCCAGAAGCTGCAGGCCGCCGCGGGCGAGGGCGACCAGCAGGCCCGGGAGTGGCTGCTGGACCTCAAGGAGATCACGCTGGGCTTCCAGCAGGAGCAGCATCAGGTGACCAACCTGCTGCAGGCAATCCATCTGTACGTGGAGAACCAGCCACCGCAGCAGCCGATGTACCAGCAGCCGCAATACCAGCAACCCCAGTATCAGCAGCCGATGTACCAGCAGCCGCCGATCTACCAGCAGCGCCGATCTACGGCGGTGGCGGCGGTTTCTTCGGCGGCACGTTCGGCCAGGCCATCGCGACCGGCGCGGGTTTCGCGATCGGCGAGGACATCATCGACGACATCTTCTTCTGATCCCGACCTCGTACCGCGCACGTGGGATCGGTTGTCCGCCAAGGGTTTTCCGCCGATCGACGGTGGCTCGACCGAGGGGAACCACCGCGGAACGCTCCGCCGCAGCACCAGGCTGTGCGCCGCGCGCCTGGTACGCCGCTGGGGGGCGGGGGCGTTGGTACGCGAGGCTGCGAGCGGGCCGCGGTCCTGGAGGCCGGCCGAGCGTGCGCCGCGGCCGGAGTCCGGGTGCGAGGGCCGGGGCGGACCCGGATCGGGCCCGCCCCGTTCGGCGCTGTCGGCGTTCAGCGCTGTCGTCTGCCGCGCAGGTAGTCGCTCACCACGGCCGCACCCAGACCGTCCAGGTCCGGTGCGACGACGCGACCACCGCTGCGCCGGGCCACCAGGTCCACGAACTGGGCCAGCCTGGGGTCCTCGCCGAGCATGAACACCGTGACCGAGGCGCCCAGCTTCGCCAGCGCGTCCACCTGGGCCACTGTCGCGGCGAGCGTCTCGGGCAACGGCGGATAGTTGAAGACGGCTTCGCCGTCGGGTTCCAGGTGCGCGGTCGGCTCGCCGTCGGTGACCACGAGGACGACGGGCACCGCGTCCGGGTGCCTGCGCAGATGCCGGGCGGCCAGCAGCAGCGCGTGGTGCAGGTTGGTGCCCTGCTCCCACACGCCTTCCAGGCCGATCAGCTCCGCGATGTCCACGGTCATCGCGTTGCGGCCGAACGTGATGACCTCCAGCGCGTCGGACCGGAACCGGGTGCCGACGAGCTGGTGCAGCGCGAGTGCGGTGCGCTTCATCGGCACCCACCGGTCGTCCTGCACCATCGACCAGGACGTGTCGACGCACAGCGCGACGGCCGCCCTGGACCGCTGCTCGGTCTCCATCACCTCGACGTCGGACACGTCCAGCCGCACGCTGCGACTGCCCACCGATGCCGACCGCAGCACCGCGTTGCGCACGGTCCTGGGCACGTCCCACGGTTCGGTGTCGCCGAAGCGCCACTGCCGGGTCGCGCCGGTCGGCTCGCCCGCGGCACCGGCCAGTGCCGTGTCGCGCTCGCCACGCCGGGACCGCAGCTGCCCGACGACGTCGCGCAGCGCGGTCTGGCCGAGGCGGCGCAATGCCTTGGGCGACAACCGCAGCGAGCCGTCCGGTGCACGCTCGAACATGCCCTGCCTGCGCAGTTCCCGTTCCAGCTCGGCCAGCCGGGAGGCGTCCACCCGGGCCTCGTCGCCCAGCTGCCTGGCCAGCGCGTCGAGGTCGATGTCCTCCAGCCGGGCACCGGGGTAGGACTGGCCCAGCTGCTCGGCCAGGGCGTCCATCTCGGCGAGGTCCTGCATGACCTGGGCGCCCTCACCCATGCCCAGCGGGTTCTGGCCGCGGAAGCGCTGGCCGCCGTCCCAGTCCTCGCCCGGCCGCAGCGCTCGCAGGTTCGCGTCCAGCTGGGACACCTGCTGCGCGATGCCGGAGTCGCCGAACGCCTGGTTGATCAGCTCGGACAGCTCAGCGCGCTGCTGCGCGGACATCGAGTTCATCATCCGCTGGGCCGCGGCCGCCCTGTTCGCGAGCGCGTCGATCAGCTCGTCGGTGTTGCGCGGGTTCTCCGGGAAGAACTCGCCGTGCTGGTCCATGAAATCGCGGAACTGCTGACCGGTGTCCTCACCACGCGCGTGCGCGGTAAGCAGGTCGTTGAGGTCGGACATCATCTGCCGGACCCGTTCGACGTCCTCGGGGCTGGTGCCCTGCAGGGCCTGCTTCATGCCCTGGAAGCGGGACTCCAGCAACTCCTGGCCGAGCATGTCCTTGATCTGCTGGTAGTTCTCCCTGCCCTGCTCGGACTTCCAGTCGTACTCGGCGAGTTCGTTGACCGCCGCTGCGGTGCTCGCGGGCAGGGCGTCGAGCTGGGCCTCGGCGAACCGGGCGTCGTCGGACGGGTCGGGGAACAGCGCGCCCCGCTCGGCCTCCAGCGCCTCGTCGAGCAGCTCGCGCACCCGCTGCAGGGTGCCGTCGAGCCGGTTGCGCCGGGACAGCTCGGCACGGCGCTGCCACAGCCTGCGGGTCAGCTCGTCCAGCCCGCTCGCGTCACGCATCCCGCGCCGGAGCAGTTCCTCCAGCGCGGTGCGCGGCGAGCTGCCCTCCATGACGTCCCGGCCGATCTCGTCCAGGGCCTCGCGCAGGTCCAGCGGCGGCGCCAGCGGGTCCGGACCGTCGTGATAGGGCCCGTACGAGTAGCGGTCCGGGTTCGTCACGGTCCGTACACCGCCGTGTCGTCGTCGGAGTCCTTGGCGACCTGCCGGGCCAGGTAGAGCGCCTCCAGCGCGAACTCGACGGCCGAGGCGATCCGGGCGGGCGGGTCGGTCGCGGCCACACCGAGCCGGGCGGCGACCTCGTGCAGCACGGGCAGTTCCGGTAGCGCGGCCAGCACGTCCTTGCCGGGCACGCGTTCGCCGGTGGTCACCAGGTGCCCGTCGGCCACGGCCTCGGCCAGCGGCCGCAGGTCCAGCCCGCCCAGCTTCACGCGCGCGGTCTCGGCGAACGCGCGACGCAGCAGGTGCTGCAGGTGCTCCTGCTCGCGGCCCTCCTCGCCGGACTCGAACTCCAACTTGCCGCGCAGCACCGTGGGTACCGACTCCAGGTCGACCGGCCGCGCCACAGCGGGCCGTTCGCCGGTGATGGCGGCCCGGCGCAGTGCGGCCGCGGCCACCGTCTCGGCGGCGGCGACGGCGAACCGTGCCGACACGCCCGAGCGCTGGTCGATCGCGGTGGACTCGCGCAGCTGCCGGACGAACCTGGCCAGCACCTCGATCAGCGGGTCGCCGACCTCGGCCACCAGCTCGGCCTCCTGCTTCACCAGGGCGACCTCGGCGGGCACGGTCAGCGGGTAGTGGGTGCGGATCTCGGCGCCGAAGCGGTCCTTGAGCGGGGTGATGATCCGGCCGCGGTTGGTGTAGTCCTCGGGGTTCGCGGTGGCCACCAGCAGGACGTCCAGCGGCAGCCGGAGGGTGTAGCCGCGGACCTGGATGTCGCGTTCCTCCATCACGTTGAGCAGCGCGACCTGGATGCGCTCGGCGAGGTCGGGCAGCTCGTTGACGGCCACGATGCCGCGGTGCGCCCGGGGCACCAGGCCGAAGTGGATCGTCTCCGGGTCGCCCAGGCTGCGGCCTTCGGCCACCTTGACCGGGTCGACGTCGCCGATCAGGTCACCCACGGACGTGTCCGGGGTGGCCAGCTTCTCTGCATAGCGCTCGGAGCGGTGCCGCCACGCGACGGGCAGGTCGTCGCCGAGTTCGGCGGCCCGCCGCCTGCTCGACGGGCTGATCGGGTCGAGTGGGTGCTCGCCCAGCTCGGCGCCCGCGATGACCGGCGTCCACTCGTCGAGCAGGCCGATCAGGGTGCGCAGCAGGCGGGTCTTGCCCTGGCCGCGCTCGCCCAGCAGGACCACATCGTGGCCGGCGAGCAGCGCGCGTTCCAGTTGCGGCACCACGGTCCGGTCGAAGCCGACGATGCCGGGCCACGGGTTGCCGCCGGACTCGAGCAGCGCGAGCAGATTCGCGCGGAGTTCGGCTTTGACGCCACGGGGCTCGTAGCCGGCGGCGCGCAGCTCGCCGGCCGTGGTGGGCAGGTTGAGGGGTGCTGCGGGAACTGTCACGACAACGACGCTACGTCCATTCGGTGACCTGGTCGATGTGGACCTGACTCCAGGGTTGTGACGGAAAATCGCTTGACAGCGGGACTTTCGGCGGCCACGCTCCGTCGTCGGCACACCTGAGCTGGGCGACCGTGTCGATCATGGGGCGCGCCGGGGGTGCTGTCCGCCCTGGGCGAACACGCTTTCCCGAGGGGTGCCTGCACGGCCCGGCAAATCACCTCGTACGCTCACGCACCGTGTCCTGTCCGAGCGCCACGCTGGTGGTCTGGACGTCGGCGTGGCTGCATGGCGCCGCCGCGGCCGACGATGTTCTCGACGCTCTGCAGTCCTGGGCCGAGTCACACGAGGTGACAGCCCACGACGAGAGCACCGCCGAGTTGCTGGGTCTACCCGCACCCGGCGAACCCGGTGCGTCACCCGCGTTACTGCTGGGGGCCGCCCGCAAGTTCGCGGTGACCGGCGGCGAGCTGGTGCTGCCCGTCGCGGGTGACCTCAGAGGCCTGCGTGGCGACCCCGTGTTCGCGGCGGCCGCGCTGCGCGCCGGTCAGGCCGCTGTGCTGACCTCCAGCCCGGACACCGCGTCCGAGCAGGGCACCGCGGGCGAGCTGGGTGTCGTGCCGGAGGTGCTGCCCGAGGGCCTGGTGCGCTGGACGGTGTTCCAGCTGAACCTCGCACCGGCCGGTGACCCGGTGCCGCTGGGCGAGGCCGAGCACGAGCTGTCCGGCGCGATGCGCGCCGCTGCGACCGCGCTGGTCGAGCTGGACGTGGCCAGGCACCGCCCTGGCGTGCGCGCGGAGATCACGGCGCTGGTGGAGGGCCAGCCCAGGTCGCCGTGGCCGCCCGGGATGCCGAGCCGGGCGCTGCGCGTACTGCAACGGGCCAGTGAGGTCGCTGCCATCCTGCAGGTGGCCACCAGCGACGACCCGGGCGGTGCCGTGTCCTCGTCGGCCATCCGCCGTCGGGCCGAGGCCCTGCGCCCGCTGGACCACGCGGTGCGCACGGCCAGGCGGGCCGCGGTCGCCGAAGCGGTCCGTTCGCTGTCCGAGCACGCCGGGAAGCGTTAGCGCGGGCGCCGCGCCGGCTCGCAGCAGCCCGGCGCGCAGGGCGCCCCGTTACGCGTACAGCCGGCCGCCGTGAAGTCCGACAGCTTCCGCTGCGCCACGTCCGCCACGTGCTCCCGGATCAGCTCGACCACGAGTTCGGCGAACCGGGGATCGGTCCCCGGCGTGGCCGCGCGGACGAACGCGATGCCGAGCTTCTCGGCCCGTTCCCGAGCCTCGGTGTCCAGGTCCCACACCACTTCCAGGTGGTCGGACACGAACCCGATCGGGCTCACCACCACGGCGCGCACGCCGGCGGCGTGCAGCGCGTCGACGTGGTCGGCGATGTCCGGCTCCAGCCACGGCACGGCGGGCGGGCCGGAGCGCGACTGCCACACCACGTCGTACTCACCGATGCCGAGCCGGTCCGCGACCAGCCGCGCCGCCTCGGCGATCTGCCGGGAGTACCGGTGCCCGCCCTCCTCGGGTGGGCCTGCCGCCGCGTCCGCCGAGGCGGGCACCGAGTGGGCCGTGAACACCAATCGCGCGCCCGATCGGACGGCCGCCGGCAGCTCCGCGAACGCCGCCGCAACGGCGTCCGCGACCGCGGCGACGAACAGCGGATGGTCGAAGAACTGCCGCAGTTTCACCAGATCGGGTGCATTCGTGCCGACGGCGTCCCTGGCCAGGACGATGTCCTCGTCGTACTGCCTGCAGGCCGAGTAGCCGCCGTAGGCACTCGTCGGGAACACCAGCGCGGACCGCACACCGTCCTCGGCCATCGTGCGCACCGTGTCCTCGGCCAGCGGGTGCCAGTTGCGGTTGCCGAAGTAGACCGGCAGCGCGATCCCCGCCCGGTCCAGCTCCGCCCGCACGGCGGCGATGATGTCCCGGTTCAGCTGGTTGATCGGGGACACACCGCCGAAGTGCAGGTAGTGCTGCGCGACCTCGGCCAGCCGTGCCGGCGGCACACCGCGGCCCCTGGTCACGTTCTCCAGGAACGGCAGGACATCGTCGGGGCCCTCGGGGCCGCCGAACGACAACAGCAGCAAAGCGTCCACGGTCACCGGGGCATTCTCCCCGGTCACATGCCGGTGGAGTGCACGCCCCCGTCGACGAACACGACCGTGCCGGTCGTCGCGGGCAGCCAGTCCGACAGCAGCGCGCACACGGACTGAGCGACGACGGTGGGGTCGTTGACGTCCCAGCCCAGCGGAGCCCGGGCGTCCCAGGCGTTCTCCATCGTCTCGAAGCCGGGGATCGACTTCGCGGCGATCGTGCGCACCGGGCCCGCCGAGATCAGGTTCACCCGGATCCCGCGCGGCCCCAGCTCCCGTGCCAGGTAGCGGTTCACGCCCTCCAGCGCGGCCTTGGACACGCCCATCCAGTCGTAGGCGGGCCACGCGACGCTCGCGTCGAAGTCGAGGCCGACGATCGAGCCGCCCCTGCCCAGCAGCGGCAGGCACGCGACGGCCAGCGACTTGAACGAGTACGCCGACACCTGCACCGCGGACGCGACGTCCTCCCACGGCGCGGCCAGGAAGTCACCGCCCAGGCAGGACGCCGGCGCGTTGGCGATCGAGTGCAGCACGCCGTCCAGGCCGTCGACGTGCTCGCCGATCCGGTCGGCCAGCCCCGCGAGTTGCTCGGCGTCCTTCACGTCCAGCTCGATCACCGGTGCCGGCTGCGGGAGCCGCTTCGCGATCCGCTCCACCAGGCTCAACCGGCCGAAGCCGGTGAGCACCACCGTGGCGCCCTGCTCCTGGGCCGCCTTGGCTGCGTGGAACGCAATCGACGAGTCCGTGATCACACCGGTGATCAGCAGGCGCTTGCCGTCGAGCAGTCCTGGCACTGTGTCTCCCTCGGTCAACGCTGGTGCGAAATCTAGTGGCCCATGCCGAGGCCGCCGTCCACCGGCAGCACCGCGCCGGTGATGTAGGCGGCGTCGTCGGAGGCGAGGAACGTGACGGCGGCGGCCACCTCGTCGGTGCTGGCGTAGCGGCCCAGCGGCACCTGCGCGAGGATCTCGGCCTTGCGCGCGTCGGGCAGCGCGTCGGTCATGTCCGTCGCGACGAATCCGGGTGCGACGACGTTGGCCGTGATGTTGCGGGAACCCAGTTCCCGGCTGATCGAGCGGGCCATGCCGACAAGTCCGGCCTTGCTGGCCGCGTAGTTCACCTGTCCTGGTGAACCCATCAGGCCCACGACCGACGAGATGAACACGATCCGGCCCCACCGCGCGCGCAGCATCGCCCGGGTGGCGCGCTTGGCCACCCGGTACGAGCCGGTCAGATTGGCGTCGATCACCCGGGTGAACTGGTCCTCGGACATCCGCATCAACAGGGTGTCGTCGGTGATGCCCGCGTTGGCCACCAGGATCTCGACCGGGCCGTGGGCGTTCTCGACCTCGGTGAAGGCGGCGTCCACCTGGTCGGTGTCCGTGACGTCGCAGCGCACGCCGAGCAGGCCGTCGGGCACATCCGCGCCCCGGTGCGTGACGGCCACCTTGTCACCGCGCTCGACGAAGGCCGATGCGATGGCGAGGCCGATGCCCCGATTGCCACCGGTGACCAGAACGGACCGTCCCACTGCGCTCGCTCCCACCTCGCCGCTGCCGCCGGCAGGAGTGCCGACGGTTGCGTGAGGTTATCCGCTCCCGCGCCAGGTGACGACAGCGGCTGCGCCTGTCAGGCACCTCACACTCCGCGCCGTAGGGTGGTCGCCGTGATCATCGGGCTGGTGCATCCGGGCATGATGGGAGCGGCGTTCGGCGCCCAACTGGTCAAGGGCGGCCATCGGGTGCGGTGGTGTCCGGCGGGGCGATCGGCAAGGTCGGCCGCGCGGGCCGAGGCAGCGGGCCTGGAGCCGGTGCAGTCGCTGGCGGACCTGGTCCGCGGCAGCGAGGTGGTGTTCTCCATCTGCCCGCCCGCCAACGCGTCCGACGTCGCCAGCCACGTCGCCGACGCGGGGTTCGCCGGCCTGTTCGTGGAGGCCAACGCGATCAACCCGGCACGGATGGCGTCCATCGACGCGCTGGTGCGGGCCGGTGGTGCCATCGTGGTGGACGGTTCGATCATCGGGCCGCCACCCGGGATGGCCGACGGCCGCGAACGCACCCCGCGGCTCTACCTGTCCGGCCCGCAGGTCGCGGTCGCGACCGTGACGGAGCTGTTCGCGGGCGGTCTGGTGCGGGCGCTGCCGGTGGACGAGCGGATCGGTGCCGCCAGTGCCCTGAAGATGGCGTACGGCTCGTTCCAGAAGGTCAGCCGGGCGCTGGCCGCGGTGAGCCACGCGCTGGCCGACGACTTCGGCGTGACGCCGCAACTGCTCGCCGAGGCCGAGCGGATGGCCGGCAGCGCGCTCGCGGACCGGGACGGCATCGCCGAAGTGGCGACGCGGGCGTGGCGGTGGGCGCCGGAGATGGACGAGGTGGCGGAGTCGCTGCGCACCGCGGGCCTGCCCGACGCGCTGGCCACCGCTGCCGCGCACGTGTTCCGCCTGTGGGACGCGGACAAGGACGACGACACGCTGGACCCGGCCACCGCCCTGCGGCACCTGCGCACCGATCGCGACTGACCCCACGTCGCGGCCGACCACCGTGGCCAGGTCAAGGTCGAAAGGCCCATGCGTGCGCAGGTCAGGTCGGGCAGTACAGCGGGGCGCCGGGCACGCATCGGTGCCATCGGCATGGCGACCAGGGTCTCACCGGCGGGTCGGAAGATCACCCGCTTCCCGGGTGTTCTAGCGGACATGGAGACCGAGGTCGTGGTGATCGGGGCGGGCCAGGCGGGCCTGTCCAGCGCGTACTTCCTGCGTCGCGCGGGCTACCGGCCCGGCACCGGCTTCGTCGTACTGGACGCGGACAGCGCACCAGGCGGTGCGTGGCAGCACCGCTGGCCGACACTGCGGATGGCGACCGTGCACGGCATCTTCGACCTGCCGGGCATGCGTTTCGACCCGCCCGCCGACGAGGAGAGGGCCTCGGTGGCCGTGCCCGCGTACTTCGCGCGAGTACGAGGGCGGTTCGAGCTGGCAGTGCACGACCGGTGACGGTGACAAGTGTCAGCCGGGCCGGAGGACAGGCTGCTGGTCGACGACACCGACGAGCGGAAGCCGAGTGGGCGGCGCGCGCAGTGATCAACGCGACAGGCACGTGGCGGAACCGTTCTGGCCGTATTACCCGGGCCGGGAAACTTCCGCGGCAAGCAGTTGCACACCGCCGAGCTACCGCGGCCCCGCCGAGTTCGCCGGGCCAGCGGGTGGTCGTGGTCGGCGGCGGGACACGGCGGTGCAGCTGCTCACGGAGATCGCCGAGGTAGCGCCACGACGACCTGGGTGACCCGGCCGGCCGCCGGTGTTCCGGGACGGGCCGTTCACGCGAGGAGTGGGGCCGCGAGGTCGTGGCGATGGTGGACGAGCGGGTCCGCGCCGGGCTGCTGCCGCGCAGCGTGGTGAGCGTGACGGGTCTGGCGAACAGCCGGCAGTGATGCGCGGCGCGGGCGCGCGGCGTGCTCGAGCGGCTGCCGATGTTCGACCGGATCACACCCGACGGGATCGCGTGGATGCGACGGCCGCACCGATAACACCGCACGGCGCGGTCCGATCATGGCGGCAGACGTGATCCTGTGGTGCACCGGCTGGCGGCCGTCCCTGGACCACCTGGCCCCACTGCACCTGCGCGAGCCGGGCGGCGGCATCACGATGGACGGCACCCGGGTGGTCGCCGAACCCCGACTGCACCTGGTCGGCTACGGGCCGTCCGCCAGCACGGTCGGCGCCAACAGGGCCGGCCGCCAAGCGGTACGTGAAATCCGCGAACTACTCGCCGAACCGGCCACCGCGGTCACTGTCCGTTAAGGTACCGGCCGTGACCGGTGCCGCTCAACGCCCGCTGCTCTTCCTGGACGTCGACGGGCCACTCATCCCCTTCGGCGCCGCCGAGCCGTATCCGCGCTTCGGGCCGGATCCCGGCCGCGACGGGAACCCGCTGCTGGCGCGGCTCGATCCGGCCCACGGGCCTCGGCTGGCGGCGTTGCCGTGCGACCTGGTCTGGGCGACTACGTGGCTGGCTGACGCGAACGACGCCATCGCGCCCCGGCTCGGCCTGCCGCCACTCGCGGTGGTCGATTGGCCGGAGCCGTCCGACCTCGACGAGCACGCAGGTACGCACTGGAAGACCCCCGCAGTGGTCGACTACGCGGCTGGGCGACCGTTCGTCTGGGTGGACGATGAGATCACCAATGCCGACCGAACCTGGGTACGCGCGCATCACCCCGGACCCGCGCTGCTGCACCAGGTCGACCCCCGGGTCGGGCTCACCGCCGCGGACTACGCGAGCGTCGGCGGCTGGTTGCGGCAGCCGTGAACCTTGCTGGTCGCCGTCGACTAGGTCACCGTCGGCTACGGCAGACGCTGACCGATGAACAACGCGCCCGCCGCCGAGATGATCGCCAGCAGCGTGCCCAGGACCAGCCACGGTTTGCTCGCGTCGGCCTGCTTGTTCTCGAAGCCGATCTGCTGGCCCAGCCGCGCATAGACCTGTTGCAACTGACCCGCGCTGGCCGCCCGGTAGTACGAGCCGCCGGACAGGGTCGCGACGTTCTGCAGGGAGCCGTCGTCCACCGGGACCGCGACTTGCTCGCCGCCGATGTCGACGACGCCGTGGTCGGTGCCGAAGGAGATGGTGGAGATCGGCACGCCGGCCGTCTTCGCCGCCTTCGCCTGGCTGAACGCGCCGCGCGGGTCGTTGAGGTCCTGCGGGATCGTCTCCTTGCCGTCGCTCATCAGCACGACAGCGGCGGGCGGCGGGCCGCTGGGGCCTGCCAGCACCTTGCCGAAACTTTGGATCGCCTGCAGTGACGCGGCGATGGCCTCGCCGGTGGCGGTCGCCTCCGCCAGCTTGAGGCTGCCGATCGCGTCGTCCACGGCGGCGTGGTCCTGGGTGGGCGAGACGAGCACGGTGGCCGAGCCCGCGAACGACACCAGGCCGAGGTTGATGCCGTTGGGCAGCCCGTCGGCGAACTGCCTGGCCGCGACCTGGGCCGCCTGCAGCCGGTTGGGCTGCACGTCGGTGGCCTCCATGGACAGTGACACGTCGATCACCAGCATCACGGTCGCCCGGTTGCGCGGCACGCGCTGTTCGGACGTCGGGCCTGCCAGCGACACCGACAACGTGAGCAGCGCCAGCACCAGCAGGATCGCAGGCGCGTGCCGCCACCAGCCCTGCCTGCGCGGCGCGACGCGCTCCAGCATCGCCAGGCTGGTGAATCGCAACACCCGCTTGCGCCTGCTGCGCTGGGCGAGCAGATAGCCGACCGCCAGCGCCGCCACCACCACGATGAGCAGCAGCCACCACGGCGCGGCGAAGCCGGTAAAGCTCAGGCCGAACATCAGGCCGCTCCCCCCGACCACCGGCGCTTGCGCCCGACGACGAAGCGCACGGTGTCCGCGATCCAGTCCGAATCGGTACGCAGCACCAGATGCCCGGCACCGGCACCACGCATCGCGGCCGCCACCTCCGACCGGTGTTCCTGCGCGGCGGCGGCGAACTCGCGGCGCAGCAACGGACTCGCGTGCACCTCGCGCTGCCTGCCGGACTCCGGGTCGGCCAGCACCACGGTGCCGACCTCAGGCAGGTCCACGTCTCTGGGATCGATGACCTCGACGCAGACGAGGTCGTGCCGCGCGGACAGGCCCCGCAGCGGCCGTTCCCAGTCCAGCGGACCGAGGAAGTCGGAGACGATCACGGCCAGCCCGCGCCTGCGTGGCGGCCTGCGCAGCTGCTCCAGCAGTTCCGCCAGGTCTCCCCTGGTGCCCACCGGCGCGGACGGCGTCTGCGCGATGGTGCGCAGCATGGCCCGCGCGTGCGCCAGACCACCCCGGGCGGGCACCCGGGTGGTGCGCTCGCCGGTGGCCACGACCGCGCCGATCCGGTTGCCGCCACCGCTGGTGAGGTGGGTGATCGCGGCGACAGCGCACACCACGAGATCCCGTTTCTCGCACACGGCGGTGCCGAAGTCGAGGCTGGGCGAGAGGTCGATCGCGACCCACGTCTCCAGTTCCCGGTCGGCCACGGTCTCCCGGATGTGCGGCACGGTGGTCCTGGCCGTCACTGCCCAGTCCATCCGGCGCACGTCGTCGCCGGGCTGGTAGGGCCGCGCCTCGCCCGGTTCGGTACCGGGGCCGGGTACCAGGCCGAGGTGGTTGCCCTGCAGCAGGCCGTCCAGCCGGCGCCGCACATCCAGTTCCAGGGTCCGCAGACCGGCCTGAAGCCGGTCACCCTGCAACGGCGGCGGTGCCCAGGGCGGCCGGTCGCCGCGGCTTGGTGAGGTGTGCTCCTCGGTCACCGGATCGCCGGGGCCTGCGGGTGCTGCTGGCCGGGGCCCTGCGGGCGGGCGGACACCTGCGGCAGCGGCACGGTCTGCAGCACGCGGGTGATGATGTGGTCCAGCGGGACGCCGTCGGCCAGCGCGTCGTAGGAGAGTACGAGGCGGTGACGCAGCACGTCGGGCACGACGTCCACCACGTCCTGCGGCAGCACGTAGTCCCGGCCGCGGACCAGGGCCAGGGCGCGCGCGGACGCGATGATGCCCAGGCTGGCGCGCGGCGACGCGCCGTAGGACACCCAGCCCGCGACGTCGGTCAGGCCGTGGTCGCCGGGTGTCCGGGTGGCGATGACCAGCCGGACCACGTAGTCGACCAGCGCGTGGTGCACGAACACGCGGGCCGCGACGCCCTGCAGCCGGGTCAGTTCCTCGGGGGTGATCGCCTGCTGCGCTGCGGGCGGCTCGACGCCCATCCGGTAGACGATCTCCCGCTCTTCCTCGGCGGTCGGGTAGTCCACGACGATCTTGAACAGGAACCTGTCGCGCTGCGCCTCGGGCAGCGGGTAGACGCCCTCGTTCTCGATCGGGTTCTGGGTGGCCAGCACGAGGAACGGATCGGGCATCGGGAAGGTCTTGCCGCCGATGGACACGTGCCGCTCGGCCATCACCTCGAGCATCGCCGACTGCACCTTCGCCGGCGCGCGGTTGATCTCGTCGGCGAGCACGAAGTTGGCCACCACCGGACCCAGCTCGACGTCGAAGGATTCGTTGCCCTGCCGGTAGATCCGGGTGCCCAGGATGTCGGCGGGCACCAGGTCGGGGGTGAACTGGACGCGGGAGAACGACCCGCCCACGACCTTGGCGAACGTCTCCACCGCGAGGGTCTTCGCGACGCCCGGCACGCCCTCCAGCAGCAGGTGGCCCTTGGCCAGCAGGCCGACGAGCATGCGCTCGACGAGCCGGTCCTGGCCGACGATGACCCGCTTCACCTCGAACGCGGTGCGCTCCAGCAGCTGCGCGTCCCGCGTGGGGGGATGCTGTACTCCGCCCTGGCGGCCCGTGTAGTCCGCGATCTGCCCCGGTTCGGTCATCTGCCGACCATCCTCCTGCCGTGTCGTTCACTGCGTGCCGGCGAACTTCGGAGGTCACCCGGGCAGCATCGGTCCAGTGCCGTCACCCAGCCAACCTGATCACCAGTGTGACGGCTGTGAAGCACTCCCGGTGACCGGCCCCGCCCTTGCCCTGGTCAGATCGTCCGGGGTGTCCACGTCCAGCGACTCGCCGGGCAGTTCCGGGACGTCGGTGACGGCCAGCGGCGAGAGCACCGAGCGCAGCGAGCGACCGGCCGGTTCGGCGGGCAACGCGGCCAGCAGCGCGGCGGTCCGCCACACGCCGATCAGCCACTGCCGTCTGCCATCGGCGTCACACAGCACAGCGCCGTCGGCCACCAGCGCGGCCCGCAGCCGGGCCACGGTGTGCGCGGTGACGCCTGCCAGGTCGGCGGCGAGGACAGCGACCTCGTCCGGCGTGGTGGGCAGTGCGGCCAGCCCGGCGGCCAGCCCGGCGACCGGGCCGCCCCCGGCAGGCTGTTCCACGGTCCAGCGGACGGGCCGGTAGGTGGGTGTCTCCGGGCCGACGACGATCGTCTCGGCCGCGTCCGGCACGGCGGCCAGCGCGTGGTCCAGCAGCGACCGGCCGGCTACCGGGATGCCCGGTTTGTGTGTTCCGCCCAGCCGGCTGCCCCGACCGCCCGCGAGCACCACCGCCATCAGCACGTGTCCACGGTAGGCGAAACAGGAGCCGCCAACACGATGGCGTTCGATCAGGGTGCGTCCAGGTGCGCCGGCTGCACGGCGGATGAGGTCCCAGTAGCTCATGTACCGGGATCGACGACAACGCCGCAGCCGCGTGCCTGGGCGACGCGAGCCGGGCGGTTATCGTGTTCGCAGCTCGCCAGGGCGCCCTGGCGGCAGCGGCTCCGTACCGGTCAGGCGGTTGGCTCGATGAGTTGCCGGAACTCGCCGGGCAGCTGCGACATCGCGCGGTCGAAGGTGTCGTCCTTGATCGAGTCCCGCAGCACCGTGAGCACCACGGCCGTGCTCTCGGCGGTCTCGGCGGGATTCAGCCCGGTGCGCTCGCTGATCCGGCGGAAGAACTCGTCCAGCCCGAACTTCTCCGGCTTGCGTTTCGACGGTCGTAGCGACTCCTCCAGCCCGTCCGGGAGCCGGCTGCCGAAATCGGCGATCTCGCCCCTGCTGAGCCGGTCGGCCAGCGTCAACAACACCGCGCGGGTCAGGTCGGCCGACTCCTCGCGCGACAAGCCGGACAGTTCCGCCACGGTCCGGTAGACGTGTTGCGCACCCATGCCGACCATCTCCTCGCACGCTGTGGTCCCCATCCTGAGCGGGACCACACCGACGGGCCACTCGGCCGGTCAGAACACGCGCGTCGCGAACGGCATCAGCCCGTCGTAGTAGCGCACCGACGTGACCCGGACCGGCATGCCCGACTCGTACGCCTCGACCATCTGGCCGTCGCCGATGTAGAGCGTCACGTGGTGGATGCCCGACGCACTGCCGTTGGACGAATAGAACAGCATGTCGCCCGGCTGGATCTGGGACAGCGGCACATGCCCGCCCGCCTGGTACTGGTAGCCGCTGAAGTGCGGTAGCGACACACCCACACCGGCGAACGAGTAGACCATCAGGCCGGAGCAGTCGAAACCGACCTTCTCGAAGTCGCCGAACTCGTCGGCGACACCGCCGTCGTGGATGCCGAGCGTCGGGCCGTAGGCGTTGCCGCCGCCCCAGGCGTAGCTGATCCCGACGGCCGACAGCGCGCGGTGGATCACGGTCGCGACGGAGCTGCCCGCGGCGAGCGACACCCTGCGATGCCCGCCGGATGACTGCATGGACCGTGCCGCGGCAGCGGCGGCGGCCGCCTCGGCTGCCCGTTTGCGCGCCAGCCAGCTCTGGTACTGCTGCTGCTGTGCCTTGAGTCCCGCGACGTTCGCCTGCGCGGTGGAAAGCTGGTGTGCCAGGCGGGCCTGGGTGGCCTGCAGTTGCCGTGCCTGGGCCGCTTCGCTCTCGGCGGCGGCCTGCGCTGCGGCGACCGCGGCATCGGCCGTGTGCTTCGCCGTGGTGGCGGCGGCCTGCTTCTGCTTGGCCACGATCAGCGCGGCGCGCGCGGACGAGTCGGCATTCGCCTGCTGGACCTGGGCCTCGCGCATCTGCTTGAGGACGTTCAGTTCGGACGTACTGATCTCGTTGAGCAATATCTGCCGCTCCAGTAGGTCCTTCGGGCTTGTGGCGCCGAAGTAGGCGGCTACCGAGCCGAGTTCGCTGCCCTGCTCGTAGCTGCCCGCCGCGAACGCGTCGACCTTCTCGCGCAGCCGGGTGATCGCGTTGGCGGCGGCGGTGGCCGAGACCTGGGCAGCGTTCGCGTCGCTCTGCGCCCTGGTGGCCGCGTCCTGCGCGGTCTGCAGGTCGACCAGCGCCTTGTTCGCGTCCTCCTGCTTGAGCTCGACCTGGTCGGACAGCTGCTGCAACGCGGCCTGGGCCGAGGACAGCTGGCTGGTGATCTTGCCGACCGCGCCCGCCTTCTCGGCGGCCTGCCGTTGCGCGGCCTTGACCTGCGAGTTGCTCGGGTTGGGCGGCGGCGGAGGCACCGCGCCGGCCGAGGTCGCCGTGGTCAGCTGCAGGACCATGGTCGCGACCGCGACGACACCCAGCAGCGCCCGACGCGTCCCGCGTCGGCGTGTCGGCCCCACAGCCACGACACCCACCTCCGATCGACCGTGCCGGCACCCGGTCGGCGCAGTGGCAATCCGCCGAACAGCGGTATCGGGCACGGCAGCGCCACTGTGCCACTTCAACCCCAGTGGTTGCCACATTTACCAGGGGAAACTCCCTCACCGGCAACCACAATCGTCCCAGTTTTCGCACCTACGGTCACCGAACTCGCCGTTTTTGATTACGCTGCGCTGACAAAACCACACCATCGAGTGGATCTGTTCGGAGCAGCGTGGAGCGTTGCCAGCCCCGGCCGATCCGCGAGGCGGCGACCGCGGCCGCGACCAGCGTGATCGCCAGCAGAACCCCGACCGCGCGCCAGACCTGTCCGGTCGCGCCGACCACGGCACCGTGCGGCGCGGACATCGCCCAGTAGGCGGGGGACGCGGGCGGCCGGCTGCCTGCGCTGGCCGCCGGACGCAGCCCGACGAGGCGATCCAGGACATCGGTCAGCCACGCACGCGCGAGCAGCGTGCCCGGCCTGCGCTGGCCGCCGGACGCAGCCCGACGAGGCGATCCAGGACATCGGTCAGCCACGCACGCGCGAGCAGTGCGTCCGGCGCGGCCGGCTGCCCGACGGCGACCTGCCGGGCCACCACGCCCTCGCCGCCACGCTCGACGCCGACGTCGACTCGGACGCCCGGTTCGAGGCCGGCCTCGCCGATCTCACCACGCTCATCCGCGGCTACACCGACCGCTGACTCGGCTCAGTCGGCCAGGAACTCCACGCGGTTGCCGACCGCGTCCGTCGTGTGGAAGCGGCGGCGGCCCGGGATCTCGGCCGGGTCGGCCCAGTCGACCGGGTAGCCGGCCGCCGCCAGTCGCCGCGCCACCGCGTCCGACGTCGGCCACGAACGCCGGGTGCGCCTTCGCGGCAGGCCGGAAGTCGGCCTCGATCCCGACGTGCACCTCACCCTGGCCGGGTACCTGGAACCAGCACCCTCCCCGGACCGCCAGCAGCGGCGGTTTCGGCAGCTCGGGCCAGCCGAGCACGCCGGTGTAGAACGCCCGCTGCCGATCTTCCGATCCTGCCGGAGCCGACACCTGAACGTGATGAATCACCCTGACCACCCCGCCTTGCTCACGATTACAGGACAAGCGTACTGTTAGGCGCAAGGCAGCAGTGATCGCGCATGCGGCCCGCTGAGCACCGCATCGGCACGTGCGCGAGACTCGCCGGAAGTTGTCCCCCCGAACCGACCGAACGACATCGACGCCACCATGTGGACGGAGTACGACGTGACCTCACCGACGAGCAACGACAGCTTCGGTGCCCGCGGCACGCTCAAGGTCGGTGACGCCTCCTTCGAGGTGTTCCGACTGGCTGCTGTGGACGGTGCCGAGCGCCTGCCGTACAGCCTGAAGGTCCTGCTCGAAAACCTGCTGCGCAACGAGGACGGCGCGAACATCACGGCCGATCACGTACGGGCGCTGGCGAGTTGGGACCCCTCGGCCGAGCCGTCGACCGAGATCCAGTTCACGCCGGGCCGCGTGATCATGCAGGACTTCACCGGCGTGCCGTGCGTGGTCGACCTCGCCACGATGCGCGAGGCCATCACCGAACTGGGCGGCGACCCGGAGAAGGTCAACCCGCTGGCACCCGCCGAGCTGGTCATCGACCACTCCGTGATCGCGGACGTGTTCGGCCGGGCGGACGCCTTCGAGCGCAACGTCGACCTGGAGTACGAGCGCAACCGCGAGCGCTACCAGTTCCTGCGCTGGGGCCAGACCGCGTTCGACGAGTTCAAGGTCGTCCCGCCGGGCACCGGCATCGTGCACCAGGTCAACATCGAGCACCTGGCCCGCGTCGTGATGGTCCGCAACGGTCAGGCCTACCCGGACACCCTGGTAGGCACCGACAGCCACACCACGATGGTCAACGGCCTCGGCGTGCTGGGCTGGGGTGTCGGCGGCATCGAGGCGGAGGCCGCGATGCTCGGCCAGCCGGTGTCGATGCTGATCCCGAAGGTGGTCGGCTTCAAGCTGCACGGCGAACTGCCCGCGGGCGCCACCGCGACCGACCTGGTGCTCACGATCACCGAGATGCTGCGCAAGCAGGGCGTGGTCAGCAAGTTCGTCGAGTTCTACGGGCCGGGCGTGGCCGCGGTGCCGCTGGCCAACCGGGCCACCATCGGCAACATGAGCCCCGAGTTCGGCTCCACCTGCGCGATCTTCCCGATCGACGCGGAGACCATCGAGTACCTGCGCTTCACCGGCCGCGACGCCGAGCAGGTGGCGCTGGTCGAGGCGTACGCGAAGGAGCAGGGCCTCTGGCACGACCCGTCGGTCGAGCCGCACTACTCCGAGACGCTGGAGCTGGACCTGGCGACGGTCGTGCCGTCCATCGCGGGCCCGAAGCGCCCGCAGGACCGGATCGAGTTGTCGGCTGCCAAGCAGGGTTTCCGCGCCGTGCTCGGTGACTACACCGATGACGACGGCGTCGACGAGTCGTCCGCTGAGTCGTTCCCGGCCAGTGACTCGCCCACCTACTCCGCCGGTGCCAACGGCGCCGGACACCGGCCGTCCAAGCCGACCACGGTGACGATGGACGGCGCGACGTTCGAGATCGACCACGGTGCCGTCGCGATCGCCGCGATCACGTCGTGCACGAACACGTCCAACCCGACGGTGATGATCGGTGCGGCGCTGCTGGCCAAGAAGGCGGTCGAGCGCGGCCTCAACCGCAAGCCGTGGGTGAAGACGACGCTCGCGCCGGGCTCGAAGGTCGTCATGGACTACTACGAGCGCGCCGGTCTGGTGCCCTACCTGGAGAAGCTGGGCTTCAACCTGGTCGGCTACGGCTGCACGACGTGCATCGGCAACTCGGGCCCGCTGCCGGACGAGATCTCGGCCGCGGTCAACGAAGCCGACCTCGCCGTGGCGGCCGTGCTGTCCGGCAACCGCAACTTCGAGGGCCGGATCAACCCGGACGTCAAGCTGAACTACCTGGCCAGCCCGCCGCTGGTGGTCGCCTACGCGCTGGCCGGTTCGATGGACATGGACCTGACCACCGAGGCGCTGGGCACCGACACCGACGGCAAGCCGGTCATGCTGGCCGACATCTGGCCCACCCCGCAGGAGATCCAGGACGTGATCGCGTCGGCGATCTCGTCGGACATGTTCACCTCCGACTACGCCGACGTCTTCGCCGGTGACGAGCGGTGGCGCTCGCTGCCGACGCCGACCGGCAAGACGTTCGAATGGGCGGGCGACTCGACGTACGTGCGCAAGCCGCCGTACTTCGAGGGCATGGGCACCGACCCGAGCCCGGTGACCGACATCGAGGGTGCCCGGGTGCTCGCGCTGCTGGGCGACTCGGTGACCACCGACCACATCTCCCCCGCCGGCTCGATCAAGCAGGACTCGCCGGCCGGCAAGTACCTGACCGAGCACGGCGTGCAGCGGCGGGACTTCAACTCCTACGGTTCCCGGCGCGGCAACCACGAGGTGATGATCCGCGGCACCTTCGCCAACATCCGGCTGCGCAACCAGCTGCTGCACGACGTGCAGGGCGGGTTCACCCGGAACTTCCTGGCGGGCGGGGAGCAGACCACGATCTACGACGCGGCCGAGGCCTACGCCGCCGCGGGCGTGCCGCTGGTGGTGCTGGCCGGCAAGGAGTACGGCTCCGGCTCGTCGCGTGACTGGGCGGCCAAGGGCACGTCGCTGCTGGGCGTCCGCGCGGTGATCACCGAGTCGTTCGAGCGCATCCACCGCTCGAACCTGCTCGGCATGGGCGTGCTGCCGCTGGAGTTCCCGGCGGGCAAGTCGGCGGCGAACCTCGGCCTGACCGGTCGGGAGACGTTCGCGATCAGCGGGATCACCGCACTGAACGACGGCGACACCCCGAGCACCGTGCACGTCACCGCGACCGGCGAGGACGGCTCGGCGGTCGAGTTCGACGCGGTCGTCCGCATCGACACGCCGGGTGAGGCCGACTACTACCGCAACGGCGGCATCATGCAGTACGTGCTGCGCAAGATGCTGCGCGCCTGACAGTACGGACATGCGGGACGGGGTCGCCGATTTCGGCGGCCCCTTCCGTGTGTTCGGCCGAATGGCGCAACCAACCCGGCCACCGAGCGTCTGTCGAGGCACTCCGGTTCCGGGGCGGGCAGCCGGCAGACAGGACCGCCATGAACACACCTCCCGGCAGAGCGATCAGGACCCTGGCCATCGCAGCCGTCGCGGCCGCCACCCGCGTGACCACCACGGCCGTCGTCGTCCCTGCAGCCGCCGGCGCCCAGCGGACCCCGACGACAGGTCAGGGCCGGACCGGCATCCGCACGGGCGGACATGCCACCTACGACCGGATCGTGCCGGACTTCCGCCGGCCGGTGCCCCCGACGTCGCGGCGAACTGGGTAGGGCACCTGACCGCCGATCCGTCCAGCGAGCGGATCGCGGTGCCGGGCAACGCATTCCTCGACGTGGCCGTGCACGGCACCTCGACGCGCGACCTCAACGGCCACCGCACGTACTTCGGCAAGGCCTCGCTCACCACGCCCGCGCTGCGCAACGTACGGGCGGTCGCGATCACCGGCGACTTCGAGCAGGTACTGACCATCGGTGTCGGCGCGCGACACCGGGGGTGGGTGCACGTGTTCACGCTGACCCGGCCGAGCAGGCTGGTGATCGACGTAGCCCGCTAGGCCCGCAGTTCTCGGGTGGGCCACGCCTCCAGCCGGTAGGCACTGTCCCAGAACAGCCACTCGTACTCGGTGGCCCGCGTGAACGCGGCGAGCATCCGGTCCCTGGTTGCCGGGTCGGTGGTCGCCGCGGCGGCGTCCACGGCGTCCCGGCAGGTGGCCACCGCGGCCGCGTATTCGGGATCGGCGTAGGTGTCGAGCCAGGCCAGGTAGGGATGGTCGGCCACGTGCTCGCCGCCGGGGCGCAGGCGGGCGAGGATCTCGGTGCCGACGTGCTCGTAGATCCAGAAGCAGGGCAGCAGGGCGGCGATCAGCGTCGGGTAGCCCTCGGTCTGGGCGGTGGCCAGCAGGTAGGACGTGTAGGCCAGGCAGGTCGGCGAGGTCTCCACGGCTGCCTGGTCGGCGGCGCGGAGCCCGTACCGGTCGAAGTAGCCCTCGTGCAGCTCGCGCTCGCCGCGCACGGCCTCCTGCGCGGCGCCGGCGAAGAACCCGACATCGGCACTGGTCAGGCCCCTGGCGGACGCCACTGCCAAGGCCCTGGCGAACCCGATCAGGTAGCGCGCGTCCTGCACAAGATAGAACTGGAACCGTTGCGGCGAAAGCGATCCATCCGCCAGCTCGGTGTTGAACGGCAGGTCGAGGATGGCCCGCCGCAGCCGTTCGGTGTGCTGCCACGCAGCCGCGCAGAATCCGGTCACTCGTCCATCATGCCGGGTTCGGCGGCTGGGTCAGCCCACTAGGCCGATTGGCGGGACGGACACTAATCCGCGAATCTTTCTCAGTCCGGCGGCTGACCAGGCGATACGGTCGACCGGTGACAGCACCGACGCCGCCGGCTCACCATTCGCCGCGCGCGACCCCCGGTGTCCACAAGCGACCATCCAAGGCAATTTTTGCCGCGTTTTCCGCGTGGGACTCGGATAACGCGGGTGATCAGTTCGGCAATCGTCTCCACCAATGGAAACGGGCATCAGCCATATTCCGGAGCCGCTGCCGGAAATAAGGTTCCCCTATTCATCGGTCAATTGCTGGACATTGTTCGCACCAGCGTGTCACGATGGCGACGGAACACGCTTGTGGAGGAGCCGGAGTGTCGATCGGATCAATCGAACTAACGAACGAACTGAAGACACTTCGCAAAGGCCGTGGCCTGCAGGCTCCCAGGTTGGCTGATCAGGTAGGTCCGCTCTTACGCGAGTTGTGCGGGTTGGGCGCGACGCAGAACTCGGCGACCATCCGGGACCGCCTCAGCAATCGATTGCGCATTCTCGCGGAAAGACTGCCGGACGATCTGCGCTTGGCCGTGACGATCGCGCTCGCCCTGCACCCGGACACTCGGCACCAGTTCCTCCAGGACCGCGTCCTGTTCCTCGCCAACCAGCAGAAACGGGACGTCCGGACCATTCGGCGACGGATGGACGAAGGATTCCAACTACTCGCCGAAATGGCCACCAGGACGACCGGAACACCAGGTACGAGCGGACTGGACTGGTACGTCGAGTCGGCCGACACCGTGGTGCGGCTGGACACCCGGGCACCGGAGAGTTTCGAGCGTCGTACGATCGTGGCCGAAAGGGACGGTCTGGACCGGATCCACGCCCTGGCACCCGGAACCGGCCAGCCGGAGGTGTACTTCGGCGCGACGCTACTGGGCACCGAGCACCGGTCGGAACGGGGGCTGGCCGTCGAACTGGGCCTGCCCACCCCGCTGCGCTCAGGAGAGCGGCACGAGTACGCCATCGTGGCTGCCACCGCGACGGATCACTACGTGGTCGTGCCGGACCGGCGATGCGACGAGTTCCGCCTCCGCATCCGTTTCGCCACACATCGTCTGCCCACCTCGATCTGGCGGATCACCGACGCGCTGAGGCAACACCTGGGAGACGACCACTCCCCTGGCCCGACGCTGCAAGTAGACCAGGCAGGCGAGGTGCTCCTGACCTTCGCCAGCCTCCTCCCGGAGCATGGCTACGGCGCCCGCTGGCGCACGAGCTGACGGGGGGCGAACCTGACGAGCGCCCCCACAACCCCGACGAAGCCATCCCGGCGCCGCGGAGCCGAGATCAGCCAGCCCAGCCGCGGCCCGCCCAGCCGCGGCCCGGGGCATAGGTGCGGCACCCGAGCGCAGCCGAGCGGATCACGACCCGTCGAGCGCGCGGAACGAACTACCCTCCTCGGCCAGACGAACGAGCAACGGCGCCGGCTCCCAGCCGTCGCCATGGAACTCCCGGAGCGATGCGACAACCTTGTCCAGACCGACAGTGTCGGCGTACCACATCGGACCGCCGACGTGGCGCGGGAAGCCGTAGCCGGACAGGTAGACCACGTCGATGTCCGAGGCACGCAACGCGATGCCCTCTGCCAGAATCCGGGCACCGGCGTCGACCAACGCGAACACCAGCTGCTGCGCGATCGACTCCGGGTCGAACGAAGTGGGTGTGACGCCGTGCCGCTCCCAGAACTCCTGCAGGATCCGCTCGGTCACCGGGCTGGGCTGAGGTTCGCGGTTGCCGGCCTCATAGTCGTACCAGCCGCCGCCGGTCTTCTGGCCGAAGCGGCCCAGCTCGCACAGCGCGTCGCCGATCTCGTCGCGTGGCGCGTCCGGGTTTTCCGCGTAGCGGCGCTTGCGGGTCGCCCAGCCGATGTCCAGACCGGCCAGGTCGCCCATCCGGAACGGGCCCATCGCGAAGCCGAACCGCTGGATCGCGGTGTCGATGTCGGCGGGCCTGGCACCGGCCCGCACGAGGTCCGACGCTGCCTGGCGGTAGCCGGCGAGCATCCGGTTGCCGATGAAGCCGGGGCACACCTTCGCGACCACGCTGGTCTTGCCGACGGCGCCGCCCATGGCCATCGCGGTGGCGAGCACGTCGTCCGCGGTCTGGTCGCCGCGCACGATCTCCAGCAGCTTCATCACGTTCGCCGGGCTGAAGAAGTGCATCCCGACGACATCGGCGGGCCGCTTGGTGAACCGGGCGATGACGTCCAGGTCCAGCCCTGACGTGTTGGACGCCAGCACCGCGCCCGGCTTCACCAGCTCATCCAGCCGGGTGAACACGGCCTTCTTCACGTCCATGTCCTCGAACACGGCCTCGATCACCAGGTCGCAGTCCGCGAGGTCGGCGTAGTCCAGGGACGGCGTCAGCAGCCCCAGCCGCACCTCCAGCCCGTCCGCGGTGAGCTTGCCCCGGTCGACCTGTGCCTGGTAGTTGCGCCGCAGCACACCGACCCCGCGGTCGAGTGCCTCCTGTCCGGTCTCCACGATGGTGACCGGGAGGCCGACGTCGAGGAAGTTCATCGCGATGCCGCCGCCCATGGTGCCCGCGCCGATCACGCCGACCTTCGCCACGGGCCGGGCCTTGACGTCGGCCGCGAGACCGGGGATCCGGCGAGCGGCTCGCTCCGCGAAGAACGCATGCCGCAACGCGGCCGACTGGGTACCCCCGACCAGCCGCTGGAACGTATCCCGCTCCCGCGTGAGCCCGTCGTCGAAGGACGTCGTCGCCGCGAGTTCGACCAGGTCGAGGGCGGCCAGCGGAGCCTCGAAGCCCCGGCTGCGCTTGGTCAACCGCTGCCGCAGCGCACCCAGGTCACCGGGTGCGGCGGTCAGGTCACGGACGCGGGGCAACGGCCGAACCGCTGCGATCTCCCGGGCGAACGCGACGGCCGCCGGGATGACGTCCCCGGGCACGACCCGGTCCAGCAGCCGCTGGCCGGGCACGGCACCGAGTTGCACAGCGGTGCGCGGTGCGCCGCTGGTGATCATGTCGGCCGCCACCCCGACGTCCAGCACGCGCGGCAACCGCTGCGTGCCGCCGGCGCCGGGCACCAGGCCGAGGTTCACCTCGGGCAGGCCGAGCTTGCTGCCCTCGGTCGCGACCCGGTAGTGCGCGGACAGGGCCAGTTCCAGCCCGCCGCCCAGGGCGGCGCCGTCGATCGCGGCCACGACCGGCTTCGCGCAGTCCTCGATCGCGCTGATGACCTCGCCGAGCCGGGGCCGCGCACCGGCCGCGGGCGTGTTGAACTCCGTGATGTCCGCGCCCGCCGAGAAGAAGCGGGGTCGCCCGGTCAGCACGATCGCGTCGACGTCCGCGTCTTCGGTGGCGCGTGCCACGGCCTGCGCGATGCCCTCGCGGGTCGCGTGGGACAGTCCGTTGACCGGTGGGTTGTCGAACCGGACGACCGCGACGCGCTCCAAGACCTCGTAGCTGGTCACCATGTGCCGACTCCCTTCAGCCGCGCGGCGCGCAAGGCGGAGCGCCGCATCTTCCCGGTTTCGTCCCGCAGTGGACTGTGCACGATTTCGATCGTCTTCGGCCGCTTGTGTGCGGACAGTCTCGGTTCGAGGAACGCTGCCAGCTCGGCCGCGGTGACGGTCGCGTCCTCGGGCGTCTCGACGATGGCGTGCACCCGGTTGCCCAGATCGGGATCCGGCAGTCCGATGACCGCACCCGAGAGCACCGAGGGATGCGCCATCAGCGCATTCTCCACCTCGGCCGGAAACACGTTGACGCCGCCGACCAGGATCATGTCGGTCAGCCGGTCGTGCAGGTAGAGGTAACCGTCCTCATCGAACTCGCCGACGTCGCCCAGCGACATCCAGCCGTCCAGCTCCTTGGCGACGGCCCCGACATACCGGTATGCGGGCGGATTGCCCGGAGACACCCGCAGGTAGATCTCGCCCGCCACCCGTGGCTCGGTCACGTCGGCACCGTCCGCGTCGACGATCTTGATCTCGCCCCACGTGGGCCTGCCGACCGAACCCTCGTGGGCCAGCCACTCGGTGCCGCTGATGGTGCAGCCGGCGTCCGCCTCGGTACCGGCGTACAGCTCCCACAGTCGTTCCGGGCCCAGCCAGTCGATCCAGGCGCGCTTGAGCCACGGCGGGCACGGCGCCGCCACGTGCCATGCGGACCGCAGCGACGACAGGTCGTAGCGGTCCTTCGTCGCCGCGGGCAACGCGTGGATGCGGCGCATCATGGTCGGTACCAGGTACAGCCAGGTGATCGCGTGCCGCTGCACCTGCGCCAGCACGGTTTCCGGATCGAACCGCGGCATCAGCGTGACCTCGCCGCCGGTGAACAGCGCGTAGCACATCGTGCCGAACGGGGCGTTGTGGTGCACGGGCGCGGTGATGAGCATCCGTTCCCCCGGTTCGATGCCCCACCGCTGCGGGCCCAGCAGCCGCACCTCGGCCGGCGCACCCGCGAGGATGATCTTCGGCCGGCCGGTGGAGCCACCGGAGGTCGGTGCCTTCCAGCTGGGTGCGACCACGGTCGGCAGGTCGGCGTCGGTGCCGCCCAGCTCGGCCAGTTCGGCGACCGTCGTGGTCACGCCGTCCACGACAACGGCCGGGTCGGCCAGCGCGAGGATCTCGTCGCGCTCGGTCTCGGTCAGCCGGGGTGAGAGTGGCTGTGGCGTGGCACCGGCCTTGAAGCAGGCGAACACCGCGACCACGACGTCCACACTGTTGGGCAGCAACAGGCTGACCAGCCGGCCGGTGGTGACACCCCGGCGCAGCAGCCCGTGCGCGACCCGGTTGGTGAGCAGGTGCAGCTGCTGCCAGGTCAGCTCATCGGCAGCGCACCGGACGGCGACGTCGTGCGGGCGGCGGGTGGCGAACCACCGGGGGATGTCACCCAGCGGGTGCCCCTCTGGCGGTGCGTTCACCCGGCCTCGTCGTACTTGCGCAGCTCCCGGCGGGCGATGACCCGCTTGTGCACTTCGTCCGGCCCGTCGACGATGCGCACGGTCCGCATGTGCGCGTACATCGACGCGAGCGGGAAGTCGTCGGTCACGCCCGCGCCGCCGTGCACCTGGATCGCCCGGTCGATGATCTTCAGCACGATGTTCGGTGTGGCCACCTTGATGGCCGCGATCTCGGTGCGCGCGGCCTTGTTGCCGACCGTGTCCATCAGGTGCGCGGCCTTGAGCGTGAGCAGCCGGATCATCTCGATGTCGATGCGTGCCTCGGCGACCCAGTCCTGGATGTTGGCGCGGTCGGCCAGCGGGCTGCCGAACGTGACGCGGCTGCGAGCCCTGCGGCACATCAGTTCCAGGGCTCGCTCGGCGACGCCGATGGACCGCATGCAGTGGTGGATGCGGCCGGGCCCCAGGCGTGCCTGGCTCATCGCGAAGCCCTCGCCCTCGCCGCCCAGCAGATCGGCGGCGGGCACGCGGACGTCCTCGAACGTGATCTCGGCGTGGCCCGCGCGGTCCTCGTAGCCGAAGACGGGCAGGTTGCGCAGCACGGTCACGCCGGGAGCGTCGATCGGCACGACCAGCATCGACTGCTGGCGGTGCGGCGGTGCGGACGGATCGGTCTTGCCCATCACGATCAGCACCTTGCAGTTGCGGTGCATCGCGTTGGAGGTGAACCACTTGCGGCCGTTGAGAATGTACTCGTCGCCGTCGCGCACCATGCGCAGCTCGATGTTCGTGGCGTCCGAACTGGCCACCGCAGGCTCGGTCATCGCGAAGCCGGAGGCGATCGTGCCGTCCAGCAGCGGCTTGAGGTAGC
This sequence comes from Candidatus Melainabacteria bacterium, assembly GCA_963780635.1. Lineage (GTDB taxonomy): Bacteria > Actinomycetota > Actinomycetes > Mycobacteriales > Pseudonocardiaceae > DATEPR01. Next base: position 233,942 of record CAWACW010000013.1, read on the forward strand.
GCTCCTGGTGTTCTTCGTTGCCGTACAACGTGAACAGCTCGATGTTGCCGGTGTCCGGCGCGTTGCAGTTGGTCGCCTCGGACGCGAGGTGACTGTGCCCCATGATCTCGGCGAGCGGCGCGTACTCCAGGTTCGTCAGGCCGGGGCCCCAGTCCGGGTGCGGGTGGAACAGGTTCCACAGGCCGCGGCGGCGCGCCTCGGCCTTGAGGTCCTCCAGCACCTGCGGGTGGTGGTGCGGGTCGCCCGCCGCACGCATCTGTTGTGCGTACACGGGTTCCGCCGGATAGACGTGCGAGTCCATGAACGCGAGCAGGTCGGCCTGGTATTGCCGGGCCCGCTCGGACGTCTCGAACAGTGCCATGGCGTGTCCTGACGGTCGGTGGTGCCGGGTCACATCTGGTCGAGCAGCCGGTCCTGGTACCTGCGCATGCCGCGCAGCCAGCGGTCGTAGTCGGAACCCTTCTGCCGGAACATGTCCAGCACCTGCTCGTGCGGCAGGATCAGGAACCGCTCGTCGTCGAGTGCCTCGATCACGACGTCGGCCACCTGCGAGGGTTGCAGCACCTCACCGGCCGAGGTCACCGCCCGGCTCGCCGCGGAGCGCGACGGATCCTGCGACGACCGGCCGGCGTTGAGCAGCTTGGTGTCCACGCCCATCGGGCACAGGCAGCTGACCCGGACACCGCGGTTGCCATACGTCACGGACAGCCATTCGGCGAAGCCGACAGCGGCATGCTTGGTGACCGCGTACGCGGGCGCGCCGATCTGGGTGAGCAGCCCGGCGGCGGACGCGGTGCTCACGAAGTAGCCCTCACCACGCCGCACCCAGTCCGGGACCAGCAGCCTTGCGGCGCGGATGTGCGCGCGGACGTTCACGTCGATCACGTTGTCCCAGACGTCCTCGGTCGCGTCCAGCCCACGCGTGCCGGTGATCCCGGCATTCGCGAAGTACAGGTCGACCGGCCCGAACGTGCTGGTGGCCTGGTCGATCAGCGCCTGGATGCACCGCTCGTCGGCGACGTCACCCGCTGCCGCGACGGCCGCGCCGGGATGCGCTTCGTTGATCTTCGCTGTGACGGCGTCGGCGGCAGCGCCGTCGATGTCGGCGACGACCACCCGGACGTCCTCGGCGGCGAGCCGCTCGGCGATGGCGCCACCGATGCCGCCGCCACCGCCGGTGACGATCGCTGTCTTCCCTGCCAGCCTCACCACGTCTGTATAGTTGAACTTGACGTCAAGTTCAACATCTAGTCGGGTACCGGCAGGCGAAGAGCGTTCGCCCAGAGCCTGGTCACCGTGGCCACGACATGCTCCAGGTCGCCGGCCGAGCGCGGCTGCCCGGTGCCGAACGTGCTGTAGGCGACACGGCTGACCATGCTGGACAACGCCTGCGACGCGAGCACCGGGTCCAGCGCCGGATCGGCGATCCCGCGCCGCTGCAGGTCGGCGATGCCGCGGGCGTTGCGCTGCACGAACACCTCGGCCCGCCGGTGCCGCAGCTGCGCGAACACCGGGTCGACATTGGCCACCTGCTCCAGCAGCACCATCAGCTTCGCGTTGCGGCGAAACGCCTCCAGGTACGCGCGGTTGCTCGCCGCCAGCACCGCGTACGCGTCACCGTCGTCGGGCACCCGGTCCATGCCCGGATGCAGCATGTCCTCCTGCACGGCCTCCAGCACGGCGGCGAAGATCTCCGCCTTGCTCTTGAAGTACGTGTAGAACGTGCCGGTCGAGCACTTGGCCTCGCGGGTGATGTCCGTCAGGTGCGCGTCGAGGTAGCCCAGCCGCTCGAACACCCCGCGGGCCGCGGCGACCAGGCCGGCGCGGGTGCGGGCACCGCGCTCGGTCGGCGGCGGTTCCCGCAGCAGTGCGGGGTTCGCCATCGACGGCGCCGGTGCGCCGTCCCAGTCCGGCGATGGGATTGACGGCATGTCCTACTTATACTTGACCACGCCAGCTGCCACCTACCTGACGGGACGGGAAAGCCGATGCGGGTCGTCGTGGTCGGCTCCGGTGTCCTCGGTGCGAGCGTTGCCTATCACGCGGTCCGGCTCGGCGCGGACGTGATCGCGGTGGACCGGGACGCGCCGGGTCAGGCGACCGCGGCCGGTGCGGGCATCGTGTGCCCGTGGACGTCGAAGGTGCCCGATCCGCGTTGGCGGACGCTGGCGGACACGGCGGCCGAGTACTACCCGACCCTGGTCGCGGACCTGGCGGAGGACGGCGAGCCGGACATCGGCTACCGCCGGGTCGGTGCCCTGCGACTGGCACCCGGCGACGCGGAGGCCCTGCACCGGGAACTGAGCGAACGGGCCGCGGGCTCGGCGCTGGCCGGTGAGGTCAGCCTGCTGTCCTCGGCGGCGGCCCGGGAGAAGTTCCCGCCGCTGCGGGAGGGCGTCCCCGCCGTGCACATCGCAGGCGGTGCCAGGGTGGACGGCAGGCGGTTGCGCGACGCGCTGCGGCGGGCCGCCACCCGGCACGGCGCCGAAGTCCGTACCGGCACCGCGACGCTGGTCCGCGACGGGGACCGCATCGTGGGTGTCGAGGTCGACGGCGACCGGATCGAGGCGGACGCCGTGGTCGTGGCGGCGGGCGCCTGGTGCCCCGAGGTGCTCGACCCGGTCGGCGTCCGGGTCGATGTGACGGCACAACGCGGACAAATAGTCCACATCGAACTGTCTGGAGTAGACACAGCACAGTGGCCGGTCGTGTTGCCCCAGAGCGGACACTACCTGCTCACGTTCGACGACCACCGCGTCGTCGTGGGAGCGACCAGGGAAACCGGGTCCGGCTTCGACTACCGGGTCACGGCGGCGGGCCTGCACGAGGTGCTGGCGGAAGCGCTGTCGGTCGCACCGGGTCTGGCGGCAGGCACCGTGCTGGAGACGCGGATCGGGTTCCGGCCCGCAGGCCCGGACATCCTGCCGCTGCTGGGCACCGTGCCCGGCTTGAGCGGCCTGGTCGTCGCGACCGGCTTGGGCGCCTCCGGGCTGACGCTCGGCCCGCACGTCGGCCGGATCGCCGCATCCCTGGCGCTGCAGCGGGATCCCGAGATCGACCTGAAGCCCTACGACCCGTTGCGCAGCGCCAACCGCTCGCGGACGTGACGCGGCAGCCCCGCCACCACGCGGCCGTACGCGTGCCCGACCATCTCCAGCACCTCGTCGCCGGGCACGGAACCGTCCAGCACCACGGTGTTCCAGTGCTTCTTGTTCACGTGATACCCGGCGGTCACCGCCGGGTACTGCGCGCGCAGCTCCAGCGCGAGGCTCGGGTCACACTTGAGCGTCACACGGGCGCAGTCGTGCTCCGGGTGCAGGATCGCGAACACCTTGCCCGCCACCTTGTACACACTCACGCCAGGGGCGAACGGCTCTTCCTCGGTGACCTCGGCCAGCGCCAGAGCGCACGCGGTGACGTCGTGTGCTGTCAGCGCGCGGCGAGTCATCGCGGCAACGGCGCGTAGAGATCGACGCTGCCACCGTCCGGGTCGGCCACGGAGGCGTAACGCTGGCCCCAGAAGGCGTCCCACGGCTCCCGGTGGCCACCGTAGCCGTCCGCGACCAGTGCCGCGTAGAGCTGGTCCACCTCGGCCGGCGTGTCGCAGCCGAACGCGAGGTTGATCCGGTTGCCGCCCTCGGGTCGCTGCCAGTCCGCATCGAACGAACGGATTCCCTCGACAGTGTCCCAGGCCAGCCGCATACCGCCGGGCAGGTTCAGCTCGACGTGTGCCTCGGTGTCCGCCTCCGCCGGGATGTCCAACCCGAGCCGGCGGTAGAAGCGCAGGGATGTCGCCATGTCGGCCACCACGAGGCCGATGAAGTCGAAGCGTGCCATGCAAGCATGGTCCCGGATCACACCGACAGTCCGGTAGCACTGGCATGATCCGGGTGTACGGCTCGCTTGGCGCCACCGTCGCTGCACGTCGGACGACCTCGAATCGCCGGCGAGCCGAACGGGAGTCGCACCGACGGGGAAGGCGGTCATGACCGGAGCACAGGCCTGGAATCGCCTGCTGGGCGTACGGACCGAGCGGGACGCGGACGCCGCAGGGCTCGTCCGGCGGGAGGACGGATCCTGGCGGTGGCGCGCCGACGACACTGCCGAGGCGAACCGCCTGGCCGACCTGTACATGCCGCTGTGCCTGGTCGGTACCCGGTTCGCGTTCGCCCAGCTCGGCCAGAGCCTGGACGGTGGCATCGCCACTCGAACGGGTGATTCTGTCTTCGTTACCGGTGAGGCCGACCGGGAGCACCTGCACCGGCTGCGCGCGCTGTCCGACGCGGTCGTCGTCGGCGTGGACACGGTCGGCAAGGACGACCCGCGGCTGACCGTGCGGGCCTGTGGCGGGCGCAACCCGGTGCGCGTGGTGCTGGATCACCGTGGCCGCGCGAACCTCGACCGTCGGGTGTTCACCGACGGCGTGGCGCCGACGCTGTGGGTGGTCGGGTGCGCCGGCGAAGGGCTGGCGGCGCCCGAGGGCGTGGATCTGGTCCGGCTGCCGTGCGCGGACGGCGCGTTCACCCCGGGCAGCGTGCTGGACCTGCTGGCCCGCCGGGGACTGGGCCGGGTCCTGGTCGAGGGCGGCGGCGTGACGGTGTCGCGGTTCCTGGCGGCCGGTGCCCTGGGCCGGCTCTACATCACGGTCGCGCCGGTCATCATCGGTGACGGCGTGCCAGGGCTGCGGTTCCCCGGCGCCACCCGGATGGGTGACGCGCTACGCGCTCCGGTCCGCCGGTTCCCGCTCGGCGACGACACGCTCTTCGAGCTCGACCTGCCGGGGCCGGTGGACCGTGCGGGTGACGAGGACGACAGCACCGGGCAGGCTGCCGGCGAAGGTGAGCACGCCGTAGAGAACGGCGACGGTGAGCCCCTGGCCGGCACCGAGGCCGGCCACCTGGAAGGCCAGCACGGACACACTCTCCCGAGGACCCCAGCCGCCGATGTTGACCGGCAGGCCGCTGGCCAGCAGGGTCAGCACGATCGGCGTGAGCAACTGGCCGAAGGACGCGTGCGTGCCGGCGGTGCGGGCCGCGACCAGGAACAGCGCGATGTGGCCCGCCAGCACCACCGCGGACAGCAGCACGACGGCGGGCCAGGTGTCCCGGGAGAGCAGGCCGGTCCGCACGTCGGCCAGCGTGGTGGCCACGCCGCGCCGCCACGCTGAGCCGTGCTTGCCCCACAGTGCGGTCGCGGCCACGACGAGGATCAGCACCAGGACCCCGCCCGCGATCGCGGCGACGGCGGGTGAGGCCAGATCGCGCACCACGGCACCCGCCACCGCCGGTTGCACCAGCAGCAGCACCAGGCAGAGCACGAACAGCACGATCTGGCCGCCGGTCCGCTCCAGCACGACGGCCCGCACGCCGCGGCCGACGTCCTTGGAGTCCCGGCCGTGCCGCACCGCCCGTTGCACGTCGCCGAGCACGCCGGTGGGTAGCACGACGTTGAGGAACAGCGCCCGGTAGTAGTCCGCGACCGCGCGCCGCAGCGGCAGCGTCAGGCCGAGGTGCCGGGCCACGACGCACCAGCGCAGCGCGCACACCACAGTGGTGACGACGCCGATGCCCAGCGCGGCCAGCACGGCGGGCACGTCGACCTCGCGCAGCCCGTCGAGGAACGAGCCCGCACCGACCCGCCAGATCACCACGGCGAGAATGCCGACGCCCGCCAGCGCACGCAGCCACGGCCAGACCTTGTGCCTCACGGCCACCCGCCCGGCACCGCCAGCAGGTCCGTGTGCTGCACGACGACCCGCAGCTCGCCGACGGCCGCCAGCCGCCGGTCCAGGTAGCCGACCGCCGCGCCGGCCAGTTCGGGTCGCTGCTCGACGGCGGCGGCGACCCAGCCGCGCAGCCACTCGGCGGTCAGCTCGGCCTGTTCGGGGCCCAGTCGCCACGGGCTGGGCCTGCGGAACACCGCGGCACCGCGCTGCGCGAACGCCGCCGCCGTGACCTCGACGGCGGTCGGCCCGAGCAGGGTGCGGCCCGCGACCGTCCGCCGCTGGTGGTCGTTGAACGCGGCCTCGATCCGGGTGTCCAGCGGGTCACCGGGCCGCAGGTCGACCCGGCCGTCGACGGACAGGGTGAGCAGCGCGGGGCAGTCCGCCCCGGCACACGCCGCCGCGATGTCCGCGACCTCGGTCGCGGTCAGCAGGTCCAGTAGCGCGGACGCGGTGACCAGCGACGTGCCCCGCAGGTCGGCGGCCCGCAGCCGCGTCACGTCGCCCACGACGGTGGTGACCTCGCCGGGCACGGTCGCGGCGGCCAACGACACCAGGTCGGGGTCGCGGTCCTGCAGCACCCAGTGCTGCGGTCCGGGCAGCAGGCCGGTCAGCCAGCGTGCCATCGAGCCCGTGCCACAGCCCAGGTCGCGCACCACGACCGGCGAGGTGAGGCCGCTGCGCAGCGGGCCGAGCAGCGAGGCCGCGCGGGCGGCAGCGTCGGCGCCTTCGCGCAGCGCGAGCCAGTCCGGTGGGACACGGACGAAATCCGCGGTGCTCATGCCGGCCGCCCAGCCGGCTGTTCGCGCAGCGTGGCCAGCACATCGGCCAGCGTGCGGGATGTGACCGTCCAGCCGCCGACGGCGGCGCGACGCAGCAGCGCGGCGGCACGCAACCGCTGCCGCAGCGCCTCCTCGCCCAGCCACCGGCGCAGCGTCGCCGCGAGCGCGGGCACGTCACCGGGTGGCACGAGCAATCCGGGCACGGTGCCGTCGGGAGCGTGGCCGATGGTCTGCGGCAGTGCGCCGACCTCCGTGGCCAGCACGGGGATCGCCCTGGCCAGTGCCTCGGTGACCACCATGCCGAACGTCTCGGTGCGGGACGCGAGGACCAGCAGGTCAGCGCTCGCGTAGGAGTCGGCGAGCGCGGCGCCCGTGCGTGGGCCGACCAGCAGCACCCGGTCGCCCAGCCCGTGCCGGTCGATCACCGCCCGCACCCGGTCGACGTAGGCGGGGTCGCGGCGCAGCGCCCCGACCAGCACGCAGGTCCACGGCAGGTCGGCGACCCCGGCCAGCGCCTCGACCAGCACGTCCTGGCCCTTGCCGGGTGTCACAGCCGCCACGCAGAGCAGGTGCGACCGGCCGTCGGTGCCGTGGGCGACCGGTGCCGGGTCGGCGCCCGGCACGACGGCGTGCACGCGATCGGCGGCCAGGCCGTGGTGCGCGACCAGCCGGTCGGCCGCCCACGGGCTCGTGGCGACGACCGCGCCTGCCGTCCGCAGCGTCTCGCGTTCCCGCGCGTCGAGGTCTCGCGCCATCGAGGCCACCAGGCCCGCCTCGTCGGCCAGCGGCATGTGCACCAGCACGGCCAGCCGCAGCCGCCGCGCCGCGGGCACCACGACCTCGGGCACCCCGCAGGCGACCAGCCCGTCCAGCAGCACGAGTTCGCCGTCGGGCACCGCGGCCAGCGACTGCGCCAGCGCGGCGCGCGCCGCGGCGTCCGGGCGGGGCCAGGAGCCCGCGACCGGCAGCTGGTCGACCGACCAGCCGATCGCCGCCAGCCCCTGACAGACCCGGCGGTCGTAGGTGTTGCCGCCGCTGGGCACGCTCTCGTCGGCCACGTCGGCCGGTACGACGACGTGCACCGAGCGCACCCCGGTGGCCGCCGTGCTCACAGCGGGCGCTCGTAACTGGCCCACGCGACGTGCGACTCGTGCAGCGTCACGCTGATGCCGGTCAGGCCGCCGGCGTTCGCACCGAGCGCGCCCGAGTGGACACGGTCCGCGAGCCGGTCGGCGATGACCTGCGCGAGGAACTCGGTGGTCGTGTTCACGCCGGCGAACGCGGGTTCGTCGTCCAGGTTGCGGTAGCTGAGCCCGGCGACGATCTCGTGCAGCTGGGTGGTGGCCAGGCCGATGTCCACGACGATGTTGTCCGAGTCCAGCTCGGGCCGCCGGAAGGTCGCGTCCACGACGAAGGTGGCGCCGTGCAGTTGTTGCGCCGGACCGAAGACCGGTCCGTGGAAGCTGTGGGCGACCATCAGGTGATCCCGCACCGAGACACTGAACAACTGATCACCCTCCAGGTTCGTCGGCAGGTCAGCCGCTGCCGTAGTTGATACGGTGGCAGAGCGCGAAAAGTTCGCCTCCTGCCAGTCGTCCCAGTACGTGGGGCAGTTCGGTGAAGTCGCTGTCCCCCGTGATCAGCACATCGAATGCCGGATCGGCCAGCAACTCCAGTGCCAGGGCCAGCCGGTCGGCGAACGTACGAGCGGACCGGCGAGCCCGCGCCACGGCTCCCACCTGGCTGGCCCGCACGGTGAGCCGTCGCGAGTGGAAATACTCCCCCAGCGGCACCCTGACCTGCTTGTCGCCGTACCAGCTCAGTTCGATGACCTCGCCGTCGTCGGCGAGCAGCTCCAGTGATCGCGCCAGGCCCGCCTCGGTCGCGCTGGCGTGCACGACGAGGTCACGCTCGCCGGTCGCCGTGTCGGGCGTGGCGAACTCGATACCGAACGCGTCGGCCACCCGGGCCCGGCGCTCGTCCACGTCGACGAGCTGCACGCGGGCGCCCGGCAGGCCGGCCAGCACCCCGGCGACACAGCAGCCGACCATGCCGGCGCCGAGCACGGTGATCCGGTCCCCGATCAGCGGTGCCGCGTCCCACACCGCGTTGACGGCGGTCTCCACGGTCCCGGCGAGGATCGCCCGGCCCGCTGGTACGGCATCGGGCACAACCGTGACGGCGCTCGCGGGCACGACATAGCGGGTCTGGTGCGGGTAAAGGCAGAAAACGGTCCGGTCGAGCAGGTGCGCCGGGCCCTGTTCGACGACGCCGACGTTGAGGTAGCCGTACTTGACCGGGCCCGGAAAGTCACCCTCCTGGAAGGGTGCCCGCATCAGTTCGTACTGACTCACCGGCACCTCACCGCGAAACACCAGCAGCTCAGTGCCCTTGCTCACACCCGAGTGCAGCGTGCGAACGAGCACGTCATCCGGCCCGGGCTCGACGAGATCCACCTTCCGGAGATCACTGTGACCCGGATGGCCAATCCAGTAGGCGCGCTCCATGCGTATCTCCTTCAGTGAGTTGCGGACGTTATAGCTGATGGAGGCCCGGTGACCACTCGGAACGTGTATGGCGCGCCCATACCCGCCCTCGAGCTGACGGCGGGTGCGGGCGTGCAGGTCGCGCTCCTTGTCGCGTTGTCGGCCGGTGTCGGACTGCGCCCGGTCGGCTGGGCAGCGGGCGCGGTCTACGGCACGCTGGCCCTGGTACTGCTGGGGTTCGCGCTGCGGCGGTCGTGGCCGCGTTCGATCGGTCACGCGAATCGCGTCACGCTCGTGCGGGCCGTGCTGGTCGGCGGCGTGACGGCGCTGGTCGCAGACTCCCTGGTGGACCGGATCCCGACCGCGGTCATCGTCTCGATCGCGGCGGTCGCGCTGGTACTGGACGCGGTCGACGGCATCGTCGCGCGCCGTACCGGCACGGCGACACCGCTGGGTGCCCGGTTCGACATGGAGGTCGATGCCTTCCTGCTCCTGGTACTGGGCGTGTTCGTCGCCCAGTCGCTGGGCTGGTGGGTGCTGGCGATCGGCCTGATGCGGTACGCGTTCTTCGTCGCGGGCAAGCTGCTGCCCTGGCTGCGGGCGCAGCTGCCGGCCAGCCAGGCGCGCAAGGTCGTCGCGGCGACCCAGGGTGTCGTACTGGTCGTGGTGAGTAGCCATGCGCTGCCCGTGGCCGGCCTGTTCGTCGGTGCAGCACTGGCGCTGCTCGTCTGGTCGTTCGGCCGGGACGTCGTGTGGCTGTGGCGGGCGAGGACCCCCGTGAGCGCGGGTGTACCAACCGGGGAAAGTGGGCAGTCCCGGTGGGACGAAGCGCAGATCGGAGGACTCCGTGACGAAGGCCGTGACCGTGCTGGGCACCGGCATCATGGGCTCGGGGATGACCCGCAGCCTGGTGCGCGCCGGGTTCGACGTGACCGTGTGGAACCGCACTGAGGAGAAGGCGCGGCCGCTGGCCGACGACGGCGCGACTGTCGCCGCCGACCTGGCCGTGGCGGTGTCCGGTGCGGACGTCGTCATCACGGTGCTGTTCGACACCGACGCGGTGAACGACGTGATGACCCGGGCGCTGCCGTCGCTGCGTGAGGACGCGGTGTGGGTGCAGAGCAGCACCGTGGGCATCGACGGGGTGGGGGCGCTCGCCGAACTGGCAGGGCAGCACGACATCGCCTTCCTGGACGCCCCGGTCCTGGGCACCCGGCAGCCCGCCGAGGACGGCAAGCTGATCGTCCTGGTCGGCGGCCCCGAGTCGCTGCGCGACAAGGTGGCGCCCGTGTTCGACGCGATCGGCAGCCGGACGGTGTGGGTCGGCGAACAGCCGGGCGCCGGTATGCGGCTCAAGCTGGTCGCGAACTCGTGGGTGCTCTCGATCACCGCGGCCACCGCGCAGGCCATGGCACTGGCCACCGACCTGAACCTGGACCCGCACGAGTTCCTCTCGGTCATCGCGGGCGGACCGCTGGACACCCCGTACGCCCAGCTCAAGGGCAGCTCGATGATCGAGCGCGACTTCACGCCGGCGTTCCCGCTGGCAGGCGCGGCGAAGGACGCGGCGCTGATCCTGGCGGCCATGCGCGCGGCGGGCACCGACGTACAGCTGATGGACGCGGAGCTGCGGCTGTTCGGTGCCGCAGACCAGGCCGGCCACGGCAACGACGACCTGTCGGCGGTGTTCCTCGCGCTGTCCGGCACCGCGAACGGGTTCAAGTCGTAACTTTCTCCACAGTGGACCAATGCGGCCATCCCTGCCGGCAAGAGTTCCCGGCCCACCGCCGACATGATCCATTGACGCCGGTGGCGCCCGGCAGGCGAACCGGTCCGATGGCACAGCCGGTCACCGGCGGAGCGCGCTTGTCGCGCAGCGTGATGCCCGCTTCGTCCGCATGGGCCGTAACAAAACTGTCTACTGTGGACGAATGGAATATCCCCTGATTCCCGGTCCGGACTGGGCCACATGGCCTATCATGCGGTAGGGCGGGCAGGTGAGGGGCGAAAGGTGTCGCGGGTGAACGGTGCGCACGATCCGGACGAGGCACCGCTGCGACCCCACGAGGTCGAGGTCCGCATGCTGGCCAGAGGCGATCAGGTCCGCGGTATCCGGGCACTGGCCGCCGACCTGGCCATGCACGAGGACTTCGACCTGGACGCGATCTCCGACCTGCGGCTGGCCGTCGAGGAGGCCTGCGCGACCGTACTGGCCAACGCCGATCCGGACAGCATGCTGGTCTGCCGGTTATTGGTGACCGCGGCCGAGCTGGACATCACGGCGTTCGTGACCGTCGCCGACGGCGTCGACCCGTCGGTGGGCGCGCTGAGCCTGCGCATCCTGCGCACACTGTCCGACTCGGTGGACTACTGGACCACCAAGTTCGGCAGCCGGCGTCGGTTCCACGTCCAGCTCACCCGCGCGGTCGACTCGGCCCAGGAAGCCTAAGATCTGCTGATCCGAAAATAACTGTTCGGCTCGCGTCGCCCGGGCACGCCAGCTGCGGCGTTGTCGTCGGCCCGGTACAACAGCGGTACCGGGACCTCCTCCGCCTTGCAGCCGGCGCACCTGGACGCCGCTCCCTGATCGAACACCATTGTGTTAGCAGCTCCAAGAACCCTACCGTCCACTTCGGACCAGGGGCACGGTGCTACGCGTCGGAACCCTTGGCGCGCAACAAGGCGTCCTCTTCTTCGGCTCTGCGCCAGGCGGCCTGCCTGCTGCGCAACGCGCGCTGCCGCGCGTCGGACATCACTCGCCGGTCCTGTTCGGGCGTCGCACGGCCCTCGGCGACCGCGTGCTCGGCCTCGGCCTGATCGTCGATCTCGTTGAGCCGACGCCAGGCGGCGTACTCGTCCGGAAGGTGGTCCTGCCTCAGGTCCTCGTCGTGCCAGAAGATCGCGAGCCGGTTGGTGCCGCCGTGCGCCTGCCGGTACGGGTTGTCCGCGGGCAACTGCCCGCTGGCCCGCCCGTAGAGGCCGATGGACAGCAGCAGCAGCCCGACGATCAGGCTGAAGACGACGTTCGGCATGCTGAAGGCCAGGTAGTTCGCCGGCCCGTTGAGCACGATCAGGTTCACCAGGCCGGACAGCAGGAACAACCCACCGACCAGCGCACAGGTGGTGGATGCCACCGGTCCGCCCAGCGCGGCGGCGAGCACCAGGATCGCGCCGACGAGCACCGAGATCGTGGAGAGCAGTCCGTTGCTGCTCAGCCCGAGTACGTGCACGCCGTGGGTGGAGAAAAAGCCGACGTGCCCGAGGTAGCCCATGATCGCGAACGCCCACAGGACGAGCGCGACCACCAGGGCTCCGATGCGGTGCACCCGGAAGATCGGGTGGCGCCGGTCGGGGCGATGACGGGTGGACATCATCTCGTCCGCTGGACGAGCCCGCTCAGCGTGTGCCGTGCCCGGTCGCCCGGGTCCGCGGCCGCCAGTGCCCGCACGACGGCGCTCACCACGTCCGGGTGGCCGATCGGCAGGTCACTCGCCGTGTCCACCTGCTCGATGGGCAGGTTCCGGTTGCTCACGATGCGCCGCACGTAGGGCAGGTCGCCGACCGGCCACGGCGGGTCGACCAGCACGACGCAGCGCACCTGGGCGCGGTGCGACACGGCGAGCGAGAGGGTCAGCAGGGCCGCACTCCCGGCCCCGACCAGGTATGTCCGGTCGATGCCGTCGAGCAGCCCGGCCGTCTGCGGGTCGCGCTCGGCCGTGGGCAGTCGCCACCACACGACCTCGACCTGGCCGGCGAGCAGCCGCCAGGTGGCGGGCAACTGGTCGTGCTTGCCCTCGCCACTGGGGTCGAGCACCACGACGGTGGGCCCGCCGTGACCTTTGCGAATGACCGGCGGACCGTCAGCACGGACGTCGCCGGTAGACCTGTCACCGCCGTTGTTCGTCATCACCCGGGCTGACTACCCAGCAGTGCCGCGCGTCACACCAGGCCGAGGGAAAGTTCAGCCATCAGGGATCGTCCGCCGATCGGGTCAGCGGCGCGGCCGGTCGTCCAGCTCGACGTCCTCGGTCGGCAGCCCGATGCGAGGTATCTCGTCCACCTCGTCCGGGTGGTTCACGTCCGGCGGTCTGCCCTGGTCGCTGCCCTGGTCGCTGCCCTGTCGCCCTGGTGTCGCTCTGCGTTACGAGTTCGGTCGGGATGCTGGTGCCTCTCCGGTGTCGACATGCAATCGGATTACCCATGATCCGGCTCGCCCACGCACCGTGGTCTCATGGCCGCATGGTCGACAACCCGCTCCAGAACGTCTCCTTTCCCAGCAACGGAGGCACAGCGCACGGCTACCTCTCGCTGCCCGAATCCGGACGTGGCCCCGGCGTCATCGTCATCCAGGAGTGGTGGGGCCTGGTCCAGCACATCGCCGACGTGACCGACCGGCTGGCCGCCCAGGGTTTCGTCGCGCTCGCCCCCGACCTGTTCGGCGGGCCGACGACGCACGACGCCGAGGAAGCGGCCCGGATGGCGCAGGAACTGCCGATGGACCGCGCCGCCCGCGACCTGTCCGGTGCTGTCGACTTCCTGCTCGGCCACGAGGCCGTCACGGGCACCCAGGTCGGTGCCGTCGGGTTCTGCATGGGCGGCGGGTTCGTCCTGGTCCTCGCGGCGCAGCAGGGTGACCGGGTGGCGGCGGCCGTCCCGTTCTACGGCATGCCGGGCATCGAGGTCGACTACAGCACGCTGACCGCCCCGGTGCTGGGCAACTACGGCGAGCAGGACCAGTTCATCCCGGCAGCCGCCGTGCGTGAACTGGCGACCACCATCGAGCGGCAGTCCGGTGCAACGCCGGAGTTCCACTTCTACCCGGCAGGTCACGCGTTCCTCAACGACGAGAACCTGATCGGCACCTACGACGCCGACCAGGCCGCGATCGCCTGGGATCGCACGGTGGCGTTCCTGCACGCCCACCTCGGCTGAGATCCGCGCCACGGTTGGCACTGCTCCAGCACGGGTATGCGAATTGCGCATCATCCGACAAGGAGGGCGGCGGCCATGGACCTGGCATCAAGCGACACAGTCGAGCGTGGATTCCGCCACTACGTCAACCGGGTCGCCCGCGCGCTGGGCCTGGCCAACCACGGCACGTACGTCAGCTACGAACCGGAGCTCAACGCCTACATCGCACTGGACTCCAGGCTGGCCACCCATCCGGCACGGGACGTGGCACTGCTCTGGGACGAGCAGCACGGCTGGTCGATCGCGGTCGAGACACACGGCGGCGCCGACCTGCTGGTGCTCGGCCACCTGGGCACCGATGTGCTGCCGGAGCCGGACGTGGTGGCCGGCCTGGTCCGCCAGATGTTCGCGGGCAAGGGCGTCGGCACACCGGCGGCACAGGTCGTCCGCGACACAGACGACCTGCGCGCATGCCTGGCCGAGTACGTCGACCGGGATGCCCCGCTGCGGCTGTGACCGCCTACTCCTCGTCGCCCGGCCAGATGCCGGTCGCCTTGTGGTAGGCCGTGGCGCCTGCGCGGTCCACAGCGGCCTTGACCAGCCCGAAGATCGCGCCCTCCAGGCTCGCGGCGAGCAGCACCTCACGCCAGCCGTGGTTGTGCTGGGTGGCCTTGGGTGCCTTGTCGTCGCCGGACACCACCCGCCACACCCGCCGGAACAGGGCACCACCGACGAGCCCGCCGAGGATGCCGAACACCATGCCCAGCGGCTTGTAGAGCAGCTTCACCGCGATCGCCTCCTGTCCACCGGTATGACCCCGGGACTACCCAAACCGAAGCCGCCGCCACACGCCAATCGTGGTATCGATGAGGCCGTGGAAACCTGGGACGCCATCACGTCGCGACGCAATGTCCGGTCCTACACCGATCGCCCGGTAGCCGGGCCCGACCTGGACCGGATCCTGGAGGCGGGCAGGCGGGCACCGTCCTCCCGCAACACACAGCCCTGGGACTTCGTGGTGGTGACCACCCGCGACCGGCTGGTCGAGCTGGCGAAGGTCTGGCGGGGTGCCGGGCATGTCGCCGGGTCCGCGGCCACGATCGCGCTGATCGAGGAGAACCCGCCGCGCGGCGTCGAATACGACCTCGGCCAGGCCACGATGAGCATGCTGCTGGCCGCGGCGGACCTCGGTATCGGCACCGGCCACAGCGCCGTCAGCGACCAGGATCTGGCCCGCGAACTGCTCGGCTTCCCTGCCGACCACCGCTGCGCGTACCTGATCGCCCTGGGCTACCCCGCCGACCGCCCGGTGACCCCGATCCGCAACCCGGACCGCAGGCCGTTCGACCAGGTCGTGCACCGCGAGCGCTGGTAGCCGCCGATCGCCACATCGTCAGCGCTGTGTGGTCGTCAGCGCTGCGTGGTCGTCCCCGCGGACCAGGTCATCCGCACGGTGGTGCCCTCGGGACCCTGCTCGATGGCGACCTCGTGGGCGAGCGCGCGGATCAGCAGCAGGCCCCTGCCGTGCAGCGGACCGGGATCCTCCCGCACCGGCCGCCACCGCCCGTAGTCGCGGACGGTGACACAGACGCCGTCCGGCTCCGCGTGGTGGACGGCCGACAGGTCCAGCGTGCCCGGCCCGTCCGGGTAGGCGTGGCTGACCACGTTGCTCATCGCCTCGTCCGCGGCGAGGGTGACGGCGTCGACCTGCTCGTTGGGCAGGCCGATGGCGGTGGCCCATTCGGCCAGCGCGTGCCGCAGTGGTGGCAGCTGCTCGGAAGTCGCGGGGACGCCCTCCCAGTGGACGTCGGCGGCCGGAGTGGGAGCGGTCACGCCGCCCGCCTCGTCATCCTCCGCCCGCATTCCACTGTCCTTCCGCTGTATGGCCACCTGTACCCCCTACCTACCCGATCCGACCGGTTCGCTCACCCACGCAGTGCGGTATCCACCGAGTCGTAGATCGCCAACAGCTTGTCCAGACCGGTCAGGCGCAACGGCTTGAGCACGACTTCGCTGGTCACGACGATGCGCAGGCTCAGTAGCTCGTTCGTCTTGATGTGCCCGTGGGCCAGCACGCCGAGCCCGGCCGAGTCCAGGAACGTCACGTCGGTGAGGTCGACGATCAGTGCCGTCGGCTGCTCTACCAGCGCCGCCGCCATGGCCTCTTCCAGCTCCCCCGCCGTGGACAGGTCGACCTCGCCGTACACGTGCAGTACCACCGTGGTGCCCTCGGTGCGCGGCCGGACCTGGAAGGCGAGCCGCTCGGCACCGTCCTTGCGGAACGGATCCGGGAACGTCATGCGGCCATGCTGCCCTACCGGGCCCGTCACCGTCAGCACCCAGGTTTGATCGACACGCCCTCGGTCAATCCGTCAACTGACCGAAGGAGCGCATCACAACCATGACCGACCAGGACATCCGCGAACTCATCGACCAGCTGAACGAGGATCTGGGCACCGAATTCCAGTCCATCGTGCAGTACGTCCAGCACGGCGTCACGATCAAGGGAGCCGAGTACCGTTCGATCGTCCAGGAGCTGGCCACGCACGTCGGCCAGGAACTGGAGCACGCGAAGACGCTGGCCAGGCAGATCGACTTCCTCGGCGGCGTGCCGACGGTGCGGGTACCCGACGTTCCCGACACACCGGACGGCGGAGCCGCGCTGGCCACCGATCTGGAACTGGAGGAGCGGCAGTTGCAGCGCTACCGGGACCGCGTCAAGCAGGCCGCGGACCTGGGCCTGCCGGACGTCGCCGAGGCGTTGCGCCCACTGCTGGAGCAGACCCAGGACCATGTCAGCGACCTTCGGGACGCTCTGGGCAGGTAGCCACGCTATTTGGACAGGGTCGACGACGAGACCGCCGGTGGATGGGCACCGAGGAAGAAGATGCCCGGGAAGCCGGCGGTCTCGAAGCTCTCGCTGGGGTTGTGCGCGAGCGTCGAGTCCTCGATGGACATCGTGCCGGTCTTGTCGTTGCTGACGAAGAAGACCGCGCCGCCGCCCTCGTTGGCCTCGTTGTCCTCGATGACCGAACCGGCGATGCGGACCGTGTAGGTGTTGCCGTCGGTGTAGATCGCGCCGCCGCTGCCGCCGCCGGGCGTGCCCGCGGAGGCCGGGTTCGCGCCGTGTCCGATGGCCTGGTTGTGCGACAGGATGCTGTTGAGCACCACCCACGAGACGCCGATGCTGCTCAGGGCACCGCCGTTGGAGCAGCTGCCGCCCTGGCCGGACGCGCCGCCGAACGTGCTGCCGACGATGTAGACCGGGTCGCCGTTGTACTGGCTCAGCGCGCGGATCGCGGCGCCGCCGAGGTCGGGACCGGTCGAGTCGCAGCGGTTGTGCGTGAACCGTGAGTTGATCACGGTGAGCCGGCCGCCGCGGTCCAGGATGGCGCCGCCACCGCCGCCCTCCTCCGTCTGGCCGGTGGAGTTGCCGCTGGTGAACGTCAGGTTCTGCACGGTGAGGTGCGGCGTGGACTGGTTGTCGCAGTGCGACGTGGTCCAGCCCTGCACCTGGTCGCAGGTGTCCTGGTAGAGGATCCGCCGCGCGCCGCCACCGCTGAGCGTGACCTTGTCGCCGCCGTCGATGACCACCTGCGAGCTGGCGTTGCGGATCTTGGCCGTCTGGCTGAGCGTGATCGTGACCGGTGCCGGGCCGCAGGAGAACGTGATGATGCCGCCCGCCGCGACCGCCGCGACGAACGCCGAGGACGTGCAGCTGCCCGGGGTGCCGTTGCCGACGACGTGCGTCGGGTGGGACGTGTCCACCGGCTTGCCCTCGGCGGGCACGCCGGCGTGGCCGTTCGGGTTGCCCGCGTCGGGCAGTGACACCGATTTCGGCTTCGGCTTGGGCTTCGGTGTGGTCGTTGCCGGTGTGGTGGTCGGTGGCGCGGCCGTCGCGGGCGCACCGATCGCGGTCACCGTCGGGGAGGGCACCGACAGCGAGGCATCGGGCGCGCTCACCGCGTGCCCGGCGACGCCGCACGCCGACAGGAGAAGCAGCAGCGATCCGGCGGCGGCGAACCGGATGGCGGGGGCTGACCTGAGTCGCACGGAGCCGGACAGTAGCACCGCGTCAAAACCTTCCCGGCCGCCGTCAAGACCGCGACAACGCCCTGCTCGGCGCCATCGGATCGGCGTTCGCTTGACTCGTGCACAGCGAACCGCGGTACCGCGCTCCGGTGCGGGGTGGTTTCGGCCTCCCGCTCGGCGTTGCCCTGGGCATCGTCGTCACCTTCGCCGCTGTCGCAGCGGGCGCCACCGGCCATCCCGAGCGAGCGGTGATCGGGCTCGCCGTCGCGGTGGCCCTCACCGCGGGCCTGACCACCGTCGCCGCGACGCTCGGCACCGCGGTGATCTGCTGGTTCCTGCTCGCCGGGTTCGTCGTCGGCCGCGAAGGCCAGGTCAGCTTCGCGGCCCAGTCCGACCGCGCGGCAGCCGTGCTGGCCGGCACGGCGATCGGCTGCGC
The DNA here is from genome assembly GCA_963780635.1 of Candidatus Melainabacteria bacterium. Lineage (GTDB taxonomy): Bacteria > Actinomycetota > Actinomycetes > Mycobacteriales > Pseudonocardiaceae > DATEPR01. The sequence continues at coordinate 252,311 of CAWACW010000013.1, forward strand.
CGCCGTCGTCGCGCTGATCCGCTGGGCATGGCCGCGCCTGCGGGCGACCACCGGCGTACCGACCGCACCCAGTCCCCGGCAGGCCGACGAGCCCGCCCGGCTGCCGGCTCTGGTGCTGCCCGAGCCGGCCCGCGCGAGGGTCCGGGAGAACAGTTAGGCGTCGACCGCCGAGGCCACGGCGTCCGCCCAGAGCGCGACCGCGTCGTCCACCTGTGCCTCGTTGACGACCAGCGCGGGGATCATCCGGACCACGTTGCCGTAGGGCCCGCACATGAGCAGCAGCAGGCCAAGTTCGGCGGCCTTCTGCTGGGCCCGCTTCGCGGTCGCCACGTCGGGCTCGCCGTCCGGCGTGCGGAACTCGTTGCCCAGCATCAGGCCGAGACCGCGCACGTCGCTGATCACCGGGTGATCGGCCGCGACCTTGGCCAGACCGTCGCGCAGCAGCTTGCCCATCGCCGCCGAGTTGGCGACCAGGCCCTCGTCCTCGATCACGTCCAAGGTCGCCAGGGCAGCGGCGCAGGCGACCGCGTTGCCGCCGTAGGTGCCGCCCTGCGAGCCGGGCCACGCCTTGCGCATCAGATCGACCGGGGCAGCGATGGCCGAGAGCGGGAACCCGCTGGCCAGGCCCTTCGCCGTGATGAGCACGTCGGGGCGGCCGGCGAAGTGCTGGTGACCCCAGAACCGCCCGGTGCGGCCGAAGCCGGTCTGCACCTCGTCGACGATCAGCAGGATGCCGTGCCGGTCGGCGCGCTCGCGCAGCCCGGCCAGGAACTCGGTGTTCGCGGGCACGTAGCCGCCCTCGCCGAGCACCGGCTCGACCAGGAACGCGGCGGTGTCGGCGGGTGCGCTGGTGCTGGCGAGCACCAGGTCCAGCTCACGCAGCGCGAAGCGGGTGGCCTCCTGCTCGGACCAGCCGTAGTGGTGCGGGTTCGGGAACGGCGCGACGGCGACGCCCGGCATCAGCGGCCCGATGCCTGCGCGGAACTTGGTGGCCGACGTGGTGAGGGCGGCCGCGCCCATCGTCCGGCCGTGGAACGAGCCCTGGAAGACCACGATGTTCTGCCGGCCGGTGGCCTGGCGGGCCAGCCGTACGGCCGCTTCGACGGCCTCGCTGCCGGAGTTGAGGTAGAACACCGAGTCCAGGCCGCTGGGCAGCACGTCGCCCAGGCGTTCGGTCAGCCGCAGCAGCGGGCGGTGCATGACGGTCGTGTACTGGCCGTGGATCAGCGTGCCGACCTGCTCGGTCGCCGCCGCGACGACCCTTGGGTGGCAGTGGCCGGTGCTGGTGACGCCGATGCCGGCGGTGAAGTCGAGGTAGCGCCTGCCTTCCGCGTCGAACAGGTAGACGCCTTCCCCGCGTTCGGCGAGGACGGGCGTGGCCTGAGTGAGCACCGGCGACAGCTGAGCCATGACGGCCTCCGTAGGATTGTCTACAATCTACATCTATGCAACCATGTGGCTTCCGGTTTGTCCATGCCGAATCGCGCCAAGGAGTTGCCGTGCCGCACATCGAGGACGTCCTCGCCGCCACCCTGAGTGCGCTGCCGAGGCAGTTGTTCATCGCAGGCCGGTGGCGGGACGCGACCGGCGGCGCCACGTTCGACGTCGAGGACCCGGCGACGGGCAAGACCCTCGGCCAGGTCGCCGACGCCTCCCCCGCCGACGGCATGGCAGCGCTGGACGCCGCTGCGGCCGCCCAGGACGACTGGGCAGCGACCGCGCCGCGTGCGCGCAGCGAGATCCTGCGCCGGGCGTTCGACCTGGTCATGGCGAGGCAGGACGAACTGGCGGCGGTGATGACCGCCGAGATGGGCAAGCCGCTGGCCGAGGCGCGCGGTGAGGTCGCGTACGCGGCCGAGTTCCTGCGCTGGTTCAGTGAAGAGGCAGTGCGGATCGGCGGCGACCACCTGATCGCACCGGACGGCCGCAGCCGGTTCCTGGTGCGGAAGGCACCGGTCGGGCCGTGTGTGCTGGTGACGCCGTGGAACTTCCCGATGGCGATGGGCACGCGCAAGATCGGTCCCGCGGTGGCCGCGGGCTGCACGATGGTGCTCAAGCCGGCCGAACAGACACCGCTCACGATGCTGGCGCTGGCAGGCATCCTGCGCGAGGCAGGCCTGCCCGACGGTGTCCTCAACGTGGTGCCGACATCGCGCCCCGGCGCGATGATCGAGCCGCTGCTGCGCGATGGCCGGGCCAGGAAGCTGTCGTTCACCGGGTCGACCGAAGTGGGCAGGCTGCTACTGGAGCAGGCGGCGCGGCAGGTCATGCGGGTGTCGCTGGAACTCGGCGGGAACGCACCGTTCCTGGTGTTCCCGGACGCGGATCTGGCTGCCGCGGTCGACGGCGCGATGCAGGCCAAGATGCGCAACATCGGCGAGGCGTGCACCGCGGCGAACCGGTTCTACGTGCACGAGGACGTCGCCGCCGAGTTCACCGCGCGCCTGACCGAGCGGATGGCAGCGCTGACCATCGGACCTGGATTGGAAGCCGGCGTCGAGGTCGGCCCGCTGATCGACGAGGCGGCGGTGGTCAAGGTGACAGAGCTGGTCGACGACGCCGTCAACCGCGGCGCGACAGTGCACACCGGCGGCAGGCCGATGGGCGGGGTAGGCCACTTCTATCCCCCGACGGTCCTGTCCGGCGTGCCGGCGGACGCGGCCATGCGGCACACGGAGATCTTCGGCCCGGTGGCGGCAGTGGCGACGTTCCGGACCGAGGATGAGGCAGTGGCGTCGGCGAACGACACCGAGCACGGCCTGGTCGGATACGTCTACACCGAACAGCTGGCCCGCGGCCTGCGGGTATCGGATGCGCTGCGCACCGGCATGGTCGGCCTGAACCAAGGCGTGGTCTCCAACCCGGCGGCCCCGTTCGGCGGCGTGAAGCAGTCCGGCCTGGGCCGAGAGGGCGGCCGAGTAGGCATAGAAGAGTTCCTGGACACCCGCTACATCTCCATGCCCGCCTGACCAGACCGCACCGGACTGCCCGCCGGTCCGACCCGCACCAGTCAATCGACCCCAGCACATCCGTTACCCAACGCCGGCAGGCGATCTCGCGCTCAGCCCCGACGGACCGAGCCGACCGGCCGGCGGACGGGACGGCCAGACGGCCAGACGGCCAGACGGCCAGACGGCCAGACGGCCAGACGGCCAGACGGCCAGACGGCCAGACGGCCAGACGGCCAGACGGCCAGACGGCCAGACGGCCAGACGGCCAGACGGCCAGACGGCCAGACGGCCAGACGGCCAGACGGCCAGACGGCCAGACGGCCAGACGGCCAGACGGCCAGACGGCCAGTGAGATCATGCAGGGAAGAGAGCTGACGGCCGAGATGCTTGTCCCCCAACCGGTTGAACCCCGACAAGCCCAACGCCAGCGGGCATCCACAGCACGCGGAGCGGAGCAGCCGCCCGATGCGGGCAGCCCTGATCGCCCAAAGCGTGGGCCACGGAACGGGAACGGCGAGTAACGGGAACCGTTACCCAGCAGCAATTTCCGGCGCCCCGTTCAACCAGACCCGGATCAAGTCACGCCGAAGCAACGGATCCGCGAAGTCCTCGTACTGAGTCCGACCGTGCAGTACCACGTGGTTGTTCAGAAACTGCATGTCACCCGGCCGCAGATCCATGGTGAGGGCGAAACGCGGAGCCTCGTGCAGCCGATCCAGCTCAGCCATCGCGGCAACCTGGTCCGGCCGTAACGGTGGCACACCAGGGATCCGCTGTGCGGACACGATGTAATCCGGCCCATAGCTGGCCCGCAACCGACCGTCGGGCAAGCGGAGATACACCGGCTCCTGATAGCCGGTCCCGTCCCGACGGTCACGCCACCACGGCTGGTACAACACCTCCGCCAGTTCCGGCCGCGAGCGCACGACTTCGTCGTGCACAGCAACCGAACTGACCACCGAGCTCGACCCACCGGACTTCGCCGACCGCACACACAGCAACGCAACGACATCAGTCGGATCCGAGTGATACCCCAGCCCACCGTGATGCTCGTGACTCCGGCTGTCCGACGCTGCCGGGTCGACACCCTGATCCCGAACGTGCACGACGGAAGCCACTCCTTGCGGCACAACGCTCCCGAAGTACCGACCGATACCCACAGCGACGACTTCCGAACCCTGCTCGGACAACTCCGCCACCGGCACGCCTTCGATCAGAGCCAATCCCCTGCCGCGCAACACCTCCCGGGCGATGTCACCCAGCAAGGGCCCGAGTGCCGGTAACGGGAAACCGGGCAGGTCGACGGCAGCCGACAACTCGGCGCGCTGCCGCGCGTCGAGCGTGTACCGCCACACCGAACTACGAGCCAGCGAGCCGCCGAGCCAGCCCGCCGCTCCCCCGACCTCCGTGATCGCCGCCATGTGCCCATGGTGGCACGATGATCATGCCGCCAAGCGCCGGTTCACCGCAGGCGGACAACTCCTCAGGACGCCGCCGCGTCCGGCCCCGGGTGGTCGTTGGCCAGCCGGTCGATGGACTCCGTCATGTGCTCCTCGATCAGCCGCAGCAGCAACGGTTCGTCGCCGGCGACCACGGCGTCCACCAGGAGCCGGTGCTCCTCGACCAGGTCGACGGGCTCCGGGTAGTGCTCCTGCAGCGCGTGCAAGCACATCCTCGTCTCGACCAGCAGCGTGTCGGCCATCCGGACCAGCCGTGGACTACCGGACGAGCGCACCAAGGCCTCGTGGAAGGCCTGGTCGGCGTCGCTCATCGCGACCTTGTCCCGCAGCCGCGCGGCCTTCGTCAGGTCGCGCAGCGCCTCGGTCAGCGCGACGGCCGCCGCATCCCTGTTCTGCCGCATGATGAGCTGGCAGGCGGCCCGCTCGATGGCCAGCCGCGCGGTGTAGACGTCGGTGACGTCGTGCTCGTCGAGGTCGACCACGAACAGTCCGCGATGTGGCTCGCTGCGCAGCAAACCCTCCTGTACCAACCGCTGCATCGCCTCGCGCAGCGGCCCCCTGCTCACTCCCAACCGCGCGGCCAGCTCGGCCTCACCGAGTTGTGCGCCGGGCTCCAGTGACCCGTAGCGGATCGCCGTGCGCAGTTCGTCGGACACGATCTCGACGGTCGAGCGTCGCTCGACCGGTTCCAACTCACCCAGTTGACCCATCGTCGTCTTCCCGGTGTCTGGCGCCGTTCCGGCGGAACAGCGTGCCAAGCCCGTCGCGCGGCGTGGTGTCGCCCGCCAACCGCAGTCCTGCCCACACGCTCACCTGGTTGGCCGTCAGCACGGGCTTGCCCACCCGTGCCTCCAGCTCGTCCAGCCAGGCCACGGTGTGCAGGGCGGTGTCGGGCACCACGATCGCCTGCGCGTCCGGGTGGTCGTTGGCGGCGACGAAATCGAGCACGGCGTCCCGGCCGAGGGTGCCGACCTCGGCGGCCGTCACGATCCCCCGGCAGGACAGCGCCACCACACTCACGCCCGCCCTGTCGAGGAAGTCCACGAACCGCTGGGCGACGTCGGCCGGGTAGGTCGCCGCGACCGCCACCCGACGCACGTCCAGCGCGGCGAGCGCGTCGGCGAAGGCGAACGACGTGCTCGTGGCGGGCACGCCCGCCGCCGCTCGCACGCCGGCGACCTGCGCGGCCGCTCCGTCCCAGCCGAACACGAAGCTGCCGCTGGTGCACGCCCACACCGCTGCGTCCACGCCCAGATCGCGCAGCTCGCGGGCACCGTCGGCGAGCACGTCGTCGCCGCCGATGTCCAGCAGCGCGTCCACTCGGTGCGCGTCGGTGCGCATGAGGGTGTGCACGACCGGGGTCCGGACGCCGTCGCCGAGCAGCTTTTCGATGGTCGGGTAGTCGTCCTCGGCGCTGTAGCCGGGGTACAGGAACCCGACCCGGATCGCGCCCGGGACCGCCGCCACTGAATCGCCCATATTGTCTACAATCCTATCCTCATCGATCATGCCACCAGCGGCCGGGATGCGTGCACCAGCCGCTGTCCGTCACCCATCGCGGGGGCACCGAACCTGGCCAACGCCGAGCACATGGTCACCTGGTTGGCGGTGAGCACCGGTTTGCCGAGCATCCGTTCCAGCGGCGCGATGATGTCGTAGGTCGGCACGTTGGTGCAGCTGACGAACACGGCCTCCGCCTCCGGCCGGTCGACCGAGGTGACCGCGTTGACCACCTCGGTGTAGCCGACCTTCCAGATGTGGCTGAGCAGCCCGAGACCGACGCTGGACACGACCTCGATGCCGTCCTCGGCGAGATAGCTCAGCAGCCGCTCGGTCACGCTGTCGATATAAGGCGTGACGACGGCGATCCGCCGCACACCCAGCGTGCGGATGGACTCCAGCAGCGCACCGGACGTCGTGGTCGCCGTCGGTGCGCCCGCCGCGACCATGCCGCGTTCGAGCAACCGTTCGCCGCGCAGGCCGTGCACGAAGCTGCCGGACGCGCACGCGTACGCCACCACGTGCGGTTCCGGCGCGAGCACGGCCTTCGTGGCGCGCCGGACGTTGCGCTGGTTGGACAGCGCAGACGCCATCTCGACGGTCACCGGTACCGGCACGAACGGCAGCCGGGTCAGGTACAGCGACACGTCATCGGGCGCCCACCGCCAGAGTTCACGGTCGAGCGCGAAGTCGAAGGGCGCGACGACGCCGACGCCCCGTTGAGCAGGAAGTTCCGGGCCGGTGACCCGACCCATGAAGTCGACCGTCATGGCGGTCGCCCGGTCAGCCGTCGAGCCGTGCGTAAACGAGGCGTTCCCCCACCCCGCCGGATCGCCAGACGTCATTGCACGCCTCGGCCATACGATCCAACCCGTCCACGATCGTCGCGTAGACGTTGCCGGGTACCCAGCCCACGTCGCCGTTGATCAGCAGGTTGTTGCGGCCGTAGAAGATCGCCAGGTCCACGACACCGGGCAGGGCGTCGATGCCCTTCTCCTCCTTGAACTTCCGGTCGAGCATGCCGCCGGGGAAGGAGAAGTAGACGACGTCGCCGGGGATCGGGGTGACCGTGGTGTTCTCGAACCCGATCTCCTCGTCCGCGAAGCGCTCGACCATCGTGTAGACCTCGTTGCGGGCGTACTTCGCGTGGTACGCGTCGCCGGCCAGCGGCAACGCCTGCCAGACGGCCTCACAGGTGCGTGGGGCGTCCTTGTCCAGCAGTTCGGCCACACAGGAAACGCCGCGGTGCGGCAATGTGATGCTCAGGTGTCTCGGCATCGGCCAGACCTCCCAGCCGAAGGGGGTGACGTGCCACGTGGACTCGCCCGGGGCGCCTTGGACCGTCCTGGCCTCTTCCGGCCACGACGGTCTTGCACTCCGTCGGCGCCGCGTCGCGCCGATTGTTGACAATCATACGAGCGGTTCCTAGCGTGTCAATACCTGGTGTCCTCGAGAATTGTGGATGGCTGACCTGCTTGAATCGACGGTCGTCGTCCTGACCGGCGCCGATGTCCGGCATGGGGCACCCACCCCGACATGGTCGACGCCGAAAAGCTGGCGAGCGTCCGCTATGTCCGGGATCCGAGAGCTGGCAGCGGCGCTGCCGGACGCGAGGCCTGTTCATCTGGGACTTCCGGTACCGACGCGTGGCCGACGCGTGGCCCACCGCCGACCCGCACCTGCGCTGGGTGCACATCGCCAGCGCCGGCGTCGACCGGCTGCTGTTCCCCGGGCTGGTCGCCGAGCGACGTCGTGGTCACCAACTCCCGGGGCGTGTTCGACGAGCCGATCGCCGAGTACGTGCTGCGGCTGGTGCTTGCTTCGCCAGGGACCTGCCCACGACGCTGCGCAACCAGGCGCGGCGGCGCTGGCAGCACCGGGAGACCGAGCGGCATGGCCGGTGCCCGCGCTGTGGTCGTCGGCACCGGCCCGATCGGGCGCGCCATCGGCCGGCGGCTGGCCGCGTCGGGCTGACGTCACGGGCGTCGGCCGTCCGGGCGGGCGGTGCCGACCCGGACCTGGGCGACGATCACGGGCCGTGGCCGAGCTGCCCGCGGCACTCGCCGAGGCCGACTACGTGGTGCTCGCCGCGCCGCTGACCGACGCTACCCGCGACATGATCGACGCCGCCGCGCTGCGCGCGGATGCGGCCGACGGCGCGGCTGATCAACGTCGGGCCGCGGCGCAGTTGCGTCGTCGAGCCCGACCTGGTCGACGCGCTGCGCGACGGCGCGGATCGCGGGCGCGGCGCTGGACGTCTTCGCGGCCGAGCCGCTGGCGGCGGCCTCACCGCTGTGGGAGCTGCCCAACGTGATCGTCTCGCCGCACATGTCCGGCGACGCGATCGGCTGGCGTGCCGACGCTGGTCGACTGTTCGTGCGACAACCTCGCCCGCTACCGACGGGCAGCCGCTGCGCAACGTGGTCGACAAGCACGCTGGGATACGTACCGTCGAAGATCGGGACCCGTCCGGATCGAGAGGATCGATGACCAACCCGCCGACCTGACCGCGAGCGAGATGCTGGCGGCCTTCCGCGCCGGGAGCTGTCCCCGGTCGAGGCCGCCGAGGCGGTGCTGGCCCGCATCGACGAGGCCGACCCGTCGGTCAACGCCTTCTGCCTCGTCGACGGCCGAACGGGGCGCTCGCCTCGGCGCCGAGTCGGCCGAGCGGTGGCGGCGGGACGAGCCGCGAGGGCTGCTCGACGGCGTGCCGGTGTCGATCAAGGACGTGCTGCTCACCGAGGGCCGGCCGACCCTGCGCGGGTCCCGCACGATCGACCCGAGCGGCCGTGGCCGGAGGACTCCCCGCCGTCGCCCGCGTATGCGAGCACGGCGCGGTGCTCGTCGGCAAGACCACCACCCCGGAGCTGGCTGGAAGGGCGTCACGGACAGTCCGCTGACCGGCATCACCCGCAACCCGTGGGACACCTCGCGCACGGCGGGCGGCTCCAGTGGCGGCGCCGCGGCGGCCGTCGCGCGGGCATGGCGCCGCTGGCGCTCGGCACCGACGGCGGCGGCTCGGTCCGGATCCCGGCCGCGTTCACCGGCACGTCGACGCACAAGCCGACCTATGGCCGGTGCCGCACTACCCGGCGAGCGCCGTTCGGCACGCTGGCGCACACCGGGCCGATCACCCGGACGGTCGCGGACGCGGCGCTGATGCTCGACGTGATCACCGGCCCGGACTACCGCGACTGGTCCGCGTTGCCGCCGCCCGCGCTGCCGTTCGCCGGCCAGGGGCCCGCCGACTTGACGGGACTGCGCGTCGCGTACAGCCCGACGCTCGGCTTTGCCGCAGCGGCGCGGATTCTCGACCCGGAGATCGCGGGCGCGGTGGCCGAGGCGGCCCGCGCTTCGAGTCGCTCGGCGCGCGCGTGGAGGCGGTCGACCCGCCGATCGCCGATCCGGTCGAGGAATTCCACGCGCTGTGGTTCGCGGGTGCGGCGGCGAGCGTCGCGGCACTGCCCGCTGGCCGACTGGGTGAACTCGATCCCGGACTCGCGGGAATCTGACAGCGGGCAGGGCATTGTCCGCCGTGGACTTTCTGCCGCGAACAACAGAAGAATGGAACTCGGGCTGGCGATGGGCCGGTTCCACTCGACCACGACCTACTGCTCACGCCCACCGTACCGATACCCGCATTCGAGGCCGGCAGGGAGGTCCCTCCTGGCTGGTCAGAGCCCCGCTGGACCAGCTGGACTCCGTTGACCTACCCGTTCAACATGACGCAGCAACCCGCCGCGAGCATCCCATGCGGATTCACCGCGGCGGGCCTGCCGATCGGATTGCAGGTCATCGGTGCACGCCATGCGGACGCGCTCGTACTCGCGGCATGTAACGCTTTCGAGCAACTCCGTTTGACCCGATCGGATCAACGGCCTAGGTTCTCTGGGTAACGACTGGCTACACCCACAACTTATGGCGCGACGAAACGACAAGGGGTCGACTCCGATGCCTGGCAACGACGTGACGCGTAGGGATTTCATCAAACGTTCGGCGCTGCTGGGGGCAGCGGTCATCGGCGGCCCGGCCCTGATCTCGGCCTGTTCCAGCACCAGTAGCGGTGGCGGCTCCTCCCAGCTGGACAACCTGCGCAAGGCAGGCACCATCAAGGTCGGCATCGCGGGCGAGCAGCCCTACGGATACACCGACGCTTCCGGCAAGGTCACCGGTGAGGCGCCCGAGATCGCCAGGGCGATCTTCAAGAAGATCGGTATCCCCAACATGACCGCCCAGCAGACCGACTTCGACACCCTGATCCAGGGTCTGAACGCCGGCCAGTACGACATGGTCGCCGCGGGCATGGACATCACCGCGGCGCGCTGCCAGAACGCCGCCTTCTCCGTGCCGGACTACACCGCGCTGGTGGCTTTCCTGGTACCCAAGGGAAACCCGAAGGGTGTGACGGACTTCGAGTCCGCGAAGGCCAAGGGTGTCCAGATGGCGGTGGAGAACGGCGCCGTCGAGAAGGACTACGCCACCCAGGCCGGCATCCCGGCCAGCCAGCTGCAGTCGTTCAACACGCCTGACGAGCTGCTGTCCGCGGTGACCAGCGGCCGTGCCTACGCCGCCGTGCTCACCGACATCTCGTTCAAGACGCTGGTCAAGCAGAACCCGCAGGCCAATGTCGAGGTCACGCCGGGCTTCCCGGTGCTCGTCAACGGCACGAAGCAGGGCGAGACCGGCGGTTTCGTGTTCCGCAAGAACGAGACCGACCTGCTGAACGCGTTCAACAAGGAACTCACCGCCATGCACACGAACGGCGAGTGGGTCACGATTGCCGCGCCGTTCGGCTTCAGCAAGGACAACATACCTCCGGCAGACGTGACTACCGCGAAGCTGTGCGCGGCCAGCTGACCGACCACGCACCATGTTCGCGAACTTCGGGCACTTCCTCAGCGTCCTCTCGGACGGGTTGACGCCCACAATCGAACTCACGATCGGTGGCATCCTGTTAGCCACCGTCATGTCCTTCGTGGCGGGCCTGGCCAACCTGGCCAGGCCCGCCTGGGTGCGGGTGGTCGTCCGCATCTACGTCGAGGGCTGGCGTGGCACGTCGGAACTGGTCCAGCTGTTCTGGATCTACTTCGCGCTGCCGTTGTTGCTGGGCCTGCAGATCGTGCCGATCTGGGCAGGCATCATCGTGCTGGGCCTCAACCACGGCGCCTACGGGGCGGAGATCGTCCGCGGTGCCGTGGGATCGGTGGCCCGTGAGCAGTACGAGGGTGCCATCGCGCTGAACTTCACGCCGACCCAACGGATGTACCGGATCATCCTGCCGCAGGCCGTGGTGGAGATGATCCCGTCGTTCGGCACGCTGTTCATCCAGCTGCTCAAGGCGACGTCGATCGTGTCACTGATCACCGTGCCCGAGCTGACCTACCAGGCCAAGCAGATCCTGATCCCGGTGTTCTCCGGTCAGAAGACGCTGATCCTGCTCATGGTGCTGGTGATGTACCTGATCCTGTCGATCATCATCACGATCGTGATGCGCTGGCTGGAGCGGCTGGCCGCGCGCCGGATCGGTCGGCAACCGATCTCCCGGCGCCCCCTGCCCGACCTGGATACGCTGCTCAGCAACCCGGTCCGGGACGGTGTCTGATGGGTTGGGACTGGTCGTTCGCGTTCTCCATCCTGCCGCAGCTGCTGCGCGGCCTGGTCGTCACGTTCGAGGCGACGATCCTGGGTTCGATCGTGGCCTACGTGCTCGGCCTGGTGTTCGCGATCATCCGCATGACGAAGATCCCGGTACTCAGCCAGGTCGTGTGGCTGTTCGTGGAGTTCGTCCGCAGCACGCCGCTGTTGGTGCAGCTGTACTTCCTGTTCTTCGTGCTGCCCGGCATCGTCGGTGTGGCACTCACTCCGCTGGTCACCGGCGTGCTCGGGCTCGGCGTGCACTACGCGACCTACACCTCCGAGGTGTACCGGGCCGGTATCCAGGCCGTCCCGCGTGGACAGTGGGAGGCGGCCACCGCGCTGAGCCTGCCGCGTGCTCGCGTGTGGACGGGTGTGATCCTGCCGCAGGCCATTCCCCGGGTGCTGCCCGCGCTGGGCAACTACATGATCTCGATGCTCAAGGAAACACCGCTGCTGCTGTCGATCAGCGTGCTCGAGCTGGTCGGCCAGGCACAGGCGGCGGGTTCCGAGGCGTACCGCTACGTCGAGCCGTACACCATCGCGGGCGTGTTCTTCCTGGTCATCAGCTATCCAGCCTCGGTGCTGGTCCGACGGTTGGAGCGCCATGTCCGACGACATTGAGCCGAACTCGCCGCTCGCCGGCGACATGATGATCAAATTCGACGGGGTCGTGAAGCGGTTCGGCGACCAGATCGTGTTGCGTGAGCTGGACTTCCAGGTTCAGCCGGGCGAGCACGTCACGCTGATCGGGCCGAGCGGCTCCGGTAAGACCACGATCCTGCGGCTGCTGATGACGCTGGAGCGGGTGGACAAGGGCACCATCCAGGTCGGCGACGAGTACCTGTCGCACGTCAAGCGCGGTGACAAGCTCGTACCCGCCGACGAGAAGCACCTGCGCCACGTGCGCAAGCGCATCGGGATGGTGTTCCAGCAGTTCAACCTGTTCCCGAACATGAAGGTGCTGCGCAACCTCACCGAGGCACCGATCCGGGTGCTCGGTATGTCCCGTGACGAGGCCGAGCAGCGGGGGCGCGACCTGCTGGAGATGGTGGGGCTGTCCGACAAGGCGGACGCCCAGCCGACGCAGCTCTCCGGTGGTCAGCAGCAGCGGGTGGCGATCGCCCGTGCGCTCGCGATGCAGCCGGACGTACTGCTGCTGGACGAGGTGACGTCGGCGCTGGACCCGGAGCTGGTCGCCGGTGTGCTCAACGTGCTGCGCGAGATCGCGGCGAGCACGGACATCACCATGCTGGTCGTGACCCACGAGATGGGTTTCGCGCGCGATGTCTCCGACCGCGTGCTGATGTTCGACGCCGGCCAGATCGTCGAGGAAGCCCCGCCGGACAAGCTGTTCACCGACCCGGAGCAGCCGCGCACGCGCGAGTTCCTGAAGGCGGTCCTCGAACGGACCTGACCGCGGTTCGGGTGGGTCCGACCAGCGCCGGGGGCGGTGTCGCCCGCGCCACATCAGGTGGTGCTCGGCTGTACGCGCGATCGGCGGGGCAGGCATGATCCGAGGCAGCCCGCACCCGGCAGCCAGGAGGACACCCGCTCATGCCGTCCCGTCGCGACACCGGCGATCAGTCGGTCGCCACATCGGCAGGGCGGATGCTGCGGGGCCTGCTGCTGCCGGTGTTCCTGCCCGTCATGGTCACCGAGATCGGCAACGGCGCGGTCGCCCCGGTCATCGCGACCACGACCACCGGGTTCGGCGGGTCGACAGCGATCGCGGCGCTGATGGTCGCGCTGCTGGGTATCGGGCGGGTCGTCGGCGACATCCCGGCGGCCGTGCTCGCCGAACGGCTGGGCGACCGGCGGGCGATGCTCGTCGCGGCGGTCGTGTCGTTCCTCGCGTACGGCGCGTGCCTGCTGTCCGGCTCGCTCGTCGTGTACGGCGTCGGCCTGCTGGTCGCGGGTATCGCGAACGCGGTGTTCTACCTGGCGCGCCAGTCGTTCGTGATCGAGAACGTGGCACAGCACCTGCGGGCCAGGGCACTGTCCGCGCTGGGCGGCGCGCACCGGGTCGGGCTGTTCCTGGGGCCGCTGATCGGGGCGGGCGTGATCTCGCTGTGGGGAGTCCGCTCGGCGTACGTCGTGGCGATCGCGGCGAACGTGGTGACCGCTGTGGTGTTGGTGATCGTGCGGGAGGACGCGCCGGTGGCCGGCACGCGGCGGTCAGCCGAGCACGGCTCGCGGCGGATGCTCGCCGAGCACTGGCGGCTGTTCGCGACACTGGGTCTGGCGGTCGTCGCCGTCGCGGCGGTGCGGGCCGCCCGGCAGACCGTGGTGCCGATCTGGGCGCTGCACATCGGCCTCGGCCCCGCGCAGACGAGCCTCGTCTTCGCCATCGCCAGCGCCGTGGACATGGCACTGTTCTATCCGGCGGGCAAGGTGATGGACGTCTACGGCCGGGTCGCGATCGCACTGCCCGCGATGCTGGTGCTGGGCGGCGCGATGGTGCTGTTGCCGTTCACCCACGGCCTGGTGACGCTGACGATCGTCGCGATGGCGATGAGCTTCGGCAACGGCATCGGCGCGGGCATCATGATGACGCTCGGCGCGGACACCGCGCCGGCCGCGGGCAGACTGCGGTTCCTGGGCATCTGGCGGTTCCTCGGTGACTCCGGCAACGCGGTCGGGCCACTCGTGGTGTCGGTCATCGCGTCGGTCGCCACGCTGGCGGCGGGCATCGTGACGATGGGCGTCCTCGGCCTGGTCGCCGCGGTGGGCCTGTACGTGGTCGTACCGAAGTACTCGCCGTTCGCCTTCCGCCGCCGCGGCTAGACAGCCTAGATGCCGATCCGCGTGGCCAGCCGCTCCCGGTGGTAGGCCGGGTCGCCCAGGTACTGCTGGTCGAAGGCTGCGCGCTTGAAGTAGAGGTGCGCGTCGTGCTCCCAGGTGAAGCCGATACCGCCGTGCAGCTGGATGTTCTCCCCCGCGGCGTGGCTGAACGTCTCCGACGCGTACGCCTTGGTCAGCGGCGCGAGGACCGGGATCTCGTCGGAGCAGTCGGCCACCGCCCACGCCCCGTAGAGCACCGCCGAGCGGGTGGACTCGATCTCCAGCAGCAGGTCCGCGCAGCGGTGCTTGATCGTCTGGAAGCTGCCGATCGGCCGGTTGAACTGCTCGCGGGTCTTCGCGTAACCCAGGGCCATGTCCAGCACGGCCTGGGCGCCGCCCAACTGTTCGGCGGCCAGCGCGATCGCGGCCCGGTCCAGCGTGCGGGCGAGCACGTCCGTGGCCTGGCCCTCCGCGCCGACAAGGTCGGCGGGCACGTCCTGGAAGTCGATCCTGGCGAGTCGTCTGGTCTGGTCCAGGGTGGGCACCATCCGGGCGGTCAGGCCCGATGCGTCGCCGGCGACCGCGAACAGCGTCGGGCCCGCCGCCGTCAGCGCGACGGCCAGGACCAGGCCGGCGTTGTGCCCGTCGAGCACGAGGCCGCGGTAGCCGGACAGCCGCCACCCCCCGGCCGTCTCGTCGGCGACCAGTGCCGAGCCGGTGCCGTCCCAGCCGCCGCCGTCTTGCGCGAACGCCAGTGTGGCGACCAACTCGCCCGCCGCGATGTCCGGCAGGTACCGCTGCTTGGCCGCGTCGTCGGCCGCGTACAGCAACGCGTTGGCGGCCAGCACAGCCGAGGCGAAGTACGGTCCACAGTAGAGCGCGCGACCCAGCTCCTCCAGCACGATCGACTGCTCGACGAACGTGAACCCGGCGCCGCCGTAGTCCTCTGGGATCGCGATTCCGGGCAGTCCGAGTTGGGCACCGGCCTGCTGCCACACCGCGACGTCGTAGCCGGATGTGGTCTCCATCAGCTCGCGCACCGCGGGCAGCGACGACTTGTCCGCCAGGAACCGCCGCACCGATGCCCGCAGGTCGCGTTGCTCGGGGCTCTCCGTCAACTGCATGTCCGACTCCCCACTCCTCAGCCGGCCTGCCGCGGTTCCTTGGGCAGCCCGAGCGCGCGCTCGGCGATGATGTTGCGCTGGATCTCGCTGGTGCCGGAGTAGATCGTGCCGCTGCGCGCGGCCAGGAAGACGTTCTGCCAGCCGGTGGTCGGGTATCCCTCGCCATCGGGCCGCACCAGACCGTCGGCACCGACGACGTTCATCGCGATCTCGCCCAGCCGCTTGTGGTACTCGCTCCAGAACAGCTTCGCCACGGATGCCTCCGGGCCGGGCTGGCGGCCCTCGGCCACCTGGGCGAGCGTGCGGACACCGCTGAAGCGCATGAGCTGCACCTGCGTGTAGGCCCACGCGAGCTGTTGGCGGATCAGCGGATCGTCCTGCTTGCCGTGCTCGCGGGCAGTGTCCACCAGTGCCCAGAACTCCTCCTCGAACCGGAGGTGCTGCACAGTCGCGCGGCCGCCGCGCTCGTGGCCCAGCGTCGTCATGGCGACGCGCCAGCCATTGTTCAGGCCGCCGATGATGTTGGTCAGCGGGGCGCGTACGCCGTCGAGGAAGTCCTCGCAGAACTCGGCGGCGCCGGACATCTGGCGGATCGGGCGGAACGTCACCTCGGGTCCGGTGAACGGCACCAGAACGTAGGACAGGCCCGCGTGCTTGGGCGCGTCCGGGTTGGTCCGGCACAGTACGAACATCATGTTCGCCCGCGCCGCGCCCGAGGTCCACACCTTCTGGCCGGTCACCACGATCTCGTCGCCGTCGGTGACGCCCTTGGTCTGCACGGCGGCCAGGTCGGAACCGTGGCCCGGTTCGGAGAAGCCCTGGCAGTACGAGTCGTCGCCGGACACGATGCGCGGCAGGAACCGGGCCTTCTGGTCGTCGGTGGCGTGCACCAGCACAGCGGGCCCGACCAGGGTCTCGCCCATGCCGCGCACCACCCTGGGCACGCGGGCGGTGGCGAACTCCTCGTTGAGCACCGCGACCCGGACGGCGTCCATGTCCTGGCCGCCGTACGCGGCGGGCCACTGCGGGCAGATCAGCCGCGCGTCCAGCAGGCGCTGCTCCCACTCGTGGTAGCGGGGATCGGCGAACGCCGCGTCCATGCCCGCGGGCCGATGGCCGCCCGTCACGCCGAACGACCGCCAGTCGGTCAGCTCGGAAAGGCCGGCGGGCGTGTTCACGGCGAGCCAGGAACGCAGGTCGACGCGGAACTCGGCGATCTCGGGACCCAGGTCGAGCTCCACGGCCGTCCTCCTCGGTCGACGCCAATACTAGAATTCAATTCCAGGAAGCGCGCCGGTGTCAACACCTTGACAGGGAGATCTAATTTCAGAAGCATGTTCTAAAATCCGGCCGGCGAAGGGCGAGTGACCATGGGTGCGCTGGACGGGCGGTTGGCGCTGGTGACGGGCGCGAGCAGGGGCATCGGCGCCGCCATCGCGGAGCGGTTCGCGCAGGCAGGAGCCCGGGTGGCGGTCACGGCCCGTACCGCGGCCGAGGGCGACCACCGGCTGGCGGGCAGCATCGGGTCGACCGTGGCCCGGATCCGCGAGGCGGGCGGCACGGCCGAGGCGTTCCGCGCCGACCTGTCCGACGCGGCCGACCGGCAGCGGCTGGTCGCCGACGTCACGGCCGCGATGGGCGACATCGACATCCTGGTGAACAACGCGGCGGTCACGTACTTCACGCCGATCCAGGAGTTCACGCCACGCCGGTTCGCCCTGATGTTCGAAGTCCAGGTGACCGCGCCGACGCACCTCGCGCAGCTGGTCGCGCCGGGCATGTCCGAGCGCGGCCAGGGCTGGATCCTGAACATCTCCTCGCGCGCTGCCCTGCATCCGACCCTGCCGCCGGCCGAGCGGGCGTTGCACGGCGGGACGGTGTACGGCATGTGCAAGGCGGCCATCGAGCGATTCAGCACGGGCCTGGCGGCCGAGCTGTACGCGTCCGGCGTCGCGGTGAACGCGCTGTCGCCGAGCAAGGTCGTGCCCACACCGGGCACCCTCTTCCACCACCTGACGACGAACGAGGATCCGAACGCCGAGCCGGCGTCGGTGATGGCGGCGGCGGCGCTGGCGTTGTGCCACGCGCCCGCTGCCGAGCGCAGCGGCCGGATCGCGTACTCGCAGGAAGTGCTCGCCGAGTTCGGCGTGCCGGTACCGACGCGCTGACCACTGTCCGCGTACTGACCACCGAGGAGGACGCCGATGGCCGGGCGAAGCAAGGCGGTGCCGGTGCCGACGCCGGAGACCCAGCCGTACTGGGACGGCGCGGCAGCGGGTGAGCTGCGCATCCAGCGGTGCACCGAGTGCGGGGCGGCGTTGTTCTACCCGCGCACGAGTTGCCCGGCGTGTGGCTCGGCGACGCTGGAGTGGTTCACCACCAGCGGCAGGGCGACGCTGTACTCGTACACGATCAGCCACCGGCCCGCGCCGGGCTTCGAGGACGACGTGCCGTACGCGATCGCGGTGGTGCAGCTGGCCGAGGGGCCGCGGCTGATGGCGAACATCGTGGGCGTGCCGAGCACGCCGGAGAATCTGGTGCTGGACATGGAGCTCGAGGTCACTTTCGAGCAGCGCGGTGAGATCGCGCTGCCGCAGTTCACACCGGTGGGAGCGGGCCGATGACGGGGGCGGCGATCGTCGGAGCGGCGGAGACCGACGAGGTCGGTGTGCTGCCCGGGCATTCGACGCTGGCGCTGCACGTCGAGGGCGCCCGCAACGCGATGGCGGACGCGGGTCTCGGTTTGGCCGACATCGACGGCATAGCGTCGGTGTCCGCGCCGGGACCGATCCAGGTGGCACACGCGCTGGGCATCACGCCGAGGTGGATCGACGGGACGGGTGTCGGCGGCACGTCGTTCCTGTTCCACGTCCGGCATGCGGCGGCGGCCATCGCGGCAGGCCAGGCGACGACGGTGCTGATCACGCACGGCGAATCGGGCAGGTCGCGCATCGGGGCGAGCAGGTACCAGCAGGCGCCGTCGAGTCCGATGGGCCAGTTCGAGGCGCCCTACGGGATCTTCGGGCCACCGACCACGTTCACGATCCCGGCTCTGCGGTACATGAAGGAGTTCGGCCTGACGGCGCAGCAACTGGCGGCGGTCCCGGTGGCGCAACGAAAAGTGGGCGGCGCTCAACCCCCGAGCCATGTACCGCAAGGAGATCACCGTCGCGGACGTGCTGGAGTCGCGGATGATCTCGTACCCGTTCCATCTGCTGGAGTGCTGCCTGGTGACCGACGGCGGCGGCGCGCTGATCATGACATCCGCGGAGCGCGGGAAGGACTTTCCCAAGCCACCGGTGTACGTGCTGGGCGGAGGCGAGACGTTCGAGACGCCGATGATCTCGCAGATGGCCGACTTCACGACATCAGCGGCGTTCCGCCGTGCCAGCGCGGCCGCATTCACCGAAGCAGGGATCACACATTCCGATGTGGACCATGTGATGGTGTACGACGCATTCGCACACGTGCCCATCTACGGCCTGGAGGACATGGGCTTCGTGGGCCGGGGCGAGGCGGGCCCGTTCATCGCCGAAGGCCACACATCGCCGGGCGGATCCCTGCCGTTGAACACGAACGGCGGAGGCCTGTCGTATACGCATACCGGTATGTACGGGATGTTCCTGCTGCAGGAATCGGTCCGGCAGTTGCGCGGCGAAGCGGCGGCCCAGGTTCGGGGCGTCGAGGTAAGCGTAGCTCTCGGCAACGGCGGCATGTTCATGGCCGCGGGCTGCCTGGTGCTGGGGACCCACAAATAAGGACAATCTCTCACGTCGGGCCGAGCGCAACCGGCCGGTGAGCGGACAGCCAATTGAGATAGGATTGCCCGTGAGGCCGAATTCCAGCCTCGACTGATCCGTGTGAGTGACAGTGATTAATCACGTCCGTTCGCCTGACCAGGTATAAAGATTCCTGATCTTGCCGAGTCCGGAATTGACCACCATTCACCCCGCACACAGCTTGCGACGTGGCTACGCTCTGGTGATTGTACGTCAATCAACAGTCACGTCGATGGGCGAACAATGGCGGACAGCGCGGGGGCCGGCGGAACGCCGGTGTCTGACCGGACAACAACGAACAAGATCGCCACAGCATCGGCTCAGGCCGACGCGGCGGCAACACGGCTCGATCCGAGGGATCCGAACACCGGAAAAGCCGACATCCACACCTTCCCGGCCGCGATGGCCAGGATCCTGGCCGCGACCGATGCGGCCGGGGGCGGCGGGTTCGAACTGACGCCCGACCAACTCCAAACCCAGTTGGCTCGATGTCAGCAGACCATGCTCAGTTACCTGTCCGCGATCCAAGGCGCCCGAGACGCGCGGTCCGTACTGCACGCACCGGCGCCGGACACCCCGGGCAGCATGCTCCATGCCGATCAGACAGACGCATGGCTCGGCGTTCTGGCCGGCGTCATCGACAGCCAGACGGACTTCCTGGCCCACTGGGAGAAAACGCTGGTCGACGTCAGAACGAACTATCTCCGTAACGAACACCTGACGGAGGACCAGTGGCAGCGCCTGGCCGGCGGGTGATCGGATGCGAGGCAACCGTCTCCTGGGTATGTCGCTGTGTTTGGTCACCGCAGTCACGGCTCTGACCGCCTGCGCGACGGTCACCCGCGGCGCTGCACGACCGGCAACCCACCTCACGACGAGTGGTCCTGCCAAGCCGGCCGCTCCGAGGGTGTCGCACCCGCTGTATCCGGCGAAGCTGGTCGCCACCCCGTGCTCGTCATTGACGGCGAGCGACTTGACCGGTCTCGGCGTCACTCGGCCTCTGGACGCCGCCCACAGGGACGACAACGGTACCGGTTGCACCTGGACCAGCACTTCTGGTCGCAGCGTAGGGGTTTCCTGGATCACCGCGAACAAGAACGGGCTGTCGGATCTGTATGCGAACCAATCGACATACGGATACTGGCAACCGACGACAGTCGCCGACTACCCGGCCGTCTATGGCGATCCGCTGGGCGATGTGCGGTCGCACGGCGATTGCGTGCTCAACGTCGGGATCAACGACCGTCTGGTCTTCTTCATCCAGTACGAGCGCCCGCTTGAACCCGCGCAAGCATGTCCGCTGGCGGCGAAAGCGGCGACATACGTGATCACGAATCTGGAAGGGGGTGCCTGAAGGTGATGCTGAACGCGCCGGATATCTACGACAATTTCCATGCGCAGGCCACGGGCACTGCCGGTTTGACCACGGCGGAGAACATCCTGCGCGACCTGGCCGATCAGTGTCTGCAGCACGCCGCCGCGCTGCAGAAGATGATCGATGACGTCCGGTCCGGGTGGCGAGGGGACGCCGCCCAGGCGGCAGCGCATGGACTGGCTCCGCTGGCCGACAGCTCCTGGACGACCGGGCAGCAGCTCGGGCTGACCGCGGACCTGATCTCCCGCCAGATCGCGAGCTTTCATACCGCTGTGGCCGAGGTGCAGCCGGTGCCGCCCGGGCCGCGACTGCAGGACGCGATCGGTGCTGTGCTGACGGGGTCGAGTCCGCAGCCGATCATGGAGCGGATCGCCGCTCGGCACGTGATCGAACAGGCCAATGTGGACGCCTACGCGAAGTACGTGGGGGCCAGTCAGTACAACACCGCCAACCTACCGCCGCTGGCGGATTCGGTGACCGTCCAGGCCGCTGCGGTCTCGGTCGTGGGTCCAGCCGACTCTCTCGGTGGCGGATCACACCTGCCCAGCGCCGAATCGCGTGCCACGATCCCGGCCCACGCGAGGACTGCCGCCGCATCGCCGGCTTCCGACACGACTGTGGCCGCGAAGTCGGGTCCGGTCGCGCCCCCGCAGGCCGGGCGACCGGTCGCGCCTGCCGCTCGGTCGGCCAACCTGGATCCGGCACCCACCGGAGAAGACCCCCGGTTGCAGCACGGTGACCAGCTCGGCGGGTGCGCCGGTGCGGATCGATGCCGGGACCGAGGTGCCGCGCGGCAGCGGAGTCGGCTCGGCTGCGAGCGGTCCTGATGGCGCTGCAGGCGAGATCGTCCCGGGCGGGCCGAGAATCGGCGGCGGAGCCGCGTCGAAGACACCGGTCGGGTCGCCGGGGGCCCGGAGTGGCTCCGAAGCAGAGACGTTCCGCTGCCGTCGTCGAAGACGAACGCGCGCCCGGTGGAGCGGACGAAGTGCTTGCCACAGCACGGCCGGAGACCGAACTGCCGCCCGCCGGACCGATGGGCCGGGGCAGGCCGAGGGAGGACGACCAGCAGCGGCGGAGCCGGTTTCTGGTGGCCGAGGACGGGCAGACGCGGTTCGGGACCGCTGAGCGGGTCGCGCCCGCGGTGATCGGGGACGACGCGAACGGGCGATAGCCGGGACACGAGGGGGGTCGACTGTTGCTGCCAGGCCCGGTGACGGTCACGGTGGAGTCGCTGGCCGTGCTGTTACGCGCCCACTCGATGGGCGAGTTATCCGTGGTGATCCGGCCCGGGGCCGTGTGGACGGACGCGGCGGGCGATCGGGCGGCCGAAACCGAAGCCTGGACGGAGTTCCGTGAGGTGCGGTGGGTGGACGAGCACGGTCGGCTGGATGACCGCGCGGTGGACTGCCTACACGCACTCGGGCAGCCGAATGTCGAGTACAGCGCGGTCGTCGCGCGGGACGGCAGGCAGGACTCGATCGTGCTCGCCGGGCGTGGCGAGACGAGTGTCCTGGCCGTGCGCAAGGGCGATGCGGTGACCGTCACTCCCCTGCGCCATCGCGACCCGCCGGAATCCCTCCTCCGGCAACTCCCGGACTTCCCGGCCGCACCCATCGACGCGCTCAACGTCCGCATCGCCGACGCGGCCGCCGGATCGTCGTCCGACGCGCGGCTGCTGGCGAACCTGGGCCGCCGCAAGGTGGTCGGGCGGGGTGAGCTGTACGTGTCGGTCCGTGATCGGCACGGCCGCCGCCACCTCAGCCCGCCGATCCGGTACCAGGACTACCGGATCGGCCGCGTCGTCGTGGTCACGTCCGACGGGTACCTGTCCGTGGCGCCGGGCACGCGAGCCCTGCTGCTCACCCGGCTACGCGAAGCCCATCACGCACTCACCGCTTGACCTGCCCGGCCAGGAACTGGTTCTCCATGTCCGTGGCCACATACCGCGTGCCCCGGAACGCGCTCGCCGCCGCCGCGATCAGGCACGCGGCGATCGCGAAGCCGAACGCCACGTGCAGGCCCGACTCGAACGGTCCCGAGATCAGCTTGGGGAAGAACCCACTCCCGGTCAGCGTCGCGCGGTCGGCCGCCGGTACTGGGCGAGCACGCCGTTGCCGACCAGATGCTGGATCGGGTTGAACCCGAGGAACGCCGCGAACAGCACCGACACCGGCGGTGTCGCACCCACGGCTGCCGCCACGGCCACCGGTATGTGGTGCGCCGTCAGGCCCGCGGTGAGCGTCTGCGGCAGCACCGCCGCCAGGCCGGTGATCATCAGCGTGAAGAAGATGCCGATGGAGAAGACCTGCGCCGAGTTCTGGAACGTCGCGTTCATCCCGCCGCCCGCGCCACGGTGCTGCATCGGCAGGCTGTTCATCACCGCCGCCCGGTTCGGTGACGCGAAGCAGCCCATCGCCAGCCCGTTGAGCAGCAGGATCCCCGCGAACTCGGGATAGGAGAAGTCGATCGGCAACAACTCCAGCAGCACGAACGTCAACGCGGCCACGAGCATGCCGCTGGTGGCGAACGGTCTCGCACCGAACCGGTCGGACAGATACCCGGAAATCGGGCCCGGCGAGCAGGAAGCCCGCCGTCAGCGGCAGCATGTGGATGCCCGCTTGCAGCGGCGTCTGCTCGAACGAGTACCCGTGCAGCGGCAGCCAGATGCCCTGCAGCCAGATGATCATCATGAACATCAGGCCACCTCTGCCCAGCGCGGACAGGAAGGTGGAGATGGTGCCGAAGGTGAACGCTCTGATCCGGAACAGCGGCAACCGGAACATCGGGTGCGCGACGCGGGTCTCGATGACGCCGAACGCGATCAGCAACGCGACGCCGACGATGATGAAGGTGAGCACCGACGGGCTGGTCCAGCCCATTACGCTGCCGCCGTAGGGCTGGATGCCATGCGTGATGCCGACCATCACGAGGATCATGCCCGCCGCGAACGTGACGTTGCCCAGCCAGTCGATCGGCTCGCTGGAGCGGGTGCCCAGGTCACGCAGCTTGCGGAACGCCCAGATCGCGCCGAACAGCCCGGCCGGCACCGAGATGAGGAACACCAGCCGCCAGCTGATCGGCGCGAGCAGCCCGCCGAGCACCAGCCCGATGAACGAACCACTGATCCCGGCCACGTTGTTGATGCCCAGTGCGAGACCACGCTGCCGGGCCGGGAACGCGTCGGTGAGGATCGCGCCCGAGTTGCCGACCAGGAACGCGCCGCCGACGCCCTGCACGATCCGCCACACCAGCAGCCAGATCGCGCCGCCGTGGCCGGTCATCCAGTCGATGGTGAGCAGCAGCGAGGCGAAGGTGTAGATGACGAAGCCGAGGTTGTACATCTTGACCCGGCCGAACATGTCGCCGAGCCGGCCGACACTGACCACGAGCACGCTGCTGGTCACGAGGTAGCCGAGGATCAGCCACAGCAGGTACGCGCTGTTGCCGGGTTCGAGCGGGTCGAGCTTGATGCCGCGGAAGATGTCCGGCATCGCGATCAGCATGATCGAGGAGTCGATCGTGGCGAGCAGTACGCCGACCGTCGTGTTGGTCAGGGCCACCCATTTGTACCGGTCATCCCGGTTGTTCACTCCTGCTGCCTGCCCGACACCGCTGTCGATCCCCGCCACGCCGGTTCCTTCCCGCTGCCTCGTGCTACTCCCGCCAGGTGACCAGTGCGTCGAGCACCTCGACTTCCGAGCCGCGCACCAGCAGCGGGTTGACCTCGAGGGACTCCAGCCGGTCGGTCAGTGCCGCGGCGAGCCGGACGATTCGGGTGATCACCGAGGCCACGGCCGTCAGGTCGGCCGGCTGCCCGCCCCGGGCGCCCCGCAGAACCGCCGAGCCCCGCAACTCCGCCAGAGCGGACCGTACCTCCGCTTCGTCGACCGGCACCAGCCGCTGTGCTGTGTCACGCAGCACCTCTACCCAGATGCCACCGAGGCCGACGGCCAGCACCAGCCCCCAGACCGGGTCGCGCAGGATGCCGACGAGCAGTTCGATGCCACCCGAACGCTGTGGTTGAACCAGTGCGCCGACGCCGGTGGCACCGCGCTCCCGCAGCATCGTGGTGACCTCGCCGAACGCGGTCCGCACTGCCTCGGGGTCGTTGAGCCCGAGTCGCACGCCGCCGATGTCGCTCTTGTGCGTCAGGTCGTCGGCGACCGCCTTGAGCACCACGGGCCAGCCGAATCGCCGCGCGGCCGCCACCGCCGCGTCCTCGTCGGTGACCAGTTCGGCGGGCACGACAGGCACGCCGTTCGCGGCCAGGAACTCCGCTGCCTGATGCTCCACCCAGGTGCCGGCCGGCTCGGCGGCCAGCACCGGCGGCTCGCCCACGGAGTGGGCCACGCCGTTGGTCCCCCGCCCGCTGCCCGCCCAGCGCACGGCGGCGCCGAGCGCGGACATGCCGTGCTCGATCCCGCCGACGACGTGCGGATATGACGTCTCGGCCTGGATCAGCCTGCCGAACTCGCTGACGTCGGTCATCACGTTGCTGACCACGACGACCGGCCGCGGCGACTGCTCGATCAGCGACCCGACGGCGCCGTAGAAGGCCAGCGACTCGGCGGGCTCGGGCGGCGTGAACCGGGGCAGGTCGGACAGCAGCAGCACCTCGTCGATACCCGGATCGGCTGCGACCACCTGCAGCGCCCTGACCAGCAACGTCCGGTCCACCACGACATAGCCGGTGACGTCCAGCGGGTTCTGCACGCTGGCGAAGTCGGGCAGGATCGCGCGCAGCCCGGCCACCGTCTCGGGGGCGAACTCGGGCAGGACCAGACCTTCCTGCTCGGCGCGGTCGGCGATGATCTCCGAGGCCCCGCCCGACGGTGTCACGACGCCGACCCGGTTGCCGGGCAACGGCGGTGAGTTCGCCAGCAGGCCGGCGGTGACGACGAGGTCCTCCAGCGAGTGCACCCGGATCACGCCGAGCCTGCGGAAGGCGGCGTCGATCACGCTGTCGTCGCCGACCAGGGCACCGGTGTGCGCGCGGGCCGTGGTGGACGCGAGCTGGCTGCTGCCGATCTTGAGGGCGACGATCGGCTTACCCGCCGCGGCGGCGCGGCGCGCGATCCGGGCGAACTCCTCAGGGTGGCGCACCGACTCCAGGAACAGCGCGATGACCTTGGTGCCGGGCTCGTCCACCAGATAGTCCATCACGTCGGTGACCGACACCATGGCCTCGTTGCCCATCGAGGTGAGCAGGCTGATGCCGATGTTGCGGGCCTGCGCGAAGGACAGGATCGAGCTGGCCAGCGCACCGCTCTGCAGCACCACGCCGACCGAGCCGCGGACCAGGGACATCACCGGCAGGCCGTAGGGCGTGATGCCCGCTGCCGCGTTGATGTAGCCGTTGCCGTTGGGGCCCAGCAGCGTGAGGCCGTTGTCCGTGGCGAACTCGACGACGGCCCGTTCCATGCTGGTGCCCTCGGCACCGGTCTCGGCGAAGCCCGCGGTGAGCACGACGTAGTTGCGGATGCCCAGCCCGGCGCCCTCCCGCAGTACGGGCAGCACCGCGGACGTGGGCACCATGACGTAGGCGAGGTCGACCGGTCGGCCGATCGCGGTGAGGCTGCGGTGCGCCCGCTGGCCGTGCACGACGTCGGTGCGCGGGTTGACCAGGTGCACCTCGCCGGGGAAGCCGTGATTGCGCAGGTTGTCGAACGTGTTGCGTGACCAACCCGACTTGTCGGTTGCCCCGACCAGTGCGATCGAGGTCGGATGGAACAACGTACGCACGCCCAGGGTCATGGTTCCGCCATTTCTAGAACCGCGCTCTAGTAATATGATCCAGACTGCTCTGCGACGGCGGACGGTGTCAATAGGTCGCGCGAGTGCGAGGAGAACGGCTGCGGGGAGAGCTGCATGGCACGGAAGACGGACGGCTCGACGGGCAACGCGTGGCAGTGGAGCCGCACCGCCGGGACGCGCAGGGCGATGCTGGACGCGGCCCGCGAGGTGTTCGGCAGGCAGGGTTTCGCCGACGCCAGCGTGGCCGCCGTGGTCGAGCACGCCGGGTCCAGCGTCGGCAGTCTCTATCACCACTTCGGCGGCAAGGCCGAGTTGTTCCTCGCGCTGTGGGAGGACCACCAGGCCAACCACGAGCAGCACGCGGCGGCCGCGGTCGCCAAGGCCCGCGCCGACGGCGAGCAGGATCCGCTCAACCTGCTGATCGTGGGTGCCAGGGCGTTCCTGGAGGGTTCCTGGCAGCGCCGGGACCTGGTGCGGCTGTTCATGGACGGCAACGGCCCGCCCGGTTTCGAGATGCTGCGCCGCACCCGCAACCGGGAATGGCTGCGGCAGAACGCCGTGCTGCTCGGCGCCGGCTCCGATCCGGTGGACCGCCTCACGGTCGCCGTGCTCACGTCGATCATCGGCGACGCGGGCCGCGAGATCGCGACGTGCTCGACGAAGCGGGAGGCCGCCGCGATCACCGAGGCGGCGGTCGCGATGATCCGCAGGCTGGACCCACTGAACCGGGAGACGGAGTGACCGACCCACAGCACCCGCCCTACTTCACCGCGGCCGGCGACGAGTTCCTGCCGCAGCCGCACGCCCGCGGTTGGTGGGCCGCGACGATGCTGCACGGCAGGCTGCTGGGCGGGCTCATGGCGCGGGCCGTCGAACGCGATCACGGTGTGGCCGGGTTGCAGGTCAGCAGGCTGACCGTGGACATGTTCCGCAACGCGCCGTTCGGTCCGGTCACGGTGCGCACCGAGCGGCTGCGCGACGGCAGGCGGATTCGCGTCGTCGACGCGACCACCTACGTCGGCGGTGAACCGGTGGCCAAGGCCAGCGCGGTGCTGCTGCGCCAGGGTGAGCAGCCTGCGGGCCAGGTGCCCACGACACCGGCCTGGGACGCCCCCGGCCCGGAGTCGTTGCCGCCCGCGCGGTCGCGGTACCCACCGATGGCCTGGCGGTTCACCGAGCACAACGATCCGGCGCGGCACTGGTCGGCCCAGGGTGCCCGGCGGATCTGGATGCGCGAGACGTGCGAACTGGTGGCGGGCGAGCCCCTGACCCCGCTGCTGCGGGCCGCGCTGGCCGCCGACTCGGCGAGCCCGCTGAGCCACGCCAGCGACGTCGGCCTCGAGTTCATCAACGCCGACTACACGCTCTACCTGAGCAGGCTGCCCACGGGTGACACGATCGGGCTGGAGTCCGGTGGTCACACCAGTGCGCAGGGTGTCGCGGTCGGACACTGCACCATGCACGACACGGTGGGCCCGATCGGCTACTGCATGACGGCGGCGGTGGCCAACCCCGGCGTGCGACCACCGCGTCGCAGGCACACCGAGAGCGATCCCGCGGCACGTACCTGACGAGAGGCGACCATGTCCGACCTGGAGTACACGAAGGCCGACGGGATCGGCACGATCCTGCTCAACCGCCCGCACCGCAAGAACGCGTTCACGATGGAGATGATCGACGAGTGGGCGGACGTGTTGCGCGGGGCGCGTACCGATCCCGAGGTCCGCGTCATCGTCCTGACCGGAGCCGGGGACGCCTTCTGCTCCGGCGTCGACCTGGGTGACTACCGGGGCGGCGAGCCGCCGACACCCTTGCAGCGCAAGGAAGGCCTCACCGACCGGATCCACCGGGTGGCGCTGGCCCTCGAGGACCTGGACAAGCCGGTCATCGCGGCGGTGAACGGGGTCGCGGTCGGCGCGGGCATGGACATGGCGCTGATGTGCGACATGCGGGTGGTGTCCCGGTCGGCGCGGCTGTCCGAGGGCTACATCCGCGTGGGCCTGGTCCCCGGCGACGGCGGCTGCTACTTCCTGCCCCGCCTGGTCGGCGCCGCGAAGGCGCTGGAGCTGCTGCTCACCGGTGATTTCGTCGACGGCGAGGAGGCTGCCCGGCTGGGCATCGCCAACCACGTGGTGGACGACGCCGACCTGATGCCGTTCGTCACCACGCTCGCCCGCAAGCTGGCCGACGCTCCCCCGGTCGCCGTCCGGATGATCAAGCGGGCGGTCTACCAGTCCGCGCGCACGGACCTGCGCACCGCACTGGACCTGATCTCCTCCCACATGGGCATCGTCACGTCCACTCAGGACTCCGCCGAGGCGTACCAGGCGTTCCGGGAGAAGCGGCCGGGCAACTACGTCGGCCACTGACCAGCACACCCGCATCATCGACGTCGCTGAGAGGGTTCACCGTGCCGTTCCAAGGATTCGATCTGCCGACCGACCTGAAACTGCTCGCCGACACGGTGGCCGAGTTCGTCCGGGAGGAGATCCGCCCCGCCGAGGCCCGCGTGCCCGGCGACGCGCGTGAACTGCCCGCGGACGAACTGGCACGGCTGCAACAGCAGGCACGGGCCGCCGGGTTCTGGTGCCTGGAGGCGCCGCAGGAGTTCGGTGGCGGCGGGCTGAGCGTGTTCGAGGGCATCGTGCTCACCGAGCAGATGGCCAAGCACCGCTACAGTTTCCCGCACCCCGGTGCCGGCGTGTTCGGCATCGAGCCACCGGTGATGCTGTATCGGGGCAGCGAGGATCAGCTCGAACGGTACGTGCGGCCCACCATCGAGCACGCGTGGTCGGCGTTCACCGCGATCAGCGAACCGACCGGCGGTTCCGACCCGGCCCGCGCGATCCGCACCACGGCAACCAGGGACGGCGACACCTACCGGATCAACGGCCACAAGCTGTGGACCACGGGTGCCGATCACTCGCGCTACGGCATCGTCTACGCGCGCACCGACCCGACAGCGGGCCGGGGCGGTATCAGCGCGATCATCGTGGACGCGGACACGCCGGGGATGACCGTGACCAGCGTGCCGGTACTACGCGACCACTGGACCACGGAGGTCACGTTCGACGACTGCGTGGTGCCGGTGGACAACCTGGTGGGCGCCGAGGGCGAGGGGTTCGCGCTGGCGCAGGAATGGTTGGTGCGCGGCCGGTTGCGCTACGCGGCGCAGGCCATCGGGGTGGCCGACGAGGCGGTGCGGATGGCGACGGAGTGGGCGAGTTCGCGGGAGACGTTCGGTGCGCTGCTGGCCACCCGGCAGGCCGTGCAGTTCGCGCTCGCGGACGCGACCGTCAAGATCGCGGCGGCGCGGCATCTGACCTGGGAGGCCGCGTGGGAGGCCGACCAGGGCGCGGACGCCCGGACGAAGGCGTCGATGGCGAAGCTGTACGGCACCGAGATCGGGTTCGAGGTCGTGGACGCGATGATGCAGATCCTCGGTGGCATGGGCATGACCAAGGATCTGCCGCTGGAACACTGGTTCCGCGGGCTGCGGGTGTCCCGGATCGTGGAGGGGCCCAGTGAGATCCACCGGTTCCTGATCGCGCGTGACCTGCTCGGCGGCGCGGCCCTGGGTCGTGCCCGGTGACCGTCGACTTCGGTGCGTTGTTCCGGCCTGCCTCGGTCGCCGTGATCGGCGCGTCTGCCGATCCCGAGGTGATCAGCGGGCTGCCGCAACGGATCCTGGCGCAGCACGACTACCGGGGCGAGGTGTTCCCGGTCAACCCGAGGCACACCGAGATCGACGGCCTGCGCTGCTATCCGGGCATCGGCGCGGCCCCCGGTCCGGTCGACGTGGCCCTGGTGGTGGTGAACGCCGAGCGCGTCACGGCGGTGGTGCGCGAGTGCGGTGCGGCGGGCGTGCGGTTCGTGGTGATCATCAGCTCGGGGTTCGCCGAGCAGTCCGACGGCGCCGGCAGGGACCGCGCGCTGCGCGAGGTGTGTGCCGAGTACCCGGCGATGCGGGTGCTGGGGCCCAACGCCGAGGGCCTGATCAACGTGGGCGACGCCGTGCCGCTGGGGTTCAGCCCGACGATCAACTACCGCCGCGGTCTGCGCACCCTCATCCCGGGCGACGTCGCGGTCATCGCGCAGAGCGGCGGGCTGGGGTTCGCGCTGTTCAACGACGGGCTGGCCAGGGGGCTGGGGTTCAGCCACGTGGTCAGCACCGGCAACGAACTGGACGTGGACGTCGCCGACGTGGCCGAGTACCTGCTCGACGACCCCGCGACGAACGTGCTGCTGCTGTTCGTGGAGGGCGTCGACCAGCCGGAGCGGCTGGCCGCCATCGCCGACGGAGCGGCTGTCCGGGGCAAGCGGGTGGTGCTGGCGAAGGTCGGCGTGTCGGCCGAGGGCAGCAGAGCCGCGCTGGCGCACACCGCGCACCGGACCGGCGACGAGTCGCGGTACGCGGGGCTGGTCGCGGGGCACGACCTGCTGCGCGCGCGTGACCAGGAGGAGATGGTCGACATCGCGCTCGCGCTGTCCCGGACCCGGCAGCCGAAGGGCAGGCGGATCGGCATCGTGACCACGTCCGGCGGTGCGGGCACGTGGCTGGCCGACGACGTGGTCGCCGCCGGGCTGGAGCTGCCCGTGCTCAGCGGGGAGTTACAGGCGCGGCTGCGTGCGCTGATCCCTGCCTACGGCAGCCCGGCGAACCCGGTGGACACGACCGCCCAGGTGCTGGGCCGGGGCGGTGTGGCGCCGGTGCTGCGGCTGCTCGCGGACAGCGGCGAGGTGGACGCCGTGGTGCTGATCGGCACGCTGGCGGACAAGCACCAAATGGAACGGGAACGTGCCCAGCTGGCCGAGGTGGCAGCCATGGCGCCACTGGTCGTCTACAGCTACACACGGCCCGCCCAGGAAAGCGTCGACCTGCTGGCGGAACTGGGTATCGCGTACTTCACCAGCGGGCGACGGACGGCGGTGGCGCTGGCGGCTCTGGTGCCTCGCTAGGGGTTCGGGCATAGTCACGGTCGTGGCTACCCTCACCCTGCCTGACGGCCGACTGATCGACATCGAGATCACCGGGCCGGACAACGGCGTTCCACTCGTGTTCCACCACGGCACCCCGGGTTCGGTGACCCAGTTCGGTGCGATCCAGCGCGCCGTGCACGCGCGCGGTCTGCGCCTGGTCACGTTCTCCCGGGCCGGTTACGGCGGGTCCACCCGGAACGCGGGCCGGTCCGTCGTCGCGGCGGCCGAGGACGTGCGCGCGCTGCTGGACCACCTGGCCGCGCCCCGCGCGCTGGTCGCCGGCTGGTCCGGCGGTGGCCCGCACACGCTGGCCACCGCGGCGAAGCTGCCGGACAGGGTGGTGGGCGCGCTGGTGATCGCGGGCGTCGCGCCCTACGGGATGCCGGATCTGGACTTCACGGCGGGCATGGGCGAGGACAACGTGCACGACTTCGGCCTCGCCGTGCAGGGCGAGCAGGCCATCCGCCCGAACCACGAGAGCTACGCGCCCGCCTTGCGCAGCAACGACCCGGCGACGCTGATCAAGGAGATGAGCACGCTGCTGCCCGAGGTGGACCGGGTGCTGATCACCGACGAGTTCGGCGCGGACATGGCGGGCAGTTTCGCCGAGGGTCTGCGACTCGGCGTGGACGGCTGGGTGGACGACGACCTGGCGTTCACGCGGCCGTGGGGCTTCGAGTTGAGCGAGATCACGGTGCCGACGTTCGTCTGGCAGGGCAGCGAGGACCTGATGGTGCCCTTCGCCCACGGCCAGTGGCTCGCCGCGCACATCCCCGGCGTCACAGCGCACCTGGAACAGGGCGAGGGCCATCTGTCCATCGCGGTCGGCGCCCTGGACGCGATGCTCGACGAACTGGTCAGGACCCTCTGACCGACGCCAGGCCGGCGTCGTTCGCCGGGCGACGTCGCGCGGTCCCGTCGCCGAACCTCCATGCGGGCCATGGACATAGCGCGGCGGCCGTGGCCTCCCGCCACGACCGCCGCGCTTCTATCCCCCGGTCAGCCGACAGGTGCCACCGGCACGCTGTCGGAGACGCCTTGGAGCTCGTTGGACTTGGCGATCTGCATCGCCGTCGACCGCTTCGACCTGATCAACGTGAATGCCACGACCGCGGCGACGGCCATCAGGATGGCGCTCACCGTGAACGCCACGTTGTAGCCGTGGATGGCCGCGTTCGCCTGGCTGAGCGCGGACGCGCCGTGCCCGGCCAGGTAGCCGGCGACCGCCGTGGTGAAGATCGTGTTCAGCAGGCCCGTGCCCAGCGAGCCACCCACCTGCTGGGTGGTGTTCACCAGCGCGCTGGCCACACCGGCATCGTGGTTGGCGACACCGGTCAGTGCCGTGTTGCTCAGCGGCACGAACACCAGTCCCATGCCGACGCTCATCACGAGGAACGCGGGCAGGATGCCAGTGACATAGGACGAGGTCAGCGTGAGCTGGGTCAACCACACCATGGCCGCGGTGGCGAGCAGGGCGCCGGTCGACATCAGGGCACGTGGACCGAACCTCGGCAGCAACCGCGCCGTGAAGGTCGCGGTGACCACGATGCCGGCCGAGAACGGCAGGTACGCGATGCCCGCGTGCAGCGCGGTGTAGTGGAGTGTCTGCTGCAGGTAGTACGTCATGAACAGGAACATGCCCAGCAGGCCGGAACCCAGCAGCACCGAGGTCAGGTAGGAAGCCCCCCGGTTGCGGTCGAGGATCACCCGCATCGGCAGGAGCGGATTCTCCGTCCGCGTCTCCAGCACCACGAAAGCGATCAGCAGGACCACAGCCGCGCCGAGGAACGCCAGCGTGACACCGGAACCCCAGCCGTCGGTCGCCGCCTTGGTGAACCCGTAGACCAGCGAGACCAGACCCAGCGTCGAGAGCACCGCACCACCCACGTCGTACCGGGTGTTACCGCCTGCCTTGCTCTCCCGCACGATCGGCAGGGCCGCGATGAACGCGATCGCCGCGACGGGAATGTTCACGAACAGGCACCAGCGCCAGTCGAGGTACTGCGTGAGCACACCACCCAGGATCAACCCGATCGCGGAACCACCGCCCGCGATGGCACCGAAGACTCCGAATGCCTTGGCACGTTCCTTGGTCTCGGTGAACGTCACGGTGATCAACGACAGTGCGGCGGGCGCGAGCAGCGCACCGAACACGCCCTGCAACCCACGGGCGGCGAACAGCATCACGGCACCGTTGGCCGCACCACCGAGCGCGGACGCACCGGCGAAGCCGACCAGGCCGATCAGGAAAGCACGTTTGCGGCCGACATAGTCGGCCACGCGGCCACCGAGCAGCAGCAAACCACCGAACGCCAAGGTGTACGCGGTGACGATCCACTGGCGGTTGGCGTCGGAGATGTTCAGCGCGTGTTGCGCGGAGGGCAGCGCGATGTTCACGATCGTGGCGTCGAGCACGACCATGAGCTGAGCTATCGCGACGACCGCGAGCGCGAGCCAGCGCTTCGGGTCGGCCCCCTGCAACCCCACCGATGATCTCGGCGCGGCAGCGACGTTTTCGGACATGGAAATCCCCTCGCAAGAATGGACGCCGCAAAAAGGCGAACGAGAACCGGCCGCGCTGCCGGTATGTGTATTAGTGCTGGCGCGCAGTCAGCACGGGAATCAGGACGTCGTCGACGACGTGCTCAGCGAACTCCTTGTCCAGCGGGGCACAGATCTCCAGCCGCCGGGCGAGCATCATCGAATGCGCGACCTCGTGCAGCAAATGGGGATCCGTCGTCGGGTCGAGTTCGCCGCGTTCGGCTGCTCGACGGATGACGGTCTCGTGGACGGTGTGTTTCTTCTCGTACATGTACTCGTACATCGTGCTGGCGAGCACCGGGTTGCGCGCCACGGCCGTCATCACTCCGGCCACGACCTGGCCGTCCACGCTGTTGCCGACCTGACATGCCTTCAACATCAGCGCGAGCAGGTCGCCGCGCAGCGAGCCCGTGTCCGGAGGTGCCGGCGTGTCCTGGAAGTGGTGCGCCAGGGCCTCCGCGACAAGATCGGGCTTGTCGGGCCAGGTGCGGTAGATGGTCGCCTTGCTGACGTGCGCACGGGCAGCGACGGCGTCCATGGTCATTCGGTCGTAACCGACCTCCGCGAGCAGTGCGAAGACCGAGTCGAAGACCGCCGTCCGACGTTCGGGACCGCGCCGTGCGGCTCGTGTCCCGGTCACCCCCGTAGCCTCCATCGCTGGTCCCTCCCCCCGTCCGACCCCGCGAGTACGAAACCGTTTCGTACTCGTCTGAGGCAACGACGAACGGTAGCGCGCTGTTCCGACAGTTTTGGATTGTGACCCAGGGCACACTCAAGGCCTGGTGGCGAGCACCAGGTAGCGATCCTCGGCGTCGTCCACCGAGTCGACGCGCCAGCCGGCCGTGGTGAGCACGGAGCGGATTCGGTCGGGTGCGCGCAGGTCATCGGGCACCAGTTCGCGGCCCTGTTTGCGCGCCAGCGCGACGCGCCCGACGGGATGGAACAACGCGAGCCTGCCACCCACCCGGCACACCCGGCCCAGCTCGGCCAGCCCGGCGACCGGGTCGGGCAGGTGCGACACGAGGCCTGCGGCGAACACCGCGTCCAGGCAACCGGTGGCCAGCGGCAGCCGGGTCGCGTCGCCGAGCAGCAGCGTCGCGGCGTCGCCCCGCCCACGGTGGGCGGCCTCGGCCAGCATCTGCGCCGTCAGGTCGATCCCGAGCACTGTGCCGTCCGGACCGACGGCCGCGCGCAACTCCGGCAGCGCCCGGCCGGTGCCGCAGCCGACGTCGGCGACCACACCGCCACGCACGGGGGCCAGGTCGGCGACCGCCTGCCGGTAGCTCGGGCCGTCGTCCGGGAAGCGGTCCTCCCAGCCCGCTGCGCGCGGCCCGAAGAACGCGCGGGTCGCCTCGTGGCCGCTACTCGGTCCGTCCCTGTAATCCATGGTGATGGTCATCATAATCGGCCGCTTCGCGCCGCAGGTTCGGTGGAGAGCGAACACCAACGACGATCCTGCGGAGTTCCGGCTGGGCCACGATCATCGGTGCACGGCGGGTTCGTGTGGACGCGGTTACCGTTGTGGTCACACCGTCCACCTGACACGGAGGCCCGTCATGCGACTGTCCGCACGCAACCAGCTCACCGGCACGATCGCCGAAATCGAGCAGGGGACCGTCATGACGGTCGTCAAGGTCACGCTCGACGGCGGCCAGGAAGTGACAGCCTCGATCACCAAGGAGTCGGTGCGCGAACTCGGCCTCGAAGTGGGTTCCCCGGTCACCGCCGTGATCAAGTCCACCGAGGTCATGCTGGGCGTCGAGTGAGCTCAGCGCTGTAACCAACCCGCCGCTCCCCCGACGGCGGGTTGTCCGGTCGGCCGTCGCGGCCGCGGCGGCCGACCACCTCCCCACCCCTCCGAGGGCGGACTCCCACGTGGAGTCCGCCCTCCGCCGTCTCACAGGTCCGTCGTGGCCGCGGCGGCGGCCGCCCGCACCACTTTCGCCAATTCCGGCGCCGCGGAGCGCGAGTACCGCACGCTCGGTGCCGCGACGGCCAGGCCCGCGACCGCACGGCCGACGCTGTCCCGGACACAAGCGCCGACCGCGACGATGCCGCGTTCGCTCTCCTCGAAGTTCGTCGCGTACCCGCGCCTGCGCACGGTCGCCAGCTGGCGACGCAACGCGCTCCGCTCGATCGCGGCGCCGCCGGGCGAACCGGGCAGGTCCCTCGGATAGAGCGCGCTCAGTTGTTCGGTGGACAGCTCGGCGAGCAACGCCTTGCCGCCGGACGTGCAGTGCGCCGGCAGCAGCATCCCGACGCGGGAGCCGACCCGAAGCACGTGCGTGCCTTCCACGCAGTCGATGAAGCGGGCCCCGTTGCCCTCCAGCACCATCACATGGCACGTCTCCCCCAGCTGCGCGTGCAACCACGCCACGTGCGGGTGCAGCACGGTCCGCAGATCCTGAGTGGACGGTCCCGGCAGCACCATGCGCTCGAATGCCGGGCCAGGGCGGTAGGCCTTGTGCGCGTCCTGCACGGCGAAGTCGCGGTAGCCGAGCGCGCCGAGCAACCGGTGTGCCGTCGAGCGCGCGACGCCCAGATACTCGGCGGCGTCACTCACCCGGACGCTGCCCCGCTCGGACAGCAACAGCAGCAGGCGGAGCACGTTGTCGGCGGACTCGACCGAATAGGTGGGCTTGTTCTGCACGGCAGAATTGTAGGACGTTCGGATTCCGCTCGCACCGACCGCGTGGTTAGCGTCAGACATCGGTCCACCAGGGCAGCGCTGCCCAACCGGGAGGTTCTCCGTGTCCGACATCGGTTTAGACGTGCGCACCGAACTCGGTGGCGCGACGCTACGGCCGTTCCACTGGTTGCTCGTCGGCCTGGTCGCCCTGGCGACGATGTTCGACGGCTACGACACGCTCATCCCGTCCTACATGATCCACTTCGTGGCAGGCCCGTGGCACTTGTCCGAGACCGCCGTGGGCTTCCTGGTGTCGTCGGGCCTGATCGGTTTCGCCGTCGGCTCGCTCGTGCACGGCGTGGTCGCCGACCGGATCGGCAGGCGGCCGACGCTGATCACCGGCCTTCTCGTCGCGGGCCTGTTCAGTCTGCTCACCGGTGCGTTCGGCACCTCCTACGCGCCGTTCCTCGTACTGCGGGTGCTCACCGGGCTGGGCCTTGGTGTGCTACTGCCACTGGGCACGGCCTACGTCAACGAGTTCCTGCCGCAGCGGGTGCACCACCGGGTGGCGGTGCTCGGCGGTACGGGGTTCGCGCTGGGCGGCGTCCTGGCGGCACTGCTGGGCGTAGCGCTGACCAGCGGCGGCGACTGGCAGGCGCTGTTCTTCGTCGGCGGCGGCGCGCTGGTGGTCGGGTTGGTCTACCTGGCGGTGTTCCCGGAGTCGGTGGAGTTCCTGGTCGTGCGGGGCCGCACGGCCGAGGCCGCCAGGCTGCTGTCGCGCCTGCGGCCGGAACGGGCGCAGCTCTACCGGACCGCGGGTCTGACCGCGGCGACTCCGCCCGCCCGGGACCTGAAGCTGGTGCTCACGTCGACCTACCGGGTGCGCACGATCGCGCTGTGGGTGTCGTCGTTCCTGTTGCTGTTCAACGTGTACGGGCTGTCCGCGTGGACGCCGGAGCTGATGATCCAGCGCGGCCACAGCTTCGCGACGGGCTTCGGGTTCGGTGCGGTGTTGCAGGGCATGTCCATCGTCGGTGCGGTGCTCGGCGGTGTGGTCGCCGACCGCCTGCTGGGCGTGCGGCGCAGCGTGATGCTGTGGTGCGGGCTCGGCGCCGTGGCGGCACTGGTGATCGCGTTCGTCGGCGGTACCGCTGTCGACATCATCGCCGTCGGCGCGACCGGGCTGTTCATCATCGGCGGCCAGTTCCTGCTCAACAACATCTGTGCCGTGACCTACCCGGTCCAGGCGCGGGGCACCGGTGAGGGCTTCATGCTCGGCTTCGGCCGGGTCGGCGGCATCCTCGGCCCGACCATCGGCGGCGCCGTGCTCGCCGCGTTCGGCGGCACGGCGGCGTTGTTCGTCGTCGTCGCCATCGCCTCGGTACTCGCCGTCGCGGCAACGTCCTTCGTCACCGGTCGCACCACGGGCGTCGTGTCCGGTGCGGCGACATCACAACAGGGGGTACCCGCATGACGACGACCGATCGCGCGCTCGACCGGCTCTACGAGGACTTCGCCGCGGCCGGCCTGCTGCCGCTGTGGACGCAGCGCGAGGATCTGATGCCGGCCACACCGCAACCGGCCGCCCGAGCGCACGTGTGGCGCTGGGCCGACCTGTACCCGATCGCCGAGCGCGCAGGCGAGCTGGTTCCGGTCGGGCGCGGCGGCGAGCGGCGGGCGATCGCGCTGGCCAACCCCGGGCTGTCCGGTGAGCCCTACGCGACACCGACGCTGTGGGCGGCCATCCAGTACCTCGGCCCGCACGAGGTCGCGCCCGCGCACCGGCACTCGCAGGGCGCTTTCCGCTTCGTCGTCGAGGGCGAGGGCGTGTGGACGGTGGTGGACGGTGACCCGGTGGCGATGCGCCGGGGTGACCTGCTGCTCACGCCGAGCTGGGCCTTCCACGAACACCACAACCCGACCGATCAGCCGATGGCGTGGCTCGACGGGCTGGACATCCCATTGGTGTCCCGCCTGGACGCCGGTTTCTTCGAGTTCGGCCCTGACGAGATCGCCGACACGAGCACCCCGGACCGCTCGCGCGGCGAACGGCTGTGGGCGCACCCGGGCCTGCGGCCGCTGGCCGGCATCGACGGACCACCACCCGTCGCACCGATACCGGCCTACCGCTGGCACCACACCGACGACGCTCTCACCGCGCAGCTGGAACTCGCAGCCGAGGGTCACCCCGGCGTCGTCGCACCCGGCCATGCGGGCATCCGGTTCACCAACCCCGCGACCAGCCGGGACGCGCTGGCCAGCCTGCGCACCGAGATGCACCGGCTGGCCGAGGGCACGACGACCCCGGTGACCCGCACTGCCGGTTCGTCGGTGTGGCAGGTGTTCACCGGCGAGGGCACAGTGCGGCTGGGAGAGAAGAGCATCGAGGTGACCACCGGCGATCTGGTCGCCGTGCCGTCCTGGCAGCCGTTGTCCTGGACAGCGCACACCGGGCTGGACCTGTTCACCTTCAGCGACGCGCCCGTCTACGAGGCGCTGCGCCTCGACCGCACCCAGATCGGACCGGTGTCATGAGGCTGGCCACCATCCGCACGCCCGGCGGCACCGTGGCGGTCCGCGTCGAGGACGACCAGGTCGTCGAGCTGGGCGACCCGGACGTCGGCACTCTGCTGGCCCGACCGGACTGGCGGGCACACGCGGCCGCGGCCGGACGGTCGCGGCAGACCACCGACCTGGACTTCGCCCCAGTGGTGCCACGCCCGGAGAAGATCATCTGCGTCGGCCTGAACTACCGGCAGCACATCCTGGAGATGGGCAGGGAGCTGCCGGAGTACCCGACGCTGTTCGCCAAGTTCGTGCCCGCGCTGATCGGTGCGTACGACGACATCGTGCTGCCCTCGGTGTCGGACGCGATGGACTGGGAGGCCGAACTCGCGATCGTGCTGGGAGCCGACGGCACGATCGCGGGCTGCACCGTGCTCAATGACGTGACCGCCCGCGACTGGCAGTACCGGACCGCGCAGTGGTTGCAGGGCAAGACATTCGCTCGGACCACCCCGGTCGGCCCGTATCTGGTGACCCAGGAACCCGGCGAGCGGGTCGGGCCGATGGAACTGAGCTGCGTCGTCGACGGCGAGCGGATGCAGGCGGCCTCGACGGGGGATCTGGTGTTCGGCCCCGAGGACCTGGTCGACTACATCGGCCGGATCATGCCGCTGGCCCCCGGTGACATCATCGCGACCGGCACACCAGGCGGCGTCGGGCACGCCAGGAAGCCACCGGTGCGGCTCGCCGACGGCATGGTGGTGACCACCCGGATCGAGGGTCTCGGCGAGTGCCGCAACACGTGCCGCGCGGCGAAACCGTGACGCCGCAGCTGGATCGGCTGCTGGGCTGGCAGGACGAGGGCACCCGGCTGGTCGAGCAGGCCGTCGCCGAGGCCGATCTGGCGACAGCGAGCGCACTGCCGGGGTGGACCCGGGCACACCTGGTGGCCCACCTGGCCCGCAATGCCGACGCGCTGGTGAACCTGCTCGACTGGGCCGCCACCGGCCTGCCGCAGCCGATGTACGCGGCGCCAGGTCAACGGGAGCAGGACATCGAGGCGGGCGCGGCCCGGCCGCCCGACGTGCTGCGCGCCGACCTGCTGGCCGCGGACGCCCGGCTGGCCAGGACAGTGGCCGGCCTGCCCGCCGCGGCCTGGTCGGCCAGGGTGCTCAGCGCGCAGGGCCGCGACATCCCGGCGGGCGAGGTGC
The DNA here is from genome assembly GCA_963780635.1 of Candidatus Melainabacteria bacterium. GTDB lineage: Bacteria > Actinomycetota > Actinomycetes > Mycobacteriales > Pseudonocardiaceae > DATEPR01. Next base: position 292,538 of record CAWACW010000013.1, read on the forward strand.
CGTGGCTGCGCGTCCGCGAGGTGTGGATCCACCTGGTCGATCTCGGCGGCGGCCCGACGTTGCACGATCTGCCTGCCGAACTGGTCGACGCCTTGCTGACCGATGTCACCACCGCACTGGGCCGCAAGCCGGACGCTCCGGCCGTGGCACTGGTGGCGAACGGTGGTGCCGCGCGCTGGGTCGTCGGCACCGAACCGACCTCGACGGTCACCGGATCACCCGCCGGGCTGCTCGGCTGGGCGACCGGCAGGACGTCGGGTGCCGACCTGTCCGCTGACGCGCTGCCCACGCTGCCCCGCTGGCTCTAGTGGTGTGTCCAGTAATCATGCCGGTGGAATTCCGGTGCAAGTTGGCGCAGCGCAAGGCGAAGGCGGCCCAGGCACCTGTGTCGTACCTGGGCCGGCGACAACGCCGCGAGCGCCTGGGGCCGGAATCAGCCGGTGAGGGTTACCGGACGCGCCCCACCATCCAGAACGGAGTGCCATGTCCTCGCATCCGCATGTCGCCGTCATCGGCGGCGGTATCGGCGGCCTCACGCTGGCCTTGGAGCTGCACGCAGCGGGCATCGAGTGCCAGGTGTTCGAGGCGGTGCCCGAGCTGTCCACGGTGGGTGTCGGCATCAACCTGTTGCCGCACGCCACCCGGCACCTGGCCCGGCTGGGCCTGGTCGACGACCTGGCCGCGGTCGCCGTGACCACCCGGGAGTCGGTGTTCTTCAACCGGTTCGGCCAGCACATCTACACCGAGTCGTCCGGTATCGCGGCCGGCTACAGCTGGCCGCAGTTCTCCATCCACCGCGGCGACCTGCAGGCCGTGCTGGTGAACGCGGTCCGCTCCCGGCTGGGCGAGCCCAACCTGGCCACCGGCCACCGGTGCGTGTCGGTCGAGCAGGACGATGACGGCGTGACCGTGCACCTGGCCCGGCCGGACGGGACGATCACGACCGAACGGGTCGATGCCGTGGTGGCCTGCGACGGCATCCACTCCGCGGTGCGCAGGCAGCTGCACCCGGACGAGGGCGATGACGTCTACTCCGGCTACAACATGTGGCGCGGTGTCGCGGTGTGGGACCCGATCCTGTCGGGCGCCAGCATGATCAGGGCCGGCTGGCTGGCCACCGGGAAGCTCGTGGTGTACCCGATCCGCGACGACGTCGACGGCACCGGCCGTCAGCTGGTGAACTGGGTGGTCGAGGTCGAGACCCCTCGCCACGCCGACCGGGACTGGCACCGGGTGGGCAGTGTCGCGGACTTCATCGACCGGTTCGCCGACTGGCACTTCGACTGGCTCGACGTGCCCGCGCTGATCCGCGCGTCGGAGACGATCCTGGAGTACCCGATGGTGGATCAGGACCCGCTGTCCTGGTGGGGCACCGGCCGGGTGACGCTGCTCGGCGACGCCGCCCATCCGATGGTGCCGCGCGGCTCCAACGGCGCCGGGCAGGCCGTGCTGGACGCGAGCGCGCTGGTCGACGCCCTGCGCGCGCATGACGACGTGGCCGAGGCGTTCGCCGCGTACGAGCGGCTGCGCAGGCCCGCGACGACGGCGGTGGTGCACGCGAACCGTACGAACCCGCCGGACGCGATCCTGCGCGAGATCTACCAGCGCACCGGCGACCGGCCATTCGCCAAGATCGAGGACGTCATCACGGTCGCCGAACTGGACGAGATCATCGCCAGCTACAAGCGCACCGCCGGATACTCGCTCGCGACGCTGCGGGAGGGCTGAGCGGTGTTCAACGACTACGACCACCCGCACGCCGACGTGCGCGAGCTGATCACCCGCATCGACAAACTCGGTCAGCTCGTCCGGGTGCCCGAGGCGGACCCCGACCTGGAGCTGGGCACGCTGATCGAGCTGGTCGCGCACCGCGGCGGCGAGGGCGGCCCGGCGCTGCTCTTCGAGCACCTGACCGGTGACGAGCGCGGTTTCCGCGCGTTGTCCGGTGCCACCAATTCGGCCGCCCGGCTCGCGCTGACGCTGGGTCTGCCCGCGCCGGCCCACCCGCTGGACGTGGTGCGCGCCTACCGGGAGCGGATGCGCACGCACGAGCCGATCCCGCCCGAGGTGACCGGCAGCGGCCCGGTGCTGCGGAACGTGATCCGTGACGACGACGTCGACGTCACCGCGCTGCCCGCACCGAAGTTGCACGAGCTGGACGGTGGCCGGTACCTGGGCACCGACGACCTCGTCGTGATGCGCGACCCCGACGAAGGCTGGGTGAACCTGGGCACGTACCGGGTCATGGTGCAGAGCAAGGACACCGTGAGCGTGTGGATCTCGCCGGGCAAGCAGGGCAGGCAGATCCGGGAGAAGTACTTCGCGCGAGGCAAGCCGTGCCCGGTGCTGATTTCCTGCGGGCACGACCCGCTGCTGTTCCTGGCGTCGGGCAACGAGCTGCGCTGGGGCTTGTCGGAGTACGACTACGCGGGTGGCCACCGCGGCGCGCCGGTACCGGTAGTCGAATCGGAGTTGCACGGACTGCCCATGCCCGCGACCGCGGAACTGGTGCTCGAAGGCGAGATGTACCCGGGCGAGGTCGCACCGGAGGGACCGTTCGGCGAGTTCACCGGCTATTACGCGGGCGGGCGCAGCGAACAGCCGGTCGTACGGGTGCGGCGGATCTACCACCGCGACGACCCGATCATCACGGTCGCGTCGCCGATCCGGCCGCCGTCGAACTTCTCCTACAGCAAGTGCGTGATGAAGTCCGGGATGATCTGGGACGAGATCGAACGCGCTGGACTGTCGGGCGTGCGCGGCGTGTGGTGCCACGAGGCGGGCGGCGCACGCATGTTCAACGTCGTCTCCATCGAGCAGGCCTATCCTGGCCACGCCAAGCAGGCCGCGATGCTCGCCGCGTCCTGCCAGTCGGGCTCCTACCTCGGCCGGTTCGTCGTCGTGGTGGACGCGGACATCGACCCGACCGACATGTTCGACGTGCTGTGGGCGATGTCGACGCGCTGCGATCCGGCCACCGACATCGACACCGTGACCGGAGCGTGGAGCGGGCCGCTGGACCCACGGCTCGACCGCGACACCAGGACCAACTCCCGGGCGCTGATCCGCGCGGTCCGCCCGTTCGGCCACGACTTCCCGCCGGTCGCCGAGGCGTCCGCCGGGTTGCGCGACCAGGTGGCCGCCAAGTTCAGCGCACTGCTCGACGGACTGTCCGGCGGCGCGGAAGGGGCAGGGCGATGACATCGGCCACGCACGGACCCGACGCCACCGGCGAGTCGGCCACCACCACGGCCACCGCCACGCTGGGCCGGGGCACGTTGATCGCGGCCTGCCTCGCGGTGTGCCTCGCCGAGATCACCATCGCCCTACCGACAGTCCTGAACGGACTGTTCCAGGAGGACTTCGCGGCCGGCGGCAGCCAGATCGCGTGGATCACCGACGCGTCGCTGTTACCGGTGACCGTGCTGGCGCTGACGTTCGGCGCCGTCGGTGACCTGTTCGGGCGCAGGCGGTTGCTCGTCGGCGGTGCGCTGCTGCTCGTGGCCGGCGACATCGTCACGGCAGCGGCACCCGGCATCGGGGTGCTGTGGGCGGGCAGGGCCATCGCCGGTATCGGCGCGGCCGCGCTGTTCCCGACGTCGCTGGCCGTCATCGCGAGCGGCACGCACACCGGTCACCAGCGGGCCCGCGGTGTCACGATGTGGGCGGCCTCGCTGGCGGCGGGCGCGATGCTCGCCCCGGTGATCGCCGGGATCTCGGCCACGGCCGGTTCGTGGCGGTGGGCGATCGTGGTGGTCACCGCGCTGAGCGCGGTCAGTGCCCTGGTGAGCCTGCGGTGGGCGGGCGACTCCCGGGCGCCGGAGGGCCGCTCGCTGGACTGGGCGGGCCAGGCCACCATCGCGGTCGGCCTGTTCGCCTTGCTGTACGCGGTGATCCAGGGACCGGCCGACGGGTGGGGCAGCCCGGCGATCGTGGTCGCGTTCGTCGTCGCGATCGCGTGCCTTGGCCTGTTCGTCGCGGTGGAGCTGCGGTCGCGGTCGCCACTGCTGCGGCTGGACCTGTTCGCGAACCGGGCTTTCACGGTGTCGGCGTTCGCAACCGTGGTCGGCATGTTCTGCTTCGTGGCCACCGCTTACAGCACCAGCATCCGGCTCGGCCCTGTCCTGCACGAGAACCCGCTGATCACGTCGGTCGCGTTCATCCTGCTCAACGGGATCGTGCTGGTCGTCGCGCCCGTGACCGCACGGCTGGTCGAGCACGTCGATCCGCGCTGGATCCTCGGGGGCGGCCTGTTGCTGACCGGCGCCGGCGACCTGTGGGCGTCGTTCGTGCCCATCGACGCCGCCCAACTGGGTGCGCTCGCCGTGCCGCTGCTGCTCGTGGGCATCGGCTTCGGGCTCACGGTCACGTCGATCAGCGCCGTCGCGGTGAACACCGTGCCCACGCGGCTGGCGGGCATGGCCAGCGGCGCCACGAGCATGCTGCGCGACTTCGGCTTCACGCTCGGCCCCGCCGTGATCAGCGCGGTCGCGTTGAGCACCGCCGCCGCCGGCTTCGCGCAACGCCTGCACGCCAGCGGGCTGCCCGCGGCGACGAAAGCGGCGGCCACCGCGGTGGCGCACAAGGGCGGGCCGCTCGCGGTGAACTCGGTGCCGCCGTCGTCGCCACCCGGCGCGGCAGCACCGCTGGCCGTGCAGGCCCTGGGTCAGGGCTACTCGCTGGGCTACCTGGTCAGCGGGATCGCCGCGCTCGCCGCCTGCGTGCTGACCGCGGCGGTGCTGCGATCGGCACGGCAGGACGACGGGCGCATCGTGGACGCGTGACGCTACAAGGTCTTGGCGAGGCGGTCGGCCAGCAGCCGGACGAACGACGACGGGTCGGTCAGCTCGCCGCCCTCCGCGAGCAGCGCCATCCCGTACAGCAGCCGAGCGGTGTCGGCCAATTCGGCCTCGTCCTTCTGGTCGGCGCGAGCCTGGCGCAGCCCGTCGACCAGCGGGTGGGCCGGGTTGAGTTCGAGGATCCGCTTGATCTTCGGCAGTTCCTGGCCCATCGCGCGGTACATGCGTTCCAGCGCGGGCGTCATGTCGTCGGTGTCGCCGACGATGCACGCCGGTGACGTGGTCAGCCGCGCGGACAGCCGGACCTCCTTGACGTCCTCGGCGAGCGTGGTGGTGAGCCAGCCGAGCACGTCCGCGAAGTCCGTCTTCCGCTGCTCGCGTTCGGCCAGCTGCGCCTCGTCGGCGTCGAGGTCGACATCACCCTTGCCGATGGACGTGAGCGGCTTGCCGTCGAACTCGTGCACCGAGTCCAGCCACACCTCGTCCACCGGGTCGGTCAGGAACAGCACCTCGAAACCCTTGTCCCGGAAGGCTTCCATGTGTGGTGAGCTGTCGATCACGCTGCGCGACTCGCCGGTGGCGTAGTAGATCGCGTCCTGGCCGGGCTTCATCCGCTCGACGTACTCGCGCAGCGTGGTCAGTTTCTCGGCGTCCTGCGTCGAGGCGAACGACGACAGCTCCAGGATCGTCTCCCGGTTCTCGCTGTCGCGCAGCAGCCCTTCCTTGAGCACCCGGCCGAACTCGCTCCACAGCTTCGCGTACTTGTCCGCGTCGGCGGACATCATGTCCTTGATGGTCGACAGCACCTTGCGCACCAGCCGCTTGCGGATCAGCTGGATCTGCCGGTCCTGCTGCAGCACCTCGCGGGACACGTTGAGAGACAGGTCCTGCGCGTCGACGACGCCCTTGACGAAGCGCAGATAGTCGGGCACCAGCGCTTCGCAGTCGTCCATGATGAAGACGCGCTTGACGTAGAGCTGCACGCCGCGCTTGTGGTCGCGCATGAACAGGTCCATCGGCGCGTGCGACGGCACGAACAGCAGCGCCTGGTACTCGAAGGTGCCCTCGGCCTTGAGGGCGATGGTCTCCAGCGGCTCGGCCCAGTCGTGACTGACGTGCCGGTAGAACGTCGTGTACTCGGCCGCGTCGACATCGTCCTTCGACCGCGCCCACAGGGCTTTCATCGAATTGAGGACGGTGTTCTCGGTGGTCGGGTTGCCCTCGTCGTCGGTGGCCTGCGTGTCCATCCGGATGGGCCACGCGATGAAGTCCGAGTAGGTCGTGACGATCTCGCGGATCTTCCATTCCGACGTGTAGTCGAACAGGTTGTCCTCGGTGTCCTCCGGCTTGAGGTGCAGCGTCACGGAGGTGCCCTGCGGGGCGTCGTCGACCGAGTCGATGGTGTAGGTGCCCTCACCGGCCGACGACCACCGGGTACCGCCGGGCTCACCCGCGTGCCGCGTCAGCAGCTCAACCTCGTCGGCCACCATGAAACTGGAGTAGAAACCGACACCGAACTGGCCGATGAGATCACTGGACGCTGCGGCGTCCTTGTTCTTCTTGAGCTTCTCCAGCAGTTCCGCGGTGCCCGACTTCGCGATGGTGCCGATCAGGCTGACCACTTCGTCCCGCGACATCCCGATACCGTTGTCGCGGACGGTCAGCGTGCGGTGTTCGGAGTCGATCACCAGTTCGATGTGCAGGTCGGACGTGTCGACGTCCAGGTCCTTGTCCAGATACCCGGTCAGCCGCAACTTGTCCAACGCGTCGGACGCGTTCGAAATCAGTTCCCGCAGAAAGGTGTCCTTGTTCGAATAGATCGAATGCACCATCAGCTGCAACAGCTGACGTGCTTCGGCCTGGAACTCGAGCGTTTCCACCGATTACCCTCCACCAGATGCCACGTTGGCCGAATGATAACGCCGGGGTCAGGCGACGACGGCGGCCAGCCCCACGAGCAGCACGTCCAGGCCACGGCGGAACTCGTCGGCGGCGCTGACGGGGCGGGCCTGCCGCGCGGTCTCGGCGAGCAGTGGGAAGTCCGCGCGCGGCAGCGCGGCCAGCGCCTCGGTGCCGGTACCTGACAGCGGCCCGAAGTGCGCCAGCTGGATCGCGCCGGTCAGGTAGCTGAGCAGGCTGCGCAGCGCGATCACCCGTTGCTCACCGGTGAAGCCCGCCGGGGTGAGCACGCCCAGCAGCGCCTCGCCCAGGCGGACCGAGCCGGGCACCGAATGCCGGTGGGTCATGGTCAGCGGCACGACCTCGGGGTGGCGGGCGACCGCGTCGCGCACGCGGTCCAGCAGCACGGCGACCTGCCGGGTCCAGGGGCCACGCCGGGGTGGCGTCAGGTCGACACCCGCCAGGACGTGATCGACGACGAGACCTTCGAGCTGCTCGCGGTCGCTCACGTAGCGGTAGAGCGACATCGTGGCCAGGCCCAGTTGCGCGCCGACGGACCGCATGGACAGCGCGCCCAGGCCGTCCCGGTCGATGACGGCCAGCGCGGCGGCGGCGATGTCGGTCTCGGTGAACGATCGTGGGCGGGGCATCGGCTTGACAGCGTACCGCATACGCTCATAACGTCGTAGGCGTACAGCACACGCTTACGACCGGGAGGCAGTCATGGGGGATCGCATCGCGACCGGCACGGTGTTGCCCACACGCATGTTGACCACGGTGCGCGGCGGCACCGTGTCGGTGCCGGATGGCTTGGTACACCTACAGTTCCGCCGGTTCGCCGGTTGCCCGGTGTGCAACCTGCACCTGCGGTCGATCGCCGCGCGGCACGACGAGATCGTGGCGGCAGGCATCCGCGAAGTGGTCGTGTTCCACTCGCCGGCGGCACAGTTACTGCCGTTCACCGCGGAGCTGCCGTTCGCCGTGGTCGGCGATCCGGACAAGCTGCTGTACCGCGAGTTCGGCGTCGAGGCCGGGCGGCGGGCGCTGCTCGATCCGCGGGCGTGGCGGGCGATCGTCGTCGGGGTGCTGCGCGACCTGGGCCCGTTGCTGGCCCGCCGTCGTCCCACTCCCCCGCCCGCGCGGGGCGGCCGGCTCGGCCTGCCCGCCGACTTCCTCGTCGCACCCGACGGTGTGGTGCTGGCACGGAAGTACGGCGAGCACGCCGACGACCAGTGGTCGGTGGACGACCTGCTGACCCTGGCCCGGGACACCGCCCGGGCCCGGTGAGCGGTGCTCAGCGGGCGAGGGTCGCCGTCGAGACGTCCCACAGGCGCTCGGCCGCTTCAGGGTCCAGGGCGTGCGCCGCGACACCGCTCCGGGTGCCTTCCTGGTGCGGCCCGGCCTCGTTGCAGTCCTCGAAGTAGCGGCCGCCGATACCGGTGAGCAGCGGCGAGGTCGCCACGAGTACCGACGTGGCGGCGCCCTGCTCGGCGGTCTTCCAGTTCGGGCTCGCGTTGCCCATGCTCCTGCGCATCCGGTCCATGTCCTCGTCATCGACCCAGCGCTGCAGGTTCGTCCGGATCGCGCCCGGCATCAGCGCGTTGACGGTGATGCCCTCGGCCGCCCAGCGGCGGCTCGCCTCGACGCCGAACAGCACGTTCGCGGTCTTGGACTGGCCGTAGGCGAGCCACGGGTCGTACTCGCTCTCGCGGAAGTGGATGTCGCCGAAGTTCACGCCGGAACGCAGGTGGGCGCTGGAGCTGACCGATACGACGCGCGCCCCGCCTGCCGCGGCGAGCGCATCGTGCAGGCCGGTGGCCAGCGCGAAGTGGCCGAAGTGGTTGGTCGCGAACTGCATCTCCCAGCCCTCGGGCGTGCGCATCAGCGGCGAGGCCATGACGCCGGCGTTGTTCACCAGGATGTGCAGCGGGCGTGACCAGCCGGCCACGAACGCGGCGACCGAACCCTGGTCGGCGAGGTCGAGCGACGCGACCAGGACCTTCTTGTTGCCGGTCGTCGCGATGATCTCGGCAGCCGTCCGCTCGCCCGCGGCCGGGTCGCGGACCGCGAGGGTGACCTCGGCGCCCGCTCCGGCCAGGGCGCGAGCGGTCTCGACGCCGATCCCGGAAGCGCCACCGGTCACGATCACCCTGCGACCGGTGAGATCGATGCCGTCGACGACCTCGGCCGCTGTCGACTGCGCGGTGAACGGTGTGCGGATGGGCGTGTGCACAGTCATGTCGTTCCCTCCTGTACTGGACTACCATCGAAGCGGAGGAACCTCCGCTCTCCTTCGAGGTTAAGCGGAGCTTCCTCCGGTTCGCAATGCGACCCCGCTCACCACGAAGGAGAACCGTGTCCGCCAGCCCCAGACCGCTGCGGGCCGACGCGCAGCGCAACCGCGAACGCGTGCTCGAAGCGGCAGCGCGTGCTTTCGCCGAGGGCGGCACCGACGTCACGCTCGACTCGATCGCCCGCGGCGCAGGCGTCGGCATCGGCACGCTCTACCGCCACTTCCGCACCCGCGACGCGCTGGTCGAGGCCGTGTACCGCAACGAGTTGGCCCGGCTGTGCGACTCGGTACCCGACCTGCTCGACACGATGCCCGCCGCAGCGGCGCTGCGCGCCTGGATGGACAACTTCGTCGACTACATGACCGCCAAGCGCGGCATGGGCGAGGCGTTGCGCGCGGTCGTCGCGTCCGGCGGCAACCCGTTCGCGCACAGTCGCGACCTGATGGTCACGGCCATCACCACGCTGATCAAGGCAGGCATCGCCCAGAGCACCGTCAGATCGGACGTCGACCCGGCCGACGTGCTGTCCGGCGTGACCGGCGTCGCACTCGTGGCGGGCGAACCCACACAGCGCGACACAGCAGGCAGGCTGCTCGACCTCCTGATGGACGGCCTGCGCTACGGCGTCGGCTGATCGTCACTCACGAGAGCAACGCCGGCCGCCGATCCCCACGCGACCACCGCGAGATGTCCGGCACCCACTCCGCCCGAAACCGCCGGCTGCCCGACCCGACCGGGCCACCCGCACGACCCGTGGCGCTCCCGGGCACCCGCTCCCCGTCGTTCACGGTTCGACGCGGGAGCGGGGCGAACTGAATCTGCGCCACATCCCCTGGATGACCCCGAAGCCGGGTGGTCTCGTCGGCTTCGCGGGCTGCGGGACAAGCAACTGGCCGCCGAGCCGTCAGCGGCTCGGCCCTGCGACCGATCAGGGCAGTGGCTCCGCGCGCAGCGACACCACGTGCCGGGCCGTGAAGCCGAGCAGCCGCTGCGCCGGTTCGACGTCGATCGGCACTGCCCGGCCGGGCAGTGGGCGGCGGATTTCCGCGTCCGCGTGGTACTTGCGGATCAGGTCTTCCGTGGGATAGGGCGCGAGGATCTCCGGCGCCGCCAGGAACACGCTGCGCATTCCCGTCACCGACGCGGACAGGCCGCGCCACGTCGCTTCCGCCGCATCCCTCACGTCCAGGTACGCCCACGCCTCGCGCGCGGCCATGCCGGGGTCCGCCAGTGTCCGGCTCAGCCGGTCCGCGCGCCGCGCGTCGTCGCAGACGAACGGGAACCGCATCGCCACCACGTCCATCCCGTAGCGCCGCGCGACCATCCGCGCCGTCGCCTCGTCCACTTCCTTCGACAGCGCGTACGGATCCTCGACCTGCAACGGAGTCGCGTCGTCGAGTGGGAAGTACGGCGGGTGCAGCTCGCGCGGCGCGAACGGCAGGCCGAGGATCGAGTAACTGCTGGCGATCACCGCGCGGCGGATCCCTGCCTTGCCCGCCTCGTCCAGCACCACGAACGTGGCCCGCGTGTTGCCGGCGAAGACCTCCACTCCGGTGCCGTGGTCGGGTGACGGCAGTGCGGCCAGGTGCACCACAGCGTCGACGTCGGCCAGCGCCAACCGCACCAGGTCGACGTCACCGGCGTCGCCGACGAAAACCCGGTCGACCTCGACGTCCTCCGATGGTTCCACAACGGACAGTGCGCTGATCGCGATACCGTTGGCGCGCAGGGTGTCCAGCACGGCGGAGCCGATCAGGCCGAACGCTCCGGTGACGAGGATGCGGGTCATGGGCACTCCAACCCGCCGTCCGGGCGGCGCACCGACGCTGCCCACCCGTCGAACAGGAACCGCGTCGGCGGATAGCGCACGGCCGCCCGTTCGTCCAGGTCGACGCCCCAGCCCGGCTGGTCCGACGGCACCAGGTGGCCGTCCACCGGCACGGGCGTGCCGGGGAAGACCTCGTGCGTCGCGTCGTTGTAGACGTGCGATTCCTGGTAGCCGAACGCGGGCGTCGAGATGTCGACGGCCAGGTTGGCCGCGACGCCGACGGGTGAGATGTCGCCCGGTGAGTGGAACGCGGTCCGCACGCCGAGCAGTTCCGCCAGCGCGACCAGTTTGCGGGTCGGCGTCAGGCCGCCGACGGCCGACGTGTGCAGCCGCAGCAGGTCGACACCGCCGTCCCGGATCAGCCGGACCGCGTCCGACACGGCCGCGAGCTGCTCGCCGACCGCGATCGGTACCGGCGATGCCGCACGGACCTCGGGCAGCCGGTCGTAGTGTTCGGGCGCGATCACGTCCTCCAGGAAGGACAACGCGTACGGCTCCAGCGACCTCGCCAGCACCACGGCCTGCTTCGGGGTCAGCCTGCTGTGCACGTCGTGCATCAGGTTGACGTCGCCGAGCCGCTCCCGGGCCGCCGCGAACAGCGCCGGGGTGCCACGCAGGTACCGTTCCGGATCCCAGCCGTCCGGGTGCGGCGAGCGTGGGTAGCCGCCACCGCTGCCGGGTGCGCCGTAGGAGCCTGCGCCCGGTTGACCCACCTGCAGCCGGATGTCGCGGTAGCCCTCGGCGATCAACTCCTCGGCGCGGTCCAGCGTCTGCGCGATGCCGGTGCCCGAGGCGTGCGCGTACACCTGGACAGCCGCCCGGCTGCGCCCGCCGAGCAGCTCGTGGACCGGCAGCCCGGCCCGCTTGCCCGCGATGTCCCACAGCGCCTGGTCGACACCGGACAGCGCGTTGTTGAGCACCGGACCGTTGCGCCAGTACGACGAGTAGTGCACCAGCCGGGTGATGTCCTCGATGTCGGCCGGATGCCTGCCGATCACGAGTGGTGCCACGTGCGAGCGCACCGCGGTGGCGACCGCCTCGTATCGCTGGGTGAACGTGGCACAGCCCAGGCCGTACAGGCCGTCCTCGGACGTGTCCACCCGCACGACCACGAGTGGCAGGCCCTCGGGTGCCGTCACGATCGGACGGACAGCGGTGATCCGCAGCGCGTCGCGCGGCGACCACGGCGGCTGGGCCGCCGGCAGGGCTCCTGACTCGTCGAGCAGACGGTCCGGGTTGTGCTCGGTCACGACACAGCACCCTACCGGGCATTCCCGACACCGGCGCCCGCCGAGCCGATTGCGGACGAATAGTGGCCGCACAATCCGAACAGAGCAATGACCGACCCGAATCGCGGGCGTTGTGGCACACACAGTCGCACCGCGCGCGGCAACGGGTGGGTCGTTGTTCCCGGACCGGGTGAAGAATGAACTGGTGGCACCGCGCGACTTGCCCGCGACGAAACGTCCGGGCTACGTTCTGGGTTGACCGAACTTCGATTTCCGATGAGGGTGGTGCGATTCCTCGAATGAGCGTCTACCTGCTCGGCGCATTATGGATCGTGGTTGCCGGAGCATGCGCCGGTGGGATCGCCTTCTATCTCCGACGACGGTCCGAACACACTGGCCGCGCGGAGAACAACGAGTCGGCAGGCCAGGTGTTCACGGTGGTCGGCGGCCTGCACGCGGTCCTTGTCGCATTCGTGTTGATCGGCCTGTTCGACTCGGTCGGCATGGCTCGCGACAATGCGAGCCAGGAGGCGAACAGTATCGTCGGAGTGACCTGGGCCAGCGATTCTCTACCTGAACCTCAACGCACGGAAATAACAAATCTGGCGTCCAGTTACACCAATCAGGTCATCAACCAGGAATGGCCCAAACTGGTCGCGGGTGATCCCGTCGACGGCTCGGCCTGGGCCACTCTGCAACAGATGAAGACGGTCATCGCGTCGGCACCGACCACCTACGGCTGGCAGACCGACCAGAAGAACACAGCCGCCAACGACCTCTGGACGGCCTACACGGACCGGCAGACCCGGGTGGACGAGGACAGTCAGGGCGTCGGGACGGTGATCTGGTTCGCGCTGGCCATCGGCAGCATCCTGTCGATCGGCCTGCCGATGCTGTTCGGTGGCCCGAAGGCACACGCCCACGTGTTCATCATCGCAGCCCTGGCAGGCACTTTGGCTCTGCTGCTGTTCGCGATCTACCAGTTGCAGAACCCGTTCGCCGGTGGAGCCGCCGTCGGACCGGATGCGTTCCGGGACGCGCTGGACCGGCTCGGATGAACCACCGCGGGGCGCTGCTCGGCGCGGCGGCCGCCATCGGCCTGCTCGGTGCCCTGCCGATCGTCGCGAGCAGTCCAGCTCCCGCGGCCGCCGGGCCACTGTGCCCGCTCGACGTGGCCGTGGGCGGCTGCCCGGGCCCACCCCGCATGTCACCGACGACAACGCCCCCGCCACCACCGCCGACCACCACGACACCGCCACCGACCACTCGCCCGACCACGACTCCGCCCCCGGTCCCCCGCCGCATCACCACCCCGGCCCCACCGCCTGCCACCGCGCGGGCCGTCGTCGTGCCCGTGGTCGCGCCGCCACCGACCACGACGGTGGCACCCCCGCCCCCGACCACACCACCACCCAGCACCTTCGTGGCGGCAGCACCGCCACCGAGACCGACACCCACGACCCCACTCGCCGAGGACCCGACCCCGGCCGGGGTCGCCATCGCACCCGTCGCCACGACGGAGCGCATGCAGCAACGGCAGTTCGGTCTCGCGACGGTGATCCTCATCCTCGGCGGCGGAGCCGCGGGCGCGCGGGTCCGGTCCGGCAGGTCCAGGAGTACACAGTAGATGGTGAAGGGAGCCTTTCATGGCAAGCGAGTTCCAGCGTCGCAAGATCACCGGCGTGTTCCGCGCGATGGACGTCGACGGTGACGGTTTCCTCGAACAGCGGGACTTCGAGGCGCTGCGCGACCGGTGGACCGCACTGCGCGGAGTGTCCCCCGGCTCACCCGGCTACCACCGGCTGGCCGCCGTCATGATGGGCTGGTGGGGCACCCTGCGAGCAGCGTCCGACCAGGATCAGCACATCACCCTCGACGACGTGCTGGTCGTGGTCGACCGGCTGCACAGCATGCCCGAGGCCGTCGCCGGCACCGCCACCACGATGTTCGAAGCCATCGACGAGAACGGCGACGACGAGATCTCCGCCACCGAGTACCGGCAGCTGATCGAGGCGTGGAACGGCGTCAGGACCGACACGGACGAGATCTTCCCGCTGCTCGACCTCAACGGCGACGGGCACCTGTCCCGGGACGAGTTCACCCAGCTGTGGACGGAGTTCTGGGCGGGTGACGACCCGGGCGCACCGGGCACGTGGGTGTTCGGCAGCTTCGAGTTGCCCGCCGCGTCCAGCAGGTAGGTCAGACCGCCGGCTGAGTGCGGGCAGACCCTGGCGCGGCTAGGGTGCCCGACATGAAGGTCGGCCTGCTCACCCGGGAGTACCCGCCCGACGTGTACGGCGGCGCCGGAGTGCACGTCGAGTTCCTCGCCAGGCAACTGCGTCCGCTGGTCGACCTGAGCGTGCACTGCTGGGGCACCGACCGCCCGGACGCGCTCGGGTACGTCGCCGCGCGCGACTACCGGCAGCCTGCCTTCCGCACGATGGACATCGCGCTCGCGATGGCCGACGCCGTATCCGGCGTCGACCTGGTGCACAGCCACACCTGGTACGCCAACCTGGCCGGGCACCTGGCGAAGCTGACCTACGGCGTGCCGCACGTGGTCACTGCCCACTCGCTGGAACCGCTGCGGCCGTGGAAGGCCGAGCAACTCGGCGGCGGCTATCAGGTGTCGTCCTGGATCGAGCGGGACGCCTACGCGTCGGCGGACGCGATCATCGCGGTCAGCGGCGGGATGCGCACCGACGTGCTGGCCGCCTACCCGCGGGTGTCGCCCGAGCGGGTACACGTCGTGCACAACGGCATCGACACCTCGATCTACCGTCCCGACCCGGCCACCGACGCGCTGCTCGCGCACGGCATCGACCCGGGCCGGCCGTACGTGCTGTTCGTCGGCCGCGTGACCAGGCAGAAGGGCGTGCCGCACCTGGTGCGGGCCGCCGAGCGGCTGGTGCCCGGCGTCCAGGTGGTGCTGTGCGCGGGCGAGGCGGACACACCGCAACTGGACGCGGAGTTCCGCGGCCTGGTCGAGCACCTGACGGCGACCCGGACCGGCGTGCACTGGATTCCGCAGATGCTGCCGCGCCACCAGGTGGTGCAACTGCTCACCCACGCGACCGTGTTCGCCTGCCCTTCGGTCTACGAACCGCTGGGCATCGTGAACCTCGAGGCGATGGCGTGCGGCACGGCTGTGGTGGCCAGCGACGTCGGGGGTATCCCGGAGGTGGTGGTGGACGGCAGGACCGGCCTGCTGGCGCACTACGACGAGACGGATCCGGCCGGGTTCGAGGCCGAACTGGCCAAGCGGTTGAACGAACTGCTCGCCGATCCGGAGCGGGCGGCGGCGATGGGCGAGGCAGGCCGGGAACGGGCGGCGGCCGAGTTCGCGTGGTCGGCCATCGCGCGGCGGACGGTCGAGGTGTACGAGGCATGCGGGAGAACGTCATGAACGACGGGTCGGACGTCCTGGGCATCGTGCTCGCCGGTGGCGAGGGCAAGCGGTTGATGCCGCTGACCGCGGACCGGGCCAAGCCCGCCGTGCCGTTCGGCGGCGTGCACCGGCTGGTGGACTTCGTGCTGTCCAATCTGGTGCACGGCGGTGTCCGGCACGTCTGCGTGCTGACCCAGTACAAGTCGCACTCACTGGACCGGCACATCAGCACGACGTGGCAGCTGTCGTCACTGACCGGCGAGTATGTGACGACCGTGCCTGCGCAGCAGCGGCTGGGGCCGCGCTGGTACCAGGGCAGCGCGGACGCCATCCTGCAGAGTCTCAATCTGGTGTACGACGAGTCGCCCGCCTACATCGCGGTGTTCGGCGCGGACAACATCTACCGGATGGACCCCCGCCAGATGATCGACTTCCATGTGGGGTCGGGGGCCGGCGTGACGGTGGCGGGCATCCGCGTACCGCGCGAGCAGGCCACGTCGTTCGGCGTGATCCAGACCGGCGACGGCACGCGGGTGGACGCGTTCCTGGAGAAGCCGGCCGACCCGCCAGGGCTGCCCGACTCCCCCGGCGAGTCCTACGTGTCGATGGGCAACTACCTGTTCACCACGCAGGCGATGATCGAGGCGCTGGAGGCCGACGCGAGCGACACCGAGTCCCACCACGACATGGGCCGCGACATCATCCCGGCGCTGGTGGCCAAGGGTGACGCCGCCGTCTACGACTTCACCAGCAACGTGGTGCCCGGCGAGACCGAGCGCGACCACGGCTACTGGCGCGACGTCGGCACGATCGACAGCTACTACGACGCGCACTCCGACCTGATCTCCACGCAGCCGGTGTTCAACCTCTACAACCGGCGCTGGCCGATCCTCGCGCTGCCCAGCCAGCGTCCCGCGGCGAAGTTCGCGGTCGGCGGCACGGCGACGCAGTCGATCATCAGTCCGGGCTGCATCATCTCGGGCGCGCAGGTCGTGGGCTCGGTGCTCTCCCCCGACGTGATGGTCGAGGTCGGCGCGGTCGTACAGGACTCGGTGCTGCTCGACGGTGTCCGGATCGGCGCCGGTGCCGTGGTGCGGCGCACCATTCTGGACAAGAACGTGATCGTGCCGCCGGGCGCGCACATCGGTGTCGACCTGGCGAGGGACCGCGAGTTCTACCACGTCAGCGACTCGGGCATCGTGGTGCTGGGTAAGGGGACGCACGCCATCCCCTGACCGGGCCGGTGATCGCGACTGGTTCGGCCGACGAACCAGTTTGCTATGGTCGGGGTATGACCGAGCCGAACGCCGTCGAGGCGGTCCGAGCGCTGGCCCGCGCGTCCCGCATCCTGGAGCGTGCCTCCGGTGAGCTCAACCTCGCGCACTACCGGGTGCTGTCCGCCGTCGCGTCCGGTGACGAGCGCGCCTCCCGGGTCGCCGAGCGGCTCGCGCTGGGCAAGCCGACGGTGAGCGCGGCTGTCGACTCGCTGTGCCAGCGCGGCCTGCTCATCCGTACCGGCGTGGCCACCGACCAGCGGGTCGCCGTACTGCGGCTGACCGACGAGGGCACCGCACTGCTCGACAGCGTCGAAGCCGAGATGGTCAAGCGCATCGAGACCCTGCAGGCCCGCACCCCCGGTGGTGACGGGCTGATGGAGTCGCTGACCTGGCTGGGCAGAGCCATCGACGAGTACTTCGCCGAACGAGTGGCCGCCCGCCGAGGGACCGGCCGGTGACCGTCGCGGACGAGAATCCGGCGGCAGGATCCACACCCGGCTGGATCCGCAGGCTGATGGGCTACGTGCTCCGGCACCGGCGGGACGTGACGTTCGCGCTGGCCGCGGCTGCGCTGGGCAGCGCGTGCCAGGCCGGGGTGCCGCTGATCGCGCGGCAGATCGTGGACGGTGTGATCATCGCGCACACCTCCTCGCTGTGGCCGTGGCTGGTGCTGTTGATCGTGGTCGGGCTGGCCACGTTCGGCTTCTCCTACATCCGGCGCTACCGGGGCGGCAGGGTCGGGCTGGCAGTGCAGTACGACCTGCGCAACGCGATGCACGACCACCTGCAGACGATGGACACGGACAACCTGTCCCGGATGCCGACCGGGCAGCTGGTGGCCCGCGCCAACTCCGACTCCACGCTCGTCCAGGGCCTGCTCAACTTCATGCCGATCATGAGCGGCAACGTGCTGCTGATGCTGCTGTCGCTGGGCATCATGCTCTACCTCGCACCGCTGCTCGCGGTGGTCGCGATCGCGGTGGCCCCGGTGCTGTTCCTGGTCTCCTACCAGATGCGGTGGAAGGTGTTCCCGGCGACGTGGGACGGCCAGCAGCGCGAGGGCGACGTCGCGCAGATCGTCGACGAGGACGTCAACGGCGTGCGCGTGGTGAAGGCGTTCGGCCAGGAGGACCGTGAGCTGGAGCGGCTGACCGGCGCGGCCCGCGTGCTCTACGGCGCCCGGATGCGGGCGGTCCGGCTGCAGGCGCGCTACCAGCCGCTGCTGGAGGCGATCCCGGCCATCGCGCAGGTCGCGATCCTCGCGCTGGGCGGCTGGCTGGCCCTGCACCACGAGATCACGCTCGGCACGTTCCTGGCGTTCTCCACCTATGTCGCGCAGTTCGCCGCCCCTGCCCGGCAACTGGCGGGTGTGCTGACCGTCGGCCAGCAGGCGAGGGCCGGCGTGGAGCGGATCTTCCAACTGCTCGACCTGAAGCCGGCGAT
The DNA here is from genome assembly GCA_963780635.1 of Candidatus Melainabacteria bacterium. GTDB lineage: Bacteria > Actinomycetota > Actinomycetes > Mycobacteriales > Pseudonocardiaceae > DATEPR01. The sequence continues at coordinate 310,695 of CAWACW010000013.1, forward strand.
CGCCGACGCGCCGGACGCCGTCGAGCTACCCGCGGTACGCGGCGAGATCACCTACTCCGGTGTCCACTTCGGCTACACCGAGACCGAACCGGTGCTGCGCGGCATCGACCTGACAGTGGCCGCCGGCGAGCGGGTCGCGTTCGTCGGGCCCAGCGGCAGCGGCAAGTCCACGCTGGCGCTGCTGGTGTCCCGGTTCCACGACCCCGACTCCGGTGCGGTGCTGGTGGACGGGCACGACCTGCGGACGGTGACGCTGCGGTCGTTGCGCAGGCAGGTCGGCATCGCGTTCGAGGACAGTTTCCTGTTCTCCGACGACGTGGCCGCGAACATCGCCTACGGCCGCCCGGACGCCACCCGCGAGCAGATCGAGGCCGCCGCGCGGGCAGCCCAGGCACACGGGTTCATCAGCGAACTGCCCGCCGGCTACGACACGGTGGTCGGCGAACGCGGGCTGACGCTGTCCGGTGGCCAGCGCCAGCGGATCGCGTTGGCCAGGGCCATCCTGGCCGATCCGGCGATCCTCATCCTGGACGACGCGACCAGCGCGGTGGACTCGACCGTCGAGGAGGCGATCCACGACGCGCTGCGCGGCGTGCTGGCGAACCGGACCACGCTGCTGATCGCGCACCGGCGCTCCAGCCTGCACCTGGCCGACCGCGTGGTGATGCTCGACCACGGCGGCATCGCCGACATCGGCACGCACGACGAGCTGGTGGCACGCAACGCCACCTACCGCACCCTGCTGTCCGGGCTGGACGAGGACGCGGCAGCACGGATCGGTGACCGCATCGAGGCGCTGGCGGCGATCGAGACCGACGGCGTGACGTCGTCGGCGTGGCGGGGCGAGCGCGACCCGAAGGCAGGCCGCGCGGTCGCCCGCACGGTCGGCGCCCCGAGCATGGGTGCGGGCCTGGGTGGCAGCGCGGGCGGCAGCTGGCGGCTCAACCTCGCGCCGACGCCGGAACTGCTGGCCCGGGTCGCCGCGCTGCCCGAGGTCCGCGACTTCCCGGACATCGACCTGGCCGGGGAGTCCCGCAGGCAGCGCCGCTTCGCACTCCCGGTACTGCTGCGCGAGTTCCGCAAACCGCTGCTGGTCGGCCTGCTGCTGGTGGTGATCGACGCGCTGGCCAGCCTGCTCGGGCCCGCCCTGGTGAAGACCGGGATCGACAACGGCGTGGTGACCGGTTCGCAGGCCGTGCTGTTCGGTGCGTCCGCGCTGTTCCTGGTGATCACGCTGGTGGACCTGGTCGACCAGATCGGTGAGACGTTCGTGACGGGCAGAGCCGCGGAGCGGATCATGCTGTCGCTGCGGATCCGGATCTGGGCGCAGCTGCAACGGCTCTCGCTGGACTACTACGAGCGCGAGATGGCCGGCCGGATCATGACCAGGATGACCACGGACGTCGACCAGTTCGAGTCGCTGATCGAGAACGGCCTGCTGTCCGCGCTGGTGTCGTTCGTGACGTTCGCCGGCGTCGGGGTCGCGCTCGTGCTGATCAATCCGATACTCGGCCTGTGCACGCTGACCGTGGTGGTGCCGTTGGCCATCGCGACGGTGATCTTCCGCAGGCGGGCGGCGACGCTCTACGACCTGGCGCGGGAGCGGATCGCGATCGTCAACGCCGACTTCCAGGAGAGCCTGTCCGGCGTGCGGGAGTCGCAGGCGTTCACCCACGAGGACGAGACCAAGGCCCGGTTCCACCAGCTGGGCCGCGACTACCTGAGTGCCCGGCTGTCCGCGCAGCGGCTGGTCGCCACGTACTTCCCGTTCGTGCAGTTCATCTCGGCGGGCGCGGACGCGATCGTGCTCGGCGTCGGCGCGTGGCTGATCGGCAGCGGGGATCTCACGGCCGGCGCGCTGATCGCGTTCCTGCTCTACATCGACATGTTCTTCTCCCCGATCCAGCAGCTGTCCCAGGTGTTCGACTCGTGGCAGCAGACCAGGGTGTCGGTCGCGCGTATCGCCGATCTGATGCGGCTGGACACGCTGACCCCCGCGGCGGAGCACCCGACGGAGCCGGGCAGGCTGCGCGGCGAGCTGACGCTGGCCGACATCCGGTTCACCTACCCGGCGGCGACCGCCCGGCCCGGCCTGGCCGAACGGCGCGGTCCGCGCGATGCCCGGCTGCCGGGTGCCGGTGCCGTGGCCACCCGGCCGCCGGAGGCGTTGCGCGGTATCGACCTGACCGTGCGGCCCGGTGAGACGGTGGCCATCGTCGGCGAGACCGGAGCCGGCAAGTCGACGGTGATGAAGCTGGTGGCCCGGTTCTACGATCCGGACTCGGGCAGTATCCGGGTGGACGGGCACGAGTTGCGGGACCTGGACCTGCGCGCGTTCCGCAGGCAGCTGGGCTACGTGCCGCAGGAGGGTTTCCTGTTCAGCGGCACGGTCCGGGACAACATCGGGTACGGCCGTCCGGATGCGACGGACGCCGAGGTGGAGGCAGCGGCCAGGGCGGTGGGTGCTCACGACTTCGTGGCCGAGCTGCCCGGCGGTTACCTGCACGAGCTGTCCGAACGCGGCCGGTCGCTGTCCTCCGGTCAGCGCCAGCTCATCGCGCTGGCCCGAGCCGAGCTGGTGGACCCGGCGGTGCTGTTGCTCGACGAGGCGACGTCCAATCTCGACCTGGTGACCGAGGCGAAGGTGACGGCCGCGATGCACCAGGTGGCACACAGCCGGACCACGATCGTGATCGCGCACCGCCTGCAGACGGCCAAGACGGCCGACCGGATCGTGGTGCTCGACCACGGCACCGTCGCCGAGATCGGCTCGCACGACGAACTGCTCGCGGCGGCGGGCCGGTACGCCTCGATGTGGCAGGCGTTCGAGCTCGTCGGTGGGCCGAGGCCCCATGACGACGCGACCGTCGGTTGATCGGGCTCTAGGCTGACCGGCATGGCCAGGTACTTCGACGTGCACCCGGACAACCCGCAGCGGCGATCGATCGGGCAGGTGATCGACATCGTCCGGTCGGACGGGTTGATCGCGTACCCGACCGACTCGTGCTTCGCGCTGGGCGCCCAGCTGGGCAACAAGAACGGCATCGACCGCATCCGGTCCATCCGCCACCTCGACGATCACCACCACTTCACCCTCGTGTGCAGCGACTTCGCCCAGCTTGGTCAGCTGGTGTTGTTGAACAACAACGTCTTCCGCGCGATCAAGGCCGCGACGCCGGGCAGTTACACGTTCATCCTGCGGGCCAGCAACGAGGTGCCCAAGCGACTGCTGCACCCGAAGAAGAAGACGGTCGGCGTGCGCATTCCGGACCACGTGGTCACACAGGCGCTGCTGGCCGAGCTGGGTGAGCCACTGCTGTCCAGCACGCTGCTGCTGCCGGGCGACGAGGAGCCGATGACGCAGGGCTGGGAGATCAAGGAACGCCTGGACCACGTGGTGGACGCCGTCATCGACTCCGGCGACTGCGGCACCGAACCGACGACGGTGATCGACTTCTCCGACGACGAACCGGTGATCGTCCGCCGGGGCGCCGGCGACACGAGCCGCTTCGAGTGAACCGGGGCCGGACCTGCCGACACAACGGCGCTCGCCGAACAGTTATCGTGTGAGCGGGTCCTGGTCCGGTCGCCGCGCGAAGAACACGAACTCCCGCCCTGGCCGGTCGGGCGCGCCGCGCACCTCGGTCACGGTGTAGCCCTGCTCGACGAGGGTCGCCTCGACCTCGTCCCGGTCGCGGAACACCAACGTCGAGTCCGACGTCAGCACCTCGCCGTCGAACGCGAACACCCACGTCCAGCGGAACGTGACCAGCGGCAGGCTGACGTCGATCAGGTCGCACCACGTCTCCACGGCACCGACCCCGGCGACGTTCATGATCTGGTGGGTGGCGTCCCGGTTCCACTGCCGCCACCCGCCGAACGCCGGATCCCGCACCTCGAACACGAAGTGCCCACCAGGTCGCAGCGCGGCGCGCACACCGCGCAGCGTGCCGGCCCAGTCGCCGGGTGAGACGATCTGCTGGGCCGCGTTGCCGGTCATCGTCGCGAGGTCCACCCGCAGCGGCGGCAGTGCCGTGGCGTCGCCGTGGATCCACCGCACCCGCTCGGCACCCGGCTTGTTGCGCGCGATGTCCAGCGATGCGCCCGCCGGGTCCACGCCGGTCACCTCGAACCCGCGCGCGGCGAGCAGCAGCGCGAAAGTGCCGGTGCCGCAACCCACGTCGAGCACCTGCCGGGCCGCCAGCTCCTCGGCGATCGCCAGGTACGCCTCAAGATCGGTCCGATCCGGATCGAGCGGGTCGTAGACGGAGGCCAACCTGGGATGCTCGAAAATCGGTTCCACCACGCTGCCACCCTAACCGGCCCGGAATCCTTGCGGCGACTGGGAAAACGCCCGCAGGGCACCGGCGCTGCCGGTGCCCTGCGGGATGGAGCGGATATCTCAGCCCACGGTGTAGCTGTAGGGGATACCGGCCAGCTCGGAACCCTGACCGGCGAAGTTGTTCCAGGTGTCCACGTACAGCGTGCCCTTGACCGCGGTTCCGGCCGAGGCGCTGGGCGTGATGGTCACCGGGATCGTCGCCGAGCCACCGGCCGGGATGAAGACCGCGTTACCGGCCGAGCCACCCACCGAGGTCAACCAGAAGTCACCGGTGGACGAGGTGACCGCCGAGTCGAACGGCTGGGTCTGCGCGGACAGCGACAGGCTCGCGGTGCCGGCGGGGGCGGTCGTCGGGAACGGCCCGACCTCGCCCACGTCGGTGAACCACGTGCCGAACGCCAACTGATCGGCGGTGATCTTGTTGACGCCACCGGTGCCCGCGAACAGGTAGCCACCGGGGTTGCCGTCACCGAACTCCAGGTAGTCGTCGGCGGGCACCGAGGAGCTGAACGTCTGGTCCAGTTCGCTGGTGTGCGTCGGGACGTTGTAGACCGGCGGTGACGTCGATGCCTGGTCCTCGGGCAGGTCGATGTTGCTGTCGCCGGCGATCGGCGGCAGCGTCAGGGCGGTGGTGGTGTTCAACCGCGGGTCGACGAAGAAGAACTCACCGGCCGCGCTGGTGTTCTTGACCTTCACCGTGGCCTGGACCGGACCACTGACCTTCGTCTTCGTGCTGTCGGGCAACCCGTTGGCCTTGGCCGAGACCGTGTTGAACCTGACCTGACCGTTGATCACCTGCTTGAACGCGGTACCACTGGACGGGCTCACCAGGATCGAGGTCAACTCCCACCGGCCCGCCGTGGGCTTGTCCACGACCATGGCGGACGCGTTGGTCGAGGCTCCGTCACCGGTGTTCCACGCGGTCTCCACCGCGTTGGTGTCACCGGACAGGATCTGACCGCTCGGGCTGACCAGCAGGAAGATCAGCTGGGTGTTCGGGTCGACCGCGGTGAGGTTGATGGTCATGTCCTGCTGGCCCCTGGGCACGTCCAGGAAGTCCGTCAGGGCCTGGTTGAGGCCACGGCCGACGCCACCGGTGATCGTCGTGGTGAACCTGCCGTTGCCCGTGGTCGGGATCAGCACCCGGCGGGCCAGCGGCACCGAGACGTGCGTGCCGAGGTCGGAGTCGAACTGCAGCGACGCGGGCGCGTCACCAGCCTGCTTCGGCAGCGGCACGGTGAAGTCGAACTTCGCCGAACCACCGGCCGGGATGATCTTCGACTGCAGGTTCACACCGGCACTCTGGTAGTTGCTGCCGGTGATCTGGACCGACACCGCACCGCGGAACGTGCCGGGTGCGTCCAGCGCCTCCTGGAAGTGGTTGCGACCGTTGTCCCAGAGGATCTTCTCGGTCCACTTGCCCGCCGCCGGGTTGTGCACGCCGACGTGCTGGAAGTCGGTGAAGCCGAAGTCGTAGGACTCCTGGACCAGATCACCCTTCGGGTCGAACAGCTCGAACGCGAGCTGACCCGACGTCGCGGTGCCCGGCCACGCCATCTCCGCGGTCATCCACGGCGTGCCCGCCGGCACGTTGAACGTGAAAGACGGTGTCGCCTGCAGGCTCTCGCCGGGACCGCCCGGCGGGTCGGCCGCGGGTGGCGTCGCACCGGTGACCTGGACTGTCTTGTCGAACTGGAACTTCTGCGCACCGACCGTGCGGGACGTGGCCACGACGGCCTGCGGCTGCCGCGACTCGTTGGTCAGCGTCTCGGACACCCGCTGCGTGCTGCCGCCTGCCCCGACCACGTTGAACTGGGTGGTCGACGGGATCAGCGCGTTGCTGCCGCTGGTGTGCGTGTTGCCGACCGCCTGCGCTGCCTTGACGGCGGCGTAGCTGTTCAGCAGACCGGCACCCTGCTGGTCGGCAGGCGAGTTGATGTCGGTCGCGGTGCCCAGCAGCAGCTGCTTGACCAACTGCGGGCTCGGCTTCGCGCCGTGGTGCGAGTCCTCGTAGGCCTGGATGACCAGGGCCGCGGCACCCGCGATGAACGGCGAGGCCTGGCTGGTGCCACCGAAGGCCTGGCTGTTCTGGGTGCATTCGGGCCAGGGTGCGCCCACGGTGCAGTCCGCCATGCCGCTCACGGACGGGGCGACCAGGTCGACGTACTTGTTGTCCTGGGTGGGGCCACCGGAGGACAGCGCCGAGATGTTGTTGCTGACGAAGCCCGGGTAACCCTTGTCCTGGGCGTTGAGCCGGTAGGACGTGGTGCCGGCCGCGGAGATGACGTCGGGTGCGCTGGACGGCGTCCCGACGGTGCCGGACTGCCCGGAGTCACCGCTGGAGGAGACCACGGTGACGCCCGCGGCGACCGCGGCCTCGTCGGCCATGGCGATCGGGTCGGCGGCGCCGTCCGGGAACAGGGACGCACCGAACGACTCGTTGATCACGTCGACCTTGTCCACGTTCACCGCGTAGTCGATGCCGCGCACGAACGCCGACTCGGGAGCACCGAACTGGCCGAACACCTTGATCCCGGCCAGCGACGCGCCCGGCGCGAAGCCCTTGATCCGGAACGTGCAGCCCGCGGGCAGGCCCGCGTTGGGCAGCGCGGTGGACAGGTCGAAGGTGGTCGTGCCCTGCGCGGCCAGGGAGCTGGCGTCACCGAAGGCCTCGGCACCACCACTCGCGTCGTTCTTGCCGTCGCCGGAGAAGTCCTGGTAGTCGAAGAAGACGTGGCTGCCGTCGGGGCGGATGTAGTCCGGGTTGTCGATGTCGATGCCGTCGGCCAGGAAGGCGATCTTCACGCCCTTGCCGGTCGCGATCGAGTGGGCCTGCGCGACGTTCGGGTTCGGGTTCTCGGTGTTGGTCAGGCTGAGGGCTTCGGGCTCCAGCTGCGGCTTGCCCGGATCGGACGTGCACGCGGCACGGGCACCGGGTGCCTGCGGCGACGCCGTGACGCCCGCGGTGCTGGGCAGCGGGATGACCCGGTCCGGCACCACGTCGGCGACCTGCGGATTCGCCTTCAGCCTGGCGATCTCGCTCTGGCTGGCGGTCGCCGCGACGGCGCTGACGGTGTCGAGCTGCTGGATCTTCGTCGCGCCGTGGCTGTGCAGGTCCGCGACGACTCCGGCCTGGTCCGCGCCGACTGCCTGCTGGCGCTGCTTGGCGTCGATCTTCGGTTTCAGGTCGGGATGCTGCGACCGCATCACGACGATGACGGCTTCGCTCTTTCCGGTGCCTACAGGGGGTGCTGCCGCGGTGGCCGGGACGGTGGACAACGCAGTAGCGGTGAGCGCTACCGTTGCCGTCGCCAGGACCATGCGGAGATGACGTCTGCCACTCATGCCCAGAACATTCGTCCAGTTGGACGCACTAAGACAATCTACTTTCGGCCTTATCTTCGCCGATTGTTAACCGGTCCACACGGTCAATTAGATTGGCCGTTCGGCGGATTGACAAATGCCGCCGGGTATGGTTATCCGTAAATCGGTGAATCCCGGCGGTACAGAACGCGCAACACCACCATACCGACCCGGACGGTATACCTCACGGCGTTCAGTTCCTGTTACCGTGCCCGAGCATTTTCTCGACGCCCCCGCTGTTGAGCACGCGGTCGGCGGAAATGCCGTGCTGTTCGGCTCGCGCGCACCCGTCGTCCAGCCAGTCCAACTGGCCCGGTGCGTGCGCGTCGGTGTCGATCGCGAAGACGCACCCGAGTTCGACGGCCAGCGCGAGCAGTGGGTCGGGCGGGTCCTGGCGTTCGGGCCGACAGTTGATCTCGACGGCGACACCGTTGTCCCGGCAGGCCGTGAACACCGCCTCGGCGTCGAACTTCGACTGCGGCCGGGTGCCCCGATTTCCGGCGATCAGCCGGCCCGTGCAGTGGCCGAGTACGTCGACATGTGGATTCCGGACAGCCGCGACCATTCGCTCGGTCATCTCGGTTTTCGGCATCCGCAGATTCGAGTGCACGCTCGCCACCACCACGTCCAGCCGCCCGAGCAGTTCAGGTGTCTGGTCGAGTGAACCGTCGTCCAGAATGTCCACCTCGATCCCGGACAGCACGCGGAACGGCGCGAGATCGGCATTGATCCGCGTCAGCAACCGCAGTTGTTCGGTCAGCCGTTCCGCGGACAGTCCTCTCGCGATGGTCAGCCGCGGCGAGTGATCGGTGAGGGCGACCCAGTCGTGGCCGAGCGCGCGGGCGGCCTCGGCCATCTCGTGCGGCGGGCTGCCGCCGTCGGACCAGTCGGAGTGGGTGTGACAGTCACCGTGCAGCCGCGCGCGCAGCCCGGACCGTTCCCGCTGCGGCGCGTCCTTGACCAGCCCGGCCAGGTAGTCCGGCGTGTCACCGGCGGCGGCCTGCCCGATGGCGGCCGCCGTGGCCTTGCCGATCCCCGGCAGCTGCTGCAGGGTCCCGCGCCGGACACGCTCGTCGATCTCGCCGTCGGGCAGGTCGTCCACCACCGCGGCCGCCTTGCGGAACGCGCGGACGCGATACGTCGGTGCGCCCGCCCGTTCCAGTTCGAACGCGATCTGCCGCAGTGCCTGTGCCGGATCCACTCCCCTGCAATACCCCAACCGGCCGACAAACGCACCCTCGGGTGATCGACCGGGTTCGTCAGCCGGTGATCTGGGTGCCGGTCGGGGTGAGCAGATACCAGATCTTCATCAGGCCCTCGCCGTTGGTCTGGCCCGCGGAGGTGTCGCCCTTGAAGTAGTACAGCGGGTGACCGTTGTAGGTGACCTGCTTGGCGCCGTCGTCAGAACGGGTGATGGTGGCGAGCTTGCCCGCGGTGACGCCGCCTGCGACCTGGGGGGTCCCGGTGGTGGTCAGCGGCGGCCACAGGGACGCGCACGCACCGGTGCAGTTCGATGCCGTGGCCGCGTCCGGCGTGTAGAGGTAGAGGGCCCGGCCCGCCTGGTCCGTCAGGTAGGTGCCGTGTGCTCCGCTCTTGGTCTGCACCGTCACCGCTCCCACCCCGGCCGACGGAGCCGCGGGAGCGGCGGTAGGGCTGCTGCCCGCGGCGCCGCTGGTGCCACCGCCGCTGCCGCAGGCCACCGCCGCCGAGGCGACGGCAGCCAGCGGCAGGGCGAACCGAACGGCGACCGGGAGCCTGCCGACAGAAATCCTACGAAACATTACAATTCCTTTCCTTACCGCGTGGACACAATCGCGGAACGGCTAGTCAGTCCCGTACAGAAGTACGGGACTGACTATGGAAAGGCTTGCCGGGAATATGTGAGCGGACTCACCGGGGCCGGGCTGAACTTATCCGCATGCGAATCCGTGTAGTTCGGTCAGCCGTTCAACAGATCGCATGGACACCGTCGAGCAGCCCGCGTTCGGCCAGCAGGTCGACCACCCTGGCCGCTGCGGTGTGCGCGTCGATGTCGGTTGTGTCCAGCCGGAGATCCGGCTCGTCGGGCTGTTCGTACTCACCGTCCACGCCGGTGAGCCCGCTCAGCTCGCCCGAGAATGCCTTGGCGTACAAGCCCTTCGGGTCGCGACGTGCGCACTCGGCCACCGGCGTGGCGACGTGCACCTCGAGAAACGCCGTGCCGTGGCCCACATGGTGACGGCGTACGGCGTCGCGCGAGTCGGCGTGCGGTGCGATCACCGGGACCAGTGTCAGGATCCGGTGACTGGACAGGAGTTCGGCGATGAATCCGACCCTGCGCACGTGAATGTCACGATCCGCCGCCGAAAAACCGAGACCGCTGGAAATGGTGGCCCGTAGTTCGTCACCATCGAGCACTTCGGTCTCGATCTCGTCTCGTAACAACACCGCAATCGTCTGCGCGACGGTGGACTTGCCGGCCCCAGGGAGGCCGGTAAGCCAGACGGTAACGCCATGGTGGAGTCGCGGGGTGCTACGCACCGACATTCGTCAAATCTCCTTGTACCTGATCAGGCCCCGGCAGGTCTAACACGGTAGGGCCGGGGTGGCCGCCGGCACGGCTCAGCGCACCCGTCGGCACGTATTCTTATCTTTTTCTGAACTAACTTTTACCGAGTCAAGGCGAACCGCCCGGTGTCGCGGGTTAGGGTCTGGTGCTTGTGTCGACTCCCGCCCAGCGTGTCTACCTGCACATAGGCCTGCCCAAGACCGGCACGACGTCGGTACAGCGGATCCTCTGGCGCAACCGCGCCGCCCTCGCGGCGGCGGGCCTGGCCTACCCCGCCCACGACGGCGCCACGCACCATCGCGCCGCCGTCGACCTCCTGCCGCAGCGCTACCCCGGCTGGACGGACGCGGCCACCGACGGCGTCTGGAACTGGGTGGTCAACCAGGCGGCGGCCGCGCCACAGGACGTGCTGATCTCCAGCGAACTGCTGGCGCTGGCCCGGCCACCCGAGGTCGCGGCGGCGCTGCGTGCGCTCACGTTCGCCGAGGTGCACCTGGTCTGTACCGCGAGGGACCTGGCCCGGCAGATCCCGAGCGTCTGGCAGGAGGATGTGAAGAACCGCCGGACGACGCCGTTCGCCGAGTACGTCGAGGGGGTGCGGGCGGGCCGGGAGACGGAGCTGGCCGACCTGTTCTGGTCCTACCAGGATCTGCCGGGCGTGCTGCGGACATGGGCCAAGGACATCCCGCCGGAGCGGGTGCACGTGGTGACGGTGCCGCCGAGGGGCGCGCCGAGCGACCTGCTGTGGCAGCGGTTCGCCTCGGTGTTCGGCCTGGACGGGGCGGCCTTCGACCAGCAGGCCTCCGAGCACAACACCTCGCTGGACCTGGTCCAGACCGAGATGCTGCGCCGGCTCAACCTGGTGGTCGGCGAGACGATCCCGTGGCCGGAATACGTCCGGATCGTCAAGGGCGAGTTCGCCGAGAACATCCTGCCGCCGGTGCGTGGCGGGCACCAGATCGCGCTCACGGCCGATGACCAGGACTGGGTGACCGAGGCCGCCGAACGGGCCATGGCCGAGATCGACGAGGCGGGCTTCGAGGTCATCGGCGATCTGCGGGAGCTGATCCCGAAGCCGGACCCGAACGCGCCGACGGCCCCGGTCGAACTCGGCGACGCCGAGGTGGCCGAGATAGCCCTGCGAGCCATCGCCGAGATCATGCGACGGGCCGTCCGGACGAATGGCGACCGGCAGGCTCCGGCGCTCAGGCGTTTCCTGCTGGACCTGTCCGAGCAACACGAACAGGTGATGGCCGTGCGCCGGATCTACTGGCGCACCAAGGCCCGGCTGCACCACGCCACCGATCGAGTCCGCCGGACCTAGTGGCGCGTCCGGCAACCCTCACCGGGTAGTTCCGGCATGGTCACCGGGCACACCACTGAGCGTGTTTCGTCAGCGTCCGCCGAGCGAGCGTCGCACAGCCGGAAAGCGGGTTGATGACGCACGCTCTAGAGTCCCGGGATGATTGAAGCGGTGGTGTTCGACCTGGACGGGATCCTGGTCGACTCGGAGCCGGTCTGGGAAGAGGTCCGCCGGGCGTACGTGGCCGAGCGCGGTGGCACGTGGGCGCCGGACGCGCAGCAGCGGCTGATGGGCATGAGCACCCAGGAATGGGCCGGCTACCTGAGCGAGGACCTCGGCGTCGGCCTGCCGCCGGACGAGGTCGCCGCCGAAGTGGTCGACAGCATGGCCGCCCGGTACGCCAGGGACCTGCCGCTGCTGCCCGGAGCGGTGCACGCCGTCCACGCGGCGGCCGAGAACTGGCCGCTGGGCCTGGCCAGCTCGTCACCGCCCAGGCTGATCGAGATCGTGCTGCGGACGGCTGGTATCCACCACTTGTTCGTGACGGCGCTGTCCAGTGAGCAGGTGGCCAGGGGCAAACCGGCGCCGGACATCTACCTGGAGGTCACCACCCGGCTCGGCCAGGAACCGACGAAGTGCGTTGCGATCGAGGACTCGACCAACGGCCTGCGCGCGGCCCGCGCGGCAGGCCTGAAACTGATCGCCGTCCCCCGCCCGCACTACCCACCGGCGCCCGACGCCATCGCCGGCGCCGACGTGGTGCTGGCCGACCTGACCGAGCTGACGCCGTCCATCCTCGCCGCCATCTGACGCAGCCATTCCCGCAGGTCGGTCCGCGTGAGGCAGAACCGTTTCCGGCCCGCCGATCCGGATCGGCGGCACAACGCTCCGGCAATCACCACGCCGCCGCCCACCACCAGCAGACCACTGCCGACCTACGGCAAGGCAGAGCCGTATCCGCGGCCCGGCCCAGGTCAGCCGTGCCCGGCGCGCCGAGCCGGATCGGCGGCACAACGCTCCGGCAACCACCACGCCGCCCCCACCAGCAGACCACTGCCGACCTACGGCAAGGCAGAGCCGTATCCGCGGCCCGGCCCGGGTGAGTCGCTCCCGGCGCGCCGTGCCCGGTGAGCCGTTCCCGGCGAGCTGAGCCGGTCGTCGGCGCACCCCGGTCGCCGATGAGCAGGCCGTCAGGCCGCTGGGCCGCGGCGCACCGCCCTGGCGAACCGTGCCGCCGCGACCACCGACGGCGTCACTACCGGCATCGTCCAACGCACCTGCCGGGCGAACCTGCGCAACTGCCGTTCCTGCTGGCCGGACCACGTGAGCCCGAGTCGCTCCCGCAGCTGTGGCGGCAACGTCCCGACCGTCACCAGCCACGCGCGGTCACCGAGTACCCGCGCCACCGGCCACCACGCGGCGCCCGGCACGAGTGCGGTGCCCGGTTTGGTGGGCATGCCGATGTTGGCCAGCACGTCCCGGACCGCCTGGTTGTCCTCCAGCTGGTCACGCATCATCGCCACGTAGTACTCCTCGAAGGCCGCGACGTCCCTCGGTAGCTGGTGATCGCGCAGCCCCAGCTCCAGGCCCAGCTCGCGCATGTCCTGGTAGTACCCGGCCAGCGCATCGGGCGGGATGCCGTCGCCGAACAGGGCGGCCGCGTCCATCGCGCCGTGCACGAGGGTCGCGTGCACCCAGGCGTAGGCCTCGGGGTTCAGGGCGTGGTAGCGGCGGCCCTGGTCGTCGACACCCTTGATCGTCGCGTGCAGCTCCCGCAGCCGCGCGATCTCGGCCGTGGAGCTGGGCCGGTCGCCGTAGGCGACGGTGTCCAGCGACTTGGCCGTGCGCCACAACCGCCGCCACGGCTCCTGCTGGTAGTTCGAGTGCTGCTGCACGCCCGCGCCGACCATCGGGTGCGCGACCTGCAGCACCAGGATCCGCGGCCCCAGCAGCACATTGTGCAGCTGCCCGAAGTACCGCCAGCCCGGCGATCCGTTGCGCAGCATGTCCCCGATGATCCGGGCCGCTGCCCGGCGCCGCAAGCAACACGTGTCCCGGCGGGTCTCGGAGCCGGTCGCCTGCTGCCGCGCGGGCCGTCCGCTCCCTCGCATTCGAGGTTATCGGGGGGCGATCGGTGCCGGGGAGTCTCGCGCTGCTCGTCCTGGGTTCGGCGGACGCCCTGCTCGGTGTGGATCCTGCTCGGTGTGGATTCGTGCCCGACACGCTCGCTCCGCTCGCCCGGGGTGGCGGACGCCACTGGTACGTAACGGAAAGCGTGCTCAGCCACCGCGCTCGGCTTGACCTAGGGTGGCCGCATGGCACAACGGGTCGACAGTGGGCGGCGCGAGTTCGGTATCGGAGTCCTGGGCGGCCCGACCGCGGTGATCGACATCGCCGGGTTGCGGATCGTCACGGACCCGACGTTCGACCCGCCCGGCGAGCATGCCTACCTGACCAAGACGCTCGGCCCGACGGTGACGCCCGCCGAGCTGGGTACGGTCGACCTGGTCCTGGTCAGCCATGACCAGCATGCCGACAACCTGGACGACACAGGCCGGGAGTTCGCTCTCGCCGCACCGAAACTGCTGGCCGGGCCGCTGACCGCGAGCCGGCTCGGTGGGCCCGCCGTCCCGGTCGCGCCATGGGCGACGGTGACGGTGCCCCGGGGCGACGGCCACGGCGACCTGACCGTGCGCGCTGTGCCGGCCGTGCACGGACCTGCCGACGCTGCCCGGGACGCGGACGGCAACGTGGTGTGTGAGGTGGTCGGTTTCGTGCTGTCCGGCCAGGACCTGCCGACCGTGTACGTGAGCGGCGACAACGCCTCCGTCGGCGTGGTGGCCGACGTGGCCCGGCAGGCCGGCCCGGTCGACGTCGCGCTGCTGTTCGTCGGCGCTGCCCGGGTGCCTGCCCGCGAGCGCGGCCGCCCGCTGACGCTGACCAGTTCACACGCCGCCGCCGCGGCCGCCGTGCTGGGAGCGGACCGGGTCGTGCCCGCGCACTACGACAGCTGGGCGCACTTCAGCGAGAACGGCGAGCGGATCGTGGCAGCGTTCGACGAAGCCGGTCTGTCCGGCGTGCTGTGCATGACACCGCCGGGCGAATGGGACATCAGCTGACTTCCCGGACCCGGTACTAGGCTCGGCGAGCATGGAATACCGCCAGCTGGGTCGCTCGGGTCTGCGTGTCTCCGCCCTCACCATGGGCACCATGACGTTCGGCGGTCGGGGCGCGTTCGCCAACGTGGGCTCGGCCGATGTCGCCACGGCCACTCGCCAGGTGGACCGCGCGCTGGACGCGGGCGTGAACCTCATCGACACCGCGGACGTCTACTCGGGCGGTCTCGCCGAGCAGATCGTCGGCGAGGTGATGAAGGGCCGCTGGGACCGCGCGCTGGTCGCCACGAAGGTCCGGATGCCGATGGGCGGCGGCCCGAACGACGCCGGCCTGTCCCGGCAGCACATCATCGCCGGCTGCGAGGCCAGCCTGCGCAGGCTGGGCACCGAGCACATCGACCTGTACCAGGTGCACGAGTGGGACGGCGTGACACCGCTTGCGGAGACGCTGGCCGCGCTGGACGACCTCGTGCACAGCGGCAAGGTCCGCTACATCGGCTGCTCGAACTATGCGGGCTGGCACGTGATGAAGGCGCTCGCCACGGCCGAGCGGCACGGCTTCACCCCGTTCGTCAGCCAGCAGATCTACTACTCCCTGCAGGCCAGGGACGCCGAGTACGAGCTGATTCCGATCTCGGTCGACCAGGGCCTGGGCGTGCTGGTGTGGAGCCCGCTGGCCGGTGGGCTGCTGTCCGGCAAGTACCGCCGTGACCAGCGCCCGCAGGACGGCACGCGTCAGGTGACCGACTGGAACGAGCCGCCGGTGCGCGACGAGAACGCCCTGTACGACATCGTCGACGAGCTGGTCTCGATCGCCGACGCGCACGGCGCCTCGCCTGCGCAGGTCGCGCTGGCCTACCTGCTGGGCAAGCCCGCCGTGACGTCGCTGGTGATCGGCGCGCGCACCGACGAGCAGTTGGCCGACAACCTCGGCGCCGCCGACCTGCGACTGTCCGACGAGGACCGGCAGCGGCTGGACAGGATCAGCGCGCCGCCGCTGCTCTACCCGTACTGGCACCAGGCGAAGACGGCCGCCGACCGGCTCGGTCCGGCTGATCTCACGTTGCTCGGCCCGCACCTGGCGGGCTGACCGAAGCTCACCCGCGCAGGCCGATCCGGTCCAGCACGGCGTCCATCGTCGCCATGATCGAGACCGTCTCGTCGAGCGGTAGCAGCGGACTCTCCAGCTCGCCCGCGGCCAGCAGCCGGGCCACCTCGTCGGCCTGGTGGCGCAGGCCGCGGCCCTGGTGATCGGACTCGATCCGGGTGACCTCGCCGTCCCTGGTGATCAACGACACGGCCGTCGGCGCGTAGAAGTCACCGTCGATCTCGATCCGCGCCTCGGTCCCGACGATCGCGGCGCGCGTCGGGCTCTTCGCGCGCAGCGTGCACGTGAGCACCGCCTGTGCGCCGCTGTCGTAGCCGAACAGCATCGACGTCTGCGCGTCCACGCCGGTGAACGCGGGATCACCCAGCGCCTCGATCCGGCTCGGCGTGCCCAGGATCATGGACGCGAACGACACCGGGTACACACCCAGATCCAGCAGCGCTCCGCCGCCCAGCTCCGGTGCGAACAGCCGGAACGCGGGGTCTTCGGCGAACCACTGGCCGTGGTCCGCGGTCACGGTCACGATGTCGCCGAGCGCGCCCGCGGCCAGCCACTGCCGGATCCGCGCCACGTGTGGCAGGAAACGCGTCCACATGGCCTCCATCGCGAACAGCCCGGTCGCCCGCGCCACCGCGACGACGTCCAGCGCCTCGGCGGCGTTCATCGTGAACGGCTTCTCCACCAGGACCGGCTTGCCCGCGCGCAGCGCGAGGACGGCGTTGTCGTGGTGCGATGGATGCGGGGTCGCGACGTAGACGACGTCCACGACGGGATCGGCCACCAGCGACTCGTAGGAGTCGTGCCGGTTCGGGATGCCGTACTCGTCGGCGAACGCGTTCGCGCCGTCCGCGCTGCGCGACCCGACGGCGGCGACCTCACCACTGTCGGTCAGCGTCAGGTCCGTCGCGAACGTGCGGGCGATGCCGCCCGTACCGAGGATTCCCCATCGCACCGGGTTGTGGACCACTACGCATCCCTTCGGACAGGAGGACCAGTCGGGATCACCCTAACGGCCGCTATCCGGCGAGCTGGTCGACGGCGGCCCGGAACACACCGGGCAGCCGCCGCGCGATAGGCACGATCGCCTGCCCGACGCCCGGCCTCCGCCTGGCCCACAACAGCGTCGAGGTGATCAGCCGGGATCTCCTCGACACCCGCCGCCACGCCTCGTCGTAACGGTCGGGCCGGTCGGACAGCAGGCACGTGACCAGTTCCCGCGCGGCCGCGAGTGACACCGCGATCCCCTCGCCGGTCAGCGCGTCGACGTACCCGGCGGCGTCGCCGACCAGCAGTACCCGGCCGGCAGCACGACCGGTGACACGCTGCCGCAGCGGACCGGCCCCGCGCACCTCCGACGCCGGGCGGGCCCCCGCGAGCCGGTCGGCCAACTCGGGAAACGCGGCCAGTTGCCGCTCGAACGAGCCGCGCTCGGCGGTCAGCACGGCCACACCGACGACGTCCGGTGCGACGGGCGTGACATAGGCCTCGGCACTGCGCGCCCACGTGACCTCGACGAAGTCGCTCCACGGCGCCAGCGCGTAGTGCCTGCGCTGGCCCCAGCGAGGCGGCGTCGTCGACGTCGCCGCCAGGCCGACGGCCCGGCGGATCGGCGAGTGCAACCCGTCGGCCGCCACCAGGTAGCGCGCCGCGATGCCATCAGCGCACACGTGATCGGCGTACTGCCGGACCTCGGTGACGCTTCGCCGCAGGACCGGAATCCCCGCCGCCGCGACGGCGTCCCCCAGCGCTTCGTGCAGCGCGATCCGCCGTACTCCCCTGCCCGGCCCGACCGTGAACTCGGCCCGCGCGGCGAGTTGCCCCCGCAGGTAGGCGATACCGCGAATGTCGTGCCCCGGTGGGTCGACGCCCAGTTCGGCCAGCGCCCGCACGGCACCGGGCATCAGGCCTTCGCCGCACGCCTTGTCGATGGGTCCACAGCGCCGCTCGCAGACAGCGACGTCCAGGCCCGCCGCGGTCGCACCGAGCGCCACCGCCAGCCCGGCGGGCCCGCCGCCGACCACCAGGACGTCATGCACCCACGGCCGCCAGCGCGGTGTTCTCACTCCGGATGCGCACGGTCAGCAGCACCGCGTTGAGCACCGTGAACGACAACGCGGTCAGCCATGCCGTGTGCACCAGCGGCAGCGCCGCTCCCTCCACGATCACCGCGACATAGTTGGGATGGTCGAACCACCGGTAGGGACCACCGGTGATACGGCCGAGATTCGGCACCACGATGATCCGGGTGTTCCACTGTGGACCGAGCGTGCGGATGCACCACCACCGCAGCGCCTGCGAGCCGAGTGCGAGTGCCAGCATCGGCCAGCCCAGCGCGGGCACGAACGGCCGGTCGCCCAGCCACACCTCCAGTACGCAGCCGACGAGCAGGCCGGTGTGCAGGGCGACCATGAACGGGTAGTGCCCGAAACCGCTCTCCGTGCCGCCCCTGGCCCTGCTCCACTCCAGGTTCCGTTTGGCCACCACGAGTTCGGCCAGTCGCTCCAGGCCGAACAGGAACACCAGCACTGTGAACAAGATCATGCTCACCATCGAAGCAGCACCAGCTCGGAGCACACGCCCGGCCCCATCGCCATCAGCACTGCCCACGAGCCCGGCGGTGGCGGCCGCAGGTCCTGCGTGTCGCGCAGGATGTGCAGCACGGACGCCGACGAGAGATTGCCCACCTCGCGCAGCGAGCGCCAGGTGAGGGCGACGTCCTCGTCGTCCAGGCTCAGCGCACCCTGAATGGCTTCGACCACCTTGGGGCCGCCCGGATGGCAGATCCACGTCGTGACGTCGTCGAGGGTGAGGCCGTGTCCGGTGAGCAGGGCCTTGACGTCGTCGGCGAGGTTGGCCCTGATCAGCTCGGGCACCTCGGCGCCGAGCACCATCCGGAAGCCGAAACTGCCCACGTCCCAACCCATCGAGCGAGCCGTGTCCGGGAACAGGTGGCTTCTGCTGTCCACCACGGTGGGCCCGGGATGGGCGGCAGCGCGGTCCTTGCCGACCATCACGGCCGCCGCGGCACCGTCGCCGAACAGGCCCGACGCGACGAGGTTGGCCATGCTCGGGTTGTTGCGCTGCATCGTCAGCGAGCACAGTTCGACCGACACGAACACGGCCACGTCGGTGGGATGGCCCAGCAGGTAGTCGTGCACCCGGGCCATGCCCGAGGCACCGGCGACACAACCCAGACCGAGCATCGGGATCCGTTTCACGTCCGGCCGCAACCCCAGTCGTGCGGCGATCCGCGCGTCCAGCGACGGCACCGCGATGCCGGTCACCGTGGTCGACATGATCAGGTCGACGTCCATCGGGTCCAGCCCGGCCTCGGTCAGCGCGTCGGACACGACCTGCGTGCCCAGATCGACGGCGACGTCGAGAAACGCGTCGTTGGCGGCGGTGAAGTCGGCGAGATCCGGGTAGCGCTCGATCGGCAGCGCCAGATGGCGGGTGGCCACCTGCGCACTGGTGAAGAATCGCCGGGCGAGTGGCGCCTGCGCCTGGTCGGGTAAGCACAGCCGGCAGAACAGATCGGTCAACTCGGACTGCGGATACCGGTGGGGAGGCAGCACCCCGCGGACCGCGGCGACAGTGGTCACCAGATCGACGGTACCCACGCCTTCCGGTGATCGTTGGTTCCACTGGGCGATTGCGCCATGTTCGTGCACTTGTGGGTGCGCAGCGTTAACGTGGTCACGTGGCGGAACTCGACGAGTACCGGCGCAAGCGCGACGCGAGTCGCACGCCGGAACCGGTACCCGAGGACGGCCCGCTGCCTCGGGGGGACGACGACGTCTTCGTCGTGCAGGAACACCATGCCAGGGCGCTGCACTACGACGTGCGGCTGGAGCGCGACGGCGTGCTGGTGTCCTGGGCGGTGCCCAAAGGTCTGCCCCGTGAGCCTGGCACGGTCCGGCTCGCCGTGCACACCGAGGACCACCCGATGGAGTACGCCGAGTTCCAGGGTGACATCCCGTCCGGCGAGTACGGCGCCGGTCACATGAGCATCTGGGACCGCGGCCGGTACGAGACGATCAAATGGCAGGACGACGAGGTCGAGGTCGTCCTGCACGGTTCGCGGGTGGACGGCGCGTTCGTGTTCTTCCGCAAGTCCACCCAGGACAGCTGGGGCGGCAGCCGCAAGGCCAAGGACGAGTGGATGGTGCGGCGCAAGGGGGAACGCGCCAAGTCGTCGCCGCCGATCGTGGTGCGCGTCGAGGACCGGCACCTCAAGCTCACCAACCTGGAGAAGGTGCTCTACCCGGACGACGGGTTCACCAAGGGCCAGGTGATCGACTACTATCGCCGGATCGCGCCCGCGATCCTGCCGCATCTGGCCGACCGCCCGGTGACGTTCCGCCGTTATCCCAATGGCGTCGAGGGAAACTCCTTCTTCGAGAAGGACGTGTCCCGGCACGCGCCGGACTGGGTGCGCACCGTGCGGCTGGAGACTCCGGGCAGCAGCAAGGAGAACGAGACACTCGACTTCCCGCTGATCGACGGGCTGCCCGCGTTGATCTGGGCGGCCAACCTCGCCGCCCTGGAACTGCACGTGCCGCAGTGGACGGTCGGCGCACGCGGCGCCCGGCACGTGCCGGATCTGCTGGTGTTCGACCTCGATCCGGGCGCGCCCGCGACCGTCGTGGAGTGTTGCCGGGTGGCCGAACTGATCAACGGCGTACTCACCGAGGACGGGTTGACCGGCTACCCGAAGACCAGCGGCTCGAAAGGGCTGCAGTTGTACGTGCCGGTGCGGGTCGGTTCGGCCGATCGCACCGGCAAGTACGCGAAGGCGCTGGCGACCCGGCTGGCAGGCGAACACCCGGACCTGGTCACGGCCGTGATGGCGCGCAACCGCCGTACCGGCAAGGTGTTCGTGGACTGGGACCAGAACCGCCCCGCGAAGACGACCGTGGCGCCGTACTCGCTGCGCGCCCGGGAACGCCCCACGGTGTCCACGCCGGTCACGTGGGACGAGGTGCGGGCGTGCCTGCGGGTCGAGGATCTGGTGTTCGTCGCCGACGACGTGCTGGAGCGGTTCGATGCGCACGGCGACCCGCTGGCCGACATGCCCCAGCACGCGGCCCACCTGCCCAAATAGACCCGCAGGCGCCACTCAGGCCTGGGTCGCGGTGGCCGACCGGAGCACCTGGCGGGCGATGATCAGCTGCTGGATCTGGCTGGTTCCCTCGTACAACCGGAACAGCCGGGCGTCCCGGTAGAGCCGCTCGACCGGCACGCCCCGGATGTAGCCGGCGCCGCCATGGATCTGCACGGCGCGATCGGCCACCCGGCACACGGCCTCGCTGGCGAAGTACTTGGCGCACGACGGTCCGGTGCGACGGTCCTCGCCGGACCGGTAGGCCCGCGCGGTCTCCAGCACCAGTCCCCTGGCCGCCATCAGGTCGGTCTGCGAGTCGGCCAGCATGCCCTGCACGAGCTGGAACTCGCCGATCGCCCGGCCCGACTGGTGCCGCGACGCAGCCCAGGCGGCCGACTCGTCGACCAGCCGCTGCATCAACCCGACGCACAGGGCCGCGATGTGGATGCGGCCGTGCGCGAGGCAGCGCATCGCGGTGGCGTAGCCCAGACCGGGCCGGTCGCCGATGAGGCTCGCCGTGGGCACCCGGACGTCCTCGAAGTGCACGTCCGCCGTCAGCGCTCCGGCCTGGCCCATCTTGCGGTCCTTCGGGCCGACGGTCAGCCCGGCGCGGTCGCGCTCCACCAGGAACGCGGAGATTCCCTTGCCTGCGCCGGCATCCGGATCGGTGCGGGCGAACACCATGAACACGTCGGCGCTGGGCGCGTTGGTGATGTAGCGCTTGCTGCCGGTGATCACCCATTCCCGGCCGTCGAGCCGGGCGGCCGTGGTCAGCGTGCTCGGGTCGGAACCGGCTTCCGGTTCGGTGAGCGCGAACGAGGCCGTCCACTCGCCGCTGGCCAGTTTCGGCAGGTAGGTGGCGCGCTGCTCGTCGGTGGCACCCTCCAGCAGCACGTGGCCCGCGATGCCGTTGTTGGTACCGAACAGCGAGCGGAACGCGGGCGTGGTGTAGCCCAGTTCCATCACCAGCCGGGATTCCTCGACCTCGTCCAGGCCCAGGCCGCCGTACTCGACGGGGATCGTGAAGCCGTACAGGCCCATCGTGGCCGCCTGCTGCCGGATCGCGGCCGGGATCGCGTCGTGCTCCTCGATCTCGTCCTCGGCGGGCACGACCACGTCTCGGACGAATTCCCGGACAGTGGCCAGAATGTCCTGCATGTCCTGCTCGTTCACCTGATCTCCCTCGGCCCGGCGACGACATACCCGACGGTATGGTGCCGCACTCCGGTATCCGCCACGGGTGCCGGCCGCCGAAGTGCCGGTGATGTCACCGACAGTCGTCCTCAGCCGGGCAGTTCGGCGAGCCTGCGCCGCAGGTGCTCGGCCTGCGGGCCGCTCATGCCGACCTCCAGTGCCCGCAGGTAGGCGACCCTGGCCGGATCGTGCTCGCCGGTGCGGTGCAGCAGCTCGGCGCGGGTCGCGTGCCACCACGGGTACTGGTCCAGACCCTCGATGCCGTCGACCAGGACGAGCGCGGCGGCCGGGCCGTCCCGTTCGGCCACGGCAGCGGCCCGGTTGAGCCGGATCACCGGGGTGTCCTGGACCGTCAGCAGCACGTCGTACCAGGAGATCACCGCGTCCCAGTTGGTCGCCGCGTAGGACGGGGCCAGCGCGTGGCAGGCGGCGATCGCCGCCTGCACGACGTAGCCGTCCGGGTGGTCCGGGCAGCGCCGCAGCGCTACGCCGACCAGTTCGACGCCTTCCTTGATCGCGGCCCGGTCCCACCGGCCGCGGTCCTGGTCGGGCAGCAGCACGGGCCGCCCGGTCTCGTCGATCCTGGCGCCGTGCCGGGAGTTCTGCAGCAGCACCAGGGCCAACAGGCCGAGCACGGTCGGCTCGTCGGGCATCAGCTCGGCCAGCAACCTGGCCAGCCGCACCGCCTCGGTGGTCAGTTCGGCTCGGACCAGATCATCGCCCGCGGCAGCCGCGTAGCCCTCGTTGAAGATCAGGTAGACGGTCGCGGCCACCCCGGCCAGCCTGCCCGGCAGTTCGTCCGGCGCGGGCACCCGGTACGGGATGCCGGCCTGCGCGATCTTCTGCTTCGCCCTGGTCAGGCGTTTGGCCATGGTCGCCTCGGGCACCAGCAGCGCCCTGGCCACCTCCGGCGTGGCCAGGCCGCCGAGCGTGCGCAGGGCGAGCGCGACCTGCGCGTCCAGCGACAGGCACGGGTGGCAGCAGGTGAACACCAGGCGCAGCAGGTCGTCCCGGATGACCTCCGGCTCCTCGAGTTCCGACCAGTCGACCACGAGTTCCGCCGCCGCTTCCTTGGCCGGCCGGCGCACCTCGCGCCGGATCAGGTCGACGGCCCGCCGTTTCGCGGTGACCAGCAGCCAGCCGCGCGGATTGTCCGGCACGCCGTCCCTCGGCCAGGTCTCCAGCGCGCGGACCACGGCGTCCTGCGCCGCGTCCTGGGCCAGGTCGACGCTGCCGGTGACGCGGACCAGCGTGGCGAGTACGCGAGTCCCCTCCTCGCGTACCAGCCGCGCGACCGCGTCACCGGCGGACATCAGAACTTGATGACGGGACGGACCTCCACCGCACCGTCCCAGGCCGCCGGGAGCTTCGCGGCCACGGCGACCGCCTCTTCCAGATCGGCGCACTCCAGCTCGTAGTACCCGGTGAGGGCTTCCTTGGTCTCGGTGTACGGGCCGTCGCTGGTGACGACGTCCCCGCCCTTGCCGCCGGTCACCCGGACCGTCGTGGCCGTCGCGGTCGGGTACAGCGCGTGGCCGCCCCGGATCACGGCTGCCGCGGCCTCGCCGAACTCGGCGTAGTCCTTCATTTCCTCGCTGAACTCGGGCGAACTCCAGTCGACGTCCCGGGTGTAGGTGAGGGCGACGTACATGGGCATGGCTGGCTCCTCGGCTGTCCCGCCCGGCGCTGGTCGCCGGGTGTCCACTCTAGGGACGAACAGCCCCGACCGGGATGGACACTCGCGGCGCCACGAGTTGCACGGGCATCCGCGGCACCTCCGGCCTGCCGATCGCCGTCCGGTACAGACCCTCGAACGTGTCCAGGCTGTGCCGCACGTCGTGCCGGTCGATCAGCTCCCGGCTCGCCCGGCCGAACGAGCCGCGCCGCTCCAGCACCGCGGCGAGCGCGGCGGCCAGTGCGGGCACGTCGCCCGGCGGGAAGAGCCGGCCGTTGACGCCGGGCCGCACCAGGTGCGGCAGCGCGACCGCGTCGGCGGCGACCACCGGCAGCCCGGACGCCATCGCCTCCATCGTCGCGAGGCTCTGCAGCTCGGCCACCCCGGGCATGCAGAACACCGATGCCCTGCGGTACGCGGCGACGAGTTCCTCGTCGCTGACGAACCCGAGGAACCGCACCCGATCGGTGATGTCCAGCTCGGCGGCCAGCTCGGTCAGCGCGGTCCGGCGGGCCCCGTCACCGACGATCTCGGCGCGCAGTCCGGGCAGGACGGCGACAGCGCGCAGCAACTCGTGTACCCGCTTCTCCTCGTCCAGCCTGCCGACGAACAGCACGGTGCGGCCGTCGCGGGCCGTCCCGTCGTCGCTGAACCGGGTGAGGTCCACGCCGCACGAGACCGGCACGGCACGCCCGGCGAACCCCTGCTCGCTCAGCATCCGCACGGCCGTCGGCGTCGGGGCGGTGACCACGGTCGCGGGCCGGAACACGCGGCCGAGGTCGCGCCACGCCAGCCGCGCGGCCGTCGACCGCAGCCAACCGGGCACCGGCACGTAGGGCAGCAGGTTCTCCGGCATGAAGTGGTTGGTCGCGACCACCGGCACGTCCCGGCGGCCGGCTGCCCGGACCAGGGCCCGCCCGACGGTGAAATGCGCCTGCACGTGCACCACGTCCGGCGCGAGATCGGCGACGAGGTCTTCGGCCGTGCGGCGCGTCCGCCATGGCAGGCACACCCGGAACGTCGGGTGGACCGGAGTGCCGTGTGAGGCCACCCGGTGCACGGTGACACCGTCCATCGTCGACACACCGGCCGGACCGGTGTCCGACGGGCACAGCACGTGCACGTCGTGGCCACGCTCCGCCAGGCCCGAGGCGAGCTGATGGGCGAACCTGGCGGCACCGTTGACATCCGGCGGGTATGTGTCCGCCCCGATGGCGATCCGGTATGGACGGTCCATGAACTTCTTCCCCCTTGGTGATGTGTGGACAGGTTCGGTACGTCGGTGGGCCAGCGCGAGCACGCCCGCGATCGCGAGCGCGCCACCGCCCAGTTGGCCGAGCACGGCGACCGGCGTCGTGCCGACCGTCTCGTGGAACAGGAAGACACCGGAGAGCACGCCGATCAGCGGGTCGACGACGGTCTGGCAGCCCATCACGGTGTCGGGCCTGCCGTTGGCGAACGCCTGCTGGACGCAGAGCGCTCCGGCGACGATGCAGAGCACGCCACCGACCACGGTGATCGCGGTCGGCCCGGCGGGCAGGCCGCTGAGGCCGTCGACGCGCAGGTGCTGGGCGAGCACCCGGGTCAGGACGGACACGGTGCCGTAGGCGACACCGGCGGCCGTGGCGAACAGCGGGCAGCGCACCCAGCCGCGCGAGCTGAACGCGGCCAGCACGAGTGCCCCGGCGACCACCGCGGTCACCGGCAACACCGTGCCGGCGGCCATGTTCGGCACGGCGGACTCGCTGGCGTGCGGGGCCGCGACGAGCACGAACAACCCGACGCCCGCGGCGGTCGCGAACACGGCGTACCAGGTGGCTCGGCCCAGCGGGGCACCGGACGTGCGGGCCGCGAACACCGCGGTGAGGCCGATGGACAGCACGCCGATCGGTTGCACGATGGACAGTGGGGCGATCGAGAGTGACACCACGTGCAGCGCGGCACCGCAGGCGACGGCGAGCGTGCCGAGCAGCCAGCGGGGCTTGCGGACCAGGGCCTTGAGCTGCGCAAGGCGTAGCCGGCCGGACTGGTCGGCGACCGTGGTGACGGCGCCGTGCTGCAGGGCGGCCGCGAGTGCGTAGCAGCAGGCGGCGAGCATCGCGAAACCGATCCCGGCGGCGATCACCGGGTCACCCGCTTGGCCATGCTGGCGAGCAGCGCCATGTCGGTGAGCAGGAGTCCGCGCTCGGCCAGCCCGCGAGGCAGGATCGTGGCGATCTCCGGCGAGCCGGGCCAGTCGGGCCAGAGCAGCGGCACGTGACTGATCAGGAACAGGATGCCGACGCCGATGCCCGCGGTGGTCCAGTTGCGGGCCCTGGTGTGTGGCGTTGTGGTCAGCAGGGCCGCGATGGCGAGACTGACGAAGAACACGCCTGCGACGTAGCGGTGCACGACGGCGCTGGTGTCGACCGCGGTGTCCAGGGCGTTGGTCGGGAAGACGAGCGTGGCGATCAGGCCGAGACAGCCGATCCCGTAGGGAATCCAGAGTGCCTTTCGCAGGCGGAGTCCGACAGGAATCGCGGCAGCGGCCGCCGCGACGGCGAGCACCGCCACGTCGAGCAGGACGGCGCCGCCGGGGATGGAGACGAAGTCGGAGACGGTGGTGACGAGCGGGTCGAGCCTGCCGAAGCCGAGCAGGTGCAACACGACCATCGCTCCCAGCGCGATGGCCAGTGCCCCGAACACGAATCCGGCCAGCCAACCAGCCGCCCCCCGGTCGCCGGCGCCGACTTCCGTCCCGGACCCCCCTGCCGACCGGGTGTCCCCCCGCGACCCAGCCGGCCCGGTGTCCCCGACCGCGACAACCACCCGCCCGGACTCCGAACCCGGCCGGGTACTCCCCCGCGAGTCGACCCCTCCCCGGCCAACACGCCCGCCAACCACAGCCACCCGATCGGAGACCCCCCACCCGACCGGGTACTTCCCCGCGAGTCGACCGCAGCACGGACGGCAACCCCCGCAAGCGCCGCCATCCCATCGAGATGGCCACTCGACGGGAAACTCCCGACCGAGTCGACCGCTCCGCGGTCGACACGCCCAATCAACGGCCAAGTCATCCCCCGCGAGCCGGCCTCTTGCCGGCCAACCCGCCCGGTCGAAGCCACTGCCAGCAGGCTCCCCAACCGAACCGGCATCCCCCCGCGAGTCGACCTCCCGAGGGTCGACACGCCCGGTCAACGGCCGAGTCATCCCCCGCGTGTCGACCGCTCCGTGGCCGACACGCCCGGCCGCCGCCGGATCGGGCTCCGCACCCCGCTCGGCGCTCCCCTCCGTGTCGACCGCCGCGCGGTCGACACGGCCGACGGCCGTCACCGGATCGGCTTTGTCACCCGACCGGGCACTCCCACTGGCGACACGCCCGGCCGAACCGGCACTCTCAACCGGACCCCAACGCCCAACCGAACCGGCACGCTCGATCGGCCGGGTGACCCCCGCTCCCGAATCAGCGACCGCGCCGACCACCGATCCGACGACCGCGCCGCCCCCGGCCGACGTACCGGCCGGGCCCGACTCTCCGGCGGGGCCCGACTCTCCGGCCGGGCCCGACTCCCGGCCGGGCCCGACTCCTCGGCCGGCTCATCGCATCCGACCGCCGGTGGGCAAGGCTCGCCATGGTGGGACCGTCCGGTCTCGCCGTGGCCGGACCATCCGGCACCGACCCCCAACCTGTCGCCCCCGGCCGGCACCACCGAAACGGTCGGCGGATATCCCACCACCGCAACGGTTTCGGCGCCGTCTCGCGGGTCCCCCTGTGCCGTCGCCGCATCCCCTGTCGCGACGGTCGTCCCGTGATTTCCCACGGCTCCGAGCCTCGATCAACAACGGCGCCGAAACCATGGGGGCAGACCCCGAACTGTCCCTGGTGCTACCCCCACCATCGACCCAGGGGTGATCTCCACCGACGACCGTCACCAGGACACCGGGCGACGACACCGGGCGACCCGGCCACGACGTGAGCGACCCCGGCCACGACCCGGTCACCACGACCTCAGGTGACCATGACCAGGACCACCGATGACCATGACCAAGACCACCGGTGAGCTCGACCACGGCCACCGAGACATGAACGAAATATGCCGTTCACCTGCTGTATTCTTTCGGACGGCCCGGGTACGCCGCGCACACGTCGCAGGCCCCGGTTGATCCCTCCCGGAGGACTCGAGATGGGCTTGTCTCGGTGACCGTGACCGTCGACCGCGTTCTGCTGACGCCGGTCGCCGCGCCACCACCCCGCGCCCTGTTCTGGTCGGACCTGGCGCCCAGCGAACGCACCCTGCTGGACGTCTTCCACCAGACCGCCGCTCACCACCCGAACGCGCCCGCCGTTGCTGACGCCGCGCGATCGCTCACCTACCGACAGCTCACCGACGAGGTCGACGCGCTGCGCACTCGCCTGTACGCCAGCGGGATCGGCCTCGGTGACCGCGTCGGCATCCGGATCGCATCCGGCACCGTCGACCTCTACGTCGCCATCCTCGCCGTGCTGTCCGCAGGCGCCGCCTACGTGCCCGTCGACGCCGACGACCCGCGGGAGCGGGCCGATCTCGTGTTCGCCGAGGCCGCGGTCTGCGCTGTGCTGGGTGACGCACCGGAGATCACCCATCGCACTCCGCCGATCGGCAGGCCGGGCGGCACGCCCGGGCCGGACGACGACGCCTGGATCATCTTCACGTCCGGCTCGACCGGCAAGCCCGAAGGGCGTCGCCGTGACGCATCGCTCCGCCGCCGCGTTCGTGGACGCCGAAGCCGGGCTGTTCCTCCATGACGACACGAGCGAGCCGATCGGCCCCGGCGACCGCGTCCTGGCCGGGCTGTCGGTCGCCTTCGACGCTTCCTGCGAGGAGATGTGGCTGGCGTGGCGCCACGGTGCCTGCCTGGTGCCCGCGCCACGCGCACTCGTCCGGACCGGTGTCGATCTCGGGCCGTGGCTGGTCGACGCAGGGCATCACCATCGTGTCCACGGTGCCGACGCTGGCCGCGCTCTGGCCGGCCGACGCGCTGGAGGACGTCCGGCTGCTGATCTTCGGTGGCGAAGCGTGCCCGCCGTGAACTCGCCGAGCGGCTCGCCGTCGAGGGCCGCGAGGTGTGGAACACCTACGGCCCGACCGAGGCGACCGTCGTCGCGTGCGCCGCCCAGCTGACCGGGCAGGGTCCGGTCCGGATCGGGCTGCCGCTGGCCGGCTGGCAGCTCGCCGTCGTCGACGAGTTCGGCGAACCGGTCGCGATGGGTGAGACCGGCGAACTCGTCATCGGCGGTGTCGGCCTCGCTCGCTACCTCGACGACGCCAAGGACGCCGCGAAGTACGCACCGCTGCCGTCGCTGGGCTGGCGCCGCGCCTACCGCAGCGGCGACGTCGTGCGCGCCGAGCCCGAAGGGCTGCTGTTCGTCGGTCGCGGCGACGAGCAGGTGAAGCTGGGTGGCAGGCGCATCGAGCTGGGCGAGGTCGGACGCCGCCCTGCAGGCACTGCCGGGTGTGGTCGCCGCCGCTGCCGCCGTGCGCCGCACCGACGCCGGCAACCAGATCCTCGTCGGCTACCTGGCCACGAACCCCGGGTTCGACCAGCGGGCCGCCACGACCCAGCTGCGCGCCACCTTGCCCGCGGCGCTCGTGCCGCTGCTCGCCGTCGTCGGCGAGTTGCCCACCCGCACGTCCGGCAAGGTCGACCGGGCCGCCCTGCCCTGGCCGCTTGACTCCACTGTGGACGACGAAGACATCCTTGTCGGACAACGAGTCCTGGCTGGCCGAGGGCTGGGCACAGATTCTGGGCGCGCGCGTGTCGGACCGGGACGCCGACTTCTTCGACAACGGCGGCGGCAGCCTGACGGCGGCCCAGCTGGTCGCCAGGATCCGTACCCGGTTCCCGCGCGTCTCGGTGCTCGACATCTACCAGCGCCCCACGCTCGGCGCGCTGGCGCGGCTGCTCGACGAGTACCTCGACGCGGCGACCACCCGCCGGACCGTCGTGCCGACGCCGAAACGGATGGGCGTCGCGCAGACACTGCTCACCATCCCGCTGTTCACCCTCGGCGGCTTGCGCTGGGCCTCCGTCCTCGCCGCGCTGAGCACCGTGCTGGCCGCGGTCGGCGGTGTCGCGTGGGCGCCGTCGGTGTCCTGGTGGTGGCTGGCGGCCGGCTGGGTCGTGCTGTTCAGCCCGCCCGGCCGGATCGCGATCGCCGCCGGCGGCGCCCGGCTGCTGCTCCGACACGTGCGACCCGGCAGCTACCCACGCGGCGGCAACGTGCACTTGCGGCTGTGGACCGCGCAGCAACTGGCCGAACACAGCGGCGCGGCGAACGTGTCCGGTGCCTCCTGGATGACCCGCTACGCGAAGGCGCTCGGCGCGAAGGTCGGCAAGGACGTCGACCTGCACTCGGCCCCGCCGGTCACCGGCATGCTGCGGCTGGGCCGCGGCGCCGCCGTCGAGCCCGAGGTCGACCTGTCCGGCTACTGGGTGGACGGCGACCTCGTGCACATCGGCAAGATCCGCGTCGGCGCGGGCGCCCGGGTCGGCGCTCGCAGCACGCTGCTGCCCGGCGCCCGGATCGGCAAGGGTGCCGACGTGGCCGCCGGTTCGACGGTGACCGGCGCGGTGCCCGCTGAGCAGCGCTGGGCAGGCAGCCCGGCCGCACCCGCGGGCAAGTCGACGCTGAAGTGGCCCGGTGCCAGGGCGCCCCGGTCCCGCGCGTGGGCCTCGGTCTACGGCGCGACGTCGCTGCTGCTGGGCCTGCTGCCCGCGGTAGCGGCCGTGCCCGCGCTCGTCCTGCTCGTCAACGCCGTCGAGGGCACCCCGAACGTGCGGGCCGCGCTGCCGCACGCGCTGGTCATGGTGCCCGCCGCCACCGCCGCCTACCTGGTGGCCTACGCGCTGCTGGTACTGGTCTCGGTGCGCCTGCTCAGCATCGGCCTGCGCGAGGGCTACCACCCCGTGCACGGGCGGACCGCGTGGCAGGTGTGGACCACCGAACGCCTGATGGACCTGGCACGGACCGCGCTGTTCCCGATCTATGCGAGCCTGTTCACGCCGGTCTGGCTGCGGCTGCTCGGTGCGAAGGTCGGCCGCGGCGCCGAGATCTCCACCGTCCTCGCGCTGCCCAAGATGACCACGGTGGCCGACGGCGCGTTCCTCGCCGACGACACCATGGTCGCCGGCTACGAGCTGGGCCGCGGCTGGCTGCACGTCGCGCCCGCGCGGGTCGGCAAGGCCGCGTTCCTCGGCAACTCCGGCATGACGGCACCCGGCCACTCGGTACCCAACCGCGGCCTGGTGGGCGTGCTGTCCTCGACGCCGCGCAAGGCCAAGAAGGGTTCGTCCTGGCTGGGCATGCCGCCGATGCCGCTGCGCAGGGCCGTCGGGCAGACCGACACCAGCCGCACGTTCCGCCCGCCCGCCCGGCTGAAGCTGGCCAGGGCCGCCGTGGAGCTGTGCCGGGTGGTGCCGGTGATGTGCGGGGTCGCGCTCGCGGTGATCGTGTGTGCCGTGCTGCTGACGGTCGGCGGCTGGCTCGAGGCCGTGCTGTCCGGCGTGGTCCTGCTCGGTGCGGGCATCGTCGCGTGCCTGGTCGCGACCACCATGAAGTGGCTGCTGGTCGGCCGGTTCCGTGCGGTCGAGCACCCGCTGTGGGCGTCGTTCGTGTGGCGCAACGAGCTGGCCGACACGTTCGTCGAGGCCCTGGCCGTGCCGTGGCTGATCGGCACGTCCGGCGGCACCCCGCTGCTGACGGCCTGGCTGCGCACGATGGGCGCGCACATCGGCCGCGGTGCGTGGCTGGAGACGTACTGGCTGCCCGAGTCGGATCTGGTGCGCGTCGGTGCCGGTGCGACCGTCAACCGGGGGTGCGTGGTGCAGACGCATCTGTTCCATGATCGGATCATGAGCATGGACGAGGTGCGGTTGGACGCGGGCGCGACCCTGGGCCCGCACGGCATCGTGCTGCCCGGGGCGAGCATCGGCACGGCGACGACGGTGGGTCCCGGGTCGCTGGTGACCAGAGGTGACGCGGTCCCCGCGCATTCGCGCTGGCAGGGCAACCCGATCCTGGACTGGCCGGTCGATGGCGGGCGCCGGGGGTGACTCGGAAGGCCACCACCGGGCCGGGTCAGGAGGGTGCCGACCGGTCCGGTGACTCCTACCTGCCCCGCAACGGCAACGGCGGCTACCGGGTCGGCCACTACGACCTGGACCTGACCTACAAGATCGCGCCGAACCTGCTGACCGCGCAGGCGACGATCACGGCCGTCGCGACACAGCCGCTCGCCCGGTTCAGCCTGGACCTGGCCGACCTGCGCGTGCACCGGGTGTCGGTGAACGGGCGGGCCGCCAGGTACAGCCACCGCGCGGGCAAGCTGCGGATCACGCCCGCCCAGCCGTTGGCGGCTGAGCAGGAGTTCACCGTCGCGGTCAAGTACTCCGGCACGCCGCACCCGATCGCCAGCCGGTGGGGCGACATCGGCTGGGACGAGCTGACCGACGGCGTCCTGGTGGCCAGCCAGCCGATCGGCGCACCGTCGTGGTTCCCGTGCGACGACCACCCTGCGGACAAGGCGACCTACCGCGTCACGGTGACGGCGGCCGCCGCGTACACCGTGCTGGTGACCGCGAACCTGGTGTCCCGGCGGGTCGGTGCCGGGTCGGCCACCTGGGTCTACGACCGCCCGCAGCCGACGGCGACCTACCTGATGAGTGTCCAAATCGGACGGTACGACCAGATCGTGCTGGCCGCCGGTGCCGTGCCGCAGGTGGCCGAGGTACCGCCCGCGTTACGCAGGGCAGCCGAGCACGACTTCGCCCGGCAGGGCCAGATGATGATCGCGCTGCAACGGTTCTTCGGCCCGTACCCGTTCGAGAACTACCTGCTCGTGGTCACCGAGGACGAGTTGGACGACCCGATCGAAGCCCAGGGCATGTCGATCTTCGGCGCGAACCACGTCGACGGGCGGCGCACCTACGAACGGCTGGTCGTACACGAACTGGCGCACCAGTGGTTCGGCAACAGTCTGACCGTCGCGGACTGGCGGCACATCTGGCTCAACGAGGGGTTCGCGACCTACGCGGAGTGGCTGTGGTCGGAGGCCACCGGCGGCCGGTCGGCCGATCAGCACGCGGCCGAGTGGCACGCAGTGCTGAGCAGGCGGCGCGCGGACCTGCGGGTCGGTGATCCCGGCGTGGCCAGGATGTTCGACGAGCGTGTCTACAAGCGGGGTGCGCTGACCCTGCACGTGCTGCGCCGCCGGATCGGCGACGAGCGGTTCTTCGGGCTGCTGCGGGCGTGGACGGCCGAGCACCGGCACGGCACGGTGACCACCGAGCAGTTCATCGCGCTGGCCGGACAGCACGCGGGTGTGCCGCTGGCCGACGTGTTCAGGCCGTGGCTGACCGGCCGGGAGCTGCCACCGCTGCCGTGAGGCGGCAGGATGGCGGCCGTGCGCATCCTCGACGCCGCCGCGGTGACCGCCGTGCTCGACCTGCCGGTGGCGATCGCGGCCGTGCGGACCGCGCTGCTGGCCGGCCTGGACCCGGCAGCCGACCCGGCCAGGGCCGTCGTGCCGGTCGACCACGGCCAGCTGCTGATCATGCCTGCCCAGTGGGACGAGTACGCGGGCGTGAAGGTGGCCAGCGTCGCGCCGGACAACCCGGCGGCGGGCCTGCCCCGCATCCAGGGCAGCTACCTGCTGCTGGATGGCCCGACGCTGAAACCGATCGCCCTGCTGGACGGGATCGTGCTCACCGCGATCCGCACCGCCGCCGTGTCCGCCGTGGCCGTGGACGCGCTGGCCGAGCCGGCCACCGCCGACCTCGTGGTGTTCGGCTCCGGCCCGCAGGCGCACGCCCACGTGACGGCGTTGCGCGCTGTCCGCCCGATCCGGCGGATCGTCGTGGTCGGCCGGGACGCCGCGCGGGCGGCGGAGTTCGCGGCCTGGTGCGGCCCGGACGCCCGGGTCGGCACGGCGGCCGATGTCGCGTCGGCGGATCTCGTGGCGTGCTGCACGACGGCCCGCACGCCACTGTTCGACGGAGCCCTGCCGCCAGACCACGCCACCGTGGTCGCCGTCGGGTCGCACGAACCGGAGGCCGCCGAGGTCGACGCGACGCTGGTGGCCCGCTCGACCGTCGTCGTCGAGGCCGCCGCGACCGCGCTACGCGAAGCAGGTGACGTCGTCGGGCCGGTGCGGGCCGGCTCACTCGACCCCGAATCGCTGGTCGGGCTGGCGCAAGTGGTGCGCGGCTCGGTGGCCGTGCCACGGGATCGGCCACGGCTGTTCAAGAGCGTCGGCATGGCGTGGGAGGACCTGGTGCTCGCCGCCGAGGCGTACCGCCGAGCGGCTTAGGTCCTCACGTTTCGCCCGCCCCGCCCGTCCTCGTGGTGGCTGCTCGCACAGGGCAGCGACCACAGAGGGAGGGCGTCATGCCGAGGATTCCCGAGGTGCCCGTGACCGAGGCGGGCCTGCTGACCGGGCAGCTCCACCGGTTCGCCCGCGAGCGCTACGGCGCGGTGCCGCGGCCGATGTCGGGCGTGCGCGATACCGATGCCCGTGACCGCCCACGGTGCCGCGCGAGGCGACTAACGTTCGCCACATGAGCACCCTCGCGATCATCAACGCGGCCGTCTTCGACGGTGAGTCCGAGGATCTGGTGGATGGTCCCGTCGTCGTCGCGGACGGGGCCGTCGCGCAGATCGGTGGCGACGCCGGTGGCGCGGACATCGTGATCGACGCTCGTGGCGGCACCGTGCTGCCCGGCCTGATCGACGCTCATTTCCACGCCTACGCGGTGTCGCTGCACCTGATGGACATCGAGGCGAAGCCGCTGAGCTACGTGGCGCTGTCCGGTGCCCGCCGGCTGCAGGCGGCACTGCGCAGGGGATTCACCACCGTCCGGGACGTGGCGGGCGGTGACGCAGGCTTCGCGCGGGCCGTCGAAGAGGGCCTGTTCCCGTCGCCGCGCTATCTGCACACGGGTGCGGCGCTGAGCCAGACCGGCGGCCACGGCGACGCGCGCGCGGCCGACATGGACTTCTGCGGCTGTCACCACCACATGAACGAGGTGGTCGACGGCGTGGACGCGCTGCGGCAGGCCGTGCGGGAGCGGTTCCTGCGTGGCGCTCACGCGATCAAGATCATGACTTCCGGCGGGGTCGTGTCGCTGACCGACCCGATCCGGGTACCGCAGTACTCGACCGACGAGGTGCGGGCGGTCACCGAGGAGGCGGAGCGGCGGGGCAGTTACGTGGCCGCGCACGCGTACTCACCGGAGGCGATCCGGCACTCGGTGGTCAACGGGGTGCGCAGCATCGAGCACGGCAACCTGCTGGACGCGCCGACCGCGGCGCTGATGGCGGAGCGGGACGCGTACCTGGTGCCGACGCTGGTCACGTACGACGCGATGGAGCGGCGCGGCGGCGAGATCGGGATGGCGGCGGTGTCCCGCGCGAAGAACCGCGAGGTGCTCGACGCGGGCCGCGTCGCGGTCGAGATCGCCAGGGCAGCCGGTGTCCGGATCGGCTTCGGCACGGATCTGATGGGTGTGCTGGAGGACGAGCAGCTGGCAGGCCTGCGGCTGCAGACCGAGGTCGACGGCCCGCTGGCGACGCTGCGCGCGGCCACGTCGGTCAACGCAGACCTGCTGCGCCGCCCCGACCTGGGCCGCGTCCGCCCCGGCTGCGCCGCCGACCTGCTCGTCCTGGCGGGCGACCCGTTCGAGCACCCCGAGCTGCTGTGGGGCCCGCCGTCCGGCCGCACGGTGATCCGGGCAGGCGTGCCGATCAGCTGATGGGGTGTCCGGTGACCCTGCCGGTGAGGGTTGCCGGACGCGCCACTGGGACTTCCGGTGCCACGGGTCCCGAAGGTAGGTTGCTAAGCGCTCAGTCAGCCTGACATCGCCGTCCGCAGGGAGTGCTTATGCGCGTGTTCGCCGATCTCTCCGAGTTCGTGGCAGCCAAGGGTGAGCAACTCGGCCGCAGCGACTGGCACGAGATCACCCAGGAGCAGGTGAACCAGTTCGCCGACGCGACGGGCGACCACCAGTGGATCCACGTGGACGTCGAGCGCGCGAAGGCGGGACCGTTCGGCGGGACCATCGCGCACGGCTATCTCACGCTGTCGCTGATCCCGCTGCTCGGCCACAGCATCTACCAGGTCAACGGGCTGACCATGGGCATCAACTACGGCACGAACAAGGTGCGTTTCCCCAACCCGGTCCGGGTCGGCTCGCGGGTGCGGGCCAGCGCGGAGCTGGTCGAGGTCACCGAGGCCGCGCTGGGCACGCAGGCCGTCGTGAAGTACACCATCGAGATCGAGGACCAGCCGAAGCCGGCCTGCGTGGCCGAGACCGTCGTGCTGCTGGCCGCCTGAGGACGGGGACGATGACACAGACTCTGGACGCCACGAGCCTGCGGGAGCGAGTGAGCGACCTGCTGGCGGCGCACGCTCCCGCCACCACCGATCGCCTGGACTTCCTGCGCGCCCGGTTCGACGCCGGTCTCGCGTGGGTGCACTTCCCGGAGGGCCTGGGCGGTCTCGGTGCGTCACGCAGCCTGCAGGCCGTCGTGGAACGGGAACTGGCCGCCGCGGGCGCCCCGAACAACGACCCGCGCCGGATCGGCATCGGGCTGGGCATGGCCGCGCCGACCATCCTCCGATTCGGTACGGACGAACAGAAGCAGCGCTTCCTTCGTCCACTGTGGATCGGCGAGGAGGTGTGGTGCCAGCTGTTCAGCGAGCCCGGTGCCGGCTCCGACCTCGCCGCGGCGGGCACGCGGGCGGTCCAGGACGGCGACGACTGGGTGATCAACGGGCAGAAGGTGTGGACGTCCAGCGCGCACACCGCCCGCTGGGCCATCATGCTCGTGCGCACCGATCCGAGTCTGCCCAAGCACCAGGGCCTGAGCTACTTCGTGTGTGACATGACCGCACCGGGCGTGGACGTGCGGCCGCTGCGGCAGATCACCGGTGAGGCCGAGTTCAACGAGGTCTTCCTGACCGACGTGCGGCTGCCGGACTCGCTGCGGCTGGGCGAGGTCGGCCAGGGCTGGTCGGTCGCGCAGACCACGCTGATGAACGAACGGGTCGCGATCGGCGGCGGTGGCGGGCCACGCGAGTTCGGCATGCTCGGTGTGGTCGCGAAGGACTGGCGGGAACGGCCGGAACTGCGCACCCACGAGCTGCACGACCGGCTGCTGAAGCTGTGGGTCGAGGCCGAGGCGACCCGGCTGGCGGGGGCGCGGCTGAGCCAGCAGCTCGCGGTGGGCAGTCCCGGTCCGGAGGGCTCGGCGATGAAGCTGGCCTTCGCGCGGCTGTCCCAGGCGCTGTCCGGGCTGGGCGTGGAGTTGCTGGCCGAGGAGGGCCTGCGCTACGACGACTGGACGATGCGCCGCCCGGAGATCGTCGACTTCACCGGCCGCGAGGCGGGCTACCGCTACCTGCGAGCGAAGGGCAACTCGATCGAGGGCGGCACGTCGGAGATCCTGCGCAACATCATCGCCGAGCGGGTGCTCGG
Organism: Candidatus Melainabacteria bacterium; assembly: GCA_963780635.1. Classification (GTDB taxonomy): domain Bacteria; phylum Actinomycetota; class Actinomycetes; order Mycobacteriales; family Pseudonocardiaceae; genus DATEPR01. The sequence goes on from CAWACW010000013.1 coordinate 347,942, forward strand.
ACTGCCCACCGAACCCAGGGTGGACAAGGACATGCCATGGAAGGACATGCCGCGATGACCACGAGCACCGCGCCGCGGGCCGCGGCCAACCTGCTCTACACCGACGTCGAGGACGCGCTGCGGTCCAGCGTCGCCGACCTGCTCACCAAACGGTCCGGCCCGGCAGCGGTGCTCGCCGGCCTGGACTCCGGCGAGCAGTACGACAAGGCGTTGTGGCGCACGCTGACCGGGCAACTGGGCGTGGCGGGCCTGCTGATCCCCGAGGAACTCGGTGGCGTCGGCGGTTCGGCCAGAGAGCTCGCCGTCATCGCCGAGGAGTTGGGCAAGGCGGTGACGCCGGTGCCGTTGCTGGGCAGCGCGGTCCTCGCCACGAGCGCGCTGCTCGCGTGCGACACCACGGCCGCCCCGGTGACCACGCTGCTGGCGGCACTGGCCGGTGGCGACACGACGGCGGCGCTCGCGGTGCCGCTGGCCGCGATGCCCGGCGACGCGTTCCCGGGCGCGGTCACCGCGGACGCGGCGGTCAGGCTGACCGGCCGTGTCGGCACGGTCGCCGACGCGGCGGCCGCGGACGTCCTCGTGGTGCCCGCGACCGGACCGGACGGCCCCTGCCTGTACTCGGTGCGGGTGGGCGATGGCGTGACGGTGACGCCGTTGACCGCGCTGGACCGGACCAGGGGCATCGCCGACGTCACGTTCGCGGACGCACCGGCGCAGCGCCTGGCCGGCTCCGCCGGCGCGCTCGCCGCGGCACTGACCGCAGGCGCCGCGATCCTGGCGTCCGAGCAGCTCGGCATCGCCGAGTGGTGCCTGGACACGACGGTCCGCTACGTCAAGGAGCGCTACCAGTTCGGCCGCCCGGTCGGCTCGTTCCAGGCACTCAAGCACCGGCTGGCCGACGTGTGGCTGGAACTGGTCACCGCCAGAGCGGCGGCACGGTACGCGGCGGACGCCATCGCGGCGGACCGCGACGACGTGGCCATCGCGGTGTCCGTGGCGCAGGCGCACTGCTCACTGGTCGCCGTGCACGCGGCCGAGGAGGCCATCCAGTTGCACGGCGGTATCGGCATGACGTGGGAGCACCCGGCGCACCTGTTCCTGAAGCGCGCGAAGAGCGACGAGATCGCGCTGGGCACGCCGGGCAGACACCGGGCGAGGCTGGCCGGGCTCGTGGACCTGCCAGGCCCACAGGCATGACGAACGACGCGGCCCCGGCGGACCTGTGGCCGAACGTCCAACCGGACGCGGCACGCAGGCTGATGCTGTCGGGGCTGCGGTCGTTCGCCGAGCGCGGCTACCAGGCCACGACCACGAGGGACATCGCGGGCGGCGCTGGCATGAGCCCGGCCGCGCTCTACGTGCACTTCCCCTCGAAGGTCGCGCTGCTGTTCGAGATCAGCCGCAGCGGCCACGAGCTGGCGCTGGAGTTGGTGACGCAGGCGATCGACCGGGGTGCCGACCCGGTCGCGAAGATGCGTTACCTGGTCACGGACTTCGTGTCCTGGCATGCGGAACGGCACACCGTGGCTCGGGTGGTGCAGTACGAACTGGGCTCGCTGCCGGAGTCGGAATACGCGGTCGTCGCCCAGTTGCGGCGCCGGATCGACCACCTGGTCCGGGATGTGATCTCCGACGGGGTGCGGACCGGAGTCTTCGACGTGCCGGACGTGGCCACGGCCGCGCTGGCCGTGCTGTCGCTGGGTATCGACGTCGCCCGCTGGTACTCCGATCACGCGGCCATGTCCCCCGCCGAACTGGGTGAGCACTACGCGAACCTGATCCTGCGCATGCTCGGCGCGATGCCGGCCTGAGGCGTGCACGACATCTGCACACAACATTCACAACTCCCCGCGAGGATCTCCATCGTCGCTGCCTAGAGTCGTGCCATGCGGGAGGGGCAACGGACGGTGCTGGTCGTCGAGGACGAACCGACGATCGCCGAGTCGGTGGCCGCGCGGCTGCGCGCCGAGGGCTTCGCCGTCCGGATCGCGATGGACGGGCCGAGTGCCGTCGAGGCGGCCGAGGCGAGCGCCCCGGACCTCGTCGTGCTCGACGTCATGCTGCCCGGTTTCGACGGCCTTGAGGTGTGCAGGCGGATCCAGGCCCGCAGGCCGGTACCGGTGTTGATGCTGACCGCGCGGGACGACGAGACCGACCTGCTCGTCGGCCTGGCCGTCGGCGCCGACGACTACCTGACCAAGCCGTTCTCCATCCGCGAACTGGCTGCCCGGGTGCACGCCCTGCTGCGCCGGGTGGACCGGGCCGAGCAGGCCGGGACGGGCGAGGCCGCCGCCCGGATCGTGCTCGGCGACCTGGAGATCGACCTGGTCGAGCATCGAGTGCGCCGGTCGGGCGCCGAGGCCCATCTCACGCGGACCGAGTTCGACCTGCTGGCGCACCTGGCGAACCGGCCGAGGGCGGTGCTGGCCAGGGAGCGGCTGCTGGCCGAGGTGTGGCACTGGTCGGACCAGGCGAGCACCCGGACCGTCGACAGCCACGTGAAGGCGTTGCGCCGCAAGCTGGGCGCGGACCTGATCCGCACCGTGCACGGTGTCGGCTACGCACTGGAGGTACCGAGATGACCGTCCGGGAGCGCACGGTGACGGCGCTGGAGCTGCTGCCGAGGCCACTCGACCCGGTCCGGTCGATCAAGATCAAGATGGGTGTCGTCGTCGTCGTGTCCGGTGCGGTTGCGCTGGCGTTCTTCTGGTCGCAGATCGGGTGGCTGCCGCCCCGCACGGCGATCACGGCGATCGTGCTCGCACTGGTGGCCTCGCAACTGCTCGCCCACGGCATGACGCGGCCGCTGCGCGAGATGACGGCCGCGGCCAGGGCGATGGCGACCGGCAACTACAGCCACCGGGTACGGGCCACCGCCCGGGACGAGGTGGGCGAGCTGGCCACCGCGTTCAACCAGATGGCCGCCGACCTCGCCGCCGCCGACCGGCAGCGCAGGGAGCTGGTCGCGAACGTCTCGCACGAGCTGCGCACGCCGATCACCGCCCTGCGCGCTGTGCTGGAGAACGTGGTCGACGGGGTGACACCACCCGACTCGGTGACCCTGCACACCGCGCTCGCGCAGACCGAACGGCTGGGCGGGCTCGTCACGGAGCTGCTGGACCTGTCCCGGATCGACGCGGGCGTGCTGTCGCTGCGGCGGGAACGGTTCCCGGTGGCACCGCTGCTGGCCGAAGTCGTGGCCGAGGCCGAGGTGACGTCCCAGGTCGGCGGCCGGGGTGTGACGTTCGAGGTGGCGGTCCTGCCCGAGGACGCGACGGTGTTCGCCGATCGGGCGCGGTTGCACCAGGTGGTCGTCAACCTCCTCGACAACGCCGTGCGGCACGGACCGGTCGGTGGCCGTGTCCGGCTGGTCGCGCGGGCGCGGCCCGGCGAACTGAGCATCGAGGTGCACGACGAGGGCCCGGGCATCGCACCCGCCGACCGGATCCGGGTGTTCGAGCGGTTCAGCCGGGGCGAGCGTGCCGGCACCGATGGCGGCACCGGTCTCGGGCTGGCCATCGCCCGGTGGGTGGTCGATTTGCACGGCGGCACGATCGGCGTCGTCGACCCGGACCCGCCGGACCACTCCGCGCCGACCGCGGCAGGCGGCTGCCGGATCCGGCTGAGCCTGCCGATACCCGCTTAACCACACCCGCTTAACCACACCCGATTTCCAGCCACCCGCCGGACTCCCGCCGGGTGTCGATGACGCACGCCCAGGAGCAGCGATGCCCGACCGACCCACGTCCTCACGCAGCCGACTCGGCCTGCACACACCCCGACCCAGCACGACGCTGCCGCAATCGGTCAGGACAGCACCGCCATCGCCGTCGGTAAGCGCATCGTCGGTAAGCGCATCGCCAGCAAGCGCGCGGCCACTAAGCGCATCGCCAGCAAGCGCGCGGCCAGTAAGCGCATCGTCGGTGAACGCGCCGCGGGTAAGCGCGTCGCCGGTGAGCGGGCCCGTGGTCGTGTCGCCGTTCCCGACGCTGCCGCCGCCTCGGGTCCGGCGGCGGGCGGCCGCGCCGCCCGCGGTGCTGGTGGCCGGGCTGGCCGTGGGTGTGGTCGCGGCCAACACCGTGCCGCTGGACCAGCCCGGCATCGGCTGGCTGACCGCCGGCCTCGCAATCACCGCGGGCGTCGCCACCGTGGGACGCACCAGGGCCAGGACGGCACCCGGTCCGCGGGCCCGGATCGGGTGGACCGTGCTGGCTCTCGCGCTGCTGGCGGTCGGCGCGTTCCGGGCGGCCGGCTGGCTGTTCGCGTGGTGCGCGATCGGTGCCTGCATCGCGGGGTCGCTCGCGGTGTTCCGCGGCCGCTCGGCCGGGCAACTGCTGTTCGGTGTGTTCGCGGTGCCGCTGACCGCGCTGGGCGACCTGCCGTGGCTGGGCAGGGGTGTGGTGGCGTTACGCGGTTACGGTGGCGCCCGCCCCGCGCGGATCGCGCTGTCGGTGGTCGTCGGGATCGTGCTGCTGGTCGTCTTCGGCGCGCTGTTCGCCGGTGCCGACGCCACCTTCGCCCACCAGCTCGGGCAGGTGCTGCCGACGATCCGGTTCACCTGGGTACTCGTCCTCGTCGTGGTCGGCCTGTGCACGGCGGCTGCCGGTCACCTGCTGCTGGCGCCCGCGACCGTGCCACCCGCGCGGGCCGGCAGGACGCTGCGCAGGGTCGACTGGGCGGTGCCGCTCGGACTGCTGGTGCTGCTGTTCGCCGCGTTCGTCGCGGACCAGCTGGCCGCGCTGTTCGGCGGCGCCGGGTACGTGCTGCGCACCGCGGGGCTGACCTACGCGCAGTACGCCCGCAGCGGCTTCTGGCAGCTGCTCGCGGTGACGGCGCTGACCCTGGTGGTGATCGCCGTCGCCGCGCGGACCGCGGACCGGACGACGAACGCCGACCGGGTGTGGCTGCGCGCGCTGCTCGGCGCGCTGGCCGGTCTGACGCTGGTGATCGTGTGTTCCGCGGTGGTGCGGATGTGGTCCTACCAGCAGGCATACGGCTTCACGGTGCTGCGCCTGGTGGTCGGCTGCACCGAGCTGTGGCTGGGGGTGGTCTACCTGCTGGTGATCGTCGCGGGCACGCGGCTGGGTTGGCTGCCGCGCACCGTCGTCGCCACCGGACTCGCGGGGCTGCTGGTGCTGGCCTTGGTGAACCCGGAACGGCTGATCGTGCACGAGAACGTCGTGCGCTGGCAGCACACCGGCTCGCTCGACATGGCCTACCTGGGCACGCTGTCGTCCGACGCGGTGCCCGCGTTGGCCGCGCTGCCCCACCGGCTGCAGGAGTGCGTGCTGCGGGACATCGCGGCCAACGAGTCAGGGTCGCCGGACGGTTGGCAGTCCTGGAACGCGAGCCGGGCCGCCGAACTGTCCGAAGTGGACGGTTCGACCCTGTCCGGTGGCTGCGCTCCCTAGAGCACGAGTGCCTTCGTCGGCGTCATCATCACACTCGGGTCGTTCCAGTCCACGCCCGGCACGTCCACGTACAGTTCGATCTCGTTGCCATCCGGGTCGGCGATGTAGAGGCTGTGCGTCGCGGTGTGGTCGCTCATGCCGAGGATCGGGGTGCCGGTCTCGACGAGAATGTCGCGAGCCGCCCGCAGTTCGTCGTCGGTGGTGCCGATCTTCAGACCGAAGTGGTAGAGCCCGAGCCGCTTGCCCGCCGGCTGGGCCGCGGCGTCCTTGCCGACCTCGATCAGCAGCAGTTCGTGATGGGTGCGACCGGATGGCGCGTTGAACGCGGCCACCGCAGCCCCGTCGGCGTCCGGCACGATCTGGCGCCAGCCCAGGACGTCACGGTAGAACGCGGCGGAGCGCCGCACGTCGCGGACATAGAGCACGATGTGCCCGAGTTCCCTGATTTCCATACGACTGAGGGTAAGGCTTTCCGCTACCGTCGGAGACCGTGCACAACCCGCCGGAACGCTCGCTCGCGGACGTAACGCCCTCGCTGCTGGCCACGCTCGGCGTGCCGGACAGCACCGACACGCTGGGGCTGCCCCCAGCCCGCCGCGTGTGCCTGCTGCTGATCGACGGGCTGGGCTGGGAACTGCTGCGAGCCCACGCGGCGGACGCGCCGTTCCTGGCCGGCCTCGCCGCGACCGATTCGCCCATCGCGGCGGGTTTCCCGGCGACCACCGCGGCCAGCGTCGCCACGCTCGGCACCGGGCTGCCAGTAGGCGAGCACGGCATCGTCGGCATCAGCTTCCAGGTGCCCGGCCTGCCGCTGCTGCACGCCCTCACCTGGCGCGGCGGCCCCGGACCCGGACCGAAGGAGGACATGCGCGAGACCGCGGTGCCCGAACGCGTGCAGCCGGCGCCGACCGCGTTCGAGCGGGCCGAGGCCGCCGGGGTGGCCGTGTCGGTCGTCGCTCCCCCATTGCAACGGCGGTCCGGCCTGACCCGGGCGGTGCTGCGCGGCGGCGAGTTCCGCAACGCCTACGCGCTGGGCGATCTGGTCATCCAGGTCCGCGACGCGCTGCTCCCCCAACCGTCCTTCTGCTACGCATACCAGGGCGATCTCGATCTCGTCGGCCATGTGTACGGGCCGGGGTCGGACCAGTGGCGCTACCAACTCCGGGCGGCCGACCGGCTGGCCGCCGACATCGCCGAGGTGCTGCCGCCGGGGGCGTTGCTGGCGGTGGTGGCCGATCACGGCATGGTCCGCCTGTCCCCCGACCAGATCGTCGACGCGGACGCCACACCCGAGATGACCGACGGCGTCGCCGAGATCGGCGGCGACATCCGGGCCCGGCACGTCTACGCAGCACCCGGCGCCGGGGCCGACGTGCTCGCCGCGTGGCGAGAGGTGCTCGGCGGCCGGGCTCATGTGCTCTCGCGGGAGGAGGCGGTCGCTGCGGGCTGGTTCGGGCCACGGGTCAGCGACCTGACGCTGCCCCGGATCGGTGATGTCGTGACGTCCTCGGTGGACGGCAACGGGGTGATCCGCGGCCACGCGGAACCCATCGAGTCGAAGATGATCGGGCATCACGGATCTCACAGCAACGCCGAGCGGCTCGTCCCGTTCCTGACCCAGCAGGGCTGACAAACTGTCAGCAGGACATGAACCACTCGTCGGAAGAAGGAATCTCGTGAGCCTGTACGACATCCCGCTCAAGACGCTGGCCGGTGAGCCCGCCACGCTGGCCGACCTGCGCGGCAAGGCGGTGCTGATCGTGAACGTGGCGTCCAAGTGTGGGCTCACGCCCCAGTACACCGGTCTGGAGCAGCTGCACGAGCGGTACGCCGACCGCGGTTTCTCGGTGGTGGGCTTCCCCTGCAACCAGTTCGGCGGCCAGGAGCCCGGCACGGCCGAGGAGATCCAGACGTTCTGCTCGACCACCTACGGCGTTACGTTTCCGATGATGGAGAAGGTCGACGTCAACGGCGACGACCGCCACCCGGTGTACCAGGAGCTGACCGCCGTTGCCGACACCGATGGCGCCGCGGGCGACATCCAGTGGAACTTCGAGAAGTTCCTCCTCGACGCGAACGGCAGTGTGGTGGGCCGCTACCGCCCGCGCACCGAGCCCGAGGACGCGGCACTGGTCAAGGACATCGAAGCGACACTGCCCGGCTGAAGCGACACGGCCCGGCTGAAGCCACGGTGCGGGCGCCAAGCAGGCGCCCGCACCCGCGCCGGAGCTCCGCGCACGCCGCAGCTGCGCACACAGCGTGCTCGCCACAACGTCGGTCATCGACCCCGACCCGCGGCTCCGCGCAGGCCGCAGCTGCGCGCACAGCGTGCTCGCCACGATGTCGGTCATCGACCCCGACCACGCGATCATCATCGGCGCACCACCGATCACGCGCGTCCGGTCGACGACATCGAAGCCACACCGCCCCGCGAGGGCGAAGTGCGGGCGCCAAGCAGGCACCCGCACCCGCAGCTCCGCACACAGCGTGCTCGCCACGACATCGGTCATCGACCCCGACCACGCGATCATCATCGGCGCACCACCGATCACGCGCGTCCGGTCGACGACATCGAAGCCACACCGCCCCGCGAGGGCGAAGTGCGGGCGCCGACGACGGTGTCGGCACCCGCACCCGCGTCAGTTCTCCGCCACCGCTTGCTTGCCCGCGAACGCGGCCAGCTCGGCGCGGGTCCGGACGCCGACCCGGCGGCAGATCCGGCGCACGTCGGTCACGACGGTCCGCTCGGACACGCCCGTCCGTCGGGCGATCTGCGGGTTCGTCAGGCCCTGTGCGACCAGCTCGACCACCCGCCGCTCCCGCTCCCGCCGCCGGTTCTCGGTGCGGTTGACCAGTTCCGACCACTCGGCACCGGCGGCGAAGGCGAGCAGTTGCTCAGGCGTCATCTGGATCGCGGCCGCGTGCAGATCGGCCAGTTGCTTGGCGGTGAACCCGCGCCGCGCCTGCGCGTCCGCCTCGTCGAGTTCCGGCCAGCGGGACAACGGTCCGACCACCGGCCGGGCAGTCCCGGTCCGGACCCGGATCGCGTCGGCCGCGGCGATCAGGCGCAGGCCCCGGTCGGCCTCCTCGCGCCGCAACGCCACCAGCGCGAGCCCTTCCAGCGACGCGGGCATCAGCTCGGGCTGCGTCCGCACGCTCCGCAGGGCCTCGATCAGCCGCTGCTCGGCAGCGTCGGGCTGCTCCCCGGCCAGTGCCAGCTCCGCCGTCGTGAGCAGCACGGCACAGAGCTCGGCGGCATCGCCCGCCTCCCGGGACCGTTCCGCCGCGTGGGCCAGCCCGGCCTCGACCGACTCCAGGTCGTCCTCGGCACCGGTCCGCGCGGCCATCAGCACCGCGCGGCCCCTGGCGTGCGCGGCACGGGCGGCGACCAACGGCGAGTTGTCCATGTCCAGCGCCCGCCGCACGGCCGCCCTGCCTGCCGCCAGCTCACCCAGGTCCACCTGCGCGAGACCGAGCAGGGCCAATGCCCCGGCCCGCACCTCGGCGGCACCCGGCTGGGCGGCGGCCTCCTCGGCCTGGGCCGCCATCCGTTCGGTGTCGCCGTGCCACCGGGCGACGGACGCGCCGACGGCCAGCAGGATGCCCCGGTACGCGCCACCACCGTCGGGCCTGCGCACCGCTCCCGCGGCCACCGCGCCCGCCTCGGCCAGGCGGCCACCGGACTGCAGGCACAACGCCAACGCGGCGGCCAGCTCGCCGGCGCGCAGATCCCGGTGGTGCGCCGACCACATGACGACCACGCGCAGCGTGCGCAGGTGCGGCCGCAGCCGCTCGGAGGGCATGCCGTGGTTGAGCTCCGGCCGGGCCAGCTCACCCAGCCAGCCGGCGAGCCGCCGGTACGTGTCGTCGGCCTCGCCGGCGACCCGCAGCCGGTGCTGCCCGTAGCCGCGCACGGTGCGGAACTGGTCGTACGTGCGCCCTGGCCGCTCGGTGGGCAGCAGCAGCGACCGCGCGGCCAGCCCGGACAGCACGCCGTCGATGCGGGCCTCGGTCAGCCACGACTCCGGGCACAGCGCGTGCACCGACTGGGCGTCGATGGGGTCGGCGAGCACGGACAACCGGCGGAACACGAGTTGCTCGTCGGCGGACAGCAGCTGGTAGCTGGCGTCGAGGGCTGCCCGCAGGCTGCCGTGCCTGCTGCTCACCCTGCCGCCCGCCACCAGGTCGTGGCCCGCGTCGACGTGCGCGAGCAGGTCGTCGATGCCCAGCAGCCGCACGCTGCGCGCGGCCAGTTCGATGGCCAGCGGCAGCCCGTCGAGCCGGGTGCACAGCTTGGCGACGGCCGCCGAGTGCTGCTGCCCGGTGAGGTCGAGGTGCGGCACGCTGGCCGACGCCCGTTCCACGAACAGCCGCACAGCGTCCACGCCGACCTGGGGGCGGTCGGGGCGGGTGCCGGTGGACAGCGGCCCGAGCGGCAGCAACGCGACACCGGGCACGTCCAGCGGCTCCCGGCTGGTAGCCAGCACCCGCACACCGGCACACGCCCGCAGCAGCGCGGTGGCCAGTTCGGTGCACCCGGCCAGGACGTGCTCCACGTTGTCCAGCAGCAGCAGCACGCGGCGGGAGCGCAGCACCTCGACCACCCCGGGCACCGAGGCGCACCAGGACGGCAGGGACAGCGCGGTCGCCACGGCGGACGCGACCGACGAACCGGCGGGCAGGCCCGCGCAGTCGACCAGCCACACGCCGTCCGGCCACGTGCAGTCCAGCAGTCCGGCGCCGGCCTGGCGGGCCACGTCCAGCGCGAGCCTGCTCTTGCCGACCCCGGGCGGGCCGATGACGGTGACCGCGCGGTGGGCGTCCACCAGCTGGCCCAGCTCGACGAGCTCGTCCTGGCGGCCGATCAGGCTGTCCAGCGCGGCGGGCACATTGCCCTGCACCGGCGTGCCCCTGCGGCCACCGGCCTGGTCGGGCTGCTGCGTCGCGGGACGCGCTGCCCTCCTGGTCGGTTCCGGGTCGGGCACGGCGGCCACCGGCCGGGTCAGCCTGCCCTGCCGCTCGCCGCGCGTCGAGTTGGCCGCTTGGCCGCCGCCCCGCGCCGACTGCGCCGCCAGCCGCAGGCGGTAGGCCCGCTGCCGGCACGCGTTGGAGCAGTACTGCGGCCGAGGGCCGGACCGGGTCGCCCCGTTGCCGTTGGACAGCATGGTGCCGCAGGTGCGGCAGTAGGTGGTCAGCGAATCGCCGACGACTGTCACGCTCATGCCGTCACCGCGGTCCCGCTCGTGCGGCCACGGCCCGACACCGCCTTGCCACGCTTGGTAACCATCTCGTCATCCATCGTCATCACCGGTTCCTTCCGGCCTCCCCCAGCGCGACACCCGCTTCGGGACACCACACGTAGGTACGGTCGAACCGGTTCATTGGGCTTGGATTGGACGAGCCCCCAGAGTGGGTGGTCGCATTTGAGCAGCCCGGAACGCATACGGTGGGACGGGCAGTCTCGATGGGAGGACTCAGATGGCATCTCCGGCACAGATAGGTGTGACGGGCCTCGCGGTCATGGGCCGCAACCTGGCCCGCAACTTCGCCCGGCACGGCTACTCGGTGGCACTGCACAACAGGACTGTCGCCAGGACCAAGTCGCTGGTGGAAGAGCACGGCGACGAGGGTGTCTTCGTGCCGACCGAGTCGGCCGAGGAGTTCATCGCCGCGCTGGAAAAGCCCCGGCGCGTGATCATCATGGTGAAGGCAGGAGCGCCCACGGATGCCGTGATCGAGGAGCTGGCGCCGCTGATGGAGGCGGGCGACATCCTGATCGACTGTGGCAATGCCCACTTCGCGGACACCCGGCGGCGCGAGGCGAGCCTGCGCGGGCGCGGGTTGCACTTCGTCGGCACGGGCGTGTCCGGCGGCGAGGAGGGCGCGCTGCTCGGGCCGAGCATCATGCCCGGCGGTTCGCCGGAGTCCTACCAGTCGCTCGGCCCGATGTTCGAGACGATCGCCGCACAGGTGAACGGCACCCCGTGCTGCACGCACATCGGCCCCGACGGTGCCGGCCACTTCGTGAAGATGGTGCACAACGGCATCGAGTACGCCGACATGCAGCTCATCGCCGAGGCCTACGACCTGCTGCGCAAGGGTCTGGGCGCGCAGCCGGCCGAGCTCTCGAAGATCTTCGCCGAGTGGAACAGCGGCGACCTGGAGTCGTTCCTGATCGAGACCACCGCGGACGTACTCGGCCATGTGGACGCCGCGACCGGCACACCGTTCGTGGATGTCGTGCTCGATCAGGCGGAGCAGAAGGGCACCGGCCGCTGGACCGTGCAGACCGCACTGGATCTGGGCGTGCCGGTCACCGCGATCGCCGAGGCCACGTTCGCCAGGGCGCTGTCCGCGCATCCGGAGCAGCGCGCTGCCGCACAAGGACTACCCGGCCCGACGGACCCGCCCACGCCGGCCGACCGGGATTCGTTCGTCGACGACGTGCGCAAGGCGCTGTACGCGTCCAAGGTGGTCGCCTACGCGCAGGGTTACGACCAGATGGCGGCGGCCAGCGCCGAATACGACTGGCACATCGACCTGGGCTCGACGGCCACGATCTGGCGGGGCGGCTGCATCATCCGGGCCCGCTTCCTCGACCGCATCCGGGAGGCCTACGCCAAGGACCCGGACCTGCCGTCGCTGCTGGTCGACCCGTACTTCGCCGACGCCGTGACGCAGGGCCAGGAGGCCTGGCGGCGGGTCGTGGCGCACGCGGCCGCGGTCGGCATCCCGACGCCCGCGTTCTCCTCGTCGCTGGCCTACTACGACGGGCTGCGGGCGGGCAGGCTGCCCGCGTCGCTGCTGCAGGGCCTGCGCGACTTCTTCGGCGCGCATACGTACAAGCGGGTGGACAGGGCGGGGACGTTCCACACACTGTGGTCTGACGACCGCCGCGAGGTGGAAGCCTGATCCGCTAAGAGCTAAACACAATAACTGTTCGGCTCGCGTCGTCCAGGCACGCCATCTGCGGCGTTGTCGTCGGCCCCGGTACAACAGCGGTACCGGGACCTCCTCCGCCTTGCAGCCGGCGCACCTGGACGCCGCTCCCTGATCGAACGCCATTGTGTTAGCAGCTCCAAGAGCTGCCGGCACCGTGGTGCCGGCAGCTCTCACCGGCCCCGACCCGAGAGGACACCGATGGCAACGGCCGCCACCGCGCCGCAGGGCGTTGGGTTCCGGTCCGAGCGCGGGCCCGTGCTCGCCGCGCTGATGTTGTGCACCGGGCTGGTCGCGCTGGACAGCACGATCATCGCCACCGCCGTCCCGTCGATCGTGCGGGACCTGGGTGGCTTCTCCCAGTTCCCCTGGCTGTTCTCGGTCTACCTGCTGACGCAGGCGGTGACCGTGCCGCTCTACGGGAAGCTGGCCGACGTGATCGGCCGCAGGCCGGTGATGTTCTTCGGCATCGCGGTGTTCCTGGTCGGCTCGGTGCTGTGCGGGGTCGCGTGGAGCATGCCGGCGCTGATCGTCTTCCGGGCGGTGCAGGGCATCGGCGCGGGCGCGGTACAGCCGATGAGCATGACGATCGTCGGCGACATGTACACCGTCGAGGAACGCGCCAAGGTGCAGGGCTACCTGGCCAGCGTGTGGGCGATCGCGGCCGTGCTCGGCCCGACGCTGGGCGGCGTGTTCTCGCAGTACACGTCCTGGCGGTGGATCTTCTTCGTGAACCTGCCGCTGGGCGCGGTGGCCAGTTTCGTGCTGGCGCGGCGGTTCAAGGAGAAGGTCAGGCAGCGCAAGCGGCACCGCATCGACTATCTCGGCGCGGGCACCCTCACCGTCGGCTGCTCGCTGCTGATCCTGGGACTGCTCGAAGGCGGTGTCCAGTGGGCCTGGGTGTCGGTGCCCAGCATCGTGATCTTCGTGGTCGCGGTGGTGCTGATCGTCGCGTTCGTGTCGATCGAGAGACGCACCGCCGAACCTGTCGTCCCGCTGTGGGTGTTCGGCAGGCGGGTGCTCGCGGGCGGCACGCTGGCCACGTTCTGTGTCGGCGCGCTGCTGATCGGGCTCAGTTCCTACGTCCCGACATTCGTGCAGGGTGTGCTGGGCACGGGTGCGCTGGTCGCGGGCTTCGCGCTGGCCGCACTCTCCATCGGCTGGCCGCTGGCGGCCACGATCTCCGGGCGGATCTACGTCCGGATCGGCTTCCGCGACACAGCGCTGATCGGCAGCGTGTTCGTGATCACCGGCGCGGTGCTGTGCGCGCTGCTGCCGGAGCACTCCCAGGTGTGGCAGGTGGCGGGCGCGGCGTTCGTGGTCGGCATCGGGCTGGGCCTCACCGCGAGCCCGACCCTGGTCGCGGCCCAGTCGGTGGTCGGCTGGGACCGCCGGGGCGTGGTCACCGGCACGAACATGTTCGCCAGGTCGATGGGCAGCGCGGTCGGTGCGGCGGTGTTCGGCGCGATCGCCAACGCGACGCTCACCGGCAGGCTGACCCACCCGCCCGCCGCGGTCGCGGCAGGCCTGAGCCACAGCGGTGTCGACGCGACGAGCCTGATCCTGGGCGGCGCCATCCCGAAGGGCGACGCCGGTGTCGCCGTGTACGTGCAGAACGCGCTGTACGAGGCGGCTCATCACGTGTTCCTCAGCCTGGTCGTGGTGGCCGTGCTGGGCGCGATCGTGCTGTTCCTGATGCCCCGCCGGACGCAGGAGCTGACCTTTGACTGAGCAGCGGTTCGCGGTGGGCGCGACGGCGGTGAAGCGGGACGTACTGCGCGGAAAGGTCTGGACGGCAGCGCCGTTGCGCGTGGTCGAGGAGGACGGCGACACGCTGGTGCTGGCCACCTGGCCGGGCGTCGAGCAGCAGTCCCCGACCACGTGGATCGAGTGGCTGCGCACCGGCGACGACGCCACCCGCAAGCAGGCGATCCCGAACCTCACCGCAGGCCGGTGGGAGCTCGACCGGTGGATCTGGCAGGACACGACGCTGGTGAGCAGGTTCGCGGCGGGCGAGCACTTCAGCATGCACCGGTTCCTGGGCGCTGGTCCCGCGCACTGGTACGTCAACTTCGAGCGCCCGTACCGGCGCTCGCCGATCGGCATCGACACCTTCGACCTGCTGGTGGACCTCGTCGTCGCGCCCGATCTGTCCAGCTACACGTGGAAGGACGAGGACGAGTACGCGCAGGCAAGGCGGCTGGGCCTGATCGACGACGCGTGGCATGCGGACGTCCAGCAAGCCAGGGACCGGGTGCTGGCCCTGGTCGAGAGCGCGGCCGGGCCGTTCGCGCACGACCTGTCCACGTTCCGCCACGACCCGGCCTGGCCGGACCCGGTCCTGCCACCGGACGCCCTGACCATCGATCTCTGAGAGCCGCGGTGCTCAGCCCGCGATCACCCGGGCCGAACGCCCGTGGCAGGCGACCACGTCGCCCACGTGCAGCTGACGACCCCGCCGCGTGTCGACGCGGCCGTTGACAGTGACCTCGCCGGCCTCGACCAGCGCTTTGGCGTCCGAACCCGCGTCGGCCAGGCCGGCCAGTTTGAGGAACTGGCCCAGCCGAATCGTGTCGTCGGTGATCGTGATCTCGGAGACAGGCATGGGGTCATCTCACCATCCGCGCCGGCGGCTCCAGCCCGTGCGTGTGCTGGATCCAGCCGAAGGTCAGCTCGACGGCCCGCTGCCAGTTGCCGTACTCGCGCTCCCTGCTCAGCTCGTCCATCGCCGGTGACCATTGGGCCGCCCGGTGCCAGTTGCGGCGCAGCCCCTCCAGGTCCGGCCAGTAGCCCACGGCCAGCCCGGCGGCATACGCGGCACCCAGCGAGACCGTCTCCACGACCATCGGCCGCACCACGGGCACGTCCAGCACGTCCGCGATGAACTGCATGAGCAGGTTGTTCGCGGTCATCCCGCCGTCCACCTTGAGCGTGGACATCACCAGGCCGGAGTCGGCGTTCATCGCGTCCACCACCTCACGGGTCTGCCAGCCGGTCGCCTCCAGCACGGCCCTGGCCAGGTGGCCCTTGGTGATGTACGAGGTCAGCCCCGCGATCACACCCCGGGCCTCGCTGCGCCAGTGCGGCGCGAACAGGCCGGAGAACGCGGGCACGATGTAGCAGCCGCCGTTGTCCTGGACCGTCCTGGCGAGCGTCTCGATCTCCGGTGCGCTGGCGATCAGGCCCAGACCGTCGCGGAACCACTGGACCAGCGACCCGGTGATCGCGATCGAGCCCTCCAGCGCGTAGACGGCCTTCTCCTGGCCGATCTTGTAACCGACCGTGGTGAGCAGGCCGTGGGTGGACAGCGCGGGCGTGTGCCCGGTGTTGAGCAGCAGGAAGCTGCCGGTGCCGTAGGTGCACTTGGCCTCCCCCGCGGTGAAGCAGGTCTGGCCGAACAGCGCGGCGCTCTGGTCGCCCAGCGCGGCGCCGATCGTGATGCCGGGGACCACCCGGGTCGTCACGCCGTAGGTCTCGGTGGAGGACCTGATCTCCGGCAGCATCCGGCGTGGAATGTCGAAAAAGGACAACAGCCAGTCGTCCCAGGCGAGGGTGTGCAGGTCCATCAGCAGGGTGCGGCTGGCGTTGGTCACGTCCGTGACGTGCACGCCGCCGTCGGCGCCCCCGGTGAGGTTCCAGATCAGCCAGCTCTCCATCGTGCCCGCGAGCACGTCACCACGTTCGGCCCGCTCGCGCAGGCCGGGTGCCCGGTCGAGCAGCCAGCTGATCCGGGGCGCGGAGAAGTACGTGGCCAGCGGCAGGCCGGTGCGCCGGCGAATCGAGTCGGCATCGGGGCGGCGGGCCAGCTCCTCGACCAGCTCGTCGGTCCGGGTGTCCTGCCAGACGATCGCGTGGCCGATCGGGGCACCCGTGTGCCGGTCCCACAGCACGACGGTCTCGCGCTGGTTCGCGATGCCGATGGCCACCACCTGCTCCGCCTGCGCGCCCGCCTGGCGCAGCGCCTGCGGCATCAGACGCGCCAGGTTCCGCCAGATCTCCACGGCGTCGTGCTCGACCCAGCCGGGTCGCGGGAAGTGCTGCTGGTGTTCCTTCTGCACGACGGAGACCAGGCGGCCGCGTTGATCGAACAGGATGCACCTGGTGGATGTCGTGCCCTGGTCGATCGACATCACGTAGCGCTGCACGATCGTGCTCCCGCCGCTCTCCGCCTCGCTGTGGGCACCAGCCGTCCCACCGTCACCACCTCGACGCCCCGAGGTCCCGGGACACCGCGCGGGCAGCGTCCCGGACATACCCGACCAGCACCTGACGCGGCTGGCTCTTCCCGTCGCAGATCCGTTCCACCGCACCGGAGACACCGATGGCTCCGACGACCAGGCCACCATAACCGCGAATCGGCGCCGCGATGCTGGCCTGGCCGGGCGTGCCCTCCTCGACGTCGGCCGCCCATCCGCGGTCGCGCACCTCGCCCAGCGCCCTCGCCAGCACCTTGGGAACCACGATCGTCCGCCTGGTGTACGCGTCCAGCAACTCCTCGCGTTGCAGCAGTCCGGCAAGTTCGACGTCGTAGGCCAGCAGGACCTTGCCCAGCGCGGTCGCGTGCAACGGCAGCAGCGAGCCCACGTCGAGGGCCTGCAGCGTGTCGTCGGGCCGGAACACGTGGTGCACCACGAGCACCTGGCCCTCCAGCGGCGCTCCGATGCGGACCGCTTCGCCGCTGCGCGCCGCGAGGGCGTCGGCCCAGTTGATCGCCCGCGAACGCAACTCGTTGACGTCCAGGTAACTGGTGCCGAGATGCAGCAATGCGGCCCCGAGCTGATACTTCCCAGTAGCTCTGTCCTGCTCGACGAAACCGACCCGCTGCAACGTGCGGAGGATTCCGTGGGCCGTCCCCTTGGCCAGTCCCAACGAGCTCGCGATCTCGCCGACGCCGAGCCTGCCCGAGCCACGGGCGAGCAGCCGCAGGATCGCGGCCGCCCGCTCGATCGACTGGACAGGACCAGGCACGGATCGACCATAACCCCGTCGACGCTCGTTCGACACTGTCGAACACGTCCGGCCATGCGGACCAATCATCACCCGATCGAGTGTGCGCTGGCTCACCGTCCACACCCGACCGCGCTGGGTGTTCGGCAGCCGGCGGTTCGACATTGTCGACCAGCGTGCGTTGACCCCTGCTCAGCCTCGACCTAACGTCCGACCCAGCCGCCGGGGCCTGGGGGTCCCACGCACCGCACTCAAGGAGGAGTCATGGTGGAACGGCTCAGAGACAAGGGCTTGCTCGGTGAGATGTGCGCCGAGTTCGCTGGCACATTCATCCTCATCCTCTTCGGTGTCGGCGTGGTGGCCCAAGTCGTCGCAGGCGGCCTCGGCGATCACGACAGCATCGCCTGGGCCTGGGGAATCGGCGTCACCCTCGGCGTGTACGTCGCGGGCCGGATCAGTGGTGGCCACCTGAACCCGGCGGTGACCATCGCGCTGGCCACGTTCAAGGGCTTCGAATGGCGCAAGGTCGCCCCGTACGTGCTCGCCCAGACGTTCGGCGCGTTCGTCGCCGCGCTGATCGTGCGCTGGAACTACACCGAGGTGCTGGCCAAGTTCGATCCCGGTCACACGTTCAAGTCGCAGTTCGTGTTCTCCACGCTGCCCGGCAACGGCTCGGCGCCGATCAGCGAGTGGGGCGCCCTGCGCGACCAGATCATCGGTACGGCCATCCTGCTGTTCGTCATCGTGGCCATCACCGACCTGCGCAACAACACCTTCGCCGGCGGCCTGGCACCACTCGGGATCGGCCTGCTCGTCGTCGCGATCGGCATGGCGTGGGGCACGGCCGCGGGGTATGCGATCAACCCCGCTCGTGACCTCGGCCCCCGGCTGGCATCGTTCATCACCGGCTACGGCACGGCATGGCAGGACCAGTACGGGAATTTGTATTTCTGGGTACCCATAGTCGGGCCCATCATCGGCGGCGTGGTCGGTGTCTTCCTGTACGACCAACTGGTCGGCCGGTTCCTACCCGACGTAGGCCCGCAGGAGCCTGGTGAGGTCCCGACGAACCCGGACAAGTTCGAGTCGGTCTGAGTGCCCCGGCGCAGACTTCACACGGAAGGAAAAGCACATGGCTGACTTCGTGGGAGCGATCGACCAGGGCACCACCAGCTCCCGGTTCATGATCTTCGATCACGGCGGCAACGTGATCGGCCGCCACCAACTCGAGCACGACCAGATCCTGCCCCAGGCCGGCTGGGTCGAGCACAGCCCGGTCGAGATCTGGGAGCGCACCAGGTCGGTGGTGGAGACGGCGCTGACCAACGCCAAGCTGACCCACGCGGACCTGGCGGCGGTGGGCATCACCAACCAGCGCGAGACCGCGGTGGTCTGGAACAAGAAGACCGGCGTGCCCTACTACAACGCGATCGTGTGGCAGGACACGCGGACCGACCGGATCGCCTCGGCACTCGACCGGGACGAGCGCGGCCAGACGATCCGGCGCAAGGCAGGTCTGCCGCCCGCGACGTACTTCTCGGGCGGCAAGATCCAGTGGGTGCTGGAGAACGTCGACGGTGTCCGGGCGGCCGCCGAGGCGGGCGACGCGATCTTCGGCAACACCGACAGCTGGCTGCTGTGGAACCTGACCGGTGGCGTGAACGGCGGGGTGCACGTCACCGATCCGACCAACGCCAGTCGCACCATGCTGATGAACCTGGAGACGCTGGACTGGGACGACGAGTTGCTCGGCTTCTTCGGCGTGCCTCGCTCGATGCTGCCGACGATCAAGCCGTCCAGCAATCCCGACCTCTACGGCAAGACGGTCGCGAAAGGCCCGTTCGGTGGTGAGGTCCCGCTGGCTGGCGACCTGGGCGACCAGCAGGCGGCCACGGTCGGCCAGGTGTGCTTCGAGCCCGGCAAGGCGAAGAACACCTACGGCACCGGCAACTTCCTGCTGCTCAACACGGGCGAGGAACTGGTCCGGTCCGAGCACGGCCTGTTGACCACCGTGTGCTACCAGTTCGGCAGCAACAAGCCGATCTACGCGCTGGAGGGCTCCATCGCGGTGACCGGTTCGGCGGTGCAGTGGCTGCGCGACCAGCTGGGCATCATCAGCGGCGCCGCGGAGAGCGAGGCGCTGGCCCGGCAGGTGCCGGACAACGGCGGTATCTACTTCGTGCCCGCGTTCTCCGGTCTGTTCGCGCCGTACTGGCGGTCCGACGCGCGCGGGGCGATCGTCGGGCTGTCGCGGTTCAACACCAACGCGCACCTGGCGCGGGCGACGCTGGAGTCGATCGCCTATCAGACCAGGGACGTGGTGGAGGCCATGGAGCAGGACTCCGGGGTGCGCCTGGACGTGCTGCGGGTGGACGGTGGCATCACCGCCAACCAGCTGGCCATGCAGTTGCAGGCGGACGTGCTCGGCGTGCCGGT
The DNA here is from genome assembly GCA_963780635.1 of Candidatus Melainabacteria bacterium. GTDB lineage: Bacteria > Actinomycetota > Actinomycetes > Mycobacteriales > Pseudonocardiaceae > DATEPR01. The sequence goes on from CAWACW010000013.1 coordinate 367,675, forward strand.
GTCCAAGCCGGTCGTCGCGGAGACCACGGCACTGGGTGCCGCGTACGCCGCCGGTCTCGCGGTGGGCTTCTGGAAGAACACCGGAGAGCTGGAGAAGAACTGGAACGAGGACCAGCGCTGGCAGCCGGGGTGGAGCGACCAGCAGCGTGCGGACGGTTACAAGGGGTGGAAGAAGGCCGTCGAGCGCACGCTGAACTGGGTCGACGTCGACTGAGTTCGCGCATCTCGTAAGCCAATCGACGCATCGCCCGGGCACAGCCCGGGCGATGCGTCGCTACGGTGATCATGTGCGGTACGAATGGGAGATGCGGGCGGGCGCCGGTGCGGACCCGCCCGCTGCGACGCTCTCGTTCCGGCCGCGCCGGCTGACCAGGGTGATCAACACCCTGGTCACGTTCCAGATGGTGGTGGACGGTGGCCGGCCGCCCAGGTTCCCGCTCTGGGCCGTGTACGGCGTGTCCGATTTCGACAGTGCCGGTCGGCCGCTCGGCGGCCGTGCCGCCGACTACGAGGCCGCGCTGGAGCGGATCCTCAGTGATCACGGCCACACCGACCAGCCAGGCATCCCCCTGCACAAACTGCGCACGAACCTGGGCTGGCACGTCACGGCCGTCGAGTGCGCCGCCGCGGTGCGCGCGTTCGAGATCCAGGGGGCAGCGCCGCCTGCGGTGTTCGGCCCCCGGCTGCTGCCGTTCCTGCGCAGCGCGCGGGCACACGACGGCTTCGAGGTGCACTGATCCGTTACGTGAGTCAGCGGCCTCGACGCGCGCAGTAACCTGGTCGCGATCGCGTGATCGACTGGTGACTCCGGGGATCGAGGCATGACCGGACTGCCGGACCGGGTGCCCGAGGGCGTGGACATCGACGTGCCGATTCCGCCCGGATCTACGACTACATGCTCGGCGGGTACCACAACTTCGCGGTGGACCGGGAGTACGCCCGGCGGATCGAGGAGGCGGCACCCGGCGCCACCGCGATCGTGTACGCGAACCGCGACCGCGACCCGTGCGGTGGCCCCGGAGTGCCGGGCGTCGTCGCCCGGCGACCCTGAGCCACGGTGCAGAGCGGACGGTCACGTCTCGGGCACCGGCTGCTGTGGACCTCACCGGACCGTTCCAGACGCGGCGAAGTCCTCGCCGACTTGCCACTCCGCAAGCCGCCGCACGCAGTAACCTGTGCTCGATCTTCTGGGGAGGGTCATCTGGCGGGCGGCGGAAAAAGGGCGTGTGCGGCATGACGGAACTACCGGACTGGGTGCCCGAAGGGGTCGAGATCACCGTGCCGAACGCTGCGCGGGTCTACGACTACGTGCTGGGCGGTTACCACAACTTCGCTGCGGACCGGGAGTTCGTGGAGCAGGCCCTGAAGGTGTGGCCCGAGGCCGCGACGGTCGGCCACGCGAACCGGGCGTTCATGCGCCGTTCGGTGCGCTGGCTGGTGGACAACGGCATCCGGCAGTTCCTCGATCTGGGCTCCGGCATCCCGACGCTGGGCAACGTGCACGAGATCGCGCAGGGCGCCGCACCCGAGTCCCGCGTGGTCTACGTCGACATCGACCCGGTCGCCGTCGCGCACAGCAAGGCGATCCTGGCCGACAACCCGCTCGCCGACGCGCTGCAGGCCGACCTGCGCGACACGGCAGCCATCATGGCCGACGACTGCGTGAACGGGCTGCTCGACTTCGCCCAGCCGGTAGCCGTGCTGTTCAACTCGGTACTGCACTTCGTGCCGGGCACCGACGACGTCATCGCCATGATCCGGCGCATTCGGGACGTCCTGGTGAACGGCAGCTACATCGCCATCACGCACGGCACACCCGTGGCGGCGCTGACGGACGAGCAGGAACAGGTGAGGGCGCTCTACCGGAGCACGCCGACGCAGGGCCACCTGCGCACGGTGGACGAGGTGCGGGCGATGCTCGCCGGGATGGAACTGCTGCCGCCCGGCATCGTCCCGGTCACCGACTGGCGCCCCGATCCCGAGGAGGCCGACGACATCCCGCAACCCGCGATGCTGGCTGTCGTGGCACGCCAGGTGTGACTGGCCCGCCTTTGCCTGTGCCGCAACGGGTTTCGGTCAGGGCGTGAGGTACTGGGCCGTCGAGCCGGTCAGTGGCATCGGCTCCAGGCCCAGCTTCCGGTGGTCCCAGGAGCGGATCCGGTCGGCGACCACGCGGACCGCGACACGCTTGTTCATCAGTGCGTCGACCCCCGGCCGCAGGTCCGGTGTGTACGGTCCGTAGTACCGCTCCCACACACCGATGCCGACGCGCAACAGGTCAGCCGGCTCTCCTGACACCGCGGCCCGGCCCTCGATGGCCACTCCGCGCAGCAGGTCGTAGGTCTGGCCGTCCTCGATCATGCACGTGATGCGGTCGTCGCGGCGGAGGTTGACGACCTTCTGCGACTTCGCCTTCGTCTCGAACCAGATCTCGCCGTCCAGCACCGCGTACCACATGGCCACCAGGTGCGGCAGGCCGTTGGGGCCGATGGTCGCGAGCGTGGCCGTGCGGCTGCGCTCGACGAAAGCGGTGATCTCGTCGTCGGTCATCCGGATCTGTGCCCGCTGCTTCGCCACGATCTCACCCTACCCACGGGTAGTCAGGCTGCGGTCCGGGCAGGCGCTGGTGGCGCTAGGGTTGCGAGATGGAGCGAGTCGATCACGTGGCGGTCGCCGAGGTGCTGGCCAGGCTGGCCGAGTTGGAGCACGGCGCGAGGATCGGCGTGGACGAGGCAGAACGGCTCGTCGGTCCGGATCCGGCCGCGGTGCTGCGGCAACGCACGTTCAGCGAGGGCGAGGTATCCGCCCTGATCCAGGCGCAGCGCCTGGTCCGGGAGACCGCCGGCTGGCCGGTGGAAGCGGACTCGAACCGCACCTGACCGCGCGGCCCGCGGTCGCGGTGCTGGTCAGGGGGATACTGGACGTATGACCGAGGACCCGTTCGCCGCGCCGGTGGGCCTGCGGGCCGACGCGCGCCGCAACCGCGCCCGGGTGCTGCGCGCGGCACAGGAGGCGTTCGCGGCCGAGGGTCTGTCCGTGCCGCTGGACGAGATCGCGCGTCGTGCGGGCGTGGGCGCGGGCACCGTGTACCGGCACTTCCCCACCAAGGAAGCCCTGTTCGAGACGATCGTGATCGGCCGGGTCCGCGAGATGGGCGAGCGGATCACGGCATGGGCGCAGTCGCCCGATCCCGGCCCCGCGTTCTTCGCGATGATGACCGACCTGGTCGAGCAGGGTGCGATAAAACGGGACCTGATGGACGCGCTGACCGCGGCGGGCGTCGACGTGTCGGCCGCGCTGGAACGGGAGCGGATCGGGCTCCAGGAGTCCATGAACACGCTGCTGATCAGGGCCCAGACCGCCGGCTCCGTCCGGCCCGACATCGACATCCACGACCTGTCCACGCTGCTGGCCACGATGTTCCTGGCGTCGGCACAACGGGGATCGGGCGTGCCGAAGGGTGTGCTGGCCGTGGTACTCGACGGCCTGCGCGGCTGACGGACCTCAGCGGCCGGGTAGCGGGCTCGCCGAGGCGGGCCGTAGCGCGTCCAGCACGAGCACCAGATAGCGCCGCCACTGATCGCCACCCGACTCGGTGCGGCGCAGGGTGCTGAACAGCATGAACACCAGCGGCGGCAGGTCGGCCGGCGTGAGGTCGGTGCGGATCACGCCTGCGTCCTGGCCGTGGCGGACGATGGTCGCGAGTTCGGGGAAGAACCGGGACATGATCGCGTCGACGAGCTTGCCGGGATCACGGGCCGCCTTGATCGTCGCGCGTTCCTCCGCGGCCACGGTGAGCGCCGCGTCCAGGGTGGCGAACAGGCCCTGCCACGGGTCGGCGTCGGCGAGCGCGAGCGCCATCACCGGTTCGATCTGGTCGGCATAGCGCCATTCCACGATCGCGCGGATCAGGTCGTCCTTGCTGGGGAAGCGCCGGTACAGCGTCGCGACGCCCACTCCGGCCCGGCGCGCGACCTCCTCCAGCGCGACGTCGGTGCCCGATTCGGCGAACGCCGCCCAGGCCGCGCGGACGATGCGCTCCGCGTTGCGCGCCGCGTCGGCTCGCAGCGGGCGGGTCGCGGCGACGTCCATGACCAGCACCGTAACAGAATTCAGCCGGACTGATAGTCCACTTTCAGTTATGCTAGGCTCGATCAAACGATAGTTGGATATCGCTTTGATGGGACGGGCCATGACCGATACGTCCACCCAGCCGCCGCGCCGGATGCCCATCCACGTTCGCCGGGACAAGTTCGATCCGGTCCCCGAGCTGACCCGGCTGCGCGAGGAAGCGCCGCTGACCCGCGTGCAGACACCGTGGGGCACGAACGCCTGGCTCGCCACGCGATACCAGGAGGTCCGGCAGGTTCTGGGCGACGCGGCCCACTTCAGCAACCAAGCCGGCATCGGCAGGCGCGGCCCGTTGCAGGGCGGCGACTCCGAGTCGCAGTCCACATCGGACCAGCGCATTACCACCGGGTTCCTGCTGGGCTATGACCCGCCCGACCACACGCGGCTACGCAGGCTGCTCACGGCCGAGTTCACGGTGGCCAGGATGCGCAGGCTGCGGCCCAGGGTGGAGGCCATCGTCGCCGAGCACCTGGACGCGATGGCACAGGGCACCGAGGCCGACCTGGTCGCCGCGTTCGCGCTGCCGGTGCCGTCGCTGGTGATCTGCGAACTACTCGGCGTGCCCTACGAGGACCGCGCCGACTTCCAGCGGCTGAGCCGATCCCGCCTGGACATGTCCGAGGACATCGAGGTCCGGATCGCCGCGGGCGACGAGGCGCGCCGGTACATGGCGGGCCTGATCGCGCAACAGCGCCGCTCCCCCGGCGACGGCCTGATCGGCATGCTGATCCGGGAGCACGGCGACGAGATCGGCGACGGCGAGCTGACCGGCGTCGCGGACCTGCTGCTGATCGCCGGCCACGAGACCACGTCCAACATGCTCGGCCTGGGCACCCTGCTGTTGCTGCGCAACCCCGACCAGCTGGCCCTGATGCGCGACCCGGCCAACGTCGAGGCGGGCGTCGAGGAGCTGATGCGGTACCTGTCGGTGGTGCACACGGTCGTGCCGAGGATGGCCGTGGCGGACATCGAGATCGCGGGCGAGCAGATCAAGGCAGGCGAACCGGTGCTGTGCTCGCTGCCCGCGGCCAACCGCGATCCCGCGCTGGGTGAGGACATGGATCGGGTCGACCTGACCAGGGCCGTCACCACGCACCTGGCCTTCGGCCACGGCATTCACCACTGCCTGGGCGCACCGCTGGCCAGGATGGAGATGCGCATCGCGTACCCGGCACTGTTCGACCGGTTCCCGACGCTGAAGCTGGCGGTGCCGTTCGACGATGTCGAATTCCGCGCGTTCTCGGTGGTCTTCGGACTCGCCGGTCTCCCCGTCACGTGGTGAGACGCGCCGACCGCGGATAGCCTGGTGCACATGGCAACGGACCAACTTCCCGACCCGGGCACCACGCTCGGTGAGACCGTGCGCGAGCGACTGGCCAGCGAGCAGGTCATCTGGCTGACGACGGTCGGCAAGGACGGGACACCCCAACCGAACCCGGTGTGGTTTCTGTACGACCACGGCGAGATCCTGGTCTACAACCTGCACTCGGCCCACCGCCTGGCGCACGTCCGCCAGCGCCCGCAGGTGTCGCTGAACTTCGACAGCGACGGCCACGGCGGCAACGTCGTCGTGATCGCCGGGCTGGCGAGGATCGTGACGACCGAGCCACTGCCGTCCGAGCACGCGGGGTACGTGGCCAAGTACGGGCAGCCGATGGCCAACGTCAGCGGCAGCGCCGAGAAGTTCGCGGCGAGCTACAACGTGGCGATGCGCATCGAGATCCGGAAGGTCCGGGGCTTCTGAGGCTCGGCTGGTGACGGTCAGTGGGCGAGCTTGCCCGCCCGCGCGTCCGCCAGCAGCCAAGCCACGTTGTCGCACGACAGCACCGGCCCGGCCGGGTTCTTGCTGTCCCGCAGCGCGCCACGATCCCGCCGCACCTCGACACAGGAGTCGCTGCCGTCGCTGCGGGTCGATTTCCGCCAATCGTCAGTCACGGGGTGTCCTCTCCAATTCACGCAGCCGGTTGACCAACAACGCTCTGGATACCGCTTCGCTGGATGATACAGCGCGCAGTTGATCGAGAGATTGCAGATAGCCATGGACATCCGCCGGATCGTGCAGAAATAGCCCCGCAGGGCCGGTGTCAACATGGACTACGGATCGGTCCAGGACCATGAACGGACCGTCCAGGCATCGCTGCCAACCACACGCGAACGGCACCAGACGCACATGGAGATTTGGCGACTCGATGAGCTTGAGCACATGTCGGAGTTGGTCGATCATCACCGCGCGACCGCCGACCATCCAGTACAACGCCGCTTCACCGAGGTAGGACACAAATTCCACTGGATTGGGTTTCTGCAATGCGTCCCGCCGACCGAGGCGAATTGATACCCGTGTCGCGATCTCGTCGGCCGGGTGTCCCGCATTGGACATAATCGCAGTGATATAGGCCTTCGACTGGAGCAGGCCGGGGAAAAGCGAATGGGCAGCGTGGTCGATTCTCGCTGCACACTGTTCCATGTCGATCATGGCGGCCAGGTGCTGACGCTGATCCGGCAGAGTCGAGGCGATCCAGCCCCGAGCATCGGTGTCGTAGGCAAGCGAGAGTATTTCCTTGTACTCCGCGCCTCGGACCCGCATCGCGGTGAGCAGTTGGGCGACGTCCTCGGGCTTGGGTGTCCGGTCGGCGGTCTCCCAGCGCGACAACACTCCCGAGTTGTGACCGGTCATCTCACTCACCTCGCGCAACGTCAGGCCGCGGGACTCCCGGGCGGTGCGCATGGCCGCGGCCAGCCGCCTCCCTTTCGGCGTCTTCGACATCGATAGCTCCATTGCTGTCAGGTGGTGGCAACATTGCCGATGAAGTTCACCCGCTGCGCGGTGACAGCAGGCTTGCCCCTCAATGTCACGTTTCCGCAGGCTAGACAGCACAGTACGGCAGGAGACAAGGCGGCCATGAATCACGAACAACTGATGTCCGGACCCGGCAGGAGTCGTGGTGTTCGCAGGACCGGAATGGCCGGGATCGGCTCCCACACGGCCAGTCCCGCCGCATCGACGGCGACGCGGCCGAACGCTTGGTCGCCGAAGTGGTAGGAGAAACCGAACGTGCCGGGCTGTTGAAGTTCGGTGATCAGCCTGCGGCGAGCGGCGAGCACGGCTTCGCCGTCGAGGTCGGGTTTCGACGACCAGTCCGGGTGTGCGAGTTGCGCCGGGATGTGGAAGGCATCTCCGAACACGATGATCCGCCCAGCCGCCGTTGAGATGACGTACGACGTGTGGCCTGGGCTGTGTCCGGGGGTCACGAGCGCCCGGACTCCCGGGAAGATCTCCTCGCCGTCCGCGATCCGCGTGTGCACGGCGAGCAACGGCTCGATGACGGCCGACCTCGATGGGGCTCCGGGCACGAGTTCGCCGCGGGCGTGCGGCGCCCACTCCTCGGCGGACAGGAGATATCGAGCGTCAGGGAAGAACTTGCGGGGTGTCCTGTCGTCGCCAGGGACGAACGCCCATCCGGTGTGGTCCACATGCAGGTGGGTGAACGCCACGGTCCCGATGTCCGAGGGAGCGTGGCCGAGTGCGGCGAGCACCTCTGGTAGCGCACCGCTGTCCGCCTCGCCGACGACCACAGTGCCCAGACGAAGATCACCGGCGATCGTGCCGAGCCCGGCATCGATCACCATCGTGTGCCCGTCGCGCTCGACGACGAGTCCACCTGCGGCCATGATCGCTCGGCCCTGGGTGTCGACCGCCTCCGGATGCTCTGCCCAATAGGCGGCAGGCACGTCCGGGAAGAACCGCGCGGCGATCATCCCCATGACACCGTCGACGGCGTAAGTCAGCCGCGCATCGCCCAACTGGAGCGATCGGACAGCCGATGGCTGGTTCAGCAAGCCAATAGAATCGTTCCGCACATCTTCAGTCCTACGTCATATCTCCAATCTCGCAACCGGTGACCCGGCCTGGCAACTCTCCTTGATCCAGACCATGCCCGGCCCGACTCCGCGGGTGCCGTGACGTCAGCCCGATCCGCTGGGGCACATCGCCGAGACCAAGCGCGGGCTCCGGAGCGTTCTGATCCACCGTCCGTACGACGATCCGCTCGCGAATGGCGCTGCGTTTGGCGTCGTCAGTGCCAGAGCGTCACATATACAGGTGGGCGGAATCGGCTCGGCGGGACACCCGCGCCCGGTTCGCGCATGATCCGCATCGCGCCCGCCGTGCCGAGGAAGTGCACGAAGGCGTCCGCCGATGCCGAGCGGCGGCCGGCGGGCGGACCCGTCAGGTACCAGGGCGCGGCGAACGGCGTCACCGGCGTCTCCATGATCCGCAGCTCACCTCGCCGCACCCGCCCTGCCACGAGGTGTTCGATGGCGGGCGCCGCCCCGGCGCCCTCCGCGGCGGCGGCCCACGCCGCGGTCTGGTTCTGGAAGACCTTGATGCGGTCCTCGGGCACGCGCAAGGCGCGCAACAACCGACCGCAGTCGCTCTCGGCGTCGGTACCCGACGAGTCGACCAGCCACGGCCACGACGACGGCGGACCGTGCGGTCGCTCGTTCGCGCCGACGACCGCCACCAGCCGCGCCCGGAACAACGGCATACTGGCCAACTCGGGCGAGCGGTCCGCCGCCAGGTTCGGCCCGATGGCCAGATCGGCCAACCGGTTGCCGACCAGCACCGGCATCTCCCCCGTGGCGGACACGCCGGCGATCGTCTCGATCCGTTGGCCCGACCGCACCGAGAACGCCTCCACCAGCGGTGGAGCCACGAACTCGGCCAGCGGGCTGTCCGCGACGATCCGCAACTGTTCCGGTGCCCCGCGCGCCGCGCGCACCCCGGCCTCCGCGTCCGCGCCGAGCGCGACCATCTGCGCCGCGATGCCCAGTAGCCGCCCGCCGCCCGCCGTCAATGTCATGCCGCCGGTGCCGCGCACCAACAGCGGGTCACCGAAATGCTTGCGCAGGGCAGCCAGCGCCTGGGAGACCGCGGGCTCGCTCACGTCGAGGGCGTGGGCGGCCGCCGAGACCGAGCCCAGCCTGGCCACGAGGACGAACGCGCTCAGCTGCGTGAGGGTCACGTCACACCAATCAGCTCACAAGGACCGCACAAGATCAGCAAATGCGGGACGGGAGGCCGGAAACCACCGCATCTGCGGTGCTCAGGCGGCCTCCTAACCGATCGATTATCACCCTGTTGCCGCCCGGCGGTCAGCCGGGCAGTCTGATGCACCACAACGCTGTGGAGGGCCGCTATGCAGGTACCCGCACCATTCCAGTACGAGCGCGCTACGAGCGTCGAGCACGCTCTGGCCCTGCTCGCCCGATACGGACCGGAGGCCAGGGTGGTGGCGGGCGGTCACAGCCTGCTGCCGATGATGAAGCTGCGGCTCGCGCAGCCAGAGGCCCTGATCGACATCAACGACCTCACCGAGCTGGCACAGCTGCGCCTGGACGGCGACCACCTGAGCATCGGCGCCATGGTCCGGCACGCCGCAGCTGCTCGACTCGCGCGGTGGCCGGCGAGCACTTCCCGATCCTGCGCGAGGCGGAGCGGGTGATCGCCGACCCGGTGGTCCGCAACCGCGGCACGGTCGGCGGTTCGCTGTGCCAGGCCGATCCCGTCCGAGGACCTGTCCGCCGTGTTCTGCCGCGCTGCGCGCCGAGCTGGTGTGCATCGGACCCGAGGGCACGCGCACGGTGCCCGCGAGGGACTTCCACGTCGGGCCGTACGAGACCGCGCTGGCCGACGGCGAGATGCTGATCGAGATCCGCGTGCCGATCCGGCCCGACGGCAGCGCGTACCAGAAGGTCGAGCGCCGGGCCGGTGACTGGGCGGTGGCCGCCGCGGGCGCCGTGGTCGAGCTGTCCGGCGACACGGTCGGCGAGGTCGGCATCGGCCTGACGGCCGTGGGCGCCGAGCGGTGTGTGGCCGGCGAGGCGGAGGACGTCCTGCGTGGCGGCGCGGCGACCGAGGAGCGGTTCGTCGAGGCCGGCCGGATCGCCGCCGAGCACTGCTCGCCGTCGGCCGACCAGCGCGGCCCGGTGGACTACAAGCGGCATCTGGCCGGCGAGCTCGTCACCCGCGCACTGCGGGTCGCCGCAGGCCGGGCCCAGGGTGTGGAGGCCTGACATGCAGATCACCGTCAACGTCAACGGCGAGGAGCACACCAGCGAGGTCGAGCCGCGGCTGCTGCTCGTGCACTTCCTGCGCGACGAGCTGGGCCTGACCGGCACGCACTGGGGTTGCGACACCTCCAACTGCGGCACCTGCGTGGTGTGGCTGGACGGGGAGCCCGTGAAGTCGTGCACCGTGCTGGCCGCGATGGCCGACGGCCACCAGGTGCGCACCGTCGAAGGCCTGGAGACCGCCGCCGGGCTCGACCCCGTGCAGCAGGGCTTCATGAACTGGCACGGCCTGCAGTGCGGCTTCTGCACGCCGGGCATGATGCTGACCGCGCGCTGGCTGCTCGACCACAACCCGCACCCGAGCGAACGACGAGATCCGCGAAGCGATCTCCGGCCAGATCTGCCGCTGCACCGGCTACGAGAACATCGTCCGCTCCGTCCGGTGGGCGGCGGAGCACCCGGCCGACCAGCCGGCCGAACAGGAGGTCGGCGCATGACGACGACCGAGGAAAACCCGACGCCGATGGGCTTCGGCCGGATGCTGCGCAAGGAGGACGCCCGGTTCATCCGCGGCCAGGGCAACTACGTCGACGACATCCAGCTGCCCGGCATGCTGCACGGCGCGATCCTGCGCAGCCCGTACGCGCACGCCCGGATCGTGTCGATCGACACGTCGGCCGCCGAGGCCCACCCGAAGGTGCAAGGCGGTGATCACCGGCGCGATGCTGGAGACGCTGAACCTGGCCTGGATGCCGACGCTGTCCTACGACGTCCAGGCCGTGCTGGCCACCGACAAGGTGCGCTTCCAGGGCCAGGAGGTGGCGTTCGTCGTCGCCGAGGACCGCTACGCGGCGCGCGACGCGCTCGAGCTGATCGACGTCGAGTACGAGCCGCTGCGCGCCGGTCGTCGACGCCAAGCAGCGCGCTCGACCCGGGCGCGCCGGTGATCCGCGACGACAAGGAGGGCCGGACCGACAACCACATCTTCGACTGGGAGGCCGGCGACGCGGCCGCGACCGACGAGGTGTTCGCCGACGCCGAGGTGGTCGTCGCGCAGGACATGCTCTACCCGCGGGTGCACCCGGCGCCGATGGAGACCTGCGGCTCGGTCGCCGACATGGACAAGGTCACCGGCAAGCTCACCGTCTGGACGCACCACGCAGGCACCGCACGCGCACCGCACGCTGTACGCGCTGGTCGCCGGGCCTGCCCGAGCACAAGATCCGGATCATCTCGCCCGGACATCGGCGGCGGCTTCGGCAACAAGGTCGGCATCTACCCCGGCTACGTGCTGTGCGGTCGTCGGCTCGATCGTCACCGGCAAGCCGGTGAAGTGGGTGGAGGACCGCTCGGAGAACCTGATGACCACGTCGTTCGCCCGCGACTACCACATGCGCGGCGAGATCGCGGCGACCAAGGACGGCAAGATCCTCGCGCTGCGGGTGAACGTGCTCGCCGACCACGGCGCGTTCAACGGCGACCGCGCAGCCGACCAAGTTCCCGGCCGGCTTCTTCCACATCTTCACCGGCTCCTACGACCTCGAGGCGGCGCACTGCAAGGTCACCGGCGTCTACACCAACAAGGCGCCCGGCGGCGTCGCGTACGCCTGCTCGTTCCGGATCACCGAGGCGGTGTACCTGGTCGAGCGGATGGTCGACTGCTGGCCGCACGAGCTGGACATGGACCCGGCCGAGCTGCGGATGAAGAACCTGCTCCGGCCCGAGCAGTTCCCGTACACGTGCGCCGACCGGCTGGGAGTACGACTCCGGCGACTACCCGCGCGCGCTGCGGCTGGCGATGGACATGGCCGGCTACGACGAGCTGCGCGCGCGAACAGGCGGAGAAGCGCGAGCGCGGCGAGCTGATGGGCATCGGGATCAGCTTCTTCACCGAGGCGCGTCGGCGCCGGGCCGCGCAAGCACATGGACATCCTCGGCCTCGGCATGGCCGACGGCGCCGAGCTGCGGGTGCACCCGACCGGCAAGGCCGTGCTGCGGCTCTCGGTGCAGACCCAGGGCCAGGGCCACGAGACGACGTTCGCGCAGATCGTCGCCGAGGAGACTGGGCATCCCGCCCGAGGACATCGAGGTCGTGCACGGCGACACCGACCAGACGCCGTTCGGGCTGGGCACCTACGGCTCCCGCTCGACGCCGGTGTCCGGTGCGGCGACGGCCGTGGTGGCCCGCAAGGTCCGGGACCGGGCCAAGATCGTCGCCGCCGCGATGCTGGAGGTCGGCCCGGACGACCTGGAGTGGGAGAAGGGCCGCTGGTTCGTCAAGGGCGACCCGGAGCAGGGCAAGACGATCCAGGAGATCGCGCATGGCCGCGCACTCCAGCCTCGAACTGCCCGAGGGCGTCGAGGGCCACCTCGACGCGACCGACCGTCTACAACCCGCCGAACCTCACCTATCCCGTTCGGCGCCTACATCTGCGTCGTGGACGTCGATCCGGGCACCGGCGCAGGTGAAGGTGCGCCGGTTCATCGCGGTCGACGACTGCGGGGTGCGGATCAACCCGATGATCGTCGAGGGCCAGGTGCACGGCGGCCTCGCCGACGGCATCGGCATGGCGCTGATGGAGGTCATGGCGTTCGACGAGGACGGCAACTACCTCGGCGGGTCGTTCATGGACTACCTGCTGCCGACGCTCGATGGAGTGCCCGTCCTGGGAGCTGGGCGAGACGGTCACGCCGTCGCCGCACCACCCGATCGGCGCCAAGGGCGTCGGCGAGTCGGCCACCGTCGGCTCGCCGGCCGCCGTCGTCAACGCCGTGATCGACGCGCTCGAGCCGTTACGGAGTGCGGCACGCCGACATGCCGCTGACCCCGGCCAGGTGTGGCGCGGCCATGCAGGGCCGTCCGATCCGCACCGACCTGGCGATCACCTGAGACGGTGGACCGGCCATGACAGGCACAGATCTGCTCGGCAGAGCGGACGAGTTGCGCGCCGGCAGCACGCCGTTCGTGCTGGCCACCGTGGTCGTGCGGGCGGAGCGGCCGACCAGCGCCAAGCCGGGCGACCGCGCGCTCGTGCTGCCCGACGGGACCATCGAGGGTTTCGTCGGCGGCAACTGCGCGGAGTCGACCGTGCGGCTGCAGAGCCTGCGGCTGCTGGAGACCGGGCGAGTCGACGCTGCTGCGCATCACGCCGACCGAACCGGAGGTCGAGGCGAGTCGGTGACCGTCCCGATCGAGGGCACTGGTCACGGTGGACAACCCGTGCCTGTCCGGCGGCACGCTCGAGATCTTCCTGGAGGCCGTGCTGCCGCCGGCGCTGGTGTTCGTGTACGGCGTGGCGCCCATCGCCCGTGCGCTGGTGGAGCTGGGGGCCGCCGCTCGGCTACGAGGCGACGCGCGACCGAGCCCGACCACGGTCGCTGCCGGTGGACGCTCTCGGCCACGGTCGTCGCGGCGCACGGCCGCGACGAGGAGGACGGTGCTCGCCGCGGCCGTGCGGGCCGGCGTGCCCTACGTCGGGCTGGTGGCCAGCAGGCGGCGCGGTGCCGTGGTGCTGGCCGCGCTGACCGAACTGGGCCTGCCCACGGATGCCGTGCACACGCCGGCGGGCCTGGACATCGGCGGGCGCACGCCGGCCGAGATCGCCCTGTCCATCCTACGCCGAACTGGTCGCGCAACGACCGCGTAGGCCGCGCCACGCCGGCACCGGTCGTGACGGGCGGCTCCTCGCCGAGGCCACTCGACCCGGTGTGCGGGATGACGGTCGGCGATCACGCCTGCCACGTTGTCGGCCGAGGTCGCGCGGCACGGCGCGTGGTACTTCTGCGGCCCGGGTTGCCGGCGGGCCTTCGTGGCCGAACTCCGAATCAGCCGGGGTGACGAGTCGGCAGAACTGCTCCGACATCGCGCTCGGTCCGTGCGGGGCTCGACTCGCGTCGGCTACCTGGCCGACGACGCGCTCGCCACCGCGCTGTTCCTGGCCGTCCGGATGGCCCAGCCGTCCTGCTCGAAGGCGAGCCGGGCGTCGGCAAGACCGAGGCGGCGCAGCGCGCTGGCCACGACGCTGGACACCCCGCTGATCCGGCTGCAGTGCTACGAGGGCCTGTCCTCGGCCGAGGCGCTCTACGAGTGGAACTACCCGCGGCAACTGCTGGCCATCCGGCTGGCCGAGTCGCAGCGGCGACCGCGTTGCACGACGCCGACCTGTTCGGCACCGACTACCTGCTGCCCCGGCCGCTGCTGGCCGCGATCCAGCATCCGGGCCCCCGGCCCGCGGTGCTGCTGATCGACGAGGTGGACCGCGCCGACGACGAGTTCGAGGCGTTCCTGCTCGAACTGCTCGCCGAGGCGGCGGTGACCATCCCGGAGCTGGGCACGTTCCGGCGGCCACGGTGCCGCCGATCGTGGTGCTCACCTCGAACCGGACCCGTGACCTGCACGACGCCCTCAAGCGGCGCTGCCTCTACCACTGGATCAGCTATCCGGACGACCGGCCGGGTCGCCGACATCATCCGGCGCCGGGTGCCGGTGTCCGCCGAGTGGCTGGCCGACAAGGTGGCCACCGCGGTCGGCCGGCTGCGTGGTCTCGGCCTGACCAAACCGCCGGGCGTGGCGGAGGCGATCAACTGGGCCACCGCGTTGGACGTCCTCGGAGTGTCCACACTGGACGCGCTGGCGATGGAGAGCACCATGGGTGTCGTGCTCAAGTACGAGGAGGACGCCGACCTGGCCCGGCAGGCGGGGTTGGCCAAGCTGGTCGACTTCGGTGCCTGACCTCGCCGACGCGGTGGCCCGGTTCGGCACGCTGCTGCGTGCCGAGGGGCTGCCGGTCGGCCCCGACCGCAGCACGCGCTTCGCCGAGGCCATCACCGTGGTCGAGCCGACCACCACCCGCGAGCTGTACTGGTGCGCGATGGCCACGCTGATCAGCGATCCGGCTCAGCTGCCGGTCTTCGACTCGCTGTTCGACCGGGTGTTCACCGGCCTGGTCGACGTGGCGGAGCAGCGCGGCCAGAACCCCGGCGTCGAGTCGGTGGCGACGAGTTCGTCCGGCGGCACGCCCAGCGTGGACGGCAGATCCGGGTCGCAGGGCGAGGAACGCGAGTTCGACGTGCCCGCGCTGGCCAGTTCCGGCGAACGACTGTCCACTCGCGACTTCGCCGAGCTGACGGCCGCCGAACTGGCCCTCCTGGCGGACCTGATGCGGGAACTGGAACTGCGCACGCCGGTCCGCCGGTCCCGGCGGCAGCGCAGGGCACCGGGTGGCCGCAGGATCGACCTGCGGTCCAGCCTGCGCCGCGCGCGACGCACCGGCGGGTACCCGATCCGGCTCGAACGCACCGCCGAGCGGGTCACGCCACGGCGGCTGGTCGTGCTGTGCGACATCTCCGGGTCGATGCAGCCCTACGCGCGAGCCATGCTGCAGCTGCTGTACTGCGCGACCAGAGGGCCCAAGGCCGAGGCGTTCGCGTTCGCCACCCGGCTGACCCGGCTCACGCCCGCGCTGGCCAGGGGCAAACCGGGCGACGCGCTGGAGCGTGCGGGCCACCTGGCACCGGACTGGTCCGGCGGCACCCGGATCGCCACCGCGATCGACGAGTTCCTGCGCGAGCACGGCAGGCGGGGCATGGCCCGCGGCGCGATCGTGCTGATCATCTCCGACGGCTGGGAGAGCGGCGACCCGGCCGATCTGGGCAGGGCGATGGCCGCGCTGTCCCGGATCGCCTACCGGGTGGTGTGGGCCAACCCACGGACGGCGAAACCGGGCTACGAGCCGCTCGCGGGTGGCATGGCGGCGGCGTGGCCGTACTGCGACGCGGTGGTCAGCGCCCACCGGCTGGACGCGCTGCCCGAACTGCTGGCCGCGCTCGCCGATCCCGTGCGCAGGCATTGATCACTTTTCGACTGGCGGTTCACACCATCCGGACTAGAGTCCCTTCACTGTGAGCGACGACATGGGGGGACGCCCGCGCAAGGAGCGGTCGGACGCTGTCCGCAACCGGGCCAAGATCCTGGAGGTCACCGCACGGCTGTTCGCCGAGCACGGCGTGGACTGTGTCTCGATGGACCAGATCGCGACCGAGGCCGGCGTCGGCAAGGGCACGCTGTTCCGCCGCTTCGGCGACAAGGCGGGGCTCGGTGTCGCGCTGCTCGACGATCGCGAGCGCGCACTGCAGAACGCCCTGCTCAGCGGTCCACCGCCGCTGGGCCCCGGGGCGCCGGCGGGTGACCGGCTGCGCGCGTTCCTGTGCGCGTACGTCGAGTTCCTGGACGCCAACCTCGATCTGGTGCACATGTCCGAGACGGCGTCGCCCGGTGCGCGCTACCGCGTCGGCGGCTACCTGGCGTGGCAGCACCACGTCCGGTCGCTGATCGGCCAGGCCCGCCCGGACCTGGACGCGGACTGTCTCGCGCACTACGTACTGGCCGCCCTGGCCGCCGATCTGCGCCGCGCGATGCGGGACACGTGCCCGACCCGGCGGGCCGCCGCGGGAGTCGTCGCCATGGCGGATCTCGTGCTCACCGGGCACACGACACCACCAGGGGGTTTGGACTAACCCGATCGGTGGTGTTCCTGGTGTGGGAACGACGGATGGCGCCCACCCCCGGCCACACTGGCCCCGGTGGCAACACCGCCCACTGAGCCAGAACGCAGGTGATCGACATGGCTGACCCGCAGCGCCCCGACACGCCGGACGCGGATCAGATCCCGGTCCAGACCGACAGGCGCGCGCAGGAGGCCGCCACGGCCGACCCGAACCCCGTTGCCGTCGCCGACCCGTACGGTCCGGACCTCACCGCACCCGCCCCTCGGACCGCGCCCGACGCCCCCGTCGGTGAACACGCCTACCGGAAGGTGCGGCGGACCCGGTTCAGCGGCATGTGGGTCGGTATCACCGCCGCCGCGGTCGTGCTGCTGGTCCTGCTGGTCTTCATCATCGAGAACGGCCAGCGGGTGGACATCTCGTTCTTCGGGGCGCACGGGCACCTGTCGCTCGGTGTCGCGCTGCTGCTGGCCGCGATCGCCGGTGTGCTGCTGGTCGCCGTACCCGGCTACGGCCGCATTCTCCAGCTGCGCAGGGCGCTGCGTCGCACGACCAGCGGTGGCCGCGTGCAGTGACCGGCCCCACGCCGCCGGCCTGGCGCCGCTTCGAAGTCAAGCAGGCCGCTGACCTGCGATAACCGGATGGTGCGTCGGCCGACACGTTTGGCCGACGCCACCCTCGGGCATTTTGCTACGGTGACTGACTCCGCGGACGGCAAGGCACGGTTCACGGTCGGCTCGGAGCTGATGGGCCGGCTGCTCACGCACCTGTGTGAGCAGCTCACCGGCTGTCTCGGCGTCGGGTTGAGTGCCGGTCCCTCCAGCACCGAGGGCTCCGTGATGGCGGCCGTCGGCATCGCCGACGAACTCGACCGGCAGCAGTGGTCCATCGGCAAGGGTCCGCTGGTGGACGCGGCCGACCACGACGACCACATCATGGTCGACGACCTGCGGTCCGATCAGCGGTGGCCCGATCTGGCCGGCTGGTTGGACGACGCGGGCGTCGATGGCCCGGCAGGCATGGTGGCGCTGCCCGGCAGTTGGAGCCAGGGCGGCCTGGTACTGCTGTCCCTCTACCTCGACCACCCGCCCGAGCTGACCGACATGCGGGTCGTCGAGGGCTACGAGCCGCTGATCGCGACCAGCGCCGCGGTGATCGAGTTCTGCGCGGGCGAGATCCTGCGCACCGACCAGGTTCTGGACATGGTCCAGCACCGGCGAGTGATCGAGCAGGCGAAGGGCATCGTGATGGCCCATCTGGGTTGCGACGCCCAGGGCGCGTTCAGCGCCATGGTGCGGATCAGCCAGCAGGCCAACGTGAAGCTGCGCGAGTTCAGCGTGGCCCTCGTCCAGCAGGTCGGCAATGCCCCCGCTGAGCAACCGGAACGCGAGTTGCTCGGCGAGCGGGCGGACGCCATGTTGTCGGAGCCCACGCCGGAGGCCGTCACGGCGGCACGGCTGGCCTGGGATGCCCTGCGCGCGCCTCGTCCACAGTAGACAGACCAGGGCGGGGCGACGGGGCCGTCCTTGTCCCGAACGTACAGTGCACGTACTGTTGGTGTTGCCGCGGTTGAGCGCACAGCCGCACCCGGGGCCCTGTGCCCTCACCATGCCTGTCCAGGTTTGGTGCCCGTGGTGCCGCATAGCGCCGCCCTATCAGCACGGCCATGAGCCGAGGGTGATCAGATGACCGCAGCAAGACCGGCCAGGTCCGCGAAACGCAATGAATACGAGCAGTTGACGCCACTGTTCGACCAGCTCACCGACGAGGGGCTGCCCGAGCAGATGCGGCATGCCGTCCGGGAGCGCCTGGTCGCCGAGCACCTGCCGATCGCCGAACACATCGCCCGCCGCTTCCGCAACCGCGGCCAGTCCGAGGAAGATCTGCGCCAGGTCGCGGCGATCGGGCTGATCCAGGCGGTCGACCGGTTCGATCCGACGCGCGGCAGCGACTTCCTGGCGTTCGCGGTGCCGACGATCACCGGCGAGGTGCGCCGATACTTCCGGGACGCCACCTGGGCCGTGCGGGTACCGAGGCGGGTCAAGGAACTGCACGCCTCGATCACCGCGAAAAGCACGGAACTGAGCCTCGAACTGGGCAGGGCACCCCGGCCCAGTGAACTCGCCGAGGCGCTCGACCGCCCCGTCGAGGAGATCTACGAAGGGCTCGTCGCGGCCAACGCGTACCACAGCGGATCACTGGACGAACTCGTGTCCTCCGGCGACGGGGCCACCGTGTCGGTCGGCGATCTGCTGGGCGAGGAGGACGAACGGCTGGCCGGCGTGGTGGACCGGGAGGCCCTGCTGCCCGCGCTGGCCAAGCTGCCCGAGCGGGAACGCGCCATCGTCGTGCTGCGGTTCTTCGGCAACCTCACGCAGACTCAGATCGCCGACCGAGTAGGTCTGTCCCAGATGCACGTGTCCCGGCTGCTCTCGTCGAGCATCGCCACGATGCGATCAGCGATGAGCGCCACACGGACGGACCAGGGTTGAGCAGGCAGCCCACGCCGAGGCTGATCGGTTGCCGCCCCCTGGTGCGGCAGCCGATCAGCCAGCGGTGACCGCAACCGCTTCCCTGCGTTCGTCGGCCGTCATCGCGCCCCAGACCCCGTACGGTTCCCGCACCGACAGCGCGTGACTGCGGCACTCGGCCAGCACCGGGCAGGAAAGGCAGATCGCCTTGGCCCGTTCCTCACGTGCGTGCCGCGCCGGGCCCCGCTCGTACTCCGGGTGAAAGAACAGCGAACTGTCCAACCCCCGGCACTTCCCGTGCAGCTGCCATTCCCAACGTTGCTCGACGGGCCCCGGCAACCGTCCGACGACGGCCATCCCCACCACCTCCGTGCGACTCCTGTCATCGAGCTACCCACGCCCGTGCCGGCACAAACACGTGATCCACTGCACGTGGGCGAGCCGCCGGGACATACCGGGACCGTTCCCGGCAGAATGCTGGGTCGGTTGGTTCGGTGACGGTTGGTAAGGGTGACGGCAGTGACGGGTACAGAGGCGGCAGCAGTGTCAGCGGCGGCGACGGGCGCGTTGATCAACCGCCAGATCGCCGGGGAACTCGGCGTCGGCGAGCACCAGGTGACCGCCGCGGTGGGCCTGCTGGACGGCGGCTCGACGGTGCCGTTCATCGCCCGCTACCGCAAGGAGGTGACCGGCACCCTGGACGACGCGCAGTTGCGCACCCTGGAGGAGCGGCTGCGCTACCTGCGCGAGTTGGAGGAACGCCGGGCCGCGATCCTGGAGTCGATCCGCGTCGCAGGGCAAGCTGGACGACGCGCTGGCGGGCGCAGATCATGGCCGCCGACTCGAAGGCCCGGCTGGAGGACATCTACCTGCCCTACAAGCCCAAGCGCCGCACCAAGGCGCAGATCGCGCGCGAGGCGGGCCTGGAGCCGCTGGCCGACCTGCTGCTCGGCGATCCGACCCAGGACCCGCACGGCCGTGCCGCCGAGTACGTGGCCGAGGACAAGGGTGTCGCGGACGCGGCGGCGGCGCTGGAGGGTGCGCGGGCGATCCTGGTGGAGCGGTTCGCCGAGGACGCCGACCTGATCGGCGTGCTGCGCGAGCGGATGTGGACGCGCGGCCGGGTCGTGTCGGAGGTACGCGACGGCCAGCAGGAGGCAGGCGCGAAGTTCGCCGACTACTTCGAGTTCGGCGAACCGTTCGCCAAGCTGCCATCGCACCGGGTGCTGGCCGTGTTCCGCGGCGAGAAGGAGGAGGTGCTCGACCTGACCATGGCCCCGGACGAGCGGCACCGAGCGGCCGCGTACCGACCGAGTACGAGGGGCACATCGCGGGCCGGTTCGGGGTCGACCGACCAGGGCCGGCCCGCCGACAAGTGGCTTGGCGACACGGTGCGCTGGGCCTGGCGGACCCGCATCCTGGTGCGGCTGGGCATCGACCTGCGGACCCGGCTGTGGCAGGCGGCCGAGGACGAGGCGGTGCGGTGTTCGCCACGAACCTGCGTGACCTGCTGCTGGCCGCGCCCGCCGGCGCCCGGACGACGATGGGCCTCGACCCGGCTTCCGTACCGGCGTGAAGGTCGCCGTCGTCGACGCGACCGGCAAGGTGCGTCGCGACCGACACGATCTACCCGCACGAGCCGCAGCAGACAGTGGGACGAAGTCGCTGGCGTCACTGGCGGCGGCTGGCCGCAGCGGCACAGCGTCGAGCTGATCGCGATCGGCAACGGCACCGCCTCCCGCGAGACCGACAAGCTGGCCGCCGACCTGATCAAGCTGCGGCCGCGAGCTGAAGCTGACCAAGATCGTGGTGTCCGAGGCCGGCGCGTCGGTCTACTCGGCGTCCGCGTACGCGTCGCAGGAACTGCCCGGCATGGACGTCTCGCTGCGCGGCGCGGTGTCGATCGCGCGGCGGCTGCAGGACCCGCTGGCCGAGCTGGTGAAGATCGACCCGAAGTCGATCGGCGTCGGCCAGTACCAGCACGATCTGGCCGAGCCGAAGCTGTCCCGGTCGCTGGACGCGGTGGTGGAGGACTGCGTGAACGGCGGTCGGCGTGGACCTGAACACCGCGTCGGCGCCGCTGCTGACCCGGGTGTCCGGCATCGGCGAGGGGCTGGCCGAGAACATCGTGGCGCACCGTGACGCGAACGGCCCGTTCCGGACCGCGGACGGCGCTGCAAGAGCGTGCCGCGGCTGGGCCCGAAGGCGTTCGAGCAGTGCGCCGGCTTCCTGCGGATCCGCGGGCGGCGACGACCCGCTGGACGCGTCGTGCGTGCACCCCGAGGCCTACCCGGTGGTGCGGCGGATCGTCGCGGCGACCGACGGGCGACATGCGCGACGCTGATCGGCAACCAGACGGCGCTGCGCGCTGTGGAGCCGGCCGAGTTCGCCGACGACACGTTCGGGCTGCCGACGGTGACCGACATCCTGGCCGAGTTGGAGAAGCCCGGCCGCGACCCGCGGCCCGCGTTCAAGACCGCGACGTTCGCCGAGGGCGTGGAGAAGATCGCCGACCTCAGCCCGGCATGGTGCTGGAGGGCGTGGTGACCAACGTGGCCGCGTTCGGTGCGTTCGTCGACGTCGGCGTGCACCAGGACGGGCTGGTGCACGTGTCGGCGATGTCGCGGCAACTTCGTCAAGGACCCGCGCGACGTGGTCAAGTCCGGCGACATGGTGCGGGTCAAGGTGCTCGAAGTGGACTCCCGCGCAAGCGCATCTCGCTCACGCTGCGCCTCGACGACGACCCGGACAACAGCGGCGAGCGTCGCGGCGGTAGTGGCAATAGCAGTGGCGGCAGTAGCGGTGGCGGCAGTGGCGGTGGCGGCGGTCGCCCGGAGCGCGGTGGCAAACAGCGCGAACCCAAGCGCGGCAACCGGTCCGAGCGCGAACCGGCCCCTGGCGGCGCCCTCGCCGACGCCCTGCGCCGAGCCGGCTTCGACAACGACGGCCGCAAGCGCTGACCCGTCACCGAGATCATCGACTCACCAGCGGCGCCCGCCGGACAAGGCGGGCGCCGCTGTCATGTCAACGCGGTCTCGCCTGAGCACAGCACGAACCACCCGCCACACCGCCGCCGGACAACGCCGACATCAGCGGCCAATTCGCCGCGAGCCCGCCATCCAGTGGCCAACTCACGGCGGCAACCCCACCCCCAACGGCCAACACCCCGCCAGAGCCCCACCCAACACCCAACACACACCACGACAACCGCCCCGACCGCCACCCCACCACGAGAACACCATCCGACGGCCAACACACCGCGCCAACCCCACCCCCAACGGCCGACACCCCGTCGGAACCCCACACAACACCCAGCACACCACCACAACCACCCCGACCGCCAACCCACCACGAGAACACCATCCGACGGCCAACACACCGCGCCAACCCCACCCCCAACAGCCGACACCCGCCGGAACCAGACACAACACCCAGCACACCACCACAACCACCCCGACCGCCAACCCACCACGAGCCCGCCATCCGACGGCCGACACACGGCCGCAACCCCACCCAACGCCGAACTCACCACCACAACCGCCCGGCCCGGCGCGCGCGCTGCCGTGACCCGCCGGTCCACGGCCTCGGCCCGCCGTCGTCACACTGCGTGTGCGCGTTCGGGTGAGATCCGACTGGCGTGGAGTCTCCTTCGGACAGTCCAGGTCCCCTCGGCACCATTCCCGCCGGAATGGCACTGGGCCAGCCGGGTAATGTTGCCCACCCACGGGTGAGCAATACCTGGACACCGTGGCCGAATCGGCCGCCGCCGGTAGGCTCGGACTCCGGTGATCCATTCGACCGGAAAGGCGCGGACGAAACATTCGAGTCATTGTCGCACCGCAATTCTGTGCGGTGTGGAAAAGCCTCAATGCGAGCGTGAGGGCGGGTCAATGAAACGTGCACTCATTTCGGTGTCCCTATTCTTGGCGGCCGCGGTCCTGGTCGGACCGCCGGTCGCCGCCGCGCAACAGGGCGCCAGGGTCGACCTCGGTCTCTACTACGACGAGCCCGTCATCCCGGCGGGTGGCACCGGTACCGAGTCGTTCACCGTGGCCAACTCGGGCGCCGACGCCACCGCACCGGCCGACCTGACCATCGCGACCGGCATGTTCATCACAGCCATCGCGCTCCCCCGCGACTGCGCCTTCCTGTATCGCGACGCCGGTGCCGACCCGACCGTGCCGCAGGTCGTCCGCTGCACCGTGCCGCCGCTGCCGCGGGGAGCATCGGTGGACTTCCCGCTGACGCTCGACGCTGCCGAGGCCGCCCCGGCGGGCGAGACCTTCGGCACCGCGACCGTGCTCCCGCGCGCGTCCGACGTCGACCAGCATCTGGCCGACAACCTGGGCTTTCCGTCCGTCGTGGTCGCCGATCCGACCGCGTCCCCGACCGGTCCGGCCGCCACGCACGTCACCGATCTCTACCTGACCACGGACCTCCCGGCGGTCGCGGTCGGCGCACCCGGCATCGAGACCCTGATCGTGGGCAACCGCGGCCCGCAACCGGGTGCCGGGCCGATTCGGCTGACAGTCGGCACTCCCCCGCTGGTCCGCGTCGGCACGCTGCCCGCCGGTTGTGATTTCCTGTATGACAGCCCGGATCCCGGCGCGCCGCAGCTGGTCAGCTGCGCGCTGCCGCCGCTCACGGTGTCCGCGACGACGTCGGTGCAGCTGCCACTGGTGCCCGAGTTCGGCTCGCCCGTGCAGACGAGTTGGGGCATCGCGGGTGCGTTCCCGGATCGGGCCGCGGGCTCCACCGACGTCGATCCGGTGCCCGCGAACAACCTGGTCGAGTCGGGTGTGCAGGTGATCGGCTGATGATGGTCCTCGAAGTCACCGGCATCACGGTCGCTGTCGCGGTCGGCGTCGCATTGCTGCTCTATCTCGTGCAGATGGTCGTGCCGCATCGGATCAGGCAGGAACACAATGACGTTGCCGGATTCGTCTACGCCGTCCTCGGTGTACTGTTCTCGGTGATTCTCGCGTTCGTCGTCGTGAACGAATGGGAATCGCTCTCCGAAGTCAAGAGCAATACGTTCACCGAAGCGAATGAATTGGGCGCGCTGTACTGGAACGCCCGCGCGCTACCGCCGGATCAGGGCAGAGCGCTGGAGCAGACGACCAAGGACTACGCCAACACCGTCATCGACAGGGAGTGGTCGATGCTGCCCGACGGCGAGTCCAGCGCGGCGGCCACCCAACTCGTCTACACGATGCGGGACGAGGTCAACGCGTTGCCCACGACGACGCCCCGGCAGCAGACGATCTACGAGCAGTCCATGACGCATGTGAACAACCTGGCGTCCGCCCGGCGGCAACGGATCAGCGAGAGCTCGGAGACCGTGCCGAGCATCCTCTGGGTGATCCTGGTGCTCGGCTCCGTGCTGACCGTCGGGTACTCGTTCCTGTTCGGGCTGGCCAACTTCTGGGCGCACCTGCTGATCGCGGCACCCCTGGGTGTGCTGGTGGTGCTGGTGCTCATCGTGATCGACCAGCTCAGCCACCCGTTCAGCGGGATGGTCGCCGTGCAGCCGGAGGCGTTCCGGATCTTCCTCGAACGACTACCCGTGCAGAGATGACCGGGCAGAGATGACCATGCAGCGATGAAGGAGCAGCGATGACCCTGTCGATCCTGTGGTGCGTCGGGGTCGCGGTCGGCGGCGGTGCCGTGGTGTTCACCGCCGCCGTCCTCCTCAAGGAGGCCCGGCTGGGCGAGCGCAGGCACAAGTGGCACGACCAGACGACCGCACCGGCGGGCGCGATGTTCAACGCGCTGTTCCTGGCCGCGTTCGCACTGTCCCTGGTCATCTCGTGGCAGGCCTACGACCACGCGAAGGACGACGCTGCCGACGAGTCGGCCGCGCTGGTGTCGCTCTACGACGACGTGTCCGGTCTGCCCAACGGCACCGAGGTGCGTGCCGAGATCCGGCAGTACGCCGAGATCGTGCTGAACCAGGAGTGGCCGCTGTTGCCGACGGGCGGCTCGACGCAGGCGGCCGACCGGCAGCTGCGGCTGATGTCCGAGCAGATCCTCAGCGTGCCGACCGACAAGGACGCGGTGCAGGCCACCCGGCAGGAAACGATCAAGGAACTGGACGCCGTGGGCGACGCGCGGGACCGGCGGTTGCGCGACGCGAGCACACCGCTGCCCGCCGGCCTGCTGGCCTGCCTGGTGATCACCGCGACGGTCGCGATCGGCCACGGCGTGCTGACCGGCCTGCCGCACACCGCCTCCTCGCTGATCCCGCTGGTGGTCGAGGGTGCGCTGGTCGCGGCGGCGGTGTGCATCATCTTCCTGATCCGCAGGCCGTACCACGGAGCGCTGGAGGTCGACCCGGCGGACATCCGGCTGGCGGTGGCCCACTTCGCGGCCCGCGCCTGAGGTGCGTCAGTGGCCGGCCGTCGCTGTGGCACCGGCGATCCCGGCCGCCACGATGACGACCACCAGCACCAGCTCGACGACCGGATCGTCCAGCAGGTCGGTCTGAGTAGCCTGCTCGGCGACCTGCTGTGGTGGCGGGGCGACCTGGGGCGTGGGCGGCGGCGGGGCGACCGTCGTGGTCGGGCGGGTGGTCGTCGGTGGCGCGGGCGGCACGACGGCGGGGGTGGGAGTCGGGCCGGGTCGAGTGGTGGTCACGCGCACGGTCGTCGCCGGCAGTGCGATCCGCGTGGTCGGCGGCGGCACCGGTCGACGCGTGGGCGGGATCGGCTTGCGCATCGTGGTGACGACCGGCGGCGGCACCACCCGTGGCGTGGTGGTCGGCGCGATCGTCGGCACCGGCAGCGGCGGTGGGCCCGGCCGTTGCGACTGGCAGCCCGCGGGTGACCGAGGTGGACAGTGGACCGGGACACCAATCGAATGTCTATTGTGGACAATTCCGCCGAATCCGGTGCCCAGCAACGACACCAGCACCATCGCGGGCAGGTGCCGCGCCGTCGACCACATCAGCAACCGACTCCCGGTTCGTCGCAATCCGTTACCAGTGCATCACTGTAGGACCGCGGCGCCGCACCCGGAGGCATCCGTACCACGACCGGGTGAGCAGTGCTACTCGTTCGGCGGCAGGCTCGGCCGATTACGATCCGCGTCATGCCCCAGCAGCAGTCGCCTGCCCACCTTGAGCTGACCAGTGTCGGCAACCCGAGGGTGAAGCAGGTGGTCGGGCTGCGCAGGCGCCGCCAGCGTGACCAGTCGGGCCTGATGCTGGTCGAGGGTTACGAGGAGCTGAGCCTGGCGCTGGCGGCCGGTGCCGTGCCGGTCACGCTGTACTTCTGCCCCGAACTCGTCCGGACCGATGGCGATCTGGCGACCGTCGCCGAGGTGGCAGCGCTGGGCAGCGAGGTCGTGCGGGTCAGCGTCCGGGTGTTCGAGAAGATCGCGTACCGGGAGTCGCCGGACGGCTGGCTCGCCGTCGTGCCCACCGTGCCCACCGACCTGGCCGCGCTGCGAGGTGGGCGCGAACCCGCTCACGCTGGTGTGCGAATCAGTGGAGAAACCGGGCAATCTCGGTGCGATGCTGCGCACCGCGGACGCGGTCGGTGTGGCCGCGGTCCTCGCCGCGCAGCCGATCACCGACTGGGGCAACCCGAACATCGTGCGCGCCAGCAAGGGCACCGTGTTCTCGGTCCCGGTCGCCGCGGCGGACTCGGCCGACGTGCTGGCGTGGACCCGGCAGCGGTCGATGCGCGTGATCGCCGCCACGCCCGACACGGACACCCTGTTCACCGATGTCGACCTGACCGGGCCGACCGCGATCGCCGTCGGCTCGGAGAAGCACGGGCTGTCCGCCGAGTGGCTGGAGTCCGCCGACGCACGTGTCCGCATCCCGATGTTCGGCCGCGCGAACTCGCTGAACGTGGCGACGTCGGCGGCGATCATCCTGTACGAGGCGCTGCGGCAGCGGACGGCCGCGGAGGGCCGGTGAGCCGGCACCGGATGAAACGTTTCAGACCGCTGACTACGATGGCCGGCGATGCGGAGGTGGTCAGGTGCGGGTTGCGTTGTTCGCGACGTGCGTGACGGACACGTTCTTTCCGGAGACCGCGAAGGCGGTGGTCCGGCTGCTGGAACGGCTGGGGTGCTCGGTGGACTTCCCACTCGGGCAGACCTGCTGCGGCCAGATGCACTTCAACACCGGCTATCCGGAGCCGGCCGCTGAGCTGGCAGGCATCTACACGCAGGTGTTCGCCGGCTACGACGCCGTCGTCGCCCCGTCCGGTTCGTGCGCGGGCATGGTCCGGGAGATCCATCCGCAACTGGTGGAGCAGGCGGATCTCGACCCGTCGACCGTGCGTACCTACGAGCTGACCGAGTTCCTGGTCGACGTGCTGGGCGTGACCGACGTCGGCGCGTACTTCCCGCACCGCGTGACCTACCACCCGACGTGCCACTCGCTGCGCATGCTCGGCGTCGGCGACCGGCCGCTGCGGCTGCTGCGCTCGGTACGCGGGCTGCGGCTGACCGAACTGCCGGACGCGCAGACGTGCTGCGGTTTCGGCGGCACGTTCGCGGTGAAGAACTCGGACACCTCACTGGCCATGCTCGCCGACAAGATGCGGTCCGTGATCGACACCGGCGCGGAACTGGTCACCGCGGGCGACAACTCGTGCCTGATGCACATCGGCGGCGGTCTGTCCCGGCTGCGGGCCGGTACACGGGCGCTGCACATCGCGGAGATCCTGGCCAGTACGGAGGAGGAGCCATGGCTGCGACGTCCGACGGCACCCGGCAACGCAACCCTGTGACCTGGCTGGGCACCCCGCCCTTCCCGACCGCCGCGAAAGCGGCCCTCGCCGACCCGCAACTGCGGGCGAACCTGCGCAACGCGACGCACGTCATCCGGGCCAAGCGGTCCGGGGTGGTCGCCGAGCTGGACGACTGGGAGCAGTTGCGCACGGCCGGTGCGGCCATCAAGGACCACGTGCTGGCCGATCTCGGCGGGCACCTGCGACGGCTGGAGGCCGAGGTCACCGCGCGCGGCGGCCAGGTGCACTGGGCGGCCGACGCGGCCGAGGCCAACCGGATCGTGCTGGACCTGGTGCGCGCCGAGGGTGCCGACGAGGTGGTCAAGGTCAAGTCGATGGCCACCATGGAGATCGGCTTGAACGAGGCGCTCGCCGTGGGTGGCGTGAGAGCCGTGGAGACGGACCTCGCTGAGCTGATCGTGCAGCTGGGCGACGACCGGCCCAGCCACATCCTGGTGCCCGCGATCCACCGCAACCGGGCCGAGATCAGGGAGATCTTCCGCCGCGAGATGCCCGACGTGCCCGCGGACCTGACCGACGAGCCGCGGGCGCTGACCGAGGCGGCGCGGCGGCACCTGCGGCGCAAGTTCCTGTCCGCGAAGGTCGCGATCAGCGGGGCGAACTTCGGTGTCGCTGAGTCGGGTTCGATCGTGGTGGTCGAGTCCGAGGGCAACGGCCGGATGTGCGTGACGCTGCCGGAGACGCTGATCACCGTGATGGGCATCGAGAAGGTGCTGCCCACGTGGGCGGATCTCGAGGTGTTCCTGCAGTTGTTGCCGCGCTCGTCCACGGCGGAGCGGATGAACCCGTACACGTCGATCTGGTCGGGCGTGACGCCGGGCGACGGGCCGCGGCGGTTCCACCTGGTGCTGCTGGACAACGGCCGGACGGCGACGCTGGCCGACGAGGTGGGCAGTCAGGCGCTGCGGTGCATTCGGTGTTCGGCGTGCCTGAACGTGTGCCCGGTCTACGAGCGGACCGGCGGGCAGGCGTACGGCTCGGTGTATCCGGGACCGATCGGCGCGATCCTGGCGCCGCAACTGTCCGGCGACCCGCACGACCCGCAGGTGGCATCGCTGCCGTACGCGTCCTCGCTGTGCGGGGCGTGTTACGAGGTGTGTCCTGTCAAGATCAATATTCCCGAGGTGCTCACGCATCTGCGCGCGGACATGGTGGCGGCCAAGGGAAAGTACACACCGGAGGCGATCGGCATGCGGGCGCTGGCGTGGGTGCTGCGGGACCCGTTCCGCTACGAGATGGCCCAGCGGGCGGGTTCGCTGGCGAGCTTGCTGGGGCGCGACGGCACGATCACCAGCCTGCCCGGGCCCGGCAGGAAATGGACGGCGGGCAGGGACGCCCCCGTGCCGGCGGCCGAGTCGTTCCGAATGTGGTGGCAGCGCAACCATGGCTGACGCCCGAAGCGAGATGCTGGCCCGCATCGAGGCGGCGGTCGGCGGCAGGCCCGCACCCGCGCCCGTACCCCGGCTCTATCGCCGCGACCGCGACCTGGGCGGCCGGGCCGAGTTGGTCGCACTGGCGGCCGAGCGGATCGCCGACTACCAGGCCACGGTGCACCAGGTAGCGGCGGCCGACCTGCCCGCGCGGATCGCTGCCGTGCTCGCGGACCGGGCAGCCGGCACGATGGTCGCGCCGCCCGGTCTGCCGGACGCGTGGCGCGATCCGGCGCTGACGTGGCTGGTGGATCAGGTCGACCGGCCGCTCGGGCTGGATGAGCTGGACCGAGCCGGCGGAGTGCTCACCGGGTGCGCGCTGGTGATCGCGGAAACCGGCACCATCGTCCTGGACGCGCGGCCGGACCAAGGTCGCAGGGCGTTGACCCTGGTGCCCGACTATCACCTGTGCGTCGTGCTGGCCGACCAGATCGTCGGCACGGTGCCGGAGGCGATCGCCCGCCTGGATCCGGCTCGCCCGACCACGCTCGTCAGCGGACCGTCGGCGACGAGCGACATCGAGTTCGACCGGGTGGCAGGCGTCCACGGCCCGAGGACCTTGGACGTGCTGATCGCCAGCTAGTGGTGTGTCGGCGCGCCGTTACCGAGCCGACGGACGTGCCCACCACCGGGTCCGGCGCGCTGGCGCGGCGGCGCGCCCAGGCTGCCGCCGCCACCAGCACGAACGCGATCGGCGATGGCGGGAGATCCGCTGCCCCCGGTTCAGCGGATCAGCTTGGCCACGTGGTCGGGCACGAAATGCTGCAGTTCCATCGGCGGACGCTCGTAGCCTGTGCTGGGTGGTCGCCTGGGCAGCTTGATCGACGGTTCCGGCACGTCGGTGTAGGGCACGGTGGCCAGCAGGTGGGCGATCGTGTTGATCCGCGCACTGCGCTTGTCGTCGCTCTCCACGACGTACCAGCGTGCCTCGGGGATGTCGGTGTGCACCAGCATCTCGTCCTTGGCGCGCGAGTAGTCCTCCCAGCGCTTGATCGACTCCAGGTCCATCGGCGAGAGCTTCCACCGCTTGAGCGGATCGTCGAGCCGCTTCTCGAACCGGCGTTGCTGCTCGTCGTCGCTCACCGAGAACCAGTACTTGCGCAGCAGGATGCCGTCTTCCACCAGCAGCCGCTCGAAGACCGGGCACTGGGCCATGAACCTGCGGTACTCGTCCGGGGTGCAGAAGCCCATCACCCGCTCGACGCCCGCGCGGTTGTACCAGCTGCGGTCGAACAGCACGATCTCGCCGGCCGCGGGCAGCTCCTCCACATAGCGCTGGAAGTACCACTGGGTGCGCTGGCGATCGGTCGGTGCGGGCAGCGCCGCGATCCGCGCGAACCGGGGGTTCAGGTACTCGGACATGCGCTTGATCGTGCCGCCCTTGCCCGCCGCGTCCCGCCCCTCGAAGACGACGACCACTCGAGCCTGCGCGGCGCGCACCCACTCCTGCAGTTTCACCAGTTCCGTCTGCAGGCGCAGCAGCTCCTGCTCGTACACCGACTTGCGCAACCGCCGCCTCTTCGTGCCGTCCTTGCCGCTCATCGCACCACGGTACGTCCAACCGGGTCACCCCGCCCGTTTCCGGCGGTGCGCGCCCACCGGCACAGCGGGCACTCGCAGCCTCGGCCGGGGCGAGAGCGCCGGCCCGGACTCCGGCGCCGGTTTCGGCCGCGGTCCGGTCGCCGCGTTGAGCACGCCGGAGTTGGGCAGCGACACCGGGCCATCGGCGGTGAGCAGCCGGGTGAACATCAGCGTGATGGCGGTGACCTCGCCGTCGTAGTCGCCGCCCAGCGCGCCGGAGCGCACGGTGATGTACTCCCCCACCACGAACGGGCGGGAGAACAACAGCACCAGACCGGCGAACGCGTTGCCCAGCGACTGCTGGGCCGCGATACCGACGATGACGCCGGTCACCGCACCGGACAGCAGCAACCGGTCCAGCGGCACACCCAGCAGCGAGACGACCTCGATGGCCACGATCGTGTAGCCGGCGAGGGTGATGAACCAGCGCATCACGTTCGCCACGCCCACGCCACCGGTGCGCCTGACCGCCCGCGCGACCTCGTTGGCCGTGCTGCGCACGGCGATCAGGCCGAACAGGAAACAGGCGGCGATCGACGCATACACCCCGATCCGCTGGCCGCCGTGCGCACCCAGGCCACCGAGCTCGTAGTAGACGCCGGGGGCGGCCAGCGCGAGCACGCCGCAGCCGATGGACCGGCGGAAGTCCGCCCGGCGCACGGTGTCCCTGGCCTCGGCGAGGACCACCTGTGGGTCCATCCGGTTGTGGTTGGTCACCGTGCTCCCATCCCGCATGTGGTGGTTGGCACAACCTAGTCGCCGGCTCAGCCGCGCCCGACGACCGACCTGGCCGGCGGGCCCGCGAGCGGAGAGTCCACAGTGGAGTGTCAAGTACGGGGCGGCCCATCTCACGATGGCGTTGACTGCCGTCGCGGCAGGCAGGATCATTACCGAGGTGTCATATACCAGACACATCGGATGCCGCCGATGACGCCGGAAGAGTTGCGCAGCCACCGTTGGTACGGCGGTGACGAGCTGCGCTCCTTCAGCCACCGCTCCCGTACCCGGCAGCTTGGCCTGAACCCCGACGAGCACCTCGGCAAACCGGTGATCGCGATCCTCAACACGTGGAGCGACATCAACCCCTGCCACATGCACCTGCGCGAGCGGGCAGGCGAGGTCAAGCGCGGGGTGTGGCAGGCGGGCGGCTACCCACTGGAGTTCCCGGTGGCGACGCTGTCCGAGACGTTCCAGAAGCCGACGCCGATGCTCTACCGGAACCTGCTCGCGATGGAGACCGAGGAACTGCTGCGGTCCTATCCCGTGGACGGTGCCGTGCTGATGGGCGGCTGCGACAAGACGACGCCCGCGCTGCTGATGGGTGCCGCGAGCGCGGGCCTGCCCGCGATCTTCGTGCCCGCGGGCCCGATGCTGCACGGCCACTGGCGCGACGAGACACTGGGCAGCGGTACCGACATGTGGCGGTACTGGGACGACCGGCGGGCAGGCCTGATCGGCGACGCGGAGCTGGCCGAGCTGGAACAGGGCCTGGCCCGCTCCCCCGGCACGTGCATGACGATGGGCACCGCGTCCACCATGACCAGCGCCGTCGAGGCGATGGGCCTCACGCTGCCAGGGGCGGCGGCGATCCCGGCCGTCGACTCGGCGCACCACCGGATGGCGGCGGCCAGTGGTGCCCGGATCGTGCAGCTCGTGTGGGACGACGTGCGGATCGGCTCGATCCTGGACCGGCGTGCGTTCGCCGACGCCGTGACGACCGTGCTCGCACTGGGTGGCTCCACGAACGCGGTGATCCACCTGGTCGCGATGGCGGGCCGGTGCGGGGTGTCGCTGAGCCTTGCCGACTTCGACGAGATCGCCCGCCGGGTGCCGGTGCTGGCCAACATCCGGCCCGGCGGCCAGTACCTGATGGAGGACTTCTACTACGCGGGCGGGCTGCCCGGCCTGCTGTCCCGGCTGGTCGAACTCGACCTGCTGCACACCGACCGGCCCACGGTGTCCGGGCAGACCGTCGGTGAGCGCGCGGCCGCGGCGACCGTGCACAACGACGACGTGATCCGCCCGGTCGACCGGCCGCTGGCGGCCGAGGGCGGCGTCGCCGTGCTGCGCGGCAACCTCGCCCCCGACGGTGCCGTCATCAAGCACATCGCGGCCCAATCGCACCTGCTCACACACACCGGGCCCGCCGTCGTGTTCGACGGCTACGCCGACCTGAAACGCCGGATCAACGACCCGGACCTGCCGATCACGCCCGACTCGGTGCTGGTGCTGCGCGACGCTGGTCCGCTGGGCGGTCCCGGTATGCCCGAGTACGGCATGCTGCCCATCCCGGATCGGCTGCTGGCCACCGGCATCCGTGACATGGTGCGTATCTCCGACGCCCGGATGAGCGGCACGAGCTACGGTGCCTGCGTGCTGCATGTCGCCCCGGAGTCCTTCGTGGGCGGACCGCTCGCGCTGGTGGCCGACGGCGACCTGATCACGCTCGACGTGCCGGCACGCAGGCTCGACCTGCTCGTCCCGGACGACGAGCTGGCCCGGCGCCGCGCCGCGTGGACACCGCCCGCGCCGCGGTTCGAACGCGGCTACGGCTCGCTCTACGCCGAGCACATCACGCAGGCCGACCAGGGCTGTGACTTCGACTTCCTGGCCCGCCAGGGCCGCAATCCCGAACCCGATCCCCGCTGACCCCGCAGGAGCACGCCACGATGACGGCAGTAACCAGCACCGATCCGCGCACCGGCAGGGTCGTGGCGACGGTGGCCGAGGAGACCACCGCCGAGCAGGTCGACCAGCTCTGCCGGTCGGCCGCCGCGGCCGCACCGCGACTGGACGCGCGGGGCAGGCCGTGGCGGGCGGGGCTGCTGCGGGCGCTGGCGGACGCGCTGACAGCGGACCGGGCGCAGATCGTCGGCCTCGCCGACCGCGAAACCGGTCTGGGCGACGCCCGGCTCAACGGCGAGCTGACCAGGACCGCCTACCAGCTGCGGCTGTTCGCCGACGCGGTGGCCGAGGGCGGCTACCTGGAGGCGATCATCGACCACGCGGGCGACACCGCCATGGGCCCCCGGCCGGACCTGCGCCGGATGCTGGTGCCGATCGGCCCGGTCGCGGTGTTCGGCGCGAGCAACTTCCCGCTGGCCTTCTCGGTGCCCGGCGGTGACACGGCGGCCGCGCTGGCCTCGGGGTGCCCGGTGCTGGTCAAGGCCCATCCGTCGCACCCCGCCACGGCCCAGCGCTGCTTCGAGGTGATGCGCGACGCCGCTACGGCCGCGGGTGCGCCGGACGGGACCCTGGGCCTGGTGCACGGCCAGGACGCCGGTACCGCGCTGGTCCGGCACCCGCTGGTCAAGGCCGTCGGGTTCACCGGTTCGCTGGCCGGTGGCCGCGCGCTGGCCGACCTGGCCGCCGCCCGACCCGAGCCGATCCCGTGCTACGGCGAGCTGAGCAGCCTCAACCCGGTGGTGGTCACGCGGGCCGCCGCTGCCGAACGCGCCGAGGCGATCGGCAAGGGCCTCGCCGCTTCGGCAACCCTCGGATCGGGCCAGTTCTGCACCAAACCCGGGCTGGCCTTCATCCCGGCGGGCGAGGACGGCGACCGGTTGCGCGACGCGACGGCGCGGGCGATCACCGAACTGGGCGGGCAGGTCGCCCTGAACGGCGGCATCGCGCAGCACTACCGCAGCGGCGTCGAGCGGCTGGCCGGGCTCACCGAGCTGGCCGAGGGCGCCGAACCGGCGGGTGACGGTTTTCTGGTGCGGCCCATGCTGTTCGGCACCGGCGCCGCAGACCTGGACGAGTCCGTCACGCAAGAATGCTTCGGCCCGGTGACCATCCTGGCGTCCTACGTGGATGAATCAGACCTGGTGGCAGCGCTGGACAAACTGCCCGGCTCGCTCACCGCGACCGTGCACCTGACCGACTCCGACGACATCGACGCCGTGCTGGACGTGTTGCGGCCCAAGGCGGGCAGGCTGCTGTTCAACGGGTTCCCGACCGGTGTCGCGGTGGCCTGGGCGCAGCACCACGGCGGCCCGTGGCCTGCCACGAACACGCTGCACACGTCGGTCGGCATCACCTCGATCCGCCGCTTCCTGCGCCCGGTCGCGTGGCAGGACGCGCCGGAGCGGCTGCTGCCCGCCGAGTTGCGCGACGATCCCGGTGAGGCCGCGGTGCCGCGCCGGGTCGACGGCGCACCGCGGCCGTGAGTATCGCGTTCGTCGTCACCTGTGTGCTGATCGTCGTCGCTCCCGGCCCGTCGTTCGCGGTGATCGTGAACCAGTCGATCCGCTACGGCAGGCGGGCCGGCCTGCTGGTGGTCGCGGGCAACACCACCGCGCTCACCGCGTGGGCCGCGGCATCGGCGTTCGGCCTCACGGTGCTGATCCGGACCTCGGAGGTCGCGTTCACCGTGCTGAAGGTCGCCGGTGCCGCGTACCTGTGCTTTCTGGGGATCCGGACGCTGCTGCGGTCCCGTCGGCACGATGCGGCGGCCGAGGACATCGAGCGGCAGTGGCCGCCGCGCACCGGGCTCGCCGCCTACCGTGCCGGACTGCTGACCAATCTGACCAATCCGAAGGCGGCCGTGCTGTATCTGGCGCTGTTCCCGCAGTTCCTGCCGCCCGGCGGCGGGTTGGCCGACGTGGTCGGCCTGGCCGCTGTGCAGATGGCGATCAGCGCGTCGTGGTACGTGCTGGTGGTGCTCGCGGTGGCCGGGGTGCGCAGGCTGCTCGCCCGCAGCATCGTGCGCACGTGGCTGGACCGTGCCACCAGCATCGTCCTCATCGGACTCGGCGTGCGGCTCGCCGCGCTGGCCCGCCCGTTGGTCTAGTGGTGTGTCCAGTAACCATGCCGGTGGAATTCCGGTTCCAGGTGGACGCATCGCAAGACGAAGGAGGCCACGGTACCTCTGTTGTACCTGGGCCGACGACAACGCCGCGAGGTGTCCGCCTGGGGCCGGAATTACCCGGTGAGGGTTACTGGACGCGCCACTACGCACCGCTAGGATTCGGCTGTGGAGCAACGAGTACTCGGCAGGACCGGGCGAGAGGTTTCCGTGGTCGGCCTCGGCACATGGCAGCTGGGCGCGGACTGGGGAGCCGTCGACGAGCGCGACGCGCTGGCCGTGCTGGGCGCCACCGTCGACGCGGGCGTCACGTTCCTGGACACCGCGGACGTGTACGGCGACGGGCGCAGCGAGCGGCTGATCGGCCGGTTCCTGCGGGAGCGCGACGAGCCGTTGTTCGTGGCGACCAAGATGGGCAGGCGGGTCGACCAGGATCCGGGCAACTTCACGCTGGCCAACTTCCGCGACTGGACCGACCGCTCCCGCGCCAACCTCGGCGTGGACACCCTGGACCTGGTCCAGCTGCACTGCCCGCCGACGCCCGTCTACTCCTCCGACGCCGTGTTCGACGCACTGGACACGCTGGTCGCCGAGCAGCGGATCGCGAACTACGCCGTGAGCGTGGAGACCGTGGCCGAGGCGTTGACCGCGATCGCCCGGCCCGGTGTGGCGAGCGTGCAGATCATCCTCAACGCGTTCCGCCGCAAGCCGCTGGAGCGCGTGCTGCCCGCCGCCGCCGCGGCCGGTGTCGGCATCATCGCGCGGGTGCCGCTGGCGTCCGGGCTGCTGTCCGGCCGCTACACGATGGACACGGTGTTCGCCGCCGACGACCACCGCAGCTTCAACCGGCACGGTGAGGCGTTCGACGTGGGCGAGACGTTCTCCGGGGTGGACTACCAGAGCGGTGTGGAGGCGGCCGCCGAGTTCACCGGGGTCGTGCCCGCCGGTTACACGCCCGCCCAGGCCGCGCTGCGCTGGGTGATCCAGCAGCCCGGCGTGACCACGGTGATCCCCGGCGCCCGCAACGTCGCGCAGGCCACCGCGAACGCGGCGGTGGCCGCACTGCCGCCGCTGCCCGAGCAGACCCTCGTGGCCGTCGCCGACCTGTACGACCGGCGGCTGCGCGGCCAGGTGCACAGCAGGTGGTGACGAGTCGCTAGAGGGCCATCGGGCTGCCGCCCGAGTTCTCTCCCTTGCGCACCAGCAGGGCGCCGAACGCGGCCACCAGCGTCACGATCGAGGCGATCACCAGGGACGTGTTGAAGCCGGCCATGAAGGCGAGGTGACTGCCCGTGGTGACCGCTTGCGCCACCTCGGGCGTCGCCCCCTTCGGTACCGGTGACACGCCCTGCGCCACGTACTCCTTGGCGGTGTCCAGCCGGCGGGCTGTGGTCGGCGACAGGCCGGCACCGGTCAGTTTGGCGAACAGCACGTCGCCGACCCTGGTGGCCATCACGGTGCCGAAGATCGTCGTGCCGAGCACGCCACCCAGCTGCATGCCGGTCTGCTGCAGGCCGCCCGCGACACCGCCCAGTTCGACGGGCGCGTTGCCGACCACCGCCTCGGTGCCGGACACGATCACGAAGCCGAACCCGAAGCCGAGCAGGATGAACCACGGCCACAGGTGCGAGTAGGGCGAGTCGACCTGCAGCCGGGACAGTCCGAACATGGCGACCGCGTTGAACAGCATGCCTGCCATCAGCACCGGCCGCGGACCGAATCGCGAGGTGAGGAAACCGGCCAGCGGCGAGGACACGATGAACACCGACGTCAGCGGCAGCAGTTCGACGCCTGCTTTCACCGGCGTCATGCCGTGCACCTGCTGCAGGTACAGGGTCAGGAAGAACAGCGCGCCGAACAGCGCGAAGAACGCGAGCGTGACCAGGATCGTCGCGGCGGACAGCGAGACCGACCGGAACAGCCGCAGCGGCAGCAACGGCTGCGCCGCGACCCGTTCCCGGAACACGAACAGCACGGCGAGCACGACGGCCGCGACGAAGAAGCTCAGCGGCACCACGTCGCCGAAACCGTGCTCCGCCGCCTGGATCAGCCCCCACACCAGGCAGAACAGCGAACCGGCCAGGAGCACCACACCGGCGAAGTCGAATGAGCCGCCCGCGTCCGGGTCGCGCGAGTCGCGGATCACGAGCAGGCCGATGACCAGTGTGATCAGGCCGACCGGGATGTTCAGGTAGAACACCGACTGCCAGCCGATGTGCTCGACGAGCAGGCCGCCGACGATGGGGCCGCTCGCGATGGACAGCGCCGAGCTGCCGCCCCAGATGCCGATCGCCATGTTCAGCTTCTCGGCCGGGAACGCCTTGCGCAGGATCGCGAGGCTGGCCGGTTGCAGCATCGCACCGGCGAAGCCCTGCACGACCCGCCACAGGATGACCAGGCCGATGCTGCCGGACAGTCCCACCAGGGCGGACGCGATCGCGAACAGGACGACACCGGCCAGGAACAGCTTCTTGCGGCCGAACCGGTCGGCCAGCCTGCCCGCGATGATCAGCGAGACAGCCAGTGCGAGCAGGTAGCCGTTGGTCACCCACTGCAGGCCGGCCAGGGTCGCGTGCAGGTCGGCGGCGATGGCGGGGTTCGCGATCGACACGACGGTGCCGTCCAGACCGACCATCGTGACGCCCAGGGCCACCGCGACCAGCGTCAGCCACGGATTGGCCGGGCCGCGCCGCCGGGGTACGGCGTCGGCGGGACCGGGACCGGGCATGGACAGCACGCCGCTGGAGGACTCTGGCATGAGCCAAAACTGTCATCTGCTGACAGATGGCGTCAACACGCGAACGTCATCCTGTGAGTCTTGTCATGAAGTGACTAAATCGAGAACTTCGCTGTAACATCCGAGGAATGAGCGAGGCCGGACTACGCGAGCGTAAGAAGGCGCGGACCAGGTGCGCCCTGACCGACGCCGCGTTCCGGCTGTTCGGGTGCAAGGGCTTCACGGCGACCACCATCGACGAGATCGCCGAGGCGGTCGAGATCTCCCCCCGCACGTTCTTCCGCTACTTCGCCTCGAAAGAGGACGTCGTGCTGTCGCTGCTGGACGAGCAACTGCGCGAACTGGTCGCCACGCTGCGCAGGCGGCCTGCCACCGAGCCGGTGCTCACCGCCCTGCACCTCGCGGCCATCGAGGTGATCCGGGCCTGCGAAAGCGGCACCAACGGCTTCGACGCCGCCAAGTACCAGGAACTGCAGGTGCTGATCGCCAGCAGTCCGGCCCTGGCCGCGCACAGTCTCGAACAGAGCACCACCCGGCTGGCCGAGCTGGCCGGCGTGATCGGCCTGCGGATGGGCGTCGACCACCGGACCGATCCACGGCCGCGGCTGGTCGCCGCGGTGGGCCTGTGCGCGATGCAGACCGCGGTGAACGCGTGGCGCGAGGCCGACCGGGACACGAAGTCCTCCGATCTCGTGGACCGCGCGTTCACCCTGATCGCCGACGGCATCGACTACCGGTCGATCCCCCAGGACTGATCTCGCCGATCGGCTCAGGAGCCCGTCGGCGCGAGGAAGCGGACCGACGGGTTCGGCGCGTCGGGATCCAGGAAGCCCAGCAACGACTCGGCTTCCTCGGTCAGTTCGGCCACCGCAGCCGCCGACAGCCGGCGCAACGGCGTGACCCGGAGCGTGACCGAGGTCTTCTTGCGCTCCACATCCCAGATGCCACAGACGAAACCGTCGTGCAGCACGCTGGCCCGCACGCGCAGGTTCTTCGTCACCACGTGCCCGCGGTGCTCGTCGGCGATCACCCTCGTGCGGTCCGCGTGGGACAGCACCAGGTTGTCGAACTCGGGCAGGAACCTCGGCGGCGCGGGCGTGTCACCGGCTGGGCGCGGCGCGTCCGGCAGGTCGAACAGCTCCCTGCCCTGCTCGTCGAGCAGGGTGACCAGGTCCGGCCGCAACCGGGCCAGCACCTGCTTGATGCCCTTGAGCCCGGACCACGCCTGCACGTCCGCGGCCGTCGCCGGACCGAATGCCGCCAGGTAGCGGCGCACCAGCTCGTCGGGCGAGTCGTCATCGGACAGCGGTTCGTCCAGCCAGTCCGCCGCCAGCGTGAAGGCCGCGACCGACGGGAACGCCCACCGGTCGTCGGTGGGCACCATGACCAGCGGCAGCCGGGTGCGCACCGAGTAGCCCAGCGCGCGGTCGTTCACGTCCGGGAACTCCGCCTGCAACAGTGACCGAAGCTCGTTGAAGTCCCGGGGCCGATCGGCGAACAGCGCCGTCGCGACCGGCAGCACGGCTTCGATGTCCAGGCCCTTGGCCCGCGTGCCGAGCACACGCTGCGCATCAGTGAGCACGGGCTGGATCGCGGCCCGGAACCTCGCGTAGTCGCGAGCGGACACCACGTGCAGCGTGGCCCGCAGGAACGTCGCCCGCACGAGGGTTCGCTTGTGCAGTAAGGAATGCAGGTCCTCGGCGCGGAACCCGGCCAGCCTGGTCCACAGCCCGACGAACGGTGGTCGCGCCTCCTGCGCCTGGATGCCGCCCAGGCGCTCCACAGCAGCGGCGACCGGAATCTCGGCTCGCTCCAACAGCAACTGCCGAGCCAGCGTGGCCCTGTTGAGTTGCTGGAGCGTCAGTGTCTCACCGCTCACCGGTCGATCGTGACAGATCAGCGCGCAACCGCGTGCACCACCCCTGGTCAACCGGCCTGGTTGGCGAACTGCGTGTGATACAGCTCGGCGTACAGGCCGCTCTCGCCCAGCAGTTCGTCGTGCGTGCCGCGCTCCACGACCCGGCCGCCGTCCACCACGAGGATCTGGTCGGCAGCGCGCACGGTGGACAGTCGGTGTGCGATCACCAGCGACGTGCGGCCCCGCAATGCCGCGGCCAGCGCCCGCTGGACCGCGACCTCCGACTCGGAGTCCAGATGGGCCGTCGCTTCGTCCAGCACGACCACCCGAGGCGCCTTGAGCATCAGCCGGGCGATCGCCAGCCGCTGCTTCTCCCCGCCGGAGAGCCGGTAGCCGCGATCACCCACGACCGTGTCCAAGCCCTGCGGCAGCGACTCCACCAGCGAGCTGATCTGCGCGCCGTGCAGGGCGGCCACCAGTTCGGCATCCGTGGCCGCCGGCCGGGCGTAGGTCAGGTTGGCGCGGATCGTGTCGTGGAACAGGTGTGCGTCCTGGGTGACCACGCCGACCGTGTCGGACAGTGACGCGAACGTGGCCTCCCGCACGTCCACGCCGTTGATGCGGACCGCGCCGGCACGCACGTCGTAGAGCCGGGACACCAGGTAGCTGATGGTCGTCTTGCCCGCGCCGGACGGCCCGACGAGCGCCACCAGCTGGCCGGGTCGCGCCGTGAAGCTCACGTCGAACAGCACCGGCCGGGACGCGACCTGCTCCAGCACGGCGACCGACTCCAGCGACGCCAGCGAGACCTCCTCGGCGCTGGGGTAGGTGAAGTCGACGTGATCGAACTCCACACTGGCCGGCTCGTCCGGTACTGCCCTGGCGTCCGGCCGCTCCGCGATCATCGGCGGCAGGTCGATCACCTCGAAGACGCGGTCGAACGACACCAGCGCGCTCATCACGTCCAGCTGCACGTTGGACAGGCTGATCAGCGGCCCGTACAGCCGGTTGAGATAGGACGTCAGCGCGACCACTGTGCCCACGTTGAGGACACCGTGAATGGCCAGCACGCCACCCCAGCCGTAGACCAGGGCGGTCGCCAGCGCGGCGGTGAGCAGCAGCGCGGTGAAGAACAGCCGCGCGTACAGGGCTTGCGTGACACCGATGTCACGGACCCGCCCGGCGCGGGCACGGAACTGGTCGGCTTCCTCGCCCGGGCGGCCGAACAGCTTCACCAGCAGTGCGCCCGCCACGTTGAACCGCTCGCTCATCGTGGTGTTCATGGCCGCGTTGAGGTCGTAGGACTCGCGGGTGATGGTGGCCAGCCGCCGGCCCATCCGCCGGGCGGGCAGCACGAACACGGGCAGGATCACCAGCGACACCAGGGTGATCTGCCAGGACAGGATCAGCATCGCCACGAGCGTGAGCACGACCGTGATCAGGTTGGACACCACCGAGGACAGCGTGTCGGTGAACGCCTGCTGAGCACCGAGCACGTCGTTGTTCAGCCTGCTGATCAGCGCACCGGTCTGGGTGCGGGTGAAGAAGGCCAGCGGCATCCGCTGGATGTGGCTGAACACGCCGGTACGCAGATCGAAGATCAGGCTCTCGCCGACCTTCGCGGACACCCAGCGCTGCAGGATGGACAACCCCGCGTCGACCACGGCGAGGGCGGCCAGCAGGATCGCCAGCTTCACCACGAGGTCGGCGTTGTGGCCCAGGATGCCGCCGTTGATGATGTCGCGGTAGATCAGCGGGTTCACCACGCTGATCACGGCGTCCACGATCACGACGGCGAGGAAGCCGGACAGGATCACCCGGTAGGGCAGCACGAACCGCAGCATCCGGCGCCAGGTGCCCTTGCGGACACTCTGCTTGAGCACCGACCGGTCCCGGTAGATCGACCTCACAGTCCCCCTGGTCCCAGGTCGCATCGGCCGTCCCCACTCACAGCTCAGGGGAGCCGGTCGGCGACCGGCTCCCCTGACAGGGTAGGTGCGTCAGATCAGGCCGAGACCGGCGACCGCGTCGCGCTCCTCGGTCAGCTCCTGGACCGAGGCGTCGATCCGCTCGCGGGAGAAGTCGTCGATCGACAGGCCCTGGACGATCTCGTAGCGGCCGTCCTGCGCGGTGACCGGGAACGACGAGATCAGGCCCTCGGGCACGCCGTAGGAACCGTCGGACACGACCGCCGCCGACGTCCAGTCGCCTTCGGGAGTGCCGTGTACCCAGGTGTGCACGTGGTCGATCGCGGCACTCGCGGCCGACGCGGCCGACGACGCCCCACGGGCCTCGATGATCGCGGCGCCGCGCTTGGCGACCGTCGGGATGAACGTGTCGCGCAGCCACGCGTCGTCGCTCACGGCCTCGACGGCGTTCTTGCCGCTGACCTCGGCGTGGTAGATGTCCGGGTACTGGGTGGCCGAGTGGTTGCCCCAGATCGCCAGCTTCGTGATCTCGGTGACCGGCACCTGCAGCTTGGCCGACAACTGGGCCAGCGCACGGTTGTGGTCCAGCCGGGTCATGGCGGTGAACCGGTCGGCCGGGACGTCCGGCGCGTGGGTGCGCGCGATCAGCGCGTTGGTGTTGGCCGGGTTGCCGACCACCAGCACGCGCACGTCGTCGGCGGCCACGGCGTTGATCGCCTCGCCCTGCGGCTTGAAGATCCCGCCGTTGGCCGAGAGCAGATCGCCGCGCTCCATGCCCTTGGTACGCGGGCGGGCACCGACCAGCAGCGCGATGTTCACGCCGTCGAACGCGGTCCTCGGGTCGTCGGTGATCTCGATGCCGCGCAGCAGCGGGAACGCGCCGTCGTCCAGTTCCATCGCGGTGCCCTCGGCGGCCTTGACCGCTTGCGGGATCTCCAGCAGCCGCAGGTTGACCTCGGTGTCGGGGCCGAGCAGCTGCCCGGAGGCGATACGGAACAGCAGTGCGTAACCGATCTGACCGGCCGCACCCGTGACGGCGACATTGACGGGCACCTGTGCCACGACCTCTCCTCGTTGGCGGGCTTGACGACAGTGGCTCGACCGTGATTCGTGCTGGCCGGGCCGATGGACCGATGCTAGTCACGGGCCCGCCGGGCGAACCTGCCGGGTGCGCAGGGTCACGTGCCGGTGACATCGGCACCGGTCGTCAGTTCGGCCAGTTCGGTGAGCGGCCCAGCGTGGTGAGGATGCGGTCGAGCGGGCTGCTGTCCACGGACGGCACCAGCACCGGCCCGAACGCCATGCCCGGTCCGCGGCTCGCGCCGTCCACCGGCACCTGGCCTGCGACGACGAGCGCCCCGGCCAGTACCTCCTCGTCGAACTCCACCGGCACGCCGAGTGCGGCGGCGACGTCCCAGCTGTGCACGACGTAGTCGACGAAGTGGAAGCCCAGCGCCACGTTGCCCGGCACCGTCACGCCGCCGCGGATCTCCGGCAGGTACACCTGCCTGCCCGCCGCGTCCGGCGCCGCGAACGAATCGACCACGCGGTCGACGGCCGCGTCGTAGGCGCCGGCCGGGTTCTGCGGGGCGGGCACGGGCTGCCAGTCGGCGACCTCGGTGCGCTCACCGGCCACGGCCCGCGCGAAGCCGTGGTGCTGCACGGTCATGTGGGCGAGCAGGCCGGCGAGGTCCCACTCCGCGCACGGCGTGGGCAACGTCCACTGGTCCGGGGTGATCCGCCGGACCAGTGCCCTGCTCACCTCGACGGCACGACGATCCAGTTCCGGGATGTTGTCCATCACCCCATCAAACTCCGCCACACCGACATTCCGGTCACGGCGCGCCCGCGCACCACTCGACCAACGCGGTCAGT
The DNA here is from genome assembly GCA_963780635.1 of Candidatus Melainabacteria bacterium. Classification (GTDB taxonomy): domain Bacteria; phylum Actinomycetota; class Actinomycetes; order Mycobacteriales; family Pseudonocardiaceae; genus DATEPR01. The sequence continues at coordinate 411,831 of CAWACW010000013.1, forward strand.
GCCGCCACGGGGACCACCAGTGACGTGCCGATCACCTGCTTCGAGTCGCGCACCGCCGCGTTGGCGCCGAACAGGGCCACTTCGACGCACTGGGAACCGTTGTCGCCGCCGCTGTGACTGCTTCTGCGCCACACCGGCCCCGGCAGTTCGTGCGCCGGCATGTCGTCCGCCTGCATTTCCTCCACCTTCGGTTGCCGCTGGTACAGCTCAGAGTTCACGGACCAGGCCCTCGATCGCCAGCAGGGTCTCGTCCCTGCCCAGCGCCCGCTCGCACAGCCCGGTGTAGGCCGCAGTGTATTGGGCGACCTCGTCGGCATCCTCGACATAGATGCAGCTGTTCAGATTCTCCTGGTACGCGACATCCGACCATTCAGGACGATCGAACCGCAGCACCACGAACGGGCGGCCCATCGCGGGGTAGGCACCGATGTCGAACGGAATCATCCGAATCGAGACATTCGGCAGGTGTGCGATGCGGGCGAGGTGTTTCAACTGGGCGCGCAGCACATCCACGCCGCCCACCCGCTGCCGCAAGGCAACCTCGTTGACAACGCCGTCGAACTCGATCGGCTGGTCGGCGAACAGCCTGGCCTGGCGGCGCTTCCGCAACTCCACCCGGTGCTGGATCTGCGCCTGGTCGGCGGCCGGCGTGAACGCGCGGGCGACCGCGGTGGCGTAGTCCTCGGTCTGCAACAGGCCCGGTACCAGGTCGATCTCGAAGTTGACCAAGGACACGGCCTCGGACTCGAAATCCACATAGCGGTCGAACTGTTTGGCGGTGACGGCATCGCCGTACGAGAGCCACCAACCACGCTCGGTGGCGTGCTGCACCTCGGCGACCAGATCGTCCCGCTCGGCGGCCTGGATGCCGTAGGCCTCGGCCATGCTCAGCACGTCCGCCGGAGTGATGGTCTGGCTCGCGTTCTCCAGTTTGCTGATCTTCGATCGCGCCCAGTTCAGCCGTTCGGCGACGACGTCACCGGTGAGGCCGGCCCTTCCCCGCCACTCGCTGAGCACCCGCCCCGCATAGCGCATGCGCATGGTCGAGTAGAAACGGTCGGTCATTGCCACCATCCAGAGAATGTTCACTCGATCGCGTGGATTCTCGAACTTTTCGTGGTTCTAGCTCGGCCCCGTGAACCCAGCGCGGGACCATTCCGGTCAGAGCCCTGAGCCACAACGAGACATCACCATGCGAATCGAATCGGAAGGAGGAGCCGGTGGCCATTCTGGACGGTCGTGACCTGGCCACGTGCCGCAGGTTCACCGGTTACCTGGCCGACCGGAGTATATGCACGAGCTTGGTGGAACTGGACGAGGTGCATCGCCGACTGTGGATTCGACTGGCGGCGGTCAGCCGGTTCTCCGTGGCGCTGGACACGGCCGCCACCGATTTGTTGATCGACACGCTCGCCGAATCGGGCACCTGTGCCGTGCGCTGTGAGCACGAGGACGGCCCGCGGCTGCTCGGCGCCGACCCGGCACCCGAGCCCGCCGTGATCCCGCACAGCGATCGGCTGCTGGACACCCGGCGTGGTCAGCCGATGCGGCTGTACCTGCACCTGGCCGAGACCGCCGCCGACCGGATCGAGGTCACCCTCGGCTGCCCGGCTACCGACGCGCTGACCGCCCATCTGCGGGCGTGCCGGGCCGCGATGCCGCCGGACTGACGCCCCGTCAGCCCGCCTCCTCCTGCGGGACCGGCGGGATGCTGCGGGCCAGCAGCCGGCCGAGGCCGGCGCGGGTGGCCACGACCGTGAGCCGGTCCTGCGGCCGCAGTTCGTACGCCGCGCCCGGCCGCCACTCCAGCCGCTCGGCACCGCGGCGGCGCAGCGCGATCACGCGGGTCTCGGATGGCTCGTCGGCGGTACCGATCGGCCTGCCGTCCAGCGGCGACGCCGCGACCACCGGGATCTCGGCGATCATCAGCGCGGCGCGGCCGATCGACATCGTGCCGATCACCTGCCGTTCCACCATCGCGGCGGCGAACGAGCCCGCCGCCAACTGGGACACGCTGCGCGAGATCGCGATGCCCAGGCCGCGCTCGACCCGCTCGGCGAGGTCGTCGTCGAACAGGCGCACCACCACCCGCAGGTCCTCGCGATAGGTCCTGCCCTGCAGCGCCGCCTCGAGGTTCGCGACGTCGCTGCTGGTCAGCAGCAGCAAGGCGCGCGCGTTGGCCACCGACACCGCACGCAGCGTGTCGTCCCGGGTGGCGTCACCGAACACCACGGGCACGCCCAGCCTGCGCGCCTGGGCGACACCGCGGGCGTTCTCGTCGGCGTCGACGCAGATCACCGGCACGCCCAGGTCGTGTAGCTGGGCGACCACCCGGGTGCCCACGTTGCCCAGCCCCACGACGACCACGTGGTCGCCGAGCAGGGCCGGGTCCGGTCCGGGATCGGCCAGCCGGGCGCGGACCAGGCCGTCCACCACGACGGCCGTCGCCACCGGGATCAGCGCCAGGCCGGACAACGTGACCACCAGTTGCAGCACCTTCGCCGCCGAGCCGAGCCGGCCGTCCGGGTTCGCGTCGCCCGCCGCGTCCAGCAGCGTCTGGTAGAGCGCACCGCCCCAGCCGGCCCGGCCGACGGTCGCCATCAGTACGTAACCGGTCACGATCAGTGCGACCAGCGAGACGACCAGCCGCACCAGACCACTGCCCAGCAGGAACCGGACCCGCCGCCACAGCGCGGCCGACCGGTGTCTCGGCCCGCCGTCCAGCCCGGCCGGTGTGCTGTCGGCCAGTGCGAGCACCAGGTCGGCAGCGGCCTGGTCGCCGGGCAGCAGCCGGGTCGTCTCGCCCGAGGTGTCGGCGAGCGCGCACACCACGCGGCTGGCGGGCACGTCGCCGGGATGTGCCATGTAGAGCGTCTGACCGGGCAGCCGGACGTGGCTGGGTGCCAGCTCGCCCAGGGCCGCCGCCACGAACGACGGCGCGGCCATCGCGGCGTCGGAGAGGACCGTGCAGTCGGAGAACAGCGTGCGGAACCGGAAGCCCAGGCTCGTGTTGAACATCCGGATCACCATGCGCAGATCCGGATTCAGGTCGTGTGCGCGCAGCGCCGCGTGGACGTTGCCGACGTCGTCCTGGTCGACCAGGGCGAGCGCCCGCGCGTCGGCGACACCGGCCGCGCGCAGCGCCGCGTCGTCCGGCGAGGCGGCCTCCACCAGCCGGACGCCGGGCAGGTGCGCCAGCAGCGGGCCCTGGTTGCGGTCCCGCCGCGGCAGCACCACGGTCACCTCGGCCCCGAACCTCGTGACCAGCTCGTTCACCAGCCGGTAGGCGAGGGGATTGTCGCCACAGACCACGAAACGCCGGGGCCGCAGGCTCACGAGCGGGGACGGTGTCGACACGCGCCGATCCTAGAAGCCCAGGTCGCCAACCGTGGCGAGACGCGCTTCAGATGTCGTCACCCAGCCCGGCGTCCTCCAGATCCAGGCCGCGCTGGACCCGCCGCCGGGTGCCGTCACCGATGGTGCCCGCTTCGAACAGCCGGTCCAGCTCGCGTCGCTGCACCGCCAGCACGTCCCGCCGCAGCGTCCGGTAGGCCGCGACACCCGCTTCGCCGGGCACTTCGGGGTCGCGGTCGGCCTCGATCCGGTCGATCCGGGCCTGCAGCGTGCGGCGCAGCTGGTCGAGCACGGTGTCCGGGGCCAGTTCGAGATCGGCCAGCTGTTCCAGGTGGGCCAGGCCCGCGCGGGCCACGTGCAGCCGGGCGACGGTGTCCTCGTGCCGGACGTCGGAGGGCGCCAGCGCGACGCCCGCCCGGCGCACCAGCGGGGCGAGCGTGAACCCCTGCACGACGAGCGTGATCACGATGACCGCTGTGGCCAGCAGCAGCACGAGGTCGCGGTGCGGCAGCGGGGCGCCCGAGTCGGTGGTCAGCGGGATGGACAGCGCGGCGGCCAGCGGCACCACACCCCGGGCGCCCGCCCACGACACCACAGCCGGCACCTGCCAGGACGGCCGGGCGCCCCCGCGCCGCCTGCGCATCAGCGCGGCCAGCGGGAACACCCACAGCACCCGCACCACGATCAGCGTCGCCGTGATCGCGAGGGCCTGGAGCAGCCAGGCCGGTCCCCCGCTGGACGACGCGCGCACCAGCGTGGGCAGCTCCAGCCCGATCAGGCCGAACACCACGCTCTCCAGCAGGAACACCACCGTCTGGTAGACGGCACCGACCTGGATCCGGGAGCCGGGCGTGCTCAGCCGGTCGGTCCGGGCGCCGATCAGCACCGCTGCCACCACGACCGAGGTCACGCCGGAACCGTGCAGGGCCTCCGCGCCGACATAGGCCGTGTACGGGGTGACCAGGGCGATCACGGTCTCCACCAGCGGATCGGTGGTCCGCCGCCGGATCAGCACGACACCGAGGGCGACCACGGCACCGACCACGGCACCGCCGACCGCGAGCAGCACGAAGTCGCCGACGACGTGTCCCCAGGACAACGCACCGACGGTGACCGCGATGGACACCGCGACCCGGAACAGCAGCAGGCTCGTCGCGTCGTTGAACAGGGCCTCCGCCTGCACCAGCGCCTGCACCCGGGGCGGCAGCGACAGCCTGCGGCCCAGGGCGGCCACCGCGACCGGGTCGGTGCTGGCCAGCACTGTGCCCAGGACGAGCGCGAGACCGATCGGCAGGCCGGTGATCGCGACGGCCACGGCGGCGACGGCGGCCGCGGACACCAGCACGAGACCGACCGCGAGCACGGTGACCGGCCGCCACACCGCACGCAGGTCGCGCCAGGGCAGTTCCTCACCGGCCGCGTAGACCAGGGGTGGCAGCACCACGAGGCTCACGATGTCGGGCGACACCTGGACGGTCGGGACGCCGGGCAGCAGCCCGACGACCACGCCCGCCACCACGAGCAGCGACGGTGCGGGCACCCGCAGCCGACGTGCGAACGCCGCGACGAGGGTGGCGATCACGACGAGGAACAGCACGGTCTCGACGCTGCGCATGACCTGAGCCTCCCCACCACACGACGGCCGCCGTGCGGTCACCTTACGGCCGCCGCCCGACCTGGACAGACTCGCCGGACACCTGGTAGACACAATGCCGGCCAATACATCGGATGTTTGTCGGAGGGTGCAGTGAAGCTGGCTCGGATGGGTGCACGCGGTCAGGAGCGGCCGGTCGCGCAGGGCACGGACGACCGCTGGTTCGACATCTCGGCCGTGAGCACCGATGTGGACGGACCGTTCCTGGCAGGCGACGGCATCGCGCAGGTCCGGGCAGCACTGGCCGCGGGCACGCTGCCCCCGGTCACCGAGCCCGCCGCCCGGTTCGGTCCGCCGATCGCGCGGCCCGGCAAGATCGTCTGCATCGGCGTGAACTACCGGGCGCACGCCGCCGAGGCAGGCATGGCCATACCCACCGAACCGGTGCTGTTCCTCAAGACCCCGGACACGGTCGTCGGGCCGACCGACGACGTGCTGATCCCGCGGCGCAGCAGGAAGACCGACTACGAGGTCGAACTGGCCGTGGTCATCGGCACCACCGCCCGCTATCTCGACTCCCCCGCCGACGCGCTCGCCCACGTGGCCGGCTACGCGCTGGCCAACGACGTGTCCGAGCGGGAGTTCCAGATCGAGCGCGGCGGCACCTGGGACAAGGGCAAGAACGCCGAGACCTTCAACCCGTTCGGCCCGTGGCTGCTCACCGCCGACGAGGTGGCGGACCCGCAGGCGCTGCGGCTGACGCTGTCGGTCAACGGCGATGTCCGCCAGGACGGCACCACCGCCGACATGGTGTTCGGTGTGGCCGAGATCGTCCACTACCTGAGCCAGTTCATGGTGCTGTATCCCGGCGACGTGATCAACACCGGCACACCGGACGGGGTCGCGATGGGCCGCCCGGAACCTAAGCCGTGGCTGCGCGACGGCGACGTCGTCGAGTCCTCGATCACCGGGCTGGGCAGTCAGCGGCAGACGTTCCGGCAGGCATGACCGCCCACATCGTCGCGCTGGACACCTACGACGTCCGGTTCCCGACCTCGCGGGAACTGGACGGCTCGGACGCGATGAACCCGGACCCGGACTACTCGGCCGCCTATGTGGTGATCCGCACGGACGCCGGGGACGGCCTGGCCGGGCACGGGTTCGTCTTCACCATCGGGCGGGGCAACGACGTCCAGGTCGCCGCGATCCGGGCGCTGGCACCGTTGCTGGTCGGCAGGCCGGTCGAGGACACGCTCGCCGACCTCGGCGGCACCTGGCGGCTGCTGGTGCACGATCCGCAGCTGCGCTGGCTCGGCCCCGAGAAGGGCGTGCTGCACATGGCGATCGGTGCCGTGGTGAACGCCCTGTGGGACCTGCGGGCGAAGCGGGCGGGCCAGCCGCTCTGGCGGCTGCTGGCCGGGCTGTCGCCGGAGGAACTGGTCGACCTGGTCGACTTCCGCTACCTCACCGACGCGCTCACCCGCGACGAGGCACTGGATCTGCTGCGCGCCGCCCGCCCTGGCATGGCGAGCCGCGAGGCCGACCTGCTGACCGAGGGCTATCCCGCCTACACCACGACACCGGGCTGGCTCGGCTACACCGACGACAAGCTCGCCACCCTGGCCGCCCAGGCGGTGGCCGACGGCTTCGGCCAGCTCAAACTCAAGGTGGGCGCCGACATCGAGGCCGACGTGCGGCGGTGCGGGCTGACCAGGGACGTGGTCGGACCCGACATCCGGATCGCGGTGGACGCCAACCAGCGCTGGGACGTCGGCACCGCGATCGAGGCCGTCGGTGCGCTGGCGCCGTTCGACCCGTGGTGGGTGGAGGAGCCGACGTCACCGGACGACATCCTGGGCCACGCGGCGATCCGCAGGGCCATCGCGCCGATCAAGGTCGCCACGGGCGAGCACGTGCAGAACCGGGTCATGGTCAAGCAGTTGCTGCAGGCGGGCGCGATCGACGTCCTGCAGCTCGACGCGACGCGGGTCGCCGGCGTCAACGAGAACGTGGCGATCCTGTTGCTGGCGGCCAAGTTCGGCATCCCGGTGTGCCCGCACGCCGGCGGTGTCGGGCTGTGCGAACTGGTCCAGCACCTGGCGATGTTCGACTACCTGGCGGTCAGCGGCAGCACCGAGGATCGCGTGCTGGAGTACGTGGACCACCTGCACGAGCACTTCGTCGACCCGGTGGTCGTCATCGGCGGCCGCTACACCGCGCCGACCGCACCCGGCTTCTCGGCGCAACTGCACCCGGACTCGGTCGCCGACCACCTGTTCCCGTCCGGGCCTGTCTGGAGGAACGACGGATGAGCGAGTTCGACGGCCTGCGGGCCGTGGTGACCGGCGGCGGTTCGGGCATCGGCCTGGCCACCGCGAACCTGTTCGCCGAGCGGGGCGCCCGGGTCGCGTGCCTGGACCTTGATCCGAGTGCGGTGCCCGACCCGTTGCTGCGCATCACCGCGGACGTCGCCGCCGACTCGGTCGCCGACGCCGTCGCCGACGCGGCCCGCAGGCTCGGTGGCATCGACATCGTGGTGAACAACGCGGGCATCGGCGCACAGGGCACGGTCGAGGACAACGACCTCGCCGAGTGGCACCGCGTGTTCGAGGTGAACGTGCTGGGCATGGTCCGGGTGGCCAGGGCGGCGCTGCCGCTGTTGCGCGAGTCCGCGGCGGCCGGCAGGCATCCGGCGATCGTGAACACGTGCTCGATCGTGGCCACGGCGGGACTGCCGCAGCGGGCGCTGTACGGCGCGTCCAAGGGCGCGGTCTACTCGCTGACCCTGTCGATGGCCGCCGACCATGTCCGCGAGGGCATCCGCGTCAACTGCGTCACCCCGGGCACGGCCGACACACCGTGGATCCGCAGGTTGCTGGCCGCCGCGGCCGACCCGGCCGCCGAACTGGCGGCGCTGCAGGCCAGGCAGCCGATGGGCAGGCTCGTCTCGGCCGAGGAGGTCGCGGCCACCATCTGCTACCTCGCCAGCCCGCTCACCTCGTCGGTCACCGGCACGGCGGCGGCTGTCGACGGCGGGATGCAAGGCCTGCGGGTCCGGCCGGTCACGTGATCGAGCGGTACCGGTGGCCGCGGGTGGCCCACGACGACTGCCGGCACGCCAGCAACACCGCGACGGTGAGGCACACGGCGAACATCGCGACCACGAAACCCGGACGGACCAGGAATGCCGGGCCGGTGTGCGGGTCGAAGGTGATCCGCAGGACGTGGCTGTGGCCGAGCAGTTCGACGAGGGTGACGACGATGAGAATGCCGGTCACGGCCTGGAAGGCGAGGCTGGCGATGCGGCACACGTCCGAGCGGCTCAGCGTCCCGGCGGCCAGTGCCAGCACGAACACACCGATCGCGAACGCGCCGACCGCCGCGATGACGATCACCACGGCAACGGGCTCGCCGGGCACGTGGGCCCGGCCCATCCCGATCAGCAGCCCGACGAACATCCACATCAGGGCCTGGCCCGACTGCAGTACCGCCGCCGCGATCAGGGTGCCGGCCGGGCCCCGCGACACGGACGGAGCGGCGCGGTCCGTGCCGTATCGCGGGGCCGGCCGACCGGGCAGCGACACGGGCGCGTGCCGCACCGACGTGGTCGGCAAGCCGGCTGGGTAGGGCGATGTCATGGGTCGCTCCACGGAGACCTACCCCGACTCGGTCTTGCGATTACTCGGTGACACTACTGCGCAGATCCCCCACACTGGTGCCACCTTGCCGCGGATTAATCGTAACGGCCACGTCGCACCGGTGCGACGGGCGGCGATCACGGAGGTGGGAGCATGCTGGAGCGCGTGCGGTCCGGTGATGACGGCCGGGGGGCCGGTGGAGGGCAGCGCGCGCTGAACGGGGCGACGAAACACCACGACACCCGCAAGGTTCTCGCGGGCGTCGTGGTGTTTCTCCGTCTCGTCGCGGTCCCGCCGATCGTTGTCGCCATAGCGACAGGCGTGCGGACCGGCGGATACACGGTGCCGTGGCTGGCTGTGCTGGTCTATCTCGTGCTGTTCGCGTGGGGCGCGGTGTTCGTGGTCGTCGTGCTGCGCCGGGGTGCGGTCGCCGACTGGGTGGTCAACACGGATGTCGCCGTGGTGGCAGCGTGCATCGGGCTGATCGCGGCCGCGGTGCACCCGGAGTACTTCACCAAGGTCGACGGCTCCGACCTGGAAGCCGCCATGCAGCTCACCGCCGTGACGGTCGCGATGAACAGCCGGATCCGCCGCACGGTGCTCGCGTGCCTGATCCTGGCCGGGGCCCACATCGCGGCCGAGACACCATCGATGATCGCCGACCACACCGACATCGGATCGACCATCACCGACATCCTGTGGCTGGCCGGTGCCGCGTTGGTCAGCGGACTGATCTCCTACCGCCTGCTGGCATCCGACGACCGGACCGAAGCGGCCAACCGTGAGGTCGTCGAACTGCAGGAGCAGGCAGCCGAAGCCAGGGTGCGCAGCCAGGAACGGGTGCGATACCTGCGGGAACAGATCCGGCGCTACCGGGCACTGCACGACGGCCCACTGTCGATCCTGACGGCGATCGCGACCGGCGGGCTCGACCACCACGACGAAGAGGTCCGCAGGCAGTGCGCGGTGAGCGCGAACCTGTTGCGCGGCCTGATCTCCGACGACCCGATGAGCACGTTGACCGACCTGTCCATCGCGCTGACCAAGGCAGGCAGCGATTACGCGGTGCACGGCCTGCGGGTCCACTACCAGTTCTCGGCCCTGCCGGCCGACCTGCCCGTCGCGGTGGTCGAAGCGTTGAGCGGAGCCAGCCGGGAAGCACTGAACAACATCGCGGCCCACGCGGGCACCGACCGAGCCTGGCTCACCGCGCGGGCCGACGGCGGCGCGGAAGGCCGCACTGTCACCGTCATCGTGGTCGACCAGGGCAAGGGGTTCGACCCGGCGGTCACCAGGTTCGGCCGCGGCCTGTCGGACTCGATCACCGGCCGCCTGGCCGATGTCGGCGGTGAGGCCACCGTGGACAGCATGCCCGGCCAGGGCACCCGCGTGGAACTGAGGTGGCAACCATGATCCGGGTCGCCGCGATCGACAACGACCCGATGGTGCTGCTGGGCCAGCGGGCGCTGATCGACCCTGTGCCGGACGTGGATCTGGTGGCCACCAGCACGACGGTCGAGCAGTACCTCGCGCTGCGCGCGAACGTCGACGTGGTGTTGCTGGACTTGATGTTGGGCGACGGCCACCTGCCCGAGGACAACGTCCGCGCGCTGTGCGCGTCCGGCACCCGGGTGCTGGTGGCGAGTGTGCACGGCGACCGGAAGCACGTACGCGCCACGATCAGAGCTGGAGCGTCGGGCTATCTCATCAAGGGCGGCGATCCGGACGCCCTGGCCGATGCCATCCGCACGGTGCACGCGGGCGAGCGAGCACTCACGCAGGAGTTGGCGTTCATCATCAGCCTGGAACCGCCGAGGTTGACGCAGCGAGAGCTGGAAGTGTTGTCCCTGTACGGAACGGGCAGCACGCTGGAGGCCACGGCGAGGCGTCTGGGCATCAGTGTGAGCACGGTACGAGTGCACCTGAGCCGGATCTACGCCAAGTTCGCGGCGGCAGGCGACCCGGTGGAAGACAGGTCGGACCTGGTACACCGCCTACCGGACTACGGCCTTGGCGACAGAAACAGCCACTAGGCAAGGCAAGGCGGCCGCGACCAATCGCGACCCACCGGCCACGGCGACCTGCCTGCCGATCCCGGCCCCGGGACAGCGCCGGCACAGCAACCGGTGGCAGCGACCCCCAAGGCCAAGCCGCCGATCCTCAGCCCTGAGCCGCCGGCCCGGCAAGCGCCTCCCGAAGCCACTGCTCCACCCCAGCCACATGCACGGTGGCCCAAGCCCGAGCCACCTCGGCCTGCCCGGCAGCGATGGCGTCACACATCGCCGAATGCTCGGCCAGAGTCCGGGCGACAGCCGAATCCCGGGTCAGCCCGCGCCACACCCGAGCCCGCTGCGTGGGCCCGGAAAGCCCCTCCACCAACGAACACAGCACCTGATTGCCAGACCCACGAGCGATCCGCCGATGAAACTCCAGATCGTTGGCGACCAGTTCCTCCACCGACGGCTCGGACGGGAGCTCCGCCAGCAGGGCACGCAGCGCAGCGACGTCGTCCGAAGTCATCCGCACGGCCGCCATGGCGGTCGCCGCGGGTTCCAGGATCCGGCGGACCTCGAGGAACTCCAGGACGGTGTCGTCGCGATGAAAGTCGATCACGAAACCGAGAGCGTCCAGCAGCACGGACGGTTCCAGGCTGGTCACATAGGTCCCATCACCCTGCCGCACGTCCAGTACGTGGATCAACGACAGTGCCTTTACCGCTTCCCGCAGCGAGTTGCGGGACAATCCCAGTCGCCCGGCCAGGTCCGCCTCCCGGGGTAGCCGGTCACCGGGGCGCAGTTCGCCGCTGACGATCATCTCCTTGATCTTCTCGATCGCCTCATCGGTGATGGCCACGGGCACCTCTTCCCCAGACATCGGATGTGTCGAGAGTACCGGAAGTAAAGTCGTCGACCTCGGACTTACACTTCGAGGTGACACGGATGAAGGCAGGACTCGTGACCGAAAGCAGGATGCCGGCGGTCGGCACGCCCGCCGGGATGCGGGAGCACAATCAGCGCGCTGTGCTCGACCACCTGCGCGCCAACGGTCCCGCCACCCGGCCGGGCATCGCCCGGGACACGGGACTGTCCAAACCGACCGTCGGCCAGGCATTGCTCGGCCTGGAACAGCACGGCCTGGTGCGCGCCGTCGGGCGCACGTTCGCCGGACCGGGGCGCTCCGCCGTGGTCTACGAGGCCAATCCGGCCGCCGGGCACGTGCTGGGCATCGACATCGGCCGCGAGCGCATCCAGGTCGCGGTCGCCGACCTGGCGGGTCAGGTCGTGGCCACACTGGACGAACGCAACCGCAGCCGGTCCGCCGACGCGCTCGTGCGCACGGTTGCCGAGTGCGCCGAGCGAGTGGTGGCACTCGCCGGGCTGCGCCGGGACGACCTCGTCGCGACGGTGGTCGGCAGCCCCGGCGTGCTCGATCGGCACTCCCGCTCCTTCGGTCACGTGCCGAACCTGCCCGGTTGGGAACGCAAGGGCCTGCTGGACGACCTGGCCGCCGCGCTCGGCCCGGACCTGGTCGTGGAGAACGACGCCAACCTGGCCGCGATCGGCGAGTACGAGTCCGGTGCGGCGCGCGGTGTGGGCACGTTCGTCTGCCTGATGGTCGGTACCGGCATCGGAATGGGCATCGTCGTGGACGGCACGCTGTTCCGCGGTGCGCACGGCGCGGCGGGCGAGGTCGGCTACCTGCCGTTCGGCTGGCCCGCGGACGGCCTGCCGGCGGACACCCGGCCGAAGCCGCGGCAGGGCATGCTCGAAGCCGCCGCCGCTGCCCGGACGATCGTGGAGATCGCCACCGCCAACGGGCTGCCGAAAGTGCGCACCGCGAAGGACGTCTTCCGGCTCGCCCACGAGGGCGACGAGCGCGCGTTGCGGGCCGTGCACGCGGAAGCAGACCGGCTGGCGTTCGTCGTCGCCTCGGTCAGCGCCGTGATCGACCCCGAACTGGTCGTGCTCGGCGGCGGCGTCGGCACCACGAACACCGATCTGCTGCACGGGCCGATGGAACGCATGCTCAGCAGGACCACGCCGCTGGTGCCCAGGATCGTCGCCACCGAACTGGGCGACGACGCCGTACTGGCGGGCGCCATCGCCACCGCGCTGCGCACGGCGCAGGACGTGGTCTTCGACCGGATGGGTCGGCTCGGCTGACCGGAGACCGCTGACGGCCGGGTGCCACGGCGGTAAAATACCACCGCGATAGGCACCGGTTTCGTTGACCATTCACCAGGAGCCAGGTCCCGCCGGCTCGGCAACCCCGCGTCAGTCGTGGCGGTGGCCACCGCGGCGCGGACCGTGGCGTGGTGCAGCAGGCTGGCCGGGCTGCTCACGATCCTGGCCGTGGTCTTCCGCCCACATGAGCCCCACACATTCACTCACCCTGCGCGGATGGGTACTGCTTCCGGCCGCCGCTCTGATCATCGCGGGAGTGGCCGCTGGGCCGCTCGGCCGCCGCCCTGTATGTCCTCGCCTTCGCTGCAGGCGGCACGACACCCGACATCGCGGCCCAGGTCCGGGCCGTCATGGCGAAGACGATGCTCACCGACGAGGTCGAGCGGCTGTTCGTCCCCAGCCAATGGCGCGTCCAGTAACCCTCACCGGGTAATTCCGGTTCCAGGCGGACACCTCGCGGCGTTGTCGTCGGCCCAGGTACAGACTGCGGCACCTGGGCCTCCTCCGTCTTGCGATGAGCCCACCTGGAACCGATCCACCGGCATGGTTGCTGGACCCACCACGAGGTCGCCGCGTACGACTACCAGCGGGCGTCCCGGCGAGCGCCGGTGACCACGCTGGTCGGCGGTCGGGCGGGCGGCTGCCGGTCACCATCCCGACGGCCGACGGCTGCGGCGTCCTGTTCCACTACCGCAGCGGCACCGGCTACTGATCCTCCACCTGGGACGGTGTGACGGTGCCGTCGTCCGTGCGGCTGCCCGCGTTCGCCGTCGGGTCGAGGAAGACCTGCCGGACGGCCGAGATCCGCGAGATGAGCCTGCGCTCGACCTCCTCGGCGGCGGCCTCGACGTCGGGGGCCGACGCGTGCTCGACGAAGTCGACCTTCGCGGCCACCATGATCTCGTCCGGCCCGAGCAGGATGGCGGCCACGTCACCCACCTCCTGCACGGCGTCGGGTGCCGAGATCTCCTCGCGGATCTGGTCGAGCAGCCCCTGCGGCACGGATCGGCCGATCAGCAGCGACATGTTGTCCCGGCCCAGGGTGAACGCCACCCACGCCAGCGACAGCCCGATCAGGATCGACGAGATGCCGTCGAACAGGTCCGATCCGGTCAGCTGGCTGCCGATCAGCCCGCCCGCGGCCAGCACCAGACCGACGATGGCGGCGCTGTCCTCGAAGACCACGGCCTTCACCGTGGTGTCCGGCATCTGCCGGAGGTAGGTCCAAAATGGAGCGCTCGAGCGCTCGGCCCCGCGTTTGGTCTGACGCACCCCGCGCAGCAGCGACGTGCCCTCCAGGAGGAACGCGATGCCCAGCACGATGTAGGCGACCAGCGGGTCGCCCAGATCCTCACCATTGAGGATGGTGCGGATGCCGTCCGTGACGGCGAACACCGCGCCGCCGATGAACGTGGCGACCGACGCGAGGAACGCCCAGAAGTAGCGCTCCGGGCCGTACCCGAGCGGGTGCCGCTGGTCGGCCGGTTTGGCGCTGCGCCGCAACGCGGTGATCAGCAACACCTCGGTCACGGTGTCGGCGACCGAGTGGGCCGCCTCGGAGAGCATGGCCGACGATCCGGAAATGATGCCGCCGGCCGCCTTGGCGGCCGCGATGGCCAGGTTGACACCCGCGGCGAGCAGGACGGTGCCCAGGCTCTCGCTGTTCGATCCGTCGTCGGGCATACCAGCCACTGTATCGGCGCCGTATTATCGACCGAACGTTCGGTCAGTGACGCGGGGTAGTGAGGCGGTGGGACGAACATGACGGACACGACCACCAGACGCGGCAGGCCCGGCTACGACCGGGAGTCCCTGCTGCGAGTCGCGGTCGACGTGTTCAACGAGCGCGGCTACGACGGCACCAGCATGGAGGACCTGGCCACCCGGCTGGGCATCACGAAGTCCGCGATCTACCACCACGTGCCGGGCAAGGCCGAGTTGCTCCGGCTGGCCGTGGACAGGGCGCTGGACGGGCTGTTCGCGGCGGCCGCCGAGCTGGCCGACGGCGACGGGCCGGCCACCGCGCGACTGGAACTGCTGATCCGGCGCAGCGTCGAGGTGCTGGTCGCGGAGCTGCCGTTCGTCACGCTGCTACTGCGCGTGCGTGGCAACACCGATGTCGAACGGGCCGCGCTGGCCCGGCGGCGGGAGTTCGACCAGCTCGTGGCCGACCTGGTCCGGCAGGCGGTCGCCGAGGGCGGCATCCGGCCGGACGTGGACGCGGCGGTCACCGCGCGCCTGCTGTTCGGCATGGTCAACTCACTGGTCGAGTGGTACCGGCCCGATCGCGGCCGGGACGCCCCGGAACTCGCGGACGCGGTGGTCACCGTGGCGTTCCACGGCCTGCGCACCGATCAGCCGGCTTCTGCGCAGAGCCGGTAGATCCACTCACCGTGTTCGTTGCGGTCCAGGCGGTAGCGCGTCTCGATCTTCGGTCCGCCGTGCAGGAACACGTGCGTCACGACATTGCCCACGACCGTCTTCGTGGGCGGCAGCGGCTCGCGGCGGCCGTCCAGCGGGCCACCGACGTACTCGGCCGTGTGCCGCATCCGACTCTCCGCTCTCGTCCGTGCCACTCTCGGCCCTGTTCGCAGCCACCAGGGTAAGCCACGATTGAACCGCCGGATCACTCGACAGTTGGGTGAGGAACGGCTGCGGCACGAGGAAATGATGTGGAAATACCCCCCAGGGGTTCACTCGGATGGCGTAACATCACCCTGCTTGGGTCCCGCATTTTCTGTGCCGGATATGCCAGCAGTAGGTTGATCCCTAGACTCGGCACATCCAGTCGGACTCCGGAGGCGACCGTGGTGCGGGACCGCCCGAGCTGGGCATCAGCCGGTGACGGCGTCCCACCGCGCAGCCGTGGGACCGGCCGGTGGCTCGCCGTTCCATCTGGTGGCACCGGGTGGCGGCAGCGGATTGCGTCGTCATCCGACACCGTCTTTCCCGATGGGCAAGCCTTTCCGAGTGGACAAGCGGGTTCCCGTGGCTGATGTGCCATCCGACCCGGCACGAACCGCGGGGCAGGGCCGGATCGAGATGGCCAGGCAGTGGGCCACGATCGCGCTGTCGACCAGCCACATCGCGCTGTCCCGGTCGGACGTCGAGGCGTTCCTGCTCGACATCACCGACGCGCTGGTGGACGTGCTGCGCACGCAACCGTTCGACCCCGCGCCCGCCGCCGAGGCGGGCACCGGACTGGTCAGCATCAACCTGACCGGGAACACCGCGCTGGACGGCACGATCCGGCTGCTGGGCGCCGATCTGCTCACCGCCGCCGGGCTGCCGTTCGACCGCGAGTGGCAGGACCGGGTCACGCGGCTGACCGGCACGCTGTCGTCGGGTTACGTGGCCGCGCTGCGCGACCGGCTGTTCGACGAACAGGACATGATCAAGAAGGCGGTGTTCCGCGCCCGGGATATCGCCGAGCGGGCCCGGCGGGCCACCGAAGCCCGTTGGCAGGCGGTGTTCCATTCGACCGCGGCCGGTATCGCGGTGACCGGCCTGGACGGCGTCGTGCGCACCGTCAACCCGGCGCTGTGCGAGATCCTCGGCCTGACCCAGGAGCAGTTGCTGGACAAGCCGCTGTCGGTGCGGATCAGCCCGACGTACGCGACGGAGGTGCAGGCCGCGTTCGCCCAGGTGGCCGGCGGTGAGCACGACAGGTTCGTCGGCGACGTCAGCTTCCTCGGCGACGACGGCGAACCGGTGTGGACACACCTGTCGCTGTCGCTGGTGCGCGACCTCGCCGAGGAGCCCGAGTACGCGGTGGCCGTGGTGGAGAACATCTCCGACCTGCACCTGCTGCGCGAGCGCCAGTTGAGGATGACGCTGGAGGACCAGCTCACCGCGCTGCCCAACCGCACGGCGTTCATGGCGCAGTTGGACGGCGCGTTGCAGCGTGCGGCGGTGGACGAGAACGTCACACTCTGCTATGTCGACCTGGACGGCTTCAAGATCATCAACGACGGCGTCGACCACATGGCCGGCGACCGTGTGCTCAAACGGGTCGCCACCACGCTGCGGGCCGCTTTCCCCGATCCCGCGCTGGTCGCGCGGATCGGCGGCGACGGCTTCGCCATCCTGCTCACCGGCACGCGCGGCAGCTACGACATCAGCGAACGCGTCTCGGCGGCGCTGGCCGACCTGGCGGAGCCCGTCTACGAGGACGACGACACCGGCGTCGCGGTCAGCGCGAGCGTCGGCATCGTCGAGCGGCCCGCGACCGGTGTGACGTCCGCCGAACTGGTCCGCGCCGCGGAGATCACCGTGCACCGGGCCAAGCAGAACGGCAAGGCGCAGTGGGAACTGTTCGACGCGGCCCTCGACAAGCAATACCGGGCGCAGTTCCAACTGGGCGCCGCGATCCCCGGCGCGCTGGAGAACGGGCAGTTCCGGGTGTCCTACCAACCGGTGCACCGCCTGGCCGACGGCACACTGGTCGGCCTGCGCGCGCTGCTGCACTGGCACCATCCGAAACGCGGCGTGCTGCATCCCGCCGACTTCCTCGACATGGCCGAGGAAACCGGCTTCATCGTCCCGATGGGACAGTGGATGCTGGAACAGGCCTGCACGCAGGTGGCCGAATGGGAGGAGCGGTTCGGCACCGGCGCCCTCCCGGTCGCCGTCACGCTGACCGCCCGGATGGCGCGCGAGCAGGATCTCGTGCAGATGATCCGCGACCTGGTGGACAGCACGAAGGCACCCGCGGCGAAGCTGCGGCTGAGCGTGCCCGCCACGGTCGTCGTGGACGACGAGGGCGAGCCGCTGGAGAACCTGGCGACGCTGCGGGACATCAACGTGAGCCCGGTCGTGCACGGCTTCGGCTCCGGCAACACCGGCCTGGTCGACCTGCGCACACTGCCGGTGGACGCCGTGACCGTGGCACCGGGCGTCGTGCGGGCGTTCGCCGAGTCGGACGACGCCGACTCCCCGTTCGAGCACGCGCTGCGCCAGCTGGTGGAACTGACCGGCAGGCTCGGGGTGGGCCTGGTCGCCGACGGCGTGGACACCATCGCGGTGGCCGACCGGTTGCGTGGGCTCGGCCTGCACTACGGCAGCGGGGCGTCGGTCGGTGAGCCGCTGCCCGCCGCAGAAGTGACCCGGCTGCTAGGCGGGGGCACCCTTTCTTGACATGTCGGTGACCGATGTTTCCTGGTAGCAAGGTGTTCCGGACTCCGGGACGACTCCCGGACGCCCATTACCCTTGGCACATGACGCAGGCCGAACAACTGCCCGACGGGGTCGCGCGCACAGTCACGAGCGACGCTCAGCAGCTGACCGACGTGGTGACCCGGCTGCGCAGGGCACTGCGCACCAGCATCCGTACCGAGTACCCGTGGGAGTCGCTGCCCATGGCCCAGGTCGAGCTGCTGATGGCACTCGCCGACCACGCCCCGGCCAAGATCGGCCAGCTGGCCACGCTGCAGCGGCTCGCGCCGAACACGGTCAGCGGGCTGGTCCAGCAGTTGGTCGAGGCGGGCCTCGCGTCCCGGGAGACCGACACCACCGACCGCCGCGTGGCGAGGGTCACGCTGACCGATGCCGGGCACCGGCAACTGGACGAGTGGCGGGCGGCGCACGAGCGTCGGATCGGCAGCGCGCTGGACCGGCTGCCACCCACCGATCGGGACGCGATCATGCACGCGCTACCCGGTCTCGACCTGCTGGTCGAACAGTTGACCACACCGAATGAGCCTCCGGCGGCGAAGTAGGATCGAGACTTCCCCGTCCCGAGAGGACCACTATTCATGCAACCGGGAGACACCGTCCCTGATTTCGAGTTACTCGACGATCAGGGCAATTCGCGCACACTTACCGAAATGCTCACTCACGGTCCCGTCGTGCTGTTCTTCTACCCGGCGGCGATGAGCCCGGGCTGCACCGCGGAGAGCTGCCATTTCCGCGATTTGGCCAAGGAGTTCGCCGAAGTGGGCGCGCAGCGGGTCGGGATCAGTCCGGACGAGGTGGGCAAACAAGCGGAATTCTCCACGAAGCACTCATTCGACTACCCACTGCTGGCCGACCCGGGCGGCACGGTCGCGACGATCTTCGGTGCGCGCCGCAAGTTCACCCCGCTGGCCACCCGCCGGATGACGTTCGTCATCGACACCGACCGCAAGGTCCTCGAGGTCGTCAAGAGCGAGGTCCGGATGGGCGTGCACGCCGATCGGGCACTCGCCGCGCTGCGTACCAGGGTCTGACGGGCAGCGTCGCTAAAGTCGGATGTCGTGACGGACTACCTGCGGATACCGACCGAGGTCGGCACGTTCGACGCCCTGGTCGCCGGCCCGCCCGGCGGCCGGCCGGTGATGTTGCTGCACGGCTTCCCAGAGGCATCGGTGCAGTGGACGCACCAGGTCGGCGCGCTGGGTGCCGCCGGATACTACGTGATCGCACCCGACCAGCGCGGCTACTCCCCCGACGTGCGCCCGACGGCCGTCGAGGAGTACCGCCTGGACGAACTCGTGGCCGACGTACTGCGCATCGCGGACACGATGGCCTGGCCGATGTTCGACCTCATCGGGCACGACTGGGGGGCGGTCGTCGGCTGGACAGTGGCCGCCGCGCATCCTGACCGGCTGCGGACGCTGGTCGCGCTGTCCGTGCCGCACCCGGTCGCGTTCGCCACGGCCATCCGGGAGGACGAGGACCAGGCCCAGCGATCGGCCTACATGAGCCTGCTCCGCCAGCCGAGGACGGCCGAGCGGCTGCTGCTGGCCGACGACGCGACAGCCTTGCGGCGGGTGTACGACCACAAGGTCCCGCGCAGCCGGATCGACGAGTACGTCCAGCGGTTCAGCGAGCCGGGTGCGCTGGCGGCGGCGCTCAACTGGTACCGGGCCACCAAGCTGTCCACAGTGGACGTGGGTCCGGTCGAGGTCCCGACGCTGTACCTGTGGGGCACCGAGGACTCCGCCGTCGGCTCGACGGCGGCGCAGGGCGCGGCGAAGTACGTGACCGGCCCGTACCGGTTCGCGATGCTGGAAGACCTGTCGCACTGGCTGTCCGACGAGGCGCCGAGCCTGATCAGCGACGTGCTGCTGGCGCACCTGTCCGACTACGGCGATGCCGATGACGACTGAGGTCGCGGGCGTCCTGCTGGCGGGCGGTGCCGGGCGGCGGATGGGCATGCCGAAGGCGCTGGTCCGGCACGCCGGGCACCTGTTCGTCGAGTCGGCGGCCGGGGTGCTGGCGGCGGGCGGCTGCGACCCGGTGATCGTGGTGCTGGGTGCGCGGGCGGACGAGGTGCGGGCGGCGGCCGACCTGGCCGGTCGCGTCGTGGTGGACAACCCGCAGTGGCCGGAAGGCATGGGGGCGTCGGTGCGCGTGGGCCTGCGGGCACTGGCCGACTCGGGCGCG
The DNA here is from genome assembly GCA_963780635.1 of Candidatus Melainabacteria bacterium. Lineage (GTDB taxonomy): Bacteria > Actinomycetota > Actinomycetes > Mycobacteriales > Pseudonocardiaceae > DATEPR01. The sequence goes on from CAWACW010000013.1 coordinate 431,966, forward strand.
GTGGCGGCCGTGGTCCTGCCGGTCGACGTGCCAGGGGTGACGGCACAGGCGGTGGCCAGGGTCGCGGCGACGGCGGGTCCGGACGTGCTGGCGAGGGCGAGCTACGACGGCGTGGCAGGCCACCCGGTGCTGATCGGCGCGGCCCACTGGGCCGGCGTGATCGAGTCGGCGGTCGGCGACGTCGGCGCGCGGGACTATCTGCGCGCGCACGACGTGCTGGACGTGCCCTGTGGTGACATCGCGACCGGGACCGACGTGGACCGTCCGGAGGACCTGGACCGGCTCAGGTCTTGACCGAGGCCCCACGACTGGTATAGACCAATCGGGGACTGTCGATCACCGAGGAACGGACCCATGACGACGTACGACACCGATGTCCGAGCCCACCTGCGCCGAGTCGCCGACCACAACGCCGATGCGGTCGCCACGGTGGCGGATGCGCTACTCGCCTGCGTCCAAGCGGACGGCATGGTACTCACGGCGGGAGCGGGCCACTCCCTTGTCGCCGTGGCGGAGACGTTCTACCGGGCGGGTGGGCTGGCCTGCGTGCGCCCGCTGTACCACCCGGAGCTGCTCCCGATGCACGGCGCGATCAGCAGCACGAAGGCAGAACGGCGCACCGGCCTGGCCGCCGAAGTGCTCGGGCCGGGTGAACTGGGTGAGCGCGATGTGCTGGTCGTGTTCTCCACGTCCGGCGTGAACCCGTACCCGGTCGAGCTGGCGGGCCTGGTCCGAGCGGCGGGCAGGACGGTAGTAGCGGTCACGTCCGGCCCGGCAGGCGCGGTCGCGCCACGTCGAGCCGACAGCACGCTCGCCGAGCAGGCCACGATCGTGCTGGACACGTTGGTCCCACCAGGCGACTCCACGTACCCGGCCGAGGCACCGGTCGCGGCACCGATCTCGACGGTCGTGAACGCCTTCCTGTGGAACCTGGTGCTGGTGGCGCTGATCGACGTAGCGGCGAAGCAGGACGTGGCCCTGCCGCTGTGGCGCAGCTCGAACGTCTCAGGAGGCGACGAAGCCAACGCGGGCCTGATGGCCAGGTACACGCCCAGGGCCCCGGCACTCGGCTGACGAGGCGGGAGGGCCGAGCCCATCGCACGAACTGAACCCGGTATTGGTTGGCTCAGGCCAAGTAGTTGCTGATCATTGAGCAAGTAGTTGCCTGAGATCGGCGAACCTGCGCAACTGGGCGGCGCGCTCGGCTGCCCGCTGATCGTCCGGGCTCGCCCCGTCGGCGGCGCTCAGCAACAGCGCCAGGGTCTCGCGCGTCGCGCCGGCGGCCGGCGACAACAGTGCGGCGACCAGTTGATCAGTGGCCGCTGCCAACTGGTCCGGTGCCACCACCGAGTTGACCAAGCCGATCCGCAGTGCCTCCTCGGCCGGGATTCGCCTGCCTGTCAGGCAGATTTCCACTGCCTTCGGGTAGCCGACCGCACGCACGAGTGTGTGGGTACCGGTGAGATCAGGCACCAGGCCCAGCGACGGCTCGGCCATGGTGAATTGTGCGTCGGAGGCGGCGATCCGCAGATCGCATGCCAGTGCCAACTGGAAGCCGGCACCGATCGCGTGGCCCTGCACCGCCGCGACCGTGACCCTGCTCGGCGATTGCAGCCAGGTGAAGCCCTGCTGGAATCGATCAAGCGTGGCATCGCCACCACCGGGCGGGGCCGACGAGATGTCAGCGAATCCCGGTTCGCCAGGAACCCCACCCGCTTCGAACATCCTACGATCCAGGCCTGCGGAGAACGACATGCCTGAACCCCGGACGACCACGACTCGGACGTCCGGGGTCAGCCGCTCCCCGATCTCACGCAATGCCGCCCACATGCTCGGCGTCTGCGCATTGAGTTTTTCCGGACGCTGCAACGTGATCGTCGCGTGCGCACCGTCTACGGCGAGGCCGACCCCGCCGCGCTCCAGCAGTTCCGCATCGACGTCTGGCATGACCAACGTGCCCTCCCGGCTGTGCTGCGAACCGGGTCTCCTGGTCGTGCCTGGCCGATCCGCGCGGTACATGTTACCGCGCGGTAGCCTACTTCTTCTTGGTTCGCGTCGCTCCGCCGCGTCCACGCAATTGGACACCGGACTCGGACAACACCCGGTGCACGAATCCGTACGAACGGCCCGTCGACTCGGCGAGTGCCCGGATTGACGCGCCCTTCTCGTACTTCTTCTTGAGGTCCGCGGCGAGCTTGTCCCGCGTGGCGCCCGTGATACGAGCACCCTTCTTCAGGTCAGCCACCTTGTCCCGCCTTCCACGCACTGCAGGTCGGACCGCGTCAGGCCCCTTCGTCGCAATGATCGAACACGAACGCGCAGAACGCCAGCCGAGTGAGCGAAATCTTCTCAGCGTGATCGACACGTCACATGCGGCTGATCACTCACATGCAGTATCGCCGTCAGCGTGCAATTTCCTGTCGTCGCAGGTTAATCACGCCAGCTGGACAAGTTCGAGGTATTCCTCGGACCAAAGATCCTCTGAGCCGTCCGGCAACAGGATCACCCGCTCGGGCTCAAGCGCCTCGACCGCTCCCGAGTCGTGCGTCACGAGCACGACGGCACCCTCGAACCGCCGCAGCGCGTCCAGCACCTGCTCCCGGCTCGCCGGATCGAGGTTGTTCGTCGGCTCGTCGAGCAACAGCACGTTCGCCGCGCTGGACACCAGCCCGGCCAGCGCCAGCCTGGTCTTCTCGCCACCGGACAGCGTGCCCGCGGGCTGCTGGAGCTGCTCTCCGGTGAACAGGAACGTGCCCAGCAGGTTGCGCAGCTGCTGTTCGGCCGTGTCCGGCGCCGCGTGCCGGATGTTCTCCCACACCGTGGCGTTGTGATCGAGTGTCTCGTGTTCCTGCGCGTAGTACCCGATCCGCAGCCCGTGGCCGGGCACGACCTCACCGGAGTCGGGCTGCTCCCGCCCACCGAGCAGCCGCAGCAGCGTGGTCTTGCCGGCACCGTTGAACCCGAGCACGACCACTCGTGAGCCTCGGTCCACGGCCAGGTCGACGCCGGTGAACACCTCCAGCGAGCCGTAGCTCTTGGACAGGCCCTCCGCCGTCAACGGCGTGCGGCCGCAGGGTGCCGGGTCCGGGAACTTGATCCGGGCCACCTTGTCCGCCTGGCGGGTTTCGTCCAAACCGGACAGCAGCCGCTCCGCGCGCTTCGCCATGTTCTGGGCGGCAACGGCCTTCGTCGCCTTCGCCCGCATCTTGTCGGCCTGCGCGAACAGCGCGCCCGCCTTCTTCTCCGCGTTGGCCCGCTCCCGGCGCCTGCGCTTCTCGTCGGCCGAGCGCGCGTCCAGGTAGCGCTGCCACGTCATGTTGTAGGTGTCCAGTTCGCCGCGCGTGGCGTCGAGGAACCACACCTTGTTCACCACGGCCGCCAGCAGGTCCACGTCGTGGCTGATCACCACGAGACCACCGTCGTGCGTCTTGAGGAAACCACGCAGCCAGCTGACCGAGTCGGCGTCGAGGTGGTTGGTCGGCTCGTCCAGCAACAGTGTGGTGGCCGAGCGACCGCCGACGCCGGCATCCGACGCGGCGAACAGGATCCGGCCCAGCTCGACCCGCCTGCGCTGACCACCGGACAGCGTGCGCAGTGGCTGGCCCAGCACGCGGTCGTCCAGGCCGAGGTTCGCGCAGATCCGCGCCGCGTCGCTCTCCGCCGCGTAGCCACCCAACGCGGAGAACCGCTCCTCGAGCCTGCCGTAACGGCGCACGGCACTGTCGCGCTCGCCATCGTCGACGAGTTCGGCCATCGCGGTCTGCGTCTTTTCCATGTCCCGCAGCAACTGATCCAGGCCGCGCGCGGACAGCACCCGGTCCTTCGCGGTGACCGAAAGATCACCTTCACGCGGATCCTGTGGCAGATAACCGATTTCGCCGGAGCGCTGGATGGTGCCGCCGTAAGGCTGGCCCTCGCCGGCCAGCACCCTCAATGATGTGGTCTTGCCGGCACCGTTGCGGCCGACGAGGCCGATCCGGTCACCGGGTTGGACGCGCAGAGTCGCGTCCTCAAGCAGGATGCGCGAGCCCGCGCGAAGTTCGAGATTGGCACCGACGATCACGGTTTAACTCCGAAAGGTGGCAGCTGAGACATCAGCCGGGATTGCGGGCAGGAGCCGTCTGCTCGCCTGCCTTGGCCGACGAGCTGGAACGCTCCTCACTCCGTGCGAACCACCACGTATTCGAGTGTACGGGATCATCCCCACCGGTTTTGCCGCTGCACCGGCACCGATCAAGGTTCCGTGACCAGGATCTCCACCCAGCCGGCGCGATCGGCGGCTTCGTCCAGCACAGCCCGTCGCGGCTCCCGCACGTCGAGGACCGATGGCCGCGCCAGCGCGAACACCCCGGCCAGCCGGTGATCCTCGCGCAGTACAGCCAGTGCCCGCCGGTCGCCGCCGAGAACGACGGCGACGAGTTCGGGCAGCCGCGGCACGAGCACGCGGACCGCGTCGTCGGCTGCCGACCGCAGCGCATCCCTGGCCTGCCCGGCCCGGCGGCGGGCGAATCGCCGCTGGGACCAGCCGCCTGCCTTGTTCCTGCCGTGTACCGGAGTGCGATCGGTGGTGGACACCAGTACCCGGCCGCCCTCGGCGACGCCGATGCTGTGGCCGCCGAGCCGGACCAGCAGCAGACCGATCCGTCGCGGCATCAGCAGATGAGCGACGAACTCCTCGACGGCCAGGCCGTCCTGACGACCCGCGCGCGACGCCAGCGGCGGGTACGGCGTGGTCGCGATCGCCGTGGCTCCGTCGACGGCGTGCACGGTGACCGTGTCAGCTGTTGTTTCCGTGCTGACCACACCGTGGTGGCGGTCGGCGAACCGGGTGAACCAGCCAGTCACCCGCAAAGGGGATATCTCGACGATGCGGCCACCACCGGCCGCGGGGCGGACGAGGCTCACCGGATGCCGTCGGTACCGTCGTGCCGATTGGCGCCCTGGGCAGTCTCGAAATGGCCGCCGACCGGCAGGTGGAGGTCCCACCAGCGCGAACCTCCCGCACCACGGAACCGGCGTCGTTCGGTCACGATCGGCAGCGTATCGGTCGCGAGTGGGTCAGAACTTGATCGGACATTCGTCGCAGCAATTGGCGCCGAATGGGGGTGTAACAACCGGCGTCACCCAAGTAGGGTAACTCTCGCGTGACGATGTGACGACGGGGAGTCACCATGACAATCTCTGCCAGTCGAACCGAGCACGGATTGGCCCGTCCCGTGACAGTTAGGCCAGAACTGGCAAGACTGCTCGCCGGCGGACCTTTCCCGGACGCTCTGCGTGCTGCCATCAAGGGCAGTGGGTTGAGCCTGGACCGGATCCAACACAGACTGCAATTGCGCGGAGTCACCATTAGTGTTGCGACGCTCAGTTACTGGCAGTCAGGTCGTCGGCGTCCGGAACGCCCGGAGTCACTCGACGCGCTGCGCCACCTCGAAGCCGTGCTGCGGGTGCCGCCGAACGCGCTGACCGCTCTGCTCGGCCCGCCGCGGCCGCGCGGCAGGCGCAGGCACAACGGCCGGTTGTTACCGCTGGACGTGCTCTGGGGCAGCGCCAACCTGACCAGCCTGCTGTCGCGGGTGAACACGTCCTGTGACGGCATCCTCGCCCGGATCAGCCAGCACGACCGGTGCTCGGTCAACGCCCGCCGGCAGCTGCACACGGTCCGCGTCAGCCAGGTGCTGCGCGCCGAGCAGGACGGCGCGGACCGCTGGGTACTCGTCTACGACTGGGAAGTCGCGACCAAGGACGCCCCGCAGATCATCGGCCTGCGCAACTGCCGGCTGGGCCGGATCGCGGTCGATCACGAGGCGCACATCCTGGTCGCCGAGCTGCTGTTCGACCGGCCGCTGGCCACCGGCGAGACCCTGATCATGGAGTACCAGGTGGTCAACCCACCCAGTGAGCAGGGCAGCACGGCCGACTCCTACTTCCGGCGGCTGCGGCTGCCGGTGCGCGACTATGTCGTCGAGGTGCAGTTCGACCAGGCCAACCTGCCGCTGCGCTGCCAGCAGTTCAGCTCCCCCGCCGGTGACGTGCGGCTGGCCCGGCGGCGCAACCTCACGGTCAGCGCGACCGGTGAGGTGCACGCGGTCGCGCTGGGCGTCGGACCCGGCCTGTTCGGCATCGAATGGGACTGGCCACCGGTGATCCCGGCACCCGCGGGCGAGCGCGTCCCACCGCGGCAGAGCGTTCAGAGCGCGAACGCGTCCGTCCACAACTGACCCCGGCGCCCGGTCAGCGCGTCCAGCAGCGCGGCGGCCTGGCCGTCGGTGAGCGACGCGACGAAGTCGAGCACCGCCCGTCCCCTCGCCAGCGCACGAACCGCGTCGGGCCCGCCGGGTGCCTCCCCCGTGGCACCCGCGAGCAGCGTCGGATCCGTTGCGGCCAGGCCCGCGTACTGGTGCTCGGCCAGCTCCAGCAGGTCGTGCAGCCTGCGCGGCAGCCGATCCTGCTGCCGCCGGTCGCCTGCCCACTGCTCCAGCTCCTCCACCAGTGACGTGAGCAGGTTGGCCTGGCCACGCTGATTGAGCGCGAGATCGGGCCGCAGCAGCACGAAGTGCCGGTGCACGAACTTGAGCACCTGGACCTCGTGCCACTGCCGGGTCGCCAGCAGCACGTGGCCGGACCGGGTGGTCGGTGCCGCGGTGACCAGCACGCCCGCGACCAGCCGCGCGGTCCAGCGGCTGGAGAACCGGGCCAGCGCCTGCTCCGCGGCGACCGACCCGTCGAACGGCACCGCGAGCAGCCCGTCCACCAACTCGGCCCGCACGCGCGTGACCGCGTCGGCGAACGCGTCGTCGTCCACGATCCACGTGTCCCGCTCGTGCAGGCGCCTGCGCAGCGCCTCCAGCGCCCGGCCGGGCAACCGGGACTCCGACGCGAGACCGGCGGAGTCCAGTCCGGCCAGTTCGGCGGCGTGCGCCTGCCACTGGCCGAACTCGGCGGCCACGGTGGCGTGCTGCAGCACGCCGACCCGGTGGAAATCGTCCAGGTCGTGGATCGCGTAGGCGATGTCGTCCGCGGTGTCCATCACCGACGCCTCGACGGTCTGCTGCCACGGCTCGATCCGGCCGGCGAACGCCCCTCGGGCCTGGCTCAGATCGGCGAGTTCGGTGACGTAGGCGGAGAACTTGGCCGAGCCGGAGCCGGGCGCGTCGGGCGGCTCGGTGGCACCGCGCGGCGGCACGGCCAGCGTGCTCGGGTGCGGTTGCGGGTGCCGCAGCCGCGTCCACGGGTACTTCAGCAGCGCCGCCCGCACGGCCGCGGTCAGGTCCAGGCCGACACCGCTGAGTCCGCGAGCGTCGGTGGTCGTGACGATCCGGAAGGACTGCGCGTTGCCCTCGAAGCCGTCCGGCAGGTTGAAGCGGTGCCTGCCGATCCGGTCCAGGATCTCCTCGCCCAGGTGCCCGAACGGCGGGTGGCCCAGGTCGTGCGCGAGCGCGGCGGCCTCCACCACATCGCAGTCGCAGCCACCCAGTTTCTCCAGCAGCGCCGCGTTGTCCGGGTCACCCGTCAGCCGCTCGGCCACTCCCCTGGCGATCTGCGCGACCTTCAGGCTGTGCGTGAGCCGGTTGTGCAGCAGCAGGCCGGAACCGGTCGGGCTGACCACCTGCGTGACACCGGCGAGCCTGCCGAAGAACGGGGAACTGGCCACCCGGTCGCGGTCGGCACGGAACGGGCTCGCCGCGAGGTCCTCCTGCGCGTGCTCCTCGCGCCAGCGGCGGGCCTTCCGCAGATCGGTGTCGGCCGGCATGCGGCCACCGTACGGGAGGACGACCGGTCACTCCGGCGGGGTGAGGATGCCCGGCCGACCGCGTCACCGGCGGCATCCTCCGCCGCCACATGCCGGTGCCGGCACGTCCGCTCGGTCGACTCACGGTGTCCGCCGGACGACGGACAGGCCATGACGCCGGACGCGCGGCTCGTGATCTCCACCACGTCCATTCAGGTGAATCCCCAGGACAGCCGTGAACAACGCGTGAACGTGGTTTCCCCTGGCCAGGCAGCCGAGGCACGATGGCCGAGTGCCCGCGTTGCTGACTGACGTGCACGTTGTCTATCAGCCGGTGTTCAACCTGCACACCGGCGGCGTACTGGCCGTGGAGGCGAAGGCCAGGCCCGCCACCGGCAACGTGCGATCCCTGCTCCACCATGCGGCTGACACCGGCCAGCTGATACCGACCGACTACGGTCTGGCCGCGTTGGCGATCCGCCATGCCCAGTACGACGCAGGCGTGCCCTTACACATCAACCTGCTCGCGGTGTCCGTCGGCAGGGCGCACAAGGCACTGGGCGGACTGCTGGACACCCTGCGCGAGACCGGCCGCAGGCCCGCCGACGTGGTGCTGGAGCTCAACCCGCCGTTCTCCTCGGTGCGCTGGAGCGCGTTCCGGCAGGGCGTGACCATGCTGCGGGACGCCGGGTTCCGGCTCGCCGTGGACAAGATCGGCGACGGCGACGCCCCGGTGACACTGCTGGGCTGGCCCGAGATCGACATGATCAAGCTGGATCGTTCGCTGACCGCGGGCGCACCGCACGAGGCCCGGCTGCGGGCGACCGTCGAGTCGATGGTGCACCTGGCCGAGCGCAGCGACATCCAGCTCATCGCGGAGGGCATCACGGTCCCGGAGGAACTGGCGACGCTGCACGCGACGGGCGTCCGGTTCGCGCAGGGCGACCTGCTGCAGCCTGCTCAGCCCCGGGCGTCGACGCACGTGACCATCGCCCCGATGACCGGCCCGCTCGCGGGCGCCGCGGTCGAGCAGCCGGACCGGCTGCTCACGCCGAAGGTGACAGAGCTGATGCACCCGGCCACCACACTGCCCGCCACCGCGACCTCCGACGAGGTACGGACCGCCTTCGCCAACGACCCCGAGGCGACCGCCGTGATCCTGCTCGACGAGGCAGGCCGCCCGCAGTGGATGATCGACCGCAATCGCTTCCTGATCGTCGTCGCAGGTCCGTACGGGCACGCACTGCACGCCAAGCGCAGCGCCGCGCGGCACGCCGACGAGCCGCGTGTGGTGCCGATCGGCGCGTCCGTGTTCGACCTGCTGGACGTGCTGTCCGGCTCGGAACGCGCCCGCAGCAACGACGACGTCGTCGTGGTGGACGCCGCGTTCCGCTGCCTGGGCGTCGTGCAGCCTGCCGACCTGGTCCGGGCGATCGCGGACAGCAAGGTGCAGGAGGCCGCCGCGCTCAACCCGCTGACCAGGCTGCCGGGCAGCGATTCGGTGGACCGGTCGATCACCCGCCGGATCCACGACGGCGAGGTCTTCGCGATCGGCTGGCTGGACATCGACCGGTTCAAGACCGTCAACGACCGGTTCGGCTTCGCCGCGGGCGACGACCTGATCCGGGACGTGGGCAGCTGCCTGGCCGATGCCGCGGCAGGCCAGCCGGACATCCGGGTCGGCCACATCGGCGGTGACGACTTCGTGTTCGTCAGCTCGCTGGACAACCTGATGCAGCTGGCGGGCCAGGTGATCGACACGCAGTGGACGGTGGACGGCACCGAGGTGTTCCTGTCCCTGGCGACCCTCGTCTGCGCCGCCGGCTCGGTGCACAGCTTCCGCGAAGCGTCCCGGCTGCTCGCCCCGCTGAAGACGCGGGCCAAGGCGATCCCCGGGTCGAGCTGGGTGGTCGGGCGACCGGGCACCGACCGGGTGGACGTGCTCCGGCAGGGCAGGCCGAGCGTGGCTGCCACGACCGAGCGCAGCGCGGCCAAGACCGTCACGCTGCCCCGGCCCACACCGGCCAAGGCGGGCTGAGCGGATTCGCCTGACTGTGTGATTCACTCGCCGATCACCGATCTGGATCTTGTGAACGAGGCAAGCCTAACCTAACTTAAAGGGCCGAATCGCCACGCAGAGGACGAGGATGCCCCAGCAACGACTGTGCCTGGTCGCGCTCAACCCGACCGACTCCGTGACCGAGGGTTTCCTGCCGGCCGCCGCCGCGCTGGACCTCCGCGTCACGCTGCTCACCGACCAACCCGGCGCGCACCGCCGCGCTTACGCCGGGCATCCGTGCCCGCCTGCCGAGATCGTGGCGTGCGCGGTGCGCGACCCGTTCGCGATCATCGACCACGTCGACCGGCACGACGGGATGACGGCGGTGTTCAGCAACAGCGACCACCTGCAGACGCAGACCGCCCTGGCCGCCGAGCACGCCGGCCTGCCCGGCAAGGACTGGCGGGCCGCTCTGCGCGCGAAGAACAAGGCTCAGGCGCGCAGGCACCTCGCCCGGCTGGGCGTGGACCGGGTGTTCAGCCGGGAGCTGCTCACCGCCGCCGATCTCGACGGCGGGTTCCCGTTCCCGTGCGTGGTCAAGCCCCGCGAGGGCGTGGCCAGCGAGGACGTCGTGCTGGTCGCCGACGCGGCCGAACTGGCGGCCGCGTGCGCGGAAATCTGGTGCCGCAGGCCCGAGCTGCCGCTGGTGGTCGAGGAGTTCCTCCACGGTGAGCTGCACAGCCTGGAGACGGTCGGCGACGAGCACGGCGTGCGCGTGGCGGGCGGCTTCCGCACCGCGCTGTCGCCACCGCCGTACTTCATCGAGCGGAACATGGTGTTCGACCCCCAGCCGCCCGCGGCCGAGGTCGCCGCGGTGGCGGCCCAGCTGGCCGCGCTCGGAGCCGGGTTCGGCGCGTGCCACACCGAGTACGTCGTCGACGACGGCCGGGTCCGGCTGGTCGAGGTGAACTACCGGGCGATCGGCGACCAGTGCGACCTGCTGCTCGCCGACGTCACGGGAATCCCGCTGTTCGAACACATTCTGCGTGTCCACCTGGGCGAGCCGCTGCCGCCGTGGCCGAGCCGGACGCTGTGCGCGGCGCGGGTCGACTGGCCGTGCGCGGACCGGGGCGGGAGCCTGGTGAGTGCTCCCCCGGCCACGGACGAACACCGTGGCGGCGCATGGCTGCGCTACCGGCCGCTGCGCGAGGTCGGCACGGACCGGCCGCGCACGAACACGAACCGCGACTACCTGGGCGTGCTGCGCACGATCGGTCCCGATCAGACCACTGTGGACGACGCGGCGGCGGAGTTCCTCGCGACTGCCCGGTGGGACATCCGGCCGTGACCGAGCTGCTGCGCGCGGTCCTGGACACCATGCTGCGCGAGGACTTCCAGGGACTCCGGACCCGGTCGTCCGTTGTGGACGGCGAATTGCGGTTCGGCGACCGCCTGACGATGCCGGTACGGCCGGACGGTTTCCAGTGTGACATCGCGGTGCGCGAGCCGGTCGTCAGCTACGACGGGCGGCGGCTCACCGACCTGGACGAGGTGCTCGCGCTGTTCCGTTCGTGGGTCGACCCGATGGACATCGACGGTTTCGACGCGTTCGTCGCCGAGTGCCACGACGCTCGTGCCACGGCGCAACTCCAGCGCGCCACCAGGTCCACGGCACTGCGACGGACCACCGGCCTGCGCTACGAGGCACTGGCCGCGTACGCCGGGCACCCGGTCTACCCCACCGGTCTCGCCCGCATCGGCATGGCGGCAGCCGACCAGCTGCGCTACGCACCCGAGTACCGGCCCACGTTCCCGCTGCGCTGGACCGCGGTCCCGGCGGCGGCGGTGACGTCGGCGGGCACCCTGCCCGAGTGGTGGCCGACGCCGGCCGAGCTGGGCATGTCCGGCGCCGTCGTGCCGTTCCCGGTGCATCCGATGGTCGGCGCAGGCCCGGAGCACCTGCTGGTCACGCCCACCCTGTCGATGCGGAGCGTGGCGGTCGTGGATCACCCCGGCACCCACGTGAAGCTCCCGCTGCCGACGAGCACGCTCGGCCTGCTCAACCGGCGCACGATCAAGCCGGGCACACTCGTGGACGGAGCCGTCACCGGCAGGCTGCTGACGGCGATAGCCGCGCGGGAACCGCGGTTCGCGGGCCGGATCCTGTTCGCCGACGAGCAGACCTACGCGCACGCGGACGACGAGTTGCTGGCCTTCCTGGTCCGGCGGTATCCGGCCGGGCTGGCGTCGGCCGAGGTGGTACCGCTGGCCGCGCTGCTCGCCCGCACCGAGACCGGCGGGCTGGTGCTGGACGAGCTGGCCGAGCGCTACACCGCCGGCGACCGACGCGCGCTGCTCACCGAATTCCTCGCGCTGCTGCTGGACTTCCAGGTCACGCTGCTGCTGCGCTACGGCATGGCGCTGGAGTCGCACCAGCAGAACGTGGCCCTGGTGCTGGACCACACCGGCATCCGGTTGCTGCTCAAGGACAACGACGGACCACGGCTGCGGGCCGATCGGTTGCTGGCCGGGCTCGGTGCGTGGCCGCCCGGTGCGGATCCGGCCCTGCTGGCCGATCAGCGCATCCTGGTCGAGGACACCGCACCACTGGTCGACCTGTTCACCACCATCACACTGCACCTGTGCGCGGCCGCGATCGTGTTCGGTGCCAACGGAATCGACCGCGGTCTGGTCCGCGAACTGCTGTGCGCGGCGATCGAGCGGCACCCGGACAGCGCGGATCGCAGGGTGCTGCGCGACCGTACCCTGGACGCCGACCGGTTACCGGTGAAAGCCATGGTCACGGCAGGAACCTGGCTGGCCAAGAAGCGCTCCGGCGCGTCCGACATCAACAAGTTCTACCGGTTCACCGGCCCGAACTATCTCAACCCCAGGAGCGGCTGAATGCCCACCCCGACCCTCGGCGCACCGACCGTGTCCGCCGATCACGTGGTCGCCCACACCCTGCTCAACTGTGTCGTGCGTGAGGTCGTCGAAGCGCGGGCACACCTCGACGGCGATCACCTGACCGTGCGGCTGCCGCGGGCCGGTCACACGCTGCGGATCGAGGTCCGCCGCCGGTCCCTGGCGGGCGCGCACCGGTTCACCGGGCCGGTGTTCGCGTGGCAGGGCCGCTGGGTCGAGGTCGGTTGGCGGGAGGTCGCGGACGCGGTCGCGGCGGAGCTGACGATGGCCACCGGCGTGCGCAACGACGAGTTCACCGCCCAGGTCGCCGCGAGCCACGCGGTGACCGCCACCGCACTGCGGCACCGCGACGCCGGCACCGACGATCCGTACCTGGCGTCCGAGCAGGCTCTCGTGCTGGGCCACCGGTTCCACCCGACGCCCAAGGCGCGCTCGGCCGCGACCGGCGACTGGCGGGACTACGCGCCGGAGACGGGCAGCAGGCTCGCGCTGCGCTACCTCGCCGTGCGGACCGAGCACCTGCACGAGGAGACGCTGGAGCGCCTCGACGCGATCGACGCCCTGCTGCCGGTACCCGCGGGCCACCGGCTGCTGCCGGTGCACCCGTGGCAGTTCGACCTGTTGCGGCACAACCCGACCCTGGTCGCGGCACTGCGCGACGGCACGGTGCGCGACCTCGGTGTCGGCGGCCCGCTGTGCACCCCGACGTCGTCGGTGCGCACGCTGCACGGGCCTGGCGGGTTCCTCAAGTTCAGCCTGAACGTGCGCATCACCAACTGCGTGCGGCGTAACTCCGCCTACGAGCTGGCGTCCTCCGTCGTGCTGACCCGGCTGCTCGACGAGCGACCCGTGCCCGGTTGCCACGTGCTGCGGGAACCCGGCTACCGCACCGTCGACCTCGGTGACCGAGAACTGTTCGAGGGATTCGGGGTGATCGTCCGGGAGGACGTGACCGGCCTGCTCGGTCCCGGCGTCACGCCGCTGCTGGCCGCCGCGGTCGCCGACGAGTACCCCTTGTCCCCCGCGCACGTGTCCCGGTTGGCCTGCGATGTGCTGCCGTGGTGGCGGGCGTACGCGCGGCTGCTGATCCCGCCCGTGCTGACCGCGTACTTCGACCACGGCATCGTGCTCGAACCGCACCTGCAGAACGTCCTGGTCGGTGTCGACGGCGACGGGCTGCCCGTGCGGATGCTGTTCCGCGACCTGGAGGGCACGAAACTGCTCGCCGAGCACCACGCGGCCACCCTGGCGGCGCTACCACCCGAGGTGGCGGGCCCGCTGACCTACACGGCCGAGCAGGGCTGGCGGCGGGTCGCCTACTGCCTGCTGGTCAACCACGCCGCCGAGCTCCTGGCCGCGCTGGCCGACCTGGCCCCGGAACTGGAATCCGACCTCTGGCAGGTCGTCACGGACGAGCTGGCGGGCTTCGCTCACCAGGCGCAGGTGCGGGCGATCCTGGCGGGCGGCCCCGTACCGGCGAAGGCGAACCTGCTGACCCGCTGGCAGCGCACCAACGACCGGCGTGCGGGCTACCTGCCGCTACGGCTGCCGCTGTGATCACCTCGGCAGCCGCGGCCTCCTGTGTCGCCGGCCTGCCCGCCGACCAGCTGCCCGCCTACGTGCACGACCTGACCGAGCTGCGCCGGCACGCCACCGCGATCCGGGCCGCTCTGCCCGCCGAGGTCGAGTGCTACTACGCGGCGAAGGCGAACCCCGCCGAACCGGTCCTGCGGGCGCTGGCGGGCGTGCTGGACGGCATCGAGGTGGCCTCCGGGGGCGAGCTGGCACACGTCCGGTCCGCGGTCCCGGCTGCCCGGCTGGCATTCGGCGGACCGGCCAAGAGCGACGCCGAGCTGGTCGCGGCGCTGCGCGCGGGAGTGCACCGCGTCCACGTGGAGAGCACGCACGAGCTGCGCCGCCTCGCCCTGCTGGCCGACCGGCTGGGCATCGCGGCCCACGTGCTGCTGCGGGTGAACCTGCCACTCGCGACGGGTCCGGCGGCGCTCACCATGGGTGGGCGGCCGTCGCAGTTCGGCATCGACCCCGGCGAGGTGGCCGAGTGCCACGCGATCGCGCGCGACAGCGACGCGGTCGTGTGCCACGGCGTGCACGCACACCTGGCCAGCGGGCTGGCCGCCGAGGACGTCGTGCGGCTGGCAGGCGACGTCGTCGACCGGGCCCGTCGACTCGGCTACACGGAGGTGAACGTCGGCGGCGGGATGGCGGTCGACTACCGCGACCCGACCGCCCGTTTCGACTGGCCTGCCCTGGGCGACGGGCTGCGGGAGATCCTGGACCGGACCGGCGATGTCCGGCTGCGGATCGAACCGGGCCGGGCGGTGACGGCGTACTGCGGCTGGTACGCGGCCGAGGTGGTCGACGTGAAACGCAGCCACGGCAAGGCTTTCGCGTTGCTCAGGGGCGGCACGCACCATCTGCGCACCCCGGTCGCGAAGGGCCACGACCAGCCGTTCGACGTGCTGCCGGTGGCGGACTGGCCACTGCCGTGGGAGCGGCCCGGTGTGACCGAGGAACCGGTCACCGTGGCCGGTCAGCTGTGCACGCCCAAGGACGTGCTGGCCAGGGAGGTGCCGGTGACCTCGCTGCGGGTCGGCGACCGGGTGGTGTTCGGGCTGGCCGGGGCGTACGCGTGGAACATCTCCCACCAGGAGTTCCTGATGCACCCACGGCCGACGTTTCACTACGTGCAGTGACGTGTGGCGAGCCGGACCAGCCGGCTCGCCACACGGGTCGATCAGGATCGGACGTCAGTGCCGGCCGGGGCCGCCACCCTTGCCCGCGGTCACGGCCAGCGCCGGGACCAGCAGGTTGGCCTTGGGCGTACCGAGACCGGACGCCGCGTCCCAGCCCTTGGTCGCGGTGAAGCCCGGGATCGTGATGTCAGCACCGTGGAAGGTGTTGTCGCCCACGGTGATGTCGTGGAACAGCGCGGCGTAGACCGCCTTGTTGCTGGCGAGCGAGTACAGCGACTTGTTGATGTTGCCGATCCGCTTGTGCGCCAGCTGGTCGGTCAGCGCGGTCAGGCCGGCCCACTGCGGGGAACCCGCGCTGGTACCACCGAACTGGAAGACCAGGTCGGCACCCTGACCGGACGAGCTCCACACCGCGAGCACGCCACCGATGATGGCCGCGTTGTAGGAGATGTCCGGGACACCACGTGAAGCGAGGTGCTGTCCGCGCTGGAAGTCCGGCGTCTTGTACTCGACGCTGAACCCGCCGCCACCCGCGGCGTTGAAGTCGGGCTCGTTCCACACGACCTCGTTGTGGTACGCGCCGGTCGTGCCGTCGGCGTCCAGGATGGTGCCGCCGACACCGGTGACCTCGGGGTCGGACGCGGGCGTGCTGGCCGCCTTCATGTCCGAGGTGTTGTCACACGTCGGCTGGGCGGCGCCGTCGTCGCCCGCGGAGGCGAACACGGTCATGCCCTCGTTGGCCGCCTTGGCGAAGAGCTTGTGCCCCGCGTTCAGGATGGCCGGGTCCTCGCACTGCTCGGCTTCGCCGAAGCTCTGCGAGAGCGTGTCGCCGAGGTTGTGGTCGATCACGAACTTCTGCGCCGACAGGATGTCCGCGTCGTTGTCGCTCTTGGACAGGACGAGGTCGATCGTCGCGTCCGGCGCGATGGCGTGCGAGTACTCGACGTCCAGAGTGATCTCACCCGCCCACCCGGTCTGGTCGGCGTTCGCCTGGTCGAACGGGGTAAGGCCGTCCGGCGCGATGATGTTCAGCTTCGGGGCCGACAGGCCGAACAAGCTGTCGAACGTCGCCAGGTCGGACGTGATGGTCGGGCTCTGGAAGGCGTCGATGATCACGATGGTCTTGCCGGCACCGTTGAGGCCCAGCTTGGCCAGCTTGTCGACGCCGTAGGCGGCTCGAATCTGGTTCGGTCCGTAGCACTGGGCGGGAACCGTTTGCTCGCAAGAGAAAATGGTGTCCGCAGGATTACCGCTCACATGCCCGGCGACCTTGTAGTCCGGGGAGACACCAATTGCCGGTGTCATCACGCCGCTTGTGGCGACGGCTGTGGTGGTGGCCATGCCGGACACAGCAGTGGCACCAACCACCGCTAATCCGGACAACGCCGCCATGATTCGGCGGCGAGAATGTGCACGCACGAGCCCTCCTGAAATCACGCCCAGCACCACCCGGGCGAGTGACTTTGGCGCTGGGAGCGTGACATCCACATCACGCAGGGTCAAGATGCGTCCCGGTGACACCCGACAGGGTTAAGGGCACAATGCACACAGGGGTGAGCGTTAATCGACCGATTCGTCCTCTGCTGTCTGCTCGGTAGATACCGACAGTGGTGGAACCGTGTCCACGTTCGTAACCAGATCGTCATCTGAATGCCGGACCGCGGTCCCGACCTGCGATGTTGCCTCGGTCGCGGATTGTGCCGCCTCGCCCGGCTGCTCCACTGTGTTCGGTTCGTACCCGGAGTCGGCCTCCGGCTCGCCGAGATCGGTGAACCACTCGAACGACCCGAACGACCCATAGTCCTGACGCAGCAACACTTCCGCGCCCACCGGCCGGAACCCGGCGGCCAGTGCGGCCCGCACCGACGCGGCGTTGCCGGGCGCCACCTGGGCCCACACCTGCTCACCGGCCGGCAGCAGGCCGCGCGCGGCGGTGAACAGGCCGCGGCCCAACCCGAAGCCGCGCAGGGCGGCCTCGACCTCCACCGAGACCTCCCACCGGCCGGCCACGCCGCGCCCGAGGGTGAGCAGCCCACCGGGACAGTGCCAGGCACGCACGCCGATCCGCCGGGCGAGCGCACGGGCCAGCCGGGGATGCAGCGGCTCGATGAACTCACCCAGCTCGGTCAGCTCCATGCCGTTGGACCGGCCTGTCGCGCGCGCCACGAGGACGAGGTCCAGGTTGTCCGGCACACGACCCGTGGCCGACGCCAGGACGGTGAGGAACGGCGGCTGAAGGGGTGCGGAGAGGTCGTCCTCGGGCAGCCAGCTGCGTATCCAGGCGTCAGCCGGCTCGGCCGACACGACGTTGTAGCCGGAGAAGGCCAGCACGCCCACCGACCGGTCGTCGGGTGGGGCGACAACAGTCAATGCCCGGTCGACAGTCGGTGCGCCGCCCTCGGCCACCGACCGCATCAGGTCCGCGAGTTCCGCCACACCCCTGTCATACCGCACAACCCACTCGAACGAGTGAGCTGGTACCCAAATCCGGGGTCAGGTGCAACCGATCGGCCGCCGGTGGGGTTCAAGGGGGGTGACCAGCGCGAACCTCACCCCGACCAGCCCGGACGAGCACCTCGTCCGGGCGCTGGTGCACGACCTGGATGCCGGGTTCATCAGGTTGTTCGAGGTCTACCGGGACATGGTTTTCTCGGCGGCGTTGCGCATCTGTGGCCGCTGGGCCGACGCGGAGGACCTGACGGCCGAGTCGTTCCTGCGGGCCTACCGGGCGCTGACGGAGTACCGCCGGTGCCGCATCCTGGCGCTGCGGCCGAAGTCGTGGCTGTTGACGATCACGCTGAACGTGTGGCGCAACCAGTGGCGGGACGCGGCGAGAAGGCCGGCGTGCGCCCCGCTGGACGAGACGGTCCACGCCGAGGCGGCCGCCGACCCGGTACCCGCCGAACTCGAGCCGGACGGCGAACTGGGCACCCTCCTGGCCACCCTCCCGGACAACCAACGCGCGGCGGTCGTCCTGCGCCACGTCGTCGACCTGCCGGTAGCCGAGATCGCCACGATCCTGGGCCGCCCCGAGGGCACGGTCAAGTCCGACATCTCCCGCGGCCTCCGGCGCCTCCGCGGGCTCTGTCCCCACCCGTCGGCACCGCCCGACCGGCCAACCCCGGCCGCGAACCACCCAACCCCGCCGCCGAGAGACCTTCGGCAATCCCAGACACCCGACCACCACACCCACTCGACGCGGCCCCCGCTGCACCGACCAGCCCCCACGGCCGAACGTCCCACCCCGCAAACGACCCGGTCATCCCTCATCCCGAGGCCGGTGACCTCGGGCCGGCCAGTTCCGCCGACCACCCGCTCAACGCCACCATCACATCAACCACTGGCAACCCCTGTCACCCTCGCCTCACCAATCCCCATGGCACCAGCTCACGACCCGGTGCCGGCACCGGACTTATCCGGTCCGAACCACCGCCGTATCAACGCTCCCCGGCCCACCAACCCCTCGGAGGCGCGGCGTGTCCCCTGACCACCCACCAGCTGACGACCCCTTGACCGCCGGCCTGGCGGCGCTCGCCACCGACGGACCACCCGGTCTCCTGGAGCGAATCGCGGCCTGCTGGACCCGCGCACCGGGTCCCACGTGTGATCTCTACGTCGCCTCGACCCACGTCGGTGTCGTGTACGTCCGCACCAGCGACGCGGTCCACGACGACCCGACCGAGTTCGCCACCCTGTTCCACCGCAGATTCCGCCAACCACTGATCAGGAGCCCGCAGTCCACCGCGGACCACCTGGCCGCGCTCCGATTCGACCTGAGTGGTCTCAGTGAGTTCGAGCGTGAGGTCCTGCTCGCCGTGTGCTCGATCCCCCGTGGTCAGGTGCGCCCGCGCGACTGGATCGCCCGCCGGACGAGTCGCCCCACCGCGCTTGAGGCGATCGACACCGTCCTCATCGACAACCCCATACCTGTGCTGATCCCCTGCCACAGGGTCGTCCATGCCGATGGGACACTCGGCGATCACGCCCTGGGAAAAATCGTCAAGAGCGCGCTACTCGATGCCGAAGGCACTAATGTCGGCGAGGTGTACCAGTTGGCCCAGCTCGACATCCATTACCTGGCACATGACCTGACCGGAGATGTCTGTTTTCCGACCTGCCGACGCGTGCGGGCCGCCGATAACAATCACCGGCAGGGCTTCGCCACGGTAACGGAAGCGGAACGGGCCGGCTATCGGGTGTGTTCGGCGTGCCAGCCGGAGCGCGACAAGGCAGGCTGATGTGATGGCGGCGTTACTTCCTCGCCCTCGTGCCGAGATCGCACCGGGCGCCGTGCATGTTCCGGACTGGCTTGACCTGCGCGAACAGCGTGACCTGGTCGCTGCATGCCGGGAGTGGTCGGCCCCACCGGCCGGTCTGCACACGACGACACTGCCCTCGGGCGGCGTGATGTCGGTCCGCTCGGTCTGCCTGGGCTGGCACTGGTATCCGTACGGTTACTCCCGGACGGTCGGCGACGAGCAGCGGTCACCGGTGAAGCCCTTCCCGGAGTGGCTGGGTGACCTGGCCAGGCGAGCGGTCGCGGAGGCGTACGACGACGAGGACGCCGGTCGGGCATACCGGCCGGACGTCGCACTGGTCAACTACTACACCAACGACGCGAAAATGGGCATGCACCAGGACAAGGACGAGCGCAGCCTGGCACCCGTGGTGTCGCTGAGCCTCGGTGAACGTTGCGTTTTCCGTTTCGGCAACACGAAAAACCGCAACCGCCCGTGGTCGGACATCGAGCTGGGTTCGGGCGACCTGTTCGTCTTCGGCGGACCGTCCAGGATGGCGTACCACGGCGTCCCCAGGATCCGCCCCACCGACGGCGATCCGGAGATCGGCCTACCCACCGGCCGCCTGAACATCACGTTGCGGGTGTCCGGCCTCACCGACGGCTGATCGAGTCCACAACGGACTGCAGTCACCCGATCAGGGATGCTGCAACGAAACATGGGCGGTAGTGCAACGAATCCGTCGGCGTTGGGGTTCTCACTACATGCAGACACTCACCACACCGGACAGCACCGTCGCCGACTGGAACTGGCAGCACATCGCCACATCGCTGGACACCGTCGGTTACGCGCTCACGCCCATCATCCTGTCCCCGGACGACTGCGCCGAGTTGATCGCGCTGTACGACCAGCCCGGTGCCTGGCGAGCCCGCGTAGAACAGGACCGATATCGCCTTGGCTCCGGCGAATCCCGCCACTTCGACGCTCCCCTGCCCGACGCTGTGGCACACCTGCGCCGGGACTGCTACGAGATGCTGACACCGATCGCCAACACGTGGCAGGACAACCTGGGCCTGCCGGGCGCCTACCCCGACCGCCTTGACGACTTCGTGGACAGCTGTCACCAAGCAGGCCAAACCAACCCGGCACCACACATCACGAGCCACGGCCCCGGAGACTACTACTGCCTGCATCAGGACGGCCGAGACGCGAACACGTTCCCGCTAGAGCTGATGGTGATGCTCTCAAAGTCCAGAAAGGACTACACGGGCGGCGAGGTCCTGATCGTGGAGAACTCGCCGAGGGCGCAGTCCCGAGGCCGAGTGGTGCCCCTGAAGCAGGGCCAGGGAGTCATCTGGCCGACGAGCCACCGCCCAGGCACCGGCAACCGAGGCCACTATCGAATCGAGGTCCGCCACGGAGTGAGCACAGTCCACACCGGACGACGACATGCCATGGTGGTGATGTTCCACGACACGGCGTGAAGTACCCGGCCGACTTGGCCGGGGCCACAACGGACCCCGGCCACGGAGCCGACCTGAACCAGGTCAGTGATCAGCCGGCGCGGGCGAGGTCAGCCCGAAACTGATCACGCGCTGCGGATGCACCCGAATCAGCTCACTCGACATCCCGGGCCGTTGAGCAGGCTGATCGGTCAGTGCCTCGGCAGTACCGCGAATCTCGACGCACCGAACTCGCCAAGGGTCCAGTGAAGCGATGTCGTCGACCACGAACGCAACGCGGTCGTTGGTCCGCAAGTTCCGGAACTTGCGACTGTCGCCCATACCGAAGCCACCGATGTCGATGGTGTCGAACTCGGCGTTGTACTGAAAGGAGACGGGATTGTTCTGAGGTCCGCCGTCGGGACCAATAGTGGCGAGCCGACCGAGCCGCTGGGTGGCCAGGTAGGCCAGCTCAGCCTCAGAGAAAGATGCCATGCCACAAGTATCGACCCCACACGGTCAAAGCGACGCCCCACGCCACCGACAACCGATAGATCAGGTTCGGCGACGTCTGCGAAAACCTGCCCCAGCCAGGGCGGGTGAGCCTTGACGGTCGGCCACGGATGCCTCGCCGTGGTTGATGCGACCAGCCACACCAGCCGCGGTCGGAGACGCGGCCAGGTCGAGCTCAGCTCGACCTTCGCGGCTCGGCCAGGCCCGGCCCGGCTCAGCCCGGCCCGCCGGATCGGGCGGGTTCTGCCTGGCCCGGCCCTGCCTGGCCGGGTTCGGCTTGTCCGGTTCTGCCTGGCCCGGTTCTGCCTGGCCCGGTTCTGCAGATCCGGCCCGGCCTGGCCTGGCCGGGCCTGATCAGGTTCGGCATGGCCAGCCCGATTCGGCTGGCCTGGCCGGTCAGGCTATGCCTGATCTGGTCTGGCTCAGCCTGACTTGATCAGGCCCGGCCCGGCTCGATTCGGCTGACATGGCTCTGCCTGGCTCGGCGTGGCTCGCTTGGCCTGGCTCGCTTGGCCCGGCTCGGTTGGCCCGGCTCGATTCGGCTGGCATGGCCCTGTCTGGCCCTGCCTGCCTGGCCTGGCTCGCTTGGCCTGGCTCGCTGGCTTGGCTCGCTTGCTTGGCTCGCTTGGCCTGGCTCGCTTGGCCCGGCTCGCTTGGCCCGGCTCGGTTGGCCCGGCTCGCTTGGCCCGGCTTGGTTGGCCTCGCCGGTCAGGCTCAGCCTGATCTGGTCTGGCTCAGCCTGACTTGATCAGGTTCGGCGTGGCCCGACCCTGCTTGGCTCGACGTGGCTTGGCCGGCCTCGCTCGGCTCGGCTCGGCTCGGCTCGGCTCGGCTGGGCTGGGCTGGGCTGGGCTGGGCTGGCTCGGCTGGGCTGGGCTGGGCTGGCTCGGCTCGGCTCGGCTCGGCTGGGCTGGCTCGGCTCGGCGTGGCCGGGCCGGCCTGGCTCGGCGTGGTCTGGCCGGCCAGTACCAGACTTTGGACAGCCGTCAGGTTTGTCCTGGTCAGCAGCATGAAACGCCCTCGGTCCAGGTGGTCCGCGCGTCTGCTCGTGGGCCGGGCGCCAGCTACGGTTCCGGCAGCGGCAGCGGCGGTACAGTCACCAGCCGTGAGCTACGGATGGCGCCGCGACGATGGCGTGATCGCTGAGATATGTGACGAATGCGGATTCGACAGCCGCCGGGTTCTCGACGTTGCTGCTGGTCTGAGGGTCGTGCTGGCAGCCATGAACAACCTGCTCGCGGATCCGGATGCTGATCAACGGCCTGCGGCGGAGACGTGGAGCGCGTCGGAGTACGTTGCGCACTCGATCTATGTCGTCCGTGAAACCGCGGAAGAGGTCGCCGGCGTCGCTGGACAGGCCGCCGCCGCGATTCCGGCCGATTGCGCGAGCGCGCTAGCGGTCGTTGACGCACTCATGGACAGCCCTGCCGGACAACATCTTGACGAGTTGATGCTCGAAGCCCCGTTCGCAACCATTTCGGCCAGGGCCAACCTGCTCCATGCCCTGCATGACCTGGAGCACCACTTACTGGATATCCGTCGGGGCTACGCCCGGATCGGGCTCACCTGCGGCGATGACTTGCACACCACCGTCCGCTGACGCGGTGTGGTGAGCGACTCGAACGACTCGTGGTACTGAAGAAAGGTCGCTCGGCG
Source organism: Candidatus Melainabacteria bacterium (assembly GCA_963780635.1). Classification (GTDB taxonomy): domain Bacteria; phylum Actinomycetota; class Actinomycetes; order Mycobacteriales; family Pseudonocardiaceae; genus DATEPR01. The sequence continues at coordinate 455,185 of CAWACW010000013.1, forward strand.
ACGAAGATCGAGGCAGGGCCTTGGCCTCCGGTTCGCCTCGTGCGAACAGCATTCCGCCGGCGCGCTCACGCGCGCCGGCGGAGAAGATATGCCTCGGTCAGACCGTGAAGCCCAGGGCGCGGAGTTGTTCGCGGCCGTCGTCGGTGATCTTTTCCGGACCCCACGGCGGCATCCAGACCCAGTTGATCTTGATGTCCGAAACCACGCCGCTGCCCGCGCCCACCAGCGCACTGCGCGCCTGATCCTCGATGACATCCGTCAGCGGGCACGCGGCCGACGTCAGGGTCATGTCCAGGATGGCCGTGTTCTGCTCGTCCACCCGGATGTCGTAGACCAAGCCCAGGTCCACGACATTGATGCCCAGTTCCGGGTCGACGACGTCGCGCATGGCTTCCTCGACGTCGTCGATCGCCGCGACATCGGCCCTCGGCGCCGGGGGCTCCGGCAGCGCCGCCGCCGAGCGGTCCGGTTGCACTTCCTGGGTACCGTTCTCGGTCATCGCTACTCCACCTCGGTCGTCTTGGCACCGGCTGCCGCGCCGCCGGCATCAGCACTGGCACTGGCATCGGCGTCCGCCCTGGCCACCGCGTCCTTGAACGCCATCCAGCCCAGCAGCGCGCACTTCACCCGCGCCGGGTACTTGGCCACACCGGCGAACGCGATCGCGTCCTCCAGCACATCCTCGTCCGGCTCCACCTGGCCACGGCCCTGCATCAGCTCGACGAACGCGTCCAGCGTGCCGAACGCCTGCGCCGACCGTGTGGCCGATCACCAGGTCCGTCAGCACGGAGGTCGCGGCCTGGCTGATCGAACAGCCTTGACCGTCGTACGACACGTCCATCACCTTCGCGTCCGGGCCGTCGCCGTCGAGCGCCACGCGGAGGGTCACCTCGTCCCCGCACGTCGGGTTGACGTGGTGCACCTCCGCCCCGAACGGTTCGCGCAAGCCGCGCCCGTGCGGGTGCTTGTAGTGGTCCAGGATGATCTCCTGGTACATCTGGTCCAGTCGCATCAGGCCGTCCCGAAGAACCGCTGCGCCGCGCGCACCCCGTCCAGCAGTGCCGTGACATCGTCCAGGTCGTTGTACAGGTAGAACGTCGCCCGCACGGTCGCCGCCACGCCGAACCGGCGGTGCAACGGCCATGCGCAGTGGTGGCCGACCCGCACCTCGACGCCGTGGTCGTCCAGGACCTGGCCGACGTCGTGTGCGTGAATGTCCTCCACCACGAAGGAAACAGCACTGCCCCGGTCCGCTGTTCCCGTCGGACCGTCCGGGGTGGGACCGATGATCCGCACCCCCGGGATCTCCGCCAGGCCCGCGAGCGCGGCCTCGGTCAGCTGGTGCTCGTGTTCGGCGATGCGGTCCATGCCCACGGCCTGCAAATACTCCACCGCGGCACCGAGACCGACAGCCTGCGACGTCATCGGCACGCCTGCCTCGAAGCGCTGCGGCGGCGGCGCGAAGGTCGACTTGGCCATGTGCACCATCTCGATCATCGAACCGCCGGTCAGGAACGGCGGCATGACCGACAGCAGCTCGTTGCGGCCGTAGAGCACGCCGACGCCCGACGGGCCGAGCATCTTGTGACCGGAGAACACCGCGAAGTCCACGCCCAGCGCGCCGAAGTCGACCGCCGAGTGCGGCACCGACTGGCACGCGTCCAGCACCGTGAGCGCGCCGACCTCACGCGCGCGCGCGACGAGCCGGGCGGGCGGGTTGACGGTGCCGAGCACGTTCGACTGGTGGGTGAAGGCGACGACCTTGGTGTGGTCGTTGATCAGCTCGTCGATGTTCGACAGGTCGAGGCGGCCGTCGTCGGTGACCCCGAACCAGCGCAGCGTGGCCCCGGTCCGCTCGGCCACCTGCTGCCACGGCACGAGGTTCGCGTGGTGCTCCATCTCGGTCACGACGAGTTCGTCGCCAGGGCCGAGGCGGAAGCGCTCGGCCTCCGGGCCGCCCGTCGAGGCGTTGCTCATCGCGTACGCGACCAGGTTCACGCCCTCGGTGGCATTCTTCGTGAACACCACCTCGTCGGCCCCGACACCGATGAACTCGGCGATCCGGGCTCGCGCGCCCTCGTACGCGTCGGTGGCCTCCTCGGCCAGTTGGTGCGCACCGCGGTGCACCGCCGCGTTGGACGTCTCGATGAACTCCCGCTCGGCGTCCAGGACCTGCCTGGGCCGCTGCGATGTCGCGCCCGAGTCCAGATACACCAGGCGTTTCCCGTCCCGCACGGTCCGCCCGAGGATCGGGAAGTCCTTGCGGATCGTGTCCACGTCCAGCGGCAGCGCAGTCGTCGTCACGGTGTTACGGCCTCCTCCTGCTTCCCGGCGGCATAGCGGACGTAACCGTCCTCCTCGAGCACCGCGGCCAGTTCCGGGCCACCGGACTCGACGATCCGGCCGCCGGCGAACACGTGCACGAAGTCCGGCGTGATGTGCTTGAGGATCCGGGTGTAGTGCGTGATCAGCATGACGCCGACGTCGCCCTGGGCCTTGTAGCGGTTCACGCCCTCGGACACCACGCGCAGCGCGTCGACGTCCAGGCCGGAGTCGGTCTCGTCGAGGATCGCGATCTTCGGCTTGAGCAGCGACAGCTGCAGGATCTCGTGCCGCTTCTTCTCACCACCGGAGAAGCCCTCGTTGACGCTGCGCTCGGCGAACGCCTGGTCGATCTCCAGATCGGTCATGGCGGCCTTGACTTCCTTGACCCAGTGCCGCAACGCGGGGGCCTCGCCGCGCGTCGCCGTCGCGGCCGAGCGCAGGAAGTTCGACATCGACACGCCGGGCACCTCGACGGGGTACTGCATGGCGAGGAAGATCCCCGCCCGCGCACGCTCGTCGACGGTCATGGCCAGCACGCTCTCCCCGTCCAGCAACACCTCGCCGGAGGTCACCCGGTACTTGGGGTGACCCGCGATGGCGTAGGACAGGGTCGACTTGCCCGAGCCGTTGGGGCCCATGATGGCGTGTGTCTCGCCCGCGTTGATGGTCAGGTCGACGCCGCGCAGAATCTGCTTCTCGGCTTCGTCGGCCATCACCGACACGTGCAGGTCCTTGATTTCGAGAGTGGCCATCTCTGCTTCGTTTCTCCTGGTGTTACTGGAAAGTCGTCAGTTGATCGGGTGGCTGGCATCGACGTGTACGTCGCCATCGGACACTCGCACCGCGAACACGTCCACCGCTTCGGTGGCCGGCAGCGACGACGGCGCTCCGGTGCGCAGGTCGAAACACGACCCGTGCAGGAAGCACTCGATGCCCTTGTCGGTGACCTCACCGTCGGACAGCGCCAGTTCCGCGTGCGTGCACTCGTCGCGCAGCGCGTGCACCTCGTCGCCCTGGCGGACGAGCACCACGGGCTCGCCGTCCACGTCGACGGCGAACGGCTTGCCGTCGTCGAGGTCGGAGAGTGCACACACCCGGATCATCTGCCGCCTCCGCTGCGACGAGTACGCCGACGGGTGGTCATACCCCGACCGCCTCGAGCTCCGCCTCGATGGCCGCCTCCAGCCGCTCCCGTATCGCGGGCACGGCGATCTTGGCGAGCACCTCGTGGAAGAACCCGCGGACCACCAGGCGGCGCGCCTGGTCCTCCGGGATACCCCTGGCCTGCAGGTAGAACAGCTGCTCGTCGTCGAACCGGCCGGTCGCGCTCGCGTGCCCGGCACCGGCGATCTCGCCGGTCTCGATCTCCAGGTTGGGTACCGAGTCGGCGCGGGCACCGTCGCTGAGCACGAGGTTGCGGTTGAGCTCGTAGGTCTGGGTGCCCTCGGCCGCGGCCCGGATCAGCACGTCGCCGATCCACACCGTGTGCGCGCCCTCGCCCTGCAGCGCGCCCTTGTATGCCACGTCGCTGCGGCAGTGGGGCACCGCGTGGTCCACGAACAGCCGGTGCTCCAGGTGCTGGCCCGCGTCGGCGAAGTACAGCCCGGTCAGCTGGGCGTCGCCGCCCCGGTCGGTGAACGTCACGGTCGGCGCTACCCGGACCAGGTCGCCGCCCAGGGTCACGACCGTGTGCCGCAACGTGGCGTCGCGGCCCAGCCGCGCGTGGTGTTCGGTGAGGTGCACGGCGTCGTCGGCCCAGTCGTGCACGGCGACCACGGTGAGCTTCGCACCGTCGCCGACGACGAACTCGACGTTGTCGGCGTGCGTGCCCGAGCCGGTGTAGTCGAGCACCACGACGGCCTCGCCGAACCGCTCGACCCGGATCTGCAGGTGGCCGTAGCTCACCCGGCCCTCGCCGGGACCCTCGATCGCGACGGTCACCGGCTCCTCGACGCGGGTCTCGGCGGGCACGGTCAGCAGCGTGGCCTCGTCGAACGAGCACCACGCCTGGGCCGCCACCCGGTCACTCGGGGTGCCTGCGACGCCAAGCCGCTCGTCACCCCGCCGGACGGACTCGACCTGCACCGTGCCGGTGACCTCGACCCGCGCCGATCCGGTGGCCTCGACCCCGGTGTGCAGGCCGCGCAGCCGCTTCATGGGCGTGAAACGCCAGTCCTCCTCGCGCCCGCCGGGCGTTTCGAATGCCTCGACGTCGAAGGACGCGAAGCGTTCCGCCCGGGTGGCGTTCGGGATCCGTGCCGGGACAGCGCCCTGGCCCTGTTCAGTGGTCGTCATGGTCAGCCGACGGCCCCTTCCATCTGCAGCTCGATCAGGCGGTTGAGTTCCAGCGCGTACTCCATCGGCAGTTCCCGCGCGATCGGCTCGATGAACCCACGCACCACCATGGCCATCGCCTCGTCCTCGGTGAGGCCGCGCGACATCAGGTAGAACAGCTGGTCGTCGCTGACCTTCGAGACGGTGGCCTCGTGGCCCATGGACACGTCGTCCTCGCGGATGTCCACGTACGGGTACGTGTCGCTGCGGCTGATGGTGTCCACCAGCAGTGCGTCGCACTTGACCGTCGACTTGGAGTGATGCGCACGCTTGTTGATCTGCACCAGACCGCGGTAGGAGGTCCGGCCACCGCCCCGGGCCACCGACTTCGACACGATCGTCGAGGACGTGTGCGGCGCCATGTGCACCATCTTCGAGCCCGCGTCCTGGTGCTGGCCCTCACCGGCGAACGCGATGGACAGCACCTCGCCGTGCGCGTGCTCGCCCATCAGGAACACCGACGGGTACTTCATGGTGACCTTGGAACCGAGGTTGCCGTCGATCCACTCCATGGTCGCGCCCTCTTCGGCCTTGGCGCGCTTGGTGACCAGGTTGTAGACGTTGTTCGACCAGTTCTGGATCGTCGTGTAGCGGCAGCGGCCGCCCTTCTTCACGATGATCTCCACGACCGCCGAGTGCAGCGAGTCGGACTTGTAGATCGGCGCGGTGCAGCCCTCGACGTAGTGGACGTAGGCGTCCTCGTCGACGATGATCAGCGTCCGCTCGAACTGGCCCATGTTCTCGGTGTTGATGCGGAAGTAGGCCTGCAGCGGGATGTCCACGTGCACGCCCTTCGGCACGTAGATGAAGCTGCCGCCACTCCACACCGAGGTGTTCAGCGCGGAGAACTTGTTGTCACCGGCGGGGATGACCGATCCGAAGTACTCCCGGAACAGCTCCGGGTGCTCCCGCAGGCCGGTGTCGGTGTCCAGGAACAGCACGCCCTGGGCCTCGAGGTCCTCGCGGATCTTGTGATAGACGACTTCGCTCTCGTACTGCGCCGCCACACCCGAGACCAGCCGCTGCTTCTCCGCTTCCGGGATGCCCAGCTTGTCGTAGGTGTTCTTGATGTCGGCCGGCAGGTCGTCCCAAGTGGCAGCCTGCTGTTCGGTCGACCGCACGAAGTACTTGATCGTGTCGAAGTGGATTCCGGACAGGTCGGCACCCCAGTTGGGCATCGGCTTGCGTTCGAACAGCCGCAGGGCCTTCAGGCGGGCCTGAAGCATCCAGTCCGGCTCGTTCTTCTTCGCCGAGATGTCCCTGACGACGTCCTCGTTGAGGCCGCGACGGGCGCTGGCGCCTGCGACATCCGCATCGGCCCAGCCGTATTCGTACCGGCCGATCGACGCCAGCGTCTCCTCTTGGGTCAGCGGCGTCGTCGTGGTGGGCGTGGCGGGTCGCTGCTGTGCAGCGGCAGTCATGCGGGCTCCCCTCCGTGCTCTGTGTTCTGTGGGGTGCTGCTGTTCTCGTCCGATCGGTCCGTGTTCGGGAACGGTCCGGCCGGTACGTGGGTGGTGCAGGCCGCATCGCCGCGGGCGATGGTGGCCAGGCGTTGCACGTGTGTGCCGAGCAGGTCGGCGAACGCCGCCGTCTCGGCCTCACACAGTTGCGGGAACTCGGCGGCCACGTGAGCCACCGGGCAGTGGTGCTGGCACAGCTGCTCTCCCGACCCGATGTCGCGGGTCGACGCAGCGTATCCCTCGCTGGTCAACGCCTCGGCGAGGGTCCGGGCGCGGGCCGACGGGTCCGCCTGGGCGGCCACGTCGTCCCGGTGCCTGCCGATCATCGCCTCGACCCGGGTCTCCGCGAACGCCCTGATCGCCTGCTCCCCGCCACGATCGGCGAGGAACCGGAGGGCGGACACGGCCAGGTCGTCGTAGGCGTGGCCGAACCTGGCCCGGCCTGCCTCGGTGAGCAGGAACAGCTTCGCGGGCCTGCCCCGGCCACGCTGACCGAGACGAGGTGCTTCCCGCGTGCCGACCTCGCCGTCCGCGACGAGCGCGTCCAGGTGCCTGCGCACCGCCGCCGGGCTCAGACCGAGGGCGTCGGCGATCAGCGCCGCCGTCACCGGGCCCCGTTCCAGCAGCAACTGAGCCACCGCCTGGCGTGTCCTGCCGTCGGCATGAGCGGCGCCCGTGCCCGTGGGCACGGCGCTGGACTCGACACCGACGTTTTTCACAACACAAGTGTGACCTATTTAGCTGAGGAGATCAAAGGCGGGGCACCCTCACGTGACCTGATTCACCACGTCCGGTGAATCGCTAGGCTCCACTCTGTGGTCACGGGTAACGCGGGGCGAGCATCGGTCGGCACGAAAGCCGACGCACAACCCGCTCCTGACCACCCCAACACCACGACCACCGGCGTTGATTCCGGCGCCGCTGCCCTGAACCCGGCCGAACGCCACCAGGTGGACGTGATCCGGCGGTTCGGCACCGTCGGTGCGCTGCTGCTGGCCGCCGGTTCGCTCGGCGCCGCCGCGTCCCCGGTGTTCAACCCGCTGACCACGGTGCCCGTGCTGGGCTTGTTCTCCCGGATGCCCACGGTCGCGCTCGCCCTGGCGTTCGCGGGCATGGCGATGATCGTGCTGGGCTGGCTGTGGCTGGGTCGCTTCGTCCGGCCCGGCAGGCCCCGGCTGATCTCCCGCGGCCAGCTCAAGCGCACCCTGCTGACCTGGACCGTGCCGCTGCTGTTCGTGCCGCCGATGTTCAGCAAGGACGTCTACAGCTACCTCGCGCAGAGCAAGATCGCCTCGCTGGGCCTCAACCCGTACAAACTCGGGCCCGCCCTCGCGCTGGGCGTCGCCGACCCGCTGACCAGGGGCGTGCCGACGATCTGGCGGGACACGCCGGCGCCCTACGGGCCGCTGTTCATCACGGCGGGCCGCCTGGTCACGGTCCTGTCCGGCGACCACGTCGTCACCGGCGTCTACCTGCAGCGACTACTCGAACTGATCGGCATCGCGCTGATCGTGTGGGCCACCCCGCGGCTGGCCGAGCGGTTCGGCGTGCCCAAGGTCAGCGCACTGTGGCTGGGCGTGGGCAACCCGCTCGTGCTGTTCCACCTGATCATCGGCGCGCACAACGAGGCACTGATGATCGGCCTGATGCTGGCCGGCTTCGAACTGGCGATCCGGCACCTGCCGCCAGTGCGGCGCGGCGAACCGATACCACCGGTCACCCGGGCCGAGCTGCTGTGGCTGGTCGCCGGGGCGGGCGTCATCACGCTCGGCGCGCTGGTCAAGATCTCCGCGGCACCCGCGCTGGGCTTCCTCGCTGTCATGGTGGCCAGACGCTGGGGTGGCACGTTCCGCCAGCTCGTCGCCGCGGCCCTGTTCCTGTTCGTCGTGTTCGCCGCCATCACGGCCGCCATGTCCCTGGGCACCGGACTGGGCTTCGGCTGGATCACCACCCTCAACACCAACGGCGTCGTCAAGAGCTGGGAATCGCCGATGACCGGGCTGGGCCTGCTCGCAGGCGCGCTCGGCGTCGCGTTCGGCCTTGGCGACCACACCGACGCCACCATCGGGATCATGCGCGCCGTCGGCGAGGTGGCCAGTGTCGTCATCGCCGTCAAGCTGCTCTGGGACACCTGGAAGGGCAAGCTGCAGCCGATGATCGGGCTGGGCCTGTGCCTGGGCGCGGTGGTGCTGCTGGGCGCGACCGTGCAGGCCTGGTACCTGCTGTGGGCCGTCGTCCCGCTCGCCGTGGGCACCGGCGCGTCCGGGTTCCGCACGTTCGCCACCTGGCTGTCCGCCGCCGTCGCGATGATCGTGCCGCCGACCGGTGGCTCGTTCGACGGCCACACGTACACCCTGCCGGACGCCTACGCGGCGGCCGTGTTCGTCCTCGTCGTGGGCATGTTCGTGGTCCGCAGATCGGTGCCCCTGATGCCCTGGCGCGATCCCGCCGCCGAGCCGGCCATACTCCCGGTTACGACAGGAACCCCTCCGAGCGTGGCGTGAGCCCTGCCACGGCCTAGTCTTGTGATTTGTGGTGGAGCACGCCAAGACGACCGGACGGACTATTCCGACGGTTCCGGCAGTCGACGTCACCGGGCTGGTCAAGCGCTACGGCGACACCACCGCGGTCGACGACCTGAACCTGGACCTGCCCCAGGGCACGGTGCTGGCGCTGCTCGGCCCGAACGGGGCCGGCAAGACGACCACCGTGGAGATCTGCGAGGGGTTCCGCACCGCGGACGCGGGCACCGTCCGCGTGCTCGGCCTCGACCCCGTGACCCAGGGTGCCGCACTGCGCCCGCGCATCGGCGTGATGCCGCAGGGCGGCGGTGCCTACCCCGGCGTCCGGGCCGACGAGATGCTGCGGCTGGTCGCCTCCTGCGCGGCTCACCCGCTCGACCCGGCCTGGCTGCTGGACGTGCTCGGCCTCGGCTCGGCCCGAAGAACCCCGTACAAGCGCCTGTCCGGCGGCCAGCAGCAGCGGCTGTCCCTGGCGTGCGCGCTGGTCGGCCGCCCCGAACTGGTGTTCCTCGACGAACCGACGGCCGGGATGGACCCGCAGGCCCGGCGGCTGGTCTGGGAACTGGTCGGCGCGCTGCGCGGCGACGGCGTCACCGTGCTGCTCACCACCCACCTGATGGAGGAGGCCGAGGCGCTGGCCGACCGGGTGGTCATCATCGACCACGGCCGGGTCGCCGCCGAGGGCAGTCCCGCGGAGCTCACCGCGTCCCCAGCGAACGACCAGCGGCTGCACCTTCCACGCCCGCCCCAACCTGCCGCTGGACCAACTCGTAACGGCGCTGCCGGAAGGCTGCTCGGCGATCGAGGTCATGCCGGGCTCCTATCAGGTCAGCGGCCCGATCAGTCCACAGGTCGTGTCCACCGTGACGGCGTGGTGCGCCCAGCAGGGCGTGCTGGCCGACGCGCTGCAGGTGGCCAAACGCAGCCTCGAGGACGTCTTCCTCGATCTCACCGGACGGGAACTGCGCTCGTGACGACCACCGCCAACCGGTTCCCCGCCGGCACGTTCACCCCAGCGTCCGGCGCGGGCAGCCGCGGCCGGATGCTGTTCACCCAGGCCAGGACCGAGACACGCTCGCGCTGCGCAACGGCGAGCAGGTGCTGCTCACGCTGCTCATCCCGCTCGCGTTGCTCATCGGCCTGTCCGTGCTGGACATCGTCTCGACGACCGGGCCGCGCGTCGACGCCGTCGCACCGCGGATCATCGCGCTGGCGATCCTGTCGTCGGCGTTCACCAGCCAGGCCATCTCGCTCGGCTTCGACCGCCGCTACGGCGTGCTCAAGCGGCTGGCCGCCACCGCCATCCCGCGCTGGCTCATCGTCGGCGGCCGGATGACCTCGGCGGTCGCCGTCGTGCTGATCCAGCTCGTCGTGCTGTGCGTGGTCGCCGCGATCCTGGGCTGGCACCCGCACGCCGCCGGCATCGGCTGGGCGGTGCTGCTGATCGTGCTGGGCACGCTCGCCTTCGGCGCGCTGGGCGTGTTGCTCGGCGGCTCGCTGCGGGCCGACATCGTGCTGGCACTGGCCAACATCATCTGGTTCGTGCTGCTGCTGGCCGGCGGCGCCGGCATCGCGTCGGGCACGCCGGCCAGCGTGAGCGGCGTGTTGCTGCTGCTGCCCTCCGGCGCGCTGGCCGAAGGGCTCTACACCGCGCTGGGCAACGGCACCGCGCCGCTGTGGGAGTGCAGTGTGGTGCTGGTGGTGTGGGGTGCGGTGGCGGCTCTCGTCGCCACCCGCACCACCAAACTCACCTGATCGACTACGTGATCGGTTACGTGATCGCTGCGCTGCTCAGGCCAACTGGATCACGCTGAACATCGCGCCGGTCGGGTCGGCCAGCGCCGCGAACCGGCCCTGCGGGATGTCCATCGGCGGCACGTGCACCGCGCCACCCAGCTCCGTCGCCCTGGCGACCGTGGCGTCGGCGTCGGCCACCGAGAAGTACACCCGCCAGTGCGCGGGCACCTCCGGCGGGAACGAGTCGTCCATCGGCATCATGCCGCCGACGCTCGCCCCGGCCAGCTGCCACTCCGTGTAGCTGGACTCGCCCATCCGCATCGTGTTCGGCTCCCAGCCGAACACCTGCTGGTAGAACGCGATCGCCGCCTCCGGCTGGCGGGTCGCCAGCTCGTTCCAGGACAGCGACACCGGTTCGTTCACGATGCCGGCACCGTGGTGGTTGCCCGCCTGCCACGTCGCGAACGCGGCCCCGGTCGGGTCGGCGAACACCGCCATCCGCCCGACGTCGAGCACGTCCATCGGCGGCATGAACGTCTGCCCGCCTGCGGCCGTGACCGCCTTCGCCGTGGCGTCCGCGTCCGCCGTCGCGACGTACGTGGTCCACGCGGGCGGCGCGCCCTGCTGCATCTGCGGGCTGATCCCGGCCACCGGCCGCCCCCGCAGCTCGGCCATCCGGTAACCGCCCGCCTCAGGCATCGCCGGGCGCACGTCCCACCCGAACAGGTCACCGTAGAAAACGGCCGCGGCATCCGGGTCCGGGCTGCTCAAGTCCACCCAGGACGGGGTACCGGGCTGATAGGACGTTATTTCCATCGCTGGTCAGCTCCTCTCGTCGCCGGACAGCCTGGTCAACTCCACCGGCGATCGGAAGGGCCGGAAGTCACCTGCGGGCGCCGGCCGGCAAGATCGACCCGATCGGGTCACGGTGCCAGGCATCACAGCGCGTCCGGGGTGGCCGGAGCGGTCGACGGCCGCCGCCTACCATCGACCCGTGCAGGTCCCGCAACGACTTTCCCGCGCCGTCACGCCGAACATGCAGACGCTGCGCGTGCTCGCGATCGTCAACCTGGTCGCGCAGATCGGGATCACCGTGACCGGGTCGATCGTGCGGGTCACCGAGTCCGGCCTTGGCTGCCCGACCTGGCCCGACTGCTCCGGTCAGCAGCCTGGTGCCGATCGGCGATCCGGTGACCAGCCAGCTGCACCAGTGGATCGAGTTCAGCAACCGCCTGCTCGGCGGCACCGTCGGCGTCATCAGCGCGCTGGTGTTCATCGCCGCCGTGCTCGCCAGGCCGCGTCGCCGCAGGCACATCGTGCTCGCCGCCACGATGCCGCTGGGTGTCGTGCTGCAGGCCGTCATCGGCGGCATCACCGTGCTGACCAAGCTGAGCTGGTGGACGGTCTGCATCCACTTCCTGCCGTCGCCCGGGCTGGTGTGGCTGGCCGTGCTGCTGCTCAAGTCCGTCACCGAGGGCGACGAGCCCGCCCGGCCGCTCATCCCACGCCCGCTGCGCGGCCTGCAGATCGCGATGGCGCTGGACGTCGCTGCCGTGCTCGTCGCGGGCACGCTCGTCACCGCGGCGGGCCCACACGCGGGCGACGTCCACACGCCCCGGCTGGACGTCCCGGTGGCCAACCTCGCGCAGGCGCACTCGGACATCGTGTTCATCCTGGTCGGGATGATGGTCGCGTTCGGCTTCGCGCTGCGCATCACCGGCGGCACGCCGGGTCTGTGGCGGCGCTACTGGGTGTTCGTCGCGGCGGTACTCGCGCAAGGCGTGCTCGGCCTGGTCCAGTACTTCCTCGGGGTGCCGTCGGTCCTGGTCATCCTGCACGTGTTCGGCTCGGTCCTGGTCGTGACCGCGCTGGCGAACCTGTGGTGCGCGTCCCGCGACCGCGGCCCACGCCGCACGGTCGAACCGCTCAGCCGACCAGTGACCGACCCGGCAGCCGCGACGACGGCGTAGCTCAGCGCGGCGGCGCCGGGCGCCGCTCCCACAAGGCCGGGACCTCGCCGGCGAACCAGCCCTGGAACTCGTCCACCGTGCGCAGCCGCAGCGCGCGCTGCGGGTCGCCGGACAGCAGCCGCAAGCCCGCGGCGGACAGGCCACGCAGATCGGCGAGCGCGTCCAGCCGCCTGCGGATCAGGCTCGCCCACGCGGGCGGGTCCGCCCGGTACTGGGCAGCCTGCCTGCCGCGCCGCGTCGTGCGCACCACGAGACCGGTGCTGACCAGCAGCTTCAGGTTCGTGCTCACCGACCCGGTGCTGGCCTCCAGCTCCTCGGACAGCTCCGCCGCGGTGCGCTCCTCGGGGTCACACACCAGCAGGTAGGCGAGGATCCGCCCACCGATCAACGGGATGCCCTCCGCCACCAGATGCGCGGCGAGGCGTTCCATCCAGGCGGTCAGTTGGTTCTGGTTCGCGACCACGGTGCCCCTGTCACGATCGACTTCGGTCGACACTGAAATGACGACACCGAAACTACCTGCCCGCCGACTCGTGACGACGCAGTGACACGCACCGTTCAGGCCACTCTCAGGAAGTGCCGTCATCCTGAACGCATGGGCAAGCGGTTGGCTGCACTCGGGCGGGTTCGCGCGGGCCTGCGGCTGCTGCCGTCGCCGAACACCACGCCGTTCACGTTCTGGTACCTGGGCCTGCTCGGGCTGACCACGATCCTGCTGCGCTTCGGCCGCCCCACGGCGGTCAACCAACTGCTGGCGATGTCCAGCACCAGCGCGGCCAACCTGCAGCGGCATCCGATCCAGGTGCTGTTCCTGTCCGCACTGTGGCTGCAGGACGCGCACTGGCTGGTCTACGCGGCCATCTTCACGATCGTGCTGGCACCGCTGGAACGCCGGATCGGCGCGGGGTGGACCGCCCTGGTCTTCGCCAGCGGCCACGTGCTCGCGACGCTGGCCACCGAACTGCCGGTGCTGTGGGCGGTCCGGTCACATCTGCTGCCGACGGTCGACGCGCACCTGCTGGACGTGGGCGTGAGCTACGGCTTCTTCGCCACCGCGGGCGCGCTGGTACTGATGCTGCGCACCCCCGCGCGGTGGTGGGTGCTGGGCGCGCTCAACGCCTGCATCCTCGCCATCTACCTGAGTACCGGCCCCACGACGGCGGACGCGGTGGTGACGGTGGCCGGGCACACCCTGGCGCTCTACACCGGCATGCTCGGCTGGCTGCCATGGGCACGCCGCAGGCGCCTGATCGGATCGCTACGGCTGCCAACGTTGTTCCCACGCGGTTCGACAACAGTGTCCACAGCGATGAGTACGTAACTGGAATTCCGGTCGGATAAAGCCCGTTCTCTCGCTTCCGAGGCGACACACCTGCGCGTACAGTGACTGCGCGCGCCCACCCGGCCACGTACCGCATTCGGCCGATCGGGTGCCGGCCAAGGAGGTGACCCTTGTGTCCGCGGATGCCCCCGGCCTCCGCAACTCCTTGATCCAGGACATCTTCTGGACAAGGACCGGGCTGCTACTCACGTCGCTGCTACTCGTGTCGGCCGCGTCGTTCGGCGCTGCAGGCATCACCGGTGACGGAGCACTGCACACATTCGTACTGTCCGTCGGCACCGGCACCCTGATCTCCGCCGTCGTCAGCTTCGGCCAGACCCTCGTCACGGCCACCGCCGCCCAGCGCGCCCTGGTCACACCGCTGGTCGAAGAGAGCCGAAAAGCCCTGCAGGAACTGTCCGCGGAGTACCGGGCGCTCAACCAGGAGTACTACCCGACGGACGTGTTCGAGCCGACCTCCGAACCGGATCCGGCGTTCAACCGGCTGATGATGCGGGACCTGCATCACACCCGCGAGTACTTCTTCCGCGGGTTCTCCGCCCGGCACGCGGCAGCCCGGCTCCTGTTGTCCCGCGCGGAATGGGAGCTGCGTGCGCAGATCGCCGACCCGCGGTGCGAGGGTGCCGTCAGCGGCCGGGCCCGCTACCTGATGCGGCAGCAGGCCACCGACATCGACCACACGACCATCGAGCAACGGCTGCACGAGGAGATCCGGATCGGCCTCGTCGGCCTGTATCTGGCCCGCAGCCGGTGCAGCCGCATCGACATCACGGTCGTCGCCGAGCCGCAGCTGGACCGGCTGGAGATGTTCGACGGCAGCGTGTGGCTGACCCTGTTCAGTGCCGCGTCCGGCGCTACGGCCCTCTACCCGAAGTCGTTGCGGTTCTCGGAGAACTCGTTCCTCTACGCGATGGAACGCACGCAGTTCCTGCACGTCTGCAACTCCCGCGCCGCGCGCCACTTCCCCATCACACCCGACCTGAACCGGCAGGAGTTCCTGCGCCTGTTCGACAAGATCACCGGCGAGTCCCTCGACGACACCGGATTCGACGAGCTGGCCGCGAAGTTCCAGGCGTTCCGGCAGGACTTCTGCGCCGCGGCCGAGCTGAGGAGTTGATCGGAGTGCTGACCGGACCGTCCGCCCTCACCGACCTGGCCGCCGTCATCCGGGGCATCCCGCCGCCGGCCGGAGAGCACTGGACCGCCGTCGCGCGGGTGTTCCGCGAGTGGACCGACGACCCGACCAGACGGCGCGCGCTGCGAGCACATCTGCGGGCGCTGCCGCCGGACGAGGCGGCAGCGGTGGTGGCGCGGTCCAAGGAGGCGACCACCCACTTCGCCTGGTGCCTGCACGACGAACCGGGCGACCCGTTCTCGTTGTGGCTGCACGAGTACAAGCCGCGCCGCGACTGGCTGCCCGGCTACGCGAACTCGGTGCACAACCACCGGTACCACTTCTGCACGGTGCTGCTGCGTGGTGGCTACCAGCACGAGCGCTTCACCGCCGACGTCGACGACACCGGCACCGTCGTGCGCGCGGTCACCCACCAGGACGACTCGTTCTGCCGGGAAGGCACCGGCGGCTACCTGCTGACCGACGAGTTCCACCGCATCCCGATGGCCGACGACGGCACGATGTCGTTGCTGGTGAAGTCACGCCCGGTCGCCCCGTGGAGCCTGTCGTTCGACCCGAGGACCGGCCTGTCGCGGCGGCACCTGCCGATGACCACCCGGCTGACCCACCTGGCCGAACGCATCTAGGGCAATTCCGGCAAGGTGACCGGACACATCACGAGCGCTGCCGAACCGGCCCGCCGGGCCGGTTGCCGGACCTACCATCGCAGCGACGCGAGGAGGTCCGATGGGGGCACAGGGCACCACGTCCACGATTCCAGCGCCGGTCGTCGCCGAGGTGGCCTGCCGGGTGCACGAGCTGTGCCTGCGCGCCGGGCAGCGGCTGCCGTTCCACGGCTGGCACCACGTGCGGTTCGTGCGGGCGAAGGCCGCCGAGTTCGCCGCGCGCAACGGCGCCGACGTGGGCCTGGTCGAGACGGCCGCGTTGGTGCACGACCTGAACTACCTGGTACGGCGCAACTCGGTCGCGGCAGCGGGCGGTTCGCTGCGCCGACGGGTGCTGGCGGCGTCCGGCGTGGCCACCTCGGCGGCCGCCCGGATCGACGCGGTGGTGGTGGCAGCCGAGATGGCCACCCGGGGCCGGGACATCTGCGTCGAGGCGCAGGCGCTGTCCGACGCGGACACGCTGTTCAAAGCACTGCCGGTGACTCCGGTCATGCTGGCGCACCGTTACCTGACCGAGAACGGCATCAGCCTGCGCGAACTGGCCCGCAAGATCGTCGGTGAGCAGAACGGCGTGCTGGACGCGGGCTTCTACTTCTACAGCCCGGTCGCCGCGGACACGTATTCGCACTGGGCGTCGGCGAATCTGGCGCTGTGGCGGTGTGTCGAGGAGTCGCTGGACGACCCGTCGGTGACCCAGCTGCTGGCGGCGATCTAGGGCGCTAGAACGACGGCCAGCCGAGCACCGGCAGGTGCAGCACGGAGTCCACGGCCAGCGCCACGAACACCAGCATCAGGTAGGTGTTGGACACGTGGAACAGCGTCATCGGATTGGTCTTCGTGCCGCGCTTCACGCCGCTGTGCAGGCGGTGCGCGGTGACCAGGAACCAGCCGCCGAACAGCACCGTGCACGTCGTGTAGAGCCAGCCGGTCGCGGGCACCAGCAGCAGCGTCGAGGCGACCATCACCCAGGAGTAGACGAGGATCTGCCGGGAGACCCGCTCCTGCGTCGCGATCACCGGCAGCATCGGCACGCCTGCCCGCGCGTAGTCGTCCTTGAACTTCATCGCCAGCGCCCAGAAGTGCGGCGGCGTCCAGAAGAACACGACGCCGAACATCACGAACGCCGGCCAGCCGACCGTGTGCGTGACGGCGGCCCAGCTGATCACCACCGGCATGCAGCCCGCCGCGCCGCCCCACACGATGTTCTGTGAGGTGCGTCGCTTGAGCACCATCGTGTAGATCAGGACGTAGAACAGGATGGCCGCGACCGCGAGCACGGCGGCCAGCCAGTTGGTCATGAGGTACAGCAGTGTGAACGAGGCCACGCCGAGCGCGAGCCCGAAGATCAGCGCATTGCGCGGCGTGACCTGGTGGCGGACCAGCGGCCGGGCCTTGGTGCGCTTCATCACCGAGTCGATGTCGGCGTCGATCACGCAGTTGAGCGCGTTGGCGCTGCCCGCGGCCATCGTGCCGCCGACGAGCACCGCGAACACCGTCCACGGCGACGGGAAGCCGCGGTCGGCCAGGAACATCGCGGGCAGAGCGGTGACCAGGAGCAGCTCGATGACGCGGGGCTTGATCAGCGCGACGTACGCCTTGACGACATCGGCCGGGCCTGCGGGCCGGTGCGGCGGTGCGACCGCGGACGTCGAGTCCTCGACCGTGCTCACGACGCTGCTCCACGAACGCCACGCACCGGCGCCATCTCACTCTCGTTGTTGGTGAACGGCCGTTTTGCTGGTGAACGGCCGTCACGACCAGGTCGAACAGCCCTCGAACCTCGCTCATCGTAAACACCGCCGCGGTCGATCCCGGCGCCGGGGGCGTCCGCGCCGGTTCGAGATCACATGAACCTCCGCACGGGGCTACGCTGTGCGTGACGAGGGAGTTTCGCGGGTCCGGGCCAGTAATGCGCTCATCGGGATCGATCGAGAGCCACGGGCGATCGGTGCACGACGGGTCGACACTGCGACTGGCCCCGCACCAATGCGAGAGTGGGAGTTCAGGTCCGTGTCCGACACCGACGATCTCGCCCGGCTGACCACACCCCATGTGCCCGATGACTGGACCGACCTCGACCGCCGCGCCGTGGACACGATCCGGGTGTTGGCCGCCGACGCGGTGCAGAAGGTGGGCAACGGTCACCCCGGTACCGCGATGAGCCTCGCACCGACCGCGTACGCGCTGTTCCAGCGTGTCATGCGGCACGACCCGGCCGACCCGAAGTGGGTGGGCCGCGACCGCTTCGTGCTGTCCTGCGGGCACAGCAGCCTCACCCTGTACCTGGAACTGTTCCTGTCCGGCTACGGCTTGCAGTTGGCCGACATCGAGGCGTTGCGCACCTGGGGCTCACTCACCCCGGGTCACCCCGAGTACGGGCTGACCGCCGGCGTGGAGATGACCACCGGGCCGCTGGGCCAGGGTCTGGCCGCCGCGGTCGGCATGGCGATGGCGGCGCGGCGCGAGCGCGGCCTGTTCGACCCGGACGCGGCGCCCGACACCAGCCCGTTCGACCACCACGTCTTCGTGCTCGCCTCGGACGGCGACATCGAGGAGGGCATCACCTCGGAGGCGTCGTCGCTGGCCGGGACGCAGCAGCTGGGCAACCTGGTGCTGATCTACGACCGCAACCACATCTCCATCGAGGACGACACGACCATCGCGCTGTCCGAGGACACCGCCAAGCGCTACGAGGCCTACGGCTGGCACGTGCAGCACGTCGAGGGCGGCGAGAACGTGGCAGGCATCCTGGCCGCGATCGAGGCCGCGAAGGCCGTCACCGACCGGCCGTCGATCATCGTGCTGCACACCGTCATCGGCTACCCGGCACCGACGAAGATGAACACCGGCAAGGCACACGGCTCCGCGCTGGGCGACGAGGAGGTCGCCGAGGTCAAGCGGATCCTGGGCTTCGACCCGGCCGTGAAGTTCCCGGTCGAGGACGAGGTGCTGGCGCACGCGCGGCAGGTCGGCGAGCGCGGCAAGGCGACGCACGCGGCCTGGCAGGAGTCGTTCGACCGGTGGGCCGCTGCCAACCCGCAGCGCAAGGCGCTGTTCGACCGGCTACAGGCGCACGAACTGCCCGCCGGCTGGGCGGACGGGCTGCCCACCTGGCACGTCGGCGACAAGGACGTGTCCACCCGCAAGGCGTCCGGTGAGTCGCTGGCCGCGCTGGCCGACGTGCTGCCGGAACTCTGGGGCGGCTCGGCCGACCTGGCGGAGAGCAACAACACCACGATGGCCGGCGCCGACTCGTTCGGGCCGACGTCCATCGCCACCAAGGAATGGAACGCCCACCCGTACGGCCGGACGCTGCACTTCGGCATCCGCGAGCACGCGATGGGCGCGATCGTCAACGGGATCGTGCTGCACGGCCCGACGCGGCCCTACGGCGGCACGTTCCTGACCTTCTCCGACTACATGCGCGGCGCGGTCCGGCTGGCCGCGCTGATGGAGATCCCGTCCACCTACGTGTGGACACACGATTCGATCGGCCTTGGTGAGGACGGCCCGACGCACCAGCCGATCGAGCATCTGGCCGCGCTGCGGGCGATCCCGCACCTGGCCGTGGTGCGGCCGGGCGACGCGAACGAGACGGCCGCCGCGTGGCGGGCGTTGCTGTCGCAGCGGGACATGCCGGTCGGCCTGGTGCTGACCCGGCAGAACCTGCCGATCCTGGACGGCACCGAGGCGAAGGCCACCGAGGGCGTGGCGCGGGGCGGGTACGTGTTGGCCGAGGCCGACGGGGGTAGCCCGGAGGTGGTGCTGATGGGCACCGGTTCGGAGTTGCAGCTGGCGGTCGCGGCTCGCGACATCCTGCAGGGTGAGGGCGTGCCGACACGGGTCGTCTCGCTGCCCTGTGTGGAGTGGTTCGACGCGCAGGACAAGTCCTACCGGGACAGTGTGCTGCCGCCGTCGGTGCACGCGCGGGTCGCCGTCGAGGCAGGCGTCGCGCAGCCGTGGTACCGGCTGGTCGGCGGATCCGGCGAGATCGTGTCCATCGAGCACTACGGCGCTTCCGCCGACTACAAGACGTTGTTCCATGAGTTCGGCATCACCGCGGAGGCAGTGGCGGACGCCGCTCGCCGCTCGCACCAAATACAGAAGGGGTAGGGAATGACGAACACCGACAAGCTCGGCGCACTGTCCGCCGCCGGTGTCTCGATCTGGTTGGACGACATGTCCAGGGAACGGCTGGTCACGGGAAACCTGGCCGAGCTGATCCGGGACAAGCACGTCGTCGGCGTGACCACGAACCCGAGCATCTTCCAGGCGGCACTCACCCACGGCGAGTCCTACGACGACCAGGTTCGTGAGCTGGCCGCGCGGGGCGCGTCGGTGGACGCGGCCGTACGCGAGCTGACCACCACCGACGTCCGCAACGCGTGCGACCTGTTCCGCGAGACGTGGGAGCGCACCGACCACGTGGACGGCAGGGTGTCCATCGAGGTCGACCCGCGCCTGGCCAACGACACCGACGCGACAGTGGCCGAGGCACGGGAACTGTGGAAGACCGTGGACCGGCCGAACCTGATGGTGAAGATCCCGGCCACGCTGGAGGGTCTGCCCGCGATCACCCGCACCCTCGCTGAGGGCATCGACGTGAACGTGACGCTGATCTTCTCGGTGGAGCGCTACCGCGGTGTGATGGCGGCGTTCCTGGAAGGTTTGCGGCAGGCCAGGGCCAATGGCCATGACCTGCACAATCTCCAGTCCGTGGCGTCGTTCTTCGTGTCCCGGGTGGACACCGAGGTGGACAGGCGGCTGGCCGCGATCGGCACCCCCGAGGCCACCGGCCTGCGCGGCTCGGCCGCGGTCGCGAACGCCAGGGTGGCGTGGGCGGCGTACGTCGAGACGTTCGCCGGTCCGGAGTGGCTGGCGCTGGCCAAGGAGGGCGCCCGGCCGCAGCGGCCGCTGTGGGCGTCGACCGGCACGAAGGACCCCGCGTACTCGGACATCAAGTACGTGGACCAGCTCATCTCGCACGGCGTGGTGAACACCATGCCGGAGAAGACGATGAACGCGTTCGCCGATCACGGCGAGGTGCACGGTGACTCGGTGACCGGCCGCGAGGACCAGGCCGCCGAGTCGCTCGAACTGCTGTCCGGCGTCGGTGTGGACATGCCCGACGTGTTCCTGACGCTGGAGCGCGAGGGTGTGGCGAAGTTCGACACGGCGTGGGCGGACGTGCTGTCCGGCGTCGAGGCACAACTGGCGAAAGCGAAGGGCTGAACCCTGTCGTGACTGAACCAATCTCGGTACAGGTCCTGGACACCAAACTCGCGGAAGAGGCCGCGGCGGTCGCCGCCCAGCTGGCCGGCGACCAGGTGGCGTCGAAGATGACAGCACAGGACCCGACGCTGTGGGGTCCGGACGCCGAGTCGGAGGCGCGCATCCGGCTGTCCTGGGTCACCCTGCACGAGACCTCCCGGCCGCTCGTGGCGCAGATCGAGGCGCTGCGCGCCGAGCTGGCGGCCGAGGGCGTCGACCGGGTCGTGCTGGCAGGCATGGGCGGCTCGTCGCTCGCGCCGGAGGTGATCACCCGCACCGCGGGCGTCCCGCTGGTGGTGCTGGACACCACCGACCCTGGCCAGGTGGCCGACGCGCTGGCCGGTGACCTGACCCGCACGATGCTCGTGGTGTCGTCGAAGTCGGGCTCGACCGTGGAGACCGACAGCCACCGGCGGATCTTCGCCGCGGCGTTCACGGCGGCGGGCATCGATCCGGCGACCCGGATGGTGGTCGTCACCGACCCGGGTTCGCCGCTGGAGCAACTGGGCAAGGACCTGGGCTACCGCAAGGTGTTCCTGGCCGATCCGCACGTCGGTGGCCGCTACTCGGCGCTGACCGCGTTCGGCCTGGTGCCATCGGGACTGGCGGGTGCGGACATCGGCGGCCTGCTGGACGACGCGGCAGCCGCCGCTGGCCTGCTCGCGCGCGACGATGTGGCGAACCCGGCGCTGACGCTGGCCGCCGCGCTGGGCACCCGCCACTCGACTGGCGCGGAGAAGGTCGTGCTGGCCGACTCCGGCTCCGGCGTGGTCGGCTTCCCGGACTGGGCGGA
This sequence comes from Candidatus Melainabacteria bacterium, assembly GCA_963780635.1. GTDB lineage: Bacteria > Actinomycetota > Actinomycetes > Mycobacteriales > Pseudonocardiaceae > DATEPR01. The sequence continues at coordinate 476,739 of CAWACW010000013.1, forward strand.
GCAGCTGATCGCCGAGTCGACCGGCAAGAACGGCACCGGTCTGCTGCCGGTCGCCGTCGAGAGCATCGACGCACCCGGCTTCGCGGACGCGAAGTCCGACGCCACCCCGGTCACGATCGGCGCGCCGGCGGGCAACGCGACCATCAGCACGGACGGCCCGCTCGGTGGGCTGATGCTGCTGTGGGAGTACGCGGTGGCAGCGGCGGGCCGGTTGCTGGGCATCAACCCGTTCGACCAGCCCGACGTCGAGGCCGCCAAGGCAGCGACCCGCAAGCTGCTGGACGGGCCCACCGGGGGCGCGGAAGCGCCGCCGGTGCTGACCGAGGGCCCGATCGAGGTGCACCCGTCCGACGGCTGGCTGCCCGAGGGCACCGACTCGGTGGCGGCGGCGATCCGGGCACTGATCGGCGCGGCACCGGAGTTCGGCTACATCTCGGTGCAGGTCTACCTGGACCGGCTCGACGACGCGTCGGCGGCGGTGGCCCGCCCCGATCTGGCCCGCCGGACCGGTCTGCAGACGACGTTCGGCTGGGGGCCCCGATTCCTGCACTCGACCGGCCAGTACCACAAGGGCGGTCACCAGAACGGCGTGTTCCTGCAGATCAGCGGCGCCGTCGAACAGGACCTGCCGGTGCCAGAACGCCCGTACACGCTGGGCGTGCTGCAGCACGCGCAGGCGCTGGGCGACGGCTCGGTGCTGGCCGCGCACGGCAGGCCCGTACTGCGCCTGCACTTCACCGACCGGGTGGCCGGTCTGGTCGAGCTGTTCAAGGCGATCGCCGAGGTGAACCGATGACGCTGTCCGGGTCGTCGACCTCTCGATCGCTGCTGCGCTCGCAGATCCGCAACCCGTTGCGCGACGAGCGCGACAAGCGGATGCCCAGGATCGCGGGCCCGTGCGGCGTGGTGATCTTCGGCGTGACGGGCGACCTGTCCCGCAAGAAGCTGATGCCCGCGATCTACGACCTGGCCAACCGCGGTCTGCTGCCGCCCGGCTTCGCGCTGACCGGCTTCGCCCGGCGGGACTGGGCCGACCAGGACTTCATGGACATCGTCTACCACGCGATCCGGCAGCACGCGCGCACGCCGTTCCGCGAGGAGGTGTGGCACCAGCTCGCCGAAGGCATCCGGTTCGTGCCGGGCAGCTTCGACGACGACAACGCGTTCGACGCGCTGGCGGCGACCGTGGCCGACCTGGACCGGGTCCGCGGCACCGGCGGCAACCACGCGTTCTACCTGTCGATCCCGCCGAGCGCCTTTCCTGTGGTGCTCAAGCAGTTGGCCCGCTCAGGACTGTCCGCACAGGACGGTGACCAGTGGCGTCGGGTGGTCATCGAGAAGCCGTTCGGGCACGACCTGAAGAGCGCGATCCAGCTCAACGGGATCGTCAACGACGTGTTCCCCGAGGACTCGGTGTTCCGCATCGATCACTACCTCGGCAAGGAGACGGTGCAGAACATCCTGGCACTGCGCTTCGCCAACCAGCTGTACGAGCCGATCTGGAACGCCAACTACGTCGACCACGTGCAGATCACCATGGCCGAGGACATCGGCCTGGGCGGTCGCGCCGGCTACTACGACGGTATCGGCGCCGCGCGGGACGTGATCCAGAACCACCTGCTGCAACTGATGGCGCTGACCACCATGGAAGAGCCGCTGTCCTTCCACCCCAAGGATCTGCGGGCCGAGAAGATCAAGGTGCTGTCCGCGACCAAGGCGCTCACGCCGTTCGGCGACACTACCGCGCGCGGCCAGTACACCGCGGGCTGGCAGGGCGGCCAGAAGGTGCCCGGGTTGCTGGAGGAGGAGGGTTTCGCGAAGGACTCCACGACGGAGACGTTCGCCGCGATCACCCTCGACGTGGACACCCGCCGCTGGGCGGGTGTGCCGTTCTACCTGCGGACCGGCAAACGGCTGGGCAGGCGCGTCACGGAGATCGCCGTGATGTTCAAGCGCGCGCCGCACCTGCCGTTCGACTCGACGGCCACCGACGAGCTGGGCCAGAACGCGCTGGTGATCCGCGTCCAGCCGGACGAGGGAGTCACCATCCGGTTCGGTTCCAAGGTGCCGGGCAACAACATGGAGGTCCGCGACGTCACGATGGACTTCGGCTACGGGCACGCCTTCACCGAGTCCTCCCCCGAGGCGTACGAGCGGCTGATCCTGGATGTGCTGCTGGGCGAGCCGTCGCTGTTCCCGGTCAACGAGGAAGTCGAGCTGGCCTGGGAGATCCTGGACCCGGTGCTGCGCAGCTGGGGCCAGAGCGGCCGGCCCGAGCCGTACCGAGCCGGCACCTGGGGTCCCGCGTCGGCGGACAAGATGCTGGCCAGCACCGATCGCAAGTGGAGGCGTCCGTGATCATCGACCTCCCGTCGACCACCACGTCGCAGGTCAACAGCAAACTGGTCCAGCTACGCCAGGAGGGTGGCGCGATCACGCTGGGCCGGGTGTTGACCCTGGTCATCGTCACCGACGACGGGTCGAAGACCGAGGAAGCCATCGCGGCGGCCAACGACGCCAGCCGGGAGCACCCGTGCCGGGTGATCGTGGTGGCGCGGGGTGCGAAGAAGGCGGCCGCCCGGCTGGACGCCCAGATCCGGGTCGGCGGCGACGCCGGTGCCAGTGAGGTCGTCGTGCTGCGGCTGTACGGCCCGCTCGCCGAGGAGGGTGCCAGCTGCGTGATCCCGTTACTGCTGCCGGACACCCCGGTGGTGGCGTGGTGGCCTTTCGAGGCGCCGAAGGTGCCGTCGAAGGACCCGATCGGCGAGCTCGCGACCCGCCGGATCCTGGACGCGGCGGCCGAGAAGAACCCGATGCGGGCACTGGAGCACCGGCGCGGCACCTATGCCGACGGCGACACCGACCTGGCCTGGACGCGCCTGACCCTGTGGCGCGCGATGCTGGCCGCCGCACTGGACCTGCCGCCGTTCGAGAAGGTCACGGCGGCCTCGGTGACCGGTGAGGCGGACTCGCCGTCGACCGACCTGCTCGCCGCGTGGCTGGCCGTGCGCCTGCACATCCCGGTGTCCCGGCACCGCGCGACCTCCGGCGAGGGCATCGTGCGGGTCGTGCTGGAGCGGCGGACCGGCACGGTGGAGATGTTCCGGCCGGACGGCAAGGTCGGCACGCTGACCCAGCCCGGCCAGCCGAACCGCCGGGTCGCGTTGCAGCGCCGGTCGGTCCGGGACTGCCTGGCCGAGGAACTGCGCAGGCTCGACCCGGATGAGATCTACGCGGAGACCCTGCACGGCCTGCCGAAGGTCACCCGCAGCCGGACCACGGGCATGCCCCGGTCGACCACGGGGTCGACCACCGGGACGACGAAGACGTCCGCCGCGAAGGCGAAGGCCGAACCCACGACCGACGGACAGGCACCGAAAGCCACGCGGACGCGGGCGAAGGCCACCACCGGCAAGACCCGATCGTCGAAGGCGGCCTCGTGACCGAGCCCCAGGTCGTGGTGCACGACGAACCGGACGTGCTGGCCGCCGCCGCGGCCGCGCGGCTGGTCACGGCGATCGTCGATGCCCAGTCGGCGCGCGGCTGGGCGTCGGTGGTGCTCACCGGCGGCCGGACGGGCAGTGCGGTGCTGGCCCACGTGAACACCGGCCCGGCGCGGGACGCGATCGACTGGCAGCGCGTCGATCTGTACTGGGGCGACGAGCGGTTCCTGCCCTCGGGTGACCCGGAGCGCAACGAGACCCAGGCCAGGACGGCGCTGCTGGACCACGTACCGGTGCCCGCGGAGCGGGTGCACGTGATCGAGCCGTCCGACGGCCGGTTCGGCGAGGACGTGGACGCGGCCGCGGCCGCCTACGCCGAGGTGCTCGCGGCCGCGGTCCGGCCCGGGGATCAGGGCTCGGTGCCTGCGTTCGACGTGTGCATGCTCGGCGTCGGCGAAGAAGGGCACGTCGCGTCGATCTTCCCGGACTCGCCCGCGGTGCACGAGACCGAGCGGATGGTGGTGGCGGTGCGCGACTGCCCGAAGCCGCCGCCGACCAGGGTCTCGCTGACCCTGCCGGCGATCCGCGGGTCCGTCGAGGTCTGGCTGATGACGACGGGGGCCGCGAAGGCCGACGCGATCGCACTGGCACGCAGCGGCGCCGACGAGGTCGAGGTACCGGCCGCGGGCGCACGCGGGCGGCAACGCACGTTGTGGCTGCTCGACCGCACGGCGGCCGCCAAGCTCCCCGACCCGGCCCGGTAGGCAGCGGGCCGGGTCCCTACCGGGCCGCTCACCGGCGGTGGCGGACCCGGGGCGATGCCCGGCCGGGCGAGATCGGATCAGGAACCGGCGCGGTCTGGGCCGGGCCGGCCGACTGTGTCCGGTTCGGCCGCGGCACCTTCAGCGGCCGGCTCCAGTCGGTCGGCCAGAAATCCCTGGAAGTGCGGGCACGTCATGATGTCGTCGTGCGGGCATTCCTGGCCGCCCTCCAGCATGTCGAGTGCGGCCTGCGCCCTGGCGATCCGGGTCAGCAGCCGCTCGCGGTGCCGGGCCATCACCTCATGGCGGGCCGATGCGGACCGGGCGGTCAGCACCGCCCGGATGTCCGCGAGTCCGAAGCCTGCCTCCTTCGAGATCAGGATCGCCGCCACCCGGTGCAGGTCCGCGTCGGTGTAGCGCCGGCGGTCGCCCGCGCGGGCCGGTGCCAGCAGTCCTGCCGCCTCCCAGTGGCGCAGCACGTGGGTCGGCAACCCGAACCGAGCCGCCACCTCACCGATTGACTTCATGCCGGTTGACTTCATGCCGGGATTAAGTCGCACGATGGCCACCATGTCCACGTTGCTCACCATCCTCGACGCCCTCGACGACCTGCCCCAGGCTCGTAACCTGCGGGAACACACCTACGCAGCGCTGGGCGACACCGTTGTCGACGTCGGCTGCGGGAGCGGACGGGCCGTCGGCGAGCTTGCGGCCCGTGGGGCGACGGCCATCGGCATCGACCTCGACCCCGCCATGATCGAGACCGCCGGCCTGCGCTGGCCCGCGAGCGAGTTCCACGTCGCCGATGCCACCGCGCTGCCGCTCGACGACGGCTCGGTCACCGGCTACCGCGCCGACAAGGTCCTGCACATGCTCGCCGAGCCCGACCTGGCCGTCATCGAGGCTCGCCGGGTGCTGGCCGGCAACGGCCGCGCGGTGCTCGCCGGCCAGGACTGGGACACGCTCGTGATCGACTCCGACGATCCCGAGCTCACCCGCACGCTCGTACACGCTCGCGCGGACCGGATGGCAAGCCCCCGGGTTGCCCGCCGGTACCGGAATCTCCTGCTGGACAACGGGTTCGTCGACGTCACCGTCGAGGTCCACACGATCGTCTGGACGGCCGCCACGTGCCTGCCGCTGCTCGCCACCATCGGCGAAGGCACCTGGCTCGACGACCAGGCCGCCAGGGCACGCGACGACCGGCTGTTCGTCGCCGTCCCGGTCTTTCTCGCCGCCGGCACTCGTGCCGATTGAGTACCCGCCCGGCGTCGGCGGTGATCGTGGTCAGCGCAGATAGCGGCGCTGGGCCAACTCCGGCACCAGGCCGACGACCGCCGCCAGCAACGGCCCGGTGAGCAACTGCGCCGGGCGGAACGGCGTCGGACCCGCGGCCACCGCACCCACGGCGAGCACCAGCAACAACGCCGTCCGGGTGACGGTCGCGGGCCCGACCGCGGACAGTTCGTCCGAGCCGGCGAAACAACCGCAGTCGACCCGCAGCCCGCGGGCCAGCGCGGTCGACTGGGCGAACAGGTAGACCGCGAGCAGCAGCCCGGCGAGCACGGCTCCTGCCGACCGGGTGTGCGGCGGCACCAGCAGCACGCTCGCCACCAGCTCACCGGCGAGGACACCGATCGCGGTGGCGGGCACGAGGGCGGTCGGCAGCAGCCGGTAACCGGCGACCTGACCGGTGAACTCCCGGATCCGGCCCAGCTTGCCGATGGCCGCCCAGCCCAGTACGCACGCCAGCACGGGGTAGGCCGAGTCCAGGATGATCATCGGCTCCCCCACGGCGTCATCGGTAGTGGCTCCGGTCACCATGGAATCGCCGCGCACGTGGATCGGTCAAGAACCATTCGGCCGCTGTTCGGCGGCCGTCCGGCAGACCGGTGCCGCCCGTGGTCGGGCCGCCGTCCGGATGGCTACGCTCGACCGGTGGCCCGCACCCGACCCTTCGCCGACCTCGCGGACGGCCCGGCACCGGACGCGGCGGTCGTCGAGTTCGGCAAGCCGGCACCGATCGCCCTGGGCTGTGTCGGCGCCACCGCGTTCCTGGTGGCCCTGATCGGGTTGGCGTCGTTGAGCTACGCGGCGTTGAGCTGGCCCGGCCCGTCCGGTGCCTCGCCGGCGCTGCGCGCGGTCGGTGCCGTGGTGGGCGTGCTGTTCCTGTTGATCGTGCTGGCCGTGATCGCGATGGAGGTGCGGGTGCTGCGCCACCGCCAGGCACTGGCGTTCGACTCGCGCGCCCTGTGGGTGCAGGTGGACGCGGGTCACGTCCGGCTCCCGTGGGACGAGCTGGCCGCCGTGCGGGTCGTGGACCCCGTGGTGAAGGAACGGATCCGCACCAGCGCCCGGCGCATGCCCACGGTCGAGGTATGGCCGAAGCGGGACGGCACCGTCACCCGCTACCCGGCGCTGGCCGCCATGATCACCTCCGGCGACCCGCTGCGGCCGGGGATGCCCGGCCTGCGCTTCGCGTTCCGGCTGGACACGGTCACCGACCGGGCCGTGGTGCTGTCCGCGGTGCGCAGGTTCGGCCCCGAGCAGTGGACCAGCCGGCCCAAATAGCCCGATTCATGCTGGTGATGGCCGGCTCGCGCCTGTGCGTTAGCACATTTTCGGAACGCCGCGCGTCACATTGACCACGCAGCGCGCTCTACTCACAAGAGGAGGGCGTCATGCAGCCACCGGACACCACCGAGCCCATCGGTTCCCTCGTGCCTCGACCGCGTATCCGGTCGGGTGCCGGAGCAGATGTCGGCGACCCACGCCTGTCTGATCCAACCGGCCAGTATCGTACGGATCACGTCCAAGCCCCGGGAGGTGCCGTCCTGGCCGTTCAGTCCCCCACCGCGGCAGGTACCGGAATGCCGACCGAGGGCGCCTCGCTGCCCCTGTGGTTCGGCTGGGTCAGGCACTGGTCACGCAGACACCAGGCGGTGCTGATCGACGCGCTTGCCGTGCTGGTGGCGTCGCTGGACGTGGCGATGGCCGTACCGAACCACGGTGCGGCGACCTATTCGCTGGTGCTGTCCGGGATCTCCGTGGCGGCGCTGGTGTTCCGCAGGCGGTTCCCGTTCGCCGCCACGGTGGTGGCGATGCCCGGGTTCCTGGCCGGTTGGTCGGAGCTGGGCGCGATGATCGCGTTGGGCACCCTGGCCTGGAAGCGCGGCTGGAACTGGCGGACCTTCGTGGCAGCGGCGGGCGTGTGGGCGTGCCGGTTCCTGATCTGGTCGGGGCCACCGGCATCACCGTTGCACGACTTCGCCCAGGAGACGTGGCGCGAGCACGTCTCCGACGGGATCTACGCGTGTTTCGTGATCGCCATGCCGATCGCGATCGGCCTGCTGGTGACCACCCGACACGACCTGAGGGCCAGGATCGTCGAGCTGGCGGCCAGCCGGAGCCGCGAACAGCGGCTGCAGGCGATCGCGATCCGGGCCGACGAGCGGGCCCGGATCGCCCGTGAGATGCACGACGTGGTCTCACACCAGGTGAGCCTCATCGCGATGCAGGCGGGCGCGCTCCAGGTGACCACGGCCGACGACACCGCCCGGCAGACGGCCGCCACGATCCGCGGCCTGAGCAGCCGGACGCTGGACGAGCTGCGGCACCTGGTGGGTGCGCTGCGGACCGCGACGGACGGGGCCGAGGAGCCGAACCTGGACACCGTGGTCGACATGGTCCGCGACAGCACGATGGACGTGACGCTGCGGATGGACCTGGCGGGCCGGACACCACCCGGCCCGGTCGCCGGAGCCGCCTACCGCACCGTGCAGGAAGCGCTGACCAACATCGGCAAGCACGCGGCCTACGCCCCGGCGACGGTGCTGATCCAGGTGCGCGACGGGGACCTGGTCGTGCAGGTGGACAACGAGCCCCCGGTGGCGGCGACGAGCCGGTTCGGCAGTGCCGGACTGCCCTCCGGTGGCCACGGCCTGCTGGGGCTGCGCGAACGTGCGGCCCTGCTGGGCGGCGACTGCTACGCGGGCCCGACCGAGACCGGCGGCTTCACCGTCCGGGCTCGCCTGCCGTTACCACCGGAATCCTGAGTTTCCGGCCGGCAACGACAGGCGCGACCGTGCGGCTGGGCACACCTGCCAGGTGCGGCACCATGATCGTGCGGACCCGGCGCTTTCGGCGCCGTAGCTCAGATGTCCTCGCGCTGCGCCCGCAGCTTGGCCAGGGCCTCGGCGAGGATCGCCTCGCCGTCCGCGTCCGAGCGCCGTTCCTTCACGTACGCCAGGTGCGTCTTGTAGGGCTCGTTGCGCGGCGGCGCAGGCGGCTTCTCCTGATCCCGGCCGCCGGGCAGCCCGCAGCGCGGGCAGTCCCAGTTGTCCGGCACATCCGCTTCCATCGCGAACGAGGGCCTGGACTCGTGACCGTTGGCGCACCAGTAGATGACCCGGCGCCGGGGCGCGGACTCACCTCGTTCGGACTCGCCCATCGGCCCGGCACCGACTCGCGTTCCGCGGATCGCGTTGCCACCCGACATAGACACTCACACCCCCATCAGGGCAGACGACAGACACACCGGACGAGGGCGACGCCCGGTGAACCGGGATCGTCAGCCAACCTTGAGCAGTAGTCCGACACCCACGATGCAGATCACCCAGAGCGCGCCGATGAACAGGGTGATGCGGTCGAGGTTCTTCTCCGCGACCGTGGACCCGGACAGGCTGGACTGGGTGCCGCCGCCGAACAGCGAGGAGAGTCCACCTCCCCGGCCACGGTGCAACAGAACCAGCAGTACCAGCGCGACGCTGGTGACTGCCAATCCGATCTGAAGGGCAAGTTTCATGTCATCCTCGCGGTAGAGGCCGTCGACGTCACAGATTACCGGTTCAGCCCGGTAGCACGTACCACTGCCCCGCCATCGGCGTAGCGAGCGGTTACGACAGCACTACGGAAGCGGGCCGCCGGCGGCCAGAGCACACAGTTTGGCGAACTCGTCGGGATCCAGGCTCGCGCCCCCGACGAGAGCACCGTCGACGTCGTCCTGCGCGACCAGCTCGCCGATGTTGCCGGACTTCACCGAGCCGCCGTAGAGCACCCGGACCGAGCCCGCGACCTCGGCACCGTACTTGTCCGCCAGACCGGCCCGGATCGCGCCGCACACCTCCTGGGCGTCGGCGGCCGTGGCCACCCGGCCGGTGCCGATCGCCCAGACCGGCTCGTACGCGATGACGCTGCCGGCGACCTGGTCTGCCTTGAGGCCCTTCAGGTCGGCCATGACCTGCGTGGTGCAGTGCCCGACGTGCTCGCCCGACTCGCGGATCTCGAGCTTCTCCCCGACGCACAGGATCGGCGTCAGCGAGTGCTTGATGGCCGCCTTCACCTTGCGGTTGATCAGCTCGTCGTCCTCGTGGTGGTACTCCCGCCGCTCGGAGTGGCCGACGACGACGTAGGAGCAGCCGAGCTTCGCCAGCATCGAACCGGAGATGTCACCGGTGTAGGCGCCGTTCTCCACCGGCGAGAGGTCCTGCGCGCCGTAGCGCAGCAGCAGCTTGTCGCCGTCCACGAGCGTCTGCACGCTGCGGATGTGGGTGAACGGCGGCAGCACCGCCACCTCGACCTTCTCCAGGTACTTCACCGGGAGCGCGAAGGCGAGGCGCTGGACGAGCCGGATCGCCTCCAGGTGGTTGAGGTTCATCTTCCAGTTGCCCGCGATCAGCGGCCGGCGTGCCACGACTCAGTCCTCCAACACGGCGATACCGGGCAGTTCCTTGCCCTCCAGGAACTCCAGCGAGGCGCCACCGCCGGTGGAGATGTGCGAGAAGCCGTCCTCGGGCAGCCCGAGCAGGCGCACCGCGGCCGCGGAGTCGCCGCCGCCGACGACGGTGAACGCGTCGGAGTCGACCAGTGCCTGCGCGACGGCCTTGGTGCCGTGGGCGAAGTTCGGGAACTCGAACACACCCATCGGCCCGTTCCAGAACACCGTCCTGGCGTCGGCCAGCTTCGCCGCGAACAGTTCGCGGGTGCGCGGCCCGATGTCCAGGCCCTCGCGGTCGGCCGGGATCGCGTCGGTGGCCACGATCCGGATCTCCGCGTCGTCGGCGAACTCGGTGGCGGTCAGCACGTCCACCGGCAGCACCAGCTCGACACCGCGGCGCCGCGCCTCGGCGATGACCTCGGCCACGGCGGGCACCTGGTCGGCCTGCAGCAGCGACCTGCCCACCTCGTGGCCCTGGGCCTTGAGGAACGTGTAGGCCATGCCACCGCCGATGAGCAGGCGGTCCACCTTCGTGAGCAGGCTGGCGACGACTCCGAGCTTGTCGGACACCTTCGCGCCGCCGAGCACCACCACGTAGGGCCGCTCGGTCTGCTCGGTGAGCTTGCGCAGCACCTCGAGTTCGGCCACGACGAGCTTGCCCGCGTAGTGCGGCAGCAGCTTCGCCACGTCGTAGACGGAGGCCTGCTCGCGGTGCACCACGCCGAAGCCGTCGGACACGAACGCGCCGTCGGTGCCGGCCAGCCCGGCCAGCTCACCGGCGAACCCGGCCCGCTCGGCCTCGTCCTTGCTGGTCTCGCGCGGGTCGAACCGCACGTTCTCCAGCAGGGCGACGTGGCCGTCGGCCAGCGAGGCCGCGGTCGACCGGGCGGAGTCGCCGACCACGTCGGCGGCCAGGGCGACGTCAGCGCCCAGCAGCTCACCCAGGCGCGTGGCCACCGGCCGCAGCGAGTACTTGTCCTCCGGCGCACCCTTGGGCCTGCCGAGGTGGGCGGCCACGACCACCCGGGCGCCGGCAGCGGTCAGCGCCCGGATGGTCGGGACGGACGCGCGGACCCTGCCGTCGTCGGTGATGCGGTCGCCGTCCAGCGGCACGTTCAGGTCGGCACGCAGGAACACGCGCCGGCCCGAGACGCCGTCGGCGAGCAGGTCGTCGAGCGTCTTCATGGGATGTGGGTCTCTTCTCGCTCAGGCCAGCTTGTTGCCGACGAGGGCGGTCAGGTCGACGAGCCGGTTGGAGTAACCCCACTCGTTGTCGTACCAGGAGACGACCTTGACCTGGTTGCCGATGACCTTGGTCAGCGGCGCGTCGAAGATCGACGAGGCCGGGTCGTTCACGATGTCCGACGAGACGATCGGGGCCTCGCTGTAGCGCAGAATGCCCTTCAGGGGGCCTTCGGCGGCCGCCTTGAGTGCCGCGTTGACCTCCTCGACGCTGGTGTCGCGCGAGACGTCGACGGTCAGGTCGGTCACCGAACCGGTCGGCACCGGCACGCGCAGCGCGTAGCCGTCCAGCTTGCCGTTGAGCTCGGGCAGCACCTGCCCGATCGCCTTCGCGGCACCGGTCGAGGTCGGCACGATGTTGATGGCGGCGGCACGGGCCCGGCGCAGATCCTTGTGCGGGCCGTCCTGCAGGTTCTGGTCGGCCGTGTAGGCGTGGATCGTGGTCATCAGGCCGCGCTCGATCGTGAAGGCCTCGTGCACGACCTTGGCCAGCGGGCCGAGGCAGTTGGTGGTGCAGGAAGCGTTCGAGATGATCGTCTGCGAACCGTCGTAGGCGGAGTCGTTCACGCCCATCACCACGGTCAGGTCCTCACCCTTGGCCGGCGCGGAGATGATGACCTTCTTGGCGCCACCCTCGTCCACGTGCCTGCGCGCGTCCTTGGCGTTGGTGAAGAAGCCGGTCGACTCGATGACGACGTCGACGCCGAGGTCGGCCCAGGGCAGCTTGCCCGGGTCGCGCTCCGCGAAAGCCTTGATCGTCTTCCCGCCGACGTCGATACCTTCGTCGGTGGCACGGACATCCTCGGGCAGCACACCCTGGATGCTGTCGTACTTGAGCAGGTGGGCCATGGTCGCCACGTCACCGAGATCATTGATGGCCACGATCTCGATGTCGTGACCGCCGGCCCGAACGGCCCGCCAGAAGTTGCGACCGATCCGACCGAAGCCGTTGACACCCACGCGAACCGTCACGATACGTCTCCTCTTGAACTGGTCCCGGATCCCTTCCGGCCACGTTGCCGACGGGCGCACTGTAGCGCCGTAACCACTGTCGCCTTTCAGCCTGGCCAGAGGTGCCACACCGGGTATCTTTATCGAATCAGTGAGTTGTGTCTCGTAGGTTACACCATCATGTCGAATTGGTCTGGACCAACATCGAACAGGACCCGGAAGTGTGGTACAGCGGCAAACCAGCCCGAATCCGCATCCCGAGAACCGCCGGTGGCCGGCCCTGAACGACGACGCGAGACTCCCGTCACTCACCCCGCACCGAACGGGCAGCCGTCGAACCCACCGCAACCTCCCCGGCACCGTCCGGCACCGACTCCACCCCGAGAAACGCCGGCCGCGCCACCACCCGACCCGTAGCGGCGCACGTGCACCGCTCCCGCGCACACAGCCGATCCCGACGTCGCGGCTCCCGGCACCGAGACCCGGCCCACGCTTCGCGCGAGTCCGGGCAGACCGCATCCTGGCGGAGAACGCAATCCTGGCTCCGCATTCCGCGGCCGGCCGCGAGTATCGGGCTTGCCCGTTGCCCGACTGCCTGCGGGACAAGCGAACTCGCCCGACTCGTCGCGCGTCGCGGCCCGCGGCAACCGCACTGCCCAAGCCCTGCCCGTCGCCGGTGCTCGCCGTCGCCTAGACCTCTGCTTCGAGCATCTCCGCTGTGACCGCCGATTCCGTGTCCGGTACGCCCATGTCCTTGGCTCGCTTGTCGGCCATCGCCAGCAGCCGCCGGATCCGGCCCGCGACCGCGTCCTTCGTCATGGGCGGATCGGACAGCTGGCCCAGTTCCTCCAGCGAGGCCTGCCGGTTGGCCAGGCGCAACTGGCCCGCCGTGATCAGGTGCGTGGGGGCCTCCGAGCCCAGCAGGTCCAGTGCCCGCTCCACTCGCGCCGCCGCCGCCACGGCCGCGCGGGCCGAGCGGCGGAGGTTGGCGTCGTCGAAGTTGGCAAGGCGATTGGCGGTGGCCCGGACCTCGCGCCGCATCCGGCGCTCCTCCCAGGCCAGCACGCTGGAATGGGCACCCAGCCGGGTGAGCAGCGCACCGATGGCGTCGCCGTCCCGCACGACGACCCGGTCGGCGCCGCGTACCTCGCGCGACTTCGCCGCTATGCCCAGGCGCCGAGCGGCGCCGACCAACGCGAGTGCGGCCTCCGGGCCGGGGCAGGTGATCTCCAGCGCGCTGGACCTGCCGGGCTCGGTGAGTGAGCCGTGCGCCAGGAAGGCACCGCGCCAGGCGGCTTCGGCGTCGCACACACCACCCGACACGACCGGGGCAGGCAGGCCGCGCACCGGCCTGCCGCGCGGGTCGAGCAGGCCCGTCTGCCGTGCCAGGCCCTCGCCGTCGCGCACGACCCGGACCACGTACCGCGTTCCTTTGCGCAACCCGCCGGACGTGATCACGTGCACGTCCGCCACGTGCCCGAACAGTTCGTGGATCTCCTTGCGCAGCAACCTCGCCACCGCGCCGGTGTCCACCTCCGCCTCGACGACCACCCGGCCGCCCACGATGTGCAGACCACCGGCGAACCTCAGCAGCGACGCGATCATCGCGCGCCGGCAGCAGGTCTTGGTGACGGCCAACCGGCTCAACTCGTCCTTGACCTCAGCGGTCATGGCCACCGACGATCTCCTCCCCGTTTCCTCACTACTCCCCCGACCGGCCGCCGATCGCGTCGAGCAGGCAGCCAGCCAGCGCAACAGGGTCATGCCGCTCTGGTTCCCCGGGCGCGGTCACCTTCGCCAGGTATGCCCGCGCCCCCACAGCTCCCGCCGACCGAACCAGCCGGTCGGGCGTCGGCACCGAGTCGACGTCGGCGATCACCGCGTCCACCCGCAGCCGAGGTGCGTGCTGGCAGAGTACGTCCAGATGCTGCTCGGTGGAGAATCCAGCGGTCTCCCCCGGTTGGGGGACCAGGTTCAGCACGACCACCTTCCGTGCCCGCGTCGTCACCAGCGCCTCGTGCAGCTCCGGCACCAGCAGATGCGGTAGCACGCTGGTGAACCATGATCCAGGACCGAGCAGCACCACGTCCGCGTCGAGCACCGCGGCGACCGCGTCCGGGCACGCCGTGGGGGTCTCGTCCGGGTGGCCGGCCGGATGCAGCCGGATGCGTTCCACCCGACCGGGTGTCGTCGCGACGGCCACCTGGCCGCGAATCCGGCGTACCGCGGTCGGGTCGTGGTCCAGTCCGATGACGTCAGCCTCGATGTCCAGCGGCTGATTGCTCATCGGCAGGATCCGGCCCTGGGTGCCCAGCAACCGACTCGCGGCGGCCAGCGCGGCCACCGGATCGCCGAGTAATTCCAGCAGCGACGCCAGCACGAGGTTGCCGACCGCGTGCCCGGCCAGTGCCCCGTCGCCGCCGAACCGGTGGCCGAACACGGTCGGCCACGGCGTCGCGTCGTCGTCGGCCAGCGCGAGCAGCGCCTTGCGCAGGTCACCGGGTGGCAGGCCGCCCAGCTCGCGGCGCAGCCGGCCGGACGAGCCACCGTCGTCGGCCACCGTCACCACGGCGGTGATGTCCGGGGTGATCGTGCGCAACGCGGTCAGCGTCGCGTGCAGGCCGTGGCCGCCGCCCAGCGCGACGGCCCTGACCGGTCGGCCGCCCGTCATTCCCTCCCCAGGTCCCGGTGCACGACCTTGACCGTCATCCGGTCCTCGGCCGCGAGTCTGCCGGACAGTTCCTCCGAGATGGCCACGCTGCGGTGCTTGCCGCCGGTGCAGCCGACCGCCAGCGTCAGGTACCGCTTGCCCTCCCGCCGGTAGCCGGCACCGATCAGCCGCAGCAACTCGTGGTAACGGTCCAGGAACTCCTCTGCGCCTTCCTGGGACAGCACGTAGTTGCGCACGTCCCCGTCCAGGCCGGTCAGCTCGCGCAGTTCCGGGATCCAGAACGGGTTGGGCAGGAACCGCACGTCCATCACCAGGTCGGCGTCCATCGGCAGGCCGTACTTGTAGCCGAAGGACACCACCGTCACCCGGGTCCGGGCGGTGGTCTCGGTGCCGAACGCGTCCTCGATCTTGGCGCGCAGCTGGTGCACCGACAGCGCCGTGGTGTCCAGCACCAGGTCCGCCTGCTCGCGCAACGGCGTCAACAGGTGCCGCTCGGCCTCGATGCCGTCGGCCAGCCTGCCGTCGCCCTGCATCGGGTGCGTGCGCCTGACCTGCTCGAATCGCCGGATCAGCGCCGCGTCGGTGGCCTCCAGGAACAGCGTCCTCGGCTTGTAGCCGCGGGCGTCGAGATCCTTGATGATCGCGGCCAGGTCGTCGGTGAACGCCCTGCTGCGCACGTCCATGACGACCGCGACCTTGGTGATCGCGCCGCGCGCCTGGGCACCCAGCTCGACCATCGTCGCGACCAGCTCCGGTGGCAGGTTGTCCACCACGAACCAGCCGAGGTCCTCAAGGCACTTCGCCGCCGTGGACCGCCCCGCCCCGGACAGTCCCGTCACGACGGCGACCTCGACCCCCGATGCACCGGCCGCTCCGGACGTAGGTCCGGACTCGTTAGTCACTCCCGCCTCCCACGTGTTCTTCGGCGCCCCTCGCGCCGGCATCCCCGCCTGTGCCGCCCGTCCTCCCGACCGACAACACAGTGTGGACCGCCTCCGCGGTGTGCCGGCCCACGCCCGGCACTTCGCTGATCTCGTCCACAGTCGCCGAGGCAAGTCGCTTCAGCGACCCGAAGTGTTTCAGCAAAGCACTGCGTCGCGCTTGCCCGAGTCCCGGAATCTCGTCCAACGCCGACGACGTCATCCGCTTGGAGCGCTTCTGCCGGTGGTAGGTGATGGCGAACCGGTGCGCCTCGTCGCGCACGCGCTGCAACAGGTACAGCGCCTCGCTGGTGCGCGGCAGGATCGCCGGGTCGGGGTCGCCGGGCAGCCAGACCTCCTCCAGCCGCTTGGCCAGGCCGACGATGGCCACGTCGGTGATGCCCATCCTGGCGAGCACGTCGGAGGCGGCCTCGACCTGTGGTGCGCCACCGTCCACGACGTACAGGTTGGGCGGGTAGGCGAACCTGCGCGGCCGGCCGGTGGTCGGATCGATACCGCCCCGCTCGACCGGCGCCTCGCCGTTGGCCTCGCCGTGGCCTCGCTGTCGGTCTCGCCGTCGGTCTCGCCGTTGGTCACGCCGGCGGCCTCGCTGTCGGACCGGCCGTCCGACTCGCTGATGGACTCGGGCTGGGTCTCGTGCTGGTAGCGGGCGAAGCGGCGGCGGGTGACCTCGGCGATGGAGCCGACGTCACCGCCTTCGGCACCCTCGCGGATGGCGAAGCGGCGGTACTCGGACTTGCGGGCGATGCCGTCCTCGAACACCACCAGCGAGGCGACCACGTCGCTGCCCTGCACGTGACTGACGTCGACGCACTCGATGCGCAGCGGGGCCGTCCGCAGGCCGAGCGCGTCCTGCAGTTCCTGCAGCGCGGCCGACCGGGCGGTCAGGTCACCGGCCCGGCGCAGCTTGTGCTGGGCGAAGGATTCACCCGCGTTGCGCGCCACGGTCTCCAGCAGCGCCCGCTTGTCGCCGCGCTGCGGCACCCGCAGGTTCACCCGGGCACCACGCAGCCCGGACAGCCAGTCGGCCAGGGCGTCCGCGTCCGAGGGCAGCTCGGGCACCAGCACCTCGCGCGGCACCGGGCTGCCGCCCGCGTCGGCCTGCTCGGCCAGCGCCGCCTGCTCGCCGTAGAACTGGCTGACGAACCGGGACACCAGCCACGCCTCGCCGGTGTCGGCGGAGTCGACGTCGGCGACCTTGTCGATCACCCAGCCGCGCTGCCCGCGCACCCGGCCGCCGCGCACGTGGAAGACCTGCACCGCGGCTTCCAGCTCGTCCTGGGCGAACGCGACGACGTCGGCGTCGGTGCCGTCACCCAGCACCACTGCCTGCTTCTCCAGAGCCCGGCGCAGCGCCCCGACGTCGTCGCGCAGCCGGGCGGCCCGCTCGAACTCCAGCTCGTCGGACGCGGCGCGCATCTCGCGTTCCAGCCGCTTGACCATGGCATCGGTCCGGCCGGCCAGGAAGTCGCAGAAGTCCAGCACGATGTCGCGGTGCTCGTCCTCGGTGACGCGGCCGACGCACGGTGCCGAGCACTTGTCGATGTAGCCGAGCAGGCAGGGCCTGCCCATCTGGCCGTGCCTGCGGAACACGCCTGCCGAGCAGGTGCGGGCCGGGAACACCCGCAGCAGCAGGTCGAGGGTCTCCCGGATGGCCCACGCGTGGGCGTACGGGCCGAAGTAGCGCACGCCCTTGCGGCGCGGGCCCCGGTAGACGTGCAGGCGCGGGAACTGCTCGTAGAGCGTCACGGCGAGTACCGGGTAGGACTTGTCGTCGCGGTAGCGGACGTTGAACCGCGGGTCGAACTCCTTGATCCAGTTGTATTCGAGCTGCAGCGCCTCGACCTCGGTGGTGACGACCGTCCACTCGACGCTCGCGGCCGTGGTGACCATCTGCCGGGTGCGCGGATGCAGCCCGGAGAGGTCGGCGAAGTACGAGTTCAGCCGGCTGCGCAGGTTCTTGGCCTTGCCGACGTAGATCACTCGCCGGTTCGCGTCCCGGAACTTGTACACGCCGGGTGCCTCGGGAATGGTGCCTGGCGCTGGGCGATAGGTCGACGGGTCGGCCACTCGTCCACCCTACGTCCCTGCCCGGACATGTCAGGCGACGGTGGCAGGCTGGGCGGGTGCATACCTCCGCGTTGATCGACACGCTGCGTACCCAGGGCGAGTCGCTGGCCGACACGGCGGCGGCCACCGAGCTGACCGCCCCCGTGCCGACCTGCCCCGGCTGGACGCTGCGGGACCTGTTGTTGCACGTCGGCGGCGTGCACAGATGGGCGGCAACGGTGGTGCGGGAGCGCCGCGCCGCACCCGTCGTCATCGACCAGCCCTACGACATCGTCGACGAGCTGCCCGATGACGACGGGCTGGTGGCGTGGTTCCGCGATGGGCACGCCGACCTGGTGGCCACCCTGCGCGCCGCGCCCGGGGACGTGGCGTGCTGGTCGTTCCTGCCCGCGTCCTCGCCGCTGGCGTTCTGGGCCCGGCGGCAGGCGCACGAGACGGCCGTGCACCGGGCGGACGCCGACGCGGCCGCACGGCGGGCACCGGCGCCGATCGAGCCCGCGGCGGCCGAGGACGGCATCGACGAGCTGCTCACGTGCTTCGTGGCCAACCGCAACCGGCGGCTGCGGGACAAGACGGGCTGGACGCTGCGGATGCACGCGACGGACGTGGACGCGCGCTGGCTGGTGCGGGTCGGGCCCGAGCTGCCGCAGGCCGAGCGGGTCGACGCGGGCGTCCACGCGGACGTCACGGTGGCAGGGCAGGCCGCTGTGCTCTACCTGGCGCTGTGGAACCGGCGGCCCTGGGACCGGCTGACCGTCACCGGGTCGACGGCGGCGGAGCTGGCCGACCGGTGGTCCTCAGGCGTGCACGTCCGCTGGTCCTAGCAGGACCTTGCCCGCCTCGACGGTGATCGGCACCGCGGCCAGACCGTGCGGCGCCGGGCCGCGCAGCAGCGCGCCCGTGGTGGCGTTGAACTGGCTGCCGTGCGCGGGGCAGGTGATCACGTTGCCGTGCGGTGGGCCGACCTTCGCGCCCGCGTGCGGGCAGGTCGGGTTGAAGGCCCGGACCTCACCCGCCTGCGGCTGGGTGAGCAGGACCAGGCCGTTGGTGCCCGCGTCGACGAGCGCACCGCCACCGACGGGGACCTGGCTGACCTTCGCCAGCACCGCACCCCGCTTGGCGTTGCCCGCGCCACCCTCGCGCACCGGCTCGCAGGCCGACAGCACGACCGGCGCGACAAGGCCGAGCGCCAACCCGCACAGCAACTGACGGCGGTTCGGTCCCCGGGTGCTGTCCTCGGTCACTCGCTCGCCTGCTCGGCGGTGGCGAACTTCCGGTGCAGCGCCCGCAGTTCGCGGATCGCCAGCACAGCGCGCTCGCGGTCCGCCGCCTGGATCGCCACCATCGGCACGTACTCGTCGGCGGGCAGCTCCAGCCGGGCCCACGGCGCACCGTCCGGGAAGCCGACCGACCGGATCACCGACCACGGCACGGTCTGGCCCCACAGCGCGTTGCGTACCTGGACGCCCTGGGAATCGGCCACCACCCTCGGCCGGACGAACACGAGCGTGCCCAGGGCGAGGGCGACGCCGATGGCCGCCAGCGACACCTGGTCGGGCGTGTCGAACCGGACGCCGGTGGCACTGTCCTTGAGCAGGAAGGCCACCACGAAGAACACCACGACCAGCCCGGCGGCCACCGGGATGACGACGTAGCGCACCTTGTGCGGCCGCACCACCAGCGACTCGGACACGTCCGCGCTCATGAGAATCCCCGCTCCGTCCACGGCTGCCGCAGCCCACGCAGCACCAGCGCGGCCTCCAGGGCCGCCACGCAGGCGTCGAAGCCCTTGTCCTCCGCCGACTCGGGCAGCCCGCAGCGGTCCAGTGCCTGCTGCTCGGTGTCACACGTGAGCACGCCGTTGCCGATCGGTGTCGACTCGTCCAGCGAGACCCTGGCCAGGCCCGAGGTGAGCGCGTCGCACACGTACTCGAAGTGCGGCGTGCCACCACGGATCACGGCGCCCAGGGCCACGACCGCGTCGTGGTGCTTGGCCAGCGCCTGTGCGATCACCGGCAGCTCGACCGAACCCGCGACGCGGACCACCGTCGGCTCCTCGATGCCTGCCTCGGCTGCCGCCGCCACGGCCCGCACCAGCAGCGCGTCGGTGATCTTCTCGTGCCACCGTGCCGCGACGATGCCCAGCCGCAGACCCTCGCAGCCCGGCACCTCGGCCGTCGCCGGCCGGCCTTCGCCGCTCACGCCGACTCCTCGCCGGCGCTCGTCGGACGCATTCGCGAACGCGCGGTCCTGTGTGGCTCGCTCGCAAGTTCGTTCACTTCTGCTGTTTCTCCTTGGTCACTACAGCGTCACCGGGCGACGCCGTCAGCTCTGTTCCTCGGCGGCACCCGCCGGTGCGGGCTCGTAGTCGTCGAGGTTGTCCAGTTCGTGGCCCATGCGGTCGCGCTTGGTGCGCAGGTACCGCAGGTTCTCCGGGTTGGGCGAGATGGGCAGCGGCACGCGGTCCACCACGCGCAGCCCGTAGCCCTGCAGGGCCACCCGCTTGGCCGGGTTGTTGGTCAGCAGCCGCATCGACTTCACGCCCAGGTCGCACAGGATCTGCGCGCCGGTGCCGTAGTCGCGGGCGTCGGCGGGCACGCCCAGCGCCAGGTTCGCGTCCACGGTGTCGTGGCCGTCGTCCTGCAGTTGGTAGGCCTGCAGCTTGTGCAGCAGGCCGATGCCGCGGCCCTCGTGGCCACGCACGTAGAGCACCACTCCCCTGCCCTCGGCCGCGACCACCGCCATCGCCGCGTCCAGCTGCGGGCCACAGTCGCAGCGCAGCGAGCCGAACACGTCACCGGTGAGGCACTCGGAGTGCACCCGCACCAGGATGTCCTCGCCGTCGCCGACCTCGCCGTACACGAGGGCGACGTGCTCGATGCCGTCGAGCAGGCTGTCGTAGCCGACCGCGCGGAACGTGCCGTGCGCGGTCGGGATGCGGGCCTCGGCGACGCGCGCTACCTGCTTCTCGGTGCGCCGCCGGTAGGCGATCAGCTGGGCGATGCTGATCAGCGTGAGGTCGTGCTCGGCGGCGAAGATGCCCAGCTCCTCGCGCCGGGCCATGTCGCCCTCGTCCTTCTGGCTGACCATCTCGCACAGCACGCCGGCGGGCCGCAGGCCGGCCAGCCGGGCCAGGTCCACGGCGGCCTCGGTGTGACCGGGCCTGCGCAGCACGCCGCCTTCCTTGGCGCGCAACGGAACCACGTGTCCGGGCCGGGTGAAGTCCGGCGGCCGGGAGTTCGCGTCGGCGAGCATCCGCATCGTCAGCGCGCGATCGGTGGCCGAGATGCCGGTCGTGGTGCCTTCCCGCGCGTCCACGGTGACCGTGTACGCGGTGCCCCTGCGGTCCTGGTTGGTGTGGTACATCGGGGGCAGATCGAGTCGGTCGCAGTCGGACTCGAGCAGCGGCACGCAGATGTACCCGGACGTGTAGCGGACCATGAACGCGACCAGCTCCGGCGTCGCCTTCTCGGCGGCGAAGATCAGGTCGCCCTCGTTCTCCCGGTCCTCGTCATCGACGACGACCACCGCCTTGCCGGCCGCGATGTCCTTCACGGCCTGCTCGATACTCCCGAAGTCAGTCACCGGTCGCCTCGCCTCCACAGACATTGTCCTCCCCCAATCGAGCCAGGTGCGGGGCGGCCAGCCGCTCCACGTACTTCGCGAGCACATCGACTTCGAGGTTCACCAGGTCACCCGCGCCCCGCTCGCCGAGCGTGGTGAGGGAGAGCGTCGTCGGGATCAGCGCCACCGAGAACTGGTCGTCGGTCGCGTCCACCACGGTGAGCGACACCCCGTCCACCGCGATCGAACCCTTCTCCACCACGTATTTCGCCAGCCGGGCAGGCAGTGCGAACCGGGTCAGGCCCACCTCGTCGCGGGACAGGAACACCCCGGTGCCGTCCACGTGGCCCTGCATGATGTGGCCGCCCAGCCGGGCGCCCGCCGCCATCGCCCGTTCCAGGTTGACCCGGTCACCCGCGTGCACCTTGGCCAGACTGGATCGTTGCAGTGTCTCCTGCACCACATCGACGGTGAACCGCCCGCCCGTCACCTCGACCACCGTCAGGCACACCCCGCTGACCGCGATCGAGTCGCCGTGCCGGGCATCCTGGGTGACCAGTGGGCCCGCGACGGTCAGCCGGGCGGCGTCGGGCACCTGTTCGACCTCGACGACCTCACCGCGTTCCTCGACGATCCCGGTGAACACATGACCTCCAGCGAGCTAGCGAACCGGAACTGCGGACAGCCGCACGTCCATGCCACTCATGGTGGCCTGTTCGACGGTGAATTGGTGAGCGGCAGTGATCGTCGGCACCCCCGAGTGGCCCAGTGCGGCGGCCCCCGCCCCGAGGAACTTCGGGGCGACGTACGCCAGCACCCGGTCCACCAGACCCGCTGCCAGGAAGGCCCCTGCCAGCGTTGGACCGCCCTCCAGCAGGACGTCGACGACGCCCCGCTCGGCGAGGGCCGCGAGCACCTCGGCGGGCTCGCGAGTCCGCACGTGAAGAGTCGGTGCGGCGCTGTCCAGAATATGCGCGGTCGGCGGCAGGTCACCAGTGCCGACGACGACGCGCAGCGGTTGGCGGGGCAGCTCGGTGCCATCGGCCGCGCGGGCGGTGAGCCTCGGGTCGTCGGCCAGCACGGTGCCTCGGCCGACGACGATCGCGTCCACCTGGCGGCGCAGCTGGTGCACCTCGGCCCTGGCCGGTTCGCCGCTGATCCACCGGCTGGTGCCGTCGGCGGCCGCGACCCTGCCGTCCAGGGTCATCGCGTACTTCCAGGTCACGTGCGGCCGGCCGGTGAGCGTGTGGTGCAGCCAGGCGCGCAGCGGGCCGCTGGTCACGGCGTCCGCGAGCAGGCCCTCCTCGGCCCGCACGCCACCCGCGCGCAGGGCCGCGGCACCGCCCGCGGCGCGCAGGTTCGGGTCGGTCACCGCGTAGTGCACGGTCGCGACACCGGCCGCGAGCAGCGCGTCCACGCACGGTGGTGTGCGGCCGTGGTGCGCGCACGGTTCCAGGGTGACCACGGCGGTACCACCGCCGGCCCGCTCGCCCGCCTGGGCCAGCGCGACGACCTCGGCGTGCGCGCCGCCGGGTGGGCTGGTCGCGCCGACGCCGACGATCTCCCCTGCCCGGTCCAGCACGACGGCACCGACCGGTGGGTTCGGGCTCGTGGTGCCGCGCACCTGCTCGCTGGCCGCGATCGCCTGCTCCATGGCGGCCAGTAGCCGATCCGGCTCGATCACGCTGATCAGGCCCTGCGGTGTGCGGCGGCCCTGGCCCGCAGCTCGGCGACGGCGGCGGCCGGATCGGCCGCCGAGTACACGGCGGAACCGGCCACGAAGCAGTCGACCCCCGCCTCCGCGGCCGCGTCGATGGTCTCGTCGCTGATGCCGCCGTCGATCTCGATCAGGATCGTGAGGTCGCCGCTGGCCACCAGTTCGCGGGCGGTGCGCACCTTGGCCAGCACCTCGGGCATGAACCGCTGCCCGCCGAAGCCGGGTTCCACCGACATCACCAGGAGGGTGTCGTAGTGCCGCAGAGTGTCCACATGGGGCTCCAGCGGTGTGCCGGGCTTGACCGACAGCCCCGCCATCGCCCCGGCGGCCCGCAGTTTCGCGGCCAGCCCGATCGGATCGGCGGCCGCCTCGACGTGCACCGTCACGTTGTGCGCGCCCGCTTCCGCGTAGCCGACCGCCCAGCGGTCCGGGTCGTCGATCATCAGGTGGCAGTCCAGCGGGATGTCGGTGTGCCGCAGCAGCGCCCGGACCACGGGCAGGCCGATGGTCAGGTTCGGCACGAAGTGCCCGTCCATCACGTCCACATGCAGCCACTCGGCGCCGCGGACCGCGGCGGCCTCGTCGGCGAGGCGCGCGAAGTCGGCGGACAGGATGCTGGGCGCGATCATCGGCTGGGTCGGCACGGGTCGAGTCTAGAAAGCGCCGTTCAGCGGGCGTCGCGCGGCCGCTTCAGCATGATGTTGATCGCCTGGCACGACGCCGGGCAGCCGTCGTCGGCGTTGAGCAGCTCCGCCTTCGTGACGACCAGACCGCGGTCGGGTTTGGACCGGGACGACCGTGTCCGGACGGTGGTGGTGCGCAGCCGCAGCGTGTCACCCGGCCGCAGCGGTACCGTCCAGCGCAGCTCGTCCACCCCGGGCGAGGCCATGCTGGCGGGCCCCGGCAGGTAGTGGTCCACGAACAGCCGCATCAGCAGCCCGGCGGAGTGCCAGCCGCTGGCGATCAGCCCACCGAACGGCCCGCTCGCCGCGAACGCGGGGTCGACGTGCATCCGCTGCGGGTCGAACGACCGCGCGAACTCGATGATCTCCTGCTCGGTGACCGACAGGTAGCCGTACTCGTGCACGGCGCCGGTCTCGTAGTCCTCGAAGTAGCGCTCCTGCGTGGGCACGGCGAAGTCGGTGGCGCTGAGCGTCCGCGTGGTCGGCATGGCCGGCAGCCTGCCATCCGGCTCAGTCCAGCAGCTCGGCCACCTCGGTCAGCAGCGGTTCCCAGTCCTGCGCCGGGTCTGCGTCGGACACGTGCACGCCCGCGGCCCGCAGTGCCGCCAGGTGCCCGGCGAACGCGGGGTGCGCTCTGGGCGCGGCACCGGCCTGCGGGCGCAGCACCACCGGCACGCCCGGCGTGCCGACCGCCTCACACAGCTGGGTGAGGGCCTGGTTGTCCGCGATGCCCAGCGCGAGCTTCGCGATCGAGTTGGCCGTCGCCGGCACGAACAGGTACGCGTCGGCCGTCCCGTAGGGCGACGGCTCGCCGGGCAGCCTGCCGACCGAGCGCACCGGCAGGTCGGTCAGCTCACGCAACCGGGCCAGTTCCCCGGCCACCTCCAGCCAGTGCGCCGCGGTCGGCGTGAGCGTCACGGCCAGCCGCCAGCCCCGGCGCACTGCCGGTTCGGCCAGTTCCGGCCGCAGTCGCCGGTCGACGGCACCTCCCGCGGACGCCACGAGGCACAGCAGCATCAGCCGGCCGCCGACATCAGGCCGGGCGGCGCAGCATGGCCAGGAACATCGCGTCCGTGCCGTGCAGATGCGGCCACAGCTGCACGTACGGCCCGGCACCCAGGCCCGGCACGTCCGGGAAGAACTCCCGGGCGTCCATGACCTCGGCGGGCGTACGGCGCAGCACGTCGGTGACCAGGCCGGTCGTCTCGGACAGGTGCGGCGAGCACACCACGTACGCCACCACACCGCCCGGCCGGACCAGCCGCAACGCCGCCATCAGCAGTTCCCGCTGCAATTTCGCCAGTTCGCCCACGTCAGCGGGGGTCCGCCGCCAGCGCGCCTCGGGCCGCCTGCGCAGTGCGCCCAGGCCGGTGCACGGGGCGTCCACCAGCACCCGGTCGTAGCCGCCGGGCAGCTCCGGGTCGCGGCCGTCGGCCACCCGCACGGTCACCGGCAGGCCCCGCACGGCCGTCTCGACCAGCTTGGCCCGGTGCGGTGCCTTCTCCACGGCGTCCACCGTGGCGCCGCTCAGCGCGGCCAGCGCGCCCAGCAGCACGGCCTTGCCACCCGGCCCGGCACACAGGTCCAGCCAGCGGGTGTCCGACCCGGTCAGCGGCACCCTCGTCAGCGCGACGGCACACAGCTGGCTGCCCTCGTCCTGCACCGCGGCCAACTGCTGGCGCACCGGGTCCAGGTCACCGGGATCACCCGAGCCCGGTTCCAGGTGCACGCCGTAGGGCGAGTACGGCGCGACCTCGCCACCGGTCATCGCCGCCAGTTCCTCGGCGGTCACCTCGCCCGGCCGGGCGGCCAGGTGCACGGCGGGCCGCTGGTCGTCGGCGGTCAGGGCGGCAGCCAGCTCGTCACCGGTGTCGCCGAGCGCCGTCGCGAACGCCTGCGCGATCCACCTCGGATGCGCGGTGACGAAAGCCAGGTGGCCCACCGGATCGGTGGCGATGTCCGGCGCGAGCCGCGCCAGCCATGCCGACTCGTCCTGCTCGGACACCTTGCGCAGCACGGCGTTCACGAACCCGGCGATCGGCGACCCGGCCGCACCGCGGACGAGGTCGACGGTGGCGCCGACGGCCGCGTGCGCCGGAATCCTGGTGCGCAGCAACTGATACGCGCCCAACCGCAGCGCGTCCAGCACCACACCATCCACTGTGGACAGCGGACGGTCCGTGCAGTCGGCGATGATCTGGTCCAGCAGCCCCTGGGCGCGGGACGCGCCGTAGGCCAGTTCGGTGGCCAGCGCGGCGTCCCGACCCGTGATCCGGCGGGCCCGCAACAGGCCGGGCAGCACCAGGTTCGCGTAGGCGTCGCGTTCGCGTACGGCGCGCAACGTGTCCAGGGCCGCCTGCCGCGCCGGATCCTCGATCGGCGGACGGGCCGGGCCGGACCTGCGCTTGGGTGGATGGGGGCTGCGTGGCCGGGATGGCCGACGCCCCGGCGCGGTCATGCGCTTCTCCTCGCACTGTTGTTCCTGGGGCGGGTCACGTCAGGCGTTCCCCTGCCTCGATCCGGATGCCCCGCGCCCAGTCGGTCGCGGCCATCCGCTTCTTGCCCTGCGGCTGCACGTCGCCCAGCCGCACCGGGCCGGTCGCCGTGCCGACGAGCACCTGCTTGCGTTCCACCGCCAGCTCACCGGCGGGCAGGTTCGCACCGGCCACGGGCAGCACCGGCCCGAGCTTGACGCGCGCACCGCGGAACTCCGCCCAGGCACCGGGTTCGGGCGTCACGGCCCGGACCAACCGGTCCACGGCGGTCGCCGGTGTGGTGAAGTCGACGTGCGCGTCGTCCACGGTCACCTTCGGGGCGTAGGTCACGCCGTCCGCGGGCTGGTCGACCGCGCGCAGCGAGCCGTCCTCGATACCGTCCAAAGTAGACACCAAAAGGTCGGCTCCGGCGACGGCCAGCCGGTCGAGCAGCTCACCGGAGGTGTCCCGGCCACCGACCTGTTCGGTCAGCACACCGAACACCGGGCCCGCGTCGAGTTCCTTGACTATCCGGAACGTGGTGGCACCGGAGATCTCGTCACCGTGGCGGACGGCAGCCTGCACCGGAGCGGCCCCCCGCCACGCCGGCAGCACCGAGAAGTGCAGATTCACCCAGCCGAGTCGCGGCACGTCCAGCGCCGACTGCGGCAGCAGCGCCCCGAACGCCACCACGGGGCAGCTGTCCGGTGCCAGTTCGGCCAGCCGGGCCAGGAACTCGGGCTCACCGGCCCGGCGCGGCGTGAGCACCTCGATACCGTGCTCGTCGGCCAGCGCACCGACGGGCGAGCGGACCACGTGCCGGCCGCGGCCCGACGGCGCGTCCGGCCTGGTCACGACGCCGACGACGTCGTGCCGGGGGGAGGCGATCAGCGCGCGCAGCGACGGCAGCGCGACCTCGGGCGTACCCGCGAAGACCAACCGCATCTCAGCGTGCGCCGCCGAACAGCGCGTGCGGACTCTGCTTGACCACCGGAGCGCCGCCGTCGAACCACTCGGCCTGGCGGATCTCCTTCATGGCCTGCTTGCGGGTCTGCGGGGTCAGCCGGTCCAGGAACAGCACGCCGTCCAGGTGGTCGGTCTCGTGCTGGATGCACCGGGCCAGCATCTCGCTGCCCTCGACCGTGACGGGCTCGCCGTGCTGGTTCCAGCCGGTGGCGACCACACGCTCGTGCCGCCTGCAGTCCCAGGACAGGCCGGGGATGGACAGGCAGCCCTCGGGGCCTTCCTGGTAGCCGTCGCCCAGGACGTTCCAGGTCGGGTTCACCAGGTGGCCCTCGGCGTCACCGCAGTGGTAGGTGAACACGCGCAGGCCGACGCCGATCTGCGGGGCGGCCAGACCTGCGCCGCCCTCGTCGGCGAGGCTGTCGGCGAGGTCCTTGACCAGGACCCGCAACTCCTTGTCGAAGTCGACGACCTCGGCCGCGCGGCTGCGCAGCACCGGGTCACCGAACAGTCGGATGGGCTGGACGGTCATGGTCTCCCTCGGGGGCCGGGTCGGGCGGTGCGGGGCCCGTACCGAAAAAACGATGCTCGACCAGTCTAGGTGCTCATCCGCTAGACGAGTTCGAGCGGATCGAGCCGGACCCGGACCGGGTCGGGGTCCTTGCGCGCGGTCCGCACCTTCAGCGCGTCGAACAGCACGGCAGCCAGCTCACGGCCGTGTTCGCGCGGTGACCGGACCAGCACCCGTTCCCGCTCGTCCTGGTCACCGGCCCTGCCCGCCAGCGACACCGGACCGAGTACGTCGTCGGCGTCGGGCAGCCGCAGGGTCAGCAGGAAGTCGGCCAGCGCGGCGGGCGAGCCGTCCACCGACGCCATCCGCACGGCGGGCGGGAAGCCGAGTTCCGCGCGGGCGGCGAGTTCCTGGCGGGCGTGCCAGACCGGATCCCACCGCACCAGCGCCTGCACGGGTGCGAGCGCGGACTCGGCCATCACCACGACCCGGCCGCCGTCGGCCGCGGACCGGACCAGCGCCGCCGCCGTCATCCAGCGGCGCAGCGCCTCCTCGGTGGCCCGCAGGTCGGCCCGCGCCAGCATCGCCCAGCCGTCCAGCAACAGGGCGGCGCCGTAGCGGTCGGGCGCGACGGGTTCGGCGCCGGGCGTGGCCACCACCAGCGCGGGCCCGGCGGGCACCTCGCTGAGCACCTCGGCGCCGCCGGACGTACGCACGGGCACCCCCGCGAACGCTCGACCCAGTTCCTCCGCGGTCCGGCGGGCACCGATGACGACCGCTCGCAACTGGCCGGAACCACAGGCGGTGCAACGGAAAGCGGCGTCGGCCACGCCGCACCAGCGGCACACCGCGGGGTGGGCGCCGCCCGCTGCCGGACCCGATGACAGCGACAGCGGGCCCGCGCAGTGCCTGCAGCGCGCGGGCGTGCGGCAGCGCTGGCAGGCCAGCGCGGGTACGTAACCCCGGCGGGGTACCTGGACCAGCACCGGCTCGTCCCGCGCCAGGGCCTCGCGGGCCGCCTCGAACGCCACCGACGGCAGCCGGGCCGCGCGGGCACCCGGATCGCGGGCGAGCTGGCTGTCGTGCTCGCCGATGGCGGTCACCCTGGGCGCGGCCGCGCGCAGGGTGTCCCGGTCGGCCAGCACCTCGTGCGCCCAGCCGGAGTCGACCAGCAGTTGGGCTTCGGCGGTGCGGGCGAACCCGCCGACCAGCAACGCGGCACCGCTGAGGTGGGCGCGCTGGACGAGGACGTCCCGGACGTGCGGGTAGGGCGAGCGGGGTTCGGCGTGCAGGTCGTCGCCGTCGTCCCAGACCACGAACAGCCCGGGATCGGCCACCGGCGCGAACATCGCGGCCCGCGTGCCCACGACGACCCGGACGGCACCCCTGCGCACCGCCAGCCAGCGCTTGTACCGCTCGGCAGGCCCCAGATCGGCGGCCAGTGCGACCACGCCCGCGTCGCCCAGCAGCGCGACACACGCGGCGTGCACGCGGGCCGAGTCACGGTGGTCGGGCACGACGAGCACCACACCGCGCCCGGCGGCGGCAGCGGTCGCGGCGGCCTCGGCGAGCCGGGCGGGCCAGTCCTCGGTGGGCAGCGGATGCCAGACGCCGTGCGCCGGCTTGCCGGCGTGGATCGCGTCGAGGTAGGCGGGGCCGCGCGGGTAGCGGCGCCACGCCGTGGTGTCCGGGCGTTCCGGCGCCGCGGCGGGCTCGGCGGTCGGCTGCTGCTCGGCGCGGGCGTGCCGCGGCGGCACGGCCAGGCGCAGCACGTCGACGAGCATCCCGCCGTAGCGGTCGGCGACGGCCCTGGCCAGGCTGATCGCGTCCGGGGACAGGACGGGCTCCGGTGAGACGACCTTCTCCAGGAACGCCAGCTTGCCCTTGTGATCGGACTCGGCGACCCGCTCCAGCAGATATCCGTCGACGAGCTGCCCGGCGAACCGCACCCGCACCCGGCAGCCGGGCACCGCGGCGGCGTCCAGCGGCTCGGGCACGTGGTAGTCGAACGGGCGGTCCAGGTGCGCCAGCGGCACGTCCACACACACCCGGGCCACGGCCAGCGTCGAGGCGGGCACCCGCTCGCCGCGCCGAGCCGTTCGCTTGGTGCTGTTCCCGCTGACCACCTCAGGTGTCTACCAGAGCCGCACGACCGAGTGACTCACCGGCCGTTCGCCCGCCGGTAGACGCGGTAGCGGATCGTGCGGTCGCGTAGGACCGGTGTGTCCGGGTCGACGTCGGCTGCCGCGAGGACCTCGGCGACCACGCGCGGGATCGGCGTCAGGTCTGTGCCGGGCTCCCAGCGGAACGGGTTGCCCAGGGAGCCGGTCAGCACCTCGCGGGGCGTCATGGGCACGTCAGCGCCGAACTCGACCAGGTCCGTGCGGGCCCAGTCCGCCGAAGCGAGGTGTTCGTCCGCGGTGTCCGGGTTCGGACCGTCGACCTCGGCGGGCCGCAGACCTTCGCGGACGGCGGCGGCCTCCACCACGTCGACGAGGTCGCGCAGCGAGTCGCCCACCGGTCGGTCGCCCAGCGACAGGCACAACGTGCCTCCTCGCCCCAGCGCGCGCACGGCCTCCGACAGCGCGGCGCGCCAGTCGGCCACGTGGTGCAACACCCGGGCCAGGTGCACGCCGGTGAGCGAACCGGACGCGACGGGCAACGCGGCCGCGTCGGCCCGGACGAACGGCAGCGCGGTGGCCTCGGCGCTCCGCCAGTCGACCACGTCGGTCAACACCAGCCGACTGCCCGCCGTGGCGAGCCCGACCGACACCACCCCGGACCCGGCGCCCACGTCCAGCACCGGCCCGCTGCCCAGTTCGGCGGCGAGTCGTGCGTAGAGCGGGCCGGAGACACCGGTGGGCAGCACACGCTGACTGTCGTGTGCTGCCCTGCCGGCTGCGTCGGGTCGGACGGGAGCCTTGCTCACGCCCCCGCTGCCGAGCGCAATGCGTCGGCCCGGTCGGCCTGCTCCCACGGCAGGTCGATGTCGGTCCGGCCGAAGTGGCCGTATGCGGCGGTGGCGCCGTAGATGGGCCGCAGCAGGTCGAGGTCGCGGATGATCGCGCCCGGCCGCAGGTCGAAGACCTCCTTGATGGCCGCCTCGATCTTCGCCGGGTCGACGGTCTCGGTGCCGAACGTCTCGACGAACAGGCCGACCGGGGCCGCCTTGCCGATCGCGTAGGCGACCTGGACCTCGATCCGGCCGACCAGTCCGGCGGCGACGGCGTTCTTGGCGACCCAGCGCATGGCGTAGGCGGCCGAGCGGTCCACCTTCGACGGGTCCTTGCCGGAGAACGCGCCACCACCGTGCCGGGCCATGCCGCCGTAGGTGTCGACGATGATCTTGCGACCGGTCAGCCCAGCGTCACCCATCGGGCCGCCGATGACGAACCGGCCGGTCGGGTTGACCAGCAGCTTGAGATCCGTGGAGTCGATGTCCAGGCCACTGAGCTCGGGGCCGACCACGTGCTCGCGCACGTCGACACCGAGCATCTTCTCCAGGTCGATGCCGTCGGCGTGCTGGCTGGAGACCACCACGGTGTCCAGCCGGACCGGCCGGTCACCCGCGTACTCGATGGTGACCTGCGTCTTGCCGTCCGGCCGCAGGTAGGGCAGCACGCCGTCCTTGCGCACGCCGGTCAGGCGGCGGGCCAGGCGGTGCGCGAGTGCGATGGGCAGCGGCATCAGCTCGGGAGTGTCCGAGCAGGCGTAGCCGAACATCAGGCCCTGGTCACCGGCACCCTGACGGGAGATCTCGTCCTCGATCGCGGTCTGCGCGGCTTCCACGCGGGACTCGTAGGCGGAGTCGACGCCCTGCGCGATGTCCGGCGACTGGGAGCCGAGTGCGACGTTGACGCCGCAGGAGTGGCCGTCGAACCCCTTGGCCGACGAGTCGTAACCGATGTCGAGAATGCGCTCGCGCACGATCGCCGGGATGTCCGCGTAGGCCTCGGTCGTCACCTCACCGGCGACGTGCACCTGGCCGGTGGTGATCAGCGTCTCCACGGCCACCCGGCTGCGCGGGTCCTTGCCCAGCAGGGAGTCGAGGATCGAGTCACTGATGGCGTCACAGATCTTGTCTGGATGGCCCTCGGTCACCGACTCGGAAGTGAACAACCTGCGAGATTCCGACACCCGAACACTCCCAACATGTGAATCGACGGCAATAGTTGCCCGTCAGGCTACTGGGCGGACCGTGTCACGCACCCCCGTCAGCATCCCAGGCCGGCGGCGGCGACCGGACGCCGTCCCACACTCTGGCAAGCGGTAGGGCGTCCGGCCCAGTGTCGCGCACCAACGACCGATTCGGACAACGAGCACCAGCCCAGACCCGCGCGGCCGCCGCACTCTGCCGGCGCCGCCGCTTCGGACCCGGCCTCCCGGCCCGACCGAACGCGGTCCCGCATGGCGCCCGCGCCGGCAGCTCGTGCGACGTGGTCCGCTCAGCCCGGCAGCAACGACCGGATGCCATCCCAGACCCGGGCGGCGAGCAGGCTTTTGGCGCCCAGCGGGAGCTGGGTCTCGGTGCCGTCGGAGGCGAGCAGCCAGCCTGCGTTGTCCTCGACCTCGAAAGCCCGGCCCTCGCCGACCGCGTTGAGCACGAGCAGGTCGGCGCCCTTGCGCTTGAGCTTGGCCCGGCCATGCTCGAGCACGTCGGCGTGCGAGTCACCGGTCTCGGCCCCGAACCCGACGATGATCTGCCCAGGTGACCGAGAGGTGACCAGTTCGACCAGTATGTCGGGGTTTTGGGTGAGCGCGATCGGCTCCGGGTCGTGATCGGTCTTCTTGATCTTGTAGTCGACCCTGTTCGTCGGCCGGAAATCCGCGACCGCGGCGGCCATCACGATGACGTCGGCACCCGCGGCCTCGGCGTGCATGACGTCGCGCAGCTCGGCGGCGGTGTCGACATGGACCAGTCGCGCACCGGCCGGATCGGGCAGTGTCTGGGTGTGGGCGGCGACGAGGGTCACGTCGGCCCCCCGTGCGGCGGCGACCCGAGCGAGCGCGTACCCCTGCTTGCCGGAGGACCGGTTGCCCAGATAACGCACGGGATCCAGCGCCTCCCGGGTCCCGCCCGCGGAGACGACGACCCGGACCCCCTCGAGGTCGCGCGGCAGAGCGGCGGGCGAGGCCAGCAGCAGCCGCGCCAGATCCACGATCTCGGCCGGGTCGGCGAGCCGCCCCCGGCCGGTGTCGGAGCCGGTCAGCCGGCCACTGGCCGGCTCGGTGACGACGGCGCCACGCGAGCGCAGCAAGGCGACGTTGTCCCTGGTCGCGGGGTGGTCCCACATCTCGGTGTGCATCGCGGGCGCGAACATGATCGGGCAGCGCGCGGTGAGCAGCGTCGCGGTGAGCAGATCGTCGGCGACCCCATGCGCGGCCCGCGCCAGCACGTCGGCCGTCGCGGGCACGACCAGCACCAGGTCGGCCTGCTTGCCCAGCCGCACGTGCGGCACCTCGGGCACGTCGGTGAACACGTCGGCGTGCACGGGCTGACCGGACAGTGCCTCGAACGTCGCCGCACCGACGAACCGCAACGCGGCCTCGGTCGGCACCACGCGCACGTCGTGCCCGGACTCGGTCAGCCCGCGCAACACCTCGCACGCCTTGTAAGCGGCGATGCCACCACCGACGCCGAGCACCACGCGCGGCCGCTCGACGACAGCCGCCACCGGCCGGTCGGCGCCCGCGGATTCGTCCTGGGTCGCGCGCGGGCCGGTTCCAGCGGAACGGTCGGCGCTTGCCGTCGACTGACCATCGGTCACAGGCCGACCTCCAGTGCTGCGAGCTGATCGCTGGTCACGGGGCGCCGTGGGCCGAGCTCGGGTCGCGAGGTCATCGCCGCCGCACCGCCCTCGGTCCGGCGACCACGCGGGCCGGGACCGGCCGTCAAGCGAGTCGCTGTGGCGAGGATCGCCGACAGGCCGGACGCGGCGGCCGGTTCGGGCGCCGCCAGTGCGGTGCCGTCGACCAGTGCAGTGCCGTCGACGGGTGTTGCACTGCCGGTGCGGAGCCGTGGCGTCGCCGCGCCTACTCCACCCGGCAGCCACACACCGCCGTTTTGGCTAACCCCAAGCTGGGCCATGTCGTTGCACTATTCGCTCGTCCGGGTAACGCTGCGCCCGGTACTCACTCGCCTTCGGTGTGCTCGAGCAGGCCTGCGTGGATCTCCCGCATCGCGATCGACAGCGGCTTCTCCCGGGGGCCGGGCTCGACGAGCGGGCCGACGTACTCGAGCAGGCCCTCACCGAGTTGTGCGTAGTAGTCGTTGATCTGCCGTGCACGCTTGGCGGCGTAGATCACCAGCGCGTACTTCGAGCTGACCTGCGAGAGCAGGTCGTCGATGGGCGGGTTGGTGATGCCTTCCGGCGTTTCGATCTGGGTGCCCATGACGGTGGGACTGGTCACGCAACGCTCCTGCGGTCGGTCGTGCCCGTGTCGAGACCGACTCGGGCGGTGGGCCCCGTCACAGGCGTCAGGCGTGCTGGTCGGGACGGGTGCCCACCAGCAAGGTTAGCAAGTGCTCGGCAGCGCGCCGCACATCGTCGTTGACCACCTCGACATCGAACTCGTCGCGGGCGGCCAATTCCTCCTTGGCGGTCTGCAGTCGTCGCTGCACCACGTCGGGCGACTCGGTGCCCCGTTGCACCAGACGTTCGACCAGAACGTCCCAGCTCGGCGGGGCGATGAACACCAGCAGGGCTTCCGGGAGCCCGGTCCGGACCGCTCGCGCGCCCTGCAGGTCAAGCTCCACCAGCGCGGGCTTGCCGGCGGCCAGCCGGTCCTCGATCGGGCCTCGGGGGGTGCCCGATCGATGCGTGCCGCCGTGGATGTCCGCCCATTCGAGCAGCTCACCGGCGTCGATCATCCGGTCGAACTCTCCGTCGCTGACGAAGTGGTAGTCCAGCCCGTCGACCTCACCGGGGCGCCGTGCCCTGGTGGTCATCGACACGCTGAACCACAGATCGGGGTAGAGCAGTCGGAGCTCGCGCACCACACTGCTCTTACCGACGCCAGAGGGGCCGACCAGAACCACGAGTCGGCCCCTCTGAGCTGGGTGCTTGCTCACTCGCCGCCGAATTCGGTCAGCAGAGCCTTGCGCTGCCGCTCGCCCAAGCCGCGCAAACGGCGACTCGTCGCGATCTCCAGGCGCTCCATGATCTGCGCCGCACGTACCTTGCCGACGCCCGGCAGGGACTCAAGCAACGCGGAGACCTTCATCTTGCCCAGGACCTCATTGTTGTCCGCGGCTATCAGAACCTCTTTCAAATTGGTTCCGCCGCGCTTGAGGCGCTCCTTGAGCTCGGCCCGAGCGCGACGGGCAGCAGCCGCTTTCTCCAGCGCTGCGGCCCGCTGCTCCTCGGTCAGCTGGGGAAGGGCCACGATCTCCT
Organism: Candidatus Melainabacteria bacterium; assembly: GCA_963780635.1. GTDB lineage: Bacteria > Actinomycetota > Actinomycetes > Mycobacteriales > Pseudonocardiaceae > DATEPR01. The sequence goes on from CAWACW010000013.1 coordinate 511,840, forward strand.
CCGTGGGGTGGGGTTTTCTTGCGGATCGGTGCCGCGACCGTACCGACAGTGAGTGAACGAAAACAACGTGGGTCGGGGATTTCGACGTGGTTTTTCCGTTCCGGCGGAGCCCCTGGGTTGGAGGTTCCGCACGCGGTGCTGGTCGAGGCGAGTGGAAGTCCTACCAAGGACGCCCACGGACTGATTACCACCACTGGTGAATCTTGGCGAGACCCTCTGTGATATAGCCCCGTATTTGTTTTTGCCAAGACCACTCACGGTAACCGAGAGTCCCCCGATCGCCGCAGGTCAAGACCACTTTAGCTCAGTCTTCACTACGTCCCGTAGCTGAATCGCCGCATCGCGTAGCAATTGCTGGTCAGGGCCGTGCCGCAACACATCCCGCGAGGAACTGGGCAACACCGGTACCGCCGCGCCACCGGCGACCGCTCCGAACAGCGCCCGCAGGTCCCCGAGAGTGCCCCCCTGAGCCCCGAATCCGGGCGCCAGGATGGGCCCGTTGAGAGTGGAAATGTCCAGGTCGAGCCGCTCGACTGTGGCGCCAATCACTACCCCGACACCTCCTAACGGCCCAACGCCGGCGTTGCGTTCGGCGGTGTGGTTGACGACCGACTGGGCCACCTGCGTGGCGTCAGCGGTGGTCGAGCGCTGGACGGCGGCCCCGTCGGGGTTCGAGGTCAGGGCGAGCACGAAGACTCCCCTGCCGGTCGCCGCGGCCAGGTCCAGTGCCGGGTCCAGCGACCCGAAACCGAGATAGGGCGACAGCGTGATCGCGTCCGCGGCGAGTGGCCCGTCGTCGGCCAGGTACGCCTGCGCGTACGCGGCCATGGTCGACCCGATGTCGCCCCGCTTGACGTCCAACAGCACGATCGCGCCGGCCGCCCGGGCGTCGCGGATGACCCGTTCCAGCACCGCGACGCCCGCCGAGCCGAATGCCTCGAAGAACGCCGACTGCGGCTTGACCACCGCGACCTCGCCGGCGATGGCCTCGACCGCGGACAGCGCGAACCGCTCCAGGCCGCTCGCGTCCAGCGGCAGGCCCCAGTCGGTGAGCAGACCGGGGTGCGGGTCGATACCCACGCAGAGCGGCCCGCGCTCGGCGACCACGTCGACGAGGCGCGCGCCGAACGGCCGGGTCACGACTGCACCTGCCCGGCGGCCGCCGCGCGCAGTGGGGCCTGCAGTGACTGCAGTGACCGCACCCCGACGTCACCCCGGATCAGCGCCTCGACCCCGTGCACGGCGGCCGCCGCGCCCTGGATCGTGGTGATGCAGGGGATGTCCTTGGCCACGGCCGCGGTGCGGATCTCGTAGCCGTCCACCCGGGGACCGTGGTTGCCGTACGGAGTGTTGATCACCATGTCCACCTCTCCTGCCAGGATCTGGTCCACGATGTTGTCGGCTCCCTCGAAATGCTTGCGCACGACCGTGCACGGGATTCCGTTGCGCCGCAGTACCTGCGCGGTGCCGGACGTGGCCAGCACCTCGAAGCCGAGATCGGCCAGCCGCTTGACCGGGAACACCATCGCCCGCTTGTCCCGGTTCGCGACCGACACGAACACCCGGCCGGACGTGGGCAGTGAGCCGTAGGACGCGGTCTGTGACTTGGCGAACGCCTTGCCGAACGAGAAGTCGATACCCATGACCTCGCCGGTCGACTTCATCTCCGGTCCGAGCAGCGAGTCGACGCCGTGGCCCTCCGGGGTGCGGAACCGGTGGAAGGGCAGCACCGCTTCCTTGACCGCCACCGGGGCGTCCGCGGGCAGGTCCGTGCCGTCGCCGGTGACGGGCAGCATGCCCTCCTGGCGCAGCTGCCTGACGGTCGCGCCGAGCATGATCCGGGCCGCTGCCTTGGCCAGCGGGATCGCGGTCGCCTTGGACACGAACGGCACGGTCCGCGACGCCCTGGGGTTGGCCTCCAGCACGTAGAGCACGTCGTCCTTCAGGGCGTACTGCACGTTGAGCAGGCCACGCACGCCGACCCCGCGCGCGATCGCCTCGGTCGAGGCGCGCACGGCTTCCAGGTCGGTACGGCCCAGCGTGATCGGCGGCAACGCGCACGAGGAGTCGCCGGAGTGCACCCCGGCCTCCTCGATGTGCTCCATCACACCGCCCAGGAACAGCTCGTTCCCGTCGAACAGGGCGTCCACGTCGATCTCGATCGCGTCGTCGAGGAACCGGTCGACCAGCACCGGATGCTCCGGGGAGACCTCGGTCGCGCGGGCGATGTAGTCGGCCAGTGTGGTCTCGTCGTAGACGATCTCCATGCCGCGCCCGCCCAGCACGTAGGACGGGCGGACCAGCACCGGGTAGCCGATCGAGTCGGCGATCCGCTTGGCGCCGCTGAACGAGGTGGCCGTGCCGTAGGCCGGCGCGGGCAAGCCGGCGGTGGACAGCACCTCGCCGAACGACCCGCGGTCCTCGGCCAGGTGGATCGCGTCGGGCTGGGTGCCCACGATCGGTACCCCGGCGTCGGCGAGGCGGCGGGCCAGGCCCAGCGGGGTCTGACCGCCCAGTTGCACGATCACCCCGGCGACCGTGCCCGACGCCCGCTCGGAGTGCACGACCTCCAGCACGTCCTCGAACGTCAACGGCTCGAAGTACAGGCGATCGGCCGTGTCGTAGTCGGTGGACACCGTCTCCGGGTTGCAGTTGATCATCACGGTCTCGTAGCCGGCGTCCCGCAACGCCATCGCCGCGTGCACACACGAGTAGTCGAACTCGATGCCCTGCCCGATCCGGTTCGGCCCCGAGCCCAGGATCAGCACCTTTTCCCGGTCCGGCTGCGCAGCGACCTCGTTCTCGGCGTCGGGGTCGGCCTCGTAGGCCGAGTAGTGATACGGCGTACGCGCCTCGAACTCGGCCGCGCAGGTGTCCACCGTCTTGTAGACCGGGCGCACCCCCAGCCGGTGGCGCAGCGTGCGCACCCCGTCCTCACCGGCCAGTTCCGGCCGCAGCGCGGCGACCTGCCGATCCGACAGGCCGGACCGCTTCGCCCGCCGCAGCAGCGCCCCGTCCAGCACCGGGGCGTCGAGGATCTCGACCCGCAACTCGCCCAGCGCGGCGATCTGGTCGACGAACCACGGGTCGATCCCGGACGCGGCCGACACCTGCGCCACGGTGGCACCCAGCCGCAACGCCCGGTCCACCGTGTAAAGCCGGCCGTCGTGCGGCACGGCCAGCTCGGCCAGCGTCGACTCCAGCGTCGCGTTCGCGGGGTCGGGGGTGGTCCAGAAACTCGCGGCCTTGGTTTCCATCGACCGCAGTGCCTTGCCCAGCGCCTCGGCGAAACTACGCCCCAGCGCCATGCCCTCGCCGACACTCTTCATCGTCGTGGTCAGCGTCGGGTCGGCGCCGGGGAACTTCTCGAACGCGAACCGCGGCACCTTGACCACCACGTAGTCCAGCGTCGGCTCGAAGCTGGCCGGGGTCTCGCCGGTGATGTCGTTGCGAATCTCGTCCAGCGTGTAGCCGATCGCGAGTTTCGCGGCGATCTTGGCGATCGGGAACCCGGTGGCCTTCGACGCCAACGCCGACGAGCGCGACACCCGCGGGTTCATCTCGATCACCACCAGCCGCCCGGTCCGCGGATCCACCGCGAACTGGATGTTGCAGCCACCGGTGTCCACTCCGACCTCACGCAACACGGCGATCGCGACGTCACGCATGTGCTGGTACTCGCGGTCGGTCAGCGTCATCGCCGGGGCGACGGTCACCGAGTCGCCGGTGTGCACGCCCATCGGGTCGATGTTCTCGATCGAGCACACCACCACCACGTTGTCGGCGCGGTCGCGCATGAGTTCGAGTTCGAACTCCTTCCAGCCCAGCACGCTCTCCTCGATCAGCACCTCGTGCACCGGCGACTCGGCAAGGCCGATGGACGCCAGCCGGTCGAGCTGCTCGGGGGTGTGGGCCATGCCCGAACCCAGGCCGCCCATCGTGAACGAGGGCCGGATGACCACGGGCAGACCGAGATCGGCGACCGCCTCCTCGATCTCGGCCATCGACCTGCACACCGCGCTGCGCGGCACCTCGGAGCCGATCTTGCGCACGATGTCCTTGAACCGCTGCCGGTCCTCACCGCGCTGGATCGCCTCGATGTCCGCGCCGATCAGCTCCACGCCGTACTTCTCCAGCACCCCACGCTCATGCAGCGCGACGGCCGTGTTCAGCGCGGTCTGCCCGCCGAGCGTGGCCAGCAGTGCGTCGGGGCGTTCGGCCGCGATCACCTGCGTCACGAAGTCCGGCGTGATCGGCTCGATGTAGGTGGCGTCGGCGAACTCCGGGTCCGTCATGATGGTGGCGGGGTTGGAGTTGACGAGGCTCACCGTCAGGCCCTCGGCCCGCAGCACGCGGCAGGCCTGGGTGCCCGAGTAGTCGAATTCGCAGGCCTGGCCGATCACGATGGGGCCCGATCCGATCACCAGGACGTGCGAGATGTCGGTCCGCTTGGGCATCAGCGCTTGCCACCTTTCTCACGGTCCATGAGTGCCACGAACTCGTCGAACAGCACGGCGGCGTCGTGCGGACCGGCAGCCGCCTCCGGGTGGTACTGCACGGAGAACGCCGGTACGTCCACACACCGCAGGCCCTCGACGGTGCCGTCGTTGGGGCAGTGGTGGCTGACCGTCGCGGTGCCGAAGGGCGTGTCGAACGACTCGCCACGCTCACCCTCCAGCGCGAAACCGTGGTTCTGCGCGGTGATCGCGACCCGGCCGGTCGCCGCGTCCACGACGGGCACGTTGATACCGCGGTGCCCATAGCGCATCTTGTAGGTCGACCTGCCCAGCGCCCGGCCCAGGATCTGGTTGCCGAAACAGATGCCGAACAGCGGGATCCGCCGCTGCAGCGCGGCCGTGGTCAGCTCCACGGCGTGTGCCTGGGTGGCCGGGTCGCCGGGGCCGTTGGACAGGAAGACGCCGTCCGCCTCGACGGCCAGCAGATCGTCCACTGTGGAGCTCAGCGGCAGCACGTGGGTCTCGACACCGCGCGCGGCCAGCATCCTGGGCGTATTGGACTTGATGCCCAGATCCAGTGCCGCGATGCGGTACCTGCGCTCGCCGGTCGCGGGGACCACGTAGGTCTGTCCCGTCGTGACGGCACCGGCGAGATCCGCGCCGAGCATGGCCGCGCCGCCGCGGACCCGCGCCAGCAGCGTGTCCGGGTCGGCCAGCGCCGGGCCGGAGAACACGCCTGCCCGCATCGCGCCGCGTTCCCGGATGTGCCGGGTGAGTGTGCGGGTGTCGACCTCGGCGATGCCGACCACGCCCTGGCGGGCCAGCTCGACTTCCAGTGGTCGCCGCGACCGCCAGTTCGACGGCACCCGGGCCGGGTCGCGCACGACGTAGCCGGCGACCCAGATCCGGTCCGACTCGTCGTCCTCGTCGTTCCAGCCGGTGTTGCCGATCTGCGGCGCGGTCTGCACCACGATCTGCCCGTGGTACGAGGGGTCGGTGAGTGTCTCCTGGTAGCCGGTCATGCCGGTGCAGAACACCACCTCGCCGAGGCTGGCACCCTCGGCGCCGTAGCCACGGCCGCGGAAGGCGCGACCGTCCTCAAGGACCAGCACCGCGTCGCCGGACGCGGGTGTCGTGGCCGCCTCTGTCATCGGTCGTCGCCTCCCTGTGCTCCGGTCGCGGCAGTGTCCCGGGCCGCAAGTGCCCGGATCGCCGCGATCCAGTCGTCGTAGTCCTGCTCGTCACAGCGCAGGCCGGTGTCCAACTGGTACCCGCCCACCTGCCAGCGCACCACCAGCAGACCGTCCATGCCCATCACCTTGCCCGCCATCGCCTTGCCGGTGCGGGCGTCCAACAGCGCGGCCACCGGGATCCACAGTGCCCTCGCACCGGTCCGGGTCACCAGTAGACCCTCGTCATACAGGCGTAGTGCCATCGCCGAGCGCATGCCGATGCCGCCGACGACGATCCGGTCCTGCCAGTCGTCCGCCGTGGTGGTGCTCACGTAGACACCGGCGGCGGGCGGCAGCAGCGGCTCGCCCGCGAACCGTTGCGGCGGGACCGGCAGCGGCGGCAGGTAGGCCTGGCGGCGGGCGCGATTGCGCCAGCCCCAGCGCATCCCGGCCGCGCACAGCACGAAGAACGCGACCACGGCCAGGCACAGCAGCAGCCGGATCATCCGCGAATCCTTCCCTCGTGTGCGGTCACCCTGCCCCGCGACAGCGTCGTGACGACCCTGCCGGGCAACGTCATCCCCTCGTACGGCGTGTTGGCGGCGATGCTGGCCAGTTCGGCGCCGCGCACCGTCCACTCCGCGTCCGGGTCGACGACCGTCAGGTTGGCCGGTTCACCGACCGCGATCGGCCGGCCCTGGTCGGGCAGGCCGCCGATGTCGGCAGGCCGCTCGGCGAGCACGCGCGCCACACCGCGCCAGTCCAGCAGGCCGGTACGCACCATCGTGAGTACCACCACCGACAGCGCCGTCTGCAGTCCCAGCATGCCTGGTCGCGCCGCGGACCATTCGCAGTCCTTGTCCTGCGGGGCGTGCGGGGCGTGGTCGGTCGCGACACAGTCGAGCGTGCCTTCGGCCAGCGCGGCCCGCAGGGCCTCGACGTCGGCGGCCGTGCGCAACGGCGGGTTGACCTTGTTCACCGGGTCGTAGCCGGCGAGCCGGTCGTCGGTGAGCAGCAAGTGGTGCGGCGTCACCTCGGCGGTGACCTCGACCCCGCGTGCCTTGGCCCAGCCGACGATGTCGGCGGTGCCCGCGGTGGACACGTGGCAGACGTGCAGCCGGGCACCGACCGCACCGGCCAGCAGGCAGTCGCGGGCGACGATCGCCTCCTCGGCCGCCGCGGGCCAGCCGGCCAGCCCGAGCCGGGACGCCTGATCACCCTCGTGTGCCTGCGCGCCGACGGTCAGCCGGGGCTCCTCGGCGTGCTGGGCGATCACCCCGCCGAGCGCCTTCGTGTACTCCAGGGCCCGGCGCATCACCAGCGGGTCGGCGACGCAGTGCCCGTCGTCGGAGAACACCCGCACACCCGCGGCCGATCGGGCCATCGTGCCCAGTTCGGCCAGCCGTTCCCCGGCCAGTCCCACGGTCACCGCACCGACCGGGTGCACGTCGACCAGCCCGATCTCGGCACCGCGCCGCCACACGTGCTCCACGACGACCGCGTTGTCCGCGACCGGATCGGTGTTGGCCATCGCGAACACGGCCGTGAAGCCGCCCAGCGCCGCCGCGGCCGAGCCGGTCTCTATCGTCTCGGCGTCCTCCCGGCCGGGTTCGCGCAGGTGGGTGTGCAGATCCACGAACCCGGGCAGCACGACCTGCCCCGCCGCGTCGATCACCTCGGCGCCTGCGGGGGCGGCCAGCCCGGCGCCGATCTCGGCGATCACGCCGTCGGCGACGAGCAGGTCGACCGGGTCGCCCTCGCCGTAGGGCCGTACGCCGCGCAACAGCAGTGGCATCTGGACTGTCATGACTCCTCCCCGGCCAGCAGGTGGTAGAGCACGGACATCCGCAGGTGCACGCCGTTGCGCACCTGGTCGACGATCGCGGCCCGCGCCGAGTCGGCGACCGAGGACGCGATCTCCATGCCGCGCAGCATCGGGCCGGGGTGCAGCACCACGGCGTGCTCGGGCAGCCGCTCCGCCCGGCCGGCCGACAGGCCGTAGGCGATGGAGTACTCGCGGGCCGACGGGAAGAACGCGCCGTGCATCCGCTCGGCCTGCACCCGCAGCAGCATCACCGCGTCCAGGCTGGGCAGCTCGGCGTCCAGATCGTGCGAGACCCGCACGCCCCAGCTCGCCACGCCGGTGGGCAGCAGCGTCGGCGGTGCGACCAGCACCACGTCCGCGCCCAGCGTCGCGAGCAGGTGCACGTTGGAGCGGGCGACCCGGCTGTGCAGTACGTCGCCCACGATCGCGATCCGCCTGCCCGCCAGGTCGCCGAGGCGTTCCCGCAGCGTGGCGGCGTCCAGCAGCGCCTGGGTGGGGTGCTCGTGGGTGCCGTCGCCCGCGTTGACCACACACGTGCCCGTGTGAGCCAGCCAGGCGGCGAGCCGGTCGGCCGCCCCGGACGCCGGGTGCCGCACGATCACGCAGTCGGCACCGGCCGCGGCGAGGGTGAGCGCGGTGTCCCGCAGCGACTCGCCCTTGCTCACCGACGACCCGCTCGCCGAGACGTTCACCACATCCGCGCTCATCCACTTGCCCGCGATCTCGAACGACACGCGGGTCCGGGTGGAATTCTCGTAGAACAATGTGATCACGGTCCGGCCACGCAGCGTGGGCAGCTTGTGCACCTCGCGACCCAGCAGTGTCGCCTTCAGCTCGTCCGCGGTGTCCAGCAGTGCGATTGCCGTGACGCGATCGAGACCGGCCGTGGACAGCAGGTGTTTCACTCGGCGCTCCCCTGACCTGGTTCGCGACCCACGCGACGCAGCAGCACGCCGTCGCGACCGTCCAGTTCGGCCAGCAGCACGGCGACCTCCTCACCGCGCGAGGTCGGCACGTTCTTGCCCACGTAGTCGGCGCGGATCGGCAGTTCCCGGTGGCCCCGGTCGACCAGTACGGCCAGTTGCACGGCACTGGGCCTGCCCAGGTCGCGCAGGGCGTCCAGAGCGGCTCGCACGGTGCGCCCGGAGAACAGCACGTCATCGACGAGGATCACCAAGGCTCCGTCGACACCGCCCTCGGGCAGGCGGGTGGACTCGAGTGGCCGAGGTGGGCGATGCCGCAGGTCGTCGCGGTACAGGGTGATGTCCAGGGCACCCGCGGGCACGCGGATGCCACTGAACTCGAAGATCAGGCCGGCCAGCCGGGTGGCCAGCGGCGCCCCGCGACTGGGGATGCCGAGTAACACGACCGGACGAATGCCGGTAGCGCCCAGCGCGGTCTTCTCGATGATCTGATGGGCCATTCGGGCGACGGTGCGCGCGACATCACCGGCCGAGAGCAGCTCACGCTCGTCGGCAGGATCCGCCGCGCCACGGATGCGTGGCGCCACGGTGGACCTCCTTCCCCGCCTCACCGGACGGGTCCTTAAAGGACGTCGTGCCCGGCTCATACCGGGCTTGACCTGCACCGTATCAGGTCGTTGTCGTCATGCGTCCGGGTGGTGTCCGACGTCTCGCCCGGATGACGCAGCCAGATCAGCTTGACCTGGTGACGACAAAGAGTAACCATTACTCTGCGTATCGATCTCAGGCTCCCCGCGGCTCTCCCATACCGGCTGACGGGGCGAACGAACGGAGAACCGTCACATGGGCGACTACGCCAAGGCGCTGGGCGCCAAACTGCGCGGCATCCGGCAGCAGCAGGGGCTGTCACTGCACGGCGTCGAACAGAAGTCGGGTGGCAGGTGGAAGGCGGTCGTGGTCGGGTCCTACGAGCGCGGCGATCGAGCGGTGACCGTGCAGAAGCTGGCCGAACTGGCCGACTTCTACGGGGTGCCGGTGGCGGAGCTCCTGCCCGAGGGCCGCGTGCCCTCCGGCGCCGAGCCGGCCACCAAGATCGTGATCAACCTGGAGCGGTTGCAGCAGCTACCAGCGGAGAAAGTCGGCCCGCTGGCCCGCTACGCGGCGACGATCCAGAGCCAGCGTGGCGACTACAACGGCAAGGTGCTGTCCATCCGGACCGAGGACCTGCGGTCGCTGGCGATCATCTACGACATGACGCCGGGCGAGCTGACCGAGCAGCTCATCGACTGGGGCGTGCTGCCTCCCGAGGCGCGTCCGTCCAAGGAGGAGTGACAGGCAGGCGGCGGCGCGGGTGCGGCCGGGCGTTGGCTCACGCCCCGGCTACCCGCGCCGACACGGATGCGGCTACCGGGTTACAGGATCGCGCGTAGCTGGTCGGCGATCCCGGCGATCCGCCCCAGCACACCGTTGACGAACCGGGGCGAGTCGTCGGTGGACAGCGACTTCGCCAGCTCAACGGCCTCGTCGATGACGACGGCGGCAGGCACGTCCTGCGACCAGAGCAGCTCGTAGAGGCCCAGTCTCAGCACGGACCGGTCCACGGCCGGCATCCGGGCCAGCGACCAGCCCTCGGAGTGCTCGGCGAGGATGTCGTCGATCCGCGGCCGGTGGTTCGTGACGCCCTCGACCAGGGTGATGGTGTAGTCGTTCACCGGCGGCAGTTCGGGCGCGCCGACGCGCTCGGCGAGCATCGGCACGGGGTCGATGCCTCGCATGTCCGCCTCGTAGAGGATGTCCACCGCGCGCTTGCGGGCCTTGCGCCGCGCCCCGGTGATGGGGCGGCGGTCGTGCCTGGCCGTGCCGGGGACTGCCCGATCGGGCAGTCCTGCCGGATCAGGCGGTCCAGAACTAGGCACTGACACGGCCCAGGTACCGCCCGTCGCGGGTGTCGACCTTGACCTTCTCGCCGGTGGTCACGAACAGCGGCACCTGGATCTCCGCACCGGTCTCCAGCGTGGCCGGCTTGGTGCCGCCGGTCGAGCGGTCACCCTGCAGGCCCGGATCGGTGTGCTGGATGATCAGTTCGACCGAGGTCGGCAGCTCGACGTACAGGGGCACGCCCTCGTGCGTGGCCACCATCGCCGTGCTGTTCTCCAGCAGGTAGTTGGCAGCGTCGCCCACGGTCTCCCGCACCACGGTCAGCTGGTCGTACGTGTCGGTGTCCATGAACACGAAGTCCGCGCCGTCCAGGTACAGGTACGTCATCTCGCGCCGGTCGACGGTGGCGGTGTCGACCTTGGTACCCGCGTTGAAGGTGCGGTCGACCACCTTGCCGGACAGCACGTGCTTGAGCGTCGTGCGCACGAACGCACCGCCCTTGCCCGGCTTGACGTGCTGGAACGACACGACGGTCCACAGTTGGCCGTCCAGGTTCAGGACCAGGCCGTTCTTCAGGTCGTTGGTGGTGGCCACGGTTGTAGCTTCTCCTGTTGCGCTGGGACGAACGGGGGCACGGGCGGTGCTGGCCGCCCGTCGATCACACGACGACGAGCTCCTTGGTGGTCAGGGTCAACAGCTCCGGTCCGGATTCCCGAACCACGAGCGTGTCCTCGATCCGGACGCCGCCGCGGCCCGCGAGATACACCCCGGGTTCGACGGTGACCGCCATGCCAGCGGCGAGTCTACCGTCACCGGTCCGCGACAACGCGGGTGCCTCGTGGATCTCCAGGCCGACACCGTGGCCCAAGCCGTGCAGGAACTCGCCGCCATAGCCCGCGTCGTCGATCAGGTCCCGTGCGGCGGCGTCCACCGCCGACACCTCCGCGCCGGGTGCCAGCGCCGCCCGGCCCGCCGCCTGCGCGGCCGCGACCAGTTGGTAGATCTCCCGCTGCCAGCCGGCGGGCTCGCCGAGCACGAGCGTGCGGGTCATGTCCGAGTGGTAGCCGCCGACCTGCGCGCCGAAGTCCATCTTCACGAAGTCGCCGGTGCGCAGTTCCGCCTGCGTCGGCCGGTGGTGCGGCACTGCCGAGTTCGGGCCCGCCGCGACGATGGTCTCGAACGACACGGCCGCGGCGCCGTGGTCGAGCATCCGTGCCTCCAGGTCGCGGGCCACCTCGCGCTCGGTCCGCCCGGCCCGCAGGCCACCCTGCTCGATCAGGTCCGCCAGCGCGCGGTCGCCCGCGGCGCACGCCATCCGCAGCGCCTCGATCTCGGTCGCGTCCTTGATCAGCCGAAGCCTCTCGACGAGACCGGGGGCCCGCCGCAGGTCGACGCCGGGACCGGCCTCGGTCAGCGCGGTCAGCTGGTCCACGTTCACGTGCTGGCTCTCGAAACCGGTGCGCCCGTACGCGGCCTGACCCGCCATCCGGCTCATCAGCGCGACATCGGAGCCGCGGTCGATGAGGCGCTCCAACTCGGGTACCTGCTCGGCGGACTGGGTCAGGTATCTGCCGTCGGTGCACAACAGCGTCCGGCTCTCGTCGTCCGGCTCGTCGGCGGCGGCCACCACGAGCACCGCGTTGGAACCGGTGAAACCGGTGAGGTAGCGGATGTTCAACAGGTCGACGACGAACAGCGCGTCCAGGTCGGCGGAGCGCAGTTCCTGGCGCAGCGCGGCCCTGCGGGTCACATGTTGTTCCGGCACAAGGCTGAGCCTAGTGCGCGACCGCCTACCTACTCGCCGGTCACTTCGCGAACGGTTCGTCGTAAGGTAAGGCGATGCGACCCTGGCTCATCCGTGGCTGTGTGATGGCGGTCGGCTACGCGATCGCGGAGACCGTGCTCGCGAAGCTCCAGGTCAACCACCCGGACAGCGGTTCGGTGCTGGACCCGGTGCTGCTCGCGCTGCTGGTCGGTGCCGGCGCCCTGTGGGCGGGCATCGACGGCTGGCTGCGCAGACCCCACCGGGGCATGCACTGGTTCTACGCGGGCCTGGTGGGCGGCGTGCTGGCCGGGATCCTGAGCGTGATCGGCAGGGCCGCGTTCGTCGACCAGACCGGTGAGTGGGCGTTGGCGTCCGCGCTGACCGGTGAGGCCGCGTTCATCGCGCTGCTGATCATGCTGCCCGCCGGGCTCGGGATCGCGATCGGAGGCAGGCTGCGGCCGCCGACCGGCATCCCGGACGACCCCGAGCCGCGCGTTCAGGGCCGCAGGTCGCTGAGGTCCGCGCCGCGCGGGTAGGCGTCCCACTGCTGGTCGCTGATGGTCGCGACGGGCGAGGAGTTCAGCGCCGCCACCGTCGCCGCGCCGAGTACCCACAGCTTGCCGTCTGCCGTGATGCCGACCGGGCGACCCGGTGCGGTGACCGCCTTGGCGCCTGCGGCCAGCCGCGCCGCCACGGGCAGTGCGGCGATCGCCGCGGGCGGGTCGTCGATCATGCCCTTGGCCAGCGCGAGCGCGACCGAGCGCCGCTCGACCTCGACCAGGCGCTCGCCGACGACGATGTCGATCGTGCGATCCGGCGCGGGCACGGCGAACCCGGCCAGCAGGCTCGCGGCGGTGCCGGGCTGCTGGCAGCCGGGCACGGCGGTGAGGTCGAGGCCGAAGTGCTCCAGCCCGTTGGGACCGTTGTCGCCGCCGGTCGGGCGGATCACGTCCAGCGGGATCTGGCCGCACGGGTTCGTCGTGGACACGGGGGCGTGCCCGTCGGGTGTGCGGACCAGGCCGGGGCCCTCGCGTTGCGGGCCGCCGATGACCACGGGCTGGTAGGGCTGGTAGGTGAAGTTCGCGTCCCAGAAGGTGATCGTCGTGCCCTGCGGACCGTCACTGGCGATCGCGAAGGCCTGCAACGCGTCCACCCACATCCAGTCCGACGTGTTCGCGTCGACGACGGAGCGGGTCCGCGGGCCGGTAGCGCCGGCGACCGACGTGAAGCCGGACGGGCCCAGCGCCTGGACGTCCTGCTGGAACGCGGGATCCAGTGAGCGCAGCACGAACTGGCCGGCGCCGTCGGGGGTGGCGGCGCCGCCGGTGGTGTCGGTGAACATCAGGTAGAAGTAGCCGTTGAGATACAGCGCGGACGGCTGGCCGGCGCCGTAGGCGTTGGTGCGGCTCGTGTCGCCCGACGCGGCGACGATCGCGAGACCGTTGTGCGCGCGGGTCCAGTGCACGCCGTCATGGCTGGTGGCCAGGCCGATGGAGTTGTGGTTGCCGCCCGCGTCCGCGGTGCCGGTGTAGTAGAGGTAGTAGGTGCCGTCGACCTCGATCACCGAGGGATCGCAGGTGTGCAGGCTGTCGAACCCGATGGCGCTGTTGCCGAACACGCGGTCGCCGGGGGCGCCGTCCGGACCGGCGAACGGGCCGTCGGCCGAAGCGCCGGTGGCGTAGAGGATCTGGTCGCCGGGGCGCGCGCTGCCGGGCAGTTGGCTGCACCACCACATCCGGTAGCTGCCGCCGATGTCCAGCACGGACGGCGCGTAGTTGTAGGGCGCCCGGCTGCCGCCCGACGCGACGACTCCGTTGCTGTGCCGGCCATTGCCGGTCCGCAGGGTCAGCGACGGTGGCGGGCTCCGCGTGACGTGTCGGGGCTTGGCGTGCTCGGGCTTGGCGTGCTCGCTCGCGTGGGCGTCGGGCAGGACGGCACCGGTGCCCTCGGCTTGGGGCACGGTCGTACCGGTGCACCCGGCGAGGAGCAGCAGCCCCACTGCGGCCGCGGCCGTCGCGATCAGCCGGGATCCACGGCGCCCACCAGCCAGGTCGGGTCTCGGCATCCCGGTATGACCTCCGCAGCGCCCGCGCGTCACGGGCGGCGGCCCTCGCAGCCCACGACAGTGTACGGACGCCCCTCGCTCAGCTGGGTGATGTGGGTGGTTTCGGCGGTCCCGCCGCGACGAGCTCGATCTCGAAGCCGTCCGGGTCCTCCAGGTAGGCCGCGTACTGGTGGTCGCCGCCCGCGTGCGGGTGCCGATCGGCGAACAGCAGCCGCCAACCCCGCTCCAGCGCGGCGGCCGTGAGGGCGTCGACCCTGGCGGGGGCGCCCGCGTGCAGTGCGAGGTGGTTGAGGCCGGGGCGCAACCGGTCGTGGTCGGGCGCATCGCGGTCGGGCGACGCCTCGACGACGAGGTACGTGCTGCCGCGCCGCCAGCTCATACCGCCGGGCCACGGTTCGCCGGGCAGCCAGCCCAGCTCGGTGAGCAGCCAGCCCAGGGATGCCGCGGACCTGGCCAGATCCGGCACCCACAGCTCGACGTGGTGCAGATCGCCGGTCGGATCGGTGGGCGCGGTGAACACGCGGTGCGGGCCGCCGTGGTACTGGCCCTCGCCGACGTCCAGCATGCCCAGCCGGTCGGCGACGGCGAGGCTGGCCTTGTTGTCCCGGTGGATCAGCGCCCACACGGTGGGCAGGCCGAGCCGGTACCGCCCGTGGTCCAGAATCGCGGCGGCGGCCTCGGTGGCCAGACCCTTGCCCCAGAACTCCTGGCCCAGCAACCAACCCATCTCCGGCAGGCCGGCGGGCAGGTAGGCGGACGGCCAGATGTGCCCGAGCCCGACCGTGGTGCCGTCCAGATCGAGCACCCAACTGCCCATGCCGGCACCGACCGGCCGGGTCAGCCTGCGCCGCACGAGCGCGTCCACGGCCGCGCGATCCGGCACGTCGGCCGCGAAGTAGCGGGTGATCTCGGGGTTCGTGTAGATGGGCACGAGCGCGTCGACGTCGTCGGCCGTGAGCGGCCGCAACCGAAGCCGTGCGGTGGCCAGTTCGGGTGGGGTCACGCCGGCATCATGCCTGGCATTGCCGGCACCGCTCCACCGATTACCTCGCGGTGGGCCGGGCCGCCACCATCCCTCGGCCGGTCAGTCCTTGCCGTGGTTGGCCAGCCAGCGCAGGGCGAGCGGGTAGCCGTCGATGCCGAGGCCGAGGATCACACCCGTCGCCACGGCCGAGATGTAGCTGTGGTGGCGGAACTCCTCGCGCTGGTGCGTGTTGGAGATGTGTAGTTCGATCAGCGGCGCGGTCAGCTGGGCGCACGCGTCGCGGACGGCGATCGAGTAGTGCGTCCACGCGCCGGCGTTGAGGACGACCGGGATCGACGCGTCGGCCGCCTCGTGCAGCCAGCCGAGCAGCTCACCCTCGTGGTCGGTCTGGCGGACCTCCACGTCGATGCCGAGTTCGGTGCCGGTGTCCTCGCAGAGTCGCACCAGGTCGGCGTAGCCGGCGTGCCCGTAGATGCTCGGCTCGCGCGATCCGAGCCGGCCGAGGTTGGGACCG
Organism: Candidatus Melainabacteria bacterium; assembly: GCA_963780635.1. GTDB lineage: Bacteria > Actinomycetota > Actinomycetes > Mycobacteriales > Pseudonocardiaceae > DATEPR01. The sequence goes on from CAWACW010000013.1 coordinate 527,424, forward strand.
TTGAGCACCCACGCCCTCATAGCGACACTCCCCTGTTCGCCGAGCCCTGCTCGCCTGCGACGGCCGAGTACGCGGCGGCCAGCAGGCTCGGGTCGGGGCCTTCCAGGCGGCCCGGATGGGCAAGGCCGTCGAGCACCACGAACCGCAGGACGCCCGCCCGGGTCTTCTTGTCGGTACGCATGCCGTCGAGCAGTTGCGGCAGCGCGTCCGGATCGTAGGTGGTGGGCAGCCCGATGGACGCGAGCACCGCGCGGTGCCGGGCCGCCGTGGCGTCGTCCAGCCGGCCGGCGAGCCGGGCCAATTCGGCCGCGAACACCAGGCCGACGCTGACCGCGGCGCCGTGCCGCCAGCGGTACTGCTCGCGCCGCTCGATGGCGTGGCCCAGCGTGTGGCCGTAGTTCAGCACCTCGCGCAGGCTCGACTCGCGCAGGTCGGCTGACACGACGTCGGCCTTGATCTGGATGGCCCGCCGGACCAACTCGCCGAGCACGTCGCCGGTCGGGTCGACCGCCGCGGCCGGGTCTGCCTCGATCAGGTCGAGGATGGCCGGGTCGGCGATGAAGCCCGCCTTGACCACCTCTGCCATCCCGGCGACGAGTTCGTTGGGCGGCAACGTTTCCAGAGTGACGAGGTCGGCGAAGACGGCCGTGGGCTCGTGGAACACGCCGACCAGGTTCTTGCCCGCATCGGTGTTGATACCGGCCTTGCCGCCCACGGCCGCGTCGACCATGCCCAGCAGCGTGGTCGGCACGTGCACGACGCGCACGCCGCGCAGCCACGTGCCCGCGACGAACCCGGCCAGGTCGGTCACCGCTCCCCCGCCGAGCCCGACGACGACACCCTGGCGGTCCATCCCGATCTGGCCGAGCGCCGAGTAGCAGAACCCGGCAACGGACAGCTTCTTGCCGTCCTCGGCGTCGGGCACCTCGATCCGGTTCGCGTTCAGCCCGGCGTCGGCGAACTCGCCGCGCACGACCTCCGCGGTGACGCCGAGGCTCGGCTGGTGCAGGATCGCGACGCTGGACGCACCGGCCAGCGTCTCGGTGATGTCGCCGAGCAGGCCGCGACCTACCATGACGTCGTAGGGTCGCTCGGCGCTGACGCGAATGCGCACGGGCTCGACCATCACGCTCCGATCTTCATGCTTGGTTGTGCACCCCGGCCGACCCGGCCGGGCCCGCTCCGCTCAGCCGGCTGCCATCCGATTTCGGCCTCGCTGGTACGGCTGGGTCAACCGGCGTCGAGCGCGGCAACGACATCGGCCACGATCTGCTCCGGCTCCGCATCGTCGGTACTGACCTCGACCACTGCGACCTCCCGATACAGCGGCAGCCGCGCGTCCAGCAACATCTTGAACGTGGCCCTCGGGTTGACGCCCGCCAGCAGCGGCCGGGCCCCGGACAGCCCCGTGCGCCGCACGCCCTCGGCCATGCCCACGTTCAGGAAGACCACACTGTGCCCGGCCAGTAGTGCCCTGGTCCGCTCGGACAGCACGGCACCGCCGCCCAGCGCGACCACGCCCGCGTGCTCGGCGAGCGCGGCGGCCACCGCTTTCTCCTCGAGTTCGCGGAACACCGATTCGCCGTCAGTGGCGAAGATGTCCATGATCGGCTTGCCGGCCTGCTGCCTGATGTCGTCGTCGACGTCCCGGAACGGCACGCCGAGCGCCTCGGCCAGCAACCGGCCCACGGTCGATTTGCCTGCGCCGGGCGGGCCGACGACCACGGCGGCGGGGTTCACCACCGCTCCTCCGTTGCCTTGACGTACGCGCGGGCGTTGCGGGAGGTCTCGGCGACCGAGTCGCCGCCGAACTTCTCCAGTGTCGCGTCGGCGAGCACCAGCGCGACCATCGCCTCGGCGACCACGCCAGCGGCAGGCACCGCACACACGTCGGACCGCTGGTTGATCGCCACCGCCGTCTCACCCGTCGCGATGTCGACTGTGGACAGTGCACGTGGGATGGTCGAGATCGGTTTCATGGCAGCGCGGACCAGGAGCGGTTCGCCGTTGGTCATGCCGCCCTCGATCCCACCAGCGTGGTTGGACTTCCTGCGCACTCCCTTGGCGCCCTCCTTCCCGTCACCTGGCTCGATCTCGTCCTGTGCTTTGCTGCCCCGCGTGCGGGCCACGTCGAAACCGTCGCCGACTTCGACGCCCTTGATCGCCTGGATGCTCATCAGTGCCGCGGCAAGGCGGGAGTCGAGCTTGCGGTCCCACTGCACGAAGGAGCCGATGCCCGGCGGCAGACCGTGCACGACGACCTCGACGATGCCGCCGAGCGTGTCGCCGTCCTTACGGGCCGCGTCCACCTCGGCGACCATCGCTTCGGTCGTGGCCGGGTCGAACGCGCGCACCGGACTGCTGTCGATCACCTCAAGGTCGTCCGGACCGGGCAACGGACCGTGCTCGGCACTCACCGAGCCGAGCGCGACCACGTGGCTGAGCACGTCGACACCCAGCACCTGGCGCAGGAACGCCCTGGCCACGGAGCCCAGCGCGGTGCGGGCGGCGGTCTCGCGGGCGCTGGCGCGTTCGAGCACCGGGCGGGCGTCGGTGAATCCGTACTTGAGCATGCCGGGCAGGTCGGCGTGGCCGGGCCGAGGCCTGGTCAGCGGCGCGTTGCGGCCGAGCCCCGCGAGCGTCTGCGCGTCGACCGGGTCGGCCGCCATGATCTGCTCCCACTTGGGCCACTCGGTGTTGCCCACGCGCAGGGCGATGGGACCACCCATCGTGCGCCCGTGCCGAATGCCGCCGATCACCTCGATCTCGTCGGCCTCGAACTTCATCCGGGCACCACGGCCGTAGCCGAGCCGCCGACGCGCCAGTTGGGTGGCGATGTCGGCAGTGGTGATCTCGACGTCGGCCACCATGCCTTCGAGCATGGCGACCAGAGCGGGGCCGTGCGATTCTCCTGCGGTCATCCAGCGCAACACGGGTCGAGTCTCCCACGGTCGGCCCGCGCGGCCGCCACGGCGTGCTCAGTTGGCGATCGGTAAGTGGCCGCCGGGGAACGCCGCGAGCAGCCACGTCGCCGCGAGGAGCCCCGGCCCGTGTGGCGCGGTAGTCGCGCGGGTGCCGAGGGCGAGCACAGCGGTCACGACGGCAGCGAGCACCGCGGCGACGGCGAGCGCGGGCCAGCCCAGCGCGCCGAGCACCGCACCGAGGCTGCCGGCGAGCTTGACGTCGCCACCGCCCATCGCCGCAGGCGCGATCGCTCGGACGAGAGCGTGAACGCCGCCGAACACGATGGTGCCGGCCAGCGCCGAGAGAGCCAGCCCGGGACCCGGTCCGGCGGCCGCGGCCACTGCGATCGTCAGGCCGAGGACGGGATAGGCGGGCAACGTGAGCGCGTCGGGCAGGCGGCGGCGGGCCAGATCGGCGGCGACGAGCGGCACGGCGAACCAGCCGAGGACCAGCGGCACGGGCAGCCACCACGATGGCAGTTGGCCGGTGCCGGCGCGCCAGCCGAGGAGCCCGGAGAGCGCGGCGCCGGCCAGTTCGGGCCAGGGTGGGCGGCTGGTGCCGTGGACAGCCCGGTTCGCGATCCGTCGGCCGATGGCGCCTGCTGCTGCTCCGGCCAGTGCGCAGCCGGCCAGTACCGGAATGTTCATGAGACGACCTTCGCGTTGTTGTCGGGACGTTTGGTGGAAATCTTCGTCAGCCGGCGCGTGTCGACCGTTCGAGGGACGAGAGGCTTGGTTGGATCGGGAGGCTTGGGTGGGTCGCGAGTTCGAACGGGTTCACCAGGCAACAATGGGCGGGTGGCGGCGGAGAAGTACGCAATGCATGCGTGGCCGACGCGTGTCGGCCATTGGGCGGACGACAACAGCGGCCAGCGGCCAGGTTGGCGTTGGATGCCTGGCCAGTCGCGCGGATTCGACAGCGTGCATGACGCCGACGATCGGGGCCGAGGGATCGGAAATCGCGCAATCAGGGCTCGACTGGCGCGTGTCGACTGTCAAATGCACGACACGCGAATGGCGGCGGGGTGACGGGATCGGGGCGTAGTGGCTTCGATTAACAGGTATGCGGGTTCGCACGTGGGTGACGGACTTGTGGACATGACCGACGTGGCTGGCACAACCTGATTGACGGGCCTGACAGGGCAGAGTGCTGGCGGCAAGCCACGGCCGGGGACGGCGGCCGGGATGGTGAGCACCGGCCGGCAGGGCGGGACGTCGCGGCAGCACCCCCGAGCGGCCATCGCACGGCGGCAGCACCGGCAGGCGCCGGGCAATACGGCCCGGCAGGGCCGGACGCGGCGGCAGTACCGGCAGCCCCGAGCAACACCGACCAGCAGGGCGAGACATCGCAGCAGCACCCCCGAGCGGCTATCGCACGGCAGCAGCACCGGCGGGCGCCGGGCAACACCGACCGGCAGGGCCGGACGCGGCGGCAGTACCGGCAGCCCGGGCAACACCGGCCGGCAGGGCGAGACATCGCAGCAGCACCCCCGAGCGGCCATCGCACGGCAGCAGTACCGGCAGCCCCGGGCAACACCGGCCGGCAGGGCGGGACATGGCGGCAGTCGAAGCGGGCCCCCGCGCAGCGTGGCGGCAGTACTTGCCGGCGAGAACACCGCCACGGCTGTGCGCCGAGGGCACAGTGGCCGGCCGATGGCCGCACTGCGGTCGGCCTACCAGCGTTGCCGGTGTGATCTTCGACCGATCCGGTGGCGCCTTCTGGACACGAACTGGCTGCGAGGCTTGACACCTGTTCGTTTTGGGGGGCATTCTCGCCCATCAAGTGGTCTAGACCGGAACGTACCAATCTGGGCGCTGCCGGGGCGGGAGGGATTGTGAACGACGACGTGCGCAGCCAGGCGTTCACCGGCGCGGGCGTCGCCACTCGGGTCGCCGAGGCCGCGCGGATCGCCGAGCCTGCCCGCGTCCCCAACGCGGCCCCGGGCACAGAGCCCGCTCATGGTGAGGGCACCCGAACCGCCGGCACCCCTCGCGATCCCGGCGACGACGTCGCGAGCACTCAGGCGGGTGGCGGGCGCGGCGGTGGCGTCGCCCGGGAAGCGGCGCCTACTCGGATCGTGGACGGGCCGCGGCCCAAGCACGTACAGCTGCGGGAGATCCTCCGCCGGCTCATCGAGGACGAGCTGCCGCCCGGGTCGGCCATTCCGTCCGAGCGGGAACTCGCGGAGCGGTACGGGGTGTCACGGCTGACCGTCCGCTCGGCGGTCGCCCGGTTGGTGACCGACGGGCTGCTCGTCACTGTGCGCGGCAAGGGCACCTACACCATGCAGCGGCGGATGGAGCTGCAGCTCTACCTGATGTCGTTCACCTCCGACATGCGCCGCCGCGGCCTCGTCCCGAGCACCGAAGTCATCGGGACCGCCGAGGCCGTGCCCCCGCCCGGCACCGCCACCGCGCTGCGCCTGCCTCCTGGCGCCACAGCCTTCCGGCTGTGCCGGCTGCGCCGCGCCGACGGCACACCGCTGGCCGTCGAACGGGGCTGGTACCACCGCGGCCACGTGCCCGGGTTGCTCGACCTCGACCTCACCGACTCGCTCTACACCCAGCTCGCCGAGCGGCACGGCGTCGTCTTCGACCACGCCACGCAGACCGTCTGGGCCGAGGCCGCGGACCGGGAGACCGCCCGGCTGCTGGACGTGCGGACCGGCACTCCCGTGCTCGTCTTCCGCCGGATCTCCTCCCGCAACGGGTTCCCCGTCGAGGACATGACCTCCTGGTACCGCGGCGACCACTACCAGGTGACCATGCAGCTCGACCGGACCTTCCGTGGCGGTGGCTGACCGCTATCCTCGGCCGCCCGGACACCTGACACCCGCACAAGGAGTCGCCTCGATGCCGGAACGACGCGTGACCGTCGGCAGCAAGGTCGGGTTGCACGCCCGCCCGGCCGCCGCACTCGCCAAAGCCGCAGCCGCCCAACCGGTGCCGGTGACGATCCGCAAGGGCGACGGCAAGCCGGTGCCCGCGGGCAGCATCCTCAACCTGATGACCCTGGGCGCCATGCACGGTGACGAGGTCGTCCTCGCCGCCGAGGGCGCCGATGCCGACGCCGTGCTGGACGAGCTGGCCGCCATCGTCGTCGCCGACCTGGACGCCTGACTACAGCGGCAGCGTCCGGCCGGTGGCCGCGGACAGCGCGTCGCGCATCGCCACCCTCGGCGATGGTTTGCCGGTGAACTGCTCGACCTGGCCGAACGCCTGGTGCAGCAGCATGTCCAGCCCGGTCGCCAGCCGCCCACCGTGCCGCTCGACGGCCTCGGCCAGCGGCGTCGGCCACGGGTGGTAGACCACGTCGAGCAGGCACGGCGCCGCTGCCAGCTCATCGGCGTGAGCATCGGCGGCACCGGCGGGCACCGTGCTGACCACCACGGCGGCCGACGCGGCGAGAGCCCGCAGGTCGGCTTCGGCCCACTGCCGCACCGACACCGCGACGCCGACCCGTTCGGCCGTGGCCAGCACACCCGCCGCCCGCGCCGCTGACCGCACCACCAGCACCACCTCGGCGACGTCCAGCGCCGCCAGGCCGGCCAGTGCCGCCGCGGCCGTGCCACCAGCGCCCAGGACCAGGCCACGCGCTCCCGCGACGGGCCGGTAGCCACCGGCGACCCGCAGCGCTCCGGCCACCCCCGCCACGTCCGTGCAGTCCGCGCGCCACGCACCGCCACCCAGCGCGACCAGCGTGTTCGCCGCGCCGACGGCGATCGCGCGCTCCGTGCGCTCGGAGGCGTACTCCAGCGCCGCGTGCTTGCCGGGCATCGTGACGGCCAGGCCTGCCCACTGTTCATCCAAGCCAGCGACCAGCCCGGGCAACGCCGCCGCGTCCGCCTCGATCCGGTCGAACGTCCAGTCCGTCAGCCCCAGCTCGCGGTAGGCGGCGAGGTGCAGGACGGGTGAGAGCGAATGGGCGACGGGTGAGCCGAGCACGGCGGCCCGCATGTCAGAAGACCCCGTTGTGGATCGCGAGCTGCACGTTCACGTTGTGCTGCTGGAGGTTGGTCGCGAAGCACGAACTCCGGTCCTTCTGGCACACCACGAAGAACAGCCACGGGCCCGAGACCGGCTGGGTCGCCGCCTCGATCGCGTCCGTGCTCGGGCTGGACACCGGTGTCGGCGGCAGGCCCGCGTTGCCGTAGGTGTTGTAGGCACCCGCCTTGGGCCGTTCGGTCGGCGATGTGGCGACCATCGGCCGATCCAGCCCGTAGTCCACAGTGGCGTCCGACTGCAGCTCCATACCCTGCTGCAACCGGTTGTAGAACACCCGCGCGATCTTCGGCATGTCGGCCGTCGTGCCCGCCTCACGCTCCACAATGGACGCCAAAGTGAGCACCTGGTACGGCGAGAAGCCCGACTTCTGCTGACTCGGGGACGGCAGCCCGGCGGCCTGCAGCTGTGCCGAGGACTGGTCGAGGATGCGCTTCAACGTCTGGGCCGCGGTCTCCCCCGGCTTCAGGTTGTACACGCCCGGCAGGATCAGGCCTTCCAGGCGGTGCTTGGGGTCGGCGGCGGTGACGCTCGGGATCGCCCAGTCCGGCACGCCCAGCGCCGCCGGGTCGGTGCTCTGGATCGCGGCGCGCAGTTGGGCCACCGAGACGCAGGTGTCCTTGCCGTCGAGCTTCGCGCAGCTGGCCTGCGAGATGTGGGTGAGGATGCCCGCCGTGACCTTGCCCGCCGTGCTGGTCGTGTCGTCCAGTTGCTGGCCGCTCTTGATCTCCAGCAGCCCGACCCGGCTGGCCGACTGGGTGATCTTGGTGACCGCCGCGGCGGCGGACATGTGCTTCTTGAGCACATAGAAACCGGGCTGCACACTGGCGATCGCGGTGCTCGTCGAACTGGCCTTCACGAACGCGTTGGAACTCGCGACGATGCCTGCCTGGGCCATGTCGTCGCCGATGTCGCGGGTGGTGTCGCCGGGGTTCACCTCGAAGACGGTGTCCGTGGTGCCGGGCCCGGCGAAGTCCGGGTAGTCGCCGAGGCCGGTGAACTGCTTGACGCCCAGGTAGGCGCCTGTCCCGATGAGCAGCACGAGTACCGCGACGATGCCCCAGGTCAGGCGCCTGCGCCGCCGGCGGCGGGAGCGCCGGTCGCGCCGCTGGTCGTCCTCGGACAGCTCGTCGAACAGGTCGATACCGTCGGTCACGGTGTCACCTCGTCGGGCGGGGTGGCCCGGTTGAGCACCGCGGCACGCCCGTCCAGCCAGCTCTGCAGGATCTCCACGGCGGCAGCCTGGTCGACGACCGCTCGCTGCTTGCCGCCCTTCACGCCTCGCGCGGACAGCATCCGGGCCGCTGTCACGGTGGTCAGGCGCTCGTCGGCCAACCGCACCGGTACTGGCGCGATCCTGCCGGCCAGCGACTCCGCGTACGCCTGTGCGATCAGCGCCGCCTCACCGGTGCGACCTGCGAGCGTTCTTGGCAGGCCCACGACCACTTCGACCACCTCATGCTCCTCGACGAGGGCGGCGAGTTGGCGGAGATCCTTACCTGCTCGCTCGTCCCTCGACAGGGTAACGAGTGGGGTGGCCAGGATCGGGCTGGGATCGCTCAGCGCAACACCAACCCGGACAGAACCGACATCAACCCCGAGTCGCCTCCCCCGTCCGGGGTCATCGACGCCGGGGCGGTCGGGACCACGCCCGACCGCCCCGGTGTCGCGTTTGGCTCGTGGCCGCCTGGTCACGTTCGCCAGTGTCCGCCGTCAGCGGTCACGCTGTGACCAGTCGCGCTGTAACCAGTCATGTGTACAGTCGCGCTGTAACCAGTCATGCTGTGATCAGTCATGCTGTGACCGGTCGCGCTGTGACCAGTCACTGCCTGCCCAGCTCGGCCCGCAATGCCTCGATCGCCGCGGGCACACCCGCCGGGTTGCCGCCGCCACCCTGCGCGAGATCCGGCTTGCCGCCGCCGCGCGCCTCGATCGCTGCCGCGAACGCGGGCACCAGCTTGCCCGCCGCGAGGCCACCCTCGCGGGCCGTCGACGTGGTGGCGACCACGAAGTTGACCTTGCCGTCGCCGGCCGAGAACAGCGCGACCACACCGGATCGGGCACCGAGCCGGTTGCGCACCTCGCCGGCGAGCCCGCGCAGGTCACCGCCGCTGACACCACCCGGCAGCGCCTGCGCGACCAGCGCGACGCCGGACACGTCCTCGGCACCTCCGGCCAGGTCACCCGCGGACGAGAGCAGCCGTTCGGCGCGCAGCCGCTCCAGCTCCTTCTCCGCGTCGCGCAGCCGCGCCACCAGCGACTCGACGCGCGCCGGGACCTCCGCGTCGGGCACCTTGAGCATGCCTGCCAGGTTCTGCACCAGCGCGCGCTCCTTGGCGAGGTACTGGAACGCCTCCAGACCCACATAGGCCTCGACGCGCCGCACCCCGGAACCGATGGACGACTCGCCGAGCAGCGCGATCGACGCGATCTGCGACGAGTGCTCGACGTGGGTGCCACCACACAGCTCCCGCGACCACGGCCCGCCGATCTCCACGACCCGGACCTCGTCGTCGTAGGTCTCGCCGAACAACGCGAGTGCGCCGAGCTCCTGGGCACCGGGCAGGGTCGTGTAGATGACCCGGACCGGGAGGTCCTTGCGGATCGCGAGGTTGCTGACCTCCTCGATCTCGCTGCGGGTCGCCGGCGACAGGCCGCCCTGCCACGCGAAGTCCAGCCGCAGGTAGCCCGGCTTGTTGTAGGAGCCGTTCTGCAGCGCGGTCGGGCCGAGCACCTGCCGCAGTGCCGCGTGCACGACGTGCGTGCCGGAGTGGCCCTGCCGCGCGCCGATCCGCCACTCGGGATCGACCTGCGCGAGCACCAGCTGGCCGTCGCGCACCTCGCCGCCGCGCACCCGCACCTGGTGCACCCACAGCTTGCGGGCCACCTTCTGCACGTCCAGTACTTCCAGGTCGGTGCTGCCCGCGGTGATGACGCCCGCGTCGCTGTCCTGGCCACCGGATTCCGCGTACAGCGGGGTGCGGTCCAGCACGACCTCGACGATGTCGCCCTCGCCGGCACTGGATACGCGCTCACCGTCGCGGATGATGCCGCGCACGATCGCTTCGCTGGTCAGCTCGTCGTAGCCGGTGAACTCGGTCTCGCCCATCGCCAGCAGGTCGCGGTACACGGTGCGGTCGCCGTGTCCGGTGCGCCGCTTCGCCGCGTCGGCCTTCGCACGCTCACGCTGCTCCGTCATCAGCCGCCGGAAGCCGTCCTCGTCCACGGTGAGGCCCTGCTCGGCCGCCATCTCCAGAGTGAGGTCGATCGGGAAGCCGTACGTGTCGTGCAGCTGGAACGCCTTGTCGCCGGCCAGCTCCAGGCCGCCGGACTTGCGGGTGTCCGCCGCGGCCACGTCGAAGATGCGCGAACCGCTGGTCAGCGTCGCGAGGAACGTCTCCTCCTCCGCGTTGATCACCGACTCGATGCGCGCGAAGTTCGAGACCAGTTCCGGGTAGGACGGACCCATCTCGTCCCGGACGACGGCCGCGAACTCGCCGAGCACCGGCTGCTGCACGCCGAGCAGCCGCGCGGACCGGACGATCCGGCGTAGCAGCCTGCGCAGCACGTAGCCGCGCGCCTCGTTGCCGGGCGTCACGCCGTCGCCGATCAGCATCACGCCGCTGCGCGCGTGGTCGGCGATGACCCGGAAGCGCACGTCGTCGGTCTTGTCGGCACCGTAGCGGCGGCCGGACAGCTCCTCCGCCTTGCCGATCACCGGGCGGACCAGGTCGGTCTCGTAGACGTTCTCCACGCCCTGCAGCAGCGTCGCGACCCGCTCGATGCCCATGCCGGTGTCGATGTTCTTCGCCGGCAGCTCGCCGATCACCGGGTAGCCCTTCTTCGGGCTGAGCTCACCGCGGATGCTCTGCATGAAGACGAGGTTCCAGATCTCCAGGAACCGCTCCTCGTCCACGATCGGACCGCCGTCGCGGCCGTACTCGGGACCGCGGTCGAAGAAGATCTCCGAGCACGGGCCGCACGGGCCGGGCACACCCATGTCCCAGAAGTTGTCCTCGGCGCCGCGCCGCTGGATCCGCTCGGCGGGCAGGCCGGAGACCTTGCGCCACAACTCGAACGCCTCGTCGTCGTCCTGGTACACGGTCGGCCAGATGCGGTCCGGGTCGAAGCCGTAGCCGCCGTCGGCGACCGACGACGTGATCAGCTCCCAGGCGAGCCGGATCGCGTCTTCCTTGAAGTAGTCGCCGAAGGCGAAGTTGCCCGCCATCTGGAAGAACGTGTTGTGCCGGGTGGTCTTGCCGACCTCGTCGATGTCGGGCGTCCGCACGCACTTCTGGATGCTCGTCGCACGCGAGTACGGCGGCGGCGCCTCACCGAGGAAGTACGGCTTGAACGGCACCATGCCCGCGTTCACGAACAGCAGGTTGGGGTCGTCGAGGATCAGCGAAGCACTGGGCACGACGGTGTGGCCGTTGCGTTCGAAGTGATCTCGGAAACGGGCGATGATCTCGTGGGTCTGCACGGTGATTTCCTCGCGAGCTGGGGAGAGGCTGGGACGCGGAGGCGGCGGATGACCAGGCTCGCGCTGCGGGCGAGCGTCAGCCATCCGCCCGGCGAGCTCGCGACCCGCTCGATCGACGGGCCGAGGGTGCGCTGGCACGCAGCGTCTCCTCGGCAGCGCGGTACGCGTGCCGAGGGCTCGGGTTGATGCCCGTCCGCTGTTCCACCGTCTCCGTCAGTTCCCGTTCGCGTTCGGTCATGCCGGCCCGGATGTCGGCGCCGAACGTACCCAGAGCGCCCGCGAGTTCGCCGAGCGCGTCACCCAGATTACCTGCGATGCCCGCCGGCGTCGCCAGCCTTGCGGTCTGGCTCGCCTTGCGCGACAGGACCACGCCCGCCGCGACTCCGATCCCGAGCCAGAACAGCCGTTTCATCACTTCCTGCCTCCGCGTCGGCGCTGCTTGCGCGAGTGCTTGCCCGGCACGTCGCCGCTGGCCTTGCGGCGCGCGCGGACGGCCCGGCTGATGCCGTAGGACAGCGCGGCCGTCTTCACCAGCGGACCACCCAGGGTCGCGGTGAACAGCGAGGTCAGCGCGGACACGTTGCCGGTGACCGCGCGGGCGTTGGCCGTGATGCCGTCGACCCGCTCCAGCTGCGTGTTCACGTGGTCGAACGTGGTGTTGGCGCCGTTGAACAGCGGGTCGGAGTTCGCCGACGCCTTGCGGATCGCGATGGTGGCCTCGTCCAGCGTCCTACCGAGCTTGATCAGCGGCACAGCGAGCAGCAGCACCAGCAGCACGAAGGCACCGGCGGCGACGAGCGCTGCGATCTGCCCTGCCGACACGAATCCTCCCGGAGCACACCAGATGGACGCGCAGGTCCGTACCGCGCGATGGCGGTCAGGTTACCGTGCCGACCCGCGGCCAGCCCGATCACCCACTGGTGACCCGCCGGCTACCCCTCGTCGGTGGGTGATTCGGTGCCGCGGATGACGCGGCGGAGCTTGGGCACGCGCTCGGCGATCACCCGCTCGGCGCCGCGCTGGGTGGGTTCGTAGTAGTCGCGGCCGACCAGCTCGTCCGGTGGGTACTGCTGGGTGACGACACCCTCGGCGACGTTGTGCGGGTAGACGTAGCCCTGGGCGTTGCCCAGCCGGGCGGCACCCGCGTAGTGACCGTCGCGCAGGTGCGGCGGCACGGTGCCTGCCGCGCCCCCGCGCACGTCGGCCAGCGCGCTGTCGATCGCCGTCACGATCGCGTTCGACTTGGGCGCGGTGGCCAGGTGCACGGTGGCCTGGGCGAGCGCGAGCCGCGCCTCCGGCATCCCGATCAGCTGGACGGCGGCGGCCGCGGCGGTCGCGGTCTGCAGCGCGGTCGGGTCGGCCATGCCGACGTCCTCGCTGGCGTGCACGACCAGCCGCCGCGCGATGAACCGCGGGTCCTCCCCGGCCTCGATCATCCGCGCCAGGTAGTGCAGCGCGGAGTCCACGTCCGAGCCGCGGATGGACTTGATGAACGCGCTGATCACGTCGTAGTGCTGGTCGCCGTCGCGGTCGTAGCGGACGGCGGCGCGGTCCACGGCCGCCTCGACCGTGGCCAGGCCGATCTCGCCGGCCCCGGTGGAGCCGGCCGCCTCGGCAGCGGCCTCCAGCGCGGTCAGCGCCCGGCGGGCATCACCGCCGGCGAGCCGGACCAGGTGGTCCTCCGCGTCCTTGGCCAGCCGCGGCTCGTCGTTGAGGCCGCGCGGGTCGGCGACGGCCCGCAGTACGAGGGCGCGCACGTCGTCGTCGGCCAGCGGCCGCAGTTGCAGCACCAGCGACCGCGACAGCAGCGGTGCCACGACGGAGAACGACGGGTTCTCGGTGGTGGCCGCCACCAGCAGCACGGTCCGGTCCTCGACGGCGCCCAGCAGCGCGTCCTGCTGCGTCTTGGAGAAGCGGTGCACCTCGTCGATGAACAGCACCGGTGCCTGGCCACCGGAGCGCAGCCGCAGCCGCGCCTCGTCGATGACCGCGCGGACCTCCTTCACCCCGGCCGACAGCGCGGACAGCGCGACGAACCGTCTGCCGGTGGCCTGCGACACCAGCGTGGCGAGGGTGGTCTTGCCGGTCCCCGGGGGGCCGTAGAGCAGCACCGACGCGGGCGCGGCTCCCTCGACCAGCCTGCGCAGTGGAGCGCCGGGCCCGAGCAGATGGTCCTGGCCGAGGACCTCGTCCAGCGACTGGGGGCGCATCCGGACGGCGAGCGGCGCGTTCGGATTCACCTGCCCGGCACGAGCGCCGTTGCCCAGCGCCCGGGCCACTGTCCCGGCCGGGGCAGTGGCCTGGGCGCCGGCTGTGTCGTCGTCCCCGAACAGACCGTCCTGCACGCCTCCGATGCTATGCGCTGGGTACGACGGCCGTGTCCAGCGCCCGGCAGCCCGGCCGCCTCGGTCAGGCCAGCACCTCGCGCAGCGCGCCGAGCAGCAGTTCGACCCGGTCCAGCCGCGCGTTGTGGGCCATCAGGCCGATCCGCCACACCGTGCTCGCGAAGCGGCCCGCTCCGGCGCCGATCTCGATGCCGTACTCGGTGAGCAGCCGGTGCCGCACCTTCGCCGAGTCCACGCTCTCGGGCACCCACACGGTGGTCAGCTCCGGCAGCCGGTGGCCTGCGCGGGCGAACAGGTCGAGACCGAGTTCGACCAGACCCTCCTGCAGCCGCGCTCCGGCGGCGCGGTGCCGCTCGTAGACGGCGGGCAGGCCCTCCTCCAGCACCCGGCCCAGTGCCGCGTGCAACGACGCGATCATCGCGACCGGTGCCGTGTGGTGGTAGGTCCGGCTCCCTTGGCCGTTGCCGCCGACGTAGTCGCCGATCATGCCGAGGTCGAGGTACCAGGTCGGCGGGTGCTCGACGCGATGCTGCCAGCCGCGGTCGGAGATGGTGAACGGCGAGAGGCCCGGAGCGACGCCGATGCACTTCTGCGTGCCGGAGTAGGCGATGTCCACGCCCCAGTCGTCGATCTCGACCTCGATGCCCGCCAGCGACGTGACGCAGTCGGCCAGCACCAGGGCGTCGGGGTCGCGGTCGTGCACGGCGGCGGCGAGCGCGCCGATGTCACTGCGGGCACCGGTGGAGGTCTCGGCGTGCACGGCGGCCACCAGGGCGGGCGCGGGATGCGCGGCCAGCACGGCGTCCACGTCGACCGGTTCGCCCCACTCGTGGTCCGCCCGGACCACCTCGGCGCCGTAGCGGCTCGCCACGTCGCACATCCGCTCGCCGAACAGTCCGTTCACCGCGACCACCACGACCATGCCCGGCCGGACGGTGTTCGCGAACGCGGCTTCCATGCCGATCGAGCCGGTGCCCGACAACGGCAGTGTGCGCCGGTTCGCGGTACCCCACACCGTGCGCAATCGGTCACACGTCTCGTCGAGGATGCGCAGGAAGTCCGGGTCGAGATGACCCAGCAGCGGCGCGGCCAGTGCCTGGGTCGCCTCGGGATACGGGTTGGTCGGACCGGGGCCGAGCAGGGTGCGATCGAGCAGCATGACGGCAGCCTAGATCCGCCGCACGAGCCGAAACGCCGGGTGTTGCCTCGATCACGAGGCGAACGCCGCCCGCGCGTCGGCCGCGTCCCGAATGGCCCTGGCCCACTCGACCAGTTCGTCGTCCAGCGCCACCCCGGTGCCGTTGCCCGCCCGGTGTACCGAGTCGAACAGCCGGTCCCACAGGCGGACGCCGTTCCATTCGACGAACCTGCGGTACGCGGTCGGCACCGCGATGCCGAAGCTCACGGGTAACCGACGCCACGCGCAGCCACTGGTGAGCACGTAGACGACCGCGACGAACACGGCCCGGTCCCCGACCCTGGTCCGGCCGCCACCCTGCGGCCGGACCTTCGGTGTCGGCATCAACGGTTGCACGAGTGCCCACATCTCATCGGGCACCAACCGACGGGACAGCGGCGAAATCCGATCGTCGAAGTCGAGCGAGTGCACCATAAAGCCACCTCCCCAGCCGGAATGCCTCTTTGTTGTAGAGGTATTCCGGCGACCGGTCAATCGGCCGCATGGTGCAAATCCGAGCAGCGCTCGCCCGTTTTGCCGCTCAATATGCTCTGACCACGTCCCTTGCATGCCAGCGCTGCATCGCATGTTGCACCATCGTGATGAGAGCCTGTTTGGTGGATTCACGCTTGCGTGCGTCACACTTCACGATCGGCACGTCCTGCGCTATCGCCATCGCTTCCCGTACATCCTCGACCGGATACTGTGGCACGCCTTCGAAGCAGTTCAACCCGATGACGTACGGCAGCCCGTGTTCCTCGAAGTAGTCCACAGCGGCGAACGAATCGGCCAATCGGCGGGTATCGACGAGCACAACGGCACCAATCGCACCGCGCACGAGGTCGTCCCACATGAACCAGAACCGGTGCTGGCCGGGGGTGCCGAACAGGTAGAGGATCAGTTCGGAGTCCAAGGTCACCCGGCCGAAGTCCATGGCGACCGTGGTCGTGTTCTTGGCCGGTGTGGCACGAAGGTCGTCGATCCCGGTACTCGCCTCGGTCATCACCGCCTCCGTGGTCAGCGGCATGATCTCGGAGACCGAACCGACGAACGTCGTCTTTCCGACACCGAAACCGCCTGCCACCACGATCTTCGCCGACGTAGCCGTCCGCGTGAGGGGGGTCTTCTTCGACCTCTCAAAGTCGACGGAGTCCACTCAACACCCTTTCCATCAACACGAGATGCGCCGCGATGTCGTCGTCGGCGAATGTCCGGTGAATGCTGATCAGTCCCAGTTCGGCCATGTCCGAAAGGATCACTCGGGCCACGCCGAGTGGAATCGACAGCTTGGCCGCCACCTCGGCCACCGACAGCGGATAGCGGCACAGCGAACTGACCGCACGGTGTTCCAACTGCGGCAGCAGAGTCTCGTCGACCGCCAGTTCGGTGGTCGAGATGAGAGTTTCCAGTTTCAGGTCGTAGTTCGCCTTCGTCCGCCCGCGCGTCCAGGCGTAGGGGCGGACCATCGCCGCCTCGTCACCGAACTCCTCGGCAGGCGGCTCGGGCAGTTCCCGCTCGCCCACGTCGGGGTTCAGTAGGCAGCCGAATCCCTCGTCGGCCGGACTGGTCTGTTCGACGTACTCGGTGACGAACGGCAGGGCGTAGCCGTCCTCGCCGACCGGCACAGTGCCGGTCAACCCGTCGGCGGCGGTTTCGCCCGGTCCGTCGGCAGGCGGGGGTGCCTGCGCTCCGTGCCCTCGGCCGGCTTCCCCACCGGCCAGTTCGTCGTCAGCGTCATAACCTGCCATGTCGCGCCCTCACACCGGTTGCTTCGCGAGCAGTCGATTGCTGCCCCGCAGTTCCGCTCGAAGCTCCGGGGTGAGCATCTGCCCGACACGTTCGACGAGCAGTGCCATCTCGTACGCGACCTGACCGATGTCGCAGTTGGGGGCGGCGAGGACGGCCAGCGACGAGCCGTCGCTGATGGCCATCAGCAGCATGACCCCACGTTCCATCTCCACCACGGTCTCGCGGACCGTGCCTGCCTCGAAGCAGCGCGCGGCGCCCTGGGTCAGGCTGCCCAGCCCGGACGCGACCGCGGCCAGTTGATCCGCCCGGTCCCCGGGCAGCCGGGCCGACGAGGACAGCAGCAGGCCGTCCGCCGACACCACGATCGCGTGTGCGACACCCGGGACCCGTTCGGTGAAGTCGGTGACCAACCAACCGAACCGACCCTGCGGCGACTGACTCGACGTCATTCGTTCTCCCAGTTCTACCAATGGAATCCGTGCTCGGCGGGCTCCGCCACGGTGGCCTCGGTGCCACCGCGCCCCTCGCGGACGCCTCGTTGGAAGCTGCTCAGCCGCTGACGCATGACGCGGGCGTCCCGGGTGGGGGCGGCATGCCGTTCGGTGGGTGGCGCGACGCTGCCCGGCAGCAGGTGTTCCCTGGGCCGCCGCTTGGGCAGACCGACCAGTGTGGTCTCGCCCGTGGTGGCGGCGGCGACGTCGTCCGCGGCGCGCTGACCGTCGTCGGCCAGCGACGCCCAGGCCGCCGGTGGTTCGGCGGGCGGGCACAGGCCCGCCGGCTCGCTGCGCACGGTGTCCCCGTCAGCAGCCCGCCTACCTCGACGCAGGCCGTCCTGGAAGCCGGACAGCCGGTGCCGCATGCGTTCCGCGGGGACGGCCTGCGGCCGCTGTGCCACCGGCTCCGGCTGCACGCTGCCCGGCAGCAGCAACGCCTTGGGCTGCCGCTTGGGCAGCCCCACCGAGGTGAACTCCTCGGGCTCGACGTCGACGACCGCGTCCACGGCCTGCCAGCCCTCGTCGGCCGCGAACCGCCACCCGTCCCCGGCGTCCTGCTGTTCGGCGCCGGCCTCAGCGGGCGCCGGTTGCTCGAACCACGCGGACAGCGTGTCGAAGATCGGGGTGACCTCGTGCCGCCCGACGGCTTCCCCACCGTCTGCGACCGGCTTCGCCGACCCCCCCGCCTCGTCCTCAGTGGAGAGTGGAGCGAACAGGCCGACGCCGGAGGTCAGCGCCGAGGGCAACTGCGGGATGGTGACCGTGAGCGCGCCCTGCGCCGGATCGGCAGGGCCGCCCGCGGGCGTCACCGTGGTGGCAGGCGCGTCCAGCGTGCCGCGCATGGTCGCCGCGTGCCAGGCGCCGTTCGGGCCACCGGTGGCCCCCGCGGTCCGCTTGGGCAGCGGCCCGCTGCCGGTCCCGGTCCCGATGCCGTTGCCGCCCGCCGGGCCGTCGTCGGACCGGCCTGGTGGCAGCGAATCCGGCTCACCGATCACCAGTTCCGCCGGCACGGTGATGGTCACCCGCAGCCCCGGGATGTCGTGGCCGCCGTGCAGCCGGACCCGGACGTCGTGCTGGTGGGCGAGTCTGCTGATCACGAACAGGCCCATCCGGCGGGACATGCGGCCCTCGACGCCGGCCGGGTGGCTGAGCTGTTCGTTGGCACGCACCAGTTCGTCGTCGCCCATGCCGATGCCGTGGTCGACGATGTCGATCACGATCGCCTTGCGCCGGGTGCGGTGCGAGGCGACGGTCACCGGCGTGTCCGGGGACGAGAACGCCGTCGCGTTGTCCAGTAGCTCGGCGAGCAGCCGGATCAGGTCGCCCGCCGCGTAGCCGACGACGTGCGCGTCCGGCGGCGGCTGCACCACGACCCGTTGGTAGTGCTCGATCTCCGACACCGCGGCGCGCAGCAGGTCGGCCAGGCAGATCTGCTGGCCGTTGCCCCGAGCCAGCTCGCCACCCGAGAGCACCATCAGGTTCTCGTTGTTGCGCCGCATCCGGGTGGCGAGGTGGTCCAGCTTGAACAACGCCGACAGCTGGTCGGGGTCCTCCTCGTCGCGTTCGAGCTGCTCGATCAGCCGCAGCTGCCGCTGCACCAGGCTCTGGCTGCGCCGCGACAGGTTGACGAACAGCTCGCTGTAGTTCGCGCGCACGTTCGCCTGTTCCACGGCCAGCCGCAACGCCTCGCCGTGCACCGCGTCGAAGGCCCTGGCCAGCTGGCCGATCTCGTCGGTGGTGTGCACACCGACCGCTTCCACCGTGGCGGCAATGGTTTCGCCCGCCCGGATCCGTTCCACCGCGTCGGGCAGCTGCCGGGAGGCGACGTCGCGTGCGGTGCGCCGGAGCAGGCCGATCGACCGCAGCAGTTGCCGGGCTATCAGCACCGCCAGCGCGACCGTCGCGGCGAGCGCGATCAGCAGCACGATGACGGCGACGGCCGCCGCGGTGCTCGCACCGGACCGCAGCTGGGCCGCGGTCGACCGCAGCGAACCGGCCAGGTCGTCGGTGACATGGTCCAGACCGATGGTCACCGCGCGGTTGGCGGTGTCCCAGGTGGTGATCGGGACGTTGATCGCCATGCCCGGCATCACCTGCCCGGTCATGCCACCGGACTGGTCGATCGCCTGGCCCAGCAGGGTGCTCTGCCTGCGGTCGGCGGCCGGGTCGACGGAGCGGTCGTAGCTGCGCGCCACGTCCTGGCTGGCGACGGCACGGAAGTCGCTGATCCGGCTGGCCTGCCGGGCCTCGGAACCGTGCAGCGACGTGACGTCGGCGACCGACATGGTGTGCGTGCCGATGCCCGCCAGCACCACCGACTGCTGGTACCGGACCTCCTCGCGGGCGGCGAACAGGTCGTAGATGGACAGTGCCTGCCGGGTCAGCTGCGCGTCGGCCAGACCGGTGGTGAGCACCCGATCGAACGCGAACAGCGCGTCGATCAACCGCGTGTAGCTCGCGACCTCGGTCGACCGATTCGGTTGGGACGCGGAGGTGGCGTGGCGCAACGAACTCAACTCGCCCAACTGGCGGTCGGCCGTGGCCCAGGCGGCGCCGGCCACAGGGTCCAGGTCACCGGCCGCCGAGTCGGTGGTCACGGCCTGGCGGGTGGCCGTCATCGCCAGGTCCACCTCGTGCCGCGCCATCGCGAGTGTGTCGCCCGAGCCCGTGGTGCCGGTGGGAGTGCCCGCGTCACCCGAGCCGGCGGCGGCGCCGCCAGTGGTCATGCCCGCGGCCATCGGCGCGGTCCTGCCGGGACTCCGCGCGGCGACCTGCTCGCGCTCGTCCTGCAACGCGGAGATCGAGGCGCGGACCGATCCGCTGAGCTGTGTGATGCGGTTGGCTCTGGCGTACTGGGCGGCGTGTGCGAGCTGGCCGTTGATCAGCACGACGCCCAGGGCGCACATCACGATCATCGGGACGAAGGTGACCAGGGCGAGCTTGATCGGCAGCCGCAGGTTGCGCCACCGGCCCAGCCGGTCGGCCAGTCCTGCCCGGCCGGCAGCCGCCGCCCGGGTTCGCGAAACGGGGGAACTCACGCAACCTCCTCACTGCCGCTGCCCGCGCTCGGCACTGTCGATGGGACTGCCGCGCGGCCGCACGTTCGGGACGTGGTGGCGCGGCCGATAGGACATACAGGAGCCGGGAGTCGACCTCCGCCGGTTCGCGGCGCCATCAGGGCACGAATGGGCGCTGGACGCATCCGTGTTCACCTCGCTGCCGGGATCGTCAAGCGTGGTAAATCGCTTCTGAAGTTCACCCGAAAGTGGCAGGCAATGGCTCTGCATTACCCAGCTATTCGACGCTGGCAATTCGGGGACTTCGAGATCAGGACACTACAACACGGTCCCCCGGGTGGACGCTGTCGCGGAATGGGCCGATTACCAGCGCTTTTGCCAGTACCGTGGGAAATATTCGGATTAACCGGACACATCTCTCGGCCAAGATCGGTTGCGAGGCTGCCGTGCGCGTCGACAACGGGGCGCGCAACCGCCGAATGCGCGATCGGTGGTTCCCGGCCGAGTGGCGTCGATGGACGGTGCTGCCGAGTCGGATGGCCAGGGGGTGTCATGTCGTGGTGGCACGACGCGGTTCCAGTTCGGTTCCGGGTGCCGTGAGCAGTTCTTTTGGCACGTTGGCACATGATCGACTCGGGCTCGGGGTGGCCCCGCTCAAGTCGACCTTCTTGCCTCGTTGGGGTGAATTCCCAGGTGGGGACGACACCTGGGTTCGGTGTTGTCGTGGCTCCGGGTCGATCTTGCTGCCTGCGGTTCTCTCGATCCGGCCTCGTTGATCGGAGCTCGACCGGTGGCCAATGGAAACAATCGGAACCCGGGGGCTGGTCACTTCTGGTAGCCGCGAAGTTCACACCTATGTGGGAAACCTTGCCTGTCGGATGCGGCTACCAGGCGGTTCCCAGGGGTCGGGAAACGGACAATTACCGGACCGGGTGGGTGCGTGCGGCTGATCACGGGGAGATCACGGCCACGGCCGGCCGGGTTGGCCCTGCTTTCCGGGCAGGGTCGTCCTGCCGGGGTACGTGGTTCTGGGCGGCCGCCGTCGGTAGGTGTGCGCGACTCGGCGCCGGCTGCCGGCGCCGAGTCGCGCGCAGCCGTTGATCGGTACTGGTGATCGGTCAGCGCCCGGCGCCGGGCGATTCGCCCCACCGCGAGCCTCCGCTGACTGGCCCCTGGTTCCGCTGCAGAGTCGCTTCTCGCGCTACCGGAATGCCGGGTACGGCGGCAGGTCGATCTGAGCGCCGAAGCGGCGTTCCAGCGCGCCTACCACCGACGTCGCGTGCTCGACCACGTCCAGCTCACCCGCTCTGGCCGCGTCCTTCGCCAACTGCAGCCACCTCGACCGCAGCGCGACACTCCGCCTCGGCGACTGGAACCCCGAGTCCAGCGGTTCGTCGTCCTGACCCGCTCTGGGCAGGAACCACCACGTGGACACCCACACCCAGAACAACTGCGCGTCCAGCAAACCGGGCAGCAGCACGTCGTCATCGTCCAGGTCGGGCCAGACGTCCCTGACCTCCGCGCGCCACGCAGCCACCATCGCCTCGGTCATGCCGGCAGGCAGCGTGAACGAGCACCAGCACGACGGGAACGGCACCCTCAGGTACCCCGCGTCCAACAACACGTCCCGCCAGCAACCGCCCTCGAAGTCCAGGAACCGCACGCCTTTGCTGGTGATCACATTGTTGTCCGGGCACGCGTCGGACGGGCTGAACGCCCGGTGGCTGTGCGAGTCCAGCAGCCAGGACGACGCACGGGCCCTGCGGTGTGCCGCGCCGGACGTGACCACGCCGAGTGCGTCGGACAGCAGCTCGGGCAGCTCCTCGAACGCCTGATGCGCCGCGGACGCCAGCGGATCGGTCACCCTCGTGGCACCCAGCCTGCGGCTCAGCGCGTCGAAGTCCTGCTCTCGACCGGCAGTGCTCGCGTGCAGCCTGCCCAGCGAGCGCGACCACGACAACAGCGCGCGCTCGGCGGCCTTCGGGTCGTTGCTCAGCAACTTGTCGGCCAGCGTGGGCGCCCGGCCGAGATCCTCCAGCACGACCAAACGCTCGGCGCCGTCGTGCGCGAACATCTCCGGGCACATCCGCTCATCGGCCGAGAGCGCGGTGAACAGCTGGTAGCTGACAGCCTCCTGGATGAACGCGTCACCCAGCGTCCCCGGGATCACCGGACCGTACTTCTTCACCACGAGGGTCCTGGGCAGGAAGAACGGCGTGGACGCGACTCGCACCCGTACCACCGTCGAAGAGCCGCTGCCGCCCAGATCCTCGGGCTCCGCCAGCCTCACGGATGCGCCAAATCGATGGCTGAGCACCTGCTCAGCCGCCTGTACCGTCCCCGACACCGCCGACTCGATGCCTCCTGCGGCATCGGATGAGCTGGCGGTGATATCCACACTCATCGCCTCCGACCCTACTCGCGGCTGGACCCGGCGGGCAGCGTTCACCCCGTGTGACGGCTAAGAAAACGGCCCCGGACCACAGTTTGCCCAGGTGTTCGCGCACGCGACCGTAGTGCAACCGCAGCCACACTTGGGTAACGGATCGCCGTCAGGTCATGACACTCCGCACGGGCGCGGCCAGCACGCCCGCACGCGGTGTCGACGGCTCAGGCGCTCGGCGCGGGCGGCTTCGCGTCCACGCCTGCCTCCTTGCGCTGCAGCGGCGTGATCGGCGCCGGTGCCCCGGTCAGCGGGTCGTAACCGCCGCCGGACTTCGGGAACGCGATGACCTCGCGGATCGACGGCTGGTCGGCCAGCAGCATGACCACCCGGTCCCAGCCGAACGCGATGCCGCCGTGCGGCGGCGCGCCGAACTTGAAGGCGTCGAGCAGGAAGCCGAACTTGTCGTTCGCCTCCTCCTCGGACAATCCCATCACACCGAACACCCGCTGCTGCACGTCCGCGCGGTGGATACGAATCGACCCACCGCCGATCTCGTTGCCGTTGCAGACGATGTCGTAGGCGTAGGCGAGCGCGCTGCCGGGGTCCTCCTCGAACCGGTCGATCCACTCCGGCGTCGGGGACGTGAACGCGTGGTGCACCGCGGTCCAGCGACCAGCACCGACGGCGACGTCACCACTGGCCACGGCTGCCGCAGCGGGCGTGAACAGGGGCGCGTCCACCACCCAGACGAAGGACCAGGCGTTCTCGTCGATCAGGCCCAGGCGCTTGCCGATCTCCAGCCGGGCCGCACCGAGCAGGGCACGAGCGGCCTCGGGCTCGCCCGCGCCGAAGAACACGCAGTCGCCCGGCTCGGCACCGGCGGCCTTGGCCAAGCCATCGCGCTCGGCCTCGGACAGGTTCTTCGCGACCGGACCGGACAGCGTGCCGTCCTCACCGACCAGCACGTATGCCAGGCCCCTTGACCCGCGCTGCTTGGCCCACTCCTGCCAGGCGTCCAGCGTCCGCCGCGGCTGGCCGGCGCCACCGGCCATCACCACGGCACCCACGTACGGCGCCTGGAACACGCGGAAAGGCGTGTTCGCGAAGTACTCGGTCAGATCGGTGAGTTCCAGGTCCAGCCGCAGGTCCGGCTTGTCGGTGCCGTAGCGGGCCATCGCGTCCGCGTAGGTCATCCGCGGGATCGGCAGCGTGATCTCGTGGCCGGCCAGCTCGCGCCACAACGCGGCCACGATGCGCTCGCCCAGCGCGATCACGTCATCCTGGTCGACGAAGCTCATCTCGATGTCGAGCTGGGTGAACTCCGGCTGGCGGTCGGCGCGGAAGTCCTCGTCGCGGTAGCAGCGGGCGAGCTGGTAGTAGCGCTCCATCCCGGCCACCATGAGCAGCTGCTTGAACAGCTGCGGCGACTGTGGCAGCGCGTACCAGGAGCCCGGCCGCAACCGGGCGGGCACCAGGAAGTCGCGGGCGCCCTCCGGGGTGGACCTGGTCAACGTCGGGGTCTCGATCTCGACGAACCGATGGTCGTTGAGCACGTCCCTGGCGATCCGGTTGGCCTCGCTGCGCATCCGCAGGGCGGCCGCCGGGCCGGCGCGACGCAGGTCCAGGTAGCGGTACTTGAGCCGGGCCTCCTCGCCGACCTCGACGTGCTCCTCCAACGGGAACGGCAACGGGCCTGCCTCGTTGAGCACGGTCAGGTCGGTGACGGTCACCTCGACGGCACCGGTCGGCAGCTCGGGATTCTCATTGCCCTCGGGCCGGATCACGATCTCGCCGGTGACCTGGACGACGAACTCGGCGCGCAGCCGGTGGGCCCGCTCGGCCATCTCACCCTCACGGAACACGACCTGCGCCGTGCCCGACGCGTCCCGGAGATCGATGAAGATCACTCCGCCGTGATCACGCCGACGCGCCACCCAGCCGGCGAGGGTAACGGTCTGTCCGGCATGTGAGGCCCGGAGTGTTCCGGCCTCCTGCGTCCGCATCACGGGGTTGACTCCTTGTCGTAGTGGTCGCCCCAGGCTAACGAATGGCCCCATGCCCCCGGCCAGCGGTTTACCGCTCTAACCTGATCGCGTGATCGTCGACAGTTACCTGGCCACCGCCCGGACCGCGGTGTCCCTGCTGCGCACGCCCGGCCTCGCGCACCACTGGACCGCGCCGAGCGCGCTGCCCGAGTACCGGATCAGCGGCCTGGCCGGGCATCTCGCCTTCGCGTCGGTGTTCCTGGTGGCGGACTGGCTCGACGAGCCGGTGCCGGATCTGGAGCCGGTCGATGCCGTCACCTACTTCGCCACGGCCGACTCGCCCGGCTCGTCGCCGCACGATCCGCTGCACACCCGGCTGCGCCAGCTCGGTGAGGAAATGGCGGGTGAGGGTCCGCGTGATCTGGCCAAGCGGGCACACGAGACCCTCGGTGAGCTGGCCAAGACGCTGCCCACGCTGCCACCGGACCGGCTCGTGTTCGCCAACCGCGCGGTGCTGCGCCTCGACCAGTGGCTGCTCACCCGCATGATCGAACTCGCCGTCCACATGGACGACCTCGCCGTCAGCATCGACGTACCCAGCCCCGAGCCGCCCGCTGAAGCGGCCGACCTCGTGCTCACCACACTGGTCCGCATCGCGGCCGCCCACCACGGGACCGTCCAGGTCCTGCGCGCGCTGTCCCGCCGCGAACGCGCCGCCGTCACGGTCTCCGCGTTCTAGCTGGTGGTGTCCAGTAACCGGCATGGTTACCGGACATACCGCTAGTACGACTTCGGCAGGCCCAGGGTGTGCTGGGCGACGTAGTTGAGGATCATCTCGCGGCTGACCGGGGCGATACGGCCCGCGCGGGCGGCACCGAGCAGCGCGCCGAGGCCGTACTCGGAGGCCAGGCCGTTGCCGCCGTGGGACTGGATGGCCTGGTCGACCGCTGCCACGGCCACGTCGGCCGCCGCCAGCTTCGCCATGTTGGCCGACTCACCCGACTCCCGGTCCAGGCCCGCGTCGTAGAGCGCGGCCGCCTTCTGGGTCATCAGCCTGGCCAGTTCCAGCTGGATCGCGCAGTGCGCCAGCGGGTGCGCCAGGCCCTGGTGGCTGCCGATCGGCGCGCCCCACACCTGCCGGGTGCGCAGGTACTCCGAGGCCTTGTCGATGGCGAAGCGGGCCATGCCGGTGGACAGCGACGCGGCCATGATCCGTTCCGGGTTCAGGCCGGCGAACAGTTGCGCGAGGCCCGCGTCGGTCGAGCCGACGAGCGCGTCGGCGGGCAGGCGCACGTCGTCGAAGAACAGCGTGAACTGCTTTTCCGGCGACACGATGTCCATCTGGATCGGCTGGTAGGTGAACCCCGGCGCGTCGGTCGGCAGGATCATCAGGGACGGCAGCAGCCGCTGGCCGGACGCGTCGACGTGCCGCGCCACGACCAGCACCGCGTCCGCCTCGTCGACGCCGGAGATGTAGTACTTGCCGCCGGACAGCAGCCAGTCGTCGCCGTCGCGGCGGATCGACGTGGCCAGCCGGTGGGAGTTGGACCCGGCGTCCGGCTCGGTGATGGAGAACGCCATCTTCGTGGTGCCGTCGGCCAGTCCGGGCAGCCAGCGGCGCTGCTGCTCCTCGGTGCCGAAGCGGCCGATCACGGTGGCGCAGATCGCGGGCGACACGACCATCATGAGCAGCGGCATCCCGGCCGCCGCGAACTCCTCGCACACCGCGGCCAGGTCGCCGATGCCGCCGCCCCCACCGCCGTACTCCTGGGCGACGTTCACCCCCAGGTAGCCGGCTTTGCCGGCCGCCGCCCACAGTTCGGCTGTCTTCTCGCCGCTGCGTGCCTTCGCGACGAAGTAGTCGCGGCCGAACCGGCCCGCGAGTTCCCGCACGGCAGCCCGCAGCGCCTGGCGCTCATCGGACTCGGAAAACGCTGTGGTCATGCCTCGTCCTCCTCGATCACGGCGAGCACCGCGCCCGCGTCCACCTGCTGTCCCTGTGCCACCCGCAGTTCGGTCACCACGCCACCGGTCGCTGCCACCACCCGATGCTGCATCTTCATCGCCTCCAGCACGAGCAGTTCGGCCCCGGCGGCCACCCGGTCACCGACCGCGACCGCGACCCGGGCCACCGCGCCGGGCATCGGCGCGACCGTCGCGCCCTCGACGACCCGGTCGGCCGGGTCGGCGAACCGGGGCACCTCGACCAGTGCCACCGAGCCCAGCGCCGAGTCGACCTCGACCCGGCCCGGGTACTGCGCGACCACGAACCGCTGCCGCAGCCCGGCCACGTCGAGCACCACGGTGCGCGCTCCCACGGACACCAGTGTCACGTCCAGCGGGCTCACCAGGCCGTCCCTGGTCAACCGGTACTCGACGTCGACCTGCTCGGCGTCCACCAGATAGGCCACGCGCCGTGGCTGCGACGGCAGGTTCCGCCAGCCCGCCGGCACGGCCCGCTGCACGGCCGCCGAGGCGCGCCGGGCCTCCGCTTGCGCCAGCGCGGCGGCCAGCGCCGACACGGGGACAACGCCGGGATCGCGGGCGCAGAGCGTCTGGACGCCGATCCGGTCCAGGAACCCGGTGTCCGTGGCACCGGCCAGGAACTCCGGGTGGCGCAGCACGTTCACCAGCAGGTCGCGGTTCGTGGTGAGCCCGTGCAGCCGGGCACCGGCCAGCGCGGCGGCGAGTCGCCGGGCCGCGGACGCGCGGTCCGGGCCGAACGCGATGACCTTGGCCAGCATCGGGTCGTAGTGTGTGCTGACCTCGACACCCGCGACGACGCCGCTGTCCAGGCGCAGGCCCAGGTCGGCGGGCACCACGAACTCGGCGTCCACCCCGGGCATGTCGAATCGCAGCACCGTGCCACTCTGCGGTCGCCAGTCGGCGGCCGGGTCCTCCGCGTAGAGGCGGACCTCGATGGCGTGGCCGCGAGCCGGCGGCGGCGCGGCAGGCAGCCGGGCACCCTCGGCCACGGCCAGCTGCCAGGCGACCAGGTCGATCCCGAACACGCATTCGGTGACCGGGTGTTCGACCTGCAGCCGGGTGTTGACCTCCAGGAAGTGGAACCGGCCGTCGGCGGCCAGCATGAACTCGACGGTGCCCGCGCCCACGTAGTCGATGGCCTGGGCGGCGGCGACAGCGGCGGCGGCCAGTTGCCGCCGGATCGTGTCGGTCACCGCCGGGCTGGGCGTCTCCTCGACGATCTTCTGGTGCCGCCGCTGGATCGAGCACTCCCGCTCACCCAGCGCCCACACCGTGCCGTGCCGGTCGGCCAGCACCTGCACCTCGATGTGCCGGGCGCCCTCCAGCAGCGGCTCGCAGAACACCGTGCCGTCGCCGAACGCCGACTCGGCCTCGTCGCAGGCCAGGGCCACCGCGTCGGCCAGCTCGGGCAGCGAGCGCACCACACGCATCCCACGGCCACCACCGCCCGCGGCTGCCTTGACCAGCAACGGCAGGTCCGCCGCGGTGACGGTGTCCGGGTCCAACTCGGGCAACACCGGCACACCGGCCGCGTGCATCCGTTTCTTGGCGGCGATCTTCGAGCCCATCGCCTCGATCGCCGCCGGGTCCGGGCCGACCCAGGTCAGCCCGGCGGCGAGGACAGCACGCGCGAAGTCGGCGTTCTCGGACAGGAAGCCGTACCCGGGGTGCACAGCGTCGGCACCGGAAAGCCGTGCGGCGTCGATGATCGCGTCCGCGCGCAGGTACGTCTGTCCCGGTGTCGCGCCGGGCAAGCGGACCGACGTGTCGGCCTCGGCGACGAACGGCATGCCCGCGTCCGGGTCCGAGCACACGGCGACGGTCTGCACGCCCAGCGTGCGGCACGTGCGGAACACCCGGCGGGCGATCTCGCCCCGGTTGGCGACCAGCAGCCTGCGAATCATGGTCCTCACATCCGGAAGACGCCGAAGCCATCGGCGCCGTGGACGGGTGCGGTGTGCGCGACGGACAGGCAGATCCCCAGGACTGTTCGGGTGTCCCGGGGATCGATCACGCCGTCGTCGTAGAGCCGCCCGGACAGGTAGGTCGCGGCCGACTGGGACTCGACCTGTTCCTCGACGGTCTTGCGCAGCTGCGCGTCCGCCTGCTCGTCGTAGTCCTGGCCCCGGGCCGCGGCGGCCTGGCGCGCGACGATGGACAGCACGCCGGCCAGCTGGGCCGGTCCCATCACCGCGGACCGCGCGTTCGGCCAGGTGAACAGGAACCGCGGGTCGTAGGCCCGCCCGCACATGCCGTAGTTGCCTGCCCCGTAGGACGCGCCCATCACGATCGTGAAGTGCGGGACCGTGCTGTTGGACACCGCGTTGATCATCATCGCGCCGTGCTTGATGATGCCGGCCCGCTCGTAGTCCCTGCCGACCATGTAGCCGGTGGTGTTCTGCAGGAACAGCAGCGGCACGTGTCGCTGGTTGGCCAGCTGGATGAACTGGGCGGCCTTCTGCGACTCCTCGCTGAACAGCACGCCGCGCTCGTTGGCCAGGATGCCGATCCGGTAGCCGTGGATCGACGCCCAGCCGGTGACCAGGCTGTTGCCGTAGAGCGGTTTGAACTCGTCGAACACCGAGCCGTCCACCAGCCGGGCGATCACCTCACGCGGGTCGAACGGCACCTTCGGGTCGCTGGACACCAGGCCGAGCAGCTCGTCCACGTCGTAGCGCGGTTCGGCGAAGGCGGGCGCGGGTGGCGGGCCTTCCTTGTGCCAGTTGAGGTTCGCCACGATCCGCCTGCCGATGCGCAGCGCGTCCAGCTCGTCATCGGCGAGGTAGTCGGCGAGGCCGGACACGGTGGCGTGCATGTGGGCGCCGCCGAGTGACTCGTCGTCGGACTCCTCGCCGGTGGCCATCTTCACCAGCGGGGGCCCGGCCAGGAACACCTTGGCGCGGTCGCGGACCAGCACCGAGTAGTCCGACATGCCCGGCAGGTACGCGCCACCGGCGGTGGAGTTGCCGAACACCAGCGCGATCGTCGGCACCCGGCGCGCGGACGAGCGGGTCAGCTCGCGGAACATCCGGCCACCGGGGATGAAGATCTCGCCCTGCGAGTTGAGGTCCGCGCCGCCGGACTCGACCAGTTGCACCAGCGGCAGCCGATTGGCCGCGGCGATCTCGCCGGCGCGGAAGCTCTTGCGCAGCGTCCACGGGTTGCTCGCGCCGCCGCGCACGGTCGGGTCGTTGGCCACCACAAGGCACTCGACGCCCTCGATCACGCCGATGCCGACGACGACGCTGGCCCCGACCGGGAACTCGGTGCCCCAGGCGGCCAGCGGCGACAGCTCCAGGAACGCGCTGTCCGGGTCCAGCAACAGCTCGATGCGTTCCCTGGCCAGCAGCTTGCCGCGCTGGTGGTGGCGGTCGACATACTTCGGGCCGCCGCCCGCCAGGGCCTTGGCGTGCTCGGTGTCCAGTTCGGCGAGCCGGTCGAGCATCGCGGCCCGGTTGTCCCGGTAACTGTCGGTACCGGGGTCGAGTGTGCTGCGCAGTGTCGTCATGACGTGAATCCCCACCGTCGTGCGGCAAGTTCGGCCAGCACCTCCGTGGTGCCGCCGCCGATGCCCAGAATCCGGGCATCCCGGTAGTGTCGTTCCACTTCGGACTCCCGGAGGTAACCCATGCCGCCGTGCAGTTGCACGGCGGCGTCGACCACGAAGTCGCAGGCCGCCACCGCGGCGTTCTTCGCGACGCACACCTGGGCGACCACCTCCTCGCCCGCCGCGATGCGTTCGGCGATCGAGCGCGCGTACGTGCGGGCCAGTTCGATCCGGCCGGCCATGTCGACCAGCCGGTGGCGGATGAGCTGCCGGGAGATCAGCGGCCGGCCGAACGTCTCCCGCTGCCGCACCCACGCCAGCGTCAGGTCCAGGCAGCGCTGGGCGGTCGCGTAGGCCTGCACGGCCAGCGAGATCCGCTCGACCTGGAACTGGGTCATCAGCAGCGCGAAGCCCGCGTTCTCCTCGCCGACGAGGTTGGCCACCGGTACCCGGGCGTCCACGAAGGACAGTTCGGCGGTGTCCGAGCAGTGCCAGCCCATCTTGGCCAGCTTGCGGCTGCGGGCGAACCCGGGCGTGCCGCGTTCGACGACGAGCAGGCTGATACCGCCGTGCCCAGGGCCGCCGGTGCGCACCGCCGTGGTGACGAAGTCGGCCCGCCAGCCGGAGGTGATGAACGTCTTGGCGCCGTTGACGACGTAGTGGTCCCCGTCGCGCACGGCCCGCGTGGTCAGCGCGGCCACGTCCGAGCCGCCGTCGGGTTCGGTGACGGCGAGCGCGCCGATCAGCTCGCCGGCCAGCGTCGGGCGGACGAACCGGTCGATCAGGTCGGGGTTGCCCGCGGTCACGATGTGCGGCAACGCGATGCCGTGCGTCATCAGGCCGGCGACCAGCCCGGACGACCCGCCGGCCTGGATCAGCTCCTCGGTGGCGACGACGGAGTCCAGCAGGTCGCCACCCGCACCGCCGACGGCCTCGGTGAACCCGATGCCGAGCAGCCCGAGCCCGGCGGCCGTCCGGTGCAGTGAGCGCGGCAGCTCGCCGGTGTCCTCCCAGCCGGCCAGGTGCGGCACGACGTCGCGCCGCACGAACCGCCGCACGGTCTCCCGCAACTCGCGGCGCTCGGGGGTGTCGAAGGCGTCGGTCACAGCAGTACCTCCGGCACGTCGGCGGTGCGCGAGCGCAGCCACTCCCCCAGGGCCTTGGCCTGCGGGTCGAACCGGGTCGACGCGGCCACACCCTCACCGAGCAGCCCGTACAGCACGAAGTTGACCGCGCGCAGGCCGGGCAGCGGGTGTCGCTCGATGTCCAGTTGCCCGGCCTCCGGCAGAAGCGTGCGCAGCCGGTCGACGGTGAGGAACTCGACCAGCCAGCGGTGACCGTCGTCGCTGCGCGCCCACACACCGAGGTTCGCGTCGCCGCCCTTGTCGCCGGAGCGGGCGCCCAGAACGGTCCCCAACGGCACGCGACGGGTCGGTCCGGCGGGCAGTGGCCGCGGTGGCGTGGGTTCGGGCAGCGGGCGGTATCGGGGACGACCGCTGTGCGGGGTGATGTCGACGCGCTCACCGCCGGGCAGGACGGCGATGTGCGGCACCTCGGTCACGGGCACGGACTCCGGCCGGTACACGCCGACCGGAGTGGCGTCGCCGGGCGGGCTGGTGAGCGTGAACCCTGGGTAGGACGCCAGGGCCAGCTCGACGCACACCCGCGAGAAACCCTTGGCGCGCTGGGCGTCCGGGGTTCGGATGGTGGCGTGCAGGAAGGCGCTCGCGGTCTCCTCGGTGCCGGCGTCGGTGTGGTCGGTGCGGGCGAGGGTCCAGGTCACGCCCTCGTCGCCGACGGCAGCCGTGAGCTGGCGGCGGGCCAGGTCGGCCTTCGCGTCGACGTCCAGCCCGCACAGTACGAAGGTGGCGCTGTTGCGGAAGCCGGACAGCGTGTTCAGGCAGACTTTGGCCGTCTCCGGGGGCAGCTCACCGCGCACGCCCGTGATGCGCACCCGGTCCGGCCCGTCCTGCGTGAGTGCGATGGCGTCGAACCGGGCCGTCACGTCGGGGCCGAGGTAGCGGGGTGTCTCGATCTCGTAGAGCAGTTGGGCGGTCACGGTTTCCACGGTGACGGCGCCACCGGTACCGGGGTGCTTGGTGATCACGGCGGAGCCGTCCGCGTGGATCTCGGCGATCGGGAAGCCGGGATGGGCCAGGTCCGCCAGTTCGGTGAAGAAGCTGTAGTTGCCGCCGGTGGCCTGGGCGCCGCACTCGATGACGTGCCCGGCGACGGTGGCACCGGCGAGCGCGTCGTAGTCGGTCCGGGCCCAGCCGAAGTGCGCGGCGGCCGGCCCGACGACGAGGGAGGCGTCGGTGACGCGGCCGGTGACGACGATGTCGGCGCCCGCGTCGAGGCACTCGGCGATGCCCCAGCCACCGAGGTAGGCGTTGGCGGTGAGCGCGCCGGTCAGGCCCAGTTCCTCGGCGCGCGGCAGCAGGTCGTCGCCCTCGACGTGCGCGACCCGGACCGGCAGCCCGAGCCGGTCGGCCAGTTCGGTCACGGCGGCGGCGAGCCCGGCGGGGTTGAGGCCGCCCGCGTTGCTGACGATCCGCACGCCGCGCTCCAGGGCGAGACCGAGGCAGTCCTCCAGCTGGCGCACGAAGGTGCGGGCATAACCGCCGGTGGGGTCCTTCATGCGCTGGCGGCCGAGGATCAGCATGGTCAGCTCGGCGAGGTAGTCGCCGGTGAGGACATCCAGCTCGCCGCCGGTGAGCATCTCGCGCATCGCGGCGAACCGGTCACCGTAGAAACCGGACATGTTCCCGACGCGCAGCACGTCGCCGCTCATGCGGCGGCTCCCGGCCGGCGACCGTTCCCGGGTGGCCCGGCGAACGCCTGGGCGATCGGCACCCACTGCTCCGCCGTCTCGCCGGTGACGGTGAGCCGGAGGTCGGCGGGGTGGCGGCGCTGGGTGACCAGCAGGCAGAAGTCCAGTGCCGGGGCGGCGATCCGGTTCGGTGAGTCGTCGGCGCCCCAGGTCCAGAGATCACCATCGGGGCCGGTCAGCTCGACGCGGAACGGTTCGGCGGGTGCGTCGAGGCCGCGCACGGCGAACGCGAAGCCGACGGTGCGGACACCGATGTGAGCGACGTGCCGGAGACGGTCGGTGGGCTCGCGGTGCGCGCCGAGCGCGTCGGCCACGTCCTGGCCGTGTGCCCAGGTCTCCATGAGGCGGGCGGTGGCCATCATGGCAGCGCCCATCGGCGGCCCGAACCACGGCAGCTTCCGACCATCCGGCACCTTGCCGAGCGCGCGGGCCAACTCCGCCCGGGAGTACCGCCACGCGGCGAGCAGGTCGGCAGGCGGCCGGACGGCACGAGTGGCGGCCTCCTCGTCGACGAAGGTCAGGCCACGACCCATCGCGGCGCGGATCACGGCGGAGAATGCGTCGACGTCCGTGGCGGCCAGCAGGGCGACCTCGTCGGTCTGCGTGAGATGGGCGATCTGGTGGGCGACGGTCCAGCCCTCGGCGGGTGTGGGTGTGCGCCAGGCGGCATCGTCCACAGTGGAGACGATGGAGTCGAGCCGATCGCCCTCGGCGACCAGGTCGGCGAGCAGGCCGGAGACAGAGACCACGTCAGTCACCCCGCAGTACGAGTTCGAGCATGTCCGACCACTGGCGCACGATGCCCGAGCGCCTGCGGCTGTCGTCGGTGAGCAGGTTGGCCAGCGCGAGGCCGCGAGCGAGATCGAGGGTGGCCTGCACGGCGGCGCGGATGCCGGGAGTGCGCTCGTCGGCGTCGAGCAGGCCGACGGTGATCCGGTGCATCTCACGACCGAGGCGGACCTCGAGGCCGACGACGAGGTCCTTGAGTTCGGGATCGGTGCGCGCGGCGACCCACAGTTCGAGGGCGGCGGTGAACAGCGGGCTGATGTAGAAGCCGACGATGAAGGTCACCACGGCGGCCGTCCGGTCACCACGGGCAGGCAACGCGGCCGCCCGCTCCACCATCGCGGCGACGCTCTGCGCACCCACGTACTCGACGGCGGCGGCCACGAGTTCGCCGCGCGTGCGGAAATGGTGCAGCTGAGCACCTCGGGACACGCCGGCGCGCTCGGCGACGAGCACGGTCGTCGTGCCGGTCCAGCCGCGTTCCACCAGGCACTCGACGGTGGCCTCCATCAGCTTGCGCCGAGTCTCCCTGCTGCGATCGGCCTGCCGCTGCCGGGTCTGCACCACCACGCGGCCAGTGTCACCGAGAAGTAACAAACAGTCAAGACTGTTTCTTAGCGAGGTGAGCAAAGCGCCCCTCATGCCTAGAACGGGTAGTGACGCCAAGACATCCCTGCGTTCGGCCGGGGCCGCGCCCGTGATGATCCACCGCGTGGAGCTCGACATACGGTCCTACCCCGACCAATCGACATATCCGCCGGACATCCGTCCGGCCAGGTGAACCAGCGCGGGCCGGTCGTCCGGAGCGGCTCGCCGGACGACCGGCTGTCACAGTTTCTGGTTTTCCTGGAATGATTCGCGGGTGGGCGCATGGGGCGCGGGACCGTTCGAGAACGACGACGCGGTGTACTTCGCGGCGGCGTTGGACGACGTGGACCCGGAGAACAGGACAGACGCGATCCGTGAGGCGCTGGCCGAAGCGGCCGAGCAGACCGACTACCTGGAGCGGGACGCGGGAGGCGCGGCCATAGCGGCGGCGGCGATCCTGGCGGCGCAGCTACCGGACGGTGAGCCACTCGATCCGACTCACGGACCCAAGGAGCCGATAGCGGCCTTACCGGACGAGCTACGGTCGTTGGCGGTGGCGGCGCTGACGAGAGTCCTGGCCGACGAGTCGGAACTGAACGAGCTGTGGTCGGACTCGCCCGACGGCGAGGCGTGGCTGGAGATGGTGGCCCAGCTGACGGATGTGCTGACGCAGCCCGAGTACCAGTCGGGTGTCAGGCAGTAGCACCGCGAACGGCAGGGTGGATGACGCGGTTGTGTTCGACGGCGGGGACGGCGGCCGCCGAACACAACACCAGCAACCGCGGACTACCCGGCACACCCCCGCCCCGGGACCGCCGGCCGCGGCAGCCGACGCTCCCCCACCAGAAGCAACGCCGGGCCGGCACCGGCTGCGAGCGAATCGCTACGCCGGCCGACTCCCGGCCGGCACAGGGGTCCCGATCTCGACGAGCCCGGACAACGCCCGCGGCAACGGACCCTCGTGCAGGACACCGAGGCGTTGCGTGGCGCGAGTGAGGGCGACGTAGAGTTCGGCAGCGCCACGCGGCCCGTCGGCGAGGATCTGCTCGGGTGCCACGACCAGGACGGCGTCGAACTCCAGGCCCTTGGTCGCCGATGGCGGCAACGCGCCCGGCACTCCCGGTGGCCCGATCACGACGCTGGTGCCCTCACGGCCTGCTTCGTCCCGCACGAACTCCTCGATGGCGGCGGGCAATTCGTCTGCCATGACTCGCCTTGACCACGGCTCGACGTTGCACGCCCGGACCGACTCGGGTGGCTGTACCCCGGGCGCGAACTCGGCGAGCAGCGCGGCGGCGACGTTCATGATCTCCGCCGGGGTGCGGTAGTTCACCGAGAGCGACCGGTAGACCCAGCGGCCGGGGACGTACGGTTGCAGCATCGTGCCCCATGACGTCGCTCCGGCCACCGACCGGCGCTGGGCGAGATCGCCGACCGCCGTGAACGATCGGCCCGGACAGCGCCGCATCAGTACCCGCCAGTCCATTTCGGACAGCTCTTGGGCCTCGTCGACCACGACGTGCCGGTAGGTCCAGTCGCGGTCCGCGGCGGCGCGTTCGGCGAGCTCACGGGTGTCGCGCTCGACGAAGCGGTCCGCCAGGTCCTCGGCGTCGAGCAGGTCCGTGGCGAACAGGTGGTCCTCGTCGTCCATCGAGTCCTCTCGGTCGACGAGGATGTTCAGCGCACCTGCCGCGTACTTGGCCTCGGCCCGCCGTTCCCACTCGGCGGCCTGCTCGGCCGCGCTGACAGCCCCCTTGTCACGGCCCAGCAGGTCGACGAGTTCGTCCAGCAGCGGCACGTCCGACACCGTCCAGGCGTCGCCGTCGGCGCGATACAACGCCGGGTCGGCGCCTGCCGCCCGCAGCCGTTCAGCGGACATGTACAGCGCCGCCAACAGGGTTCGCGGCGTCAGCAGCGGCCAGAGCTCGTCGAGCGCGGCGGTGAACTTGCCGTCCGCGGCGAGTTCCTTGAGCAGGTCCGCTCGCACGTTCTCCCATCCCTCGCGGTTCGACCGGGTCAGCCAGCCCCGGCCGATCCGGGCTATCGCCCGTTCGGTGAGCACATAGGTGACGATGTCGGTGAACACCGCGCGGGCCTCGTTGTGCGGCAGCCCGCTCGCGCGGGCCTCGTCCCTGGCCCACTGGGCGGTCTCGGCGTCGATCCGCACCGTGACGTCGGTCAGTTCGATCGGCAGCGGATGTTCCGGCAGCCGCTGCCGGTCCGCGACCGCGGCCGCGAGCACGTCGAGGATCTGCAGTGAGCCCTTGAGCCGTACCACTTCCAGGGTGTCCTCGGCGGTCACGCGCAGGCCGGGCACGAGGTCGCCGGTGGTCATGAAGACCACGTCGGACTCGCCCAGCGACGGCAGGACACGGCTGATGTGGCTGAGGAACGCCGGGTTGGGCCCGACGACCAGCACACCGTGGCGTGCCATCCGCTCCCGCTGGGTGTAGAGCAGGTACGCGACGCGGTGCAGCGCCACCACCGTCTTCCCGGTGCCCGGACCACCCTCGATCACCAGCACTCCCGGGTGGTCGAGCCGGATGATCTCGTCCTGCTCGGCCTGGATCGTCGCGACGATGTCGCGCATTCCCTCACCGCGCGGCGCGTCGACCGCCGCGAGCAGGGCATCGTGCCCCCGCTCGCCGCCGCTGGGGCGGCCGAACGCCTCGTCGGTGAAATCGACCACGCGGCGCCCGCGCGTGTGGAACTGGCGGCGCCGGCGCATGTTCTCCGGGGTCGCGGCGGTGGCGACGTAGAACGCGCGCGACGCCGGCGCCCGCCAGTCCAGCAACATCGGTTCGTAGTCGTTGTCCTGGTCGAAAAGGCCGATCCGGCCGATGTAGGACTGTTCCCCCGAAGCGGTGTCCAACCGGCCGAAACACAGCCCGTTGTCCGCGACGTCCAGCCGCTTCACCTCTTTGGCCAGCGCGCGCACCCGAACGTCCCGGTCCATGGCCGACACGCTGTCCCCCCGCAACGCCGCGTCGTACTGGCTGCGCACCCGCGCCCGCTCGGCGTCGAGCCGGGTGTAGAGCCCGGCCACATAGCGCTGCTCGGACCGCAATTCCTCGTCGTACCCCTGAGTTGACACATGCCCCTCGCAGCGTTTAGAATGACATCAGGTCGGCGGGTTCTCCATTGTCATCTGGAGGCACGCCGAATTTTCATTCTTCACCCCTTGTCAAGCCCCCTCGGATACGCGAGCGCTTTCGATACCTCCCGAAAGCCCTGCGCGAATGCCTGCCTGCCCACGGCGAGCCGGTGCGTGGCGTGGTTCTCTGAGCAGCCGATTCGGCGTGAACTCCGCTCGGCGCTCGGGCGTGGCGATGACCCCGGGGAGATTGGAAAAGGAGAGTAATCACTCCCTCTACTTTCAACCTGTAGCGCACCGGGGAGCTGGCGGCACGACCGGGGTCGTGTCGCAGAATCGCCGGCCGAGGGCAGCGATTGGGAATGGGAGTGAGGAAATGCGCGTGTTCTTGTCGACGTATGGGTCGCGCAGCGCCGTGGAACCGCTGGTGGCACTGGCTGTGCGGCTGAGGGCACGCGGCGCGGAGATGCGGCCGTCGTCGGCGTCGGACGCTTCGCGGCGCGTGACCCAGTTCATCGCCGAAGTTCGACACGATCGCCGCGCAGGCCATGCGGTGTGACGCCCTCGTGGCAGCCGGGCTGTCGCACTTCACCGCGCGGTCGGCGGCCGGGAAGCGGGGCATATTCCGCTTCCGCTCAGCGGCGAGGGTTTCCGGCTCTCTCGCATCAGGTGATCACTGAACCACCGGTCGTCCCGACACCCGGCGACCCACAGCGTGCCCGACCAACAGCGTGCCCGGCCAATGGAGACTCCCTGCATTTACGCCACGTTCTGTCCGGCCGTGCCGCCGTCGCCGCACCACGGCGGCACGGCGGCACGGCGGCAGCCTCACAGGAGAGGCAACTGCTCCCCCGCCAGATCCTCAGCGGCATCAGGCTCAGGCGAAGCGGGCTCGGTACGAAGCGACGGGGCATCCAGCCGGTAGCGCCGTAACAAGGGCATCACCCGGGCCGCCAACACCCGCTGGTAGCCACGATCCGCGTAACTCCCCCGCGCGTAGATCCGCCGATATTCCGCCACCAACTCCGGATGCTCCCGCCGCAGCCACAGCGCGAACCACTCCCGGGTCCCCGGCCGCAGATGCAGCGGCAACACGGTCACGCCGGTGACCCCCACGTCGGCAAGCGAGGCGAACAACCTGTCCAGCCGCTCCACCGAATCCGTCAACAACGGCAACACCGGAGCGACCATCACCGTGCACGGCAACCCGGCCTCCCGGATCCGCCGCACCAGTTCCAACCGAGCCTGCGGGCTCGGCGTGCCAGGCTCCAGCGACCGCTGCAGCTCACGATCGGCGAGCGCGATGGACACGCCCATCCCCACCGGCACGTCCCGCGCGGCGGCGGCCAACAGCGGCAAGTCCCGGGAGAGCACCGTCCCCTTGCTCAGGATCGAGAACGGCGTGCCCGACGCGGCGAGCGCGCCGATGATGCCGGGCATCAGCCGGTAGCGGCCCTCCGCCCGCTGGTACGGATCGGTGTTGGTGCCCATCGCCACGTGCTCGCGCTGCCACGTCCTGGCACGCAACTGCTTGGTGAGCACCTCGACCGCGTTGACCTTCACCACGACCTGGGTGTCGAAGTCATGCCCGGCGTCCAGGTCCAGGTAGGTGTGGGTGTTGCGGGCGAAGCAGTTGTGGCTGACCACGCCGTTGGCCACGAAGTCGCCGGTGCCGGTGGTGATGTCGTACATCGGCACGGTCCGGCCGAGCGCTTCGATGGCGACCACGCCGAGTTCGGCGCTGGACTTGATGGCCAGCCCGTCGATGGAGCGCTTGCGGGTGTCGGCCGGGTCCACGGTGTGGAAGAAGCGCAGATGCTCGCCGAGGCCGCCGTTCAACCGCACCACCTGCGGCCCGCGCCCGCCCGCCGACTCCTCGACGGTGTGCGCGAAGCCGAACCGGTCGAACGCCGTGAGCACCGCGCGGACCACGTCCGGGTCGGCGTTGCGAATGCGCAGCACGCGACTGGACCGGCCGCCGCGCGCGTCGAACATGCCGGCGAGGAAGCCCTGATGCCAGCGGTCGTTCGGCGCGGCGGGCCACTCCACGATGGCACCGAGCAGGGCAGGCTGCTCCGCGTCGACACCGAAACCGGCGAGGTAGCCGGCTGCCCTGGACTCGACCTGGGGCGGCGCGGTGGCCAGCCGGAACCGGGGCACGCGGTCGCGATAGCCGCTGCCCGCGCCGCCACGCAGCAGCCCGCACAGGTAGCCGCGCCGGTAGTCGACATCGTGCGCGGGCTGGGCGCCGAACGCGCCGGTGCCCATCAGTTTGTTGCCCGTGGTCAGGTGGGGACGGCGCAGCGGCCCGGTGGTGGCGCCGGTGACGTGTTTCCAGCCGCGCTCGGTCAGGAACTTGTGGTCGCCGCTGGTCACGAGTTCGGTGCCGTCGGCCAGCCGGACCCGGTAGGCGGGCTTCTCGGTGGACCAGTGGGCCAGCACGTCGGTGGGCAGGTAGCGCCGGTAGCGGCCGGTCAGGCGGGTGCCGTAGATCCGGTCGCCGACGACGACGTCGGCGATGGGCTTGGTGCGGCCGTCGGCCATCAGCACCGGCGTTGCTCCTGCCAGGCAGTACGTGCAGCCGTGCGAACAGCCGCGGTACGGGTTGATCGTCCAGCCGAAGGGCATCGACGAGCCGCCGGGCACCTTGTTGAGCACCGACTTCGCCATCACCTCGTGGAAGACGAGCCCGTCGAACTCGGGCGTACGTACGCTGCGCACCAGCCCGCCGATCCCCGGTAGTGCGTCCTGTGCCTGCTCGCCGACCCGCTGTCCGTCCCATCTCACCCATTGATTCGAACACATGTTCGAACACTCGTCAAACGGATTCGTCAGGTCGGTAGGATCTGTGATCGTGCCCAACCAGGTGATTCGTCCCTATCGCCGCGCCGACCGTGCCGACCTCTACGACGTGTGCCTGCGCACCGCCGACAGCGGCCAGGACGCGACCACCATGTACGCCGATCCGGAGCTGGTCGGCGACGTGTTCGCGGTGTCCTACGCCTACCTGGAACCGGACTTCACGTTCGTACTGGACGACGGCGAACGGGTGACCGGCTACATCGTCGGCACCCCGGACACCGCGCGGTTCGCCCTGGCGATGCGGGAGAAGTGGCTGCCGCTGGTCGCCGCGAAGCACCCCGAGCCGGCCGGCCCGCCGGCCACCCGGGACGAGGAGATGGCCTACCTGCTGCACCACCCCGAGAACATGGTGCGGCCCGAGTTGGCCGACTACCCGGCACACCTGCACATCGACCTGCTGCCCGGCTCCCAGCGCTCCGGCCACGGCCGGCAGCTGATCAACACGTTCCTGGGTGCGCTGCGCGACGCGGGCGTGCCGCGCGTGCATCTGAGCATGCACAGCAACAACGTCGCGGCCAGGGCGTTCTACGACCGGCTCGGCTTCGAGGACCTGCGGATCGACAACCCGTACTCGATCACGTACCTGGGCCGGTCGACCGAAGTCTGACCGTCAGTCCAGCAACGCGACGAAGCGGCCCACCGCGTCGGCCTGCATCCGTTGCGTCAGGCGCCGTCCGGGCACCTGCGTCGTGACGCGGTAGAGCGGACGCTCGGCCAGCGGCGCTTCCCTGGCCTCCGCGCGCAACTGCGCGACCAGCAACTCGGCGAACACCAGGCCGTCGGCGTCCGCGTTGCCCGCCAGGGCGTCGGCGAGCCTGCGCAGGGCGAGCACGCCCAGTTCCCGGCCGCCCTCCTCGTTGTACATCGCCACCGCGATGTTGACCGCCTTGCCCTGCGGCGGACCTGTCACCAGCAGGCCGACGGTCGTCGTCCCGCGCAGCTCGGTGACCAGCAGCTCGATCGCGGTGGCCTGCCGCAGTTCGACCGACCGGGTGCCCAGCGCGCGCACCGACACGACACCGCCGGCCAGCCAGTAACTCCGCCGCGCCTCGGCCACCGCGAGCACCGGCATCGGCAGGCCGAAGCAGACACCCACGACCAGGCCGGCGACCCAGCCCGCGATGATGCCGACGACGACGCCGAGCACCACACCGATGACGATGCCGATCACGGCCACGCGCAGCGCCCTGGCCCGCAGGACGGCCGCGGGCAGCAGGTCGAGCGGTACCCGCTCGCCGGCGGGCTCAGGCACCGGACTGGGACAACGCCGAGCGGACCGCCTCGACCAGGTCGGCCAGCGGCACCGGGCGCTGGTCGCCGGACTCGAGTTCCTTGAGCTGCACGACACCCTCGGCCAGATCACGCTCGCCGAGCACCAGTGCGTACCGGGCACCGGAGCGGTCGGCCGCCTTCATCGCGCCCTTGAGGCCCCTGCCGCCGTACGCGAGGTCGACCCGCACGCCGATCGCCCGCAGCGCACCCGCGGCCGCGACCAGCCGGTCCTTCGCCGCGTCGCCCAGCGGCACGCCGAACACGTCGCACCGGGCCTCGTCGCCCACGGTCAGGCCCTCGGCCTGCGCTGCCAGCAGCGTCCTGTCGGTGCCGAGGCCGAAGCCGATGCCACTGAGGGGTTGCCCGCCGAGTTCGGCCATCAGCCCGTCGTACCGGCCGCCACCGCCGATGCCGGACTGCGAGCCCAACCCGTCGTGCACGAACTCGAACGTGGTGCGCGTGTAGTAATCCAGGCCGCGCACCATCCTCGGGTTCTCGGTGAACTTCACGCCCAGATCGGTGAGGTAGCCCTTGACCCGCTCGTAGTGCTCGGCGCAGGCGCCGCACAGGTTGTCCACCATCAGCGGGGCGTCGGCCAGCAGCGCCTGCATCTGCGGGCGCTTGTCGTCCAGTACGCGCAACGGGTTCAGCTCTGCCCGCCGCCGGGTTTCCTCGTCCAGTGTCAGGCCGGCGAGGAACGCCTGCAGACGCTCGCGGTAGGCGGGCCGGCAGTCGGCGTCGCCGAGCGAGGTGATCTCCAGGCGGTAGCGCGCCAGGCCGACCGCGCGGTACCCGGCGTCGGCGACGGCGACGACCTCCGCGTCCAGGGCCGGGTCCTCACTGCCGATCGCCTCGACGCCGACCTGCTGCAGCTGCCGGTAGCGGCCGGCCTGCGGGCGTTCGTAGCGGAAGAACGGCCCCGCGTAGCTGAGCTTGACCGGCAACTGGCCGCGGTCCAGGCCGTGCTCGATGACGGACCGCACGACACCCGCCGTGCCCTCCGGGCGCAGGGTGACCGAGCGGCCACCCTTGTCCTGGAACGTGTACATCTCCTTGCTGACCACGTCGGTGGACTCACCGACGCCGCGTGCGTACAGCGCGGTTTCCTCGAAGATCGGCAACTCGATGTAGGCGTAGCCGGCCAGGGTGGCCGAGCGCAGCAGCGTGTCGCGCACCGTGAGGAACGCGGCGCTGGTGGGCGGGTAGTACTCCGGGATGCCCTTGGGGGCGCTGAACGTCGACATGATGTGGGGTCACAGTCCTCGGTGCGGGGTGGCCGGGGCTGCGTGGCCGCCGTCCGGCCGGCTGATGCCGACGAGGAAGGGGTTGCTCACGCGCTCCTGGCCGATGGTCGTGGTCGGGCCGTGGCCCGGCAGCACCACCGTGTCGTCTGCCAACGTGAGTACCTTGTCGCGCAAGGACTCCATCAGCAGACGCGGGTCGCCGCCGGGCAGGTCGGCACGTCCGATCGAACCGGCGAAGAGGGTGTCCCCGGCCAGCAGCAGGGTGCTGTCGCCGTCGGGGCCCTCCGGTCCGGTCCGGAACGTCACCGACCCGCCGGTATGGCCCGGGGTGTGCGTGACGGCCAGCTTCAGGCCGGCCAGGTCGAGTTCGGTGCCGTCGGTCAGCTCGCGCACCTCGGCGGGCTCGCGCATCTCGACGCGACCGCCCAGGAACGCGGTGGCCTCGGCGCTGACCCCGCGCAGCGGGTCGGTGAGCATGTCCCGGTCGTCCGGGTGGATCCAGGCCGGGATGTCCTGCCCGTCGCACACCGGGGCCACCGCGAAGGTGTGGTCGAAGTGGCCGTGGGTGAGCAGCACCGCGACCGGCGAAAGACGGTGCTGGCCGACGGCGGCCATGATCGGGTCCACCGACTCCTGACCTGGGTCGACGATGACGCAGGGCTCACCGGCACCGGCTGCGAGCAGGTAACAATTCGCCTGCAGGGCCCCGGTGGGGAACCCGACGACCAGCACGACATGACCTCCGTTTGTACCAATGGGCGCGCCGTCCGCAGTAGTCGCGACGCCGTCCGCGCTCGGCCCGGCGACGGCCGACGCCGTTGACAGGCGATTCACAGCGTACCGGGGCCCGACCACCACACGGAGTTCATATCCCTTCGCCCTAGACTGCGCTGTCACACGGTCGGATGAGTTGGAACCAGGAGGGCTAGGTGCCCAGCAACGAGCAGCGCCGCCAGGCAGCCAAGCGGAAGCTGGAACGGCAGCTGGAGCGCCGTGTCGAGCGCGCCAAGCGACGTAGGACGACGGCGATCATCGTGACCGTGGTGGCCGTGATCGTGGTCGCGGGCGGTGTCACGCTCGCCGTGTCGCTGGGCACCGGCGGTTCGTCCAGCGCCGCCGCCGCGTCATCGAGCGCCGCGCCGCCGACGACGGCCGCGCCCGCGGTGTCGACGAAGGGTCCGTGCAAGTACACGGAGACCCCGAGCGCCCCCGCGCCGACCGGCAAGATCGAGGGCATGCCCGCCGATCCGTCGGCGACGCCGAAGACCGGCACCACGCAGGTGACGCTGAAGACCACCCAGGGCGACATCCCGATGGTGCTGAACAAGGCCGAGGCGCCGTGCACGGTGCAGAGCATGGTGCACCTGGTGACGTCGAAGTTCTTCGACAACACGCCCTGCCACCGGCTGACCAACTACCCGCCGCCCAACCCGCTGTACGTGCTGCAGTGCGGCGACCCGACGGGCAGCGGCAGTGGCGGCCCCGGCTACTCGATCCCGGACGAGAAGCCGAAGAACCTCAAGGCCGCCCCGACCACCACGCCGGTCCCGGCCGGCCAGGAGGCCCCCGTGGTGTACCCGGCAGGCACGCTGGCCATGGCCAACAGCGGCCAGCCGCACAGCGGTGGCAGCCAGTTCTTCCTGGTGTACAAGGACTCCCAGTTGCCGCCCGACTACACCGTGTTCGGTAACGTGACGCCGGCCGGCCTCACCACCCTGAACAACATCGCGGCCAAGGGCCTCACGCCGGGCACCGCCCCCAACGGCGGCCCGAACGACGGCAAGCCGAAGACCCCTGTCACGATCACCCAGGCCGCCGTCGCGGCCAGCTGACCGTTCACTCGAACACGAAAGGGGCGGCATGACCGCCAGTCACCGGCGCGCCGGCATCGCGGGCGCCGCGGTCACCACCCTGCTCGGGCTGTTGCTGGCCGGCTGTGGTTCGTCGGACGGGCCGGCCGCCGCCGCACCGCCCAGCGCACCGCCGCCCGCCGCGCAGAGCAGTGCCGCCGCGCAGAGCAGCGCCCCCGCGGGCACGTCCGCCGCCGCGCCGCCGAGCACCGGTACCGCCCGGTGCGCGTTCACCGCGACGCCGGGCCAGCCCGCGCCGGCGGGCCACGACGAGGGCCTGCCGCCGACGAGCGCGTCGCGAGCGGGCACGGTGACCGTCACGCTGCACACCTC
Source organism: Candidatus Melainabacteria bacterium (assembly GCA_963780635.1). Lineage (GTDB taxonomy): Bacteria > Actinomycetota > Actinomycetes > Mycobacteriales > Pseudonocardiaceae > DATEPR01. The sequence goes on from CAWACW010000013.1 coordinate 572,417, forward strand.
GCAGGGCGACATCCCGCTGACCATGCCGAGGGCCACCGCGCCGTGCACGGTGGCGAGCTTCGCGTTCCTGGCCACCAAGGGTTACTTCAACCAGTCGCCGTGCCACCGCCTGACGACCGCAGACTCGCTCAAGGTGCTGCAGTGCGGCGACCCGACGGGTACCGGCATGGGCGGCCCCGGCTACACGATCCCGGACGAGAACCCGACCGGCCTGCCGAGCATCCCGGGCGGCCAGGGCGCGGTGAAGTACGCGCGGGGCACCGTGGCGATGGCCAACACCGGCCAGCCGCACAGCGGTGGCAGCCAGTTCTTCCTGGTGTACGCGGACTCCGCGCTGCCGCCGAGCTACGCGGTGTTCGGCCAGGTGTCCACTGCGGGCCTGACGGTGCTGGACAAGATCGCGAAGGCAGGCGTGGGACCCGGCGGCAGCGGCCCGCAGGACGGCCCGCCCGCGGCCAAGGTGACGATCACGAAGGCGACGGTGGCGAGCTGACGGGTCAGCTCGCTCCCGGCACCCGGTACACGTCGTAGACACCCTCGACGTTGCGCACCGCCTTGAGTACGTGGCCCAGGTGCGTGGGATCGCCCATCTCGAAGGAGAACCGGCTCACCGCGACCCGGTCCCGGGACGTGGCGACCGACGCCGACAGGATGTTGACCTTCTCGTCCGCGAGCACCTTCGTCACGTCCGACAGCAGCCGGTGCCGGTCGAGCGCCTCGACCTGGATGGCGACCAGGAACACCGACGAGGACGACGGCGCCCAGGTCACCTCGACCAGCCGTTCCGGTGCGCTGGTCAGCTCGCTCGCGTTCGTGCAGTCGGTGCGGTGCACGCTGACGCCGCCGCCCCGAGTGACGAACCCGAGGATCTCGTCGCCCGGTACCGGCGTGCAGCAGCGGGCCAGCTTGACCCACACGTCGCTGGCGCCGACGACCACGACACCGGCGTCGCCGGAACCGCGCCGCCGCGTGACGGTGGACGGTGTGGACCGCTCGGCCAGCTCGTCCTCGGCGTGGTCCACGCCACCGAGCAGCGCCACCAGCCGTTGTACGACGTGCCTGCCGGACAGCTGGCCCTCGCCGATCGCCGCGTACAGCGCGGTGACGTCGACGTAGCGCAGCTCGCGGGACAGCGCCGACATCGAGTCGGCGGACACCAGGCGCTGCAACGGGAGCCCGACGCGGCGGACCTCCTTGCTGATGGTGTCCTTGCCCGCCTCGATGGCCTCCTCGCGGCGCTCCTTGGCGAACCACTGCTTGATCTTGGTCTTCGCCCTCGGCGACGCGACGAACGACAGCCAGTCGCGGCTCGGCCCGGCGCCCTCGGCCTTCGAGGTGAAGATCTCGACCTGCTCGCCGTTCTCCAGCTTGCGTTCCAGCGCGACGAGTCTGCCGTTGACGCGGGCGCCGATGCAGCGGTGACCGACCTCGGTGTGCACCGAGTAGGCGAAGTCGACCGGCGTCGACCCGGCGGGCAGCGTCTCCACGTCACCCTTGGGTGTGAACACGAAGATCTCGCGGGTGGCCAGGTCGTAGCGCAGCGACTCGAGGAACTCGCCCGGGTCGGCCGCTTCCCGCTGCCAGTCCAGTAGCTGGCGCATCCAGGCCATCTCGTCGATCTCGACGGCCTTGCCGTTGTGCGAGCCCCTGGTCTCCTTGTACCGCCAGTGCGCCGCGATGCCGAACTCGGCCGTGTGGTGCATCTCCCTGGTCCGGATCTGCACCTCCAGCGGCTTGCCGTCCGGCCCGATCACGGTGGTGTGCAACGACTTGTAGACGCCGAAGCGGGGCTGCGCGATGTAGTCCTTGAACCGGCCGGGCATCGGCTGCCAGAGCGCGTGCACGACGCCCATCGCCGCGTAGCAGTCACGCACGTCGTCCACCAGGATCCGCACGCCGACCAGGTCGTGGATGTCGTCGAAGTCGCGGCCGCGCACGATCATCTTCTGGTGGATCGAGTAGTAGTGCTTGGGCCTGCCCTGCACCTCGGCGTCGATCCGCGCTTCGGCCAGGTACTCGGACAGCTCGTCCTTGACCTGCCGCAGGTACACGTCCCGGGACGGGGCCCGGTTGGCCACCAGCCGGACGATCTCGTCGTACTTCTTGGGCTGCAGGATCGCGAACGCGAGATCCTCCAGCTCCCATTTGACGGTCGCCATGCCCAGCCGGTGGGCCAGCGGCGCCAGCACCTCCAGGGTCTCGCGGGCCTTGCGGGCCTGCTTCTCCGGCGGCAGGAACCGCATGGTGCGCATGTTGTGCAGGCGGTCGGCCAGTTTGATCACCAGCACGCGCGGGTCGCGGGCCATCGCGATGACCATCTTGCGGATGGTCTCGGCCTCGGCCGCCGCGCCGAGCTGGACCTTGTCCAGCTTGGTCACGCCGTCCACGAGGTGCTCGACGGTCTCGTCGAAGTCGGCGCGCAACCGCTCCAGCGAGTAGTCCGTGTCCTCCACGGTGTCGTGCAGCAGGGCGGCGACCAGCGTCGTGGTGTCCATGCCCAGTTCGGCGAGGATCGTGGCTACCGCGAGCGGGTGGGTGATGTACGGGTCACCGGACTTGCGCCGCTGGTCGCGGTGCTTCTCCTCGGCCACGTCGTAGGCGCGCTGCAGCTTGGCGAGATCGGCGTTGGGGTGCATCTCGCGGTGCACGGCGGCCAGCGGTTCGAGTACCTGCTTGACCGCGGCGGCGCGCTGGGCGGTGATACGTCGGGCCAGCCGGGCACGAACCCTGCGGGTGGCGGACGGCTGCTGCCGCGCGGCCAGTTCGGCTGCCGCCGCGGCAGTGGCATCGACGTCCTGACTCACCCACGCTCCCGACACACCTCAGGCCGTCGCCCACGGCGGCACCCAGCGTCGGATCACGGCCGCGACCCGATATCAAATGGTAGCTCGGACGACATACGGTCAACCGGCACACCGCCGGGCGGCGGCATCCGGTAGCCGTGTGGCCACCCGAAGTGTCCGTTGTGGGCGATCAGACCGTGAGCAGGGCCTTGATCGAGTGGTTCGACACGGCTTGCCGACCGCCCAGCGCGGCCAGCTCCAGCACCACTGAGACGCCGGCCACACTCGTACCGGCTGCCTCGACCAGCCGGACCGCCGCGCCGACGGTGCCGCCGGTGGCCAGCACGTCGTCCACGATCGTCACCCGCGCGCCCGCCGTGAGCAGGCCGGCGGGCAGTTCCAGGCTCGCAGTGCCGTACTCCAGCTGGTAGTCCACCCGGTGGTCGACCAGGGGCGTCTTGCCCGGTTTGCGCACCGGCACCACACCCAGGCCGACCGCGTAGCCGACAGCCGCGCCCAGCAGGAAGCCACGCGCCTCGATGGCGACGAGCACGTCGGTCGCCGGGTCGAGCGTGCCCGCCAGGGCGTCCACCAGCGCGCGGAACGCGGCCGCGTCGGCGAAGACCGGGCCGAGGTCGCGGAACAGCACGCCCGGCTCCGGGAAGTCCGGGATCTCCCGGATCAGCGCCAGCGCGTCCGCGATCCCGGCAGCGTCGATCCCGGCAGCGTCGATCCCGGCAGCGCGACTCGATCCCCGCGGACTCGATCCCGCGCGCCGACTCGATCCCCGCGGACTCGATCCCCGCGGACTCGATCCCCGCGGCGTCGATCCCGCGCGGCGTCGATCCCCGCAGACCCGATCCCGGCGGACTCGATCCCAGCAGCGTCCGGTGCCGGGCCCATCCGGTCAGCGCTTCCGCTTGTTGGCCGACGAACCGCGACCGGTCTTGCCGGACGGCCGGTGCCGGTTCTGCGCGCTGCGCTGCTGCGATGCCTTCGGCGTGCGGTGCGGCACGCTGGACGCGGCCGCGAACGCCCGCTCCTGGCGCACCTCGGCGTCCAGGTCGTCGCCGTCCGTCGAGGTCACCACCGAGTCGTCCGGCTCGGCGATCTCCTCGCCGGCGGCACGGGCGGCGGCCAGCTTGGCGGCCTGCGTCTCCCTGCGGGCGTACACCTTGCGGGCCTGCGTCCGGTAGGCGGGCTGGCGCATCTTGAACTCCACCAGCAGCGGCGTGGCCAGCAGCAGGGACGAGGCCGCACCGACGAGCATGCCGACGAGCTGGACCAGCGCCAGGTCGGTCAGCGTGCCGACACCGAGCAGGCCGACGCCGACGATCAGCAGACCGAGCACCGGCAGCAACGCGATCAGCGACGTGTTGATCGACCGCATCAGCGTCTGGTTGAGCGCGAGGTTCGCCTCCTCGGCGAACGTTCGCCGGGTCAGGCCGAGGATGCCCCGGGTGTTCTCCCTGACCTTGTCGAACACCACCACCGCGTCGTAGAGCGAGAAACCGAGGATGGTGAGCAGGCCGATCACGGTCGCCGGACTGACCTCGAAGCCGACGATCGAGTACACGCCCGCGGTCACGATCAGGTCGTTGCCCAGCGCGATGAGTGCGGCCAGCGCCATCCAGCGCTCGAAGTAGATGCTCAGGAAGATCGTGACGAGCACCAGGAACACGATCAGGCCGATCAACGCCTGCCGGGAGATCTGCGAGCCCCACGAGCCGCTGACCGCGGAGTCACTGATCGCGGACTGGCTCGGCTTGCCCGCCGAGTCCAGCGGCTGGAGCTCGTTGAACAGCCTGGTCTCGAGGTTGCTGACCTGCGTGTCGTTCAGCGTTTCCGACCGGATCTGGATGCTGGCCGACGCGCCCTTGCCGACCGACTGCACCGAGTCGGGCTGGCGGCCCAGCGCGTCCGCGAACGCGTTGGTGGCCTGCTGGGTGGAGATGACACCGTGCGCACCGTTGGCGGGCAACTGGATCTGCGTGCCGCCCTCGAAGTCGATGCTGAAGGTGAAGCCCCGCACGATGATCGAGACGAGGCAGATCACCACGAGCGCGCCGAAGATGACGTAGAACCGCTTGCGCTTGCCGACGATGTCGAAGGCACCGGTGCCCGTGTAGAGGCGGTTGAACAGGCCCGGCCTGGCCGACTGGGACTTCGTCTCGGCCATGTCAGGCTCCCTTCACAGCGGTGGCGGGCGTCTTCTTGGCCGCTCGCGCGGCGGCACCGGCACGTTGGACGGCGCCCAGTCCGGACACATTCGGCTTGGACAGGAACTTCGACCGGGAGGCCAGGGCGACCAGCGGGTGCGTCACGAGGAACACGATCAGCAGGTCCAGCACGGTCGACAGACCCAGTGTGAACGCGAAGCCCTGCACGTCCTGCACCGCGAAGATGTAGAGCACCACGGCGGCCAGGAAGCTCACCGCGTCCGAGGCGAGGATGGTGCGCCGAGCGCGAACCCACGCCCTCGGCACCGCCGATCGGAAGGTTCTGCCCTCCCGCACTTCGTCTTTGAGGCGTTCGAAGAACACCACGAACGAGTCGGCTGTGATGCCGATGGCGATGATGAAGCCGGCGACACCGGCCAGGTCGAGGCTGTAGCTGATCCAGCGGCCCAGCAGCACCAGGATCGCGTAGATGGTCACGCCGGACAGGCCCAGCGACAGCACGGTGAGCAAGCCCAGCGCGCGGTAGTAGAACAGGCAGTAGATGACGACCAGCGCGAGGCCGATGCCACCCGCGATCAGGCCCGCCTTCAGCGAGGCGAGGCCGAGCGTCGCGGACACGGTCTCGGCGTTGGACGAGTCGAACGCCAGCGGCAGCGAGCCGTACTTGAGCACGCTGGCCAGCTGCGCGGCGCCCGCCTGGGTGAACTGACCGGAGATCTGGGTCTGGCCACCGCCGATGGCCTGCTGGATGACCGGCGCCGACACGACCTGCGAGTCCAGCACGAACGCGGCCTGCTTGCCGATGTGGGCACCGGTGTAGGTGGCCCAGATGCTGGAGCCCTTGCTCTTGAGGCTCAGGTTGACCACGTAGCCCGCGCCGTTGGGGTCCAGGCCGGACGTGGCGTCGCTGATCTGGGTGCCGTCCAGGAACGACGCGCCCAGCACGTACTTGGAGGTGCCGGCCTGGTCGCATGCGACCAGCGGCTTGGTGGTGTCGTCGTTGCCCTGCAGCGGGTCCGGGTAGTTGGCGCCCGTCGCCGGGTCGATGCCGCACTTGAGGAAGCCCAGCGCGGCGTTCTGCACGTTCGTGTCGGTGCTCTGCCGCAGCGTGCGGCACTCGTTGATCAGCGCGGACTGCTGCGCACGCGTCAGCGGCTGGGCGTTCTTGGCGGGCGGATTGCCGTAGCACTGGCCGGTGCCCGGCTGCACACCCGCGCCGAGCTGGGTGATGTTCACGCCGTCGACGATCTGGTCGTCCGCGGCGGGCGGCGCCGCGGCACTGGTCGGCGCCACCGGGGTGGTCGTCGCGGGCGGTGCCGCGGTCGTGGTCGCGGCGACCGCGGCCTGCGGGCTGGTGCCCTGGTGCTGACCGGCCGCTGGCAGGCCCTGGGCCGTCGGCGTGGCCGCCGTCGTGGGGGCCGTGGTCTTCGGCTTCGCGGTCGAGCCCGCCGAGGTGGGCGCTGCCGGCGAGGTCGGGGTCGCGGAACCGCTGGGCGCGGGCGTCGTGGTCGGCGGAGCGGTCGTCTGGCCCGCGGGGACCTGCTGGGTCACCGGGCGGAAGACCAGCTTCGCGGTCTGCCCGAGGCTCTTGGCCTCCTGGCCCTGGTCACCGGGCACCGTGATGACGATGTTCGGACCGTTGCGGACCACCTGCGCGCCCGCGACGCCGAGCCCGTTGACGCGGGTCTCGATGTCCTGCTGGGCCTCGTCCAGCTGGTCCTGGGTGGGCGGCTGGCCGTTGAGGGTGCGGGCCGTGAGGGTGACGGTGGTGCCGCCCTTGAGGTCGATGCCCAGCTGCGGGGTCGGCTTGTGGTCGCCGGTCAGGAAGACCAAGGCGTACAACAGGACCACGATCACTGCGAACACCCAGAGGTAGCGTGACGGGCGGATCTGCCCAGTCGGTGGTGCCACGGTCTTTCCGTCTCCTCGGAATCAGGCGTCCGGCAGTGCGTCCTGCACCGCTGCGCTCGCTCATTCGGCCACGTCTGTGCGCCCCACCCGCACTACCCAGGTGGGGCGCACGCGGAGCCTACCCCGCGCCTCGTGAGACACGTGTCACGAATCGGTTCGGCCGTGCGGCCGAACCGGGCTCGTGCCTCAGCGAGCCTTCTTGCTGCTCTCTTCCAGCGGCGGCGCCAGCTGTGCGCCGGACTCGGTCGGCGTCGCGTCCTGCACCGTGCCGTTCGCGTGACCGTTGACCGAGGTCTGGTCAGCGGCGTCGTCGGCCGTGTAGTCGTCGTCGTCGTCGGCGTCGAAGCTGTCCTCGGGCTCGCCGACCGTCGAGTCGGCGACCTTCTCGCGGACAGCCGCGCGCAACCAGCTGGTCACGAGGCCCGGCGCGATCTCCAGATCGATGCTCTCGTCCGACGTGGAGACGACGGTGCCGTACAGACCAGAGGTGGTCATGACGCGGTCGCCGTAGGACAGCGAGTTCTGCAGGTTCTGCTGTGCCGCCGCGGCACGCTTCTGCTTGCGAGTGCCCATGAACAGCGGGATCGCGAACAGTACGATGATCAGCGGAAGCAAAAGGGACGAAAAGCTCATTATTCTCCCATCGGTGTGACGCCGGTCATCCACTCGTCTTCAGTATGCGGGTTGCGGCGCCGGTACCGAGTGTGCCAGGTCTAGAAAAGACTACCTGCCCCCGGCGGGGACATCGCTTCCCCCATCGCGTCCTGCGGTGGGGTGAGACCCAGATGTGTCCAGGCGGCCGCTGTCGCGACCCGGCCACGCGGTGTCCGGGCGAGCATGCCCGCCCGGACCAGATACGGCTCGCAGACCTCCTCGACGGTGGTCGGCTCCTCGCCCACGGCGACGGCCAGCGTCGCCACACCGACCGGCCCGCCGCCGAACGAGCGGACCAGCGCGGACAGCACCGCCTTGTCCAGCCGGTCCAGGCCCAGCTCGTCCACGTCGTAGACCAGCAGCGCGGCCCTGGCCACCTCGACGTCCACCGCTCCGTCCGCCCTGACCTCGGCGAAGTCACGCACCCGGCGCAGCAGCCGGTTGGCGATCCTCGGTGTCCCTCGCGACCGGCTCGCGATCTCGGCGGCACCGTCGCGGCGCAGGTCGACGCCCAGGATCGTGGCCGAGCGGCGCAACACCAGCTCCAGCTCGGCCGGGCTGTAGAACTCCATGTGCGCGGTGAAGCCGAAACGGTCGCGCAGCGGGCCGGTCAGCGAGCCGGACCGGGTGGTGGCGCCGACCAGCGTGAACGGCGCGATCTCCAGCGGGATGCTGGTCGCGCCAGGGCCCTTGCCGACCACGACGTCCACCCGGAAGTCCTCCATCGCCAGGTAGAGCATCTCCTCGGCGGGCCGGGCCGTGCGATGGATCTCGTCGATGAACAGCACGTCGCCCTCGACCAGGTTGGACAGCATCGCCGCCAGATCGCCCGCGCGTTCGAGGGCCGGTCCGGACGTGACGCGCACCGCGGCGCCCAGCTCCGCCCCGATGATCATGGCGAGGCTCGTCTTGCCCAGGCCGGGCGGGCCGGACAGCAGCACGTGGTCGGGCGGGCTGCCGCGCCGCTTCGCGCCCTCCAGCACCAGTGACAGCTGCTCGCGCACCCGCGCCTGGCCGATGAACTCGGACAGGTCGTGCGGACGCAACGTCTGCTCGACGTCACCGTCCGAGGGCCCCGCCACCGGGGACAGCGTGGCGTCGTCGGCGTCCATCACCGTTTCCGACCGAGCGCGGTCAGGGACTTGCGCAACACCCCGGCAGTATCCGACACCCCGTTCTCGGACAGCACGGCGTCCACGGTCTGCTCGGCCTGCCGCGCGGCGAAGCCAAGGCCGAGCAGCGCCTCGACCACGGCCGCCCGCACGCCACCGGGCACGCCATCGGCGTGAGCGGTCGCGCCGGGCAGCGCGCCGACCTTGTCCCGCAGCTCGATGACCAGCCGCTCGGCACCCTTGCGGCCGATGCCCGGCACCTGGGTGAGCGCTGTGAGGTTGCCGTCGGCCAGCGCGGCCCGCAGCGCCTCCGGCTCCAGCACGGCGAGGGTGGCCATCGCCAGGCGCGGCCCGATGCCGGACACCGTGAGCAGCAGGTTGAACAGCTGCCGCGCCTCGCCGTCGACGAAGCCGAACAGGGTGAGCGAGTCCTCGCGCACGATCAGCGCGGTGGCCAGCCGGGCCTCGTCGCCGCGCCGCAGGGTGGCCAGCGTGCCGGGCGTCGTGCGGACCTCCAGGCCGACGCCACCGACCTCGACCACCGCGTGGTCCAGGTGGATCTCGGTCACCGTGCCCCGTACCGACGCGATCACCGCGTGGCCCCTCCCCCGCGCTTGGCCGCCTCGGCCAGTCGCGCCTTGTGGTGTTTGGCCAGTTCCTTGGCCTTCGCCTCGGCTTCCGCGAGCCTGCTGCGCATCGGAGCCCGCCACAGGTGGCAGATGGCCAGTGCGAGCGCGTCGGCCGCGTCCGCGGGGTTCGGTCGTTCGGTCAGGTGCAGCAGCCGGGTGACCATGGTCGTCACCTGAGCCTTGTCCGCCCGGCCGGAACCGGTGACCGCGGCCTTCACCTCACTGGGCGTGTGGAACGTGACCGGCAGGCCGCGCCGGGCCGACACGAGCGCGACGACACCGCCGGCCTGGGCCGTCCCCATCGCGGTGCGCACGTTGTACTGGCTGAACACCCGCTCCACGGCCACGACATCCGGCCGGTACAGGTCCAGCCACCGCTCCACGCCGTCGGCCAGCAGCAGCAACCGGGTGGCCAGTTCGGCGTCCACCGGTGTGCGCACGACATCGACCGCCACGCACCGCACCGCCCGGCCGGCACCGCCGTCCACGACACCGAGACCGCAGCGGGTCAGCCCGGGGTCGACGCCCAGCACCCGCACCCGTCACTCCTTCCACGAACACCCGTTCGAACCCTACGGGGTCGCGTGGCCGGTCCCGCGCAACGACACGTCGAGCCCGACCCGCGGATGGCCGAGTTCGGGCGGCATGGCGTGGTCGAGGTGGAGGTGGCCGGCTGTTCGAAACTCGGAACGCCGGTTGGACGCGGTCGTCGCCGGACGGCCTGGCACTGGTTGGACCCAGGGGGCTGACACGGTCCGGGCTACGGGCCGTCGACGCCCGGTGTCCAGCTCTCCGGGCGGCCGCTGCGGGTGAGCACCGGCTGCCACGCCCCGAAGCCGACCGGGGCGTCGGTGTCCCACGGCCACTTGCCCTGCGGTGTCGGCACCACGATCTGCAGCGCGGCGAAGTCACCCTTGGCGTAGAGCAGGAACGCGCTGCCCAGGTATTCCGGGTACCAACCCTTGTCCACCTGCTCGAAGGCGACGGGCACGCCGTCGAAGAAGCCGTCGTAGACCGTGCCCGCGCGGAACCGCTCACCGAGGCTCGCCCGGTGCACGTAGGCGTTCAACAGCACCTGGGACATCTCCGCAGGCAGGCCGACGACGACGGCCTCGGCGACGCCGAAGCGCCGCCACGCCCCCACCGTGAACGCGTAGGGCGCGTAGTCCTGGCCACCGGCGACCTGCACGATCGCCTTGCCGTGCTGCTCGGCCTGATCAAGCAACCAACGACGGAACTGTTCGTCCTGGGCGGTGAGACCTCTGGGCTGCACCGGGCCATTCTGCACCGACTCAGCGTGCGGGAGGAGGGCCCCAGGCACGTGGTTGTGCCTGCGGCGGCTGGGGATATGGCATCGGATAGCCGGGTGGGACGGGCGGCCGCCCGCCGTTGTGGGTCGCACCGTCGGAGATCGCGCCCTTGAGCTTGCCGATGCCGTAGATCACGAAGCCGAACGCGAGCACGGCCGCGAGAAAGCCGAACACGACGCCGACGAAGTCGCCGTCGCCCGGGTCCAGGAACGGGTAGATCGGCTCGCCGGTGCCACCGACGTAGGCGATGTAGAACAGCAGGTACGCCAACGGAAACGCCAGCCAGGTGAACGGGAACCACCAGCGCACCGCTCGCTGGTCACGGCCGACGAACAGCCAGTCGGCGAGCACGGCCAGCGGCGTCAGCAGGTGCTCGAACAGCGACCACGTCTCGTTCAGCTCGCCGCCCAGCATGGTCAGGAACGTCACGCTGACCAGCGAGAGCAGCACCACCAGCGCACCGCGCAGCCACGGCCGTACCGGCTCGTGCCGCCTGCCGCCGGTGAACAGCGGGTACAGCAGCAGGATCAGGTAGCAGACCGCGGTGAGCAGGCTGGCCTGCTGGCTCAACGCGGCGAACTCCGCGTCGCCGGTGCCGCCGCTGACGGCCAGCGTGAACCCGACGAAGGCGAAGATCACGATCACCAGCCGCCACAGGCTCACACCGACCAGCACGCCGGAGCGCACCCGGGGAGCCGCCTGAGCAGGCCAGTAACCGGGCTGCGGCCGGCCGGGCCACTGCGGCGGGTAACCCGGCGGCGAACCACCGGGTCCCGGCAGCGGAGCACCGGGCACGGCGCCGCCGAACGGCGCGGGTCCCGACAGCGGAGTACCCGGCACCGGGCCGCCGAACGGCGCACCACCGGGTCCCGACAGCGGAGTACCCGGCACGGGGCCGCCGAACGGCGCACCACCGGGTCCCGACAGCGGAGCACCCGGCACCGGGCCGCCGAACGGCGGACCGGTCGGCACCGGACCGAACGCCGGGTCGGGCATGGGACCGGCGGGAACCGGGTTGCCGAAACCCGAGCCACCGGGCACCGGGCCGCCGAACGCCGGGTTCGGCAGGGCGCCCGGTATCGGTCCCTGGGCCGGCGGCTGCTGCGGGTACGGGCCACCCGGCGGTGGCACGGCACCCCAGTTGGTCATCCCCGGTTCCCCCTCCGGCCTGCGCGACCGTTATGCGTCGATGGTGGCCAGAACCTCGTCCGACACGTCGAAGTTGCCGTACACGTTCTGCACGTCGTCGCAGTCCTCCAGCGCGTCGACCAGGCGGAACACCTTCCGCGCGCCCTCAGCGTCCAGATCGACGGTCATCGTCGGCACGAAGCTCGCCTCGGCCGAGTCGTAGTCGAAGCCCGCGTCCTGCAGCGACTTGCGCACGGCGACCAGGTCGGTGGCCTCCGAGACGATCTCGAAGTTGTCGCCGTCGTCGTTGACCTCCTCGGCACCGGCGTCCAGGACGGCCAGCAGCACGTCGTCCTCGGTCACGCTGTCGGCCTTCGGGACGATCACGACGCCCTTGCGGTTGAACATGTACGCGACCGAACCGGGGTCGGCCATGTTGCCGCCGTTGCGGCTCATCGCGGTACGGACCTCACCGGCAGCGCGGTTGCGGTTGTCGGTCAGGCACTCGATCAGCAGCGCGACACCGTTCGGGCCGTAGCCCTCGTACATGATCGTGTGGTACTCGGCACCGCCTGCTTCCTCGCCGGCGCCGCGCTTGCGCGCGCGCTCGACGTTGTCGGCAGGCACCGAGGTCCGGCGCGCCTTCTGGATCGCGTCGTACAGCGTGGGGTTGCCGTCCGGGTCACCACCGCCGGTCCGCGCGGCGACTTCGATGTTCTTGACCAGCTTCGCGAACAGCTTGCCGCGCTTCGCATCGATGGCGGCCTTTTTGTGCTTTGTGGTCGCCCACTTGGAGTGGCCGCTCATCTTGTCAATCCTCCGTCACTTCAACTACGTCCGGCGACCATCCGCACGAACAATTCGTGCACCCGCCCGTCGCCGGTGAGTTCTGGGTGGAACGCGGTGGCGAGCACGGGGCCCTGCCGAACCGCGACGATCTTACCGGCGGCGCCACCCGCCGCCGGGGTGTGCGGGACCGTGGCCAGCACTTCGACGTGGTCGGCGGTGGACTCGACCCACGGTGCCCTGATGAACACCGCGTGCACGGGTCCGCCCGGCACGTCCGCGAAGTCCAGGTCCTCCTCGAACGAGTCGACCTGCCGACCGAAGGCGTTGCGTCGCACGACCATGTCCAGCGCGGCCAGTTGGTGCTGGTCGGGCCGGCCGTCGCGGACCTCCTTGGCCAGCAGGATCATGCCCGCGCACGAGCCGTAGGCGGGCATGCCCTCACCGAGCCGGGTGCGCAGCGGGGTGAGCAGTTCGAACGTGTCGAGCAGGCGGCTCATCGTGGTCGACTCGCCGCCGGGGAGCACCAGCCCGTCCACCTCGGCCAGTTCCCCGGGCCGCCGGACGGCTTGTGCCCGCGCGCCCGCGGCACGCAGTGCCGTCAGGTGCTCGCGGACGTCGCCCTGCAGCGCCAGCACGCCCACGAGCGGTTGCGCCGACCCGCTCACCGAATACTCCCCTCGCACGCCCTACCGGGAAACATTACGCAAGGTGTCCCCCCAGGTGCTGTTCGGGTCAGCCCGAATCAGTCCTGCCGATCCGCCGGGGGATGGCTCGCGGCCAACTCGCTCACCCTGCCGCGAACAGCGAACCAGCCGACCATCAACAGTACCGCTATGCCCCGCGAACAATAGATCATCTGCCGGTTGGTCGGAGTGTGGTGATAGCCGTCGTCCTCGATCGCCACCAGGTCGATGTGGTAGCCAGGGTTGATCGACGCGGCTCAGTGGACGCCGAGCAGCCGCAGACCGGCCGTGGTCGCGACCGCCGCGAGGACGACCACCAGGAACGGCAGTTTCCGGAGGGCCAGCACCCCGCCGACCAGCACGCCCGCGGGTCGGGCCCAGCCGGCGAACTCGTGCCCCTCGGTGAGCGCGGAGGTGGCCACGAGGGCGACCAGCAGGACGCTCGCGGCCACCGACAGCAGCCGGGTCACCCGGGGGCCGGGCCGGAACCGGTCGCGCAGCAGCGGCCCGGTGATGCGGAACGCGTACGTGCCGCAGGCCAGCAGCAGGATCGCGGCGATCGTCATGACACGGCCACCTTCGGCTGCGCGCCGGCGACCAGCAGACCTGCCAGGGCCAGCGCAACCGGCAGACCGGCAGGCAGCACGGGAGTCGTGGCCAGGGCGATCACGCCACCGACCACGGCTGCCCGCAGCGTGCCCCGGTCGGCCAGTGAGGGCAGCACCAGGGCGAGCAGCACGACGGGCGACGCCGCGTCCAGGCCGAAGACGTTCGGGTCGCCGATCAGCCGACCGGCGAACACCCCGGCGACGACGCCGACGTTCCAGCAGACGAACAGCAGCAGGCCGCAGGTCCAGTACGCGGCGCGGCGGCGGGCGGGGTCCCGCTGCGCGATGGTGAACGCGACGGACTCGTCGATCATGATGTGCGAGCCGGCCAGTCGGACGGCCATGCGAGGCCCCAGGGCGTCGGCGACGGCGAAGCCGAACGGCAGGTGGCGGGCGTTGAGCACAAGTCCGGCGATCGCGGCGGCGAACGGGTTGCCACCGGCGAGCACGATGCCCAGCGCGGCGAACTGGGCGCCACCGGCGAAGACGAGCAGCGACATGGCCACCGGCACCCAGGCAGCCTGGCCGCCGGAGACCGCGATGGCCCCGAAGCTCGTGCCGACGACCAGGTCGGCGGCGCAGACCACCGCGATGTCCCGGAACAGTTCCGGACCGATCGTTCGCCATAATGAACGCATGTCCATTACAGTGGACTCATCATCGCCGTTCGTCAAGGCGAACGATTGCACCACTGGAGCGAACGCATGACTGAGAACGGGGCACCACTCGCGGCGATCGCCGCCGCGATCCGGCGGGAACGCCAGCGAGTGGGCATCTCGCAGTCCGAGCTGGCCAAACGCGCCGGGCTGGCGAAGTCGACGCTGTCCCAACTGGAGTCGGGCACCGGCAACCCCAACGTGGAAACGTTGTGGGCACTCGGGGTCGCGTTGGGCGTGCCGTTCAGCAGACTGGTCGACCCGCCGAAGCCCGCCGTGCGGGTGATCCGGTCCGGCCAGGGCCCGGTGATCCACTCGGAGCAGGCGACCTACCAGGCGACCCTGCTGGCGGCGTGCCCGCCGGGCGTGCGCCGGGACATCTACGAGATACGCGCCGAGCCCGGCTCCGCCCGCAACTCCGACCCGCACCAGCCCGGCACGGTCGAGCACATCTGGCTCGGCTCGGGCCGCGCCCGCGTCGGCCCGGCGGACGACACCGTCGACCTGGAGCCGGGCGACTACATCTGCTACCCCGGCGACGTCCCGCACGTCTTCGAAGCCCTGGCCCCGGGCACGACGGCCATGTCCCTGTCCGAATACGTCTGACGGCCGACGCTCCGGCACTCCCGTCCGGCCACTCAACGGACGACACCGCACCGCGCGATCGCCGATCGGCCACTCGACGGACAACCCACGTCCCGGCGGATCACGAATCGGCCGCCGAACGGACGACACGCTCGCTGAACATGGCTGCTGGCAAGCGATCTGGCCCGAGAGACCCTACGACCGGCCGCGCACGACCATCCCGCATCGACCGCCGGGAGGTCGACTCGCGCGGGTGGCAGGCGCAGCTCGACCATCCGCCGGGTAGCTCGCACTCCGACGATCGCGTACCGGCCACCCGATGGACGACTCACGCTCCGGACGCTCGCGTGTCGACCGCACAGTGGACGACTCGGTCGTGGAGGTGGCTGTCGGCAACCGACAAGGCCCAGACTGGCAGCCGTCCTTACCCGACTACGCCTGACGGCGGGCCCGTTCGGGCCCGCCGTCAGAAGTCGGCTCGCCGTGAGGGGTCCGCCAGTGTCACCTGCCGAGTTGTCACCAGCCGCGTTCGGCCAGGCGGTGCGGCTCGGGGATGTCGTCGACGTTGATGCCGACCATGGCCTCGCCCAGGCCGCGCGACACCTTCGCCAGCACGTCCGGGTCGTCGTAGAACGTGGTGGCCTTGACGATCGCCTCGGCGCGCCGGGCCGGGTTGCCGGACTTGAAGATGCCCGAGCCGACGAACACGCCCTCCGCACCGAGCTGCATCATCATCGCCGCGTCGGCCGGCGTCGCGATGCCGCCCGCGGTGAACAGCACGACCGGCAGCTTGCCCGCCTCGGCCACTTCGCGGACCAGTTCGATCGGGGCCTGCAATTCCTTGGCGGCGACGTAGAGCTCGTCGGTCGACATCGACGTGAGCCTGCGGATCTCGCCGCGGATCTTGCGCATGTGCGTGGTCGCGTTCGACACGTCGCCGGTGCCCGCCTCGCCCTTGGACCTGATCATCGCGGCGCCCTCGGTGATCCGGCGCAGCGCCTCGCCCAGGTTCGTCGCGCCGCACACGAAGGGCACGGTGAACTGCCACTTGTCGATGTGGTTGGCGTAGTCGGCCGGGGTGAGCACCTCGGACTCGTCGACGTAGTCGACACCGAGCGACTGCAGCACCTGCGCCTCGACGAAGTGGCCGATCCGGGCCTTGGCCATGACCGGAATGGACACGGTCTCGATGATCCCGTCGATCAGGTCGGGATCACTCATCCTGGCGACGCCGCCCTGCGCGCGGATGTCGGCCGGGACGCGCTCCAGGGCCATCACGGCCACGGCGCCCGCGTCTTCGGCGATCTTGGCCTGCTCCGCGGTGACCACGTCCATGATCACGCCGCCCTTGAGCATCTCGGCCATGCCGCGCTTGACCTTCGCGGTGCCGGTTTCGGGCTTGGTCTCGGCGGAACTCACAGCTTCCTCACTCACGCATCGGGGACGAATTCGTGGCGGCCGTCACAGGTGCCAAACCGCACGTCAACGGCCTACCACCACTCATGGTACGTGCGATGTGGACCGCTGGAGCAGGCCAATCCGACACGATCTCACCAGGCCACTTCGACGCCGCGGGCCGCACCCGCGTGCTCCTCCTGGTCGGCGTCCGCCGCTTGGGGTTGTCCACAACCCGACACGGGTGTGAGATCGAGCACATTACTTGTTCCCACGGGAGGTGAGCGCGATGAGCGCCAAGACCACGGACGGCGGTGCCCATACCAACGTCCAGAACGGAGTTGCGGTCGCTGTAGAAGACCCACGCAGTGTGCGCAACGTAGTCCTCGTCGGACCATCCGGCTCCGGCAAAACCACTCTGACCGAAGCATTGCTGGCCGCCACCGGAGTACTCGGGCGGGCCGGCTCGATCACCGAGGGCACGACCGTGTGCGACCACGACCCGGCGGCCGTGCGTCAGCAGCGGTCGGTCGGGCTCTCGGTTGCCCCACTGGTGCACGAGAACGTGAAGATCAACCTCGTCGACACACCCGGATATGCCGATTTCGTCGGTGAGCTGCGCGCCGGCCTGCGGGCCGCGGACGCCGCGCTGTTCGTGGTGTGTGCCGCCGAAGGCGTCGACCAGGCCACGGTGTCGCTGTGGCAGGAGTGCGCGGCCGTCGGGATGCCGCGCGCGGTCGTGATCGCCCGCCTCGACCATCCGCGCGCCGACGTCGACGTCGAGATCGCCGGGTGCCAGGAGGCGTTCGGCGCCGGCGTGCTGCCGCTGTACCTGCCCGCTCCGGACGGCTCACCCGCGTTGGTGGGCCTGCTGTCCGGCCGGCTTTTCGACTACACCAACGGTTATCCACCCACGGTCGGCGATCCACCCGGCGACGACAGCGACCGGATCGAGGCGGCCCGCAACGAGCTGATCGAGGGGATCATCGCCGAGAGCGAGGACGAGACCCTGATGGAGCGCTACCTGGCCGGTGAGGAGATCGACAACGTCACCCTCGTCGACGACCTGGAGACGGCGGTCGCGCGGGGCACGTTCCACCCGGTGATCCCCGTGTGCGCGACCAGCGGCATCGGGCATCGCCGAACTGCTGGAGGTGCTCGTCGGCGCGTTCCCCTCGCCGCTGGAGCACCCGCTGCCGCTGGTCACCGACCCGGCCGGCGAACCGCACGACCCGATCACCGCGAACCCGGAGGGCGCGCTGGCCGCCGAGGTCGTGCGCACCGCCGTCGACTCGTACGTCGGCAGGGTGTCCCTGGTCCGGGTGTTCTCCGGGACGCTGCGTCCGGAGCGGCCGGTGCACGTGTCCGGCCACGGGCTGGCCGACCGCGGCCACTCCGACCACGACAACGACGAGCGCGTGGCGCACATCTACTCGCCGCTGGGCGCGACCCTGCGCGAGGTGCCGTACTGCGTGGCCGGTGACCTGTGCGCGCTGACCAAGGTGGGCTCGGCGGAGACCGGCGACACCGTGTCCGCTCCGGAGGACCCGATCCTGATGACGCCGTGGGAGATGCCCGAGCCGTTGCTGCCGGTGGCGGTCGTCGCGCGCAGCCGCAGCGACGAGGACACGCTGGCCCGCAACCTCGCCCGGCTGGTGGCCAGTGACCCGACGCTGCGCCTGGAGCGCAACGCCGAGACCCACCAGCTGGTGCTGTGGTGCATGGGCGAGGCACACGCGGACGTGGTGCTGGCGCGGCTCAAGGCGGGCGGTGCGGAGGTGGACACCGAGCCGGTGAAGGTCGAGTTCCGCGAGACGTTCGCCAGTGCCGCCAGAGGCCACGGGCGGCACGTCAAACAGTCCGGCGGGCACGGCCAGTACGCGGTGTGCGACATCCACGTCGAGCCGCTGCCCCGCGGTTCGGGCTTCGAGTTCGTGGACAAGACCGTCGGCGGTGCCGTGCCGCACCAGTTCATCCCGAGCGTGGAGAAGGGCGTGCGTTCGCAGTTGGATCACGGTCTGCAGGCCGGTCGTCCGGTGGTGGACCTGCGGGTGACGCTGCTGGACGGCAAGGCGCACAGCGTGGACTCCTCCGACGCCGCGTTCCAGACCGCGGGCGCGATGGCGTTGAAGGACGCGGCCGCGACGGGCCGGATCACGTTGCTGGAACCACTGGACGAGGTGGCGGTGCTGATCCCGGACGACCACCTGGGCACGGTCCTGGGTGACCTGTCGGGCCGGCGTGGCCGCGTCCTGGGCACCGAACCGGGCGAGGACGGTCACACCCTGGTACGGGCCGAAGTCCCGGCGAGTGAACTGCTGCGCTACTCCATCGACCTGCGCTCGATGACCTCCGGCGGCGGTGTGTTCACGCGACGGTTCGCCCGCTACGAACCGATGCCCGATCACCTGGTCACCCAGGGGGCGGACTGAGTCGGTGACCGGCCCGCCGTGCGGTGGCACGGCGGGCCGGGCCGACGTTCGACCGGTTTGGCCAGGCGACGAGATCGCGGCCGCCGTCGGGGTGTCCCGTGCGACGCTGTACCGGCATCTCCAGCGATAGTGCGACAGTGTCGAGGCGAATTGTGAGACATCGATGACCGATATCGCGACGCTGCGGGCCTGGTGGGCGCACCGGCAGGGGCTCGACGGCTCGCTGGCCGGTGCCACCGCCGCCACCGTGCTGGAGCGGACCGGCTGGGCCCGGTCGGTCGGTGGTTCGGCGCCGTATCTCACGCTGTTCGCCCGCGCGGGCCTGGCTCGCGCGACCGTCGACGCCGAGGTGGCCGCGGTCGCCGTGCACGAGCTGCCCTCCGCTCGTGGCTGCACGTATGTGTTGCCCGCGGCGGACTTCGCACTCGGGCTGTCCCTCGGCGCGGGTGCGCCGGAGGCGGAGATCAGCGCCGCGGTGAAGCATCTGGACGTGACGCGGGCGGAAGTCGACAAGTTGTGCGCGGCCATCATCGACGCGCTCGCGGACACCCCACTGGACCCGGGCGAGATCAAGGCATCGACAGGTGGTGCCGCGCGCTCTCTGGGTGACCCGGGTCGCAAGCGTGGCGTGGGCTCGACGCTGCCGCTCGCCTTGGGGCTGTTGCAGGCGCGGGGCGAGATCCGCAGGGTGCCGGTGAACGGCCGGCTCGACCAGCAGCGCTTCGGGTACGTCCGCTGGTCACCGCCCGTCGCGCTGGATCCCGAGACCGCCGCTGTCGAGTTGGCCAGGCGGTACTTCGCCTGGGCCGGGCCTGCGTCGGTGAAGCACTTCCGCTGGTTCTCGGGCTTCTCCGCGAAGCTGGCGACCGCGGCGGCCAACGAGCTGGACCTGGTGACGGCGCCGGGCACAGAACTCTTGCTGCACCGCGACGACCAGGCAGAGTTCGCGGAGTTCACCGCACCGACCAGGCCGTGCTACACGCTGGTCGCCGGGATCGACGGCGCCCACCTGCTGCGCCGCGATCTCATGCTGCTGCTCGACCCGGCCGATGCCACCCGGCCGGTGCCGGCAGGCAAACCGGGGCGGATGCTGGGCGACGATGCCGACCCGCCGACCCCGATGATCCTCGACCGCGGCCGGCTGATCGGCCTGTGGGAGTACGACCCCGGCGCGGGCGAGATCGTGCCCCAGCTGTTCGTGCCCGCCGACGACGCGCTGCGCGAGGCGATCGACCGCACGCAGGAGTTCGTCCGCGACCAACTGGGCGACGTGCGCAGCATCAGCCTCGACTCCCCCAAGAGCCGGGCACCCCGCCTGGCCGCCCTGCGCGGCTGACCGCTGAGCTGCGGACGACGTCGGCGAGGCGGCGGGCGAAGTCGATCTCCTCACACGGCTCGATCTGCCACTGCGCGACACAGACCGCCGTGCGGACCGTGGCCTTCCTGTCCGACCGGGCAACGCGATGGGCGTGCGCCGAGACCCGCTCGGCGCACGCCCATTCCTGTGCCACGCGAAGGCCGAGCGGTCAGCTGTTACCGCTGCCCACCGGGACCGGGTCGGCAGGGCTGTCGGCGCCCGGCGGTTCCTCTGGCGTGCGCCGAGACCCGCTCGGCGCACACCCATTCCTCTGCCACGCGAAGGCCGAGCGGTCAGCTGTTACCGCTGCCCACCGGGACCGGGTCGGCAGGGCTGTCGGCGCCCGGCGGTTCCTCGGGGGCCGAGCCGCGCCTGCCCATCTTGGACGGCCACCAGTTCCACCGGCCCAGCAGCACGGCGGTCGACGGCACCAGCAGCGTCCGCACCAGGAACGTGTCCATCAGGATGCCGACCGCCAGGCCGACGCCGATGTCGCGCACCTCGGTGCCCAGGCTGCCGCCCGCGACCGCGAACACCGCGAACGTGCCCGCCAGGATCAGGCCCGCCGACGTGACCGTGGTGCCAGTGGTGCCCAGCGCCTTCGTGATGGCCTGCCGCAGCGGTAGCCGCTGCGCCTCCTCGCGTATTCGGCTCATGACGAGGATGTTGTAGTCCTCGCCCAGCGCGAGCAGGAAGATGAACATCAGGAACGGCATGAAGAACGTCAGCCCGCCGGTGCCGCCGATCTTGATGAAGACCAGCACCGACAAGCCCAGCGCGGCCAGGTAGGACAGGCCCACCGACGCGATCAGGTACAGCGGCGCGACCACGCTGCGCATCACCAGGCCGAGCAGCAGGCCGATGATCGCGATGGCGATCGGGATGACCGTGCCCAGGTCGCTGTTGGAGATCGAGCTGATGTCGTAGACCGCGGGGGCCTCGCCGGCCACACCTGAGTCGGTGGCGCCGACGCTGTGCTGGACCGACGTGACCGCGTCGCGGATCGCGGGCACGGCCTTCATCGCCACGGTCGTGCTCGGGTCACCCGCCTTGAGGCCGACCAGGTACTGCACGGTCCGCCCGTCCGCGCTCACGTACGTCGCGGTCGACCGGTACGCCTGGTACTCGGCGGCGGGCACGTGCACCGACGCCGGCGGGACCGGCGGCAGCGCCTGAGCCGGGCCGAGCTCGGCGTGCAGTCGCGCGTACGTGGCAGGCGGCAGTGCGGCGCCGTTCGGGTTCAGCGGGCCGACGACCGCGGTGAACTGACCGGACGCGGCCAGCTTCTGCTGTGCCGACGCGAGCACCTGTGGGTCGCTCCACGCGGAGTGGGGCAGCACGAACAGCACATCCGTCGGGGACTGCGCCAGCTGCGGGAAGTGCTTGTTCTGCGACGCGATACCGGCCGCCGAGTCGGTGCCGTCCGGCGCGGTCACCGAGCCACCGAAACCGGACGCCTGGTACCCGAGAGTGAACAGGGCCAGGCCGCCGAACAGGATCACGCCTGCCACCAGCGTGACCACCGGCCGCTGCACGATCCGCGCCGAGATCCGCCCCCACACGCCGCTGTGCCCGGCACCCGAACGCACCTTCGCGGGCCAGAAGACGGCCTTGCCGAAGATCGCCAGCAGGGCGGGGAGCAGTGTCAGCGCGGCCACCAGCATCACGCCGATACCGATCGCCAGCGGCACGCCGAGGTCGGCATACAGACCGAAACTGGCAGCCAGCAACGACACCAGCGCCGCGATGACGGTGCCCGCCGAGAACGTCACCGACTCGCCGACCTTGGCCACCGCATGCACGATGGCATCGCGATGGCCTAAGCCTCTGCCCAGCTCCTCCCGCACCCGGAACACCAGGAACAGGCCGTAGTCGGTCCCGGCACCGAGGACGAGCACGATCAGCAGGAACTGCGCCAGCGGCGACACCTGCAAGCCCGCCTTCGCGGCGGCACCCACGAGCGGGCCGGAGATGGTGACCACCAGGAACGCGGGCGCCAGCGTGACCACCGGTGCCAGCAGCGACCGGTAGATGAGCAGCAGCAGGAGCAGGATGAACACGACCGAGAAGAGCTGCAGCTTGCTGCCGGTGTCGCCGTTCGCCGCCTGGTTGTCCACCTGTGCGGCGACCTGACCGGACAGGTGGGCCTGCAGCCCTGCCGGCAGGTCAGCGCTCGTGATCGCCGAGCGCATGCCGCTGACCACCGGTTTGAAGCCGTTGGCGCCCGGATTCTGCCCGACGAGCGCCTGCAACTGCTCGGCCTGCTGATCCTTGGACTGGCCTGTGTCGATGACCTTCTTGACACCGGAGACCTTCGCCAGACCCGCGCGCAGCCGGTCGACGGCCTGCTGGTCGGCGGCGGTGAGTTGCGGGCCGGTCGTGGCCACGATCACGGTGACAGGCTGCACGTTGCCCGGCTGGAACGCACCCGCGAGCTGCTGGGCGTGCGAGCTGGGGGCGCTGGCCGGCAGGAAGTCGGCGTTGTTGCTGTCGGTCGCGGACGCCAGCGACGGCAGGAAATGTGTGGCGGCGACGGCGCCGAGGATCCAGACAATCACCATGATCCAGCGGAATCGGACGGAAAACCGCCCGATGGCAGCGAAAACGGCACCGACGCCGCTGAAGTCATCGTTCGCGGAACCTGCGTTCGGTTCACCGTTCTCGGTCGCGCGCATACCCCGGTCTCTCTCCCAGATGTGTTGGTCCACGGTGACACAGGGCGTCCGCAGGACGCGAATCGGTCTCATGAGTGACGCTGTGATTGCCCTCTCATCGCAACTCGGTGCGATAGAACAATTTCGTGGGGTGAACACTCGCGCCCAGTTCCGCGTAGAACCGCCGCGCGCCGACATTCGGCTGGTCAGTGGTCCATTCGACCCGGCTGCACCTCCGCTCGGCCGCGACGTCGAAGAGGGCGTCCATCAGCAGTTTCCCGACACCGGATCGGCGGTACCGGGCGGCGACGTACAGCTCCTTGAGGTAAAGGGAACGTGTGGTGCCGACCGCGGGCCACAGATACGAGTACGCAGCCATCCCCGCGACGACCCCGTCGACCCGCGCCAGCAAAGCGGCGCCCGCCGGGGGATCACCGAACAGCGCCTCGGTGATCCCCCGGACACGCTCGGCAGGTGATTCGACCACGCTCGTGCCGTAGTACTCGGCCAGTTCGGCGAGCAGCCCGGCGATGGCGTCCACATCACCGGGCTGCGCGGCCGTGACGGAGGTGCTCACTGGGCTCGCAGTGCCCGCACCAGCGACCGCACATCGACATGCAAGGTCGGTCCTTCAGGGTTCTTCGAGTCCCGCACCTGGTCCAACGTGCCGCGAACCTCGACGCAGTTGGCGTTGTTCGTACTCCGCCGCGACTTTCGCCATGTGCCGCCGAACGTCATGCTTTCTCCCACCTGTCCGCGAGGAACTTGCCTGATGCCTCCCGGCTTAGGCTGATTCGCGCAATCTTGTCAACCGCGTTCCGGTAGGCATCGACATCGCTTGGCTGATGCAGCATCTGCACCGACCGCCGGTCGCCGATGAAGACGATCCATGACGACTGGCCGGTCCTGCCTGTCGACTGGATCAGCGCGAACTCGCCTTCGAGCCCGGGGTGCCAGCCGCAGTGGTCAGGCATGATCCGCAACTCGATGTTCGGACGAGCAGCCATCTCCACGAGGTATCGAGTTTGGGTCAGAGTGACCGCTCGGCCGCCGATGTCGCTGTCGAGCACGTGCTGCCCGAGGAATACGACGAGTCGCGCGGGTTCCGGCTTCGTGATGACCTCTCGGCGGGCAAGTCGATGGGCGACCCGCGACTCGATCTCGTCAGTAGCAAAACCATCCGACCGCATCATGGCCCGAAAATGATCACCGGTTTGGAGTAGTCCAGGTACCAACAATGGGGCCACTTCAACAATTGTCGTCGCTTTCTGCTCCCAATCGACGTAGGCCATCATTTGCCGCCGCCGCTCCGGCAGAGTCGTGGCGATCCACTGTGACTCATCCGTCCGGTAGGCGAGGGTCATGATCTCGTCGAAGCGGTCGCCGCAAATTTCAAGCTTGGTGAGAATTTGCGCGACCAGCTCGGGCCTGGGCGTGCGCTCGCCGGTCTCCCAACGGGACAGCACGCCGACGTCGCGGCCGATCGCCGCCGCCAACTCCCGTAGCAGCAACCGTTTCTCCTCGCGCGCCTGGCGCAACGCGCCCCCGAGTGCCCTCGCCTTCGGCGTCCTCGCCATCGCCCTCTCCACAGTTGTCGGCCGGTAACAGCGCAGCGTCACCGAACTTTTCGTGAGTGTCACCCGTTGCGCGTACGCAAGGCGCTTGCATTTCGCACAGCGCTACTCCACATTAGCGGCAGGAACCTAGCAGAAGGCGTAGCTCAATGGCCGCGGACGATCCACAAACGGATGAAGACGAACACGTCAAACAAAAACTGGGCGCCGTCTGGCAACGTTATGCGCGAGCGAACATCGCCCAGGCGCGCGTGTGCCATTCGAGCGGTGACGAGTTCGGCGCGAGTCTCAGTACGGCGCGCGGGGAGGTCCGGGCGGCCGCCGCCGCCCTGTGGGCAGGCAGCGCGTGCGCACGGGAGGCCGCGCGCGAGATGCATCGCCGGGCCACCGCCTTGTGGCAGTCGGACCTGCCGATGGTCGGGTTCGACGCGGCCGCCATCCAGTACACGCAGGCCCGCACCTGGCAGGACTGTGCCAGGGCGATCGATCCGGACCTGCCGGAAGTGCAACCCCGGCTCGACTGGGATGAGCCGACGAGATGAAGGAGCACTGGTGGACACATTCCTCGGCATCGCGGTGGACGCGTGGGCGAACATCGACGGCGAGTGCGACATGGCCTACGAGGTGTCCCGGGCGGAGGCCCAGCTCGAACTCGGCCACCGCACCGGCTCGCTGCACCTGGTGCTGACCGAAGCGGGCCTGGCCAAGCTGGTCGAGACGGCGACCACTGTGCTGCGCGAGATGCGGGAGGTGGCACCCGGTGTGGCCGCCACCGGCTGAACCACTGACCAGGCGGCCGGTCGACCAGCGCTGGTCGACCGGCCGCCAATCGAGCGTCCTCAGGTGTTCTGCGGGAAGCCCAGGTTCACGCCGCCGTGCGACGGGTCGAGCCACCGGCTGGTGACGACCTTGGCCCGGGTGAAGAACTGCACACCGTCCGGGCCGTAGGCGTGCGAGTCGCCGAACAGCGAGTCCTTCCAGCCGCCGAACGAGTAGTACGCCACCGGCACCGGAATCGGCACGTTCACGCCGATCATGCCGACCTCGACCTCGTTCTGGAACCGCCGGGCAGCGCCGCCGTCGTTGGTGAAGATGGCGGTGCCGTTGCCGTACGGGTTGGCGTTCACCAGTGCCAGCGCGTCGTCGTAGGTGGGCACGCGGACCACCGACAGCACCGGGCCGAAGATCTCGTCCGTGTAGACCGACATGCCCGGCGTGACGTTGTCGAACAGTGTCGGGCCGAGCCAGAAGCCGGCCGTGTCGCCGTCGACATCGTGGTCACGGCCGTCCACCGCCAACGTCGCGCCCTCGGTCACTCCCGCGTCCAAATAGGACACCACCTTGTCCCGGTGCGCCGCGGTGACCAGCGGACCCATCTCGCACGTGGGCCGCCTGCCGTCGCCGACCTTGAGGCCCGCGATGCGCTCCTGGATGCCCGCCACCAGCGGATCGGCCGTCTCGCCGACCGCCACCACGACCGACACGGCCATGCACCGCTCCCCCGCCGAGCCGAACCCGGCGGACACGGCCGCGTCAGCGGCCAGGTTGAGGTCGGCGTCGGGCAGGACGACCATGTGGTTCTTCGCGCCGCCCAGGGCCTGCACGCGCTTGCCGTTGTCGGTGCCACGGCTGTAGACGTACTTGGCGATGGGCGTCGACCCGACGAACGAGATGGCCCGCACCTTCGGGTGATCGAGAATCGAGTCGACGGCGACCTTGTCGCCGTGCACCACGTTGAACACGCCCGCCGGCAGGCCTGCTTCCGCCCACAGTTCGGCCAGGAAGATCGCCGCGCCCGGGTCCTTCTCCGACGGCTTGAGCACGACCGCGTTGCCGCAGGCGATCGCGTTGGGCACGAACCACAGCGGCACCATCGCCGGGAAGTTGAACGGCGAGATCACGCCGACGACGCCGACCGACTGGCGCAGCGAGTACACGTCGACCCGGGTGGAGGCGTTCTCGCTGAAGCCACCCTTGAGCAGCTGCGGGATGCCGCAGGCGTACTCGACGTTCTCCAGGCCGCGCTGGATCTCGCCGGCCGCGTCGGAGAGCACCTTGCCGTGCTGGGCGGTGATGATCTCGGCCAGTTCGCCCTTGCGCTGGTTGAGCAGTTCGCGGAACGCGAACAGCACGTTCGCCCGCTTGGTGAGCGACGCGTTGCGCCAGTCCTGCCAGGCGGCGCTCGCGGCGGCGACCGCCGCGTCGACGTCGGCCGCGCTCGCGAAGTCCACCTGGGCGGCGACCTGGCCGGTGGCCGGGTCGTAGACCTTGCCGGTCCGCTCGGCGACGCCGCTCCACGGCTTGCCGTCGATCCAGTGCGTGATCCGGTCGCTCATCGAGAGATCTCCTCGTCGGTCACGGCGATGACCTCGGTCAGGATGCGCAGGCCTTCCTCGGCCTCGTCCTCGGTCAACGTCATCGGTGGCGCGAGCCGCAGCACGTTGCCGTGCAGGCCGCCCTTGCCCACCAGCAGACCACGTTCCTTGGTCGCCTCCAACGCCTTCGTCGCCGCCGCGGCCGACGGTGTGCCGTCCGGCGTGACGAGTTCGACGCCGATCATCAGTCCCTTGCCGCGCACGTCGCCGACCACGGGGTGACCGTCGGCCGCGTCGCGCAGGCCGCCGAGCAGCCGGTCGCCGAGCTTGGCGGCGTTGGCCTGCAAGTCGTGGTCGAGCAGGTACTTGAGCGCCGCCGACGCGGCCGTGGTGGCCACCGGGTTCCCGCCGAACGTGGAGATCGAGTTCGCGGTGATGCTGTCCATCAGGTCGCCGCGGGCCACGACACCGCCGATGGCCATGCCGTTGCCAAGGCCCTTGGCGAAGGTCATCGCGTCCGGCGTGACGCCGTGCGCCTGGATGCCCCAGAAGTGCTCACCCGTGCGGCCCCAGCCGGTCTGCACCTCGTCGGAGATGAGCAGGATGCCGTACTCGTCGAGGACCTCCTTGAACGCGCCGTAGAGGCCGTCCGGGGGCAGTGTGAAGCCGCCCACACCCTGGATGGGCTCGGCGATCAGGCAGGCCACGTCACCCGAGGTCGTGGTCGTGATGACGTCCCGCAGGTCGGCGACGCAGGCGGCGATGTAGTCGGCGTCGGACAGGTCGCGGAACGGGCTGCGGTAGCGGTAGCCGCCCTGGACGTAGCTGACGTTCATCGGCCGCAGCGAGGTGGCCGACCAGCCGCGGTTGCCGGTGATGGCGATCGTGCCGAACCCGCGGCCGTGGTAGGAGTTGCGCATCGCGAGGACCTGGTTGCTGCGCCGGGCCTGGGTGGTGAGCATCAGGGCGGTCTCGTTGGCCTCGGTGCCCGAGTTGGTGAAGAACACCTTTGCGTTCGGGATGCCGGACAACTCCGCGATCTGCTCGGCCAGCTCCACCTGCTGGCGGATCAGGTACAGCGTCGAGGTGTGCAGCACGCCGGTGTCCAACTGGTGGCGGATCGCGTCGCTGACCTCGGCGATGTCGTAGCCGATCGCGTTGGTCAGGATGCCGGCGAAGAAGTCCAGGTAGCTCCGGCCGGACGCGTCGGTCACCCGCCGGCCGCTGGCGCCGACGATCTCGATGGGCTCGTCGTAGTAGAGCGCCACCCAGTTGGGCAGCACGTTCCGGTGCCGGGCAAGCAGGTCGTCCGTCATGACCCGAGTGTGCGGCCGGCAGCCGGTCGCCGCCATGCACAACATGTATCCGAAACCAGGCACCTGCATTACGTTGTGTGTGGTGTACCCGACCGTCTCGGATGTGCTCGCGCTGCCCGTGATCCGGGGTGGCGGCGCGACGCTGGTGGCGGGTGGTGCCGGGGTCGGCAACCGGGTGCGCTGGGTGCACGTGGCGGAGATCGCCGATATCGCCCACCTGCTGCAGGGCGGCGAGCTGGTGCTGACCACCGGGATCGCGCTGCCCGAGGACGGCCCGGCGCTGACCCGGTACGTGGACGAACTGGCGGGTGTCGGCGCGGCCGGGTTGGTGGTGGAACTCGTGCGGCGCTGGTCGGCGTCGGTGCCGTCCGCGCTGGTCAGCGCGGCGGACCGCCGGTCGTTGCCGCTGGTCACGCTCTCGCGGGAGACACGGTTCGTGTCGGTCACCGAGGCCGTGATCGCGTTGATCCGGGACGCTCAGCTCGCGGAACTGCGGGCGGCCGAGTCGGTGCACGAGACGTTCACGGCGCTGACCGTGTCCGGCGCGGAGCCGGCCGAAGTGCTCGGTGAGGTCGCGCGGACCGCGCGGCTGCCGGTGGTGCTGGAGACGCTGTCGCACGACGTGCTGGCCTACGACTCGGCAGGCACCGATCCCACAGCGCTGCTGGCCGGGTGGCGGGACCGGTCGCGGGGTGTCGCCGTGCCGGGCCGGACCGGGTACGACGCGGCCAGCGGGTGGCTGGTCACCGTGGTCGGGGCGCGGGGCGACGACTGGGGACGCCTGGTCCTGGTGTGCGCGCAGCCGCCGCAGCATCCGCAGGTCGTCGTGGTCGAGCGGGCCGCGTCCGCGCTGGCCGTGCACCGGCTGCTCGCCCGTGATCGGGAGACTCTGGAACGGCAGACGCACCGCACGCTGCTCACCGAGTTGCTCGCGGGCGGTGCCCTGGCCGACGACCTGACCACCAGGGCCGCCGCGCTCGGCGTGCCGGTCGAGGGGCGCACGCTGGTCGGGCTCGCGGTCCGGCCGAGAACGGCGCTGGCCGGGCCGGCTCCGGCGCTGGCCACGCAGGAGTTGTTGCGGGACCTGGCCGACGCCACGGCACTGGCGGCGCGGCGGGAGGCGGTGCCCGCGCTGGTCGGTGCGGTGGACGACGCGAGTGTGCGGGCGCTGGTCGCGGTCGAACCGTCCGTCGCGCTGCCACGGGTGCTGCGGCGGCTGGCGCTGGGCATCCACCACGCGGTGGCCGCGAACCCGCGGGCGGTACCGGTGATCGTGGCAGTCGGGACGGCCGTTGCCGCGGTCGAATCGGCGCGGCGGAGTCTGGGCGAGGCGGCACATGTCGCGCAGGCGGCACTGCGGTCGCCGGCCGATCTGGTCTACCACCAGTTGGCGGACGTCCGGCTGCGTGGGCTGCTGCACCTGCTGCGCGACGACGAGCGGCTGGTCGCGTTCGCGCAGCGGGAACTGGGACCGCTGCTGGCCCGGGACGCGCGCAGCGGCAGCCGGTTGGTCGACGCGCTGCGGCACTACTGCGAGCACGGCGGCAACAAGTCGGCCGCCGCCGCTGCCGCGCACCTGTCCCGCACCGCGTACTACCAGCAGCTGGCGCGGATCGAACAGGTGCTCGGGGTGTCGCTGGAGGATCCCGAGTCGATGCTGTCGCTCTACCTCGCGCTGGTCGCGGTGGAGGTCGGCGGCCAGCCCTGACACTGAAGCGGTGCCCGCAGACCGTTGCCGGGCGCGGCCCGAGCGGTACAGCTAGTGGTGAGTCCAGTAACCATGCCGGTGGAATTCCGGTTCCAGGTGGGCGCATCGCAAGGCGGAGCAGGCCCAGGTACCTCTGTTGTACCTGGGCCGACGACAACGCCGCGAGGTGTCCGCCTGGGGCCGGAATTACCCGGTGAGGGTTACTGGACGCGCCACTAGCCCCGGTACTCGGCCAGGCGCGGCCACATGCCGATGCCCAGCAGGACCACGATCAGCACCGTGCCGAGCGCGGGAAGCCAGTTCGACCAGCCCGCCAGTTCGCCGCTGCCCTCACCGACCGCCTGCGTGAAGACCTGGCGCTGCACGCTGATCAGGTGGGTCAGGGCCTGGTCGTAGCGGCTCAGGTCGAAGCTGGAGTAGCCCAGGGCGGTGCCGGTGTCGAACTCGATGGCGTCGCGCAGGTCGCCTTGCGCCAACGTCGTCCGCATGGCTCGGTCGGCCAGCTCGTAGCCCGCGTACCGGGCCATCGCGCGAATCGCGGCCAGGCGTTCGGTGGTGTCGCCGGTGTGCGCCACCTCGGTCGCGAAGTCGCCGCCGAAATGGGCGTCGGCGTAGTCGGCGTTGTAGGTGTCCAGGGCCGACCGCAGCGCGTTGTCGTAGCGGTCGATGGTGACGCCGGGCAGGTCGATCACTTGCTGGGACTCGGTCTGGAATGCCCGCTGGTACTGGGCGGCGTGGGCCGGGTCGACCAGGAACCTGCTCTCGTCGGCCGCCGATTCCTGGCTCACCGCCCTCGCCTGGGACAGCGCGATGATCGGGTCGAACGCCTGTTCCTTGGCCGTCCGCAGGTGGCCGCTCGCACCGGCCAGCACGATGGGCACCGCGATCGTCAGCGCGAGCGCCACGGCCGTCGCCGCCACGATGGCCGGGTTCAGCCGCCGCCGTAACCGCCTGCGCAGCGACACCTGCAGCGACACGATCGCCAGCAGGAGCAGCGCTCCGATGACCGCCACCACGATCGTGGCCACCAGGGCCTGGAACCGGTCGTCGGAGTACCGCTGGTCCAGCGCCGCCCGGCTGGTCGCGATCAACGCCTGCGTGCCTGCGAGCAGGCCGGGTATCAGGGCCGTGGCCTGGCGATACACCGCCAGCTCCGCCGCCGACGGCCGACCGGCCGCGTCGTGACCGCTCGCGGCCAGCGCCTGACCGGCCAGCGCCTGGTACTGGCCGAAGCGGTCCAGGATCGACGTCACCGACCGCGCGACCGCCTGGTCACCGCCGCCGATCGCCGCGACCTGTTGCAGATCGCGGTCGGCCTGGGTCCGGCCTTGCGTGTAGACGGCCAGGGCGTGCGCCCGGTTGTCGGACAGGCCGGCGTCGTCACCGACGAGCAGCACGTTCGCCACCTGGGCGTCCATGTTCGCCAGCGCCACGTACAGGTCGGCCGCGGCCGTGACCTGCGGCGCGGTCCGCCCGTCGAGAGCATCGAAAGCGTTGCTCAGCGACCCGACGACCACCGCGGCCACGATGCCCAGCACCACCGCCGGGAGCACCACGACACCGGTGAGCACCTGCAACGCCCTCGGTGTGCTCAGCTTCCCCCGGTGCGTCCCGACCCCCGGGGCGCGAACTGCGACTGCCACCACGTCTGGACGCTATCGGCGGCCGGACACGGGACCGTCAAGATCACCACAACCCCCGGCGAACAGCGGACGACGGCTGGATGTGGTGACATATCGGTGACCGACAGGGTGTTCGCTTTCGTCACCAACGGTGGACACAATGGCACTGCCCGCGAACCACTCGTACGCTCGACCATTCCCGGATCCGGAAAGAGGGAGACACCAGTGGCAGAGATCGTCAGGGCAGGCCTCGTCCAGCAGCGGTGGACCGGGGACAAGGAGTCGATGATCGAGACGGCCGTGCACGCGATCGGTACCGCGGCCTCGGCCGGGGCCCAGGTGGTATGCCTGCAGGAGTTGTTCTACGGGCCGTACTTCTGCCAGGTGCAGGACGCCGACTACTACTCCTACACCGAGGCGATCCCGGACGGTCCGACCACGAACCTGATGCGCGAGGTCGCCAAGCAGCACGGTGTCGTGCTGATCGTGCCGATGTACGAGCAGGAACAGGCAGGCGTCTACTACAACACCGCCGCCGTGATCGACGCCGACGGCCGCTACCTCGGCAAGCACCGCAAGAACCACATTCCGCAGGTCAAAGGCTTCTGGGAGAAGTTCTACTTCCGGCCCGGCAACCTCGGCTACCCCGTCTTCGACACGGCGGTCGGCCGGATCGGCGTCTACATCTGCTACGAGCGGCACTTCCCGGAGGGCTGGCGTGCGCTGGGCCTGGCCGGCGCCCGGATCGTGTTCAACCCGTCGGCCACCAGCCGCGGCCTGTCGTCCTACCTGTGGCGGCTCGAACAGCCCGCGGCCGCCGTGGCCAACGAGTACTTCGTCGGCGCGATCAACCGGGTCGGCATCGAACCGTTGGGCGACAACGACTTCTACGGTGGATCGTACTTCGTGGACCCGCGTGGTCAGCTGATCGGCGACGCCGCGTCGGACACGCAGGACGAGGTCGTGGTGCGCGATCTGGACATGGGCACGCTGGCCGAGGTGCGCGACGTCTGGCAGTTCTACCGCGACCGCAGGCCCGAGACGTACTCCTCGATCGTGCAAGCCTGAACGGGGGCGGACATGAGCATTCTGATCAGTGGCGGCACGGTCGTCACGTCGACCGGAACCGTCGACGCGGACGTGCTGATCGACGGCGAGCGGATCGCCGCCCTCGTGGAGCGCGGCGGCGACCTGTCGACCACCCTGGCCACCTCGGCGGACCGGGTGATCGACGCGAGCGGCCGGTACGTGCTGCCCGGCGGCATCGACGCGCACACCCACATGGAGATGCCGTTCGGCGGCACGTTCTCGGCCGACACGTTCGAAACCGGCACCCGGGCGGCGGCGTGGGGCGGCACGACGACGATCATCGACTTCGCCGTGCAGGCCAAGGGCACGTCGCTGCTGTCCACACTGGACAAGTGGCATGCCAAGGCGGATGGCAACTGCGCCGTCGACTACGGATTCCACATGATCGTGTCCGACGTGAACGACACGAGTCTCAAGGAGATGCGCTCCTGCGTCGACGCCGGGGTGAACAGCTTCAAGATGTTCATGGCCTATCCGGGCGTCTTCTACGCCACCGACGGCGAGATCCTGCGCGCGATGCAGGAGGCCCGACGGACCGGCGCCATGACGATGATGCACGCGGAGAACGGCATCGCCATCGACCAGCTGGCCGCGCAGGCCGTGGCCGCCGGGCACACGGATCCGGTGCAGCACGGGCTGACCCGGCCGCCGGAGCTGGAGGCCGAGGCCACGTCCAGGGCGATCACGCTGGCGAAGGTGACCGGCGCGCCGCTCTACATCGTGCATCTGTCGGCCGAGCAGGCGCTGGCCGCGGTGAGCGAGGCCCGCGACACCGGGCAGAACGTGTTCGCCGAGACGTGCCCGCAGTACCTGTGGCTGTCGCTGGAGGACATGGCCAGGCCGGACTTCGAGGGCGCGAAGTTCGTCGCTTCGCCACCGCTGCGGCCCAAGGAGCACCAGGCCTCGCTGTGGCGCGGGCTGCGCACCAACGACCTGTCCGTGGTGTCCACCGACCACTGCCCGTTCTGCTTCAAGGACCAGAAGGAGCTGGGCCGGGACGACTTCTCGAAGATCCCGAACGGCATGCCCGGCGTCGAGCACCGGATGGACCTGCTGCACCAGGGCGTGGCCGCCGGCGAGATGTCACTGGCCCGGTGGGTGGAGGTCGCGTCGACGACGCCCGCCCGGATGTTCGGGCTGTACCCGCGCAAGGGCACCATCGCGCCCGGCTCGGACGCCGACGTCGTGATCTACGACCCGACGGCGACGCAGACCCTGTCCGTGGACTCGCACCACATGAACGTGGACTACTCGGCGTACGAGGGCATGTCGATCACCGGGCGGGTGGAGACCGTGCTGTCCCGGGGCCGCGTACTCATCGAGGGCGGGCAGTACCACGGCAGCACCGGCCACGGGCAGTTCCTGTCGCGGGAGCTGTCGCAGTACCTGAACTGAGAGGCGTGACATGGACTTCGGCGTCGTTCTGCAGACCGATCCACCGGCCGGCGCGGTGGTGGAGACCATGCGCGCTGCCGAGGGCCGCGGCTTCTCGTACGGCTGGACGTTCGACTCGCACGTGCTGTGGCAGGAGCCGTTCGTCATCTATTCGCAGATCCTGGCCAACACCTCCCGGCTCACGGTCGGGCCGATGGTGACCAACCCGAGCACCCGCGACTGGTCGGTCATCGCGTCCCTGTTCGCCACGCTGAACGACATGTTCGGCAACCGGACGATCTGCGGGATCGGCCGTGGTGACTCGGCGCGACGCGTGATCGGCCAGCCGCCCGCCACGCTGGCCACGCTCAGCGACGCGATGCGGGTCATCAAGGAACTCGCCGAGGGCCGCGAGACCGAGGTGCACGGGACCGCGGTGCGGATCCCGTGGGTGCGCGACGGCAAGCTGGAGATCTGGATGGCCGCGTACGGGCCGAAGGCGTTGCGGCTGGTCGGCGAGCAGGCCGACGGCTTCATCCTGCAGACCGCCGACCCGCACATCGCCCGCTGGACCATCGGGGCGGTGCGGGACGCGGCCGTGGCGGCGGGCAGGCCCGCGGACGCGGTGACCATGTGCGTCGCCGCGCCCGCCTACGTCGGCACCGACCTGGCGCACCAGCGTGACCAGCTGCGCTGGTTCGGCGGCATGGTCGGCAACCACGTGGCCGACCTGGTGGCCCGGTACGGCACGTCCGGGCCGGTGCCGCGCGAGCTGACCGACTACATCGAGGGCCGCCACGGCTACGACTACTCGCACCACGGCAAGGCCGACAACCCGTCGACCGACTTCGTGCCCGACTCCATCGTGGACCGGTTCTGCCTGGTCGGGCCCGCGTCGGCGCATGTCGACCGGCTCCAGGAGCTGGCCGAGCTGGGCGTGTCGCAGTTCGCGCTGTACCTGATGCACGACCAGCAGGAGAAGACCATGGTCGCCTACGGCGACGAGGTGATCCCGGCCCTGACCTGAGTCTCGATCACTGTGGCCCTTGTCGCCTACTAGTTGCAATTAGCACTTGGTGGCGATAACAATCGTCGTGCACGACAGCGGCGGCGACGAAGGGCGGGTACCTGATGGCCCACACATCCACGCGCCCTGGGCTCACGCGCCAGGAGTGGGTGCGCGCGAGCGGCATGATCGCCACCGTCGTCGGGTTGACCGTGATCGGCTGGGGTGTGCTGATCGTGTTCGTGGTGCCCGGCCACTACAGCCTCGGCACGAAGACGTTCGGCATCGGTATCGGCATCACCGCCTACACGCTGGGCATGCGGCACGCGTTCGACGCCGACCACATCTCCGCCATCGACAACACCACGCGCAAGCTGATGTCGGAAGGCCAGCGGCCGCTCTCCGTCGGGTTCTGGTTCTCGCTGGGCCACTCGTCGGTGGTGTTCGCGCTGTCGCTGCTGCTCGGCTTCGGCGTGCGGGCCCTGGTCGGACCGGTCGCCAACGACAATTCGCGGCTGCACGCGGTGACCGGCCTGGTGGGCACGACCGTGTCCGGCGTGTTCCTGTACCTGATCGCGGCGATCAACCTGGTCGTGCTGGTCGGCATCATGAAGGTGTTCGTCGGGATGCGGCGCGGGCAGTTCGACGAGGACGCGCTGGAGCACCAGCTCAACAACCGCGGCTTCATGAACCGGATCTTCGGCCGGTTCACCCGCTCCATCACCAAGCCGTGGCAGATGTACCCGGTGGGCCTGCTGTTCGGGCTCGGCTTCGACACCGCGACCGAGGTCGCGCTGCTGGTACTCGCCGGCACCGGAGCGGCCGCCAACCTGCCGTGGTACGCGATCCTGTGCCTGCCGGTGCTGTTCGCGGCCGGGATGAGCCTGTTCGACTCGATCGACGGATCGTTCATGAACTTCGCCTACGGCTGGGCGTTCTCCAAGCCGGTGCGCAAGGTCTACTACAACATCACGATCACCGCGCTGTCCGTCGCCGTCGCGCTGCTGATCGGCACCATCGAGGTCCTGGGCCTGCTGGCCGGCGAGTTCAACTGGACGGGCGCGTTCTGGCACTGGGTGTCCAATTTGGACCTCAACGTGATCGGGTTCGGCATCGTCGGCCTGTTCGTGCTCACGTGGGTGGTCGCGCTGGCCGTGTACCGGTTCGCCCGCATCGAGGACAAGTGGAGCGCGCGGCTGCAGCCGGCCGCGGAACCGGCGGACTAGCGTGGCGCGCCACCAGGTCACCTGGTACCTGACGGCACTGGCTGTCGGTGCGCTGGTCGGCCTGCTGGCACCCGCTGCCGGGCCCGGTCTCGGATATCTCGTGAACCCTGTGATCGCGGCGCTGCTCTACGTCACGTTCCTGCAGGTGCCCGTCCGCGAGCTGGTGCGGTCGCTGCGTGCCGGCCGGTTCCTGGCGGCCGTGCTGGTGGTGAACTTCGTCGTCGTGCCGCTCGTGGTGGCCGCACTGTTCGCGGCGCTGCCGGACGACCGCGCGGTGCGGCTGGGCGTGCTGCTGGTGCTGCTGTGTCCGTGCGTGGACTACGTGATCGTGTTCAGTGGCCTGGCGGGCGCGGACAACCATCGACTGCTGGCCGCGACGCCGTTGCTGCTGGTGGCGCAACTGGCCCTGCTGCCCGCATACCTGGTGCTGTTCCTCGGTTCGGACCTGGCGGCCGTGGTCTCGGTCGGGCCGTTCCTGCGCGCGTTCGGCACGCTCATCGTGATCCCGCTCGGGCTGGCGTGGGCGACGCAGACCTGGGCGCGCCGGGTCGGCGACGCGGTGGGTGTCGCGATGGTGCCGCTGCTGGCGGCGACGCTGTTCGTGGTGGCCGGCTCGCAGGTGCCGCGACTGCACGGCAACCTGGTCGATGTGGCCAGGGTGGTGCCGGTGTACGTGGCGTTCCTGGTGGTGATGCCGTTCGCCGGGCTGGGCGTCGCCCGATTGTTCGGTGTGGCCGTGCCAGCGGCCAGGGCGGTGGTGTTCACCGGGGCGACGCGCAACTCGCTGGTCGTGCTGCCGCTGGCGCTCGCGCTGCCGGAGCGGTTCGCGGTGGCACCGGTCGTGGTGGTCACGCAGACGCTGGTCGAGGTGGTCGGCATGGTGGTCTACGTCCGCGCGATCCCCCGCTTGCTGCCCGTTCGGTCAGAATGAGGGAATGGACGATGACGTGGTCGCGCTGCGGGCGTGGAAGCCCGCCGACCTGCCGGTGATCGAGGAGGCAGGCCGCGACCCGTACATCCCGTCGATCACGTCGGTGCCGGTCGAGTACACGCCGGACGAGGGTGTCGCGTGGCTGGAACGGCAGTGGGACCAGGCAAAGCAGGGCACGGGCTATCCGATGGCCGTGACCCTGCGCGCGACGGGCGAGACGGTGGGCTTCACGGCGGTCAACGCCATCAACTGGACCCATCGCCGGGCCGCGGTCGGCTACTGGATCCTGCGCCGCCACCGTGGCCACGGCTACGCGCGCCGCGCGCTCGCCCTGCTGCCCGACGTCGCGCGGGGCCTGGGCATCATCCGGCTCGAAGCCCTGGTCGAGGTCGACAACCCGGCGTCCCAGGCCACGTGCCGGGCGGTCGGTTTCGTCGAGGAGGGCACGCTGCGTGCGTACTACCGGATCGGTGACCGGCAACGCGACATGGTGCTGTTCGCCCGGATCCTGACGTGACGTCGCTGCCGGGCGGGTTCGTCACCGAGGTCGTGCGGATCGGCGACACCGTGCGGCGACGCCCCGGCCGGCGAGCCGAGTTCGTGCACCGCCTGCTGACCCACCTCGCCGACTGGCCGGGCGCTCCGCGCTACGAGGGCGTCGACACCGAAGGCCGGGAGATCCTGACCTATGTCGCCGGGCATGTGCCGTGGCGAGCGGCGGACGCGGCAGCCCTGCGCACCCCGGCCGCGCTGACACAGCTGACCCGGCTACTACGCGAGTGCCACGACCTGACCGCGGGCACGCCGCTCGCCGGTGACCAGGAAGTCGTCTGCCACAACGACCTCTCCCCCAAGAACACCGTCTACCGCGGCGGGCTGCCAGTCGCGTTCATCGACTGGGACATCGCCGCGCCGGGCAAGCGTGTGCACGACGTGGCGCACGTGTGCTGGCAGTTCCTCGACCTCGGCCCATCGGTGCAGGACGTGCCACAGGCAGCGTCGCTTATCGGCCTGGTCTGCGACGTCTACGGCGGGCTGTCGCCGGGCGAGGTGGTGGACACGATCCTGTGGTGGCAGGACCGCTGCTGGCGAGGCATCGTGGCGGCTGCTGACGCGGGCGAACCTGCGATGGTCCGGTTGCGCGATACCGGCGTGGTCGACCAAGTCCGGGCCGCATATGCGTGGGTATGTGACGTATTTGCTCATCCAGATTAACTAAGCTACCTTAGCTTTCATGGCAACCGAGAGCGTCGAGCAGGCCGCTCGTGAACTTCGTCTGGCGACCGGCCGGTTCGCGCGCAAGCTGCGGCGGTTGTTCGTCGAGGCGGATGCGAGCATGTCGTTCCTGGAACTCGGTGTGCTGCACCATCTCCTGCTCGACGGGCCCACCTCGCCGACCGGCCTGGCGGCCGCCGAGGACGTCAGCGGGCCTGCCGTCGCGGAGGCGTTGCGGCACCTGGAACAGGTCGGGGCCGTGTCGCGGACGCGGAGCACATCGGACCGGCGCAGCGTCGTCGTCGCGCTCACCGACAAGGGCCGTGAGTCGCTCGACGTGCGCAACCTGGTGGTGGTCGAGCGGATCGCGGGCGCGCTGGAGCGCGGCCTCGACGAGCGTGGGCTGCGGCTGCTGCGCGAATTCCTTCCCCTGCTGGAGAAAGTGACCCACGAACTGTGATCACGTCCACCTGGAAGAAGCTCGATCCCGACATCGTCGAGTTCATCGCCGAGTTCGAACGCCGAGGTGCGGACCCGGAGTCCGACTCGGGCGAGCACTTCGCCGACCAGTTCGTCACCGCAGACCCGAACCGGACGGTCGTGGTCAGCCGCGAGATGCTCCTCGCGACGCTGCCGCGGCGCAGGCAGATGTTCGAGCAAGCCGGTGTCGGCGCGGCCGAGCAGGTCCGGTCAGCGCAGCTCGACCTGGACGAGCGACACCTGCTCGTCACGACCGAATGGGACGCCCCGCGCGCCGGTAGGGAGCCCATCCGGCTGGAGTCCACGTTCCTGCTCCGCCGCGAGGACGACGGCCCGCAGATCCTGGTCTACCTCAACCACAGGGACATCGCGGCCGCACTCGGCTAGCGAGGTCTGCCGACCCGTCGATCAGCACTGGATTGGGGCCGTGCCGGGATGCGTCGGCCACTCGATGGTGGACTCGCCGGGCGGCGCGCGAGTTGACCACTGTGAGGTCGGCCCGTCTGCCGGTCACCGCAACCGAATCATCACCCGGGAGAACGCATGGATACGCCACCATCGCCACCTGGAGTGCGGCGGACGGACGGATCAGCCGTCCGGATCGGCGCTCTCGTGCCGCTGACCCGGCCTGGCTGGGTCGATGCGGGCCGGCACCTGCTCGCCGGACTCGAACTGGCCGCTCGCGAAGTCAATGACGCCGGCGGGATCGCCGGAAGACCAGTCGAGCTGGTGGTCCGGGACACCGCGGCTGATCCACAGCGGGCCGCCGCGGCCGTCGATGAATTGGCTCGCCTGGGCGTGGCTGCCTTGGCGGGGGAGTATCACAGCGTCGTCGCCCGTGCAGCGGCTGCCAGGGCCGATGCCCTCGGATGGCCGTTCCTCTGCTCGTCGGCGGTTCTCGACGCGCTCACCGAACAGCCAACGGAATGGGTCGCGCGCCTCGCCCCGGCGCAGTCCCACGGCTGGCGGATCTACGCGGACTACCTCCTGCGCGCGGGCCACAGTCGCATCGCCGTGGCAGTCGAGTCGAGTGTCTACTGGGCGGCTGGGGCCCGGATTCTGCGGGACCACCTCACGCCACGCGGCGGCACCGTCATCGAACTCGACATGCGCGCGCTCGCCCCCACGGCGGTGTGCGACGAACTCGTCGACCATCGCGCGACAGCACTGCTGCTGCTGGTCGGCCACCCGGAGCCGGCAGTGTCCATCGTCAAGTCCGTCCGCCACGACCGGCGCCTCGCCGAGATCATGATCGGTGCTCCGGCAGGGCAACCGGAATTCGCCGAATGGGCGAGGCTGCTGGGCGAGGACGGCGCCGCGATCCCGTTCCTGCGCTACCTGCCCGAACACCTCAGCCCACTCGGTGCACGAGTCGAGACGGCCCTGCGTGAGCGGCTGGCCGAAGCACCCTCCTTCGTCGCCTTCGAGGGCTACGACACGGTCGCCGTCCTCGCCGATGTGCTGCGTTCTCACGGCACGGACCGGGCGCGCACTGCCGAATCCTGGCCGCGCGTCGCCGTCGAGGGCACCCGCGGGCAGATCGAGTTCTCCCGCACGCCAGGCATCAGCGTGTGGCAATGGGCCTGGACGCCGGTCCAGGTCGTTGATCGAGATCCGGCGGCACCCACTCGCTTTCGGGTCCTCCACGCCGGCTGAGAGAGGCACGGAGGTCCGACTGCCCGGAGTTGTCCGAACTTGCGGCTGTCTGCCTGTCCACGGATTCGCAGTCCGGCTCGAACCACGAGCGCTACTGGCCTCGCAGGCCGTCGATCGACTCGCGCAGCAGGTCCAGATGACCGCAGTGCCGCGCCGTCTCCTCGATCAGGTGCGTGAGCGCGTAGCGCAGCACGAACTCCATGCCCTCGCCGCGTGCCTTCGCGCCAAGATCGGCACCGGCGATCGCCTGCCGGGACCGCTCACACTCCGCCTGGTACGCCGCCACCAACCCGGCCACCGTGTCCCCCGCCGTCAACGGGAACGCACCGTGCGGGTCGTCCTGCGGCCACGGGTGCTCCAGGTCCAGACCCGCGAAGTCGATGCTGAACCAGAACCGCTCCACCCCGGTCAGATGCTTGACCACCCCTGCGGGCGTCAGTTCCGACGCAGGCACCGGGCGAGCACAGGCCTGCGCGTCGGACAGGCCCGTCACCTTGTGCACCACAGTCCCGCGCAGGAAGTCGAGCATGCTGGTCAGCGTCTGCAGCTCGGTCCCGTCCTCGATGCGCGCCGTTCGCTCCACCATCGGCGCAGCATAGTCAGTGGATCGGCCGCGTCGTCCCGTCCCACGTGTCGCCCAGCAAGCCGGGCAGGTACTCCGCCAACTGCTCCGGATAGATCAGCTCCGACGTCGCGCTCAGCTCGCGCTGCGTCCACCACCGCTGCTCGTCGATGGTCCTGGCCTCCAACTCGGTGAACCCGTCGTGCCGGATCGACGCCACGTGCCCCGTGCCGACCCTCACCAGGAAGAACCATTCCTCGCCGTCGTACGTCTGGCCGTCGAACGGGAACGTCACCCGCCGGATCCACGCCGGCCCGACCAGCCGGTCCTCGCTGGCCAGCAAGCCCGTCTCCTCGTGCAACTCACGCACCGCGGTCGCCCGCAGGTCCTCGCCGTCCTCGACGCCGCCGCCCGGCGTGAACCAGAACTCGCTGCCCGGACGGCCCGGATCCGTACCGCGGAACAGCAGCACCCGGCCCACCGGGTCGGCCAGCACGATCCGCGCCGAGCGACGCAGTGGCGGCGTCGTCCTGGCGGACTCCGGCTCCGGCTCCGCGATCTCGAAGTAGTCGGGCCGGACGGCGGTACCCGCCAGCCGCAGCCAGCGCACCCGCCGCCGCCTGCGCAACGACAGGGTGTCGCGGACCGCGTCGTTGTGCACCCGCCGGGCCAGCACGACCCGCTGCTCTGCGTCGGCCAGTTCGTCGGCCAACGCAGGCGCCAGCACCGACCGGTCCAGATCGGCCAGCAGCCGCGACAGATCGCTCTCCGCTGCCTCACGCTCGCCGCGACCCGCCAGCTCGGCCCGGTCGGCGGCCGCCCGCAGCGCGTCGGCGCGCTCGGCACTCACGCAGCCCGCTGCCGCCACCGCTCGCGTGACCACCGCCCGGCGGGCGAGTGTCGCGTCCAGGCCCGCCCACGCCGCGTCCGTGCGCACGTGCAGCCGGTCGAGCCGGTTCGCGGTGCCCAGTAGCCACGGCGCGAACACGACCGCCAGTGCCAGTACCACGACCAGCAGTACGACCAGCGAATGCGCGTCCATCGCCGCCTATTGTCCGCGATCAGTTCCCGCCGGCCTCGTGCACCCTGCCCGGTGTGGCGGCGATCGCGGTCTCGTACACGCGCAGTACCTGGGTGGCCACGATCGACCAGTCGAACCCGGCCACCCGCCGGGTGGCCGCCTGCGCCAGCTCGGCCCGGCGGACGGGGTCGATGAGCATGTCGCGCAGCGCCGCTGCCAGCGCCTGCTCGTCGTTCACCGCGGCGAGCAGGCCTGCCTTGCCGTCGTCGAGCACCCGGCGGAACGCGTCGATGTCACTGGCGACCACGGCCGTGCCCGCAGCCATCGCCTCGGTCAGGATCATGCCGAAGCTCTCGCCGCCGGTGTTCGGCGCGCAGTAGACGTCCATGCTGCGCAACGCCTGCGCCTTCACCTCGTCGCCGGCCTGGCCGAGCAGTTCCAGCCGGCCGGCCAGCCCAGGTCCGGCCAGGCGCCGCAGCTCCGCCTGCTCACCCCGGCCGACCACGAGCAGCCGCAGGTCCGGGAACTCCGGCCCGAGCCTGCGCAGCGCGGCCAGCAGCACGGCCATTCCCTTGCGCGGCTCGGTGAACCGGCCGACGAAGCCGATCGTGCCGCCGGAGCGCGGATAACCCGCCAGCGGCCGCGCGCCGGAGAAGAAACCGACGTCCACT
Source organism: Candidatus Melainabacteria bacterium (assembly GCA_963780635.1). GTDB lineage: Bacteria > Actinomycetota > Actinomycetes > Mycobacteriales > Pseudonocardiaceae > DATEPR01. Next base: position 615,049 of record CAWACW010000013.1, read on the forward strand.
CCGTTGGGGATCTCCACGGCGTCGCCGCCCAGGTGCTGCACCTGCACCCGACGCGCCAGCGCGGACACCGCGATCCGCGCGGTGATCTTCTCCAGGAACGGCTGCAGGAACGGCTGGAACGCGGCCAGCACACGGGAACGCGTGGTGGAGGTGTGGAACGTCGCCACGATCGGCCCGTCGGCCTCCATCAACGCCAGCATGGACAGGCTCGGCGCGGTGGGCTCGTGCAGGTGCAGTACGTCGAACTCGTGCTCCCGGATCCACCGGCGGGCCTTCGCGTACGAGCGGGGACCGAACGACAACCTGGCCACCGAGCCGTTGTACGGAATGCCCAGTGCGCGCCCGGCGGGCGTGACGAAGTCCGGTACCGGGCTGTCCTCGTCGGCGGGGGCGAGCACGTCGACCTCGTGCCCCAGTTTGCGCAATGCCCGCGCGAGGTCCATGACGTGCGACTGGACCCCGCCGGGCACGTCGAGCGAGTACGGGCAGACGATGCCGACCCTCACGTCGGCCGCTCCGCGAGCGGCGGCTGCTCTGGCGCCGGTGGTTGCCCCGGGGCCGGTGGTCGCTCGACGGCCAGTGGTCGCTCCGGGGCCGGTGGTCGCTCCGGGGCCTGTGGTTGCTCGGCGGCCAATGGTTGCTCGACGGCCGGTCGTCGCTCGACGGCCGGTCGTTGCTCGACGGCCGGTGGCTGTTCCAGGTCCGTCAGCCACAGCTTCTGCATCATGTGCCAGTCGGCCGGGTGGTTGGCGATGTCGCCCGCGAACACGTCGGCCATCGCCTGCGTCGCCGCGCCGACACCGGCCTTGCCCGCGACCTTGATCGGCGGGTGGATGCGGTACGTCCAGCCGTCGCCGGTGAACCAGCTACCGACCGGCAGCAGCGCGGCACCGGTCCGGGCGGCCAGCATCGCCGGGCCCGCGGGCATCCGGGTCTGTTCGCCGAAGAACGTCACCGGCAGGCCCGCCGCCGTGAGATCGCGGTCGGCGACCAGGCAGATCACCTTGTTCGCGCGTAACCGCTGGGACAGCACGACGAACGAGTGCCGGGCACCGCCGCTCAGCGGCACGATCTCGAAGCCGAGCGACTCGCGGTACGCCACGAACCGCCGGTAGAGCGACTCGGGCCGCAGCCGCTCGGCCACGGTCGTGAAGCCGCCGTACCGCTGCGCCACCCAGACGCCCGAGATGTCGAAGTTGCCCGAGTGCGGGAGCGCGACTATCGCGCCGTTGCCCTCGGCGAGCGCCGCGTCCAGATTCTCCTGGCCGAGTACGTGCGGATCGACCCGTTCGTAGAGGGCTGCCAGATCCATCGACGGCAGCCGGAACGCCTCGCACCAGTACCGGGCGTAGGAGCGCACACCGTCGCGGACCAGCTCGTCCAGCTCGTCGTCACCCGCCCGCGGCACCACCCGGGCCAGATTGCGCCGCAACTGCTGGACGCTGGGGCCACGTCGCCGGGCCGAGAGGTCCGCACCGGCCCGGAACAGTCCGGACGCGACGACTTCGGGCAGCATGCGCACCACCGACCAGCCGGCGCCGTAGCCGAGGTCGGCCAGTCGGCCACCCAGGTCACTCATGTGCCGTCGCCTCGCCGGGTCCGGGCTCCCTGGCCGACCGCCGCACCGACAGCAACCGCTGGGCCACCGTGATCACGGCGAGCACCGCGAGCACCAGCAACGCGATCCGGGCCGCGTACGGCACGCCCAGGCCCTGCAGGCCGGTGCCGATGAGCGCGATGATGAACCGCTCCGCGCGTTCCACCAGGCCGCCGTCGCCGTCCAGGCCTGCCGCCTCGGCGCGCGCCTTGATGTAGGAGATCACCTGTGCCGCGACCAGGCTGACCAGCGCGGCGGCCCCGGTGATGCGGTCGCCTGCGACGACCAGTGCCCACCAGACGATCGCGCCGAACAGCACGCCGTCGGCGATGCGGTCGCAGCTGGCGTCCAGCACCGAGCCGAACTTCGTGACCTGCCCGGAGGTGCGGGCCATCGAGCCGTCGAGCAGGTCGAACAGGACGAACACGGTGACCAGGACGCTGCCCAGGAACAGCCGGTCGAGCGGAAAGAACACCAGAGCGGACGCGACAGTGCCGATGGTGCCGATGATCGTCATCGCGTTGGGGGTGAGACCGGCTCGGACCAGCCACGCGCCGACCGGATCGGTCACGCGGGAGACGGAGGCACGGGCGAGGATGTTGAGCATGACGCTGTCGGCTGCACCTGGGGTTAGGGGTCGGCTGGCTTCGGCAGCGTATCCGTCCTGGTAACCGGGGCCGACGACGACATGGACTTGCGGGGTGCGCTAGACGCCCAACCCGGCCCCGAACGGGTCCGGACCTGCCTTGCGCACGGTGGTGCAGATCTCGTCCAGCTGTTCGAGTTGCTCGGTGGAGAGCACGTCGAACAGCAGCGACCGCACCTGCGTGACGTGGCCGGGAGCAGCCGCGGCCAGGGCGGCGAACCCGTTCTCGGTGAGCACCGCGAACGCGCCGCGCTTGTCCGACGGGCACTCGCGCCGCTCGACCCAGCCCGCTTGTTCCATCCGGGCCACCGCGTGCGAGAGGCGGCTGCGGGACAGGCGGCTGCGATCGGCCAGTTCGCTCATCCGCAGCGTCCGGTCGGGTGCCTCGGACAGGGATACCATGATCTCGAAGTAGGTCACCGGCATGCCGGAGTCCCGCTGTAGCTGACGCTCGATCCCACTCTCGACCATGCGTGTCGCGGCCATGTAGTTGCGCCAGACATGCTGCTGCTCTGGTGAGAGCCAGTGAACGTCGCCCATACGCCCAGTGTACCGTGCTGGTTGAGCTTTCAATCAATCTTTGTTAGGGTAGTAGTTGAACGCTCAACCTTACCGTGGCAGACTATGCGGTGAGACAGCAGGACCATCAGCCAGTACAAGGAGGCTCGGCACGTGAGCACGCCAGCAGTCACGATCCCCGGTTACGTCGCGGGCACGTGGGACATCGACCCCGTCCACTCCGACATCTCGATCGTCGCGAAGCACTTCGTGATCAGCAAGGTGCGCGGTCACTTCGAGGACTACGCAGGCACCATCGTGACCGGCGAGAACACCCTCGACTCGGCCGTCACCGCGACGATCAAGTCCGCGTCGATCAACACCAAGAACGAGCAGCGCGACGGGCACATCCGCGGCGCCGACTTCCTGGACGTCGAGCAGTTCCCGGAGATCACGTTCACCTCCACCGGCCTGACCGCCGACGGCGACGACTTCAAGCTTGCGGGCAACCTGACGCTGCACGGCGTCACCAAGCCGGTCACGCTGAAGATGGAGCTGTCCGGTCTCGGCCCGGACGCCTACGGCGGCACGCGCATCGGCCTGAGCGCCAAGGGCTCGATCCTGCGCAGCGAGTTCGACATGACCTTCCACCCGGTGATGGAGACCGGCGGCGCTGTGGTCAGCGACAAGCTGGACGTCCAGATCGAGATCGAGGGCGTGCTGCAGCAGGCGCAGGCCTGAGCAACCGTTTCACTGGCTGAGCTTCACCCACGGGGCGATCCCCCGACCAGCCCCGTGGGTCAGCTCGGCACCCAGGCCCGCGCGAGCAGCTCCCGCGTCTCGCCCAGCAGTTCGGGCAGTACTTTGGTGTGCCCGATCACGGGCATGAAGTTCGAGTCACCGCCCCAGCGCGGCACCACGTGCTGGTGCAGGTGCGCGGCGATCCCGGCGCCCGCCACGACACCCTGGTTCATCCCGATGTTGAAACCGTGCGGTGCGGACACGCTCCGGATCACGGTCATCGCGCGCTGCGTGAACTCGGCCAGTTCGCGCGTCTCGTCGGGCGTCAGGTCGGTGTAGTCGGCGACATGCCGGTACGGCACGACCATCAGATGACCTGGGTTGTACGGGTAGAGGTTGAGGACCGCGTACACCGACTCGCCCCGGGACAGGATCAGCGCGTCGGCGTCGGCCATCTCCACCAGCCGGTCGAACGGGCAGCCCCCGGCCTCGTCGCCGTCCGGTTTGTTGGCACCCCGGATGTAGGCCATCCGGTGCGGGGTCCACAGCCGCTGCAACGCGTCCGGCACCCCGACACCGTCCTGCCCGACCAGCTCAGGTACATCCATGGCGGTCAGATCACCGTCGGGACGAAGGTCTCCGCGGTCGGCGACGCGTTCTCGCGGCGCTGGATCCAGGCCACGATCGAGTCGACGGCCTCGGCCACCGGCACGCCGTTGATCTGGCCGCCGTCGCGGAACCGGAACGACACGGCGCCGCTCTCGACGTCCTTGCCGCCGGCCAGCAGCAGGAACGGCACCTTCTGCGTGGTGTGGTTGCGGATCTTCTTCTGCATCCGGTCGTCGCTCTCGTCGACGTCCACCCGCACCCCCCTGGCCCGCAGCGGTGGCCGCGACCTCGCGCAGGTGCGGGACGTGCTCGTCGGCGATCGGGATGCCGACCGCCTGGACCGGCGCCAGCCACGCGGGGAACGCACCCGCGTAGTGCTCGGTGAGGATGCCGAAGAACCGTTCGATGGAGCCGAACAGCGCCCGGTGGATCATCACCGGCTGCCGGCGCGAGCCGTCGGACGCGGTGTACTCCAGCTCGAACCGCTTCGGCTGGTTGAAGTCCAGCTGGATGGTCGACATCTGCCACGACCGGCCGATCGCGTCCCTGGCCTGCACCGAGATCTTCGGCCCGTAGTACGCGGCGCCGCCGGGATCGGGTACCAGCTCCAGGCCGGAGTCCTCGGCCGCCTGCCGCAGTGTCTCGGTGGCCTCCTCCCAGTCCTGGGGGTCACCGATGAACTTGGGCGAGTCGTCCCGAGTGGACAGTTCGAGGTAGAAGTCGGACAGGCCGTAGTCGCGCAACAGCTCCAGCACGAAGCGCAGCAGCGACCGCAGCTCGGCGCCCATCTGCTCCTTGGTGCAGTAGATGTGCGAGTCGTCCATCGTCAGGCCGCGCACGCGGGTCAACCCGTGCACCACACCGGACTTCTCGTACCGGTACACCGTGCCGAACTCGAACAGCCGCAGCGGCAGCTCCCGGTAGGAGCGCCCGCGCGACTTGAAGATCAGGTTGTGCATCGGGCAGTTCATGGCCTTGAGGTAGTAGTTCTCGTCCTCGAAGGTCAGCGGCGGGAACATCGTGTCCGCGTAGTAGGGCAGGTGGCCCGAGGTGTGGAACAACCCCTCCTTGCTGATGTGCGGGGTGTTCACGAACTCGTAGTCGGACTCCTCGTGCCGCTGCCGCGAGTACTTCTCCAGCTCACGGCGGATGATGCCGCCCTTGGGATGGAACACGGCCAGGCCGGAGCCCAGCTCGTCGGGGAAGCTGAACAGGTCCAGCTCGGTGCCGAGCTTGCGGTGGTCGCGGCGCTCGGCCTCGGCCAGCATCTCCAGGTAGGCGTCCTGCGCCTCCTGCGACTCCCACGCGGTGCCGTAGATGCGCTGCAGCTGCTTGTTGTGCTCGTCGCCGCGCCAGTACGCGGCGGCCACCCTGGTCAGCTTGAAGGCCGGGATGTACTTGGTGGTCGGCACGTGCGGGCCGCGGCACAGGTCGCACCAGACACGCTCGCCGGTGCGCGGGTCGAGGTTGTCGTACATGGTCAGCTCACCCGCGGCGCCGACCTCCATCACCTCGGCGGAGTCGACGTCACCCTTGAGGTCGACCAGCTCCAGCTTGTACGGCTCGGCGGCCAGTTCCTGCTTCGCGGCGTCGATCGAGTCGAGGGTCCGGCGGGAGAACCGCTGCGCGCCCTTGACGATCTGCTTCATGCGCTTCTCCAGCGCCTGCAGGTCCTCCGGGGTGAACGGGCGGTCGGTGTCGAAGTCGTAGTAGAAGCCGTCCTTGATGGGCGGGCCGATGCCCAGCTTGGCGTCCGGGAACTGCTGCTGCACGGCCTGCGCGAGCACATGCGCGGTGGAGTGCCGGATGACGGCCCGGCCGTCCTCGGTGTCGGCGGCGACGGCTTCGACCTCGACCTGCTCGTCCGGGGTCCACGCCAGGTCGCGCAGCCGCCCGCCGAGCTCGCGGACCACGACGATCGCGTCCGGGCCCTTGGTCGGCAGGCCAGCCTCGCGCACCGCCGTGCTGGCGGTCGTGCCTGCCGGGACCACCACGCGGATGGCGGGTGCGGCGGCTGGACGAGGTGGCTGGGACACGATCCGCTCCTAGGGGAAAGGCACTACCTGTGAGTTGCTGTGCTCCTTCGATGCTATCGGCCCGCTCGTCGCGACCACCTGCGGGTTTCTTGGCGTGCCCTTGCCCTGTCCTCAGCCTCCTCTCACGGCGGGCGCCGATGGTGGTGTCATGACAGAGAACCAGGGCATCCACGACTTCTCCGGTTCGGACACCGCGACCGGTCCCATCCCCGTGCAGACCGTCCCCGCACCGCAGACCGTGTCCGCGCCGCCGCCGGGCAGGGGCCGGTCACGGGGTGCGGCGATGGTCGCCGGTGTCGCCGTCTTAGCTGCCGTGGTCGGCGGCGCGGGCGGCGCGCTCGTCGACCACGGCATCACCGGGCACGACTCCGCGGCCGCGACGACCGCGACGACCACGTCGGAGCGCACCGGCTCGAACTCCGCCACCGACACCGTCGCCTCGGTGGCGGCGAAGGCGCTGCCCAGCGTCGTGCAGATCACCCAGGTCGGCCAGTCCGGGGAGGGCATCGGCTCGGGCGTGATCCTGACCTCCGACGGCGAGATCCTCACCAACAACCACGTGGTCGCGGGCGGCGGCACACTCACCGTGACGTTCTCCGACGGCAGGAAGGCCACCGCGACGGTGGAGGGCACCAGCCCGAGCAGTGACCTCGCGCTGCTCAAGGCGCAGGGCGTCAGCGGCCTCACCGCCGCCACGCTGGGCGACTCCGGCGCGGTCCAGGTGGGCCAGCAGGTCGTGGCCATCGGGTCGCCGGAGGGCCTGCGGAACACGGTCACGTCCGGCATCGTCAGCGCGCTCGACCGGCAGGTCACGGTGGCAGGCGAGGGCCAGTCCGACGGCGGTGACCCGTTCACGTCCTTCGGGCAGACCACCAACCAGGTCACCTACGACGCGATCCAGACCGACGCGGCCATCAACCCGGGCAACTCGGGCGGCCCGCTGCTCGACGCCGACGGCCAGGTGATCGGCATCAACTCGGCCATCTACTCCCCCACGTCCGGCGAGGCCGGCCAGGGCGGCAGCGTCGGCCTCGGCTTCGCGATCCCGATCGACCAGGCGAAGACGATCGTCGCGCAGATGCGCGGCGGTACCAGCAGCTGAACCCGGTGCCCGTCTCAGTGACCGGTCAGCACACTGATGGTGTTGCCGGTCAGGAGGACCAGCAGCTGCCCGCGCAGGAAGCTGCGGTCCTCCACGTCCGGGCCGCAGTCGTTGCCCGCCCCGGCGGGCAACGGCCGGCCCTGCAGGGGGTCGCCGGTGGCCGCGGTCAGCGTCAGCAGGGTGGAGTGCTCGGCGCAGGTGTACGGGTTCGGTCCGACGGTGTGCTGGATGAGGTAGAGCCGGCCGCCTGCCAGCAGTGGCAGGTCCGCCTCCTCCGGGAAGCGCCAGTGGTGCTGCCACACCAGGTCCCCGGTGTGCAGGTTGAACATGATCACTTCGACGCCGGTCGACCAGGCCAGATACGTGCCGTCGGTGACGACGGTCTCCGGTTCCAGGTCCTCGACCGAACTCCACAGCTGGCCGCCGTTGGCGCTGGCCAGCGCGACGTAGCGCTGTTCCTGCTGCACGAACACGACGTCACCGCGGATGAACACGGGCCCGAAGACACCGGCGACCGTGCCCTGGACCAGGGCGAGCGACGTCGACCAGCGTTCGGTGCCCGACTGTGTGTACGCGACGGCGGTCTCGCTGACCAGGTGGGGGTCCGGGAAGCCCGCCGTCACACACTGCTGCAGTACGTAGACGCCACTCGCATCGCCGCCCGCACCGCGCAGCCGACAGCCCGGCGGCAGGCGCATCGGCCATTTCCGGCCGGTCTCCGCGTCCAGGTACGTGACGGGCAGGACGTCGCCGGGGCCAAGGGCGCTCACGTAGAGCAGCCCGTCGCCGACCACCAGCTCGCCCGCGCAGCCGCCGATCGGCGAGATCTCGTCGCTGCCCGGGTACCGGCAGTTCACGCTCACCGCCAGCCGCTGCCGCCAGCGGACCACCCCGGTGGCCGCGTCGAACCCGATCGCGTCGCTCTCGTTGGCGGTGTCCACCACGACCAGTGCGATCGAGCCGTCCTCGGTGAGGGTGGCCTCACGGATGCGCCAGCCCCGCTCGTAGTGGTGCCAACGCTCCTGGCCGGTGTGCAGATCGAGCACCGAGACGCCAGGCAACGGCACGGTGCCCCGCTGGTGCTGCCCGACGACCAGGGCGACCGAGCCCGCGACGTCGTACACCCTGGCGGTCTCGCCCCACACTTTACTGTCCACAGTAGACGGTGCGTCGCCGCTGATGGCGGCGAGCGGCGCCGGGGACGTGGTCGCGTCGATGTCGCGGCTGCGGACCAAACCCGAGCTGACCAGGCCCGCCGCGACGAGCACCCCGACCACCACTACGCCCGCGACGGCGGCAGGCCGCCAGCGCCAGGTTGCCTGCGTGTTGCCCGTCAGGCCTGCCCACGACTGGCCGACCGCCAGGACGACGAGCGCGGCGCACGCCAGACCAGGCCCGACGCCGACGGACGACTCGTCGGGCAGCCCGACGACCGCCCACCCGGACAGGGCCGCTCCGGCCAGCGCGCTCGCGGCGCCCCACCAGCGCACTGCCGGCCTGGGCCGGATCAGCGCCAGGACGCCGAAGATGATGGCCGCCACGATCGAGGCCAGCAGCCAGAGCAGCCACGACTGCTGGGTGGTGAGGGCGTGGATCCCGGGCAGCGTGCGGCCGGCCGACCAGGGCAGCGCGCTCGCCGTGAGAGTGCCCGCGAGGCCGAGCCCGGTCAGCACGCTGCCGACCACCGGCCTGCCGAAGACCGGCCGCGGCTGCTCGTCCTCCCACCACTGCTCGCCGTCCGGCGAGGAACTGATGCCGGCGGAGATGTCGACACCGTCCAGTGGCACGACGTCCGACAGCACCTGGATCTCGAGGACGGGCTCGTCGTCCCACTCCTCGTGCCACGCGTCGCCCTCGGCCATGAGACCAGCAAACCTCACCGACGGCACCCGAACACAGGGCCGGACCGATATTGCGCGACGGGCGTGCGCAGGTGTCGACAGTCAGTAGCCGGTCCGGAGTAGATGCCAACCGGCCGCCGCGCTTTTCCGAATACCATTCACCTACTCGCGGTCGGCCGATCGATCACCCGCACGAAAGCACCATATTGTCGACCGTCGGGGAAAAGGCCTGGAAAGCACGCAGTCGCGGTGGCCGCCATTAATCCGTTCGAGCGAACCGGCGACTGATTGCGCTGCCGATTGGCAACGACCTGTAGGCTTCCGCCACGCCTCTCGCCGGACCCATCGAGGTGAAACCCGTGGCGTCAACTCTGGGCAGAACTGAGGTCGGTACCAACCGATGACTGTCCCGAAACCCGACCAACCGGCGTCGATTCGTTCGACGCGGCAACAGTTCCGGCCGGACGACCCGGCTCGGGACCGCGCACAGCTCGCCCGCAAGTGGGGATACCTGCTGGGTGCCGAATCGTACATTCCGCTGCCGTACGCGGACGTGGAAAGCACACTCGTCGGCATGGTGCATCAGTTGTTCGACGCACTGCTCACCGAACCGTTCGACACGGCGCCCGCGGTCGCCGTCGCCGACCGACTGGTCGGTATGAACTGTGTCGCGCAGTCGAGCATTCAGCGGACGATGGACGTACTCGGCAAAGCGATGCTCAACCTCCGGGAACTGCGGGGAGTAGCGGGCTTACCCGAGAAGGTCGTGCGGTTACTCGGTGTGCTCGCCTCCGCGTACGCGGAGGCCGTCCGCCAGGTCACCCTGCAGCAGCAGGAGGACCTCAACCGGACCATGATCATGATCGGCCGGGACGCGCGCACCTGGCTGCGCGCCGCCGAGTCGCGACTGGCCACGGTGCTGGACAACGCGCCGACGGGCATCGCGATCACCGACGGCGAAGGCCGGTTCCTGCGCGCGAACGAGGCACTGGGCAGGCTGTTCGGCTACTCGCCCAGCGAGCTGGCCGAACTCACGATCTTCGATCTGCTGCCACCGGACGACGCGATGTTCATCCGGACCGCGCGCGATCAGCTGCTGGATGGCAGCATGCGGCGGCTGTGCCAGCGCCGCACCATGCTGGCCAAGTCCGGCGATCAGGTACCGGTGTCGATCAGCGGTTCGCTGCTGCCCGACCAGCACGAGCGGGACCACTTGGTGCTGGTCGTGCAGGACGACAGCGAGCTGCGGCTGCTGCAGAACCAGCTGACCCGGCAGTCGCTGCACGACGTGGTGACCGGCCTGCCGAACCGGCAGTTCTTCACCACGCGGCTGGAGAGCGTGCTGCACAAGGTCGATCCGCAGCGCGGTGCCACGCTCTACCACCTCGACCTGGACGCGTTCGCGATGATCGCGGACGGCCTGGGCAGGCACGCGGGCGACCGCCTGCTCAAGATCGTCGCCGATCGGCTGAAGACCGTCGTGGCCGGGGAGAAGGCGATGGTGGCCCGGCTGGACAGCGACGAGTTCGCGATCGTCGTGGAGAACGCTCCCACCACACCGCACATCGCGACCGTGGTGGACCGGATCCACCAGCAGCTGGCCGCGCCGATCTGGGTGGACGGCCAGAGCGTCACCGTGTCGACGAGCATCGGTGTCGTCCACCGGCCGCGTCGCGGCCTCGACCCGGCGGAGCTGCTGCGCGCGTCGGATCTGGCGCTGCGCCGGGCGAAACTGCACGGCAGGCGGCAGTGGGAGATGTTCGACGCCGACCTGGACGAGCAGGACAGGAAGGCGTTCAAGCTCGCGACCACGATGACGGAGGCCTGGGAGCGCGGCGACGTGCAACTGGCCTACCGACCGCAGGTCGACCTGGCCACGGACCAGCCGGTCGGCCTGGAACCGGTGCTCAGCTGGGACCACCCGACATTCGGCCCGGTGGGCCACCGGCGGTGCGTGGAACTGGCAGAGCAGACCGGACTGATGCTGTCGCTGGGCGACGCGATGCTGCACTCGGCGTGCGCGCAGCTGCGGCGGTGGCAGCAGGAATCCGATGTCACGCTGCCGCTGGTGGTGGAACTGACCGCGGGCCAGGCTCTCGACCCTGACCTGGTCGGCCGGGTGCTGCGCATCCTGGCCGAGGACGGCCTGCCGCCCCAGCGGTTACGGCTGGGCATACCCGTACGAGTGCTGCGCACCGACCGCCCCGAGCCCGCGGAGAACCTGCGCGTCCTGGCCGAGGAGGGCATCGGCATCGGGCTGCACGGCTTCGACGGTGCGGCAACGGATGTGGCGTATCTGGAGGACCTGCCCGTGGACGCGGTGCGGATCGACGAGTCGATGGCCGCCGAGCAGGTCTCCCGAACCTCGGGACTGCTCGACGCCGTGCTCACCGATCTCGTCGCCGTGGTGCACCGCTGCGGCCGTTCGGTCAGTGTGGCCGGCGTCGACACCGGCGAACAGGCGCGATGGTGGCGGCACGCGGGCGCGGACACCGCACTCGGCGGACACTTCGCCATGTGGTGAACCCGTTGCGGCGATCGAGTAATCGGGTCGGCGGCGGCTGATCGTCAGGATCGGTCGACCAGTTTCCTCGGTAGGGCGCCGGGTCGTTTCTCCGCCGCCGTCATCGGTCGGCGGGGTATCGGGGCGATCAGGTCGGCGATCCCGTCGGTGAACCGGGCGGCGAGGGCGTGCCCGGCCGGGGTGAGACCGACGCGGAACGCCGTCGTCGTCGCCTGCGATGAACTCCGCGATGTCCTGCCGGGTCGCCCTGGGCGGGCGCATCAGCTTCGGGCCCGGCGAGCGCGTTCCGGTGCTGGGAGCGACCGGTTCCGCAGGTCAGCCGGCCGTCCAGTCGCCAGGCATGTCGGCGCCGCGCACGTCGTCGGCGCGGGCCGCCGATCCGCGCGCCTGGCCGCGCCGACCGGGCTGGGCGCCGACGCGACCGTGTCCCCCAACGGCGTGTCCCCCAACGGCGAGTCCCCCAACGGCGAGTCCCTCAACGGCGTCTCCCTCAACGGCGAGTCCCTCGACGGCGACCCGGACGAGGTCGCGGGCAGCCGAACTGCCGGCCCTGGCCGCCGCGATCAGCGACGGCACCTTCCGGATCGAGGCGCGCACCGTCCCGCTCACCGAGGTCGAGACCGCGTGGCGGGACGCCGCAGGCGACCGGCGGATCGTCCGCACGCCGTGACAGGCGGGCGGATCAGGTCAGCGCGGTCACGGGGCGAGCACTTGGATGCACAACGTCCCGTTCTCCGGCCCGATCACGATCGTGGGTGTCGACGACGGCAGCCCTGGCCCGCTGACCTGCAGTTTCGCCGAGCCGCCCGTGGCGCCTGCGGTGATCGACTGCACGGTCACCTGGGCCTTGGCGTTGGTCCACTGCTGGATCGGGCCGTCGGCTGCCTGGTCGTCAGCGCAGATCGCGTTGTGCACCAGCGGGAAGACACCGGTGCCGACGGCCTCGGCGAACGAGTTCGCGAAGCTCCGCACCTGCTCCTGCTCGGAGCCACCGCCACCGCCGGGTGCCGAGGGCGGTGCGCTGTCGCTGGGTGGCGGCTCGCTGCCGCTGGACGGCGACGCGTCCGGGTCCGGCGGCTCGGTGTCGGCGAACAGGCCGCACACCTTCCACTTGCCGCTCTCCTGCTGCAGGTAGAACAGGCCGTCGCCGGTCTCCTTCGACGCCAGCGTGGTCCGCGTGATGGTGAGCAGTTGCCTGCCCCGGGTGCTGGGCGCGATCGACTTGATCGCGAAGGTGTAGAGCTGGGGGCCGGGTTTGGGCTGCGCGGGCTTGACGTCGTCCTTGCGCATCTCGGCCAGGTCCGCCTTGCAGGACACCGAGGCGTACGCGGCGCTGCTCGCGTTCGGCGGGTTGTCCGGGCTGCCCGCGTTCCACCGGATGTCCTCGAGGTTCGCGAACGTCTGCGCGACGGTCCGCTCGTCGGTGCCCGCCGCTGCCCGGCCCGGGGTGCTGCTGCCGCCGAGCACCACAGCCAGAGCCACGACGACGGCGACGACGACCACCCCGACGATGCTCGGCACGAGCCACTGCCTGCCACCCGAACCCGGCGTCGGACCCGACGGCATCGGCCCGATCGGGCTCTGCCCCATCGGCGCACCAGGGCCACCGGGGCCACCGGGGAACGGGCCGCCCCCCGCGCTCGGGTAGCCGCCGGACCCCGGTGTCGGACCCGGTCCGCCAGGGTTGTTCGGCTGCCCACCCTGCGGCGGGTGTGGATAGGTCATGGCTCCTCGTTTCCCCTCGGCCCGTCGGCACCGGCACCGCTCCGCGACGCTCGTTCCCCAGGTCGGGATTATCGCGCCGACATCAGGGGCGAGTAGGGCGATTGGACCGACTCACTCATGGCACGATCGGGGGCATCATGACGCTGACCGACCTGATACCGGCCGAGCCGGACCCGGATGCCCTGTACGACGCCTTCGTCACCTGGGCAGCCGGCCAGGGCCTGACCCTGTACCCGGCGCAGGCGGAGGCGCTGATCGAGATCGTGTCCGGGAACAATGTGATCCTCGGCACGCCGACCGGCTCCGGCAAGAGCCTGGTCGCCACCGCGGCGCACTTCACCGCGCTGGCCGAGGGCAAGCGCAGCTTCTACACGGCTCCCATCAAGGCTCTCGTGTCGGAGAAGTTCTTCGCGCTGTGCGACGTGTTCGGCCCGGTGAACGTCGGCATGATGACCGGCGACTCGACCGTCAACGGCGGCGCGCCGATCATCTGCTGCACGGCGGAGATCCTCGCCAACATCGCGCTGCGGACCGGCCCGGACGCACCTGACGAGCCGGTCGGCCAGGTCGTCATGGACGAGTTCCACTACTACGCCGACCCCGAACGCGGCTGGGCCTGGCAGGTGCCGCTGATCGAGCTGCCCAAGGCCCAGTTCCTGCTGATGTCGGCGACCCTGGGTGACGTCAGCTTCTTCGAGAAGGACCTGACCCGGCGCACCGGCCGCGCCACCGCGGCCATCACGTCGGCGGAGCGGCCGGTGCCGCTGCTGTTCAGCTACGTGCTGACCACCGTGCACGACACCATCGAGGAACTGCTGTCCACCCACGGCGCTCCGGTCTACGTCGTGCACTTCACCCAGGCGGCCGCGCTGGAACGCGCGCAGGCGCTGATGTCCATCAACATGGCCACCCGCGCCGAGAAGGACCGGATCGCCGAGGTGATCGGCGGTTTCCGGTTCACCGCGGGCTTCGGCAAGATCCTCTCCCGGCTGGTGCGGCACGGGATCGGCGTGCACCACGCCGGGATGCTGCCCAAGTACCGCAGGCTGGTCGAACGGCTCGCCCAGGCCGGGCTGCTCAAGGTGGTCTGCGGTACCGACACGCTCGGCGTCGGGATCAACGTGCCGATCCGCACCGTCATGTTCACCGGCCTGTCCAAGTACGACGGCACCCGCACCCGGCTGCTCAACGCCCGGGAGTTCCACCAGATCGCGGGTCGTGCGGGCCGGGCGGGCTACGACACGGTCGGCTCGGTGATCGTGCAGGCACCCGAGCACGTCGTCGAGAACGAGAAGGCCCTCGCCAAGGCCGGCGACGACCCGCGCAAGCGGCGCCGGGTGGTGCGCAAGAAGCCGCCGGAGGGCACGATCGGCTGGGGTGAACCCACCTACGAGCGACTGGTCGCTGCCGAACCCGAGCCGCTCACGTCGAGCTTCGCGGTCACGCACGCGCTGCTGCTCAACGTGATCACCCGGCCGGGTGACGCGTTCGCGGCGATGCGGCACCTGCTGACCGAGAACCACGAGCCGCCCGAGCGGCAGCGCAAGCACATCCTGCGCGCGTTCGCGATCTACCGCGCGCTGCTGGCCGCGGGTGTGGTGGAACGGCTGCCCGAACCGGACGCGGCAGGCAGGCGGTGGCGGATCGTCGGCGACCTGCAACTGGACTTCGCGCTCAACCAGCCGCTGTCCCCGTTCGCGCTGGCCGCGATCGACCTGCTGGACCGCGAGTCGCCGAGCTACGCGCTGGACGCGCTGTCGGTGATCGAGTCCACACTGGACGATCCGAGGCAGGTGCTGTCGGCACAGCAGTTCAAGGCACGCGGCGAGGCGGTGGCGGCTCTCAAGGCCGAGGGTGTCGAGTACGAGGAACGAATGACGCTGCTGGAGGAGGTCACCTATCCCAAGCCGCTCACGGAGCTGCTGTCGCCCGCCTACGAGACCTACCGGCGCGGCCACCCGTGGGTGTCCGAGCACGAGCTGTCGCCCAAGTCGGTCGTGCGCGACATGTACGAGCGGGCGATGACGTTCGTCGAGTACGTCAACTTCTACGGCCTGGCGCGGTCGGAAGGCCTCGTGCTGCGTTACCTCGCGGACTCCTACCGCGCGGTGCGCCAGACGATCCCGGACGACGCCAAGACCGAGGAACTGACCGACATCGTCGAATGGCTGGGCGAGCTGGTGCGCCAGGTCGACTCCAGCCTGATCGACGAGTGGGAGAAGCTGACCAACCCGACCGGCGCCGTCGAGGTGGACGAGCGCCCGCCTGCCGTCACCAGGAACCTGCGCGCGTTCCGGGTGCTGGTGCGCAACGCGCTGTTCCGGCGGATCGAGCTGGCTGCCCGGCAGGACTACGTCGGGCTGGGCGAGCTGGACACCGAGTCCGGCTGGGACGCCGACGCCTGGGAGGACGCGCTGGCACCGTACTTCGACGAGTACGACGAGATCCGCGCGGACGCGGCCGCGCGCGGCCCGCACCTGCTGATGATCGACCAGGGGCCGGACAGCTGGACGGTCCGGCAGATCATCGACGACCCGGCCGGTGACCACGACTGGGGCATCTCCGGCGAGGTCGACATCGCCGAGTCCGACGAGCTGGGCGTGGCCGCGCTGCGGATCACCGACGTCGGGCAGCTGACGTGATCGACGTAGCGAAGGCCCGCGCCGAGACGCCCGGCTGCACCGAGGTCGTGCACCTGAACAACGCGGGTGCCTCGTTACCGCCCACGGTGGTCACCGACACCGTGATCGAGCACCTGCGGGCCGAGGCGCACTGGGGCGGCTACGAGACGGAAACCGCGGCACGGGACCGGATCGAGGCCGTGTACGGGTCGCTGGCCACGCTGCTGCGCGCCGGGACCGAGGACATCGCGCTGCTGGACAGTGCGACCACGGCATGGCAGGCGATCTGCTACGCGCTGCGGTTGCGGCCGGGCGACCGCATCCTGACGTGCCGCACGGAGTACACGAGCAATGCGATCGCGTACCTGCAGCTCGCCCGGCGGACGGGTGCGACGGTCGAGTTCGTGGCCGACGACGAGCACGGCCAGCTCGACGTCGCCGACCTCACGCGGCTGCTGGACGACCGCGTGAAGCTGATCTCGATCAGTCACGTGCCCAGCCACACCGGCCTGGTGAACCCGGCCGAGGAGGTCGGCAGGCTCGCGACCGCTGCCGGGGTGCCGTTCCTGCTGGACGCGTGCCAGTCGGTGGGCCAGGTGGACATCGACGTGACACGGATCGGGTGCGACGCGCTGAGCGGCACCGGCCGCAAGTACCTGCGCGGGCCGCGTGGCACGGGATTCCTGTACGTGCACCCGAGGCTGCGCGCGGTACTGGAACCGGACCGGCTCGACCTGCACTCGGCGTCGTGGACAGCGCCGGGCGAGTACCGGATCAGGGAGGACGCGCGACGCTACGAGACGTGGGAGTCCAATGTGGCCGCCCGGCTCGGCTTCGGTGCCGCTGTGGACTACGCGCTGGGCTGGGGCCTGCCCGCGATCGAGCAGCGGGTCGCGGAGCTGGCCGAGCGGCTGCGCGGGATGCTGCGCGAGCTACCGGGAGTGACGGTGCACGATCGCGGCGAGAAGCGTTGCGGCATCGTGGGATTGCGCATCGCGGGCCGCCCGGCCGCCGAGGTGGCTGCCGCGCTGCGCCATGCCGGGATCAACACGTCGGTCGCCGCTGCCCAGGAAGTCCAGTACGACCTGGCGGGCCGCGGCGTCGGCGACCTCGTCCGCGCGTCCGTGCACTACTACAACACCGAAGGCGAACTCGACCAGCTGGTCGCCGCTCTGCGCTAGGGAGAGCCGGTTGGTCGTCGTTCCCAAGAGGTTCGCGGCAGCGATGGTGCGGCGCAACGATGACGTCGGCCGGCGCTGGCTGGCGGCTGTCCCTGGCCTGGCCGAGCGGTTGTGCGAGCGGTGGCGGATCGAACTGCTCGACGAGCGGGCACTGCACGGCGAGAACTGCGTCGTCCTGCCCACACGCCGCAATGGCGAAGCGTGCATGCTCAAGCTCTGCGGGCCGGGCCACGACACTCCTGCCGAGACCGCGGCGCTGCTGAGCTGGGACGGCAGGGGCGCCGTGCGACTGCTGGCAGGCGCGCCGGGAGAAGGCGCGCTCCTGCTGGAGCGGCTCGACGGCAGCCGATCACTCGCCGACCTGGAGCTGTTCGCCGCCGCCGACATCGCGGGCGACCTGATCCGTCAGCTCACGATCCCCGCCCCGCCAGGGCTGCGCGGGCTCGGTGACATCGCCACCGAGATCGCCGAGACCATCGGTCCCCGGCAGCACGCGCTGAGCGACCCGATCCCCGCCCGCTGGGTCGATATCGCAGCCCGGCTCGCCGCCGAACTCGCCGCGGACGCCGGTGCCGACCTGGTGCACGCGGATCTGCACTACGGCAACGTGCTGGCCGGCGTCCGTCAGCCGTGGCTGGCCATCGACCCGAGGGCCGTCGCCGGGGACCCCGAGTTCTCGGTGCCCGAACTGATGTGGACCCGCCTGGACGACGCCGGGACCGCCGGCGATGTCCGCGCGCTGCTGGCGACCCTGACCAGGGCCGCCGCCCTCGACGCCGCCAAGGCCGAGGCGTGGACCATCGTCCGGGCCGTCGACTACTGGCTGTGGGGCCTGGCCAACGGCTTGACCGAGGACCCGGTCCGCTGTCACCGGCTCCTCGGCATCCTCGCGCCCGCCTGACGCATGCTCGCGCCGGACCTCTGCAGGCAAGTACTTGCCTGCAGGGAAAGTGTCTGTTAGTTTTCCCCTCAGACAAGTACTTTCCTGGGGAGGACGGGTCATGGTGACCGCGGATCAAGAGTCGTCGCAGAACGCGGCCCAACAGCAGGTCAGGGGCCTGCCGACCTGGTATTTCGGGATGGTCGGCCTGCTCGTGGCCAGTCTGGACATCAGTGAGCAGTTTCGCTCGCGCTACCCGCTGATCACCGCGCTGCCGCTGGTCCTCATCGCGGTGCACCTCGCGCTCTGGTCCGGGCTGCTCTCGCGCCGCCGCCGCTACCTCCGCTCGGTGTGGCGCTCGCCGCGCGCCCGGCTGCTGGTCGTGCTGCTGTTCAGCGCTCGCCTGCTCCTGCAACTGGTCCTGACCCGGATGACGGACAGCGTGGCCCCGCTGCACACCTACGCGCACCTGATCATGGCGTTGACGCTGCTGGTGCTGACCACGACGGGCGCGTGGTTCGATCAGTGGCTGATCCTGCGCACCCTGAACAAGCCCACGACACCGGCGAAGGAGCGGCAACGGTGAACGAGCCGACACCGGAAGAGGCAGCGGCAGCGCTGCGCACGGTCCACGAAGGCCGCGAGCGGGTGATCTCCTCCGCCGTGGGCTCCCGCTGGCTCTCGATCGTCAGCGGCCTGGTGGTCTTCCTCTACAGCGCGGCCATCGATCTGTTCCCGACAGCACAAGGCTGGCTGACCTGGGCCGTGCTGATCGCCGTGTTGTTGCTGGTCTCCGGCCTGCACACCCGGGTGGGCAGCACCCTGCTCGGCCGCCGGGTCATGGTGTCCAACCGCAGCCTGCCGGTCACCGTTCGATGGCGGTTGTTGCGGATCGCGCCCATCTTCCTCATCGGGATCGTCGTGGCCCTGCTCGTCCTGCTGCTGCACGTGCCGCACGGCGGCATCTACTACGGTGCGCTGGCCGGGCTCTACATCATCTTCCTGGGCCCCGGATTCCAGCTGTGGCTACTGCGCCGGCAGGACAGGGACTGAGAGTGGCGGCCGAGCTTGACCAGCTGCTGCTGGATCCGACGAGACTCGCCATCGTCTCGCTGCTCGCCGCCGCGGAGTGGGCCGAGTTCGGGTTCGTCCGGGACTCGGTGGGACTCTCCGACTCCGCACTGTCCAAACAGGTCACGACACTGTCCAGGAACGACTATGTCGAAGTCCGCAAGGGCTACGTCGGCAAACGGCCACGCACCTGGCTCAACCTCAGCGACACCGGCCGCGACAACCTGGCCGAGCACATCTCCGCCCTCCAGGCGATCGCGGAGAAAGCCCGATCGGATGGCGCCCGGCATCCCCGCGACCGGAGCGTCCCGAAGTCGGGATGATCCGCATCGACGGACCGCGACCGGCCACGCCCTACGCACCCACGGTGCCGTCGACGCCCTCCCGGAGGAGGTCCGCGTGCCCGTTGTGGCGGCCGTACTCCAGGAGCACGTGCACCATCACCATCCGCAGCGACACCTGCTCGCCCCAGCGCGGCTGGAACCCTGCCAGGTCAAGGGACTCGGCCGCCGACTCGATGCGGCGGGAGTTCGCCACCTCCGCCTGCCAGGCCGTGAACGCCTCGGCCCTGGTCGACGTGCCGGCGTCGTACGCCGCCTGGAAGTCGATCTCCTCGGACCAGACCATCGGCGCGTCGTTGTCCTCGAACACCCGGCGGAACCACGCCCGCTCCACCTCGGCCAGATGCCGCACCAGGGCCAGCAGACACAGCGTCGACGGCGGCATCGACCGCGACCGCAGCTCCTCGTCGGTGAGTCCCTCGCACTTCATGGCGAGCGTCGCGCGGTGGTAGTCCAGAAAGGCCCGCAGCGTCTCGCGTTCACTGCCGAGACTGGGCGGTCCCACGCGATTGTCGGTGGTCACCGGTCGTACTCCTCGTGGTCGGGCTACCCGGTCACGCCCAGGTGCTCCCGGACGACCTTCTTCGGCACCACCATGCGCCACGCGTCGATGACCAGTTCGGTCAGCTCGTCGTGGTCGATCGCGGCGAGCCGGACGACGGCCCAGTGGTAGCGCATGTCGGATGGCCGCGGCAGCGAGAACTTGTCCGGGTCCGACGCGACCAGCGCGTCCCGTTCGTCCTTCGGGTAGCCGAAGCCCATCGTCGTCTCGTCCGGCGACAGCGACAGGTACACGATCGACCCGACGCGGAACTTCACGCGGTCGCCGATCAGCCGTTCGATGGTGCGGGGCAGGGACATCGCCAGCGTGCGTACGTCATCCGCGGTGACCATGCCGACAGGTTCCCACCCCGCACCGACGAAACTCAGCCGCCCACTGTGCTCCCGGCTGTCATGTACTCGGCGCGCAGCCGGTCCTGCGCGGACCGGTCCAGGCCCAGGTGGTCCAGGCCGAGCAGCGCCGCGCCCGCGATCGGCGGCACGTCGACGACACCGATCCGCGCGGTCGGTACCTCGGCCAGCACCCGCCGGGTGACACCGCCGTGCAGCAACGGGTTGCGCGCCATCAGCATGCCGCCGCCCAGCGCCAGCTCGGTGTCCAGCTCGGTCAGGTGCAACCGCCGCATGGCCACCAGCGCCATCAGGGCGATCTCCTCGGCCAACCGGTCCACCAGCTGGATCGCCACCGGGTCACCGGCGCCCGCGACCTCGAACAGCACGTAGGTCAGCCGGATCAGATCGTCGTCGTCCAGTCCGCCCAGGTGGATGTCGATCGCCACCTGGGAGGCGGTCGCCCGGCCGAAGTAGTCCGCCACCGCCTGGCTCAACGCGGTCGGCTCGCCGCGGCCGTCCTCTGCCCGGGTGGCCCACCACATCACCTCGACGCCCATGTCCAGGCCGCCACCCCAGTCGCCGGTGAACCGGCCCAGCGCGAGGAACCTGGTCTGCTCGCCGCTGGGTGCGACACCCACACAGTTGATGCCGGCGCCGCACGTGACGCCGACGCCCCACGGCCGCTGGGTCCCGGCCCGGAGCACGGCGAACGTGTCGTTGCCCGCCCGGATGCTCGGGCTCCAGTGCCGGGTGGCCAGCACCTCGGCCAGCCGTTGCTCCTCCTGCGGCAGGTCGGCGCCCGCGATGAACGCCGAGGTGTGCTCGGCGATGCGGCCCGCCGGGTCGATGCCGGCCTGCCGGGCGACCGCGCTGACCAGGTCGTCCAGCACGACCAGCGACGTCTCGAACCGCCGGTCGTCCACGGAAGTGCCCGGGCCGCGCACGCTGGCCAGCAGCGACCCGTCCGGGCCGATCAGTGCCACATCCGTCTTGCTGTTGCCGCCGTCGATCGCCAGGACGGCCGCTGGTGCGTCGGACAGCTTCACGGGGCCGTTTCTCCGTCCACCCAGGACAGGTACTGGTGGTTCTCGGCGAGCAGCCGGTCGGTCAGCTTGTCGGCGATGTCGATCTGCCCGACCAGCGGGTGCGCCAGCAGGGTCTGGAACACGCGGTCCCGGCCGCCGCGCAGGGCGGCATCGACCGCGAGCCGCTCGTAGGCGGTGACGTGCGAGATCAGACCAGCGTAGAGCGATTCGACAGGGTCGATCGGCAGCGCGAAAGGACCGTTCGCGCCGATCGTGGCGGGCACCTCGATCACGTCGTCGTCGTCGAGGAACGGCAGGGTGCCGTTGTTGCGGAGGTTCACCACTTGCGTGTCGCCGGTGTCCGCGGTGAGCGAGGCGAGCAGTTGCACCGCGGCCTCCGAGTAGAACGCGCCGCCGCGCTTGGACAGCAGCTCCGGCTTGTGGTCCAGGGCCGGGTCCGCGTACATGTCCAGCAGTTCCTTCTCGTAGCCCGCGACCACCTCGGCGCGCGTCGGCTCGTGCCGCTCCTGCTCGACGACCTCGTCGTGCGCGTAGTAGTAGCGCAGGTAGTAGGACGGCACGACGCCGAGCCGGCGGATCACCGACACGGGCAGGCCCAGGTCATCGGCGATCTGCTCGCCGTCGGTGGCCAGCAGGTCGGGCAGCACGTCCTTGCCGTCGAGGTAGACCGCCCGCTCCCAGGTCAGGTGGTTGAGCCCGACGTGGCCGAGGCTGATCTGCTCCGGCCGCACGCCCAGTCGCGCGGCGAACCGCCGCTGGAAGCCGATGGCCACGTTGCACAGGCCGACGGCCCGGTGGCCCGCATCCAGCAGCGCCCTGGTGACGATGCCGACCGGATTGGTGAAGTCGACGATCCACGCGTCCTTCGCCGCGTGCTGCCGGGCGCGCTCGGCGATGTCCAGCACCACGGGCACGGTGCGCAGCGCCTTCGCGAACCCGCCAGCACCGGTCGTCTCCTGCCCGATGCAGCCACAGGTCAGCGGCCACGACTCATCGCGGTGCCTCGCTGCCTGCCCGCCGATGCGCAGCTGCAGCAACACGGCACCGGCGCCGTCGATCCCGTCGTCGACGTCGGTGGTGGTGCGCACCCGCGCCGGGTGCCCGTAGGCGGCCATGATCCGCGACGACACACCGCCGACCAGTTCGAGCCGGTGCTCGTCGGGGTCGACCAGCACCAGTTCGCTCACCGGCAGCGTGTCGGCGAGGCGGGCGACTCCGTCCACCAGTTCCGGGGTGTAGGTGGAGCCACCGCCGACGACCACGAGCTTCATTCGTTCACTTCCTGTTCGTTGCGTTCGGGTACGCCGGCCAACGGGCCGTCCGGGCGGGCCACGTGGCAGGCCGCGGCGTGTCCTGGGGCCAGCGGCCGGAGTTGGGGGGTGACCTCGGCACAGGTGTCGATCGCCAGCGGGCAGCGCCACCGGAACCGGCAGCCCGGCTTCGGGTTGACCACCCTGGGCGGCTCGCCCCGGTCCGTCTCCGCCGTGACGTTGAGCGGTGCGCGCGGATCGGGCACCGCGGACAGCAGTAGCTGCGTGTAGGGGTGCTTCGGGTTGTGCAGCACCTCTTCGGTCGGGCCGTTCTCCACGATGTGCCCGGCGTACATGATGACCAGCTTGTCGGAAACGTACCGCGCGCTGGCGATGTCGTGGGTGATGTAGAGGAACGACACGCCCTCCTGCTCGCGCAGCCGGGCCATCAGGTTCAGTACGCCGATCCGGATCGACACGTCCAACATGGACACCGGCTCGTCGGCGAGGATCAGCTTGGGCCGGCACGCCAGCGCCTGCGCGAAGCCGACGCGCTGCCGCTGCCCACCGGAGAACTCGTACGGGTAGCGGTCCAGCATCTCGCCGGGCGGCGTCAGGCCGACGACATCGAGCACCCGCTCGGCCTCGGCCCGTTGCTGTGCCTGCGTCAGATCGGGGCGGTGCAGTTTGAGACTGCGCAGGATGCCGTGCGAGATCCGGTAGGCCGGGTTCAGCGAGCTGAACGGGTCCTGGAACACCATCGGCACCTCGCCGCGGTAGGCCAGCTCGTCCTTGCGGCCGCGTAGCCCGGACAACGGCTTGCCCCGGAAGTAGATCTCGCCCGACGTGGGCTGGTAGATCATCGCGAGCAGCCGCGCGATGGTGCTCTTGCCGCTGCCGCTCTCACCGGCCAGCGCCACGATCTCCCGCTCGTTGATCACCAGGTTGGCGTCGTCCACCGCGTGCAGGCCGGCACGCGAGAACAGGTTGCCGATGGTGAAGTGCCGGGTGAGGTTCTCGGTGCGCAGCAAGGGTTCCACGGTCTGCTGAGGCGTCTCAGACACGGGCCACACCGCCGTTCACGTGCAGGAGGCACCGCACACCGACGTCGCCGACGGAGTACAGCTGCGGTTCGATCTCGGTGCAGTGCGCCATCGCCACCGGACAGCGCGGGCTGAACCGGCAGCCCGGCGGTGGGTTGATCAGCTCGGGCGGATTGCCCGGGATACCGGTCATGTGCACGCGCGGCCCCTTGATGGACGGGAACGCGTCGAGCAGGCCCCTGCTGTACGGGTGGGCCGGCGAGTCGAAGACGGTGCGGGTCGCGCCGACCTCGGCGACCTGGCCCGCGTACATCACGATCAGCCGGTCGGAGAAGTGGCTGACCAGTGACATGTCGTGCGTGACGAACACGACCGCGAAGCCCAGCTGCTGCTGCAGTTCCTTGATCTGCACCATCAGCGATCGCTGCGCCACGACGTCCAGCGCGGACGTCGGCTCGTCCATGATGATCAGGTCCGGGGTGAACAGCAGCGCCATCGCGATCATCGCGCGCTGCCGCATCCCGCCGGAGAGCTGGTGCGGGTAGCTGCGGACGTGGATCGGGTCGATGCCCACCAATCGCAGCACCTCGGCCGAACGCTGCCGGATGCGCTCGCGCGACCAGCGCTCGTGCGCGCGAATCGCGTCGGCGAACTGGGCGCCGATCGACTTCACCGGGTTGAACGCGTTCATCGCGCTCTGCATCACCACGGACAGGTCCTGCCAGCGCGACGCGGACAGCTGCTTGTCGGTCAGCCCGACCAGGTTGCGGCCCTTGAACGTCACGCTGCCTGCGGTGATCGCGGCGGGCGCCGTGAGCAACTGGGCGATCGCGAACAGCAGGGTCGACTTGCCGCAGCCGGACTCCCCCACGATGCCGAGGAACTCGCCCGCCGCGAGGTCGAGGCTGACCTGGTCGACCGCACCCACATCGCCCCTGGCCGTCGCGTACTCGACGGTCAGGTCGCGGACCTCAAGAATGGACGCGCTTGACACGGATCCTCCGAACCGGGCGTAGGGCGGGGTTGCTGATCTCGTCGAACGCGTTGTTCAACAGCGCGAACGCGGTACCGAGCAGGGCGATGCACACACCCGGGACCGTCGCCCACAGGTACTGGCCGGTCTGCAGGGCCTCGTTGTTCTGCGCCCAGTAGAGCATCGTGCCCCAGTCGACGCTGTTGGTGTCGCCGAGACCGAGGAACTCCAGCCCGGACGCGGTCAGGATCGCGTACAGCGCGGAGTTGAGGAACGTGGCCAGGATCAGCGAGGTCATCGTGGGCAGGATCTCGAAGACGATCACATAGGACCGCCGCTCACCCCTGACCTTCGCGGCCTGCAGGAAGTCCCTGTTGCGCAACGACAACGCCTGGGATCGCAGTTGCCGGGCGCCGTAGGACCAACCGGTGATCACCAGCACGATGATCAGTACCGTCACGCTGGAGTGCTTGGCGTACGCGGCGATGACGATGACCAGCGGCAGCGTCGGGATGACCAGGAAGACGTCGGTCAGCAGGTTCAGCACGTCGTCGGTGATGCCACCGACGTACGCGGCGGTCACGCCGATCAGCACCGACACCACGGTCGCGAACAGGCCGGACAGCAGCGCGATCTCCAGCGCCGGGCGGGCACCCCAGAGGACCTCCCCGAGGATGTCCTGGCCGTAGGCCGTGGTGCCCAGCCAGTGAGCGGCGCTCGGGCCCGCC
This sequence comes from Candidatus Melainabacteria bacterium, assembly GCA_963780635.1. GTDB lineage: Bacteria > Actinomycetota > Actinomycetes > Mycobacteriales > Pseudonocardiaceae > DATEPR01. Next base: position 640,396 of record CAWACW010000013.1, read on the forward strand.
ATCCGGGGATAGATCTCCGCGGCCGGGTCGCCGGGCCTGATCCACTGCGGGATGATCGCCAGGATCACGAAGATCCCGAGGATGATCACGCCGACGGTGGCCTTGCCACTGGACCGGATCGCCCGCCACAGGTTGCCGCCGAACGCGGAGTTGCGGCCGGAACCGCCCGACTGCTTGCCGCTCGCCGTGCTGGGCGCCTCGTCGACGCCCGCGGACACGTCAATGGTCGCCATGGTTACCTCGCGGACCTGGTTCGGGGATCGAGCAGGGCGGTGATGATGTCGGCCAGCAGCACCGCGACCAGCACGGCGACCGTGATCAGCAGGAACAGGCACTGCATGAGCGGGAAGTCCTCGTTCTCCACCGCCTGCACCAGTTGGAAGCCGACGCCCGGATAGTTGAAGACGTCCTCCACCAGCACCGAACCGCTGATGACGAACCCCAGCGACATGGCGAAACCGGTCAGGTTCGGCAGGATCGAGTTACGGGCCGCGTAGTCCAGCATGATCCGGCTGCTGGACAGGCCCTTGGCCCTGGCCATCCGGATGTAGTCCTCGGCGAGTGTGGTGACCATCGTGTTGCGCATGATCAGCACCCACCCGCCGATCGAGGTGATCAGGATCGCGGCGGCGGGCAGGATCGCGTGCTGCAGGGCATTGCCGATGAACGTCCAGTCGAACGCGGTGACGACGCCCGGGTCGATGCCCAGGGCCACCGGCAGCCACGGGTTCACCTCGGCGAACACGATGATCAGCATCATGCCGACCCAGAAGTACGGCAGGCCGGTGCCGACCAGGAACAGCGGCGGCAGGATGCTGTCGGCCTTGCCACCGCGCTTCCACGCGGCGATCGTGCCGATCCCGGTGCCCAGCAGGAACGCCAGGATCGTGGTGACGCCGACCAGGGTCAGCGTCCACGGGATCGCCGCGGCCACCACCTGGGACACCGGCTCGAACGACTGGATCGAGATGCCGAAGTTCAGCGTCAGCGTGTTGCCGATGTAGTCGACGTACTGCGACCACACGCTCTGCTTGTCGTTGATGCCCAGCGCGACCTCGATCGCGTGCAACGCGCTCGGCGTGAGCCGACCGTGGAAGCGAGCGAGGATCGCGGTGGCCGGGCTGCCCGGCATCAGCCGGGGAATCAGGAAGTTGATCGTCAGGGCAGCCCACAGGGTGAGCACAAAGAACCCCAAGCGACGGAGTAGATACCTCACGGCAGGCTCCTGGTACTCACCCTGCGGACCTTCTTACCTGTGCACGACTGACGAACTGGGCGTTACTTGGGCTGCAGGTGCAGCAGTACCTGACCCATGTCCGGCACCTGGAAGGCGGCGGGCAGTGCGTACTGGTTCTGCGGCGTGGGCCACCCGGTGAAGTGAGTCGTGTCGTACTGGAACCAGTCGACGGACTCGGTGATCGGGATGACCGGTACCTGCGTGAGCATGACCTGCTCAAGCTGGCCGACGATCTGGTGCTGCACGGTCGCGTCGGTCGTCCCGCCGAACTGGTTGAGCAGGGCGTCGGTCGTCGGATCGCTGTAGCGCTCGAAGTTGGTCGACGCGGTCTGGCCGATCGGCGCGGTGTTGCCGGAGTAGAGCCACTGGCGCAGCTCGTAGTACGGGGAAGGGCCACCGGTCTCGGCGTAGTACGCGAGGTCGAACTGGCCGTTGAACAACTTGTTGTCGTAGTCGTCGGACGACAGGTTGTCCGGCTTCAGCTCGATACCGGCCTGCTTGGCACCCTGCTGCAGCGACTGCACGGAGGCCACCCAGTCGGAGAAGCCGCCCTCGTTGATCACGTTGAACGACAGCCGCTTGCCACTGGAACTGACGAAGATGCCGTCCGAGCCGAGGTGGTAACCGTCCGACTCGAGCAGCGACTTGGCCTTGTCCGGGTTGAACGTGAAGTCGTCGGCGGACTTGGCCTGCGGGGTCACCCACGACTCGAACGTCGGGGTCACGATGCCGGTCTGGTTACCCGCGGGCTCGTAGCCGTACTCACCGATGGTGGACGCCTTGCTCCGGTCCATCGCGTAGGCCAGCGCCTGCCGCACCTTCGGGTCGTTGAGCGGTGCGACCTTCTCGTTCGGGAACAGCGACACCTGGGCCACCGGCGGGAACCAGTAGTGGTGATCCGGGCTCTTCTTGGCATAGAAGGCGTCGATGTTGGGAATGAACTGGCTACCCCACTGAGCCTGGCCGGTGGCCAGGTAGTTGTTCGCCGGGTCGTTGGACGTGAAGGCCGGGTACAGCACTTTCTGCACCTTGGGCAGGCCGGGCTGCCAGTAGGTCTTGTTGGCGGTCAACGTGATGTTCTGCGGGGTGCAGGGGTTGACCTGGAACGCGCCCGTGGCGACCGGGGTCTTGTCGTCGTAGTGCACCGGGTCCTTGATGGTGGACCAGATGTGCTGCGGCACGATCGGGACCTGGTCGGCGATGTAGTAGAAGTACGGCACCGACGGCGACTTGAAGTTCATCACCACCTGGTCGTTCTGGTCCTGCACGCTCGTCAGCACGGACCACACCGAGTTCAGGTCGAGTGCCGGGTTCTGCTTGATCAGGTTGAACGTGTATGCCACGTCGGCCGCCGACATCGGCTTGCCGTCGCTCCAGTTCACGCCATTACGGATGGTGAACGTCAGGGTCTTGTTGCCGTTGCTCCACGCGTACTTCGTGGCCAACCACGGGGTGGTCTTCTCGTTCTGCAGCGTGTTGACGTACATCAGCGGTTCGTAGATGTCGCCAAGGGCCAGGAACTGTACCGCGCTGTTGAACGGATTGAAACCACAAGTCCACAGGCCACCACTCTCGTTGGAGATGGTGAGCGTGCCGCTCGGACCCGCGCTGGATGCCGAGCCGCTGCCACAGGCGGCGAGCACGACGGCCGCAAGCCCGCCGGCAACAGCCAGCGTTAGCTTTTTGAAGCGCCTCATCGGGGTTCTAGTCCTTCACTGGGTGGGGTAACCGGCGTGCGCGACCGTTCGCCGAAGCGGCCGGACGGGCACGCCATTCGTGGATTGCACGAAGGGCGCACAAACCTATCGTGCTCGTTCCCCGAAGTCGCGGGTACGGGCGAACACCATTGCGGTACTCGCCCGCGACCAACCGGTGCGGCACAGGCCGTACCGGGCCCCTGTGCTCGTAGCGGGCGCTTCGTACGGGATCGATCTGGCCGAACGGCAGGAGTGCCGACCCGTTTCCGGCCTGGGTGCGGTCGGCGACGAGCACCGGCATCGGTCCGTCCACGTGTCCGATGCCGGCGTTCCGAATGGGTAGGACCACGGCTTCTCCCGCCCAGTACTTCCCTTTGGTTAGTTAGGAAAGTAACCTAACAAATCAGCACCCGCAAGACCCGATTCGACAACGGTCCGAACCATCTCGGCGGGACCGAAGGAGGCGTCCGTGAGGGTGTCCGCAGCCCGCCCCGAATTGATTCGGATGCTCAACGAGCAACTCGTGCTCGATCACATCCGCACCAACGGGCCGAGCAGCCGCGCCGAACTCGCCAGAGCGTCGGGTCTGTCCAAGTCGACCGTGTCGATGGCGATGGCCAACGTGGAGCGTGCCGGGCTGGTTCGGGAGGCTGGACACCGTCGTGGTGCCCCCGGGCGTGCCGCGCGACTGTACGAGGTCACGCCCGATGCCGGTTTCGTGCTGGCACTCGACGTCGGGCGCCAGTTCCTGCGGGGTGCGCTGGCAAACCTTACCGGGTCGATCGTGGCGCGGGAGACCATCCGGTCCCGTGCGATCCAGGGCCGCCGGCGGGTATCCGAACTGATCGGACTGGCCGACATCCTGACCGCGCGGGCCGGTATCAGCAGAGCTGCCCTCACCCAGACCGTCGTGGGTTGCCCGGGGGTTTACGACCGGCACGCGGACACCATACGGCTCACCGGAGGCCTGACTGGCTGGGATCAACCAGGTATTCCCGCATGGTTACGCGACGCGTTCGGCGAATCGCTCATGGTCGAGAACGACGTGGACGCCGCGGCACTGGCGGAACAGGCGCATGGTCACGGACGGCACGCATCGAGCTTCGCGTTCGTCACCGTGGGTACCGGAATCGGTATGGGATTGGTACTGGAAGGCAGATTGCATCGCGGCGCGCACGGATTGGCGGGCGAAATCGCCTTTCTGCCGTTCGCCACACCGACCGAACCATCGTTGAGCGAAACGGAACACCGCGGAAACCTGGAAGTAGCGGTCTCATCGGCGGCGGTCACCAGAGCGGCCCGGACCGCGGGCATGCGCGGTCCGGTGTCGGCGCGCCAGGTCTTCGCCGCGGCGGAGCGCGGCGATCGGCGCGCTGCCGCGATCGTCGCCGAGGAAGCGACGTTGGTGGCGCGGGCGCTCTGCGCGATCGTCGCGGTGGTCGACCCGGAACTCGTGGTGCTCGGCGGCGGGATCGGCCAGGCACCGGGCTTCGCCGAAGCGGTCGAGACGCGACTGGCGACGCTGGCACCGGTCTGCCCGAAAGTGCTGGTCAGCGCGCTGGGTGCGGACGCGGTCGTGGACGGCTGCCTGGCCGCGGGCAGCGAGCGCGCCTGGGCACAGCTCACCGCGCGGTGTGCGGGCGAGGAGCCGACAGCGGGTCCCGCGCACGAGGTCAGCAGGATGCGCCCCGACATGGTCTGGTCCACTTCGGGATCGACCGGCAGCCGTCGCCCACTCTCCCAAATGGACTAATCCGTTAGACCGATCGCCGCACCGGCTTCCGAATGGACCAACGGTCAGGCGGGCTGCCGCGCGTTCGCCTTGCGGGTCGGCGCCAGACCAGCCATCCGCGCGTACATCCGGCCGGGACTCGGGATCGAGGGCGGTGTGAGGAAGCCGGGCAGCATCGGCAGGTCCACGACGAACGGCTGGAGCCGGTCGTACAGCTCGTTCGCGTCCACCGGCCGAGCCTCGGGTTGTTTGGCCAGCAGCCGCAGAATCAGCTCGTTCAGTTCGTCCGGCACACCGGGCACCGACGGCGGTGCCTCCTTGACCTGTTTGTCGAACACCACATACGCGGTCGGTCCGGTGAACAACTGCCGGCCGGTGAGCATCTCGTGCAGCACGCAACCCAGCGCGTAGAGATCGCTGCGCGGTTCGGCGATGCCGCTGCGGATCTGTTCGGGCGCCATGTAGGCGGGAGTGCCGACGATCTGGCCCGCCCTGGTGAACTGCAGGACGTCGGTCTCGCGGAGTACGGCGAGCCCGAAGTCCAGCACCTTCACGCTCCCGTCCGGACACAGCATCAGGTTGGTGGGCTTGAGATCCCGGTGGCAGATCGACAGCGCGTGCGCGGCGGACAGCACGGCAGCGGCCTGCGCGGCGATCGTGGCCGCCCATGGCACCGGCACCGGCCCGTGCTCGCTGACCAGGTCCGCGACCGTGACACCGTCGATGAACTGCATGACCTGGTAGAGCCTGCGTTCGAACATGCCGAAGTCGTAGAGCACGGGCGCGCCCGGGTGTTCCAGGCGGGCGAGGATGCGGGCCTCGCGGACGAACCGCTGCTCCATCTCCGCGTCCTGGCCACCGGGCAGATGGAGGAACTTCACCGCGACCCTGCGGTCCAGATGCCGGTCGTGGCCCCCGTGCACGGCCGCCATCCCGCCCTGCCCGAGCGGTAGATCGTCGAGCTCGTAGCGATCGGCGATGAGCATCCAGCCCTCCCAGGCCCGGTGGACGGCTCCGCCGGCTACTCCACCGGCCGCAGGTGACCGGCGACGAGACCGTCGAAGCCCAACCGCACCAGCGTCTCACCCGCCGCCGCCGCCGCGCGCAGGGTGTCGTCGAGAGCGGTGAGCTCGCGGAACGCGGCTCCCAGCCGACGCTGCCGCTCCAACGGCAGCCGGGGCACCGCGAGGCGCCGCGCGTCGATCCGGCTGGACCCACCGCGGGCCGCCGGTTCGGCAGCCCGCAACAGCCCTGCCAGGAAGTCCGGATCCAACTGCAGAGGGTCGACGCGGTAGCGCGCCAGGTACGGGCCGAGCACCGCCCCGCCCTCGGTGAGCACCCGGGCCGCCCCCAGTACCGACGCCACGACATCGCCCGCCGCGACCTCGACCAGACCGGGATCGTCGCTGGTCCGGCCGGACGGCGGGGCGCCCGCCGCGAGATCGTCGGCGGTGAGGACCGGCACGTCGCCGGAGTCGGTGGGCAGCCGGGCCGGGGCGTGCCGCACGGTCAGCACACCAGCCCGGACCAACTCGCCGAGCGTGGTCACGCCGAATGTCCTGGCCTGCTCTGGCACGTCGAATTCGGGCACCCGCAGCCCGGCCGCGCGCAGCGACCGCGTCGCCGCCCGCACATCGCGTACCAGCTCGGCACCCGTGGTGGCGGTCGCGCGGCGTGCGGGGCTCACGTCGACGTCGTCGTCGAGCAGGTCGATGATCCGCACCGAGTCGCCGGACTCCGGGTCGCGCAGGTGCCGCCGCCACGCCGCTTCGACGGCGGCCGGGTCGTCGGGCGCGGACATCAGCAACAGGTGCGACGGTGGCCGCTCGCCCGGTTCGGGGCGGCGCAGCAACCACAGATCCGGGCCACCCGCGGCCACGGACACGACGCCGCGCAGCGCACCGGCCCGCAGCAGGTTGCCCCGGATCCGCTTGCCGGGCCGCCTGCCCGCGGCCGCCGCGGGCATCAGCACGGCGGCGAAACCGCCCGGCCGGGTGTGTGCCAGGCAGTGCTGGACCCAAGCCAGCTCGGACTCGCCGCGCGGCGGCAGCCCGTACTCCCAGCGCGGATCACTGGTCAGTTCGGCGTAGCCCCAGGCACGTTCGTTGAACGGCGGATCGCAGACCACAGCGTCGGCCAGCAGGCCGGGCAGGCCGTCCGCGCGCAGCGAGTCGCCGGCGACCACGGTCGCGTCGACGCCGGCGAGCAGCAGGCGGATGGCCGCGATCGTGGCCGCGGCCGGATTCACCTCCTGACCGAAGCGGACGCCTGCCGCCGCGCCGGCCAGCAGCGTGCCCAGGCCGCACGCGGGGTCGAGCACGCTGGTCGCGTCGGCCGCGACCAGGTCGAGCATGAGCCGCACGAGTTCGGGCGGTGTGGCGGCGAGGCGGCGGGAGTGTGCCTCCTGGTAACGGGCACAGAGGAACTCGAAGGCAGCGCCGGGCCCGAGGTCCGCCCCCAGTTCCCGGACCAGCCCGGCGTCGGCCAGCGGCCCGACAGGAGCGGGCAACGCGTGGCCACCGGTCAGCAGGACCGCGCCGGCCGCCGCGACCAGCTCACCCAGCCGCAGGTCGTCGCCGGTGGCGCGCAGGCGTTGCCAGGTCCGGTCGGCGAGCGAGACCTCGAAGCTCTTCCCGTTGCGCCGCAGCCAGTTCTCGACCTCGCGCAGCGAGAACAGCGGGCTGGACGCCGTGCCGCCGACGGGCTGCGGGAAGTCGTCGTAGCGGCGCCGCCAGTTGCTGACGGCCGCGCGGCCGACGTCCACCAGCCGGGCGATGTCACCCGCGTTGACCGTGGCGTCCTCAGTCATGGTCGACACCGTAGTTCATCACGCGGCCACGTTCCACAACCGATCTGCTTGTGAACTGAATCAACCATTGGTTTACTGGCCTCGTGACCAACCAACTCACCTTCCGGTACGCCAGCGGCTCGGACGTGGGCATCGTCCGCAACCGCAACGAGGACTCGGCATTCGCCAGTTCCCGGCTGCTCGTCGTGGCCGACGGCATGGGCGGGCACGCGCACGGCGAGGTGGCCAGTGCCGCGGTGATCGGCGTGTTCGCCGAGCTGGACGAGCAGGTGCGGCGGCAGGGCGAGGTGGACGCACCGGCGGCGCTCGGCGCGACGACGGCCCGTGCGCTGGCGCGGCTGACCGACCTGGCCGACCGGGACCCGGGCCTGACGTCGATGGGCACCACGCTCACCGCCCTGTTGTGGGACGGCGGCGGGTTCTGTCTGGCGCATGTCGGCGACTCGCGCGGCTACCTGCTGCGCGACGGCGTGCTGCACCAGATCACCACCGATCACACGCTGGTGCAGAGCCTGCTGGACGACGGCCGGATCACGGCGGCGGAGGCGGCTGACCATCCGCGCCGGTCGATGGTCACGCGAGCGCTGCAGGCGGGCGGGGCGGCCGAGCCGGATCTGACGGCGCAACCGGTCCGGCTCGGTGACCGCTTCCTGCTGTGCTCGGACGGCGTCACCTGCGTGGTCCACCCGGACAGCGTCCGCGACACGCTGGGCACGGCACCGGCGCCCGAGGACGCGGTGCGGCAGCTGATCGAGGAGGCGAAGTCGCTGCGCAGCCCGGACAACATCACGTGCGTCGTGGCCGACGTGGTCGTCGCGGCCGCGCCCGGCGAAGTGCAACTGGTGGGCGCGGCCGCGGACCACCCCGGCCTGGCTCCCCGACCGGCACCAAACCGCCTGTCGCGCTGGACCCGCCGACTGCTGCCCGGCTGACCTCAGCCCCTCGGCTGCGCCGACTCCACCAACTCGGCCCAACCCGCACCGGCGGCCGACCAGTCACCCTCGCCGCGCAGCACGGCGATCGACGAGGTCTTGAGGTCCAGAGCGGCCCCCGACAACTTCTCCACCAGCTCCGACAGCCCCGGGTTGTGGCCGATCAGCAGCACGACTCGCGCTGTCGCGGGCAGCCCGCGCACCACGGTGACCAGTTCGCGCACGGACGCCCCGTAGATCCTCGGCTCCGTCCGGAACGCCGGCGTGCCGCCGAGTTCGGGTGCGACGAGCTGCCACGTCTGGAGCGTGCGCAGCGCGGGCGAACACACCACCGCCGCGACACCGGGCACGTGCTCGCGTACCCACCGCCCGGCGACGGGCGCGTCCCGGCGGCCACGTCCGGCCAGCGGCCGATCGGCATCGTCGACCCCGTCCGGTGTCGCCGACTTCGCGTGCCGCAGCAACACCAGCGTCGGCCCGATCATGCCGGCCGCCCCAGCACGACGCCCTCGTCCGCGCGCAGCGACACCGTCGACCCGACCCGCTCCCCCACCCGGTCCGGATGCGTACCCACCCGCACCACACCGCCGGTCACCGGCACCGTCCGCGTCCTGCCGCCCAGATTGAGCACCACCTCGAACTCCTCGCCCTCCAGTACCCGCCGGTAGGCGAGCACGTCGTCGTCGGCGCGCACCGGCACGTAGTCGCCCACCGCGAGGGCGGGCGAGACCCGCCGCAACGCGATCAGCGACCGGTACAGCGTCAGCATGGACCCCGGATCACCGTCCTGATCGGCAACGTTCACCGCGCGCTGATTCTGCGGGATCGGCAGCCACGGTGCCACGTCAGGCGCGCAGAAACCGCAGTGCACCCGCGGTGTCCATCGCATCGGGGCACGCTCGGGATCACGGCCGACACCGATCCCCGGCACCTGGCGCGCGTACGGATCCTGGGCCAGCTCATCCGGCACGGGCACGTCGGTCATCCCGATCTCGTCGCCGTAGTAGACGATCGGCGTGCCGCGCAGCGTCAGCAGGAGCATCGCCGCGACCCTTGCCTGGCCACCGCCGAGCCTGCTCGCGACCCGCGCGCGGTCGTGGTTGCCGAGCACCCAGTTCGGCCAGGCGTGCGGCGGTAGCGCGGCTTCGTAGCGGTCGATCAGGTCGCCGATGGCACTCGGCCTGCCAGGGCACCGAGATCAGGTGCATGTTGGACGGCAGGTGCACGCTGCCGTAGTAGTGCGCGAGGCGTTCGACGGGCAGGTACATCTCGGCCAGCAGCACGCCGTCGGGTCGCCGCTCGTCCAGCACCGCCCGCATCCCGGCCAGCAGCCCGAGCACCTCGGGCCGGTCCGTGGTGTGCACCGGCAGCAACGCGTCGTAGGGCGGCCGGCCGGCCTGGTAGTCCGGGTTCGGCGGGTTGTCCCGCAGCAGCTCGTCCTTCACCAGCTGCCGGGCCGCGTCCACCCGGAAGCCGTCCACGCCCCGGTCCAGCCAGCAGCGCAGCACGTCGTGCTGGGCGGCGCGTACCCGCGGGTCGCGCCAGTTCAGGTCGGGCTGCTCGGGCAGGTACGCGTGGTAGTAGTACTGCCCCGTCGCCTGCTCCAGGGTCCACGCCGAGCCGCCGAACACGGACCGCCAGTTGTTCGGCGGGCCGCCGTCGGCTGCCGGATCGGCCCACAGGTACCAGTCGCGGTGCGGGTCGCTGCGGGCCGAGCGCGCCGCCTCGAACCACGGATGCCGGTCGGAGGTGTGGTTGGGCACGAAGTCGACGAGCACCCGCAGACCCAGCAGATGTGCCCGCGCGATCAACCGCTCCGCCGCGGCGACGTCACCGAACAACGGGTCCACGCCCGTGTGGTCGGTGACGTCGTAGCCGAAGTCGACCATCGGCGACGGGTAGCAGGGCGAGATCCAGATGCCGGCCACACCGAGGGTCCGCAGGTACTCCAGCCGGGACGTGATGCCGTTCAGGTCGCCGACGCCATCGCCGTCCGAGTCGGCGAACGACCGCGGATAGATCTGGTAGAGCACGCCGGATTCCCACCACGATCGGCCAACCACACGACCCACCGTAGCGGAACTCCACTGTGGACTATCGGCGCGGAACGGCCGCGGCGTCGGCCGAGACGCGCTCGGCGTCGCGGTCCAACGCGGTGCCGCTGCCGGCGAGCCCGCGTTGGCCGTACCGCTGCCGGGCATGGTTGCGCTGCACGGCGAGGAAGATCAGGACGATGAGGACTCCGAACACCACGGTCGCTGCCATGGCACCAAGTGTTCGCCCGTAGAGATCCCGCCAACAGTGGCAGCTCTGACATTGTTCGAAAAGATGCTGCCAGCTATCGTGGTGGGCATGCTCCGAACGGTCGCCGTCGTCCTGATCGACGAGTTCGCCCCGTTCGAGTTCGGCGTGCTGTGCGAGGTGTTCGGCATCGACCGGACCGACGAGGGCGTACCGCCGATCGAGTTCCGCGTGTGTGCCGAGCGCCCTGGTGAGCCACTGCGCAGCAGTGTCGGCGTGCCGATGGTGCCTGCGCTCGGTCTGGACGCGCTGGAAGGTGCCGACCTGGTCGCGCTGCCCGCCTACCGGATCCGCGACGAGTACCCGCAGCCCGTGCTGGCCGCGGTCCGAGCCGCCGCCGAGCGGGGCAGCACGCTGCTGTCGGTGTGCAGCGGGGCGTTCCTGCTCGGTGAGGCAGGGCTGCTGGACGGCAGGAAGTGCACAACGCACTGGGCGCACGTCGAGGAGTTCGCCGAACGCTTCCCCGCCGCTCGCCTCGACCCGGACGTGCTGTTCGTGGACGAGGGCGACATCGTCACCAGCGCGGGCACGGCCGCCGGTATCGACGCGTGCCTGCACCTGGTGCGCCGCGAGCTGGGCACCGGCCCGGCCAACACGATCGCGCGCCGTATGGTGGTGGCGCCGCAGCGCGACGGCGGCCAGCGGCAGTTCATCGACCTGCCGATCCCGGAGTGCACCGCGGACAGCCTGCAGCCCACCCTGGCGTGGATGGCCGAGCGCCTCAGCGACGATCACACGGTCGCCGGCCTGGCCAAACGGGCCAGCCTGTCCGAGCGCACGTTCGCCCGGCGGTTCGTCGCGGAGACCGGCACGACACCGCACCGCTGGCTGACGATGCAACGCGTGCTGCACGCTCGCCGGTTGCTGGAGGAGACCCAGCTGGGCATCGACGACATCGCGCAGCAGGCCGGGTTCGGCACCGCGGCGCTGCTGCGCCACCACTTCCACCGGGTCGTCGGCGTCGCGCCGCACGACTACCGCCGGACCTTCGCGCACCGGCCGGCCAACCCGGTCGGCACCACACCCGGGAAGGGGAGCACCGCGTGACCGAACACGTGATCCTGCTGGACGCGGCCGGCAACTCGGTGGGCGTCGCGGACAAGGCAACGGTGCACACCACGGACACGCCCCTGCACCTGGCGTTCTCCTGTTATCTGTTCGACGCGGACGGGCAGTTCCTGCTCAGCAGGCGCGCGCTGGACAAGAAGACCTGGCCCGGCATCTGGACGAACAGCTGCTGCGGCCACCCGGCACCGGGCGAGGCACTGGCGGACAGCATCCGCCGCCGGATGCGTGACGAACTGGGCGTGCGGGTGACCGACATCGACCTGGTGCTACCCCGGTTCCGCTACCGCGCGGTGATGCCCGACCGTGTCGTCGAGAACGAGATGTGCCCGGTGTTCCGCGCCTACACCGACGACCAGCCCGACCCCAACCCGGCCGAGGTGGACGACTACCGCTGGACGCCGTGGCACAAGCTGATCGCGCAGGTCAGCACCGGTCAGCTGACCGTGTCGCCGTGGTGCCGCCTGCAACTGGCCGAACTGATCACGCTCGGCTCGAACCCGGCCGACTGGCCGGTGGCGGACGCGGCGGACCTACCGCCCGCCGCACGGACGATCAACCAGACCGCCGGCTGACACACGTGGGCCGGTCGGCTCCCGTCCCGACCGGCCCACGTGTGTCATCGCCGGTCACTGCCGGTTGTCGGTCTCCTTGGCCGGTGCCGCGTGGTCGGCAACACCGGGCGTCGGGTCGCGGTCCAGGTCGATCAGCGGATGGCGGTCCGCACCGTCCGGTGCGGCGTGCCGAGGGGTTCCCCCCGCAGGCTGGCCGGACTCGTGCTCCGTCGGCTCCGTCACGAACACTCCTCCGTTCGAAACTTCTCAGGTGCGTGAATGGACATTGTGCCTACGCGCCCACCAGGGCCGACGGGCGCCCCGGGCGATGCCAGAATGAACGGATGGTCGAACCAGCAGCCAATCCGAGGCGGACCCAGGTCGACGGCGCCACCGATGTCGATGCCGACGCGATCGCCCACGGCACCGCCACCCAGCCCGTCTCCGGCCGCACGCTGATCGCGATCTACACCTCACCCGTGGCCGAGCACCTGCTGCGCTACGCCGCCGACGCGGGCTACCGGACGGTGCTGGTCGAGCCCGACCCCGACCGTGGCACCGCTGTCACCGGCACGGTCGTGACCAGCATCGACGCGGCGAAACCCGACGCGGACACGGACGTCGTGATGTGCGACCATCACCGCGAGGCGCTCGGTGAACTGCTGCGCGACGCCCTGGCCGCCGACACGAGGTGGATCGGCATCATGGGCAACCCGCGCCACCCCGGCCCGCACCTGGAGGCACTCGCGGCACTCGGCGTCTCGCAGACCGAGATCGACCGCGTGCACCGGCCGATCGGCCTCAACATCGGCTCCCGCACACCCGCCGAGATCGCCATCTCGACGCTCGCGGGCCTACTGGCCGACCGCAACGACCGCCCGGGCGGCTTCGAGTTCTGAACGCCCGGCGCCACGGCGACAAGGACCACAGCTGTCCGGCCCGCACTCGAACGATCCACCAGAGCGAGCGGGAACAGCACCACCGATGCGGGTCGCCCGGACTCGCGTAGCGCATGGGTCACTCGCAGGGGCTCGGTGCCGGGCTCCCGTTCTAACGAACCAGCGTCAGTGCGGAGACCCCTGCCGTGTTGTCGATGTCGTAGCGGTTGGTCGCGGCGGACCAGTCCAGTGCGTCGAGCACCGTGCCACCGGGCAGGCCCGACCGTGTGCTGCCGTCGACGGTGGCCGACCCGGCTCCACCGGCGAACAGCACGCGTGCCGGCACCCCGCCGGGCAGGCGCAGATCGAAACTGCTCGCGCCACCGGACATCGTGACCGGCACCGTGCCCACCGGCGGCGGCAGCGTCACGCTGATGTGTGCGCAGCCCGCGCCGAAGTCCAGTCCGGCGAGCCGGCCGCCGGTCAGGTCGACCGACTCCGCACTGGCCCCGCCGTCCAGCCGGATCCGCCAGCTCACGTGCGAGCTGAGCACGATCCGTACCGCGGCCGGGCCCGGCCGGTTCGTCGACGCCAGGCTGACCGCGATCACGTCATGGTCCACAGTGGCCACCGGCGCGACGCCCGCGTCCTCGGGAGTCGTCGCCTGGTAGAGGTCGCCGTGCAGGTCGGCGGTGCTGATGTCGACCGTCGTGGCTCCGCTGACCACGTCCAGCTCGGCCTGCCCGGCGTTCGCCGGCGGGCCGGTGATCGTATGCGCGAGGGTCGGCGGTGACGACGGCCGAGCCACTGTCCGGCCCGCCGGCGCCGTGCCGCCCGTCGCCGTCCCGCCCATCGCCGTCGAGTCGCAGGCCGCGAGCACACAGCCGGCGAGGACCCCGGCGGCCAGTAACGGCCACCGGAGTCCCCGACCGTGCGTCATGATCGCTGAGCGGGCAGCAGCTGCTGGAACATCGTGCGGTAGTCGCGCAGCGCCTGCCGCAGCTGTTCGGTGTGCTCGCCGCTGTCGTCGGACCGCTGCGCTGACAACGCCGAACGCCGCTCGGCGATCCGGCTGGTGATCGTGTCCACCAGCCTGCCGACCAGGGCGTCGGCATCGCGCACCGCGCCCGCCGGGTCGTCCACGAAACCGGACTGCACGGTCCGCCAGTCCGTCTGGTACTGGTCGACATCGTTGGCGGGCAACAGCTCCGCGTCACCAGGCTGCGTGGCCGCCGCAGGGGTTGCCGCCGCCGGAGTGGCTACCGGTACGGCGGAGGTCGTGGCGTCGGGTGCCGTCCCGGCCGCCGGGTCCGTCATCGTGGTGGTGTCGTCCGACACGGCGGGCTTCGCCGCTGTGTCCGTCATATCCGTGTCGGTGGTCGACGGCTCGTCCACGTCGTGCATCGCCGTGTCGTGCATCGCCGTGTCGTGCATCGCCGTGTCGTGCATCGCCGTGTCGTGCATCGCCGTGTCGTGCATCGCCGTGTCGTCGTCCGGCATTTCCTCGTCATGCATGGTCTTCTCCGGCACGGCACCCGTTGGCCGTGCGGTCCGTCGCCGGAGTGTCCAGGGTGGTCTCGTCGCGGTCCGGGTCGATTAAGTCGTCCGACTCGTCGTCTCGTACCTCCCGATCGAGCAGGTCGTCGTCCTCGGTCCTCGGGCCGACGACGTCGACGTGCTTGTTGTCGAATCTGTCGGCGTCCGCCCTCGTGGCGTCAGTCATGGTGATGCTCCCTTCTGATGGGGCAGGTTGGTCAGGCCGTGGCCGTCTCGTTGTTCGGCGTGACGGCGGGCTCGCCCTCGGCGCCCAGCAACGACTTCACGAGTTCGCGGTAGTCGAGCACGGCCTTGCGCAAGCCGTCGGTGCCCGCGGCATCCGTGTCCGCGGCCAGCACGTGGGCCTCGCGGTAACGCTCGATGTCCTTGGCGTAGCGCACGGACAGGTCGTTCGCCTGCTGGTCGAAATCCTCGGTGGGATAACCCATCTTGGCCATCACCTCGGTCACCAACTCGTCGGCCGCGACGACGGAGGCGGCCGGCTCGTCGACGAACCGCTCCTGGATGGCGGACCACCGGCCGAGGTACTCGGACCGGTCGGTCTCGGAGAGCTCGTGCAGTTCGAAGCTCGAGTGCCGGTGTTCCCGCTCGGCGAGTTCGCGCTCAGCGGCACGCCGGTCGTCGGCCGTGTCCACGGTGCGGTCGTACTCGGGGCCGAACTGGTTCCGTAGGCGTCGACTCCGCAGCTGGCCCGGCAGCACCACGACGGCGGCGATGACGAGCACAACGACGATGACGATCACAACGATCAGGCCCGTCGACATGACGTCCTCCTGGTGATCCAGAGTGGTCAGCGCATTCAGCACTGTCGTCGTAGTTGTTCCACTCCCTGAGTGCCGCGAAACAGAACCTTGCTATCCGTACGGTGTACTGTTAGCTTCATCGTGCGCCGTACGAATACGACGTACAGCCTACGACGATAGCGGGGAGGCGATCGGCGTGACGGACACGCGGACGGACGTCCTGATCGTGGGAGCAGGGCCGACGGGGTTGGTACTGGCCGTCGAACTGGCACGGCGGGGTGTGCGGTTCCGGTTGGTGGACAAGGCATCGCGGTTCTTCGGCGGTTCGCGCGCGGACGGGATCCAGCCGCGCACGCTGGAGGTGCTCGACGATCTCGGTCTGGTGGACACCGTGCTGGCCGAGGGCGACACCGGCATCGAGGTCAAGGCGTACCAGGGAGATCAGGTCGTCTGGGAGGGCACGCAGACCGAGCCGATGCCCGCGCGGCCCGACGTGCCCTACCCGAACATCTGGTTCCTGCCGCAGTACCGCACCGAGCAACTGCTCCGCGAGCGGCTGGCCGAGCTGGGCCACCACGTCGAGCAGTCCTGCGAGCTGGCCGACTTCACCCAGGACGATGACGGCGTCACCGCCACGCTGACCGACCCGACCGGCACGTTCGAGGTGCGCGCGCGGTACCTCGTGGGCACCGACGGTGGCGGCAGCGGTGTGCGCAAGCGCCTGGGCATCACCTTCGACGGCGAGACGGACGACGCCGTCCGCACCGCGTTCGGCGACGTGCGGCTGGACGGGCTGGACCGCACGCACGGCCGGATCTGGCTGAGCGGGGACGCGGGCGTCGCGCTGATGCCGCTGTCCGGCACGGACCTGTTCACCGTGACCGTCAAGCCGCCCGAGGCCGGCCTGCCGACCCTGGAATACCTGCAGGGCGAGGTCACCGCGGCCACCGGCTCGGCCACGATCCGGCTGCGCGAGCTGACCTGGGCGACTGTGTGGCGGGCCAACGCCCGGCTCGCGCAGCGGTACCGGCAGGGCAGCGTGTTCCTGGCGGGCGACGCCGCGCACGTCTGCCCGCCCACCGGAGGCCAGGGCATGAACACCGGCATCGGCGACGCGTACAACCTGGGCTGGAAACTGGCCGCCGCGCTGTCCGGCGCGCCGGTCGCACTGTTGGACAGCTACGAGGCGGAACGGCGGCCGACCGCACAGGCGGCCCTGGACCTGGCCGCCGCGTTGCTGGAGAAGCACAAGCGCGGCGACGACGACGCCCACCAGCGCGGCAGCGAGGTGCACCAACTGGGCGTCACCTACCGCGGCGGCCCACTCGCCACCGACCTGCGCCCGGCGCCCGGCCCGGTGGCCGCGGGCGACCGCGCCCCGGACTCGCCACTGGCCGACGGCCGGATCTTCGACCTGCTACGCGGTCCACACTGGACACTGCTGGCGTTCGGCACCGAAGCGCCCGCCGTCACAGGAGTGCCTTCCCATGTGATCACGGACCCCCAGGCCACCCAGCTCTACCAGGTCGATCCCGGCACTCTGGTGCTGGTCCGGCCCGATGGTCACATCGGCTTCGTCGGCACCGAACCAGCCGACGTCGAGCACTACCTGGCCCAGCTCACCGCAACAACGCCGATCGCGTCCTGACAACGGAAAACGATCACCAAGGATGGCGCCCGGTGATGTTCACAGCAGCGCCGGTCCCAGGCGTGATCACTGACGACGAGCTAGGGCTGCCCTTGCCTCGCCCGCTCTGACGCCACCGGCCCCGGCAGCGTGACCCGCTGCCGGGGCCGGTCGGCGGGCCGGGTTCTCGCCTACCCGGCCGCAGGTGGAATCACGCCGGCAGGGTCCACTGCTGGTTGGTCCCGCCAGTGCAGTCCCAGAGCTGCAGTGGAGTGCCGTCGGCGGAACTCGGCCCGGTGGCGTCGAGGCATCTGCCCGATGCCGGGTTCACCAACTGGGTGCCCGTCGGCTGCCACTGTTGCGCCGCCGTGCCGTTGCAGTCGAACAAGTCCACTTTCGTGCCGTTCGCCGTCCCCGCCGCGGTCACGTCCATGCACTTGCCCAACGCCTGCAGCGTGCCGTTGGCCGCGACCGTCCACCGCTGGGCGGACGTGCCGTTGCAGGTGAACAGCTGCACCGGGGTGCCGTTGGCCGACGACGCCGAGGCCACGTCGACGCACTTGCCCGCCAGCCCGGTGATCTGACCGGACCTCGTGGTGCTCGCACCCTGCACGCCTGCCCAGGTGAACGTGGCCGAGGTGGCCGCGGGCAGCGAGTAGCTGAACGACTCGTTACCCCAGTTCACCACGACGTTCTGCGCGGTGCTGCCGCCGTTGTAGGCGACCAGCGCCTTGGAGCCGTCCGGGTTCTGCCAGGCCACGTTGGGCACCGAGGCGTTCGCCGTCGAGTCGATCCGGACAGCACCCGGCTGGACGAACTTCGTCAACTGGCCCATGTCGTAGTACTCGACGTTGAAGTCGACCTGACCGCTCCTGGCGTCCCCGTTGTGCACGGTGATCAGCCCGGTGCACGTACCGCAGCCCCCGTTGTGCGGACCCATGCTCTGGTCCACCGCGAGGCTCCACTTGACCACACTCTGACCCCAGTTGCGGGTGTAGTCGATGATGTTGTTCATGTCCTCGTTCTGCTGGTTCGCGATCCACGTGCCGCCCGAGTGTTCGGTGTCGAACGTGCCGATGTTCGGGTACTGGTTGTGCACGGTGGTCTGCTCGGCAGCGCTGCCCTCGTCGTAGCCGTGCCACGCGACACCGCCGAACAGCGGGTCGTTGCGCACGGTCGCGTCGTTGACCTCCTGCGCGCCGAACGAGGCGTAGTTGCTCCAGTTCCAGTCCAGCGCGAGCACCTTGGTGTTGATGCCCGCCGCGTGGAACGCGGGCAACAGGTCGGTGCCGGTGAAGAAGTCCAGCCCGTTGCCGTTCCACTCCATCGTCGGGTAGTTCGCGCCTGCGCAACAGCCCGGCTCGTTCTGCGGCGGACACGTAGTCCACGTGCACGCCCTGCGCCTGATAGGCCTGGATGGTCTTGACGAAGTACTGCGCGTACGCGCCGTAGTACTGCGACTGCAGGAAGCCCTGGTCGGTGAAGTTGTCGTTGTACTTCATCCAGGCCGGCGCGCTCCACGGCACCATCATCAGCTTGAGGTTCGGGTTGAGCTGCTCGGCCTGCTTGGTCAACGGCAGGATGTCGGTCAGGTCGTGGCTGATGGAGAAGTTCGCGAGGCTCGGATCGGTCTGGCCCGCTGCCACGTCGTCGTAGGAGTAGTTGCCGCGGGCCAGGTCCGACGCACCCATCGGGTTGCGCAGGAAGTCCAGCCCGATGCCGGTCACCGGGTCGAACAGCTTCGTCATCACCGAGTTCCTGGTCGTGGCCGACAGCGCGCCGCTGCTGCCCAGCAGAAAACCGCTGGTGTCGGTCATCGACGCGCCCGCGCCGACGAACTGCTGGAACTTCGTGTTCTCGTCGACGGTGATGTTCGCACCGCCCGCGGTGTTGCCCGCGTGGAAGCTGATCGGGGTCTGCTGCTGCAGGCCGCGGGTCACGTTGCGCCCGGCGGCATCGTTGGTGGTGGTGAGCCAGATGTTCACCGACTCGTTCGCGGCATGCGCCGCTGTCGGCACCACGACGCCCGCGATGAGCGCGAGCAGCCCCAGCACGGGCGCGATGCCGTACCGCACAGCTCTGGCCCGGCGGCGACCGCCAGGCCTCTTCCCGTCCGAACTGACGACTGGCACGAGAGGTACTCCCTCCTCGGTTCGGCGCGGGCACCGAGCGAGCCGAAACGGACAGTAATGGCAATCACACCTCGCGACTTCTTTGTATCGCGCCTTGAAATAAGTCGTCAAGGATGCCCCGTTCACGGTTCCCGGCTGTGAATCATCGACAGCGGGCCGGTTAGGGTTGGGCGCCGGCCAGCAGCGTCGATAACGGAGGCCCCGTGTCCTATCCCATAGCCGACGTCCGCAGCCACTTCCCCGCACTCGCCGAGGGTGCCGCCCACTTCGACGGACCGGGCGGCTCGCAGACTCCCGACGTCGTCGCCGACGCGGTCGCGGACACGCTGCGCGCGGCCGTCGCCAACCGCGGGCTGGTCACCGTCGCCGAGCTGCGCGCGGAGGGCATCGTCGCGCAGGCCCGGTTGGCGATGGCCGATCTGCTGCACATCGACCCGGCCGGAGTGGTGTTCGGCAGGAGCATGACGCAGCTGACCTACGACCTGGCCAGGACACTCGCCCGCGACTGGGCGCCCGGCGACGAGATCGTGGTCACGCGGCTGGACCACGACGCCAACATCCGGCCCTGGGTCACGGCGGCCGAACAGGCGGGCGCGACCGTGCGGTGGGCCGCGTTCGACCCGGGGACCGGTGAGCTCGATCTCACGGCGATCACCGAGGTGCTGTCCGAGCGCACCCGGCTGGTGGCCGTGACGGGCGCGTCCAACCTGCTGGGCACCAGGCCGGACGCCGTCGCGATCGTCGAGCAGGCACACGCCGTCGGCGCCCTGGTCCACCTCGACGGCGTCCATCTCACACCGCACGCCCCGGTGGACGTGCCCGCGCTGGGCGTGGACTTCTACGCGTGCTCGCCGTACAAGTTCCTCGGTCCGCACCTGGGCGTGCTGGCCGCCACACCGGCACTGCTGGAGACGCTGCATCCGGACAAGCTGCTGCCCGCGTCCGACCGGGTCCCGGAGCGCTTCGAGCTGGGCACGCTGCCCTACGAGCTGCTGGCCGGCGTCACGGCGGCGGTCGACTTCCTGGCCGAGATCATCCCCGGTGACGGCAACCGCCGCGAGCGGCTGCTGCGGTCGATGACGGCCGTCGAAGCGCACGAGGCCCTGCTGCTCAACCGGTTGGAAACGGGCCTGGCCGGCATCGAGGACGTCACCAGCCACGGCGCCCGCACCCGGCACCGGACGCCGACCGTCCTGTTCTCGGTGGCCGGGCGGTCCAGCAACGACGTGTTCCGGGCGTTGGCCGAACACGGCGTGAACGCACCCGCCGGCAGCTTCTACGCGCTGGAGTGCTCGCGCTGGCTGGGCCTCGGCGACGCGGGTGCCGTTCGAGCGGGCATCGCGCCGTACACCGATGAATCCGATGTGGACCGTCTGGTGGCTGGTGTGGCGAAAATCGCAGCAGGCCCCCCGAGCTAGCCTGTTCGTGTGACAACTTCTACCGCACGGCCGCTGCGCATCGGCTACCAACTTCAGCCGCAGCACGCCGACTACGCAACGATCCGCCGCTCCGCCGCCGAACTGGACGAGCTGGGCGTGGACGTGCTGTTCAACTGGGACCACTTCTTCCCGCTCACCGGTGAGCCGAACGGCCAGCACTTCGAGTGCTGGACGATGCTGGGCGCGTGGGCGGAAAGCACGTCCAGGGCGCAGATCGGCGCGCTCGTCACGTGCAACAGTTACCGCAACCCGGAACTGCTCGCCGACATGGCCCGCACGGTCGACCACATCAGCGACGGCAGGCTGGTGCTGGGCATCGGCTCTGGCTGGTTCGCCAAGGACTACGAAGAGTACGGCTACGAGTTCGGCACGGCCGGCAGCCGGCTCACCGACCTGGCCGAGGCGCTGCCCCGGATCGAGCAGCGGCTTGGCAAGCTGAACCCGCCGCCCACCAGGAAGATACCGGTGCTGATCGGCGGTGGCGGCGAGCGGCGCACCCTGCGACTGGTCGCGCAGCACGCGGACATCTGGCACGCCTTCGGCGACGCCGAGACGATGGCCCGCAAGAGCGCGATCCTCGACCAGCACTGTGCCGACGTGGGCCGCGACCCGGCGGAGATCGAGCGATCGACGGCGGTGCAGGGCTCCCCCGACTCGGCCGGCCCGGCGCTCACCGAACTCGGCATCTCGCTGATCAGCCTGGCCGGCGAACCGGGTGCCGACCTGGGCCTGGTGCGCGACTGGATCGCGTGGCGGGATGAGCAGAACGCCCGCTGACGCGGATGCGGTGCCCGGTAAGGGATCCGTGAACCCGTAACGCGGATCACTTACCGGGTAAGAAAATCACACACTTCATTTAATCGATGCCCAGCCAGGTCTGTGTTTGGTGCCAGGTTCACGGGCAACCATGAAGTCATGGCGACAACCGTGGCGAGTGGGCCTCTGCCGACCAGCGCGCCGCCGCGCGCGACGCTGCCGGCGCGGCAACAGAGCCCCACCCGGCCACGGCAGCCACGTCTGGGCACACTCACCGGCCTGCGGTTCTTCGGCGCGCTGGCGGTGGTGTGCTGCCACGTCGGCGCCCAGTTCACCGACCAGCGGTCACTGACCGCGCTGGCCGGGTACGGCTACATCGGCGTGACGTTCTTCTTCATGCTGTCCGGCTTCGTGTTGACATGGTCGGCCGGCACGACCACACCCCGGCGATTCCTGTGGATGCGGTTCTGCCGGGTCTGGCCGCTGCAGTTCGTGCTCACGGTCGTCGCGTTCACAGTGCTGGCGACGCAGGAGAAGGTGGCAGGCGCAGTGGGCCATGTGGCCCAGATCCTGTTGCTCCAGGCATGGTCGCCCCGGCAGGGTGTGTACTTCGGCGGCAACGGCGTGAGCTGGTCGCTGTCCTGCGAGATGTTCTTCTATCTGGTCTTCCCGTTCGTGATCGGGCCGCTGAGCAGGTTGCGCGGGCGTGGGCTCGCGATCACGGCGGCGATCACCGTCGCGGTCCTCACCATCGCACCACTGGTCGCGTTCGCGATGAACGTCCCCGGCCTGACCACGTACTGGCTGTTCTTCATCTTCCCGCCCTACCGGTTCGGCGAGTTCCTGCTCGGCATGCTGCTGGCCAGGGCGGTGAGCCTGGGCCTGCGATTGGCCGCTCCCGGTGGGTGCGCGGTGCTGGCCACCGGCGGCCTGGCACTGGTGCTGTGGCGGCTGGCCACGTTCACCGCGCACACCGGCAGCCTGGTCGCCCGGCCGTATGTCGCGTTGCTGGCGCTGCCGCTGTTCGGGCTGCTGTTGCTGGCCGGTGCGACGGCCGACCTGGACGGCAGGCGGACCGGCCTGAACTGGTGGCTGCCGCTGCGGCTGGGCGAGTGGTCGTTCGCGCTGTACCTCGTGCACAAACCACTGTTCCTGCTGACGCAGACGTGGGGCTGGTGGCCGAGCTCGACAGGGTTGACCGGATTCGCCGACGGGCTCGCCTTCGTCCTGCTGGCCGTGGCGCTCGCGGCAGCCCTGCACTACCTCACCGAACGACCCATCGAGCGGTACCTCAGACGGTGGCCCGTCGGCCTAACCAGGCCGTCCTTGTCCACAGTGGAATAGTCAAGACTCCCCTCGCTCGCTCTGCGCGAACACGCGGAGAGCGAACAGGGCCTTGGCCTGGCGCGATGGTCGCTACCGTCGGACGTGGACGGTTCCACCAAGCCAGCCAAGGAGGCAGCCCGATGACGCAGTCCGGCCCGACCCTGAACGACTCGGTGTTCGAACAGCTGCTGCGGTCCAGAATCGTGTTCCTGGGCAGCGAGGTGGACGACGACATAGCCAACCGCATCACCGGGCAGTTGTTGCTGCTCGCCGCCGAGGATGCCACCAAGGACATCACGTTCTACATCAATTCACCGGGCGGCTCGGTCACGGCGGGCATGGCCGTCTACGACACGATGCAGCTGATCGAGCCGGACGTCGCCACCTGGGGACTGGGGTTCGTGGCGTCCATGGGCCAGTTCCTGCTGTCATCGGGCACGCCGGGCAAGCGATACGCACTGCCGAACACCAGGGTCGTCATGCACCAGCCGTCCGGTGGCGTGGGCGGCACGGCAACCGACATCGCGATCCGCGCGGCGGTGCTGGGTCAGATGAAGCGGCGGATGGCCGAGCTGACGGCGGCGCAGACCGGCCAGACGGTGGAGCGGATCACGGCCGACGCCGACCGGGACCGCTGGTTCGACGCGCAGGAGGCACTGGAGTACGGCTTCATCGACCACATCGTGCAGCGCCCGCCGACAGCGACGCCGACGATCGTCCGGACGGAGGCCTGAGATGTCCGAACGCCGGGTCCTGCCGTCGCTCGTCGAGCGCACCGGCTACGGCACGCACGAGTCCGACCCCTACAGCAAGCTGTTCTCCGAGCGCGTGATCTTCCTGGGCACACAGGTGGACGACGTCTCGGCCAATGACGTCATGGCCCAGTTGCTGTGGCTGGAAGGTGACGACCCGGAGAACGACATCCACCTCTACATCAACTCGCCGGGTGGCTCCAGCACGGCCCTGATGGCCATCTACGACACGATGAGCTTCGTCCGCCCGGACATCGAGACGGTGTGCCTGGGCCAGGCGGCCTCGGCGGCGGCGGTCCTGTTGGCGGCCGGCACGCCAGGCAAGCGGTACGCACTGCCGAACGCGCGAGTGCTGATCCACCAACCGGCGATGGGCACGATCCAGGGCCAGACGTCGGATCTGGAGATCCAGTCCGCCGAGATCCAACGGATCAGGCAGCAGCTGGACATCACGCTGGCGAAGCACACGGGCAAGGACGTGGAGCAGATCCGCCGGGACACCGACAGGGACAAGGTCCTCACAGCCGAGGAGGCAATGGCCTACGGCATCGTCGACCACGTCATGCCATACCGAAAGCTGTCCAGCACGAACTGACCGCAAACCCGAATCGAGGCACCACGACCGAGCCGCCCGCTGCCCCACGACGAGAGAGCGGGCAGCGACCCCCGACGATGCGGACCGCGAGGACCCGCGCGAAGCATCGAACACCGCCAGGCCCGGCAGCCGGCCGCCACACGACGAGAGAACGGGCAGCAACCCCCCACGATGCCGACCACAAGGACCCGCGCGAAGCATCGAACACCGCCAGGGCCCGGCAGCCGACTGCCCGAACCGACCGAGCGGAGACCAGAACGAGCCGACCAGAACGAGCCGACCGCGCCACAACGACGACAATGGCACCCATGCTGATCGAGCAGAGACTGGCAGACCTGGGCCTGGCACTCCCCGAGCCGATCCGACTCCCCGAGGGCGTCGAGCTGCCGTTCCCCTGGATCCGGGTACACGGCGACCGAGCCTTCATTTCCGGACACGGCCCGCTGCACCCCGACGGCTCCCTGGCCGGACCGTTCGGCAAGGTGGGCGAAGAGGTCACGGCAGAGCAGGCCTACCAGTCGGCCCGCTTGACCGCGCTGTCCGTCCTGGCAGGCCTGAAGCGCGAACTGGGCGACCTGGACCGCATCACGGCCTGGCTACGAGTGTTCGGCATGGTGAACACGGCCCCGGACTTCGTGAGCACCCCAGCGGTGATCAACGGCTTCTCCGACCTGATCCTCGAACTGTGGGGGCCCGCCGCGGGCGGCCACGCCCGCTCCGCGATCGGCGTGGCCGAACTCCCGTTCCACATCCCGGTCGAAATAGAAGCCGAGGTAGCCCTGGCCGAGTAACAGGACATGCGTCCGTTCCGGTGACGTCCGCGCCCCGCCGCCGCATTCGGCCTCCGTTCCGGAACGAGACGGGTAACGTCCGCGCTGGTTGACGTCCAGACAGGAGGCCGGTGTGTCCACGGGAGGGTCGGCTGCCGGTCCGACTGCCCGCCGGATGGTGCTCGGCGGGCAGTTGCGCAGGCTGCGCGAGGACAGCAAGATCTCCCGGGAACGCGCGGGCGACGCGATTCGCGGCTCGGAGTCCAAGATCAGCAGGCTCGAACTGGGCAGGGTCAGCCTCAAGGAACGCGATGTGGCCGATCTGCTCGTGCTGTACGGCGTGACCGATTCCACCGAGCGCGACGCGTTCCTGGATCTGGTCCGCCAATCCAACCAGCCCGGCTGGTGGCACAGCTATCACGACCTGCTGCCGCGCTGGTTCCAGGACTACGTGGGCCTGGAGGAGTCGGCGTCGCGCATCCAGACCTACGAGGTCGCCTACGTCCCGGGTCTCCTGCAGACCGAGCGGTACGCGCGGGCCGTGGTCCACCGCGGGCTGCCGGAAGCCTCCGACGACGAGGTCACCCGCCGGGTCGGGCTGCGGATGGGCCGCCAGCGACTGCTCGCCGATCCGGCGAACTGCCGGCTGTGGGCCGTTGTGGACGAAGCGGTGCTGCACCGGGCGGTCGGCGGTACCGAGGTGCAGCGCGAGCAACTGGCCCACCTGCTGGCCGTGACGTCGCGGCCGAACATCTCGCTGCAGGTCGTGCCGTTCCGGTTCGGTGGCTCGGCCGCGGAGAGTTCGTTCACGCTGCTGCGCTTCCCGGCCGACGAACTGCCGGACGTGGTCTACCTGGAACACCTGTGCGGCGCGCTCTACCTCGACAAACCCGACGAGGTAGAGGTCTACGCCACGGTCGCCCAGCGGCTGGCCGTCGAGGCGGCGACGCCGGACGAGAGCCGCCGGACCGTGCGGCGCGTGCTCGACACGCTCGCCTGACCGCACCCGCACCGAAGCCGCCGAACGAAACCGAACCGTGTTCGGATGCACGTGCATCCGCACGTGATCCAGGTGCTACAGTTTCGTTGCGCGATCATGTACCGCCGTAGCACATGCGCCCGGGAGGTGGGGTTCCCGATGGACGAGATGGACATCGTGCCGATCATCGTGGGTCCGCGCCCGGATCCCTGGCGCCGGAGCAGCCACAGCGGCGCCCAGGGCAACTGCGTCGAGCTGACCCGGCTGGCCGACGACCGGGTGGCCGTCCGCGACTCACGCCAACCCGACGGGCCCACCCTGGTACTCCCCCGAGCAGGCCTGATCGCGCTGCTCACCTGGCTGGCCACGGCGGGCGCGCTCGCGGGCGCGGAGGCGTGAGGATGGCCGACATCACCGACGGACTCCGGCGGCTGATGACGGCCGGGTTCAAGTTCGTGCATCCCCGCGACGCGCGCGGTGACATCGTCGCGGTGACCGGTATCCGGACCCACCACGACGTGGTCGACGTGTTGCAACTGTTCGGCGAGCGGGACGCGACCGCGGCCAGGATGCCCGCGACCGAACCGGACGTGCTGTCGCCACGTTCGGTGCAGTGGCGGCGCAGCGGTGTCCCCGCCGACGTGATCGACGAGCTGCTCGCGCTGCCGGAACCCGCGGTGCACACCGACAGGTCCGTCGGATGCTGGGTGACGACCCGCCCTGGGCGATCGGTCTGGTTCCCCGCGTCCGCTTGACGCACCCGGTCGCGCAGCGCATCGCGCCGGACGCGCGGGTGGACATCCGGCCGTGCTCACGCGCGCGGTCGCTGCTCGCGGAGACCGCCGACACCATCGTGGTGGCGGGTGACCGGCGTGAGCCCGCCGGCATCAGCGAATCAGCGAATCCGGCCATGCGCGCGCTGATCGCGTGGACCAGCCGGTCGCGGTCCTGCTGGTCGCCTGCCTGGATGCTCGGCGGGATCGCCCGCGGCCCTGATGGTCTACACTCCAATGTCGGGGCGAGACGATTTCGTAGGACAACGTCACCGGAGGACGCGTTGGCAAGCGCGGAACCGGCGCTCAGTCGCAGGCGCGAGCTGGCCGGCGGCAGCGCCAGATCGCTGTTGATGACTGTACTCGGCGAGTTCGCGCTGCCCACGGCCGAGCCGGTCTGGACCGCGACGCTGGTGGACGTGCTCGCGATGCTCGGCGTCGAGGAGAAGTCGGCCCGGCAGGCACTCGCGAGGACGGCGGCCGAGGGCTGGCTGGAGTCCGAGCGGGTCGGCAGGCGCGTGCGCTGGCGGCTGACACCACAGGGCAAGCGGCTGCTGGAGACCGGTGCCGCGCGGATCTACTCGTTCGGCACGGATGGCCCCGACTGGGACGGCCAGTGGCTGCTGATCCTGGTCTCGGTGCCCGAGTCGTTGCGCGACCTGCGGCACCGGTTGCGCACCCGGCTCACCTGGGCGGGTTTCGGCACCCCGACCCCGGGGGTGTGGATCTCGCCGCGCAGCGACGCCGAGGCCGACGCCCGGCGGATCCTCGCCGAGCTGGCGCTGCCGACGACGGCGATGTCGTTCGTCGGCCGGTATGGCTCGCTCGGTGAGCAGGCGGACATGGTCACCGCGGCGTGGGACCTCGCCGAACTCGCGTCCCGCTACGAGAGCTTCATCGCCGAGTTCGCCGAACCGGTGGCGGATTCCGCTGACGCCGTGCTGCCCGCGCAGACCCGCCTGGTGCACGAGTGGCGCCGTTTCCCGTTCCTGGACCCGCAACTCCCCCGCGAACTGCTGCCCGAACGCTGGATCGGCGAGCGGGCCGCCGACCTGTTCACCGACCGCCACGCCCGCTGGCACGGCCCCGCCACACGCCGCTGGCGCGAGCTGGCCAATCGCGGCTGACCACTCAGATGTCCAGGCCGGGGAACAGCTTCGCCGCGTTGCCCGACAGCACGCCGGTCAGCACCTCGTCCGGCAATCCCAGCTTCGCGACCGCTCGCGCGTTGTTCGCCGTGCCCGGCACACCCGGCCAGTCGGTGCCGAACAGCCACCGACCGGCGAGCCGGGTCAGGTCGAAGGTCGCGTAGTACTCGGGCAGCTTCGCGGGCGGCAGGCCCGCCAGGTCCAGCCACACGTTCGGCTTGCCGATCGCCAGGTAGGCGGCCGTGTCGTACCACCAGCCGCGGCCGCCGTGCGCGAACACGAACTGCACCTGCGGGAAGTCCTCCAGCACGTCCAGCATCAACGCCGGATCGCCGAATCTCGCCCTGGCGCCGGGAAAGGTGGACGTGCCCGAGTGCAGGATCACCGGCACGCCCCGCTCCGCACAGACCGAGTACGCCGCGTACAGCTCCTTGTCCGCGGGCGAGAACCCACCGTGCACCGGATGCACCTTCAGCGCGACCGCACCGAGGTCGAGCTGACGCTCCACTTCGGACGCCAACGGATGGTGCAGATGCGGGTTCACGTTGGCCACCAGCCGGAACCGCGTCGGGTTGTACTCCACGAACGGCAGGTTGTCCTCGATCGGCTGGATGCCGGTGGCCCTCGGGCTGTACTCGCAGAACAGCAGCGCCCGGTCCACGCCTTCGCGTTCGAGCAGCGCGTCCAGGCCCTCGGGCCGCGGCACACCGTCGTCGTCGTAGGCGGAGCGCCAGTCGTGCCCCCGGGAGAACCGCTCCGCCCAGTCCATCCAGGCCGGCTTCAGAGTGCTCAGCCTCGGCACGTGCACGTGTGCGTCGACCAGCGGGCGGCCGTCCAGCATGTGTCTCCCCTCAGACCACCGGTTGCGGCGCGGCCAGGACGTCCTTGACCTGTTCGCGCAGCACGTTGCGCCTGATCTTGCCGGTTGCCGTCTTCGGCAGCTCGGTGACCTCCACCACCAGCCGCGGTCGCTTGAACGCCGCCAGCCCCTCCCGGCACCACGCGACCAGCGCGTCCGCGTCGACGACCCGCCCCGGCAGCGGCACCACGCAGGCCACCGGCTTGTCCAGCCCGAGGTCGTCGCGCGCGGCGACCACCGCGACCTCCGCGACGTCCGGGTGCTCCAGCAGCCGCTGCTCGACCTCGGCGGGCGACACCCAGATGCCACCGGCCTTGAGCATGTCGTCGGAGCGGCCGAGGCAGCTGTAGGTGCCGTCCTCGTTGCGCACGTACGTGTCGCCGGTGCGCAGCCACTCGCCCTGGAACACCAGGCGGGTGGCGGCGGTGCGGCACCAATAGCCCGTCGCCGTGGACGGTCCGTTGAGGAACAGGTTGCCGGGCCGGCCGGTCGCCTCGATGACCGTGCCCGCGTCGTCGCGGATCTGCACCTCGTAACCGGGCACCGGCACGCCGGACGATCCGGCCCGCACCTGGCCGGGCCGGTTGGACAGGAAGATGTGCAACGCCTCGGTGGACCCGATGCCGTCCAGGATCTCCACGCCGAACCGCTGCTGGAAGCGGGACGCGATCACCGGCGGCAGCGCCTCGCCCGCGGACACGCCCTGCCGCACTGTCGCGAACGAGTCGTCGGGGATGTCGCTGCCCAGCAGGGCCGCGTAGAACGTGGGCACCGCGTAGAACAGCGTCGGCGACGTGGCCTGCGCGCGCTGCGCGATCACCTGCGGGGTCGGCCGGGCCCGCTCCAGCACGGTGGTCGCGCCGACGGCGAGCGGGAAGAAGGCAGAGTTGCCGATGCCGTAGGCGAAGAACAGCTTGGCGACGGACAGGCAGCGATCGGCGGGCCGGATGCCCAGCACGCCCGTGCCGTAGGTCTCGACGACCTGCCGGATGCTGTCGTGCCGGTGCATCGCGCCCTTGGGCTTGCCCGTGGTGCCGGACGTGTAGAGCCACAGCGCGGGCGAGTCCGGCCACGTCGGGTACAGCGGCCCGTCGCCGGCGCCGCGCAGGACGTGCCAGCCGTGCACGGCGACCGTCGGCCGGACCGCGAACTCGGCCGGCCCGTCGAGCACCACGTGCACCACCTCGGGTGCCAGCACGGTGGCCGCTGCCGCTGTGTCGGCGAACTCCACGGACACGCACAGCACGCGCGCCCTGCTGTCGGCCAGCACGCTGCCCAGCTCGGGGCCGGTGAACATGGTGGACACCGGCACCGGCACCGCACCGATCCGCATCGCGGCCAGGATCCCGGCCAGCAACTCGACGCCGTCGGCCATACAGAACAGCACGCGTTCCTCCGGCCGCACACCCAGCGCCCGCAGGCCGCCTGCGACGCGGTGGATCTCGTCGGCCAGGTCCCGGTAGGTCAGTGTGGTGTCACCACACACCACCGCGGTCCGGGCGCCACGCTGATCGCGCACGTGCCGGTCCACCAGATAGTCGGACGCGTTGAACGGCTGGTGATCCACGGTGACCATGTGCGCCGCCTTCAGGCCAGATGAACGTAGTCGTAGTCGAAGGGCTGGCCGTTGATGCCGTTGCGCGGCGGGGCCACCCAGCTCGCTATCTTGCCCCTCTCGTACACCGGATGCATCAAGGAACGCACGAATGACAGGTCTTCCTCGGTGGGCAGCCACTTGTCCCGCCCGAGTTCCCAGGTCGCCTCGTCCACGATCGCGCCGCCCGGCGTCACGTGGAACGGCGAGTTGAGGCCGACCGCCCGGTTGAAAGCGGGATGCGGCAGGGCGAACCGGAAATCGATGTCGTGTTCGCCCAGGATCTTGTTCCACCGGTTCACGCCGCTCTGGCAGTCCGACATGTACTCGCCACGCAGATCCAGGTTCAGCGCGAGCAGCGCGGAGATATCGTCGTGGTCCCAGTTGCCGTCCTCGCGTGGCCGCTGCAGCGTCGCCGCGTCCTCGGTCAGCTTGTGGTCGTCCTTGCGCCTGCCCTCCTGCCAGCGGCCCTTGAGTCCGGCCGTGTAGTAGTTCGCGGCGTTCGTGGACGTCTCGCTGCCGAACAGGTCGAGCGACACCGTGTAGTGGAAGTTCAGGTACTTCTGGACGATGTCCAGCGGGATGCCGCCGTACGAGCCGATCTCGTGGGTGTTGTGCTCGTTGACCAACTGCGCGCTGCGCTCCACCACCCTGTCCACGCCGGTCGTGCCGACGAACATGTGGTGGGCCTCCTCCTTCAGCATGAACTCGCAGGTCCGCGACAGCGGGTCGAACGCGGACTCCTTCAGCGTGCCCAGCTGGTACTTGCCGTCCCGGTCGGTGAAGTAGGTGAACATGAAGAACGCCAGCCAGTCGGCGGTCTGCTCGTTGAACGCGCCCAGGATGCGGGGCGAGTCGGGACTGCCGGAGTTGCGGAACAGCAGCGCCTCCGCCTCGTCGCGGCCCTCACGGCCGAAATAGGCGTGCAGCAGGTAGACCATCGCCCACAGGTGCCGCCCCTCCTCGACGTTGACCTGGAACAGGTTGCGCAGGTCGTAGAGGCTCGGCGCGGTCAGCCCGAGCAGCTTCTGCTGCTCGACGGACGCCGGTTCGGTGTCGCCCTGGATCACGATCAGCCGCTGCAAATCGGCCCGGTACTCGCCGGGCACCTGCTGCCATGCCGGTTCGCCCATGTGCTCGCCGAAGCCGATCTTGCGGTCCGGGTCGCGCTCGGCCAGGAAGATGCCCCACCGGTAGTCGGGCACGTTGACGTGGCCGAAGTGCGCCCAGCCCTCGCGGCCCACCGAGATCGCCGTGCGCAGGTACACGCCGTGCGTTTCCAGCGTCGGGCCCATCTCCGACCACCAGTTCATGAACTTGGGCTGCCAACCCTCCAGCGCTCGCTGCAACCGGCGGTCACCGGACAGGTCGACGTTGTTCGGGATCTTGTCCTCGTAATTGATCGACGTGGTCATCCGTCACACCCGTTTCCTGTCGAAGACGGCCTTCTGTCCGGAGCCGTAGCGGCGCAGTGCGCCCTCCGGTCCGGACGCGTTCGGCCGCACGAAGATCCAGTTCTGCCATGCGGAGAGCCGCCCGAAGATCTTGGTCTCCATCGTCTCCGGCCCGACGAAGCGGTGGTTGGCCTCCATGCCGGTGCACGCGTCCGGGCTCAGCGCCGCCCTGCTTTCGAGCACGATCCGGATCTCGTCGGTCCAGTCGATGTCGTCGGGCGCGTCGGTCACCAGCCCGTGCTCCACCGCGGCGGCAGCGTCGTAGGCGCGCTCGTCCACCTTGGCCAGCTCGTCGGGCGAGCCGTAGAACCGGGACTCCAGCCGGGACAGGCCGTTGCCCATCGGGAAGGTGCCGAAGTTGGCCGCGGTCAACGTGATCGAGGCGCGCTCGTCACTGTCCTCGTCGTCCACCGGCGGACCATCCAGGATGTACTGCCGGTCGCTGGCCCAGGCCAGTTCGGCGAGCATCCCGGTGAAGCAACTGCCCGGCTCGATCAGCGCGATGAGGCTGCGGCTGGTGACGTCGAGCCGTTTGAGGGTCCGCTTGTAGTAGTGCCGGATCTCGCGGGCCAGCCAGTGGTCACCGAGCAGGAGCCGCTCGTAGCCGAGCACCGCGTCGCCGTCGCCTTCGGTGGTGAGCACCCAGGTGCCCAGCGTCGGCTCGTTGGTGCGCAACCGCAGGATCAGGTCGTCCAGTTCGCGGGTCACAGCCAGCGGCCAGACGTCCGCCGTCGCGCCGTCCAGCGACGCGGGTGCCTGCTCGGCAGGGCCGTGCACCGTGATCGTCACGGCGCCACCCGCGCGGTCGAACGCGGCGGTCACGTGGTCGTAGCGGATGCCGTCCTCGGTCTCGTCGCGGTGCAGCGGGGTCAGCTCGACGCCGGACGCGTCCGCAGGCCGGTCCGACCCTCGCGCCAGTTCGGCGGCGCGGTCCCGGACGGCCTGCTCGAAGCGGGTCGGCGGCGCGGTCTCGTCCACGAGCCGCCACTCGACGGCGGTGCGTCCCTTCACGCCGTCCGACCGGGTGGCGAACACGTCGGCGCGGTCCTTGCGGACGTGCCGTTTCTCGACCACCCGGGTCAGGCCGCCGGTGCCGGGCAGCACGCCCAGCAGAGCGACCTCGGGCAGCGATACGGCCGAGGAGTTGTCGTCCACGAGCAGGATGTGCTCGCACGCCAGGGCGAGTTCGTAGCCGCCGCCCGCGCAGGAGCCGTTCACCGCGGCCAGGTAGGACTGCCCGGAGTGCTCGGCGGCGTCCTCCATGCCGTTGCGCGTCTCGTTGGTGAACTTGCAGAAGTTCACCTTCCACTCGTGCGCGGAGCCGGCCAGCATCCGGATGTTCGCGCCCGCGCAGAACACCTTGTCCTTGCCGCTGGTCAGGATGACCGTGCGCACTTCAGGATGCTCGAAGCGCAGGCGCTGGGTGGCGTCGTACAGCTCGATGTCGACGCCGAGGTCGTAGGAGTTGAGTTTGAGTTCGTAGCCGGGCACGATGCCGCCCTGCTCGTCGACGTCCAGCACCAGCCAGGCGATCTCGCCGTCCAGCCGCAGCCGCCAGTGTCGGTAGGTGTCCGGGTGCGCGTCGAAGGACACCCGCTCTGCCAGTTCCGGTGCCACCCGTCAATCTTCTACAACAGAGGCGGCTCTCGTCA
Source organism: Candidatus Melainabacteria bacterium (assembly GCA_963780635.1). Lineage (GTDB taxonomy): Bacteria > Actinomycetota > Actinomycetes > Mycobacteriales > Pseudonocardiaceae > DATEPR01. The sequence continues at coordinate 673,757 of CAWACW010000013.1, forward strand.
AGGTTCTGTAGAAGATTCCGGTGTTGATAGGGTTGGATTTCAGGACTGAGGTGTTCGGAGGTGCACGAATGGCCGGACGGGAATGCTCGATCGCGAACGCGCTCGCGGTGGTCGGCGAGCGCTGGAGCCTGCTCGCGCTGCGCGAGGTCATGTTCGGTATCCGCCGATTCGACCAGATAGCCCGCAACACCGGCGCCAGCAGGGACATCCTGACCACCCGCCTGCGCAGCCTGGAAGCGGCAGGCGTCCTGGAGCGCCGCCAGTACGAGACCCATCCGCCGCGCTACGAGTACGTCCTCACCGAGTCCGGCCGCGCCCTGCACACCGTGCTGCTCAGCCTCATGCAGTGGGGCGACCGCTACGCCACCGACGGCGAACCACCCACGGTCTGGCAACACAGCTGCGGAGCCGAACTGCGCCCGGCCATGGTGTGCGCCGACTGCGGCAACGAGATCCACGGCGACGACCTGCACCCGTTGCGCGCGGGCGCGATCCCCGTCTAGTACTAGTCCGGTACCGCGGCGGCGGCTGACCTGCCAAGCCGGATGACGTCCCGGTTCCCGCGGCGGCCACCCCGCCTACGATGACAGTTCCCGTGCTTGGGCCGCGCTGCCTTTGCGCAGGTAGAGGTCACGAAGTAGGCAGATCTCCGCGCCGTGGTGGATGACCTCCACGTTGGTGTACAGGACGAGCTTCGCCAGGGGCGCATCCGCGTACTCCGCCGGTGAGATCGCGCCCTGCGGCCGGGCGAGCCCCGCGGCGCCGAGGCCACGTACATCCCTCACCCACGCATCGTGCCCCTCATCGAGCCGTCGCAGCGCTTCTTCGGCGGTGCCCGGGTAGCCGATGGCGAGGTCGGCGGCGGGCCGGGCGCGGAAATGGGGTGCGGTAGGTGGCCCGAACCCGTCGATGAGGTGCGCGAGCCGCCACGCGATCGTGGTGACAGGCTCGCGATCATGCGGCGCCGGGGCGTAGTCCATGGTGAACTCACCCGCGCCGAGCGACATCGGCGCGGAACTCTCGCCGTGGCGGCTGATCGTCCAGCAGCCGGGCACCGGCTGCCAGAAGTACTCGTCATCGGTCAGGCCGGCCAGCCGGGGCCGAAGCTGGTGCTCCCAGTGCCATTCGAGCTGATCGACCAGCTCGGCGTTCCAGTCGACGTGCACACACGGACGGTAGTACCGCGGCAGCATTCGATCTTGGGGCCGACACACTGCCGTCACGCGCACCGGCCGAGAACGAACCCGGCAACCACGAACTGACCTGCGTTCCGCCAGGACGGCACACTCCCCCGGGCAGGCCCACCGCTGTTCACTAATTCGACAGACAGCCGTACTAATGTCTGGCTGTGACGCTGCGGCCCCCTCGACCGGCGCTGGCCCGGATGTTCGGCGCGTTGCGGGGGCGGGACTACCGGTGGTGGTTCGCCAGTCAGGTGCTCGCCGCGTCCGGGAGCATGACGCAGGCCATCGGGTTGTCGTGGCTGATCCTGCAGCTGAGCCCGAACGCCCTCTACCTCGCCGTGGCGTCCATCTGCGCCTGGGGTCCGCTGCTGCCGCTCGGTCCGTGGGCAGGCGCGCTGGTCGACCGCGTGGACCGGCGTCGGCTGCTCATCCTGACGCAGGCCGTGCAACTCACGTTCGCGCTGCTCCTCGCCGCGCTCACCGCGACCGGCGAGATCCGGCTGTGGTCGGTGTTCACCATCTCGCTGGCCACCGGGCTGGTCGTCGCCGTCGACGGGCCCGCCCGGCAGGTCTACGTGATCGACTTGGTCGGCGACACCGGACTGGCCAGCGCGGTCAGCCTCTACGAGGTCATCATCAACACCTCGCGGGTGCTCGGTCCGGCGATCGGTGGCGTGTTGCTGTCCACTGTGGGCACCGCGTCCTGCTTTCTGCTCAACGCCGTCGCCTTCGTCGCGCCGCTGGTCGTGCTGCTGCGCATCAAGGTCGACGCGACCGGACACCGCACCGCGACACCTCGCACGCCCGGCGCGATCCGAGCCGGCCTGCGCTACGTCCGCCACCAGCCCGCGATCCTCGCCTGCGTGCTGATGGCCGCCGCCGCTGGCATGTTGTTCAACCTCGGCATCGCACTGCCCTTGCTGGCCACCCGCGTGTTCGGCCTGGGCAGCACCGGTTTCGGCACGCTGATGGCCGCGTTCGGCCTCGGTGCGTTACCCGGTGCCGCACTCGCCGCCGCGACGACCTGGCCGAGCGGCCGCCGGGTGCGGGTCCTGGCCGTGGCCACCGGTCTGGCCACGGTCCTGGTCGGTTACGCGCCGAACGCCATCGTCGCCTACACGGGCATGGTGCTCGCCGGATTCGCGTCCATCTGGTTCATCGCGCTGGCCAACACCCTTGTCCAGCTGACGGCCGATCCCGCGATGCGCGGCCGCGTGATGGGTGTGTGGAACATGGCGCTGCCCGGCATGATCCCGGTGACCGGTCTGCTCGCGGCCTGGCTGTGCCAGGCGGTGAACGCGCGGCTCGGCTTCGCGGCGGCAGGACTCGCGCTGCTGGTCACCGTGGCCGTCGGCTGGGCAGCGCTGGGCCGCCATCAGCCGACCGCAGGCTAGGAGCTAACACGATAACTGTCCGGCTCGCGTCGCCCAGGCACGCCATCCGCGGCGTTGTCGTCGGCCCGGTACAACAGCGGTACCGGGGCCTCCTTCGCCTCGCACCTGGCGCACCTGGACGCCGCTCCCTGATCGAACGCCATCGTGTCAGCAGCTCTCAGAGTCGGCCCACGAGGGCACAATGGCTCGCATGTGCCGAAGCATCAAGACACTCCGCCCGCCCTACACCGAGCACGTGACGGACGAGGACATGCACGCGGCAGCCGTGCAGTACGTCCGCAAGATCTCCGGTTTCCACCGGCCCGCCCCGCACAACGTGGCCGCGTTCGAGCGAGCGGTCGCCGCGGTCGAGGCCGCCACCGCCGACCTGCTCGGCGAGATCCACGTGCGCGGCAACGCCCACAGTCACTGACCGCTCAGCAACCCGACCAGCACGGCCAGCCGCGCCTCCTGCTGCTGCGGCGGCAGCCTCCCGCCGCGACTGAGCGTCGCGATGCCGTGCAGCGCGCTCCACGCGACCTCGGCCAGCGTGCCCGGGTGATGGTCACCCGCGACCGGCGCGACCACGTCCTGGATCGCGGTGAAAGCCGCCCGGAGCGGCTCGGGCGTGTCGTCCTGCCCGAACGGCAGGTCGGTGCGCAACGTGAACATCGCGTCGTAGAGGGCAGGATTGCTCTCGGCGAACGCCAGGTACGCACCGGCCAGCGTCGCGACGTCGGATGCGCCCGCGAGCGCCGCGGCCAACTCGGTGAACCCCTCCAGCGCCACCGCCGTCACGATGGCGTCCCTGCCGGCGAAATGGCTGTAGAGCACGGGTTGGCTGTACTCGATGCGCTCGGCGAGCCGACGTGTGGTGACCGCGTCCCAGCCGTCCGACTCGGCCAGTTCCCGGGCCGTGGTGATGATCAGCTGCTCTCGTCGGGCGCGATCGCGCGCCCTGCGCTGCTGTACGGACATACCTCATCCTAGCACCGCTAGATATTCGAGCGACGCTTGTGTTAGCGTTGCCACTGAACCTAGCAACGCTAGATAGGAGCTATCGTGCACATCGCAGCCATCGTCCTGTCCGCCATCTTCGGCGCCCTGTTCGTGTTCATCGGCTACCGCTTCCTGCTCGTGCCCGAGCCGGCCGCGGCGGGCTACGGCGTGCCGGCGTCCAGCCGCGGTGACGCCTCCGCGTACCTGACCATCAAGGGTCTGCGCGACGGCGTGTCCGGCCTGGTGGTGGTGGCCCTGCTGATCGCGGGCCAGTTCACCGGCCTCGCCTGGTTCCTGCTGGTGGCCGCGATCATCCCGATCGGCGACGCCGCCATCGTGCTGCGCCACGGCGGCAGCAAGGTGCTCGCCTATGCGATGCACGGCGGTACCGCGGTCGTGATGATCGTGACCGCACTGATGCTGCTGCTGGGCTGAATCGTGCGGGCATCATGGAACTACTGCCCCATGCAACGACCGCCCCGCACCGCTGATCGGAGTCGACGTGACCCAGCCGGCCGTTCGCACCCCCCGCCCCGGCCGCTGGCTGGGTCCGGCCCGGATGATGCTGCTGCGCCGCAAGATGCGTGGCTCGACCGACATGGGCGAGCTGTTGCGTTCGGTCGCCAGGGGCCGGCCGAACGCCGTGGGCGTGCGGTTCCGCGGCCGCCACCTGTTACTTGTCGTCGACCCCGCGCTGGTGCCCGGGCTGCTCATCGAGCACGCCGCGGACACCAGCAAGGGCCCTGGCATGGCCCGCACCCGGCATCTGCTCGGTAACGGCCTGCTCACCAGCGAGGGTGCCGATCACCGCCGGGCCCGCAGGCTGGTCGCGCCCGCGTTCTCACCACGCAGGCTGACCGGTTACGTGGACCAGTTCGCCGATCGCACCGCGACCCACGTGGCCGGTTGGTCGGACGGGCAGACCGTGGACATGCACCGCGAAATGGCCACGCTGACCCTGGACATCGTCGGCCACACGCTGCTGGGCATCGATCTGCGGGAACGCGCGCCCGGTATCCGGACCGCGCTGGAGGCCACCCTGGAGCACTTCGCGGCGACCCGGCCGGGCTTCGACAACCGCCGCAGGCCGGTGCGCGCCGCGACACCCGAGGAGGTCGGCGTCGACACCACCGCGTTGGCCGCCGTGCACCAACTCGTCGACGACATCATCGAACAGCGCCGGGCCACCCCGTCGGAGGATCGCGGTGACGTCGTGTCGGCGCTGCTCGCCGCGTCCCGCGAACCCGACGGCCTGTCCGAGGCCGAGGTGCACGACCACGTGGTGACGCTGCTGATGGCCGGGCACGAGACCACGGCCAACGCCCTGTCCTGGACGTTGCACCTGCTCGGCTCGCACCCCGAGGTCCAGCGGAAACTGCACGCCGAACTCGACGCTCTTGGCGGCCTGCCCACGGCCGCTGACCTGCCGAACCTGACCTACGCGCGGGCCGTGGTCGCCGAGGGCATGCGGCTCTACCCGCCCGCCTGGATGATCGGCCGGGCCACCACCGCCGACCTCGAACTGGGTGGCTGGCACGTGCCGGCGGGCAGCATGGTCGCGATCAGCCCGCTGCTCATGCAGCGCGACGCGCGCTGGTTTCCCGAGCCGGACTCGTTCGACCCGGACCGCTGGCTGGACGAGCGCCGCGACGGCGTGCCGAAGTACGCGTACCTGCCCTTCGGCACCGGGCCGCGCTCGTGTGTCGGCGAGCAGTTCGCCTGGGCCGAGGCCGTGACCGCGCTCGCCGTGATCGCGTCGCGCTTCACCGCCCGCACCGAGCCCGGCCACGTCGTGCGCCCGCAGTACCGGATCACCATGCGGCCGGGCAACGGCATCCCGATGCGACTGCACGCCCGGGGGACGATCTCCGTATGAGCACACCGTTGGCCGGAGTCGGCGGCACGGCGCCGGGTGTCGCACGGGTACGGGCACCCGAGAGTGCCCGACCGGACCGGCTGTTCGCCGACCCGCGGCTACGCGAGCACGGCCGGCAGCCCACAGTGCGCCCGCCGGCCGACCTCGCCGGTCACGGGCGGCCGCTGCGCCATGCCGCGACCGGCAACCTGCTCTCGGCGGTCCGCCGTGGCTGAGCCGCCGCCGCTGCTCGTGGTGGACGCGGCCAACGTCGTCGGCTCGGTCCCGGACGGCTGGTGGCGCGACCGCGCCGGGGCCGCGACCCGGCTGCGTGACGCGCTGGCCGACGTCGCCGAGCACGGCCTGTCCGCCCCCGACGTGCCGGACTGGCTACGCAGCCCGCCGATCGACGTCACGCTCGTCGTCGAAGGCGCTGCCCGCGGTGTCCGCAGCGCGGGCCCGGTCCGGGTGGTGAGCGCACCGAAGTCCGGTGACGACATGATCGTCGAGGTCACCGCCGAAGCGGGTACGAGCAGGCAGGTCGCCGTGGTCACGGCCGACCGCGAACTGCGCGGCCGGGTGAGCGCGCTGGGTGCCGTCGTGCTCGGGCCCCGGGCCGTCAGGCCTGCTTGGCCTCGATCAGGAACCGCGTCGAGTGGGCCACGAACGGACCCTCGGTCCTGATCCGCTCGTGCATCGCGACCAGCCGGTCGTGATAGCGGGCCGCGGTGAAGCCGGGCACGATCCAGAACACCTTGCGCAGGAAATGCACCACCGCCGCCACGTCCTGAAACGTCATGCGCAGCTTGGCTTCGCGCAGATCCACGACCGTCAGCCCGGCCGCCTGCGCCTGACCGGCAGCCCGCCGCGGATCACGGGACTGGTCGGCCTCGAACGGGCCGATCATGAACTCGCTCAGCTCGTGCACCGAGCCGGTACCGACCTGCTGCGAGAGGTACGTACCGCCGGGCCGCAGCACCCGGGCGATCTCCGGCCACCGCAGGAGGGTCGGGTGCCTGCTGGCCACGAGGTCGAAGGTGCCGTCCGGGAACGGCAGGTCGGCGTCGTCGGCCACCTCGGCGACAGTCCCGCCGAGTGGGGCGAGGCGTTCCCGGGCGAGCCGCACGTTCGGCGGCCACGATTCCGTGGCGGCCAGTACCGGCGGTGCCTGCGGGATCGACGCCAGCACCTCTCCCCCGCCGGTCTGCACGTCCAGCCCGGCCGCGGCGGTCGCCATCCGCTGCCCCATCAGCCGCGCGTAGCCCCAGCCGGGCCGTTCCTCGGTGGCCCTGCCCCGAAACCAGGAGAAGTCCCAGCCATCGACCGGCACCGACTCGCCCTCCGCCACCAGTTCCCCGAACGTCACCATGCCCGGTGAGTTTGGCCGGACCACCTACGGCGCGCACCTCGATTGCGGTGTAATGAACCATGGCGGACAAACAGCCGATTCGGCTCGGCCCCGTGCAGCAGACCCTGCTCATCACCCTGTCCGCGCGGGCGCGGGAAACCAGGAAGCGCCGGCCGCTGCTGCGTGATCCCAAGGCTGTCGAGATGATCGAGTCCGTCGACTTCGACACCGCCAAGTACGGCAAGGACGCGGGCGGATCCATCGTCGTCATGCGCACGTCCGTCCTCGACTCCTGGGTGCGCGCATTCCTGGCCGATCATCCACAAGGGACGGTCGTCGAACTCGGCTGCGGCCTGAACACGCGGTTCGAGCGGGTCGACAACGGGACCGTGCACTGGATCGACGTGGACCTGCCGGACACCATCGAACTGCGCCGGACGTTCTTCGACGACACCGGCCGCCGCCGCATGATCGCCGCGTCGGTGCTGGACGAGGACTGGCAGCAGGCCGTCGCGGACAGCCCGGGGCCGTATCTCTTCGTGGCCGAGGGCGTGCTGGTCTACCTGCCCGAGGACGACGTGCTGCGCGCACTGCGCGGCATCGCGGGCCGCTTCCCCGGCGCGCTGGTCGCCTTCGACAACTATTCGAGCAGGTCGATGGCGCAGCAGCACAAGATGGCCACCCGCCGGGGCATGGACGCACGGTGGGCGTGGAGCAGCGACCACCCGCGCGAACTGGGCGCCCGGATCGGCATGCGACTGGTCGACTCGACGACCCCGCTGCGCCCACCGCGGGAGATCCGCGACCGGCTGCCGCTGGGCTACCGGCTGCTGCTGCCCGTCCTGGACAGGCTGTTCCAGGGCTTCGCCGTGCTCACCCTGTTCCGGGCCGAGTAGCGGCGGCCAGCGCCGCCAACTGCACCCGCCACATCTCCAGCACCTCGGCGCGGCTCGGCGAGATCGTGTCGAACGTGATCGGCGTGGCCACCGGCATGCCCTCGTGGCCGTCCACCTCCACGGCGGTCACGGTCAGCTCGAAGCACTCCACGTCGGCGGCGGGCGGCGGCTCCAGCCGGACACCGCTGCCGCGCACGTAGTGCACCGAACCTGGCCGCACCACGCACAGCAGCGCCGGCCGCCCAGCCGCCAGATTGACCCCGGTGTTCGTGTTCGGCCACATCGCGACCCGGATCGCCCGGTCGCCGACGGCCAGCAACTCCCCCGCGCTGAGCATGCTCAGCCGCGGTGTGCCCGGCTCGTCCACGGTCACCAGCGGATACGCGACGCCCACCTGGGTGGGCAGGTCGTCGCCCGCGAACAGGCGGGCCAGGTCCGGCGGCAGCCGGTCACCGATCAGCGTCGCCACGGCCAGTCCCCAACGCACGTGTCACGAACGCCATCGTCTCCTCGAACACGGCGGGCGGGATCCGCTCCGCCTTCGGCCACAGCACCCAACGCATGCCGATCATCTCACCGACCGACATCAGCGCCCACGCCACCACCTCCGGGTCGGCAGGCGCGATCTCACCCTTCGCCATCGCCTGGCGCAGCCCGTCGACATAACCGGCGGCGATGGTCGCGTAGTGGCGTTCCAGCAGCGCGGGCGCGACGAACTCGGCCTGCCGGATCACCCGGTACAGCGCCGGATGTTCGGCGGTGAACCGGAAGAAGCCGGCGAACCCGCCGCGCTCGGCCTGCTCCCTGCTCGTCGCGTCGCGCGCGCCCTCGGCCATCGCCTGCCGAACGCGGTGGTTGAGGTCGAGCAGCACCTCCTCGAACACCGCCTGCTTCGACTCGAAGTACAGGTAGAAGGTGCCCTGCGCGACCCCGGCCGCCTCGGTGATCTTGACGATCGACGCCGAGTGGAACCCGAGGTCGGCGAACGCCTGCTCGGCGGCCGCCAGGATGCGCCGCCTGCTGCGGTCACCCCTGCCGGGCTTGGGCCCCGGCCGCCGGGCCGGTGCCGACATCAGGACCGCTGCTGCTTGTCGACCGCCGCCAGGAAGTCGCCGACCAGTGCCGTGAACTCCGCGGGCCGCTCCAGGTGCGGCGAGTGGCCGCAGCCGGCCAGTACGTGTTCGGTGTAGCGGCCGCCGCCGGACTCGTAGCGGTCGAGCACTCCCCTGGTCTGCGCGACCATCGGCTGCGCGGGGAACACGTCAGCGCCGGGCCAGCCGGGCACCAGCCCGAGTTGCCCGAGGTAGCCCAGGTCGACCAGGGACGTGTCGGACACGATCTGGTCGGCGTCGCCGCGGATCCACAGCACGTCCGGGCGATCCGCCACGTCCGCGAACCCGGACACGTCGAGGTACTTCGGCGCGATCGCGTTGTTGACGCCCCGCTCGCCGGGCGCGGTGCCCGGCCAGTTCGGCGACACGACGCTGTCGCCCGGGTAGTTGTCGTCGCCGATGGCCAGTTCCAGCATGCCCTCGACGAGCGCGTCCTCGACGCCGTCCGGCAGTGCGAACGGCGCCTGCCCGTACAGCGTGGTGAGCACCGTGCGCGGTGACGTGCCGTCCTCCGAGGTCTGGTCGCCCTCGGCGATCCGCCGGACCATCTCCGGGTTGGCCGTGCCACCACCGGAACCGGCGAAGTCGGCGAAGCACGGCGTGCCGGCCACGTCCTTCGTACCGCCGAAGCCGAACGGCGACATCGGGCTCTCCAGCACGATCGACGCGACCGAGCCGGGGTGGTCCATCGCGTACCGCAGCACGACGCCGCCGCCCAGCGACCAGCCCAGCAGGTGGATCCGCTGCCCGGCGGGCACGAACCCGCCCTCGGTCAGTGCGGCGTGCAGGTCTTCGGTGAAGTCCAGCACTCCCCGCCGCGCGTCCACGGGTGCGCGCTGCGAGCCGCCGAACCCACGCAGGTCGACGGCGACGCAGTGCCAGCGGTCGGCCAGCTCCGCCATCAACTCGGCGAAGAACCGCGCACTGGACACGTTGCCGTGCACCAGGACCAGCGTCGGCGACCCGGGGTCGCCCGACTCCAGCACCTGGGTGCGCAGCCGGCTCGTCGCGACGTCCGTGGCACGGACCGCGGCGGGAAGTGAGGACATGCCGTTCGTTCCTTTCGACTGGCGTCAGCCGGCGATCCAGCTGCCGACCGTGTGCATCGCGGTGGTTTCCCACCCGAGCATGAGGTGGTTGTCGGTCGGTATGAGCGTGCTGCCCGCGACGTTCCCGATGCCTGTGGTCGACTGGCAGGAGGCGTCGAAGACTACGCCGTCGCTGGGTCCGCGGTCCTCGTTGAAGAACCCGAGGATCGTCGGCGAGCCGCCGCACAGCAGGTAGGTCGGCACCGACGCGGGCACCGGTGTCGACTGGATGGTGGCGACCAGCGAGCCGGTGTTGATGGCCTGCTGGATGCCCTTGCCGACACTGATGAAGCCGGTCCCGCCGTAGTAGGTGGTGAACCAGTCGTCCTGCGTCTCGTCGACGCCGAACGTGCCGTCCCAGCGCGCCAGCATCTGCCGCTGGCCGGTGAAGAACTGACTCAGCGCCGACAGGTTCGGTTCCGAGCGCAGCAGCCCGAAGCACACGTAGGACTGGCTGGGCGACGGTCCGTTGAGCGTGCCGCCGCACTCCGGGTAGATCAGCGCGTTGCCCTCGGTGCCGTGCGCGTAGGTGTAGTCCAGGCCGCCGTTGGGGTTGCCGATCAGCACCAGCTTGGCCACGTCGCCCTGGTAGGGCCTGCCCCAACTCGGTGCCACGCCCGCCACGTACATCCGGGCGGCGAACGCGCCCTTGCTCCATGACACGAGGTCGACCGACGACGTGCCGGTCTCGGCCTTCACCCGGCTCAGCGCGTCGGAGATCGTCTGCGCCCACTCCAGGTTGTCGCCCTGGGTATCGGCGAAGTCGACGGCGAACACGCGGTGGCCCTGCCCGGTCAGGAACTGCATCAGGCCGGTCGTCGGGCACACCGTGACACCGCAGGTGCCCGCGCCGCCCGCGGCCGGGTCGCTGTATTCACGGTCCACGTCGTCGTTGGCACCCATCACCAGCAGCACGGGCGAGCCCGCGTTCGTGTGCCAGCCAGGCGCGCGGTACAGCAGAAACTGTGAGCCGGGCGGTTGCGCGCTGCCGAACAGGGTGGCGGTCTCGCCGGTCTGGTTCTGCCTGCCGTCGGACAGGTAGTGGGTGGCGGGCCACTGTGGGTCGGTGTCGTTCCAGTGTTCGACGCTGTCCCAGCCGTGCGCGACCCCGGTGGTCGTGCCGAGCAGGCTCAGCGTGCCGACGGCGGCGGATGCGGGCGCGGCTGTCACGGCACCGGTGACGGCCAGGGCTACGACGGCTGCCGCGGCGGCAGCGGTCCTGGCGAGGCTGCGTAACGCAGAGGGCATCATCGACCTCCAGAATGAGAGATGATTCAGGTATTACTGCGTGCCCGGCATGATGTCAACATGCAGCCAGCCGACGGTCCGCACACCCTCGGCCGCTGGGTCGCCGACAGCGCCGATCGCACACCCGACCGAATCGCCATCGTGGCTGGTGAAACCACGCAGACCTATCGCGAGCTGGACGCCAGGGCGACCCGCCTGGCCGCCGTGCTGCGCGCGGAGGGCCACCGGCCCGGCGACCGGATCGCCACTCTCACCCGCAACAGCGCCGACCACGTCGTGCTGTTGCTGGCGTGCGCTCGCGCCCGGCTCGTCCTGGTGCCGCTGTCCTGGCGGCTGAGCGCCACCGAACTGACCGCGCTGCTGGCCCACGCCGACCCGGGGCTGCTGGTCGCCGAAGCCGACTGCCACGACCTGGCGACGGCGGCCGCGGCCGGGCTCGCGGCACCGCCGCCGATAGCGAGACCGAAGGTGATCGAGGCGGGCCGGCCGACCACCGAGCCCGCCGAACCGGTTCGCGACGACGATCCCCTGCTGCTGCTCTACACGTCGGGCACCACCGGCCGCCCCAAGGGCGTGGTACTCACTCACGCGAACTGCTTCTGGACCAATCTCAGCCTGTCGCTGGCCGCGCCGGTCGGCGAGGACGACGTCGTGCTGGCGGTACTACCGCAATTCCACGTCGGCGGCTGGAACGTGCAGCCGCTGCTGGCGCTGTGGGTGGGCGCGACGCTGGTGCTGGAGCGGACGTTCGACGCCGGGCGGGTGCTGCGGCTGATCGCGCGGTGGCGGGTCAGCACGATGATGGGCGTGCCAGCGAACTACTTGTTCCTGGCCGAGCAGCCGGACTTCGCGGCCACCGACCTGAGCAGCCTGCGCCGCGCGGTGGTCGGCGGGGCGCCGATGCCCGAGCCGCTGCTGCGCACCTGGCACGACCGTGGCGTCGCACTCGTGCAGGGCTACGGGCTGACCGAGGCCGCCCCGAACGTGCTGTGCGTGCCGCACGCGGTCGCCGCGGCGAAGATCGGCTTCGCGGGCCGCCCCTACCCGTATGTCGACGTCGTGGTCGCCGACCCCACGACCGGCGCCGTGCTGACCGGCCCGGCAGAGGGCGAACTGCTGGTGCGTGGCCCGGCGGTGTTCGGCGGCTACTGGCGTGACCCGGCGGCCACCGCGGCGGCGCTGCGCAACGGCTGGCTGCACACCGGCGACCTCGTGTCCCGGGACGCCGATGGCTACTACCGGATCCTGGACCGGCTGGACGACCTGTTCGTGTCCGGCGGCGAGAACGTCTCCCCCGCCGAGGTGGAGAACGTCCTGTATGCCCACCGGGCCGTCGCCGAGGCGGCGGTCATCGGCCGGGCGGACCAGCGCTGGGGTGCGGTCGGTGTCGCGTTCGTCGTGGCACGGCCGGACAGCCGGGTCACCGCGACCGAGCTGATCGAGCACTGCCGCGCCCGGCTCGCCCGCTTCAAGGTGCCGACGGAGATCCACTTCGTGGCAGAGCTGCCGCACTCGGCGGTGGGCAAGCTGGTCCGCGGCAGACTCCGCGCCATTCCCGCAGCTCAGGGACACCATTGAGCAGCCGGTAACGGACCATCAGAGGTCCCTGCGGTCGTAGGTCATCAGCGGGCGCACCTCGACGGAACCGAACGTCACCTCGGGCAGTTGCTTGGCCAGCTCGACCGCGCGCTGCTGGTCCTCGCAGTCCAGCAGGTAATACCCGGCGATGTACTCCTTCGACTCCACGAACGGCCCGTCGGTCACCAGGGCGGAGCCGTTGCGCACGCGCACGGTCGAGGCCTGGGCGGGGTCGGCCAGCGGTTCGGTGCTGATCATCTCGCCGGAGGAGATCACGAGCTGCTGGAACCGATCATGGGCGCGGAAGATCTCCTGCCGGTCGGCGTCGGTCAGGGCGTCCCAGCTCGCGGGGTTCAGACAGATCATCAGCAGGTACTTCACGGCGTCGCTCCTCGGTGTCCGGGCACCCGTCGGAGGGTGCCACCACCAGTGAGTCGACGCACCCGCGACGATCTCTACATTCGAGGTCGACGAACGTCAGCGGGCGCGCCCAGCACGACGTAGTCGCAGGTAGGCGATCAGACCGAGGGTGGGCAGCAGCGGCAGGATCGCGGCCGCGACGACGATCAGCGTGCCGATACCCAGCACGATCGACGTCACCAGCACCGCGATGGTCGCCACGGTGAACAAGATCGTCACGGCGAGCAGCGGGCGGGTGTCGAACACGAGCGGGCCGGCGGACGGACCGTCCTGGCGAGGGTGGCGCAGCCGGCAGCCGAGGACACGCAGCCGGCGCCAGCGCCGGGGCTTCTCGGAATCCAGAATGGTCATCAACGCGGAGAGACGGCGATCGTCGGACAGTTCCTGTTCGATCCTGGCGAGCGTTCTCTGCTCGTGCAGGGAGAAATCCATGGGCGGTCCCTTCGCGCTGATGTCCGAACTACGTGCGACTCCCCAGCAAGAGTCCAACACACGCTCAGGATTCGTGCCACCCCCAGCCCGAGTGACGGCGAACTCGTTGGCCTTACTGATCTTTACCTGTTTCGTCACGAGCACGCCCGATATCGCACAGTGCCGATACCGGGCGTGCCGGTGGATGTCGACGCAACGTCACGCGAACGCGGTATCGAGCCAGGACCGCATACCGGTCTCGATCTTCTTCTCGTCCTGGCCATCGGCGAATCCGCTGTACTCCAGCACGATCACGGAACGGAATCCATGCATGAAGGTGTGCATTCCGTCGGCGGTGCGCACGCCGAACCACACCGGTGTCCGGACAAAGGCGACTTCACCCTCGACGGTCTCGGCACCCATCGCGAACCGAACGTGGTCACCCTCGGTGATCGAACCTGTCACGCCGATGCCGGCCGTGAAGGTCGACCACACCAGGTCGCCGTCGCTCACCGGCGGGCCGATCAGGAACACGATCTGCTGCGCGGTGCGGCCCGCGAAGTTCGCCAGGTAGGTCGCCAGCTTGCGCAGGTACATCGGGCCGCCGACGCGCATCGCGTCGTACTGGGTCTCCCAGTCATCGCCGGCGAGCAGACCGCTCTGCACGGACCGCAGCACCGTGCTGCCACCGTCGCGCGCCTCGATGATCGACTCGAAGGCCGTGAACGAGCCGTCCTCGGCCTCGTCGCCGCGGTGTGCGAACCGCCGGCCCGGCTCCCACGCGGTGACCGTCGAGTGCTCCACCTGGCCTTGCATCCGGAAGCTGTTCCGGCCGCCGAGGCGGGGCTCGATCGTGGTGCGACCGAGGAACCACGAGTCGACACCAGGTCCGGTGGCGATGGCCTCCCACACCTGCTCGGGCGTGGCGGCCAGCTCGATCTCCCCGCTGATCTCGAACGGGTGCGTCGTCATCTCAGGACTCCTTACGCTGCGCTTGCTTGCTCGGGTTCGGACTGTTGGTGCCGATGCTCGGATGAATCGCGAGGACGATGCGGTGATCGCGCCCGCCGGACGCGGTCTCGTCGTGGTATCTGCTGACCAGGCCCGCGATGGTGTTCGTGAGTTCCTCGGCGAAGGCCGCGCGGTCGGCAGCGCTCGCGAACCGGACCACCGCGTCCAGACCGAACGTGGCCAGCGGCTTACCGGCCTTGTCGGAACCGACGATCAGGGCGCCGACATCGCGCACCAGCTGGGCGGCCAGCGCCAGCAGCCAGCGCGCGGACAGCCGGTCCGGCGAGTGCGCCGGGTCGGGCTGCACGGCGGGAAGCACGGCGGGTGAGATCACGTACGAGGCCGCGGTCGCCCGCAGCACGCGCTCGGTGACGTTGCCCTTGCGACGCTCCTCGACCAGCTCGATGAGGCCATGCCGCTCCAGCGCGCGAAGGTGGTAGTTCACCTTCTGCCGAGTGAGGCCGACCCGCGCGGCCAGCGCCGTGGCCGAGGCCGGCTCGACCAGTTCGGCCAGCAACCTGGCCCGCATCGGGTCCAACGAGACCTCGGCCACCGCCGGGTCGTCGATCACTGCCACGTCCAACATGCGCACCACCGTCGCACCGACAACTGAAGTTGTCAAGACAGTAAAATTTGTCGGTGAGCGGGTGTCGTTCGCCCTGGGTCGATGTGCAAGATGTCGATCAACGGCAGGCCGGCGGCCGATGAGCGTGCGACCAGCAGGCGCCGACCACCGCCACTCCGGCGAGCACCACAGCCCGACCACACGAGTCCATGTGCAAGACGTCGACCAGCCGCACGCCGGCGACCGATAAGCATGCGACCAGCAGAAGCCGACCACCGCCACTCCGGCCAGCACCACAGCCCGACCAGACGAATCCGGCAACTGCCGATCGGCGAATCCGCCACCGGCGGCGAACCATCACCCGATCGGGCAGGTCCAACGCACAGCGATCAGCCGTCCAGTTCGCCGACGCGGTCCAGGAACGGTCGCTGGCCGCCGACGAGCTTCACTCTGGCCGTCTCGAGTCCGAACCAGGCCGCGCGGTCCACCTCGGGGAACTCGCGCATCGCGCCCGACTTCGGTGGCCACTCCATCTCGAACGTGCCCGGCACGACGGCGGCGGGGTCGACATCGCCCTCGACCGCCCACACGGTGACGACCTTGCCACCGGACTGCTTCGCCGAGCCAAGCGCCAGCAGCGGACCAGGCGGCACGGGCAGGCCGAGTTCCTCGGTGAACTCACGGCGGGCGGCGGTCAGCTCGTCCTCGTCGGGCTCGACCTCACCCTTCGGAATGGACCAGGCGCCCGCGTCCTTGCGTTTCCAGAACGGACCACCCATGTGGGCCAGCAACACCTCACGGTCCTCACCCGACCCGCGGAACACGAGCACTCCGGCACTGCGCACACCCGCCATGCCGGTGAGTGTGGCATGGCCGGGATCATCACTGCCGGGTCATCACTTGACCGGGAAGGTCTGCCCGCGCTCCGACTCCGGCCGGGAACCGAAGATCCGCCGCTCGCTCTCGTCAATGGCCAGGTCGTTGATGCTGGCCTCGCGGCGGGCCATCAGGCCGTTCTCGTCGAACTCCCACAGCTCGTTGCCGTAGCTGCGGAACCACTGACCCGAGGCGTCGTGCGACTCGTACTGGAAGCGCACCGCGATCCGGTTGCCCTCGAAGGACCACAGGTCCTTGCGCAGCGCGTAGTCCAGTTCGCGCTGCCACTTCGCGCTCAGGAACGCCACGATCTCGGCGCGGCCGGTCAGGAAGGTGTCGCGATTGCGCCACACGGAGTCCGGCGTGTAGGCGAGCGAGACGCGCTCGGGATCCCGGGTGTTCCAGGCGTCCTCGGCGGCCTGCACCTTCTGCACGGCGGTCTCGGCGGTGTACGGCGGCAATGGCGGGCGTGGAGTTGTCATGATGGTACGGTAGAGAACGTCGGTTCTCGGAGTCAAGGAGTGCAGTGTGGACACGGAGCTGGCGCAGGAGCGGGCGCTGGACGTCGCCGAGGAACTGTTCTACGGCCGGGGCGTGCAGGCCGTGGGCATGGACCAGATCCGGGATGCGTCCGGTGTGTCGCTCAAGCGGATCTACCGCCTGTTCCCGACGAAGGACCGCCTGCTGGCCGAGGTGCTCAGACGCAGGGACGTGCGCTGGCGCGGCCGGCTCGCCGACTACGTCGCCACCGCCACCACCGATCCGGCCCGGCGACTGCTCGCCGTCTACGACTGGCTGCACGTCTGGTTCAGCGAACCCACTTTTCGCGGCTGCGCGTGGGTGAACATGTTCGGCGAACTCGGGGCCGTCTCCCCCGGCGTCGCCGAGCAGGCTCGTGAACACAAGCTCGCGTTCCGGCAGTATCTGGCGAACCTCGTGACCGAAGCGCGTCTGGCGCCGGAATTGGCCGATCACCTGCTGCTGCTGGCCGAGGGCGCGATGACCACGGCGGCGATCACCCGCACGGCAGAACCCGCGCGGCAGGCCAGAACGGCGGCGACGGTGCTGATTCGCTGTGGTGGCGGGGCGGTCTAGAGGTAGGTACCTTACGGGCCATGTCGTTTGTCACCGTAGGGCAGGAAAACAACGCCGACATCGACCTCTACTACGAAGACCACGGCACCGGCCAGCCGGTGGTCCTGGTCCACGGGTACCCGTTGAACGGACACTCGTGGGAGAAGCAGGAGCGGGTCCTGCTGCGGGACGGCTATCGCGTCATCACCTACGACAGACGGGGTTTCGGCCAATCGAGTCAGCCGACGATCGGTTATGACTACGACACTTTCGCGGCCGACCTCGATGTGTTGCTGAACCACCTGCACCTGGACGACATCGTCCTGGTGGGCTTCTCGATGGGCACCGGCGAGGTCACGAGGTACCTGGGCTCGTACGGCTCGGCCCGCGTGCAGAAGGCGGCGCTGTTCGGCGCGATCCCGCCGTACCTGCTGCAGACCGCCGACAACCCGGAGGGCGTCGACAAGTCGATCTTCGAAGGAATCAAGGCAGCGGTCGTCGCCGACCGGCCTGCCTACTTCAAGGACTTCCTCGACAACTTCTACAACACCGACATGTACCTGGGCACCAGGATCAGCGAACAGGCACTGCAGAACAGCTTCACCGTGGCGTGCGGCGCATCGGCATTCGCCGCCCACACCTGCGTCGACGCCTGGCTCACGGACTTCCGCGCCGACCTGCCCAAGATCGACATCCCCACGCTGCTGGTGCACGGCAACGCCGACCGGATCCTCCCGTACGAGGCAACGGCTGCCAGGCTCCCGGCACTGATCAAGAACCTCACGTTCGTCACGGTCGAAGGCGGCCCACACAACATCGCATGGACCCACTCGGAGCAGGTCAACCGAGCGCTGCTGGACTTCCTGGCGAAGTGACGCGGCCAGGCAGCAGGTTGATCGCTTGTCCCGCAGCCAGTCGAGCCGAGCGACAACGCGCGCGGGGCGGCCTTGCGCTGCTCGCGTTCGTTCGGCGGGCGGTGATTTCGAGCTCGGCGTCGATGCTCAGGTGCCGTAGCGCGCCGTGACGACGCTGGGCGTCTCCACGTCGTGGCCCGCGTCCATGTCCTGCGCCAACCGCACGTACTGGCCCTCCGCCCACATCAGCGGTGCCGCGCTGCCAGTGGGCGTGCCGAGTGGGAAGCAGCCGATGTCCGACCTGTCCCAGATCTGCTCCGGGACGAAGCCGCCGCCGTTCGTGGAGTCGGCCATCGACTGTAGATACAGCGCACCCGAGCGCCCGTTGGCGACCTCGTACTCGCCGCGCTCCCCCGACAGTACCGGCCACAATCGGCCGTGCCGGTTGTTGCCGTTGGCCGGGAAGCCGGTGCAGTTGGTGTCGTCCTCGCCGTAGCTGTCGTGCACGTAGCGATGGAAGTAGACGTCCCCGTTCGGCATGGTGACCTGCATCGTCGAGTTGCCGTCGGTGCCGGTGACCGAAGCGGCGAGCGACGTGGACACCGACGCGTCGCCGGGCGCGAGCACCCCGAGGCGCACCAGGTCCAGGAAACCCAGGTCCACGACGTCGTGGTCGAAGAAGCAGCCTTCCAGGAAGCAGATCTGGTCACTGTCGTTCGGGTTGCCGTCCTGCTCGACCCGCTCGTAGTACCGCCCACCGCCCCAGAAGCCGCTGGTCGTGAACGTCCAGCCGGCGAGGCTCGAGCGCCACGAATCGGCCGTGGCCTCCCAGCTCGCGGCACTGACCGTGTCGCCGTTCGTCCTGGCGATCGCGCCCGCCGTGACCAGGCCCGCGATCTGCGCCGCGATCGACGACGGTGACTTGCCGAACTGCTCCTCCCAGCGTTCCGTGGTGTCCGGGCCGGAACCCTGGATGTGGTTGGCCGTCATCTTGATCTTCGCGTACGTGGCCGCGTCCGTCACGCCCGTCATCCAGGCCAGGATGATCGCGAACGAATCCTGGTCCAACTGCTCGCAACAGCCCAGCTCCTGCGGCGTCGCTCCTGCCACGCCGCTCACCGGGCTGAACCGCGGGAACGAGCCCGGCGCGTACGTCGTGCCGTCGCCCGGTGTCGACACCGCGATGAACTGGTCGTTCCACATGAACTGGGCCATCCGTTTCGCCTGGGCCGTGTCGCCCGCGGCGATCAAGCCCGTCGCCTGCTGGTACAGGTCCCTGCCCCACACCCGGTGGTAACCGTCGTTCAACGCATCGCCGTTGACTTCGTTGCCCCACGGCGTGGCCAGGCCGGCGACGCTCGCCCCTGGGAACGTCTTGTCCTCCGCCGCGTGCAGTGCCATCACGCCGACGTAGTACGTCGACAGGCGCTTCGCATTGCCCGTGACGCTGGCCGGCGCCGGCTTCAACCCGTTGACATACGTGTGCCAGCCCGTCCGGTAACCCGACTCCACACCGGCGAACCCGGTCGTCAGTGAGCTGTTCGCCGCGCTGACCGCGGCCGCCGACGTGCTGCCGTAGCCCAGCGCGACCGTGAAGGTGGTGTCCGCGCCGACCGTGATCTGCCCGCACTGCACCGCGTTGCCGGGACTGGTGAGCGAGTCGAACTGATTCGTCAGCGTGTGGTCCGCGCTCAGGTCGACGTTGCAGTCGCTCGCCGTGCCCGCGTAACCGTTGTCATGTGCCACGAACCCGGTGGACACCTTCAGCGCCGAGTCGACCGTCAGCGGTGAGCCGAACAACGTCTCCGTGTCACTCGCCGCCAGCGCACCGTTCGTCGCGTCCCACGATGCGTTGTCGTGCCCGCCGCCACCGGCCAGCGACGGGTTCGCCAACAGATACAGCTGGTAGTGGCCGCCGTCCAGCGACTGGAATCTCGTGTTGATCACCAGTGTGTTCTGGTTCGGATCCGTCACGTAAGTGTTGGTGATCCGGTATTTCCCGCTCTTGGCGGTGTTCGTGATCGTGTACTCCAGCGACTTCGGGTCGGGCATCGACACCACGTGCGTCGTCGCGTCCCGCTCCAGGTCCACGAAGGTCGACCCGTCGGTCACGATGTACTGCATGTCCTGCGTGTTCGGCACGTCCGCCCTGGGATAGAACACCTCGGACGTGATGCCGTTCGCGACCGTGTACCAGACCTTGCTCGTCGTGGTGGCCGACGTGCCGATCGCGTCCTTGTCCCCCGTCGTCCACGCGGCGGAGTCACCGCAGCAGCCCGGTGCGGGAGTGGCCGACGCCGGTGGGCCGACGAGCGCGAAGCCGGCGACCGTGGCCAGCGCGACCGCTGTGGCCAGCAGAGTGGTGCGCTTCGTGGTCATCGGACTACCTCCTGTGGCCGGCACGCCACCGTACTGCGCACTCGTGTGGGTACCGCGACGGCACTGAATCGGTACAGTTGGCCGTTCACCTATATGCTCGTGCCGTGGGCGTCCGGATCGACCCGCACGACAAGGTCGACGCACTGACCGGTGCCGTCGAGGATCTGGCGGGCCAGTTCACCCTCCAACCACTGCTACGGCGCATCCTGACCCGCGCCGTCAGTTTGCTGCGCGGCGGCGCGGGTTCCATCTGCATCGTCGACGAGCAGGCAGGCGTCTACCGCAAGGAAGCCGATCTCGGCGTCGCCTGCCAAGAGGGCAAGGCGTTCCCGTTGGACGAGGGCGTCACCGGTGCCGTGGTCGCGAGCCGCGCGCCGATGGTGTTCGACAGCTACGGCGATGTGCATGGCGGCCACGTCGCACCCGGCGACCGGGAACGGCTGCACGCGACCGTGGGCGTGCCCATCGAGTGGGCGGGCACGATCATCGGCGTCTGTGTCGTCTTCAGCACCGATCCCGAGCTGCGGTTCCGCGACGAGGACGTGCACCTGCTGGGCCTGTTCGCCAAGCACGCCGCCATCGCGATCACCAACGCCCGCCTGCACGCCGACGCGTCCGACCGGGCCGGGAGACTCGCGGTCAGCGCCGAACGGGAACGCGTGGTGCGCGACGTGCACGACGCCGTGGCCCGGGCGCTGGGTTCGATCCTGATGCACATCGACGCGTTCGAGGTCCCCGGCGACCTGCCGCACGACAGCGCCGCGCACCTGGCCGCGGCCAGGAACACCGCGTCCGCCGCGCTCGCCGAGACCCGCAAGACCGTGCTCGGCCTCGGGCCCGCACTGCTCGAACCGCACTCACTCGACGACGTCCTCGCGATGGAACTGGGCTGGGC
The DNA here is from genome assembly GCA_963780635.1 of Candidatus Melainabacteria bacterium. GTDB lineage: Bacteria > Actinomycetota > Actinomycetes > Mycobacteriales > Pseudonocardiaceae > DATEPR01. The sequence continues at coordinate 694,923 of CAWACW010000013.1, forward strand.
GCGGTCCACCACCGGCATCCGCACCGACCTCGTCGTCACCGGCGAACGGCCGCGCCTGGCCCCGGAACTGGGCCAGCAGGCGCTGCGCATCGTCCAGGAGGCGCTGACCAACGTCGTGATGCACGCGAAGGCCACGCTGGTGCGGGTCGGCGTGCTGTACGGCACCGAGGACGTGACTCTGGTCGTCGAGGACGACGGCTGCGGTTTCGACCCGGCCACTCTCGCCACCGGCCCGCGGTCGGGCCTCGGCCTGACCGGCATCGTCGCGCGTGCTCAGCACCTCGGCGCCGACCTGCAGATCGAGTCGACGCCCGGCTGGGGCACCCGGGTCCGCGCACACATCCCCTACGAGCGGGTCGCCGCCGATCCGACCCACACCAAGGACGCGTGGCGCGTACTCGTCGTCCACCCGCGCCCGATCGTGCGCGCCGGGTTGGTCCGGCTGCTGGCCAGGGCCGAACCGGAGATTCAGGTGGTCGGCGAGATCAGCGAGGCTCGCTCGGTGGTGGACGCGGTCCGGGTGCTGGAGCCGGACGTGGTGCTGCTCGACCTCCAGATGCCCGACCTGGACGGCGCACGGCTGACCTCCTACATCCGCGCGGCCAATCCGGACACGTCGATCCTGCTGCTGGCCGACGACCACGCCGACGAACTGCTGCGCGACGCGGTCAGCGCGGGCGCGCGCGGCTGCGTCGGCTCCGATGTCGACGGGCCCGCCCTGGCCAGAGCCGTCCTCGCGGCCGCCCGCGGCGACGTGTCCCTCACCGAGCAGGTGCTGCGCCGGTTCGTGCGCGGAAAGCTGCCACCGCAGTCCGAACAGCTCACCGAGCGCGAGCACGAGGTCCGCCGCCTGGCCGAGCGTGGCCTGCCGGACAAGCAGATCGCCACCCAACTGGGCATCTCGGTCAAGACGGTGGAGAAGCACGTCGGTGCGGTCCTCCGCAAAACGGGCTCCGCCAACCGAACCGCTCTCGCCCACCGGGCGGCCCAGCAACGAGCGGCGTCGAGTTAGAGCTACTAACACAATGGCGTTCGATCAGGGAACGGAACAGTTACTGTGTTAGCAGCTATTAGTAATAACCCTCCCCGGGTGATTCCGCATGGTTGCTGGACACCACTGGTCACGTGTTCTGGGCGTCGCTGCCGATCGCTGAGAGCATGCCCGCGGCGACGAAACCCAGGAAGATGTAGACAATGGATCGCTGGAATTCCTCGAGGTCCGGCGGCTCCTTCATCTTCGCCAGGTTGCCGAGGACGAAAAGCACGCACAGGCCCACGACGAACAGCGCGATACCGGCGTCGAGCAGCGGGCCACCGCCTCCGCTCAGCATCCATTTCTCCGCCCAACGATGTACCGATTCCGGGTAGAGATCGTAGTTGTGGAATGCGCCGCTCTCCAGGAGCAGGGTGGCCAGTACGGTCCCCACGCCCATCGCTCCCATCAGGACGCCGAGTTTCTCGCTGCCCGCCTTGGCCGTGCTGCGGAACTGGTCGATCAGGAGTTGTCCGATGGTGGCCACCGCCACCAGCACCACGGCCGTGACGAACACGATCTGCAGCACGTCTCCGATGCCCCGCAGCCACGGTGCGATCAGGCCGAGCAATGCGGCGATGCCGCGTACCACAGCCAGGGGAATGGCGATCGCTGCCGCCAGTACCAGGACGTTGAGCATGCCCTTCAGACCGAACTTGGACATCACCAACACCACGACAGCGGCGACGATGGCCAGCGCGACCCACGCCCACGGGCCGGACGCCGGATCGAACACGAAAACGAGGAATTGAATCACGTGGCGAGCCACGACGTCCAGGAATCGCACCACAAAACCGAGCACGGTGAATACGAACCGTATCACGTAGAACGCGATCGACCCGATCCACGCCAGCACATGCAGCACCGCGACGGAAAGGGCAAGCGTCCCGAGAGCACCGGCCGCCAGTCGCGGGCGCCCGTGCCGGAGACACAGAACCAGAAGAACGAAGGCATAGGCGGCGAAAACATACAGAATCGCCCGCTCCAGGATCGCGAATGGCGGCAGCGCGTGGTTGAGATCGCTCGTCCACCGCGCGGGCACGGACAGCCAGGACCAGCCCCTTGACCTGATCAGGTACTCGATGAACGTCGGCACGCTGGCCACGGTGTAGACGAATCCGACGATCAGCGCGACGACGAACTCCCGTAGCCTCTCGCCGCCGGTCCTGGTGTGGGCCACAGTCGTCCCCTCGATGCCGGATTCCTGCTGTCTGCGCTGTGCATCGAACCGGCACCTGGCCGTCGTTAGCGCGAACGCGTGGCCAGATCACGGACAGTCGCCTGATCCGGCGCATTTCGCCGCTTATCCACTCGTCCTGCGCGTGTTCGGACGCGTCCACTCCGAACCGGTCACGCAGGGGCATAAATCCGGTCGCGGAACCGTGCGGACCGACTGTGAACCGACCCGGACGGGTGAGAACTGCCGTCCGCATCACTGTCCCCCCGGTTCCAGCGTGCCGGGGTAGGGGGATTCCTACCCCGGCATGGGGAGAACCCTGGCTGACCTCGGGCGTTGCCCTCGTTACCGTGGGAGCTGTGCCTGTCGTGCCGTTGAAGGAAATCCTGTCCGACGCGTTCGCCCAGCGCTACGGCGTTCCCGCGATCAACGTGTTCAACGACCTGACCCTGGAAGGCGTGCTCGCCGCCGCCGTGCAGAGCCGGTCGCCGCTGATCGTGCAGACGTCCGTCAAGACCGTGAAGGCGGTCGGCAGCGACGTGCTGTTCGCGATGTGGACCTCGATGACGGCCGGGATCGAGGTGCCGGTCGCGCTGCACCTGGACCACTGCCCGGAGCGGGCCGTGATCAGCGAGTGCCTGGACCGGGGCTGGAACTCCGTGCTGTTCGACGCCTCCAACCTGGACGTCGCGGAGAACACCCGGCAGACCATCGAGGTGGTCGCCGAGGCCCGCAGGCACGGCGCGGACGTCGAAGGTGAGATCGAGGCCATCACCGGGGTCGAGGACGGCATCGGGTCGGACGACGAGTCGAAACGCCAGTCGTTGCGGGTGGCGTTGGACTTCCTGGACGCCACCGGTGTCGACGTGTTCGCGCCCGCGATCGGCAACGCGCACGGCACCTACAAGCAGGCACCGGTCCTGGACATCCAGCGCGTGTCCGACATCGTGGCCGCGCACCCGATCCCGATCGCTCTGCACGGCGGCAGCGGGCTGTCGGACGATCAGTTCCGCGACCTGATCTCCCGCGGCTGCGCCAAGGTGAACATCTCCACGGCGCTCAAGGAGACCTACATGAAGTCGAGCCTGGACTTCCTGCGGGCCACGGCCGAAAAGGACAAGTGGGACCCGCCGTCGCTGTTCCGCTCCGTGCGCACGGACGTGGTCGCGCTGGCCAGCTCGCTGATGACGCTGTTCGGCTCCGCGGGCCGGGTCGGGTGACGGCGGTGCCGGCACTGATCTTCGACTGCGACGGGGTGCTCGCCGACACCGAGCGGTTCGGCCACCTGCCCGCGTTCAACCAGACGTTCGAGGAGTTCGGCCTGCCCGTGCGGTGGTCCGAGGAGGAGTACGCCGACAAGGTGCTCATCGGCGGCGGCAAGGAGCGCATGCGGTCGCTGCTGACGCCGGAGTTCGTCGCGCAGGCCGGTCTGCCCACCGATCCGGCCGAGCTGGACGCGATCGTCGCCCAGTGGCACCGGCGTAAGACCGAGATCTACGTGTCGATCATCAGCAGCGGGGTGATCCCGCCACGGCCGGGCATCCGGCGGATCGTCGAGGACGCGGCCGCCGCGGGCTGGTCGCTCGCGGTCGCGTCGACGTCGGCCGAACAGTCGGTGCTCAGCGTGCTGAACCGGGCCGTCGGCGACGAACTGGCAGCGCGGTTCAGCGTGTACGCCGGTGACGTCGTCGCGCACAAGAAGCCCGCGCCCGACATCTACGAGCTGGCCGTGTCCGGGCTCGGCGTCGCCCCCGCGGAGGCTGTCGTGATCGAGGACAGCAACAACGGGCTGCGGGCCGCGCGGGCCGCGCGCCTCACCTGCGTGGTCACGGTGAGCAGCTACACCAGGCACGAGGATTTCACGGATGCCGCGCTCGTCGTGTCGTCGCTGGGCGATCCGGGCACGGACATCGAGGTGCTGGCCGACCCGTTCGGCCTGGCGCCCCGGCCGTTCGTCCTGCTCGCCGATCTGGACGCCCTGCTCACCACCGCAACCAGCCCGGCCTGAACCCGCACCGCAGGGAGAGAACATGTCATCGGAGACATTCGCCGACCTCGAGTACGTCGTCCGCACGGTCGCCCAGACCTCAGTGGACAACGAGAAGGCGTTCGGCGACCTGGACGCCGTGGTCGGCGACGGCGACTTCGGCTACTCGCTGGCCCGCGGCTTCGAGATCATCCTGGCCGACTGGGACTCGTTCGACCGCACCGACGCGGGCACGTTCCTGCAGAAGATCGCGCTGACCATCTCCAAGCGTGTCGGCGGGACGTCCGGTCCGTTGTGGGGCACCGCGTTCCTGCGCGCGGCGTCCGCCGTCAAGGGCAAGCAGGACCTGACCGGTGCCGACGCGGTCGCCATGTTGCGGGCTGCCGCCGAGGGCATCAAGCTGCGTGGCAAGTCCGATGTCGGCGACAAGACGCTGCTGGACGCACTCGTCCCGATGACGGACGCCGTCGCGCAGCGGCTCGACTCGGGCAGCGGCACGTCCGGTGCCGAGGTGGCCAAGGTGGCCGCCGAGGCCGCCCGACTGGCAGCGGACGCGACCAGCACGATGCAGGCCATGCGTGGCAGGGCCAGCTACACCGGCGAGCGCAGCATCGGCTCGCCGGACGCCGGTGCCGTCGCCGTCGCGGTGATGGCCGAACGGGTCGCGGCCAACTGGCCGGCGGCCTGAGCTCCCTCACTACCTCAATGTCGAGCGCTAGGAGCCCCCATGAAAAAATTCGTCAACGACCCGAAGAACTTCGTCGCTGAGATGCTGGAGGGGCTCGCCCTCGCCAATCCGACGAAGCTCAAGTACGTGCCGGACTACAACCTCATCATGCGGTCCGACGCCCCCAACGAGAACAAGGTCTCGATCGTGCAGGGCTCGGGCTCCGGCCACGAACCGGCGCACGTGATGACGGTCGGCAAGGGCATGCTCGACGCGGCCTGCCCCGGTGACGTGTTCGCCGCGCCGCCCACCGACTACGTCTACGAGACGGTCAAGCTCGTCGCCTCGCCCAAGGGTGTACTGCTGCTGGTGAACAACTACACCGGTGACCGCATGGCCTTCGAGATGGCGCAGGAACTGGCCGAGGCCGAGGACATCAACGTCAAGACCCTGTTCATCAACGACGACGTGGCCGTGCAGGACTCCACCTACACGGTCGGCCGCCGAGGTGTGGCCGGCAACTTCTTCGTGATGAAGGCCGTCGGCGCGGCCGCCGAGCGCGGCGCCGACCTGGACGAGGTCGTCAGGATCGGCGAGAAGGTCAACAGCGTGACCCGCACGATGGGCATGGCCCTGACCGCGTGCACGCCGCCCGCCAAGGGTTCGCCGCTGTTCGACCTGCCCGACGACGAGATCGAGATGGGCGTCGGCATCCACGGCGAGCCCGGCCGCCGCCGGGAGAAGCTGATGTCCGCCGACGCGATCGTGGACGAACTGCTCACCGCCGTGGCCGACGACCTGCCGTTCAAGTCGGGCGACCGTGTCGCGCTGATGATCAACGGCCTGGGCGGCACCCCGATCAGCGAGCTGTACCTGCTGTACGGGAAGGCCCACAAGCGGCTGGCCGAGCGCGGCATCGAGGTCGGCCGCAGCTACGTCGGCGAGTACTGCACGTCGCTGGACATGGCGGGCGCCTCGCTGACGCTGGTCCGGCTGGACGACGAGATCGACAGCCTGCTCGGCGACCCGGCCGAGATCGCGATCCGCGTGTTCTGATCACCCCGGTCGCCGGTGCGGCGCCGCGCGACAGCAGGCGCCGCACCGGTTCCTGGTCCTTGTCATCCTCCAGGTTATGCGTCGCACGGTGGTTGCCAACCGATTCTGGGAGGTGGCGGCGCTGCGCGCCCCGGTGGCCAGGCTGGAGGAGCAGACCGCGCGACCGCATCAGGCCGGGGACAGCCGGAGACAGTCGGATCGAGTCGCCGCCCGGGTTCCGCACCGCCGACGCGCGGCGCATGCCCGGCAGGTTGCGCGGCGCGACGATCTCCGTGCCGCGCCGGGCGAGCCGCAACGGATCAACCGCGCACCGGCAGCGTCAGGCTCGACGGATGTGCGGTGTCGTGGTGCACCTGGTGCGACGTCGGTCTGCCGACGGCGGCGTCGGCGGGGTGGTCGGGTGTGCCGAGGTTGCGGGCGAATCTGGGATGCGCGCCGCCGGACACCTGCAGCCGGATCCGGTGGCCGGGCAGGAACCGGTGTGCCACGTCGACCAGCGGGATGCGCACGACCCTGACCTCACCGGGCTCGTCGGTCACCGGCAGCCGCACGATCTGGTCGGTCACGTTGACCGACCTGCCGCTCTCGTCCACGTCGCACAGCCGGGCGAACAGATCCGCGTACGTGTTGTCGGCACTGACATGCAGCTCGACGACGGGTGTGCCGAACACGTCGACGGGCTCGGCCAGCAACGGGCCGGTGAAGGTCAGCACGTCCGGCCGCCGCTCCACAGCGGTGTTGTCCTGGCTGCCGCCGCTCGCGGCCATCAGCCTGCCGCCGACCGACGGTGTCGGGTCGGCGGGGTCGTAGCGGAAGCCCGTGGCCTGTGATCCGGTGGACCTGGTCGCGGCGAGCGCACCGCCCGGCGCCAGGTACCACGTCGTCGGCTCGGTGGGCTCGGGCGGCCACGCGGGCAGGTCATGCCACTGGTCGGCGCCGCTGAGCCACGCGCGCACCGGCTGAGTCCGCGCGACGGGCCCGTCACCGGCGACGTGCTGGTCGAGCCACGCGAGACTCTCGGTGAGTGCGACGCCCTGGTCCAGCGTCAGGTGCGTCCACGGGCCCAGCGTCATCGCAACGTCGACGCCCCGGGCACGCAGCGCGTGGTACTGGGTGAGCGTCTGCTCGGCGAAGAAGTCGTGGAAACCGCCGACCAGCAAGGTCGGCACGGTCACCGTGCCCAGCGCCGCGCCTGCGCGGTAGCCGGTCCAGTACTCGTGCGCCGGGTCGACCTGATGGGTCAGCCAGTCTTCGTACCAGGGCGCACCCTTGCCACCCAGACCATCCACAGTGGAACGCAACGGCAGCCTGGCCAGTGCCGGCGCGAGCCTGCGCTCGGTGCGGTTCATCCGGATGATCGCGCGGACAGCGCCCAGACTCTCCTGGTGCGCCATCAGATCGCTCCACATCAGCGTGTTGTAGAGCTGGAACGGCCCCTGCTCGCCGGCAGCGGCGGCCAGGTCGTGCGTGCCGATGTGGATCACCATGGCCTTGAGCTCCGGTGGCGGGTCCAGCGCCAGCGCCCACTGCGTGTACGCGAGGTAGCTCGGACCGGCGGTGGCCAGCCTGCCGTCGAACCAGTCCTGGGTGCGCAGCCACGCCACGGTGTCCTGACCGTCGGGAGCCTCTGCCACCCCGGGCAGGAACGTGCCGCCGGAGCCGAACGTGCCCCGGACGCTCTGCAGCAGCACGTGGTAGCCGCGTTCCGCGAACGGCAGCGCGATCATGGCGGCGAACATGAATCCCCGCCCGTACGGGCAGCGCACCAGCACGGTCGGCCGGGGCCCGCCCACGACCGGCGCGTAGTGGTCGGCGAGCAGCACCACGCCGTCGCGCATGGGCACCTGAATGTCCCGGTGCCGCATGACCTTGTTGTGCTTGGGCGGCAGGTGCCACGAGCGGGACACCGCAGAACTGAGCACCGAGCGGAGAGCGTCGCGGGTGGCCATCGCGGGCTACCGGGACGCGAGCCGGTAGGAGGTGGCCATCAGGGCGTCGAACGCCCGGTCCGGCATGTCGAGCCTGCCCGCTGCCGCGATGATCCGCTTGCCGCCGCCGGTCGTCGACTCGTCGTCGGGCACGTCCATCGCCGGCGTGGGCGCGCCGAGGTCGGCCGGCTCCCCCATCCGGTCCACTCGCCGGGCCGCCGCGTACACGGCGTGGCCGAGTTCGCGCGGCGCGACCGCTGTGGCCGTGCCGATGCCCGGCGACGCTCCCGCCACCAGGGCGACTGTGCTGGCCATAACAGCTCCTCACGAAAAATGAACCCACGCTCAGCTTCATCATGAACTAGCATTCAGCTTGTCGCAACCCCGGAAGGAGGGCACGTGCCGCAGCCACGCCAGCAGCGCGTCGACGCCGTCCGCAACCGGGACCGGATCATGACCGCGGCCCGCGAGCAGATCACGCTGCACGGTCCGGACGTCGGCATGGGCACGATCGCCACAGCGGCGGGTGTCGCGGTCGGCACTCTCTACCGCAACTTCCCCACCAAGGCCGACCTGGTCGGCGCGGTGGTCGACGAGCACGTCGAGGCGATGGCCGCCGACGTCGAGGCCACTGTCGCCAGGGTCCGGGCCGGTGCGCCGATCCTGGCCGAGATCCGTGGCCTGACCAGCAGGTTCCTGGAGTCGTCCTCGGCCGACAACGCGGTCAAGGCGGCGGCACAGGTGCTCTGCGCCGCCGCCTACGGGCCGCTGGAACGCCGGGCGTACGCGGCCGCCGACGAACTCGTGACGCTGGCCCGCGACGCGGGTGTCCTGCGGCCGGACGCGAGCACCGACGACTTCACCCTGCTGGTCAACACGGCACCGGCCGACCAGCCGCCCGCGGCTCGGGCGAGGTGGCTGGAGTTGTTCCTGGACGGGCTCACCGTCCGCCCCACTGGCTGAGAGTGCGCTGATAGGGCGCTGTGGACTTCCGGCACCGGGCGTAACCGGGGATCGTCGCACGTTGTACAGGATGCGGAGTGAACCCCGAGTGAAAAGGACCTGCCATGACCACAGCATTCACGTCCCGCACGTTCCGTCCGGCGGCCCTGCCCACGCCCCCGACGGGCTGGCCGATCGGTAGCTACGACACTTACGAGCAGGCCCAGCGGGCCGTGGACTATCTGGCCGACACCAACTTCCCCGTGCAGGACGTGACGATCGTCGGTGTGTCGCCGATGCTCGTGGAGCGCGTCCGGGCCAGGCTCACGTGGGGCCGCGTACTGAGCGCGGGTGCCGCCAGCGGTGCCTGGTTCGGTCTGTTCGTCGGCATCCTGCTGACGATCTTCACCCCGGCAGCCGGCATCGCCCCGCTGCTGCTGGGCCTGGTGATCGGTGTCGTCTTCGGGCTGGCGTCGGCGGCGATGAGCTACGGCGCGACCAGGGGCAGGCGCGACTTCACGTCGCAGAGCCAGCTCGTGGCGCAGCGCTACGACGTGCTGTGCCAGCCGCGCAATGCCGAACTGGCCAAGCAGTTGCTGGCGGAACTGGCGGGCAAGCAGGCGCTGTGACCTACCAGCCGCCCTTGTGTTCCGGCACCAGGAAGACCAGTGGGAGCAGGGCGATCAGCAGCCCGGCGAAGACGAGGAACACGTGCGCCTCGGCCAACCCGGGATCGCTGCTGCGGGCGACGATCGCGGTGGTGATCGAGACCGCCGCGATCGCACCGGACTGCCGGAACATCCCGCGCAGTCCGGCGATCGCGGCCACCTGGTCCGGGGCGAGCTGCAGGCTCGCGTTGTTCGACGCGGGCACGCTCATGCCCATCCCACAGCCGGTGATGCCGGCGGCGATGGCCAGCCAGGCGTAGGGCGTCAGGTGCGGGGAGACGGACATCATGACCAGTCCCGCGCTGAGCACGACGAAGCCGAGGATCATCGGTGGCCGGTACCCGGTGCGGCGCAGGGTCAGGACGGCCACTCCGGCGATGCTGATCATGCCGACGGCCCGTGCGGTCAACAGCGTGCCGGCACCGAGGGGTGCGAGATGGAACCGGTCTTCCGCGTACAGCGGGACCAGCGTCGCGAAGCCGAGCGCTCCGGCTCCGTAGACGAGGTTGATGAGGTTCATCACCCCGAACCCGCGACCGCGCAGCAGCCGATAAGGCACGAACGCCGCGAGGTCGTTCTTCGAGTGCCGGACGAACAGCACGAGCGCCACCACGGCGACGACCTCGCAGACCAGGAACACGGGATTCAGGATCGTCACCGAGGCACTGCCCAGATACGTGATGCCGAACATCGCGGACAGGATCAGCAGGCCGAGCAGCCCGATCCCACGCAGGTCCACCTTGCTGCGCACGCGCGTCGACCCGGCCGGTATGAACTTCGCGGCCAGCAGGATCAGCACGATGCCGATGGGCACGTTGACCAGGAAGATGCCGCGCCACGACCAGACGGCCACGAACACGCCACCGATGATGGGGCCGACGATGCCGCCGATCGGGAAGATGCTGGTGAACATGCCCAGGGCGCGGTCACGATCCTTGCCGAAGTGGTCGGACACGATGCCGGTGGCCGAGGGCATGAAGGCGCCACCGCCGATCGACTGGACGGCACGCAGGGCGACGAGCAGGTAGATGTTCGTGGACAGGCCGCAGGCCAGGGACGCCACGGTGAACAGGGCGGCGGAGAGCAGGTAGACCTTCTTGCGGCCGTACATGTCGCTGATGCGGCCGGCCAGGGGCATGGCGAGGACCTGGCCGAGGGCGTAGATGGTGATCGTCCAGCCGGCCCAGGTGATCGGCGAGTGCAACTCGCGTTCGATCGCGGGCAGAGCTGTGGCGACAATGGTCTGATCAACGGAACTCATGAACAGACCCACCGACACGATGGCGAAAATCAGCCTGCGCCGGGAGTGCGGCTGGTCGGCATCACCGCCCGCGATCGTTGCGACGGTCGCGTCCGCACCGACCGGCTTGGTCGCCTGCCGGCCCGGCAACACACCCGCTACGTTCTGGGCTTCATCCACGTTCTGCAATACTAATTGCTTGCCAACAAGCAAGCAACATCACGGAGGTGTGATGGACGTCGAACTCGTGGCGCGGCTACGCGGCGTCATCGCCAGACTCGCCCGCCAACTCAACGCCACCGCCACCGGCGAGGGCCTGACACCGACCCAGTACTCGGTGCTAGGCCTGATCCGCTCACGTGGCCCACTGGGGCTGGCCGAGCTGACGGACCTGGAAGGCGTCAACCCCACCATGCTGTCCAGAATCGTGCGCAGACTCGACGACGACGGCCTGATCCGCAAACTGCCCGACCCGAGTGATCTACGCGCGGTGCGAGTGGAGGTCACGCAGGCAGGCACGGAGGTCCACAACCGGATCCGGGAACGGCGGACCGGAGTCCTGTCCGACTGGCTGGAGCAACTACCGGGCGAGACCCTGGACACACTGCTGGCGGCGGTCCCGGCCATGGAGGCCTTGGCCGAAGCGGTCAAGTCGACACCGAAACCCGCTACGACCGGTTAGGCCAGGTCTGCCGGGGAGGGCGGCTTGGACCGAGCCGCGTCGATCGACAAGGCTGGTGCCGGCAGCCCGACGACGGCGGCCGGATGTGCTCGGCCGAGTTGCTGTGCCGTGGGAGCGGGCAGAAGCCGCTCCGGCGCGGGCAGCCCGGACTCCCGTGAAAGCGTCGGCCGACGACTGGGGCGACGGTGGGTCTCGGTGCCGGGTGCCGCGGCCGACCGGACCGTCGCCGTTGAGCGCTCGACGTCGGCTTGATGGCGTCAAGAGCGGCTTCGCCGTCGCTTCGACACTCAATGCCACGTAGTCAAGGGCTGAGGCGCGTTGTCAGGCTGGTCAGACGCCAAGACACGCTGTCGATGATCACTCCGGGCGTCGATTGCCGAGCCGGTGATCGATACCCAGTGATGTCGATGCGCTCGCCGAGACCCCGTGACATCACCACCGGATCCTCGACTACGTGGCATTCGTTCGAGATTCCGCTGGGCTCCACCCTGGACACCACCAAACTGACGCCGAGATCAGCTTGGGGGGAAACGGATGCCTGCGAACCGCTACGGATCGCGTCACTGACCCGATTGGGCTCGGAGGCTGCTGCCGGTTCCCGTGGAGTTGGTGCGGGCAGTTTCGCGCTGCTCATTCGTTCGGCGGGCGACGGTCGTCGGGATGGAGTTTGCGCCTTGGGATCTCGCGCTCCCTTTGTCGGCAGGTGCCGGTTGCCCTGACGTGTTATTCGATGTCGTCACTTCCCTGATCCCGCTATGGTCGCCGAGTGGCAGACCATGGAGTGACCCCACAGAGCGAGGACTTCTCGTCCTGGTACAACGAGCTGGTTGCCAAGGCCGGACTGGCCGAGCGTGGCCCGGTCAAGGGGAGCATGGTCATTCGACCGTATGGCTACCGGCTCTGGGAGTTGCTGCAGTCCGCATTGGACCAGCGGATCAAGGATACCGGGCACGAGAACGCCTACTTCCCGCTGCTCATCCCCGAGTCGTACCTGCGCCGCGAAGCCGAGCACGTCGAGGGTTTCGCGCCCGAACTGGCCGTCGTCACCCACGCCGGTGGCAAGGAGCTGGACGAGCCGTTGCTCGTGCGGCCTACTTCGGAGACCATCATCGGCGAGATGATGGCGAAATGGATCTCGTCCTACCGGGATCTGCCACTGCTACTGAACCAGTGGGCGAACGCCGTGCGCTGGGAGCTGCGGCCCCGGATGTTCCTGCGTACCACCGAGTTCCTCTGGCAAGAAGGCCACACCGCGCACGCCGACGAAGCCGACGCGATGCGCGAGACGACGCTCGCGCTCGGCCTCTACACCGAAGTCGCCCGGGACATCGCCGCCATTCCCGTGGTGCAGGGCGAGAAGACGCCCAACGAGCGGTTCGCCGGTGCCGCTCGGACGTTCACCATCGAGGCCATGATGCGCGACGGCAAAGCCTTGCAGTCCGGCACATCGCATTACCTGGGCACCAACTTCGCCACCGCGTTCGACATCCGCTACACCGACGAGTCCGGCAACCGCACGCTGTGCCACACGACCTCGTGGGGCATGACGACCCGGATGGTGGGCGCCGTCATCATGACCCACGGCGACGACAAGGGTCTCGTGCTGCCGCCTCGCCTCGCTCCGCACCAGGTCGTCATCGTGCCGATCGGTTCCGGTGAGCTACTGGCGAACGTCCTGCACGCCGCGAAAGAACTCGCCGACCGGCTCAAGGCCGTCGGCATTCGCGCGCACGTCGACCAGCGCACCCACCTGTCCCCCGGCTTCAAGTTCAACGACTGGGAACTACGCGGTGCCCCGATCCGGCTCGAACTCGGGCCACGCGATCTGGCCGCGGGCACCGCGATTCTCGTGCGCCGGCTCGGTGGCGCAGGCAAGGAGCCCATCTCCCTTGCCGACGCCCCCGAGTTGCTGCCCGCCGTGCTGGCAGAGTTCCAGGCATTCCTGCTCAGCCGCGCCACCGAGTTCCGCGACCAGCACACCACCACCGTCGACGACTGGTCCCGGTTCACCACTGCCGTCGCCACCGGCTGGGCCCTCGCGCTCCATTGCGGCGCACCGCCGTGCGAGGACGACATCAAAGCCGTGACCGCCGCGACCGCACGCTGTGTCCCGCTGGACGGCCCGCCCGAGTCGGGCACGTGCGTGCGGTGCGGCACACCATCCGGTTATGGCAAGCGCCTCGTCTTCAGCCGCGCCTACTGATCCCTGCGGAACTCCGCCCGCCAGGTCGTCGGCTCGGGACCGGCTCGTTCCACTCGCACCTGGGTCAGTCCCCCACCGCCGAATGCGTCCAGTTCCGCCCTGTCCAACGGCCACGGCGGATTCACCGGCAGCGGGGCACCGTCCTCCCGCACCGACGCGATCACCAGCAGCGTGCCGCCCGGCGCGACCAAGCCGGCCACGCTCGCGGTGGCCTGCGCGCGCAACGCCACCGGCATGGCCTGGACCGTGTGCGCCTCCACGACCAGGTCGAACGCCTGCCGCCACCGCTCCGGCAGCTCCAGCAGGTTCGCCACCTCGTACCGCACCCGCGAATCCGGGAACCGCTCGCGCACCAACCCGACCACCGTGTCCGACACGTCGAACGCCGTCGTGTCGAAACCCAGTCCGCTCACGTGCTCCGAGTCCTGGCCGAGGCTGCAGCCGACGACGACCGCCCGCTTGCCCGCGCCGGTCACCGACCGATCGCGCGTCCACTCCACGAACAGCGGATTGGGCGCACTCCGGTCCCACGGCATCGGGACGTCGCCCCGGCTGCCCTCCGCGTACAGCTGATCGAACCAGGCCGTCGGCCTGCCCGCCGCGATCGCCTGCGCCGCGAGCGCGTCGGCGCGTTCCTGCCACTCTCGAATCGTGTCCGCCATGCGTAGATTATGGCGGATCATGACCTACTCCCGGCCCCGAACGAGATCAATCAACCGGTCCAGCACCCGCCCGCCACTGGCCCGCAGGCCGTTGTGCTCGTACTCGTTGGTCACCCACGGCCGCATGGTGGGGATCATGCGGGCGGTGGCGAGCGAGAACGAAATGTCGACGTAGGCGTCCTCCGCGTAGATCGCGGCAGCGCACGGCACGTCGCAGTCGCGCAGGGCGGACTCGTCGTAGAGACGTGGCCACTCGTGCGCCGCCAGCAGCTCGGTGGCCTCGCGCAGCGGGGCGAACTCGCCGCACTCCCGCAGCATCCACGAGAACACGTGCTCACCGGTCAGCAGCGTGGGATCGGCCGCGTAGTCGGCTGGCTGGACGCGCTGCGCGGACCAGTTGGTGGCGACACCGTCGGCGTAGCAGGCTTCCTGCAGTGCCAGGTAGATCGGGTTGCGCGCGGTGAACGGCAGCGATGCACCCACGTCCCGGGCGAACACCCCGGACAACGGGTCGCGTTCCAGCAGGTAGTGCAGGTGCTCGGCACCGTCACTCATGCCCAGCAGGTTCCCCAGCTGGCGGAACCGCCGGGACGTCAGCGTGTCGCCGTTGGGCAGCGTGATCTTCCCGGCGTCGGCCAGTTCCGCGATCCTGACCACGCGCGCCTTGTCGTCCGGATAGCGCAGGTAGTAGCGGCGGCTACGCTCGCGCATCGTGGCGAAGGTGGTGCGGTAGACCTCGTCCGGATGCACGTCGATCGGCGGCACGCCTCCGGTGAACAGCACTTCGCGCAGCCCGTGCGGCGCCAGCGACAGGTAGGTCATCGCGCAGAATCCGCCGAACGACTGGCCGAGCACGCTCCACCGGTCCACGCCCAGCTCGGCCCGGATCCACTCGGCGTCCCGCACGATGGAGTCCGCCCGGAAGTGCCGCAGATAGTCGGCCTGCTCCTCGGGCGACCTGCCGGACAGCGTCTCGACGGGCGTGGACAGTCCGGTGCCGCGCTGGTCGAGCATCAACACCCGGAAGTCCAGCAACGCCCGGCCCAGCCAGCCCGGCGCCATCGGCACACCGGTCGGCCGCGGCGCCTCCGAACCGGGTCCGCCCTGCAGGAACACCAGGAACGGCCTGTCCAGCCCGTCCGGCGACGCCACCTCGCGCGCGAACACGGTGAGCCGCTCGCCGTCCGGCCGGCCGTGGTCCAACGGCACCTGGAACGAGTGGTCGGTCAGTACCAGCCCCGGAATCCGCACAGTCGTCGCCACGAACCCGATCATGCCAGACGAAACGTCACGTCAACGGGCGCGAATCGGTCCAGGGTGGCCCGTTCGACCTCGGACATCGTCGCGCTGCCGGCGTGCCCGGAGTCGTCAACGACCACCAGCCCGGCCGCGGGCCAGGCCCGCTCCGGCCCGTCACGACAACGGCGCGAGTGCTTCGGCCAGTGGTGTCAGGACGGCCGGGTCCAGCGGCTCCGGCAGGACGACGATCGCCAGGTCCAGGCCCTGCTCGCCGAGCGCGGCCGCGGTCTCGGCGGCCTTGGCGGGCCCGTCGGCGTCCAGCCGGACATGGCTGGACAGGGTGATCTCGGCAGGGTCGCGGCCGATGTCGGCACAGTGCGCGTGCAGCACGTCCCGCTTGTGGGCGAACTCGGCAGGCGTGCCTCCCGCGAAGTTCCAGTGCTGGGCGAACCGGGCCGTGGTGCGCAACGTGCGCTTCTCGCCACTGCCGCCGATGCAGATCGGCGGATGCGGTGCCTGCACCGGCTTGGGCTCGCAGCGGGCCTCGGTGAGCTGGTAGTACTTGCCGGCGAACGTCGTGGTCTCCCGCGTGAGCAGGCCGACCAGCACCTCGCAGGCCTCCTCGAACCGGTCGCTGCGCTCACCGGGCGTGCCCAGCTCCATGCCGTAGGCGGCGGACTCCAGCTCGAACCAGCCGGCGCCGACGCCAAGCTCCAGCCGGCCACCCGAGATGATGTCCAGCGTGGCCGCCATGTTGGCGAGCACCGCGGGGTGCCGGTAGTGGATGCCGGACACCAGGTTGCCCAGCCGGACGCGGGTAGTGGCCTGGGCGAGCGCGGTCAGCGTGACCCAGCCCTCCAGGCACGGGCCGGTCGCGTCGCCGCGGATGGGATAGAAGTGGTCGAACGTCCAGCCGGACTCGAAGATGTCGATCTGGTCCGCCTCGCGCCACACGGCCAGCATCTCGGGCCACGTCACACGCATGGGCGAGGTCTTGAAGGCAAATCGCATGCGATCAGTTTAGAGGCGGACGACCCTGCCCCGGACAGAGCCCATCGGCCGCCGGAAACGGGTCCACTGAGGACAGTGAAATCAACCGGACCGATGTCCGGTTCGCTGAGTTGCCCGAACCGACCGGCGGAGTACGGTGAAGAACAGGCGGTTGACCGCACAGCCGTTCCGGGACAGGTGCTCCAAAACCATATCCACAGCCGACAAACCCCATCACGACACGTGCACGCGACAAAAGCCCGTTCGTGGAGGGTGATTGGATGGCCGTGACTGAACGTGCCCACGAATATCAGGATCTCGCTCCGCTGTTCCACGAGTTGGTCGACGACTCCGCGTCGGAGTCGCACCGCCGGACGATTCGCGACCGGCTGGTCACCGAGCACTTGCCGGTGGCCGAGCACATCGCGCGCCGGTTCCGTAACCGTGGCCAGCCCACCGAGGATCTGACTCAGGTGGCGACCGTGGGTCTGATCAACGCGGTCGACCGCTTCGACCCCGATCGGGGTACGGACTTCCTGTCGTTCGCGGTGCCGACCATCACCGGTGAGGTCCGCCGCTACTTTCGCGATGCCACCTGGGCGATCCGGGTACCGCGCAGGCTCAAGGAGCTGCACGCCTCGGTCACCGCCGCGTCGGCCACGCTGGGTCAGCGGCTGGGTCGCTCGCCGCGGCCGAGTGAACTGGCCGCCGAACTGGACATCCCGATCGAGGAAGTTTACGAGGGTCTCCAAGTGGGTTACGCCTATCGGGGTGAATCCCTGGACGAGGGGATCGACGACGACGGCGCCAGCGTGGCCACCGACGGCAGGCTGGGTGTCACCGACCCGGAGCTGGGCACCGTGGAGGACCGCGAGACACTGCTGCCCGCGTTGGCGACATTGCCGCAACGGGAGGCCGCGATCGTGATGATGCGATTCTTCGGTCACATGACGCAGACCCAGATCGCCGACCGGATCGGCGTATCCCAGATGCACGTGTCGCGACTGCTCGCCACCAGCCTGTCGCAGCTGCGGGATTCGATTGTGGACATCCACGACGACTGTTGACCAGGAGGACAGCCGCCATGACGGAAGCGAATCCCGCCGACGTGGCCGACCAGCAGGTGGACGTCGCCGAGGAAGTCGGCGAATGGCCGGCGGAGCCGCCACTGGATGCCGACCCGGCCGATGTCGCCGCTCAGCACGAGGTCGCCGAGATCGACGAGGAGGACCAACCCGGCTGAGCGCCACACCCGCACGGCGGCGGCTGTCGGGAAGGTCGAGCTCCCGTCGATCACCTCCGGTCGCGGCCGGTACAGACGGACCGGGTGGTTCCACCCGCCGGTGATGGGCAGACCGGCACGCCGCCCACTCGCGATGTCCCGCCATCACCCTTGGCGAGTGACTGTTCACCCTCGATGCCCTGGTAGTGCGCTCGAGCCCGGTTTGGTTCCACAATGAGTCGGTGAACGACACTCCGCTGGTCCGCCGCGTGCGGGAGTCCATCATCGGCGACGACCAGGTGATGTGGGGGCCGTACGGGCCGCGGCGGGTGACGTACGCCGACTACACGGCGTCCGGCCGCGCGGTGTCGTTCCTGGAGGACTTCATCCGCGCGGAGGTACTGCCCCGCTACGCCAACACGCACAGCGAGTCCTCCGGCACCGGTCTGCAGACGACGCTGTTGCGCGAGGACGCCCGCCGCACGATCCGCGACGGTGTCGGTGGTGACGACGACACCGTGGTGATCTTCTGCGGCTCGGGTTCGACGGGTGCGATCGACAAGCTGGTCGGCATCCTGGGGCTGCGCGTGCCCGCCGAGCTGAACGACCGGTACCGCCTGACCGACGCGATTCCGCCGGAGCAGCGCCCCGTGGTGTTCATCGGGCCGTTCGAGCACCATTCCAACGAACTGCTGTGGCGCGAGTCGATCGCCGACGTGGTGACGATCCCGGAGGCCGCGGATGGCCACGTGGCGCTGGACGCACTGGCCGACGCGCTCACCCGGTACGCGGACCGGCCGCTGAAGATCGGCTCGTTCTCGGCCGCGTCGAACGTGACCGGGATCGTCACGGACACACACGCGATCTCCGATCTGCTGCACCGGCACGGCGCACTGTCGTGCTGGGACTTCGCCGCGGCCGCACCGCACGCGAACATCCAGATGTACGAGGGGTGCCACGAGCATCCGGGCGCCTACAAGGACGCGGTGTTCATCTCGCCGCACAAGTTCGTCGGCGGCCCCGGCACACCCGGCGTGCTGGTGGTGCGGCGCGAACTGTTGGCCAACCGGGTGCCGACGGTGCCCGGCGGCGGCACGGTCGACTACGTGAACCTGGTGGAGCACCACTACATCAGTGATCCAGCGCACCGCGAGGAGGGCGGCACGCCCGCGATCGTCGAGTCGATCCGCGCGGGCCTGGTGTTCGGGTTGAAGGCGGCCGTGGGCACCGAGGTGATCCAGGCACGGGAGAAGGCATTCCTGCGGCGGGCCGTGCAGGCGTGGCGGGTGGAGCCGACGATCGCGATTCTCGGTGACCTGGACGCGGACCGGCTGTCCATCGTGTCGTTCGTGATCCGCGACGGCGAACGGTATCTGCACCACAACTTCGTGGTCGCGGTGCTCAACGACCTGTTCGGCGTCCAGGCGCGCGGCGGCTGCTCGTGTGCCGGCCCGTACGGGCACCGGCTGCTGGGTATCGACGTGCAGCGCTCGCAGCGGTTCGAACAGGAGATCCTGGCCGGCTGGGAGGGCATCAAACCGGGCTGGGTACGGGTGAGCTTCAACTACTCGCTGTCGGACACCGTGGTCGACTACATCATCGACGCCGTGCGGTTCGTCGCCCGGCACGGGTGGGCGCTGCTGCCGCACTACCGGTTCGAACCGAGGACAGGCCTGTGGCGGCACCGCGACGGCGTGGTCGAGCCGCCGTTGCGGCTGGACCAGGTGCGCTACGACACGGACGGCGAACTCACGTACCCGCGCCGCCACGAGCAGGCACCGGAGTCCGCGCTGGCCGACTACCTGGCCGCGGCCCGCGAGCTGGCCGCGGGACTGCCGCCCTGCCCACCCGACGGGGCGGGCGCGGGCGTCGTCTCGGCGAACTTCGACCGGCTGCGCTGGTTCGACCTGCCCGACGAGTGCCTGGCCGGCCAGGTCAGCCCAGCGTGAACGGGTCGCGGGTGCCGCCGGTCAGCTCGACCCAGATCGACTTGGTGCGCAGGTAGGAGTCCAGCGCCTCGACGCCGTTCTCCCTGCCGATGCCCGAGGACTGGTAGCCACCGAACGGCACGCTCGGCGCCACCACCCGGTAGGCGTTGATCCACACGCTGCCCGCGTTGATCCGGGCGGCGACGCGGTGTGCGCGGTGTACATCCTTCGTCCACACGGCACCCGCGAGGCCGTAGGGCGTGTCGTTGGCGAGCTTGACGGCCTCGTCCTCGTCGGTGAACGGGTACACGGCCAGCACCGGGCCGAAGACCTCCTCGCGGACCACCGTGGAGTCGGGCCCGACACCGGTGAGCACGGTCGGCTGCACGAACAGCCCACCCTGGCCTGCCGCCCCGCCGCCGCACGCGATCGTGGCACCCTCGTCCTGCGCGGTGCGCAGGTAGCCGAGCACCTTCTCGTACTGCGGCTGGTTGGCGACCGGTCCCATCTCGGTGGCCGGGTCGTTCGGGTCGCCGAGCTTGATCGCGGTCGCACGCTGGGCGACCAGCCGGACCAGCTCGTCGTGCACGTCGGCGTGCACGATCAGCCTGGACCCGGCCATGCAGGTCTGGCCGGTCGCGGCGAACACCCCGGCGACGATGCCGTTGGCGGCGGCCGCCAGATCCGCGTCGGCGAACACCACTTGCGGCGACTTCCCACCCAGCTCCAGCGTGACGGGGTTGAGGTTCTCGGCGGCTGCCTTGGCCACGGCCCGTCCGGTGGCCGTCGAACCGGTGAACGCGACCTTGTCCACCCCGGGATGGGCAGCGAGCGCCGCACCCAGCTCACGCGACCGGCCGGTCACCACGTTGACCACTCCCGCCGGGAAGCCCGCTTCGACGACGAGACTCGCGAACGCGAGCGTCGACGCCGATGCGTGCTCGGACGGTTTGACGACGGCCGTGCAGCCCGCCGCGAGCGCGGGGGCCAGCTTCCAGCTCATCAGCAGCAGCGGCGAGTTCCACGGGGTGATCGCGGCGACCACGCCAATGGGTTCGCGGCGGGTGTAGACGAGATAGTCGGCGTTGGGCGTCGGGATCTGCCTGCCTTCGATCTTGTCGGCCAGGCCCGCGTAGTAGCGGTACCAGCCGCCCAATCCGCTGAGCTGGCCGATCATCTCGCGGTAGAGCTTGCCGGAGTCGTTGACCTCCAACCGGGCCAGCAGTTCGGCGTTGGCCGTGATGAGGTCGGCCAGCCGATGCAGCAACGCGGCTCGGGTGAACCCGGTGGCGGAGCCCCATTCGCCGTCCAGCGCGGCGCGGGCGGCGGCGACGGCGTCGTCCACGTCGGCAGGCCCGGCGTCCGGCAGGACGGCCCACGGTTGCCCGGTGTAGGGGTTCTGGGCCTCGAAGGTGGCGCCGGAGAGGGCATCGACCGGGGCGTTGCCGATGGTCATCTGGAATCGCTGCGGATCAGCAGGCATCACAGCTCCCTTCCCCGCCCGAGGGTAATGAGGCGGCGCGGGTCAGGCCAGCACAGTGACGGCGGAGATCTTGTCGTCGCGTAGGGCCACGTGGAAGTAGAGCGGGACCGGGCTACCGGGGAAGTTGCCGGCGACGCGCACGGCGACCACGGTCCGGTCACCGACGGCGGCGGAATCCTCGACGGCGTAGGTCGCGGCCACGGCGGCGCTCGCCTCCTCCTGCCAGGCCCGGATCGCCGCCGCGCCGCGGTACTCCCTGCCCTCGTCGGTGATGACGGCGTCGTCGGTCAGAGTGGCGAGCAGGGCGTCGCTGTCGTGGTTCTGCTTGGCGGCCAGGTATTCGACGACGACGGCGGGCAGCACGGTGGACATGGGTGTCTCCTGGCATCGAGGTGCGGGTGTGGTCAGGCGCCGACGGTGCGGAAGATCGGCCAGCCGATCTCGGTGCGCCAGCGGCGCTGGTCGGACGTGTCGAGCCGGCTGACCAGGTAGGTCTCGCGGATCGGCCCGGCCACGCCCAGGGCGTGCTCGGCGACGTGACTGCCGAGGGCGCCGTACGTCCGGTCGACATCGGTGTGCGAGCCCTCGTGCACGGCGACGGCCAGTTCCACGGCAGGAATGACAGTGGCCGAGTCGGCAGCGGGGACGGGCACGAACAACGTGGCGGCGCCGCGCTCGTCGGCGAACAACTCGGTGGCGAAGTGCCCACCGATCGGCCCGGTGGCCAGGATGCCGCCCGAGCGGAGGGTCGCGTGCAGTCCGGCGTACGTGTCGGCCCACCACGGCCCCAGCTCGTCGGTCGTGACGGTGGCGCTCACGGCGATCGCGGGCGTGGCGGCCAGAGCCCGGTAGTCGATCGGGATCGCCGCGTCCGAGCCGGTGAGCAACGAACGCAACGAGGCGACGGCGTGCTGCGTCTGCTGGAGCTTGTTCTCCAGCCGGGCGAGATGTTCGGCGATCAGCTCGTTGCGGGTCTGCGAATCGGGAGCGGCCAGCACCGCGCGGAGCTGGTCGACCGGCATGTCCAGGTCACGGAACCGGCGGATGATCTGCGCGGTCGGGACCTGCTCGGTGGAGTAGAAGCGGTAGCCGGTGTCCGGGTCCACATCGGCAGGCGCCAGCAGGCCGACATGGTGGTAGTGCCGCAGGGTCTTGATGCTCAGCTGCGTCATCCGCGAGAAGTCGCCGATCGTCACGTTCGCTCGCATGACTTCACACTGCACGCTCCCCCCAGGGGAGGGTCAAGCCGGGACAGCAGCGCGGTGCCGGACAGTGTCCGGCACCGCGCTGCGTCGAGGGCCGCGTCAGACGGCCGAGGACACCACGGGCGTGGAGTGCACCTCGAGCTCGTGCACGACCCTCTCGGTGCTCAGTTCGTGCGCCGTGAGGTCCACCAGGCCGACCAGAGCCACGGCCAGCGCGTCGGCGAAGACCAGGGCGGTCAACGCCGGACCAGTGAAGAACAGAGCGGCGAACAGTGCCCACAGGCTGACCAGCCCGAGGATCCCGTGGCCGATCCGCGCACCGCGACGGTGCGTGAGAACAGCTGCTACCGCCGCCACCACGGTGAGAGCGGTGAACACACCGAAACCGACCCAGCCGGCTGTCGGCGCGGCGAAAGCCACCGCGGCCACCGCGAGAAAACCGCCGGCGATCACACCGAGAACGTCCACCCCGAAACGAGTGCTCAGCGACATCACTAACACACCTCCGCCCACCGCAACGCGGTGGTTTCGCTCGACCAGAGCGAGTCGGGCAGATTCCACAGAACCTGGGCGGCTCCCCGGCCCCGTTCGTTCGGAGCCATTTCGATCAACCCGAACCACCACAAGAGCCTTCCCACCATGGCTGTCTCGTGGACCACACCGCCCGAAGGGACTGGTCCAACCGAACAAAGGACCAGACCATCGAACGACCCGCCACCTGCCGGCACCCAGTGACCCGGACCGAAAGCCCCCGGCGCCAACACAACTGCGGAACCGACGTCCGCCGAGCGCAACCGAATCACCCGACGACCCGTTGCGCCGCAAGGCCCCGCTCCCTCGCCCAAAGCCGATCTCGACACTGCGACACGAGGGAGCGGACGGCCCGCGGCCACGGCGCGCGGCAGCAGGAAATCAGCGGCAAGCGCCCGGCGGCAGGCGCTACCAGAGCGCATGAACGTTTCGCGCGAGAACACCCCGGGTAGCACACTGCGAGACGGGCTCCGCCGCATCCAGCCAGCTCCGACACCCCGCGCCGGAGCCCGTCGACAGCTTAAGGAGACCGCAGTGCCAGACGAAGCACAGCCGGTCCGAGGCTCCCGGGGCGGCAACTCGTGGCGGAGCATCCCGGCCGGTGCCGACGTGCATCCCGGCTATGTCACCGACCACTGGCCGGAAGAGATCATCGAGCCGGAAGCGGAGCCGGAAGAGACGCAGGACGACTGACCCGGCCTGCGGCGTGCGGCGAGACTCGGTTTCGAGGAGGATAGTGACGGGTATCACTATGCATCACATCACGCTACTCCTAAGTAGGAACGATGACCGAGGCCGACAAGCAGTCACTCCGGTTCATACTCGACGGACTCACCTTTCCGGCCGAAAGGTGGCAGATCGTCACGACAGCCGACTTGTACGGCGCTGATGTCGGCACCTGCCAGCGGCTGCGGATGCTGCCGCTGCGCGATCGCCCGTATCGCGACCTCCAGGAGGTCGTGCGGGCGCTGGAGAGCGCATGACCGCAGTACCTTTGGGTATCCACAGGTATGTGGGAACGTTTGAAGCAACTGGTCACGACCAGGGCCCAGCGCGCGGGCACCGAGGCTGACGTGGCGCCCGACCCGGCTTCGGCGAATCGGGCGTCCGGCTCCGACTCCGTCGGCCGGCTCGCGGGTGACGACATCGGCGGCGGTGAGCAGTCAGGAGCCGAGCGCCGCGCGGCACGGCGATGACCACGCGACCCGGCCCGGTTCGGTGGTACTGGTACGCCTACGGCGGCCGGTTGCCGGACCGCTACCGGGACTGGGTGCTGCACGACAACACGTCGCGCCGCTGGATGATCCGGCACATCGTGCGCGTGATCGCCCAGGCACTGCCGGTGATGGTCGTCGCGTTCGTGCTGCTCGACCTGTTCAGCCCGGTACCGGCCGGCCTGGTCGTCGGCGTGCTGGTGATGGGCCTGCTGCTGAGCCTGTTCTACACGATCGGCACGGCACGCCCCCTCGCCGCGGTGCGCCTGGCCCGGCACGGCTTCCCGCCCGACGTGAAGCCGCCGCCCAGCGCGCTGCTACCCGAGGACGCCGGCTGGCGGGACAGGCGGAAGTAGCCATCGCGAATTCCACGATCGAGATCGACGGCCACCAGGTGCCCGTGACCAATCCGGACAAGGTGCTCTACCCGGCGGACGGGATCACGAAGGCCGACGTCGTCGCCTACTACCGCGCCGTCGCGGAGGTGCTGCTGCCGCACGTGGTCGACCGCCCGGTCAACGTGCGCCGGTTCCCGGACGGCGTCGACCACCCCGGCTTCTTCCAGCAGCACGCCGGAGACCACATGCCGGGCTGGGTGGCGACAGTGGAAGTGCCCGCGCGCGGCGCCGAGCGGCCGGTGCGCCACATCCTGTGTCAGGACGAGGCCACGCTGGCCTACCTGGCGAACCTGGCCTGCGTCGAACTGCACCGCTGGCAGGCGACGAGCGCGGACCTGACCTCGCCGGACCTGATGGTGTTCGACCTGGACCCGCCCGACGGGGTCCCGCTCGCCGCGCTGCGAGAGGCGGCCACGATGGTGCGCGACGAGTTCACGGCGTTGGGGCTGGTGCCGTTCGTGCAGACCACCGGCGGCCGCGGGTACCACGTGGTGGCTCCGCTGGACGGCGATGCCGACGAGGAGCTCGTCCGGCCACTGGCCAGGCGGATCGCCGACGAGCTGGCCGCGCGAGCACCGGACCTGCTGACCACGCAGCAGCGCAAGGCGAAGCGCGGCGACCGGATCTTCCTGGACACCAACCGCAACGCCTACGGCCAGACCGCCGTTGCGCCCTACTCACTGCGGGCCCGGCCGGGCGGGAAGGTCGCGACGCCGATCGAGTGGGACGAGCTGCCGCGGGTGGCACCGGGCCGGTACGACCTGCGCAACGTACGGCGCCGACTGGCCCAGAAACCCGATCCGTGGCAGGACATCCAGCGGCACGCCAGGTCCGCCAAGGCGGTCGCCGAGCGAGTGGAGGGGTAACGATGGCCAGGCCAGTGTGGCAAGGAGCCCTCAGCTTGGGCTTGGTGACGGTGCCGATAGCGCTGTACACGGCCACCCAGGACCATTCGGTGCCGTTCCGGCAGGTCCAGCGCGGCACGTCGGACCGGATCCGGTTGCAGCGGATCAACGAGCGCACCGGCAAGGAAGTCGACTACTCGGAAGTGGCGAAGGGTTACCAGACCAGCCGGCACGAGGTCGTCGAAGTCGAGCAGGACGAACTGGCCGAGATCGCGCCGGGCAGGTCGCGGGCGCTGGAGATCGACACGTTCGTCGACCTCACGCAGATCGATCCGACCTACTACGACAAGTCCTACTGGCTGGCACCGAAGGATCCCGACTATGCGCACGCGTATCACCTGTTGCGGCAGGCGATGGCCGACAGCGGCCTGGCGGGCGTCGCGATGCTCGCCATGCGCGGCAGGCAGCACCTGACCGCGATCCGGGCCACCGACGAGATCATGGTGCTGCACACCATGCGCTTCGCCGACGAGATCCGTGACCCGCACAAGCAGATCAAGGACCTGCCCAAGGCGGGCAGATCGAAGCGCCGCGAGCTGGAAATGGCCACCGAGCTGATCCGGACCATGAGCGGCCCATGGGATCCGAAGTCCTATGAGGACACCTATCAGCAGCGAGTGCGGGACCTGGTCCGGGCCAAGGAAGCCGGCAAGCAGCCACGTCGCGGCACGGCACCGGCGGAGCCGACCAAGGTGATCGACCTGACCGAGGCGCTGGAGCGCAGTATGCGGCAGGCGGGCGGCAAGCGTAGGTCGCCGGGCGTGACGAAGTCCGACCTGGATGCGCGCGCGAAGAAACTGAAGATCAAGGGCAGGTCGAACATGACCAAGAACGAACTGGCCGCCGCGATCGCCGACAACGAGAAGAAGGCGGCGTCCTGACAGCGGTGGGCGCTACGCTCATCGGCCATGACCGTAGTGGACGAGCAGGGTCGCCCGGAGCCTCCCGTAGCCGCCGATGAGGTCGGTACTCTGCTGGGCTTCCTGGACTGGCAGCGTGCGACGCTGGCATGGAAATGCGATGGCCTGGACGAGGCCGGGTTGCGGGCGACGGTCGGGGTGTCGTCGATGACGCTGGGCGGCGTGCTCAAGCACCTGACGTACGTGGAGGACATGTGGTTCTCGCGATTCCTCTACGACAACAGCCCGCAGCCGCCGTGGGACACGGTCGACTGGGACGCCGACAACGACTGGGACTGGCAGTCCGCTGCCGACGACACGCCTGAGCAGTTGCACGCGATGTGGCAGAACGCGGTCATCAGATCGCGCTCGCTGGTGGCGGCGGCGCTCGCCGCGGGTGGTGTGGACCAGTTGAGCAAGCGCGAGTGGCCCGATGGCCGGTCACCCAGCCTGCGGTGGATCATGTGCCACATGATCGAGGAATACGCCAGGCACGTAGGCCACGCGGACCTGATCAGGGAATCGGTAGACGGCCAGACAGGCGAGTAGCGAGCGGTCACGCACCAACGGAAGCCGCAGGCACGTAGGCCACGCCGACCTGATCAGGGAATCGGCAGACGGCCAGACAGGCGAGTAGCGAGCGGCCACGCACCAACCGAAGCCACAGGCACGTAGGCCACGCCGACCTGATCAGGGAATCGGCAGACGGCCAGACAGGCGAGTAGCGAGCGGCCACACACCAACCGAAGCCGCCGGTCCGGTCAGTTGCCGCCGAGTAGTACCGGCGTCAGCCAGTTCGGGATGTCCTTGCCACTGGCATCACAACTGTCCACCATCTCCAGTGTCCAGCTGACGGTGTGCGCGAGCACGTGCCCGGCTACCTCCGGTTCGTCCGCGTCCGCCGCTATCTCCAGCTGAGCCCGGGCATCGTCCTCGTGCCCGGCCGCCAGTGCCAGCAACACCCGCGTGGCGGTGCGCTGGGCCGGTGCCAGGTCGTCGACCGAGCGGAGTTCGCCTTCCTCGTCGGACAGGGAGATGATCAGATCGTCGTCTCGGCAGCTGTCGGTCATCGTCAGTAGCATCTCGAAGCTCGCCTCAGCCAGTTCCAGGATCGTGTCCCGCAGCGTGTTCCAGGACGAGCCTGCCAGCCGGTCGAACATGGCCAGGGCGCCGTCCTCGTCACCACGACGCACCGCCCCGAGCGCTTCGGCTATCGCACCGCGCAACAGCTGTCGATCCGTCATGCTGGGTCGAGTGCCCCCTGTGCACGCGACGAAACACCGCTCACCGAAAGATCGGACTGCCGGTCACTCCAGATTTCGGCCGATATTGCTCGTCGTGCTTGCCGCGCCGTCGCCTGCGATCCGGATTATCATCTGTGCACAGGCTGTCCGTTGGCCAGCGGGTCATCACCCGGCTGGGTAGGAGCGAGGCCACTGAGGACCAGTTCGATCTCCGCTGGGGTACTCGACCAGCGACGGAAGGAGTCGTCATGGTGGCCGCATGGGAGGCCGGCAGCAAGACCGACCCCCGGGACAAGCCGATAGCCCAGCTACTGGCTGACCTGTCCGACGAGTTGCGTCGCCTCGCTCGTGCCGAGGTCAAGCTGGCGCTCATCGAAGGCAAACGCAAGGCGAAACGGGCCGGCGTAGGCGCTGGCGCCTTCGGTGCCGCCGGGTTGTTCGCGGCGATCGGCATCTGCGTGCTGGTCGCCGCTGCCGTACTGGCCCTCGCGCTGGTCTGGCCCGCGTGGCTGGCCGCGCTGGTGATCGGCGGTGCGGCGGTGGTGATCGCCGCTATCGCCGCCATGTTCGGCCGTTCAGCCCTCAAGCGCGCTCTGCCCCCGGTGCCACAATGGGCGATCACGAGCGTCCGGGACGACATCGACACGATCAGGAGGGGCGCTCGCCATGACCATCGAACGCCGTGACGACGTCCCCAAGCCGTCCTACCTGCCACCCAACCCGAGCGTCGGTGAGCTGGTCACCGAGATCGACCGGGCCCGCCACGATGCCGCCCACACGCTGGAAGCGCTCCTCGAGAAGCTCGACGTCAAGGCCCGGATGAAGCACGAAACCCACCAGCGGATGGCCGATCTGCAGGCCAAGCGGCAGCAACTGGTCGACGCCACGCCCGACCCCGTCGTGAAAGCGCTGGACAAGGCCGGTGAGTTCGCCAAGCGTGTGCCCGTTCCTGCCAGGGTCGCTGCCGCGGCGGTACTCGTGTTCCTGCTGTTCAGGCGCCGCAAGCACTGACCGGACAGTAAGAGCTGCCAACACGATGACTGTTCGGCTCGCGGCGCCCAGGCACGCGAGCCGCGGCGTTGTCGTCGGCCCCGGTACAACAGGACCTCCTCCGCCTGATGCCGGCGCACCAGGACGCCGCTTCCTGATCGAACGCCATGGTGTGTGTCAGCAGTTCTAAGCCGCGCGGGCCTGGGCCCGCGCGGCTTCTTCGACTCCCGGCGGCGCTCAGCCCACCGTAAGCCGGCGCTCGGCGAGTACCTCGCGACCCGCGTTCGCGATGGACTCGGCGTCGATACCGGCCGCTGCCAGCAGTTCCTCGGGGGTACCCGATGCCGGCATGTCGTACACCGCCAGCTTGCGGACCAGCACGGGCTCCGTGAAGTCCGCCAGCGCGCTGAGTACCGCGTCGCCCAGACCGCCTTCCGGCCAGTGGTCCTCGACCGTGATCACGGCGTGCGTGTCGCCGGCCGCCGCGCGCAGTCGCGCCACGTCGATGGGCTTGACCGAGTAGCAGTCCAGGACCCTGGCGTTGATGCCGTCCCGGGCCAGCAGATCGGCGGCGGCCACGGCCTGGTCGACGGTGATGCCGCACGCCACCAACGTCACGTGATCTTCGTGCGAGGAGCGCACCACACGGCTGCCGCCGATCCGCACGTCCTCGTCCGGACCGCTGCGCACCACGGTCTTGCCGCGCAGCGTGCGCAGATACGAGATGCCGGGCTGCTCGGCCATTTCGGCGACCAGCCGGGCGGTCTGGTTGGCGTCGGAGGGATGCAGCACGGTGCTGCCGTGCACGGCTCGCAACGCGGCCATGTCCTCCAGCGCCATCTGCGAAGGCCCGTCCGCGCCGATCGACACGCCGGCATGTGAACCGGCCAGCCGCAGGTTCGCCCGGGAGATGGCCGCCATCCGGATGAAGTCGTACGCCCGGGAGAAGAACGCGGCGAACGTGGACGCGAACGGCGTCCAGTGCCGTGCCTGGATGCCGACCGCCGCCGCGACGAGTTGCTGCTCGGCGATGAACATCTCGAAGTACCGGTCCGGATGGGCTTTCGCGAACAGCTCGCTGTGCGTGGAGTTCGATACTTCGCCGTCCATCGCCACGACGTCCGGACGCATACCGCCCAGGGCCGAGAGTGCCTCGCCGTAGGCCAGACGGGTGGCGACCTCGTCGCCGACCTGCCAGGTGGGCAGTGTCGCGGCCGGGTCGGTGTCGAACGCGTGCGGCACCGGGGCCACGTCCGGGCCGGCCACGTCGACCTTCAGCCCGCGCCTGCCACCGAGTTCGGCGATGGCCGCGTCCGGGTCGTCCAGTGGCTTGCCGTGCTTGCCCGGCTGGTCCTCGACCGCCTTGACGCCCTTGCCCTTCTTGGTCTTCGCGAACAGCACGGTCGGCTTGCCGGTCGTGGCCTCCGCCTCGGCGAAGGCCGCTTCGATGGCGTCCAGGTCGTGGCCGTCGAGGGTGATCGCGTGCCAGCCGAACGCGCGGGCCCGTGCCGCGTAGGTGTCCAGGTCCCAGCCGACCATCGTCTCCGTGGTCTGGCCGAGCCGGTTGACGTCGACGATGACCGTCAGGTTGTCCAGGTGGTAGTGCGACGCGTGCTCGAACGCCTCCCAGATCGAGCCCTCGGCCATCTCCGAGTCCCCGCAGAGCACCCACACCCGGTAGGGGAGCCGGTCCAGGTACTTGCCCGCCAGGCCGATGCCGACGCCGACCGGCAGCCCCTGGCCCAGCGAGCCGGTGGCCACGTCGGTCGGCGGGATGCGCGGTGTGGGGTGACCCTCCAGCCTGCTGCCGAACTGGCGGTACGTCAGGAACTCGTCCTCGCCGACCGCGCCGACCGCCCGCAGCATGCTGTAGTACAGCGGTGAGGCATGGCCCTTGGAGAAGATCAGGTGATCGTTGTGCGGTTCACCCGGCCGTGAGTAGTCCAGCTTCAGGTGGCCGTCCAGCAGCACCGCCATCAGATCCGCGGCCGACATCGAGGACGTCGGGTGACCCGACCCTGCCTGGGCGGTGACCCGGACCGAGTCGACACGCAGCCGCTGCGCCAGTTCGTGCCGGAAGTTGTTGTCCGCCATGGTCTCCTCACACGTGTAGTAGTTGGTCGCGCTTGACGGCGATACCGTCGAACAGTTCCTGGAACGAGTCGGCGAACTTGCGCACGCCCTCGCGTTCCAGCGTGGCGACGATGTCGTCGTAGTCGACGCCGGCGGCACCGAGCCGGTCCAGGATGCGGCGCGCGCCGTCGACGTCCTGGGTGAGCGTGTCGGCGATCGTGCCGTGGTCGTTGAACGCGGCAGCGGTGGCCGTCGGCATGGTGTCCACGGTGTCCGGGCCGATGAGCGACTCGACGTAGTACACGTCCGAGCGGTTCGGGTCCTTCATGGACGTCGACGCCCACAGGGGCCACTGCGGCGTGGCACCGACATTCGCCAGCTCGGCCCATTCCGGGCCGGCGAACACGCTCAGACAGGTCTGGTAGGCCAGCTTCGCGTTGGCCACGGCCAGGGTGCCCTTCAGTTCGTCGTGTCCACCCAGTTCCGCCAGCCGCCGGTCGGCTTCGGTGTCCACTCTGGACACGAAGAAGGACGCGACGGACGCCATCGCGGCCAGGTCACCACCTTCGCGGTGCAGCCTGCGCACGCCCTGCACGTAGGCCTGGGCCGCGGCACGGTGGCGTTCCAGTGAGAACAGCAGCGTCACGTTCACCGGGATGCCCCGCGCGACGGCCTCCTCGATCGCGGGCAGGCCAGCTTCGGTGCCGGGGATCTTGACCATCATGTTCGGCCGGTCGACCAGCCGGTGCAGGCGGGTGGCCTCGTCCAGGGTGGCGTTGGTGTCATAGGCGAATCTCGGGTCGACCTCCAGCGACACCCAGCCGTCCTGCGGGTTGCGGCCCGCGTCGAACACTGGCCGCAGCACGTCGCAGGCGGCCCGCACGTCGTCGACGGCGAGCGCGAGGAAGACCTCCTTGGGATCGGTCTCGGTGCGCAGCACGTCCCGCAACTGGTCGTCGTAGGCCTCGCCCTGGGCGATCGCGCCCTGGAAGATCGTGGGATTCGAGGTCAGGCCGGCCACTCCGGACTCGATCAGCCTGCCGAGGTCGCCGTCCTGGACGAACGATCGGGACAGGCAGTCGACCCAGGGACTCTGGCCGTGTGCGGCAAGGGCCTGCAACGGAGTGGGCACCAAGCAACCCTCCTTCAGGTGGACAAGCGCATATGGGGAGGCGTACCCGCCTGGTCGGTCGTGAAACGCGGCGCGGGTTTGCCCGGCAGAGGCAGCGGGCAGGCTCGCGCCGTGGTCGGCTTCGGTTACCCGCTGATGACCGACCACGCGGACCACGGCAGCTCGTGGCGGACACCGCCGCCGAGCGCGCGGGGTTCGAGTGCGAGGTGATGAACGACCACTGCAAGTCAGGATCACGCTCCTATCCGCGCGGAGTGTGCTGGACGCGATCGCCCAGGTCACCGAGCGGGTCGACCCGATGACCCAGGTGTCCCACCCGCCGTATCACCCCGCCGTGGTCGCACCGCAGGCGGCGACGATGCGTTGCCTGCGGACGGCCGTTTCACCCTGGGACTCGGCTCGGGCGAGAACCTCGACGAGCACACCGGCTCTTCCCGTTCGCTGAACGCGGGCAGTTGCCTGCGCTGCGCAGTGCGGCCGCGGGCTGTTGCGTGCGCTGCGCGCGGCGGCCGCGGGCTGTTGCCTGCGCTGCGCGCGTCGGCCGCGAGCTAGTGGCGTGTGCGCAGCTCGACGGTCGTGCCCAGCTCGTCGAACCGCAGCTCGACGTCCATCACGGCCCGCATCAGCGGCAGGCCGCGACCGCGGTCCACGCCGGAGTCCGACCGGGTCGGCCGCCACGAACCCGGGTCGTGCACGGTGATGCACAGCTGCCCGTCGGCGCTGACCCCGCGCAGCCGCACCTGCTGCGACGCGTCGAACGCGCACCCGTGCTCGACCGAGTTCGCGCAGGCCTCCCCCACCGCCATCACGATGTCCTCGGCGAGTTCCTGGTCGACGCCCTGCCGGTCCAGCCAGTGCCGCAATTCGTGCCGCGCCGGGGCCAACTGGTCGGCGGCGGCCGGGAACTCGATGTCCAGCGGTCCTGGGCGCTGGTAGAGCAGCACGGCCACGTCGTCGTCGAACCCGCCTTCCGGGGCCAGCCCGCTCATCACCTGATCGGCGAGCGTCTCCACATCCGACCTGCTGCCACCACGCAGGATGGCGGCGGCACCGTCGATCCCGTCGTCGATGGGCCTGCTGCGCCGTTCCACCAGCCCGTCGGTGTAGAGC
Source organism: Candidatus Melainabacteria bacterium (assembly GCA_963780635.1). GTDB lineage: Bacteria > Actinomycetota > Actinomycetes > Mycobacteriales > Pseudonocardiaceae > DATEPR01. Next base: position 727,731 of record CAWACW010000013.1, read on the forward strand.
AGCAGGGTGGCGCCGGGCGGCACGACGACCGACGCCTCGGGCCGCGGGCCGGGCAGCACGGTCAGCGGCACGAACCGTCCGTTCTCCAACAGTTCCGCCTCGCCGCCCGCGTGCACCAGGATCGGCGGCGGGTGCCCGGCGCTGCTGTAGGTGAGCAGGCCGGTGGCCGGGTCGAGGATGCCGCAGAACACGGTCGTGCAGCTGGCTCCGGGCACGCGGCCCGCGAAGTCGTCCAGCGCGGCCAGCACCTGGCCGGGCGTGCCGGCGTGCAACAACAGGGCCCGGCACGCGCTGCGCAACTGGCCCATGACGGCGGCCGCGGTGATGCCCCTGCCGACGCAGTCGCCGACGACGACACCGATCCGGCCGCCGGCCAGGTCGACCACGTCGTACCAGTCGCCGCCAACCTCCAGCGGGTGGCCCGCCGGCTCGTAGCGCACCGCGAACCCGTCGGGCAGCGCGGACGGGCCGAGAATGGACCGCTGCAGCGCGAGCGCGACCTCGCGCTGCTGCTCGAACAGGTGCACGCGGTGCGCGGCCTGGCCGATGTGCGCGTAGAGCAGCGCGAGCAGCGCCCTGTCGCCCGAGTCGAACTGATAACTCGGCGCCCACTCCAGCCACATCACGAGATCGCCGTCCGGGTAGCCGACCGACGTGCCCGCGCCGCGTACCAGGAAGGGCCGGGCGGGGTCGGCCGCGGTCTCGATGCGCAGCGGCGGGGCGGAACGCAGGCGGGTCAGCCGCTCGCGCAGCTCCGTGGACAGGTCGGTCCAGGCCGGGTTGCCGCTGGTGGCCACCACGGTCGGCACACCTGCGGGCCCCCACACCACGGCGACCGCGCGCCGCGCCTGCCACTGCTCGGCCAGTTCCCGCAGTCCGGCGTCGATGACCTCGCCGACACCACCCGCCCGGGACAGGCGCGTGCTCAACCGGGCCTGCGCGGTCTCCCGGTGGTTCTCCCGGCGTTCGGCGGTGACGTCGCGCAGGGTGCCGACGACCATGCGCGGGCTGCCCGCGTACTCGTGCACCTCGTTGTAGGTGATCGCCGCCCACACCCGGCGACCGTCGCGGTGGCGGAACGGCAGCACGACGGCACCGCCGCGCTCGTGCAGGGCACGCTCGAACGCCTCGGCGGCCACGGCCTGGTCGGCCGCCTCGGCGAGCGCATCGGGCCACCACGGGTGTGGCCGCGGGTAGGGCGCGCCGGCCGAGCCGTAGCCGAGCAGCTCGCCGAACGCGTCGTTGACCTCGACGACCACCCCCTGGTCGTCGAGGAGGAAGAAACCCTCCTGCAGCGAGTTGACCAGTGCGGCCCGCCAGTCGGCGTGGTGGTTGCGCAGCCGGGCCAGGCGCAGATTGGCCTGCACCCTGGCCAGCAGTTCACGACCCTCGAACGGTTTCACCAGGTAGTCGTCGGCGCCCGAGGCGAGCCCGTCGATGGACGCCTCCTGGCCGGCCCTGGCGGACAGCAGCACCACAGGGACGCGCGCGGTGCGGTGGTCCGCGCGCAGGGCACTGACCAGGGCCAGGCCGTCCAGGTGCGGCATCATCACGTCGCTGATCACCAGGTCCGGCGGCTCGGCCCGGATCGCCTCCAGCGCCGCCCTGCCGTCGGCGACCGTGACGACGCGGTACCACGGCCGCAGCAGTCGCTCCAGGTACTCGCGCATGTCGGCGTTGTCGTCGGCGACGAGCACCGTGGCGGGTCCACCGTCGACGGGTGCGCCCGGCGTCGGCCGGGTGGCCAGCCAGCGGGCGGCCTCCTGCACGAACGGTTCGGCGATCCGGTCGACGTCCTCGGCCGTGGTGACGACCTCGTCGGGCAGATGACGGGTGCCCAGCGGGATGCGGACCGTCAGCGTGGTGCCGGCATCCTCGGTGCTGGCGGCGGTGATCATGCCGCCGTGCAGGCCGACCAGCTCGCGGACCATCGCCAGCCCGATGCCGCTGCCCTCGTTGGAGCGGGCACGGGCATTGGGGATGCGGTGGAATCGCTCGAACAGCCGCGGCAGCTCGGCCGCCGCGATGCCGGTGCCGGTGTCGGCGACGCTGAGCACGGCGTGCTCGGCGTCCTCGCGCAGTCGCACCGCGATCGACCCGTCGAAGGTGAACTTCAGCGCGTTGGACAGCAGGTTGAGGACGATCTTCTCCCACATCGACCTGTCCACGTGGACGGGTCCGCTCAGCGGTGCGCAGTCGACGGTGAAGGTCAGCCCGGCCGCCTCGATGGCCGCGCGGAACACGCTGGCCAGCTCGGCGGTGTAGGTGTCCAGGTCGACGCGCTCGTAGCTGGCCTGCTGGCGGCCCGCCTCGATCCGGGAGAAGTCCAGCAGCGTGTTGACGAGCTTGCCCAGCCGCAAGGCGTTGCGGTGGATCACCTCCAGCTCGGTACGCAGTCGCGCCTCATCCACCGGGTCGGCGGCCAGCAGTTCGGCGACCGGGCCACTGATCAGCGTGAGCGGGGTGCGCAACTCATGGCTGACGTTGGCGAAGAAGGCGGTCTTGGCCCGGTCCAGTTCGGCCAGGCCCTCGGCGCGCCGCTGCTGGTCGGCGTAGGCCTCGGCGCCGCCGACGATGGCGTCGGTCTGGCGGGCGACCAACCGCAGGAAGTCCTCATACGCCTCGTCGAGCACGTGCCCGGCGCTGGCGGCCAGCACGATCGCGCCCTGCGTACCCGCACCCGGCTCGGTGCCCAGCGGCAGCACGACGGCCTGGTCCGGCGAGTGTGGCCAGCCGCCGGTGGGCAGGTCGGCGAACCGGGACCGCACGTCCCGAACGACGACCGGCTCGCCGGTGCGCACCGCCTCGGCCAGCGGCCAGCGCGCCGGTGTGGATCGGTCACCGGTGAGCGTGCTGGAGGTGAGCGTGAAGTCCTCGGTGCCGGGGGCGCGCAGGTACACGGCCGCGTACGGCACCTCGGCCGCGGCACCGCGCAGTGACGTGGCGACCAGCCGGCTCGCCTCGGCGACCGACCGCGCGACACCGGAGCGCGAGCCGAGATCGCGCAGCGCGGCCAACCGGCGCTCGCCGACCACCCGTTCCGTCGTGTCGCTCACCGCGGTGAACACGCCGGCCACCTGTCCGCCGTCGTAGAGCGGGCTGTAGGAGTAGGTCCAGTAGCTCTCCTCGTCGTAGCCGTGCCGCTGGACCGGCAGCATCAGGTCCTCCGACCAGGTGGCCTCGCCGGACGCGAGTACCCCGGAGAGCATCGGCTCGATGATGTGCCAGATCTCCGACCACACTTCGCGGCCCGGCTTGCCCAGCGCCGGGTGTTTCGCGCCGAGCAGCGGCAAGTAGGCGTCGTTGTAGAAGAACCGCAGGTCGGGGCCCCACCAGACGATCATCGGAAACCGCGAGGTCAGGCAGATCCGGCACGATGTGGCCAGCACGGCCGACCAGGTGCCGGGCTCCCCCAGCGCGGTGGCCGACCAGTCGAGTCGGCGCATCCGCGCGGCCATCTCGCTGTCGCCGGGGAACAAGGCCCGATCCGCGTCACCGACGTCGCCCATCCGTCCGCCTCCCCCGCTCCTGCCAGGCACGACGCTACAGATACCCCCACTCGGGGGACGGCAAGCGTAGTCATGTTCCGAGGACGTTTGGCCCGGCCGTCGCGCTTCGGGGTGCCGGACCACCCCACCTGGTGGCACTCTGACACGGACATACCAGTAACCAGCATTGGGGAAACGGGCAAAGCGGATCTCGTCACCCAGGGTTCGCCGATCTCGGTCGCACGGATGATCGAGGACGCTCACCGCATGCGTCGGCACAACTAGCCTGAGCGCACCCGTCCCACGATCGGAGGTCGACGTTGCCGTTCGATCTGGAAAAGCTACTGACCGAGGACGATCCGCCCCATGGCGGCGGCTACGGGGAGACCCAGCCCCGCAAGGGCTTCTTCACCGACACGAGCGTGTGCATCGGCTGCAAGGCCTGTGAGGTCGCGTGCAAGGAGTGGAACAACGTCCCCGAGGACGGCCTGGACTTCACCGGCATGTCCTACGACAACACCGGCGCCCTGGGCGCCAGCACCTGGCGGCACGTGGCGTTCATCGAGCAGCGCAGACCGGCGGCCGAGGTGGCGAAACCCGCGGGCGTGGACATCGGCATGCCGTCGTTCAGCAAGCCGGGCGAACAGAGTGAGGCCGAACCGGAAGAGTTCCGCTGGCTGATGTCCAGCGACGTGTGCAAGCACTGCACGCACGCAGCGTGCCTGGACGTGTGCCCGACGGGAGCGTTGTTCCGCACCGAGTTCGGCACCGTCGTCGTGCAGCCGGACGTCTGCAACGGCTGCGGCTACTGCATTCCCGCCTGCCCCTACGGCGTGATCGACCAGCGCAAGGACGACGGCAGGGCGTGGAAGTGCACGCTGTGCTACGACCGGATCGGCGAGGGCATGCAGCCCGCCTGCGCCCAGGCCTGCCCTACGGAGTCCATCCAGTTCGGTGATCTGGACGAGCTGCGCACCCGGGCCGACGAGCGGCTGGCCACGCTGCACGCGAACGGCGTCGCCGACGCCCAGCTCTACGGCCGGGACGAGGACAACGGCGTGGGCGGCACAGCTGCGTTCTTCCTGCTGCTGGACAAGCCCGAGGTCTACGGGCTGCCGCCGGACCCGATCGTGACCACCCGCGACCTGCCGACGATGTGGAAGCACGCGGGTATCGCGGCCGTGACACTGCTCGCCGGCCTCGCGGCCACGTTCCTGGGGAAGCGGCCATGACCGACGTGCAACGGCGCAAGCGCGGCAGGCGGGGCCGGCGCGGCGAAGAGCTGATGGTGCCGGACGCCGAGTTCAGCTCGTACTACGGCCGACCGGTGATCAAGCAGCCGACTTGGGCGGCGCTGGACATCGCGGGCTACCTGTTCCTGGGCGGCCTGGCAGGCGCGTCCTCGGTACTCGCCGCTGGTGCTGAGCTGACGAACCGGCCGACGCTCGCCACGGCGAGCAAGACCGCCGCGCTGGTGGCGCTCTCGGGTTCCATGGTGGGGCTCGTGCACGACCTCGGGCGGCCGGCGCGGTTCGTCAACATGCTGCGCGTGTTCAAGCCGAGTTCGCCGATGAGCGTCGGCTCCTGGATCCTGAGTGGCTATGGGCCGCCTGCCGGTATCGCCGCGCTGACGGCACTGACCGGCCGGTTCACCGGCGTGGGCAAGCTCGCCACGATCACCGCGGGGCTCGTCGGACCAGCGGTCGCCGCCTACACCGGTGCGCTGATCGCGGACACCGCGGTGCCGACCTGGCACGCGGGCTACCGGGAGCTGCCGTTCGTGTTCATCGGCTCGGCCGCGTGCGCGGCGGGCGGCGTCGGCATGATCGCCGCACCCATCGTCGAGGCTGGCCCGGCGCGGCGGGCCGCGATGCTCGGTGCGGTGGTGGAGACGGTGGCCATGAAGAAGATGGAACGCGGCATGGGCATCGTGGCCGAGCCGCTGCACACCGGCAAGGCGGGCAAGCTCATGCGGGCGGCCGAGCTGCTCACCGTCGGCGGAGCGGTCGTCGGCGGCGTACTCGGCAGGCGGTCGCGGATCGCGGCCATCGTCGGCGGTGCGGCCTCGGTGGCCGGCTCGGCGTGCACGCGGTTCGGGATCTTCCACGCCGGTGTGGCATCGGCGAAGGACCCGAAGTACACGGTCGTGCCGCAGCGCGAGCGATTGCGGCAGCGCGAGGCCTGATGCGCGAGGAGCCCGGCGGTCCGGACGAGCCGGAGCAGGCCCGGCTAGCCAGGAACATGAGCGAGCTGTTGCAGGAGCTGCGTGTCGTGCAGAACGGCGTGCAGATCCTGTTCGCGTTCCTGCTGTCCGTTGCGTTCGCGGCGCGGTTCGGCAGCGCGTCGACGTTCGAGCGCGTGACGATGGTCATCACGGTCTCGCTGACCACTGTGTCGGCGGCGCTGCTGATGGCACCGGCGGCGTGGCATCGGGTCTACTTCCGGCAGGGCAGGCGCGAGGACATCCTCCGGTGGGGCAACCGGTTCGCGATCATCGGCGTGGCGTTCCTCGCCGCGGCCATGACCGGCGCGGTACTGCTGGTGGTGGACGCCGTCTTCGGCGCGTCGGCGGCGGTGCCGATCGCCGGTGCGGCGGCTTTGCTGTTCAGCACGATCTGGTTCGTCATCCCCATCGTGCGCCGGGCCTGGGCGCCGCGCGACGACGATGCCGAGGGCAGGAACCCGTAGTCAGACGAGCGAGCGCGTCTTGGTCATCCGGATGTGGACGCGGTAGGGAGTCTGCCGGCCGGAGGTGATCCAGGTCGTGAGTTCGTCGGTCAGGGCGGCCAGCACACACCAGCCGAACGTGCCCTGCGCGATCGGGGCCTCGTTGTCGGAACCGACCGACGCCAGCACGCCGACCGACTGAGGTGCCACCTCGAACTGACACGTCAGCAGCTCACCATGCCGAGCCCGCACGACGAGCGCTGAGCACAGCTCGTCCACAGCCAACTTCACGTCCTCTACCTCGTCCAGATCGAAGTCCTCCCGAAACGCGAGAGTCGCCGCGATCGAGCGCAGCACGAACAGTTGGGCCAGGTCAGCGGGAATCCGGACCTCGACACTCACGCCGGCCTGTCGACCGTTCTGCGTGTACTGCGCGGACACACCGGTCACCTCACCATCGCTAGCCAGCACAACCTCCAGAACTGAGTACCCGCCGATCGCGAAGCGAAACAGTGTCCGTTCTGGACCACGAGGTGGCGCAGGTCGGACCAGGTGAGAGAGGTCGGGCGGTGTGCGCACTAAGCTGAGTGTGGTTTGCTGGTCACGCGACGACAGCGGAGAGGACACCGGATGGCGCAGCCAGGAGACGGCGAGCTGAAGATCGAGCGCACCGATCGGGGTTCGGCTGTCGTGTACCAGGTCAGTGGCGAGGTCGACACGCTCACCTCACCCGAGCTGGACAGGGCGTTGGGCGAGATCTACGACTCGGCCGAGCCGGTGTCGTCCGTGGTTCTCGATCTGACGAATGTGCCGTTCCTGAGTTCGGCTGGGCTGTCGATCTTGGTGGACCATCATGGGCGGTGTGCTCGAAATGGCATGACGCTGTCGGTGGTGGCGGCTCAGCGAGCGACGTTGAGGGCCATCCAGATCACGGCCCTGGACCGGATCATCCCGCTGCACGGCACCGTCGAGGATGCGCTGGCAGCGGTGGAGGCCAACTGAGTCCGGATAGGACTCTCAGAACCGCACACTCTCGCAACCGCCGAATCCGACTGACTCGAACTGTCCCGTCAGCGGACTGTCGTCCACCTTCCTCCGTCCGGAACTGCCCGGCACCTCCACCGACCACACGGCCGGCCGCCGGACGAACCTGGCCATCCATCACCGGCCCCGTGCCGGGCGGTCATGGACTACTCACGCTCGCCCGGCGGGTGCCGGTTCGGGTGAGGGGACCAGTCCGGCGAAGCTCACTCTCCTGTGACGGCAGCCGGTTCGAGCCGGATCGCACGTCCCGACTCCGGTCCCCGTTTGCGCTGCCAGGGTTTGCCGGTCAGGCTGGTGGGTATGGACGGGTCGGTGGCACGCCCTCGGGCCGCCCGTCGGTTGGCCGCGGCGGGGTCGCTGGCCGCGCTCGCCGCTGCCGTTGTCGTGGCGGTGGTGGGGCTCATCGGCCATCCGCTGGACCTGCCGCTCGTCCTGGTGCTCATCGCCATGGCCATCGTGGCCGCCTGTGCCGCCATGGTGCGACGGGGGCCTGCCCGAGCCATCGCACTGACCATCGCCGGGATCGCACTGGCCGCGATGTTCCTGCTGCCCGATCTTCGCACGTACCTCGTGCTGGCGTTGGTGATCGGGCTGACGATCCTGGCTCTCGCGGTGGGCCGGCTGGCGCTGGGCCACGATCTTGCCCGAACCATGCGGGGTACGAAGGTCGGGCCGGCGAGCTCAGCGGTCTTGCTGATGAATCCGCGCTCGGGCAACGGAAAGGTCGCCCAGTTCGACCTGGTGGCCAAGGCCCGGGAGCGGGGCGTGCGCCCTGTGCTGTTGGAGCCCGGCGACGATCTCGCCAAGCTGGCCGAGGACGCGGCGGCCACCGCCGACGTCATCGGCATGGCGGGCGGGGACGGTTCGCAAGCCCTCGTCGCGGACGTGGCACGGCGGCACGGGATCCCGTTCGTGTGCGTACCCGCCGGCACCCGCAATCACTTCGCGCTGGACCTCGGCCTGGACCGGGCGGACGTGGCCGCCGCGCTGGACGCGTTCGGTGACGCCCTCGAACGACGCGTCGACCTGGCGATGCTCGGGGAACGCGTCTTCGTGAACAACGCCTCACTGGGCGTCTACGCCGCCGTGGTCCAGTCGCCCGGTTACCGGGACGCCAAGGTCAGCACCGTCGCCCAGCGCCTGCCTGAACTGCTCGGCCCCGACTCGGAACGGTTCGACTTGCGGTTCGGGCCGCCGGCGGGCGCACCGCCACCACCGCGCACGGACGTCCTGCTCGTCTCCAACGGCGCCTACCGCCTGGACACCCTCGACGGCTTCGGCAGCCGCGCCCGGCTCGACGCGGGTGTGCTGGGCATCGTCGCCGTCGCGGTGGACCGGGCCGTCGACGTGCCCGCACTGATCTCCGCACAGCTGACCGGCAGGCTGGCCCGGTTCTCCGGGTACCGCTCGTGGGTCGCGCCGGACTTCGTGGTGGACTCCGGCCACACCCTGCTCGACGTCGGCGTCGACGGCGAGGCGCTACGGCTGCCGCCGCCACTGCGTTTCCGCTCCCTGCCCGGCGCGCTGCGCGTCCGGGTGCCCAGACACACGCATGGCGCCGCACCGGCCGCGATCGCGCCGGCGGGCCTGCCGGACGCGATCGTCGGCCTGTGCCAGGTACTGATCGGCAGGCCCGCCACCCGGCGCCAGGTGTGTCCAGTGACCCTCACCGGGTAATTCCCGCCCCGGGCGGACACCTCGCGGCGCCGTCGTCGCCGTGCGATGCGCCCACCTGGAACCGGAATTCCACCGGCATGGTTACTGTCACTGCCCACCACTAGTGCGCCGGGAAGCCCACCCTCAGCTCCTCGCCGTTGAGCACGTCCTCGCCGTACAAGGCATGCAGCCAGTTGGTCTGGTAGATGGTGTCCAGGTACCGCTCCCCCAGATCCGGCGCGATCGTGACCGCCGTCAGAGGGTTCGCGTCGTGCTCACTCAGCCAGCTCGTCGCGCCACTGACCACGGTTCCCGTGGAGCCGCCGAACAGGAACCCGTGCCGAGCCAGCTTGTGGCACGCCCGGACCGTGTCCGCCTCCTCGACCATGATCACTTCATCCACAATGGACTCGTCGAGCATCGGCGGCCGGACACTGGTGCCCAGACCCGGGATCATTCGCCTGCTCGGTTGCCCGCCGAAGGTCACCGAGCCGACGCTGTCCACCGCGATCACCCGCACCGGGCGGCGCCGCTCCTGGAAATACCGCGCGCAGCCCATCAACGTGCCCGTCGTGCCCGCGCCGACGAACAGCACGTCCAGCTGCGGGAACGCCGCCGCGATGGCCGGCGCGGTGCGGTGGTAGTGCGCTCGCCAGTTGTCCGGATTGCGATACTGGTTGAGCCACACATAACGGTCGTCGGCAGCGCACAGCGCGCGGACGTACTCCAGCCGCGCACCCAGAAAGCCGTCACGCGAGCCCGGATCCGAAATGATGTGCACCTCGCTGCCCAAGGCCTCCATCACCCGCCTGGTGGACAGGTTGCACCGGGAATCGGTCACACACAGGAAGCGATAACCCTTGCTCGCCGCCAGCATGCTCAGCGCCACGCCGAGGTTGCCCGAAGACGACTCGACCAGGACACAACCCGGCGTCAGCACGCCGTTCCGTTCGGCCGCCTCGACCATCTCGGTGGCCGCTTTCAGCTTGATGGAGCCCGCGAAGTTGAAGCCCTCACACTTCAGGTAGAGCTCCTGCCCGAAGATCGCTCTTAGATCGACGTAAAGCTCGTCTTCGTTGAACGCCTCGGGAACAGAGATGACTGGCACGGTGGCCTCCTCGTTGGCAGGGATTGGGGCCGCTCAGCCGTACCGGCGGAGTTCGTGGAAAAAGTCGTCGATGACGTGCAGTTCGCCTGCGCGCGCCACTTCGTCGTACACATATCTCCCGACGGCCAGGTCCAGCACGCCGAGGCCGAACGGGGAGAACACCACTGGTCGATCCGCGGGCACGTCGACGCGGCCCTCGATCACGTCGTCGAGCGTGCCCAGCAGAAAGTCCCGGTTGCCGGTGAGTTGCTCAGCCAGGTGTGGTGAGGTGTTCGCCTTCAGACAGTGATCCACGTCGTCCACGACGTTCGTCGACGTCAGCAGGATCTCCGGCGTCAGGTCGCGCAGCGACACGTGCAGCACCACCGGATCGTGGTCGAACCAGGACCGGTCGCCGACGTGCGGTGAGCCCGCCACTGTCGCGAAGACGACGAGATCGCTGGACCGGACCAAGTCCTCCGGCTTGTCGTGCACGGTGATCCTGCCGGCCACGCCGGACTGTTCCAGGTAACCGCGGAAGCCCGCGGCGCTGTCGCCGGACACGTCGTGCACGCCGATCTCGTCGAACGACCAGCCCGTGCCGGTGAGGAACGTGTGGATGAAGCGGGCGATGAGGCCGACGCCGAAGAACCCGACCCTCGTCGGGCGTGGTCTGCCCTCGCTCAGCCGAGCCGCCGCCAGAGCCGCGGACGCCGCCGTCCTCGTCGCGCTGATGATCGAGCTTTCCAGGCACGCGAACGGATAGCCGGTCTCGTGGTCGTTGAGGATCAGCACGGCCGACGCCCGTGGAATGCCTGCCGTGACGTTCTCCGGAAAGCTGGAGATCCACTTCAGACCGTCGACCGGAGCCGCACCGCCGATCGACGCGGGGAGCGCGATGATCCTGGAGGTGGGCCGGTCGGGGAAGCGCAGGAAGTACGACGGCGGGTTGACGGAGTGGCCCGCACCGTGCAACCGGTAAGTGGCCTCGACGAGGTCGACGAGTTCACGTTCGCGGCCCAGCAGTGCGTTGTGCACCTGGGTACCGGAGATCACCGCGAACGGTGGCACGGCGTTCGGTTCCTCGGTCGTATCCGTGGCACGAGTCGCTGTCATCTGGATTCCACCTCCATGGTGGGCACGAGGCACACCGCGTCGGTCATGCCGACGAGAATTTCGCGGTCCCCCTCGTAGGGCTCTCGGCTGTGCGCGGACCGCACGTTGTCGACCAGCAGCAGGTCGCCGTCCTGCCACGGTTCGCGTGCGGTGTTGGCCGTGTAGACGTCGTTGACCACCGCCACGACGTCCTCACCGATCGGGTCACCGTTGCCGAAACGGGTGTTGAACGGCAGCCCGTCGGGTCCGTAGACGTCCACCAGGTACTCGCGCACCTCGGGCGCCATCGTCCACTCGTTGAGGAACGCGATCTGGTTGAACCAGCATCGCGCACCCGTCACCGGGTGCCGCACGATCGCGTCCCGACGCTGCCGGGTGCGCAGGCCGCCATCGCCGTCCCATTCGACGTCGATCGCGTTGTCCCGGCAGTAGTCCTCGATGGCGCCGCGGTCCTCGGTGCCGAACGACTCGACGAACGTCGCACCGATCTCGTCGTTGTAGCTGCGGGTCAGCAGCCAGCCGTCCCGCTCGAACCGCTCGACCAGGTCGGCCGGCAGTGCCTCCAGCACCGTGGGCGCGTCGGCCACCGCTGTCGCGCCGCCCTCGCTGGGCGCGCGCAGGCAGGCGAACATCATCATGCCGGGGAACCGGGTCGTGTAGCTCAGTTCGTGGTGCATGCACATCGGCTGGTTCTGCGGCCAGGACGACGACGAGTAGACACCGTCCGCGTAGGTCTCCCGGGACGCGAACGCCTCCCGTTCGGTCAGCAGACCGGTGCCCAGTGCGCCGAACACCGAGCCGACGCCTGCTGGGTCGGCCAAGCCGAGACCGCGGACGAGCACCGAGCCGTACTCGGTGACGGCGGCCCGCAGCGCGTCGCGGTGTTCTGTCGCCCAACCGGCGGGATCGGCCGTGAGCGTGGCCCGCAGGAGAGGCGGACACCCTGGCCGACGGTCCACGTCGAGTAGCGAGATCGAGGACGAGTAGGTCATGGGTCAGTCCTTTCCGGGTTGACGGCATGCAGCACCGCTGCCGCTGCCTCCGTGGGGCGGGTACGCGGGAATTGGTGACCGCCGTCGGTGAGCTGGTGCAGGGTCACGTGTCCGGCCAGCCGCCGCCAGTCGCGGTACCGGTCGGGCGCGTCGGCCGTGATCGGATCGTCCGCGGCGACGACGACAGTGACCGGCGCCGCGAGAGTGGTCGTGGGTGGCTGGTCGAGTGCGTCGGCCAGGTAGTGGTGGGCGCTCACGCAGTCGTGCCGATAGGCGGCGGCGACATGCCCGACGTCCACCACGTCGTCGGCCAGGATCGACGCGATCTCGGCGTCGGTCCGGTCGGTCAGTGCGGCGGCGGCGGTCCGGCGTTCGGCCGCGTCGCCCGGCAGTTGCGCGGCGAGGAACACGTGGGCCACGTCGACGCCCCGCTCCGCCAGCCGCAGTGCTGTCGCCAGGGCGAACGCTGCCCCGGACGAGTGGCCCCACAGCAGGATCCGGCGCAGGCGCAGCTCGGTGACCTCCGCGGTGACCCGGTCGACCACGTCCGGCAGCGGCGCGAACGGCTCGCGCTCGGCTGCCAGGTCGTGCCCGGGCAGTTCGACCGCGTACACGGCCAGACCGCTGTCCCGCAGCGCGGCCGCCAGCGGCTGGAAGTTGACGGCGTTGCCGCCCGCGTGCGGGAAGCAGACCAGCGCGGTGCCGCTGTCGGACTCCGTGAGCGACTGCAGCAGTCCCGTGCGCCGCGACGACCGGCCGTCGACGACATCGGCCAGATCGGCAAGGACAGGGTGCCGGGTCACGTCCTTGAGTGACACCGCGCGGCGCAACGCGATCGCCAGCTTGACCGCCGACAGCGACGTGCCGCCGCGGTCGAAGAAGTGGTCCCGCCTGCCGATCCGGTCAGCGGGCACGCCGAGCACTGTCGCCCATGCGGCCGCCAGCCGCCGTTCGGTCGGCGTGGCCGGTGCTTCCCCGACCTCGTCGACGGTGTCCAGCTCCTGGGCGAGCGCGGTGAGCCGCTTGCGGTCGATCTTGCCGTTGGCCGTCAGCGGCAGGTGCTCCCGCCAGTGGAACGCGGCGGGCACCATGTAGGTGGGCAGCGATCGGCCCAGCCGGTCGCGCAGGGCCTCGACCGGGAGTTGCGCCGCACCGGAGTAGACGGCGACCAGGCGCTTGCCGCGGTCCGGGCTCTCGGCGACGACGACAGCGCCGTCGCGCACGCCGGGCACTCGCAGCAGCGTGTTCTCGATCTCGCCGATCTCGATCCGGAAGCCGGAGATCTTGACCTGGCTGTCCCTGCGGCCCAGATAGTCCAGCTTGCCGCTCGGGCAGCCAGCGGCCGAAGTCGCCACCCCGGTAGAGCCGGCCGCCCGAGTGGTCGGGATCGACCAGGAAGGCCTGCGCGGTACGTTCGGGATCGTTGACGTAGCCGCGGCCGACGCATACCCCGGCGAACACGATCGCGCCCGGCGCGCCCAGCGGAACCGGCGACAGGCGCTCGTCCACGACACGCACCTGCACGTTGTTGACCGGCCTGCCCAGCGGCACGCGGTCGCCGTCGGGCGGGGCGTCCATCACCTCGTGGTTGGTGTCGTCCGAGGTCTCGGTCAACCCGTAGGCGTTGACCAGCTTGATCTTGGGTGCCGCCGCGAACCAGCGGTGCGCCAGCTCGCGCTTGAGCGCTTCGCCGGTCACGGACACGTACCGCAGGTCGGCCAGCTCCCGCGGATTCTGCTCCACATAGGACAGTACGACTTCCAGATACGACGGCACGACCTGCAGTACGCAGACCCGGTTGTCGACGATCGTGTCGACGAACCGCTCGACGTCCAGGATCACGTCCTGCTCGACCAGCAGCGTCCGCCCACCGACGAGCAGCGCCGCCACGAGCTGCCACAGCGAGATGTCGAAGCACTGCGGTGCCGTCTGGGCCACCACCTGGCCTTCGGTGATGTCCAGGTCGCCGATCTTGGCGTAGAGGTGGTTCACCATCCCGGCGTGCTCGCACATGGCGCCCTTGGGCTCGCCGGTCGAGCCGGAGGTGAAGTAGATGTAGGCCAGTTGGTCGGCGGCCACGGGCACGTCCGGATTGTCGGCCGCGTGCCCCGCAGCGTAGGCGGCGTCGACGAACAGCGGCAGCACGTCGGAGAGCGTGTCCAGGGCCTGGTCGAGCGTGCCGGTGCTGCCTTCTTCGGTGAGCACCAGGTGGCAGCCGGCGCGGGACAGCGTGGTCGCGATGCGGTCCGCGGGGAAGTGCGGCTCGATCGGCAGGTACGCGCCGCCCGCCTTGAACACCGCGAGGACGGCGGCCAGCCAGTCCAGGTTCCGCTCGGTCACCACCGCCACGACGTCCTCGTCGTGCAGGCCGCTGGCCAGTAACGCCCTCGCGAGTCGATTGGCGTGTGCGTTGAGCTCGCGGTAGGTCCACTGCCTGCCCGCGTGCTGCGCGGCGACGGCGTCGGGCCGGGAGCGCACCTGCCGCTCGAACAGTTCGTGCACGCGCAGGTCGGGCACCGCCCTGCGCGGTCCGGCCAGTTCTTCGAGTTGGTGGTACAGCTCGCCGGGTGAGAGCAGGCTCTGACCATCGTGCTCGGCGTCCGGATCGGCCGCGATGAGGTGCAGCGCGGTGAGGTGATAACCGACGATCCGCTCGGCGCACTCGGCGTCGATCGCTTCGGTGCGGTAGCGGACGCGCAGGACGCGGTCGCTCGACACGCCGACCGCCAGCACCACGCCATCGGCCAGGGCGCACCGGCCGCTCGGGTCCAGGACGGTCTCGAAGGACCGTTCGGTCAGCCCCAGCTCGGCCCGCAGGTCATCGACCGGGAAGTCCTGGTGTGACAGCAGTTCCGACGCGGACTGACAGGTGCCGGCCAGCAGTTCGCGCCAGGTGGCCGGGGCAGTGGACAGCCGGCACGGCAGCGGAGCGCCATCGGGGTCGGCCAGGTAGCCGGCGATCACCTCGGACTCGCCGGACAACGCCGCCAGGACCTTGGCGTGCGCGGCGAGCAACACCGTGTGCAGGGGTGCGCCCAGCTCCGCGTCGAGCCGTTCGGGAATCGGCGTGCTGGACTCACCCTCGCCGGGCACCGGGTCGAGTGTCCAGCGCGGGATCGACGTGGACCCGCCGGAAGTGAGGACGGCGCGCCAGTAGTCCCGGCCTGCCCCCGTTGGCGTTGTCATGTCCGTCGCTGCCCTCCGCACTGTCGTCGGTCCTATCTCTGAGAGGATTGCGTCGCCGGGTTGCCACCCCATCGCGTGCCCGCCGGGACTTCCTCGCCCTTCATCAGGAACGAGTCCGGCGCGAGTACAGCGCGGTCGCCCATCGTGACGCCGTAGTGCACCCAGGCCGCGACGCCGACCGTGCAACCGGAACCGATCGTGATCCGATCGGACTTGAACGCGCCGTCCTCTTGCGAGTGGCACTGGACGGTCGATCCCGCGTTGAGCGTGACGTCGTCACCGATCGTCACCAGGGTCTTCTCCGGCATGCCGACGCCGTCGTCGAACAGGCGCTTGCCCACTCGCACGCCGAGCCACCGCCACACGATGGTCTTGAACGGCGTGCCGTTGAGCGCGGTCAGGTGTGACGTCGTCGCGGCGCGCCTTCCAGAACCGTTCGTGTCGCCAGAACTTGCGGTCGTAGATCGAGCAGTACAACGGCCGCAACGGCAGGAAGATCGTGACGAGACGTTCCACCAGCACGAAGTAGACGGTGCTGAACAGCAGCAGTGCCACCGACAGCAGCGCGATCGCCCACACGCCCAGACGGTCGTAGTAGGCGTCGGTCGCCCAGCCGGCCAGCATGATGCCGAAGAAGTACAGCCACCGCACCAGCAGCAAACCCGTTGCCGTGACCGCGTTGTGCCGGTTCTTCGCCTTCAGGCCGTGCCGCAGCTCGACACGGCTCTTGCCGTTGTTGAGGTTGGTGTCCCGATCGACCGACCTCGGGATCTCGAAGCTCGGCGAACCGAGCAGCCCGACGCCCTCGCGGACCGGGCCGTCGATGGGCACCATGACCTTGGTCGCGAGCAGGCAGTTGTCTCCCGTCCGGCCGCCGGCCGGATAGGCGATGTGGTTGCCGAGGAAATTCTCGGCGCCGATCGCGGTTTCGGCAACACGAAAGGAGGTCGCGGAGTACTCGGCGTTGATCATCGACAGCCCGTCGGCGACCATCGTGCCGGAACCGACGGTGCTCTGGAACGAGGTCTCGTGCTTCATCTGGGTGCCGAAGTTCGAGCCGGTCTGCTTGACGTTGTCCATCCGGTAGCCGATGGAGCGCAGGTAACCCACGATCGCCGAGCTGTCGCCGAGCAGGGTCTTGAAGGTCTTCAGGTTGGTCATGAACCGGATGCCGCGCAGCAGCGAGAAGTGGAAGCCGTAGAGGCGGTAGACGCGGCCCGGTTGCAGCGGCACGTTCATCAGGCGTGGCAGCGTGAGTTCCAGCAGCAGGCCGACGATCAGCAGGCCGAAGAACAGCAGCGCCGAGGTGAGCAGCGCGTGCAGGTAGAACTGCCACATCGCGAACGCGCGCGGTGGCGCGCCCAGCAGCGTGTTGAGCTGCGGTGCCTGCGCCAGCAGGAGATCCAGGCCGCCGATGGCCAGTGGCATGTAGACGGCCAGCGCCGTGACCACCTGCTGGGCGACGTAGACGAACTTCCGCACACCGCTGGACGGTGCGGGCGTGACCGTCTGGTAGTCCGCGCTGGTGGGCACCGCAGGCGATCCGTGCCAGTGCTCACCGGCGGGCACGTGTTGGCCGGGATGCAGGGATGACGTGTGGCCCAGCTGGCTGTCGTCGCCCATGGACGAGTCGATGTCGACCACCGTCATCTCGCCGACGAACGCGTTGCGCCCGATGCTGACCGGCCCGGTGCGGATCACCCCGGCGTGCGCGTGGTAGCCGCTGATGAAGGCATCCTTGCGGATCACGGTGCCGTCACCGATGGTCACCAGGTCGGTGCACACCGGCGCCTGCCGCGACAGGATCATCACGTCGCGGCCGATCTTGGCGCCCAGCGCACGCAGGTACATCGAGTACAACGGCGTGCCGACGAACATCAGCACGACGAAGTTGCGCTGGATCAGTGTCTTGACGACCCAGAAGCGGACGTAGCGCACGCTCCAGATCTCGATCTCGGTCGGGCGCCATCGCCAGACGAGCAGCCATTTCACCACGATCGGCAGCACGCAGAGCACGACCAGGATCGCGCCACCGAAGATGACCGACCGCACGTAGTAGTCCAGCAGCCCGGTACCCAGGGCGATCCAGTTGTACGCCCAGCCCGCGATCACCGCGACCAGACAGGAGTAGGCGAGGAAGAACAGCAGCTGCAACGCTCCACAGAGGAGGTATCGCGGGGTGCTGATCCTGCTCGGTTCCGGCTCCGCCACAGGTGCGGGCGGCGCGACGACCGGCGCGCTGCCGGTATCGGTGAGCGCCATCGCCAGGCTGCGGACCGTCCGATACCGGTAGACGTCCTTCATCGACACCGTCGGTAGGTCCGGCTGCTTGCGCACCCGGGCACAGAACTGGGCCATCAACAGCGAGTTGGCGCCCAGGTCGTCGAAGAAGTTGCTGTCTATCGAGACGTGGTCCCTCTGCACGACACCGGCAAGCACCTCGGCGAACATCCGTTCGGTATCGGTCACCGAACCCGCACCGTGGTCTGCCGCGGACGGGCCAGCCAGCCCGACGCTCAGGGTCTCGAGATTCTTGTCCGCCACGCGAGCCCCCCGGCCCAGAAGTGATGACCTGGTAGCAGCAAATCGCCCGAAAGCGACCTTGCGAACACCCGGCCCATGGAACTCCTCCCTGATGATCTCTATTGCTATGTCGCCGCCACGACATTCTTTTCCCGCCGGTGCACTGGATTCTCCGTGGGCACCGACGGCCCCACCGCCGTACACGAAAGCCTTATCGTGCCGACATCATGATACTTCCACCACGCCGTTGGCGGGTTATGAGCCGGGCTGTCAAGATCGGTCCGGCCGCAAGTGTATCCCGGTTGTGGTGATCGCGTTCGCAACAAACGCCTGCCACGAACCTCGCATACCATGCAGTGCTTCCACGGTACGCAAATGGTATGTCGGGTATATCGGCGAGTTCGTTACGGCTGCCCTCGTGTGGGTTACCGAGACCCGGTCACGCACATTGATCCTGCGTGACATTCTGTGACCGTCCCTAATGGATTAACCACGCTGGGGTACTCGGCGGGGCACGCCGGGTTCGCTGTTTCCGCCGTCTACTGTGGAAAACTGCAGAGGGTCACGTATGACGACACGCGGTAAATCGACCATAGAGTCAGGCGCCCAACCCGTAACGCGCGTATTCCAGACCCGTTCGTGTCAGACGCTGGTCGGCTAATCGATCGCGGCCAGTGCCGTCGCCAGGTCGTCGACCACGTTGAGCAGTGAATCCAGGCCGGTGATCTGGAGTGGGCGCAACACCGTGCGGTACGGGGCGACCACCCAGGTGAGCAGGCCGCGCGCGGTTGCCTGTTCGTAGGCCTCGGCCAGCACCGCGAGACCGGCGGAGCCGAAAAAGCCGACACCCGTCAGGTCGAACACGAGTGGTCTCGGCCCTGGCACCGCGTAGTGGCGGGTCACCTGCTCGGCGAGCACCGGCGCGGTCCGCATGTCCACCTCGCCCGTGGCCACCAGCACGGTCGCCGCACCCCTGGCGACCACGTCGACCAGCAGATCGCTACCGGCAGGCTGAGCGACCCGCGGCCGCTGGGGGTCGTCCGGTTGCTGGTCCGCTACGGACACGACAGGCCTCCTGGTCATACCGATGGGGTACGTCGCAGGCAGCCCGGGGACCGGCGGGCCGGTCAGGTGTCCGGACTGCCTCGGCTGGGTGCTCAACCGGACCAAACTGTAGCGGGCTGGTCATCCCGTTCGCGCTACGCCGGGAGGGTGTGTGGTGCGCCGTCCTGGGGGTACTCAGCGGGCATGCGTACCGAACGCGACGCGCCGGACACCGGGCGGCTCACCAAGGACGGCACCGCCCAGCCGACGCCACCGCTGACCAGGCGAATCGCCGAGTTGGCCGGTCGGCTTGGCAAGCGGGTGGCGGGTCCGCCGGACCGCGCCGCGCCCGCCACCCTGCGCGCGGTACCCGACCAGGACGACGAGCCACCCGCGACCCGCCCCGCGACCCCCGTGCCCGCCATCGCGGCCGGTGCCGCCCTGGTGGCGCTGGCCTGGTGGCGGGGCCGGCACTTGCGCGGGCGAGCCGGCGTCTCGGACGATGCGCGGGACGACTAGGACAGGAGACTCGCATGGCCATCGCGACGGTCAACCCGGCGACGGGGGAAACCCTGCGCACGTTCGACCCGCTCGACCAGGGGGAGATCGACGAACGCGTCGGCCAGGCCCACCAGGCTTTCCACGACCTGCGCCGCACCACGTTCGCCACGAGGGCGGGGTGGATGCGCGCCGCCGCGGACCTCCTGGATGCCGACGCCGACCGGATCGGGCGGCTGATGACCACCGAGATGGGCAAGACGCTCGTCTCGGCCGTGGCCGAGGTGCACAAGTGCGCGAAGGCCGCCCGCTTCTACGCCGAGCACGCGCAAGCGTTCCTCGCCGACGTGCCCGCCGAGCCGGCTGCCGTCACCGCGTCGAAGGCGTACACCCGGTGGCAGCCCCTGGGGCCGGTGCTCGCGGTGATGCCCTGGAACTTCCCGCTGTGGCAGGTCATGCGGTTCGCCGCGCCCGCGCTGATGGCCGGCAACGTCGGGCTGCTCAAGCACGCGTCGAACGTGCCGCAGACCGCGCTGTACCTGGAGGAACTGTTCGGTCGGGCCGGTTTCCCGAAGGGCGCGTTCCAGACGCTGCTGATCGGCTCGAAGCAGGTCGAGGCCGTGCTGCGCGACGACCGGGTCGTCGCGGCCACGCTCACCGGCAGCGAGGGCGCGGGCCGCTCGGTCGCCGAGATCGCGGGCAGCTCGATCAAGAAGACGGTGCTGGAGCTGGGCGGCAGCGACCCGTTCGTGGTGATGCCCAGCGCCGACCTGGCGAAGGCCGTCGAGGTCGCCGTGATGTCGCGGACCCAGAACAACGGCCAGAGCTGCATCTCCGCCAAGCGGTTCATCGTGCACGCCGACGTGGCTGACGAGTTCCGCGAGCGGTTCGTGGCGCGGATGTCCGCGCTGGTGGTCGGCGACCCGATGGCCGAGGGCACCGACGTGGGCCCGCTGGCCACCGAACAGGGCAGGCAGGACGTCGAGGAACTGGTGGCGGACGCCGTCGACAAGGGCGCCCGGGTGCTGTGCGGCGGCGTGCGACCGGACCGGCCCGGCTGGTTCTACCCGCCGACCGTGATCACCGACATCACGGCCGCGATGCGGATGTACGCCGAGGAGCTGTTCGGCCCGGTCGCGCAGCTCTACGTGGTGCCCGACATCGACGCGGCGATCGCCTTGGCCAACGCCACCCGGTTCGGCCTGAGCTCGAACGTGTGGACGCGGGACGAGGGCGAGCAGCAGCGGTTCATCAGCGATCTGGACGCGGGTGGGGTGTTCGTCAACGGGATGACCGTCTCCTACCCGGAGCTGCCCTTCGGCGGCGTCAAGGCGTCCGGCTACGGGCGGGAGTTGTCCGCGCTGGGCATCCGCGAGTTCTGCAACGCCAAGACGGTGTGGATCGGCTGAGCCACCACGGCACCGGCCCCGGTCCGCGGACCGGGGCCGGTGCCGTGCCGGTAACCGCAGGTGACGAGCTGTCTTGCCCCTGGGTTGTCCGCGCTGTCATCGGGGTGGCGCACACTGTTACCGACCAGCACGAGCCGAGCGAAGGAGACGCATGACGGAGGTCGGCGATCTGATCGCGGACCGCTATCGGGTGGTGGCGCAGATCGGCAGCGGATCGATGGGCGTGGTCTGGCGGGCCGAGGACGAACTGCTGCGCCGCGACGTGGCCGTCAAGGAACTGCTGCTGCAGCCTGGGATCAGCCCCGAGCAGGCCGAGGAAGCCAAACGCCGGGCGGCACGCGAGGGCCGGATCACCGCGCGGCTGCACCACCCGAACGCGGTCTCGGTGTACGACGTCGCCGAACACGACGGCCGACCGTGCCTGATCATGGAGTACGTGCCGTCGGTGAGCCTGGCCGACCGGATGGCCGAGCGGACGTCGCTGCCCCCGGCCGACGTGGCCGACATCGGCAGGCAGGTCGCCGCCGCGCTGGCCGCCGCGCACGACGCGGGGATCGTGCACCGGGACGTCAAGCCGGCCAACGTGTTGCTCACCGAGGACGGCACCGCGAAGCTCACCGACTTCGGTATCTCCCGGGCCGCAGGCGATGGCACGGTGACAGCCACCGGTGTGCTCGCCGGCACGCCCGCCTACCTGGCCCCCGAGGTGGTCAAGGGCCAGGACGCCGACTCCCGCAGCGACGTCTTCTCGCTCGGTGCGACGCTGTACGCGGCTGTCGAGGGCACCCCGCCGTTCGGCCTGAGCGAGAACCCGATCGCGCTGCTGCACAAGATCGCGACCGAGGAGTTCACGCCGCCCAAGCAGGCGGGTCCGCTGACCCCGGCACTGAACTGGATGCTCTCGCCCGATCCGGCAGACCGGCCGACGATGGGCCAGACGCAGGCGGCACTGATCCTGGCCACCGACACGATCCCCGGCCCGCGGCCCGCACCGGGGCCGGTGCCGAGCACGGTGTCGGCCGGGGGTCGCCGCAACCGGCACCGGACGCTGGGCTCGCTGGTCGTCGCGGTGCTGGTGATCTTCGCGGCGATCATCATCGGGCAGTTGCACCACAACGCGGGCAACAAATCCGCCGCCGGCGCCCCGTCGAGCACCGGGCCGACGACGGCGGGCCGGACCACGACACCGGCACCGGCGACGACCACGCCGACCGGCACGGCGACGAGCACGACGACCGCCACTCCGACGACGACCACGACGGCCGCCGCGAGCGTCACCGACCAACTGCGGTCCGCGATCGTCGACTACTACCAGTTGGTGCCCGGCAACCTGAACGCCGCGTGGAACGGGATGACCGCCGAGTACCAGCAGGATCACGCGGGCGGGCGGTCGGGTTACGAGTCGTTCTGGGCGCCCATCGCGAAGGTGACGCTGTCCGACGTGTCGGCACAGCCGCCCGGTTCGGTGACCGCGACGATCCGCTACCAGTACCGCGACGGCCGCGTCGTCGTAGAGCGAACCGGTTTCGGCCTGGTACAACAGGCAGGGCAGTGGAAGATCGCCAGTTCGTCGGTACTGGGTCACCACGGGACATGAGGAGCGCCATGACCGCCACCCGCGTGGATGTGCTCGTCGTCGGGGCAGGCCTGTCCGGGGTCGGTGCCGGCTACCGGCTGCAGACCCAGTTGCCCGGCAAGTCGTACGCGATCCTGGAGGCCCGCGAGGCGATCGGCGGCACGTGGGACCTGTTCCGGTATCCGGGCGTGCGGTCGGACTCCGACATGTTCACGCTGGGCTATCCGTTCCGCCCGTGGACGAACCCGAAGTCGATCGCCGACGGCCCGGCCATCGTCGACTACATCCGGGACACGGCCAGGAAGTACGGCGTCGACAAGCGGATCCGGTTCGGCCACCGCGTGGTCCGGGCGTCCTGGTCGAGCGCGGACGCGCTGTGGACGGTCGAGGCCGAGCACGGCGAGGCGCGCGAGCCGGTGACGTTCACCTGCTCGTTCCTGTACCTGTGCAGCGGCTACTACAGCTACGCGGGCGGGCACGTCGTCGACTTCCCCGGCCGGGACGAGTTCCAGGGCACGATCGTGCACCCGCAGGAATGGCCGGCGGACCTGGACTACCAGGACAAACAGGTGGTGGTGATCGGCAGCGGCGCGACCGCCGTCACGCTGGTACCCGCGATGGCCGAGCAGGCCGCGCACGTGACGATGCTGCAGCGGTCCCCCAGCTACGTCGTCGCCCGGCCGACCGCCGACGCGCTCGCCGACCGGCTGCGCTCGCTGCTGCCCGGCAATCTCGCGCACCGGGCGATCCGCGGCCGCAACGTGGTCATGTCCACGCTGTTCTACCAGGCGTTCCGGCGCTGGCCGGAGAAGTCGGCGAACTTCCTGCGGGCCGGGGTGCAGAAGCAAGTGGCGGGCGCCGTGGCCGTCGACCCGCACTTCACACCCGCCTACCACCCGTGGGACCAGCGGCTGTGCCTGGTGCCCGACGGTGACCTCTTCCGCGCGCTGCGGGAACGCAAGGCCGACGTCGTCACCGACACGATCGACCGCTTCACCCCGACCGGCATCCGGCTCACGTCCGGCCGGGAACTGCCCGCCGACGTGATCGTGACCGCGACCGGCCTGCGGATGGTCGCGTTCGGGCAGATCGAGCTGACCGTCGACGGTGAGCCGGTGCAGCCCCACGACAAGACCGTCTACAAGGGAATGATGTTCAGCGGCATTCCCAATCTGGCCTGGTGCGTCGGCTACACGAACAACTCGTGGACCCTGCGCGCCGACCTGACCTCGCAGTACGTGTGCCGGCTGCTGAAGTACCTGGACCAGCACGGCTATTCGTCGTGCGTGCCGACGGTGACGCCGGGCTCGGCCGGCGACGCGGAGCGGCCGCTGCTGGACCTGACGTCCGGCTACGTCCAGCGCGCCGCCGCGATGCTGCCGCACCAGGGCGGCAAGGCGCCGTGGCTGTACCGGCAGAACTACCTGCGCGACCTGGCGACCATGCGGCTGGGCAAGGTCAACGACGACGTCATGCACTTCAGCCGCAAGGCTCCCACCGGCCAGCCGGCCGCGGCAGGCTGAGCCACCGCGCTCGCCCGGCGGGTCAGGCGTCGTACTCGTCGTGGTAGCGCAGTTCCGGGCTACACGACCTGGCGACCATGTGGCTGGGCAAGGCCAACGACGACGTCATGCACTTCAGCCGCAAGGCTCCCACCGGCCAGCCGGCCGCGGCAGGCTGAGCCACCGCGCTCGCCCGGCGGATCAGGCGTCGTACTCGTCGTGGTAGCGCAGTTCCGGGCTGCCCGCACCCGCGCCGAGGCCCGTCGCCCGGCCCTCCGGCTCTTCCCACTCCTCCTGCCGGCCCAGCGCGGTCCGGTCCAGCAGGTTCGTGGTGAAGCCGATGTTGTCGGTGCCCCGGCCGTAGGCGGAGTACGTGTGGCAGACGTCGTCGCCCTCGCGCAGGAAGCAGCTCAGCCCGTGCAGGTCGTAGGGCTCCTCGGGCATCGGCGTGGCCGACGCGGCCCATTCGGCGCGGGTCCGGTAGTTGTACTCGGCGGGTAGCACGGAGTCGTCCAGCGTGACGTGGAAGTCGTAGTTGAACCGGCTGCCGTACGCCGAATACCAGGGGAACCGCCAGCCCATGCGCTCCCGGAACGGCGCGATCTTCGAGTACGGCGCCCGGGATACTGCCGCGAACGTGGTCGAGCGGGCGTGCAGATGGGCCAGGTGGCCTATCTGGTCGGCGAAGCCGGAGCACGACGGGCAGCCCAGATCCCAGTCCGGGGCCCACATGAAGTGGTAGATCACCAGTTGGCGACGGCCATCGAACAGGTCCGCCAGTGACGCCTCGCCGTCGCGGCCGTGGAATGTGTAGTCCGTCTCGATCCGGACCATCGGCAGCCTGCGCCGATCGGCGTTCACCACGTCCAGCGCCCTGGTGGCGGCCTTTTCCTCGACCAGCAGTTTCTTGCGGGCGGCGAGCCAGTCTGCGCGGGACACGATCTCGGGCAACCACATGGGTTCGTTCCTCTCGTCAGGGGTCCTCATCCTGTGGTCGAGACCGGTAGCGCGGGTTCGACATCCGATCCGGCGAACGCTGGGTGATCAACTGCGGACGGCCGGTGAGCGAACCTCACCTCCCGCATCACGGAACGGAATCAGCACTGGTCACGTTGGGTACAGCGCTCTACAGTCGGCAACCGTGACGGATTCCGACCGCATGTCCGGGGATCTGGCGGACGAGCTGTTCGGGTCTGAAGAGGACGACGGCCAAGTTCGAAGACGCCGTCGCTGGGGGCGGGTCGCGGTCAACATCAGCGTGGCCGTGCTGGCGGTGGTGGTGCTCGCTGCCGCCGGAGTGCTCTGGCAGGTCACGGGTTCGGTGACCGGGTCGGTACACACCGTGCCCGTCCAAGGCCTCGGCACACCCGGCGACGCCACCGGCAAACCGCTGACCGTGCTGCTGCTCGGCTCCGACGCGCGGCTCGGCGCGGACCAGGCCGACGGTGTCACCGGCCAGCGCGCGGACGCGATCATGCTGATCAGGTTCAACGCCGACCGCAGCCAGATCGACGTGCTGTCCATCCCGCGCGACTCGTGGGTGCCGATTCCCGGCAAGGGCACCGAGAAGATCAACGCGGCGCTCAACGGCGGCCCGTCGCTGGTCGTCAGGACGGTCGAGAACCTCACCGGCATCCCGATCGACCACGTGATGGTGATGGACTTCGACGGCGTGCGGGACCTGACCTCCGCGCTGGGCGGCGTCACGGTGCTCAACGAGACCGCGATCACAGATCCGCGCAACGGCAACCACTTCCCGGCAGGCAAGCTCACGCTGTCCGGCAACCAGGCGCTGCTGTACGTGCGGATCCGCTACGGCCTGCCGGGCGGCGACTTCGACCGGATCGACCACCAGCAGCAGGTGATCGCCGGGATCAGCGAGAAGCTCCGCTCGCAGGATGTGCTGGGCAAGCCGCTGCTGGCCAACCAGATCGTCCGGATCGTCGCGCAGAACCTCACGGTCGACTCGGGACTGACCTCCAGCGTGATGCTGCGGACGCTGGTGGACGTGCTGGGTACGCCGCCGGCCGGCACGCACTTCTACACGGCACCGTCGGACGGGTTCGGCACGTCGTCGGACGGCCAGTCCTACGTCAAGCTCGACGCGAAGGAACTGGCGGCCGCGTGCGCGGCGATCACAGCGGGCACGCCGGTACCGCTCAAGGGCACACCGATCACACTGCCGTGATCGACACTGCCGTGATCGACACTGCCGTGATCGACATCGGCGTGCCGGCGAAATCACGTGGTGACACGATCGCGCGCGGGCGAGCCGGTCCTGATTCACCAGTGCGTAGGGGCAGCACGTGGCACGGCGGGAGGCCGAGGTGCTGCTCGGTGCACTCGCACGGCGAGTGAGCCGCTCGGCGCCTACCCGCACACCGATTCGGCACCACGACAACACTTTGCGCGCACCGCGCTCGCTGCCGCTGCGACCGGTGCCCGCGTGACACAAGCGAACGCGTGAGGT
Organism: Candidatus Melainabacteria bacterium; assembly: GCA_963780635.1. Taxonomy (GTDB): domain Bacteria; phylum Actinomycetota; class Actinomycetes; order Mycobacteriales; family Pseudonocardiaceae; genus DATEPR01. The sequence goes on from CAWACW010000013.1 coordinate 753,989, forward strand.
CGGCTTGCCCCCGGACTGTGCAGGCGGGTGTCCGCCCAATGCCTGGGGTGCCGGGCAGTCGCGAGGCGGGCGCGTCGGGTTCGGCGGCCGCCGGTTCCCGGAGTGACGGCCGCCGATTCCCTGTCGCTAACGCGCCTTCGGTGGCTCGTCCACCAATGCCTGGTAGACCAGCTGCCTCAACTGAGTCCGCAATGGGTGCGTGCTCGATGGCAGTAGCTGGGTGAAGAAGCTCGCCGTGATCTCCTCGACCGGATCCACCCAGAACGCCGTGCTCGCCGCGCCACCCCAGGCGAACTCGCCCGGCGAAGCCAGTGACTTGGCCTTGGCCGCGTCCTGCAACACCGAGAAGCCGAGCCCGAAGCCGACTCCGTCGAACGGGGATTCGGCGAACAACGGCCTGCCGAACTGTTCGAGGTCGGCGCCGCCGGGCAGGTGGTTCCTGGTCATGTGCGCGAGAGTCCGGGTGCCGAGCACGCGCACGCCGTCCAACTCGCCGCCACGAGCCAGCATCTGCGTGAAGCGGTGATAGTCGGCCGCCGTGGAGATCAGGCCGCCACCACCGGAGAGGAAGTCCGGCTTCTTCGTCCGGTCGCCACCCAGCGCATCCTGCCGCACCGCGCGCCTCGAACCTGGCTGCGGAACGTACAGCGCCGCCAACTGTTTCGCGGCTTCGTCGTCCACCCAGAAGCCCGTGTCCGCCATGCCAAGCGGCCCGAAGACGTTGTCGGCGAAGAACTCGTCCAGCGGCCGGCCGGACACGACCTCGATCAGTCTGCCGAGCACGTCCGTGGCCATCGAGTAGTTCCACTCGCTGCCCGGCTGGAACAGCAACGGTATCCCGGCCAGGATCTCCGTGCACTGCGCCAGGTTCTTGCCCGCCGGCTGGCCCCACTCGAAGCCGGCCAGGCGGTACCGCTCGTCGATCGGGTGAGCGTGGTGGAAACCGTAGGTCAGGCCCGCCGTGTGCGTCATCAGGTGCCACACCCGGATCGGTTCCGTGACCGGTTCGGTGGCCGGCGACTGGGCGTTGCCCCTGGTGTAGACGCGCACATCGGCGAACTCGGGTAGCCACTTGCTGATCGGGTCGGTGAGTTCGAACTCGCCCGCCTCGAACAAGATCATGGCCGCGACCGTCGTGATCGGCTTGGTCATCGAGTAGATCCGCCACCGCGTGTCCAGCTCGACGGGCAGCCCTGCCTCCAGGTCGCGCTGACCGTAGGTCGACAGGTGCACGATCTTCCCGCGCCTGCTGACCGTGAGCAGCCAGCCCGGCAACAGGCCCTCGTCCACATACCGGCTCATCCGGCGGTCGATCCGCGTGAGCCGTTCGGCGTCGAAACCCAGTTCAGCGGGGTCGGCGTCCACTTTCAGTTGCACGCTCATGCCTCCTTCGGCCAGCACCGTCACTGCAGGCAATCATGCAGGACATGGACCGATCAGGCTGCCGCCCTCGCGACACTGTGCGTCGAGCGGTCAGGAGCGCTGTTCCGGCAGCGGTTGCAGCATCCGGTGACCCTTGAGCAAGTCGGCCTCGACCGCGTCGCCGCGACGTTTGCCCAAATCCCTGCCAGGGCCCGGACGGAACTCCACGTCACCGACGTGCGGTGCCAGGCCGCAGGTCGGGCACACCGCGCCGGCGACCAGCGGAGTGCCACACTCGGCATGCTGGAAGATCGACCTCGCGCCGCGCGGCGCCAGGTTCGTGTCGCCCCACGTGCTCAGCGAGTGCAACGTCGGCCAGAGGGTGAGACCACGCTCCGTCAGCAGGTACTCCGACCTGCCCGTCCGGTACTCGCTCCGCTCCAGGATGCCCGCGTTCACCAGTGTCTCCAGCCTCGCCGCCAGCACCGCCTTCGGCAGCCCGATGTGCCGCTGCAGGTCGGAGAACCTCCGCACCCCGAAGAAACAGTCTCGCAGTACCAGCAACGTCCAGCGCTCGCCGATGATCTCCAGCGTGCGCGCGATCGAGCACTCCTGCGTGTCGTAGTCGGACTTCAGTGCCACACAGCCACCGTAACACGACGGTTCACTGAACAGACCTTACCTGGTATGGTTCATTCAGTAGACCGACGACGAGACGGGGCCGACCGTGATCCAGCAGCAGCTCACCCAGTCCGATGCCGCTCCCGCCGGCACGCGGACCGTGCTGACCTCGACCATCGGCACGCTGCTGGTGATGATGTCGTTCACAGCACCACTGGCCACCACCCATCAAGTGGCCGTCGCCATCGGTGCGGGCCCCGCAGGGCAGTCCTGGATCCTCAGCTCGATGAGCCTCGGGCTCACGCTCGCGATACTCACGTGCGGCGCGCTCGCCGACGACTTCGGCAGGCGACGGGTGTTCTGCCTGGGTGCGGTCGTACTCGCCATCGCCTCGGTCGTGTCCGCCGTCGCACCGTCCACCGTGGTCTTCGTACTCAGCAGAGTGGCAGGCGGCATCGGCGGTGCCGCGGTGCTCGCGTGCAGTCTCGCCCTGATCAGCCACGCACTGCCGCCCGGCCACGCCCGGGTGCGCGCGATGGGCATGTGGGGTGCGGCCGTCGGCGCCGGCATCGCGCTCGGGCCAATCGCCGCGTCACTGCTCGCCGTCTACTGGGACTGGCGGGCCATGTACTGGCTGCTCGCGCTGCTGGTCGCCGGGCTGGCGGTCGCCGGTCGCGGGCTGCTCACCGAGTCGACGTCCGGCGCCTCCCGCACCCTCGACATACCCGGTGTCGTGCTGCTCGCCGGTGGCATCGCCGGCGTGCTGGCCGGGCTCACCGAGGGGCACGGAGGCTGGCTGCGGCCCCTGCCGCTCGTCCTGCTCATCGGCGGTGTCGTGCTGCTGGCCGGTTTCCTGCTCGTGCAGGCGCGCTCGCGCGGCGCGATGATCGACCTGTCCCTGTTCCGCAGCCGAACGCTGCGTGACGCCACCATCGCCAGCTTCACCACCGGTGCTGGCATCACGGCGCTGATGTCGTTCTTCCCCACCGAACTGCAGCAGGGCCTTGGCCGCGGCGCCGTATTCGCCGCCGTGCTGCTGCTCGGGTGGTCGGTCACCAGCGTCGTCGCCGCCCTGGCCGCCCGCAGGCTCGGGCAGCGAGTCAGCCCGAGAACACGCCTGGCAGGCGGCCTGCTGCTGACCGCGGCCGGCATCGCCGCGACCACCGCGCTGGCACCCGGTGCCGTCTGGTCGTCACTGCTGCCCGGTCTCATCGTCGCGGGCATCGGCACCGGAGTGGTCAACGCCACCCTGGGTGGTCAGGCCGTGGCCAGCGTGCCCGCGCACCGGGCCGGGATGGGCAGCGGCATCAACAACACCAGCCGCTACCTCGGTGCCGGCCTCGGCGTGACCGTCGTGTTCGTGCTCAGTGTCCATCCGGGACAGTCGACGGCGTTTCCGCTGGCGGGCTGGGACGTCTCGGCGATCGTGTGCGCGGCCATCATGGCTGCTGGGGCGCTGCTGGTGGCGGTGCGCCGGTAGCCAGCAGGTGCACCCGCAGCCGGTCGGCGACCGCCCGCATACCGGCCGCCGTCGGATGGAACCCGACGGACTGCCGCCACGGCAACGGCCACGTCAACCCGCTGGTCCACGGCTCCGGCGACCACGCATGGTGGTCCCGGCTGGTCTTCGCCACGTCGAGCAGCGCGACGCCGGTCGACGCGGCCACCTTGGCGGTGGCCGCCACCAGCCGGGCCGCGATCGACGTGACCAGTGTGAAGTCCCGCTCGGACAGCGGGAGCGCCGTCGCGTACTCGGGCGGCAGCACCGTCAGGTAGTCGACCAGCACGATCCTGGCCGCCGGGGCACGGTCCTGGATGCCCCGCACCACGTCCGTCAGGTCGGTGGCGAGACCGGCGAACCGGGTGTCGACGGCGGCCGCGTCGACCAGCTCGGCCACTCGCCCGGCGAGCCCGGGTAACCGCTGCAGCCAGCGTGGCGCGCTGAGCGCGAAGAGTGTCCGCAGGTAGCCGACATCGTTGCCGCCGATGGTGACCGTGATGAGATCCGTCGCCGCGTCGACGGCCGCGAGCTGGGGTTCCTGGTCGTGCTGGCGCTCGCGCAGGATGTCGTGGGTCGTGGCGCCGCTGCTGGTCACGTCGTGCAACGTCATCCCCAGCTCGACCGCGGTCAGGTGGGCGTAGTTGACGGCGGACTGGCGGGCCGCCTTCGGCCGGTCCGTGGTCATCGGCGCGAGTCCCGGCCCGGCCGCGAACGAGCTGCCGAGTGCCACGTACCGGCGTCCGTGCCACGACGAGCCGGCCATGGTCACTCCCCCCGTCCAGCGGATACCCCGATCAGGCTAGGCCAGTCGAGCGCGGCTCCGCCCACCTGCCGTGTCGTTCGGCTCACCCACTCACGGGCAACGACGCGGGCCGCCACGTCGCGGGTCCGGCAGCGGCCGCACGTCGGCGGTCAGCCGCAGCGCGATTCGACAACCACCTGGTGTTCGACCGGCCCGGACCGTTGATCCGCTTCGCCTGCGCGGTGACGTCGATGTGCGGGCTGCCGCCGGACTCCCCCGCATACCCGGACGTGGTGCGGACGGTGAGGGAGCGGGTGCACTCCTGGTTCGCCGCGAACGGCGGACCGTGGCGCGATCCGAAGGGTTACGCCGTCCGCGTGAGCGAGCGGGTCTGAGCGCCGCAACCCTGACCAATGATCGCCCGTCGATGCCGTTGCCTGCGTGACAATGGTCACGGCACGGCATCGCTCGATCACGGACGGGAAGGGACCCACATGATCCGGCTCGGATTCTCGTTACCGCAGTTCGGCGCGCTGGCCGGCGCTGCCACCGACGTGGCCAGATTCGCCGCGACGGCGGAACGGCTGGGCGCGCACAGCCTGTGGGTCGGCGACCGGCTGCTCGACCCGGTCCAACCGACCGTCGGCTACGGCGGCGGTAGCACCATCCCGGCCGAGTTCCGGTCCGTACTCGACCCGTTCGCGCTGCTCACCGTCGCCGCGACTGCCACCCAGCACGCGCTGCTGGGCACGAACGTGCTGAACCTGCCGTGGTACGCGCCCGCGGTCATCGGGCGGTCGCTGACCACGATCGACATCCTCAGCGGTGGACGGCTGATCCCCGGTTTCGGTATCGGCTGGTCGCCCGAGGAGTACCAGGCCGCTGGGATCCCGTGGGCAGGTCGCGGTGCGCGGTTGGACGAGAGCCTGGACGCGCTGGAGACCTGGTGGACCGAGAACCCCGCGCAGTACAAGGGCAAGGTGTTGACGCTGCCGAGCACGTACGTCGACCTGAAGCCCGCGCAGACGCCCCGGCCGCCGATCTGGCTGGGCGGCATCAGCGAGCCGGCGTTGCGGCGGATCGGCAAGCGGGCCGACGGGTGGCTGCCCGCGTGGGTGATCCCGGGCCCGTCGACGGCCGATGCGCTGTTGCGGCAGCGGGACGTCGTGCAGGCCGCGGCCCGGTCGGTCGGCCGGTCGGAGGACATCCCGACCGTGCTGCGGGTGAACGCCGCAGCGGGCACGTCGGTCGAGCAGATCGCCGACGCCCTGGGCCGGTTGCACGAGCAGACCGGGATCATCGACATGTTCGTCGACCCGATGTACCTGGTGACGAGCGTCGACGAGGCACTGGAGCTGGTGGCCCGGCTGCTCGGGTGAGCGTCGCCACGGTCTCCGGCGGTGTGGGCGACCGTTTCGTAGGCTGCGGGCGGGCCGATTTCGGGTTCCGGCTGCCGGTTCCCGTTCCGGCTTCCGGCTTGCGGCTTCCGGCTTCCGGCTGCGGCTTGCGGCTTCCGGCTTCGGCGAAGGGCGGCGTGCCATCGTGACTCGTGTCCTGGTCACCAACGACGACGGGATCGACTCCCCCGGCCTGGTCGCACTGGCCCGATGTGCCGTGCAGCTGGGCTACCAGACGGTCGTCGCGGCGCCTGCGGAGCAGGCCAGCGGAACGGGCGCGGGCATGACGGCGGTGACCGAGGACGGCAAGCTGCTCGTGCGGCCGAAATCGTTGCCCGGCCTGCCCGACGTGCCCGCGTACGCGCTGGCCGCTCATCCCGCCATGATCGCGCTGGTCGGCTGCTCCGGGGCGTTCGGCGAGCGGCCGGCGATGGTGCTGTCCGGCGTCAACCACGGGCCGAACCTCGGGAAGGCGGTGCTGCACTCGGGCACGGTGGGCGCGGCGCTGACGGCGAGCGTGAACGGGGTGACCGGGGTGGCGGTGTCGCTGGACGTCGAGGGCGACGAGGAGCCGCACTGGACGGCGGCCGAGGCGGTGGTCACTGGCCTGCTGCCCGCGGTGCTGGACCTGCCGGCGGCCAGCATCCTGAACGTCAACGTGCCGAATGTGCCGCCGGCCGACGTGTCGCCGCTGCGCTGGGCGAGGCTGTCGGCTTCCGGGAGAGCGGAGTTCGGGGTCAACCGATCGGATGATGGGGCCATCGAGATCAGGACGGTCTTCATCGACGGTGGCCTGGCGCCGGGCACGGACGCGGCACTGCTGGCCGAGGGCCACGCGACGATCACGGCGCTGCGGTCGGTCGGTGAGCGCGAAGAGCTGATGACCGGCGAGTGGGGACGGTCGGTGGGCGCACTTGGTCTCGGGTAGTGCTCACGACGCCGGCGGTGGCGAACTACCGGTCGCTGCGTGACCCGGTCCTGCCGCTGCGGCAGTTGACACTGGTCACCGGGGCGAACGGCAGCGGTAAACCGAGCCTGTACCGGGCGCTGCGGCTGGCTGGCGGACGCGTCGCGCAACGGGGCGATCGCGGCGCCGGCGAGGGAGGGCGGCCTGCCGTCGACGCTCTGGGCCGGGCCGGAGTCGGTTCGGCGGGGCCGGAGTCGGTTCGGCGGGGCCGGAGTCGGTTCGGCGGGGCCGTCCGGTGCAGGGCACGGTGCGGGCGAAGCCGATCGCGTTGCGACTCGGCTTCGCCGGGGACGACTTCGGGTATGCGATCGACTTCGGCCTGCCGGTGCCGGGAGGTCGGCATTTCAACTGGACCCCGGAGATCAAGAGCGAGTGCGTGTGTGCCGGCCGGTGCTGAAGCCGTCGGCGCTGGTGGTCGAGCGGGCGAGTACGCACGTGCGCACGCGGGACGAAACCGGGAAGTGGTCGGCGGTAGGTCGCCATTCAACCGGGACACTGTTCACTCGGTCGGCGAGTTGGCCGGGTGAACAGTGGTGGCGTCGGCAATCGGTCTACTGTGGATTTTCGGCGGCCTCGGCGCCGCGCAGGATCTGCTCGGCCATCGCGATGCGGTCCGGGCGCAGCCGTGCCTGCTTGGCCTGGGCCACCGCGGCACGCAGGTAGCGAAGGCCTTCGGTGCGGTCGCCCAGTTCCAGTTCGGCCTCGCCCAGCGCGAGGGTGCCGCCGGGGAGCCAGCGATCGTCGCCGTCGGCCTCGCGCAGTTCGAGGGAGAGTCGCAGGTGGTGCAGGGCCTTGTCGGGCTGCACGTCCTCGATGGCGTAGTAGAAGCCGACATGACGGTGTACCTCGGACCGGGTCATGACGTCGGCGTGCTCGTCGGCGAGGGTGAGCGCTTCGGTGAAGTACGGCATGGCAGCTGCCGAGTCGGCGCGCAGTACCTGGTGCACCAGGCCGACGCCGAACAGGGACTCGGCGACTCCGCCGAGATCGCCGAGTCCGCGCCGTAGCCGGAGGGCCTGCTGGAACAGTTCCTCCTCTTCGGCGGCCAGCGTCGCGTCCCGGTCACGGTCGAGTGCCTGGAAGTGCATCAGCCACCCGAGCTGGTGCAGCACGGCCGCTTCGGTGGCCGGGCCGTCGACCTGCTCGCGGGCCGCGTCCAGTAACGCCTGCGCCTCGGTGTAGTCACCGGTGCGGAACGCGGCCTCCACCAATGCTTCCCTGCCTGCCGCCACCAGATCGAGCGTTGATCTTTCCATGCCGGCAGGCTAGTCCACGGGCACCCGCGACCGCATGTGACATCAGCTCTGCCACTGCTCGGCCGCGCTGTAGTCGTGCGCGAGCGTGTCGTGCAGTGCCGCCACGACATCCGGGGTGGTGACCGTCAGGCCCAGTTCCCTGTTGCGGGTCAGGGACGTGGTGGAGAAGTTCTCCGAACCCACCAGTGCCCGCGCTCCCGGCAATCCGGCGTCGGCGACGATCACCTTGGCGTGGATGTAGAGCGACGCGCTCGACGAGAACGTCGCGACCTTGACTCCGCCGCGCACGAGCTTGTCGAAGTCGTCGGTCCAGTCGCTGGAGCGGGTCATCGTGACCTGCACGGTCAGTCCGCGGTGGACGGCGTCGATCAGCGCGTCCTCGATACCACTGACTGCCATCTCCTCGTTCTCCACCTGCAGGCTGTGCTCGGCGTGGTTGATCACGGTCAGCATCGACGATTCCGCGTTCGTGGGGCTCCACACGAGGTCCGCGGCGTCCGGCGGGGTGAACGGGTAGGTGTGCGAGAAGTCCGCGTTGAACGTCTGCTCGATCGCGGTCACGTCGGACGGCGTCCTGTCGATGATCGCGAAATCGCGGGTGGTGGAGTAGTACCGGCTGGTCAGATTGCCGGTGAGGATCGCCGACTCGGTGTCGTCGATGGTGATCGTCTTCTGGTGCGTCGACGCGTAGCGGGTGTTGGCCCACGCCACGTGCACTCCGTGCGCGCTCAGGTAGTCGAACGCTGCCTTGTTGTTCTTGGCTTCGAGGTGGTGGTCGAGGATGACCCGCACCCGCACGCCGCGTTGCGCGACCTTGGCCAGATCCTGTTCGGCGGTGGTGTCGACCAGTTCGTACATGGTCATGTCCAGAGTGCGGTGGGCCGACTCCATGAAGCCGTAGATGGGCTGGTAGCCCTGGTCCGGTGCGGTGACCAGGCCTGCGGCGGTGGCGGCGGTATCGCCGTCGGACCCCGCGGGCCCGCTGCCTAACGACACCCCGATCGCTTTGCAGCTGGTCAATGCGGCCGCGCTCAGCACGACCGCCACTGCGATGCGGACCAGGCCGCGGCGGCCACCGTGGTTGAGGGACATGGGTTCTCCTCACATCGACGTTGTCGATGTGGTTCCCTGCCCCTGGTTGGTTCAACCAGTGCGCTGCGCGATGTGCGGTTTGTCAGTGCTGGCGGCGACGCTCCTGGAGGAACCAGTAGATGCCGTGGACCAGTTCCATGACGCCGACCACGACCAGCCAGATCCCGGCGACCACGGTCAGCGTGACCAGCGAACCGAACGGCGACACGATCAGCACGATCCCGGCGATCAGTGTGATCGCGCCGACGAAGATGAGCCAGCCACGGCGGGCCGTGATGCCGTTCGCGATCTCCATGGTGCCGCGCAGCAGCCAGCCGAAGCCGATCCAGATCGCCAGCAGCAGGATCGACTCCGCCGCGCCGCGGAAGCAGATCAGGCCCAGCAGCACACTGAACGCACCGCTGATCAGGGTCAGCGCCCGCAGGTGGCCGGGGATGTGCGGGGCGAAGCCTTCCATCAGCTGGAAGAAGCCGGTGACCAGCAGGTAGATGCCGAACAGGACGCCGACCACGAGCAGGGTGGGGCCTGGCCACACGAGGATCACGATGCCCAGCGCGATGGCGGCCACGCCGGCGACGGCCTGCAGCCAGGTGGCGTTGCGGATGAAGGCGGGCAGTTGGGTGCTGTCCAGGCCGATGCCGCCGGGACGGCTCTCGTGTTCGGTGGCGGGTGGAGTGCCGGAAGGGGCGCCGGTGGTTGGGGTGCCGGTGGGCGTCGGCTCGGTTGGGGAGACGTTCATGGCGGTGTCACTCACCTTTCGACGAAGCCCGATGGTCGGATGGTGACACGCATCGCCAAGGGCCGCTACCGGACGCCGATCCCGGCTCATTCGGTGAGCACGTACACCGTGGCGTCGCCGAGCGTGGGGTGCTCGGCGGTGAGCCGGAGCAGGCCGGGCTCGTCCGGCAGGGACCGCAGCCACACCGCCCCCACACCACCGAAGTCGCCGAACGCGAACGGGTCGTCGCCGATCAGGACGCCCGGTCCGGACAGTGTGAGGCGGACGTCGCCGGTGACGTGCGGCCGCTGGTTGCCGTACGCGTCCACGGCCCGCAACAGCACCCGCGTCGCGTCGGAACCGTTGGCCGTGATGGCCGGATCGTCAGCCACCAGCAGCAACCGGTCGCTCACCGGATCGGCGGCGAACCGGCGCCGGGCGACCAGCTCCTCCCCCACGTAGCCGTCGATCCGCAGCTCGGGCAGACCGGCCGCGGCGACCGTCAGGTCCACCACGGCCGGTGGGTACCGCAGATGCGGGAACCGGGCACGGTCGGGCAACGCGGTGCCGATGTGCCGGTCGCCGACGGACAGCTCAAGGTGGTCGCAGTTGGTCGCGATGACCGTGCCGGGGCCAGGACCGCCGCGCGGCGACCGGGGCCCGAAGTCCCAGAAGAACGCTGGTTCGATCACCGGCCGCACCGCGGGGTCCACTTGGGACTGGTAGATGGCGGCGCCGAACTTGGGCACCCGGAACGTGTCCACGACACCCGGCCACTTGAGGTGCTGGTGCACGCGGCCGGTGAGCGACGCGTAGTCGAAGCCAGCCCAGCCCAGCAGGCCCGCGTAGCGGTCGTCGGACGCGGCGATGTCGTGCACGGTCGCGTGCATGACCAACTGGGTGGCGAGCACCTCCTGGGTGTCGGTCCAGCGGTAGTACGGCGGGCCGTCCAGCGCGCCGACAGCCTCACTGACCAGGTATGGCACACCCCGCACTGGCGGCAGGAGGGCCGCGTTGCCCGCCGGGTCGCTGCGGTAGTCGTCGAACGCGAACACGTCCGCCGCCCAGCCTTTGGTGTCCTGGCTGACCACGGCACCGGTGGTCTGCCGCGAGCCGTCCAGTTCGTCGGCCACCCGCTGGGTGCGGCGGTAGAACGCGGGGTGGTGCGCGGTCTCGTTCAGCCGGATCCCCCACAGGATCACCGAGGGCCGGTTGCGGTCGCGCAGGATCATGTCGCGCACGTTGGCCACCGCGATGTCCTGCCAGTCGGTGTCGCCGACGTACTGCCAGCCGGGCGGCTCCTCCCACACGAGCAGGCCCAGTTCGTCACAGGCGTCCAGGAAGTGCCGGGACTGCGGGTAGTGCGAGCAGCGGACCATCGTGCAGTTCAGGTCGTGGGCCAGGATCTCGGCGTCCCGGCGCTGCACGCGCGCCGGCATCGCGAACCCCGCGTAGGGGTAGCTCTGATGCCGGTTCAGGCCGAAGATCTGCTGCCGTTGGCCGTTGAGCAGGAAGCCGTGCTCGGTGAACCGCGCCTCGCGGAAGCCGATCCGCTCCCGGCGGGTGCAGGTCGTGCCGCCGGTGAGGGTCAGCGTGGCGTCGACGTCATAGAGGTGCGGCGAACCCGGTGCCCACAGCAGCACGTCGGGCAGCGCGCGGACGACCAGGTCGACGGTGGTGCACCCTGCTCCGACGTCCACGGCGATGGTCGACACGCTGCCCGCCACGGTGACCGTGAGCGTGCCCGCGGCGGGGACGGCGGCGTCGATCGTGGCCCGCACGTCCACGCGGCGGTCGGGACTCAGTACGTCGACGGGCTTGGCGAACAGGTCCGCGAGGAACACCGGTGGCTCGGTCCGCAGCGTCACGTCCCGGTAGATCCCGCCGGGCTGCAGGTAGTCGACGGCGGCCGCACCCGCCGGATGACCGGCGGGTGGCACGGCCGTCCAGCGCGAGTCGAGCACGACGGCCAGCACGTTGTCCGGCTCTGCGAGCTGCTCGGTGAGTTCGTGGCTCCATGGCAGGTAACCGCCGACGTGCTCGGGATACCGGTGACCGTTGCAGTACACCGTGGCGCTGACCATGGCGCCCTCGAAGTCGACGAACGTGCGGTGGCCCCGCCGGTTCGGGTCCAGCCGCCGCCGGTAGAGCCAGATCCGCTCCCAGTCGGCGGGCTGCCAGTTCCGCCAGGACAGCGGGACGACGGTGTGCGGCAGAGTCACAGCGGCCAGGCCGCGCTCGTCGAAATCCGGTGCCTCGCCGCCGGGGACGTACTCGCCGAACCGCCAGCCCCGGCTGAGCGACTCGGCACTCATCCGGCCGTGCCGAGCAGTCGCGGCAGCAATGCCTGTTTGATCGCCGGGCGGGACGCGAACACCAGCAGGAACAACGCTTCCCTGGCCAGCTTCTGCGGGTGCTGGTCGAGCAGGATGCCCCGGCTGCCGGTGGCGGCGACGAGCGTGGTGGCCGCGCGGGCCGCCAGGGCGGACGCCTGCGCGCGGGCGTCGGGCATGTCGTCGGGTCCCGCGGTGTCCAGTCGGGTGCGGGCCGCCGTCAGCTCCGCGTCCAGCTGACCGGAGCCCAGCAGAGTGGTGCAGCGCGCGGTCAGGCCCAGCGACAGCACGCCGTTCATCCGCAGCCGGGCCGCGTCCATGGCGGCGAACTCTGCGTGGTCCTGGGTGCCCAGCACACGTTCGGCGGGCACGACGTGGCCGGTGAACCGGGCCGTGACGGTGTTGCTGGCGGCCACGGCGACCAGTTCCAGCGGTTCGACGGTGAGCGTCGCCGACTCGGTGGCGTCCACCAGCGCCCAGACGAGCGCGTCGCCGTCGCGGGCCAGCACCGCGAGCACGTCGACCATGCCCCAGCCGGTCACCCACGGCGAGTGCCCGTCGAGCACGTAGCCGTCGGCTGTCCTGCTGGCGACCAGCACCGGCGGGCCGGGCAGGCCGCCGCCGAGGGCCACGCCCGCCCGCCGCTCGCCCGCGACCAGCCGGGACAGCCACTCGTCGCGCAGCGGCCCCGGCCGCCCGGCCAGCCGCAGGACGACGCCGTGGTGCTGCATCCACACGAACGTCGTGCACAAGCACGCCGAGGCCAGCGTCTCCATCACCTCGGACGCGGTCGCGAAGTCGATGTCCGGCCCACCGAACTCCGGTGGCGCGGCCAGCCCGTAGAGACCGGCCTTGGCCAGCAGGTCCAGGTGCGACGAGGGCAGCACGCCGGACCGGTCGACCTGGATCGTGGCCGGGAACAGCACGGTCTCGGCGATCTCCCTGGTCCGGGATAGCAGGTCAGCGCTGCTCGTCATGGCACCTGACGCTACCGGCGCTACTGCGCCGCCGGCGCCCGCACCAGCTCCGATCCGGCCGGTGCGACCGGTCCGACAGGTCCGACCGGTGCGGCCGGAGCGGCCGGGTGCTGCCACAGGCCCCGACGGCGCAGGATCGGCAGCACGCCCTCGCCGAACCAGTACGCCTCCTCCAGGTGCGGCTGCCCGGACAGGATGAACTCGTCGACACCCACGTCGTGGTACTGCTCGATCAGGTCGGCTACCTCGGTGTGGCTGCCCACCAGCGCGGTGCCCGCACCGCCGCGCACCAAGCCGACGCCCGCCCACAGGTTCGGGTAGATCTCCAGGTCGTCGGTGGTGCCACGGTTGAGGGCCAGCATCCGCTGCTGGCCCTCGGACTGGCTGCGCTCGAGCCCACGCTGGACGTCGGCGACGGTGGCCGGGTCGAGCGCGTCGAGGAATCGTCGCGCCTCCGCCCAGGCCTGGTCGGCGGTGTCCCGGGTGATGGTGTGCAGGCGGATGCCGAACCGGACTGTCCGGCCGAGCGCGGTGGCCTCGCGACGCACCGACTCGATCTTCTCGGCGACCTGCGCCGGCGGCTCACCCCAGGTCAGGTACACGTCGGAGTGCTTAGCGGCGACAGTGCGGCCGGCCGCGGACGAGCCGCCGAAGTAGATCGTGGGCAGCGGGTCGGGCACCCGGGACAGCGTGGCCCGCTCGACCCGCAGGTGCTCACCGGTGAAGTCGACCGTGTCACCCGTCCACAGCCTGCGCACCACGGTGAGGAATTCGTCGGTCCGCACGTAGCGCTCGTCCTTGGACAGGAAGTCGCCGTAGGCGCGCTGTTCGGCGTCCTCGCCACCGGTGACCACGTTGAGCAGCAGCCGCCCGCCGGAGTGCCGCTGGAACGTGGCCGACATCTGGGCGCCGAGCGTCGGCGTGATCATGCCGGGCCGGAACGCGACCAGGAACTTCAGCCGCTCGGTCTTCGCCACCAGCATCGCCGTGGTCAGCCAGGCGTCCTCGCACCACGCGCCGGTCGGCGTGAGCACGCCGGAGAACCCGAGCTGCTCGGCGGCCTGCGCGATCTGGCCGAGGTAGGCCAGGGTCGCGGGCCGGTCGCCGCCCGCGTCGGTGATCGCGGTGCCGTGCCCGCCGCCCACGAGGTGACGGCTGTCGCCGTAGGTCGGCAGGAACCAGTGGCAGGTGAGTGTCATGTCTCCTTCTTCGGTCAGCGGCGCGTCAGGCGAGCAGGCCACGCCGGGCGAGCTCCGGCCGGACACCCTCGCCGAACCAGTACGCCTCCTCCAGGTGCGGGTAGCCGGACAGCACGAACTCGTCGATGCCCACGTCGTGGTACTGCTCGATCAGGTCGGCTACCTCGGTATGGCTGCCCACCAGGGCGGTACCCGCACCGCCGCGCACCAGGCCGACGCCTGCCCACAGGTTCGGGTGGATCTCCAGCGACCGCGCGTCCTCGCCGACGCTACCGCCGTGCAGTTCGGCCATCCTGCGCTGACCCACCGAGTCCTGGCGCGCGAACGTCGCCGCAGCGGCGGCGATGTCGGCCGGGTCGAACGAGTCCCACATCCGCTGTGCCTCGGCCCACGCCTGCTCGGAGGTGTCCCGGCTGATGGTGTGCAACCTGATGCCGTAGCGCAGCTCGCGGCCCACGTCGGCGGCGAGCTTGCGCAGGGTGGTGACCTTCCCGGCCACCGCTGCGGGCGGTTCGCCCCAGGTCAGGTGCACGTCCGCGCGCTTGGCGGCGACCCGCATGCCCGCGTCGGACGAGCCGCCGAAGTACAGCGGCGGCACCGGGTCCGGCGGGGCGAACGTGGTGGCACCTTCGAACTGGTAGTGCTCACCGGCGAAGTCGACGGGCTTTCCGGTCCAGATCAGCCGCAGCGCGGCCAGGAACTCGTCGGTGCGGTCGTAGCGCTCGTCGTGGCCGAGGTGATCGCCGAAGCGGGCCTGCTCGACCGGGTCGCCGCCGGTGACGATGTTGAGCAGCAGCCGCCCGGCCGAGACGCGCTGGTACGTCGCGGCCAGCTGCGCTGCCAGCGTCGGGGTGAGCGCCCCCGGCCGGAAGGCGACCAGGAACTTGATGGTCTTCGTCCTGGCCAGCAGGGCCGCCGTGGTCAGCCAGGCGTCCTGACACCAGGTGCCGGTCGGCGTGAGCATGCCGGTGAACCCGAGCCGTTCGGCGGCCTGCGCGACCTGGGCCAGGTAGTCGATATCGGGTTCCCTGGGCACGGCCGCGGCCACCGGGCTGGTGTGCGGCCGGTCCACCACCGACCGGCCGTCGCCGTGCGTGGGAAGGAACCAGTGCAGCGTGATCGTCATTACCTGCTCCCTGCCAGCGGCGAGACGACGTTGTGGTGGCGGGCTTCCGCGAACTGCTTCATGTCTACCTGACCGGGAAGCCGACCGGTGGCGGTGAGCGCGCCCGCGAGTTTCCGCGCCCGAGCAGCGCGACGAACTCGCCGCGCGCGATCGTCAGATCACCGGCCAGCTGACCAGCGCGCGACCGCTGAGATCCAACGGACGAGCTGGAGGCGTCCCCGGCGGCGGCCGGTGGCGGAACCGGGCGGCTCTTGTCTTCCTGAGCGGCTACGTCGGCGAGCGGCAGGACAGCCGGAGGAGTCGTGGGCACGACGAAAGTCTTGCGGCCGCGGACCGCACCGGTCAAAACGAATTGATTCTCCCGCGCACTGGGAGAATATCGGTCGCCGACCGAGTCAGGTATTCATCGAACTATTCGACGGGGCCGTGCCACGACCAGTGGGGCATCTGTACTCCGGATGGCACAGCCGAGTTGTCCGGGTACCGCAAGGCGACGTCCTGCACCGCCCAGTCCATATAGGACCGCATCGTCGCACGGAAATCGGGGTCGTCGGGCAATCCGGCATCGTCCATCGCCAGCACGAAGCAATCCACGAAACGCCTGCCCAGATCGGTCATGTCACCGTTCCCGGAATGCATCCACAGCAGATGGGATTGATCGGCGCAGGATGTCGAGTACTCGGGCGGCCCGCCGAGGACCTCGCCCCAGTAGGCGGCCAGCCGCTCGACGTGCCGCGGATGCTGGTC
This sequence comes from Candidatus Melainabacteria bacterium, assembly GCA_963780635.1. GTDB lineage: Bacteria > Actinomycetota > Actinomycetes > Mycobacteriales > Pseudonocardiaceae > DATEPR01. The sequence continues at coordinate 770,027 of CAWACW010000013.1, forward strand.
CTTGTGCGAGAACGGATGGTTCAGTTCAGGATCGGCCAGACAGCGTGCGTGATGGGCTCGGGCCAGCGCGAGAAACGCGGGCGAGCCGCCGGCGAAGGTGAACAGTGAAGGACGCACCGCCCGACCGTCCCACACGGCACCGACAGGCGCCAGCACCACCCGCGCGGCCCAGAGCTGCTAACACAATGGCGTTCGATCAGGGAGCGGCGTCCAGGTGCGCCGGCTGCAAGGCGGAGGAGGCCCCGGTACCGCTGTTGTACCGGGGCCGACGACAACGCCGCAGCTGGCGCACCTGGACGGCGCGAGCCGAACAGTTGTTGTCCTAGCAGCTCTCAGTCCGACAGTCGGGCGCCCGGCGGCTCCGGCCGCAGCGTCGCGGTGCCCGAGTCGAGGTCGACGCCCAGCCCGGGCGGGGCACCTTGGGCTTCCTCGTCGCGCATCATGGACATCGAGTCGCGGTGGTCGAGTTCCATCCGCTTCGTCCCGTAGAACATCGCGGTCAGTTCGTTGACGTACGTCGCCGAGATCGGCGTGCCCGGCCGCTTGAGCTTGCGCCGTGGCATCGACTCGTAGCACGCCACACCGACCAGGAGCAGGACCGCTCCCGGGATGCTGAACGCCAGCCATGCCACACGCGGGAAACGATCGAGCCCTCGCAACGGTTCCCAGCCGGTCAGCGGCATTCGGTCACGAAAAGACGACGAAGATGCAGAACGGGTGGCCGGCGGGATCGGCGTAGACGCGCAGCGGCTCCTCCGGGTCGGTCGAGCGGTCCTCGAGCAGCCGCGCGCCCAGGGCCAGCGCGCGCTCGTGCTGCTCGTCCAGTTCGGCGACCGAGGACACCGTGAGGTCCAGGTGCAGTTGCTGGGGGACCGGGCCGTCCGGCCAGGTCGACTCGGGAAGCTCGGGCACCAGCGCGAACGCGAGCTTGTTCACCCCGTTCTGGTCGCGCAGGACGAGCCACTGGTCGCCATCGGGGTCGTTCGTTTCGTCGCCCGGCCGGTACCGGTAGCCCAGCAGCTCCCGGTAGAACTCGGCCAGCGCCCTGTTGTCCGTGGCGTCCAGAACCACCTGCAGCAGCGTCGGTACAGCCATGCGGACCCCCTCCGGAAAGCGAGGCCCCACCGTACCGGGCACCTCCGACCTGGACTAGCGCTCGCCGATATCCCAGAACAGGCCCGCCATCAGGCGCAGTGCCTGGCGGGCCAGGGGTGCGAGCAGGTGCTCGTTCGGCGCGTGCTGGGCGCAGGCCGGATAGGAGTGCGGTACCCAGATCGTGCACAGGCCCAGCTCGTCGGCGAACACGTCGTTGGGCAGGCTGCCGCCGAGATTGGGCAGCAGCGCGGGCGCGTGCCCGTCGGTGCGTTCCAGGGAGTCCAGCGCGAACCGCACCCACGGCGCGTCCGGGTCGGTCCGGCTGGCGCCCATCACCAGTCCCGGTTCGACGTCGACCATGGTGAGGCCGTTGTCGTCGAGGTGCGCGCGCACGGCGGGCACCAGGTTGGCGATGTCGGTGCCGACGACGAACCGCAGCTGACAGTGCGCGTGGGCCGAGCCGGGGATCGCGCCGACCGGGGTGTCCGGGTTGCCCGCGGCCAGCGTGAGCACCTCCATCGTGTTCCAGGCGATCACCCGCTCGGCGGGCGTGAGGCCCGGTTCGCCCCAGTCCTCGTCGACCGGCGGATCACCCTGGTCGCCGCCGACCGTGATCGTGCGCAGCGCCGCGCGGACGTTGTCCGGGATCGCGGGTGGCCGCAGGCCCGGCACCAGGATGCGGCCCTGCCCGTCGACCAGGCAGGCGATCGCGTTGGCCAGCACGGTGGCCGGGTTGCGCAGCAGGCCACCCCAGTTGCCCGAGTGATAGGCCCGCTCGCGCGATGCCACCCGGAGCGTGAAGTTGGCGGCGCCACGCGAACCGAGGAACACCGTCGGCCGCGACGCGGCCACCCGCGGCCCGTCCGACGCGATCAGCACGTCGGCGGCCAGCTCGTCGCGGTGTCGGACGCAGAACTCGCGCAGGCCCGGCGACCCGGACTCCTCACCGCTCTCGACCAGGATCGTCAGGTTGAAGCCGAGCCTGCCGCGGGCTGCCAGCACATGCTCCAGCGCGGCCAGGTTGATCGTGTGCTGGCCCTTGTTGTCCGCGGTGCCGCGCCCGTACCAGCGGTCCTGCTCGACCGTGACCTGCCACGGGTCGAGCCCGGCCCGCCAGCGTTCCGGTTCGGCGATCACCACGTCGGCGTGGCCGTAGGTGAGGACGGTGGGCAGCTCGTCGGACTCGTGCCGGTGCGCGAGCAGGAACGGGCCACGCCCGGCCACCGGGTTGTCCAGGACGGCCGCGTCGGCGCCCAGCCGCCGCGCCACCGGGACCAGTTCGTCGACCAGGTAGGCCCGCAGGTCGGGCCGGTCGTCGGCGGGCTGGCTCTCGGTGCGGTAGGCGACCCGGCGGGCGAGGTCGGCGCGGAAGGCACCGGAGTCGAAGTACTCGGTGGCGTTGGCGATGGCTGCGGCTCGGGTCACCCGCGCAGTCGACCATCCCGGCCGTGTCCCTGACAACGCCCCGCGACGATCACCCTCGCCGGGTGAGGCGGTCGCGGCGCCGGCCTGCCTACCGTCGCGCGTGCCGAAGAACATGGTCCGGGTGCCCTCCGGCACGTTCGTGATGGGCAGCGACACCCAGTACCCGGAGGAGCGCCCGGCGCACCAGGAACGGGTCGCCGCGTTCGAGATCGACGCGCATCCGGTCACCAACGCGGAGTTCCGCCGGTTCGTCAAGGCAACCGGGCACGTCACGGTGGCCGAAACGGCACCGGTCGCTGCCGACTTCCCCGACGCGGATCCGGCCGACCTGGTGGCCGGGTCGCTGGTGTTCCTGCCGACGGCGGGTCCGGTACCGCTGGAGGACTGGCGACGCTGGTGGCACTGGACGCCGGGTGCCTGCTGGCGGGCGCCCGAGGGGCCGGGCAGCGATCTGGGCGGCCGCGACCTGCATCCGGTCGTGCACGTGTCCTTCGAGGACGCCATCGCGTACGCGACCTGGGCGGGCAAGGACCTGGCGACCGAGGCCGAGTGGGAGTACGCGGCCAGGGCAGGCCGGGCACCGACGACCTACGCGTGGGGCGAGGAGTTCACCCCGCGCGGCAGACCGATGGCCAACACCTGGCAGGGCGCGTTCCCGTGGTGCAACGACGAGCGACCGGGCCGCGACCGCACCACCCCGGTCGGCCGGTTCCCGGCCAACGACTGGGGGCTGGCCGACATGATCGGCAACGTGTGGGAGTGGACGGCGACGCAGTGGACCGACGACCACGCGCACCCCGGCGATTCGTGCTGTGCCCCGGCGCGCGGGCTGTCCGAGCAGGACCGGCGCGTGATGAAGGGTGGTTCACACCTGTGCGCCCCGTCGTACTGCCGGCGCTACCGGCCACCGGCCAGACAGGGACAGGCGGTCCGCAGCAGCACCAGCCACCTCGGCTTCCGCTGCGTGCTGCGGGACTGACGCAGCCATCCCGGCGGGGTGAGGCGGTCGCGGGTTCGTGGCGCGAGCCTGGGCGCGACCGTGGGTCTGTCGAGGAGGTTGGAACGCGACGGCGAAGCCGGCGGTGTGATCAACATCGATGTCCGGGCCAGGCCGTGCCGGACTGGACGCCCTACGCGCAGGCCCGCCGGACGGCTCGACGATCGCCTGCCGGGTCGGCGTGTCCGCCAGGATGCGAGCAAGCCCGGGGCAACCATGTCCGTCCCCGCGTGTCCGGCGACCACTCATGGTCCGGTGCGACAGGGTCGGGCGGCTCACCCGAAGCGGATGGCTGTCACGCCTCGGTACCGGCGACGGCGGGGCGGGTGCGTTCGGCCCAGCCGGCCAGCGGCGGTCCGGCCAGGCCGAGACCGAGGAAGAACACGCCGAGCAGCACCCAGCCGGCCTGACCCAGCCCCAGCACGAAGATCGTCAGGATCGCCGGCGCCACGGCCTGGCCGATGTCGAAACCGAGGCCGAGCAGGCCCTGGTACTGGCCCTGCGCGTGGTCGGGCGCGAGGCCGAAGCCGAGCGCGAAAGCGGCCGAGGACTCCCACACCTCGGCGATGCTGTGCAGCACGACGGCGACGAACATGACGAGGATCGCGACCCAGCCCGGGACGTCCGCGGTCACCGCCAGCAGCGGGCAGCTGACCAGGAACAGCAGCCCGGCACAGCGGAATGCCCTGCCGCCCTGCCTCGGCGTCTCGATGTGCGCGCCGAGGCGCACCTGCAGAGCCACGCACACGCAGGCACTCAGCGCGGCGACGCCGGCGACAGTCCAGTGTGGAGCATCGGTGTGCTTGGCGATCCACAGCGGCAGCAACAGGGAGAGCACCGGGTACTGCAAGCCCATCGCTCCGTACAGTGCTGTGAACACGACGAACGGCCGGTCGCCCAGCGACGCGAACCGCCGCTGCCGCGCGGGTCTGGGCAGCGGGGTGTAGTTCGGCACGCGCAGCAGGAGCAGCCCGCACACCACATAGCTGGCCGCGTTGCCCACGACGAGTGCCGTGTAGGCGCTGCGCGTGCCGATCGCCACCGCGAACCCGGCCCCGACGGTTCCCACGACGACGCCCAGGTTGCCGTAGGTACGCAGCTTGGCGCGGAACGCCCCTGGCCGGTCACCACCGGCGCGGGCGATCACCGGCCCCACGGCCGCGCTGCCCGCGGACAGCGACAACTGGCCCAGCGTCGCGAACAGCACGAACGGGCCGAAGCTGTGGATGAACAGGTATCCGACCATCGTGGTCGTCTGGGCCGCGAGCGCGGCGAATCTGATCAGCCGCGGCCCGTGCCGATCGGCCAGGTCGCCGGCCGGGATGCCGGCGAGCAACCCGATGATCCCGGCGATGGTCAGGCCGATGCCGACCTGGGCGGCCTGCAGGTGCACGACGAGCGTGAAGTACAGCGCCGACGCGGTGTTGAACAGCCCGTTGCCGACCCGGTTGATGAAACTGGTCAGAATCAGCGCCCGTTGCGGGCGCGACGGGGACAGCAGCCGGTCCACGAGTCGCGCGGATCCCCCGTCGGCCACGCCAGCAGGCTAACAAATGTCCGTTACCGAGCCAGCAACTGTTCTGACAGCCGCCAGAGCCGGGCCGCGTTCGTGGGGTCGAGCGCGTAGTCGGCCACGCCACGCAGGACACCGGGTTGGCGTGGCCCGGCTTCGTTGCAGTCCTCGAAGTACTTGCCCGTCACACCGTCGACCAGTGACGACGCGGCAAGCAGGACCGACGTGGCAGCACCCTGCTCGACGGTCTTCCAGAGCAGGTCCGGATTCGTGGCCTGGAACGACGACGGCGCGTTCGAGGTGGTCTCGTCGCCGATGTAGCGCAACAGGTTCGTGCGCACGCGGCCGGGCGTGAGCGCGTTCACCGCGATGCCGTCGGGTGCCCAGCGGCGGGCGGCTTCGACAGCGAACAGGATGTTGGCCGTCTTCGACTGGCTGTACGCCCGCCACGGGTCGTACTGGTGGTGCTCGAAGTCGACGTCGTCGAACAGCACATCGCCGTTGAGGTGACCGCGCGAGCTGACCACGACGATCCGGGCGCCGCTCGCGGCCGCCAGTGCGTCGTGCAGACCGGTACTCAGCGCGAAGTGGCCCAGGTGGTTGGTGGCGAACTGCAGCTCCCACCCCTCGGGGGTGCGCAGTTGCGGCGAGGCCATGATCCCGGCGTTGGCCACCAGGATGTGCAGCGGACCGGTCCACCGCCGGACGAACTCGGCGATGGACGCGCGGTCGGCGAGGTCGAGCGGCGCGACCGTCGCGCCGAACTCGGTGGCCACGCGCTGCCCGGCGTCGGTGTCCCGCACGGCCAGGGTGACTTCGGCGCCCGCGCCCGCCAGCGTTCGGGCGGTCTCCCTGCCGATGCCGGACGCGCCGCCCGTGACGACGGCCCGCTTGCCGGTCAGGTCGGCACCGGCGATGACCTCGGCGGCTGTCGAGGTGATGTCGAACGGTGTGGTGATCAACGTGCTCATGTCGGCTCCCAGTTAACCGGAGGTTCCTCCGATTCTATCCGGAGAACTCTCCTCTTAGCAAGCCGGCGGAGGATGTGGACATGAGCACAGACGTCGTCGTGGTGGGAGCGGGCGTGATGGGTTCGGCCATCGCCCTGGAGCTGGCCCGGTCGGGCCGCCGGGTCGTGGTGGTGGACAAGGCGGGCGGCATCGGACACGGCTCGACGAGCGCGTCCAGCGCGATCATCCGGTTCACGTACTCCACGTACGCGGGCGTGGCGACCTCGTGGGAGGCGCAGTTCTGCTGGCGTGCCTGGGCCGACGAGCTGGGCACCGACGTCGGCGAGCTGGCCCGGTTCGAGCGCAACGGCATGGCGATGCTGGATGTGCCGGCAGCACCCAGGGCCTTGTACCTGCCGCTGTTCGACCAGGTGGGCGTGCGCTACGAGGAGTGGGACAGCGCGACCCTGCGCACCCGCGTCCCCGACATCGACACCGGCCGGTACTGGCCGCCCAAGCGGATCGAGGACGACGCTTTCTGGGCCGACGCGACCGGGTCACTGGGTGCGATCTACACGCCGGACGCCGGCTTCGTCAGCGATCCACAGCTGGCGGCCCAGAACCTGGCCACCGCGGCGATGCGCCACGGCGCGGAGTTCCGGTTGCGCAGCACGGTGGTCGGCGTGGAGTCGCGAGCAGGCCGGGTGGTCGCGGTGGCGCTCGGCGACGGCACGCGATTGCCGTGTGGGGTCGTGGTCAACGCGGCGGGTCCGTGGTCGGGCACGGTCAACGAACTGGCAGGTGTGGGCGGCGACTTCACCATCGGCGTGCGGCCGCTGCGGCAGGAGGTCGCGCACCTGCCCGCGCCGCCGGGTTACCGATCGGGTGACGTGCCGGGGATGTCGCTGGCCGACCTGGACCTGGGCGTGTACCTGCGCGGTGATCTCGGCGACGGCCTGCTGGTCGGCGGCACCGAGCCGGCGTGCGATCCGTTGCACTGGCTCGACGATCCGGACGCGACCGACCCACGCCCCACGGCGGCCGGGCTGCAGGCGCTCGCGACGCGCGCGGCACACAGGCTGACCGGGCTCACGGTGCCGCACCGGCCGCGCGGCATCGTGGGCGTCTACGACGTGGCCGACGACTGGACCCCGATCTACGACCGCACCGAGCTGGACGGGTTCTACGTCGCCATCGGCACCAGCGGCAACCAGTTCAAGAACGCCCCGCTGGTGGGCCGGTTCCTGACCGCGATCATCGACGGCGTCGAGTCCGGCGTGGACCACGACACGAATCCGATCGCCTATCGCGGCGAACACACCGGGCTCACGATCGACCTCGGTGCGTTCTCCCGTCGTCGCGCGGTGAACACCGAGAGTTCGGGCACGGTGATGGGCTGATCACACCGTGCACAACGAATGGGGGTTAGCGTTCACAGTGCGCGATCGAATTGCTCGAAAGACACCCAAAGGTTGCATTGCCTGATTCCAACAGCTGTAGTGGACTAGCAGTGCTGTGCACTTGGAGTAACGAGACGGACCAGCGTCGCAACCTCACACCATCGGTGATCCGACACCTAACAGAAGGACGGTGAGGATGAGCATTCCGCTGCGTCAGGCAGTCAAGATCGGCGCATACCTGTTCAAACAGAAACTGGCCGGACGGGACAAGTTCCCGATCACCCTGGAACTGGAACCACTGTTCGCGTGCAATCTGGCATGCGAGGGCTGCGGGAAGATCCAGCATCCGGCGAACGTGTTGAAGCAACGCATGCCCGTCGAACAGGCTCTGGCAGCCGCCGACGAATGCGGTGCACCGGTGGTGTGCCTGGCGGGTGGTGAACCGCTGATGCACCCCCAGATCGAGGACATCGTGGCAGGGCTGGTGAAACGCAAGAAGTTCATCTACTTGTGCACCAACGCCCTGCTGATCCCTCGCAAGATCGACAAACTCAAGCCGTCGCCGTACCTGTCCTTCGCCGTGCACATCGACGGCCTCGAGGAGCGGCACGACGAGTCGGTGGCGAAGCAGGGCGTGTTCGCCGCCGCGGTGGACGCCGTCAAGCTGGCGCAGAGCCGCGGTTTCCGCGTCACCACGAACACCACGTTCTTCAACACCGACACCCCGCAGACCGTGATCGAGGTGCTGGACTTCCTGAACAACGACCTCAAGGTCGACGGGATGATGCTGTCCCCCGCGTACGCCTACGAGAAGGCCCCGGACCAGGAGCACTTCCTCGGGGTCGAGGAGACGCGGGAGCTGTTCCGGAAGGCGTTCGGCGACGGCAGGCGGAAGCGGTGGCGCCTCAACCACTCGCCGCTGTTCCTGGACTTCCTCGAAGGCAAGGTCGACTACCCGTGCACGGCGTGGGGAATCCCGTCGTACTCGTTGTACGGATGGCAGAAGCCGTGCTACCTGATGGGCGACGGCTACGCCCAGTCCTATCAGGAACTGCTCGACACCACCGATTGGGACTCGTACGGACGCGGCCGGGATCCGCGCTGCGCCAACTGCATGGCGCACTGCGGTTACGAACCGACCGCGATCACCGCGACGCTGTCGTCGCTGCGCGAATCCATCCGAGCGGTGCGCTAGTGGCTCCCGCGGGGCCGTGCGGTGTCGCACGTGCCCCGCGGGTCCACGCGTGTCCGTGGCCTCGCCGCCGCCCGGGATGCTCTGGATGCTCCCGCCGGACACCAGCCGCCGCTGGCAGGCCTGGTGATGGCGCTCCTGGCTGCCCGGCACACGACGGGTCTCCGCGAGCCGGATCAGGCCTGCTGCCACGAGCCGCTGCACGCGCCGGTACGGGTTCGTCCGCGGTTCACCCAGGCGCGTCGCCAGTTCCTTGACGGTCAGCACGGCAGCCTACCGGGGTCTCACCCATGAGCGCCGTCAGGATGGCCAACCACGTCGGATCGGCCAACGCCCTGAGCGCGTCGGCATCCTCGACCGGCCGGACGTCATCGGCCACACGTCGTGCCACGGTATGCACAGGTGAGCCGACGTTCATGTGACCCTGACCGGTGGCGCAAGCGCGAGACGCGCGTTTCGGCCGGTACAGCGCGGCGGCCCGTGCGGTTGCTCGCGGTGTTGGGGCCACGCTCGGCATTTTCGAGGTGGCGGTACTCGCGCGAAATATGTTTGACCGTTGTTCGCGAGTTGGCGATGATGAATGCACACCGAATCGAGGAGCCACCATGACGACCACGTGGGAACGGGGCCTGTGGCGCGCGTGTCCGCTGTTCCGCTGCGCTTCCCTTGTCCCGCAGTCATGTTCGTCAGGCTCCGCCTCGTGACCGGCTGAAGGTCGCGCACCGGAGCCGCCCGTCGGGAAACCGGCCAGGGCGGCTTCTGTCATTCCGGACGGCGATTGCCGGCCACCATTCATGACCATGCTCGGCCGGCCACCCGCGCGTAACTCACGACGCAGCCGAGCCGGCCGGGCCACCGGGCCCGCAACCCGACGCGGGCCAGCCCGGTGCTGGGCGAGGCGCCTCCTCGCCCAGCACCGGTGACCGGGCCACTCACGACCAGGTGCCGGAATGGCCAGGGAATCGCCGCACAGCGACGTACGTCGGTTCGGATCCGACCATGGTCTCCGCAGGTTTTGGCACATCCCCCTCCCCCGCGCGGGTGTACTGGTGTTTGATCGGTCCCCCGGGTTGGCAATCCACCAGGGGGCACACCGTGATTAATCACGACTACACAGTGGGGTACGGCTAGGCTCGGGCGCGCGCACGGAACCGCGCACCGTCGCGCCGAACCGCGGATGGAGGAAGACAGTGGGGTTCTTCGGCAGCTACGTGTTCGCCGGCACGGGGTGGACACCGGTACCGGACGAGCACGTACTCGACTTCGCCGAACCATGGCTGTCGGTGGACATCCACGACAGCGACATCACGACTGTCGAGTACCGGCCGACCGGCCCTGGCAGCGGCGTCGCCTATCTCGGCGAGACGCCACGCACGTACTTCGAGGACAGGACCGCCTCGGCACCGACGGATGTGGCGAGGGAGGCCGCAGGCCTGGCCTCGTGGTGGGCGCTGTTGCGCGGCCGGAACGAGTCGGACCGTGCGGCGAAGCAACGCGAGCTGATGGGCTACCTGGCCGAGGACACCGAACCACCCGCCCTCGACGACCTGGACCAGCCCGTCGACGGCGCCTCCACCGACGACGGCGACGTGTTCGTCGAGGTCAAGACGGCGCACTTCCTCACCGCCATGGACCTGCCGCTACCCGACGACCTGGCCCACTGACCGAGCGGAACCAGCCCTACCGTGCGCGAGGCCCGTGCCGACGAATCGGCACGGGCCTCGCGACCGCTACGACCGCGTCACGTCTCGATGAGGGTCCGCCACGCGTCCGGGTCGACCTCGACCGTGCCTTCCAGGGCGTCCAGCGTCCGCCGCGCGATCGCGGAGTCGGCCGGGCTCAGTTCGGCGGCGAGCGCGCGGTCGTGCTCACCGTGGTGGATCCGGCGCACGACGTACGCGAGTTGCTTCCAGGCGGGCTCCAACTGCAGAGCGGTCAGTGCCTCGTCCAGCGCCTGGGCCGGAGTCTCGTCGGACTTGTCCCGGGCTGCCAGCACAGCCGAGACGATCGGCTCCCAGGCCGCCACGGCCTCCTGGATCGCCATGGCCCGCATCTCGATCGCGAGCCGGATGATCTCGTCCACCGCGGCCTGACCGTCCTCGGCGCGCCGAGGCAGGCGTGGCGACAGCTTGGCCAGCAGGATGCCCTCCTGGCTGCCGACGATCGCGCACACCTGCTCGAACGACGGCGTGCCCTCGGGCGCCGCACCCGGCGGCAGCATCCGGGCGATCGCCTGGACGGCCTCGGTCAGGTTCGGGCTGTTGACCTGGTAGCGGATCACCGCGGCCGCCAGGCAGTGCGCCCAGATCGGGGCCAGGTCGGCCTCGATGTAGATCAGGTAGTGGGCCAGGTTGTGGTGGCTGACCGCGATCGCCTCGGGTTCGCCGATCACGTACTTGGTCCGCAGCGCGTCGGTCTCGAACGCGATGGTCTGGTCCAGGTGGCCCAGCTCGCCTTCCACCTCGGCGCGGGCCGAGAGCGTCTTGCCCACCATCGGCATCCGCTTGGCCGATTCGAACACCTGCTGGCACCCGGCGAGCAGTTCGCGTGCTTCCAGGCCCCGGCCCAGCCGCAGCAGCGGACCGCTGTCGTTGAACGCTGCGTTGGCCTGCTCGACCTCGTCGGCACCCCGCTCCCGCAACGACTGCCGCAGCAGCGCGTTCAGCTCGAGCGCCTGTTCGGACAGCTCCAGGTCGTTGGCGGCGAGGACGCCGAGGCTCAGCGTCATCTCGCGGATGTTCGACGGCCGGACCGCCTCGCGGGCATCCGACTCCTCGGGCAGCGTGGCCATGGTCGCGCGGAGCCGCTCGACGCCGTCCAGCACTTCCTGGTGGCGGCCGTGCATGCGCACGATCTGCAGCAGTTGCCCCTCGTCGGCCAGCTGCGTCCACGGCCCGAGCCCGGCCTTCGCGGTGTGGCCGGTCTTGGCCTCCGCGACGACCAGAGCCTCGTCCAGCCGGCCGGTCACGAGGTACACCCGGATCAGGTCGCCCGCCAGCACCGACGCCTGCGCGAAGTCCTGCTGCGCCACCGCCGTGTCCAGCAGGGCGCGCAGCTCCGTCTCACCGCGTTCGGGGTCGACGGCCGAGACCGCCTGGGCATGGACACGGCCGGCGGGCAGTTCCCACTCGGTTTCCAAGGTGGCCTCCACAATCGTGGTCAGGATGGGCAGCAGGGCGACCGCCGAGGCGGTCGAGTCGTCGCGGACGAGTGCTTCGTGCGCGGCGGTGAGCAGGTCCGCCCAGCGTTGCCGGCGAATCAGGTACGGCGCCGACGACCGGGCGGCGGGCAGCATCCAGCCGTCCATCCCGTCGGGGCTCCCCCGGCGTTCGGCCTCGCGCAGCGTGGCCAGCCAGGCGTTCGCGACCGCGGTGTCAATCCGCTCGGCGAACTCCGGGCCCACGATGTCCCTGCCGACCTCGGCGACCGCGGGATGGATCCGGTAGCCGACCGGCAGGCCGCTGTCGGCGGTGTCCACCACGACCAGGCCCTGCTGGACTATCGGCACGGCAGTCTGGTCCGGCCGCGGGGCATCGCCCTCGCGTCCGACCTGCCGCCACACCTCGGGCCACAGGGCCTGGATGAGGGTGGCGACCCGGTCGTCGGGCTCCAGGCAGGACAGGAAGGCGAACAGCACCTTCCCCTCCTCGGGCAGCTCGGAGTTCCCGGCCCGGGTCCAGTCGGCCAGCAGGAACAAGTAGTCCTCGGCGGTCGCGTCGGGCTCCTCGCCGGACAGGAACGCCACCAGCCGGGCGCCGCGCTCCTGAAACCTCCCGTCGGCCTCGGCCAGCTTGGCCATCAGGTCCTCCGGGTAGCCGACGAGACCCTCGGCCAGTTCGATCAGCTTCGGGTGGCCCTGCACCGTGGTGATGGTGCGGGCCGCCACCTCGTGTGCCTGGTCGACGGTCAGTTCCGGCACGGCGCCGTCCATCGCCGCCCGCAGCCGCGGCCATTCCCTGGCCAGCAACACGGTCTCGGTGACGGACATCGGCCGCACCGGCTCGTCCAGCACCGTCGCCGGCAGCCCCGCGGGTCGCACCCGCGACGTGATGACCACCCGGGACCGGCCGCGATGGCCGGTCAGCGCCTGGGCCAGCAACGCCCACCGCTCGTCGGCCCACTCCCCGTCCTCGGTGAGCAGCGATTCGACGTTGTCCAGGACGACCAGCATGCGGGCCTGGTCCAGCAAGTCGGTCAGCGCGGGCATGACCTCGGCCCACGCGGCCGGGTCGTTGGTGCGCTGGGCCAGGTGCAGGCCTGGCAGTTGACGCTCCAGCGCGATCGCGAAGTCGGTCAACGCCGTCGTGGTCGTGCCGGCCCTCGGCGGCACGGAGTACCAGGCGATCGCGTTGAACGACTCCTGGTGGGTGTAGGCCAGTTCCAGGGCGGACGCGGTCTTGCCGATACCGGCGACGCCGTGCAGCACGATGCCGGGACACCCGCTGCCCTCGGTGAGGGCCTCCGTCGCGCGGGCCTGCTGCCGCACGCGCCCGACGAACCGGACCGGCTGCGGCGGGAACTCGGCCAAGCGCTTGCGCTCGGCCGTGAACACCTGCGGGTCACCGGGCGGCAGGCCCAGCCGCAGCTCGGCCCGCGAGCCGATCACCGCGGGTGCGGCGACCGACAGCGGCGGGACCGAGTTCGTCGGCAGCCCGCCCGCGACCTGCACCACGGCCAGCGCGACCGCCTCGGCAATCGGTTGCGCGCCACCCAGGGCCTGGTTGTAGAAGGCTTCGGCCAACGCGACCGCGAAGTCGTCGACCACGGGGTAGCGCATGGCCAGCACCGCGCAGCCCAGCCGGCGCACCAGCCTGCTCGCGACCTCGGGCAGCGACTCGTGCTGGGCGGGCGCGGCCGGCTCGACGGCCTGGCCGGGCATCATGCCCAGGTGCTGCAACTGCACGGTCGCCGTCACCGTCGCCGACTCGCACGTCGAGAGCGTGACCAGCTTGATCCGGTCGGTGCCCAGTTCGAGCAGGTCCGCCAGCTCCGCGGTGCCGATCACGTCGGGGTGGCCGGACTCGTCGGCCAGCACCAGCCCGGCCGGCAGGTCGTAGCCGGACACGTGCACGACGTCCCAGCCGTCGTCCTCGCGCAGTATCTCCGCCAGTTGCTGGCGGGTGGTGCCGTACTGCAGCACCCGCAGCTCGATGGCCCGCTCATGCGTGGCGGAGATGTGGTGCAGCGCCCTGGTCAGCGCGAACCGCTGCTTGCGCAGGGTCAGCGCGCCGGTGTCGTCGGGCACGCTGAACACCGCGAGCATCCGCAGCTTCAGGCCGACATCGTGCTTGTCGCCTGCCGGGTTCTCCTGGTCGACCACGAAGCTGACGCGGTGCGCGACCAGCGGCCGGCCCTCGACCGTGGCCAGCTCCCACGGCCGGTAGGCCCATTCGGCGGCCTCGGCGGGCACGCTCAGCAGCACCGGCACCCGAGCCTGCGCCAGGTGTGTCGCGACCGGTCCCAGCGCGTGCTCGGCCAGCCAGTTGCCCAGTTGGCCCACCAGCTCGGCCTCGTGCGCCAGGCGGCGGTCGGGATCGGCGTTCGCGCGGAGGTATCCGTGCAGGTCGGCGAACGCGGCGAACTGCCAGTCCTGATCGGCCAGTTCGACGACGTGCTCGGCCAGCGGCGTGCCCTCTTCGTCGCGCAGCCGCCACCGCCAGCTCGCGGGGCCGACGTAGTCGGACATTTCAAGACGCAGCACTACGCCACCCCTGCCATTCGACGACCATCACCGATCACTGTCGTGCCGCCTCACGTCGCCGTTACCGACCTGCCCCGGATTTTCGGATCTGCCGGAAATCACCGAACAAGCACGGTCACGGGCACTGTTCTCCCGGCGCACGACCGGCGATTCCCTTGGCTTCCAGGGCTTTGTCGTCCGACGGCCCGGGCCGGACCGTGGCGAACGTATCACCAGAATGGGCCACATCGACCAGAGCCGCACCCCACAATGAGGTACCCAAATTGTGGGTATTGCGCATTCGACGGAAGGCGTGGACAGATTTGTCGGACACACTTCCACGACACCGTACCGCGCCGACCTTGGACCGCCCGGACGTCAGCCGAGCCGGCCGTGCGCGCGCAGCGTCAGCAGCACCCGCAACAGCACCCCAGCCGGCCGTGCGCGCGCAGCCTCCGCAGGGCTCGCAGCGTCCGCAGGGCTCGCAGCGTCAGCCCAACCGGCCGTGCGCCCGCAGCGCTCGCGGCATCACCCCAGCCGGCCGTGCGCGTACAGCCTCCGCAGGGCTCGCAGCGTCAGAGGGCTCAGCGTCCGCAGGGCTCGCAGCGTCAGCCCAACCGGCCGTGCGCCCGCAGCGCCCGCAGCGCTCGCGGCATCAACCCGGCCAGCCGTGCGCGCGCCGCGCCCGCACCGCCCGCAGCATCAGCAGGGCGCTCGAAGCGCTCGCAGCATCCGCAGGGCTCGCTGCATCAGCCCAGCCGGCCGTGGGCGTGCAGCGTCAGCAGGGCTCGCAGCGTCACCAGGCCACGCCACTCGCTGGCCTGCGCAGGCGCCCACGCGGCCCAGTCGAACGTCCAGCCGCCGTCGGCCTGCTGACCGGCGGCCAATCGGTCGAGATCCAGCTCGATCTGGTCGGCGGTGAACAGCGCGCGACTGCGGGCATCCGGGCGCGGGGCGATGGCCAGGGCGGTGAGCTGCTCACCGTCGGCACCACCGCCGACCGGCACCGACCCGTCCGGACGCAGCAGCGGTCGCAGGGTCTCGATCACCTCGGCCGCACGGTCGGCTTCGGCGGTGCGGTCCAGAAAGTCCAGCGCGAACTTGAGCCAGTAGGCCTGTATCTCCTTCGGCCGCTCCAGTCGGCGCCAGCACCACGCCGTCGCGGCGGACAGCCAGTCGCTCGTCGCACCGGCCACGCCGAGCAACGCGGCGAGGCCGAACGTCAGGTGTGAGCCCCCGCCGGTATCGACCATCCACGGCGCCAGGGGGTAAGCCGCGGCCGACGGGAGCACGAACGGCACGCCGCCGTCCGGCTCGGCCACCGACGCGACCCACGCCGACACGTCCGCGAGCGGGTCGGCCAGCGCGTCGACCTCCGCCAGCACTTCCAGCGCGTGCAGCGCCGCTGTGGTCTCGCTCCGCGGGCCGCGAGCGTCGGGTTCGAGGGCATGGCCGTAGCCGCCGTCGGCGTTGCGGTACGGGCGCAGGGCGGCCAGCACGGGGGCCGCCGGGGCGTCGTGCAGCAGGACGGCCGCGCGGTGGCGGTCCAGCAGGCGGGCGGAGGCGTAGACGAACCGTTCAGCGGCGGGCAGGTCGATCGACATGTCCCGCACGCTAGGCCGCGCCGGGCTGCGCGTCTTCCAGGAATCGGACGAGGTACCGCTTCGGGGTAAGAGCTGCTGACACAATAACTGTTCGGCTCGCGTCGCCCAGGCACGCCAGCTGCGGCGTTGTCGTCGGCCCCGGTACAACAGCGGTACCGGGACCTCGTCGGACATGTGGGCCTGGCCCGCGTAGCCCGCGGTCAGGGCGCGATCGGCGAGCGTGCCGCCGACGGTGCTCAGCCTGCGCAGGCGCAACACCCGGGCGAGGATCTTGGGCGAGTAGCCGACGGCGGCCAGTGTCCGGCGGTGCAGCGTGCGCTCGGTGACGCCGAGATCGGCGGCGACCCGCGCGACGCGGGCCTTCGGCGTGGCCGGGTCATGTGCGGCGGCGGCGACGAGCGGGTCGGGCGTGGCGTGCCGGTCGCGCACGAGGGCGGCGAGCAGGCGCAGCCGGTCACGCGCGGCGGCGGCGGCGAGCCCGTCGAGCAAGCGCGGCGGTCGGGCCGAGCACCTCCATCGCCGGCACGTCGCGGTCGCGGACCTCCGACGCGGGCAGCGAGGAACGCCCCGGCTACGCCCGGTCGCAACCGCACGCCACTGGTCAGCCGCCCGGCGGGCAACGTCACGGTGCGCGGCCGGGTGTCCGCACCGGCGACCACGAGTGAACCCTCGGCCAGCCAGATCAAGTCGACACACCCGTCGGGCACGACGAGCTGCCGCCACGGCGTGGCCGGCCGCTGCTCCCACAGGCAAGCGACCGCGGCCCGCAGGTCGGCGGGCGGCGCGTACTCCCGATACACCTGGCCCATCACCACCAGGCTAGCGGCACCCCCCGACCACACCCGGGTCGCCCGGCCGGAGTCGCGAGCGAACTGGCTGGTGCGCGCGTGGCCCAGTAGTGATCACCCTTTCGCCCCAACGGATTGGTGCCAACGCACCAGTGTGTGACGATGTTGGCTGGTTGCGCTTTCCGTTGCTGGGCACGGAAAGTGACGAGCATGGGGCCGCTCGGGTGCTCCTTGTCTCCCTGTCTGGACCAGCCAGGTGACGCCCTTCTACCGTGGCCGAGGCCTGCTGCCGTGTGAGAGGACCATCATGACGACCGCCCCGGATCTGCCGGACATTCTGTCGGCAGCGTTCGCTGCCGACCCCTATTCGGCCTACACGACGTTGCGCGAACGTGCACCGTTGTACTGGCACGAGCCGACAAAGAGCTACATCGTCTCCCGTTACGCGGACGTCGAGCACGCCTTCAAGAACCCCACGTTCACCACGGACAACTACGGCTGGCAGCTCGAACCCGTGCACGGACGCACGATCCTGCAGATGAGCGGCCGCGAGCACTCGGTGCGTCGCGCGCTGGTGGCGCCCGCGTTCCGCGGTAGCACGCTGCAGGAGCAGTTCCAGCCGGTCATCGAACGCAATGCGGCGGAACTGATCGACACGTTCCGGTCGACGGGTTCGGTGGACCTGGTCAACGACTTCGCGCGCCGGTTCCCGATCAACGTGATCGTCGACATGCTCGGCCTGGACAAGACCGATCATGAGCGCTTCCAAGGGTGGTACACGGCGATCA
The DNA here is from genome assembly GCA_963780635.1 of Candidatus Melainabacteria bacterium. GTDB lineage: Bacteria > Actinomycetota > Actinomycetes > Mycobacteriales > Pseudonocardiaceae > DATEPR01. The sequence continues at coordinate 787,459 of CAWACW010000013.1, forward strand.
TCGCGTTCCTGGGCAACCTCAGCCAGGACCCGCAGGTCATCGCGGACGGCGTGCGCACGCACGACGAGTTCGCCGAGTACATGATCCCGGTGATCCAGGGCAGGCGGAGCAACCTGGGTGACGACTTGCTGTCCACGCTGTGTGCGGCCGAGGTCGACGGCACCAGTATGAGCGACGAGGACATCAAGGCGTTCTGCAGCCTGCTGCTGGCGGCCGGTGGTGAGACCACCGACAAGGCGATCGCCAGCGTGTTCAGCAACCTGTTGCAACATCCGGACCAGCTCGCCGCGGTACGCGCGGACAGGAGCCTGATCCCCAGGGCCTTCGCCGAGACGCTGCGCTTCACGCCACCGGTGCACATGATCATGCGCCAGCCAGGCGATGACGTGACACTCGGCGGCGGCACCATCCCGGCGGGCAGCACCGTCACGTGCCTGATCGGCGCGGCGAACAGGGACCCGGAGCGCTACGCCGAACCGGACTCGTTCGACATCTTCCGCGACGACCTGAAGGTGACGACGGCCTTCACCGCGGCAGCGGACCACCTGGCGTTCTCCCTGGGCCGGCACTTCTGCGTCGGCGCGCTACTGGCCGAGGCCGAGGTGCTCACCGGTACCAACCAGTTGCTCGACGCCATGCCGGACATGCGGCTGAAGGAGGGTTTCGTGCCCGAGGAGCGTGGCGTGTTCACCAGGGGCCAGGCAAGCCTGCCCATCGAGTTCACGCCAACAGCAGGCTGACCGAGTCGACCGCCCGCTCCGCGTCAGGTGGCGCGGAGCGGGCAGTCGCATCACCACTGCGGGAAACCACCGCCCGCTCAACGTGAGTAGCGCAAGAACCCGGCACCAATCCCACCCCGAGAACAGCCGGCCGCCGAACGACGAGACCACCCCGCCCACCGCAGCGGTTCACAGGTAACCGCACCCCCGCCCCCCCGAGCACCGCCGCCGAACGAACGAGACCATCCCGCCACCCGCAGGTCACAGGTACCCGCTTCCCCGCCGGTCCCGGCGCAACTGGCTGTGGGACATGCGAAGACTGCCCACGGTTTCGGGTGGGCCTCCGCTACACCGGCGTGAAACGCGCCGGGAGGGCGTGCAGGCCTCGCATCCAGACCGACTCGCGCCACTGCAGATCCTCCGCCGGGACCGACAGCTCCAGGTCGGGCAGTCGGTCCAGCAGGACCTCGATCGCTCCCTGCGCGATGACCTGGGCCAGTTCCGGTGCCGGGTAAGGGCAGCCGTGCTCGCCGTGACCGAACGACACGTGCGCTCGGTTGCCGGTCTCCCCGGGATCGCCCGCCGGGTAGACCTGTGGGTCGGTGTTCGCAGCGGCCAGGCCCAGCACGAGCATGTCGCCCGCCTGGATCTGCTTGCCGGCCAGATTGGTGTTGCGCACGGCGAACCGGCCGATGAAGTTCTGCGTGGGCGTGTCCTGCCACAGCACCTGCGCCAGCGCCTGGCCGACGCTGCGCCGCCCACCGGACAGCGTGACGGCGAAACGGGTCGTCCGTCAGCATCAGCCGCAGGGTGTTGCCGATCCAGTTCGCCGTCGGCTGCTGCGCGGCCGCCAGTACCACCAGCAGGTCCTGGACCATCTCACCGTCGGTCAGCAACGCTGGGTGCGACAGCAGCCGGGACGGCACGTCGGGACCCGGCTGGGAACGCTTGGTGGCCAGCAGGTTGCTCATCCTGGCCGCGACGCGCTGATACGCGGGCACCGCGCCGTCGCCGCCGTCGAGCGACACCGTCAGGTCGGCGGTCAGCTCTCGGGCGTCGTCATCGGCGAGCCCGAACAGCTTCGCCACGACCAGGGCAGGCACGGGATGCGCGAAGTCGGCCATCAGGTCGGCCGTGCCGAGACCGGCGAACGCGTCGACGAGGTCGTCGGCGGTCCGCTCGCAGATCGACCGCAACTCCAGGCGGTCGATCGCGTCCAGTGAGTCGCTGACCGCGCCCGCGCGCCGCTGGTGTTCCTCGTTCTCGGCGAACATCAGCGACGGCTGGTAGCCCACGAACGGCAGCAGCGACCAGTTCTCCGGTGTCGCGTCCCAGCCGTTCCAGCGCTGCGTGTTGCGCGCGAACAGCTGCGGGTTGCTGGAGACGTAGTAGATCTCCCGGTAGCCCACGACGAGCCAGGCGGGCACGTCGCCGTCCAGCAGGATCGGCGCGACGGGACCGTGCTGTCTGCGCAATTCCCGGTACAGCTCTGCCGGATCCTGGGAGAACTCCGACCCGTACAGCTTGACCCGCTGCTCGGCATGGTCGGACAGCACCCCGGTGAAGGAGGTCCTGGGGGGATTGGTCATCAGACGGCCTCTCGCGCGGTGTGCAGGGCGAACAGGTGTTCCACCAGGGCGATCAGTACTTCCTTGCAGGACTGGCGATCGCGGGCGTCGCAGTCGACGAGCGGCACGTGGTCGCCCAGCGACAATGCGGCCCGGACGTCCGCCAGTCCGTGCTGCGACTGCCCGAAACAGTTGACGCGCCACGATGAACGGGGTGCCGCTGGCCTCCAGCCGGTCGATCGCGTAGAAGGAGTCGTCGAGCCTGCGGGCGTCGACGAGCACGACCGCGCCCAGGCTGCCCACGAACAGCCGGTCCCACAGGAACCAGAACCGTTCCTGGCCTGGCGCGCCGAACAGGTAGAGCACCTTCTCGTCGGTGAGGCTGATCCGGCCGAAGTCGAAGGCGACCGTGGTACTGGTCTTGCCTGGTGCGTTGCCCGGGTCGTCGATGCCCTCGCCGGCCTGGGTCATGGTCTCCTCGGTGCTCAGCGGCCGGATCTCGCTGACCGCGCGGACGAGGGTGGTCTTGCCCACGCCGAAGCCGCCGATGATGACGATCTTGAGGCCCTCACGCGCGGTGCTGGCCAGCTGGGGTCGGTCGAGGGTGTCAGAGTCGGTGGAGTCCACGAAGCACGTCCTGCAGGATGTCGAGGGAGGGCAACTGGTCGGAGCTGGTCGGCGTGGCAGAGGGATGACGGGCCGACACCTTGCCGGAGTCCACGAGGTCGCAGACGAGGATCTTGGTGACGCCGACGGGCAGGCGCAGGTAGGAGGCGATCTCCACCACCGCCGTCGGCTGGGCGCACAGGTCGAGGATCTTGCGGTACTCCGACTGCATTCCCGGTTCGGACTGCGACTCGGACACGATCAGCGTGACCACGTCCAGCGTGTCCTGCTCGATCCTGCTGCGGCCCCGGGTGACCGCGTACAGCCGGTCCGGGGTCTCGTGGTCCAGGGGCCCGCGTGTCATCCCGGCTCCACCACGATGCGGCCCCTCGGCTCGGCGACCAGGTTGTCGCCCAACTGTTCCACCAGCTCGTGCATGTTGTGGCCGATGACGCCAGCGTCGGCGTCGTCACCTGCCACGACGGTCAGGTGCGCGCCCTCGCCCGCCTGGATGATCAGCAGCAGGCCGCCGTCGTACTCGGTCATGGCGTGCCGCACGTCGCCGGTGCCGTTGCCGAACTCGACGGACGCCGCGCCGGACAGGCTGGCGATGCCGGAGGCGATGGCGGCCAACTGGTCGGCGCGGTCGATGGTCAGTCCGGACGTCCAGCACAGCTTGAGTCCGTCCCGGGACAGCACGACGGCGTGCCGGGCGCCCGGGGTGCGCTCGACGAGTTGTTCGAGCAGCCACACGAGGCTCTGGTTGGTGGTCGTCATGGGGTTGTGCGGGGCACGAGCAGCTGGCGAGCGGACACCTGCCCCTGGCTCCTTCCTGGTGAGTCCCGGCCCGGTGCTCGAACCGGGTCCGGCGGGGTCGCGGTTACTGCTGGGCGGTGGGGACGTCCGGCTCGCCACCGTCAGGAGAGTCGATGACCTGCGCGTCCGCCTCGTCCCTGCGGATCGCTGCCTTGGCACGCTGGAACGCCCCGAACGCGGCACCCGGGTCGGTGCGCGGCCTGGGTGGCGGCAGCAGCTCAGGTCGGTTCGCCGTCTGCGCGGCGAGCGTCTGGCCGGGCTGGCGGCGGGCCAGCTCGAACGGCTGGTCGGCGGCGATCGGGCCCGCGTCGTCGGTCACCGGAGTCGGGGCACCGGCGTGGCGGCCCGCGCTGACCAGTTCGCCCCGGCGGGCGGGCAGTTGCGGGCTGAGCCGCGGTTCCTCGGTGATCAGCTGGCGGGGGATCATCACGACGACGCCGACGCCACCGCGGGCCGACGGCCGGTAGGACACCTGCAGGTCGTACTTGCGCGCGAGCTGGCCGACGACGGCCAGCCCGAGCCGGGTGCCACTGACGCTGGACAGGTCGCCCGTGGGCGCCGAGATGGCCGCCTCGGCCCTCGCCAGTGCCCTGGGCATCATGCCGACGCCGCTGTCCTCGATGGCGACGACGACGCCGGCGTGCGCTTCCTCGACGTAGACGTGCACCTGCTCGGTGGGCGGCGAGAACTGGGCCGCGTTGTCCACGAGTTCGGCGAGCAGGTGGATGACGCCCTCGGCCGCGTAGCCGACGACGGCGACCTCGACCGGCGCGTGCAGCTGGACGCGCCGGTAGTCGCTGATCCGGCTCATCGCGCCGCGCAGGATGCTCTCCATCGAGATCGGCCGGGCCCACCGGCGACCGGACCGGGCGCCGGTGAGGACCGCGATGCTGTCCGCGAGCCTGCCCAGCTGCGCGTTGTGGTGGTCGACCTCCAGCAGGCCCGCCAGCGCGTCCGGGTCGGCGCTGTCCTCCATGTCCCGCAGTTCGGCGGCCATGCTGGTGGTCTGGGCCTGCATCCGGCCCGCGGCGCTCGCACAGGCGGCCAGCGCGGCCGCCTTCGCGCGCTCGACCCGGCCGAGGTGCTGGGCCAGCACCCGCAGCACCGTGGTGCCCCAGTCGGTCGTGGGCTGCTCGACCTCGGCCAGCGCCGTCGGCGCGGACGCGCCACCGGCGAGCTTGGCGATCAGCTCCGGGATCAGGTGGTCGACGATCCTGGTGGCCTCGGCCTCCGTCTCCTTGCGCACCGCGTGCACGTCGGCGACCGCGCCCGCCCGCACCTCGCCCAGCTCCTGCACGTGCCTGCCTGCCTCCCCCTGGGCCTGCTCGCGCACGGCACGGACCTGCGCGCCGGCCGCGGCCTGCGCGTCGGCGGCCTGCTGGGCGTAGCGGGCGGCCTGCGCCTGGGCCTGGTCACCGGCCTGGCGCACCTGGGCGTCCGCGGTCTCCTGCGCCCTGAGCACGTCCGTGTGCAGCGCTCGTGCCTCCAACTGGCCGGACACGGCCACCGCGACGGCGGCCGAGAGCAACACGGCGAAAATGCTGCCGAACCAGGCCATGGTCAGCCGAAACTCCAGTGGCGCGAGTTCCACCGCAATCCAACACGCCACGCCGGTCACGACAATGGCGGCGGCGAACGCCCAAGCCGCGGCCCGCGTCCGGGAGGACGATTCTTCAATAGCGCTGACGTGCGCTGACATCACTCAAACCCTCGGGAGCTATCGGTCCCCACGCGCACCGGCCGGGACGAGCGGCGACGCGCGGAGAGGGCGGACCGCACCAACGACCGATCTGTGGCAACCGGCGCGGCGGGGGACGGAAACACCACACGAGGTAGGCAATGTACTCACACAGCTGCTGTGGGTGAACTCAGGATCACCCGATCAGTCGAGCCGTAACACGGCCGCACGGGTGATCATCCCGACAATCGGCACACTGAGCAGCGACTTTGTCCGACCCCTGCCGCAGCGGCAGGCATCCGTGCCCCTAGGGGAAAACCCGGAGCCCCTATCAGCGCGATTTTCGGAGTCACCCAGCGTGGACGGGTTTGCCGGAACGTGATGTCCGGGTTGGGTCCGGCAGGTGATTTCCGCCGCTTTCCCGCAAAGCGGGTCAGACGCATTTCCCGTCGACCAGAGGAAATGCGTCGGACCCGGTGTCAAGCCGCCGCGACGATCGTCACAGCGATGATCGTTTCCGGGGATCAGCCTGCGGACGGGAATCGCGGCGGCCGCTTCTCCCGCAACGCGGCGGCGCCTTCCACCACGTCCGGCCCCATGAAGCAGAGCATCTCGTAGGCGGCGGACTGGTCGAAGATCGGTCCCGCCTGGCGCACCCAGCTGTTCAGCGCGCGCTTGGTCAGCCGGATGGCAGGCTGTGAGCCGGTCGCGAGCACGTCGGCGATCCGCAGCGCCTCGGCGAGCACCTCCTCACGCGGCAGCGCCTTGCTGACCAGCCCGATCCGCTCGGCCTCCGCGCCGGTGATCATCTCGCCGGTCATCAGGTAGTACCGGGCCTTGGCCAGCCCGGTCAGCAGCGGCCAGATGATCGCGGCGTGGTCGCCCGCGGCGACGCCGAGCTTGACGTGGCCGTCGCCGATCCGCGCGTCCTGCGCGCACACCGAGATGTCGGCCAGCAGAGCGACGACGGTCCCGGCGCCGACGGCGACGCCGTTGATCGCGGAGACGACCGGCTTCTCACAGTTGACGATGTTGTAGACGAGATCGCTCATCTCGGACAGCATGTGAGAGACCCGGTCGTGGTCGCCCGCCATGCGCTCGACCATGCCGAGGTCACCGCCCGCGGAGAACGCCTTGCCCGCGCCGGTGATCACGGCCACCCGGACCTCGGGGTCACGCGAGACGTCCGTCCAGACCCGGGCCAGTTCGCTGTGCATGCCCTCGTCTGCGGCGTTGTACTTGTCCGGCTTGTTCATGGTGATCAGCAGGACGCCGTTGGCGCGCCGCTCGAACGCGAGCTGCTCGTAGTCGGACCAGGTCATGCGGTGCCGCTCCTCACGTGTTCGGTGGACTGGCAGGGATCGGTTCTACCGCAGCCGCGGCGGCGACGAGTGCGGCCCCACCGACGACCGTGTCAACCGGTGAACGGCCGCCGCGTAACGCCGCGCCGTGCCGCAGCGACGAGTCGGGTGCGGGGAATCGCTCTAGACAGGACGGTGTTACCCGGGTGAACACGAACGATCTCGCGCAGCAGGCCGTTGCCGTGCTGGTCCGGCTCGCGTCGAACGGGTTGCCAGGACCGGCACAGCAGGCAGGCGACGCGCTCTACGACACCGTCGCGGGCGCGTTGCGGCGCTCGCACCGAGCGGCCTGTCTGGCGGAGTTCCACGAGGACCCGCAGTCCGGCCACCTCGCACTACTGGGCGCGTTGACCGCCGAGATGACCCGTGACCGGGTGTTCCGGTCCGCCGTGTCGCGCCAGGTGTACGCAGTGCACAACGCGCGGACCTGCCGCGTCGACACGTTGGGGCAGCTCGCCAGCTGAGCCTGCCGTCCGCGAGACCAGGTCGCGTGCAGGCGCATGACGTGCACCGGATCTCGGCCGTGCTGGACAGCGCCGTGGTCTCGACCAGGACGCCGGCCGGTGGGTTCTCCCACGAGACGCGCCTGCTGACCCTGGCCGACGGGCAGGTCGTGGTGCGGCTGGGCGGCCCCGATCCCGCCGTCGAGGCCGCGGTGATGGACGTCGGCCGCCGGTACGTGCCGGTGCCCGCCGTGCTCGCGGTGCTGCCGGACGCGATGGTGTTGGAGTACGTCCCCGGTGCACCGCTGTCCGACGTCCTCGCCGCGGGTGGGCCGGGCATGGCGGCGCTCGGTGCCCAAGTGGGCCACGTCGTCGGCCGGATCGGCAGCGCGACGTCGGAGCGGCCCGGCTTCTTCGCCGGCGCGCACCTGGACGTGCGCCCGCAGCCACCGTGGTCGGACCAACTGCCCGAGTTCGCGGTGACGTGCATGGCGAACACGGCCCGCCTGGACCCGGTGACCCGCGCGGCCTGGATCGACCTGTGCGCGGCCCACGCACCGGCGCGAGCGCACACCGCCGATCTCCCCATACCTCAACGTCGTCCACGTGATCAGGCCAACGATGGATGGAAGCGCGTTACGAGCCGCGAGACGGGGTGCCGACCGGTCCTAGGATCGAATCGACGACGTCTGCGACGAGGAGCGAATGATGGGCGAGTACGGGTTGCGCACGGGGACTGTCCGGCTACGGTCGGCCGGTCCGATCACCTTCGGGCCGGAAGGCATCCTGTTCGTGGCCGACAACGGGGCTGCGACGGTGTTCGCGGTCGACGTCGCCGATCCCGGCCCCGCGGCCGGTGCCGACCCCTTCGACCTGGACGACGTCGACGCGCGGATCGGCTCGTTCCTGGGCTGCGAGGCCGGTGACGTCACCATCCGCGACATCGCCGTGCACCCCGCTTCGCACAACGTGTACGTGTCCGTGCAACGTGGCCGCGGTGCCGACTCGCAGGCCGTGCTGGTGCGGATCGGGCAGCTCGACGGCACGGTCGACGAGGTGTCGCTGACCGACGTGCCGCTGGCGCGGACATCGATCACCGACGCACCCGGCGAGGACGACGCCCGCGAGGACATCACGCTGCCGCTGGGTGACGAGGGCGAGGAGCTGAACATCGGCGAGCGGACGATCCGCATCCTGCGGCGGCCGATCCGCACGTCGACGGTCACCGACATGGGTTACGTGGACGGTGCGCTGCTGGTAGCCGGTCTGAGCAACGAGGAGTTCTCCTCGAAGCTGCGCCGCATCCCGTTCCCGTTCCGCGACGACCCGGCCGCGATCGCGGACAACAACCTGGAGATCTTCCACGTGTCGCACGGCAAGTGGGAGACGGCAGCACCGATCCGCGCGTTCGTGCCGTACGAGAACGGCCGCAGCATCCTGGCCACCTACACCTGCACGCCGGTCGTGCACTTCCCGCTGACCGAGCTGACGCCGGGCACCAAGACCGTCGGCCGCACGGTGGCCGAACTGGGTGCGGTGAACCAGCCGCTGGACATGGTGTCGTTCGTCGACGACGGCGAGGAGTACCTGCTGGTCGCCAACTCGGCGCACGGCCTGGTGAAGATCGCCTGCCGCGACATCGACAGCCAGGCGGCGCTCACGGAGCCGACCGAGCCGACCGGCGTTGCCCGCAAGACCGAGGAACTGACCGGTGTGCGGCGGCTGGCCAACCTCAACGACAGCTACGTGCTGGCCCTGCAGGCCGACGACGCGGGCAAGGAGCACCTGCGTTCGCTCAAGACGTCGTCGCTCTGAGCGAGGTGGCCGGGGCCGCGTGGTCGGACTGCGTGGGCGAGGTCTGCGTCCGGTTCACCGGCGTCCATCCATCGGCTGACGTGCGGGTCCGGCCTGCCGGGGCGGCTGCTGTGGCGGCGGCTCCGGCGATGGCCGGGCGGCTGGTGGTCGACGGCGGTGACGTGTGCTTCGTGCCGAGGTTCGGGTTCGTGCCCGGCACGACGTACGCGGCCACCGTCGACGGCACGGAGATCACGTCACTCGTGCTGCCCCGGCCGGTGGTGGCGGCCACGGCGGAGGTCGTCGCGATCCACCCGACGGCGAGTGTGGTGCCGCGCAACCTGTTGCGTTGCTACGTCACGTTTTCCGCGCCGATGAGCGAAGGGGACGCCGCGGCACACGTGCGGCTGGTCGACGACGCGGGGGTGCCGCTGCCGGACGCGCTGCTGCCCGTGGAGTACGAGCTGTGGGATGCCGACCGGCGCAGGCTGACCGTGCTGCTCGATCCGGCGCGGATCAAGCGCGGGCTGGCCGGTCACGTCGCGGAGGGTTATCCGCTCCGTGCCGGTACGCCGATCCGGCTGGTGGTCGACACGGGTTTCCGGGACGCCCACGGCGGACCGCTGCGTGGCCCGGCGCAGCGGCGGTACGACGTCGGCGAGGACCTGCGCGGTCACGTCCGACCACGTGCGTGGGCACTGACGGCACCGGCGGCGGGCAGTGTCGACCCGGTGTCGGTCGAGTTCGACCGGCCGCTCGACCACGGCCTGCTCCGGCGGTGCCTGCGGGTGATCGGACCGGACGGCGCGCGCGTCGGGGGCGTCGCGCAGCCGCTTGCCGGCGAACGCTCGTGGCGACTGACGCCGGCTCTGCCGTGGCAGCGCGAGCGGTACGTGCTGGAGGTCGATCCGGTGCTGGAGGACGTGGCCGGGAACTCGGTGCGGCGAGTCTTCGATCGCGACCTCGCTGACGCCGCCGACGAACCCGGCGGGTCGGCACCCGTCCGGCTCGCTTTCCAACCGGGCTGACCGGCTACCGGCCGATGTTTCCTGCCAGGCTGCTCAGGGTGTGGCCGGGATGGGTGACCGCGCCCGCGACCGGATCGGCGACCGGGCCTGCCGCGTGTGTCGTCCAGTCGTGGGCCGCCGGACCGTGGTGGCGCACCGGCGATCCCGTCCCGTAGGCCGGTCCTGCCACGGTGCACGAACGGACACAAGGACGACGCAACTGGCACACGCCCCAGAAGTACGGCGGCCGACGCACTAGGCTCGGACTTCCCGATCACCCCGTATCCGTTGGGCAGGAGTGCGCAGATGGCAGAGGCGCAGGACGAGTCCCTCCACCGAGCGCCCGCGATGCCACCCGACATCGACGAGAACATGCCGAACGCGGCCCGGATGTACGACTACTTCCTGGGTGGAGCGCACAACTTCACGGCCGATCGGGAACTGGGCGACAAGGTGCTCGCCGCGTTCCCCGCGGCGCGCGAGTTCGCCCGGCACAACCGGGCCTGGATGCGCCGCGTCGTGCAGGACGCGCTGGACGCGGGTGTGCGGCAGTTCCTGGACATCGGGTCCGGCGTGCCGACGATGGGCAACGTGCACGAGATCGTCCGTGGTGCGCTGCCGCCGGGCGAGCGGGCCACCGTGGTGTACGTGGACTACGAGGCGGTCGCCGTCCAGCACTCGCGGATCATCCTGGACCGCGGCGACGCGGCCGGCTGGGCGACCGTGGTGCAGGAGGACCTGCGTAACCCGGACGGCATCCTCGGTCACCCCGCGACGACGGCGCTGATCGACTTCGGCCGGCCGGTGTTACTCATGATGATCTTCATCCTGCACTTCCTCGGCCCCGAGGACCACCCGGCGGAGCTGGTCGGCCGTTACCGTGACCGGCTGGCGTCGGGCAGCAGGCTCGCCATCAGCCACGGCTCGACCGAGGTCGTCGCACGGGACAGCCCGACGGACGCCGAACGTGTCCAGGCGCTGTACCAGAACAGCTCCAACCCGATCTGGCCGCGCAACCGGGACGAGATCCGAGGCTGGTTCGGCGACTGGCCGCTGCTGTACTACCCGGACCTGGTCCACCTACCGGACTGGCAACCCGAAGCGGACGTGGAACTGACACCCGCGGACCGCGACGCCCGCCAGCTCACGTGGTGCGGCTTGGCGCAGAAGCCCTGACGGCACCGGGACATCGACTCGGAGCGCCCGGCCGACGTGACCGGCAACCGTTGACGCGGCGGCACGTTCGCGACGGCGCCGCAGCTTCGCTGAGCGCCGTCGAGGAAAACGGACGTGATCGGTCGCGCCGTACCGCGGCTGCGTTACCCGCAGGGCTGGGCACGGTGGGCCGCGAGTGGTCGCGGCCCGGCGGACCTATCTCGTGACTCGGCCCTTCCGCCTGCCGTAGCTGCCGCTGACGATGGCGATGCCGATGGCTGCCAGGACCACCTGGGTGATGATCTCCAGCCAGTCGATCCCGGCGGTGTCGGCGTAGCCGATGCCGCGCGCGATCGCCGAGCCGACGAAGGCCGCGATGATGCCGACGACAAGCATCAACCAGATCGGGATGTTTTGTTTGCCGGGCACGACCAACCTACCCAGCAGTCCGATCACCAAACCGACGATGATCGCGCTGATGATGCCACTGATTGTCATCGAACTGTCCTCACGCTCCGTGTCCCGGGCGACGGATGACGCCCGCGGGGCAATTCGAATGCTCCCCCCGCTGACCGCACTTCGCCTCTCGAACCAGGGGTGACCACGAGATCGGTGATCCAGTTCGGCTTGACGAACCTGTTCGTGACGAACGTGTTCGCTAAGCTGGTGGCATGACAGCACGCAGCCGCAGGGAGCGCCCGGCCAAGCCGGCCCTGACCAGGGCCGGGATCATCGCGACCGCGGTGACCCTGCTGCGTGCCGAGGGCCTGCGGCGGGTGACCATGCGGCGGCTGGCTCAGCAGCTGGACACCGGGCCCGCCTCGCTCTACGTGTATGTCCGCAACACGGCCGAACTGCACGCGGCCGTCCTGGACGAGCTGCTCGGCGCGGTCGACCTGAGCCCGGCGACGGCGGCAGGCGACTGGCGGGATCGCCTGGTCGCGATCCTCACGTCCTACACGACCGTGCTGTTCGAGCACCCGGGGCTGGCCCGGTCGGCGCTGGTCGCACGGCCCGTTGGCGAGAACTACCTGCGCCTGTTGGAGACGCTGCTCGCCCTGCTGGACAAGGGCGATGTGCCGGCGGATCAGGCGGCGTGGGGCGTGGACCTGCTGCTGCAGTTCGGCACCGCCACCGCGGCCGAACACGCCGGCCGGGAGGGCGACGCCGATCTCACGGACGTGCTGAACGACGCGTTGCGCCGCACTTCGGCCCGCACCCACCCGCACTTGGCCGCGCTCGGCACGGACCTGGTCTCCGGCACCCCGCAAGGGCGGCTGAGCTGGGGTTTTCGTGTGCTGATCGACGGCACCCTGCACACTCCGAGGGAGACCTGACATGACACACCACCCGATCGCCGTGGTAGGCGCCGGACTCGGCGGCCTCACCTTCGCGTCCGTCCTGCACCGGCACGGCATCGGCGTCGCCACCTACGAACTGGACACCTCACCCACCGCCCGTGACCAGGGCGGGATGCTCGACATGCACGAGGACTCCGGCCAGGCCGCGTTGCGGGCCGCCGGGCTGTTCGACCGGTTCCGCGCGCTGGTGCTGCCCGGCGGCGAGGCCATGCGCATCCTGGACAAGGCGGCCACCGTGCGCTGGGCCGACGATGGCGGCGCCGGCAACCGGCCCGAGGTCAACCGCAGGGCGCTGCGTGACCTGCTGCTGTCCTCGCTGCCCGATGGCACGGTCCGGTGGGGCGCCAAGGTGACGGCCGCCCGCGCACTCGACGCGGGTCGGCACGAGGTCACCTTCGCCGACGGCTCCACGATCACCACCGACCTGCTGATCGGCGCCGACGGGGCCTGGTCCAAGGTCCGCCCGCTGCTGTGCACCGCCACGCCCGCGTACTCGGGCCTGTCGTTCGTGGAGCTGAGCCTGTTCGACTCCGATCACCAGCACCCGGCGGCAGCCGCCCTGGTCGGGAACGGTTCGCTGTTCGCCCTCGCCGAGGGCCAGGGCCTCCTCGGCCACCGTGACGCCGACGGCAGGCTGCACCTGTACGCGGCGCTGCGGGTACCGGCGGACTGGGCCGACGGCATCGACTTCACCGACACGGCAGCGGCCAAGGCCGCCGTGCTGGCGCACTTCGCCGGCTGGGACGAAGGCCTGCGGTCGCTCGTCGCGGACGCCGACGGTCCGCTGGTCCCCCGGTCGATCCACGCGCTGCCGGTCGGCCTGCGCTGGGCCAGGACGCCGGGCGTGACGCTGATCGGTGACGCGGCCCACCTCATGTCGCCGTTCGCAGGCGAGGGCGCGAACCTCGCGATGCTCGACGGCGCGGAACTGGCCGCGGCCGTCGCGGCGCATCCGGCTGCCGTCGAGCAGGCACTGGAGCGCTACGAGCACGCGATGTTCCCACGCAGCGAGGCGGCGGCGGCGGAGTCCGAGACCAACCTCGCGATCGCCTTCCGGCCGGACGCGCCGCAGGGCCTACTCGACCAGATGGCCACATACCATCGCATTCCGTCCGATATGGACACCGTAGGCTGAGTTCACTCCACCGTGGCTACTGTCGGCAGCCGGTTCGTCCGATCCCGCTACGCTCGGCGGGCGATCGCGGGCAGCAGCGGCGACGCGTACCACGGAGGGTGATCAGTTGCGCAGGGATCGGCACCGCAGGATCTGGCCGGCCGCCGTGGTTGGCGTCCTGGCCCTCGGTTTGGTGGCCTGCGACCCGATCATCACCTTGCAGGGCAAGCCCTCGCCCGTCGCGCTGACGTCCCCGACGGCCTCGGTCACCACCACCCCGTCGGCCACACCGACACCGATCCCCACCCCGCCGCCGATTCCCGTGGTCAACTTCGCGCCCGCGGTGCGCAAGGCCGTGGCTGCCGTGCACGGCGGCGAGATGTCGCTGCTCGTGTACGACCGGTATCAGGAGAGCGTCGTCGCGAGCTACAACGCGGATCAGCCGTACTTCACGGAGTCGGTGGTGAAACTGCTGATCGGCCTGGACAGCCTCGATCACGGCGGCAGCCCGAGCCGGGTCGCCGAGATGCTCTCCCGCAGCGACGACGAGACAGCCACCAACCTGTGGGACGCAGGCGGTGGTCGCGCCGTCGTCACGCGGATGGCCGCGAAGATCGGTCTACAGCACACGACCCCGCCGGCGAGCAGTGCCGGCGAATGGGGCGACACCAGGACAACGGCGAACGATCTGCTGCTGATCTACGAGTACATCCTCGGCGAGGCCCCGGCCGGCGAGCGCGATGTCGTGCTGACCGCACTCGGCAACGCGACCGAGGTCGCGGCGGACGGCACCGACCAGTACTTCGGCATCCCGGACGCCGTAGGCCACAGCCAGCCGTGGGCGGTCAAACAGGGCTGGGCATGCTGCGAGCCGGGCTGGGTGCTCAACACCACCGGCCTGATCGGCAAGGACGACCGCTACATCGTGATCGTCCTCACGTCCCACGACAACGGCGGGGGCTCCGCGGTCCGCGCCGAGGACAGCGCCGAACTCACCACTGCGGTCAAGGCACTCCTGCCGGACCTGAAGTGAGCCGGCGACGTGATGCGAGCCAGCGAGTATCAAGCGGTGGGACCAGGCACATCGACCACGAGTGCGTCGACGTAGGCCGAGGGGCTGACTCGCGCGGTGAACTCAGGCGCCGGCACATCGGCCGCCGAACCACCCGCCAGATACTTCACAGCACTGCCGCGACCACTCGACCAGCAGGCCGGAACCCGAATCAGGGATCACCCCGATGTCATCGCGGGCGCAATCCGGAACAATGCCCCAGGAAGCAAGGGGACTTGGGGGCGATGATGGACGAACAGGGAGACCGGGTGGCTCCGGCGGACCTGCGCGTGTCGGACGCGGAACGCGAGCACGTGCTGCGGTTACTTCAGGAGGCGACGGCCAGGGGGATGCTCGATTCGGCCGAGTTCGACGACCGGTCCGGCCGGGTGGTCGACGCCCGCGTCCGCAGGGACCTCAACGTGCTGGTCGCGGACTTGGCGGTACAGCCCGGTTCGGGCGCCGCACCGGCGAGGACGGTGGCCGCACCGGACAGCATCGACTTCGGCGGCCGCTACTCGTCGGTGAAGCGCGACGGCGGCTGGGTGGTGCCGCGCCAGGTGCTGCTGCGGCCGAAGTGGGGCACGGTCGACGTGGACTTCACGCAGGCCCGGATCGACCACCCGGTGATCGACGTCCGGGTGGACGCCGTCGGCAGCACGATCCGCCTGCGACTGCCCGACAGGGCGAGCGCCTCGCTCGACGGGGTCGACGTCCTCGGCGGCAGCGCCCACGACGAACGCGACACCAGCCAGGACGGCGGGCCGCACTTCGTGTTCACCGGCCGGGTGCGCTGGGGTTCGCTCTCGCTGCGCGGACCACGCCGGGGACGGTCCCGCGGTCACTGAGACCACGCTGCGCGGACCACGCCGGGGACGGTCCCGCGGTCACTGAGACCACGCCGCGCGGACCACGCCGAGGACGGTCCCGCGGTCACTGAGACCACGCCGCGCGGACCACGCCGGGGACGGTCCCGCGGTCACTGAGACCACGCCGCGCGGACCACGCCGAGGACAGTCCCGCGGTCACTGAGACCACGCCGCGCGGACCACGCCGAGGGCAGTCCCGCGGTCACTGAGACCGCGTCATCGCCTGCCCAGCGCGTCGGCGACCGTCGGGTAGAGCGCGAGGACCTGGTCCAGCGCGGTCAACTGGATCGGCCGCAGGGTGCGCCGGTCCGCGGCGACGATGCGCAGGCTGGTGTCCGTGGCCGCCCGGTGGGCGTCGACCAGCGTGGACAGGGCGGCCGAGCCGAGGAACGACACGTCCGTCAGGTCCACGACGAGCACGGACGGCGCTGTGTCCAGCACGCGCATCAGCTCGGCTCGCACGTCCGATATGCCGACCATGTCCAGTTCACCGCTGAGCGTCAGCACCTCGACGCCGCCCTGGTCGGAGGGCTCGGACATCGGTCTCGCTTCGGTCATCGTCATCCCCGTCGGTTGGCGGTTACGTGCCGGTGAGGTACCCGCCACCGGCCCGCCCACAAACCTGTACGGAACTTCTACAGCTGCGCTGCACGGCGACCGGGGGCACACTGAGAGTCATGCCGCCGCCACCGCTCCCCGAGCACGGGCAGGGGTGGGCCATCGCCGAGGTGGCCCGGCGCGTCGGCGTCACGACGTCGACGCTGCGGGCCTGGGAGCGGCGCTACGGGCTGGCACCCAGCGGGCGCACCGAAGGCGGCCACCGCCGCTACACCGGGGTGGACATCGCCGCGCTGCAACGGCTTCAGCAGTTGATCAGCACGGGAGTGCCCACCGCGACAGCGGCGAACATGGCCCGGCGGCCACCGACCACCGAGTCGCGAGTGGACGGCAACGGACACCACCAGCTCGCTCGGGCTCGACAGGAACTGGCCGACGCCGTGTGGACAATGGACCCGCTCCGTGCGACCGCGACGGCCGAGACGGTCGTGAACCGGTTCGGCACGGTGGCCGGCTGGCAGGAGGTGTTCGCGCCGCTGCTGCGGTCGCTGGGCTCGCAGTGGGCCGACACCGGCCTCGGCGTGGAACGCGAACACCTGGGCACGAGCGCCGTGCACACCGCCCTGATCCGCCAGTGGGTCCGGCATCGGCTGCGGGGCACCCGCACGCGCGTGCTGGGTGCCGCGGCACCGGACGAGCGGCACACGCTGCCGCTGCACGCCCTGGCCGCGGCGCTGGCCGAACGGGACATCGGCATGTTCGTGCTCGACCCGCTACCGGCCGTCGCGCTGCGGTCGGCGGTGCGTGACATGGCGCCCGGTGCCGTGGTGCTGTGGGCGCTTGCCGAGCCGCCCGGCGACCCGGCACTGCTCACCGGCCTGATCCCCCTGGCGCCAGCGGTGTGTGTGGCGGGTCCGGGCTGGGCCGACCAGTTCCCGGTCGGCGCGGCCGCGCTGCTGCGCGACCTGCCCACCGCGGTCGACACCGTCGCCGAGCTGGCCGCCCGCACCCACTGACCGGCGGCGAGGGCTCACGCCCGCGCCGTGCGGGTGCTCAGTCGTCCGCTGCGGTGGACAGTCCACTCAGGTACGTGGCGAACTTGTCCAGCGACGACCGGAAACCGGCCTGCTCGCCGGCGGCGAGCATCGGCGCGGGCACGTTGGTCTGGCGGATGTGCACCTCGGTGCGGTTGTCACCCAGGTCGGCGAAGGTCGCCACCACGGCCATGCCCGAGTGCTCCTCGGTCCACGCGAGCCGCTCGGGCGGGGTGACCTCGTCGTAGATCGCACTGGTCGGGAACGTGCTGCCGTCGGCGTCGTTGACCAACACGGTCCGGAACGCGCCACCGGGCCGCGCGTCCACGGTGATCCTGTCCTGGGGCGCGCTGACGCCTGCCGGGCCCCAGAAGTGCGTGAGGTGCCCGGGTTCGGTCATGCAGCGGAAGACCAGCTCCCGGGGCGCGTCGAACGTACGGGTGAAGTTCAGTTCCTGGTCGGCCATCACGAGTCCTCCGGTGTGGGTTCCTGGACGCGCCGCAGATGCTGGTCGAGCTTGTCGAACCGCTCTGTCCACATGCGCCTGCTGGCCTCGATCCAGCCGACGGCGGCGTCCAGTGCGTCGCGTTCGAGGTGGCACGGGCGGAACTGCGCGTGCCGGGTGCGGGTGATCAACCCGGAGCGCTCCAACACCTTGAGGTGCTTGGAGATCCCGGGCAGGCTCATGTCGAACGGAGCCGCGAGTTCGTTGACGGTGGCGTCGCCGGCGGCCAGTCGCGCCACGATCGCCCGGCGGGTCGGATCCGCCAATGCCGCGAACGTCGCGTCCAGCCGCTGTTCGGTCATCACTGCCACGTCGACCGTCCTCTCGCTCGTCCCTCGAAGTTAACCCATCAGCTAATTAACTGTCAAGCTAACTACGTCGCAACCACGAACCGTGCGATGTCCCGGGTGGTCTGCGGCCGGCCGGAGCGGCTGGTTCGACGAGGTGATCGAGGCCACGACGAGCCCGACCGCCCACCTGGTCCCCCGGGTGCCATCGCGTAACGCGGCCATGTCATCACCCATCGTGATGCCCGGAAACAATCCCGCACGGCACCCTTCTGGTCATCTTGTCGGCCGACTGCTATAAAACCAACTAGGATTGGCTAAATCCCGGACCATCGGAAGGACCCGCCGTGCTGACCAGCCAGACCCTGCGCGTCACCCACGAACCCGATGGCGGCGTGGACCTACCCGCCGCGGAGGCCGCTGCCGGCGACTTCCTGCGGGCGCTGGGCATCCGGCTGGACACGGAGAGCCTGGCCGGCACCCCGGGACGCATGGCCCGCGCGTACGCGGAACTGTTCACGCCCCGCCCGTTCGACCTGACCACGTTCCCCAACGACGAGGGCTACGACGAACTCGTGCTGGCCAGGGACATCCCGTTGCGCTCGGTGTGCGAGCACCACCTGTTGCCGTTCGTCGGCGTCGCGCATGTCGGTTACCTGCCCGGCGACCGCATCCTCGGCCTGTCCAAGCTGGCCCGCGTCGTGGAGCACTTCGCGTGCCGCCCGCAGGTGCAGGAGCGCCTCACCAAGCAGGTCGCCGACTGGCTGTGCGGGAACCTGCACCCGCAGGGTGTCGGCGTGGTCATCGAGGCCGAGCACACCTGCATGACACTGCGCGGCGTACACGCCACCGGTGCCACCACCGTCACGTCCACCCTGCTGGGCACGCTGCGCGAGGACGCCCGGTCCCGGCAGGAGTTCTTCGCCCTCACCGGTAACCGCAGTCGCTGAGATCACGCGCCGGACTCCGCGTGACCTGGCCTTCGCCCGGGGACATACGCTGGTTGAACGTCCTCGCCGTGCGGAAGGATCGCGATGCAGGTCTACGAATCGGTCACCGACGCGATCGGCCGGACCCCGCTGTTCCGGCTCTCCCGCCTGGAACCCGGCCTGTCCGCGGCCGTCTACGCGAAGGCCGAGTTCGCCAGCGTCGGCGGCAGCGTCAAGGACCGGGCCGCACTGTCGATGGTCGAGCAGGCCGAACAGGACGGGTTGCTGGGGCCGGGCGGCACGATCGTCGAGGCCACCTCGGGCAACACCGGCATCGGGCTGGCGCTGGTCGGGCGGCAGCGCGGCTACCGGGTGATCATCGGTGTGTCCGACAAGGCGGCCCGGGAGAAGGTGGACATCCTCCGGGCGTACGGCGCGGAAGTCGTGCTGGCCACCACCGGAGTGCCGCTGGAGCACCCGGACCACCTGTTCAACGTGGTCCGCCGGATCGAGGCCGAGACACCCGGCGCGTGGCTGGCCAACCAGTACGACAACCCGGCGAACCCCGCCGTGCACGTGCGCACCACCGGGCCGGAGATCTGGGAGCAGACGCAGGGCCGGATCACGCACTTCGTCGCGGGCATCGGCACCGGCGGCACCATCAGCGGCACCGGCGAGTACCTCAAACAGGTGTCCGACGGCACTGTGACGATCGTCGCCGCGGACCCGGAGAGTTCGGCGTACTCCGGCGGCGACGGCAGCCCGTACTACGTGGAGAGCATCGGGCACTCGATCCACCCCGAGACGGCCGAGGACCACTGGCCGCAGTCGTTCCACCCGGATGCGGTGGACCGCTACGAGCGCATCCCGGACCGCGAGTCGCTGCTGGCCGCACGCAGCCTCGGCAGGCAGGAGGGCCTGCTCGTGGGCGCGTCGTCGGGTGCGGCGATCGCCGCGGCTCTGCGCGTGGCGCGCGAACTGGGCCCCGACGATGTCGTGGTCGTGCTGCTGCCCGATTCGGGGCGGTCGTACCTGTCCAAGAGCCTGAGCGACGACTGGTTGCGCCAGTGGGGTTTCCTGGAGGAGCCGGAGCAGGCACCGACGGTCCGCGACGCACTGGGTGGCGCGACCGACAAGCTGCCGACGATCCCTGCCACGGCCCGCGTCCGGGACGTCCTGGAGCGCTTCCCCGAGACCGACCCGACGCCCGTCGTCCCTGTCGTGGTGCCGCGTGAGGACCGGCCGTACGGGTTGGCGGCGGGCGAGATCCTGGGCTCGGTGGTGCCCGCCGAACTGAGGGCGGCAGGCGATGTCCGGCCGACCGACGAGGTGCGCGGCCTGCTCGCTCCCCCGCTGCCCACCGTCGGTGTCGGCGAACCGGTGGCAGCGGCGATCGCGATCCTGGGCGAGCACGCGGCGGCGATCGTGCTGGAGGACGGCAAGGCCATCGCCTTGGTCACCCACGCGCAGTTGACTGCCCTGATCCGGCGCTGAGGCTCTACGGTCATGGCATGTTCGTAGTCGAGTTGACTTTCGGGCCGGACCCGAGCCGGCTGGACGCCCGGCCGGCCCATCGCGCGCTCCTGACCGAATTGCACGCGATGGGCGAGCTGGTCATGGCGGGACCATGGCCGGACGATTCCGGCGCGCTGCTGATGTTCGACACCGATCAGGCGGGCATGGACGCGATCCTGGCCACTGACCCGTACTACCGCCACCCGGACGTGACGGTCTCGGTCCGGGAGTGGCAGCCACTCTTCGGTGCACCGTGATCAGCGCGAGTGTCCGATGAGGACGGTTCAGCCGCCCGGCTTGCCGCGATAGTTCAGGGCGCCGGTACCGCGCAGCTCGTCGACATCCTCGACGGTGACCGGGCGGCCGGGCAGCGGACGACCGGACATCGTGCGCATGCCGTCCAGCATCAGTGCGAACAGGCGCTCGAACGCCAACTGGGCCAGCGGCTGCCCTGCGGGCGGTACCGACCGGGCCAACGAGATCATGGCCAGCAGGACGTCGCCCGCGTCGATGTCACGACGCAGCACACCTCGGTCCTGGGCGCGGTGCAGCACACGGCGGACGATGTCCATCAGCTCGGCGCGGATCTCGGCCACCATGGGCGAGCCGACGACGGAGTCGAAGGCGCGCGGGGAGAGTACGCTCAGAATCAGGCCAAGGCGCAGTTCAAGGGTGGAATGCAGCAGCCGGCCGAGCGCGATGTCGGGCTCGGTTTCCTCATCCTCGATCACCCGCGCCAGCTCGCGCAGCCGGTGGAAGTTGTCCACGCTGACCGCCCGGATCAGCTCGTCGCGATCGGGGAATCGTCGGTAGAGAGTGCCGACGCCGACGCCCGCGGTGCGCGCGATCTCCTCCATGGGCACCTCGGGCCCGCGCTCCACGAACAGCGACCGCGCCGCGCCGATGATCTGCTCCCGGTTACGGCGCGCGTCGGCCCGCAGCGGCGCGGCTAGCTCGTCGCTGCTTGTCACCGCGGCCTCCGTGTCGCTGCTGATCAGGAAAGTATCGCATGTCGAGTGAACGGCATCGCCCGTTCGGAAGCTGGACGCTGTGCTGCGGCGCGGCTACGGTGAGGTACAAACGGAATATCTTCGTCCACATATCCAGGGGATGACGCCAGATGCAGGACACCACTGCCCAGGCAGCGGACCCGACCGCTTTCCCGCGGCCGCGCGGTTGCCCTTTCCACGAGGAGGAGCCGCCCTACCAGCAGCTGCGCGAGGAACAGCCGATCAGCAAGGTCACCCTGCCGACCGGAGACGAGGCGTGGCTGCTCACCCGGCACGAGGACGTGCGCGCGATGCTCGCCGACAGCCGGTTCAGCGCCGACCGTCGCAAGCCCGGTTTCCCGCTCTTCACGCCGGGCCAGACCGCCTTCCGCCGCCAGAGCCCGTCGATGATCACGTTGGACGGATCGGAACACTCGGCCGCACGACGCCCGGTGATCAGCGAGTTCTCGGTGAAGCGCATCGCCGCGCTGGGGCCACGGATCCAGCAGATCGTGGACGGCTTCATCGACCAGATGCTGGCCGGTTCCAAGCCCACCGACCTGGTGCAGGCGTTGTCGCTGCCGGTGCCGTCGATGGTGATCTGCGAGATGCTCGGCGTGCCCTACGCGGACCACGAGTTCTTCCAGACCAGGACCACTGGCCTGATCAAGCGCAGCACCAGCGCGGAGGACCGGCTGCGGCTGGTGGACGAGCTGCGTGGATTCCTGCGTGAGCTGATCGTCGCCAAGGAGGCCAACCCACCGGACGACGTACTCGGGCGGCAGATCCTGCGCGAGCGCGAGGAACACGGTGAGGTGGACCGCGACAAGCTCACGTCGCTGGGGCTGCTACTGCTCGCAGCGGGTCACGAGACGACGGCCAACATGATCTCGCTGGGCGTGGTCGCCCTGCTCACGCACCCTGACCAGCTGGCCGAGCTACAGGCCGACCCGGCTCTCACCCCACTGGCCGTCGAGGAAATGCTGCGCTACTTCACCATCGCCGAGGTCGTCACGTCGCGCATCGCGCTGGCAGACGTGGAACTGGGTGGCGTGCTGATCCGAGCCGGCGAAGGCGTGGTCGGCGACGCACTCTCGGCCAACCGAGACGAACTGGCGTTCGACGACCCGGAGGCGCTGCACCTGGACCGGGGCATGCGCCACCACGTGGCCTTCGGCTTCGGGCCACACCAGTGCCTGGGTCAGAACCTGGCCAGGAAAGAGTTGCAGATAGTGTTCGACACACTGTTTCGCCGAGTCCCCACCCTGCGTTTGGACGCGGAGGTGACGGAGATCCCGTACAAGGACGACGCCAGCATCTACGGTGTCTACCAGTTGCCGGTGACCTGGTGAGAGGGAGCGTTATGCGGATCAGGGCGGATCGGGATGTGTGCATCGGCTCCGGCCAGTGCGTACTCACCGAACCAGCGGTGTTCGACCAGGACGACGACGGCCTGGTAACGCTGCTCGTCGAGTCCCCGGAAGGCAAAGCCGAAGCCTCCGCCCGCACCGCGGTCCACATCTGCCCATCGGGAGCACTGTCGCTCGACGACTGACAGCTGGAAGTGACGGCCGACCAGCACAAGCGAGTAGCGCGAGACGTCCGGCACCGCCGATCCGACGGGCGGCCGCCGAACCCAACTCCACCACCTCGTGGCGCGTCCGGTAACCCGCACCGGGTAATTCCGGTTCCAGGCGGACACTTCGCGGCGTTGTCGTCGCCCAGGTACAGCAGAGGTACCTGGGCCTGCTCCGCCTTGCGATGCGCCCACCTGGAACCGGAATTCCACCGGCCTGGTTACCGGACACACCACGAGCGGCTGCCCGGCGCCAGTCCCCGGCCCGAAACCGGCGGCCGCCGAAGACGACCGCACCACCGGCGACCCGTGGCGGTGCACAGGCACCCGCTCCCTCGCCCAGAGCCGGTCTTGGCGGATGCCCGCCGGTGGTGCGCGATCTCTGGCTCGACTGACCGCGGGACAAGCAACTCGCCCAAGCGAACCGGCGAACTCCCACGCCGGCCAGGCCTTCGCGCGTTGCTCGGGCCCACGGTGTCCTACTCCTGGTTGGCCTTACTGTCGTTCTGGCTGTCACTCTCACTCTCCGCCGTGGCCCGGTTCTTGCTCCTGCGCCGTGCCAGGTGGCGGGCGATCAGCGCGACTATCAGCACGCCCAGCGCGATGAGCACGTACAGCTCGTACTTGCTGATGGCGTGGTAGATCGCGGTGATGTGACCGCCGGCCAGGTCGCCGACGGTGACCCACAAACCGACCCACAACGCCGCGCCCAGGGCGTTGAACGCCAGGAACTTCAGCCAGTGCATACCGCTGATCCCGGCGATGATGCCGTTGGCCTGGCGTAGTCCCTCGACGAAGCGGGCGATGGTGACCACTTTGCCGCCATGCCGGTTGAAGAACGACTCGGCCTTGTCCAGCCGTTCCGGTGTCAGGAACACGTACTTGCCAAAACGCAGAGCCAGTGGCCGGCCGCCGAAGTGGCCGATCGCGAAGCCGATGTTGTCGCCGAGCACTGCCGCGATGAAGGCGATCACGCCGACCACGACGATGTTGAGCTGGCCTGCCCCCGCGTACACAGCCGCCGCGATCAGCACCGTCTCGCCGGGGGCCGGGACGCCGAAGTCCTCGACCAGTACCAGGCCGCCGACGGCCAGGTATCCATAGTGGTTGAGCACCGGTGCGAGCGTGCCCAGGAAACCCGGTAGGACGGGAGCGGTCATGAGCGGAGGGTAAGCCAGATCATGCCCGGGGTCTCGCCGACGTTACTGCAGCGCCCGCGACCTCCGCCTGGCCTGGGTGTAGATGGCAGCCGCGACGAGGATCAGGAAGCCCTGGAAGAAGTACTGCCACGACTGACCCAGGTTCAGGAACGTGGTCGCGTTCAGCACCTGCTGAATCAAGGCCGCGCCCAGCAGGGTGCCGATGAACGAGCCGCGCCCGCCGAGCAGGCTGGCCCCGCCGAGCACGACCGCCGTGATGCTGGACAGTGTGTAGCTGACGCCCTGTGTCGGATCGCCGACCCCGATCTGCGCCATCAGCAGCAGAGCACCCAGGAACACCAGCAGCGCACATGCCACGTACGCGAGCACGTGTGTCCGGTTGACCTTGATGCCCAGCCGCCGTGCGGACTCCTCGTGCGAGCCGACGGCCCGCAGGCCGCGACCCCAGCTGGTGAATCGCAGGGCCAGCTCCAGCCCTACCGCGACGATGACCGCCACGATGAACGCGATCGGCACGTACCCGATGGTCGCGGTGATGTAGCCGGTCACGCGGGTGCTGATGAAGCCGCCCTGGAACGGCCGCAGCAGCAGCGACACGCCTTGCAGTCCGATGTAGAGGGTGAGCGTGGCCGCGACCGCGGTGAATCCGCCGTATCTGACGAGCAGTCCGTTGATCAGCCCGGTAGCCGCCGCGACCGCGATCATGATCACGAACGCGACGGCCATCACCACCGGGGATTTGCCGCTGACGACGAAGAACGACGCTATCACCACGAGCAGCCCGGCCAGTGGCCCGACGGACAGGTCGATGCCGCCGGTCATGATGACGATGGTCTGCCCCATGCTGATGAAGGCCAGTGCGGTCAGCAGTGTGAGCACCGAGATGACGTTGAACGGCGCCAGATAACGCGAGTTGTGCGCGAACGTGTACGCACCGAGCGCCAGGATCACCAGCGCCAGGATGATGCTCGGCGCGTAGTCACCCTTGATCAGCTGCCGCAAGCGAGAGGACGAGGACTTCTCGGGGTCCCCGTCCTCCTTGCGCAGCGTCGTGGCACCGACGACCCTGGCCGTGATGTTCTCCTCGGTGACCTCGTCACCAGCCAGCTCGGCGACCACGTGCCCTCGGGAGAACACGACGACCCTGTCGCACAGACCTTCCAGTTCCTTGGCGTCCGAGGACACCACGACCACCGGCACACCCGAGCCGGCGACGTCGCGCATCAGCCGGTAGATCTCCGACCTCGCGCCGACGTCGACACCCTGCGTCGGTTCGTCGGCGAGCAGGATCCTGGGCGCGGCCAGCAGCGCACGGGCCATCACCACCTTCTGCTGGTTGCCGCCGGACAACGACATCACGTTGGCCTCGATGGACGACGTCTTCACCGACAGCCGATCGACCTGCGCGGTGACGGCGATCCGCTCCCGCTCGCGGCCGAGCACACCGGCACTGGCCAGTGCGCTCAGTGCGCTGACAGCCGCGTTCTCGCGTACCGACATGGCTTTCATCAGGCCTTCGGCGTGCCGGTCGGCGGGCAGGTAGGCCGTGCACTCGACCAGCCGCCTGCCGTGCACGGGCTCGCCGTCCAGCGTGACATCGCCCGACGACTTCACCAGCCCGGCCACCGCGCGCAGGAACTGGCTCTGCCCGTTTCCGACGATCCCGGCCAGGCCGACGATCTCGCCGTGCCGGACCCGCAGGCACGCGTCGTGGAAACCCTCGCCGGACAGGTTGTCCACCTTCAGGCTGACGGTCTCCTGGGCCGCGACCGGGTTCTTCTCCGGGAACGTGGTCGCCAGCTCGCGACCGACGATCAGCCGCAGCAACTCGTCGTCGTCGATGTCGGTGACCGCGCTGCTGCCCCGGTTCCGCCCGTCCCGCAGGACGGTCACGTCGTCGGCGATCTGGCGCACCTCCGCCAGCCGGTGCGTGATGTAGATGACCGCCGTGCCCCTGGCCGTGGCCTGCCGGACCTGCTCGAACAGCATCTCGGTCTGGTCGGCGCCCAGCGGTGCGGTGGGCTCGTCGAGGATCAGCACCCTGGGCTCCAGCGCGACCGCCTTCGCGACCTCCAGGAGCTGTTTCTGCGCCACGCCGAGCTGGTCGACCCGGTCGTGCAACCGCACCCGCGAGCCGACCCGCTCCAGCAGGTCGGTCATCCACCGGCGGGTGTCCCCGCCGGTGCGCATGCGCTCGGCGGGGACGGCCACCCGGATGTTCTCCGCGACGGTCATGTCCGGCAGCACCGCGGGATGCTGGTGGACGATCGCGATGCCCATCCGGGTGGCCAGATCGCTGTTCAGCGTCGTGATGTGCTCACCGGCCACGTCGATGCGGCCCCGGTCGGGTTGCACCGAGCCGGACGCCACGCCCATCAGCGTGGACTTGCCCGCCCCGTTCTCCCCGAGCAGGGCATGCACCCTGCCGGGGAGCACCTCCAGCGAGACATCGGTCAAGGCGTGCACTGCCGCGTAGCTCTTGGACACTCCGGTCAGACTCAACACCGGGGTGGTCGTGGTGGGCCGCACCGTGGACGCCGCCATGTCCGCGCTCCTGACTGCCGAGTTGTGGTTACTTGAGGGCCGCGATCTGCTGGGCGTTGGTCAGCGAACTGGACACGAAGGCGTCCATCGGCAGGCTCTTGTCGCAGGTGACCGGGTGCGGCTGACCGGCGACCGAGTCCTCGAACGCGCTCTGCGGGAACACTGTGGACTTGGGCACCACGCCACCGCTGGCCTTGGCGACCGCCACGTCGACGGCCAGCCGGGACATCGCGTTCTGCGACGACACCGTGAACAGCGGGAACTCGTGGCCGGCGTCCTTCTGCTGCTGCCAGTCACACGCGAGCTGGTTGGCGTCCTCGGTCGCGACGGCCGGGATGGTGC
This sequence comes from Candidatus Melainabacteria bacterium, assembly GCA_963780635.1. Classification (GTDB taxonomy): domain Bacteria; phylum Actinomycetota; class Actinomycetes; order Mycobacteriales; family Pseudonocardiaceae; genus DATEPR01. Next base: position 814,440 of record CAWACW010000013.1, read on the forward strand.
GGCCCGCCGAGGCGAACGCGGGGAACGAACTGGCCAGCGCGGAACCGAAGTCCGTGGTGATCGCGTCGATCTTCGGGTACTTCGCCAGGGCCGCGGTGACGACCTGCTGCGTCTTCGACGGGTCCCAGTTGGTCACCTCGTAGGGCGTGGTACCGACGAACTTGATGCCCGGGTAGTTCTTGAGCACGCTCTGCATGCCCGTGTACTCGTCCAGGCTCTGCGAGTTGGCGGGCGGGCCACCGAGGTTGAGCACGTTGCCCTTGCCCTTCAACACCTTCACCAGCCAGTTGGCCCACAGCACGCCCGCCTGCTTGAAGTCGGTGCTGACGAAGTAGTTGTAGTCCACACCGGCCTGCCCGCCGGGGCTGACGCGGTAGGGCACGGTGGTCACGCCCGCCTTGAACGCGCTGCGCAGCGCGGGCAGCATGGCCTGGCCGGCGTCCGGGAACACCACGAGCGCCTGAGTGCCCTTGGCGACCAGGCCCTGGAGGTCGGAGATCGCCTTCTGCGTGTTGCCCTGGCCGTCGGTGTAGGAGAACGAGGTCACGTTGGGGCACTTGGCCACCTCGTCCTTGGCCTCGCCGACGGTGACCTTGCGCCAGTTGTTGTCGCCGAAGCCGTCGGCCAGGCCGAAGGACACCTTGGTGGACCCGCACCAGGACGGCACGTTCGCGTTCGCGGGATGGCCGGCCCCGGCCGGGTTCGACGCTGCCTGGGGACCCCCTGTGTTGACGGAGCACGCGGTCAGGGCCATGGCCAGCGCGCCGATACAGGCGAGGACGGTTCTACGGACGGTGGAGGACATGGGGACCTTCCTGGATGGGGTTTGCCCGCGGCGGCCGTCAGGCCGCGGCGTCGTTCGAGGTGGGCCTGCCGCGGCGTAGCCAGCCACGCAGCGCTGCCCAGTTCACGGTGTAGATCGCGACACCCGCGGCCAGCGCGATCGCCTGGACGATGTTGCTGGTGGCCGGGTTGACGCCGAGGGTCAGCACGAACTGGTCGAGTTGGGACAGGAACAGTGCCGCGACCGCACTCGCGACCGGACTGCCCTTCCCGCCCAGCAGTGAGGTGCCGCCGAGCACGACGGCGGCGACGGAGGGCAGCAGCAGCGAGTCGCCCTGGAACGCGCTGGGCGTCGTCACGATGCCGCCGAGCAGGATGCCGGCGACGGTGTAGAGCAGTGACGCCCACACGTAGGCACCGAGTTGGTGCCGCCGCACGCGCAGGCCGGCCAGACCGGCAGCGGTGGCGTTGTCGCCGACCGCCTCGAACCGGCGGCCGGCCACCGACCGCTTGATGAGGAAGCCGACGACGGCGGTGAGCACGACGGCGAAGTAGACCGAGTGCGACAGGCCGAGGAACTGGCCGGTGGCGATGGTGTGCATCGCTGACGTGGTGCTGGTGGGTGAGCCGCCGGACACGCCGAGCACCACCGCGTACAGCAGCGCGTTCGTACCCAGTGACGTGACGATCGCCGACATGCCCAGTCTGCTGACCACCAGGCCGTTGAGCAGACCGGCGGCCAGGCCGGCGAGCAGCGCGAGACCGATCGCCGGCAGCAGTTTGCCGTTGTCCCCGTTGGGGAAGTGCGTCACGAGGATGACGGCCAGCGACACCGAGCCCGGTACCGACAGATCGATGCCGCCCTGCTGCACGACCAGGGTCTGGCCGAGCGCGATGATGGCCAGCACGGCGGCGAAGGGCAGCATGCCCTGCAGCGAACTGCGGGACAGACTGTCCGGTTCGGCCACCAGGCTGACCACGAACAGTGCGACGGTCGCGATCAGGATGGTGAGCAGGCCCCGGGAGGACCGGCCCGACCGCAGCCAGTGACGGGCACCGCCGGCGACTCCGGGCGTGGGGGTACCGGCTGCCGACGACGGACCGGATGCCGTGGTCATCGCAGAACCCCTTGCCGTGTCGGTCATCGACTCGCTCCTCCGCCTACTGGCAGTACGCCGGGGCCGGCAGGGTCGGAAACATCTCCGTCCCCGAACGTTAATCAATGCTGAACAAAAGCTGCCGTGTCGTCAAGAGACAGTGGACAGGTTTCCGGATCTGTCACGAGCTCGTTATGAGTGGCAGACGTTGTGGCACAACGACATGGCCGCGCGATGGCGCGGCGGGTCGCGGTGCTGGCCGGGATCGGCTCAGCGTCTCCTGTGTAATTGCGCGAGTATCGACATGTCCTTCGAACCCAGGCCTGCCGCGGCCGCATCGGCCGAGACACCGCTGACCACCTCGGCCAGCGGAACCGGCGAGGATCTGGACCGCGCGAACCCGAGAATCAGCTCCAGGTCCTTGCGCATCAGGTCCACCGTGAACGCCACCGGTTGACCGTCCGGATCCGCGAAGGACGCACGTTTGTACTGCACGTACGGCGCGGCGACCGCGCTGCCCGCCAGCACTTCCAGCGCCGTGGCCCTCGGTACTCCGCCGCGTTCGGCGAGCACCAGGGACTCGCTCAGTGCCGCGTTCAGCGTGTGCAGCACCGAGTTCACGGCCAGCTTCATCGCCTGGCCGCTGCCCGTGTCGCCGACCCGGATCACCCGGGCGGCGAACGACTCCAGCACCGGGGTGGCCCCGGCGATCGCCGCCGGGTCGCCACCGGCCATGACCAGCAAGGAGCCCGCCCGCACTGTCGCCACGCTGCCGGACACCGGGGCGTCCACGAACGACAGTCCACGCTCAGCCAGTGCAGCCGCGTGCTCGTGGGCAGCGGCCACGCCGATGGTGGCCAGATCGCAGACGATGGTGCCGGGTGCGGCCGAGTCAGCGACACCGTCCGGCCCGAACAAGACCGTGCCCAGCGACGCGCCGTCGGCCAGCACGGTGAGCACCAGGTCGGCGTCCCGGACCGCGTCGGCGGGCGTCGCCGCCTGTTCAGCGGTAGCGGACACGTCGAGCGCGGCCAGCTCGTCGGCCAGCCGGTCGTAGCCTGCCGCGCTCCGGTTCCACACCCGCACGGTGTGCTCGGCGCGCAGCAGCCGGGCCGCCATCGGCGCACCCATCCGGCCCAGCCCGAGCAGGGCGACACGTTTCACAGCCACGGGTCCACCAGGATCTTCCCGGTCGCCCTGCGTTCGACCAGTGCGGTCAGACCGTCGGGCACCAACCGCTCCAGGCTGATCACCCGGTCCAGCAGGTGCGTGGCGATGTCGCCGCCGGCCAGCAGTCGCAGCGCGGCGGGGATGTCGTCGCCGCACACGTGGGCGACGGTGGTCAGCAGGTCGACCTCACGCAGGGTCGCGTCGGCGAGGTCGAGTGCCTGCGGCTCGTGCGCGAGGCCGACCAGCAGCACCCGGCCGCCGCGCGCGGTCATCCGGATGGCGCGCTGCGCGGAACCCGGTGCGCCACTGGACTCCACGACCAGCGGCGCGCCCTCGCCGTCGGTGAGATCCCGCACGAGCGGGACGGGATCCTGCTCGGCCACGTCGTAGGTCTCGGTCGCGCCCAGCGCGGTGGCCGTGCGCAGGCGGTGCTCGTCCACGTCCAGCGCGATGACCCGGCCCGGCCGCCGTTCGGCCAGACCACACAGGATGAACGAGCCGATCGCGCCAGCGCCGATGAGGACGACGGTCTCCCCCGGCTCGACGCGGGTGCGCCGGGCAGCGTGCAGGCCGACGGCCAGCGGCTGGGCGAGGCCGGCCGCGTCGTCAGGGCACGTGTCCGGGATCGGCACGCACGTCGACGCGGGAACCACCGCGTACTCGGCGAGGCCGCCGTCGGCGTTCAGGCCGAGCGTCCAGTACCGCGCGCACAGGTTCGTCCGGCCTGCCCGGCACCAGGAACAGTCACCGCACGACACGCCGGCCCCGGTGGCGATCCGCAGGCCGGCCAGCCGCTCGGCGCCCGGGCCGTGGTCCACGACCTCGCCGACGAACTCGTGGCCCATCACCATCGGACCTTGGTGGCCGCTGGCCGCGTGCTTACGGTGCACCGGGAACATCACCCGGCCCGTGCAGGAACTCCGTGGCGTCGGTGCCGCAGATGCCCGAACGGGTCACCTCGCACCAGCACCTGGTCCGGCCCGGCCGTGGGGACCGGCCGCTGCTCGACGCGCACGTCCTTGGCGCCGTGATAGACGGCCGCCCGCATCGTCGCCGCGCTCATCACGCGGCCTCCGACGTGAGGTGCACCTTGACCTGGTCCCGGTCGGTGCGCACCAGGTCGATCGCCTTGGCCGCGTCGGCCAGCGACACGGTCGCGGTGACCAGCGGCGACAGGTCGATCCCGGTGCTGGCCAGGAAACGCAGCGTCTGCGGCCAGACGCCCGGTGAGCCGATGATGCCGCGCACCTGCAGCTCCTTGGACTGGATGAGCCCGAGCTCGGGCAGGCGCGGAACCGCCGACGTCGATGCCGATGTTGACCAGGCGGGCGCGGAACGCGGCGACCTCCAGCGCGGTGGCCATCGCCGCCGGCTTGCCGCTGGCCTCGAAGACCACGTCGGCACCGCGGCCCTCGGTGTGGTCGAGCACCGCGTCGACGAACCCGCCGGCGGGCGGGTCGAGGCACCTCGTCGGCGCCCAGCTCGCGGGCCAGCCGCTGCCGGTGCGGGTACGGCTCGGCGACGATGACCCTGGCGCGCCTGCCCACGGCTGCCGCCACGACGCCGAGCCCGATCGGGCCCGCACCGAGCACGGCGACCGTGTCGCTGGCGTCGAGGTTGTCAGCCCGCACGGTCGCGTAGTAGCCGCAGCTGAACGGTTCGACCAGCGCGCCCTGCGTCCAGTTCAGGATGTCGGGTAGCCGGTGCAGCCATGATCCGGGCGGGCCACGAAGAACTCGGCGGCCGCACCGCTGATGCTGAAGCCGAAGTGGTCGGCGCCGATCACGCACTCGCCGACGACCCGGTCGCCGACAGCGGCCGTGGTCACGTCCCGGCCGACCTGAGACGATCTCGCCCGCCCACTCGTGCCCCGGCGATCACCGGGTACTCGAACGGGATGATGTAGCGGCCCTCGAGCAGCTCGATGTCGGAGTGGCAGATACCCACCGCCCGCGCGGCGACCAGCACCTCGTCCGCGGCGATCTCGGGCACCGGCAGCTCCGCGACCCGCGCGGCCGCGTCACCGACGAATTGCAAGGCCTTCACTTGTTCTCCTGTCTGTGCACCGTCGCATCGGCAGGTGGCCACCGGTCATCCACTCCGGTCAGGCCGTCTTTCCCTGTCCGGACGGGCGGTTGAGGTGCGACTGCGAGTGCCGCAGCGTGGGCAGCTGGCCGGACAGCGTGTAGTAGCGCTGACCGGCGACCAGCAGCTCCTCCGCGGGGAATTTGGTGATGACCTCGCAGCCGTCGTCGGTGACCACCAGCTCCTCCTCGATGCGGGCGGCGCCGAGGCCGTCCGCGGAGGGCCAGTAGGTCTCCAGTGCGAAGACCATGCCCTTCTCCAGCACCTCAGGGTGGTCCAGCGACACCAGCCGGGAGAAGATCGGCTTCTCCCAGATGGACAGTCCGACGCCGTGGCCGTACTGCAGGGCGAACGCGGCCTCCTCGTCCGGGAAGCCGAACTCCTGGGCGGTCGGCCAGACCGACACGATGTCCGCCGTGGTCGCGCCCGGCCGCACGAGCGCGATCGACTCGTCCATGTAGTCGCGGCAGCGGGTGTAGGCGTCGCGCTGTGCCGGGGACGCGCTGCCGACCGCGAACGTCCGGTAGTAGCAGGTCCGGTAGCCCATGTAGCTGTGCAGGATGTCGAAGAACGCAGGATCGCCGGGGCGGATGATGCGGTCGGAGTAGACGTGCGGGTGCGGGGCGCAGCGTTCGCCGGAGATCGCGTTGACGCCCTCGACGAACTCCGATCCCATGTCGTAGAGCACTTTGCTGACCAGGCCCACGCACTCGTTCTCCCGGACGCCAGGGCGCAGGAACTCGTAGAGCGAGTCGTACGCCGCGTCGACCATCGAGCAGGCCTGGGTGAGCAGGGAGATCTCGGTGTCCGTCTTGATACGGCGGGCCTCCAGGAACACCTGCTGCCCGTCCACGACGTTCACGCCCACGTCGCGCAGCGCGGCCAGCACCGGCATCTCGACCACGTCGACGCCGACCGGCTCACCGGCCAGGCCGTAGAGGTCCAGCTCGTGGCGGACCTTGCGGGCCACCTCCTGCGCGACCCCGGCGTCGGGGTGGAACGCGCCGCGCAGCGTGGAGATGCCTGCCCGCGCGCCGGAGGGGTTGCGGTTGTTCGCGCCGTGGTGCGGGGCGTGCGGGTCGTCGTCCGGCGTGGCTTGCGAGTAGTCCAGCCACGGCGAGTACAGCTGGTGGTGGCGGGCCGCGGAGCCGAAGTCCCAGACGATCGGCTCACCGCCGCGGACCAGCAGCGAGAACCGGATCAGCTTGTCGATCGCCCACGTGCCGATGTGAGTCGCTGTCATGTAGCGAATGTTGGTGAAATCGAAGGCGAGCACCGCACCGAGCTCGGACTTGTCCAACTGCTCGCGCAGCCGCCGCAACCGGTCGTCACGCAGCCGGTCGAGGTCGATCCGCTGCTCCCAGTCGACGGCATTCGTGCCGTATGTGGCAGTTTCCCTGGACATCATCGTGCCTTTCTGCCATTCGCTCTAGGAACCGACCTGGACCAGGACCTTCTGTGCGTCGCCGTCCGGATCCAGCAGCCGGTCGAAGCCGCGCGCGACGATGTCGGCCACCGGGATGGCCTCGGTCAGTACGGACTGCACGGGATAGCGGCCCGTGGCGATCAGCGCGATGATCCTGGGGAAGTCGTACACCGGGTAGCACCACGTGCCGACCAGTGACAAGTCCTTGTTGGACAGTGCCATCGGATCGATGGTAGCGGGCCGGACGTGCAGCCCGACCTGGGTGGCCGTGCCGTGGGCGCGCAGGCTGTCCAACGCCACCGTCAGGCCGCCCTGAGAGCCGGAGCACTCGGCGGCCGCGTCCACGCCGACACCGTCGGTCAGGTCGCGCACCACGTCGGGCACCCGGTCGGTCAGCGGGTCCAGCACGGTGGCGATGCCGAACGCCTCGACCAGCGCCCTGCGTTTCGGGTTCGGCTCGCTGACGATGACCCGGGCCGCGCCCGCCGCGTGTGCGTACAACGCGGCCAGGGCCCCGATCGGGCCCGCCCCGGTGACCAGGATCGTGTCGCCGGGCTGCAGGCCGGTGCGGTCCACGCCGTACGCGGCCACGGCGGCCGGCTCGACCAGCGCGCCCTGCACGTCGGACACACCGTCGGGCAGGCGGCTGACCTGGTAGTCCGGCACGACGACCTGCTCGCTGATCCCGCCGCCGCTCCAGCTCAGCCCGGTGCAGGCCATCGTGGCGCACAGGTGGTTGAGGCCCCGGCGGCAGTAGTAGCACTGTCCGCAGTAGACCAGCGGCATCACCGACACCCGGTCGCCGACTGCGATGCCGGTGACCTCACCGCCGACCTCCAGCACTTCGCCGGAGAACTCGTGGCCGAGGATCTGCGGTGCCTGCGCGCCGGACAGCGGGTGCGGTCGCGTGGGGATGACGATCGGGCCTGCCGCGTACTCGTGCAGGTCGGTGCCGCAGATCCCGCAGAAGTAGGGCCGCAGGCGCACCTGCCGGGCCGAGATCGGACCCGGCTCCGCCACCTCCTCGACGCGAATGTCGTGTTTGTTGTGGTAGACGGCGGCGCGCATCCTCAACTCCCGTGTTGGCCGGCGGGGTCCGCCAGTGTTCAACGCCCGTGTTCAGCGATAGTGAACTGCCCGCGAGCCTCCGAGTCAATGGGGAACCACGAATTTCCTGGCAGCCAGGCCAACTCTTGACTAAACCGGCCGTCCGACTGTTCACTGCCAACAAACGACGACCGGGCGCGTGCCGCCACTCCGCATCGACGCCGGCCGCCCGGTTCGGCGCTGCGCATCAGTCCAGGAGGGCACATGTATCTCGGCGACCGCCTCGGTCACCTGTCCTACTCCACGCTCGTGCATCCCGGCGACGACTGGGACCAGATGAGCGACAGCCTCGCCACCTACCTGCCCGAGGTGAAACGCCGGGTCTGCCCCGATCATCCGTTCGGCGTCTCGCTGCGGTTGTCCGGTGCGTCGGCGGCCCGGCTGACGGACTCGCCCGCCGACCGCGACCGGCTCCGGGAGTTCCTCACCGCCCAGGATCTGTACGTGTACACGGTGAACGCCTTCCCACAGGGGTCGTTCAAGGGCGGACCGGTGATGGAGCGGGTCTACGAGCCCGACTGGACGTCCGACGACCGCGTCCGCTACACGACGCAGGTCGCCGACATCCTGGCCGAGATCGCGGCGCCAGGCATCGAACCGACGATCCAGACGGTGCCCCTGGCGTACCGGCCCAAGGTCACCGGGGAGTCCTATGTGGACCTGTTCACGCACAACCTGCTGCGGGTCGTCGCCCACCTCGTGGACGTCGAGCGGCGCACCGGCAGGCGGGTCAAGCTGGCCGTCGAGCCGGAGCCGTTCTGCTATCTGGAGACCATCGCCGAGGCCGCGACGTACTTCCGCGAGCGGCTCTACGCGCGCCGGGGTGCCGAGGAGCTGGCCGGCCTGGCCGGCATCCCGCTGGCCGAGGCATACGGGGCGTTGCGCCGGTACCTGGGCCTGGTGTTCGACATCGGCCACCAGTCCGTCGAGTTCGACGACATCCCCGCGTCGCTGGACCTGCTCGCCACGAACGGCGTGCCGATCTTCAAGCTCCAGCAGGCCGCCGCGCTGTGGGTGCCCGAGGTGACCGAGGAGACCGTCCGTGAGCTGGGCCGGTTCACCGAGACGATCTACCTGAGCCAGACCTCGGAGCTGCGCGACGGGAAGATCACCCGCTTCCTCAACCTGACCGACGCCATCGACGCGTGGCGCAGCGCACCCGGCGGCAGGCGCGAGTGGCGCACCCACTTCCACGTGCCCGTCTTCCTCGACGACCTCGGGCCGTTCCGTACCACGCGGTTCGCCATCGAGCAGGCCCTGGACGCGCACGTCGCGCAGCCCCAGTCCACGCACCTGGAGATCGAGACGTACACCTGGGACGTGCTGCCCAGCCACCTCAAGACCGGTGACATCACCGACTACGTGGTCCGCGAGCTGGAGTGGGTGCTGGGCAGGCTCGGCGTGCGCCCCGGGCTCAGCGCAGCGGCGGGATGATCTTGTTGTCCCGCAACCGGTCGAACAGGTCGAGGAACGACCGGCGGGTGTCCCGGAAGCCGGTGAAGCCGTGAGTGCGGCTCTTGGTCATGTCCGCGAACGTCTCCATCTCCCGGCTGAGGTCGCCATCGGTGTGCCACCAGGAGGCCAGCCTGTCCAGCTCGCCTCCCGCCAGGCCGTGCCGCTCGACGATGCGGTCCCAGACCGGGCTCGCGCCGGCGAACCGTTCGGCCAATGGCTGGGCGTGCCCGGGATAGGGCGCGACGGGCACGCCCAGCCCACCGGCCACCACCGGCCACAGCTGCCGCCAGCGGAACACGTCCCCGTTCACGGTGTTGAACGCCTCGTTCGCGGCACGCGGGCTGGTCGCCGCCCACACGAGCTGCTCGGCGAGCAGCCCGGCGTCGGTCACGTCGGTGATGCCGTCCCACTGCTGCGGCGAGCCGGGGAACGAGAACGGCTCCCCCGTCTCCCGGCACAGCGCGCCGTAGATGGCCAGCGTGACGCCCATGTTCATCGCGTTGCCCAGCGCCCAGCCGATCATGGTGTGCGGGCGGTGCACCGACCAGGTGTAGCCACCGCGGCCCGCGGCCTCGATCACCACGTCCTCCTGGTCGTAGTAGAAGTTCTCGTTGGCCAGCCGGGGCTGCTCCTCGCGAAACGGCGTCTCCATGGGCGTCTTGCCGTACGCCTCGAACGGGCCGAGATAGTGCTTGAGGCCGGTGACCAGGGCGACGTGCTCCAGCCCGCCCGCGGCGATCAGCGGATCCAGCACGTTGCGCAGCAGCGCGGTGTTGACCAGGCGGTTCTCCGCCTCGGTCGGCCTGCGCTGCCAGGTGCAGAAGAACAGGTGAGTCGGGTGCACCTGGGCCAGCGCGGTCGCCGTGGCGCCGGCGTCGAGCAGGTCGACGGCGATCGGCGTCACGCCCTCCTCCACCGGCGAGCCGCCGCGGGAGAGCCCGTGCACCTGCCAGTCGTCGGCCACCAGCCGGCGAGCCGTGTTGTTGCCCGAGATGCCGGTGACGCCGACGACCAGTGCCCGCTTGTTGTCCGCCACGATCCCGCTCCTCGTTGTCTCGTAGGCCTCGAAGGTGCCAGCAGCCTGCTGGAACGGCCCACCGAATGTCAAGTATTACTGAACAGCAGTGTGCAGGTGTGGCGCAGACGTGGTTTTTTCCTGGGCCCCGTTCGAATACGCTGAACAGTGGGGGCGCAGTCTCCTGACGTATCGATCCTGAGCAGAGGTGCATTCGTGGCAGCGAGAAGCGGTTCCTCGGCAGCGACAGGCGTGTCGCGGCGAGGGCGTTCGACCAGCGACAACACCGCCGGCGATGTGCCGGTTCCGGTGGATCGCCGGGACGCGATCATGAGTGTGGGCGCCAAGCTGCGGGAACGCAGGCTCGCCGCGGGGATCTCGCTGCGGCAGTTCGCCAGGGACCTCGGGGTGTCCCCGTCGCTGTTGTCCCAGATCGAGAACGGCAAGTCCCAGCCGTCGGTGGCCACGCTGTACATGATCTGCAGCAGGCTGGACGTGTCCATCGACGAACTGTTCACCAACGCCGACGCGGCGCACGTACCGGCACCGAGCCCCGAGGCCCACAGCGCTGCCGGTGACGGGGACAGGCACACGTTCCGCGGCGCGCTGGCCAAACTGAACGAACCGCACGAACGGCGGACGAGCCCGGTGGTCGAGCCGCACCAGCGGCGGCGGCTGGTGCTGGATTCGGGTGTGGTCTGGGAGCAGTTGTCGTCGGGGCACGAGTCCGCGGTGGACTTCCTGCAGGTGCGCTACGAGGTCGGCGGCAGTTCGGTGCCCGGCGAGCACCTGACGCGGCACTCGGGCATCGAGTACGGCTACATCATCAGCGGCACGCTGGACGTGTCACTGGGCTTCGAGACGTACCGGATCGGCCCGGGCGACGCGATCTCGTTCGACTCGGCCACACCGCACCGGCTGACCAACAACGGCGACGTGCCGGTCGAGGCGATCTGGTTCGTGCACGGCCGCAACCAGGATCTGTGACGGCTACACCAGCACCATCCCGCCGTCGATCGCGATCACCTGGCCGGTGATGTAGTCGGAGTCCGGACCGGCGAGGAACACGGCCGTGGGCACGATGTCGGCAGGCTCGGCCGGCCTGCCCAGGATGATGCCCGACGACATCGACGCGAAGCCCGCGTCGCCCTCGCCGATCTCGGTCAGGTCGCGATCGAGCTTGTCCCACAGCGGTGTGCGCACGACTCCGGGCGCGAACGCGTTCACCGTGATCCGGTGCTCGGCCAGGGCGCGGGCGCCCGCCTGGGTCAGTGAGATCACCGCGGCCTTGCTGGCGCTGTAGGGCGCGAAACTGGGAAAGCCCTGGCGGCCGGCGATGGACGCGGTGTTGACGATCTTCCCGCCGCTGCCCTGCCGGATGAACTGGCGGGCCGCCTCCTGGCTGCCGACCACCACGCCGAAGGCGTTGACCCGCATGATCCGGTCCCAGACTTCCTCGGTGATGTCGAGGAACTTCTGCGGCTCGTTGAAACCCGCGTTGTTGAACATGACGTCGAGCTGCCCGAACTCGGTGCCGGCTCGCTCGATCGCGGCGCGTGTCTCGGCCCGGCTGGTCACGTCCAGCCGCAACGCCAGCGCGCGCCCGCCGCCGTCGCGGATGGACTCGGCGACAGCTGCCGCCCCCGGCTCGTCCCGGTCGGTGACCACGACGGCCGCTCCCTCGTCGGCCATGCCACGGCACAGCGCGGCACCGATACCGCTGCCGGCACCGGTGACGAGGACGGTCCTGCCTGCCAGCCGTGCTGTCATCGCAGCCTCCCGCGGTCGTCGTTCACTCTTGCTGAACGGATACCGCTCGACAGGATGCCACAGCGCGACCGAGGCGTGTCAATACCCCGGCTGGACAGCGAAAAGGACTGTACACAAGAGCTGAACGGCGGCCGGGTCCGAAGACCCGGCCGCGGTCCCGCTAGTCGACCACGTGTGTGTGCTTGGCCTGGTCGATGAAGAACTGGCCGTCCTCGGGGAGCACGAAGCGCTGATCCTCCAGGAGTCGCACATCGTCGGTGACCTGCCGGCTGTAGTCCTGGTCGCTGTAGTACAGGTCGGCCAACTGCGTCCGGGTGAACGCGGTGTGCGTCCCGTACAGCACACAGAAGGCGCTGAGCGGGTTGGCCAGGCTCGCGGGCGAGTTGACGCCGTCGTTGCGGCCGATCGGAACAGTGACGTCGGGCAGCCGGATGCCGCCCTCGGCGATCCCGTTCACGTCCCGCACCAGGCTGGCGGGCGGGCCGGGGTCGATGATGGCCAGCGGTTGCGCCTCACGCGGCTGAACCCGGTCCCGCACCCACCTGTCGAGTGCGTCGTACGCGGCGTGGAACACCGCCCATGACGACACCTGACTCGGCCCGGGATTCGTGCAGTCGAACGGTGCCGACGGCCCGAACTCGCGGGTCTGGATGCCGCCGAGCGTGGCCCGGAAGTCGGTCGGATCGGGGTCGGTGGAGTACGCGGGGACGTGCGAGGCGCCCGCGATCTCCCAGGTGCGCAGCGTCGGGCTGTCGGGCACCGTCTGGCTCGCGACACCCTCGCCGCGGAAGATGTCGTTCTCGGTGAACACCCGCATCGCCTTGGTGCCGACACCGCCACGCGGCGGCAGCGAGCTGTCCGACAGCGCGAACAGGAACCCGTCGTACACGCGCGCCAGCGGCTGGACGGTGTTGTAGTAGATGCCCAGGAAGCGGCCCGACTGCGAAGCACCTCCCGCGTACACGTCCCTGATGTGCAGGCCCGACAACGGGTTCTGCTTGTTCCTGCCCTTGGCCAGCTCACCGATCTGCGTGTACACGTCGAAGGACTGCGAGTCGTCGGTGACCGTGCCGCCCGCGGTGAGGTCCAGCGACCCGTACCGGCTCGGGCTCCACTCCTTGAGCCCCAGACCCGCCGTCGCGCCGGACAGCGCGCCGTTGACACCGACGAACTGCACCGAAGCGCCGATCCAGGTCCAGCCGTGGCTGACGAAGTAGTCGGCGCTGGTCCCCCACTCGGTGTCGATGTCATGGCCCGCGGTCACGTTCTGCCAGTCCACCACGGCGACACCGGCGGACTTCGCCGGATTGATCGGCCTGCGCACCACGATCCGTGTCGTGTAGGGCATCGAACCGATCGCAGTGGCCTGCTGTTGCTGCTGGTCGACCGTCGGGTTCGAGGGGTAGCGGGTGGCGGTGCCGGAGATGAAGTACTCCTGCTCCTCGTAACCGGCCTTCCTCAGGTTGAACGGCGTCGCGTAGAAGACGTAGTCGTGCGCCGCGTCCCCCGGCTTCCCCTGCGACGGGATGGGGCCGGTGATCGACGCCGGGCCTGCCCCGGGGTTCGTCGTCACGGGCGCGTTGCCGATGGGTGCCGCCGCTGGTGTCGGCGCCGCGGCTGCCGGTACCGCGACCATGGCCGCGACCGTCGCCGCCGCGGTCAGCGTGACAGCACCTAACAGTCTGATGTGGACGGTGAAGCGAGACATGCGGGCCCTCCGTCGGGTCTCCGGTTCTCGAACGCCCACCCAGTCCACTCGCACGTGAAGTCCGTGTCAAGAACTTCGTTCTAGAATGTCGTTCAACTCCGCCGTTCGGCCGTGCGGCTGTGACGTCGACCGGGTGGCACCGGCGAGCGGGTCCACGCGCTCCCGCGACGGGCCGCGGACCAGTCCCGGCCGGTCCGAGCGTGTCCATCCCGGACCGTTCCGGTGGTCCGGACTACGGTGGTCCGGACTAGGCTGTGTCGGTGCCGTACTTTCGGGTCTCGGAGGTTGCCAAGCTGCTGGCGGTGAGTGACGACACCGTCCGCCGCTGGGTCGACGCGGGCAGGCTCGCCTCCAGTCGAGACGACGCGGGCCGCAAGGTGGTGGACGGTGCCGAGCTGGCGCAGTTCGCCAAGGCGCAGGCCCACCAGCTCAACGACCCGACGGACGTGAGCCGCTCGGCGCGCAACCAGTTCGTCGGCCTGGTCACCGAGGTCACGGCCGACACGGTGATGGCGCAGGTGGAGATGCAATGCGGCACGCACCGCCTGGTCTCCCTGATGAGCACCGAAGCGGTACGCGAGCTGGGCCTGGTCCCCGGCGTGCTGGCGGTCGCCGTGGTCAAGTCGACGCAGGTGATGGTGGAGATCCCGGCGGGCGACCGCAAGGTCATGGACTGACAGGTCCCGTCAGGCGCTTCACTCGGGTACGTCGACCCCGCGCTGTCGGTTCTTCGCGGACGACGCGGCGCGTCCGCGGGTCCAGGTGGCTGAATCGGCCGCGCGCGTCGACCGGATCGGCAGCGGCACGCCGAGCGGACGTGCTCGCGTCGCCACGCCCGAACTCGCCGATCATCGGCGGCACCGGCGGCACCGGCGGCACCGGCAGGTCGGGACGGCGCAGCACCGTGAGCCGGCGCGCGAGCACGTCGGCGTCGTCGTTGGTCGGTGTCGCCCCGATGCTGCCGGCCCCCGCGACGCCCTGACCAGGTCTCACCTGGTGAACGCGACCGAAACGCCGAAGCCGAACCGCGTGCGCTGCGACAGTGCCCCGCCGCTGGGTACCGTCTTGAGTCATGACCGGTTCACGCCCTCCGCCCAGCGCGGTCGCGAGCGCGCTGTTCGATTTCCCGTTGCGGCCGTCCCAGAACCAGGCCGTCGGCACGGTCGTCGCAGGCCGTGACACGCTGGCCGTCCTGCCGACCGGCAGCGGCAAGAGCGCCATCTACCAGGTTGCCGGCCTGTCGATCGGCGGCCTCACGCTGGTCATCTCGCCGCTCATCGCGTTGCAACGCGACCAGATCCGGTCGATCGACGGCCACCGCTACGGTGCGCGAACCATCGAAGCCGAACTGCTGAACTCCGCTCAGAAAACGCACGAGCGGCAGCGCACCCTCACCCGGCTGGCCAACGGGAGCCTCGACTTTCTCCTCATCGGACCTGAGCAGCTCACCAACCCCGAGACCCGAGCCGCGGTGCGAGCGGGCGCGCGTGAGGTCGGGTTGTTCGTCGTGGACGAGGCGCATCTCGTCAGCGAGTGGGGCCAGGAGTTCCGGCCCGAATACCTGCGGCTGGTCGACGCGATCGCCGAATTGGGCCGACCGACGATCCTCGCCCTGACGGCGACAGCGTCCCCGCCCGTGCAGGCCGACATCACCCGCCGGCTCGGGATGCGATCCCCGGAAGTCGTGGTCGCGGATTTCGACCGACCGAACATCTCCCTCGCCATGCGACAGACCCAGCCGACCAAACGCGAGGCGCAGGCCATCGACGATCGTTGCGTCGAGGTACTCATCGAGCGGGAGACGCCTGCCCTGGTCTACGCACTCACCCATGCCCGCTGCGAATCCCTCGCCGACCGGTTGCGGCTCGACGCCCTGCGCGCCGCCCCGTACCACGGCGGCATGGCCGCCGGGGCCAGAGCGGACGTCCAGGACCGGTTCTTCGCGGGGCGGCTGGACGTGGTCGTGGCCACCAGCGCGTTCGGTATGGGCGTGGACAAACCCGATATCCGGACCGTGGTACACGCGGGTGTTCCCGCGAGCATCGACGACTACTACCAGGAGATCGGCCGGGCAGGCCGGGACGGCGAAGCGGCCGCAGCGGTCCTGGTGCACGATCCACGCACGATCCGGATACCGCGCATCCTCGCCGCCCGCACCCACCTCGGCGAGGCGGCATCCCACCGGGTTGTCGACGCGATCGAGAACGCGGGTGGGCAGATCGCGGTCGCGGATCTGACGACGACCGCCGGGGTGCCGGCGCACGCCGTCGATCGCGTGGTCAACGAACTGTCCGAGCTGGGCTTCGTCACCATCACCGGGTCCGGCCACGAGCGCGTCGTCGTGCCCGAGTCGCGGCTACCGGCACCCGCCCAATTGACCGAGCAACTGATGGCGGACGACCGGCGGCGGCAAGCCGTACTGGCCAGCAGGCTCAACGCGGCTCGCGAGTACGCGGAGAGCACCCGGTGCCGCCGGGCGGAACTGCTCGCCTACTTCGGCGAGAACTATTCGCCACCCTGCGACAACTGTGACAATGATCGAATCCCGGGCACGGCGAAAACCGCTCACCCGACGGTCGACGGCGGAGTTCCGGTCCGCCACCGGCTCTGGGGGGAAGGTCAGCTGCTCAGCCAGGACGACCACGAGTTGCTCGTCTACTTCACCAGTGTCGGCTACAAGCACCTGACCGCGTCGACGTTGACCTCCGGGATCCTCCATCGGCGCTGAGCCGGCTGGTCACGCCGGGACGACGTAGGGAAAGGTCCGCTCTCTGAGGTGCTTGGTCGTGGCGGGCCGCAGGCCGACCGGCACCGCCGCGTCGACCACGAGCGACAGCATCGCCTCGGGCGCGTTGTCGGCCAGTGTCCGGCCGTTGTGGCCGGCGAACCCGTAGGTCGCGGGCGTACCGACCACGTAGGGCAGGACGTCGGGGAACAGCTGCCGCGCCACGGCCCGGCCGTAGACCCGCGGGTCGTCGGACGTGCCGCTGGCCGCCACCACGCCCTCGACGAGCCCGGCGATGTAGTCACCGTCGGCGGCGAAGTCCTCGGACGGGTGCCGGGTGTTGGCCGGGTTGGCGAAGTCGGTGTCGTCGGGCCAGAAGATCGGCCACATCATCGGGTGGCCGGCGCGGTTGATCCGGCGCCAGCCGCCCGCATCGGTGGCCAGGTGCGTGGTGCACCAGACCCCGATGCGAGTGCCGGGACGCAGCAGCGGATGGTCGTGCGACACCTCCAGCACAATGGACTGCACTGTCGTGTCGGCGAAACTGTTCTGCGCGTCCGCCGGTCGCCACCCCGACAGGTCCACGGAGGTGCCGTCGCGCACCGCGGCGTTGACGATGCCCAGTAGCGACAGATCGATGTAGAAGGAGTCGGCGATACGTCCCGCCCAGATCCGCGTGTCCCGCCCGGTCACCTGCTCCCCCGTCGCCCCCTCCAGGACGAGTGCGCCGGTGGCCGAGTCGTCCCGGGCCTCACCGTCGACCAGGGAATGCAGCCGCAGCGCCTGACGGCCGTTCGAGTCCGGTTCGCCGAAGGACACCCGGTAGGTCAGCGCTTCGTAGTCGGCCCCGTTGACGTGCACCTTGAACTCGTAGCGCGCCTCGTGGTGAAAGCCTGGCTGGACGTGCACTCCGGTGATGGTCGAGTTGACGTCCATGACGAACACGGTGCTGTGCTCGCCCGGAAACACGTACAGGTCGTCGATGTAGAGCTGGCCGTTCTGGGCGGCCAGTGGGGTGTCGAGATGGTGCGACACGGGACAGTCCTTCCGCTCAGTCGTCACGATCGTGCTCGGACAGGGGAACCGCGGAGTGGACTGTTGACGGTCCCCTCACTCGCCGGGTACCGCAACCAGAGGTGACCCGGTCACCAGTTCGCTCCGTCGACGTAGGCCCGCGTCCACACGGTGACGTGCAGCAGCACCGACTTCGTGAATGCCGCGTGCATCCGGTCGACCTGCGCGGCGGACGCACCGGTCGCGGACAGGTAGTCGCGTGCCGTCGCGACGACGAACCCGGTGAAGGCCAGCAGGTAGCGCAGGGGAATGTGGTCGAGTGAATCGGCATCGTCGGTCTTCGTCTTCTTGGCACGGGTGTGGCGCCGGCCGATCTCGTGCTGGTAGTTGAGCCAGTCCTGGTCCAGCGGCCGGGTACACGCGTCGATGATCCACCGGTCGAAGCGGGGTTTGCTGGCCGCTCCGTACGCCGGGTTCGGGGTGCCGTCGGGATGCTGGGAGTACGGCGCCATCCACGGCAGCTCGCCAAGACGTGCCCGGTAGGCGCTGACCATGTCGTCGGCCTGGTCGGCCAGGATCTCGGCGGCCTGGCCCAGCGCCTGCTCGTCATCGGAGGTGAGCCCGGCCACCGCCTTGAGGCGGTCGAGTTCCGGCAGCGTCAGCGGCGACCGGGCGGCCTGGTCGGTGCCGTAGTCGTAGCCCTTGATGTCCTCCGGGTGTGTCCTGACCACCTCGGGTGTCGGTTCGTGTGGTGTCATGGCGATCGCCTCCCGTGCCTGCGGGCCTCATACTCGCCCACAACGCTCGCGAACGCCTGCTCTGCACCGGCTCGCTGGATCACTACGGCAATCCGACTGGGCCAGCGAACCGAGCCCGTGAGCAGCGAGTCGAGTGGTCCAGTCGCGCAACGCGACCGGGGATGCGGCACAGTAACGAGCGTGTTGACCATCCAGGAGCTGACGACCGACGACTGGCCGGTGTGGCGGGACGTCCGCATCGCCGCGCTGACCGAGGCGCCGTACGCATTCCGGTCCCGCCTCGCCGACTGGGACAGGGACGGCGAGCGGCGCTGGCGGGACCGGCTCGCGACGCCGCGCAGCTACAACGTCGTCGCGCTGCTGGACGACACGACCGTCGGCGTGGCCAGTGGCATGCCCGGCGAGGACGACGGCACGTGCGAGCTGCGGTCGGTGTGGGTCAGCCCGCTGGCCAGGGGCCATGGCGTCGCGGACCTGCTGCTGGGCGCCGTCGAGGCGTGGGCGCTGCGGTCGGGTGCGACCACGCTGACGCTGGCGGTCATGCACGGCAACGACGCCGCCATCGCCCTGTACCGGCGGCACGGCTACACCGACACGGGCCTGCCGTCCGCTGACGACGAGCGCGAACAGGTGATGACCAAACCCCTGCGGTGATCAGCCGGCGGCTGGGCTGAGGATGCCCTCCAGCAGCTCGTCCAGCGTGCCCACCGAGCAGGGCCGCCGCGGTCGACTCGTGCCGTGCCGCATCGGGCTCATCGCGCAGGCGGGCCGCCCGCGCGAGTTGCCGGTGGGCCGCTCCCCTGCCGTCGCCGTCGCCGTGCTCGCCGAGCAGGTCCAGCACGCGCCGGGCGTCCTCGCCCGCGCCCGCCGGGTCACCGGCACGGAGCCGGGCCTGGGAGCCCACGGCCTGCTACCCGACCGGCTCGGAGGCGCAGGCGGTGTCGGCGCTCGGCGATGTCGACAGGTGCGACGACGGCGACGCCGGTGAGGACGTCACGAAGCCGGGCGCGAGCTACCGACGTGCGTCCTGGCGCCGGCCCCATCGGAGACGGTCACCGGAGCCGAGTACGGGTACGGCGACCACGCCGACGCCGACACCGACCACCGTGCCGCGGCCATCACCTGGCAGAGCTGGCAAATCCACAGTGGACCGCTGCCGGGACATCTGAAGGGGTGTCCGGCGGGGGATCATTCCTCGCCGAGCAGCCGCCGGGCGTTGCCGTAGCGCAGCGCATGGTCGTCGACGCCCGCCAGCTCCGGTGAGTCGAGGACGGCACCTGGCGGATCTTCCCTGACGACGAACGGGAAGTCCGAACCGACCATGAAGTGGTCCGGCCCCAGCACGTCCATCAGATAGCGCAGCGTCCGGCCGTCGTAGACGAGCGTGTCGAACCACAGTGAGCGCGCGACCGCCTCCGGGTCGGCGGGCATCCGCAGCGCTTCGGCACCGAACACCCGCACACCCATCGCCATTCGCGGCAGCAGCGACCCGAGCGTGCCGCCGCCGTGGCTGAACGCGATCCGCAACCGGGGCACGGCCGCCAGGAGTCCGCCGGTGATGACCGAGGCAGCGGCCAGGCCCACGTCGGAGGGGAAGCCGACCACGTTGTCCAGGACCGGCACACCGACCAGCCGGTCGGTGGCGGGCGTCATCGAGTGCACGAACACGGCCAGCCCCGCGTCGGACAGCGCGCGGAACACGTCGAAGAACGCCGGGTCGCCGACGGACCTGCCGTCGATGTTGGAGCCCACCTCGACCCCGCGCATGCCCAGTTCGACCAGTCGCGGCACGGCGTCCACCGCCGCCCGCGGTTCCTGCAGCGGCAGCGCGCCGAAGCCGACGAGCCGGTCGGGCGCCTCGGCGGCCATGGCCGCGAGCGCGTCGTTGAGACCGTCTGCGTAGTAGCGGGCGTCCTTGGGATCGGCCCAGTACGTGAGCAGGGCGGGCATCGGGCTGATCACCTGGCGGGTCACGCCGCTGTCGGCCATGGCGAGCAGGCGGTCGCCGACGTCCCAGGAGACGCTGGTGACCGGCCGGATGTTCACGCCGTTGACCAGCACCTCGGCGCGGTCACCCGCGCGGTTGCCGAGCACGGGGAAGCGTTCGGCGCCCGGTCTGCCCGTCATGTCCGGCAGGCCGAGGGGCACCACGTGGGTGTGGATGTCGATGGTCATCACCTGCCACGGTACGACCGTGGCGCGGCACTGCCGATGTGATGTTCGACCAGTCGGCCCAAGACCATCACAATGTTCGGAAATTCGGTCAACAATGCGATCGGAAATATCTTGCTGGTTACCATTTTCGCACCCGCTAATAGCTGTGATACTCATCACTAACGGCCGTTACCCGGTACATACTTTCGTCGGTAGTCGGCCTTGTCCGGCAAATTCATCATTGCAGCGCACACACCGTCCACAACGAGCAACCCGCGTGACATTCCATGATTCACCGCACTCGGGTCGATGAGCGCTGCCTATTTGCTGCGAGGGGTGAATGGGCGGCGTACCGGTATGCCCAGCTGAGAGGAACCCTGCACGATGAGACATTCCTTAACGGGGGCCACGCGACGCGTGGCCAGAATCGGCACCCTGGGTGTCGTCGCCTGCGCCCTGACAGCGGGCGTGTTCGCGGCCACCGGGACAGCGCAGGCGGCGGAACCGCTGGTCGCCGTGCCCGGCACGGCCGCACCCGCATTCGTTGGCGCGCACCGCGACGGTGCCGTCGCCGCCGGCCGGCGTGTGTCGGTCGCGATGAGCCTGAAACTGCACAACACGGCCCAGCTGACCGCCTTCGACAAGGCCGTCAGCACGCCGGGCTCGGCCGAGTACGGCCATTACCTGACGCCCGCACAGTTCGCGTCGCGGTTCGGCCCGACAGCGGCCGACGTTGCCCAGGTGCGCCAATTCCTGACCTCCGCGGGCCTGCGCGTCACGTCGGTCAGCGGCAACCGCCAGGTGGTGGACGCGGCAGGCCCCGCGAACGCGGTGGCGGCGACGTTCCACACGTCACTGAGCAACTACACCGAGGGCGCCCGGCACTACTTCGCCAACGACAGCGCGGTCTCCCTGCCCTCAGGTGTGGCGTCCGTCGTCCAGGGCGTCAGCGGTCTTACCAACCGGGCGGTGGCCCATCCGGAGATCGCGCCCGCGACGCCGGCAGCCACCCCGCACGCGGTCAATCCGATCGCGGGTGCCCTGAGCCCGAGCCAGTACGACACGGCCTACCGGTTCAACCAGCTCGGCGCCGACGGCACCGGCGTGACGGTGGCGTTGTGGGAGTTCGACGGCTACAAGGCGACGAACCTGACCAGCTACAACACCGAGTACGGCCTGACCGGTCCCGCCGCGACGACCGTGTCGGTGGACGGCGCGAACTTCGACACCCGCCCCGGCCAGGGTGAGGGCGAGGTCGAGCTGGACAGCGAGATCGTCCGTGGTGTCGCGCCCAAGGCGGCTCAGCTGGTCTACGAGGCGCCCAACTCCGACCAGGGCCAGATCGACATGGCCAACGCCATCGTGTCCCAGGACCGGGTCTCGGTCATCTCGATCTCGTGGGGCGGCTGCGAGCAGGACAGCACCAGCGCCACGATGACGTCCACGGACAACGCCTTCAGCCAGGGCGTCGCCGAGGGCATCAGTATCTACAGCGCGTCCGGTGACGACGGTTCGCGCGACTGCACGCAGACGGCGACCGGCTCGACGGTCAAGGCCGTCGACTACCCGGCGTCCAGCCCGTTCCAGACCGGCGCGGGCGGCACGACGCTGACCACCGGCGCAGGCGGCGTGTACTCCTCGGAGCGCGGCTGGAGCGGCGGTGGCGGTGGCGTCTCGATCCGCTACGCACGGCCGTCCTACCAGACCGGCACCTCGACCATGCGGACCGTGCCCGACGTGTCGGGCGACGCCGACCCGAACACCGGTTACTCGATCTTCTCCGGTGGCACGTGGACGGAGTTCGGCGGCACGAGTTGCGCCGCACCGCTGTGGTCGGGATTCACGGCACTGATCAACCAGCGGGAAGCCGCGGCCGCCAGGCCGAACCTCGGCTTCGCGAACCCGGCGCTGTACCCGATCCTCGGCGGGGCCAACTACGCCACCAGCTTCCACGACGTGAAGACCGGCTCCAACGGTGACTTCACCGCCACGACCGGCTACGACGACGTCACCGGCATCGGCAGCCCGATCGCCGACGGCCTCGTCACCACGCTGCTGGGCGCGGCCACCGGTACCGGCACGGTCACCGTGACCAACCCCGGCAGCCAGACCACGGCCGTCGGCGGCGCGGCGAGCCTGGCGATCCACGCCACCGACTCGGCGGGCGCGGCACTCACCTACTCGGCCACCGGCCTGCCGACCGGCCTGTCGATCAACGCCACGTCCGGTCTCATCTCGGGCACGGCCACGACGGCAGGCACCTTCTCGGTCACGGTCACGGCGACCGACACCGCGGGCGCGTCCGGCAGCACGTCGTTCACCTGGGCGGTGACGTCGGGCACGGTGGGCTGCACCGGCCAGAAACTCGGCAACCCGGGCTTCGAGTCGGGCAACACGGTGTGGGCGGCCAGCGCGGGCGTCATCGGCCAGAACGGCGCCCAGGAACCGGCGCACACCGGCACGTGGGACGCCTGGCTCGACGGCTTCGGCACCACCCACACGGACACCCTTACCCAGTCGGTGACCATTCCGGCGGGCTGTACCGCCACCCTGTCGTTCGACCTGCACATCGACACGGCCGAGACCACCAGGACGACGGCGTTCGACAAGCTGACCGTCAAGGCGGGCACGACCACCCTGGCCACGTTCTCCAACCTGAACGCGGCAGCGGGCTACGTGCTCAAGACGTTCAACGTGTCCGCGCTCGCCGGCCAGACCGTCACGGTCAGCTTCAGCGGCACCGAGGACACCAGCCTGCAGACGTCCTTCGTGGTGGACGACACGTCACTCACGTTGAGCTGACACGGGGTTCGCCTGTCTGATGTCCGTTGTGGAGGGTGGGGCACCCGCCGGTGCCCCACCCTCTGCCTGCCGGGTCTCCTGGCGTGTCATCCCTGCCAACACATGCCTGCCGACCAGCGGCGGCCCAACAGGACGAAGGCGGGCACGATCAGCACGATGCCGACCGCGAACGCGGCGACCCGCGTGAGTGTGGCGGTGATCAGGCACGCGAGCGCGACGGCCGTCACCGGCACGGTCGCGATCAGCGCTCAGGTCGTCGCACGCCGGCCCGTGGCCACAGCGGGGCAGGCCGCCCCGGCGCGGCTGGGCGGTGAACAGCGCGGACAGCCTGACGAGCCGATCGTCGGCCACGGACTCCTCAAGTTCGAGGATCCGCCGGCCGGTGTCGGACAACTCCATGATCCGTCACGTCACAGTGTGCGGGCGCAGACACCGCAGACGATGCGCCGGGCGCCTGCGGGCTGAGGCGCCAGCCCGATCTGCTGGGTCGGCACGGGGACGATCCTGGCGTGGTCGAGGCAAGCGGCCGCGCCGCAGTAGGCACACGTGCCGATGGCAGGCGCGGCACCCTCGCCGCGCGGATCGGTCGTGCAGGTCAGGCAGCTCATGATGGTCAGTTCCGGGGTCAAGGTCTGCATGATGATCAACTTTCTGTCGCGGAGTGGACGGCGAGGCCGTTTCGGTAGGTCCGCCCGCCATCCACCCTGGTCAGTGGCTTGTATCTCGAAGGTATCCATGTTGCATCTAAGGTGCAATCAGAAGTGGTGCGGGTCGCAGCGGACGCCGGCTCAGCCTGCGGTCGCCGCGGCCCGGGTAGCGGCGAGATGGCCGGTCAACGTCCGGACCAGGCCGTCCAGGTCGCCTGCGGCCAGCCGGTCGACCAGGGCAGCGTGCTCGGTGAGCACGGTGGCACTCCGGTGCGGATCGCGCACCAGCGCGGTGGCGCCCATGCGCAGTTGCCGATCCCGCAGGGAGGCATAGAAGTCGGCGAGCAACCGATTGCCCGCGGCGGCCACGAGCGTGCCGTGAAACCGCCTGTCCAGTTCGCCGAAGCGGCGCGTGTCCAGGATGGCGTCAGGCTCCCGCTGCTGGTCGAGGATCACCCGCAGCGCATCGGCGATCTCCGCGCCGCGTCCATCGCGGATCACGGTCTCGGCCGCGTTGCGCTCGATCAGCAGTCGCGCGTCGAGCACATCGTGGATCTCGCTCGCCGACACCGGCACCACGAGCGCCCCACGTTTCGGGTACAGCCGCAACAATCCCTCGGCGGCCAGCCGCAGGAACGCCTCCCGCACCGGGGTACGGGACACCTCGACGGCGCCCGAGACCTCGCCTTCGGAGATCAGCGTGCCACCCGCCCACACGCCGGTGACGATCTGCTCCTTGACGAAGACGTACGCCCGATCAGCCGCACTCTCGGTCCGCCGCGCGCTCATGGACGCCATGGATCCAGGATAGATGCGACCGCGATACCACCACAGCGCGGCGATGCACACCCGTCGGCCACGGCTCGCGGCGCACGGCACACTATCGAGCCATCCGGCCCATGGGCCGTGGCCAACCGAAGGAAGGGGCCGTTGCGGTGGACTACCGCGAGCTTTTCTCCTCGGTCCGTCGTCGCCCGCAGTTGTACGGCGTGCCGGACACCTTTCGTGGGCTGTGCGCTTTCGTCCAGGGCGTCGACGCTGGAAACGAATGGCAATTTCTCGCCGGGTTTCGAGAATTTCTGGTCGTACGTGCCGACAAGGGCGCGAACTTGACCTGGACAGGGCTTGTGCTGCACATCGCTTTTCCCGGGAACGACCACCTGGCCGCCGGTCTGCTGGCCGATCCGGAGCAGGAGCAGCACGCTGCCGACACCCTGTTCCAGTTGCTGGACGAATTCCTGGAGCGCAGGTCGCGGCATGGGGAACCGACCAAGGTTTTCGCCGAGTACCTGGACTGGCGTAAGGCACAGGGCCTGTCTTAAGAGCTGCTGACACAGCAACTGTTCGGCTCGCGCCATCGTGTTAGCGGTTCTTGTGCGGTCACGCCACCACCAGCCACGGTGGCGGTCGTGCCGCGACTGAGTGATCGTGCCGCCCCGCGCTGCTCGGCATGCGGTGGCGGTCGTCGTTCGATCCCTACGATTCCTCGGCAGTGGGCTGAGCCTGGTACCGCGGACTGGTGGAGTGCCATTCGAAACCTCCGCCCATCCACGCCCGCAGCCCCCGCATGAACCGCTGCAGTTCCGGGGACGGCACGGACTGCAGCTTCTGGTGGCCCGCCTGGAAGTCACGGACGAGATCGTTGTGCAGGCCGACGGTGATCTCGGTCGCCTCCGCGATCGAGCAGTTCCGGTCGGCGGCGATGAGCAGGACGATGTTGCAGGGCGGGTTTTCGTCCGCGAGGTCCTTGGTCACCGAGTAGAGGTCGTTGACCAGCACGGACGCGGTTCCGGCCTGGATGGCGGCACGGCGGACCCCGGGTTCGTAGTAGAGGTTCGCGGGCAGTTCGTAGCCGCCGAGGACGTCTATCAGCGTCATGGACGTGTAGAAACTGTCGTGCTGCCGGGCTGCGAGGTATTCCCACGCGGGTGGGTACTTGTCGGTGTGCCGCCAGGCCGCGTAGGCCGTCCACGAGACGAACATCGAAAACGTGGCATAGCAGACTCGCTGCACCTGCGACGGAGTGCCGTAGCGCGTCAGATGTTCGACACCCTTGTGCAGCGCGACGAGGACGCGGTCGGACCGGAGGGTCTCGTCGAGTTCCCGCGTGAACTCCCCCACGGCAGGCAACGGGTCCATGGCGGCCATCGCCAGGGCCAACCGCGGGGGCAGTTCCGACGGCACCGCGCCCAGCGCCGTGTCGTCCGCGTAGAGATCGTCGGCGGCC
Organism: Candidatus Melainabacteria bacterium; assembly: GCA_963780635.1. GTDB lineage: Bacteria > Actinomycetota > Actinomycetes > Mycobacteriales > Pseudonocardiaceae > DATEPR01. The sequence continues at coordinate 840,383 of CAWACW010000013.1, forward strand.
CACCACGCCGCGTTCAGCTTCGCCGAGATCAGCAGTCGGTCGACGTCGTCGCAGTCGGGGTGGGCGAGCATCACCAGCCGCCCGAAGCCGGACTTGCCGAGTTGCTCGCTCTCCTGTTCGGAGAACCCGCATTCGAGCGCCCACTCGGCCAGCCGCAGGTCGACCTCGTCGCCGAGCGGGCCGTTGATCCGCTCCGTGAGCGGGCAGTACAGCGGCGATGCCGTTCCATCGCCCCACGGCCGGTAGGCGTATGCGGGGTCCGGCGCCGGTTCGGGCGCGTCGACGTCCGCCCTGGTGAGCAGGGCGGCGAGGTGGGCCGCCGAGGTTCCCAGGCCCGTCGGTCCGGCCAGGACGGTCGGCTGTCGAGGACCGGGCACGGTGTCCGTCATCGCTTCGCTCCCGGTGTCAGATGCGGTCGGCGGCGATCAGCAGGTAGTGGAAGCTGCCCTCGCGGTAGGCGGTGAGGAACGGCTCCTCGATGCCGGTGGCCACCGACGACTTCGCGCGCAGCTCCCAGTACGGGATGGTCTGCGCCGTCAGGTCGACCACGCTGATCGGGACGAGGTTGTTGGCCGTCATCGCCTTGAAGTACTGGCTGCGGGGATGGATGTTGCACGTGTAGTGCTGGTCGATCTGGCTGACCGCCTTGGATCGGCCCCCGGTCACGTCGTTGTAGCAGCCGGTGATCGTCACGTACCGGCCGCCGAACTCCAGCTGGCGCGAGTGCTCGGCGAACAGGTCGAACAGATCGACGTACATCGTGCTCTCGTTGTTCCAGATGCCCCGCATGGCACCGGCCTCGAAGCCGGTGCCGAGCATGTTGCCGAAGTGATAGCGCACCCGGTCGGCAACGCCTCGCCGTCGTGCTTGATCGTTGGCGAAGTCGACCTGCTTCTGCGAGATCGACACGCCATCGACCTGGCAGCCGAAGCGCTGGTTGGCCATGATGCTGGTGCCGCCACGCCCACAGCCGGCGTCCAGCAGCCGATGGCCCGGCCCGACGTTGCCCAGGTGGTCGAGCAGCACCTCGGACTGCGCGGTCTCCAGCCGGTGCAGCTCCGCGATGATCCGCACGTCGCGCGTGTCCTTGTTGCCCTCCAGGACCGACCAGTCGACCTCGCCGATGCCGTAGTGGTGGTGGTAGAGCCCGTCGACGTCGCCGAGCCGCAGGTTGACCGGGTCCTTCTCGTTGTTCCAGTACGTCGCGACCGACCGCTGGTAGTCGCTACGCAGGACCTCGGTGGCGGCGGGGGCGGGGCGGGTGACGGTCATAGGTGTGGTTCCTTTCGTTTGGTACCCGCTGCTGCGCGGGCATTGGCCGGCGCGCGATTCCGACGTTCCGGGACGACGAGCGCATCCGGGGCCAGGAAACGGTCACCGAATCAGATGACTTCACGGGTGACCAAATACCCGGTGCCACGGAATGTAGGTTGTCTGGACCTCTCGTGTCGGTGACCTGTCGACCAAACATAGCAACCAGGAAAAGCCGCACAAGAACACTTTCGAGTCATGGTGACGGTCACCCAAATGTCGCATCACCAGCAGATCAGGGTGAACGGCCGCCCCGCGCTGACAAGCTGTCATACGAGTCCGCCCAGTCGGCCTAATGGCTGTGTCGACGAGTTAGCCGAGATTCTTGCGAATCCGGGCGAGTAGGACCGCTGCCGCCAATCGGGCGACATTCACGGCAGGCGTGGATCGCCCGAACGGATTCCGCGCGAGCCTTGTCTTCCCACGGCCCGACGGTGAGCGAGCCGGGCAGGGGCCTGAGCACTCGCACCGCGGGTGGTCGCGCCACGGCCTGTGAGCTCAGGTGTGGCAATGCGGTTGCGATGCTTCCTACGGTGAACGGATGGAGGATGTCCACGCGCGCGCCTATCGTGCCGACGACGCGACGGCGGTCGCCGACCTGATCAACGTCGCGTCCAAGGCAGGCGGCGGGCACGGAGGTCACATCGCCGCCGAAATCGAGGACGTGATCAACAACGAGGTCCGGGATCCGGCGACGGACACTCTGGTGATCACCGGTGCTCAGGACCGGCTGGTGGCTGCCGCATTGGTGCCGCTGCCGCCGGCGGGCGGCTACCGGGTCGAGCTGATCGGTGCGGTGCACCCCGACCGGCGCGGAATGGGGATCGGCCGGGAGTTGCTGGCCTGGCAGCTCGACCGGGCCGCGGTATGCCACGCCGAGGTCGCGCCGGGCGCGGAATGGCTGGCCGAGGTCGTCGCGGGCGTTGCCGACACCTCCGCGAGCCGGCTGTACGAGCGGTTCGGGTTCACCGTCGGGCGATACTTCCTGGAGATGACGGCACCGACCACGCCACCGCCGGGCGCGACACCCGCCGAGGGTGTGCGGATCGCGCCGTACGACCACGATCACGATCGGCAGCTGTACGCCGTGCACACGACTGCGTTCCGCGACCTGTGGGGTTACCAGGACCGCGATTTCGAGTCCTGGGCCGCGCTGACCGTGCGGTCGGAGACCTTCCTGCCCACGCTGTCCCGGCTGGCGCTCGTCGGCGACGAGATCGTCGGTTACGTCCTGCCGTATGGCGACGGCGTACCCGGCAGGCTCTACCTCGGGCACGTCGGCACCGCCGAGTCCTGGCGCAGGCGGGGCGTCGCGAGCGCGTTGCTCGCCGACGTCCTGAGTGCGGCGGGCCGGGCCGGCTACACCCACGCCGCACTCGACACCGATGCCGACAACCCCACCGGCGCGGCCGGCATCTACACGAAGGTCGGGTTCGTCGTCGACCAACGGATCGTCGCCTACCGCAAACCCGTATGAGCGGTGTGCCTGAGTTCGGCGACGCCGATGGTGTCCCGGTCCGGTATGCGGACCGTCGGCTCAGCAGAATCTCCACCGGGCACGCAGAACGGCCTGCCGGTGATGATCACCGACAGGCCGTCTGACCAGCAGAAACTACTGGTGGGCGATACAGGGATTGAACCTGTGACCTCTACCGTGTCAAGGTAGCGCTCTCCCACTGAGCTAATCGCCCGAGGCGGAGACGGGAATCGAACCCGTGTACAGGGCTTTGCAGGCCCTTGCCTAAGCCACTCGGCCACTCCGCCGTTGCCCGCAGATCTTGACGACCTGTCGAGGATACGACCCGGACCTTGAGGGGCCGCTGCCGAGCGGACGACGGGATTCGAACCCGCGACCCTCACCTTGGCAAGGTGATGCGCTACCAGCTGCGCTACGTCCGCATGCCGTCACGGTCAGTGTTGGTCACTGTCCGTCCGTGCGAGCGAAACCTTATCCGACTGCCTGCGTGGCAACCAAATCGGGGTACCCGTTGATCAGCCGAGGTCGGTGGAGATCATCTGGGTCAGCGCCTCGTCGACGTCGACCCACAGGTGCTCGTTGCCCGGGACGACGACGTCGTAGGTGCGGTCGAGGAAGTCGGCGAACTCCTGGGCCGAGGCTTCGAACACGGCGTGGCCCGACGGGGAGCTCAGCTCGACGACGACGACCTCGGGGTCGTCGACGGACGGCCGGATCCGCACGTCACCCTCACCCGCGGCGGCGATCAGGCCGTCGGCGAGCAGGTCGCGGGCGAACACCCACTCCACCCAGCCTGCCTTGCCGGTCCGGAACGCGGCCACCACCGCGTAGGGGTCTCGCGTGTCGTACCTCAACTCGACGCGCACCGGCACCGCAGGACAGCGGGGTGCCAGCAGGTCGAACACCGCGGTTGCGCGGAGCGTCACGTGGTCGTTTCGCATTGTCGTACCCTTCTGCTCCCTCCCGGTCCGGAAACGACCGAGCTGCTCTGTCGTGACGTGCGAGTGAGCGCAATCGCTCCCACTCTGGCGGTACATCACACTTCAGTGCCAGAACTACTTCGTAGCGCTATCCAACGACTGCGCTCCGTCACCAGGCTCCGCTCCTCCGCCACTACACTTCATCATGGCGTGCGACGACAAGTCCCGGAACCGCATCGATACGAATGTTGGCCGTGCGTAATCTCACGGGTACGGCATGCCTGCGTTGCTTAGGCCGAATGGGTGTCGACCCCCGGTTTCTCGGATCAGCACCCGATCCTGTACTGTCTCCGACGTCACCACGCGGCCGGCATCCGGTTCCTACTGTTGACAATGGGCGATTAGCTCAGCGGGAGAGCGCTTCGTTCACACCGAAGAGGTCGCAGGTTCGATCCCTGCATCGCCCACCCTACGTCAGCCTCCTCACCAGCACGGTGAGGAGGCTGACGCGTGTCGTCGGTCACTCACACTGTCCGATGTGGGCAGTCAGTCCTGGTCGTCGGAGTCGCGCAGCAGGCCCAGCCGGGCGAGGCTCTCCGCTGTCGCGACAATCACGTCCTCGTTCGACCTGGGCGTCCAGCCCAATACGCGCCTTGCCTTCTCGCTGCTGGCCTTCCGCACCTTGTCCAGGTCCGGCACGAGCGCCCGCAGCGGCGGCGCGATCCTGGCCAGCAGCCGCACCGCCACGCTGGGCAGCGTCCTGGTCGGCACCCGCCGGGCCGTCCGGCCCAACCGGGTTCGCAGGATCACCGCGATGTCGTGCATCGTGAGCACGTCACCCGCGGCGGCGACGAACCGTTCGCCGCGAGCCGCCGGGCTGGTCATCGCGCGCACCTGCAGATCTGCCACATCGCGCACGTCGACGACGGAGAACGTGAGGCGCGGCGTCGCGGGCACCGCCCCATCGAGCAACATCTTCACCAGTTCGATGGACTCTGAGTAATCCGATCCGAGTACCGGTCCGAGAATGCCCACTGGATTGACCACTGACAGTTCCAGATCACCGCCCTCTCGGGTGATGAAATCCCATGCGGCCCGTTCCGCAAGTGTCTTGGACTTCACATTGGCGGGTACTCCGGCCGGTTCGGTCCAGTCGTCCTCGGTGAACGGTCCCGTCGCCGGTTCGTGGCCGTAGCCGACCGCGGCGAACGAGGACGTCAGCACCACGCGCCGCACACCCGCATCCCTCGCGGCCCGCAGTACCCGCAGCGTGGCCTCGCGGGCCTGCCCGATCAGGTCGTCCTCGTGGGCGGGCTCACCCTGCGGGAAGGGCGACGCCACGTGCAGCACGAAGTCGCACCCGGCGACCGCCGCCGGCCAGTCCGCGTCGGACGTGAGGTCGGCGGTGGCGAACGTCAGCCGCTCCCCCGGCGCGACGTCCGCCGTGGCGACCATGGCGCGCACGCCGGCCTCCCTGCCGGGCGAGCGCACGGTGGCGCGCACGCGGTAGCCGTCGGCCAGCAGGCGGGCCACGCAGTGCGCGCCGACGAAACCCGAACCACCGGTGACCAGGACCTGTTCGCCGCTCATGACGTCGCTCGTTTCTCGTGACGCGGACGGGGCACCCGGCCATGATCCAGGTCCGTCGCTGGCCCGTCCGCACCGGCTGGCTCTACCATGCACTAGTCAGCTTGCCGCGACTACCGACCTGTGAGGACGCCGTGAGCGAGGACGTGATCACCCTGGCCGGGTCGTTCGCCGACCGGGACCGGTGGACGGCGGAAGGCTGGTGCTCCATCGAGCGCGCCCTGCGGCTGGTCGGCACGCGTTCGGCCATGGTCCTGGTGCGCGAGGCGTTCTACGGCGGCCGCAGGTTCGACGAGCTGACCCGCAGGGCGGGCATCACGGAGGCCGTCGCGGCACAGCGGCTCAAGCAACTGGTGGCCGGTGGCGTGCTGCGCCGGGTGCCCTACCGCGACGCGGGCAGCCGGACCCGGCACGAGTACGAGCTGACCGACCGGGGTCGCGCCCTGTTCCCGGTGATCGTCGCCCTCATGCACTGGGGCGACGGGCTGGACGAGGGGCCCGGCGGCATCGAGCTGGTCCACGACGGTTGCGGGGCGACGGTCGAGCCGCGGGTGCGGTGCGCCGAGGGGCACGAGGTGCCGCTGGCCGACACCGTGGCGCGGATCGCCCGGCGACCGGTGACAGCGCCGGAATGAGCGCCGGACCGATGCTGACTTGACGTTAGTCAAGTCAGCTGCATAGCCTGGCGGTGTTCGCTGGACGTACCGGAGGCGTGCTGTGACTGTTCAGGATGAGTCGGTCGACACCGAGCGGACACGTGTCGTGACCTGGTCGGATCCGGCGGCCACCGCGGCGGCCGCCGCCGGGCGGAGCGGCCTGGAGTTCATCCAGGCCCTCGCGGCGGGCGAGGTGCCGCCACCGCCGATCGTCAGCACCATCGGGGCGCGGCTGGACCGGGTCGCCGAGGGTGAGGTCGTGTTCAGCCTGGAACCGGCCGAGTACCACTACAACCCGATCGGCAGCGTGCACGGTGGGGTGTACGCCACGATGCTCGACTCGGCCACCGGGTGCGCGGTGCACACGATGCTGCCCGCCGGCGTCGGCTACACGTCGCTGGACCTGTCGGTGAAGTTCCTGCGCCCGATGCGGGTCGCCACCGGCACGGTCATCTGCACGGGCCGGGTCGTCCACCTGGGCCACCGGACCGCGCTCGCCGAGGCGCGGCTGGAGACGACCGCCGGGAAGCTGCTGGCGACCGCGACGAGCAGTTGCCTGATCCTGCGCCCCTGACCGGCCGATGCGGCGACCTCCCGCCGAGCGTCAGTCGCGGCGGACTCCGTAGTCGCCGATGCCCTCGGCGACGAGCCGCAGGGAGACATCCAGCCAGTTGGTGAAGGCCGCGCGCTGCTTGTTCGTCGGCCGCGAGCGCAGGTAGGCCAGCACGTCACTGGACGCGAGCAGCCGGTAGACCAGCACGAGCTGCGCCGCGGCCACCCGATGCTCCGGCCTGCGGATGTCCTGGCCCGCCTCGGCCGCCAGCTCCTCGGCCACGGCGTCCTCGAACCGCTCCCACATCAGCCGCATCCTCGCCCGCAGCGACGGCGTGTCGCCGATGACGCGGTGCAGCCAGTTGAGGTGGGCCACCGACTCCGAGCCCGCGCTGGACATTTCGGCCTTGAGGTAGTCCCGCATCGCGTCCAACGGCGTGCGGCCCGGCTTCCGCTCGCGGATCCTGGCCACGATCGCGTCCCGCACCTCGTTCTCGCCCTCGAAGACGAGGTCCTCCTTCGTGGCGAAGTACGTGAAAACCGTCTTCGGTGAGATGTTCGCCGCGTCCGCGATCTCGGCCACCGTGACGTCGTCGAAGCCGCGCTCGGTGAACATCGCCTGCGCCACATCGACGATGGTCTTGCGGGTCATCAGCTTCTTGCGTTCCCGCAGACCGACAGTCGCACCACTCATGACCCGAGCCTACCTGAGCTGACTAACGAATCACACTCGATGTAAATTTACGCTCGCCTCGGATCAGTACTCACTCACCTCGACGTTGCCCGCGGCGACCTCGATCATCTCCTCGGACAGCGGCTGCTCCCGCGCTCGCGGTGTCCCGCAGTGCGGCGCCGATGCCCGGGATGGCAGTGGCGACGATCGTCCGGTCCACCGTGGCGATGAACAGCACCAGCAGCAAGGGAACCAGCAGCACGATGATCCCGCCGTGCGCTCGGGGCGACTCCGCGGAGCCGGGCACCTGCACGTCAACCGTACTCATCACGACGTCCTGTCCTACAGCGGAACGGAAAATCCGCTACCCCACTAACGTCACTCACCCACTTTTTCTAGTCGAACACCAATGTGTACGAGTGAGACAGGTGAGGTGACGCTAGCCGGGGGTGCGGATCGCCCGTACAGTCAGCGGTCCCAGCAGTGCTCAGGAGGACTCATGTCCGCACCACGATCCCTGCCAGCGCACACCGTCGAACAAATAGAACAAGCCAATGCCTCCGGTCGCACACCTGTGGTCTTCATCCACGGACTGTGGCTGCTGCCAAGCAGTTGGGACCGGTGGGCCGAGATGTTCACCGAAGCGGGCTACGCACCGCTGACGCCGGGCTGGCCGGACGATCCGGACACCGTCGAAGAGGCCCGCGAGCACCCGGAGGTCTTCGCGGGCAAAACGGTCGGCCAGGTCGCCGACCACTACGCGAACGTCATCAGTGGGCTCACCACCAAGCCGGCGGTGATCGGGCACTCCTTCGGTGGCCTGCTCGCCCAGATCATCGCGGGGCGTGGCCTGGCCGCGGTGTCGGTGGCGATCGACGGGGCACCGTTCCGCGGGGTGTTGCCACTGCCGATCTCGGCGCTGCGCGCGGGGTCGCCCGTGTTGGGCAACCCGGCGAACAGGCACCGCGCGGTGCCACTGACGTACGACCAGTTCCGGTACTCGTTCGCCAACGCGGTCAGCGAGGACGAGGCCAAGCAGCTGTACGACACGTTCTGCGTACCCGCTTCCGGGGCACCGCTGTTCCAGGCGGCGGGGGCGAACTTCAACCCGTGGTCGGAGGCGAAGGTCGACACCGCCAACCCCGACCGCGGTCCGCTGCTGATCATGTCCGGCGAGAAGGACCACACCGTGCCGAGGTCGATCTCGCACGCCGCCTACAAGCAGCAACGCGACAACCCGGGGGTCACCGAGTTCGTCGAGATGCCCGGCCGTGGCCACGCGCTCACGATCGACAACGGCTGGCGGGAGGTCGCCGACACCGCACTGGGGTTCGTACGCAAGTACACCTGACGGTCCCGGCTCGCTGGGCGGCATCGCCCAGCGAGCACGGCAGGCTACGTGTGCCCTTGCCGCAGGGCCAGCACCACCGCGCGGCCGGCGAGGCCCAGCGCGAACACGCCGATCCCGGTGAGCACCGACTGCCAGGGCAGCGTGGCGACGAGGACCACGCAGCCGATCATGCCGACCACGTTGAGCGCGCGGGGCCAGCGACGCTGGTCGGCGGGCTGGGTGATGGCCGAGGCGTTGGCTATCGCGTAGTAGACGAGCACACCGAACGACGAGAACCCGATCACCGACCGCAGGTCGACGGTCAGCACGACGACGCTCACCACCGCGGCCAGCGCCAGCTCCGCGTGGTGCGGAACGCGGAACCGCGGGTGGACCTGGGCGAGCCACGCCGGTAGGTCGTCGTTGCGGGCCATCGCGAGAGTCGTCCGTCCGACGCCGGCGACGAGCGCGAGCAGCGCCCCGAGGCTCGCCACGGCACCACCGATCCGCACCACCGGGGTGAGCGCTCCCGCACCGACGGCCTGGACGGCGGCGGCGAGGGGTGCGGGCGCGGCGGCGAGCACGGCCGGACCGGCGGCGAGCAGCGCGGTGCTGCCGACGACGAGGTACACGACGACGGTGATGCCCAGCGCGAGCGGGATCGCCCTGGGGATGGTGCGGCGGGGGTCGCGGACCTCCTCGCCCATGGTCGCGATGCGGGCGTAGCCGGCGAAGGCGAAGAACAGCAGCCCGGCGGACTGCAGGATGCCGTAGGCACCACCGGTGCCGAGCCCTGCCCAGCCACCGAGATTCGCGACGCGCGGGTGGGCCGCGGTGACGGCGACGACGGTGGCCAGGACGATCAGCGTGATGGTCACGAACACCCGCGTGACGCGAGCGGTCTTGGCGACGCCGCGATAGTTGAGCGCGGTGAGGGCGGCGATCCCGGCGACGGCCGCGAGGCGCTGGGCCCACCACGGACCGGGCACGGCGTAGGTGGCGAAGGTGAGGGCCATCGCGGCGCAGGACGCGGTCTTGCCGACGACGAAGCCCCAGCCGGCCGTGAAGCCCCACCAGTCGCCGAGGCGTTCCCGGCCGTAGACGTACGTGCCGCCGGAAACGGGGTACACGGCGGCGAGTTGTGCTGAGGCGACGGCATTGCAGTACGCGATCCCGGCGGCCAGCACCAGGCCCACGAGCAATCCGGTGCCGGCCGACCGCGCCGCGGTGCCGAACACCGAGAACACACCGGCACCGATCATCGATCCGAGCCCGATGACCACGGCATCGCCGGTACCCAGCCGCCGAACCAGCCCCACCGGCCCGGCAGGCCGCTCGCTCATGCTCACATCCTGACCGACCCGCTCCGGCCCGACCAACCCGATCAGCCAGTGTTCACCAACCGGCCAGCCAACCGTTCTGGTACGACGACGGGCCGGAGCACGATCGGTGGGTACAGACCGGACGACGAATGCCCGCCCAGAAATCGAAACGTGGCCGAAACTTTGGTAGGCCACCTCGGTGACCTGAGCAAGCCGACTTGCGCCGCCACCCTATACTTTTGCGGTGCGCCCAGCGGGTCAGACCGAAACAGCGGACAGCCGCGTGGCGAGAAACCGCACGCGGAAGATCCGGGAGATATTGCTGGCCACCGCGAGTGAGCTGAACGAACGTGGTTACCACGCGACGAACATGGAAGATGTCGCCGCGCGCATGGGTCTCACAAAGGCGACTCTCTACCATTACTTCACCAGCAAGGACGTTCTCGTCGCCGAATGCCTGTCGTTCGTCGGGAACGAGGTCAACGAACGGCTGGCGACGCTGGCAACGCGGACGGCGGGCCAGTCTCCGACGGAACGTCTGCGCGCACTGCTGCGTGAACAGCTCACGATCCTGGTCCGGGACTACCCGGAAGCGGGCAGGTTGTTCACCCAGCCGCTGGACTGGCCGGCCGGCCACCAGAACTTGGTGCGGCGGTTGCGCGACCGGCACGACCAGTTCCTGCGCGAGATCATCCAGGACGGGATCGCGTCCGGCAATTTCCGCAACGCCGACGCGACGATCGTGGGCCACTGCATCCAAGGCGCCGTCGAGCATGCCCCGGAATGGATTCGCGGCGACCCCGGCGCGGAGCATGCGACGGTCGCCGAGCAGGTCATCGACCACCTCCTCAAGCTGGTCCACTGACCGACCCGGCCGCGGAAAGTCCGTGGCCACTGGCACGGTATGGCGTCGAGAATCCGGGCAGTGCCGATCCCCGTTCTCCGACTGACCGGCCCGCCGGGAGTCGGGAAGACCTCGCCAACGCCCTGTTCCGAGTTCCCTGGAAACGGGTAACGCAGCGCGGACCTCTGCATTGCTGTGGCCGTCGGAGCGGGAGCAGGAGCAACCATCCGGCTGCGGCGAATTGGGTTCGAGTCGGGCCTGCCGCTGCCTGGGACATCCGCACGCAGCTCGACCAGGAACACATCCCGGCCGCCCATGTGGACATCGATCAGCCGGGCATCTGCCATCCGGCACGACCGGCGACCGACCGGATCCGCCAGCGCGGCCGGGGCGCCGGCGCCTGGGCCGGACCGGGCGACCCACTGATGGGCCGCCCGGTGAGCGAGCTGCTCCGCGTCGCCCGGCAAGCAGCCGTCGAGGACCGGACCGGGATCGGCACCACGAGCCGGACGCCCGAGGAGTCAGCCGACCTGATCGTCACGCCGGCAGGGTGGCCGTTAAAGCGTGGCAGGGTCGCAGGCAGCAGCGCGGCGGGTGGCAGGGTGGCAGGGTGGCGGGTGGCCGACCTAACCGTCGTACCGTGCGAAGAACTCCGCCCACGCCTGCCGGCTCGACAGCTCCCGGTGCGCATCGCGGTAGAGCTTGCTCAGCCGAGGCCACTGCCGGGTCAGGAACACCTCGTTGCGGGCCGCGGCGCGCAGGAGTGTCCAGAAGTCCTTCGGGTTCCGCTTCCGGTAGGAGATTCCGGTACCGTCCGATGTCGACACCGTGGCACCGTCCAACTTGGACAGAAGGAACCACCGGGCATCCTGGGCCGGGATGTTGAGCTGCGGCCGTTCGTGGTGCTCGGGCTTCGGCGCGACGAGGTTGTGCACGACGCTGCCGAGCAGCTTCTTGGCGATCGGCACCGTTCCCACCGGCGGCCGCAGGAAGCTCTCCGCGGTGACCGAGCCCATCGACGGCAGTGGCAGCGCCTTGGCCGACGGCAGCACTTTCGCGTCGTCATAACCGGAGCGCAGCTTCGCGGCCCGCCCGAGCGCGGTGGGCAGCAGGTCGAACAGGCCGGCCGGGCCTGCTACGAAGTCCTGCACGGCCAGGTCCTGCAAGGCGACAGTCGAGTACTGCAGCGACAGCAGGTGCTTCAGGGTGCCCTTGGTGAGGCTCTTCAGCAGCCCGTACGGCGGCTTCGCCGACCCGTACATCGCGGCCGTGACCAAGCGGTTGCGCAGGTGGAAGTACGCCTGCCAGTCGGTCGCGTCGTCCTTGTCCGACCACGGCTGGTGCCAGACGGCGATGCCGGGGACGGAGGCTGTCGGGTAGCCGGCCCGCGCGGCTCGCAGGCCGTACTCGGTGTCGTCCCACTTCAGGAAGAACGGCAGCGGCAGGCCGATGTCCTCGACGACGGCCCTCGGGATCAGGCAGGTCCACCAACCGTTGTAGTCGACGTCGATCCGGCGGTGCAGCCACGGCGTCTCGCGCAGCGGCTCGTCGGCCAGGTCGTGGTCGTAGACGACGCCGGGTGCGCCGCGCCACATGAAGCCGTACCAGTCGACGACCTCGCCCATCGAGTGCAGGTGCGAGCGTTCCTGCAGGTTGAGCATCTGTCCGCCGACGAGCATCGGCCGCTCCGCGAACCGGGAGAACGCGATGGCGCGCAGGATGCTGTCGGGTTCGACGGCGATGTCGTCGTCCATGTAGACGATCTGCTCGGCGTCGGTCTTGAGTGCCTCGTGCATGATCCGCGCGTAACCGCCGCTGCCACCGAGGTTGGGCTGGTCGATCAGCCGCAGCCGGTCACCGAGCTGTGCGCCGGCCGCGGCGAACTCCGGGTGGTCGACGATCTTCTTCGTGCCCTGGTCGACGACCACGACCTGGACCACCGACGCCATCAGCAGCGGGTCGCCCGCGATGGCCTTCAGCACGCCGACGCAGTCCGACGGCCGGTTGAACGTCGGCATGCCGAGCACCGCGGCCGCGCGGCCGGGGGCGGGATCCGCGGAGTACCAACCACCTTCGTGGAACACGACGTCGTCGCCGTCCTCCGTGGTGATGTCGAACCAGTACCAGCCGCCGTCCTCGAACGGGGCGAGGTTCAGCGGGATGATCAGTTCGCCCGCGTCACCGGCGGCGCATTCCCGGCCATCCACGTGGATTCGCGTGCCGTCGGCCTTCGAGCGGTAGATGTCGACCCGGAAGTTGCCGTCGATCCGCAGGCATAAGTACACAGTGGCCAGTGATGTCCACCGCCGCCAGTAGCTGGCCGGAAACGCGTTGAAATACGTACCGAAGGAAACCTCCAACTGGGGCGGCAGGTGCAGCGTGCCGCGGTCGATCGCCTTGGCACGAGTGGAGTTCCGTTCATGTTCCTCCAGGTACAGGACGCGGACGTCCTGGGAATCGCCCTGGCGCGGCATGATGATGCGCTGCAGCAGACCGATCTGGCCAGGCCAGGCGTCCTCGACGGACCGCGGTCCGGCAGCGGGATCGCCGTCGGCCACCTGAACCCTGCTGTTCGACACTGAATTCCTCCGTACGGGTGACGGCTTTTCGGGTATAAAAAGGGATGTTAGAACGCTGCGCTATCGGGTAATTACTCAGGGAGAGGTCGAAAGCGATGGCTGGAGGCGATAACTCATGACCAACGCCAAACGACTCTCGTCACTGGCGGTGGCCACCGCGGCAGCCGCTGGTTGCGCCGCACTGATGGTGGCCGGTCCGGCACCGGCGAGTGCCGCGACGATGCCGTGTGCTGCGGCAGCGCGGGCGTGTGTCGACCTGTCCACTCAACAGGCTTGGTTGGCACGCGGCGGCAAGGTGATCTACGGCCCGGTGAAGGTGAAGACCGGCCGGCCGAGTTTCCCGACGGCTCGGGGTACGTTCCATGTGAGCTACAAGGACCGCAACCACGTGAGCAGCGTCTACCACGCGCGGATGCCGTACTCGGTGTTCTTCAACGGTGGTGACGCTTTCCACGAGGGCAGCCTAGCGGTGTCCTCGCACGGTTGTGTTCACCTCACCCGCTCCGCCGCGGTGACCTTCTTCGACAACCTGAGCCCGGGCATGGAGGTGCAGGTAGTCCGGTAGTTCACCGCATTCTGCGCGCCCCCGCCGTCCGCGGGGGCGCGCAGATCACGATCCGGGTCGAGGCTCACCGGCGCCCCGTTTTCCCGCCCTCCCTTGTGGTAACACTGTTCCTCGCCGCACGGGGAAAAGCCGCACGCGGGAAGGAGCGCCGGTGACCGACGAAGCAGCAGCCGTGTGGGTGCCCGCCGAGGTCGACCTGCACCGGCCGAGCGTCGCCCGCATCTACGATTTCCTGCTCGGCGGTGCGCACAACTTCGAGGTCGATCGGGAGATCGCGACGAAACTGCTGGCAGTGCAGCCGAACGTGCGCGACATCGCGCGGCGCAACCGGGCTTTTCTGCAACGTGTGGTGCGGTTTCTCGTCGAGTCGGGGGTGCGCCAGTTCCTCGATCTCGGCTCGGGCATTCCGACTGTGGGCAACGTGCACGAGGTCGCGCAGCAAACCGCCCCGGGCACGCGCGTGGTCTACGCGGACTACGAAGAGGTCGCGGTCGCGCACAGTCAACTGTTGTTGCGCGACAATCCGGACGCCGACATCGTGTTCGCCGACGTCACACGGCCCGACGACGTGCTCGGCGCCGCCGCGACAGAGAGATTATTGGACTTATCGCAACCGGTCGGCATCCTGGCCGTCACACTTGGTCACTACATCTCGCCCGAGGCGGACCCGGTCGGCATGTTCGCCCGCTACCGCGACGCGGTGGTGCCGGGCAGTTACCTGGCCCTGACGCACCTGACCAACGACTTCGACGCGGTGCACGGCGAGGAGATCATCGAGACCATGCGGTCGACGCGGGACAACGTGTTCCCGCGGACTCGCGCACAGGTCCTGGAGCTGTTCACCGGCTTCGAACTGGTCGAACCGGGGCTGGTGACCACGTCGTACTGGCGGCCGGGTGCCGGGGTGACGGTCCCGATCGACCCCGAGGAAGACGGCCTGTACGCGGCGGTCGGCCGGCGCGACTAAGAGCTGCTGACACAATGGCGTTCGGTCAGGGAGCGGCGTCCAGGTGCGCCGGCTGCAAGGCGGAGGAGGTCCCGGTACCGCTGTTGTACCGGGCCGACGACAACGCCGCAGATGGCGTGCCTGGGCGCCGCGAGCCGAACAGTTATTGTGTCAGCAGCTCTTAGGCCCTGGCTACGCCTCTCCCGCCAGCATCTCGAACGCGACCTGCAGCGCGGCGACGCGGCGTTCCTCGACCGTGGCCTTGAGTTCGAACGGACCGAAGTAGCCGATGTGCAGCATCCCGAGCGCCATGCTGTTCTTCAGCTGCGTGGTCAGCGGAGCGGAGTGATCGGTGAGCAGGCCGCTGAGCCGGCGGAACCGGTTGAACAGCGCGCCGCTGTCCCTGAGGTCCTTCACCGCCGACTGGTTGCCCTGAACGAACTGGACCAGGGACAGGCCGGTGCCGGTGAGCACGGCGGCGTACCGCCGCACGATCTCCTCGCGATCGGCGAGGTTGAGCACCTCGGCGTCCCCGAGCCGGCCGTGACCCCACTCGATGATCTCGTCGATCTGCGCCATCAGGTCGTCGAACAGGCTCGCGACGATGTCTTCCTTGGTGCGGAAGTGGTAGTAGAGGGCTGCCTTCGTCACCCCGAGGCGCTCGGCGATCTCCCGGAGCGACGTCTTCTCGTAACCCTGCTCGGCGAACAGCTCCAGAGCCACTTCCTGGATCCGGCCCTTGGTGTCGGTGCCGCGTCGCGCCTCGGTCATGCGCTCCCTCCTCAGCTTTTTCTCAGCTCAGCCAGAAACTTACTTGACGACCGGCTAGTGTCCAGCTTACCGTACGGCAAGTAAGTTTTCGGTGGTCGGCATCGACCACCTCTTCACAGGCTTGGTTCACGCTGGGGAGCGTACTGATGACGGACACGATGTCTCGCGAGCCGGGCGGCCCACCTGCGGCCGACGCGCCAGCACCACTGAACAAACGGGCGATCTACGTGGCGATGGCCGGGCTGATGCTCGGCATGTTGCTGGCGATGCTGGACAACCTGATCGTCAGCACCGCACTGCCGACCATCGTCGGCGACCTGGGCGGCCTGCAGCACCTGTCGTGGGTGGTCACCGGCTACGCGCTGGCCGCCGCCGCGTCGACGCCGATCTGGGGCAAGCTGGGCGACCTCTACGGCCGTCGCGGCATGTTCATGACCTCGATCGTGATCTTCCTGATCGGTTCGGCACTGGCCGGCCTGTCGCAGAACATGAACGAGCTGATCGGCTTCCGGGCGATCCAGGGCCTGGGCGCGGGTGGCCTGATGGTCGGCGCGATGGCGATCATCGGCGACCTGATCCCGCCCCGGGAGCGGGGCCGTTACCAGGCGATGATCGGCGGGATGATGCCGATCGCATTCGTCGGCGGCCCGCTGGTCGGCGGCCTGCTGACCGACCACCTGTCGTGGCGGTGGGTGTTCTACATCAACATCCCGCTGGGCATCGCGGCACTGGTGGTCACCGGCCTGTTCATGAAGCTGCCACGGCGGCGGCTCCAGGCCAGGATCGACTACGTCGGCGCGATCATGCTCACCGTCGGCGTGGTGTCGCTGACCCTGGCGGCCAGTTGGGGCGGCAGCCAGTACGCGTGGGGGTCCTGGCAGATCATCTCGCTGTTCGCGGTCGCCGTCGTGTTCCTGGTCGGCTTCGTCTACGCGGAAGGCCGGGTCGCCGAGCCGATCCTGCCCCTGCGGCTGTTCGGCAACCGCAACTTCTCGGTCGCCCAGATCCTCAGCTTCCTGGTCGGTGCCGCGATGTTCGGTGCGGTGAACTTCCTGCCGCAGTACATGCAGAACGTCCGGGGCGTGTCGGCGACCGCGAGCGGCCTGCTGCTGTTGCCGCTGATGTTCGGCATGCTGGCCGTGATGCTGACCACCGGCCAGATCACCACGCGGACCGGTCGCTACCGGGAGTTCCCGATCATCGGTGGTTTCGTGCTCACTGTCGGCATGCTCCTGCTGCTGATGCTCGGCGTGCACACCAGCACGGCGGTCGCGTCCCTGCTGACCCTGGTGGTCGGCCTGGGCATGGGCTTCCTGATGCAGAACACGATGCTGATCACGCAGAACAGCGCGCAGCTGCGGGACATGGGCGCGGCCAGCGGTTCGGTCACGCTGTTCCGGACGGTCGGCGGCTCGCTGGGCATCGCGCTGCTGGGCTCGATCTACACCACGCGCCTGACCAGCACACTGACCTCGCAGCTGGGTGCCGCGGGGCACCAGCTGATCGCCGGTGGTGGGCAGCTGCCGCCGTCGGCCGTGCTGCGCCTGCCTGCCCCGATCCGGGAGGCGTTCCAGTCGGGCGTGGTCAGTGGCCTGCACGGCGTGCTGCTCGGCGGCGCGGCGATGGCGCTGCTCGGCTTCATCGTGGCGTGGTTCATCAAGGCGGTGCCGCTGCGTGGTGGGGCTCCGGTTGCGACTGCCGAGGCGACGGCGCAGACCGAGGTCGAGGACGCGGTCCCGTCCGTGTCATGATCGATCAGCATTACCTGGCACCTGACGTGGCCGCCGTACTCACCATGTACGGCGGCCTCGTCGGCGAGTCGGCCTGGACCCGCTCCCCCGCTGAGCAGTTGGCCAGGCAGGCCGACCGGCTGGCCGAGGCATACGGCCTGCGACAGCCGGGCGCGGCCGTGGTGCCGCGCAACTGGCATCCCGGCCTGGCCGGCCTGCCGGTGCGGCAGGTGTGGGCGCGATCGCTGACCGACGCCGACTTCCGGCTCGCGCTGGCCAGAGAACACGGCTACGCCGACTGGCCGGCGGTCGAGGTGGGCCAGGCACCGGTACCGGCCTTCGAGGCCGCTGTCGAAGCCGTGCTGGCGGGCGACATCGACGCACTGGCGTCGATGCTGGACGCGGATCTGGTGACGGCTCGGTCGCACTGGGGACACCGGGCGACGCTGCTGCACCACCTGGCGGCCAACGGTGTGGAGATCCACCGGCAGCGCGTCCCGATGCGGGCGGTGGCCGTGGCCGGGTTACTGCTCTCCCGCGGAGCGCGTGCCGATGCGACGATCTGGGCGTACGGCACGACCCGGACGACGTTGGACCTGCTGGTCACCAGCGCCCACCCGAGGGCCGCCGGGGTGGCGGACGAGCTGGTGCGGGTGCTGTCGTCAGCTCGCTGAACGGGCGTGCAGTGCCTCGCGGAGTACGGCGAACTCGTGGTCGGATACCGAGCGCGCGAAGTGCGACAGGACGGCGTCCGGATCGCCGGACGAGTCGAGCACCGCCCGCAGCGCGCGGGCCGCGGCCTCGGGCCGGGTGACGGCAGGCCAGTAGCGGTAGGCGTTGCCGGCCATCTCGCGGAAGACCCAGGACTTACGGTGCAAACTGTCCAATACGGTCATCACGGTGGTGTAGGCGTGGGCGCGGCCGGTGTCCAGCCGGTCGAGGACCTCGCGGACCTTGAGGGGCTCGGCGGCATCCCACAGGACGTGCATGATCGCCGCCTGGAGCTCGCCGAGACCCTGCATAAGACCCTCCCCACCACAGGATAGTGGCAGGTCGGCGGCACGCGAGCCGGGACTACACACAGTCCACACAGGAGACGTGATAATCGCTCACGAAAGACCCATCGGGGTGATCTTTGGTCACGAACCGGTAACCATATCGTCTCAGCGCTACTAAAGCTAGTAGTAGACAGCGGCTTTTGAGATGCGTAGCGTTCGCGCCTGCTGCGGGGGGATGCCAACCAAGAAGGAGGCACGCGCGACTGTGGCGTCGCAACGATGGAAACGGTTTCGCAGCGGGGCCCTGATCGCCGCCACGATGGCCGCGGTAGCGGGAGCAACAATCCCGCTGTCCGCATCGGCGGCACCGGCCTCCCCACCGACGACAAAAGCTGATGCACTGGCGCAGTACAAGACTCTCACCACCCAGGCCGAGAAGCTCGACGAAGATCTGCTGGCCGCACAGAACGACCTGAAGAACAAGCAGGGGCAACTGAAGAAGGCCACCGCGACGGAGACGTCGGCGAAGCAGGCCGAACAACAGGCTGCACAGGTCGAGAAGCAGTTCCAGGGTCAGGTGGACCAGTTCGCCGAGGCCAGTTATGACGGGGCACGGCTCAACCAGCTGTCCGCCCTGCTGACCGGCACTTCAGCGCACGACTTCCTGGACCGGGCGTCGATGATCAACGAGCTCGCCGCGGCCAATGACGGTGCGATGAACAAGCTGGCGTTGGCGGTCAAGCAGACGACGGCCGCACAACAGCAGGCAACCACGGCAGAGAAGCAAAGCCAGGCGGCCACGACCGCGGCGGCCACGCTGGTGTCCAGCATCTCGACCAAGCAGAAGGCGCTCACCGGCCAGATCACCAAGGTCAAGGCAGCGCTGAACAAGCTCACGGTGACCGAGAAGAAGTCGCTGAGCAGCGGCGCGGTGGTGGGTAGTACCAGCACCTTCCTGGGCCCACCCGGCGTCATCAACACGGTGCTGCAGGCGGCCCTGAGCCGTCGCGGTGACGAGTACGTCTGGGGCGCGGCAGGACCCAGCCAGTTCGACTGCTCGGGCTTGGTTCTCTGGTCCTACAACAAGGGCGGCATCTCTTTGCCGCACTCCAGCCGCGTGCAGTACACCTACGGCAAGCCAGTGGCGTACGGCCAGTGGCAGGTAGGCGACCTGCTGTTCTTCGGCAGCTCGGCGGCCACCATCCACCACGTGGCGATGTACGTCGGCAACGGCGACATCATCCAGGCGCCCACCACGGGCGTCCCGGTAGAGGTGGTCCCGGTCTCCGGTGGCGGCAGCGACTACTACGGAGCGAAGAGAATCGTCGGCTGAGCGGTCAGTCGACGGGATGGAAGCAGTCGCCGCGGACCGTCATGGACGCCGGTCCGCGGCGACCTCGTTCCGTAGACAGGTCGCCAGACCAGGTAGCAAGAATGAGCGCGGCGGGAACCTGTCGTTCGCGACGCCGAAGGCGATCGCCGGAGGTCGTTCCCGGCAACCAAAGCCCCCAACGGCAAGGCGCGATTCCCCGACTCGTCAGCCTGTCGCCGTGCGGTTGAGCACGTTGCTCGTCCCGCAGCCGGTCGACGTGAGGGACCGCCCGACGCCAGGGGCCTACCCGAGGTTGCGGCGGATTGCTTCCCTGTCAGCGTTCCGGGGTGACGATGCCGTACTCGTGGATCTTGCGGTACAGCGTTGCCCTTGACATGCCGAGGAACTGGGCCGCTCTGACCTTGTTCCCCTCCGCGTCCTCCAGGCTGTGCACGATGGCGTCCCGCTCCATCGACTCCAGCCGGTTGAGTGGCCGCCTGGTCACCGTCCGGAACTCCGCGGGCAGATCTGTCGGCTGGATCGCACCGGTGCGCCGCCGCCGTGTGACCTGCTTGAGCAAGTTGAACAGCTGAGCCGCGTTACCCGGCCAACTGGCCCGCATGAGCAGGTGCAGTGCGGCCGGCGAGCACGTCAGCTGCTGGCCGCCGTGGCCCAACCGCGACAGGAACAGCGGCACCAGTTCGCTGAGGTCGTCCACGTGCCGACGCAGTGGCGGGACCTGGACCGTGCGCGGGAAGAACGCGAGCAGCTCAGCGAGGTCCTGTTTGGTCTCCGCGTCGGGCGTCAGCGTGACAGCGATCCACGGCGGCGGGCCCGAGTGGCGGGCCTTGACTTCGCGCAGCACCGTCACCAGCGTGCTCAGCCGATCCGCCGGCAGGCGGTCGACATGCTGGAGCACGAGTGCGTCCACCGGGTCGTCGACGAGTTCCCGGCGCAGGTCGTCGGCCCAGTTGGCGTCCGTGACGTCCTCGGCGTCCAGGGCGTGCACCCGGCCGGTGGGGTCCCGGCGCTGGTGGACGCAGCGGGCGAGGGTGGCCTTGCCTACTCCTCGTTCGCCTGCCAGGACCAGCCACTCTCCGCGACCGTAACTGGCGTCGACGTCATTGCAGCAGCGCAGCCACAACGGGGCCGAGCCGACCACACCCGGCAGGAACATCGGCAGCATCGATGCCGTCGTGTTCTGGCCTTCGTCGGTCTCGATGAGCTTCACGCTCAGTACGCCGCCCACGGCGCGGTCCGGGTCGGTGCCCGGGACGCTCCGGCACAACAGCCGGACCTTGCCGCCGGTGGGTAGCGCGACCGTCGCCGACGCCGTCCGGCCTTCGGCGAGTGCCTGGGTGGCATGACCCAACAGCACCGCCTGGTCGGCCGGGTCCAGCAGCCTGCGGGCGCGGTCGTTCATCATCACGATGTCCTCGTTGAACGCCATGACGATCCCGGTGGTCCGCCGGCAGGTTCGCAGATAGGCCTGGAACAGCGCCATCTCCCGGATGTCACTGTGCGTCAGCATCGCTTGCTTGATCTGCTCCGCGGTCGTCCTGGCCAGCGCGATGAGCAGTTGACCAGCGTCCTTGCGCCAGCAGGTCAGGTCGATGGCCCCGATGGTCTTGCCGGAGATCGGGTGCTGGATGGGTGCGCCGGCACAGGCCAGGTCCTCGAGGTTCTCCGCGTAGTGCTCGTGCCCGAAGACGTGCGTCGGCCTGCCGTCCTCCAGGGCGGTGCCGATGCCGTTGGTGCCGACGAACTGCTCGCCGTAGCTGAAGCCGGGTACCAGCTCGACGCTCTCCAGGTGCCGGTGCAGGTCGGGATCGCCGGTGCGCTGCGTGAGCACGATGCCGGTCGGGTCGGTGAGGATCAGGCTGATCGGCTGGCCGTCGAGCTGTTCGCCGAGGCGGTCGAGCACCGGCATCGCCGCGCGCATCAGCGGCGTGTCCATGTCCTGGTCGACCACATAGGGCAGATCGATCCGGTCGGCCGCCACCCGGAGCTGGCGGGACCGCCACCAAGACGCCAGGATCGACTCCCTCACCCTGTCGGCCTCGATGGTCTCCGACGTGAGGAACCGCAACCGGGTAGTGGCCAGCCCCGGGTCGTCAGGCGCTACCTGGGCCGGGATGGCCAGCTTCGTGCTGCGCTGCGCGAGCCGGATGTCCTCCACCTACACCTCCCATCGCTGCCCACGCCTACGCCGATTCGCGGGCACCGCAGGGTGCGATTTGTGTCCTGGGACACAGGGTAGGCCGACCGGCCCACCGACGCTGTCTCAAATTGAGACAGCGCGATGTCTCAACCGGCGGTCTCATGGATGTTCCGGGGCATGTGACAACCATCGGGAGGTAACCCGATGTCCCAGAACGGAACGTACGACAGCGGCCAGGACGGCGGCCAAGGCGCTGAGACCTACAACCCGTGGACCATCGTGAACGTCGTGTTCGACCATCTCGTCGAGAATGGCTTTCACCCGACACTAGGGGAATCCGGCCATCCGGGTGAACCTGCCGCCGCGCTCCTGCGCGCCCTCGGCATCACGCCGACCATCGAGGGTGACAACAGGATCGCCGAGCGTGTCCGCGATCAGCTGGCTGATTTGCGAGCTTCGATGTTCGACGAACCATGAGTTCACGTCTGGGTGAATCCGCATCCCCGCAGGCCGGTGAGCTGCGACTGTCTCATATTGAGACCCGAAACACAGCCGCATCCGCGTTGTAATCCACCTGTAGGACTTGCGCCCGACTGCCGAGCCCGGCACACCGCCGATCGAACCGGCGGGTTAGGAGTGATCATGAGCCGCCAGAGTGTGGCGAAGGCCCATCAGAAGATCCAGGAGCTGTCCTGGGAGCCGGCCTACCACGAGCCGGTGTCGCACTACGGGACGGACTACACGTTCCAGAAGGCGAAGAAGAAGGATCCGCTCAAGCAGGTGCTCCGTTCCTACTTCCCGATGCAGGAAGAGAAGGACCACCGCGTGTACGGCGCCGAGGACGGTGCCATCCGGGGCAACATGTTCCGGCAGGTCCAGGAACGATGGCTGGAGTGGCAGAAGCTGTTCCTGAGCATCATTCCGTTGCCCGAGATCTCCGCCGCGCGGGCCATGCCGCTGCTGTTCCGCACGGTGCCCAACCCTGAGCTGCACAACGGCCAGGCGATCCAGATGATCGACGAGGTCAGGCACTCGACGATCCAGCAGAACCTCAAGCGCCTGTACATGCAGAACTACATCGACCCGGCGGGGTTCAACAGCAGCCTGCGTAACTTCCAGAACGACTACTGCGGCACGATCGGCCGGCAGTTCGCCGAGGGCTTCATCACCGGGGACGCGATCACCGCGGCAAGCATCTACCTGACGATCGTCGCGGAGACGGCGTTCACCAACACACTGTTCGTGGCCATGCCCGCCGAGGCGGCCGCCAACGGTGACTACCTGCTGCCGACGGTGTTCCACTCGGTGCAGTCCGACGAGTCCCGCCACATCAGCAACGGCTACGCGACGCTGCTGATGGCGCTGTCCGACGAGGGCAACCACCAGCTGCTCGAGCGCGACCTGCGCTACGCGTGGTGGAACAACCACCGGGTCGTCGACGCGGCGATCGGCACCTTCATCGAGTACGGCACGAAGGACCGCCGCAAGGACCGGGAGAGCTACGCGGAGATGTGGCGTCGGTGGATCTACGACGACTACTACCGCAGCTACCTGGTGCCGCTGGAGAAGTACGGCCTCGTCATCCCGCACGACCTGATCGAGGAAGCCTGGAACCAGATCTGGAACAAGGGCTACGTCCACGAGGTCGCGCAGTTCTTCGCCACCGGGTGGCTCGCCAACTACTGGCGCATCGACCCGATGACCGACGAGGACTTCGAGTGGTTCGAGTACAAGTACCCGGGCTGGTACGACAAGTACGGCAAGTGGTGGGAGAACTACAGCCGGCTGTCCGTGCCGAACGGGCACAACCCGATCGCGCTCGAGGACGTCGACTACGTCTACCCGCACCGCTGCTGGACCTGCATGGTCCCGTGTCTGGTGCGCGAGGACATGGTCACCGCGAAGGTGGACGGCCAGTGGCGTACGTACTGCCACGAGGCGTGCCGGTGGACCGACGCGGAGGCGTTCCGTCCGACGTACCAGGGCCGCGAGACGCCGAACATGGGCAAGCTCATCGGTTCCCGTGAGTGGGAGACCCTCTACCACGGCTGGAACTGGGCGGACATCGTGTCCGACATGGGCTACGTCCGCGACGACGGCAAGACGCTCGTCGCCCAGCCGCACCTCGATCTCGACCCGAAGAAGATGTGGACGCTGGACCACCTGCGTCGCTGCCCGCCGTTGCAGAGCCCGAACGTGCTGCTCAACGAGATGACCGACGAGCAGCGGGCCGCGTTCCAGGCCGACTACAACCGGCAGGGCCCAGCAGGCCGGCCCGCGCCGGCGACGACCTGATCGATCGCCGACACCGGGTGTGGGCGGGTTCGGTCGACCCTCCAGTGGCCGAACCCGCCGCCACCCGCCGCGGAGAGCCGCGCAGAAAGGGACGACATGGCAGACAAGCACCGCGTGCGCTTCGAACCGGTCGGGATCGAGATCGAGGTCGACGAGGATCAGACGATCCTGCGCGGCGCTGCCGAGCAGGGGATCATGCTCATGCACGGCTGCAAGGAGGGCCAGTGCGCGTCGTGCAAATCGTTCATCCTTGAGGGTGAGGACGTCGAGCACGACAAGTACTCGACGTTCGCGTTGCCCGACTTCGAGAAGGACGAGGGTTTCACCCTGCTGTGCAGGGCGCACGCATACGAGGACCTGACCATCGAGCTGTTGAACTACGACGAAGAGATGATCAAGTCCGGCCTGCCGATCCAGCAGGCGGTCGTGGAGGTCGTGTCGAAGGACAGGGTCACTCACGACATGGTCCACCTCAAGGTGCGCATGGTGGAGCCGACGGGGTTGAAGTTCTTCCCCGGCCAGTACGTCGACTTCCGCGTGCCCGGCATCGCCGACGAGGAGGACGCGACGCGGTCGTTCAGCATGGCCAACACGTCCACATCGGACGGTGGGATGCTGGAGTTCGTCATCAGGATCTACCCCGACGGTCTGTTCTCGACGTTCCTGGACACCGAAGTCGCGGTCGGTGACAGGCTCGACGTGACGGGTCCGTTCGGCGTCTTCACCTTGCGTGACGCGCCGACCGCCGATCTCGTGTTCCTGGGTGGCGGCGCCGGTATGGCACCGATCCTGGCCCTGCTGCGGTCCATGGCCGAGCGGGGCATCGATCGCAAGGCCACGTTCTACTACGGGGCCCGGCGGCGCAAGGACCTGTGCTTCGAGGAGGAACTGGCGGCGCTGGAGGAGAAGCTGCCCGACTTTCACTACGTGCCCGCACTGTCCGAGCCCGAGGAGGGCGACGACTGGAGCGGTGAGGTCGGCCTGATCACCGACGTGGTGCGTCGGCTGACGTCCGACCTGGCCGCCGCCGACGCGTACGTGTGCGGGCCGCCACCGATGGTGGAGGCGGCGCTGGAACTGCTGCCCTCGCTCGGGGTGGCGGACAAGCGCATCTTCTACGACAAGTTCACCACGACTGGCAACGCCGAGTGACACCGCCCATGATCGTGTGGCAGGACGAGAGGTAAGGAACAGCAGATGACAACGACGCCAGAACGCAGTGTGCCGAAGCCTGTCTTCACCGACGCGGAGGCTGGCGCCAAGGTATTCCCGGACTCCGACTTGCGCCGGTTCACCTACTACGTGCCGCAGAAGCGGAAGCAGAGTCACTACGAGGACGTGACGGTCGAGGTCCAGCCGGACCCCAGGCACTACCTCTCCCAGGGCTGGCTGTACGGCTTCGCCGACGGCCGCGGCGGGTACCCACTGGACTGGACGGTGCTCAAGGCCTGGGGTTCGGACCGGCCGGTGCCGGAGCGCTTCCCCGGCTCGGGCGGCAAGGGCTACGACTGGCCCGCGCACGGCTGGCACGAGTTCCGCGACCCGAACGAGGAGTGGGAGCTCACGCTCTACCGCTACAACTCCAACGTGGTCCGCCAGCTCAACCAGAACATCGACGCGGCCCGCCAGGCCAAGGCGTTCGACCAGTGGAACCCGAACTGGGTGTCGTTCGTGTCGCAGCACGTGGGCGCCTGGATGCACGTGGACCACGGGCTGGGCCTGTACCTGTTCGCCAACGCCAACCGCAGGGCGCCGACGAACATGCACAACAACGCGATCTCGGTGAACAGCATGCACCGGATCCGGGCCGCCCAGGACCTCGCGCTCTACAACCTGACGCTGTCGGAGGAACTGCCGGGCTTCGACGGTTCCGCGCACGTCACTGTGTGGAACGACGACCCGTCCTGGCAGGGCGTGCGCGACCTGTCCGAGCAGCTGACCGGGATCTGGGACTGGTGTGAGGCCATCTTCGCGGCGAACATCGTGTTCGAGCCGCTGGTGGGCGAGCTGTTCCGGAGCAACCTGGTGCAGCAGGCGGCACCGTCCAACGGCGACTTCATCACGCCGACACTGATCGGTGCCGAGGAGTTCGACTTCGCCGAGCGGGACCTGCGCTACACCCGGTCGATGTTCCAGCTGTTGGCACGGGACAAGGAGTTCGCCGAGCACAACAAGCGGATCATGCAGGGCTGGCTGGAGAACTGGGTGGCACGCTCGATCAAGGCCGCCCGCACGATGCAGCCGTTGTGGTCGCAGCCCGACGCCAAGCCGCCCCGTTTCGAGGATGGTCTCGACCGGGCCAAGAGCCGCTTCAGCGGCATTCTGTCCGACCTCGACCTGCAAGCACCGAAGGAGTTGGCACAGTGACCACCTTCACCACCGCGGAAAGTCCGTTCAAGTCCGACAACACCGCGTCCAACATGTGCGGCTTCACCCTGATGAACAATCAGGTCGGTGCGATCATCGCCGAGGTGATGGCCACCAAGCCGAACGTCGTCATCACTCCCCTGCCGTCGATGATCCGCGTGGACGCCAGGGGCCGCATGGACCTCATCTACTCCGAGGTCGACGAGGCCGCCGGCGAGGAGGACGGCTGGTTCAACTCGGCCGAGTTCGAGGAGAGCATGTCGACCCACTATGGCCGGATGATCCACGAGGACGACCGCACCATCATGTTCGCCAACCCGGAGGACGCGGCCGAGTACCTCGACTTCGACCTCGTCGCACGTTGAACAACACACCCACCACGTAAGGCGAGCAGTGCTCGATCCAGCCCAGGAGGAGCAGCAGTGTACGAGAAAAACGGCGAGAAATACTTCATAGTCGACAGCCACACACATTTCTGGGATGCCAGCCCGGCTAACTGGGTGAAAGGACAGGAGCAGTTCGCGAAGGGCTGGATCGAGTGCTTCCATGCCTACCAGAGCCTCGGCCCCGCCGAGACGCACTGGTCGATCGAGAAGTTCCAGAAGTACTCCGAAGACACGATGATGCGCGACCTGTTCGAGGACGGGCACGTCGACAAGGCGATCTTCCAGCCGACCAGCTTGCTGCAGTGGTACTCGGACGGGTTCAACACCACCGAGCAGGACGCCGGCATGGCCGAGCGGCACCCCGGCCAGTTCATCGTGAACACCAACTGGGACCCGCGTGAAGGCGACGGCGGCCTGGCCAAGCTCGCGGAGCGGGTCGAGCGCTACAACTGCAAGGGCGTGAAGCTCTACACGGCCGAGTGGCGGGGTGACTCGCGCGGTTGGACGCTGCGCGATCCGGAAGCGTCGCGCTACCTGGAGAAGTGCCAGGAGCTGGGCGTCAAGAACATCCACGTGCACAAGGGCCCGACGATCTGGCCCCTGGACAAGGATGCCTTCGACGTCAAGGACGTGGACTTCGCGGCGACGAACTTCCCCGAGCTCAACTTCATCGTCGAGCACGTGGGACTGCCGCGGATCGAGGACTTCTGCTTCATGGCGACGCAGGAGCCCAACGTGTACGCGGGCCTGTCGGTCGTCGTGGGCGGTCTGATGCACGCCCGGCCGCGGTTCTTCGCCAAGGTCATGGGCGAGCTCATGTTCTGGCTCGGCGAGGACAGGATGATCTTCGGCTCCGACTACGCCATCTGGGAACCCAAGTGGCAGGTCGAGGGTCTCGTCGACTGGCAGATGCCCGACGGCGAGGAGTTCTCCGACTACTCGCAGCTCAGCACGGCGGGCAAGAAGAAGATCCTCGGCCTGAACGCCGCCCGGTTGTACGACATCGAGGTCCCGGCGGAAGCCAGGCTCGACGCACAGGTTCAGCCGGTCGGCGTACCGGCGTCATGAGAAGCACGACAACAGTGGGTGCGCGCACCGACCAGACCGCCGCCGCCATCTCGGCGGCGGTCTGGTCCGCCATGTCGACAGTGCACGATCCGGAGCTGGACGAGCCGCTCACCGATCTCGGGTTCGTGTCACGCTGCGACGTGTCCGCCGAGGGTGCGGCGACGATCCGGCTGCGGCTGCCGACGTACTTCTGCGCGCCCAACTTCGCGTTCCTGATGGTGGCCGACGCCTACGACGCCGTGCACGCCGTGCCGGGCGTGACGTCGACCGACGTGCAACTGGTCGACCACTTCGCGGCGGACGCCATCAACGGCGGCGTCGCGGCCAGGGCGGGCTTCGTCGCGTCGTTCGACGGCGAGGCGGTCGACGAGCTGGACAGCCTACGGGCGGATTTCCTGCGCAAGGCGATGCTCGCGGGCACCGACCGGGTCTGCAGGGCGATGCTCGCGGCCGGGACCGACAGGGCGGCGCTGCCCGGGCTCACGCTCGGCGACGCCCCCGACGGCCCGGACCGCGAGCGGCTGCGCGCGCGGCGGCGAGAGCTCGGCCTGCCGCACGACGACGCCGCCGCCCTGGTGCTGGACCCGGCGACCGGCGCGACCGTGTCCGGGCAGGACATGCGCCTGTACCTGGGGATGGCCCGGACCACCCGGATCAGCCAGGAGGCGAACTCCGGGGTGTGCAAGGGCATGCTGCTCGCCCGCTACCCCGGTGCCGGCACTGAGGCCGGCGGTGGTGCCGACCGAATCGTCGGTGTCGGAATCGACGGACAGGAGAACTCAGCATGAAGGCGGTCCGGCTGCACTCCTATCACCAGCAGCCCGTCATCGAGGACGTCCCGGAACCGCATGCCAAGGGGCCGATGGACGTGGTGGTCAAGATCGGCGGCGCCGGTGTGTGCCGTACCGACCTGCACATCATCGAGGAGCAGTGGGCGTCACGATCCGGCGTGACGCTGCCTTACACGATCGGTCACGAGAACGCGGGCTGGGTCGAGGAGATCGGCTCCGCGGTGACCAATGTGGCCGTCGGCGACACGGTGATCCTGCACCCGACGCCGACGTGCGGGCTGTGCCATGCCTGCCGGGCAGGCAACGACATGCACTGCGAGAACAGCCAGTTCCCCGGTATCGACAGCGACGGCGGCATGGCCGAGTACCTGCTGACGTCGGCGCGGGCCTGCATCAAGCTGGACCCGAGCACCCAGCCTGCCGACGTCGCCGCGCTGGCCGACGCGGGCATCACCGCGTACCACGCGGTGCGCAAGGCGGTGCCGCTGCTGTACCCGGGCACGGTGTGCGTCGTCAATGGCGCGGGCGGTCTCGGGCACATCGGCATCCAGTCGCTCGCCGCGCTGACGGCGACCACGATCGTGGTGGTCGACCGGAACCCGGACGCGCTGGCATTGGCCAAGCAGCTCGGTGCCGATCAGACGGTCGTCGCCGACGGCAAGCACGTCGACGCGGTGCTGGATCTCACCGGAGGCAACGGGGCCGAGGTCGTGCTCGACTTCGTCGCCGAGCAGGGCGCCCAGCAGGACGCCTTCGCGATGACCCGGCGCAACGGTTCGCACTTCGTCATCGGCTACGGCAGCAACATCGACGTTCCCACGATCGACATCATCTCCACGGAGCGCAACATCATCGGGAACCTGGTGGGCACCTACAACGACCTCGTCGAGCTGATGGTGCTCGCACAGGCGGGCAAGGTCACCTTGCACACCAAGAAGTACCCGCTGGACAGCGCGCTGGACGCACTGGCCGATCTGGACGCGGGCCGGGTCCGCGGCCGGGCGATTCTCACCCCCTGACACGAGGAGCACGCACGATGGCAAAGGAACTGCGCTTCGGCGCCGAGGCGCGCGACCTGTTGCTGGCGGGGGTCGACAAACTCGCGGAAGCGGTGAAGTCGACGCTGGGGCCCAAGGGACGCAACGTGATCATCGAGAAGATCACCGGCTCCCCCGTGGTCACCAACGACGGCGTGACGATCGCCCGGGAGATCCACCTGCCCGACCAGTTCGAGAACATGGGCGCGCAGCTGGTGAAGGAAGCCGCGATCAAGACCAACGACGTGGTGGGCGACGGCACCACCACGGCGACGGTCATCGCCCAGGCCATCATCCGCGAGGGCATGCGGGTGATCGCCAAGGGCGGCAACCCGGTGCTCATCAAGCGCGGCGTCGACCTCGCGGTGGGCAAGCTGGTGCAGCACTTGGAGAAGGTGGCGCACCCGGTGGCGCAGGAACGGGACTTCACGCGTGTCGCCGCGATCTCGGCCAACGACGACGACTCGGTCGGCGCGGTGATCGGCAAGGCACTGCACACGGTCGGTGAGGGCGGTGTGGTGACGGTCGAGGAGTCGCAGCGGATCGGCATGTCCGTCGACTTCGTCGAAGGCTTCGAGTTCGACAACGGTTATCTCTCGCCGTACCTGGTCACCGATCCCGGCCGGTTGGAGGCCGTGGTCAACGACCCGTACATCCTGATGTGCAGCGAGAAGGTCACCAAGGTCCAGCAGCTGATGCCGGTGCTGGACAAGATCATGCGCAACCCGAGGCCGCTGGTGCTGATCGCGGAGACGGTCGAGGGCAGCGCGCTGAGCATGCTGGTGCACAACCACGTCAACGGGAACTTCCAGGCGGTCGCCATCCGGGCACCCGGTTTCGGCGACCGGCGGCTGCACAAGCTGGAGGACCTCGCGGCCGTGGTCGGCGGGTCGGTGCTGAGCAGGCAGGCCAGTTTCTCCATGGAGACGATGACGCTGGAGCACCTCGGCCGGGCCAGGCAGGTCCGGGTCACCGCGAACGCCACCACGATCGTCGGCGGAGCGGGATCGGCCGAGCGCATCGACTTCCGGGTCAACCAGCTGCGGGCCGAGCTGTCCCGCGCCCAGTTCGGGGTGGACGAGGACGTCCTCACCGAGCGGATCGGCGCGCTGACGGGCAAGGTAGCGGTCATCAGGGTCGGCGCGGCGACGCCGGCCGAGTTGAAGGAACTGCAGCACCGGGTCGAGGACGCACTGTCCGCGACCCGGGCGGCCATGGCCGAGGGCATCGTCGCCGGTGGCGGCGCCGCGCTGCTGCACGCGGAGAAGGCGCTGGCCGATCTCGGCCTGGACGGTGACTACGCCACGGGCGTGGAGATCGTCCGGCGGGCACTGGCCGAGCCCGCGTTCCTGATCGCCAGCAACGCGGGCTACCACGCGGCCGACATCGTGGCCCACACCAGGGAGTTGTCCGACGACGAGGGATTCGACGCGCTGCACGAACGCTTCGGGGACATGATCGAGATGGGGATCATCGACCCGCTGCGGGTGTGCCGCTCGGCATTGCAGAACGGGGCTTCGGTGGCCGGCCTGCTGCTCACCACGAACTCGCTGATCGCCGAGGAGCAGACACCGTGGGGCGGCAGCCCTGCCCTGATGAGTGAGATCGGCCCGCTGGACGAGGGCCTGCACCAGCCGTCACCGGACTCCAGCACACCGCAGTCCCTGGGCCTCGGCCCGTCGGTGGGCTAGCACCAGGGGCAAGCCGGGACACCCGAGGCACCGAGGGAGGCGATCGTGCTCGAGCGCGACCCCGCGGTCAACGAGGTGTCCCGGCCCGGCCTGGTCCGGCGGCCCGTCGCGATGCTGTTCGGACCCGCGTTCGTGGCCGCGGTGGCCTATATCGACCCGGGCAACTTCGCCACGAACATCACGGCGGGCGCCCGGTTCGGCTACACCCTCGTCTGGGTGATCGTGGTCGCGAACCTGATGGCCATGCTCGTGCAGTATCTGTCGGCGAAGCTGGGCGTGGCCACCGGGCGGGACCTGCCGGAGCTGTGCCGGGAACACTTCACCAAGCCGGTCTCGGCCGGGTTGTGGGTACAGGCCGAACTCGTCGCGATGGCCACCGATCTCGCCGAGTTCGTCGGTGCCGCGATCGGGTTGAACCTGCTGTTCGACGTGCCGCTGCCGGTCGCGGGCCTCATCACGGCCGTGGTGGCGTTCGCGATCCTGGCCCTGGAACAGCGCGGCTACCGGCCGTTCGAACTGGCGATCACCGCACTGTTCGCCATCGTGTTCCTCGGTTTCGCCTACGACCTGGCCTCGGTGCACGTCGACGGCGGCGCGTTCGCCGCCGGGCTGGTACCGAGTTCGTCGGTTCGGACAGCGTGCTGCTGGCCGCGGGCATCATCGGCGCGACGGTGATGCCACACGTGATCTACCTGCATTCGGCACTGACCAAAACGCGGGTGCGCGGGGCAACCACGGTCTCCCACCGGGACCTGCTGCGCACCCAGCGGATCGACGTGATCATCGCGTTGGGCACCGCCGGCCTGGTCAACATCGCGATGCTGGTCGTGGCCGCCGCTCTGCTGCACAAGACCGGCCTGCACGGGGCCGACCCGATCCTGCTCGCACACGCCGACCTCGGCCGGTACGTGGGTGGCGGTGCCGCGCTGATGTTCGCGGTGGCGCTGCTCGCGTCCGGACTGTCGTCCTCCAGTGTCGGAACCTACGCCGGACAGGTCGTGATGAGCGGCTTCATCCGGCGCAAGCTGCCGCTGTTCGTGCGGCGGGGCATCACGATGCTGCCCGCGCTCGTGGTCCTCGGCCTGCGGTTGCCCGCCACCGACACCCTGGTCATCTCCCAGGTGGTGCTGTCGTTCGGCATCCCGTTCGCGCTCGTGCCGCTGATCCTGTTGACCAGGCGGCCGGACGTCATGGGGCGGTTCGCCAACCGGCGCATCACGACGATCGCCGCGGCCGCGTGCGCCGCGCTGATCGTGGTGCTCAACGGCTGGCTGATCGTGGGGTTGTTCCGATGACCGGCAACGTGCACGTACTGGCGATCGCGGCCGCGGTACTGGGTCTGACCGGTGTCGTGGCGATGGTCGCCTACCGAGCAGCCCTGCGGCAGGTCGACATCGACCTGCTGCCGGGCCGGATTCTGCCCAGGGCGGTGTGGTGGCGGGACCACGGAGGACCAGTGCTGATCGGCAGCCTGGCCATGGTCCTGGCCGGCCTCGCCGGTCTGGTCAGCGGGTGAATCCGAACAAGGAGGTTCAGTCATGACAACAACGAGCACTGGTGACCTGGAAGAACGTACCGGTCGTCACGGTACGGAACCGGTCGCGGCGGCCGAGCCGCCACCACCGACAGGTGATCCGCTGATGATCGGCCTGCCCATGTTCGTCGTCGGCTCGATAGCGCTGGGCCTGGTACTGGTCGGTTATGTCCCGCTGGCCGCGATCGGCTCCGTCCTGCCGATCCTCTTCGCGGCGACCGGCTTGGGCCTGGCCATCTCGGCCATCTGGGCCGCGGCACTCAACCAGAGCGCGGTCGCGTCCGTGCTGGCGATCTTCGCCGGATTCTGGTGGAGCTACGCGGTTCTGGTGCTCGGCCTGACCCACAACTGGTTCGCCATCGCGGTACTGGTGACGGGCCACGCGCAGGGCCTGTTCGTGATCTGCTGGCTGTCGGTCATCGTCATGCTGACACTGGCCACATTGCGGCTGCCCAGCGCGTACACCCTGCTGTTCGCGCTCATCGACGTCGCCCTGGTGTTCGTGCTCATCGGCACGCTGCAGGCATCGACCTCGTTGCTGAAGGTCGGCGGCATCCTGGTGTTCGCGTTCGCGATCGTCGGCATCTACTTGTTCTTCGGCGCCGCGTCGCAGGCCACCGGCGGTCGTGCACTGCCATTGGGGCCACCTGTCCTACGCTGATCGATCACGTCGTCCCAGCTGCCCGGAGGTAATCCGTCATGATCTTCATCGTCGTCAAGTTCACCGTGCGGCCCGATCGCAGCGAGGACTGGCTCGACCTCGTCAAGGACTTCACCACGGCGGCGCGGGCGGAGCCGGGCAACGTGTTCTTCGACTGGAACAAGAGTGTGGAAACGCCCCACCAGTACGTACTGCTGGAGGCGTTCCGGGACGGCGACGCGGGAGCCGCCCACGTGAACTCCGACCACTTCAAGACCGCGATGGCGTGGATGCCTTCGGTGATCGCGACGAGGCCGGAGATCATCAACGTCGAGGTGCCCCAGGACGGGTTCGGCGAGATGGCGGAGTTGACGCCGACCCAGTCCTAGACCTCACCCCTGGCGGTCCGACGTCCCGGCCCGCCGGCTCAGCCCATCGTCCTCGCGCCGTCGATCGACTCGCGCAGGATGTCGGCATGACCGGCGTGCTGGGACGTCTCCGCGATCAGGTGCAGCAGCACACGCCGCACCGTCCAGTCCGCGCCGGGCTCGAACCACGGCTCCTGCGGCAGTTCGTGCGCCGCGTCCAGGTCGAGCGTCTCGACGAGTTCGTCGGTCGACGCCGCGACCCGCTCGTACTCGGCGAGCACCCCCGCCAGCGTCTCCCCCGGCAGCATCCGGAAGTTGGCCTCCCATACGGCCGGGCCGTCGACCGGCCGGTTCTCGGCACCGCCGACCGCGAACCGCATCCAGTTCTCCTCGGTCGAAGCCACGTGCTTGATCAGGCCCCCGAGGCACAGCGCGCTGCGTGTCGGGCACGCCGTCGCCTGCTCGTCGGTCAGGCCACGCACCGTGTACCGCAGGAAGAACCGGTGCCGGCGCAATGACTCGAGCAAGTCGGCACGTTCCCTGATGAGTGTCTGGTTGCCGGTCATACCTGGAGGCTAGGTCGCACCCCCGTCTTTCCGCTTGACGACATCACTCGCGTCCGTATACTCGTCCACGGATACTCGGCGACGAGGAGGACTTGATGGCGAAGCGGCGCAAGGTCGGCAACCTGCTGGCGCTGGCCGTGCTGTCCACGCTCGTCCAGCGGCCAATGCACCCCTACGAGATGGCCGGCGTGCTGCGCGAACGCGGCAAGGACCAGGACATGCCCATCAAGTGGGGCTCCCTCTACACGGTGGTCGACAACCTGGAGAAGCACGGGTTCGTCGCGGCCACCGAGAGCGTCCGGCAGGGCGGCAGGCCGCAGCGAACGGTCTACGCGATCACCGACGCGGGCCGCGCCGAGCTGACCGACTGGGTGCGCGAGCTGCTCGCCACGCCCGAACCCGAGCAGCCCCGGTTCGCCGCCGCGCTGTCGGTGATGGCGGCCATCCCGCCGGACGAGGCATCGGCCTTGTTGCGGGAACGGCTGGCGACGTTGCGTGAGCAGCTGGCGCAGCAGCGGGACGCGCTGGCCGAGTCGGCCCGTGAGATCCCGCGGCTGTTCCTGGTGGAGACCGAGTACGAGCTGGCGATCCGGCAGGCCGAGGCCGACTGGGTGGCCGACCTGCTGGCTGAACTGGCCACCGGGGCGTTCCCCGGCCAGCAGCTGTGGCGGCGGTTCCATGAGACGGGCGAGATTCCCGCGGAGATCGCGGAACTCGCGGAAAGGGGCCGTACCGACCAGTGACGCACGAACCCCGGCGGGGTGCTGCAACACCTCGCCGGGGTCCTCGACCTCGAACCGAACCCGAGCGACGAACCCGGCCACGAGGTGGCAACCGCAGGATAGCCGGGCTCCCCCGCACGGGTCGGTCAACCGATCCACTCCGAATGGGGAGAAGTGACATGACGCAAGTACGAACGGCTCTGGTGATCGGCGGCGGCATCGCGGGCCCGGTCGCCGCGATGGCGCTGCGCAAGGCGGGCATCGACGCATGCGTGTACGAGGCCTACCAGGGCACGGCCGACGCGGCGGGCGGCGGGTTGGGCATCGCGCCCAACGGCCTGGCGGCGCTGGCATGCGTCGACGCGGCCGACGTGGTGCGCGACATCGGCGTCCCGGTGTCCTCGATGGTGATGGAGAGCTGGACGGGCAAGCGGCTGGCCGAGTTCGGCGGCCACGGCGGACCGCCGGTGTTCCACTTCGTGTGGCGCGCCGACCTGTACCGCGCGCTCTACGACGAGGCCGTGGCCCGCGGCATCCGGATCGAGCACGGCAAGCGGCTGGTCGGCGCCCGCGACGACGGCACCGGCGTCACCGCCTTCTTCGCCGACGGCACCGAGGCCAGGGCGGACATCCTGATCGCCGCCGACGGCATCCGCTCGACGGTCCGCTCGATCATCGACCCGGCGGCGCCGAGCCCGCGCTACACGGGCCTGCTCGGTTTCGGCGCCAAGCCGACGATCGAGGCCAACGTGGGCCTCGACTCGACCCGCGGCTCGATGCACATGAGCTTCGGCAAGCGCGGGTTCTTCGCCTACCAGGTGGCCGACGACGGCAGCACCGGCTGGTTCGCCAACCTGCCCCGCCAGGAGCCGCTGTCGCTGGCCCGGACTCGCGAGGTGGGCGCTGCCGAGTGGCTGCGGCAGCTGCGGGAGCTGTTCGCGGCGGACCGCACGCCCGCACCGGCGATCCTGGACCGCGTCCGGCCCGAGGACCTGGTGCTGGTGGGCGCACTGGAGGATCTCCCGACCGTGCCCACGTGGAGCAGGGGGCGGATGGTGCTGGTCGGCGACGCGGCGCACGCGACGTCGCCGAGTTCCGGCCAGGGTGCGTCGATCGCGGCGGAGAGTGCGGTGCAGCTGGCCCGGTGCCTGCGCGACCTGCCGACCGTGCCTGCGGCGTTCGCCGCGTACGAGGGGCTGCGGCGGGCGCGGGTGGAGCGGATCATCGCCGCGGGCAAACGGTCCAGCAGCGACAAGGCCGCCGGTCCGCTGGCCAGGGTGCTGCGCGACGCGCTGCTGCCGGTGACGATGAAGCTGCTGGCCAAGCCGGCGAAGATGGCCTGGCAGTACGACTACCGCATCGACTGGGACGCGCCGGTCGGCGCGGCTGCCAGGCCCGCGTTGACCCGGTAGGGACTACCCGGTGGCGGGTACTCTGCGGCGCATGGCAGGTCTGCTGACGATGTCCATCGTGGAGTATCCCGTCCCGGGTGCCGACACCGGCCCGTACGGCATCACCGCTGGTCCGGACGGTGCGATGTGGTTCACCGAGACGCACCGGGGCCGGGTCAGCCGGATCACCGCGAGCGGCGAGATCACCTCCTACCGGCTCGACGACGAGCAGGGCCGCCCGGCGGGCATCACGGTCGGCCCGGACGACGCGGTGTGGTTCACCGAGTCGGGGCGCCACCAGATCAACCGGCTCACCGATGCCGGGCTGACGACGTTCGACACCCCGACGCCCGAAGGCGGCCCGTTCGGCATCACCACCGGTCCCGATGGCGCGCTGTGGTTCACCGAAATGAACGTCGGCCGCATCGGCCGCATCACGCCGGCCGGCGACGCGACCGATTTCGAACTGCCCGCGGCCGGTCAGTTCCCCGCGATGATCGTGGCGGGTGCGGACGAGGCGCTGTGGTTCACGCTGAACGCGGCGCACGCGATCGGCCGGATCACCACGCAGGGCGCGGTCACCACATTCGCGCTGCCGACACCGGAGGCAGGCCCGGTCGGCATCACCGCGGGCACCGACGGCGCGCTGTGGTTCGTCGAGAT
This sequence comes from Candidatus Melainabacteria bacterium, assembly GCA_963780635.1. GTDB lineage: Bacteria > Actinomycetota > Actinomycetes > Mycobacteriales > Pseudonocardiaceae > DATEPR01. The sequence continues at coordinate 877,636 of CAWACW010000013.1, forward strand.
CGGCGCGGGCCAGGTCGGGCGCATCACGACGGACGGCGAGATCACCGAGTTCCCGCTGCCCGACCGCGCAGCCCGGCCGCACGCGATCGTGGCCGATCCGCACGGCGGCTGCTGGTTCACCGAGTGGGCGGGCAACCGCGTCGGCCGGATCGACGAGGACGGACACGTGCAGACGTTCAACCTGATCACTCCCGGCTCCGAGCCGCACGGCATCGCGGTGGCCGCCGACGGCGGCGTCTGGGTGGCACAGGAGATCGGCTCGATCGCGCACCTGTCGCGGGTCTGAGCTGGGCCTGACCGGGCACCGCAGCCGGCGCGGTATGGCACCGGCCGACCGACGTCGTCACGCCACGGCATCCGATGGTCCTGGACGGCCGCACACTGGACGGCGCTGGCCGATGTGCTCGCGGAGGCGCTCAACGCGGGGGCGTACCCGGCTGTCCACGAGTTCGGCGCGATCGGCACCGGTGAGTTGACGGCGCTGATTGCCAGGCCGACACGACCGTCGGCCCGCGAGTCGACCGGCACCGGGTCGACTCGCCCGGAGGTCGCGGGAGTTGACCACTGCACGGACGTCTCATCGAAGGTCGCGCCGAGTCGGCCGCACAGCGGTCGACCCGCTGCGCACTGACCGCCGAGCCGTCAACTCGCCCAGCGCTCGGCGCGAGTCGACCACTGCGAGGTCAGCTCCTCGAGACGTTCGCGAGAGTCGACCACAGCGAGGAGGACTCATTGGCTGCGACGTGTCGGCCGCTCAGCGGTCGACCTGCTAAACGCACTGGCCCGCCGAACGGTCAACTCGCCCAGCGCCGCCGCGCGACATTGCGGCGAGTCGACCGCTGCGCGGCCGTCTTACCGAGACCTGGAATGCGTCGGCCACTCGGCGGTCGACACGCCACGCACTGGCCCCCCGAATGGTCGACTCGCCGGACGTGCGCGCGAGTTGACCACTGCGAGGTCAACTCCGCAGGACCTTCGCGAGAGTCGACCACTGCGCGGACGACCCATTCGGGCCGCCATATGCCGCCCACTCAGCGGCCGACACGTCGCACACCGCCCGCCGAACGGTCAACTCGCCCAGCGCCCCGCGCGAGTCGACCACTGCGGGGTCGACTCGCCGCGACATTGCGGGAGTCGACCGCTGCGCGGCCGTCTTGCCTAGACCTGGAATGCGTCGGCCACTCAGCGGCCGACTCGCCGTGCAGCGGGGAACGCAACGCTCATCACGAACCCGGCTGTCGCGGGTTGCGCTGACCTAGGATCGGCGCGTCCCGTCGGCGCGCAGGAAGGATCAGCATGCCCGAGCACCGCCTGGATCCCGGTCCGGACACCGTGACCGACGTGTTCTCCCGTGACCGCCCGCCGGTGCTCACCGTCGACCCTGGCGACCGGCTGGTGGTGCGGTCGCTGGACGCATCGGGCTACGTGGAGCGGCAGACGTCGCCCGGTGAGCGGATGCCGACGCTGATCACCGAGCCGCGCGGCCACTGCCTGACCGGTCCGATCGCGGTGCGCGGTGCCGAGCCGGGCATGATGCTGGCGCTGCACCTGGAGTCGCTGCGGCCCGACGACTGGGGCTGGACGGTCGCCGGCGCGCGGGACAACGAGCTGAACCGGCGCTTGCGCATCGCCGGCGAACCGCCTGCGTGGCTGTTGTGGGACATCGACGCGGACAAGGGCGTGGCCCGCAACCAGCACGGGCTGACCGTGGACATCGCGCCGTTCCTGGGCGTGATGGGCTTGCCGCCGGACGAGCCGGGTGAGCATTCGACGGTCCCGCCGAGGGCCACCGGCGGCAACATCGACTGCCGCGAGTTGGTCGCCGGGTCGACGCTGTACCTGCCGGTGACCGTGCCGGAAGCGTTGCTGTGCCTGGGCGACGGCCACGCCGCGCAGGGTGACGGCGAGGTGGCGGGCACGGCGGTCGAGTGCGCGATGACCACGACGTGCACGGTGGACCTGGTGACCACTCCCCCGGTGCGCACAGTGCACGCCGTGACGCCGGCCGGGCGGATCACGTTCGGCTTCAGCGAGGACCTGAACGAGGCATCCGGCCAGGCGCTCGACGCGATGCTGGACTGGCTGGGCGAGTTGTACGACGTGGACAGGACGACGGCACTGGCGCTGGCCAGCCCGTCGGTGGATCTGCGGGTCACGCAGATCGCGAACCAGGTGTGGGGTGTCCACGCTGTGCTGCCGGAAGGGGCGTTGCGGTGAACTGGCCGATTCAGGATGGCGTGCTCGAACTAGGTGACCTGCCGGTCGAGCGTGGTGGCGTGATCAAGGACGCGAAGCTGGCCTGGCAGGCGCACGGGACGCTGAACGCGGCACGTGACAACGTGATCGTCTACCCATGCAGCTACGGCGCCACGCACGAGGACCTGGCCTGGCTGATCGGTCCGGACGGGATTCTCGATCCGACGCGCTGGTTCATCGTGGTGCCGGACATGTTCTCCAACGGCGTGTCCTCCAGCGCGGCGGACACTCCGGACTACCCGGCGCTGGTCACCATGCGGGACAACGTCATGGCCCAGAAGCGGCTGCTGACGGAGCAGTTCGGCGTCGACCGGGTGGCGGCGGTGTACGGCTTCTCGATGGGCGCAGGCCAGGCGTACCACTGGGCGGCGACGTTCCCCGACGAGGTGGACAGGGCCATCGTGGTGTGCGGCAGCGCGAGGACGGCGGTGCACAACCAGGTTTTCCTGTCCGGGTTGCTGAGGATCTTGGAGGCAGCGCCGGAGTACGAGGGCGGCGGCAGGTTCTCGGCGCAACCCACGCCTGCGCTCAAGGCGTTCGCGCACGTGTACGCGGGCTGGGGCCTGAGCCAGGACTTCTACCGGGCGGGCCTCTACAAGTCGGCACTGGGCGCGCCTGACCTGGAAACGTTCCTGCGCACCGACTGGGAAGAGGGCTTCGGCGAAAACCCGGCGGCGAATCTTTATGCCCAGGCACTGACCTGGTACCACGCGGACATCAGCGCCGACCCGCGCTATGGCGGCGATCTGGCCGGGGCACTGGCCGCGATCCGGGCCAAGGTGCTGCTGCTGCCGGGCGAGACGGACCTCTACTTCCGGGTCGCGGACAACGAGGCGGAACTCCCTCACCTGGCGCACGGCGATCTGCGGCCCATCCCGAGCATCTGGGGCCACCGGGCAGGCGCACCGGCGATCGATCCCAACCCGGAGGACTTCGAGTTCGTCAAGACCGCCGTACGGGAGTGGCTGGACAGCTAGGTGTCTCCGGTAACCCTCGACGGGTTACCGGACACCACTAGCGGACCGGTACGGCGAGGTCGGCGGCGCCGGGCTCCGATCCCACGGCTTCGGGCAGGTATCGACCCAGCAACTCCAGTCCCAACTCGGCCCGTCGCACCCGCTCCCGCCCCAGCGCCACAGCCGTCGGCGTCAGATGAGTCCCACTGGGATAGATGTTCGGCGCGTTGCGCAGCCCGAACTTCAAATACACCGGAGCGGCGACCCGGACGATCTCGGCGATCTCGAAGTGCCGCACGAACCCGCCGAGATCGTCCGGCGACTCGACGTAGATGTCCAGCGGTAGATCGACAGCCGCCCGAACAGCCGCCAGTTGAGCCAGGGTGAGGTCAGTGGGCACGTTGTAGGTCGTCGCGCCCAGCGACTCGGCGAGCCTGATCGACGCCGGATTCGCCAGTCCCATTTGCACACTGACCTTCAAGCTGAGTTCCGACGGCAACTCGCCCGCGGCGCGCATCCGGGCAGCCACGTCGAGCACTCCGAGATCGGTGACGAGCACACCGCGGACACCGGTCTCGGTGGTCCGCCGAATGTCCTCAAGCACATGCACGAGCTGATCGGCACCCTGCGCCTGCACGGCCAACGCGGCAAGCCCGGCAGACCGGGCCCCGGCACCCACGCCCCAGCCGGCAAGAGGCCGGGCGAAGATGCTCACCTCGACGCGACGAGCAGCGGCCTGCTCCGACATCGAGCCCAGTTCGGACCGGGTGAGCAGCATCCCCCCACTCCCCTGCGACACCCGGTGCACGAGGACCCCACGGTCGTCGGCCTCGGCGAACACGGCCGTCAGCGCCTCAGGCCCTTCGACGCTCGGGATCTCGACGCGGTACTGCGCGCCGTCCGGGAAGCGCTTGGCGCTGGTGGGCAGGTCGTGGGCGTCCCCGTCGGGCAGCCCGAGCGAGCGTAGGAACCCGCGGGTCGACTCCATGATCGCGAGGCTAGAGGTCGGTGGAAATTCGCGTCAAGAACGAACCGATCGAGGACCGTTCCTGACCGCGATGCCACCTAACCTGGGGTCATTCGCATGGAGAGAGGGGCCATCATGGACTGGAAGCTCGAACTCGTCATCCTGCCGGTGTCCGACGTGGACAAGGCGAAGGCGTTCTACGTCGACCAGATCGGCTTCGTGGCCGACTACGACCACCGGGTCAGCGACGAAATCCGCTTCGTCCAGCTGACGCCGCCCGGTTCGGCGTGCTCGATCGCGTTCGGCCAGGGCCTCACCGACGCCCAGCCGGGCACCGTGAAGGGCCTGCAGATCGTCATCGACGACGCGCAGGCCGCACACGACGAGCTGGCCGCGCGCGGGGTCGCGGTGAGCGACGTCCAGCCGATGGAGTGGGGCACGTTCGTGTTCTTCAGCGACCCGGACGGCAACGCCTGGTCGCTCCAGCAGCTGCCGAAGCGCTCCTAGCGCGGTCCCGTGGCGGCGGGCCGGTCGTCGGGCCTGGCGTTCTCGTCCATCGTCAGCGTCACGCTCCGGCCCGTCACCGCGCGCACCACGATCACGATGATGCCGATCAGCAGCCACGCGCCCGCGACGAGTTTGGCGTGAGTGTCCGCGTTGACCAGCACGTAGCCGATGATGACGAACCCGATCAGCGGCACGGCCAGGTGCATGCCGTAGGTCCGTTCCCGGCGCTTGACCAGGTAGTACACGGCCACCGAGACGTGCAGCAGCAGGAACGAGACCAGGGCGCCGACGTTGACCAGGCTGGACAGGAACGCCACCTGCCCGGCCAGCCCGACACCGAGCGCGAGGCTGATCACGGCGACCAGCAGCACCGCCCGCTCGGGCACCCGGCGACGCTCGCTGATGTGTGCGAGGAAGCCGGGCAGCGTGTGGTCGCGGGCCATCGAGAACAGCAGCCGGGCGGTCGCGTTCTGCGCGACCAGGCTGTTGGCGATGGCGGCCGCGAGCGCCGAGGACACGGCGACCAGCACGGTCAGCCAGTGGCCGCCTGCCAGCCCGGCGATGTTGTAGAACGCCTGGTTCTCGGCGTCCTCGCCGGCGAACTGGGTCTTGCCGGGCACCAGAAGCGAGGCCAGATAGGTCTGCACGACGAACAGCACGGCCACGATCAACAGGGCCAGGACGGTGGCCCTGCCGACGATCCGCGAACCGCCCCTGACCTCCTCGGCCTGCGTCGAGATGGCGTCGAAGCCGAGGAACGAGAGCACGGCCACGGACAGTGCCGCGAACACCAGGCTCGGTGCGAACACGGCCGGGTTGAAGAACGGGGTGCTCGACCAGTGGGCACCCCCGACGCCGTTGTCGATGGCGATGATCGCCGCCACGATGAAGATCGCGAGCACGATCAGCTCGGCGACCAGGAAGGCCCGGGTGGCCCAGGCCGTCGTCTCGACGCCCGCCAGGTTCACCACGGTGTTGAACACGACGAAGATGACGATCCACAGCCACTGCGGCACGCCGGGCACGACGGTGTCCAGCGCGACGGCACCGGTCACGTAGAGCAACGTCGGCACCAGCAGGTAGTCCAGCAGGATCGCCCAGCCGGCGAGGAAGCCGACCCAGGGTGTGATGCCGCGGCCCGCATAGGCGTAGACCGAGCCCGCCACCGGGAACGCCCTGCTCATCTCCCGGTAGCTCAGGGCGGTGAAGAGCATCGCGACCAGGCCGATGACGTAGGTCAGCGGCACCATGCCCTTGGACGCGTTGAACACGACGCCGAAGATCGCGAACGGCGCGATCGGAACCATGAAGATGAGGCCGTAGACGAGCAGGTCGCGCAGTCGCAGCGACCGCCGCAGCTGCTGCTGGTAGCCGAACTCGGCAAGTGAGTCGCCGCGTACCGTAGTCCCGTCGTCACCGTTCGTCATGAGTGGCTTCTTACCCGTCCGCGGACGCGAGGAAACCCGTCAGAACCGAGTTGAAACCCCTCGCCTCCTCGACGTGCGGCATGTGGCTGGACTCCGCGAACACCGTCCAGGCGACGTCCGGGATGCCCTCGAAGAACGGCTGTACCGTTTCGGTGGTCGCCTCGTCGTAGCGGCCGCTGACCAGCAACGTGGGCGCGGTGATGCGGTCGACCCTGTCCACGATCGACCAGTCGCGCAGGCTGCCGACGACGTGGAACTCGCTGGGCCCGTTCATCGTCTGGTAGACGGTGGGGTCGGCGGCCATGGCGTCGAACGTGGCGACGACCTCGGCGGGCATCGGCACCAGGCGGCAGACGTGTCGCGTATAGAACGCCGACATGGCCTGCTGGTACTCGGGGCTGTCGGTGGTACCTGCCGCCTCGTGCTCGCGCAGCACGGCGTCCACCTCGGGCGGCAGGTCGGCGCGCAACACGCCCGCTGCCTCCGACCACAGCCGCATCGACGCGGGCGAGTCGGCGATGACCAGCGCGCGCAGGCCTGCGGGATCCCGGACCGCGTGCTCGGCGGCCAGCATGCCGCCCCACGACTGGCCGAGCATCGTGTAGTCGGCCGCGATACCCAGCATGGTCAGCAGGTTGTCCAGCTCGGCCAGGAAGAACTCCGGCGTCCAGAAGTCGGCGGGCACATCGGGCAGGTGGGTGGACCGGCCGTTGCCGATCTGGTCGTAGTGGACGACCGCGCGCCCGGTGTCGGCGATCGCGGTGAGCGAGAGCAGGTAGTCGTGGGTGCAGCCCGGGCCGCCGTGCAGGACGACGAGTGGCGCGGGCCCGGACTTCAGGTCACCGGTGACCCGGTACCAGGTCTCGTAGTCCCGGAACGGGACCGTGCCCTCCGTGGTCGCCTGCGCTGCCATGTGCGCCTCCTCGTCACCGATGCTCCGTTGTTTGGTATCAAGGATGGACCTTTGGCGCTAGTCGATCCTTGTCACCCCGGGTCGGTAGGGTCGGCGCCCTGCCGAACCCAGGGGGTGCATGTCATGGGTCTGTCCGAGTCCCGGCTGCGCAGGATGCACGACGTCATGGCCGGTCACGTCGAGCGCGGCGCGATGCCCGGCGTGGTCACGGTGGTCAGCAGGCATGGCGAGACACACGTCGACGTGATCGGCACGATGGCCGCAGGCGGCGCGGCGCCGATGCGGCGGGATGGCATCTTCCGGATCTCGTCGATGACGAAGCCGATCACGGCGGCGGCCGCGCTGATCATGATCGAGGAGTGCCGGCTGCGGCTGGACGACCCGATCGACGACCTGCTGCCCGAGTTGGCGAACCGGCAGGTGCTGCGGACGCTGACCGGGCCACTCGACGACACCGAACCCGCGCACCGGCCGATCACCCTGCGTGATCTGCTCACGTTCCGGATGGGCTTCGGCATGGTGTTCGGTTCGCCCGAGGACTACCCGATCCTGGCGGCGGCCATCGACCGCCGCGTCGCCACCGGCCCGCCGCGCCCGCTGGACATGCCGACGCCGCAGGAGTACCTGCGTGGCCTCGGCGAGCTCCCGCTGATGCACCAGCCGGGCGAGAAATGGCTCTACAACACGGGATCCGACGTGCTGGGCGTGCTGATCGCGCGGGCCACCGGCCAGTCGCTGGGCACGTTCCTACGGGAGCGCCTGTTCGAACCGCTGGGCATGGTGGACACGTCGTTCAGCGTGCCCGCCGCGAAGCTCGACCGGCTGCCGACGAGTTACCTGGCCGAGCAGACCGGCGGCATCAGCCGGTACGACGAACCGAACGGCCAGTGGGCGAGTCCGCCGCCGTTCGAGTCCGGTGCCGGTGGCCTGGTCAGCACGGCCGACGACTACCTCGCGTTCGCCACGATGTTGTTGCGGCGTGGCAGGCATGGCACCGAGCGGATCCTGTCCCGGCCCGCGGTCGAGTTGATGACGACGGACCAGCTGACGCCCGCGCAGAAGGCGGTGTCCGGGTTCTTCCCCGGCTATTTCGACAATCGCGGATGGGGCATGGGCGTGTCGGTCGTGACGGGTCGCGACGACCTGTCGGCCGTACCGGGCCGGTTCGGCTGGGACGGCGGACTGGGCACCGCGTGGTGGTCGGACCCGGCGGAGGACCTGACCGCGATCATGCTCACCCAACGGGGCGAGTTCCACCCGATTTCCAAGGTGTACCAGGACTTCTGGACGTCGGTCTACCAGACCATCGACGACTGAACACTGACGACTGACAACGCAACCCGGCATGAACCGTCCCGGCCCCACAATGCGGCGTCCACCGCCGCGCCACCTCACATCGCCCGGCCTGCTCGGCGACGGGCGGCGCCGGGACGGCCGAACGGCGGCGACCGCGCGGGTGCGCGGTTTCGCCGCCAACAACCCCGGCGCCGGGCCGCACGGCGACTACAGCCAAGCCCCCGTCAGTGGACCCAGCGCAGTTCGGCAACGATCTGGTCCGGGGTCGCGTTGGCGAAGTGCTCGATCTCGCCTCGGCGCACGGCGAGGATCGCGGCGATGAGCTGGTCGCCGAAGGCGGCCGTCAACGCTGTGTCGGCGGCGAAGGCGGCCGTCGAATCGGCCAATGAGGACGGCAGCTGCCGGATGCCGTTGCGCCGGCGTTCCTCGTCGGTGAGCAGGGCCGGGTCGATGTCCAACGGGTCCGGCAGCGTGGCCTTCTCGTCCACGCCGGCCAGGCCCGCGAAGATCAGCGCGGCCACCACGAGATACGGGTTGGCGGTCTGGTCGAAGGCCTTCACCTCCAGGTTCGCCGCCCACGCCCGGCTGCCGGTCGCGCCCGTCACCAGGCGCAGCGCGGCCTCCCGGTTCTCCAGGCCCCACACGGCGTACGCGCCTGCCCAATGCTGCGGCACCAGCCGCAGGTAACTGGCCACTGATGGCGCGCCGATCGCCAGCAGCGCGGGCAGCCGGTGCAGGATGCCGGCGGCGAACGACTCGCCCACGTCGGTCAACCCGAACGGTCCTTCGCCGCCCGCGCACAGGTTCCGCTCGCCGTCCCACACGCTCAGGTGCACGTGGCCGCCGTTGCCGACCCCGTCGGCGAGCACCTTCGGCGCGAAGGACGCCCGCAGCCCGTGTCGCCGGCTGACCGCGCGGATCGTCTCGCGGATCAGCACGTAGTCGTCGGCCGCCGCGATCGGATCCGCGGCCGCGACCGACACCTCGAACTGGCCCGGGCTGTACTCGGGGTGGACCTGCTCGACGGACACGCCTTGCTCGGCGAGGGCGACAGCGACGTCCAGCAGGTAGTCCGATCGGGACACCAGGCGCGCGTAGCCGTAGGCGGGACCGCGTGCGGCGGGCTGGAAGTCGTCCGTGTCCAGGCCGATGACCCACTCCACCTCGAAAGCGCATTTCGCCGTGTAGCCGCGTGCCGCCAGCTCGCGCAGCGCGGCATGCGCGAGGCCACGCTGGTCACCGGGATGCGGGTCGCCGTCCTGCGTGAACCGGTCGGCGGGTGCCCAGGCCCAGCCGGGTTGAGCGGTCAGGACCGTCAGCCGCGACAGGTCCGGGTGCAGCCGCAGGTCACCGACCGCGCCGGAGGTCATGGCCTCGTCGTTGAACAGGAACGTGTCGAAGCACGGCGACGCCCCGATACCCCAGGCGGCTGCCGATTCCAGCCGTTCCAGCGGGACGGCCTTGGTCCGGGTGATGCCGCTGTTGTCCACCCAGGTCACGGCGACCAGCCGCACCCCCCGTGCGCCCAGCTCGGGCCGCAGCGCCCGAGCGCGGTCCGCGGCCGTCCTGCGTGCTGCCTCATCCACCGGGACACCTCACCTGACGCTCTGCCACCACCGGGCTTGCCATTTCCGGGCATCAGCGCGACGCTACCGCAGGCAGGCGCCGGTTCGAGCGCCGTCCCGTGATCGCAGGGAGTCGCCATGTCCGAACCCACGGAAACCGCGATCCAATCCCCCGCTTCCGCGCGCTCCGGGCCAGGGCTGCGCCGCAACCTGTCGGTCTGGCAGGCCGTCGGCCTGTCGGTCGCCCTGATGGCACCGAGCATGGCAGCCAACATCAATCCGCAGCAGACCGGTATCGCCGCCGGCAGAGCCGTGCCGCTGGCGTTCGTCCTGTCGGCGGTGGGCGTGCTGCTGGTCGCCTACGGGTTCGTCCGGCTCTGCCAGTACTACCAGCACGCCGGGTCGGTCTACGCGTTCGTCGGGGCCACGCTGGGCCCGAGGACCGGTGTGGTGTCCGGGATCGGGCTGCTGGGTACGTACACGTTCTACGCGGTCGTCACGTCCTCGGCGGCAGGCAACCTGGGTACGGCGTTCCTCACCGAGGTGGGCATCTGGCCGAACCCGCCGACGTGGGCACCGTTCGTGTTGGTCGCCATCGCGCTGGCAGGCGCGTGGCTGCTGGCGGTGACACCGGCCAAGCGCGGGACGAGCATTCTGTTGACCATCGAGGGCGTCACCGTCGCGTTGATCCTGCTGATCACGGTGATCATCCTGGTGCGCTTGGTCTCCGGGACCGCGCCCGCCGGACAGCACTTCACGCTCCAGGTGTTCTCGCCGAACGTCGCCGTGTCGCAGGTGTTCCTCGGCGCGGTGTTCGGGTTCCTGTCCTTCGCCGGGTTCGAGGCAGCGTCGACGCTGGGCGAGGAGACGAACGACGCGCGCCGCAACATCCCGCGCGCCATCCTCGGCACCGCCATCTTCGGCGGCATCTACTTCATCGTGGTGACGGCCGTCGAGATGATGGGCTTCGGCACGGACGCGGCGGGCGTGAGCCGGTTCACCAAGTCGTCGTCGCTGCTGGGCGATCTCGGTGGCAGCTACGTCGGGTCGTGGGTCGGCGACGTGATCAGCCTGGGTGCCACCATCAGCGCGTTCGGCTGCTGCCTGGCGTGTGTGGTGGGCGGGTCGCGGCTGCTGTACGCGGTGTCCCGGGACACGGTCGGCAACCGCGGGCTGGGCGTGCTGTCCACCAGGAGCACTCCGGCGCGCGCGGTCGCGGTGGTCGTCGGGATCGCGACGGGCATCATCGTGCTGTCCGCGCTGGCCTTCGGCGCGACGGCCACCGACACATTCGCCTGGTCGGGCAGCATCGGCACGCTGATCATCCTGGTGATCTACATCCTCACCACGATCGGCGCCGTGCGGCTGATCTTCGTGCAGCGCAAGATCCAGGTGCCGATGTGGGAGATCATCCTGCCGGTGCTCGGCATCGTCGTGCTCGGCTACACCGTCTACGTGAACCTGGTGCCGTACCCGACATCCGGTCCGGCACGGTGGTTCCCGGTGGTGGCGGGCGGCATCCTCGTGCTGGCGATCATCGCGGTGCTGGCGGCACCGCGAGTGTTCAGCCGGGTAGGGCAGCGGCTCACCGAGTCGGAGCTGACATGACGCGGCCCTGGGACGCCGTGCCGCTGGTCGACCACCACTGTCACGGCGTCCTGCGCGCCGCCGTGGACCGTGCCGGGTTCGAGGAGCAGCTGACCGAATCGGACGGCCCCAGCCCGCTGGGCACGACACTGTTCGACTCGCTCATCGGTCTCGCGGTGCGGCGCTGGTGCCCACCGGTGCTGGACCTGCCTGCGCATGTAAGCCCCGAGGTCTATCTGGCCAGGCGCGCCGAACTCGGGACCGAGGAGGTGAACCGGCGCTTCCTGGCCACCACGGGCACGACGGATTACCTCGTGGACGGCGGTTTCCGCCCCGATTTGATCACGTCAGCCGAGGAACTGGGCAGCATCGCCGGTGCCCGGGCGCACGACATCGTCCGGCTGGAACTGCTCGCCGAGGACGTGGTGCGGGCGGGCACGTCGGCGAGCACGTTCGCCGACGACTGTGCCGAGGCACTGGCCAAGCGTGCCACGACGGCCGTCGGCTGCAAGTCCATCGCCGCCTACCGAGTCGGCCTGCGCCTGGCAGGCGAACGCCCGAGCGACGCCGAGGTACGGCCGGCCGCCGAACGCCTGCTGTCCACGGCGGACGGACCCATCCGGCTGGCCGATCCAGTGCTGCACCGGTTGCTGGTGTGGTTGGCCGTCGACCAGCGGCTGCCCGTCCAGTTCCACGTCGGCTACGGCGATGCCGACGTCGACCTGCACGAGTGCGACCCGCTGCTGCTCACCGACCTGCTCCGGGCGACGAAGCCGTCAGGCGTGCCGATGTTGTTGCTGCACAACTACCCCTTCCATCGCAACGCCGGCTACCTGGCACAGGTGTTCCCGCACGTGTTCGCGGACGTCGGCCTGGCGACGCACAACGTAGGCAGGCGGGCGAGCGCGGTGCTCGCCGAGGCCCTCGAACTGGTGCCGTTCGGCAAGTTCCTGTTCTCCAGCGACGCGTTCGGCCTCGCAGAGCACTACCACCTGGGCACGCTGCTGTTCCGCCACGCGCTGTCGGATTTCCTGACCGCGGCGGTGGCGGCGGACGACATGACCGAGGACGACGCCATGCGGACGGCAGAGCTGATCGGCTTCCGCAATGCGCGGCGCGCGTACGGCTTGCCAGACTGAGACCGCGCACAGACCGCCCCGGCAGGCGATCCGCGGGAGCGCCCCACGCGGCGCCGTGGCCGGGACCGCAGCCACCGGACGAGCAACACCGTATGTACCGATGTGGCCGGCCGCTGCGCGGCTCGGGGCCGCCAAGGCGTTCGGCCGACGGATCGGCCACCCGCCCCAGCGGTCGACGCCGGACCAGCGAACGCATCTGAGCTACCGCCACCATCACCCACACACCGACAGGCCGGCCACCGACGAAGCCCCACCACCCGCCCCAGCGACCGACCCCACACCGGCGAACACATCCCAGCTACCGCCAGCATTGCCCGCCGCCGCGCACGCTCCGGCGGCCCGCCCGGCCAGTCCGGCCACCGGCGCACCGCTGGACTCCGGCCCAGCCGAAACACCTCGGCGGCCGCCGGCACCGACCTCCGCACACGCAGCGGTGAGAGGCGGTCCGGCGGCGAGCCCGACCAGCGGCGCCGGACGAATCGTGCGATCCGCGATGAGTACGGCAGGTGTCGGGATGGACTCGTCATGATCAGTGGCCTCCTTTGTGCTCGGTGTAGGAACCCCAACGGCCGCGCGGCGGTTGCAGGTCTCCACGATCGAGCTACTTGGAGTCGCCCGTCCGGGTACGTACGCCGCGGACAGAAGCTGTCCGCGACAGCCGTTAGCCTGCGGAGATGGATCTGCGTCAGCTCAACCGGGCCAGCCTGCAACGGCAGTTGCTGCTGTACCGAGCCGACACGTCGGTGGGTGCCGCTGTGGAGCACATCGGCGGCCTCCAGGCTCAGGCACCGAACGCGCCCTACGTCGGCCTCTGGAGCCGGATCCGCGACTTCCGGCCGACCGAGCTGGCCGATGCCCTCAACGACCGCCGCCTGGTCCGGACCACGTTGCAACGCGCGACCATCCATCTGGTCACCGCCGCCGACGCCGTCGCCTGGTACCCCCTGGTGCGTCCGGTGATGGCACGCGGCTTCGCCACGAACTTCGGGCGCAGGCTGCCGGATGTCGATCTGACCGAACTCGTGGACGCCGCCACCGCACTGCTCGCGGACCGGCCACGGACCAGGGTCGAACTCGGGCAAGCGCTTGCGCGGCAATGGCCCGGCCGGGACACCACCGCTCTCGCTCAGGCCGCGACCTATCTGGTGCCCGTCGTGCAAGTGCCGCCGCGCGGGATCTGGGGCCGGACCGGCAGGGCCGCGTGGCAGTCGACGCCGACCTGGTTGCCGGACACGCGTCCGAAGCCCGCGACGCTCGACGATCTCGTCCTGCGCTGCCTCGCCGCATTCGGCCCGGCGTCCGTGCGCGACATCCAGACGTGGTGCGGTCTGACCCGGCTCCGTGAGGTCACCGACCGCCTCGGTGACCGGCTGCGCACCTACCGGGACGAGCACGGCACGACATTGTTCGACCTGCCCGACGCCGACCTGCCCGACCCGGGAACGCCCGCGCCGCCGCGGTTTCTGCCCGAGTACGACAACCTGCTGCTCTCCTACGCCGACCGGGCCCGCGTCGGTGCCGACCACCGCAGCGTGCCGCTGCCGCCCGGGGTCGGCGGCGTCGCGGGCAGTGTGCTGGTGGACGGGTTCTGGCGGGCCGACTGGCGACTGCGGCGGGAAGGTGGGACCACGACACTCGTGGTCGAGCCGTTCGACCGGCTCCCCCGCCGGGACGTCGCCGAGGTGACCGCGGAGGGCAGGCGACTGCTCGGCTTCGTCGCCGCGGACGCCGAACGACACGAGGTGGCGTTCGTGCGGCGATGAGGCCGCCAGGGCCGAGTGCGAACTCGCGGCCGCCGGGTAATGTTCGGCCGGCCATGAAACCCCCTTACGGAGACCAACTGCGCGACGAACTGGGCGCACCGAAGTGGCGGCGGCAGTTGGCCAGTAGCCCTCGGTCCTTGGTCTGGACCGCGGACCTCGGCTCGACGCCGGTCGTCGTCAAGCAGGTCATCGGCGAGCCTGCTGCCGCGACGCGGTTCGAGCGGGAGGTCACCGCGCTCACGCTCGCCGCCCGCGCCGACCCGCCCGTCGCGCCACGCCTGCTCGGCACCGACCCCGCGCACCACGTGCTGGTCCTCGAGTACGTCGCGAGCGTCCCGCTGCCGGAGGACTGGCTGGTCGGCTACGCGACCGCGCTCGCGCGCCTGCACGCCACCACGACCGAGGCCGACGCCGGTGCGCTCCCCCGTTGGTCACCGCCGGACACGACCGATGTGCTCGCCTTCCTGAAGCTGGCCCGCAACTTCGACGTCGCCGTGCCCCGTCTGGTCGGCGGCGAACTGGACGCGCTGCTGCGTAGGGCGCAGCCGTCCGGCCGACCGGCGCTGCTACACGGGGATCCCTGCCCGCCCAACGATCTGCACACCGCGACCGGCGTCCGCTGGGTCGACTTCGAGCGGGCCTCGCTCGGCGACGGCCTGACCGAGCTGGCCTACCTCCGAATCGGATTCCCGACCTGCTGGTGCGCCACCGCGCCCGAGCCGGAGGCTGCCGAACTCGCGTACGCCGCGGCGTGGCGGGCGGCCACCGGCACCGATCCGACGGGCGATCTCACCGACGCCTGCGCCTGCTGGCTGCTGCGCGGCGACGCCCTGGTCGAGCAAGCCCGCCGGGGTACCACCGATCACCTGGCCGAAGCGCTGCACACCGACTGGGCGTGGGGTACGGCGACCGCCCGGCAGCGGCTGCTGCACCGGCTGGGCGTGGTGGCCGAACTGGCCACCGACGACACCGCGTTGCCCGCGTTCGGCCGGCTGTGTGCCGACCTGCGCGATCAGGCCGGCACCCGGTGGCCCGGCTTGCGGCCGCTGCCGACCAGCCGGGCGACCGCACCGATCATCCCGCGGTGACCGGGTAGAGCGTTGCGATGTCGGCCGACAACCCGGCCTTGACCTGGCGGCTGACGTCGTCGACGAGTACCTCCTCGGCCCCGTTGGTCAGCGCCGCCAGCACCTGGTCGACGACCGCTGACGGTGCCGTCTTCGGCGAGGTCACCGTGGCCGCCATGTCGGTGTCCAGGAAACCGGCGTGCACCGCGACCACCAGCGTGCCGTTGGGCCGTAGCGCCAGGCGCAGGCTGTTCGTGACCGACCACGCGGCCGATTTCGATGCCCCGTACGCGGCGAAGCCGGGCAGGCTGCGCCACGACGCCACGGACAGCACGTTGACCAGCGCACCTCCGCCGTTCGCGGCCAGGATCGGCGCGAAGGCGCGGGATATCGCGAGCGTGCCGAACAGGTTGGTCTCC
Organism: Candidatus Melainabacteria bacterium; assembly: GCA_963780635.1. Classification (GTDB taxonomy): domain Bacteria; phylum Actinomycetota; class Actinomycetes; order Mycobacteriales; family Pseudonocardiaceae; genus DATEPR01. The sequence goes on from CAWACW010000013.1 coordinate 893,498, forward strand.
AGATCGGCGCGCAGCGAGGCCTCGAGGTCGTCGGCGAGCGCGTTCGCCGAGTGGAAGACGCCGGCGTTGTTGATCACCAGGTTCACGTCGGTCAGCTGTGCCGCGACGGCGGCGACCTGATCGGGGTCGGTGATGTCCAGCCGGACCGGGACCTGACCGGGCTCGGCCGGCTGGTACTCGGAGCGGGCGGCGCCGTACACGGTGGCGGCTCCCCCGCCGAGCAGGCCGCGGACGAAAGCGGCACCCAGTCCCCTGTTCGCGCCGGTCACCAGCGCGACGGATCCCTTGACGTCCATCTGCCCAGACTCCTCAGTGGGTCGTGTTTTACTACCTACTGCGACCGTAGCCGGGTCGGTTGGGATCCGCAACCCACCCCTCCCGCGAATTAGTCCGTCATGGACATTAACTGTTTCGCGGTAATGTACTGAGGGCGCTTTCCAAATACGTTTGCGAACCACGGCAGACATTCGGAGTAACGCGCCACCAAAGAGTGGACACTGCCTCTAAGGTCGTGTAGACACGACCATCGTGCGTTCAAATAAGGGGCGCGCACGGGGTCCGACGGCACCATTTCGTGTCGCTCTTCCCGCGCTGCCCGCCATAGCTGTCCGCCGAGTCACGGTGTGATCGGAGACGATGAGACCAGCAGCATTGTGGCTTGCCGATGAGTTCTTCCTGGTCGCTCACAGGGACTACGACGGTAGACCCCGCCTCAATTCGTCTGCCCAGACATTGGGCCTAGCCGGCGCATTGCTGATCGAACTGGCATTGCACCGCAAGATAAGGATCAACCCACAGCAGTTGGAACTCGTCGTGGCCAATTCCGATCAACCTCCACCGGATGCGACCGCGCACGCGGTAATGGACCAACTGGCCGCGGAACCGGAGATCATGTCGATCTCGACATGGTTGAAGTTCCTCGGCCAGACGTCCACGCAGCGCGTCGCGGACCGGCTGGTGCGTACCGGGCTGGTTCGGCCGCAGCTGACCGGGCCGCCCTGGCGACGCAGCGTGCTGCATCCGCCACTGGACGTCAACGAGGCGATCCTGCCCGCGGTCCGGATCCGCGCCGTCGCCGAGCGGCACGAGCCGATGGAGCTGTCCGACGCCCTGCTCACGGGGCTGGCGGCGGCCACCGGCCTGGACGGATTCCTGCTCCAGGACCTGGACGCCGAAGGGCGCCAGTTCCTCCGCGACGTGATCGGCCAACTGCCACGACCGCTGCACTGTCTCGTCGCCGAAACGAAAGCCGCCGTCGGCGCCGCGGTGCTCGCCCGCAGACGCTGACGGCATCCAGCACGCGTTCGTCCACAGTTTCACACACCATTGGAGTCCAGTATGGACAAATCATCCAACGTCGCGAGCAACGTCGCGGCAGCGTTGGCGCACAACAAGTTGGGCACGACACGCGTGACACAGTTCGCGCTGTCCGCGGCAGCCACGCTGACCGTCGTCGCCGGGGTGTTCCCGACCGGGTTCGCGGCCACCGGCATCACGGGCATCCCGGCGGCGTTCGTGCTGCTGGGTATCGTGCTCATCGTCTTCTGCGTCGGCTACAACGCGATGTCCCGGCGCATCTCGAACGCGGGCGCCTTCTACGCCTACATCGCCCAGGGCGTCTCGCGGCCGGCGGGCGTCGCGGCGGCGTGGATAGCCCTGGTCTGCTACAACCTGCTGCAGGTCGGGCTGTACGGGATCTTCGGCGCGCTCGGCGCACCCTTGCTGAACTCCGCTCTGCACGTGACCCTGGCGTGGTGGGGCTGGGCGTTGATCGTCTGGGCGATCGTCGCGATCCTCGGGCTGGCGCAGATCGAGTTCAACGGCTCCGTGCTGGGTGTGCTGATGGTGGCCGAGGTCGTGCTCATCCTGATCTACTCGGCGGCGTTCGTGTCGCACCCGGCTGGTGGCGTGGTCACCGCGTCGACCTTCGCGCCCAGCCATCTGTTCGTCTCCGGCTGGGGTGCGCTGCTGGTCATCGCGATGACCGGGTTCGTCGGCTTCGAGTCGGCGGCGTTCTACTCGGAGGAGGCGAAGGACAGCAAGCGGACGGTGCCGACCGCCACCTACGTGTGTGTCGGCCTGATCGCGCTGCTGTACTGCCTGTCCTCGTGGGCGATGACCGTGGTCGTCGGCCCGAACCAGATCGTCACGACGTCCGGCAAGCAGGGCGGCGATCTGCTGTTCAACCTGGCGGCACAGACGCTGGGCGGCGCGTGGAGCACGCTCGGCCACGTGCTGCTGCTGACGTCGGTGTTCGCGGCGATGATCTCCTACCACGCGTCGGCGTCCCGGTACGTGTTCTCGCTGGGTCGCGAAGGGGTACTGCCCGCGATGTTCGGCAGGACACTGCCCAAGACCGGCGCGCCGGTGTGGGGATCGATCTGCCAGACCGTGCTGGGCTTCGCGGTGATCGTCGGCTTCGCCGCCGCGGGCCTGGATCCGTTGCTGAACCTCTTCTACTGGCTGGGTACCACCGGCGGATTCGGGGTGCTGGTGCTGCTGGCCGGTACGTCCGCCGCCGTCATCGGGTACTTCCGGCGCAAAGGTGGCGAGAACCTCTGGCGCTCGGCGATAGCGCCGTTCCTGACTCTGATCGCACTCGCCGCCGCGGTGATTCTCTCGGTCGCGAACTTCGCGACGCTGCTGGGCGTACCCCCCACCTCGCCGGCTCGCTGGGCGTTCCCGGCGGCGTATCTGGTGGTCGCGCTGGGCGGCGTGTTGTGGGCCACGGTCCTCCGGATCCGCAGGCCCGAGGTCTACCAGCGGATCGGTCTCGGCGTGAGTGCGGAGACCGGCCGCTCCACCGCTCTCGGCACCGAGGGCGGCAACTACCAGAACAGAGCGGATTCCCTCTTGTGATAGCGACGACTGTGGACACCTTGAACGACGTGCAGATGGCGATGGCGGGGCCGGACGAGGTACCGGTCGCCGCCGCCATCATCGCGGACGCCTTCCAGCATCTGGCGGTGTCGGCGTGGTTGGTGCCCGACAGGGAGCGGCGGCGGTCCGTCGTGGAGAGCGACATGCTCATCTGGACGACGCACGCGATCAAGCACGGCCTGATCAGCATCACGCTGGACGAGGTCGGCGTCGCCGTGTGGTTCCCGATGTCGGCCGAGCCGATGCCGGGGCCCGACGACTACGACGAGCGGCTGGACGAGATCGCGGGGCCGTCGGCGGGCCGGTTCCGGCAGCTGGACGAGACGTTCGAGGAGCACCACCCGCAGGGCGAGCCGCACCACCACCTGGCGTTCCTGGCCGTCCGGCCGGGACACCAGGGTGGGGGCATCGGCACCGCGCTGCTGAGCCACCACCACGAGATGTACCCGGACGTGGCGATGTACCTGGAGGCCAGCTCGCGCGAGTCGCGTGCGCTGTACCTGCGGCACGGTTATCTGGACCGCGGCCGTTTCACGCTGCCCGACGACGGCCCGCCGTTGTGGGCGATGTGGCGGCCCGCCACGGCGATCTAGTGGTGTGTCCAGTAACCATGCCGGTGGAATTCCGGTTCCAGGTGGGCGCATCGCAAGGCGGAGCAGGCCCAGGTACCTCTGTTGTACCTGGGCCGACGACGACGCCGCGAGGTGACCGCCTGGGGCCGGAATTACCCGGTGAGGGTTACCGGACGCGCCACCAGCAGCTGGACGCGAACGGAAAGGGAGGCCGCCCCACGCGGGGCGGCCTCCCTTTTTGCATGTTGTCGAGGCAGGGCTAATGGACTAACATTCAGACCGGCACCGACACGTTCGAGGAGGAACGTTGCCGTACTTCATCGCCGATGGCTGCGTCGACGTGATGGACATGTCCTGTGTGGATGAATGTCCCGTCGACCGCAGCTACGAAGGGGATCGCAAGCTCTACATCAACCCCGGCGAGTGCATCGACTGCGGCCGGTGCGAGGCGGTCTGCCCGCAGGACGCCATCTACGAGGACAGGTCGACGCCACCGGACAAGGTGGCGTTCGCCGGCGACGACGCGCGGTTCTTCGCCGAGCCGCTACCCGGACGGGCCGAGCCGATCGGCGATCCCGGGGGCAGCGGCGAGGTCGGCCGCATCGGCGTGGACACCGAACTGGTCGGCGGCCGGCCGACCCGGTGAGCAATACCGCCCCATGACCAACAATGTGAGGAGCGAGCGATGAGCAGCGGCGGTCGGGTCTTTCTCCGCGGCATGACGTCCGAGTCCTACGGCTTGGGCGAGTTCCGGGCCGAGCAACTGGCGGCACCGCGGGTGCGGGACGACTCCGTGGTCGTCGACGACGCCAAGGTAGGGCACTCCGGCGACTCGGCGAAGTCCAAGACGTGGTGGCGGGTGGGGCCGGGGGACGACCCGTTCCTGACGCAGACCCTGCAGGTGCATTTCGTGCAGCTGCCGCCCAACTCGTCCAACCACGGCCACGGCCACCAGAACGAGGCGGCGTTCTACATCCTCGAGGGCCGCGGCTACGAGATCCACGACGACCAGCGCTACGACTGGTCGACCGGCGACCTCGTGCTCGTGCACACCGACTCGGTGCACCGGCACTTCAACCCGTACGACGAGAGGGCCACCGCCCTGGTGATGAAGGCCAAGTGCGCGTGGATGTACCTGGGCCTGATCCAGCAGGGCCGCAGCGGTCCGGTCGCCGACGAGGACCGGTTCGGTCCGCGTGAGGACTGGTCGCAGGTGTGGACGCCGGGCGCGGTGGACCGCAAGAAGGTCGTCAAGCCCGAGGACACGCACTGGGAGACGACACCGCTGGGCAAGGTGCGGGTGCTCTCCTCGCCGGAGCGGACCGACGTGCGGACGTTCAGTGTCGACGCGTTCGAGCTGGCGATCGGCGCGGGCGAGAAGTCCGGCAAGCGCTGGCAGATGGCCGACGAGGTCTACTACGTGCTCTCCGGTTCCGGCCACAGCCTGCACTGGGAGGTCGAGGCGGAGATCGCGGAGCGCTACTACGCGCGCATCGCGAAGGAGCCGACCCGCCACGAACTCAAGGCGGGCGACACGCTCTACGTCCCGCAGAACACCGTCGCCCAGCACTTCGCCGCCGACGGGCAGCCGCTGCGTGCTGCTGTCCGGGCAGAACCGGCTGTTCAAGCAGCTGGGCTACGACAGGGTGCACTTCTTCGAGCACGCGTCCGAGTACGACGCGGCCGCCGCGAAGGACGCCGTCACGGCCTGACAGCCACCCCGAGCCGAACGGCCGGGGGCCACCAGCATGGCCCCCGGCCGTTCACCCGTGCGCGCGGCCGCGCTGCTGCACGCGGGAGGCGGTGCGTTCCAGGTGCGCGCGCATCAGCGCGGTGGCCTTCGGTACGTCGTGGTCGCGGACGGCGAGCACGAACCTGCGGTGTTCCTTCACGCCCAGCGTGCCCATCGCGGGTGCCGCCTCGCGGGCCGCCTTCATCGACGTGAGCATCGGCCGGTGGAACGGGCCGAGCAACATCTCGATCGCGCCGTTGTGCGCGAGCCGGGCCACCCGGATGTGGAACTCGGCGGACATCTCCATCGTGTAGGTGCCCGTCGCGACGGCGGCATCGGCCTCGTCGCACAGGTCGAGCAGCCCCGCGATGTCCTCCGGGGTGGCGCGCTCGCAGACGATCGGCACGATGCCCAGTTCCAGTACCAGCCTGGCCTCGGTGACCTCGGCGGGCGTGATGGTCGGGGACATCGTCAGGTAGTCCTCGATGCCCCGGCCGATGCGGTCGCTGGACGGCGTGGTGATGTAGGCGCCCCCGCGCGCACCCACCTTCACCGTCACCAGGCCGCCTGCCTCCAGGATGCGCAGCGCCTCGCGGACGGTCACCCGGCTGACGCCGAACCGCTCGCACAGGTCGCGTTCGGACGGCAGCCGCTCCCCCGCGCTGAGCTGGCCGTCCTTGATCAGTGCCCGGACCTGGTCGACGATCGCCTGCGACGCCCTGGCCAGACTGACCGGGTTGAACATGTCGTCCACATCGCGCTTCGCGGCCGTGGCCGGTGCTGGTCGGTTCATACCGATGTCCCCTCCGCAGAAATTCCTTGACCAGTGTATCTGGTGGAAGTATGGTCTGACCAATAGTCCCCGTGAACAATGGCGGTGGCACCGTTGCGCCGCCGGTACCTCCCCCCACTCCGGGGTTGACGGGACCGAATCGCCGGCCGCTCGCCGATTCCTGGTCCACGCCGGAACTCCCCGCGTCCACAAGGAAGTGGCCTGCATGGATTCCACATCGGTCGCCCAGTCGGCGACAGTTCGGCCGACATCTCGTCGCTGGTTACACGTCGGATTTCCTCTCCTGGTCAGTTTCGCAGTCGCTCAGTTGATGAAAACGTCGGTCGGCATCGTGGTGGCCAGCCCGGTGTTCGCCGAACGCTTCGGCGTGGCGGCGCATTCGTCGGCGGTCGGCTGGGTGAGCAGTTCCTTCCTGTACGCCTATGGCGTCGCGCTGTTGGGTTGGGGCTACCTGGTTCGACGTATCGGCCCACGAAGGGCACTGTTACTCGGCAGCGCCATCTGGGTGATCGCGCTGGCCGTCACGCCGTTCACGCACACGCTGGCGCAGCTGTACGGCACGCGGATCGCGCTGGGCATCGGCGAAGCGTGCTTCTACCCGGTCGCGCACACGCTCACCGCGCGGTGGTTCCCGATCCAGGAACGCGCGCGGGCCAACGCATCCTGGCTGTCCGGCATCTTCGTCGGATCGACCCTGGCATCGTTCCTGACCACCGCGACGCTGTCCGGCCTGGGTTGGCAGGGCACGTTCTGGGTGCAGGCGGCCATCGCGCTGGTACTCGCGTTCGGCCTCACGCTGGTGCTCGTGCACGACGACCCGAGGGCCACCGACGTCGTGAGCAGCGACGAGGTCAGCCACATCGAGGAGAATCGTTTCGAGACGACCACGCTGATTCCGAAGAACGGCCCGGAATCGCCGTACCGTAACTACCGGTACTGGCTGACGATGTTGATGTACCTGGGGACGAACATTCCATTCTACGGCCTGGTCACGTGGTTGCCGACATTCCTCAAGGACGAGCGACACCTCTCATTCGGTGTAGTCGGCATCATTCTCACCGCTGCCAACGCGTTGTCGATCGTGGTGATGCTGCTGGTCGGCATCCGGTCCGATCGGCGAATGCGGCGAGCGGGGCTGGCGGCCGTGGGCTTCGTGATCGAGGGCGTCGGCGTGGCGGGCGCGGTGCTCGGTCCGGCCAACACCATCGCTGTCAGCTGTTTCGTGTTCCTGGGACTGGCCGGCAACGCCTGGTGCATCGTGACGAACTGGGGTCTGCTGCACAGCCTGATGCCGACCCGGCAGGTGGAGACGTCCACCGGGTTGTTCTCGTCGCTGACCAACATCATCGGTGCCGGTGTCCCCGCGCTGATCGGCTGGCTACTGGCCGTCACCGGCTCCTACACCAGCGGATTCATGGTGCTGGTGGCGACCGTCGTGGTGTCGCTGGTGTGCTGTCTCGTGCTTGCCCCGCAAGGGTACTGACGTTATGGTTAGTCCATTAGCCCATCGTTCGGCTGCTCACCGTGATGGAGGAGCCAATGGTCGCCGTGCCTGAACCCGCCTACCGGACCTACGGGGATCTGGTCCTGGACGGTTCGACGGATTTCAAGCTGCACACCGACATCTACATGGATCGCGACGTCTTCGACGCGGAGATGCGGGAGATCTTCGAGAGTTCGTGGGTGTACGTCGCGCACGAGTCACAGGTGCCCGAGTCCGGTGACTACAAGACCACCACCATCGGCAGCCAGCCGGTCATCATCAGCAGGCACGAGGACGGCAACGTCTACGTGCTGCTCAACCGCTGCCGGCACCGCGGTTCCGTGGTGTGCCGCGACGATCTAGGGCACTCCAACTACTTCCGCTGCCCGTACCACAACTGGGGTTACGCCAACGACGGCAGGCTGGTCGGCATGGCCCAGTCGTCGGGCTATCCGGAGGACTTCGACAAGAGCCAGTGGGGGCTGCGCCAGGCACCCGGCGTGCACTCCTACCGCGGCCTGATCTTCGCCAGTCTGGCCGAGCCCGCGCTGTCGTTCGACGAGTGGTTCGCGCCGGTCCGCAAGTACGTGGACCACTGGCTGGACCGCTCCCCGCTGGGCACGATCAGCGTGCTGGCCAAGCCGCACAAGTACCCGTATCCGGGCAACTGGAAGTGGCAGGCGGAGAACGGGCACGACGGCTACCACGGCAACTACGTGCACGAGTCGTGGCAGCGGGTGCTGGAACGGGCTGGTGAGGACTCGGTGCGCGACATCCGCAAGTACCGGACCGGCGGCTGCACGCGGGGCATGCGCTACGGGCACGGTCTGCTCGAACGGCCCGGCGGGCTGTCCGCGGCGGCGAGCTGGACCGGGCGGATGATGGCGAAGTACCCGGAGTACGCGCAGGCGCTGGAGGCGAACTTCTCACCGCAGGAGATCGAGCAGATCTCAGCGCGCCGCAACATCTTCGTGTTCCCCAACCTCTACCTGTTCGACACCCAGATCCGGGTCATCAAGCCGATCGCGGCCGACCGGACCGAGGTGCAGCTGTTCGTGTACGCGCTCGACGGCGTGCCGGACGGACTGAACGAGGGCCGGTACCGGGCGCACGAGCGGTTCTACGGTCCGTCCGGGTTCGGTTCACCGGATGACGTGGAGATCTTCGTGTGCAACCAGACCGGTATGGGGGCCAGGGGTGTGGACTGGGTGCTGATGTCGCGAGGCATGCACCGCGAGCAGACCAACGCCGACGGCGAGCAGGTCGGGCACAGCACCGACGAGACCCCTGTCCGCGCGCTGTACCGGGAGTGGAAGCGGTTGATGTCCCGATGACCACAGTCGACGACAGGCGGGACCAGACCAGCGTCCTGGACCGCGCCGCGGCCGAGGCGCTGATCTACCGGGAGGCCCGGCTGCTGGACACGCTGCGCCTGGAGGACTGGCTGACGCTGTTCACGCCGGACGGGATCTACTGGCTGCCGATGGAGGACGGTGACGTCAGCGACGCGCGCACCAGCATCTCCATCGTCTACGACGACACGGACCGGCGGGCCGAGCGGGTGTTCCGCACCCTGCACACGCCGGTACTCGACCAGAGCCCGAGGTCGCGGACCATGCACGTGGTCGCGAACGTCGAGCTCGACGGCACCGACGAGCGGGGAGACACCCGCGTGCTGTGCAACCAGGTGATCGGGGAGAACCGGCCGGGCGGCGACGGGCAGGTCGGCCTCAACGGCACCCGGGTGCTGCTGGCGCGCTGCGAGTACCGGCTGCGCGCGACCGAGGACGGCTGGCTGATCAGCATGAAGAAGATGCTGCTGCTCAACGCCGACCAGCCGATCTACAACCTGACCTTCCTGCTGTGAGGGGTTCGCCGTGGGCGAGATCTACCAGAACGAGTTCGCGATGGTCGAGCTGTCGAGGTACGAGACCGAGTCCGGTCCCCGGCTGCACATCCGCGACCTCTCCAGCGGGGCCGAGGTGTTCCTCGACCCGATCGAGCTGGAGTCGCTGACCCGGTGGAAGCACGAGGACTTCGCGCCACTGGTGGACCCCAGCCAGCTCGTCGGGGCGCCGGAACCGGACCCGGACCAGGTATGAGCGAGCCGGCGAGCGAACACTGATGCCACGCGACGTGCTGACCGCTGTCGCCACGCGGCCCTACACGACCGAGCTGCGGCGGTTCCCGCTGCCGGAGCTCGGACCGGACGACGGTCTGCTGCGGGTCGAGGCGACCGCGGTCTGCGGCACGGACTGGCTGATCTACGGGCGGGAGTCGCGCGGCGGCAGGCTCGGTCCACTGATCCTGGGTCACGAGATCGTCGGCCGCGTCGAGGCGATCGGCGATGCGGCCGCGCAGCGGTGGGGCATCGCGGTCGGCGAGCGGGTGGCTGTCGAGGAGTTCCTGCCGTGCGGGGCGTGCCGGCGCTGCCGCGAGGGCACGCCGTGGCTGTGCCCGGCGACCGACTCGCGCGGCGACGGGGACTTCCTGCGCTACGGCAGCACGCCGGTCGCGGTGCCGCCCGCGCTCTACGGCGGCTTCGCCGAGTACCTGTACCTGCATCCCAGGGCGATGGTGCACCCGGTCGGCGACGACATCGCACCGGAGCTGGCCGCGCTGTACGTCCCGGTGTCCAACGGGATCCGGTGGGTGGTGCGGGAAGGCAAGCTGCCCATCGGCGGGACGCTGGTGGTGATCGGGCCGGGTCAGCACGGCCTGGGCTGCGTCGTGGCGGGCCGGGCCGCGGGTGCCGGGCGGATCGTCGTGGTCGGCACGCGGGCGGACGCGCACCGGCTGGAGGTGGCGACGGCTCTTGGCGCGGACGCGGTGCTGTTCGCCGACGAGGACGTTCCGGCAGGCGTTGCCGATGTCGTCGTCGATCTGGCGCCCGGGGCGACCGGCACGATCGAGACCGCGATCTCCCTGTGCGCGCCGCGCGGCACGCTCGTGCTGGCCGCGTCCAAGCACGGCAAGGCGGTCGCGGTACCGCACGATCTGGTGGTGCGCAAGGAGCTGCGGCTGGTCGGGGTGCGCGGCCACGACCACGCCTCGGTCACGGCGGCGATCGACCTGATCCGGGCCGGCCGCCACCCGCTGGAACTGCTGACCACGCACCGCTTGCCGCTGGAGCGCACGGCCGACGCGCTGGACCTGGCGGGCAGGCGCACCGATCCGACCGCGATCCACGTGACGGTCACGCCCTGAGGAGGCAGGTATGGCGCAGGAGGCCGAGCCGCGCGAGGAGATCGCCGAGGCCTGCCGGATCCTGGCCGTCGAAGGGCTCGTGGACGGCATCCTCGGCCACGTGTCGGCGCGCGTGGACGACGAGCACATGCTGATCCGCTGCCGTGGCCCGCGGGAGCACGGCCTGCTGTTCACCACCGCCGACGACGTGCGCCTTGTCGACTTCGACGGCACCGGCGACGACCTGGGCGAGCACCGGGTGGCCAACGAGCTGCCGATCCACGGCGAGACCATGCGGGCACGACCGGAGGTCGGTGCGGTCGTGCACGCGCACCCGCCTGCGCTGGTCGCGTGTGGGCTGGCGGGCCTGCCGCTGCGGCCCATCGTCGGCGCGTTCGACATCCCGGCCATGCGCCTGGCGCTGCACGGTGTGCCGGTGTATCCGCGCTCGGTGCTGATCCGGCGGCCGGACCTGGCCAAGGAGATGCTGGCCGCGATGGGCGACCGGCCCGCGTGCCTGCTGCGCGGGCACGGGGTCACGGTCACCGGGGCGAACGTGCGGCAGGCGGTGGTGCGCGCGCTGGACCTCAACGCGCTCGCGAAGGTGACGCTGGCGGTCGCCGCGACCGGGCGGACGGCCGAGGACATCCCGCCCGAGGACATCGCGGAGCTGCCCGATCTCGGCTCGGCGTTCAACGACGACGCGAACTGGCGCTACTACGCGGCCAAGGCCCGGCACGAACTGAGGTAGCCAGGTTTTTCTTCTCCAGAGGCTTGTAATGGTCATACCATCAGTCCGATAATGATGTGAGCTGGAACACCGGAAGGAGCAGCAATGCGCAAGGACTACGACCCGGGAGTGCTTGCCCCATCGCAGAAGTCGGCGTCCGAGCTGGAGGCCCGGGACGAGTTCAACCGGCAGCACCCGCCCCTGACCGGCCTGGTCGTCCAGCACGACCTGCGCAAGATGGAGCTGCCGGAACGCAAGTGGCGCAACAACAAGGGCCAGTGGTTCGACCTCGCCGGGTACGAGATCCTCAACGCGCACCTGTCCGAGCTCAAGCCCGGCAGCCAGTCCGTCCGGCACCGGCACACCACCGAGGCCTACCTGTACTGCGTCAAGGGCAAGGGCTTCTCCGTCGTCAACTACGAGGGTGAGCCGAGCAGGTCGTCGAGTGGTCCGAGGGCACCTTGTTCGCACCGCCCCGCTGGGCCTGGCACCAGCACTTCAACCTCGACCCCGACGACACGTCCCGCTACCTGGCCATCCAGGACACCGGGCTGCTGCGCACCATGAAGCTGCACCAGATCGAGCGGCACGGTATCCAGCTCTCCATGGCGGAGGCGCTCAAGCTGCTCGAGTCCGTCGGCCAGGCACGCAAGATCGACTGACTCGCTTCCTGGTACCCGATCCCCACTCCCCCTGAACCGATTCTCCCCGACCCGACGATTCACTCCACCATGGACGTTGGAGGCCGACCCGATGAGAGGGCCACGCGCACGACGAATCCTGGGCACGGTGACAGCACTCGCGGCGGGCACGCTCCTGCTCGCCGCGTGCGGCACCAGTGCCGCCGCCCCCGACGGTACCGCCGCCGCGGCGGCCAAGCCGCAGACCGAGGCCCAACTGAAGGCGGCAGCCGAGAAGGAGGGCCAGGTCAACTGGTACACCACCTTCGCCTCCGACGACGTGCAGCCGATGGTCGCCGCGTTCAACAAGATCTACCCGAAGATCAAGGTCAACGCGCTGCGGCTGTCCGCCGACCAGATCCCGCACCGGATCATCACCGAGCAGCGCGGCGGCAAGTACAACGCCGACGTCGTCTCCGGCGACTCCCCGCAGGTCGCCCAGCTGATCCACGCCGGCGCGATGCAGCCGTACATGCCCGCCGGACCAGCAGCCGCTGCCGAAGGGCCTGACCCTGCCGAAGGGCTACGAGGGCATCGTCTACGTCGTCACGACGACGATCGCCTACAACCCGGCGGTCGCTGCAAGCAGATGGGCCTGCCGACCGCCGACGACGTTCCAGGACCTGACCCAGCCGCAGTGGAAGGGCCAGTTCTCCATCGACCCCGGCGCGGTCAACTGGTACGACGCGCTGATCAGTCGATGGGCCACGACAAGGCGCTGGAGCCTGCTCAAGGAGCTCGGCGCCAACGAGCCCGATGTTCGTGTCGAGCCACACCAGGCGCTGACCCAGGTGCAGGCGGGCGAGCCCGCGGCCGCCGCGACCGCGTACGGCTACAAGGCGGCCAGCGAGAAGAAGAAGACGCCCGACCACGGTGGAGTTCGTCAACTCCGACCCGCTGCCGGCCTCGCTCACCCTGATCGACGTCGTCAAGAACGCGCCGCACCCGGCGGCGGCGCGGCTGTTCGACGACTGGATGGTGTCCCAGGACGGCCAGCGGCGGTCGTCGACATCACCAACCACACCTCGCTGCGCACCGACGTGCACAACGACCCGACCGTGTGGGACGCCACCAAGTGGCCGCCGGCCTAGGGCTCGGCCGAACATCTCGTCGGACGCAGTACAACCAGGACGCGACCGAGATGAAGCACGCGCGCTGGGTGGCGGACTGACCGGCATGGCCACTCTGACGGCCAGCTTCACTTCGCCGTCGATTGGACCTGATGGCCCTGCTGACGGACGGCCGCCGCCCGCGAGGCCGGTGCCGCGGTGCAGGCGACTGGCGCAACCGCGCTACCCTGTACTCCTGCTCGCCGTCGCCGCGATCGTGGTGGCCTACCTGGCGCTGGTGCCGGTCGGCACGATGATCTACGCGAGCCTGCAGCGCAACTTCCTCGGCATCGGCCGAGCACGTGGACGCTTCAGCAACTACGTGCGGCACGTTCACCGCGGCGGGCTTCGGCGCGCTGGTGGCGAACTCGTTCATCTACGCGGGCGCGACCGCGATGGCGTCGCATGGTCATCGGATTCGGCCTGGCCTGGCTGGTGGCGCGGACCAACACGCCCGGCCAAGGGCTTCGCCCGGGTCGCCGCGCTGGTGCCGCTGATCATGCCCGGCATCCTCAACACGGTCGCGTGGGCGCTGCTGCTCTCGCCGCAGACCGGGCCGCTCAACGCGTGCTGCGCGTCGGCCCAGCTGCCGGCCTTCAACATCTTCTCCCTGCCCGGCATGATCTTCGTGCAGTCGATGCACGTCATGCCGGTCGCGTACCTGATGGGCACGGCCGCGTTCACGTCGATGGACTCCTCGCTGGAGGAGGCCGCGCTCGGCCTCCGGCGCCTCGCCGTTGCGGACGTTCCGCAGCGATCACGCTGCGGATGGTCGCGCCCGGCGATCCTGTCCGCCGCGCTGCTGATGTTCGATCCAGACGATCTCGACGTTCGAGGTGCCGCAGCTGATCGGCGTGCCCGGACCGACACGTTCGTGTTCGTCAGCCGGATCTACTCGGCGCTGCAGACGTTCCCCGCCGACTACGGCACGGTCGGCGTGATCGGCGTGTTCGTGCTGGTGATCGCCGCGGTCGGGCTCGTGCTCTCGCGGCGGCTCGGCCGCGGCATCGACCGCGCAGACCATGACCGGCAAGGGCTTCCGGCCGCAGGTGCACGGACCTCGGCCGGTGGCGCTGGGCCGGGCTTCGCCGTGCTTCGTGCGTGTTCTTCCTCGTCGCCGTGGCGCTGCCGATCTGGCGATGCTGATGTGGTCGTCGCTGCTGCCCGGCTACGAGCAGCCGTCGCTGGCACGCGCTGCGCACGTCTGACGCTGTCCAACTACCGACGCAGTTCTGACACGCCCGGGCCTGCTGAACTCGGTGCAGCAACAGCCTGATCACCGCGCTGTCCGCCGGGCCTGATCGTCACCGTGCTGAGCGCCGCTGGTCGCGTACATCACGGTGAAGACGCAGCATCCGCGGCCGGGGGCTGCTCGACGCGCTGGCCACCGTGCCGATCGCGGTGCCCAGCATCGTGATGGGCGTCGGCATCCTGTACTGGTACCTGGCCGCGCCGCTGCCGTTCCACCTGTACGGCACGCTGCGATCCTCATCGTCGCGTTCGTGACGATCACGCTGCCGTACGGCATGCGCTACCTCGGGCCCGGGCATGCGCGCAGATCAAGGACGAGCTGGAGGAGGCCGCGACGGCCAGCGGCGCCGGCTGGTGCGCAGACGTTCCGGCGGATCTTCGTGCCGCTGCTGATGCCCTCGCTGCTGGCCGCGTTCCTCTACACGATGATCGTCGCGTTCCGCGAGATCTCCGCGGCGATCTTCCTGTACTCGCAGAACACCGAGGTCATGTCGGTCCAGGTGTACGACCTGTGGTCCAACGGGGACTACCCGGTCGGTCGCCGCGCTGGGCATCGTCATGGTCGTGCTGCTCACCATCCTGGTCGGCATCGTCCGGCTGATCAGCCGCCGGTTCGGCGTCACCACGACCACCTGAACCCCGCTGGAGAAGTGATGATCAAGCTGACCGGCCTCGTGAAGCGGTACCCGGGACGGACCGTGACGCGACAACGCGGTCGACGGCATCGACCTGGACGTCGCCGAGGGCAAACTGGTCACCCTGCTGGGTCCCAGCGGCTGCGGCAAGACCACCACGCTGCGGCTGATCGCCGGGCTGGAGACGCGCCGACCGCGGCGAGATCGAGATCGACGGCGAGGTGGTCGCCGACCCGGCGCAGGGCGTGTTCGTCGGTGCCGCACCGGCGGCCGATCGGCATCGTGTTCCAGTCCTACGCGATCTGGCCGCACATGACCGTGCTGGAGAACGTGATGTTCCCGCTGCGGGTGGAACGCGGCCACGGCCGCAAGGCGGAGCTGCGCGAGCGCGGCGATGACGGCGCTGGACGGCGTCGGCCTGGCCGACTTCGCCGACCGGCCCGCGCCGGCGCTGTCCGGCGGCCAGCAGCAGCGCGTCGCGCTGGCCCGGGCGCTGGTCCGGGAGCCGAAGGTGCTGCTGCTGGACGAGCCGCTGTCCAACCTCGACGCGGGCCTGCGCGACCGGATGCGCGACGAGATCCGCGCGGTGCAGCAACGGCTGGGCATCACCACCGTGTTCGTCACGCACGACCAGGACGAGGCACTGGCCGTGTCCGACGACGTGGTGGTGATGAACGGCGGCCAGATCGTGGAACAGGGCCTGCCGCAGGAGATCTACACCTGGCCACGTGACGAGTTCACCGCGCGGTTCCTCGGCGTCAGCAACACCATGACCGGCACGGTCGCCGCGCTGGACGGGGCGGCGGTGGACATCGCGGTGGCGGGCGGCACGCTGCGCTGCCGGTCCTGCGAAGGAATCGCGCCCGGCGAGCGGGTCAGCGTGTTCCTGCGGCCGGAGAGCTTCCGGCTGTCCCGGCGGCAGCACGACGAGGGTGACTGGGAGGGCACGGATCGAGTTCTCCATCTACCAGGGCGACTGCTGGGACTACCACGTGCAGCTGGCGCACGAGATCGTGAAGGTGCGGGTGTACCAGGAGAAGGTCGGCCTGGCCCACGGGGACACGGTCTACCTGCGACCGGACGAGGACGCGGTGATCGTGATGCCGGACGGCGGCCAGGCGGCGAACGCGGCACCCAAGCCGGCGACGGTCAACCCAGCCGGTCCATCCATCGCATGATCGAACGCAGGTAGCCGACCGGCATCGTGAGCCATTCCACCTGGCCACGGGTGAACAGGGCGACCTCGCGGTGTTCGGGGCCGGCCAAGGGTACGGCCGCACCGATCGGCTCGCAGCCGTAGGTGACCACGAAGACCTGCTTGTGCGCGGCCGCGACGTAGTACAGCCACGAGTCCAGGATGGGTCCGGTCCGCACAGTCAGCCCGGTCTCCTCGCGCACCTCACGGGCGACGCACTCCTCCGGCGACTCGTCCGCCTCCAGGCGCCCGCCAGGCAGCTCCCACTCGTCGCGCTCGTTGCGCAGCAACAGGATCTCGCTGCCCACGACCACGACGCCCTTGATCGACACCGGGTACGAATGCGGCGTCGAGCGTTGCGACATGGGCCCAGTCTGGCATGGGTGCCGCTATGCGGCACGCGCCGCGAACAGGCACGTGACGAACGACCGCCAGACGACCTCGACATCGGCGAGCCCGGCGGCCGCGAACGCGTCCAGATGGTCCCGCACGCTGGTCAGGGGGTAGTTGTGGTGGTGGCGGAGGTGCTCGGGCATCGGCGGCAGGAAGCGTTTGCGCACGGAGCGCAACCTGCCGTCCCACGTGTCGTCCACCGGTCCGACGTGGTCGAGGTCGATCAGCCAGCCGCCGGGCGCGAGCAGTCGGGCGGCCTCGCGGTAGAAGGCGAACAGCCCGTCCCGGTCGAGGTGGTGGGCCGCCCTGGAGGTCAGCACCACGTCGACTCCGGCGGGCAGCTCACCGGCGGGCAGGTCGGTCATGTCGACGATCCGGAAGTCGACCCGTTCGCCGAATCGGGCGAGGTTGTCCGTGGCCAGGCCGAGCATGGCCGCGGAGGCGTCGGTCCAGGTACCGACCGCGTCCGGGAACTCGTCCAGGAAGACCGCGAGGAAATCGCCAGGACCGCTGCCGATGTCGATGATCCGCGCGGTCCTCGGCCGATCCTCGGCCACCAGCGCGGCCGCGATCGCTCTGGGGAACGCGAGCAGCCCGGCGTTGCCGTCGGAGCGTGCCCAGCCGCTCGCGAACGCCGCGTCCTGCCACGGTCCGGCGGCCCGGAGTCCCTGCTCGGTCATACCGACCTCCTCGTCGTCGGTCTAATGGTATGACCGCGAGATCGGGCTGTAAACCGGGTATGTTGTCGCGGTGGGCGGATCGAACTGGGCGGGTAACCAGGTGTACGCGGCCGATCGGGTGCTGCGCCCGGAGTCGCCGGCCGAGTTGCGCACGCTGGTCGAGCGCACGCCCCGGCTGAAGCCGCTGGGCACCCGGCACAGCTTCAACGACGTCGCCGACTTCGCCGGTGGCAGCCAGATCGACGTGTCCGGTATCGACTGTCCACTGCGGATCGACGAGGCCGAGGGCACGGTCACCGTCGGCGCCGCCACCCGCTACGGCGATCTGGCGATACCGCTGGACGCGGCCGGCTACGGCCTGGCGAACCTCGCGTCGCTTCCCCACTGCACGGTGGCGGGCAGCGTCGCGACCGCGACCCACGGTTCCGGCCAGCACAACCAGAACCTGGCCGCCGCGGTGACCGCGCTGGAACTGGTCACCGCCGACGGCTCGGTGCGCACGTTCTCCCGGGCGGCCGATCCGGACGTGTTCCCCGGTGTCGTCGTGGCGCTGGGCGCGCTCGGCGTCGTAACCCGGGTCACGCTCGAGGTCGTGCCCAGCTACCAGATCCGGCAGTACGTGTTCGACCAGCTGCCGTGGGACGCCGCCTTCGACTTCTTCGACGAGATCCAGGACGCCGCCTACAGCGTGAGCTTGTTCACCACCTGGGCGGAGGACTCGATCGACCAGGTGTGGCTGAAGAAGGTCGTCGACGGCCCGGCCGACCCGCGCGCCGACTTCTACGGCGCGACGGCCGCGACCGAGGCCCGGCATCCGGTGCGGGCCGCGGGCCTGTCCGCGGACAACTGCACGGCCCAACTGGGCGTGCCCGGCCCCTGGTACGACCGGATACCGCACTTCCGGCTCGGGTTCACGCCCAGCGCGGGCGAGGAACTGCAGACCGAGTTCTTCGTGCCCCGGCGGCACGCCGTGGCGGCCATCCGCGCTGTCCGTGAACTGGCCGGTCTGGTGGCGCCGCTGCTGCTGGTGTCGGAGATCCGCACGATCGCCGGTGACGACCTGTGGCTGAGTCCCGCGTACGGCGGGGACCGGGTATCGATCCACTTCACCTGGCAGCCGCGCTGGCCGGAGGTGTCGCAGGCACTGCCGGTCATCGAGGACCGGCTCGCCGAGTTCGACGCCCGGCCGCACTGGGGCAAGCTGTTCCACGGCGGCCCGTGGCTGCCCACGCGCTACCCGAAACTGCCCGACTTCCAGGCCCTGGCCGCCGAGCTGGACCCGGACCGGAAGTTCGCGAGCCCGTTCCTGCGTGCGCATGGGGTCCGCGACTGACTCACGGGTGCATGCGAGCGCCCTTGACCACCTTGTCCACCGCGTTGCGCGCGCTGTGCAGCGCGATGCCCACGAGATCGAGCTGGCCGGCCGGCACCGCGCGCACGGCGGCCCGGTTGTCCACATCGTTGCCGGTGCTGAACAGGTCCGAGGTGAAGACGCTGCACGCGATGCCGCGGCGCAGCGCCCGGGAGTGCGCCGCGGTCAACGTCTCCTTGCCGCCCTGGAAGACCAGCACCGGCTGACGGAACATCGGCAGGTAGCGGGTGTCGTCCGCGTCCACGTACGGTTCGCCGATCAGCTCCGGATCGGCGGCGGCGATACCGCTGACGAGGAACGCGCACACGTTCAACCGCTGCCAGGGCTGGAGGTCGTCGCGCAGCAGCACGGCGATCTTGGTGTCGAAGCGAGTGTCCACGACAACCAGACTCCCGGCCGTTGCCATGCCCGTCTTGTACGATCCTGACGTGGTATCTCGGCAGGAGATCACCGCATGGCGACCGCGGGTGGACGGCATCAGCGAGGTGTTCCACGCCCACTTCGTCGAGCACGCCTACCCGGTGCACACGCACGACACCTGGACGTTGCTGATCGTGGACGACGGTGCCGTGCGGTTCGACCTGGACCACCACGAGCACGGCGCGCTCCGCTGCCTGGTCACGCTGCTGCCGCCGCACGTGCCGCACGACGGCCGGGCCGCGACGCCGCTGGGGTTCCGCAAGCGGGTGCTGTACCTGGACGAGTCCGTGGTGGGCGGTGACCTGGTCGGGGCGGCCGTGGACCGGCCGGGCATGCGGGACGCGGTGCTGCGGCAGCGGGTCGACCAGTTGCACGCCACACTGGCCGAGCCGGGCGACGAACTGGAAGCGCAGAGCAGGCTGGCCCTGATCGTGGACCGGTTGCGTGGCCACCTCGGCGTGCCCGTGTCACGGGTACCCCCGCAGCGCACCCTGGCCCGGCAGCTGCGGGACCTGCTGGACGAGCGGGTGCGCGACGGCCTGTCGCTGACCGACGCCGCCCGTTCGCTGCACGCGCACCCGACGCACCTGGTGCGCGCGTTCAGCCGGGAGTTCGGCATGCCGCCGCACCGCTACCTGACCGGCAGGCGGGTGGACACGGCCCGGCACCTGCTGCTGGCCGGGATGCGGCCCGCCGACGTCGCCAACGCGGCCGGTTTCTACGACCAGTCGCATCTCGACCGGCATTTCCGGCGGATGCTCGGCACCAGCCCTGCCCGCTACGCGCGGGCACGATGACCGCTACGGTTCGTGGCGTGCTGCCCACGATCACGTCCCTCAAGGACGAACACCTCGCCCTGATCCGCGCGCTGGACGCGCGGTCCGGGCGGGTCGCCGCGGCGGCGTGTGTCCTGGAGAGTGCCGCGCTGATCGCCCAGGCAGTGGCAGCCGATGCACCCTTGCGGTTCGCGGTGTGTCCGGATGACACCGCCGACCCGCTCAAGGAAGCGCTTGCCGCACGGGGGGTTCCGGTGTTCACGGCGCGCGGTTCGCTGCTGCGACAGGCGCTTCGGCTGTCCCGCCCGGTGGAGTGGGTGGCGGTCGCCGATGTGGCCGCGGAGGCGGGCGAGGCCTACGGCGACTTCACGGTCGTGCTGGACGGGGTCCGCGACCCTGGCAACCTGGGCACGATCGTGCGGACGGCTGTCGCGCTCGGTGTGGCGGACGTGGTGTGCACGGACGCGGATACCGACCTGACCAGCAGACGCGTGCTGGACGCCTCACGGGCCGCGGTGCTGCGAGCCGCCGTGCACCGCTACCCGACCCCGGTGGCGGCGGTGCAAGCGTTGCGGCGACTGGGTTTCGAGGTGGTCGCGACGAGTTC
This sequence comes from Candidatus Melainabacteria bacterium, assembly GCA_963780635.1. Lineage (GTDB taxonomy): Bacteria > Actinomycetota > Actinomycetes > Mycobacteriales > Pseudonocardiaceae > DATEPR01. The sequence continues at coordinate 913,992 of CAWACW010000013.1, forward strand.
ACACGCGTCGGTCGTGCAGGCCGAGACGCCGGTGCGCGGTAAGCGGGTCGCGCTGGTCGTCGGCAACGAGACGGATGGCGTGGCCCCGGACGTGCTGGCCGCCGCCGACCATGTGGTGCGGATCCCGATGGCCGGTGGCGTGGAGTCGCTGAACGTCGGCGTGGCGACCGGCATCAGCCTGTACGAGCTGACGGCGCTGGCCCATGGCTGACTGGGCGGCGATCCGCCGGGACTCGGTGCTGTTCTCCGACGAGGCGGCGCTGGTGCTGGACAAGCCGGCGGGCATCTCGGTGATGGGCGAACGGCACGAGACGGACCTGGTGCGCATGGCGGCCGACAGCGGCGAGCAGCTGTTCCCGGCGCACCGCATCGACAAGGTGACGTCCGGGGCGATCCTGTTCGCGCGTTCGCAGCACATCCACGGCGACCTGACGCGCCAGTTCAACCGGCGCACGGTCGGCAAGGCGTATCTCGCGGTCACCCGCACGACGGGCCTGCCCGACTGGGGCACGATCGACCTGCCGTTGAGCATGGGCCGCAAGAGCCGGGTCCGGATCGCGGCCGAGCGCGGCCGGATCGTGGCGGCGGATCACCGGTGGTCGGTGGCGGCGTCGGACGTGTTCACGCAGGTGCGGACGTACCCGTCGGTGACCACGTTCGCGACCGTGTGGGCCGACGACCAGCACACACTGCTGGTGGTGCGGCCGGTCACCGGCAGACGGCACCAGATCCGCGTCCACCTGGCCTGGATCGGGCACGAGTTGGCTGGCGATCCCCTGTTCGACAGGTCGGGCACGCTGCCGCGCACGTTGCTGCACTCGTGGCGGCTGGCGTTCGACGCGGCCTGGCTGGACGGCCGCCGGATCGAGGTCACCGCACCGCCGGGCGAGGACTTCTGGACGCCACTGGGCCACCCGCCCGGCGTCCTGGCCACCGCCGCCGACCGGCTGGCGCAGCTGGCCGAGCTGGTCACGGACGTGCCCGTGGACGAGAGCCCCACCGAGGACTGACGTGGACGTCGAGATCCGCCCGGCGATGCCTGCCGACGCACCCGGGGTGACCGCACTCGTCCGGCACGCCTACGCGCACTACGTCGAGCGGATCGGCGCCCGCCCGGCACCGATGGACGACGACTACGCGGCCCGCATCGGCAGCGGCCAGGTCTGGGTGGCCGAGACGCACGGCGCCCTGGCCGGCGTCCTCGTCCTGGTCCTCGAACCCGACCACCTGCTGCTGGACAACATCGCCGTCAGCAAGGCGGCGCAGGGCGGCGGTGTCGGTGCACGGCTGCTGGAGTTCACCGAGAACCATGCGCGCGAGTCCGGTCGGGCAGAGGTTCGGCTCTACACGAACGAGGTCATGACCGAGAACATCGGCTACTACGCGCGACACGGGTTCACCGAGACCCACCGGGCCACCGACCAGGGCTTTCGGCGGGTCTTCCTCGTCAAGCACCTGCCAGCCTGACGACGTATCGGCGCCGACCGATACGTCCGGTTCCCAGCGTGGCGCCATGGCTGTCCTGTCCCGGCCGAAACTCGCCCGGCATCCGCGGGCAACTGGAACCCGCCTGGACCTGCTGGGCCGGGTGCTGGCCGTGCTGACGGTGGCGTCGGCCACAGCCGTCGCGTCGCTGCTGGCGGCAGGCGCACTGCCCGCGGCGGCCCGAAGGGCGTGCCGCTGACGGGCCTGTCGAGCGGCGCCCTGGGCCTGTGCGCGCTGGTCGTGACCGGTGCGGCCACGCCGTACCGGGCCGCTGGTGTGGCCACTGCTCGCGCTGGGTTCGGCACCGGCCACGCGATGCCCGCGGCGGCGGCAGCCATCGCGGCGGCGCCCGACCGGCAGGCGGGCACCGCGTCCGGCGCGTTCAACGCGAGCAGGCAACTGGGCGGCACGATCGCGGTCGCGGTGTTCGGCGCGCTGGTCGCCAGCCGCGGCGGAGTGCTGGCGGCGAGCCACGTCGGCGCGCTGATCGGGGGCCTGGTGTTCGCCGTCGGCGCCCTGATCACGCTGGTGACGGTGCCCCGCAGAGGACCGGAATAGGCTCATCACCCAGGTCGTTGATGGCGATAGTTGAATACGCAACTACCTGGGACACGGTGAACACGATGCAGTTCGGGATCTTCACGGTCGGCGACGTCACCCCCGACCCGACCACCGGGCGGACGCCGACCGAGCATGAGCGGATCAAGGCGATGGTCACGATCGCGCTGAAGGCCGAAGAGGCCGGGCTCGACGTGTTCGCCACCGGTGAGCACCACAATCCGCCCTTCGTACCGTCGTCGCCGACGACCATGCTCGGCCACATCGCGGCACGTACGGAGCGGATCATCCTGTCCACGTCCACGACGCTGATCACCACGAACGACCCGGTGAAGATCGCCGAGGATTTCGCGATGCTGCAGCACCTGGCCGACGGCCGGGTCGACCTGATGCTGGGCCGCGGCAACACCGGCCCGGTGTATCCGTGGTTCGGGCAGGACATCCGCAACGGGATTCCGCTGGCCGTCGAGAACTACGCGCTGCTGCACGAGTTGTGGCGCAAGGACGTGGTCGACTGGCAGGGCAGGTTCCGCACGCCGCTGCAGGGCTTCACATCGACGCCGCGCCCGCTGGACGGGGTGCCGCCGTTCGTGTGGCACGGTTCGATCCGCAGCCCGGAGATCGCGGAGCAGGCGGCCTACTACGGTGACGGCTTCTTCGCGAACAACATCTTCTGGCCGAAGGAACACTCCCAGCAGCTGATCAACCTGTACCGGGAGCGCTACGAGCACTACGGGCACGGGACGGCCGAGCAGGCGTACGTCGGGCTGGGTGGTCAGGTGTTCATGCGGCGCAACTCGCAGGACGCGGTCCGGGAGTTCCGGCCGTACTTCGACAACGCACCCGTCTACGGGCACGGTCCGTCGTTGGAGGAGTTCACCGAGCAGACGCCGTTGACCGTGGGCAGTCCGCAGGAGGTCATCGACAAGACGCTGACGTTCCGCGACAGCTTCGGCGACTACCAACGGCAGCTGTTCCTGATGGACCACGCCGGCCTGCCGTTGAAGACCGTGCTGGAACAGTTGGACCTGCTGGGCGAGGAGGTCGTCCCGGTGCTCCGCAAGGAGTTCGCGGCAGGCCGCCCCGCCGAGGTACCGGACGGCCCGACGCACGCGGCGCTGGTCGCGAGCAACTCGGCAGTGAGTGCGACGAGGAGGTCATGATGCGGTTGACAGTGGTGACGGCGGGCCTGAGCCAGCCGTCGTCCACCAGGCTGCTGGCGGACCGGCTCACCAGAGCGGTCCGTACGCGGCTGGTCGACGAAGGGCTTACGGCCGACCTGACCGTGATCGAACTGCGCGACCTGGCGGGCGACATCGCCAACAACCTGGTCACGGGCTTCCCCAGCCCGGTCCTGTCGGAGGCGATCGACGAACTTCGGCAGGCGGACGGTCTGATCGTGGTCACGCCCATCTTCAACGCGTCCTACAGCGGGTTGTTCAAGTCGTTCTTCGACGTGCTGGACAAGGACCTGCTGGCGGGCAAGCCGGTGCTGATCGCGGCGACCGGAGGCAGCCCGAGGCACTCGCTGTCGCTGGAACACGCGCTGCGGCCGATGTTCGCCTACCTACGGGCGATCGTGATGCCGACGGCCGTCTACGCGGCGGCGGAGGACTGGGGTGGCGGCGACGGCGGCAGCCTGTCGGCCAGGATCACCAGGGCAGGCGACGAACTGGCGGACCAGATGTCCGGCCGGCCCGCGTCGTCGTCGGATGACGGGGTGGTCCCGTTCGAACAGCAGTTGGCGGCGCTGCGGGCGCTGCCACCGAAGGGCGCGTGACCGTCGACGGTGTGACCAACGGTGTCGGCCATGACTGAGATCATGGCCTGCCACTCCGTCCTCGGCCTCCGTCCTGGTGTGCACACGTTCGCCGACCAGCGCGCGGCCGGTCATACCGTGCACACACCGGACTACTCCGACGGCCACGTCTTCGACGACCTGGCCGCCGGAGTGGCCTATCGGGACGAGCTCGGCACCCCGGAGATCGCCAACTGAGCAGCCAAGTCCACTCAGGACATGCCCGGCTCGGCCGTCTACTGCGGGTTCTCCCTGGGCACCGGCGGCGCCCAGATGCTGGCGCAGACGAAACCGGGCGCGCTGGGAGCGTTGTTGCTGCATGGCTGTCTGCCAACAGCGGATTTCGGCACGCCATGGGCCGACGGCGTGCCATTGGCGGTACAGGCGAGTTGTTCACGTATCCGGGCGAGAGCCAGCTGTTCCCGGACCGGGACCTCCCCGACTACGACGCCAAGGCAGCGGGCGAAGCAATGCCCAGAATCCTGACATTTCTGCAACAAATCGACGCCGCATGATTAATCGGCCCAGCGAACGACAACGACAATAACCGGAACCGGCCGAACAAGACGCGACCGATCGCTACCATCCCTGAGAACGAGCACCGTGGGGGTTGTGACGATCGATGGCGGAAGCCGCGAGTTCGGCAAAACCGCTGGTTCCACCGATGCTGTACGTGCCGGTGGCGGATTACGGGCCGGATTCGGCCGAACTGACGATCGACTTCCGCCGGATGGTCGACGGCCGGACGGCGCTGATCGCATTCACAGCACTGGACAGGCTGATCGACGGCTGCGGAAGCGCACAACCTTGGGTTTTGGTGCCGACGCCAGCCGCCGCGCAGGCACTTCCCACAGATGGCTCGGCCACGCCACGGCAGGTTGAGTCCTACAACATCGCAGTACAGGCCGGTCAAGACCATCAGGTCAAGGTCACGGCGTTCACCCAGGCCAAGGACGAAGCAGAGCAGGCCAACGGGGTACTGAGCGAGGCGAAAGAGGTCACCAAAGAGATCTGGGCCGACCTCACCGGCAAGAAGTACATCCACGCCAGCGATTTCACCAACGGCGTCGGCGGACACTTGATCGAGATCCAGAAGAGCACGCTGAAAGCCGAGGCCAAGAGTCTGCGCGGCGAAGTTCGAGGACAATTACCTCAATTCTCCTGGCGGCAGCGACCAGGCGAAGCTGAACGAGGAACTGCGCTTCAACAACATGATGAAGGCGTCGGAACTCGACGGCGACGTCGGTGACCTGGCCCGCATCGGCGGCAAGGTGCCGGTGGTGGGCCTGGCGATCTCGGCGGCGGGAGTGGGCTGGGACATCGCGAATGGCAAACCCGCAGGTAAGGCTGTCTTCTCGGGTGCCATCGGTACCGGCGCCGCATTCGGTGTCGATGCACTCGCGGGTGCGGGCATCGAGGCGCTGGGAGCGGGAGTGCTGGTCACGGCCGCAGGACCGGTTGTCCTGGGCATCGCGGCCGGGATTGGCTTCGGCTTGGCCGCTGACTACGCCTGGGACCACTGGGTTCCCGCAGGTGTGAAGGACAAGATCGACGACGGACTGACCACTGCAGGCCACGACATCGGCGGCGCGGCCAAGTCGGTTGGTCACTTCTTCGGCAGTATCTTCTGACCGCGGGACCGAACGATGTACCTGATCCGGCCAACGGCGGGCTGCCGATGGCCGCGAGCGGCGACCCGCTCCCCTGGCCGCCCCCATGGTCGAAGCCACGGCAGGCTGGTCCCATCGCCGCCGCTGTGGTGTGCGCGCTGATCGCGATCGTCGGGGTGGTCGTCGGCGTGTCGTTGTTCTTGCCGGGTGCCATTGATCCCCGCGCGTTCGTCTTCGTCGCGCTGATTCCGTTGATGTGCGGGCTGTCACTGGGCACAGTCGGGCTGCGGCTGCGAGTCCGGGGCCGGTCCACCAGGGCTGTGCGGTCACGGGATGGCGCGCTGTCGATCCCGTTCCTGCGGTCGCTATGGGTCGCGCTTTGGCTGGTCACCGCAGGTGGACTGTTACTGATCGCGCTCCTGATCGCGATCAGCGTGCTGGCGGCCTTCGCAAGCAGCCCACCCGGCGTTCCCGAACTCGTGGTTGCCGTCGTGCTCGCGTTGCTCGCCCTGCCGTTGCTCGGCCTCATCGTGGACGGGCTCGCAGGGAGAGCGGCGCGGGGGAGCTTCTACTGTCCGTGCAGGGGATCCGATATCGGGCTTTGGGTTACGAAGCCTGGTTGGACTGGGCGGCGGTCCAAGGAGTGTCGGTCGGCCCCGGTCCCGGGCAGCGGATCGTAGTCACGGGATTCGCCAACCAGCCACCTCAGCTCACCGGGCGATCATGGCTGATGCGCCCCGACAAGACCGCCGTCGCCGAGGCCGGCGAGGCGATGATCGTCATCCGGGGCGGCACTCTGTCCGTGGACCCAGCACTCGCGTTCTGGACGCTACGCCACTATTTCACCCATCAAGCCGCGCGCGCCGAACTGGGAACGGACGCTGCCGTCGAGCGGATGCGCTCAGGCGCGGTGCCGGGCTGACGTCGACGAACCCATGAAAGGCGAGGGAGACGGCCCGCATCCCCGGGGCTCGGTTCGACGCTGAAGGGACGGCCTCAAGGGCGCCGGCGATCAAGCACCGTTCGCCTTGTCCAGCTTGGCCTCTCGCCTGGTCGGCTCGAACAACTCGACCGGGTTGCCCGCCGGGTCTTCGACCAGGACCTGCCTGCCGCCGACACCGTCGACGATGTCGTTGCGGAAACGGACCCCGCCCGCCCGCAGGCGCTCGGCTGTGCCGTCGATGTCCTCGACCTCGATGGCGAACCGGTTCCATCCACCCGGGGTGGGCACAGTGCCATCGGGCATGGCCGCCCCGCCGCCTGGGCCGCCGCCGGGTGCGGAGAGGACCAGGCGCAGGTCGCCGCGGGACAGCATGGCGAATGCCGGTGCGGGGTGCATGATCTCCCGGAAACCGAGGTGCCCGCAGTAGAACGCGATCGCCGCATCGACGTCGTCGACGATGTACCGGACGCTGACCGTGGCCACGACGGCACCTCCCGATCGGGACTGGGGTGCGCCGACCGTATCCCTGTCAGGACGCTGCCGCTACTCGCTCCGTCAGTGGGCGCAGCACGTCAGCCAGTTCGGCTGCCTGGTCGAAGCTCCACGCACGGTCCACCAGTTCCCGCGCCGCACCCGGCTGCAGGTACGCCGCCGCCGCTGTGAGCAGCTTCGACGTCAGGTCGTCGTCGGACAATGGGTCGGACGGGGTGCCCCGGTTCTGCTCAATGCGTTGTTCCAGCACCTCACCGCCGCTCAGCTCGATCCGCACGTGCGTGCCTCGCTTGTGCACCGCATCATCGGCCACGATCCGGACCAGGCCGCGCAGCCTCGCCACTGCCGCGTCGTTCGCCACCGCGTCGGTGAAGTCGGCCGGGCGGACGAAGCCGGTCAGCAGCGCCACCGCGACCACGTGGGCCGTGCTGAACTTGGCCGCTGCCCCGGTCGGTGGCTGCCGCGACGCCGTGACCTCAGCGGGGAATGGAGCGAGCCGCACCTCGACGCCGACCACCTGTGCCGGGTCGACCGGGGTGGCACCGAGTACGGCCAGCACCGCGTCGATGGGCGGATGTGTGAGCGATGCGCTCGGGTACAGCTTGTGCCCGTTGTCCAGCACGTGCCAGTGCTCGCCGAAGCCCTCGACCAATCGCTCCGGCACGGGTGCCGGGGTGACCGCCCGCAGGAATCCCATCGGGCCCTCGATCGCGGTCTCCGTCGCCGTGAAGCCCTGCTCCGCCAGTAAACCGGACAGCACACCGTCCATCGCCGCCTTGCCGGGATGCAATGCCTTCGAGTCGCTGCCGTACACCTCCCGGATGCCCGCTGCCTGGGTGGCAGCCGCGCCGATGGCGTGCACAGTCGCCGAACCCGGCAGGCCGAGCACGTTGGCAGCCGCTGCGGCTGACCCTAGGTGGCCCGCCGTTCCCGTGACGTGCCAACCGCTTTCGTAATGCTGGATGCCGGCGGCGCACGCCACCCTCGCGCCCACTTCGAATCCGGCGACGTACGCTGCCAGCACTGCCGGGCCGCTGGCCCTGCGGGTCTCCCCCAGGGCCAGCACCACCGGCCACAAGCATGATCCCAAGTGGACCGTGGTATGAGGCGGGTTGTAGATGTCATCGAAGTCCAGCAGGTGCGACGCGTAGGCGTTGGCGAACGCGGCGAACGGCGCACTGGTGGACACGTCCCGGCCGACGATGGTGGCGCCGGTGTCCGGTCCCACCGTCCCGATGACCCGGTTGAGCTTGTCCGCCGCGGGCTCTCGCGCACCGGACAGCACCGCTGCCAGCCAGTCGACGAGGGCACGGCGGGCGCTGTGCACCACCGGGTCCGGGAGTGAGCCTGCCGTGAGGCCAGCGGCGAAGTCGGCCAGTTGGCGGGTCGGCGGGACGGTCGGCTGGACGTCGGTCACTGGCCCGCCCCGGCCAGGGACGTCACCAGCGGTGTCATGGACGTGGTGAACTTGTCGATCAGGGTCTTCAGCGCGGGGCCGGTGACGAACTCCGTCGTGTCACCTTCGCTGTCCATGTACCTCTGCCAGCCCGGCGACTTCACCATCTTCGACAACACCCCCACGTAGTAGCTGACGGCGGCGGGCGACATGCCGGGCGGGCCCGCGATGCCACGGAACTGGAGCTGGTCGGGCAGACTCGACAGGTTGAAGCCCTGCTCGGTCATGGTCGACGCGTTCGGGAACGCGGCCATCCGCTTGTCCGAGAACACCCCGATGATCCGCAGCTTGCCCGCGTCGACCTGCTCCTGGAAGTCGCTCTGCGCACCGATCATCATCTGGGCGTCACCGCGCAGCAGTGCGGTGATGCGCGGACCGCCGTCGGCGAACGACAGGTACTTCCACTTGGTCCCGGTGTCCTTCTCGATCTTCAGCGCGATCAGGTTGTCCACCGAGCTGGGCGCGCCACCGGTCTGCACCAGCTGACCGGGGTGGGCCTTGGCGTCGGAGATGAAATCGTTGAAGTTCTGGTACTTCGAGGTGGCGGGCACCGCGATGATCTGGGTCTCGTTGGCCAGTTCCGCGATCGGCGTCAGGTCCTTGAGGCTGGCAGGCGGGTTGTTCGTGGACAGCGCGCTGATGACCCACTTGGACGTGAACGCGGCCACGTAGTTCGTCGCGTCGGGCTTGGCCTTCATGTAGGCCATCGCGCCGAGGCCGCCACCCTGCGGCTCGTTGATGACCGGCCAATTGCTCGTGATGGCCTTGCTCTGCTGGGCCAGCTTCACGATCTGGCGGGCGAAGAGGTCGCTACCGCCACCGGGTCCGGTGTCCACCACGACCTGCACGTTGCCGGGCTTGGAGGTGCTGCTGTCGCTGTTGGCGCCGGCCTGGAGGGTGGAGCACGCGGTCGCTCCGATGAGCAGTGCCGCGAACGCGGCCGCAACCCGCAGGTGACGAGACGTCGGCTTCATTGACGAACTCCCTTACTTGACCGGCTCGTCGACCGCGGTCTGGTTCGCGTCGACGGCCGTCACGGACGGTGCGAGGGGCTGGGCCACGTCGCCACGGAGGCGACGCCGGCGGCGGCTGACGATCGAGAACGCGATGACGGCGATGGTGAGCGCGAGAACGGTGGCCGAGATCGGCCGCTCGAGGAAGATCAACGGATTGTTGTTGGACAGCGTCAGGGACTGCCGCAGCGCGATTTCCGCCTGTGGTCCGAGTACGAACGCCATCAGCATCGGCGCCGCGGGGATGTCCAGTTTGCGGAAGATGTAGCCGACCAGACTGAATCCGACCATCATCCACACGTCGAACAGCGAACCGCGGGCGCTGTACGCGCCGACCACAGCCAGCACCAGAATCGTCGGGTAGAGAATCCAGTAGGGAATACGCAGGATCTGCACCCACATCGGGATCAGCGGCAGGTTGAGCACCAGCAGGACCAGGGTGCCCAGGTAGAGGCTGGCGATGACCGGCCACGCGATCTCGGGGTGGTCGGTGAACAGCAGCGGGCCCGGCTGGACCCCGTAGAGCAGCAGCGCCGCCAGCATCACCGAGGTACTCGCGTTGCCCGGCAGACCAAGCGACAGCAGCGGGATCATCGCGCCGCCCGCTTCGGAGTTGTTCGCCGCCTCCGGCCCGGCGACGCCCTCGATCGCGCCCTTGCCGAACTCGTCCGAGTTGCGCGAGGTGTTCTTCACCAGCGTGTAGGACACGAACGAGCCGATCGTGGAGCCACCGCCGGGCAGCGCGCCGATGACGAACCCGACCACCGAGCCCAAGCCGATGGCGCCCGCGCACTTCTTGAGGTCACCCCTGGTGGGCAACAGTTCCCGGATCCTGGTCGGCACCGTGAACAGCGGCCTGCCGCGCTTCTTCTCGACGTTGATCATGACCTCGGCGACCGCGAACAGGCCCAGCGTCAGCGTGATGAACTGGACGCCGTCGTAGAGGTTGATGTTGCCGAACGTGTAGCGCTGGCTGCCCGACACCAGGTCGACGCCGACGGTCGCGACCAGCAGGCCCAGCGCCATGGAGATCAGGCCCTTGATCGGCGACCTGCCCGCCATCGAGATGACCAGCATCAGGCCGAACGTCATCAGGGACGCGAACTCCGGCGGTCCGAAGCTGACCGCCAGGTTGGCGATCGCGGGCGCGGTGAAGGTCAGCGCGATGACGCCGATGGTGCTCGCGATGAAGCCGGAGATCGCCGACATGCCCATCGCCGGGCCGGCCCGGCCCTTCTTCGCCAGTTCGTGGCCGTCGTAACAGAGCACCACCGAGGAGGTCTCGGTCGGGATGTTCAGCAGGATCGCCGTGGTGGAGCCGGCGAACTTGGCGCCGTGGTAGATGCCGGCCATCATGATCAGGCCGGTCGTCGGCTCAAGGCGCAGGGTCAGGGGCAGCAGCACGGCCAGTGTCGCGGCGGGACTGCCCAGACCCGGCAGGATGCCGACCACGGTGCCCAGCACGCAGCCGATCAGCATCCACAGTAGATTCTTCGGGCTCACCGCGGTCCCGAGCCCGTCGAGCAGGTGATTCAGCGCAGACATTCGATTCCTCGCAGGATCGCCGTGTGGATCACGAGCTGAACGGGCCGAGGTTGAACACACCGACCGGTAGCGGAATGCCCAGGAGGTGGACGAACAGTTCGTACACCGCCACCGGGACGACGATGGCCACCACGAGCGACCGCCAGTTCAGGCGTCGTTCCACACCGAACAGCACTGCGGCGACCAGGATCGCCATCGCGGGCACGAAACCGAGAATCGTCAGGATCGGCACCGAGATCAGGAAGCACAGCCACACGGAGCCTGCCCGCAGGACCCGGGCCCGACCGGTCGGCTCGTCGACGGCGAGTTCGCCGGGCACCTGCGTGGCCGGTTCGTCCGTACCGCCGGTCACCAGCACCGGCCGTTCGCGCAGACTAGTGACCGCGAGCAGCACGCCCAGCAACAGGAGCAGACCGGACAGCAGCGTCGGGAAGAATCCCGGTCCCGGCACGCCGCTCGTCGCCAGGAACGCCAGGTTCAGTGCGGCCACCAGCGCGAAGGCACCCAGGGCGGCCACCGCCACACCGGCGACAACGTCCGCTCGCTGCATGAGTCGTCCTCCATTGGACAGACACTCTGTCTGTATTACAGACACCGAACGTAGCGTTTGCGTCGAGACCCCGTCAAGGGTCGAGTTGATGTCGTGGGCGGAAACCGTTGTCGGGTAACGGTTTCCGCTCAGCCCAAGGACGCGAGGAACTCCGCCTGGGCCTCTCGCAGCGCCCGGACGATGTGGGTGCGCACCTTGGGGCCGAGTCTGCTGACCGGCACCGCGACCGCGATCGCGGCCACGGCTCTGCCGGTCTGGTCGTGCAGCGCGATGGCCACCGAGCCGACCCCGTCCTCGCTCTCCTCGTAGTTGGTCGCGTAACCCTGTTCGCGCACGTCATCGAGGGCGTCTTCGAGGGATCGGATGCTGGCCAGCGAGTGCGATGTCTGCGTCAGCAGCTTGCTCTGCGGATACAGCTCGTGCAGGCGGGCCGGGCTCAGCTCGGCCAGCAGCGCCTTGCCCGCGGACGTGCAGTGCGCGGGCAGCAGGTTGCCGGTGCGGGCGACCACCCGCAGCGCGCGTTCGCTCTCCACTGCGTCGAGGTAGCGGACCTGTGTGCCTTCCATGACCGTGAGGTGCACTGTCTCCTCGAACTCGGCGGCCAGCTTCTCCAGGATGGGCCGCACTTGCAGCCGGATGTCCATTTTCTGGACGACGGCAAGGCCGATCTCGACCAGCGTCGGTCCGGGCCGGTAAGCCCTGGTGGTCGGGTCCTGGACGACGAAACCGTGATGCACCAACATGGCCAGCAACCGGTGCGCCGTCGAGTGAGCGACGTCCAGGTAGGCGCACGCCTCGGTCAACCGGACGGACTGCCGCTCGCGGAACAGCTGCAGCAGCCGCAGCGCGTTGTCGACCGACGAGATGGGATAGGTCGGCGCGGCTCCGTCGACTGGGAGATTCTCTTTCTGCACAGCAGACATCATGACCTACAGTGCGGTAGATTGTCCACCCTGGCGACAGAGGGTTGACCGAGCCGACTCGCCGCCGTTACAGTGCCGTCGTCGGCTGTCCGGACAGTATTTCTGTCCAGCAGACATTCGGGTTCACAGCGGAGGCGAAATGCGTATCCGGCACATCGGTGTCGTCACCTCGGACCTAGAGAAGACGGCCACGTTCTACGAGAAGGTGTTCGGCTTCAAGCGCCTGGGTGCCGAGCGCACTCCCGGCCACTACCCGGGCAAGGCGATGGACCTGTCCGACGGCGAGGTGAACTTCTCCCTGCTGCGCCCGGACGAGGCGCGCGTGGACATCACCCCGTGGTCACGCGGCAACCTCGGCCCGAACCACGTGGGCCTGGAGATCGAGGACACCGCCGCTGTCGTCGAGGCGCTCAAGGAGTTCGGGATCGAGATCTACGGCGAGGACAAGGAGCAGTGGCCCCCACGCTTCTTCAAGTTCCTCGACCCGGACGGCATCGAGATCGACGTGGCCACTCCGGACCGCAGCTGGAAGTTCTAGCCCACAGCGGACTCGAGCAGCACCCCGCCGGTACCGGGTGCGGCCGGCTACCGGCGGCCCCCCCCGGCTGGATCCGTGACCGCCGATCCGCGGCTCGGCGTTGTCGATGAACCGGCCTGGCCGCGTCCTACCGCACGGGTGGCCGGGCTGACGGGCGTGGATGGGTGGGCTGATGGCGGCGGAGCAAACGGACGATCCCGCGGCGGATGACGAGCCGCCCGCTGATCGGCGGTGGCTGCCGGTCTTCCTCGGATTCGCGCGGATCGGGGCCACCTCGTTCGGCGGCGGTTCCGCGACGACAGTCGCCATGCGCGAACTGGCCCTCACACGGCGCTGGCTGACCGAGGACGAGTTCCTGGACACGATGGTGCTGGCCCGCCTCACCCCGGGTATCAGCATCCTGGCGCAAGCCCTGCTGATCGGTCGCCAGGTCGCCGGGATCCGCGGTCTGGTCGCCGCCATCGTCGGGCTGATGCTGCCCGCAGTGGTCATCACCGTCTTCCTGGCCGGGGCCTACCACGAAGTCAGCACACTGCCCGCCGCGGCGACACCGCTGCGAGCGGTCGCCGGGATGGCTGCCGGTTTCGCGGTCGCGCTGGCGGTACAACTGTTGCGGGACACGCTGAAACGCACTCACGCCAGCCGCGGCCCGCTGCTGTTCGCCGCCTATCTCGGGTTGGCGTTCCTGATCGACAACCCGGTGATCATCCTGCTCACCGCGATCGTGGCGGGCGCGGCGTTCCCGTCGGTGTTCCGCGGCCGCGGTGACGATCGGGAGAAGAACGCGGCCGCCAAGCAGGACACCGAATGAGCCTCGGCCAGACGTTCCTCGCGGTGTTCCTGGCCAGCCTGCTCGGTTTCGGTGGCCTGGGCTCACTGCCGGTCCTGCGTGGACAGTTGGCGTCCGCCGGACTGATGCCCGACCAGCTGTTGCTCAGCTCGCTTGCCGTCGGCAACATCAGCCCCGGCCCCAACGGCCTCTACCTGATCGCCGTCGGCTACTTCGTCCGCGGCTACGCGGGCGCCGCCGTCGCGACGCTGGCTGTGCTGCTGCCACCGCTGCTGGTGCTGGTGCTCGACCGCGTGCGGGCCGGCCTGATCCACCTGCGCCGTTTTCGTGCCGCGCTGCGCTCCCTGAGCCTGGCCGTGGTCGCGCTGCTGGCGCAGTCCGCCGGGTCGCTGGCCTGGACCGCCGCGCACACCTGGCTGGGCGCGGCCATGCTCGTCGTCGGTGTCGCGCTGTTGCTGTCGCGGGTGCCACCGCTGGTCGGCGTGGTGCTCGCCGTCGGCGTCGGAGTGCTGGCCGGACTGTGACTGTCGGCGCCGTGCGGTAGGAACTGACGATGAGATACGGCGTGGTACTGCCCGGTGGCCGGGCAGCCGACCAGGTGGCGCAGGCCCGGCTCGCCGAGCAGGCCGGTTGGGACGGCGTGTTCGTCCCCGAGCTGGCGTACGGCGTCGACGCGTGGACGCTGCTGGCCGGGATGGCCGCGGCGACCAGCCGGGTGCGGCTGGGCACGGTGATCACGCCGCTGCCGTGGCGCAGACCGTGGAAGCTGGCCGGCCAGGTCGCCACACTCGACCAGCTCTCCGGCGGCCGGGCGGTGCTCGGCGTCGGCGTCGGGGCCGTCGATCCGGTGCTGCCCGACGCTCGCGAGCCCACTGATCTGCGCACGCGCGCGGACATGATGGACGAGGGCATCGACCTGGTCCGCACGCTGTGGTCGGGCGGCGGCGGCTACCAGGGCAAGCACTACCAGTTCACCGCGACGCCCGACGAGAGCGCGCGACCCGCCGGTGCCGCAGTGCCGATCTGGGTGGTCGGCGTGTGGCCGCGGCCGAAGTCGATGCGCCGGGTCTTGCGCTGCGACGGCGTGATCACCCAGTTCACCGGTGACCGCTCCCCCGCCGACGTCCGCGACCTGCGGTCCTGGCTCACCGACCACGGCGGGTCGCCCGAGCTGGACGTGGTCGTCGACGGCGAGACATCGGCCGGTGACCCGGCCGCCGCCTCCGCCGAGGTAGCGCGGTGGACCGAGGCGGGCGCGACGTGGTGGCTGGAGACCCGGTGGCTGGAGCCGGACGCCATCGAAGCGCGCGTGGCGGCCGGTCCGCCGCGTCAGCGGTAACCGGCCGCCTGCAGCTCGAACAGCTCCGCATACCGGCCGCCGCGGGCGAGCAGCTCGTCGTGGCTGCCGAACTCGACGGCGTGGCCCGACTCGACGAACAGGATCAGGTCGGCCATCCGGACCGTCGAGAACCGGTGCGACACCAGCACGGTGACCGCGCCGCTGCGCTTCGCCTGCCGGGTCGCCGCTGCCGCGTACCGCTCGAACAGCGTGTGCTCGGACGGTGCGTCCAGGCTCGCCGTCGGCTCGTCCAGCACGACCAGCAGCGGGTTGTCACGGCGCATCGCCCTGCCCAGCGCGAGTTTCTGCCACTGCCCGCCGGACAGGCCTTGCCCTCCCGTGTAGACGGTGCCGACCAACGTGGCCAGGCCTTGCGGTAGCTGCGCGGGCAGTTCACCCGCGCCCGCCCTGTCCAGGGCGACCGTCGCCGCCTGCTCGTCGGTGCTGGCAGGCAGGTCCGCGACGCCGACCGACTCGACGGCAGGCAGGTGGAACCGGGCGAAGTCCTGGAACGCGGCAGTGCACCGCTCCCGCCAGGCCACCGGGTCCAGTTCGGTCAGCGGCACGCCGTCCACCAGGATCTCGCCGCCGTCCGGCCGGTACATCTGCAGCAGCAGCTTGACCAGCGTGGTCTTGCCGGACCCGTTCTCCCCGACCAGCGCGACGGTCGACCCGGCGGGCAGCATCGCGTCGAAGTCCGACAACACCGCACGCTCGGTGCCGGGATAGCGGAACATCACGCCACGCAGCTCGATGCCCTGCCGCAACCGCTCCGGCGCGGGTGTGGTGCCCGCTCGCGCGGCCTGCTCGGCCGCGTGGTCCTCCAACCAGAACACGCGGTCCGCCGTGGTCAACGTGTTGACCAGCGCACCCGACTGCCGGGCCGTGGCGGCCAATTGGTTGCGGGAGCGGCGGATCAGCGACACCGCCATCAGCACGGTGCCCAGCGAGATGGCGCCCGACGACGCCTGGACCACGATCAGCGCGACGGCCCCCATCAGCCCGGCCGCGTACAGCAGCCAGCCGGTGCCCTGCACGCCGAGCACGGCCAGTGCCTCGCGCGAACTGCGCCGGTCCACCTCGGCGGACAGCCTGCGGTGCTCGGCGGCCAGGTGCGGTGCCAGCCCGTAGGCGCGGACCTCGCCCGCCGCCGTCGTGTCGCCGGCCAGGCCGAACAGCATCCCGGCCAGCCGCCGGGTGTGGCCCATGTCGTCCTCGGCGCTGCGCGTGATGCGCTTGGCCAGCCGGTCGGCCACCAGCGGCGGCACCGCACACACCGGCAGCAGCAGCAACCACGGCGACACGGTGGCCAGCAGCACCACCAGCGCGATGATCCGGACACCGCTCGCGAGACTGGTCAGCAACTGCCGGGGGGCCGCCGCGAGCTGTCGCCGGTTGGCGTTGATCCGCTCGACCTCGGTCAGGTATTCGGGCCGCTCCAGGTGTTCCATGCCGGTCACGCCGCTGATCAGCTTGATCAGCTCGGCCGTCCGGTAGAGGGCGATCCGGTCGGACAGCGCCATCGCGTCGGTGGCGCCGATCGAGGTCATCAGCCAGCCGATCGACATCAGACCGCCGACCAGCACGACGCCCCGGACCACATGCCCGACCGAACCGGCCAGCGCGCCGTCCACCAGCAGCCGGTAGCCCAGCGGATAGCAGGTCATCGCGACACTGCCCAGCACGAGCATCGAGCTCACCAGCGTCATGAAGCCGGGCGAGGCACGAAAACCGTCCAGCAGCAGCACACCTGCCAGCCTGCCCAGTCGCCGCTTCGGATGCCGCACCATGGTCATGCCGCACTCCCGAACCGGGCGGCCTGCACCTCGTACATCCGCGCGTAGGTGCGGCCGAGCGCGACCAGTTCGTCGTGCGTGCCGCGTTCGGTGATCACGCCGCCGTCCAGGACACAGATGCGGTCGGCACGGCGGACCGTGGCGAACCGGTGCGAGATGATCACTGTGGTCAGCTCCGAGGTGATGTCCAGGAACCGGTCGTAGAAGCGGGCCTCGCCGCGCACGTCCAAGGCCGCGGTCGGCTCGTCGAGCACCAGCAGCCGCGCGCCGTGCCGGGTGGCGAACAGCGCACGGGCCAACGCCAGCCGCTGCCACTGCCCGCCGGACAGGTCGGTGCCGCCGGGCAGTTCGCGGGACAGCACGGTGTCCCAGCCGTCGGCCAGTGTGGGCACCACGTCGAGGAATCCGGCCAGCCGGGCCACCGCCTCGACGCCCGCGCGGTCGTCCCGGTGCTCCAGCGCGCCGAACGCGATGTTGTCGTACGCGCTGACCGGGTAGTGCCCGGGTTCCTGGGGCATGATCGCGACAGTCCGCTGCCAGCGGCGTGGATCGAGCTCGCGGACGTCGACACCGTCGACGGTGATCCGGCCGCCGGTCGGGTCGCGCAGCCGGGACAGCAGGCTGACCAGCGTGGACTTGCCCGCCCCGTTCACGCCCACGATCGCCGTCGACGTGCCCGCGGCCAGGTCGAGGTCGACACCGGCCAGCACGTCGGTGCTGCCGGCCGGGTAGCGAAACCGCACACCCTCCAGCCGCACGGCCTGTTTCGGCATCCCGGTCGGGTCCTGCGCGCCTGCCAGGTCCGGAACGGCCAGTTCGGCCTCCAGTCGGTCCACATCGGGCAGTCCGGCCAGGGTCCAGGCCAGCGTGATGTCGTCGGAGTTGACGCTGCCCGTGGACATGGTCACCGACAGCATCGGCAGCAGGATCGCCAGCGCGCCGACGCCGATCACGTGTGTGCGGGCGTCGTTGGCGATCACCGCGATGGCCACGCAGTAACCGGCGAGCACGACGAGGAAGCACAGCCCGGCCCGCCGGTGCAGATCGCGCAGGCCACCGGCGGCAGCGCGCATCGCGTCCCGGTACTCGCGCCGGAACCGCGCGGCGACGAAGCCTGCCAGCCCGAATACCCGGATTTCCTTGGCGTCCCTGGCTTTCGAGCCGACGCCGATGAAGTACCACGCCCGCCGCATGACCGTGGTCTGGCCGCGCAGCTCGGTGGCCTGGCGGAGCACGGCTGCCAGCACGTAGCGACGCACCGCCAGCCACATCACCAGCAGCAGCAGGCCCAGCCACCATGTGTAGACCGCGACGACGACACAGCCGACGATGCCCGCGATGCGCGACGCGAGGATGCCCACCCAGGTGATCGGGGCGTCGCCGGGGAAGAACCCGGTGAGACTGCCCTCGGCCCTGGCCAGCCGGTCCAGCACGTCGGCGTCCTCCAGGTGCGCGATGCCCACCGGTTCGGACACCGAGGCGAGCAGCCTGCTCTGCAGTTCGCCGGTGATCCGGGACTTGGCCGTGGTACCCAGGGCGTCGCCGATCGGGTCGAGCACCAGCGAGAACGCGTAGATCAACGCGGTGACGACCAGGGCCAGGATCAACCGGTGCCCCGCCTGCGAAGCCATCCCGGCCGAGATCGCGGCGGGCAGCAGGCCGACGATGAGGCCGAGCGCACCGACCACCAACCCCGGTAACAGCGAGCCCGCCACCAGCCAGCAGATCACCACCACGGACAACGGCCGGCTGGACGACCACAACAACCGCCACGCCTGCCGCCCGGTGGCCCGCTCCCCCGTCACCGCCAGGGCCGAAAGAACTTTCCCCGCCCGGTTCACCACGCGGCGAGTCTAGGGATCGAGGTCAGCGAGCGCGCCCGATTTTCGTTCGATGAGAGAACCATCGTTGTGGGCGTGGCCTCAGCGGGCGCTCTCGCTGTACAGCGCGGCCGCTGTCGCGCACGGCAAGGAACCTGTGGATGCCGTAACCAAGCACGGTGCCTGCGATGAGGAGCCCGACGAAGGCGAACGGGCCGGCTGCTCGTGTCGACTCGGCGCTGGTGAGCGTGATCGCGGTCGAGATGACCGCGACCAGGATGCCCCACTTCGCGACGAAGTCGACGAACGTCGATCGTCGCGGTCGCGGGGGCGGCACGACCGGCAGCACGCCGGGAGGTGCCGTCAGTTCCCGAACCTCCTCGACCACCCCGTGCACGACGGCCCTCACCAGGGTCGATTCCGAGACCTGCTCGGGAGCGGAGCTCGGCGGAGGCGCCGACTGGAGTCGCTTCTGCCGCAGCAGAGTCGTCCACACGGTGATGACCGCTTCGACCTGATGTGCGGGCAGGCCTGCCGTGATCGCGAACGTCCTGAGCTGGTCGGGTTGCGTCGGCAAGGCCATGCGGCCGGTCCGGGTCAGCGCGTACATCTGGGAGCGGCTGATGTGCGCGTGCCGTCCGAACTGCGACACGTTCAGGCCGGATCGAACCTGGAGCGTGTGCAGCAACGCCGCGAGTGCGGCAGGTGTGTCGGCCCTGATCTCGCTGTCGGCCGTCGGAGTGACGACGGGCGGCGACGCAGCCGAGCCGGCGAACGGCGGCGCTGCCGTCCGCTGCCTGCGCAGCCACGCTTGCCGTTCCCGATGGATGTCCGCCTGCGACGCGCCCAGGCCGATCATCATCCGCTCGTAGGGCTCCCAGGCCTCCCCGGCACGCGGCGCAGCGAGCCGGCCAGTCGCTTGTGCACGCCTGACCTGGCTCGACGGAAGCGAATCCGCGCCGGCCACCGCTCGCGCTCCCGGGTACTCCAAACTCACCCGGGTCTCGCCGTTGACATCCTGGCGGACCCGCAACGCCGGACCTGTCGCGGTGGCAGGCGCTGGCGGCAGCTGCGTGCCCGGCCGCCGGACAGGGTGCACCTGGACGGTCGGCACATCATCCGGGTCGGCCGGATCGCCCGTCGACGGATCCGCGATCATCAGGCCACGCCGCCCCTCGCCCCGCCGATGACGTCCGGGACGCCGGTCACGGCACTCGCTGCCACGGACAGCGCCCGCAGCGCGGTCGTCAGCTGGTCGATGCGAACTGTCGTGAGCACTCGCACACCGGCGAGCACCAGCAGCGGTGTCGCGATGGCAGTGTGGATCGGAAAGCCGCGCAACGCCAGGACCAGCGTGACCGCCAGCGAGAGTGACAGTGTGGTCGACAGCGTCGAAATAGCGGTGTTCACGTGCGTTGACGACATGGTCGGACAATCCGTCCGAGGTACCCCGAAAAGGGGATGGCACCGCACAGTCATTGTGACGTCTCCACCGAACCGGCAGTGGCGCTCCCGGAGACGGAGCGCCACTGGACACGGTTCAGTTCAGCTAGTCGTGTAGCCCGAAGGCCCTGTGGTGGTAAACGACCTCTCCACGTAGCGGGTGCAACCGCTTTGGGTGAAGGGCACTCATCAATACGAGTGGAGACATCATGTACTCGCATGCGCTCCGCAACAAGCCAACTCGCCTGCCGGGCATCGACGTGAATATTCATAGATCGCCACGGAGTGTCCAGCGAGACCCGGAAGCACGCCCATCCTGTGCATCCGCTGTACAGCGGTGTCCACCGGCTGTCCGGCGACCCTCCACAGCGCTCACGAGTATGGGGCTGGTGACCAGCGGGTAACCGGCGCGCCGAACGGCGCCGGGTTGTTCATCGCCGCTGGTCCGCGACCCCCAATGTGTGTCGGGCCGTCTTGTTGGCAACGGATGTTCGGAGTAGTTTTCGCGTTACGGGCCTACGGTTTGGATTAATCACGCCGTACCAGTTCGTGGCTATGACCCAGGACACAGCTAGTCGTGTAGCGAATCCGCCTGGGGTCAGGTGAGGAACCGTTCCGCTGGTGCAACAGCGGAGCAACCGTGCGGGTCGGGGTCTGATTCATTGTGGTCGGGCCCCGGCGCCGCAGCGGGCAGTCGAATCGCCCACCTGCGGCCATCTCGAACAAACAGTGCGTTCGACGAGGCAACCATCGGCGCTGCGGTTTCCGTCCGATGGGTATGGCACGTCCGCACGGAGTCGGCCCGCTGGCCGCGTTGCTGGTGATCGCGGTGCTGGTCGTGACCGCCTGCGGGTCGACCACAGCACCACCGCCGCCACCGCCACCGATCCCGACGCCGGTCGCCCTCGACGTGCCCGCCGATGCCGCCGCACTGGTGGCCGCGGACGACCGGTTCGGCCTCGACCTGCTGGCCGCGGCGCCCGGCGGCAATGTCGCGATCTCGCCTGCGAGCGTCGCGCTCGCGTTGCAGATGGTCGCCACGGGCGCGCGCGGCGAGACCGCGACGCAGCTGGCCGCCGTGCTGCACGTGCCCAGCGCGCAGGCCGCGGCGACGCCGGCGCGGGCGCTGCTCGACGGGCTGAGCGCGGCCCAGCGGGATCACACCACCGCGCTCAAGGTGGCCGACACCGTGTGGACGCAGCGGGGCATGCGTGTCGAACCTGCCTTCGACCGGACCCTGCGCGGCAGCTTCGACGCCGCTGTGCGGGCCGCCGACTTCGCGGGCGACCCGGACGGGTCGCGGCAGCAGGTCAACTCGACAGTGGCCGCGCAGACGGGTGGTCTGATCCCGCAGCTGTTCCCGGCCGGTTCGCTGGCCGGCAGTACGCGGATGGTGCTCACCAACGCCGTCTATCTCGCCGCGTCGTGGGCCCGCGCGTTCCCGGCCGGCGACACCGCGCCCGGTCCGTTCACCCGGGCCGACGGCTCGGTGGTGCGGGTGCCGATGATGCACTCCGCGCGGGACACGCCCACGCCCGAGCCGTACGGCTACGCGGAGGGCCCCGGCTACCAGGTCGTGACGTTGCCCTACACCGGCGGCAGGCTGGCCTGCACCGTGCTGCTGCCGACCGCCAGCTCGCTGACCGGACTGGTGGACATGTTGCGGGACAAGGGATTGCCCACTGTGCTGCGGTCCGTTCGGCCGTCGCCGATCGGTGTGGTGATGCCGAAGTTCACCCTGCACACCGACCTGGACCTGACAGCCACGCTGGCCCGGCTCGGCATGCCGGACGCCTTCA
The DNA here is from genome assembly GCA_963780635.1 of Candidatus Melainabacteria bacterium. Taxonomy (GTDB): domain Bacteria; phylum Actinomycetota; class Actinomycetes; order Mycobacteriales; family Pseudonocardiaceae; genus DATEPR01. The sequence continues at coordinate 935,890 of CAWACW010000013.1, forward strand.
CCGGCCGAGCCGACTTCCGTGGCATCACGACCGCGCAAGCGCTACGGATCCAGACCGTGCGGCACGAGGCCGTCATCAAGGTCGACGAGCACGGCACGACCGCCGCCGCGGCCACCGGCGTCGGCATGCAGGCCACCGCGATCGCACAGCCGCGGATCGTCACGGTGGACCACCCGTTCCTGTTCGTGATCACCGACACGACCACCGGCGCGCCGCTGTTCCTGGGCAGGGTCACCGACCCGGGCTGACCGCCGCCGTTGCCCACCCGACGGCGACGGGGGATGCTCGCTGCAGGTGGAAGGAGCCCACGATGCCCGAGATCGTGCAGCAACGCCGATTGGTCACCGAGATTCCCGGCCCACGGTCGGCCGAACTACAGGCCAGGAGGCGCAGCGCGGTCGCGGCGGGGCTGAGCACCGTGCTCCCGGTCTACATCGAGCGGGCGGGCGGCGGGATCCTGGTCGACGTCGACGGCAACCACCTGATCGACTTCGGTTCCGGTATCGCGGTGACGACGGTCGGCAACGCGGCACCGCTGGTGGTCGCGCGAGTCCGCCAGCAGGTCACCGACTTCACCCACACGTGCTTCATGATCACGGCCTACGAGGAGTACGTCGACGTGTGCGAGGCGCTCAACGCGCGCACGCCCGGCGACCACGAGAAGCGATCCATACTGGTCAACTCCGGCGCCGAGGCGGTGGAGAACGCGGTCAAGGTGGCCAGGTCGGCGACCGGGCGGCAGGCGATCGTCGTGTTCGACCACGCCTACCACGGCCGAACGAACCTGACCATGTCGCTGACCGCGAAGAACATGCCCTACAAGCACCGGTTCGGCCCGTTCGCCGGCGAGGTCTACCGGGTGCCCGCCGCCTACCCGTACCGCTGGCCGACCGGCCCGGAACGCTGTGCCGACGAGGCGTTCGAGACGTTCGTCACCACCGTGCACACGCAGGTCGGTGAGGACAACACAGCAGCCGTGCTGCTGGAGCCGATCCAGGGCGAGGGCGGCTTCATCGTGCCGCCGCCCGGTTACCTGGCGCGGGTGGTGAACTGGTGCCGGGACAACGGGATCCTGTTCATCGCCGACGAGATCCAGACCGGTTTCTGCCGGACCGGCGACTGGTTCGCGTGTGCACACGAGGACGTGGTGCCCGACCTGATCACCACGGGCAAGGGCATCGCGGGCGGCCTGCCGCTGGCCGGTGTCACGGGACGGGCCGAGCTGATGGACGACGTGCACCCCGGTGGCCTGGGCGGCACGTTCGGCGGCAACCCGGTGGCGTGCGCGGCGGCGCTGGGGGCGATCGAGACCATGGCCGAGCAGGACCTGTGCGGCCGGGCGAAGCAGATCGAGGCACAGCTGCTGCCCCGGCTGCACGAGCTGGCGGCGAAGTATCCGCAGATCGGCGAGGTGCGTGGCCGGGGCGCGATGCTGGCCATCGAACTCGTCGCCGACCCGGCCACGAAGGCCCCGAACCCGGCTCTGACCTCGGCTGTGACCAAGGCCTGCCATGCTGCGGGACTCGTCACACTGACCGCGGGCACGTTCGGCAATGTGATCAGATTCCTACCGCCACTGGCCATCGGTGACGACCTGCTGCGCGAGGGCATAGACATACTCGAGCAGGCGTTCGCTGATGTGTAGGCGTGAAGAAGGAGACCACGATGTCGGATGTGCGCCCGTTCCTGTTGTCCGGTCAGCCAACGTTCGGTGAGACCACCCTTGAGGTGACGTCCCCATGGGACGGATCGGTGGTCGGCGAGGTGGCCGTCCCGACGTCCACACAGGTCGAGCAGGCGATCGCGGACCTGGACGCGGTACGGCTGGAAGCGCAGGCGCTGCCTGCCCACGTGCGCGCGGGTGCGCTGGATCACATCTCGAAGCGGTTGGCCGAGCGGTCCGAGGAGATCGCGGCGCTGATCACGGCGGAGAACGGCAAGCCGCTGGTGTGGTCGCGCGGCGAGGTGGCGAGGGCCGTGTCCACGTTCCGCTGGGCGGCCGAGGAGGCCCGCAGGTTCGCCGGTGAGTTGCAACGACTGGACACCGACGCTGCGGCGACCGGCCGGATGGCCATCGTGCGCCGGTTCCCGCGTGGCCCGGTGCTGGGCATCGCGCCGTTCAACTTCCCGCTCAACCTGGTGGCGCACAAGGTCGCGCCCGCGATCGCGGTCGGCACACCGATCCTGATCAAGCCTGCCCCGGCGACCCCGCTGACGGCGCTGGTGCTGGGCGAGATCATCGCCGAGACCGATCTGCCGCCGCGCATGGTGTCGGTGCTGCCGGTGGGCAACACGGACATGGGCCCGCTGGTCAAGGACCCGAGGCTGCCGGTGATCTCGTTCACCGGTTCCGGCCCGGTCGGCTGGTCGATCCAGGAGCAGGCGCCGAACAAGCACATCACGCTGGAACTGGGTGGCAACGCGGCGGTGGTGGTGAACAACGACTGGCCGGACATCACCGGTGCGGCAGCCAGGGTGGCGCTGTTCAGCAACTACCAGGCAGGGCAGTCGTGCATCTCGGTGCAGCGGGTCTTCGTGCACCAGGATGTGTTCCAGGAGTTCGTGGACGCGCTGGTGGCCGAGGTGCGCAAGCTGCCCACCGGTGACCCGACGGCCGACGGTGTGCAGGTCGGACCGGTCATCAACGAGGCGGCCGCCGAGCGGATCGTGTCGTGGGTCGACGAGGCCCGCGACGCCGGTGCCGAGGTGCTGGTCGGCGGCACTCGCGACGGCAGGACGGTCGCACCGACCGTGCTGGCCGACGTCCCGAAGGACGCGAAGGTGACCACCGAGGAGGTCTTCGGCCCGGTCGTCACCGTGGCCGCGTTCGCCGACATCGACGAAGCGTTCACGAAGGTCAACGACAGCCGCTTCGGGCTGCAGGCCGGTCTGTTCACGAAGGATCTGCAGGTGGCGTTCCGGGCGCACCGGGACCTGGAGGTGGGTGGCGTGATCGTCGGCGACGTGCCGTCCTACCGGGCCGACCAGATGCCCTACGGCGGCTGGAAGGAATCCGGTGTCGGCAGGGAGGGTCTGCGCTCGGCCATGCAGGACCTGACCGAGGAGCGGACGTTGGTGCTCACGGGTCTGGACCTCTGACGCTCGGTAGAATCCGGGCATGGGCGCGCGATGGGAATCGGCTCTCGACAAGCAGATCCGCGAAGCACAGGAGCGGGGCGAGTTCGACAACCTGCCCGGCAGCGGGAAACCGCTGTCCGGGCTGGATGAGCCCTACGACGAGAACTGGTGGGTGAAGGGCCTCCTGCGGCGGGAGGCCCTGCCTGACGATCCGAGCCTGCGCAAGGAGATCGAGGGCCTGCCGGAGCGAGTGGGACGGCTGACCCTGGAGTCCTCCGTACGCGAGATCGTCGCGGACCTGAACAACCGCATCAAGGCGCACGGCGAAGACGTGGCGCCGGTCGACGTGACCGCGGTAGTCGAGGCGTGGCGCGCGAACAGGACCAAGAAGCGCCGCTGAGCCGAGACCGGCGACCCCGCACCGGTCGGCCAACAGCACCCACGGATGCGAAAGCTCAGGCCGGGCAACACTCCCCGGCAACCCGACCGCGCCACAGGACGACCACGCCACACCGGGCAGCAAACCCTGCGCCCGCGTGCAGACCGCCGGACAAGACGGCGAACCGCGGCAGGACAACGAAACCGGGGTTCGACTCGGTGGTCACCTTGGCGTCGGCTGCCGGTCCGAACGTGGCGGGCACCGAAAACCGCCGTTGCGGCGCCGGCCCGCCGTCGAATCGGCCGGGGCCGCGAAGACCGGCGGCCCGCCGCACACCCCGGGGAAGTCATCCGACCCCCGTCGCGCTCAGTAATCGTTGTCCGCGGCCAGAACGTTTTTCACACCACTGAACTGAATCGGTTCCGGTTCCGGTACCGGAAGCGACCGGCCATAACGAGTGCCCGCAAACCTCGTCATCACGCTATTACACCTTAACTGGTAATTTCCGGCATCCACAGCGCCTTGACCAGCCTGATCGCCCGGTAGGACCGTGCTGAGACGACAGGAAGTAAGCGCTTCCCAAGCAGCTACGGATTGCAGGGCAACCAGTCAGGAGGTCATAGCGCATGTTGCGTGCGACAACGACGTCGGCCGAACACGTGCCTGCTCGGCGCGGCAGGCGGAGGTTACTCGCGGCATTGGTCGCCGTGATCGCGCCAGTGGCCGCCGTGACCGCGGCCGTGACACTGGCGGCTCCGGCGGCCAATGCCGCGGTGCCCGCGCCGCCGGCCGGTTGGTCGACGGTCTTCAGTGACGACTTCAACGGTGCCGCGAACACCGGGGTGTCGGGCAACTGGATCTACGACACCGGGCCGGGTTCCAGCTTCGGCACCGGCGAGATCGAGACGATGACCAGCTCGACGGCGAACGTGCACCAGGACGGCAACGGCAACCTGGACCTGACGGCGATCGGGTCGGGCAGCAACTGGACGTCGGGCCGTATCCAGACGTCCACAGCGAACGTGGGCGCGCCCGCCGGTGGCGAACTGGAGGTCACCGCTTCGATCCAGCAGCCGAATCCGGCCAGCGGTCTGGGTTACTGGCCCGCGTTCTGGATGCTGGGCCCAGGGCAGTGGCCGGAGAACGGCGAGATCGACATCCTGGAGGACGTCAACTCGCTGTCCGACCGCTCCGGCACGATCCACTGCGGCGTCGATCCGGCCGGGCCGTGCAACGAGCCCAACGGCATCGGCAGCGGGCTCGCGGCCTGTGGCGGCTGCCAGACGGGCTTCCACACCTACACCGTGATCGTCAACCGCACGAACACCGCGGCCGAGTCGATCAGCTGGCAGATCGACGGCACCCAGGTGTTCCAGGTGAACGAGAATCAGGTGCCGACCGCGACCTGGCAGGCGGCGTTCGACCACAACATGTCGATCATCTTCGACCTGGCGATGGGCGGCGGGTTCCCGAACGGCGTGTGCGGGTGCACCAGTCCGAACGCGTCGACGACGTCGGGCGGGACGATGGCCGTGCAGTACGTCGCGGCCTTCGAGAAGGGCGCGGGCAGCACCACGCCGCCGCCCACGCAGCCGCCGGCGGGCAACGGCACCGGGCAGATCACCGGCCTGGCCGGTCTGTGCGTCGACGTCCGCGGTGCCAGTGCCGCCGACTTCACGCCGGTGCAGGTGTTCACCTGCAACGGCACCGCCGCCCAGCAGTGGACGGTGGTCCAGGCCGGCAGCACGTTGCGCGCACTGGGCAAATGCCTGGACGTGGACGCGGCGGGCACGACGGATGGCACACCGGTAGACCTGTTCACCTGCAACAACACAGGCGCGCAGGTCTGGATACCACAGGCGAACGGATCGCTGCTCAATCCGAACTCCGGCAAGTGTCTTGACGACACCAACCAATCCACCACGCCGGGCACGCAGTTGCAGATCTGGGACTGCACCGGTGGCGCCAACCAGCACTGGGCGCTGCCGTAACCGGAAGAACCAGTGGCGCGTCCGGTAACCCTCACCGGGTGATTCCGGCATGGTTACCGGACACCACTAGAACGAGTCGAGTATGCGCGGCGGCGCCGACGTCCCGAGGACGTCGAGCGCCGCCGCTTCGTCGTGCGGACCGCTGACGTGCCCGGCCTCACGCAGCATCCCGGCTGTCGCCAGTCCACAGTAGAGCGACGCGAAGCCCGCCACCGTCAGGGACACCGAGGTGTCCGCCGTGCTGCGGCGTAGTTCGCCCGCGCCGTCGGCGATCTCCAGTTCCCAGGTGCCGGTGTTCCATGGCGCGAGCCGGTCCTGCAGCGTGAACACCGCGCGGCCGCGCACCGACGGCGACCAGCCGCGACGGGCCACCGCACCGGCGATGTCGACCGGCCGGTGCATCCACGAGTGCGAGTCGTGCAGCTGGCCCAGTTCCGGCGCCAGGCAGTCGGCGACGGCGTCGTCGCCGAGCAGGCGCATCCGCAGCGCGGACACCACGGTGTGCCAGCTGGCCAGCACCGTGGCCAGCGCGCGAGCCGCCTGCGGTGTGGTGGCGAGCATGTCGTGCACGGTCAGCTCGCCGTGCTCGCCGTAGTCCGAACCACGGGTCCACCGGCTGTATCCGACGACGGTCCCGTCCGCCACCACCACGGTCAGCCCGTCGGCCGCGTTGCCGCCGAGCCTGGCGAAGCGTGGCTCGTCGCGGCTGAGCATGCCGTTGCGCGCCTTGGCCACGGCGGTGTAGACGTCGTGCACCGCGCGAGCGTCCTCGGCGGTGCCCTCCCGGACCTCCAGGCCGTCGGGCAGCGGGGTCCTGGGCAGTGCGAGGGTCGGCAGCTGGAGCGTGTCGACGCGGCCCGCGGTGACCCAGCCGAACGCCCGGTACACAGTGGAGATCGACGGGAACAGGGCGCTGACCACGGCGCCGCGCTCCCGGGCGTCCGCCAGCAGCCTGCCGATCAGCTTCCTGGCCACGCCGTTGCCGCGCGCCTCCGCCGCGACGGCGACGCCCGCGATGTCGGCCGAGCCGATCAGCGTGCCACCCCACCACTGCCGGTCGTGCAGGTCGATCGCCTGGCCGACGAGCTTGCCGTCGAGGAACGCGCCGTGGTTGGTGCTCGCGGTCGGCAGCCGGGCCGGTTCGCTGGACGGGGGCCCGTAGAAGCCGAACGCGCGCCTACTGAGTCGCGCGCTGGCCTCGGCGTCCGCGTCGTCGAGGTACCGCAGTTCCAGCTCGTGCACCGCCATGCCGTGCCCTCCGGCCTTGATCCGTACGTTTCGGTCAGCCGAAGTCTAGGGTGGCGGGCGAGGCCTTTTCGGCCCGCGCCGAACCGGGAGGGACGCGGATGACGGACACGGTGGATCTGCTCGCACGAGCCCGGGCGGTGCTTGCCGAGCACCCAGTGGTGGACGGTCACAACGACCTGCCGTGGGCGTTGCGCGAGCAGGTCGGCTACCGGTTCGACGAGCGGGACATCGCCTTCGACCAGTCGGCCCACCTGCACACCGATCTGGACAGGCTGCGCGCGGGCGGCGTCGGCGCTCAGTACTGGTCGGTGTTCGTGCCCTCCAGCCTGCGGGGCGACAGCGCGGTGAGCGCCACGCTGGAGCAGATCGACTGCGTGCGCAACCTCGTGGACCGCTACCGGGACCGGCTGCGGCTGGCGCGTACGTCCGACGAGGTGCGTGCCGCGCGGGCGGACGGCCGGATCGCGTCGCTGATGGGGGCCGAGGGCGGCCACTCCATCAACTCGTCGCTGGCCACGCTGCGCGCCCTGTACGCGCTGGGCGTGCGGTACCTCACGCTGACCCACAACGACAACACGCCGTGGGCCGACTCCGCGACCGACGAACCCGCGCACGGTGGGCTCACCAAGTTCGGCGAGGAGGTCGTGCGCGAGATGAACCGGCTGGGCATGCTGGTCGACCTCTCGCACGTGGCCCCGGACACGATGCGCGCCGCGCTGCGCGTGTCCCGGTCGCCGGTGATCTTCTCGCACTCGTCGTCGCGCGCGGTCTGCGACCATCCGCGCAACATCCCCGACGACGTGCTCGTCCAACTGCCCGCCAACGGCGGCGTCGCGATGGCGACGTTCGTGCCGGCGTTCGTGCTGCCCGCGGCAGCCGAGTGGACCCGCGGCGCCGACGAGGAACTGGGCAGACACGGCCTGCACCGGATGTCGATGGACCCGGCGGCGAAGGACGTCATGGCCGCCTACGAGGCAGACCATCCCCGCCCGGTGGCCACCGCGGCGACGGTCGCCGACCACCTGGACCACATGCGCGAGGTGGCCGGGATCGACCACGTGGGGCTGGGCGGTGACTACGACGGCACCGCGTTCACCCCGGACGGCCTGGATGACGTGGCGGGCTACCCGAACCTGATCGCCGAGCTGTTGTACCGCGGTTGGTCGGAGACCGACGTCGCGCAGCTCACCTGGGGCAACGCGCTGCGGGTGCTGGGTGACGCCGAGGACAGCGCGCGCGAGCTGAGCCGGTACGAGGCGCCGTCGGTCGCCACCATCGCGGAACTGGACGGAGTGCGGGCGTGAACCTGACGGACGACAAGGAGCGCAGCCGCTACGAGCTGCGGGACGGCGACGACCTCATCGGGTTCACCGAGTACCACTTCCGCCATGACGAGATGGCCTTGCTGCACACCGAGATCCGCCCTGAGTACGAGGGCAGGGGCCTGGGCAGCGAGCTGGTCCGGGGGGTGCTGGACGACGCGCGCTCACGCGGGCTGAAGGTGCTGCCGTACTGCCCGTTCGTGCGGCGCTGGATGGGCAAGCACACCGAGTACCAGGACCTGGTGCCCGCGACGCACAAGAGCATGTTCGACCAGTAGCGGTCAGGGCCGGGTCAGCACGGCCGCGACCTCCGGGATCCGGTCGACGTAGCCGGTGAGCAGTTCGTCGGCGACGGACACCGAGTCGACGAGCGGGTGCAGCGCGAGCGCGGTCAGCATCGTCTCGCGCGATCCGCTCGTCGCGGCGTCGACGGTCAGCCGCTCGGCTGCCCGGACCTGTTGCACGAGCCCGAGTTCGGCTCCGGCCAGCGGTGACACGGACAGCGGGTGCGCCCCGGTGCCGTCGACGGTGCAGGGCACCTCCACGACGGTCTCGGCGTCCAGGCCGGGCAGTGTGGTTCCGTTGGCCACGTTGAGGATCATCGTGGTCGGCTCGTCCCGGGCGATCGCGCCCAGCACGGCGAGCGCCACGCCTTCGTAGCCCTCTCCCGGCCGCGCCTCGGCACCCCGGGCGTCGGCGAGGTAGGTCCTGCTGCGCTCGGCGACGGCCGCTTCCCACAGGGCCAGCGCGTGACCTGGGTCGGCCGCGGCGGCCCGGTAGAAGTCGCCCTGCTGCCGTTGCAGGTACTCGCCGCGGGTGCTCGCCGCGCGCACGGCTTCCCGGTTGCGGTAGTAGAAGTACAGGTACTCGTTGGGGACCGCGCCCAGCGCGCGCAGCCACCGCGGGCCGAAGATCGCCCCCTCCTCGGTGGTCGCCAGGGCGTCGTCGGCCAGCAGTCCGGGCAGCAGGTCGGTGCCGTCGTGCACGATCCGCCGCAGCCAGCCCAGGTGATTGATGCCCGCGTAGTCGCAGAACACGTCCCGCGGCGCGACGCCCAGCAGGGCGGCGAACCTGCGGCCCATCCCGTCGGGGGTGTCGCAGATGCCGATCACGCGGTCGCCGAGCACCGACCGCATGGCCTCGGTGACGATCCCGGCCGGGTTGGTGAAGTTCACGACGCGCGCTCGGGGCGCGCGCTCCAGCACCCGCTCGGCGACGTGCAGCAGCACCGGGACCGTGCGCAGCGCGTAGGCAAGACCACCGGGCCCGGTGGTCTCCTGACCGATGACGCCTGCCCGCAGCGCGACCCGCTCGTCCTCGATCCGGCCGGCGAGTCCGCCGACGCGCAACGCGGCGAACACGAAGTCACTGCCGGTCAGCGCGGCGTCAAGGGAGGCCGCGACCTCGACGCGCGGCGCCCCGGGCACGCCCGCCGCCTGCTGGTCGAGCACGCCGCGGATCACGGCCGAGCGCGCGGGATCGGGGTCGAACAGGACGACGTGGTCGACGCGCGGGCTGCCGGTGTCGCGCAACAGGGCGCGGTAGACCTGCGGCACGCGGAACCCGCCACCACCGAGCACACACAGTTTCACCGGGCACCCTCCACATCGGATCCGAGCCCACCGTAGCGGTAACCCGCTAGGGTGAGTCCATGCGGCTGCTCCGGACGCCCGACGACAGGTTCGCCGACCTCCCCGACTTCGACCTCGCGCCACAGTACGCGGACGTTCCCGATCCGGACGGCGGCGCGTTGCGCATGGCGTACGTGCGCAGCGGGCCCGACGACGGGCCGGTGGTGTTGTTGCTGCACGGCGAACCGAGCTGGTCGTTCCTGTACCGGCACGTGATGGCGGTGCTCGCCGACGCGGGCATCCAGGCGATCGCACCTGACCTGGTGGGTTTCGGCCGGTCCGACAAGCCTGCAGAGCCCGGCGAGCACAGCTATGCCCGGCACGTGGAGTGGGTCCGATCGCTGGTGTTCGACGCGCTGGACCTGCGGGACGTGACCCTCGTCGGGCAGGACTGGGGTGGGCTGATCGGGTTGCGCCTGGTCGCCGAGCACCGGGACAGGTTCGCGAGCGTGGTGGCGGCGAACACCGGCCTGCCCACCGGTGACGTGGACATGCCCGCGGTGTGGTGGAAATTCCGCGAGGCCGTGGTGAACGCGGAGCGACTCGACATCGCGCGGTTCGTGCAGGGCGGCTGCCGCACGAAGCTGTCGCGGCAGGTGCGCGCCGCCTACGACGCGCCGTTCCCGGACGAGTCGTACAAGGCGGGCCCGAAGGCGATGCCGATGCTGGTGCCGACGCGCCCGGACGACCCGGCATCGGAGGCGAATCGAGCCGCGTGGCGGTCGCTGCGCGGCGCGGACCTGCCGTTCCTGGTGGCGTTCAGCGACAAGGACCCGATCACCGCCGCGATGGCTCCGGTGCTGCGCGCGGCCATGCCCGGCGCGGCGGGCCGCAAGCACCCCACGATCGCCGGTGCGGGCCACTTCCTGCAGGAGGACGCGGGCGGCGAACTCGGCAAGGTGATCGCCGAGTTCGTCCGCCGTCCCTGACAGTCCTGAGTGGACGATCAGAGCCGCGCCAGCTCCGGAGTCAGATCACCGAGCCCCATCGCGCCCAGCGACAGCGCGGACATGTGCCACGACTTGAGGTCGAAGGCGCTCCCCCGTGCCTCCTCCGCCGCCGCGCGGCCGGCCAGCCAGGCCCGCTCGCCGAGCTTGTAGCCGATCGCCTGACCCGGTACGCCCAGGTAGCGCACGATCTCGCTGAGCACGAACGCGTCATCGCGCGGCGAACCCATGCTGAACATCGCCAACCCGAGGTCGGGCGTCCAGGTCTGGCCGGCGCCGACGGGCGAGTCGGCCGGGATGGGCAGTTCCAGGTGCATGCCGATATCGATGATCACCCGGATCACGCGGCGCATCTGCGCGTCCAGGTAACCCAGCTGCGGGCCGGGCTCGGCGAGATAGCCCAGCTCGTCCATCAGCCGTTCCGCGTACAGCGCCCAGCCCTCGGTCATCGCGCTGACCGAGCCGACGCCGGTCTGGTAGCGGGAGAGCCGGCCGGACAGGGTCGTCCAGTGCCCGAACTGGAGATGATGACCGGGTACCGACTCGTGGTACCAGGTGCTCATCAGCTTCCACAACGGGAAGCGGGTCTCGCCCAGGGTCGGCAGCCAGGTCCGGCCCGGCCGGGCGAAGTCGCTGGACGGCCGCGTGTAGTACGGCGCGGCCGCACTGCCCGGCGGGGCGATCCGGGACTCGCAGCGCTTGACCGGTTCGGCCAGGTCGAAGTGCGTGCCGTCCAGCTCGGCGATCGTCTGGTCGATGATGCTCTGCAACCGCAGCCGGATCTGTTCGACGCCCTCGACGGTCTCGCCGTGCGTCTGCAGGTGCGCGACGGCCTCGTCCAGCGTCGCGCCGGTGAGTACACGGTTGGCCTGTTCGCGCTGGCGCACCGAGAGAGTGCGGTACTCCGACCAAGCCCACTCGTAGGCCTCCGCGAGATCCAGTTCGGCCCCGCACCGGTAGCGGGACAGCACGCCGTACCGCTGCGCGCCGACCGCGTCCGGCGTGCCGTCCGCGCGGGGCAGGTACTCCGTCAGCAGCCAGGTGCGCAGTTCCGCCGTCGCCGCGTCCGCGGCCGTGGACGCGCTGTCCAGGTCGGCTCGCAGTGCTCCGGGTGCGTCGTCGGTGAATGCGGTGAACCAGCCGCGCCCGCCGTCCGTGTCGGCCCACGCCTGCAACTGGCCCGCCATCGTGGCCACCTGGCGCGGCGCGGCGAACAGCCCGCGGCGCATGCCTTCGCGCAATGACTCGACGTAGCTGCTCAGCGACTCGGGCACCTTCGCCAGCCGGGTGGCGACCAGCGCCCAGTCGTCGTCGGTCGCGGTCGGCATCATCTCGAAGATGCCGCGCACCGACTGCACCGGACCGAGGATGTTCCGCACGGCCCGCAGGTGCTCACCGATCTCGCTGACGGCGAGGCCCGCGGTCAGCCGTTCACGCAGCAGCCGGGCGCAGCGCGACTCGTCCCCGGTCGGCTCGCCGTCGGCGGTGAGGGTGTCCAGTTCGGTCAGCGTGCGGCGGGCCGCCTCGTCCAGGGCCTCCTGCCCGGCGGGCGACAGGTCCGGCATCCGGTCGTCCCGGATGCCCAACCCGGTCGCGAGGACCGGGTCGAGCTCGGTGAGTGTGGTCACGTAGCCATCGGCGAGATCGCGCACGGCGCGCGGTGAGGGGGTCGGCATGACCACCATTCTGGCCCCGATGGGCCGCGCAAGATCAGAACGCGTCGGCGGTGCCCTCAAGATGGGCGCGCAGCAGCCCGTGCGGCCAGGACGCCGCCGGGGCCTTGGCCGGCTCGCGCAGCGCCTGCGCGACAACGGCATCGGTCAGTTCGCGCTCGATCTCCAGCCGCGGGTAGCGCACCTCGGCGGCTGATCGTTCCGCGCCACCGCCGCCGACCGGTGCACCGAAATCGGCGAGCACGCCGAGCCTGGTCAGCATCGTGACCGGGCCGAGCCGCTCGGCGATCTGCGGTGACGTGTGCAGCGCGATGGCCTGCCAGACCTGGTCCACCGCAGCGGCCGCCAGGCCCTGCTCGGTGAGGAACCGCGCGGCAGCGTCGGCACCGGCGACCTCGAACCGGACCGGGTCGTCGAAGGAGTCGGCGGTGCCGATGTCGTGCAGCACACAGGCCAGGAACAACAGGTCGTCGGCGTAGTCGGTGACGTCGCGGGCGCGCCCCGCGTACACGGCGTGCCAGTAGGTGCGGACGCTGTGGTTGAGGATCGCTTCGTGTTCGTGGACGCGGGCCAGTTCGAGGGCGCGCACCGCGATGAGGTCGGCGGGCAGCGGCGGGAGGCTGGTGGTCACCGGTCGAGCCAGGTGCGCAGCAGGCGTTCGTCCTCGTGCGACAGCGTGCCAAGGAAGGAGTGGAGTACCTCGGTCCGGCTGGGGCCACGGTCCAGCAGCGCGCCCATGTGCGCGGCGATCACTTCGGCGGCACCGTGGGATGGCTGGTACACCTGGCCCCGACCGGCAGGTTCACGGTCGACGAGCCCCTTGTCCACCAAGCGGTTCAGGATGGTGTGCACGGCGGTGTAGCTCAGATCCATGTCGACGCAGCGCTGGACCTCCTGGACCGTCACCGGCCCGGTCGCGGCGGCGAGGGCCGCGATCACGTCGGCTTCCAGTTCGCCGTGCGCCCGTCTGCCGGCGCGATGTCCGGACATCTGTTACCTCCCGTTGTGCCTCAGCACCGGAACGTGTGGGCGCCGGCCAGCAGCGGCCCCGCCACCGTGGGCGCGGCAGCGGCCTGGGACTGCAGGCCACCACCGGCCGCCGGATGGCCGGCCGACCACTTCGCCAGCTGCGAGAACACGGTGAGTGCGTCGCCGCTGGGGGCCAGGTCGGTGAAGTAGGTACCCAGCGAGAGGTCGACCGAAGAGTCCTGCCGGTCGTCGCGGACCAGTTGCGCGCACGGCACCGCGAGGCTCAGCGTGCGGGCTGCCGTCTCGCCGTTGGGACCGAAGCGGATCTGCGCGAAGCACCGCATGTTGCCGTCCGGGTAGTAGGCGTCGTTGCCGGGCGAGCCGATCGCCGTGAAGCCGTAGTGCTGGAGTTCGAGGTCGATCCGCCCGGCGAGCCCGACCTGCGAGCTGGCGTTCAGCGTGCGGACGCGGACCTGCGCTGCCGGGATGGGCGCGACCTTGTCCAGCGCGGTGTACGGCAGCGGCGCCAGCTTGGCCTGCCCCTTCGGGGCGACCGTCGATACCGGACAACTCGCCATTGCCGTAGTGTTTCCGGCCTGGTGCAGCACGTGGACCCAGACGGTTCCGCCTGCGGCGGCCAGGATGACGAGGATCACGATCGCCGGCCAGGGTCGACGGTGTCGGTAGAGGTGTCGGCGGGTACGCCGAGAATTGATGGGGTCCACGCTGTCGAGGTACCTCCGACGTGTCGCTACTCCGCGAGCGGAGGCGTCCCCCAGGGCGCGACCACCACCACCGACTTTACTCCACAACTTGTAGAATCGCCGGACCGGCCACGGTCGGCGGAGGGATGAGGGATGATGTGCGGCGGAGATCGATGCTGCGCAGACCGAAGGGACGTGACCGGGGATCGCCATGGGTGACTGGGACGACGAGCGTGGCCGGCGCACCAACGTCATCAGTCGGGTCGACTGGTCATGCTGGCTGGCTGTGGTCGGTCTGCTGTTCGTCACGGTGATCTCGTTCGTCGTGCAGTTCCCGGCGCTGGGCATCGTGGCGATCGTGATCGCGGTGTTATTGGTGGCGTTCGACTCGTTCGTGAACCGCCCCGGTGGCATTCGGGGGATGCGCAGGGCCGCACCGAGGAACGAGGACTGGAGCGAGGTCCGCGAGCCGTCACCACGCGGCGACGCCAGGCCCCCCGGCTCACGCCAGCATCCGCAGGCGCCGCCACCGGCAAGGCAGCCGAGCCGCCAGCAACAGAACTACGGCCGCCCGCAACGGCAGCCACAGCAGCCTCGCAGGGCGGCCCAGCCACCCAGGCCCAGCGGCCAGCCAGTGCGCCAGCCCCAGCAGCCCAGGCCGAGCCAGGCCCAGCCGGGCCATCCGGCGCAACTGCCACCCACCAGGGCGAATCAGCCCAACCAGCCCCAGCCACAACGGCAGCCGTACCGCCAGGCACCGCCACCCAGCCCAGGCAGGGAACCGGACTACCGAGCCCGCACGTAGGCAGGCGAGGACCAAAGCGGGCAAGGGCAAGGCAAACCGGCCGCCGGCCGGCAACGGCAGGCAGCGCGAGGCCGCCGGGCGCCCACAATCCGGCGCCAGCCCAACGAACGCACCCGGCCCATCCCGACACCGGCGGCCGCGGAGCCCGACCGGACCGGCAACGGCACCGCGCACCGCGCACCGCGACGAAACTCAGTCGACAGCGACGGCGGGCTTCCCGGCGATAACCTCGCGATAGCACTTGAGAAGCACCTCGGTGGCCGCGGGCCAGCTCCACTTCTCAGCCTCCCGCCGCGCCAGATCCGACAGATACCCGCTCGAGTTGTCCTCCCGCACCTGGTACACCAGCGACGGCAACCCGTCAGCCACCTCAGCGGTGAACAACCGCCCGGCCGAGCACTCCCCCAGGATCTCCCGGCTCGCCGGGCTGTCCACGGCGATCACCGGCAACCCGCTGGCGAGCGCTTCCAGCATCACCAGCCCGAGCGTCTCGGTGGTGGACGGGAAGACGAACACGTCGGCGGACCGGTAGGCGGCGGCGAGGTCGGCGCCGTGCAGCAAGCCGGTGAACGTGACGGGGAACCGGGCGGCCAGCTCGGCGCGGGCGGGTCCGTCGCCGACCATGACCAGCCGGACGCCGCGTTCGGCGACGGCGAGCGATTCGAGCAGGTGCAGGCCCTTCTCGGCGGCCAGGCGGCCGACGTACAGAGCGACCGGCGGGCGGGAGTGATCGGCGGGTGCGGGTGGGCGGGGTTCGAACAGGTCGAGGTCGACACCGCGTGGCCACAGCTGGACGCGGTCGATGCCCTGGGCGCGCAGTTCGTCGCAGGTCGAGGTCGAGGTGGCGAGGTTGACGGCGGCGCGGCCGTGCAACCTGCGCAGCAGCCACCAGATGATCGGGGCGAGCCAACCGAGTCGGTAGTAGGTGGCATACCGGGCGACGTTGGTGTGGTACGACGCGACGAGTGGGAACCCGGCGCGGCCCGCGGACAGGACCGCGGCGATGCCGAGCAGCACGGGGTTCACCACGTGCACCACGTCGGGCTGGAAGTCGCGCAGGTGCCTGCCGACGCGGGGCAGCGGGAGGCCCCAGCGCTTGCCGCCGTAGATCCAGCTGAAGCCGACGGTGGGCACGGACTTCACCTTGGCGCCCTCGAAGCCCTCCTCGGCCGGGCTGGGCGCGACCACGAGTACCTCGTGTCCCGCGGCACGTAACTCGCGCACTGTCGACGTGATCCGGGTGACCACTCCGTCCGTGGACGGCAACCACGTTTCGGTGACGAACGCGATCCGCATCTCACGCTCCTGTCGGTGGCCACCCGTTCGGAGGTACTCCTACATGGTGCCTGTGAACGGACCTCGGCCATTCGGTGGCGAACACATTGCCGCGTGGATTTGTTCACATCACGGCAAACGAACGGCTATGGATACCATATTTACATTCCTGTAGATTAGTGCCGTGGGTGGACGCAGGGGACCAGGCCAACTTGAGGCGGAGGTACTCGCGACGCTGTGGGCGGCGGACGCGGCGTTGACGGCCGGCGAGGTGCAAACCCTCCTGGCCAGCGACTTGGCCTACTCCACAGTGGTCACGATCCTGTCCCGGCTGCACGCCAAGGGCACGTTGGAGCGCGAACAGCAGGGCAGAGCGTTCGCCTACCGCCCGGTGGCCGACGAACCGGGACTGGCGGCCCGCCGAATGCGCCAGGTGCTCGACGCCGAGGACAACCGCCAACAGGTGCTGGCGCGCTTCGTCTCCAACCTGTCCGACGAGGACGAACGCGTCCTGCGCGGATTGCTGGGTGAACAAGACCCATGATCTGCGCCACATCGTTGTCGGTTGCCCACTGGCGGGCGAGTCCACACCCGCCGGGGCGGGACACCGCACGATGATCGTCTCCGTCTACTGCCCACTTCTGGCGCCGCTGCTCGCGATGCCGGTCGTGCGCTGGGTCGCGGGACGGTTGCATCCCCGGTGGGCGTCGTGGCTGGTGCTGGTCGCGTCGGCCGTACTGGCCGGGTGCGCGGCGCTGGCGCTGGGTCTGCTGGTGGTCGCGGCGCTGTCCGTGGTGGGTTCGTTCGCCCGCCTGGGCCACTGGTCGCCGAACACGATCTGGCGACTGGACGCGGTGCACCTGCCGATCGACATCACGGCCAGCGTGTTGCTGCTGGCGTTCGCGGTACTGGCGGTCAGCACCGCTGTGCGCCGGCTGCGCGCTCTGGCCGACGCGCATCGCACCGCCCGTGACTGTCCGGTGGACAGCGAACTGCTGGTGCTGCGCGACGACCGCCCCATCGCGCACGCGCTACCCGGCCGGCCGGGCCGGATCGTCGTGTCGACGGCCATGCTCGCCGTGCTCGCCCCGGCCGAACGGCGAGCGCTGCTGGCGCACGAGCGAGCGCACCTGGCGTCCCGCCACCACCTGTTCGTCGCCGCTGTCGACGTGTTCGCGGCGGCCAACCCGGTGCTGCGGCCACTCGCCACCACGATCCGCTTCACCACGGAACGCTGGGCCGACGAGGAAGCCGCCCGCCACGTCGGCGACCGCTCGATCGCCGCGCGGGCAGTCGGCAAAGCGGCCCTGGCCGGTCGCGACCACACCCGCCCGCAGATCGCGCTCGCCGCGACCACCGGCCCCGTGCCGCGCCGGGTGGCCGCGCTGCTGTCCGCTCCCGCGCACCGGCTGCACCCGGTCACCCTGGCGTGCATCGCCGTCGCGTTCGGACTCGTGACGGGCTCGGTGTTCTTCGTGCTCGACGCGGCCATCGATCTGCACCGCGTGCTGGAGATCGCGCAGGCCATCACCCTGACCCGCTGACGCACTCACGACCCGAGCAGGTCGTGGAACCGGCCGGCACGAGGTGCCGCGGGCAGCGGTACGGCAGCGTCCTCCGCCGCCCTGAGTACGTCGGACAGCCGGATGCCCAGCCGCGAGCACATGGTCATCAGCAGCACCATCCCCGGCGTGCGGCGCGCGAGTTCGATGCGGCACAGCACCGACTGCGACACGCCACACAAGTCGGCCAGCTCGGTCAGCTTGAGACCGCTGGCCAGCCGGGCACGGCGGAGCAGATCGCCGACGGCCCTGGCGATGGCATCCTCGGTCGGCCTGTCGATCAGCCCGGCGACCCACGGATCAGCGGAGTCGATCATCAACGCACGCCCCTGCGGTAGCGGCGGATGTCCCGGCGGGTCAGCCATCTCCGCACCAGCGGGTCGCGTGGCAGCAGTAGTACCAGCAGCGCGGTGCACGCCAGGATGACGGCGAGCAGCAGGTAGGACAGCGGGTCGGTCACCGGAATCTCCAGGGTTCATTGCGGCGGGCGGATGGTGAGGTGCCGGATCGACGGGCAGGGCAGCAGCGCCCGTAGCTCCGGCGGCACCGGCAGATCGGGCCGGGATCGGTCGACCGGCGGCAGGCGTAGCAGCGACCGGAGCACGAACCGGATGTCACCGGTCACGGACCAGGTCACCGCGTGGACGTCGACCGGGTCCTGGTCGAGCCGGACGCGGGCTCGGTACGCCCCACACCGGTCCTCGCCGTCGACGACCAGGACGTCCACCTGGTCGTTCAGCCGGAAGTGCGCGACGAGCGGTTCGGGGACGACGCGGTCGCGATAGGCCACGAAAGTCCAACCCCACCCGCACATTCGGGCCAGCGCACCGTCCACAGTGAACTGATCCAGGTCTGGGTGCGACATCACGAACTCCCGAGCAACTCGAACCGGCCAACATCAATCATTAGATTAAACATGCGCGTGCAGCTTTCAAGTCCCACCTTTGAGTGAAGCGTGCGCGGCGCATGATCGGGCAGAATGTGTGCACCACGACGGACTCGGAGGGCAATCAGGTGAGCGGTGCGAGTTCCACGGTGCCGAAGCGGCAACTCGGCATGGCACTACGTCAGCGTCGCGAGGGGCTGCTCATGGACAGGGAGGAGCCGGCGCGGATGCTGGACTGCTCGCCCTCGAAGATCAGTCGCATCGAGGCCGGCGACGTCGGCGTCAAAGCCAGTGAACTGAGGGAACTGCTCAACCTGTACCAGGTGAAGGGCCGCGAGCGGACCGATCTGGAGCGGCTCGGCCAGCAGACTCGACAGCGGCGCAAGCGCACCACCTACGGCACGGCCATCCCGGACTGGTTCCGCCGCTACGTCAACCTCGAAGAAGGCGCGACCCAGATTCGCAGCTATGACATGGAACTGGTGCCTGGCCTGCTACAGACCGAGGCCTATGCCCGAGCAGTCATCAAGGCCAGCCCGCTACCAGCACCCCAGGATGTGGAGCGCCTCGTCCAGGCTCGGATGGCCCGGCAGGAGCGCATCTCCGGTGATGATGCTGTGCAGGTGCATGCCGTGCTCAGCGAGGCTGTGCTGCGGACGCAGGTTGGCGGACCCGATGTCATGCATGATCAACTCGTCCAGCTACGCGAGCTTGCCAACAGGCAGAACATCACGATCCAGATTGTGCCCTTCACCGCAGGAGCGCATGCCGCGACCGGATTCTCGTTCAGTCTGCTGCGGTTGCCCAACAACGACGGTCTGGACGTCGTGTACCTGGAAGACCTGACGTCCGCCCGGTACATCGACAACGATCCCGAGGAACAGCAGAAGTACGGCCTGATCTGGAACTACTACCTGACGAGGACGGCCCTCTCACCCGAAGAGTCCATGCGCCTACTGGATACCCTGTTGGACGTACCGTGACGCCGACCTAGGGAGGGCGCACCATGCTTCGGTGGCGCAAGAGCAGCCACAGCGGCGGCAACGGTGGAGACTGCGTCGAACTGGCGCACACTCTCGCCGCCGTCCGTGACAGCAAGAACCCGACCGGCCCCACATTGAGTGTGAATGCGGCAGCGTTGATCACCGCCGTCAAGGCCGGTCGCATCGGCTGACCACACGAAACGCCCCGACCCCAACAGGCGGGTTCTGGGGATCCCCGCACCACCCTGGACTTCAGGGAGTTGTGGCGACCCCGAGAATCCGCCGCAGGGCCGGGGCGTCCGTGGTTCGAGGGCGTCGCCGGTTCTAGGGACGCAGTGCGGCCAGCACGAAGTCGGAGATCTCGTTGCCCAGCTCGTCGGCCGTCTTCGCGCCGTCCGGGCGGTACCACACCGGGAGCTGGTTGACCACGCCCATCGCGATCTGCACCACCGTGTCCGCAGGCACGCTGGTCGCGAACTCGCCGCCGGACTGGCCGTCCTCGATCACCGTGCGGAAGCCCTCGTGGTAGCGGCGGCGGTCGGCGCGGAAGGCGGCGTGGCGGTCGGCGTCCAGTTTGTGCGCTTCGCGGAAGAAGACCTTCGCCTCCGGCAGCCGCTCGACCGTCGTGCGCACGACGTTGACCAGGATCGCCCGCACGGTCTCCCCCGCGGGCATGCCCTGTGCGGCGATGGCCTCCAGTGCGGCGGTCTGGGTGCCGATCAGCGCGTGGTAGATCTCGTAGAGCAGGTCGTCCTTGGCGTCGAAGTAGTGATACAGCGCGCCTTTCGTGACCTCGGCGCGGTCGACCACCTGCTGCACGGTCGTCGCGTCGAACCCCTGCTCGGCGAACAATGCCACGGCCGACGCGATGATCCGCTCCTCCATCGGGCTGCGCTCGCCGCCCTCCCGGGTCGCCCGGCCGCCGCGCACGGAGCGTGCCATCACGCCACCTCGTCCGCGCGTGGCGCGAGCGCCCGCACCATCGCCACCGGGTCGGCGCCGGTCGGCAGGATCGCGATCGCGGGCGTGGTCAGGCCGTTCGCCACGTACTCGGCCACGCGCTCCCGGCACCGCTGCGGGCTGCCGTGCACGATCAGGTCGTCCACGACCTCGTCCGGGATGACCGCGTTCGCACCCTTGCGGTCGCCCGCCGCCCATGCCTCGTGCATCGGCTGCAGGACATCGCCGCGGCCGAGCCAGTCGTGGAAGGCCGCGTAGACCGGCACGGTCAGGTAGCTGCTGATCAGCAGCCGCCCGAGTGCCCGCGCCGCGTCGGCGTCCTCGGTGGGGCAGACGAAGATCCGCGCGGCCAGCTCGGGCTCGTCGCCCAGCTGCCGCGGACGGTCCGCACGTCGTCCGGTGAGAGCCAGTTCGTGATCGCGCCGTCGGCCTCGCGGCCCGCCAACCGCAACATCCCCGGCCGCAGCGCGGCCAGCATGATCTCGGCGAGCCACGGCGGGCGGGCGTTCCAGCTTGAACCGCTTGACCGCGAACGTCGGGTACTGCTCCGTCACCTTCTCGCCGGCCAGCGCTGCCGCGCAGGAACCGCAGCGTGTCCCGGGTACGGGCGTAGGGCTCGGCGAACTCGGCCGCCGTTCCAGTCGGCCACGATCACCGGCGACGAGCTGCCGATGCCGAGCACGAAACGGCCCGGGGCCAAGCTCCGCGATCGTCGCGGCGGTCATCGCCAGCAGACCGGGGCCGCGCGTGTAGACGGGCGCGATGGCCGTGCCCAGGCGCAGCTCCGGTGCCCACTCGGCGACCAGCGCCAGCGGCGTGAACGCGTCGGTGCCCGCGGTCTCGGCCGTCCACACGTCGGTGTAGCCGAGGTCGGGCAGCGAGCGCACGAGATCGCGGTGCGCGGGCAGCGGCACCCCGGTCAGCGGGAGCGTGATCCCCCACCGAGCCATGCGCGGACCCCTTTCAGGCGATCGACGGCCGGATCACGGCGCCGCCGTCGACGACGATGGTCTGGCCGGTCATCCACGACGAGTCGGCACCGGCCAGGAACAGGGCGACCTTGGCGATGTCCTCGGGTTCGCCGATCCGGCCCAGCGGCAGCACCTTGTTGATGCGCTCCTCGTTGCCCTCCCACAGCGCCCGGCCAGTTGCGTGCGGACCAGGCCGGGCGCGATCGCGTTCACGCGCACACCGGGCGCGAGCTCGGCGGCGAACTGCCTGGTGAGGTGGATGACGGCGGCCTTGGTGGCGTTGTAGTAGCCGATGCCGATGCTCGGTGGCGATGCCGCCGATGGAGGCGATGTTGACGATCGTGCCGCCGTTCTCGGCCATCGACACCCTCCAGACGAGCTTGCGTCCACAGCACGATCGAGAGCTGGTTGACCTCGCACGGTCTTCTCGGCGCGGGCCACGTCGAGGTCGACCATCGGGCCGAAGTACGGGTTGGTGCCCGCGTTGTTGACCAGGACGTCCACGCGAGCCGAACTCGGCGACGGCGGCCTCGACGCAGGCGCGCGGCCTGCTCCGGCTCGCCGACGTGCGCGGCTTTCGGCCAGCACCAGGGCGTCCGGGTGGGCGGCGCGGATCTCCCCGGCGACCGCGTCCAGCGCCTCCTGCTTGCGCGAGGAGATCACCACGTTCGCGCCCTCGGCGGCCAGCGCGAACGCGATCGCCTTGCCGATTCCGCGTGACGCGCCGGTGACCAGCGCCGTCTTGCCTGCCAGGCCGGTACTCACCCGATTGCCTCCCTTGCCAGCGGTACTGCTCGGCCGTACGGTACTACATACCGACTAGTCGGTATACAGGAGCCGCGTCGGTATCCACAAAGGACGGGAGGCCCAGGGTGCAGCTGCCGGACAAGGTCATCGTGGTCACCGGGGCCGGTCAGCGGTATCGGCGCCGCCATGGCCACGCCGCTTCGCCGCCGAGGGTGCCGCGGGCGTCGTGCGTGTCCGATGTAGACGGCGAGAACGCGGAGCGGACCGCAGCCGCGATCGTCGAGCGGGGCGGTCACGCGGTCGCGGTGCGTGCCGACGTGACCGACGCAGCAGCAGGTGGCGGGGCTGGTGGCCACCGCGGAGGCCGAGTTCGGCCCGGTCGGATCTGTTCTGCTCCAACGCGGGCATCGCGACCGGACAGGGCCTGGACGCGCCCGCCGAGGTGGGCAGCAGATCTGGTCGGTGAACGTGATGGCGCACGTGCACGCGGTGAATGCCGTGGTGCCCGGGATGATCGAGCGCGGCGGCGGCTATCTGCTGCACACCGTGTCGGCGGCGGGGCTGCTCACCTGTCCCGGCGACGCCCCCTACACGGCGACCAAGCACGCGGCGATCGGCGTTCGCCGAGTGGCTGTCGCATGACCTACGGCGACCAGGGCATCAAGGTCAGCGCGCTGTGCCCGCTGGGCGTGAAGACCGACATGCTGATGCCGGGCATCGCGGCGGGCAGCCCGTCCGCGCTGGCCGTGGCGGCCAGCGGCAAGCTGCTCGAACCGGACGCGGTCGCGGACGCGGTCGTCAAGGGCATCGCGGACGAGCGGTTCCTGATCCTGCCGCACCCCGAGGTCGCGCAACTGTACGCACGCAAGGCAGCCGATCCGGACGGCTGGCTCGGCGGCATCCGGCACGCCTTCAGCACTCGAAATGAGACACCCGATACCGTCACCGGGTGAACACCGTCGGCACGGTCGAGGCTCTGTGGCGTTATCCGGTCAAGTCGATGGCCGGCGAGCAGCTGACACAGGCGCCGGTGGACGTGCGGGGCATCCTCGGTGACCGGCTGTACGCGATCCGTGACACCGACGGCAAACTGGGTGGCGGCAAGAACACGAGACGTTTTCGCCGGATGGACGGGCTGCTCGACTTCCACGCCGGCTACCTGCCCGACCTGACCCCGGTGATCACGCTGCCCGACGGCAGGACCGTGAACGGCGATGACGAGCACGTGCACTGGGCGGTGTCCGACGGTCTGGACCGGCCCGGTGTCACGCTGGTCAAGGAGAGCGTGATCTCGCATTTCGACGAGGAGCCGCTGCATCTGGTCACCACGGCGAGCATGACGTGGCTCAACGATCAGGCGCCGGCGGCGGACGTGGACGTCCGCCGGGTCCGGCCCAATGTGGTGATCCGGGTCGACCGGACGGCCGGCCGCCCCGAGGACGCGTGGGTCGGCCACGAACTGCGCATCGGCACCCACCTGGTGATCGACATCGTGGACACCGTGCAGCGCTGTGTGATGGTGAACGCGGCCCAGGACGAACTCGCGCAGACGTCCGAGGTGTTGCGCGCGCTCGCCGACACCAGCGACCTGCAGTTCGGCGTGTACGCGCGGGTGGCCGTGCCGGGCCGGGTCAAGGTGGGCGACGAGGTCGTCCTGGCCTGACCCGGCCGGCACCGGCTCAGCCGGTCAGCCCGAGTGCCTGCTTCAGCCAGTTCAGCTGGAGCAGCGTGAAGTTCTCCGACTCCACTTCACCGGACGGGCCCATGTGCGTGACCTGCGACAGCGGCAGGACGGTGTGGTCCTTGCCCGCCGCCAGCAGCGCGGCCGACAGCCGCAGCGTGTGGGCCGGGAACACGTTGTCGTCGGCGAACCCGTGGATCAGCATCAACGGCCGGGTCAGGTTCGGCGCGTCGGGCAGCAGCGAGTTGCGCTGGTACACGTCGGGCCGCTCGTCGGGATGGCCGAGATAGCGCTCCATGTAGTGCGTGTCGTAGAGCTTCGGATCGGTCACCGGGGCACCGGCCAGCGCCGCGTGCACGACGTCGGGCCTGCGCAGCACGGCGGCGGCCGCGAGGTAGCCGCCGTAGGACCAGCCGCGGATGGCGACCTTGCCCAGATCCAGGTCCGGGTAGCGCTCTGCGACCGCGTGCAGCGCGTCGACCTGGTCGGCCAGGGTGGTGTCGATCATGTCGAAGGCGATCGCCCGAT
This sequence comes from Candidatus Melainabacteria bacterium, assembly GCA_963780635.1. Lineage (GTDB taxonomy): Bacteria > Actinomycetota > Actinomycetes > Mycobacteriales > Pseudonocardiaceae > DATEPR01. The sequence continues at coordinate 960,230 of CAWACW010000013.1, forward strand.
CCCAGTCCGGACCACGGCCGGGGGTGCCCCTGCCGTCCGCGACCAGCACGGCGAAACCCTGATCCGCCAACCACTGCGGCATCTCGAACGCGCTGCGGCTCTGCAGCACGCGCTGCCCGTGCGGGCCGCCGTAGGGGTCGAGCAGCACCGGCAGCTTCGTGCCCGGCTGGTGGCCGGCCGGGAACAGCAGCGCACACCGCAGGTCCCGCTCCCCGGCGGTCAGCAGCGTCACGTCGGGGGTGATGGGTGAGGCGACGGCGAGTGAGGCGATCTCGGCCACCGGCTTGCCCGCCCGCAGCACCGTCACGGCAGGCCCGGCATGGTCCAGGCTCCACGAGACGAGCACGGTCACGTCACCGGACCGCACCGCCGAGTGCACACCATCCACAGTGGACACACGCTCGACGCCGTCCGCGCCTGCCGTGTAGACGTGCACCTGCGTTGGGTCGGCGGGCGACGCGCTGAACAGCACGTCTTTCGCTCCGGCGTCCAGCACGGCCCGCACCTGCAGGTCCGTCCCGGTCACTGGCTGCCCGTCGGCGAGCAGCCGGTACGCGCCGTCGCGGGCGCCGACCGTGAGCAGCCTGCCCTCCGGTGTCCACGCCGGCATGCCGGGCACGATGTCCACCCAGTGCGGATCGGTCAGCTCCTGGCGGACCTCGGCCGCACCGGTCGCCGGGTCGATGCCGAGCACCACCATCCGGCGCTGGTCGCGGGGCTGCACGGCGGCCAGCGGCGGGCCGCCGTCCGACCAGTGCACCGACGCCAGGTAGGGCAGTCCGGTGTTGTCCCATTCGACGGCCGTCCGGCTGCCGTCCAGCCCGAGCACAAACAGCGTGACGACGACGTTGTCGCTGCCCGCCGCCGGGTAGGCGACCGTGGTGGGCGCCTGGTCCGGGTTGGCGGGATCGGCGATGTGCCAGCGCGGTACGGCCGAGCGGTCCGTGCGGGCGGCCAGGAGCTGCTCGCCGGTCGGCGACCACCAGTAGCCGCGGACGCGGTCCATCTCCTCGGCGGCCAGGAACTCCGCCAGGCCCCAGGCGATGTTCTCGGTGTCGCCGTCCTCGGGTTCGGCGAGCACGCGGTCGCCCGAACCGTCCACCTCGGCGATCCGCAGCGCACCATCCGACACGTAGGCAACGCGCCTGCCCGTCGGGTCCAGTCGCGGGTCCATGATCGGACCGGTGACGGGCAGCTCGCGCACGCCGCCCGCGACCAGATCGACGAGATACAGCTTGCCGGACAACGAGAACGCGGCCAGCCGGTACTCGTCGTCGGTGCTGTAGGCGACGACGCCACCGGCCCGCGTCCGGGTCCGTTCGCGGGCGGCCCGTTCCTCGGCCGACATCTCCTCGCTGTCGGCGAGCAGGTTCGCCGGGTCGACCACCTGGGTCTCCTGGCCCGACGCGACGTCCAGGCTCCACAGCCCGTGCCGGGGATCGGTGCCCGACGCCGAGCGCAGGAACAGCACGCGGGCACCGTCCGGGGTGATCCGGATCTCCCGCGGGGTGCCCAGGGTGAATCGCTGGGTGCGGGCCTGGAGCCGGAGGAACGAGTTCGTGGGGGCTGGCGCGGTGGCCACCGTGTCGTCACTGGTCACGGCGACGACCCTGTCAGATGGGGGCGGTCGGGCACCAGCCCCGGCGGCCGGTCAGGCGGCGCCGAGCAGTGCGACGTGACGCCCGAGGCAGTAGTCGTAGCCGTTCGGCGAGGACACGCCGTCGCGCACGGAGTCGGCTCCGGCACCGTGTCGCTCGAAGTGCCGGTGCTCCACCTGCACGCGGGTGCGGTCCGGGCCCTCGGCGACGAAGCGGATCTCCACCTCGCCGGCCTTCGCCGCGTCGGGGCCGTACTGCCAGTCGCCCTGCAGCTGCCAGGTGCACGATCCGGTTCGGCGCGTCCCACACGTGCCGACAGCCACGTCCACCACCGGACCCGCCGCCTTGAGCACCTTCACCTGCTGCGAGACGGCCGGTCTGCTCACCGGCAGCCGGTTGGTCAGCAGCTCACCCACCGTGATCGGCCTGGTGGTCGGCAACCCGAAGATGGCGCGCCTGGCCGGGTCGTCCAGGCCGCCCAGCGCGGCCACTCCGTAAGTCGCCACGAACGGTAAGCCTGGACTTACTCTCGCCGTTGGTCGACGACAGCGCAACGGATCACCGCGCCCGCGCACGACCGCACAACGAAACGCCCGAACGTGCAACGGATGCTGGCTGAGATCGCCGCTGCCGAGGCCGTAGCCTGGAGTCATGACCACCACCGACCGGACCGTGGCCAGCGCCGTGCCGCACACGACCTCAGACTTCGTCGCGCTCGACGAGCGGTGGAGCACCCACAACTACCACCCGTTGCCGGTCGTGATCGCCGAGGCGGACGGAGCCTGGGTGACCGACGTGGACGGCAGGCGCTACCTGGACTTCCTGGCCGGCTACTCGGCACTGAACTTCGGCCACCGCAACCCGGCGCTGGTCGCCGCCGCCATCGAGCAACTGGGCCGGGTCACACTCACCAGCCGCGCGTTCCACCACGACCAGCTCGGCCTGTTCTGCCGTGAGCTGGCCGAGCTGACCGGCACCGAGATGGTGCTGCCGATGAACTCCGGCGCCGAGGCCGTCGAATCGGCCATCAAGGTCGCGCGCAAGTGGGCCTACCGGGTCAAGGGCGTACCGGAGAACACCGCCGACATCGTGGTGGCCGGCTCGAACTTCCACGGCCGCACCACGACCATCGTGTCGTTCTCCACCGATCCGGTGGCGCGTGCCGACTTCGGCCCGTTCACGCCCGGCTTCACGGTGGTCAAGTACGGCGACGCCGACGCGCTGGCCGACGCCGTCACCGACCGGACCGCGGCCGTGCTCGTCGAGCCGATCCAGGGTGAGGCCGGCGTACTCGTGCCGCCGCCGGGCTATCTGCGTGAGGTGCGCCGGATCTGCGACGAGGCCGGTGCGCTGTTCATCGCCGACGAGATCCAGTCCGGCCTGGCCCGCACCGGCGACCTGCTGGCGCTGGACCGCGAGGGCGTCCGCGCCGACCTCTACACGCTGGGCAAGGCGCTGGGCGGCGGCATCCTGCCGGTGTCGGCCGTGGTCGGGTCGCGGGCGGTGCTCGGCGTGCTGCGGCCGGGCGAGCACGGTTCGACGTTCGGCGGCAACCCACTGGCCTGCGCGGTCGGGCGGGCGGTGATCGGGCTGCTGCGCACCGGCGAGTACCAGGCCAGGTCGGCCGAGCTGGGTGCCCACCTGCACGGCAGGCTGGCCGAACTGGTCGGCCATGGCGTCGCCGAGGTGCGTGGCCGGGGCCTGTGGGCCGGGATCGACATCTCCCCCGGTGGGCTGACCGGCCGGCAGGCGTCCGAGGCGCTGGCGCAGCGAGGAGTGCTGTGCAAGGAGACCCACGACGCCACGCTGCGCGTCGCCCCGCCGCTGGTGATCAGCCAGGCCGACCTGGACACCGGCGTCGACGCGATCGCCGAGGTGATCGGCGCCTGACCGGTCGCCACCCGGCCGTCACGCTTCGGTGGTTCGCGCTGTCCATCCGCGCGAACCACCGAACAAACACCGGACCGGTCAGCGGCTGACCGGTCGCGCCACCCGGCCCTCGTCCCAGACCGGGCCGTCCGGCTCGGCCACCACGCCGTCGGCCCGGAACACCAGGAACCGGTCGAACGACCGCGCGAACCACCGGTCGTGCGTCACGGCCAGTACGGTGCCCGCGAACTCGGCCAGCGCGTCCTGCAGCGCCTGGGCCGAGGTGAGGTCGAGGTTGTCGGTCGGCTCGTCCAGCAGCAGCAGGGTCGCGCCGGACAGTTCCAGCAGCAGCACCTGGAACCTGGCCTGCTGGCCACCGGACAGCGTCTCGAACCGCTGGTCACCCGCGGCCGCCAAACCGTAGCGGCTCAACGCGGACATCGCCGTTCCTCTGTCCACTCCGGACCGTTCACCGTCACCGTGCCAGAGCACGTCGACCAGTGTGCGGCCGAGCCACTCCGGGTGGGCGTGCGTCTGCGCGAACAGGCCGGGCATGACCCGCGCACCCAGCCGCCAGGAACCGTTGTGCGCCACCGGATCGCCGGCCAGCAGCCGCAGGAAGTGGCTCTTGCCCGAACCGTTCGCGCCCAGCACGGCGACCCGGTCGCCGTAGAAGACCTCAAGATCGAACGGTCGCATCAGGCCCGTCAGCTCCAGATCGGCGCAGGTGATCGCGCGGATCCCGGTGCGGGCGCCGCGCAGCCTCGGCGTGACCTTGTGCTCGCGCGGCAGTTCCGGCGGCGGCCCTGCCTCCTCGAACTTGCGCAGCCTGGTCTGGGCGGCCGCGTACCGGTTGGCCATCACGTCGCTCATCGTCGCGGCGCGCTGCAGCGACCGGACCAGGTCCTTGAGCTTCTGGTGCTCCTCGTCCCAGCGGCGGTGCAGCTCGGCCATCCGGTCGATCCGCGCCTCGCGCGCCTGTGGCCACGTGGCGAAGCTGCCGCCGTGCGTCCAGCTGGTGTGCCCCTCCAGCGTGACCACGGCGGTCGCCGCGTTGGCCAGCAACTCCCGGTCGTGGCTGACCAGCAGCACCGCCTTCGGCGTCTCCGCCAGCCGTTGCTCCAGCCAGCGTTTGCCGGGCACGTCCAGATAGTTGTCCGGTTCGTCGAGCAGCAACACCTGTTCGTGGCCGCGCAGCAACGCCTCCAGCACGAGCCGTTTCTGTTCGCCGCCGGACAGCGTCCGCACAGCGCGGTGCTTCGCGACGTCGTAGGGCAGGCCCAGCGCCGCCACGGTCACCGTGTCCCACAGGACTTCCAGGTCGTAGCCGCCCGCCTCACCCCAGCCGGCCAGCGCGGTGGCGTAGCGCAGCTGTGTCGGTTCGTCGTCGGTGTCCATCAGCAGCAGCTCGACGGTGTCCAGTTCGGCCGCGGCCGCCTTGGCGGGTTCGGGCGCGACAGCGAGCAGCAGGTCGCGCACCGTGCTGTCGTCCCGGACGGACCCGACGAACTGGGGCATCACGCCCAACCCGCCCTCGATCCGCACGCCACCGTCGCCCGAGGGCAGCTCACCGGCCAGCGTGCGCAGCAGCGTGGTCTTCCCGGCACCGTTGGCACCGACCACCGCGACGACGCTGCCGGCGCCGACCCGGAACGACACGTCCCGGAACAGCAGCCGGCCGTCCGGCAGCGTGTGGGCCAGACCGCTGGCCTCAAGGATCCCCATGACGACCCATGCTCCCGCAGGCGCGGTCGGCGAGGCGAGCGGATTTCGGTTCGGGCATAGTCGGTGACATGCCCGTTCCGCCGCTGCTCCCGGCCCGGTCGCACCGGCCCGCCGTGCTCACCGCGCTGGTCTGCTGGGTGCTGGCCGCGCTGCTCGGCGCGTGGTACGCGGGCCAACACCAGGCGGGTGCGTTCGACAGCGCGGTGGCGCGCGGGATCGACTCGGTGGTCGGCGAAGGGAGCATGTTCGCGCGTGTCCTCTCCGGACCGACTCACCCGGTCGTGGTGTATCCGGTGATCGCGCTGACGATCGGGGTCGCGGTGTTCCGGCACTGGTGGGAACGCGCGATGCTCGCGGTCGCGGCGCCAGGCCTGTGCGTGCTGCTCACCGAACTGCTGCTCAAACCGCTGTTCGGCCGGATGCACGAGGGCGTCTACAGCTACCCGAGCGGGCACACGGTCAGCTCGGTCGCCGCACTCGCGGTGGCCGGGCTGGTGATCACCGTCGAGTGGCCGGTCCGGTGGCGGCTGGCGACCGGCGGGCTGTTCGTGCTCGCGTACGTGGTGCTCGCGGTCGGGCTGGTCGGCATGGACTACCACTACTTCACCGACACCGTCGGCGGGTTCCTGGTCGCGCTCGGTGTCACGCTGCCGCTGACGGTGCTGACCGACCGGCTCAGCGCGCGACGTGAGCCGGCAGGTCCCGCGACAGCGCGACCAGCCGGGACACCGCCCGGAGGTACTTCTTCCGATATCCCCCGGTCAGCATCTCCTCGGTGAACACCGCGGCCACCGGCTGCCCGGACACCGCTACCGGCACCGCGCGGTCGTAGAGCCGGTCGGCCAGCGACACCAGCCGCAGCGCGACATTCTGGTCGGCGGCCGCGTGCACGCCGCGCAGGTGCACCGCGCTCACGCCGTCCACCAGGCGGCCGTACCGGGACGGGTGCACCCGGGCCAGGTGCCCGCACAGCTCGTCGAAGTCGTCCAGCGTGGCACCGGGCAACGCGGCCGCGCGGGCCGCGAGCTCGGCGTCGGACATCGGCTCTGGTGCCACCGGCAGGCCGCGGTGCCGGTAGTCGGGGCCGTCCACGCGGACGACGGTGAACCGGGCCGCGACGGCGTGGATCTCGCGCCGGAAGTCGTCCGCCGCGAACCGGCCCTCCCCCAGCCGGTCGGGCAGCGTGTTGGAGGTGGCGGCCACCGGCACGCCCACGGCGGTCAGCTCGGTGAGCAGGCGGGCCACCAGGGTCGTGTCGCCGGGATCGTCCAGTTCGAACTCGTCGATCGCGAGCAGCCGGTAGTCGCGGAGCCTCTGCACGGTCTCGGCGAACCCGAGCGCCCCGACCAGGTGAGTCAGCTCCACGAACGTGCAGTACGCCTTCGGCGCGCACGCCGCGTGCCACAGCGAGGCGAGCAGGTGCGTCTTGCCGACGCCGAAACCGCCGTCGAAGTACAGCCCGGGACCCTCGACGCGCTGCCGGCCGAACAGGCCACGCCTGCGGGGTGCGCCCACGCGAGCCGCGAAAGCCTCGCCATCGGCCACCGCGGCCACCTGGCCGGGTTCGGCCGGGTCGGGCACGTACGTGGCGAACCGGACGGCGTCGAACCGGGGCGGTGGCACGAGGGACGTGATCAGCTCGGCGGGCTCCAGGCGCGGCTCGCGGTCGGCAAGGCGCGGCACGGGCATGACCGCAGCGTAGGTCGGTGGCGCGACCGCGGCCGACACGGTCCCGGGTCGTCGTGCTGCCGATGACCCCGGCGAACTGCTTGGATGTGCCGGTGGATCGACTCCTGCCAGCCGAACAGCTCCCGGCCGATGTGTCCGACGACACCGCACTCGTCCGGCTCTACGACTTCCCGCCCGACCTGCAACGACCCTGGGTGAAGGTGAACTTCATCAGCAGTGTCGACGGTGCCGTGTCGCTGGGTGGCCGGTCCGGCGGCCTGTCCGACGCCAACGACAAGCGGATCTTCAAGCTGGGCCGGGCGCTGGCCGACGTGGTGCTGGTCGGTTCGGGGACCGCGCTGATCGAGCGGTACCGCGGTGTCCAGCCGGACGAGGTGCCCGCCGACCTGCGCGCGGAGCTGGGTCTCGCCCCGGTGCCGCCGGTCGCGGTCGTCACCCGTCGGGGTTCGCTGGCGCCGACGTCCGACCTGATCACCAGCCCGCTCGTGCCGACGATCGTGTTCACCACCAGCTCGGCACCGCAGGAGAGCCGGGACGCGCTCGCCGACGCCGGTGCCGACGTGGTGATCGCCGGTGAGACCGACGTCGACCCGGCCACGATGCTGGCCGAACTGGACCGGCGCGGGCTGCGCCGGGTGAACTGCGAGGGCGGCCCGCAGCTGTTCGGCTCGCTGATCGAGGCCGGGTTCGTGGACGAACTGGACCTGAGCCTCGCGCCGCTGCTGGTCGGCGGCGACGCCGGCCGGATCACCCGGGGCGGCCTGCCACCCAGCGCGACGCGGCTGCGGCTGGCCTCCGCCCTGCACGCCGACGGCCAGCTGATGCTGCGCTACCTGCGGAGCTGACCGGCTACTGGAAGCCGAACATGTCCTGCATCGGCACCAAGGTCAACAGCAGCCCGATGATCACGGCCATCGGCACCAGGATCGTGTAGACCACGATCCGCCACTCGCACCACAGGTGGCAGGTGTCGCCGTACTTGCCCGCCAACCGCTGGTAACCGGGTTTGGCGTGCCTGCACAGCGGATCGCCGTGTGCGTTGACGGCCACGGTCAGGCCTCCGGGGTAGGTGTGGATCGGGATCGGTCGGTGCGGGTGGCGCCGACGGAGGCGCCGACCACCAGGCAGACGGCGACCCACTGCACCGGGTGCAGCGTCTGGCTGAGCACGACCAGCCCGCACAGTGCCGCGACCGCGGGCTCCAGGCTCATCAGCACGCCGAACACCCGGGGTGGGATGCGCCGCAACGCCTCCAGCTCCACCGAATACGGCACCACCGAGGACAGCAGGGCGACGCCGAACCCGGCGGCGAGCGCGACCGGGTTGAGCAGTTCGGTGCCCGCGGTGGCGATGCCCAACGGCGTGACGATGATGCCGCCGATGGCCATCGCGATGGCCAGGCCGCCACCGCCACTGGTCTGCGCGCCGACCCTGGCCGACAGCATGATGTAGCTCGCCCAGCAGGCGGCCGCGGCGAGCGCGAACAGCACGCCGGTCCATTCGACGTGGCCGCCGCCGTCGGTCAGCAGCACGACACCACCCGCGGCCAGCAGCGCCCACAGTCCGTCGAGCCACCGCCGGGACCCGGCCAGGGCGACGGCCAGCGGGCCGAGGAACTCGATGGTGACCGCGACGCCGAGCGGGATCCGGGCGATGGCCTCGTAGAACGCCACGTTCATGACGCCGAACACGACGCCGAACAGGACGACCGCGAGCCAGGCCTGCCGGGTCATCCGCAGCGACGGCCGCCATGCCACCAGCAGGATCGCGGCGGCGAACACCAGCCGCAGCGTGACCACTCCGACGGCGCCCGCGAGCGGGAACAGTTGCTTGGCCAGCGACGCGCCGACCTGCACGCTGACGATCCCGGCCAGCACCAGCGCGGGCGGGGGCACACTGCCCAGCCCGCGACCGGCCAGGGCGACGAGCGCACCACGTGGCCAGGCACGCCGGGGCGCGCGTTCCACGTACGCGGTAACCACGAGTCACTCCTCATCGGGACGGCTAGTGTTGACGTAGCAGGCAGGCGTCGTTGCCCGAGTCGCTCACCAGGGTCATACCACGTGGCTGCGACGCTTGCGCAGGTTGGCCGTCGTCGGCCGGTATGCCCGGCCGAACCAGCCCGCCGTCCCGGCGGACACAGAGAGCGAGGAACCCACGTGCCGCGCCGAGTGCTCGCCCGTGCCCTGCCGCGACCCCTGGTCATCACGGCGATCGTGGCGCTGGCAGTGCTGACGGCCTGCACGGTCGGTCCGTCCCAGCGACCCGGCCTGGTCGTCGAGGGCGCGCAGCCGCCGCCCACCACACAGCACAGCGGGCCGCGGAAAGCCTTGCCACCGCTGGAACAACCCACCGGTACGGCCGTGGGCTGGACCGACTGCGACACAGCGACCCGGCAGCGCCTCGGCTCGTCGGTCAGCGTGCCCGCCGCCCTGAGCTTCCAGTGCGCCAGGGTGGTCAGTGCGCTGGACTCGCCCAGCGCGCCCGGTGAGGGCCTGGTCCGGTTGCAGTTGCTGAAGGTCGGGCAGGGCCCGACACCGCTGGTCGTGATGAACGATCTGGACGGTCTGCCCGGCACGTTGTACGCGGCCGAACTGGCGGGCCAGCTGCCCGCCGCGTTCCTGCGCACGTTCTCGCTGATCGGGGTCGACCGCAGGGGCACCGGCGGTTCGGACCCGGTGCACTGCATCCCGGAGGCGGACCGCGCGCAGATCCTCGACTACGACCCGGCGGACACCGATCTGAGCGGCCTGCTCAACGCGAGCCTGGACGCCAGCCAGCAGTGCATCCTGGCGCTGGACACCCGGTCGGCGGCGCTGGACACGCAGCGCAGCGCGGAGGACCTGGAGACGATCCGGCAGCAGCTGAAGGTCGACCGGATCGACGCGATCGGGCACGGCGAGGGCTCGCGCGTGCTCACCACGTACGCCAGCCGGTACCCGGCGCACGTGGGCCGTTTCGTGCTGGACGGTGCACCCGATCCGACGCTGGACTCGACGAACACGGCGAAGGCCCAGGCCGCGTCGGCGGAGGCGGCGTTCGCGGCGTTCGCCGCCGACTGCGAGAGCCGCGGCTGCCCGCTGGGCGGCGACCCGAAGTCGACGCTGCAGCAGTTGCTGGCCGCGCTGCACACCACACCGCTGGAGTTGCCCGACGGCTCGGAGCTGACCGACGGCACGGCGTTGAACGCGGTGCTGATCGGGTTGGGCGACCGCACCGACTGGCAGCAGCTGGCCACCGCGATCGCCAGGGCGAAGGGCGGCGACGGCACGGCGCTGGCCGCGTTCGTCGGCCCGGTCGTCAACGGCACGGCGACCGACCCGGCCCGGCTGGACGCGGACCTGGCGTCGGGTTGCAACGACCAGGAGGATCGGCTGGCGCCCGACCAGGTGACGACGGTGATGAAGTCGTGGCTGGACGCGTACCCGCTGTTCGGCGGGCTGATCGCGCAGGATCTGTTGCTGTGCGGGCCATGGCCGGTGCCCGACCAGCCGCTGCCCCAGCCCACCGGCAAGGGCACGCCGCCGATCCTGGTGCTGAGCACCGAGAACGACCCGGTGACGCCGAGTGCCGGTACAGCGCACACGGCTCAGCAGCTGGCGTCGTCGGTCCTGGTCGGTTGGCTGGGTTCCGGGCACGGCGCGCTGGGCCAGTCGGCCTGCGCGACGCAGGCCACCCAGCACTTCCTGATCAACGGGCAGGTGCCCGCCAACCCGACGACCTGCCCGCCGTGATCACTTACAGTTCGCGCAGCAGCCGCAGCCGTGCCCGGTGCAGTTGGCGCAGCAGTTGCAGCCACTGGCCGGTGCGGTGTTCTCCGAAGGTGCCATGACGGCCTCCCGAATGGCTCGCGGACACTCAGCGTAAGACTGTCGGCGACGCCAGGTGCACCGCCGGGCGAGTGGCTCAGGCCAGCTCGTCCAGCGCAGCGCGAGCAGCGGCCAACTCGGCCTCAAGCTGCTCGACCTTGGCCAGCTGCAGATCCCGCGCCGCGGTGAGAGCGCCCTCGATGGCGGACTCGATCTCCCCACCCAACGCCCGGGCGGCCGCCGCCACCGCACCGGCGCTCACCGACTGCGGCCGGACGGTGCGCCGACTGCCGGCCTGCACCTCGACGGTCCACTCGCCGTCGGTCGTGGAGCTGAGCGTGACGGTCAGCGGAGCGGGCGGCTTCGCGCGGCCACGAGTCGGCCGCATCGTCTTCGGTGGTTCGGCCGCGGTCGTCGGTGGCTCGGCCATCGGCTCGGCGGTGTCAGCCCGCTTCCTGCGAGCGGGCCGCTCGCGCACGACGAGCAGTTCGTCGTGCCGCGGCGGTGGCGGAGCGCTCGGCGGCACCGGAGTGAGCGCGAGCTTCGCCGATTCGCCTGACTTCTGGCGGCGCGGGGGCTTGTCCATGGTCAGCTCATTCGGGGAGAACGACAGCTCGTCCTGCGAGCCGGTGGGCCGGACCTGGATGAAGTCGCCCTCCGGCGGGTCACCCAGTGCCATCACCTTGGCCGACCGACCGGCGTCCACGCCCACGGCGGCAGGGGTGAACCACACCATCGGGCGACGCCCGTCGGCGAGTTCGGCGCGCAGGTGATCGATCTGGTCGGCGGACAGTGCCGCAGGGCTCGCGGTGGGCATGCGTGCATCGTGCCGGTCGACGCCGACAAAGCCGATACCGCACCGTGAACTCGCTACCGGCCCGCCGGTGTAAGAGCTGGTAACACAATAACTGTTCGGCTCGCGTCGTCCAGGCACGCCATCTGCGGCGTTGTCGTCGGCCCCGGTACAACAGCGGTACCGGGGCCTCCTCCGCCTTGCAGCCGGCGCACCTGGACGCCGCTCCCTGATCGAACGCCATTGTGTTAGCAGCTCCAAGTCGGCTTACCGGCGGCGCCCCTTGCTCAGCCGGGACACGGGCCCAGGCCCGGCGATCTGGCAGTCGCACTCCCGCTCGGTCACGGCTTCGGCGGTCACCGTGATCTGCCCGTTGATGCCGGTGGTCACCGACTCGCCGCGCGAGGCCAGCGACTTCCACACCTGGATCGAGTCCCCGAAGTCGCGCAGGTCCTCCACGGTCGCGCCCTTGAGCGGAGCGGGTGAGGTAGCGGCCTTGATGGTCCCTTCCAGCCAGGCGGCCACCTCGTCCGGGTTGACCATGACCTCATCGGGCTCGGTGCTCAATCTGTCATCACGGGTAGCGGCGTGGGCCAGGGCAACCCGCTCGACGTACCCGTGCCAGTGCAGAGCGAGCCCGGTCCACGCCTCGGCAACGGCCCAGTCGTCCTTAGTCACAGGGCCCAGCCTGCCAGCACGGGTACCGAGGACACACGGCCGCACCCGGCAAACGCCCGGACTTTCGTCCAGAAGGAGGACTCAAACGCCCCAATCGGCCCAGTCCGGGGACACAGGGACACGAACCAGCCAACAGGAGTGACGGCCGCCGAACGAACCCGCCCCGCGCCAGAAGCCCCGGCACCAACCATCCGAGAACCGCCGGCCGCCGAACCCGTCGCGATCACCCCCGACCGCCCGGCACCAAACCAACTCAACGGCCGCCTGCCGCGACGCCCGACCAGATCACCCCGACGACCCGTAGCGCTCCACGGCACCCGCTCCCTCGCACCCAGACCCAAGTGCGGGCGAGTCCCACCACCGCGCCGATATCGAACTCGACCCGCCCGAAATGAGGTTCCTGATCGGCCGGTCGGCCGGCGGCGCTACACGGGTCGATCCGTCCGGTCCGCGCAGAGGTGGAACTCGATGCGGTACACCAGCGTGTCGTCGGCGACCGGCCCAGCGTGCGCGGCACGGGCCCGCAGCGCCTCACGATCCAACTCGCCACAGCGGTGCACATCGGCACTCGTGATCGAGGAGAACGGCACGAGCTCGACCGAGGTGACCTCGATGGCTCGGTCGGCGACCGGGTAGCGGCCGCCGACACGCACCTTCGGGCGCCGCCACAGCCGGATGGAAAGGGTGATCTCGCCCGCGACGACATCCTCGCGCAAGTCTGGGCTGAACTGCACAACCTCGACGCTAGTCACCAACCACCGATGTCGACAGCCCGCCTCGGCTACGTATCCGACCGAGCCCGGCTCGGCTGCACCCGCTTCGGCTCGCCAGGCATCTTCGGATAGTCAGGCGGATAAGGCAGATCCCCCAGCCCGTGGTCGCGCTCGTCCCGCGCGTACCACTCCAGCAACGTCTCCAGCCCGTACGAGGTGGCATCGAGCGCGACCAACGGATCCCCGTGCTCGGCCAACCAGGCGGGCACGGTGAACACGTCGAAGTCATCGGGCTCGACGGACGCGAGCTGGTCCCACGTCACCGGCACGGACACGGTCGCCCGGGGGGTACCGCGAACCGACCAGGCGGAAGCGATGGTCCGGTCCCGCGCGGCCTGGTTGTAGTCGAGGAAGATCCGCTCCCCGCGCTCCTCCTTCCACCATGACGTGGTGGCGAGGTCGGGCACCCGCCGCGACACCTCACGCCCGAGCGCGATCACCGCGTGCCGGACCTGGATGAAGTCCCACTCGGGCCGGATCCTGGCCAGCACGTGGATGCCACGGCCGCCGGACGTCTTCGGGAACCCGGTGATGCCCGCGTCCTCCAGGGCGGCCCGCAGTACGTCGGCCACGCGGGCCGCGTCGGCGAAGCCGGTGCCGGGCTGCGGGTCGAGGTCGATGCGCAGCTCGTCGGGATGGTCGACATTCGGGCGGCGCACCGGCCACGGGTGGAAGTCGAACGTGCCCAGGTTGGCGGCCCACGCGAGGACGGCGGGCTCGGTCGGGCACACCTCTTCGGCGGTCCGGCCGGACGGGAAGCTGATGCGTACCGACTCGACGTAGTCGGGCGCGCCCTTGGGCACACGCTTGGCGTAGAACGGCTCCCCCGTCACTCCGTCGGGGAACCGCTTGAGGGTCGTCGGTCTGTCGCGCAGGACACGCAGCAGCGGTTCGGCGACGCCGAGGTAGAACTCGACGATCTGGCGCTTCGTGATACCGCGCTCCGGGAAGTACACCTTGTCCGGATTGGACACCCGCACGCTGCGCACACCGTGCGGGCCGTCCACGCTCAGCTGCAGAGGCTCGGCCACGCAGGCGACACTACGGCGTCGGGCCGACGATCGTGCGGTAGAGCGACGCCAGGCCGTCGAGGAACGCGGACAGCGCCAGCTCGAAGGAGTCGGCGTCGATCTCGTCCGCGTGTTCGCGCAGTGACGGAGCGTCCACCAGGTTGGGGTAGCGGTCGAGGTAGATCTGCACGTCGTCCTCGAAGCCGCGGGAGAACGAGCCCATCGCGGCACCGACGACGAGGTACTTCGTGGACGCGCCGATCATCGTGGCGTACCGCGGCGGCCAGCCGGCACCGACGAGGCCACCGTGCACCGCGTCCGCTGCCCGCAGCGACGCCTCCCGCCGAGCGGGACCGTAGGCCAGGAACGGGACCAGGTTGGGGTGCGTGGCCAGCGCCGCCCGGTAGGAACGCGCCCAGATGCGCAGGCCCTGCTGCCAGTCGCCGTTGAAGGCGCTGACGTCGACCTGCATCATGACGTCGTTGGCGACGGCGTGCAGCAGGTCGTCCTTGCTGGCGACGTGCCCGTACAGCGACGGTGCCCGCACGCCCAACTCGGCCGCGAGCCTGCGCATGGACAGCCCGTCAAGGCCGTCCGCGTCCACGATGCGGAGCGCACCCTGGTGGATGCGCTCTCTGTTCAACACCGGCGTGCGCGGTCGCCCCACCGTCTCACCCCTTGCGGGTAGCAGGATATCGGGACTACCTTACAACCTAACACTGTTCGGTTTTCGGAGGCGGTTCATGGATTTCACGCTCAGCACGGAGGAGAAGGAAGTACGTGACTGGGTCCGTACGTTCGTTCGGCGCGAGATCATGCCGCTGGAGGCGGACGTCCTGCGTCGCGAGCGGGCAGGCGAGCCCGGGCTGACGCGCACGGAACTGGCGTCGTTGCAGGCGAAGGCCCGCGAGGCCGGCTTCTGGGGTGTGCAGACCCCGCAGGAGTACGGCGGCATGGGCATGAACGCGGTGATGACCGCGCTGCTGGAGGCGGAACTGGGCCGCTCGTTCGTGCCCTTCCGGTTCGGCGGCGCCGCGGACAACATCCTGTTCCACGCCAACGAGGAACAGAAGAAGCGCTACCTGCTGCCGACCATCGAGGGCGAGCGGGCCTCCTGTTTCGCGATCACCGAGCCGGGCGCGGGCTCGGATGCCCGCAACATCCGCACGTCGGCCTACCAGGACGGCTCGGAGTGGGTCATCACCGGCGAGAAGACGTTCATCACCGGTGGCAACGAGGCCGACTTCACGATGGTGTTCGCGGTGACCGACAAGGAGAAGGGCGCCAACGGCGGCGTCACCTGCTTCCTGGTGGACCGGGACATGGGCTGGAAGTCCGAGCCGATCCCGACCATGGGCGAGTGGGGCCCTGCCGCGCTGGTGTTCGACCAGGTCCGGGTGCCGCAGCGAGAACATCCTGGGCGAGGTCGGCCGCGGCTTCGAGCTGGCCATGCAGTGGATCGGCCGGGGCCGCTACCTGCTGCCCGCCCGTGCGCTGGGTGCGTGCGAGCGGCTGGTCGAGATGGCCATCGAGCAGGCCAAGAACCGGGTCACCTTCGGCGAGCCGATCGCCAACCGGCAGGCCATCCAGTGGATGATCGCCGACTCGGCCGTGGAGATCGAAGCGTTGCGCTGGCTCGTGTTGCACGCGGCCTGGCAGGTGGACGCCGGTCTGGACTCCCGGCAGGCGCAGTCGATGGCGAAGCTGTACGGCGGCACGAAGGCCAACGAGATCGTGGACCGGGTGCTGCAGATCCACGGCGGCATGGGCTACACCCGCGAGCTGCCGGTGGAGCGCTGGTACCGCGAGCTGCGGCTGCTGCGGATCTACGAGGGCACCGACGAGATCCAGCGCCGGACCATCGCGCGCAACCTGCTCAAGGGGCACACCAGCGTCCGCGGCGTGCTGGGCTGAGGATGGCCATCGACCTGAGCGTCATCGGCACCCAGCGGGGTCCGTGGACCAGGACGTGGACGTCGGACGACACGCTGCTCTACGCCCTGGGCGTGGGCGCGGGCCAGCTCGACCCGACGGCCGAGCTGGCGTTCACCACGGAGAACACGGCGGGCGTCACGCAGCGGGCGCTGCCGACGTACGCGATCGTGCTGGCCCAGTTCGGCGGGCCGCAGATCGGCCTGACCGGGGTCGACTTCACGCAACTGCTGCACGCCGAGCAGGCGCTGACCCTGTACCGGCCGCTGCCGGTGGCCGGGTCGGTCGAGCTGACCAGCACGGTCACCGACGTGTTCGACAAGGGGTCCGGCGCCCTGGTGGTCAGCACGACCACCGGCACCGCACCCGGGGACGGCACGCCGCTGTTCGCCACCCGCTCGTCGGTGTTCATCCGGGGAGCGGGCGGCTTCGGCGGCGATCGCGGCCCGTCCGGCCGGTTCAGTCCACCGGACCGGCAGCCCGACGCGGAGCTGCGTTTCCCGACGGCCGTCAACCAGGCGTTGCTGTACCGGCTCACCGGTGACCGCAACCCGCTGCACGCGGACCCGGAGTTCGCCGCGGCGGGCGGTTTCGACAGGCCGATCCTGCACGGCCTGGCCACCTACGGCATCACGGTTCGCCTACTGGTGAACGAGTTCGCCGACGGCGACCCCAGCCGACTGTCCAGTGTGGACGGCAGGTTCACCAAGCCGGTGACACCGGGCGACGAGCTGGTCGTCACCGCGTGGCGCGAGGACGATGCCGTGGTGTTCCGGACCGCGAACGCGGCGGGCGACGTGGTGCTCGACCGCGGCCGCGCGGAGTTCACGCCGGTGGCTTGACCGCGCGGATCCCGTACATCAGGGGCACGTTGGGCTGCCCGGCCGGCGGCAGGAAGCGCCGGCCGGGCAGTTCCCTGGCCTGTTCGTGGAACATGGCGCCGTTGCTCCACGGGTACTCGCGGAACACCTCCAGCGTGAGCCCGGCGCCGAGCAAGGCGCTGACGATCTCCGAGAAGCCCCACGCGAACTGGTGGCACACGTGCGGGTCGGGCACCGCGTTCATGCCCTCCTCGTAGCCCCACGGCACCAGCGCGTCCCTCGCCGCGGCCACGTAGTCGCCGACGCCCTCCTCGATCACCTCGTGGGTCCCGCCGCGCATCCAGTAGTCGTACTCAGCCGTGCCCCGCCAGTTGAACATCAGGCCGACCGGGTTGAAGTCCACGATGACGAACCGGCCGCCGGGCCGCAGTACGTCGGCGATGCCCTGGCCCCACGGCTCGAGGTCGGACAACCAGCCGATCGCGCCGTACGAGGTGAAGACGACGTCGAACGACGTGCCGCCGGCGCGGGCGGTGTCGAACCAGTCCAGGACGTCAGCGCGGACGAACGTGCCGGGGATGCCCGACTCGGCGGACAGCGCGGTGGCGAACGAGACGGCCTCGTCACTGATGTCCACGCCGGTCACCTCGGCGCCCAGCGCGGCGAGGCTCAGCGTGTCCTGGCCGGAGTTGCACTGCAGGTGCACCAGCCGCTGACCGGTCAGGTCGCCGAGCAGTTGAAGTTCCTCCGGGAACAAGGTGCTGCCGCCACCGCGCAGGAAGGCCGCCTGGTCGCCCTTGTGGCTGTTGTGGGCGCGGGTCGCCGAGTTCCAGGAGCGCCGATTGTCCTCGTGCAGATCACGTGCCACCATGACCCGCGAGTCTGGCCGCCGGCCGGGATTCCCGCGACCCAATTCCATCGGGAGTGCGCTGATGCAGGACGTCGGGTGGGACAGCGCGCGGTGGCTGAACGAGCCGCCGTCGACCCGGGTGGCCGACGGTGAGCTCGTAGTCACCACGGCCGAAGGCGGCGACTTCTGGCGCACCACCAGCTATGGCCACGTCGCCGACACCGGCCACGCGCTGCTGACCCCGCTGCCGGCGGGCACGGCGGTCGAGGTGACGTTCACGGCCTCGTTCGACGCGCTCTACGACCAGGCGGGAGTGTTCGTCCGGGTCGATCCGGCGACGTGGCTGAAGGCGGGCGTCGAACTATCCGACGGCCTGCCGCAACTGGGCGCGGTCGCGACCAACGGAGTGTCCGACTGGTCGCAGTCGCCGGTACCGGAGTGGGCGGGGCGGCCGGTCACCGTGCGGGTGAGCAGGGCGGGCGACGCGCTGACCGTGCGGGCCAGGGTCGATGCGGACCCGTGGCGCACGATCCGCCTCAGCTCACTGGCTCCCTCGGCGAGCGCGACCGCAGGGCCGTTCTGCTGCTCGCCCAGCCGAGCCGGGCTGGAGGTCCGGTTCACCCGCTTCACCACCGGCCCGGCCGACGCCGCGCTGCACGAGCAGCCCTGATCACGCGGGGTTCAGCACGTATCGCGCGATCTCGGCGTGCGTGGCGAACCACACGCCATCGTGGCCCGCGATGTGCTCGACCAGTTCGGCGAGCACGGCCAGCCGGGACCGGTGGCCGATCACGTGCGGGTGCATGGTCAGCTGGAACAGCCCACCCTCCCGATAGGCCGCGTCGAACTCGTCGCGCCAGATCGTCAGCACCTGCCGGGGCGCCGTGTACGGGCGGGTGCCGGTGAACCGGTCCATCGTGAAGTACGGCGCGTCGTCGCGGATCCACTCCACCGGGATCTCCACCATGCCGGTCGGCGTGCCCTCGGCCACGATCTCGTACGGCTCGTCGTCGGCCATCAGCGACGAGTCGTACTCCAGGCCCAGTTCGCGGGAGATGGCCAGCGTGTGGTGACTGAAGTCCCAGGACGGCGTGCGAATGCCGACCGGCGGCACGCCCGCGATCCGTGCGAGCGTGTCGTAGGCGCGCCGGGCCAGGTCCCGCTCGGCCGGCTCGTCGAGCAGCACGTTGCGCTCGTGGATCCAGCCGTGGATGCCCACCTCATGCCCGGCATCCACATAGGACTTGATCTCGTCCGGACGGAGTAGCGCGCACACCGCGGGTACGAAGAACGTCGCCGGGATGTCGTTGCCCGCCAACAGGTTCATGATGCGGGGCACACCGGCCCTCGCGCCATACTCGCCCTGCGACAGCTTCCCTGGGCTGGTCTCGTTGGCGCGCAGCGAAATCGTCTCGTGGTCGGAGTCGAACGACAGCGCCACGGCGACCCGGGCACCACCCGGCCACCGCGCCGGTGCGAGCGACCTGCCCGCCCGCACCCGCTCGACGTGCTCGCGCCAGGTCGCCTCCGGCCACGTCCACGGTTGTTCGTCAACGGGCACGTGCCGCTCCTTCCGGTTCGGTGTCGCGCAGGGCCGTGACCATCTGGTCGCGCACCCGGTCCAGGTGGGCCGCCATCACCCGCGCTGCGCCGTCCTCGTCGCGGGCGGCGACGGCCTCGATCAGGGCGTCGTGGTCGGCCATCGACGCCGCCGTGTGCGCCGGGTCGGCGTCGTGGGTGCTGCGCAGCAGGATCACCTGCTGCTGGACCAGCCGCACCTGGTCGGCGATGCGCGGGCTCGCGGCCGCGGCCACCAGCGACCGGTGGAACGCGATGTCCAGGCGATAGGGGAACCGCTCCCCCGCGGCGAAGCCGGCCCGCGAGTGGGCACCGACCTCGCGCATGGTCGCCAGATCGGCGTCGGTGCGCCGGGCGGCGGCCAGCCGGGCGGCCGCGGACTCCAGCGCCGCACGCAGCTCGAACAGGGCGTACAGCTGCGGGACGTCGGCCTGCGGCACATGGGTGCCGTGGTGCGGCTCGTACACGAGCAGGCCCTCGCTGATCAGGTGCCGGATGGCCTCCCGCAGCGGGCCCCGGCTGATCCGCAGCCGCCCCGCCAGCTCGACCTCGTTCACCCGGCCGCCGGGCGGGATCTCGCCGGTCAGCACGATCTCGCGCAGCAGCTCGACGGTCTGGTCGGCCAGGCTGTGACGTTGCGGGACAACCCCTGTCATCGCGTCTCCCGATGAGCCAGAATGCCGACTGTCGACAGTCATCAGTTGAGCGTGACCCCACCGAACTGTCAAGAGGAGCCTGACGTGCACGAGGTGATCGCGGAAGTGTGGCGCAACGACCTGGCCGAGTCCCTGCACCACGGTTCGGTGGTGGGCCTGCGCGAGGACGGGTCCATCGCGTTCACGGTCGGGCAGCCGGGTGCGCTCTGCTATCCGCGCTCGTCGGTGAAACCGTTGCAGGGCCTCGCGATGGTCCGCAACGGCCTCGGGCTCAAGGACGAGCTGCTGGCCCTGGCCTGCGCGAGCCATCCCGGTGAGGATTTTCACATCGACGGGGTGCGCCGCATTCTCGCCGGTGCCGGCCTGAGCCCCGCCGACCTGCAGTGCACGCCCGCGCTGCCCTCGCACGAGGCGTCCAGGGCAGCGCTGCTGGTAGCGGGCACGAAGCCAGTCCCGCTCTACATGAACTGCTCCGGCAAGCACGCCGGGATGCTCGCCACGACTGCCCACAACGGCTGGCCGACGGCCACCTACCGCGATCCCGGCCATCCGTTGCAGGTCGCGATCCGCGAGACGGCCGAGGAACTGTCCGGTGAGCACATCGACAAGGTCGGCGTCGACGGCTGCGGTGCACCGTTGTTCGGGTTCAGCCTGATCGCGCTGGCCAGGGCGTTCCGTGCGATCGCGGTGGCGGCCGACGGCACCGGGGAACACCGGGTACGCACCGCGATGAGCACCTACCCGGAGTGGGTCGGCGGCACCGGCAGCGAGGTCGCCCGGCTGATGCGGGCGGTGCCTGGTGCGGTGGCCAAGGACGGCGCCGAGGGCGTCTACGCGATCGGGCTGCCGGACGGGCGGGCCGTCGCGCTGAAGGTGGCCGACGGCTCGGCGCGCGCCAGGTCCGTGGTGATGGTGGCCGCACTGCGCAGGCTCGGCGTCGACGGCGACGACCTGCGGGCATTGGCCGACGTACCGGTGCTCGGCCACGGTGTCCCGGTCGGCGCGATTCGTCCGACCGCGCTAGTGAGCGGCGGAGCGTGACCGACCGGCGAGGCCCGGCTAACGTGGAGGAGTGCACGCCGCACAAGAACGCCCCGACGACGATCGAGACGACAGCGACCCGATCGCCGACGAATTGATCGGGCTGGACCCCGACGACCCGGAGACGCGCGCCTTCGCCGAGCATCTCCGGCGGATGCAGACGCCCACGAACTCCTACACCGTCGAGGGCTACGTGCGGGGTGTCGCCGACTTCGCGAACTCGGCGAACCGGGCGAACGGGCACCGCAGGCTGATGGCCGTCATCCTCGTCGGCCTGATCCTGGTCGGGGTGCTCTGGGCGGTCTGGCAGACGCTGGGCGATGTGCTCTCGACCTTCGGTGGCTAGAGCGTGTGTCATCAGCCTCCTCCGAGCGAGCGGCGACCAGGTGATCTGACGCAAAGCGGAGGAGGGCGGCGTGGCGCAGCCACGTTGGCCGACGACAACGCCGCAGTTGGGCCGCCTGGGCGTCGCGCAGCCGGAAAGCGGGCTGACGAAGGACGTTCTGAGCTCGACAACCGGGTTAATCTCGAAGTATGAGCGGTATGAAACCTGTTGACGGCGCCCCGCCCAAGGTCGTGAAGTCCGAGGACGAGTGGCGTGCCGAGCTGAGCAAGGACGAGTACGCGGTGCTGCGCACGGCCGCCACCGAGCGTCCCTGGACCGGCGAGTACACCGACAGCAAGACCACCGGTGTCTACGAGTGCCGGGCCTGCGGTACCGAACTGTTCCGCAGCGACACCAAGTTCGACTCGCACTGCGGCTGGCCCTCGTTCTGGTCGCCGCTGGCCGGCGACAGCGTCATTCTGCGCGAGGACCGCGGCTTCGGTGGGGTTCGCACCGAGGTGTTGTGTGCCACCTGTCACAGCCACCTGGGACACGTGTTCGAGGGCGAGGGCTTCGGCACTCCCACCGACCAGCGCTACTGCATCAACTCGATCTCGCTCAAGTTGGTCCCCGTCGAGGAATGAGTCACCACCACTGAGTCACCACCAGCCTGCCGGGTCGCTGCCCGGCAGGTGTGGCGCGAAGTCATAACGCGGCTGGGCGCCCGGCAGGTCGCCGGGCACCCGCAGGTACCGCACCCGGCCGAAGCGGCTGTCCATCTCGGCCATGAGATCCGCCACGTCATCGCCGCTGGGGACGCCACCGCCGTCCGCCGGTAGCCGGCCCAGATCGTCCAGCCAGGCACCGGTCCTGGCCAGCGCCAGCCGCAGCCACCACGAACCACCCTCGGTCCGCTGCCTGCGCAGTGCCGTGAGCACGGCGGCCGCGGCCAGCCAGCCGGTGGCGTGGTCGAGCGCCTGCACCGGCAACGGCATCGGTTCGTCCGTGCCTGCCAGTTTCGCCCCGTCGTCGGCGATCCCGGACGCGATCTGCACCAGGCTGTCGAACCCCCTGCGGTGCCGCCACGGACCGGCGTGCCCATAGGCGGACAGGTCCAGCACCACGATCCCCGGGCTCAGCTGCGCCAACCGCTCCGGCCCGAGCCCACGCGCGGCCAGCGTGCCCGGCCGGAACGACTGCACGAACACGTCGGCATCGGCGATCAGGTCGCGCAGGGTCGCCAGTTCGGCGGGATCGCGCAGGTCCAGGTATGTGGAGCGCTTGCCGAAGCCGTGGTCGATCACCAGTGGCCGCACGGTTTCCAGGTGGGCAGAGCCGACGTGCAGCACGTCGGCGCCGTGCGCGGCCAGCGTTCGCCCGCACGCGGGTCCGGCGATGACGTGGGTCAGGTCGAGCACCCGGATACCGGTCAACGGCCTGTCGGCCGTGGGCAGGGATCTGGCCCGCGCGTCGCCGATCCGCTCGACGGCCACGAGCGGCAGTTCCCGCACCGCCCGGCCGGCCGGATGCGCGCGCCACTGCTGCTCGCCGCGCAGCGCCGCCGCCGCTCCCCCGGCGGCCAGCACGCCCTCCTCGATCTCCACGGCGGGCCGCAGCGCGACCGCCTCGGTGATCGCGGCCTTGTCCATCGGCACGGCCAACGCGGCGCACGCGGCCCTGGCGTGGTGGTCGTAGTTGCAGTGCAGCCGGACCCAGCCGTCCGCTGCCCGGTAGTTGCCGGACAGTTCGGCCCACCCCGCGCCCGCGGACCGCCCGTCCACGGTGAGCCAGTGCTCGGTGGCGAACGCCAGCGCGGCGTGCCGGGTGTCGACCGTGACCCGGCCCGGTTCGCGACCCCTGGCGCGCAACAGTTCGGCGGCGGCGAGGGTGGCGGTCGCCACAGCCGCGGCGGCGGCCCGGGTGACGTGGAACCTGCCCGGCAGCACGGGATCGTCACCCGACACGGTGACCTCGGCCGGATTCGGCCTGCGACCGGCGACCTGCTGGTAGAGATCGGCGAAGACATCGGTGACGACATCGGCGGACCCAGCGGCAGACCCAGCGGCACAGCCGCGATCGGACATGGCTGGAAAGTATGCCCGGGGGGCCGTTTCGCCGCTCGGCGCGTGGTCGACGGCACATCGCCGGCCGCGAACGGCGATGAGGCACCATGGCCGGGAAGGCCGAACGGGAGGAGCGGGATGAGGCCGTTGCGGTGGGCGGTGCCAGCCGCCGCGCTGGCCTGCGTACTGCTCGCCGGCTGCACCACGACCGTGGCCGGCTCGGCCGTCGCACACCGGCCGGGTATCGCGGCCGCCCCCGCGAAACCGCCGGCACCGCCGAAACGGACCAGCCTGAGCTGCTCCGGCGGCACCGTGGTCCGGCCGGCGGGCGCGCCCTACTGCTATCTGATGCCATCGGGGTTCAGCGACGCCACCAACCGGTTGACGCTGAACTTCCAGACCGCCCAGCCAGGCCAGCACGACAGCGCGATCGCCGTCGCGGTGCACGATGTGATCCTCGTGGTGACGTATCCGCTGCACTCCGACAGCGACGGCGTGCCGTCCGACCTGCTGGCCGACCAGGTTCGCGAGGTGATGGCGAAGGGCGCGGCCGGCTTCCGGATCAGCGGTGCTCCGGTGCCGACCACCGTCGACGGCAACAGGGCGTTCCGCCTGGAGATCGAGCAGAACCAGGCCCAGTACGCGGCCGACGTCTACTTCGTGTTCGACGGCTCCACCGAGGTGGAGATCAACTGCCAGCGCGCCGACCGGGACGCCGACATCGACCGCGGCTGCACGCAGGTGCTCAGCTCGATCCAGGTGATCGACCCGCCGAAATAGCTACGGCAGCGCGGTGACCAGTTCGGCCGGCTGTACGCGGGTGCCCGTGTAGAAGGGCACTTCCTCGCGGACGTGCCTGCGGGTCTCGCTGCCGCGCAGGTGGCGCATCAGGTCCACGATCCGGTGCAGTTCGTCGGCCTCGAAGGCGAGGATCCACTCGTAGTCGCCCAAGGCGAACGAGGACACCGTGTTCGCGCGCACGTCCGGGTAGTCCCTGGCCATCTTGCCGTGCTCGGCGAGCAGCGCGCGGCGCTCGTCCTCGGGCAGCAGGTACCAGTCGTAGGACCGGACGAACGGGTACACGCAGACGTACTTGCGGGCTTCCTCGTCGGCCAGGAACGCGGGCACGTGGCTGCGGTTGAACTCGGCGGGCCGGTGCAGCGCGACCTGGCTCCACACCGGTTCCGACGCGCGACCCAGCGCGGTCCGGCGGAACTCGGCGTACGCGGTCTGCAGTTGCTCGATCTCCTCGGCGTGCCACCAGATCAGGTAGTCGGCGTCGGCGCGCAGGCCTGCCACGTCGTACACGCCGCGCACGACGACGCCCTTGTCGGCGAGGGCGGCCAGGAAGTCCCCGGCCTCGGTGGCGGCGGCAGCACGATCGGCGGGCAGTCGGCCCGGTATCGCCCGGAATACCGACCACATCGTGTACCTGATCGCGGCATTGAGCTCGGTGTAGTTCAGGCGGGCCATGCTTCCATGGTTCCACGAACTGACGCCGATCATGGAGGAGGCCGCCGATGTACGTGATGTCGAAGGACGAATGGTGGGAATTCCTGTCCTCGGGTGCGAAAACGGGCAAGATCGCCGTCGTGCGCAAGGACGGTTCGCCGCACGTGATGCCGATCTGGTTCGTGCTGGACAGCGACAGCGAGCATGACTACGTGATCTTCAACACCGGTGAGAGCACGGTGAAGGGCAGGTCGCTGCGCCGGGACCCGCGGTTCGCGATGTGCGTGGACGACGAGAGGCCGCCGTTCTCCTACGTCACCGTGTACGGCGAGGCCGAACTGTCCGGGGACGTCACGGAGATGCTGCCGTGGTCGACCAGGATCGGCGGCCGCTACATGGGCGCGAACGTGGCCGAGGAGTTCGGCAGGCGCAACGCGGTGCCGGGCGAGTTGCTGGTGCGCGGGCGGATCACGAAGGTGATCGCCCAGGCAGCGATAGCGGACTGAGCGTCCGTCTACCGCCCGGGCAGCGACAGCGGACTGAGCGCGGCGACGGCCCGCTCGGCGCTGACGACGCAGCCGGGCAGGCCGACGCCGTGCAGCGCGGCACCGGCGACGGCCAGCCCGGGCACGTCGGCGACCGCGCGTTCGATGGTGTCGACCAGGTCGAGGTGACCGACGCCGTACTGGGGCAACCCGCCACCCCAGCGCATGACCACCGAGTCGACCGGCGCCGTCGTCACGCCGGTCAGCTCGGCCAGGTCGGCACGGACGGCGGTGACCAGGTCGGCGTCGTCGCGACGGAGGATCCCGGTCTCCCCGAACCGGCCGACGGAGCCACGCACCAGCAGGTGGTCCGGACCGGCGAGGTGAGCCCATTTGCGGCTGGAGAACGTGAACGCCTTCGCGGTGAACGCGGTCCCGTCCGCGTGCTCCTCGCCGGACGCGATGAGCACGCCCGAGGAGTCGGGCAGCGGGGCGTCGGCGGGCAGGGCGAGCGCGACCACGGCCATCGACGCGACGTCGATCCGCCCGAAGGCGGCCGAGGCGACCGGGCTCACGTCGGTGAGCAGTCGCCGGGCGGCTGGGGCGGGGACGGCGAGCACGACGGCGTCGACGTCGATGAACTCCGGGCTCGGCACCGGGCCGAGTTCCAGCCGCCAGCCGGCCGGTTGGCGGTGCAGTGCCCGGACGGTCCGGCCGTAGCGGATCAGCGCGCCGGAGGCCTGGGCGAGCCTGTCGGCCAACCCGCTCAGACCGCCGGTGAGCGTGCCGAAGACCGGCGGGCGCCTGCCGTCCGGCGCGGGCGGCGGCACGAGAGCGGCGGCCGCGGCGAGCACGGACCCCTCCCCCGCGTCCAGCTTGGCGGCCAGGGCGGGCATGGTCGCGCGCAGGCCGAGGTTCGCGGCCCGGCCTGCGTAGACGCCGCCGAGCAGCGGGTCGACCAGGCGATCGGGCACCTCCGGCCCGAGGCGCTCGGCGAGCAGGGTGCCCACGGAGACGTCGGCCCCGTCGAGCCGGACCGGTGGTAGGCCGGGTTCGGCGGCGAGTGTGTTCAGCCCGCCCTGGGACAGCACACCGGTCACGGCGGCCGCGCTCACCGGCACGCCGAGCACGGTCCCGGCCGGGATCGGGCCGGCTCTGCCCACCGGCCCGGATGCGGGCACCGGCGGGCGTCGGGTGGGCCAACGCGGCGGTCAGGCCCAGCTCGTCGACGAGAGCGGTGACCTCGGGCCTGCGGGCCAGGTAGGCCTCGGCGCCGACGTCGTAGCGGTGCCCGGCCAGCTCGACCGTGCGCAGCTTGCCGCCGGCGCGATCGGTCTGCTCCAGCACGATGACGGTCGCGTCCGGGCCGAGCGCGGTGCGCAAGCGGTAGGCGGCGGTCAGCCCGCTGATGCCGCCGCCGACGACGGCTACCCGAGTCATGCCAGCCCGTGCACCAGCTCGGCGACGCGAGTCAACACGGTCGGGTCGGTCTGCGGCAGCACACCGTGACCGAGGTTGAAGATATGGCCACCGGCGGCCTTGCCCTCGGCCATCACGCGGCGCACCTCGCGCTCGACGACGGGCCAGTCGGCGAGCAGCAGGGCGGGGTCGAGATTGCCCTGCACGACCGGCGCGGGACCGTCCGGCACGGCGGCGGCGAGCCGGTCGGTGGCGACGTCCAGCGGAATCCGCCAGTCCACTCCGACGACATCGGCCCCGGCCTGGCGCATCGCACCGAGCAGTTCACCGGTCCCGACACCGAAGTGAATCCGCGGCACGCCCGCGTCGGCAAGCCCTGCCAGGACGGTGGTCGAGTGCGGCAGCACGTACTCGCGATAGTCGCGCTCGGACAGCGCGCCGGCCCACGAGTCGAACAGCTGAACGGCGTCGACGCCCGCGGCCACCTGGGCCCGCAGGAAGGTCAGTGTCAGCTGGGCGAGCCGGCCGGCCAGCGCGTGCCACAAGTCCGGTGCACCGTGCATGAGAGCTTTGGTCTGCTCGTGGTTCTTGCTCGGCCCGCCCTCGACGAGATAGGACGCGAGCGTGAACGGGGCACCGGCGAAGCCGATCAACGGGGTGTCACCCAGTTCAGCGATCAACAAGCGGATCGTGTCCGCCACCGGCTGCACCTGATCGGCGTGGAGTTGCGGCAGCGCGGCCACGTCGGCGGCGGTGCGCACGGGCTTGCCCATGACGGGACCGGTGCCGGGCACGATGTCCACGTCGACCCCGGCGATGCGCAGCGGCACTACGATGTCGCTGTACAGAACCGCCGCGTCGACGCCGTGGCGGCGGACCGGCTGCAGGGTGATCTCGCAGGCCAGATCCGGTGTCAGGCAGCACTGCAACATGGGTATGTCACCGCGCACGGTGTGATACTCAGGCAACGACCGACCGGCCTGCCGCATGAACCACACGGGCGGTCGACTCGGTGTGCCGCCGCGTGCGGCGAGCAGGAGTGGGGCGTCACGGAGGTCCCGGCGGGCCGAGACAGGGGCACTGTTGGTCATCTCGTAGCCATCGTCCCATGGCCCCGGCAACAGGACGGACACGGCCGATGATGGGTCCGGCGTGGCGAGCCTGC
Organism: Candidatus Melainabacteria bacterium; assembly: GCA_963780635.1. Lineage (GTDB taxonomy): Bacteria > Actinomycetota > Actinomycetes > Mycobacteriales > Pseudonocardiaceae > DATEPR01. Next base: position 987,961 of record CAWACW010000013.1, read on the forward strand.
CCCACGTCCGGGTGGCTCTACAGTCACCTGACGTGACCATGGCGAGGAGGGCCGGTGACGGTTTCGGCGGAGGAGCCTGAGCTGTTCCGGCGGGCGGTGGCGTCGCTGTCATCGGTGCGACCCCGACCGGAGATCGAGCTGAGCGACGTGCGTGCACCGCAGCGCTTGGCGCCGTGGTCGTTCGCGGTGGCGGCAGAGGTGAGCGGCCCGGCGGGCGAGCTGGCCAGCGGGCGGTTGGTGCTGTTGCACGACCCGGAGGGCGAACAGGCCTGGGACGGGGTCCTGCGGCTGGTCGTGTACGTCCGGGCGGAGGTCGACGCGGAACTGGCGATCGATCCCCTGTTGCCGGAAGTCGGCTGGTCCTGGCTGACCGACGCACTGGACACCTGCGGAGCGGAGTACACGGCGCTGGGCGGCACGGTCACGCAGACGTCCTCGGCCAGGTTCGGCGACATAGCGGGCCCGGCCAGAACGGACGACCTGGAACTACGAGCGTCCTGGACAGCCCACGAACCGGAGCTGATGGCGCACGCCGAGGCCTTCTGTGAGCTGCTGGCCAGCACGGTGGGCTTGCCGCCGGTAGGCGTCACGCTGTTCGGCCAGCGAAGCAGTTCCTGAACCGACCACGCCACTCGTCGGCGGCTCGACAACCCGGCACCGCCGAACCATCGCGAGCGGGGCGAGGCTCCCCGGCACCCTGCCCGAGAACCACCGGCCGCGAGCAAACGACTGCGCAGTCGCCATCTCCTGGCTGCTGGACCACGGCTTCCACCGGATCGCCTACGCCGACACCGACGTGCACCACGCGATGCCCAGCCACGCAGCCGGTTTCTGCGGCTACCACCCCACGGCACCCGCTCCGTCGCACACAGCCGATCTTGACGTCGGGTTGTCGAGGTCAAGGGTGCGGCGCAGCGGAATCGCGCTGCGACGGCGAAGCCGCCCGCCACCTCGCCGACCCGACGTCGAACACTGGCTCCGCGACCGATAGCTCCGCGACACACGGATGGCCCAACCTTGCCCGGGCGGCAGCAAAAGTGGCCGTGGCCCCGCAACCACAGGGCCGCCGGCACGTTGGAGAGGGAGCCGGCCGCACTCCCCCAGGCATCGCCGCCAGCCCCCTCAGACGATCAATACACAGTACAGAACGGCCCAAACGGTCAATCCGCCGATATCAGACCCAGGCAGCCACCGAGCCCCTCGGACGCTCCGACGATTCACCCGAATGCCAGTCGCTTCAGCTTCTTGAATTCGATCTTCAGCGCCGACCGAACCTGATCTTGAAAATGGTCACCGAGCGTCGACCCCGACACTTCCGCACACCCACTCGGACGCCCCCGGGAACCCGCCGCAGACCCCGCCGAGGGCCCCCGCCCGACTCCCGCCGAACAGACCCGAATCAGCCAAGGTGTCGCCACTAGGCCGCGTGTTACGACAAATGGACCCAAACGGACTAGACCACTCAGCCCCCACCGCTCCCGCCAAACGGCACGATTCGGTAACAACTTCGACCGTCCGGCCGATCTAACCTCGTTGGTCCCGACACCCGGATGGCCCAATGCCCTACGACCTCCGAAAAGGGGATGTCGTTATGAGGCCGCCTCACGTTAGCGACCCGTTCGAGAGTCGCCCGATCGTGGGACAAAACTGCCTAAGAGTGACTACCCGATCGGGACCGATACCCGATTGATCGTCCCGCTGACCCTCTCGGGCGGCTACGCTGCCAAAGTCGACACCACTTTCGGTCGATCAGTGGCGCGGCTGATCGGACGAAGGGCCCGGTGCCGGTCGGGGGGCACGACCGACTCCAGGGAGGTAGTGACGTGGCTGCCGTCGGCTTAGGTCAGGCCGTTCGAACCACGCCAGCCGGTGTTTTGCCGGCGAACATGGTCCCGCACCCGCGGGAGGAACTGTTCTCGGTGCTGGTGGTCGATGACCACCCGCTGCTGAGGGAGGCGATAGCAGCTCGGCTCACACAGATGGGCGCGGGCACTGTCCATGAGGCCGCTTCGGTGGCGGAAGCCAGGGCACGCGCTCTGGCGACCGGCCCGTGCGATCTCGCCATACTCGATCTCGGGCTACCCGACGGTAGTGGCATCGACCTGGTCACGGAGTTCCGTGCCCACGGTTGGCCACGCATCGTGGTACTCGCGTCCTCCGACGACCCCTACGCGGTCCGGTCGGCCTTCCAGGCAGGCGCACAGGCCTACCTGCTGAAGTCCGCCTCGCCGATGGTGGTCACCGACGGAGTGCGCCGAGTACTCGACGGCGGGGTGTACGCCGACCCGAGTGTCGCGCCCGTACTCGCTACGGGCACCCGGGTGCCGGGCACCGACAACACGCCGCGGGAACTTTCCGCGCGTGAGGTCGAGGTCCTGCAGCTGGTCGCCGATGGCCAGAGCAACAAGGAAATCGGCGAGGCACTCAACCTGTCGGCGCTCACGGTGAAAAGTCACCTGTCCCGGATCGGGCGGAAACTCGGCACCGGGGATCGTGCGCAGATGGTCGCCCTGGCGATGCGGGCCGGCGTTATTCGCTAGCACCGCATCACCGAGCACCACATGCGGACGGTCCACCACCCACCACGGGCGCGGTGGGTGGAGCACCAACCGACATCCCGTGTCCCCGTGCCTGATGGCACGGGGACACGGGAAGGTGCGCTTTGTCCGTAACCGCCGAATGCTGCCCGGCGAGTCGGGCCAACCGGTGAACATGGTGGCGAGCCGCCACGTAGGGTCGCCTCGTGGAGGCAGACCCCGTCGACGAGCACGCGACACCCGCTCCGGCAACCGATCCCGAGTCGTCGCCCGACGAGCAGAGCACCTCGGTGCCATTGACGGCGCCCGCTGAGGGCGTGCCATCGGTCGTCATGACACCCGAGGCGCTGCATGCCGCCGCGACGGCGCTGGCAGCCGGCTCGGGGCCGATCGCCGTGGACACCGAGCGCGCTTCCGGCTACCGCTACTCGCAGCGGGCCTACCTCATCCAACTGCGCCGGGCAGGCGCGGGCACCGTGCTGGTCGATCCCATCCCGTTCCACGGTGACCTGACGCCGCTGGTCACCGCGCTCGCCGACACCCAGTGGGTGCTGCACGCCGCCTCCCAGGATCTGCCGTGCCTGGCCGAGCTCGACCTGCGGCCCACGGTTCTGTTCGACACCGAACTGGCCGGTCGCCTGGCCGGCTACGAGCGCGTGGCGCTGGGCACGCTGGTCGAGCGCCTGCTGGGCTTCCAGCTGGAGAAGGGCCACGGCGCCGCCGACTGGTCGCAGCGACCGCTGCCGCCGGACTGGCTGAACTACGCGGCCCTGGACGTCGAACTGCTGATCCCGCTGCGCGACACGCTGGAACGTGAGCTGGCCGACCAGGGCAAGCTCGACTGGGCGCTGGAGGAGTTCGAGGCGGTCCGCAACGCCCCACCGCCCAAGCCCCGCCCGGAACCGTGGCGGCGGACCTCCGGCATCCACCGGCTGCGCTCGCCCCGCCAGCTCGCGTCCGTCCGGGCGCTGTGGCAGGCCCGCGACACGATCGCCCGGGAACGCGACATCTCCCCTGGCCGCGTGCTGCCCGACCGGGCCGTGGTCGATGCCGCGCAGGCCGATCCCGCCGACGAGGTCGAGTTGGTCAAGCTGCCGGTGTTCCGCGGCCGCGCTCAGCGTCGGCTGGCGAGCACGTGGGCCGACGCGCTGCGGTCGGCCAGGGCACTGCCCAAGACGGAGCTGCCCGATCCCGCTCCCCCGCACGACGGCCCGCCGCCGCCCAGCCGCTGGGCCGACAAGGACCCGGAGGCGGCGGCTCGGCTGGCCGCCGCGCGGGCCGCGCTGGCGACGATCGCGGAGACCAACCGGCTGCCGGTGGAGAACATGCTGCAGCCCGACCTGGTCCGCCGGACGTGCTGGGAACCGCCGGAGTCGCTGACCGAGCAGGACGTGGCCGATGCGCTGCGCGCGGGCGGCGCCCGCGAGTGGCAGATCAACCTGACGGCGCCCGCGTTGACGGTCGCGCTGGGGGCCACAGCGGGATGACCCCACTGGTTACCGATGGGTAACCACGGCTAGAGTGGTGTTACCGACCGGTAGTACCGGCCGGTTCATCACGAGCCAGGGAGGGACCCGCCGTGGCCGCACCAGCGCGCGCCGTGCGCAACGTGGTCTTCGTCGACGGCCTGCGCACGCCGTTCGGCAAGGCAGGCAAGAAGGGCATCTACGCCGAGACCAGGGCCGACGACCTGGTCGTCAAGGTCATCAGGGAACTGCTGCGCCGCCATCCGGAGCTGCCGCCCGAGCGGGTGGACGAGGTCGCCATCGCGGCCACCACCCAGATCGGCGACCAGGGCCTGACCATCGGCCGCACCGCGGCGCTCCTGGCCGGGCTGCCCACGTCGGTGCCCGGCTTCGCCATCGACCGGATGTGCGCCGGCGCGATGACGGCCGTCACCACCACCGCGTCGGGCATCGCGTTCGGTGCCTACGACATCGCCATCGCCGGCGGTGTCGAGCACATGGGCCGCCACCCGATGGGCGAGGGCGTCGACCCGAACCCGCGGATCATCGCCGACCGGCTGGTAGATCCGTCAGCGCTGGTCATGGGCCAGACGGCGGAGAACGTGCACGACCGCTACCCGGAGATCACCAAGGAGCGCTGCGACGCCTATGCCGCGCGCAGCCAGGAGCGCTTTGCCGACGCCGTGAAGGCAGGCAGGATCGGCCCCGAACTGGTCCCGGTCGCCACGCGCTCCGCCGAACTGGGCTGGGGCCTGGCCACCGAGGACGAGCCGCCGCGACCGGGCACCACCGTCGAGACGCTGGCCGGCCTGAAGACGCCGTTCCGCCCGCACGGCCGCGTGACCGCGGGCAACTCGGCAGGCCTCAACGACGGCGCCACCGGCTGCGTCCTGGCCGACGAGGACACCGCCCGCGAGCTGGGCCTGCCCGCCGCGATGCGGCTGGTCGGCTACTCCTTCGCCGGTGTCGAACCCGAGGTGATGGGCGTCGGCCCGGTGCCCGCGACCGAGAAGGCCCTTGCCAGGACCGGCCTGTCCATCGACGACATCGGACTGTTCGAGATCAACGAGGCGTTCGCCGTGCAGGTGCTGGCGTTCCTCGACCACTTCGGCATCTCGGCCGACGATCCCCGGGTCAACCAGTGGGGCGGCGCGATCGCGTGCGGCCACCCGCTGGCGTCCTCGGGCGTGCGGCTGATGACGCAGCTTGCCCGCCAGTTCGCCGAGCGGCCGGACGTGCGCTACGGCATCACCACCATGTGCATCGGCATCGGCATGGGCGGGACCGTGATCTGGGAGAACACCAACTGGGAAGGCGAGCGCCAGTGAACATCGACGAGGCGAAGGCCGCCTTCCCGGACGAGGTCGTCACCCACGCGACGACCCGGCTGATCCACGTACCCGGGCTGGCCGCGCCGGTCGCGCTGATCACGCTGGACAACGGCCTGGACCACACCCGGCCGTCCACGTTCGGGCCGCAGGGCCTGCTCAGCCTGGACGCGGCGCTGGACGCGGCGTTCGCGGCGAGCCCGGCGGCCGTCGCGGTCACCGGCAAGCCGTTCATCTTCGCGGTCGGCGCCGACCTGTCCGGCGTCGGCCAGGTCGCGTCCCGCGAGCCGGCGCTGGCGATCGCGCAGACCGGCCACGACGTGTTTCGCAGGCTCACCGACTCGCCCGTGCCGACGTTCGCATTCGTCAACGGCGCCGTCATGGGCGGCGGCCTGGAGCTGGCGCTGTCGTGTCACTACCGGACGCTGATCAGCAACGCGGCGGCGATCGCGTTCCCGGAGTGCTTCCTGGGCTTGTTCCCGGGTTGGGGCGGCACGCAGCTGCTGCCCAACCTGATCGGCCCGGACGCCGCGGTGACCGTGATCATCGAGAACGCGCTGAACCAGAACAAGATGCTCAAGCCTGCGCAGGCGGGTGACCTGGGCATCGTGGACGTGGTGCTGGACTCCGCCGACTACCTGGAGCGGTCGCTGGCATGGCTGGCCTCGGTGGTGCGCGGCGAGACCTCGGTGTCCCGCAAGGAGATCGACCGCGGCGAGGCCTGGGACGCGGCACTGGCCCGGGCGCGGGCGATCGCCGACGGTCGCACGCATGGCGCCTCGCCGGGCGTCCGCAAGGCGGTCGAGCTGCTCGCGCTGGCCAGGGACGGCGACCTGGACGCGGGCTACGCGGCCGAGACCGACGCCCTGGCCGATGTGCTGATGACCGACGAGTTGCGGGCCGGCCTGTACTCCTTCGACCTGGTCAACAAGCGGGCCCGCAAGCCGGCGGGAGCGCCGGACAAGAGCCTGGCGCGACCGGTGGGCAAGGTCGGCATCGTGGGTGCGGGCCTGATGGCCGGCCAGCTGGCGCTGCTGTTCGTGCGCAGGCTCAAGGTGCCGGTCGTGCTGACGGACGTGGACCAGGGGCGGGTGGACAAAGGCGTCGGCTACGTGCACGCCGAGATCGACAAGCTGCTGGGCAAGCACCGGATCTCCTCCGACGAGGCGAACCGGTTGCGGGCACTGGTGTCCGGCTCGCTGGACAAGGCCGCGTTCACGGACGCCGACTTCGTGATCGAGGCGGTGTTCGAGGAGCTGTCGGTCAAGCAGCAGGTCTTCGCCGAGGTCGAGGAGTACGTGAGCGCCGAGTGCGTGCTGGCCACGAACACCTCGTCGTTGCCGGTGACCGAGATGGCGGCGAAACTGCGCCACCCGGAGCGAGTGGTCGGGTTCCACTTCTTCAATCCGGTGGCCGTGCTGCCGCTGCTGGAGATCGTGCGTGGCGAGCTGACCGACGATGCCACGCTGGCCACGGCGTTCGCGGTCGGCAAGCAGCTGCGCAAGTCCAGCGTGCTGGTGAAGGACGCGCCCGCGTTCGTGGTGAACCGGCTGCTCACCCGGTTCCTCGGCGAGGTCGTGGCCTCGGTGGACGAGGGCACACCGTTCGAGGTGGCGGACGGGGCGCTGGAGCCGCTGGGCCTGCCGATGAGCCCGCTGGTGCTGCTGCAGCTGGTCGGACCAGCGGTGGCTCTGCACGTCGCCGAGACGATGCACGCGGCGTTCCCGGACCGGTTCGGCGTCAGCGACAACATGCGCCGGTTCGTCGAAGCGGGCAAGACCGCCGTCTGGACGTGGGACGAGCAGGGCAACCAGCGGGTCGATCCCGAGGTGGCCGAGTTGTGGCAGCAGGGTTCGCGGCCACTGACCGCCGACGAGGTTCGCGAGCGGGCGCTGTCCGCGCTGGCGCAGGAGATCCGGCTGATGCTGGACGACGGCGTGGTGGCGCAGGCTCAGGACATCGACCTGTGCCTGCTGCTCGGCGCGGGCTGGCCGTTCTGGCTCGGCGGCATCACGCCGTACCTGGACCGCAGCGGCGTGTCCGGGCGGATCAACGGCAAGGCGTTCCTCGCGCCGGGCGTGGCGTCGGTCCCGGCCTGATCAGCGGCCCGGTGGTTCAGGAGGCGCTGGCCTCCTGAACCACCCTCATGGCGCGACAGGCAGTTTGACCGTGACGGTGAGGCCGCCGCCCTCGACCGGCTCCGCGTACAACTGGCCGCCGTGCGCTGACACGACCGCCCGCACGATGGACAGGCCGAGGCCGGTGCCGGACTGGGCGGTGCGGTCCACGCCGCCCCGGCGGAACGGCTCGAACAGCTCCGTGACCCGGTCCTCGGGCACGGGCAGGCCCGAGGAGCTGACCCGCAGGGCCGCCCACTGGTCGGCCTCCTCGGTGCGCACGTCGATCCAGCCGCTGTCCACGTTGTGCCGGATCGCGTTCTCCAGCAGGTTGCCCGCCACGCGCTCCAGCAGGGCCGGGTCACCGGCCACGTGCGCGGGCGAGGTTCGGAAGGTCGTGGTCAGGCCGAGGGCATCCGCGTCGGACTTCGCCGCCTGCCACGCCGACTCGACCACACCGGCCAGGTCGACCGGCTCCCGCATGGCCAGGCCGGTGCCTTCGGTCCTGGCCAGCAACAGCAGCGCCTCGACGAGCTGACCGGCCCGCATCGCGGCCAGGCCGACGACGCCGGCCATCCGGCGCAGCTCGACGACGTCCGCGCCAGGGTCGGACAAGGTCACGTCCAGTTCGGTGCGGATCACCGACAGCGGGGTGCGCAGCTCGTGGCTGGCGTTGGCGACGAACCGGCGCTGCGCCTCGAACGTGGCCTGCAGCCGGTCCAGCATCGCGTCGAACGTGTCGGCGAGCTGGGCCACCTCGTCCCGGGGGCCGCGCAGCGCGATCCGCTCCCCCAGCGACTCCGCGGACAGCCGCCGTGCCGTCGACGTGACGTCCTGCAGCGGGCGCAGCAACCGCCCGGTCAGCGTCCACGCCAGGATCGCGGCAGCGACCACGACCAGCAGGAAGGCCACCGAGCCCGCCTGCAGGACGCGGTCGCGCGCGTGGTCGCGCAGCAGGTCCGCCCACTGGCTGGCGGGCACCTGGACCCCGGCCACGGTCACCAGCGCGTTCGACGGCAGGTCCGGGGTGGCCGCGACGACGTTGCCGACCAGCAGCCACCCGAGCCAGAGCAGCAGACCGCTGACCCCAGCGGTCAACGCGGTGGCCAGCAAGGTCAGCCGGACCCGGAGTCCCGGTCCACGCCGACCGCGCACCGCGGTGCGCTCAGCCAACTGGGCCGTCGACCTCCACCTGACCGGCGGCAGGCACGCGGTAACCCGAACCCACCACGGTGTCGATGATGCCGGGCTCACCGAGCTTCTTGCGCAGTGTCATCACGGTCACCCGGACCGTCGTGGTGAACGGGTCGGCGTTCTCGTCCCAGACCCGCTCCAGCAGTTCCTCGCTGCTGACCACCGTGCCGCCCGCGGCGAGCAGCACCTCCAGCACGCCGAACTCCTTGCGGGTCAGCTCGACGGTCCGGCTGTGCCGGGTGACGGTGTGCTTCGCGGGGTCCAGCTCGACGTCGCCCGCCCGCAGCACCGGCGGTACGGCCGGCGTGGAGCGGCGGGCCAGTGCCCGGACCCGGGCGACCAGCTCGGGGAACGCGAACGGCTTGGCCAGGTAGTCGTCGGCGCCCAGCGACAGGCCCTCCACCCGGTCCTGGATGCCGTCGCTGGCCGTGAGCATGATCACCCTGCTGATCGCGCCGGACGCCACGATCTCCCGGCACAGTTGATCGCCGGACATTCCGGGCAGATCGCGGTCCAGTACGACCACGTCGTACCGGGTGACCGAGACCTTCTCGTGGCCCGTGTCACCGTCCAGGGCCACGTCGACCGCCATGCCTTCACGCCGCAGGCCCCGGGCTATCGCCTCCGCCAGCGGCTGTTCGTCCTCGACTACCAGGATGCGCACCCTTCTAAGGTGCCACACGCCGCAGCCGAGGTGCCGCGGCACCACCGAAGGGTGTCGACCTCAAGCGAGTTCGGCCCGCGCGTCGGTGGCCAACCGCAGCGCCGCCTTGCCACCGGTGAGCCGCCGCCGCACGGTGTCCGCGACGCCGCCGGCGGTCAGCCCGACGGCCGTCAGCACCTCGTCGCGGGTGCCCACCTCGATGAACCGCTGCGGCACCGCGAGGTCCACCAGCGGCACGGTCACCTCGGCGTCCCGCAGCCGCGCCGCGAACGCCGAGCCGAAGCCGCCGTGTCGACCGCAATCCTCCACAGTGGCCACGAGGCGGTGTGCCGCGGCCAGCGAGACCAGTTCGGACGGCACCGGCACGACCCACCTCGGGTCCACAACGGTCACACCGATTCCCTGCTCCGCCAACAGTTCCGCGGCCTCGACAACCATCGCGCCGAACGCGCCGACCGCGATCAGCAGCACGTCGGCGTCCTCGTCGTCGGCCGGCCTGCGCAGCACGTCCACCGAGCCGATCCGGTCGACCGCGGGCACCGACCCGATCACGCCACCGCGCGGGAAGCGCAGTACGGACGGCCCGTCGGCCACGTCGACCGCCTCGCGCAGTTCGGTGCGCAGCGTGTCCGCGTCGCGCGGCGCAGCGACCCGGATGCCCGGGATCATGCCCAGCATCGACAGGTCCCACATGCCGTGGTGGCTGGCACCGTCCGGCCCGGTGATACCTGCCCGGTCGAGCACGAGCGTGACCGGCTGGTGGTGCAGGGCCACGTCCATCAGCAGCTGGTCGAACGCCCGGTTCAGGAACGTCGAGTAGATGGCGACCACCGGGTGCAGGCCGCCCATCGCCATGCCTGCGGCGGAGGTGACCGCGTGCTGCTCGGCGATGCCCACGTCGAACCAGCGGTCCGGATAGGCGGCGGCGAACTTGTCCAGACCGGTGGAGCCGAGCATGGCGGCGGTGATCGCGACCACATCGGGCCGGTCGGCGCCGATGCGCACCAGCTCGTCGGCGAACACCGAGGTCCAGCCCGGCTTCTTCGCGTTGGTCGGGGCACCGGTCAGCGGGTCCATCGGGTCGGTCTGGTGCATCTGGTCGGCTTCGTGGTTCTCGGCGGGCGCGTAGCCGTTGCCCTTGCGGGTCACGGCGTGCACGATCACCGGTCCGCCGAACGCCTTGGCCCGGTCCAACGCGGACTCCAGCGTGACCAGGTCGTGGCCGTCCACCGGGCCCATGTACTTGAGGCCGAGGTCCTCGAACATGCCCTGGGGGGCCAGCGCGTCCTTCAGGCCCGCCTTGGCCGCGTGCAGCGCGGTGTAGATCGGGCGGCCGACGACCGGCGTGTTCAGCAGGGCCTTCTTGCCGCCCTCCAGTGCCCGCTCGTAGCCGGGGCGCAGCCGCAGGGTGGCGAGGTAGTCGGCGAGGCCGCCGATGGTCGGCGAGTAGGAACGGCCGTTGTCGTTGACCACGATCACCACCGGCCGGGTCGGGTCGGCCGCGATGTTGTTCAGCGCCTCCCAGCACATCCCGCCGGTCAGCGCGCCGTCCCCGACGACGACCACGACGTGCCTGCGGTCCCCGCTGAGTTGGAACGCCTTGGCCAGACCGTCCGCGTAGGACAGTCCGGTGGAGGCATGGCTGTTCTCGACCAGGTCATGCTCGCTCTCGGACCGGTTCGGGTAGCCGGACAGGCCGTCGCGCTGGCGCAGCTGGCCGAAATCGTCCTGCCGCCCGGTGACGATCTTGTGCACGTAGGCCTGGTGGCCGACGTCCCAGATGATCGCGTCCCGCGGCGAGTCGAACACGCGGTGCAGCGCCATCGTGAGCTCGACGACCCCGAGGTTGGGGCCCAGATGGCCACCCGTCCTGGAGACCTTGTCCACCAGGAACGCTCTGATCTCGACTGCCAGCTGATCCAGTTCCTCGTGGGAGAGCCGCTTGAGATCGTCAGGACCATGCAGGGACTCCAGCAACGACACCACTCCACCTCACCTTGGTCGCGGTTCGGGCCAGTCTAGGACCGGGTGATCCCGCAGGCCGATCCGGCGAGAGTCAGGAGTGTCACGCTACGGCTACTGAGCGTCCCAGGTAAGCCGCCAGGCGGTCAGCCGGGGATGCCTCATCAGGCACTGGCTGTGGGTCCGCGAAGGGCAGGATCGCCCGGGGGCGGTCACCCAGTAGTGCGATCCACCCGGCCCGGACCCACTCGACCAGCTCGGGGTCCAGATCGGTGTCCTGCCCGGTGGCCACGGCGATGTCCCAGCTGTGTACGAGCAGCTCAGCGGTCCGCACGGCGACCAGCACCGCGCCCGGCCGCTCGCCCATCTGCGTGCTCAGCACCCGCTCCAGCAGGCCCGGCACAGCGAACTGGGCCCGCACGCTCGCCAGCGAGCCGGCGAACGCCACCCTGGGCTCACGACCGAGATGGTCGGCCTTGTCGCTGGGATGGGTGCGGCCCTCGATGGTCGCCTCGGCCCTCAGCTGGCCGAGCACGATGTGGTTGAGCACACTCCGCACGGTCCAGTCGGGGCACGGGGTGGGCAGGCCGAACTGCTCGTCGGTGACACCGTCCAGGACGGTGGTCGCGACAGCGGAGGCCCGGTCGAAGGCAGCCAGCGTTTCCATGGCGGCATCCTGGCACCCGCCGTCGACGAGCACGTGAACTCACCTGGTCAACAAGGCGATGCACTCCACGTGATGGGTCATCGGGAACGCGTCGAACGCGCGCAGTCCGGTCAGCCGGTAACCGTGACCGGCGAACGTGGCGAGGTCTCTGGCGAGCGCGGCCGGGTCGCAGGCCACGTACACCACCCGGGTGGGCTCGTGGGCCGCGACGGCCGTCACGACGGCCTCGCCCGCCCCCTTGCGCGGCGGGTCCAGCACCACGACGTCCGGCCGGTCGTCGGGCGCGATGCCGTGCGTCACGAACCGCTCGACGCGGTCGGCCACGCAGCGCACCGGCAGCCCGGCCAGGTTCGCCTCGGCATCGGCCACCGCTGACCGTGCCGACTCGACCAGCAGCACCGACCCGGTCGCGCCCACCTGGTCGGCCAGCACGGCGGCGAACAGGCCGACACCGCCGTAGAGGTCCCACGCCCGGCCGCCCACCGGCACGGCCGCCCACTCCCGCACGACGGCCGCGAACGTCTCCGCGGCGGCCGGGTGCACCTGCCAGAACCCGTCGGCGCGCAGCCGCCAGGTCCGGCCGGCCGCCTGCTGCACGGCGGTGCCGCCGTGCACCCAGTGCGTCCGCCTGCGCCTGCCGCCCGGCAGCGGGTCGAGCCGCGCGACGTGCTGGGTGCCCCGGTCGTCGCGGACCGCGTCGATCTCGGCGCCGAGCGGCCACGTGTCGTCCACGACGCCGGTCAGCAGATCGGGGACCGCGATCGGGCAGTCCGCCAGCGCCAGCACGTCGTGGCTGCGGTGCCTGCGCAGGCCGGCACGGCCCGCCGGGTCGACGGCCAGCCGCAGCCGGGTCCGCCAGTGCAGCGGCCCGCCGGGCAGTTCCTCGACGGTCACCGGCAGGTCGATCCCGGCCAGGCGGTGCAGCTGCTCGGCCACCACGGCGGCCTTCAGGTCACGCTGGGCGGCCGGGGTGGCGTGCTGCCAGTCGCAGCCGCCGCAGCCGCCGGGGTGGGCCAGCGGGCACGGCGGGGCGACACGGTCGGGCGACGCGGAGCGGATCTCCACGGCGTCGGCGCGGCAGAACGAGCCGCCTCGGTCCTCGGTGATCTCGGCCACCACGCGCTCGCCGGGCAGCGCGTGCCGGACGAAGACGACCCGGCCCTCGGCGCGCGCGACGCAGTGGCCGCCGTGCGCCACGGGTCCGACCTCGACCTCGACCCGCCTGCCCAGCCACGTCGGGCTCGGCTCGGCCATCAGCGCTTCACCGCGGGCTCCTCGGGCGGCGGCGTGATCGGCCGCCGCGCCTGCAGGCCACGCCGCACGGCACCGGGAGCCGCGGGCGCGCGGGCTGCCTTGCGCAGCACGCGGGCACGGGCCCGGTCCGAGGACGCCAGCTGCCACGGCACGCTGGTGACCATCACGCCCGGCTGGAACAGCAGCCTGCTCTTGAGGCGCAGCGCGCTCTGGTTGTGCAGGATCTGCTCCCACCACCGGCCGACGACGTACTCCGGGATGAACACCGTGACCACGTCGCGCGGGTTGTCCTTGCGGGTGCGGCGCACGTAGTCCAGCACCGGCCGGGTGATCTCCCGGTACGGGGACTCGATCACCTTCAGCGGGATGTGGAAGTCCTCGTTCGCCCAGGCGTTCATCAGGTCGCGGGTGTCCTGGTCGTCCACGTTCACCGTGACTGCCTCCAGGATGTCCGGCCGGGTCGCCTTCGCGTAGGCCAGCGCGCGCATCGTCGGCAGGTGCAGCTTGGACACCAGCACGATGGCGTGGTTGTGCGCCGGCAGCACGGTGTCCTGATCCGAGGCCGCGAGTTCCTCGGCGACCAGCGAGTAGTGCCTGCGGATGGCGCTCATCAGCACGTAGAAGACCACCATCGCGGCGATGGCGATCCAGGCTCCCTCGAGGAACTTGGTGATCACGACGATCACCAGCACGACCGCCGTCATGCACAGGCCGAACGTGTTGATCGTCTGCGACCGGCGCATCCGCCTGCGGACGGTCTTGTCGGTTTCGGTGCGCAACAGGCGGTTCCAGTGCCGGATCATGCCTGCCTGGCTGCAGTTGAACGACACGAACACGCCCACGATGTAGAGCTGGATCAGCCGGGTCGCGTCACCGTCGAACGCGACGATGAGCACCCCTGCGAACACGGCCAGGAACAGGATCCCGTTGCTGTAGGTGAGCCGGTCGCCACGGGTGTGCAACTGCCGGGGCAGGTACTGGTCCTGGGCGAGGATCGAGGCGAGCACCGGGAAGCCGTTGAACGCGGTGTTCGCGGCCAGCACCAGGATGATCCCGGTGACGAACGACACATAGTAGAAAGCGGGTGGGAAGTTGCTGAAGACCGCGCTGGCGACCTGGGCGATCATCGTCTGCTGCTGGTAGCCGCGCGGAGCGCCGATCAACTGGGTGGCCGGGTCGTCGGCGAAGTTCACGTGCGTCAGCCGGGCCAGCGCGATGATGCCGAGGAACATCGCGACGGCGATGGTGCCCATCAACAGCAGGGTGGTGGCGGCGTTCTTGGACTTCGGCTTGCGGAACGCGGGCACGCCGTTGCTGATCGCCTCGACACCGGTCAGCGCGGCGCTGCCGGAGGAGAACGACCGCAGGATGAGGAACGCGAACGCGAACCCGACCAGCGAGTTGTCGGACGCCGCCAGGTGGAACTTCGAGCTCGCCGCCTCGATGTCACCGCCGGACGCCGACCGCGCCAGCCCCCAGACGATCATGCCGAACACGCCGATCATGAAGCCGTACGTCGGGATGGCGAAGGCCGCCCCGGACTCCCGGACGCCACGCAGGTTCATCAGCGTCAGCAGCGCGATCACCAGCAGGCAGAACAGCACCGTGTGCTGGCCGACGAACGGGATCGCCGAGCCGATGTTCGCGATGCCCGAGGACGTCGACACGGCCACGGTGAGGATGTAGTCGACCATCAGGGCGCTGGCGACCGTGAGGCCGAACTTGCCGCCCAGGTTGGTGCTGGCGACCTCGTAGTCGCCGCCGCCGCTGGGGTAGGCGTGCACGTTCTGCCGGTAGGAGGCGACCACGGTGAGCATCACCAGGGCCACCACGAGACCGACCCACGGCGCGAAGGCGTAGGCGGACAACCCGGCGACGCTGAGCGTGCGGAAGATCTCCTCTGGCGCATAGGCGACGGAGGACAGCGCGTCGGACGCGAAGACCGGCAGGGCGATGCGCTTGGGCAAGAGCGTGTGCGACAGCCGGTCGCTCCGCACCGGTCGACCGAGCATCAACCGCTTGGTCACCGTCGACAGCTTGGACACGAGTCGAAAGATTAGGCGCTCCGCTGCCACCCTGTCGCCGGACCGGCGCTACGTTCGCTCCGAGCGGTCCGCGATACGGTTCGCGCGGTCGGCGGAGGAGGCTGGACGTGCACGTGGTCATCATGGGCTGTGGCCGGGTGGGTTCCTCGCTCGCGCATGCTCTCGAACGGCTCGGCCACAGCGTGGCCGTGATCGACAAGGAGGAGGGCGCGTTTCGCCGGTTGGGGACCGACTTCCACGGCACCTACCTGGTCGGAAACGGCTTCGACCGGCAGATTCTGGTCAAGGCGGGCATCGAGCGGGCGGGCGCGTTCGCCGCCGTGTCGAACGGGGACAACTCGAACATCATCTCGGCCAGAGTGGCCAGGGAGACGTTCGGCGTGGAGACCGTCGTGGCCCGGATCTACGACGAGCGGCGGGCCGCCGTCTACGAGCGGCTGGGCATCCCGACAGTCGCGACTGTGCCGTGGACCACTGATCGTTTTCTGCGCACCCTCGTGCCCGAGGGCTCGGCCACCGCATGGCGCGACCCGACCGGCTCTGTCGCGATCCTGCAGCTGCCGCTGCATCCGGGCTGGGTCGGCCGATCCATCCAGGACATCCAGGAGGCCACCGGCTCCCGGGTCGCGTTCATCATGCGGTTCGGCACCGGTGTGCTGCCCACCCCGAGGACCGTGCTGCAGGCCGACGACCAGGTCTACGTGGCCGCGGTGTCGGGCACCGTCACCGACGTCACGGCGGCGGCGGCACGGCCGCCAGAGGAGGATCAGCACTGATGCGGGTCGCGATTGCCGGGGCGGGCGCGGTGGGTCGCTCCATCGCCCAGGAACTGGTGGCGGGCGGTCACCAGGTGATGCTGATCGAGCGGGACGCCCGCCAGTTCGACCCGCCCGTCGTGGAGCAGGCCGAATGGGTGCTCGCGGACGCCTGTGAGCTGTCCTCGCTGGAAGAGGCGGGCCTGGAGACCTGCGACGTCATGATCGCCGCCACCGGCGACGACAAGTCCAACGTCGTGGTCGCGCTGCTGGCCAAGACGGAGTTCGCGGTCAAGCGGGTGGTCGCGCGCGTCAACGACCCGCGCAACGAGTGGCTGTTCACCGAATCGTGGGGCGTGGACGTCGCGGTGTCGACGCCGCGCATCATGGCCGCGATGGTCGAGGAGGCCGTCAGCATCGGCGGGCTCGTCCAGCTGCTGACGCTGCGCCAGGGCCAGGCCAACCTGGTCGAGGTCACGCTGCCCGAGGACACCCCGCTGGCGGGCAAGCGGGCCCGCACCATCGAACTGCCGCACGACGCGGCGCTGGTGGCGATCCTGCGCGGCGGCCGGGTGATCGTGCCCAGCTCGGACGACTCCGTCGAACCGGGCGACGAACTGCTGTTCGTGGCATCCGTGGAGGTGGAGTCCGCGATCCGGCAGGCGGTCGGACTGCCCGCGGAGTAAGAGCTGCCCGCTTCCACGATCTTGGCGCCGATTTCTATCCGCACCACACCAACACCCAGCGCCGGGTTCGTAACCACATCAGCCAACTGACCGCCCTGGGTTACCGGGTCACCCTCGAACCCACCGCCTGAACGCCCACCCCTACCGACCCGGCTCCGCTGCGCTGCGCCGGGTGCTTCGCCTGCCACAACAGTTCGATTTTCGGATCAGCAGCTCTAAGAGCTCTGTGAGGGTGTGGGCGGCGCAAGCCGATGGGGTTGCTGCCATGATCGGTCCGCTGGCGCTGTGGGTGACCCGTAAGAACTCCGGCCGTTGGACGTGCCTTGGTTAGGACTCGTCCCCACAGCGCCAGCGCCGGCCTGGCTCACCGACTGGCCTGATCAGAAGCCTGTCCGCGTAACCACGCGTGACCCGTCACAGAGTTGCCGCTTGGTGATCCCATCCAGACCGCGCCGATCCTCACACCGCGTCTGAGAAGGAGACGACAGCCACCGTGCCTGTACTGGCAGAGATCGCCGACGCCGTCGTCGGGGTGGACACCCACCGCGACACCCACACGCTGCAGATCGCCCATCCCACCGGCGTTCTTATCGCCGAGTTGGTTATCCACAACGACGCCGCCGGCTATACCCAGGCCATCGCCTGGGCCAGGCACCACAGCCCCGGACCGCAGCTGTTCTTCGCGCTGGAAGGCTCGCGTTCCTACGGCATCGGATTGGCCCGCGCCGTGTCCGCGGCCGGGCTACCCGTGCTGGAGATCGTCCGACTCGCGCGGGACAACCGACGCCGCCGAGGTGGCAAGACCGACCAGATCGACGCCGGGTTGGCGGTCCTGAGTGCGCTGCGCCTGGACATCGCCAGGCTGCCCACGCCTCGGGCCGATGGAGACCGTGAGGCACTGCGCATCCTGCTGGACGCCCGCGATGAGATGACCACGACACGCACCCGTCAGGTCAACCGTCTGCGCGCGCTGCTGCTCACCGGCGACGACCACGATCGGGACCTGGCGCGCGGAGCCATGACGCTGACCCGCCTGCAGACCATCCTCAGCCTCCCCGACCACCCCGACGGTGATCACCAGCAGCACATTCGACGTGCGGAGACACACCGACTGGCTCGCGCTATCCGGCAAGCGGACGTCGAACTGGCCGACAACGCACGTCAGTTGATCAACCTGGTTCGCCGCCACGCCGCCGTGCTGCTGGAACGCCCGGGCATCGGGCCAGTCAGCGCGGCCCAGGCCATCGTGTCGTTCTCCCATCCGGGCCGGTGCCGCAACGATGCCGCCTTCGCCAGTTTGGCCGGTACGAGTCCGATCCCGGCCAGCAGCGGCCAGACCGTCCGGTGGCGACTCAACCGTGGTGGAGACCGCAGTCTCAATCGTGCCGTCCATACCATCGCGCACAGCCGGATGATCAGTTGCTCGCGCACCAGGCAGTACGTTGAACGGCGTCGGGCACAAGGCAAGACCACCGCTGAGATCCGCCGGTGCCTCAAGCGCTACATCACTCGTGAACTCTTCCGCGTGTTGACAGCGTCGATGAGTTGACAACCCATAGAAGCGTCCTAGCCGCCGATCGCCGAGCCGACGATCGCCAGCACAACCGCGGTCACCGCGGCGACCCCGGTCGCGATCAGCACCGCGAGGAGCGGCCACTTCGACCGGATCACCGGCCTGCCCAGGCGGCGCCGGACGGTGGCCACCGCGAGCAGCGAACCGCACCCGCCGATCAGGAAGATCAGGATCAGCGAGCCGAACACCCCGGACAGCGCGAACAACACCGTTGCCGTCGACACGATCGAGATGGTGGCGCTACCCGGCACGGTCGAGATCGCGCCGGGATGCAGCCGCGCGGGGTAGTCGTGATCACCCAGCTCGGTATGGCCCTCGATGACGGCGTCGGGCGCGGTCACCGGACCGTCGTCAGCCGTGAACGTCGCCCAGCAGTCGATCTCCGACGACCTCGCGGACGGGACCTCCTCGCAGACGATCAGCGACGCGGTGCCGGCCGTACCCGCCCACCCCGCCCGGTACGGCAGCGAGGTCACGGACGTGGCGAAGCCGGCGATCCCACCGCCGAGCGTGCACAGGATGCCCGCGGCCGCGAGCACGAGGGTGATCTTGCCCGGCGGCTTGCGACCCACGCGGGGACTGCGCCTGCCGCGCGGGCGCGGTGGCGGTATCGAGGCGTCGTCGAACCCGAGGCCGTGCACCCGAGCCATCGCCCCTCCTCGATGTCAGGGCCATCCAAGCATCGGGCCCCGGCAATCCGTGGTCCATCGGGGCAACGAGGACCCCGATGGCGTAGCGGGCCCAGCCGGGCGGCAGCGGGCCGGCGATCAGCGGCGCGAGGACGTCATTCGCGCAACGACGAACCGATGGCGTAGAGCGCGATCGAGGCCACGCCGATGGCGAGCGTGGCCGCCATGACGATCCAGACCTGGACGGTGAAGGTCACCAGGATCGGGTCACGCCATCGTCTGCGCAGCCCGATGCTCAGCGACATGATCCCCAGGCCGCCGAGGAGCACCGCCGGTACCAGCAGCCCGCCCATGCCCGCCAACGCGAACAGCACGGTCTGGGCACCCACGATGGACACGGTCTGCCGGTCCGGGTGCAGGCGCGCGGCATACGGCAGGTGGGTGAACGTGGTGTGGCCCTCGACCCGCGCGGCAGGCACGGTCACCGAGCGGTCGAGCGACACGAACCCGGCGGTACAGGCGTTGTCCGCGTCCTGCTCGTCGCCCGTCATCCGGCAGTGCATCCGGACGACCGTGCCCGCCGAGCCGGTCCAGCCTGCCCGGTAGGCCAACTGATCGACGCCCAGCACCACATCGGTACCGATCAGCCCCAGAGCCACCACGAGCAGTACGACGGCCAGCGCCGGATGAAGCAGCCCACGCGGGCGGGCGCCCAGCGTGTCTAAGCCTGATGGACCGTCGTCGCCTGATTCGTGGGCAGCAGTGCCCCGCCGTCGAGCCATGTTCGTCATGCCCCCCACTGGGCGATGGTCATGCCTCCGGTGCGACCGCCGGAGTCGGGTCTGCCTGTTCGGCCAGGATCTTCTGCCGCTGGTCGGCCTTGCGAACGGCCCAGATGGTCACCAGGGCGGCGATGGCCGTCAGCGGCCAGCCCATGCCGATCCTGGCGATGCCGAGCCACCCGACCTGGTTGGTCTGGTAGAGCCACTCCTGCACCACGAACCGCGCGCCGAACACGAGCACCCACACAGCGGTGGCCACGTCGTAGTAGCGGCGGCTGAACCGGTCGGAGCGCCAGGCCATGCCGGTGCTGTTCAGCGCGGACCAGACCACGCCGGCCAGCGGCCAGCGGATCACGACCGAGACGAGGAACGCGGCGCCGTAGACCAGGCTGGTCCAGATGCCGAACAGGAAGTACCCGCGGGCCGAACCGGTGCGGTAGGCGATGAACGCGGCCACCGCGACACCGAAGAGCCCGGAGATGGCCGGCTGCACCGGCTCATGGCGGATCAGCCGCCAGATCAGGATCGCGACCGCGCTGCCGACGGAGGCCCAGATGGCCGCCGCGAGGCTGTGCGTGGGCAGGAAGACCGCGACGAACACGATGACCGGGACCGAAGAGTAGATCAGTCCGGAGAGCCCACCCATCTGCTCCAGCAGCGTCTGTGCCGGTGGTTCCGCGTCCGCTCGGGCGGCCCGGGGCTCTGCCGCGGGGCGGCCGCGATGTCGTCTGGCGATTCGGCCGCGTCGGGCAGCGTTGCGGTCGGCTCGGATTCGGATGAGTGAGCGGCGGGCGTCGGCCCTGATGGGGTCATGAAGTCGTCTGCAGTTCGTAGTAGGGGTTGTAGAGCACCTTGCGACCGTCACGGACAGCCATCCGGCCGGTGACCTTGATGGTACGGCCGGGCTCGATGCCAGGGATGCTCCGACGCCCCAGCCACACCAACGTCACCCCTTCGGTGCCGTCGTACAGCTCGGCTTCCAGCGTGGCGTCGGCGTCCTTCGGGCACAGTTCGACGCTGCGCAGCCGGCCTCGAACGGTCACCTCGTCGCCACACCGGCAGTTGCAGGCCGGAGTCGCTCCGGCCTCCTCGGCCTCACGGGACAGGTCGTCGGCATCCAGCTCAGCGACGTCACTGCTCAACCGACGTGCCAGCCGACGCCAGTAGCCGTCCTTCGTCGTGGACATCCTGGTGCTCCCGATCGTGGTGGGGCCGCCCCGACTTGGCCCGTACATCGTCAGGGTAACCGCGCCACCGCCCTCCTCAACCCCCCAGAGTGCAGGATGATTCCGTGACGTTGACAGGACTGCGCCGACTGGCTTACCCGGCGGTCATTCTGCCCGGTAGCGGCTCTGACGACGTGTTCGTCCGGACTGTTTTCGACGCACCACTGGCCGCCGCCGGGCTACCGCTGGTGGCACCGCCGCCGCGGCACGGCCCCCGCCTGGCCGAGCACCACCTGAGTGCGCTGGATTCGGCTGCGCAGCGTTACGCCGGATTGTCGCCGGTGGCATCTCGCTGGGTGCGCATCTGGCCGCCGAATGGGCCGCGGCGAACCCGGCGCGGTGCGCGGGCCTGCTGCTGGCGATGCCGGGCTGGTCCGGTGCCGCGGCGGCCTCACCAGGCGCGGTCACGGCCGGTCTGGGGGCTGCCCGGGTGGATGCCGAGGGCCTGACCGCGGCCATCGCGACGGCCACCCGGGACGTGCCCGCGTGGCTGGGCGCCGAGCTGACGCGGGCGTGGCGGCGGGCGGGCGTGGACCTGGCACCGTCACTGCGGGTGGCGGTGCACCGCGCGGCGCCCACGCCGGAACTGCTGCGCACGATCACCGCCCCGGCCGGCGTCGTGGGCTGCGCCGGCGACCCGGTGCACCCGGCCGAGGTCGGCGACCTCGGTCGCGACGTCGCCGAAACAGGCCAGGGAGTAGGCGCCGTCGACCAGGTTGCCGCCGTAGTGCGCGTGGCTGTACGGCACGTAGCGGCGATGCACGACGCGCAGCCCCAGCCGCGGGTCGGCGGGTCGCTGCGCTACGCTCATGCGGTCTTCCTCTCCTGCCGGGGCGGCGGGGCAGGGCGTGGACGAGGTAGCGTCGCGACCTCGCCGGGCGTCGTGCCCTTGCCGAAGATCCGGTCGACGCCGAGCGTCGGCCATCGCCGCTCGTCGAACCGCGGGCCGCCGACGACGAGCAGCGGGCGCTGGTCGGCCGGGTAGGCCTCGCGGAAGGCCGCCGACATCTGCGGGTGTTGTGCAGGTGGGCGTCCTTCTGGGTGACGACCTGGGAGACGAGGACGGCGTCGGCCTTCTCGTCCCGGGCCCGCTCGACCAGCTCGGGCACGAGCACCTGGGCGCCGAGGTTCACGACCTTGAGCTCGCGGTAGTACTCCAGGCCCTTCTCCCCGGCGAAGCCCTTGATGTTGAGGATCGCGTCGATGCCGACGGTGTGGGCGTCGGTGCCGATGCAGGCCCCGACGACGACCAGCTGGCGGCGCAGCCGGGCTTGATCGCGCGTTGACCTCCTTGGCCGACAGCAGCGGGTACTCCCGCTCGATCACCTCGACCGCGCGACAGGTCGACCAGGTGGTTGACCGAGCCGTAGACGACGAAGAAGGTGAAGTCCGGCCCCATCGCCTTGGCGTGGACGACCATCGCCGGGTCGATGCCCATCTTGTTGGCCAGCTGCAGCGCCGCGCCCTCGGCCCGCTTGTCGTGCGGCACCGGCAGCGTGAAGGACATCTGCACCATCCCGTCGCCGGTCGTGTCGCCGTACGGCCGGACGATCTGCTTGCTCGGCTGCGGTCCGCTGGTCGCTCATCGGCGCGCTCCCCTCCTCGAGCAGGTCGATCGCCGGGTTGACGTAGCCGGGCGCCTGCTTGACCACACCGTCGAGGCCCTTGCCGCGGTCGGCCGGGCGCTTCATCAGGCCGAACGTCCCGTCGCCGATCGCCTCGAGCATGGTGTCGTCGACGATGCGCTCGAGCAGGTCGACCGCCTCGGCGAGCACCTGGCGGGCCCGGGTCGATGAAGCCGTCGCGCGGCGGGTGGAAGTCCTCGTGCAGGCCGCCGGCGGCGTCGAGGACGTAGCGGACGTTCTGCAGCGCCAGGTCGCGGTCGGACAGCCACGGCGTGACGACGGCCTCGGTCATCATCCCGACCAGCAGGATGCCCTGGCCGGTCATGCGCGCCGGCCAGGTTGAAGAACCCGTCGAGCAGGTAGCCGCGGAAGACGTCGCCGGTCATGTGCTTGGTCGGCGGCATCCACTTCAGCGGCGCGTCGGGGAACAGCGTGCGGGCCAGCAGCGCGTGGGCCAGCTCGAGCCGGAACGAGTCGGGCAGCTCCGGGTTGATCTCGAACGCGTGCCCGAGGCCGAGCTGCCAGTCCTCGAGCCCGGCCTCCTTGGCGAAGAACTCGTTGATCAGCTGGCTGACCGTGACCGTGTGCGCGGCCTCGACCGCGTCGGCGGTGGTGAGGTAGTTGTCCTCGCCGGTGTTGATGATGATGCCGGCGCGGGCGTGGACCTGCCGGGAGAACCGCTGGTCGACGAAGGTGCGGATCGGGTTGATGTCGCGGAACAGGATCCCGTACATCGAGTCGTTGAGCATCATGTCCAGCCGCTCGAGCCCGGCCAGCGTGGCGATCTCCGGCATGCACAGCCCGGAGGCGTAGTTGGTCAGCCGGACGTAGCGGCCGAGCTCCTTGCTGACGTCGTCGAGGGCGGCCCGCATCAGCCGGAAGTTCTCCTGGGTGGCGTAGGTGCCGGCGTAGCCCTCGCGGGTCGCGCCCTCGGGCACGTAGTCGAGCAGGGACTGCCCGGTCGAGCGGATGACGGCGATGACGTCGGCGCCCTCGCGCGCGGCGGCCTGGGCCTGCGGGATGTCCTCGTAGATGTCGCCGGTCGCGACGATCAGGTAGATCCACGGCCGCTGCTTCGGGTCGCCGAGCCGCTTGATCATCCGGTCGCGGTCGGTGCGGCTCTTGTCGACCCGGCGCAGGCCGAGCCGCCGCGGCCTGGCGCGCGCGGCGGCGCGCGCGGGTCGCCTCGCGCCCCTCGGGCAGGCGGAACTGGACCGAGCCCGAGCTCGGCCTTCTGGGCCAGGGTCAGCAGGTCGGCGCCTCGCCGCGTCGCAGCGCGTCCCAGACCGGCAGGGCGACGCCGTGCTCGAGCCCGGTCTGCTCGCGGACGGCGTCGACCAGGTGGTTGACCCACGGCATGCGCTCGTGGTCGGCGCCGGACAGGCCGGCCAGCCGCAGCAGCGGCGCGCTCGACCGAGACGGTGGTGTGGGTCTTGGCGAGCTTGACGACCGGCGCGCCGGCCTTGCGGGCCAGCGCGCCGGGCCGTGCGGACGACCTGGGGGTCGAGCTCGAGGGTCGGTGCGCGGCCGAGTGGCTCGAGGTCGGGTGGTGGTGGCGGTCATGCCAGTGCTCCTTCGCGCTGGTAGGCCAGGTTGCCGCGCACGACGGTGCGCAGGCAGTGCGGTGCGGGGGCGCCCGGGCCAGGTCGGGCAGGCCGTCGACGCAGCCCGCCGGGGACGTCCCAGATGGCGTAGGACTCGCCCTGGCCGACGAGCCAGCGAGCCGCGAGTGGCTGCCAAGGCGCGCTGCGGACGTCGAGCGCGCTGGGCCGGGTCGTGGTGGTTGACCCAGGCCCGGACCGCCCCCCAGGGGTCGACGGCGTGACCGGGGTGTCCGAGCCGAGCCAGGTCAGGACGCCGGCCGCGGCCAGGTCGCCGAACGGGTTGAGCCGCGGGCCGCGCTCGCGGCCCGAGCCGCTCGGCGTACATGCCCGTCGTCGCCGCCCCACCAGGCGTCGAAGACCGGCTGGACGCTGGCGAGCAGGCCGAGCCGGCCAGCTCCGCGATGCGCCGCGGCGTCGGCCATCTCGACGTGCTCGAGGCGGTGGTCGCCGGCCCGGATCGCCTCCAGGCCGACGATGTCGGCCGCCGCCGCGAAGCCGGCCAGGACGTTGTCGAGGGCGGCGTCGCCGATGACGTGGAAGCCCGCCGCCAGGCCGGCCTCGGTGCAGGCGACGACGTGGTCGCGGATCTGGTCGGCGTCCAGGTAGGCGTGGCCGCGGTCGACGGCGTCGTCGGCGTACGGCGCGCGCAGGGCGGCGGTGTGCGAGCCGATCGAGCCGTCGGCGCAGAGGTCGCCGGCCAGCCCGAACAGGGGCGCCGGCCGGGCTTGGCTGAACTTCGCGGCGACCGCGCGCGCCTCGTCGGCCGTCGCCACGAGCTCGACCGCGGTAGGCGACCACCAGCGGCAGGTCCGGGCCGGTCGCCGGCCAGGCGAGCAGCTCGTGCAGGTCGTCCTCCGAGGCGATGTGCGGGGCCGACATCTCGTGGACGAGCCGATGCCCGTCGGCCGCGGCGGCCGACAGGGCCTCGACCTGCAGCTCGCGGCGCAGGCCGGGGCCGATGCCGTCGCGGGTGGCCGCGCGGGCCGCGTGGTGGGCGTCGCGCTCGACCCGGCCGTCGTCCGACCAGCCCGGGTGGTCGCGCAGGCTCGGCGGCCGCGGCCAGGGCCGAGGACACGACGGCCGAGTGGACGTCGACCCGGGAGAGGTAGACCACGCCGCCGTACGCCGCCCGGTCGAGCTCCTGCCGGGTCGGCGGCCGGCCCTCGGGCCAGCGCCGCTCGTCCCAGCCGTGGCCGAGGACCGGGCCGCGCCGGCTCCGGCCTTGGCTGCCGTGGCCAGCCGGTCCAGCGCGTCGGCGAGCGACACCGCGTCGGTGAGGTCGACGCCGCGCAGCGCCAGCCCGGTCTCGGTCGTGTGCATGTGGGCGTCGACGAAGGCCGGGGTGACCAGCGCGCCGTCCAGCTCGATCACCTCGTCGGCGCCGACCAGGTCCGGGTCGTCGCCCGAGCCAGGCGACCCGGCCGTCGTCGAACAGGATGCTGCTGACGAGCTCCGCCGTGGTCCGGTCGCCGGGCATGATCTGCGCCGCCGCGCAACAGGGTCCGGGTCATGAGCTGCTCACGAGGACCGAGTCTCCTCGGCGTCGAGCCGCTGCTCGAAGAGGGCGCGGACGGCCGGGGTCCGCCGCAGCAGGTCCAGCGCGTACGCCGCGTGGCCGGGCACGTAGCCGTTGCCGACCAGCATCGTGACGTCGGCGGCCAGCCCCTCGGCGCCGAGCGCGGCGGCGCTGAACGACGTGGCCATCGAGAAGAAGATCACCGTGCCGCCCTCGGCGGTGGCCAGGATCGCGCCGTGCTCGCAGCCCGGGACGTCGACGCAGACGACGGTGACGTCGGCCGGCGCGCCCGAGCGCGCCCTCGACCGCGGCCGCGAGGGCCACCGGGTCGCGGGCGTCGGCGAGGACCACGGCGTCGGCCAGCCCGGCGGCCTCGAGGGTCGCGCGCTCGCGCTCGACCGGCACGATGCCGACCGTGCGGCCGGCGCCGGCGTCGCGCGCCGCGGCCAGGGCGAGCGAGCCCGGACTTGCCGGCTCCGCCGATCGACCGCGACGGTCGGAGCCGGGCCGTCCGGACCGCGTCGGCCAGCACCTGCCGGACGACCCGGGCGACCAGCGCCGGCGCGCCGCAGACGTCCATCACCATCAGCGACAGCCGCGGGTCGAGGTCGTCCGGGATGCACGGCGGCGATCGAGCGGCCGAACAGGATGGCGTCGCCCTCGGCCGGCGACCTGCTCGCTGAGCCCGTCCCAGCGGGCCAGGCCGTCGGTGATCCGCAGCGGGGTCAGCGACAGGGAGACCAGCGTGGCGACCCGGTCGCCGACCTGGAGGCCGAGCGGCGACTCGGGCCCGACCTCGGCGACCGTGCCGACGAGCATGCCGCCCGAGCCGGTGACCGGGTTCTGCATCTTGCCGCGGCTCGCGACGATGTCCAGCACCTCGGCCCGGACCGCCGCGCCGTCGACTCCCCCGCTGCGTCCGCGGGTGCGCGCCGGCCAGCTGCCGGTACGACGCGGCGTCGAGGTTGAGCACCTCGACCGCGACCCGCACCTCGTCCGGCCACAGCGCCGACGTCGCGTCGAGCCGCTGGGCGGCCTGCGGGAGGACGCCGGCCGGCTCGAGCACGCGGTGCAGGCCGATCGGCGAGCTGACGCGCGTCTGGCTCACAGGACTTCCCTCCAGGGGTCGGGCAAACGGGAGAACTTCCGGCGTGGAACTCGATTAGCCACAGGACTTCCTCTATCGTGCCAGTCATGAGCCCGAAGATCGAGCAGCCGTACGCCTACCGCCGCCGCGAGCTGGTCGAGCCGGACTGGACCCGCCTGCCCGGCTGGGCCGACGTCACCGCCGAGGACTGGGCCAGCGCCCAGTGGCAGCGCGTGCACTGCGTCAAGAACGTCAAGCAGCTGCGCGCGCGTCATGGGCGACCTGCTCGAGGACCGGTTCTACGCCGACCTCGAGCGCGACCAGGCCGAGCGGGCCACCATGTCGATGCTGCTGCCGCCGCAGATGCTCAACACGATGGTGCCGGCGACCGGCGTCTGGGACGACGGCTCGCAGCCGCGCGCCGGGGCCGAGTTCACCGCGGCGTTCTACGCCGACCCGGTGCGGCAGTACATGCTGCCGGTGTTCTCCGACCGGCGGACCGACTGGCCGAGCCACCCGTTCGCCAGCCGCGACTCGCTGCACGAGCACGACATGTGGATGGTCGAGGGGCTCACCCACCGATACCCGACCAAGGTGCTGGCCGAGCTGCTGCCGACCTGCCCGCAGTACTGCGGGCACTGCACCCGGATGGACCTG
Organism: Candidatus Melainabacteria bacterium; assembly: GCA_963780635.1. Classification (GTDB taxonomy): domain Bacteria; phylum Actinomycetota; class Actinomycetes; order Mycobacteriales; family Pseudonocardiaceae; genus DATEPR01. The sequence goes on from CAWACW010000013.1 coordinate 1,015,335, forward strand.
GTCGGCAACTCGACGCCGGTCATCCCCAAGCTGAAGTTCGACCTCAAGCCGGTCGACCGGCTGGACCGGATGATCGCCTACCTGCGCGAGAACCCCGGCGTCCGCGACGTCGTCGTCTCCGGCGGCGACGTGGCCAACATGCCGTGGAAGAACCTCGAGTCGTTCCTCATGCGGCTGCTCGAGATCGACACCATCCGCGACATCCGGCTGGCCACCAAGGCCCTGATGGGCCTGCCCCAGCACTGGCTGGCCGACGACGTCGTCGAGGGCGTCGGCGCGGGTCTGCGACGTCGCCCGCGAGCGCGGCGTGAACGTCGCGATCCACACCCACGTCAACAACGCCGAGTCGCTGACTCCGTCGGTGGCCAAGGCGACCCGGGCGATGCTCGACGCCGGCGTCCGCGACGTCCGCAACCAGGGCGTCCTCATGCGCGGCGTCAACGACACGACCGAGCAGCTGCTCGACCTGTGCTTCGCGCTCGAGGACGAGGCCGGCATCACGCCGTACTACTTCTACATGTGCGACATGATCCCGTTCGCCGAGCACTGGCGGCTCTCGCTGGCCGAGGCGCAGCACCTGCAGCACTCGATGATGGGCTACCTGCCCGGGTTCGCGACGCCGCGGATCGTGTGCGACGTGCCGTTCGTCGGCAAGCGCTGGGTGCACCAGGTGCACACCTACGACACCGAGCGCGGGATCTCGTACTGGACCAAGAACTACCGGACCTCGATCGAGACGCGCCGACGAGGAGGCGCTGTCCCGCGAGTACGTCTACTACGACCCGATCTACACCCTCGGCGACGAGGGCCAGGACTGGTGGCGCGAGCAGAGCGACCTCGACGCGACGCACACGGCCAACGTGGCGCAGGCCGCGGCCAGCCGGCAGGCCGCGCGAGGCCCAGGCGCTGGAGTACGTGCCCAGCCACGCCGTCCACGCCTGACCCCGCTCCCCGATTCGAGCCTGAGGTGACCCACTTCGCTGGGTCACCTCAGGCTCGAATCGCGTGGGGCTAGGTGCGTTCGGCGGGGCTGCGCTCGACGCAGAACTCGTTGCCCTCGGGGTCGGCCAGCACGACCCAGCCGGCGCCGTCGGGCCGGACGTGGCTGCGGTCGACACGCGTGGCGCCGAGCGCCTCGCAGCCGGGCGACCTCCTCCTCGCGGGTCGTGTCCGGCTGGAGGTCGAGGTGCACCCGGTTCTTGATCGTCTTGGCCTCGGGGACCCGCTCGAACAGCAGGTTCGGAGCCGCCGACGCCCGCGGGCGGCTCGACGCGGGCCTCCGGGTCACCCGGCGAAGTCGTCGTCGCCGACACTGACCGCCGGTCACCTGGGCCCACCAGGTCGCCTGGGCGAACGGGTCGTGGGCTGTCGATGGTGATGTTGCGCACGGCGCTGGATGGCATGCGCGGAGCCTAGGCGGCGCCGGCGCCTCGACGCTGCCGCCGGCCAGAGCGCAGGCGGCCGGGCTTCGTACGGCGTGGAGAGCACGATCGTCGTCCGGGTGCGGACGTTGGCGACCGCGCGGATCCGGGCCAGCAGCTCCTCGAGGTCGCCCGGGGCCGCGACCCGGGCCTTGAGGATGTAGCTCTCCTCGCCCGCCACCGAGTGGCAGGCCTCGATCTGGTCGATCGGCGCCAGCCGCTCGGCGACGTCGTCCGGAGCGGCCGGGTCGAGCGGGGTCACCGAGATGAAGGCGGTCAGCGGCAGGCCGATCGGCGTCCGGGTCGACCACGGCGGCATAGCCGCGGATGACGCCGCGCTCCTCGAGCCGCCGGACCCGCTGGTGGGCCGCCGACGTCGACAGGCCGGTGGCCTTGGCCAGGTCGGTGTAGCTCATCCGCCCGTCCTGGGCGAGCAGCCGCACGATCAGCTGGTCCATGGCCTCCACGCGCGCAATCGTAGCGCGGCCTAGTCGCGGGACCGGCGGGTGACCGCCCTGGTGGTTGTGCCGGGGCAGCCCGGCGGCGACTGCGGGCCGTAGACCTCGAGCTCGGTCACGTCGATGAAGGACGCCCGGCCACCTGGGGCGAGAGCAGGGTGAGCCGCACCCAGCGCACCGCGGTGGCCGGCGGTGCGCGGGTGACGGAGTTGAGGTGGCCGATGTTCGCGCTGCCGAACGGTGCCGCGACGCCGACGGTGACCCAGGTGACGCCGTCGACGGAGGTGTCGATCCGGTAGCCCCCAGGCCGCCGCGCGACCGTCACCGCAGATGTTGGTCGGGTTGATCGCGAAGGTCGACACGTCGACGGGCGACGGCAGCTTGACCACGAGGTACGGCGCGCCCTGGGTCGTCGTGGCTCGACCACCCGACAGTGGTCGGACTGGTCGATGGCGCCGCCCGGCGCACAGCTGGGCGTGCTCGGGTCCACGCCCGGGCGTCGCACGACCGTGGCTCCTCCGGCCGCCGCCGCCCAGTCGCGGGCGACGCGTCCAGTTCAGCGGGTTGGCCCCGGCCGCGACGGTCAGGCTCCGGCGTCGCCGGTCGACGCCGCCGGTGGCGTAGATCGCTCGGGTAGGTGCCGGGCGACCAGGCCGCTGATGCGTAGTAGCGGCCGTGGCTGTCGGTCGTCGCGACGTAGTCGCCCGGGAAGCCCGAGTCGTGCCCGGAGAAGCCGATGGTCACGCCGGGGAGGGCTCGCCGCCGACCGAGTTGGTCACCATGCCGTCGAGCGTGCCCGTCGGCGCTGCCCGGTGCCGGCGGGAGCGTCGAAGCTCTCGACCGGCGCCGTGTCGTCGCCGCCCTGGCGACGAGGCGAAGAAGCCCATGCCGCGCGTGGGCGAAGACGGTCCACAGCGCCTCGACGTGCGCGCCGCCGTAGTCGGCCTGGTCGGCCGCGATGATCGCCGTTGCGCATGTCGAGCATCGACGGGTAGGTCGGCGAGAGCTCCATGCCGCGGGTCACGAGCGACTCGGCGAGCTGGGTGCCCGGGCCTGGCCAGAGCGATGGCGCCCGCAGGTCCCAGAGGGTCTGCGCCCAGATCTCGCCGGCCGCGTGGACGTCGCCGCCCGTCGGCGTCCCAGATCGTACCGCAAGTCGCCGTAGGTGTAGCCGCCGCCGACCCGTGCCCGGTATGCCGGCACAGGCCGCCGCCGCCGACCCGACCGGGCAGTCGATCGGCTCGGTCCGGATGCCCGGTCGCCGAGCGACCCGAGGCACGTAGCGACCCTCGATGACGTCCGGCTTGGCCGTCGTCACCGGTGGTCAGCGCTGTTGTTGACCAGGTAGTCCAGGCCGTACCAGTCGCTCCAGGCCTCACCCATCGAGGAGCCCTGCGAGGAGTCGAGCGCCGGGTTGTTGGTCGGCGTCGACGACGAGCCGGTGCGAGAGGCCGTGGGTGTACTCGTGGTAGACGATGTCGGCGCTGTCCGACCCGGCCGACCGGCGAGGAACGGGTCCTCGTCGGGGTAGGTCGTGACCGGCTAGTGGAACAGGAACATCCGCATGGTCGGCGACTGGCCGTCCGGCGGCGTGTCGAAGTCGGCGTTGTCGATGAAGCCGCCGGTCCGGGAGGCCGGCGTTGATCGCCGCGCCGGAGAGCGACTCGTCGTGCACCGGCGTCGCCGCCCTTGCCCTGGCCACTGCCGTTGACCTTCTGGAAGTTGCCGGCCGCCTCGGTGAAGCCGATCGGAGCCGCCTGCCAGGTAGTCGTGCCAGTTGTTGATGAAGTAGAAGTTCTGCGTCGCCGTACGGGAGGCTCGTTGGCCTGCCACGAGAACGGCATGTTCGGGTTCCAGGTGCAGACGTGCAGTCGTGCACGGCTCACCGGGTACGTGGGTCCGGATGCAGCGGGAACCGGTAGCCCTGCTGGCCCGGTCGGGCGCGATCTCCTCGTTCGAGTCCGGCGACTCGTCGCCGTTGACGTCGGTGTAGGTGTGCACGTTGTTGCCGAACAGCACGACCGGCCCGGCGGCAGCCAGCCGTTGCCGGTCAGCGAGACCGTGTGCAGTGCCCCGCCCGCCGGCGCCCCGGGGTAGTTGTCGACGACGTTGGCCGAGTGGCTGGTCGACCGGAGCGCGCGGTCAGGTCCGAGCCGAGCAGCGGTCGCGGTAGAGGATGCGGCCCGTCTCGGCATCGACGACGTTCAGCGTCGGCTTGGCCGCGCTCATCGTGACGGTCTGCCAGGCCCGGCGAGCACCGCCGGCGGTCTGGAAGAGCGACGGCCTTGGCGGTGTCCTGCGGGCCGGCCGCGACGACCGGCTCGCCCATGTCCCGCTTCGCGGCGGTGATCGCCTGGCTCCCGGTCAGCCCGGACTTCGCGGCCGAGGGGGCCTGCAGGGCGTGCACCGGGGAGCCGGTGACGTTGATCAGCCGGCCGTCCCGGGTGACGTTGGCCTTCAGCCCGTTGCCGAACACGGTCAGGCCGCCGGCGCTCTGGGTGAAGGACAGGTGGTGGATGCCCTCGACGTCGACGTAGTCCCGAGCCAGGCTCAGACCGGAGACGTCGGCGTCGTGTCGAGGCCGAACGCCGGCCAGGTGGGCCCGCACGTAGCGAGAGGCGACGGCCGAGGGGGCCGCGGCGCTGGGACCGGTCAGCAGGCCGTCGAGCCGGGCGACCTGGCGCGGCGTGCCGGTCAGCGGGTCGATGTCGACACGGCCTGGCCACCGATCGACTGGGACCAGGGCCGGACCGCCGGCCGGGCCTTGAGCTGGGCCGACCGCGGGTGGCGGCCAGCCGCTTCTCGGCCGCGGCGTACCCGGCTGGCGGACGTCGACCGGGTCGCCCTTGGCGGCGCCGGCGTGGGGCTTGGCCTCGGTCGTCGTGCGCGGCCGCCGGTTGGGCCGGTCGGACCGGCCCGTGGCGTCGAGCGCCGGCAGCCGCGCCGGCCAGCCGCTGGTGGCGAGGCGTCCGCCGCCAGGCGCGGGCGAGCCCGCGCGGCGCACGCGACCGACCGCCGCGCGCGAGCCGGCCAGGACGACCAGCCGCTTGCCCCACCGAGCCAAGACCTTCCCCCGCCTGATCCGAGTTCATCGATCCGAGGACGCACCTAGGGGAGATGCACGGCCATGGCAGTCCCTCGGCGATGTTTCACGCCGCCATCTGAGTCACATCCCGTGCCCCTTTTCCCGACCTGTCCCCGAGCCACTCGCATCCTCTACCTGGGGTGTGACAGGGGCAACCCGTACCGGGCCTCGGATGTCAGATCGATGTCAGACCGTTGTCCGGTCCCGGCTTTGACAGGATGCGGACGTGACCCCCACCGCGACCGACACCCGCCCGTTGATGCTGCTGGACTCGGCGTCCCTGTACTTCCGGGCGTTCTTCGGCGTGCCCGACTCGTTCACGGCGCCGGACGGTACGCCGGTCAACGCGGTCCGCGGGTTCCTCGACATGGTGGCCACCCTGGTGACGATGCGCCGGCCCGGGCGGCTGGTCGCCTGCTGGGACGACGACTGGCGGCCGGCCTTCCGGGTCGCGGCCGTGCCGTCGTACAAGTCGCACCGGCTCGGCCAAGGGCAGCAAGGTCGTCGAGGAGACGCCTGACGCGCTCGCGCCGCAGGTGCCGTGATCGTGGACCTGCTGGCAGCACTGGGGATCGCGCGGGTCGGCTGTGCCGGGTTCGAGGCGGACGACGTGATGGCAACGCTGGCCGAACGCAGTGCGGCCGCGGGCGACGGACCGGTCGAGGTCGTCACCGGGCGACCGCGACCTGTTCCAGCTGGTCGACGACGCCGCGAGGTGTGACGGTGCTGTACGTCGGGCGCGGGGTCCGCAACCTCGAGGTGGTCGACGAGAAGTGGCTCGAACGTAAGTACGGCGTGCGTGGCGGCCCGGCGTACGCCGACCTGGCCACGCTGCGCGGCGACCCGAGCGACGGGCTGCCCGGCGTGCCCGGGGTCGGCGAGAAGACCGCGGCGGGGCTGCTCAGCAAGTTCCCCGACCTGCAGGCGGTGCGCGCCGCTGCGGCGGCCGGCGACCCGCGGATCGCTCCCGGCCTGGCCAAGAAGCTCGCCGCGGCCGAGGACTACCTGGACGCCGCCGGCGTCGTCGTCCGGGTGGTCCGGGACGCTCCGGTGCCGGACCTGGCCGACGACGCTGCCGGCCGAGCCCGCCGACGTACCGGCCCTGGCCGAGCTGGCCGACCGTTGGGGCGTCCGGTCCAGCGTCAACCGGGTGCTCGCCGCCCTCCAGGCCTGACCTCCGGCACCGGCCCAGCCGAGGCCGGTTGAGGGCTAGTTGCTGGCGACGACGCCGCGGCGGACCCGCTCGATGGCGTCCCCGCGCCGCTCGGTAGACCGCCCGGCGACGTCGCCGCCGACGCGTCGGCCACCTGGCCCAGCAGGTCGACCAGCTGCTTGCACCGCCGCACGAAGTCGCCGGCGGCCAGGTCGCTGTCGCGCAGCACCGCCTCGAGCGACTGGCCGCGCGCCCAGCGGTGCATGGCCCAGGCCAGCCCGGCGTCCGGCTCGCCCGACACCGGGAGCCGATGGTCGCGCTCGCGGTCCTCGAGCCGCGGCCCAGGTGCGGACCATCTCGCGCAGGGCCGTCCTCGACCGGACCTCCGGGCACGCGCGGCGACGTGCCCGGGTCCTCGCGCCGGGACTCGTGGATCAGGGCGGACAGCACACTCGCGAGCCCCGGCCCGTCCAGCCCGTCCCAGACCCCGGCCCGCAGGCACTCGGCGGTCAGCAGGTCCAGCTCGGTGTAGAGCCGGCGCAGCCGCTGCCCCTCCGGCGTGACCGGTCGCTCGTGCAGGTAGCCCAGCTCGGTCAGCAGGTCGCAGACCCGGTCGAACGTCCGGGCCACCGAGTTCGTCCGGCCCTCGACCCGGCGGTTGAGCGCGTCGGTCTCGGCCTGTGAGCCGGGTCCAGCGCTCGCCCCAGCGGGCGTGGTCCTCGCGCTCCGGGCAGCCGTGGCACGGGTGCGACCGCATCGCGCGGCGCAGCCGGGCCAGCTCGGCGTCCGTCGTCGACCGGCGGCCCGCCGCGCCGGCCCGGGCGGCGGCTCGTGCGGCACGGCGGCGCGCAGGGTCGAGGCCAGGTCGCGCCGGGACTGCGGGCTGCGTGCGTTGAAGTCCTCGCGGCACGCGCACCCGGGCCACGGTCTCGACCGGGCTGGGCAGGTCGGCCGCCGTGATCCGGCGCACCTGCCGGTCCGCGGTCAGGATCGTCGGCCGGGGACCGTCCAGGCCCAGGGTCCGGTCCGGGCACGACGACGACGGCAAAGCCCGCCCGCCGTCCGGTCGGCACCCGGATGACGTCGCCGATCCGCAGCCCCTCCAGGCTGGCGGCCGCCTCGGCCTTGCGGGAGGCCGAGCGGCTCTTGGCCAGCGCGGTCTCGCGGTCCTTGATCGCGCGGCGCAGGTCGGCGTACTGCTCGAAGTCGCCCCGGTCGCAGGTCATCGCCTCGCGATAGCCCTCCAGCGCCTCGGTGTTGCGCCGCACCTGCCGGGCCAGCCCGACCACGGCCCGGTCGGCCTGGAACTGCGCGAACGAGGTCTCCAGGATCTCCCGGGCCCGCTCGCGGCCGACCTGGTCGACCAGGTTGACCGCCATGTTGTACGTCGGGCGGAAGCTGGACCGCAGCGGATAGGTGCGGGTCGACGCCAGCCCGGCCACCGCGACCGGGTCGACGCCCGGGCTGCCACACGCACGACGGCGTGCCCCTCGACGTCGATGCCGCGCCGCCCGGCCCGACCGGTCAGCTGGGTGTACTCCCCCGGCGTGATGTCGGCGTGCGTCTCGCCGTTCCACTTGACCAGCCGCTCGAGCACCACCGACCGGGCCGGCATGTTGATGCCGAGCGCCAGGGTCTCGGTCGCGAAGACCGCCTTGATCAGCCCGCGCGCGAACAGCTCCTCGACGACCTCCTTGAACGTCGGCAGCAGGCCGGCGTGGTGGGCCGCGAGGCCGTGCTCGAGCCCGTCCAGCCACTCCCAGTAGCCCAGCACCCCGAGGTCGGCCTCGGCCAGGTCGGCGGTCCGCTCCTCGGCGAACGTCGCGGATCGCCCGAGCCTCGTCCGGCGTCGTCAGCCGCAGCCCGAACCGCAGGCACTGCTGCACCGCGGCGTCGCAGCCGGCCCGGCTGAAGATGAAGGTGATCGCCGGCAGCAGGCCGTCGCGCTCGAGCCGCTCGATGACGTCGGCCCGGCTGGGCCCACGCGCGGCCGCGCCCGCGGCCGGAGCCGCCGAGCGAGGAGGTCTGCCGCCGGCCGCGCGCCGCGCTGCGACCGGGTCGTCGTACCGGGCCTCGCGCTGCCGGCGCTCCTGCTCGCGGATCGTCGCGACCAGCTCGGTGCTGACGTCGACCGCGCCGCGGGGGTCGCCGTCGTCGGGCAGCTCGAACAGGTCCATCAGCCGGTCGCGCACCATGACGTGCTGCCACAGCGGCACCGGCCGGTGCTCCTCGACGATGACCTCGGTGTCGCCGCGCACGGTGTCCAGCCAGTCGCCGAACTCCTCGGCGTTGCTCACCGTCGCCGACAGCGAGACGACGCGCACCGGCTCCGGGCAGATGGATGATCACCTCCTCCCAGACGGCGCCGCGGAACCGGTCGGCCAGGTAGTGCACCTCGTCCATCACGACGTAGCCGAGGCCGGTCAGGGTGCTCGGACCCGGCGTACAGCATGTTGCGCAGCACCTCGGTCGTCATGACGACGACGGGCGCCTCGCCGTTGATCGAGGTGTCGCCGGTCAGCAGCCCGACCGAGTCGGCGCCGTAGCGGCGCGACCAGCTCGGCGTACTTCTGGTTCGACAGCGCCTTGATCGGCGTCGTGTAGAACGCCTTGGTCCCCTGGGCCAGCGCGAGGTGGATGGCGAACTCGCCGACGACCGTCTTGCCCGCGCCGGTCGGCGCCGCGACGAGCACCCCGCGGCCGGCCTCCAGCGCCTGCGCCGCCCGCACCTGGAACGGGTCGAGCTCGAAGTCGAGCGCGGCCCGGAAGGCGGCGAGCTCGGTCTGGGCGGCGGCGGCTCGCTCCCGCGCAGCGGCGAACCGCTCGGCAGGCGAGGGCATGCCTCGAAGGCTACGTCAGGACGGCGGCGCATCAGGTAGGACGCGCAGCGCGCCGGGGACGACCTCGCAGGTCATCGGCAGCGGCGCGTACCGCTCGCCGTCGGCGTAGGCCACGATCCCCGGGGTGTCCAGCCGCACCTGCCGGGCCCGGTGGATCGTCACGGCCGGGTGGTCCTTGTGCGCCCCCGTGTAGACCTTGGGGAACACCTTCAGGAACTCCAGCTTGCTGATCTTGTCGACGATCATCACGTCGAGCAGGCCGTCGTCGAGCTCGGCGTCCGGGCAGACCTGCATGCCACCGCCGTACGACGGGCCGTTGCCGACCGCGACGAGCATGGCGTTGGCCGTGATGGTCCGGCCGTCGAGGACCAGCTCGTAGGGCAACGGCCGGAAGACCGGCAGCTCGCGGGCGATGGCGAGGTCGTACTTGCGCGGGCCCTTCGGCCAGCGCCAGCCGTTGGCCCGCTCGTTGACCTTGGCGTCGAAGCCGGCGCCGAGCACGCCGGCGAACCAGCCCGCCCCGGCGCGGCCGCCGTCGGGCACGTGCCGGGCGGCGTCGATCGTCCGCGGCGTCGCGCGCAGGACCGCCTCGCCGGCGGCGGCCACGTCGTCGATCGGCAGGCCGAGGGCGCGGGCGATGTCGTTGCCGGTGCCGGCCGGGACGATGCCGAGCGGGGTGTCGGTGCCGGCGACCAGGTTGACCCCGAGGTGGACCACGCCGTCGCCACCGACGACGACGAGCGCGTCGACGCCGCCGTCCAGCGCGCGCTGCGCGTTGGCGCGGGCGTCGTCGGCATCGGCGCCGGAGACGTCCTGGACGTCGAGCCCGGCGGCCGCAGCTGCTCGGCGACCTGGGCACCGACGCTGGCCCCCCGGCCGCCGCCGGACGTCGGGTTGACCAGCAGCGCGATGCGATCCACGGCGGTGAGGCTACAGCGCGCGGATCCGGCCGGACTACAGCGGGCTGGCCTCGTCGTCGCTCAGCCCGGCGTACGGGTTGTCCTTGGCTCGGTTGCGGTCGACCAGCAGCGCGATGCCGACCGCGATGAAGAACAGCGCGACCATCGGGATGGCCATGAACAGCATGCGTCCAGGGGTCCGGCGTCGGCGTCATCACCGCGGCGAAGACCGCGATCAGGAAGATCGAGACCCGCCAGGACTTCAGCATCAGCCGGCCGGGCAGGACGTGGGCCAGGTTGAGCCCGACCATCAGCACGGGCAGCAGGAAGGCCAGCCCGAAGGCCAGGACGAACCGGGTGACGAAGGTCAGGTAGGCGTCGGCGTCGATGATGTTGAAGCCGCCCTGCGGGCGTCAGCTCCAGCAGCGTGACGACGGCCTTCGGGAAGACCCACCAGGCCAGCGCGGCACCGCCGAGGAACAGCGGCACGGAGACGCCGAGGAAGCCGACGGCGTACCGCTTCTCCTTCTTGGTCAGGCCGGGCACGATGAACGCCCAGAGCTCGTAGATCCAGACCGGGCTGGCGATCAGCAGGCCGACGAACATGCGCGACCTTGAGCTTGATCGCGAACGGCGCGGTGATGCCGGTGCCGCCGAAGTTCAGGCCGACGAACTCGGTGTGCCGGGCCTTGGCCACCTCACGGATCGGCTCCTGCAGCTTGTCCAGCAGCGGCGAGTAGTAGATCCAGCCGAGCGACCCGGCGACGGCGATGGCCAGGAGGGCGACCGCGACCCGGTTGCGGAACTCGCGCAGATGCCCGCCGAGGGACATCCGACCCTCGGGGTCGCGCGCCTTGCGCCCCTTGCGGCGCGGAGGCGCGGTCGTCATCTGGGCAGTCAGCCGGACAGCGCAGCGGCGGCGACGCCGTCAGCGACGCTCGTCGCCCGTGGATCCGGCGGGGTCGAGCGGGGCTCCGGCTCGTCGACGACGCGGCCGCTCAGCGGCGGGGTCGGCGCGGCTTGGGCTTGTCCTTCTTGTCGTCGTCGTCCCGCAGCGACTCGACCTCGGACTTGAAGATGCGCATCGAGCGGCCCAGGCTCCGCGTCACGTCCGGCAGCCGCTTGTACCCGAAGAGCACCACGATGAGCAGGAGCAGGACGATCGATGTGCCATCCCTCAAAGATGCCCGCATGGAAATCTGCCCTTCGTCGGTACTGGTCCGGCCAGTCTACGTCGGGTTCGGCGCCCGGAGCCCGCGTTGTTTGGTCCGCGCGGCGAATCTCTGCGCCCGGAGGCGGGTCGGGTCTTCGAACACGGCGGCCGGTTCGGGCCGGCTGTCTGTGCGGTCCTGCAGCCGCTCCAGCTCGCTCGGTGACCGCCGCGAGCCGGTCGGCGCGCCGTGCTCAGCTCGCCGGAACAGCAGGCGCAGCTGGCGCCACAGCTGCGGGCCGAGCAGGACAGAAGAAGCCCAGCGCGGCCAGGACGAGCAGCGACCCAGAGCAGGACCCACAGCCACCAGGACACGGCCGCAACCCTAACCCGGCGCGTCCGGAGGTGCCGCCGGCCCCAGAACGCGAACGAGGCAACGTCGCGTCAGTGCTGACGGGAGCGTTGCCTCGATGCGAGGAGGAGCGGGTGCAGTGGCGGCGTCAGCGAGCCGGTACGCCGGGCCGGACCGGCGCGAGCGCGGCGGCGAGGTCGTCGATGGCCTGGAGCCGCAGGGCGAAGTCGAGCACGTCGTCGTAGGTGATGGCGTCGCCGTCGTGGTTCTCCATCGCCTCGGCCGGGCACCGACCACATCTCGGCCAGGACGCCGCCGGACTGCAGCAGCGTGACGACGTCGGTGGCGGCGGGCTTGCGGATCTCGTCGTGGCACGTGTGACAGGTGAAGGCGTAGAAGGACCAGTCCTGGACCGAGCAGACGACCAGGCGGACCTGGGCGCTCGTCAGCTCGACGTCGCCGCAGCTGGGGCACGAAGCCTTGATCGTGGTCATGTTTCCGCTCGCCTCCCTGACGGGCTCGTTCCGGCCTCTCTGGCCTGTGCAAAGAGGTTCGGCAGCCGGGCGGAAAAACTTGACAGCGCAGTCGGGGAACTGCTCACTGGGTCCCTAGTCAGCCGAGGGTCAGGCGAGTAGCCCGGCGAGGGCGTGCCTGGGCTATCCGGATGACCGTGGTCGCCGAGCTCGGCCGGCTCCAGCACCCGGGCCTGCCCGGACAGCCGCAGCACCAGCCGCTGCAGCCAGCGGGTGTCCGCGGTGCGCAGCCGGACCAGCAGCCGGCCGCCGGCCAGCTCCTCGACCGAGTCGACCGGGTAGTAGTCGACGATCCAGCGCGCCGTCGGGCTCGACCTCGAGCGTGACCAGCAGGTCGTCCGGCCCGGGCGAGAAGAGCTGCTCGTCCAGGTCGCGCGACCGGGCCTGCGGCCGGCGGCGTGCCGTCCTCGTCGAGCACCTCGATGCCGACGATCCGGTCGAGCCGGAACAGCCGCACGGCCTCGGCCCGGTGGCACCAGGCCTCGAGGTACCAGCGCGCCTCGACGGTCTGGACCCGCATCGGGTCGACGTCGCGCCGGGTCGTCTCGTCGCGGCTCGGCACGAGGTAGTCCAGCCGCAGCCGCCGGTGCCCGGCCAGCGCGCGTCGCGGGCAGCGGCCAGCACCTCGGCCTCGGCGCCCGCCTCGAGCGTCGACGTGCACGCTGCCCGGCGCCGGCCGCCGCCGCGCCGGCAGCCGCCTCGAGCTTGGCCAGCGCCCGGTCGACGGCCGCCCGCTCCCCCAGCCCGGGCACCTCGGCCAGCGTCCGCAGGCCGACGACGAGCGCCAGCGCCTCGTCGACCCCGAGCCGCAACGGCCGGGCGATGCTGTCGGCGTTGTCGACGAAGACCCGGCCGCCCTCCCACTCGGCCTCGATCAGGTCGTCGGGCAGGTGCCCCGGCGTGCCGCAGACGAACAGCAGCTCGAGGTCCTTGACGATCTGGGCCTCGTCGACGCCGAACTCCGTTGCGGCCTCGGCGAGCTCGACGCCCTGGTGGGTCAGCAGCCACGGCACCATCGTGAGCAGCCGGGAGAGCCGCTCGGTCGCGCCTTCGCTCATCCGGCGCCGCCCCGGCGACGACGGCCCGCGAGCCGGCGCACGATGGCGGCGCGCAGCTCGGGCGGCTCCTCGGCCACGACCGCCGGCCCGTACGACGTGAGCTCCTCGGCCAGCGACCTCGACGTCGTAGAACGGCACGACCAGCCGGGTCCAGCCGCTCGCGGCCGTCCTCGGCGTCGGACTGCTCCAGCGCCCGGCGGCGCAGGGCCTGCCCGCTGCCGCACCCGGGCCCGGACGACGGCCTTGCTCTGCGGCCGCTCCGGCCCGAGCGAGCGCAGCATCTCGCGGGCGTCGTGACCCGCGGGCACGTCGTACGCGCCGGGCTTGCCGTCGGGCACGACGGCGCCGGTGATCCGGGAGAGCCGGAAGACCCGGTCGCCGTCGCGGTCGCGGTCGTGGCCGGTGAGGTACCAGCGGCCGTGCCAGCTGGCGACGGCCCACGGCTCGACGTGCCGCTCGGTCGACTCGGCCGAGCCGGACCGGCGGTAGGGGAAGCGCACGGGCACGCCGGTCGCGCACGGCGGCCCAGAGCGGCTCGAAGGCCGGCTCGGAGGTGCGCACCCGCGGCTCGAGCCCGATCAGGGAGGCGTCGTCCGGCTCGACGCCGGCGGCCTTGAGCTTGGTCAGCGCCCGGGCGGCCGGGCCGGCCAGGCTGGCCTGCTGCCAGACCCGGGAGGCCAGGCCCAGCACGGTCATCTCGTCCGGCTCGAAGCTCACCTCGGGCAGCGCGTAGGCGTCGCGGTCGATCCGGTAGCCGACCTCGTCGTCGAACAGCGCGTCCGCGTGGGCGGTCGTCAGCGGGATGCCGAGGTCGCGCAGCTCGTCCTTGTCGCGCTCGAACATCCGCTCGAAGGCCTCCATCGACGTGCTCTCGCCGTACTGCGGTACGGCGGAGCGGATCTGCGCCTTGCTCAGCGGCCGGCGGGTGCTGAGCAGGCAGATCACCAGGTTGAGCAGGCGCTCGGTCTTCGCGGACGACATGGGGCTGGGTTCCTCGCTCGTCTGTTCGACCGCAACGCTAGCGGACCGGCGCGGCTCCGCCCGCGCTGGCTAGTCTGCCCGCGTGGGTCAGCCGAGGGTGTCGTGGCGGGACGGGCGTCGTCGTGGCCGTGGGCCGGCGCTGGACCGGAGCGGTCGAGCTCGACGTCGCGACGCCGAGCCGGCGCGGGTCAGCGCCGAGCCGGCCTCGCCGTGCCGGGCCCTGCGCGCTCATCCCCCCCTGGTCGGCGAGCCCGGTCGTCGGCGACCGGGTGCTGCTCAACGTCACGGCCCTCGACTCGCGGGCTCGGGACCGGTGGCTATGCCCTCGTCGTCGCCCTGCCCGACCGGCTCCCCGCCGACCGCGCCGATCGACCCGGACGGGCCCGACCGGCCACCTGGTCAAGGCGCGCTACACGCCGCTGCAGGTGATGGTGCTCGGCGCCGACGAGCAGGACTCACCGCACCACGCCGTGCTGCGCGCGGCCGACGACCTGGGCGGGCATGCCGGTCGTCGTGGCCGACCTGCACTCGTCGCTGCCCGCGGTGCTCGCCGGGCTGCGCGCCGCGCGCCCGGACGCCGCGGGCGGTCGTACGTGATGACCGACGGTGGGGCGCTGCCGGCGTGGTTCTCGCGCTCGCTGGCCGGGCTGCGCGAGGCCGGCTGGCTGGCCGGCGACGGTCACCGTCGGGTCAGGCGTTCGGCGGCGACGCTCGAGGCGGTGACCCTGCACAGCGGGCTGCTGACCGCCCGGCACGCGCTCGGCGCCGACGTCGCCGTCGTGATCCAGGGCCCGGGCAACCTCGGCACGGACACCCGCTGGGGCTTCTCCGGGGTCGCGGCCGGCGAGGCGGTCAACGCCGCCGCGGCCCTCGGCGGGCGCCCGGTCGCCGTGCTGCGGGTGTCCGAGGCGGACGCCCGGGCGCGGCATCGCGGGCTGTCCCACCACAGCAGCACGGCGTACGGGCGGGTCGCGATGGCTCCCGCCGACCTGGTGCTGCCGGTGTTGCCGGGCGAGTTCGGCGCGGGCCTGCGGCGCCAGGTCGAGGCGCTCGCGGCCGAGGCGGTCGCCCGGCACCGCGTGGTCGAGGTCGCCGGTCGACGGCCTGGACGCGGCCCTGCGGACCAGCCCGGTCGGCCTGTCCACGATGGGCCGCGGGCTGGCCGAGGACGCCGCGGCCTTCCTCGCCGCGGCCGCCGCCGGCCGGCACGCCGCCGACGCTGCTGGGCTGAGCCTCTAGCGGACGTCGACCAGGTCGACGACGAAGATCAGCGTCTCGCCGGGCTTGATCGCGCTGCCCGCGCCGCGCTCGCCGTAGCCCAGGTGCGGCGGGATGACCAGCTTGCGCCGGCCGCCGACCTTCATGCCGAGCAGGCCGTCGTCCCAGCCCTTGATGACCTGGCCGACGCCGACCCGGAAGGCCAGCGGCTCGCCGCGGTTCCACGAGGCGTCGAACTCCTCGCCGGTGGAGTGGGCGACGCCGACGTAGTGGGTGACGACGGTGGCGCCGGCGACGGCCTCGGCGCCGTCACCGACGATCTGGTCCTCGATGACCAGGTCCTCCGGCGGGGCATCGCCCGGGAAGTCGATCTCGGGCTTGCTGCGGTCGATGGCCATGCGGATGTCCCTTCACGACGTACGCCGAGTGTCCGGCGTACCGGTTGGAGAGGCTAGCGAGTCGCCGGCCCGGTGGTGCTACGGCAGGGGACGCCTCAGCTGGCGTCGAGGATGTCGACGACGAAGACCAGCGTGTCGCTGCCCTTGATGCCGGCCGAGGAGTTGCCCTGCGAGCCGTAGCCGAGGTCCGGCGGGATCACGAGGAGCAGCCGGCTGCCGATGGTCTGGCCGACCAGGCTCTGGTCCCAGCCCTTGATGACCTGGCCCTGCCCGATCACGAACTCGGCGGTGCGTGCCCTTGGCGTAGGAGCTGTCGAAGATCTTGCCGCCGGGCCAGATCACGCCCAGGTAGTTGACCGTGAGCGACTGGCCGGACTTGACGACCGCGCCCTTGCCCTTGATCAGCGGCTGGGTGACCAGCTTGGTGGGCGCGGCGCCGCTCGGCAGGGTCACGACCGGCGTGCCCTTGGTGTCTTCCTTGACCGTCGGCAGCCCGGCCTTGGGCGCGAC
This sequence comes from Candidatus Melainabacteria bacterium, assembly GCA_963780635.1. GTDB lineage: Bacteria > Actinomycetota > Actinomycetes > Mycobacteriales > Pseudonocardiaceae > DATEPR01. The sequence goes on from CAWACW010000013.1 coordinate 1,031,391, forward strand.
GGCGGTGCCGGAGGGCTTGGTCAGCGGCGTCGTGGCCGACTTGAGGTCGAGCACGAAGAGCAGCGTGTCGGTCTTGTCGCACGCCGAGCTGGCTGTTGCCCGCGGTCGCCGAAGGCGTCGGCCGGCGGCACGGCCACGAGGACGCGGCTGCCGACCTTCTCGTTGATCAGGCCGGTCGCCAGACCGGGCAGCAGCTTGGTCGGGTCGGCGGTGAACGCGACGCTCTGCTTGCCGAAGGTCGAGTCCTTCTCCTTGCCGTCCCGGCCGTCGACCAGCAGGTAGTCGACCGTGACCTTCTGGCCCTTGGCGACGGTCGCCCCGGTGCCCGGCGTGATCACCTTGGTCACCGTGCTGGTGACGGTGAACGGCGTCTTCTTCAGCGCAACGGTCGGCGCCTTGCCGGCCACGCTGGTCACCGTCACGGCGTCGAGCGCGGCCGCGGCGTCGCTGGTGGTGGCAGCTCGTCGCCCTTGGCGCCGCCGCTCGAGCTGGCGCAGCCGCCGACCAGGGTGACGGCGAGCAGGGCAAAGACAACAGGACGCAACGGACGCACGAAGACAGCCTTTTCGTCGAGGGCAAGACCAGGATTCCCGTCCAGGCTAACCGCCACCCTGTGACTTCCCTGACCGGAGGCCGTCGCTGCGGCCAAACCGTGACCGCCCTCACATGCTGGCGATCAGCCGCGCCACCCGCTCGTCGACCGAGGCGAACGGGTCCTTGCAGAGCACGGTCCGCTGGGCCTGGTCGTTGAGCTTGAGGTGCACCCAGTCGACGGTGAAGTCGCGGCGCCGCTCCTGGGCCCGCCGGACGAACTCGCCGCGCAGCTTGGCCCGGGTCGTCTGCGGGGGCACCGACTTGGCCTCGAAGATCTCGATGTCCGAGGTCACCCGCTCGATCTGGCCGCGCCGCTGCATCAGGTAGTAGAGGCCCCGCCGCCGGTGGATGTCGTGATAGGCGAGGTCGATCTGGGCGATCCGCGGGCTGGACAGCTCGAGGTCGTGCTTGGCCCGGTAGCGCTCGATCAGCTTGTGCTTGATCACCCAGTCGATCTCGGTGTCGACCAGGCGCAGGTCGCCGCTGCCGATCGCGAGCAGGGTGCGCTGCCAGAGGTCGAGCACGGCCTTGTGCACCGGGCTGGTCAGGTCGTTGCGGTCGGCGAAGTCGCGGGCCCGCTCGTAGTACTCGGTCTGGATCTCCAGCGCCGACAGCTCGCGGCCGTTGGCCAGCTTGACCGTCCGGCGGCCGGTGATGTCGTGGCTGATCTCCCGGATGGCCCGGATCGGGTTCTCCAGGGTCAGGTCGCGCAGGACCTGACCGGACTCGACCATCCGCAGCACCAGGTCGGTCGTGCCGACCTTGAGCATGGTCGTGGTCTCGCTCATGTTCGAGTCGCCGACGATGACGTGCAGCCGGCGGTAGTGCTCGGCGTCGGCGTGCGGCTCGTCGCGGGTGTTGATGATCGGCCGCGACCGGGTCGTGGCGCTGGAGACGCCCTCCCAGATGTGGTCGGCCCGCTGGCTCACGCAGTAGACCGCGCCGCGCGAGGTCTGCAGCACCTTGCCGGCGCCGCAGATGATCTGCCGGGTGACAAGGAACGGGATGAGTACGTCGGACAGGCGCTGGAACTCACCGTGCCGGCTGACCAGGTAGTTCTCGTGGCAGCCATAGGAGTTGCCGGCCGAGTCGGTGTTGTTCTTGAACAGGTAGACCTCGCCCTGGATGCCCTCCTCGGCCAGCCGGCGCTGCGGCGTCGGCGACCAGGCCCTCGAGGATCCGCTCCCCCGCCTTGTCGTGGACGACGAGCTGCCGGACGTCGTCGCACTCGGGCGTGGCGTACTCCGGGTGCGAGCCGACGTCGAGGTAGAGGCGCGCGCCGTTGCGGAGGAAGACGTTGCTCGAGCGGCCCCAGGAGACGACCCGGCGGAACAGGTAGCGCGCGACCTCGTCAGGGCTGAGCCGGCGCTGACCCTCGAAGGTGCAGGTCACGCCGTACTCGTTCTCGATGCCGAAGATCCGGCGCTGCATGGGATGACCCTACGCTTGGCCGCCGGTCCTAGGCTGCGGACGTGCCCGATCACGAGCGGTACGACGAGTCCTCGACCGGCTCCCTGCGCACGTCGCGCCAGCCCCTCGCGGGCCACAGCGCGTTCCCGCCCATCGCGGACTACGCGTTCCTCTCCGACTGCGAGAGCACCTGCCTGATCGCGCCGTCCGGGGCCGTCGAGTGGATGTGCCTGCCGCGGCCGGACGCCCCGAGCGTCTTCGGCGCGATGCTCGACCGGGGCGCCGGGCATTTCCGGCTCGGCCCGTACGACGTCGCCGTGCCGACCGCGCGCCGCTACCTGCCCGGCACGCTGATGCTCGAGACGACCTGGCAGACCCGCACCGGCTGGATCATCGTCCGGGACGCCCTGACGATGGGGCCCTGGCACAACACGGCCGAGCGGTCCAAGACCCATCGCCGTACGCCGACCGACTTCGACGCCGAGCACGTCCTGCTGCGCACGGTGAAGTGCGTGTCCGGCACGGTCGAGCTGTCGATGCGCTGCGAGCCGTCGTTCGGCTACGGCCAGGAGCAGGCGGTCTGGGAGCTACGACGGCGAGGGCTACGGCTGCGCCGTCGCCCGGACCGCGCGGGCCGTCCGACCGACGCCCCGAGCTGCAAGCTCACGACCAACCTGCGGCTCGGCATCGAGGGCCGGGTGGCCCAGGCCCGGACCCGGATGCAGGAGGGCGACACCGCGTTCGTCGCGCTCGGCTGGTCGCCGCTGCCGCTGCCCGACGACCTGGGAGGAGGCCGAGGAGCGGATGTGGCGCACGTCCGAGCACTGGCGGCAGTGGATCACCCAGGGCCGGTTCCCGGACCACCCGTGGCGCTCGTTCCTGCAGCGGGCGGCCCTCACCCTCAAGGGCCTGACCTACGCGCCGACCGGCGCCCTGCTCGCGGCGTCGACGACCAGCCTGCCGGAAACCCCACAGGGAGAACGGAACTGGGACTACCGCTACGCCTGGGTGCGGGACTCGACCTTCGCCCTCTGGGGTCTCTACACGATCGGCTTCGACCAGGAGGCCAACGACTTCTTCTACTTCATCGCCGACGCCTGCAAGGGGGCCGACGGCCAGCAGCATCCGCTGCAGGTGCTCTACGGCGTCGGCGGCGAGCGCGAGATCGACGAGTCGACGCTCGACCTGTCCGGCTACGAGGGCGCCAGCCGGTGCGGATCGGCAACGCGGCGTACGACCAGCAGCAGAACGACGTGTGGGGCGCCTTCCTGGACTCGGTCTACCTGCACACGCGCTCGCGCGAGCAGCTGCCCGAGGAGCTCTGGCCGGTGCTGCGCGAGCAGGTCGCAGCAGGCGATCGACCACTGGCGCGAGCCCGACCGCGGGATCTGGGAGGTGCGCGGCGAGCCGCAGCACTTCGTGTCGTCCAAGCTGTTCTGCTGGGTCGCCCTCGACCGCGGCGCCCGGCTGGCCTGGCTGCACGACGAGCCGGAGATCGCCGAGAAGTGGGAGGCGCATCGCCGAGGAGATCAAGGCCGACATCCTGGCCAACGGCCTGGACGAGCGCGGGGTGTTCACCCAGTTCTACGGCATCGAAGGCGCTGGACGCCTCGCTAGCTGCTGATGCCGTTGCTGCGCTTCCTGCCCGCGGACGACCCGCGGATCCGGGACACGGTGCTCGCCATCGCCGACGAGCTGACCAAGGACGGGCTGGTCCTGCGCTACCTCACCGACGAGACCGACGACGGGCTGGCCGGCGAGGAGGGCACGTTCACGATCTGCTCGTTCTGGCTGGTGTCGGCGCTGGTCGAGATCGGCGAGCTGGACCGGGCCCGGCGGCTGTGCGAGCGGCTGCTGTCCTACGCCAGCCCGCTGCAGCTGTACGCCGAGGAGATCGACCCGACGACCGGCCGGCACCTGGGCAACTTCCCGCAGGCGTTCACCCACCTGGCCCTGATCAACGCCGTCGTCCACGTCATCCGGGCCGAGCAGCGCCACGGCGACGGGCATTTCAGCCCGGTCCAGGCCTAGCGGCTGCTCGGTCGCGGGCGCTCAGTCGCCGACGCCGTCGGCCAGCTCGCGGAGCAGGTCGAGGTGCCCGTTGTGCCGGGCGTTCTCCTCGATCAGGTGCAGGATCACCCAGCGCAGGGTCGGGTAGCTCGCCGGCGCGGAACGGCGACTGCGAGCGGTCGTCCAGGTCGAGCGCCGGCGATGATCGCGTCGGTGCGCCGGGCCTGCTCGACGTAGCCGGCCAGGATGTCCGCGAGCGGCAGCTCGGCGCCGTCGGAGAACTCCTTGTCCGGCTCCTCGCTCGGTCCACGGCCCCAGGTCGGGGCCGCCGACGAAGCGGTTCTCGATCCAGGAGTGCTCGACCCAGCGCATGTGGTTGACGACGCCCGCCGATGCTCATCAGCGGCGAGGTGGGCAGCAGGTGGGCCGCGGCGTTCTCGGCCGACGAGCGCCCGCGCACTTGGCGGCGGCGGTGTCCCGCGTGTACTGCAGCATCGCGAGCAGCGTCGCCGCGCTCGTCCCAGGTCTGCGGCGTGTCGGTTCGTGGCATGAGCGCAGCCTGGCCGAGCGACGCCTGGCGCGACTGGTTGCGCGACCGTGGTTTCGGGCTGCGCCGTCGGCGAACACCGGCCGGTCGGCGTGACAGGGCCCGGACCGGATGGGCTGTGCTGGCGCCCATGCGGATCCTGGTTCTCGGTGGCACGGCCTGGCTCGGCGGCAGGTCGCCGCGACAGCCCTCGAGCGCGGCCACGAGGTGACCTGCCTGGCCCGCGGCGAGGCCGGCTCGGTGCCGGACGGGCGCGCGGCTGGTCGTCGCCGACCGAGCCGACCCAGCGGCGTACGACGAGGTCGCGGCCAGGACTGGGACGCGGTCGCTCGACGTGAGCTGGCAGCCCGGCTTCGTCCGGTCCGCGCTCGCCGCCCTGGGCGCCGCGGGCCGGGCACTGGACCTATGTCTCGTCCTGCTCGGTCTACGCCGACCAGTCGGCGCCCGGCCAGCCGACGAGACGGCCGCCCTGCTGCCCGCTCTGGACGGCGACGTGGCGACCCGCGAGGAGTACGGCGAGGCCAAGGTCGCCTGCGAGCAGCGCGTGCCTCGACGCCGTCGGCGACCGGCTGCTGGTCGCGCGGTCCGGGCTGATCGCCGGCCCCGGCGACCTCAGCGACCGGGTCGGCGCCTGGGTGGCCCGGTTCGCCCGCGCCGTCGAGGACGGCGCAGCCGGTGCTCGTGCCGGACGCGCCCGGACCAGCCGGTCCAGGCCATCGACGTCCGCGACCTGTCGGCCTGGCTCGTGGCCTGCGCCGAGGCGGGCACGGTCGGCATCTACAACGCGAGCGGGCCGGTGCTGCGGTTCGGCGACCTGATCGAGCTCTCCCGGGCCGTGGCCGGGCACACCGGGCCGGTCGAGCTGGTCGACTCGGACTGGCTGGCCGAGCAGGGGGTCGAGGAGTTCATGGGGCCGGAGTCGCTGGCGTTGTGGATGCACGACCCGGACTGGGCCGGGTTCAGCGCGCGCGACACGGCCGCGGTCGCGCGCGGACCGGGCTGACCGACCCGCCCGCTGGACCAGACGCTGGCCGACACCCTGCCGTGGGAGCGCGAGCTGGGCCTGGACCGGCCGCGCAAGGCCGGCCTCAGCGCCGGACCGGGAGCGCGAGCTGCTGGCCGCCTGGGCCGCCCGCTGACGCCGGCTCCGAACCGCTGCGGGTCGGCCGGAGGTCTGACCGGCGGGTCAGGCGGGGTGGCGGGGTCCGGCGGCGGCGGCTGGTCCTCGGCCGGGGCGTCGTGGGTCGGGTCGCTCGCGCTGAGCAGCCGGTCGAGCAGCGCCGCCGGTGATCCGGCGGAACAGCCGGCGGTCGCGCTGCCGGTCGAGCACGGCGACCTCGAGCTGCTCGGCGCCGAGGGTGCGCGCCTCGCCACCGGCCGGGTCCTGGGCGAGCAGCGACACGGCCAGCTGGAGCACGACGTCCAGCGGCTGCCCGGGCTGCCACCGCTCCTGCAGGCCGGTCGCGATCGACTCGGCCTGGCCGCCCATGGCGACGAAGCCGTGCTCGTCGGCGACCGAGCCGTCGTAGGTCAGCCGGTAGATCTGGTCGTCGTCCGGGCCGAGACCGACCTCGGCGACGACGATCTCGACCTCGTAGGGCTTGGACTCCTGGGTGAAGATCGTGCCGAGCGTCTGGGCGTAGGCGTTGGCCAGGCCGCGCGCCGTCACGTCGCTGCGGTCGTAGGAGTAGCCGCGCAGGTCGGCGTAGCGCACGCCGGCCACCCGGAGGTTCTCGAACTCGTTGTACTTGCCGACCGCGGCGAACGCGATCCGGTCGTAGATCTCGCTGACCTTGTGCAGGGCGCGCGACGGGTTCTCGGCGACGAAGCAGATGCCGTGGTCGTAGGACATCACGAGGACCGAGCGGCCGCGGGCGATTCCCTTGCGCGCGTAGTCGGCCCGGTCCTTCATCAGCTGCTCGGGCGAGACGTAGAACGGCATGCTCATCGCGGTGCCCTCCGTCCCGTCGCGTGCCGTCGCCGGGCAGGTCGGGGTTGCCGCCCGGGTTGCCGACCCGGCGGGCGACCAGCGCCTCGACCAGCGCCGCCGAGCTCGGCGTCGTCGACCCGGCGGTAGCCGTCGCCGTCGATGGTGGCGACGACCGGCCAGATCCGGCGGCCCAGGTCGGGGCCGCCGGTGGCGGAGTCGTCGTCGGCCGCGTCGTACAGCGCCTCGAGGGCCACCCGCACCGCGCCGGTCGGCGTCCAGGCCCGGGCGCCAGAGCTTCTTGAGCGCGCCCGGGCGAAGAGCGAGCCGGAGCCCACGCCGTGGTGGTCGCGCTCCTCGTAGCAGCCGCCGGTCACGTCGTAGGAGAAGATCCGGCCGCGGTCACCGTCGGCGTCATAGCCGGCGAACAGCGGTACGACGGCGAGCCCCTGCATGGCCAGGCCGAGGTTGCCGCGGATCATCGTGGCGAGGCGGTTGGCCTTGCCCTCCAACGACATCAGCGCGCCCTCGATCTTCTCGTAGTGCTCGAGCTCGACCTGGAACAGCTTGACCAGCTCGACCGCGAGCCCGGCCGTGCCGGCGATGCCGACCGCGGAGTACTCGTCGGCGGCGAAGACCTTCTCGATCTCGCGGTTGGCGATCAGGTTGCCCATCGTGGCCCGCCGGTCGCCGGCCATGACGACCCCGCCGGTGTACGTCGCGGTGACGATGGTCGTGCCGTGCGGCGCCTCGGGCACCGCGCCGGGCGGGAGCGGCCGGCGGGACGGCAGCAGCTGGGGCGAATGCGACGCGAGGAACTCGCTGAACGAGCTCGACCCCGGCGCCAGGAACGCGCGCGGGAGGCGGCCCGCCTCTGCAGCCTGATCAGTCACGCTCCGACCCTATCCGCCGCGCTCTGCGCGGCCGTCAGGACGCCAGACGCCGGACCTGGTCGAGAGCGCCGGTAGTCGCCGCTCGGCACCCTCGGAGCAGCGGTCAGCATGGTGCCTTGAGGTACGCCGCGGCGCGAGCTACAGCAGGAGCGGCGTCGTCCTGGAACTGCCCCAAGCCCGCCGTTGCAGTTGAAGCACAGCATGCCGCGCACCTCACCGGTCGCATGATCGTGGTCGACGTGCGGCCTTGCTCCAGCTCCACGCAGGCAAATCGAGCACATGCCGGCCTGCCGCGACGCATCTGCTCTCGACATCGTCAGCGTCATCCCGTACGTGCCTGGTGAAATGAGTACGCTTGCCGGTTTCGCGCAGCGTGATGGCTCTTGCAGTAGCTGCCCGACCGTCCGCTTGCGCGATTCCGGGCAGAACTCAGCGAGCGATCGGTAGCTGCCGCGCAGTCAGCGCACCACTTCAGCCCTCCGGCGCCGGTTCGACTCGATCGCGAACGGTGCCGCCCCAGCGCCGCGCGCTTGCGGCGATAGTGCCTCCTTGGCCTTGGCGCGAGAGCAGACCATGCAATAGAAGGCCAGCCCGTCCCTGAGCAGAATTACGTCCGAACTCAGTCTAGGTCTTTTCAGTCTTGCATTCAGGACACGTCTTATGATGCCATGATTTCCCCCTGCTCATTTCTACCGTTACTACTCCCCTCCCTTTTGTACGAAGGACCTCGAACGAAGTCCTCGGCGTTTGTCTCGAGGACGTCGTCGATCTCGTCGAGCATGGAGTCGATGTCGTCGTCCAGGGCTTCCTTGCGCGCCGCGACCTCGGGGGCGGCCTCGGGCGGCGGGACCTCGTCGGCCTCGTCGTCGCGCCGCTGCGGGCTCTTGTGCTCCTGGCCTGCCATGACTGCCTCCGCTGTGCTCCGCGTGCGGTTTCCGCCCAGCCTAGACGGCGACCACCCACGCGGGCGGACCGTGCGAGCGGGCTCAGCCGGCCAGCGCGTCCAGCAGCTGGTCGGCGGTCTCGCACGCGGTCCATCAGGCCGCCGACGTGCGCCTTGGTCCCCCGCAGCGGCTCCAGCATCGGCACCCGCTGCAGCGAGTCGCGGCCCGGGCAGGTCGAAGATCACCGAGTCCCAGGACGCCGCCGCGACGCTGTCGCCGAACTGGGCCAGGCAGCGTCCCCGGAAGTAGGCCCGGGTGTCCTCGGGCGGGTCCTCGACCGCGGCCTCGATCTCGTCCTCGGTGAGCAGCCGCTCGACCCGGCCCCGCTCGGCCAGCCGGTTGTAGAGCCCGCGCTCGGGCCGGACGTCGGACCACTGGATGTCGATCAGCCCGAGCCGCGGCGAGTCCCAGTCCAGGTGCTCGCGGTCCCGGAAGCCCTGCAGCAGCGGACAGCTTGGCCACCCAGTCGAGCTCGCGGGCGCACTCCATCGGGTCGCGCTCGAGCCGGGTCAGGACGGACGCCCAGCGCTCCAGCACCTCGCGGGTGTCCTCGTCGTCGTCACCCCGCCCGTCGACGTACGCCTGGGCCTGCTCGAGATAGGCCCACTGCACCTGGACGGCGGTCATCCGGGTGCCGTCGCGCAGCCGCACCATCGTCTTCAGGGACGGGTCGTGGGAGATCGGCGTGCAGCGTCGGGATCGGCTTCTCGATGGCCAGGTCCCGGGTCAGCGCCCGGTCCTCGATCATGCCGAGGACCAGCGACGTCGTCCCGACCTTGAGCATGGTCGCGACCTCGCACAGGTTCGCGTCGCCGATGATGACGTGCAGCCGCCGATAGCGGTCGGCCGAGGCGTGCGGCTCGTCCCGGGTGTTGATGATCGGGCGCTTCAGGGTGGTCTCCAGCCCGACCTCGACCTCGAAGAAGTCCGACCGCTGGCTGATCTGGTAGCCGTCGCCGTGGCTGTCCTGGCCGATCCCGACCCGGCCCGCGCCGGAGAACACCTGCCGGGTGACGAAGAACGGCGTCAGGTGCCGGGCGATGTCGGCGAACGGCGTGGACCGCCGCATCAGGTAGTTCTCGTGCGTGCCGTACGACGCGCCCTTGCCGTCGGTGTTGTTCTTGTACAGGTTCAGCGGGCGCATGCCCGGGTGCGTCGGCCAGCCGGCGTACGGCGGCGAGCATGATCCGCTCCCCCGCCTTGTCCCACCGCACGATGTCGCGCGGGGTCGTCACCTCCGGCGAGGAGTACTCCGGGTGGGCGTGGTCGACGTACAGCCGGGCGCCGTTGGTGAGGATGACGTTGGCGAGGGTCGGGTCCTCGGTGTCGGTGAGCTGGCTCGGGTCGGCCAGGTCCCGGTTGATCTCGAACCCGCGCGCGTCCCGCAGCGGCGCCTCGTCCTCGTAGTCCCAGCGGGCCTTGCCCACCCGATGCCCGAGCGGCTGGGCGTAGGCGTTGACGACCTGGCCGCTCATGATCATCGCGTTCGCGGCCGGGTCACCGGGCTGGGTGACGCCGTACTCCGTCTCCAGGCCCATGACCCGCCGCGCGCTCACCCGCAGGAGCCTACGTGCGCAGCGGCCATGCCAGAGTGACCGGCATGCCGGACCCCACCGACGAGGAGGTCGCGCTCTACGACCCCGACGACCCGGGGGGCCGGGTCACCGGGCACGCGCCGCGCTCCCGGGTGCGGGCCGACAACCTGCCGCACGCGGCCACCGCGGTCGCCGTGCGCGACGCGCACGGGCGGATCTACGTCCACCGCCGCACGGACACCAAGGACCTCTTCCCCGGCGCCCACGACGTCTGGGCCGGCGGCGTCGTCGGCGCCGGCGAGGACCCGGACGACGCGGCCGCACCGCGAGCTGGCCGAGGAGCTCGGGTCTGCGCGGCCTGACCCTGCGCCCGCTGTTCCGCGAGTGGTACGCCGACGAGCACACCACCTATTTGGCCCACATCTACGACACCGAGTACGACGAAGCAACTCACGGGCCGATCCGGCACCAAGCCAGCTGAAGTGGCCGACGGCGTGGTGGATGACCTTGACTGAGCTGCACGGCGAGGCTGGCCGACCCGGCCTGGCCGTTCGTCCCGGACGGGCGGCACTGTCTCGAGCTCTACGTCAGCCGCGGCTTCGCCGCCCGCCGACCACGACCGATCGGAGAGCGCCGCAGTGAAGTCGGACCTGCGCACGCTGGTCATCTGCTGGCTGATCGACCGCAGCGGCCGCGAGCGGGTGGACGCGCTGACGCCTGGAGCAGATCCAGCGCCGCCGCGCCTCCGCCGTGCCGCACTGGTGGCCGGCCAGCCTGCTCACCGGTGCCGTCGCCCGCGGCGTACGGATCACCGACCGTGAGCTGCCGCTCGAGACGCCCGCTGCCGGCGCGGGTCTACACGCCGACGCGGCCACCGCGATCGGCCCGCTGCCCCTCGTCGTGTACTTCCACGGCGGCGGCTGGGTGCTCGGCAACCTGCCGAGCTACGACGCGCTGTGCAGCCAGCTCGCCGCGCAGGTCGGGGCCGTGGTCGTGTCGCGTCGACTACCGGCTCGCGCCCGAGCACCGGATGCCCACCGCGCGCCGAAGATGCTTATGCCGCAACGGTGTGGCTGGCCGCGAACGCCGACCGAGGTCGGCGCCGACGGGTCGCGGCTGGCCGTCGCCGGTGACAGCGCCGGTGGCAACCTGGCCGCTGCCGTCGCGATCCTGGCCCGCGACCGCGGCGGGCCGGCGATCGCGCACCAGGGGCTGTTCTACCCCGCGACCGACGGCACCCTGTCGTCGCCGTCCCTGGAGGAGCACGCCCGCGGGCCGATCCTGACCCTGGCCAGCGTGCGGGCCTACCGCGCGCTCTATCTCGGGCCGGACGGCGACGAGCGGGACGTGCGGATGTCGCCGCTGCTCGCCGACGACCTGACCGGCCTGCCGCCGGCCCTGGTCCAGACCGCGGAGCTCGACCCGATCCGCGACGACGGGCGGCGTTACGCGGCGGCGCTCGTCGGCGGCCGGCAACGACGTGACGCTTCACCGAGTACGCCGGTGCGCCCCACGGCTATCTGTCGATCCCCGGCGCCGTCCGAGGGGCCGGGCCGCGCTGGCCGAGATCGTCGTCCAGTTGAAACTTCATCTGTCGCAACGGTCCTGAGCCGCAGATCGCACGGCCGTCGGCAAAGTCTTCGGGAAAATCTGTTGAACGGCGGTATCAGACGCCGGTAGAACTTCTCCTGTAACCGGGGGGCGGACAGAGCACTGCCCACCCCCGAGGAGCCCCGCCGTGAACCGCCCCGTCGACCGACGCTCGACTGATGCGCCGCGTCGACCTCACCTTCGACCTGACCAGCGACGGCGGCTGGCCGCCCTGCGCGACCGAGACCGTTGCGGCGCACCTGGTGCGACCGGGCGAGGCCGAGATCGTCGAAGCGCCGCTCTACGTCGACGGCGTCAGCGTCGGCGACGTGGTCCAGCGTCGAGCCTGACGGCGCCGGCTATCGCGTCGGCGGCCGTCGTGCGGGCCGGCCGGCACTCGACCGTCCGGGTCGTGGCGGTCGACCGCGCTGCCCTGGCTCCGGTCGCGGACCTGCTGGCCGCGCTCGGGCTGGTCAGTCGCTCGGACCCGAGCCCGCGCGTGCTCGCGGTCGACGTCCCGGAGGCCACTGCGCTCGAGGATCTGTTGGTGCCGTTGGACTTTGCCTGCTCGATCAACCTGACCTACACCGTGTCCTGCCTGCGGCATCGCCTGACGCCGCACGGGCCGGACGACCTGCGCAACACCCGAGACGAGCTCGCCGACCTGGCGGGCCCCACCGAGATGGAGGAGCACGTGCTGTCGCTTGATCAGGACCTTCGCGGTCGAGTTGTCCGACCCGGGAGACGACGCGTGGGACACCGCCCGGTCGGCCTGGAACCTGGCCGTCGACCAGCGGCCGGCGCATGGTCGTGGAGGTGGCGGACGCGTTCGACGTGCAAGCCGTCGTGCGCCACGCGGCCGAGACCGGCCTGCGAGTCGCGCCTCAGTCGACCGGCCACAACGCCGCCCCCCTGGGCGACCTCAGCGACGCGATCCTGTTGCGGACAGCCCGGATGAACGCCGTCGAGGTCGACCCCGAGGCCCGCTCGGTCCGGGTCGGGCGCCGGTGCGATCTGGGCCGACGTCACGGCCGCCCTGGCGCCGCACGGGCTGGTCGCCCTGGCCGGGTCGGCACCCGACGTCGGCGTCGCCGGCTACACCCTCGGCGGCGGGCTACAGCTGGCTCGGCCGACGGCATGGCCTGGCCAGCTCGGCCATCACCGCCGTCGAGCTGGTCACCGGTGACGGCACCTTCCACCGGGTCGACGCCGACAACGAGCCCGAGCTGTTCTGGTCGGTCCGCGGGGGCGGCGCCAACGTCGGCGTCGTCTGCGCCCTCGAGTTCGACGTGCTCGCCGATCCCGGAGGTGTACGCCGGGGTGCTCGTCTTCCCCCTCGAGCGGGCCGCGCGAGATCCTGACGGCGTACGCCGCGTGGACCGGCGACCTGGACGAGGCCGCGACGACCTGCATCCGCCTGATCCGCATCCCGCCGATGCCGGAGATCCCGGAACCGTTGCGGGGCAACGCTTTCGTGATGATCGACGGCGCCATCGACGCCGACGCGGGCGAGGCCGAGCCGGATGCTCGCGCCGCTGCGCGCCCTCGGACCGGTCATGGACACGTTCGCCGACGATGCCGACCAGCCAGCTCGGGCTGCTCCACATGGACCCGCCGGCCCCGGTGCCGGCGGCCGGCGACGGCATGTCGCTCGGTCGCCCTCACGCCCGGAGGTGATCGAGACCCTCGTCGCTCGCGTCGGCCCGGGCGTCGAGTCGGCGCTGCTGACGGTCGACATCCGCCACCTCGGCGGTGCGCTCGGCCGGCGGGACCCGCGCGGCGGCGTCGTGGACCACCTGCCGGGCGAGTTCCTGCTCTACGGCGTCGGGATCGCGCCGACCCCGGAGATCGGGCGCCCGGGTCGGTGCCGAGGTCGGCGCTCTGCTCGGCGCGCTGGCGCCGTGGGCCGCCGAGCAGGACTACCTCAACTTCCGTGAGGTCGCCGTGCCCGCCGAGCGGATCTACCCGCCCGCCGAGTGTGGCTCGGCTGCGCGCCGTCCGGGACAGCCATGACCCCCGAGGGAGTCCTGGTCTCGGCCCATGCGCTGATCTGATGGTCAACTGAGTGTGACCACGGCTCTACGGCGGCAGCGCGGCGTTCTACGACCAGGGCCGGCTGCCCTACCCGAGCGGGCTGGCGGACCGCCTCATCCAGGCCGTGCCGTCAGCGGCCGGCGGGCGGTTGCTCGACATCGGGTGCGGGCCGGGCCGGTTCACCCGCGTGGTGGCCGACCGGTTCGGCTCTGTGGTGGGCGTCGACGCGGACCCGGCCATGGTCGAGCGGGCGCGGGCGGCGGGCATCGGCAACGCCCGTTCCTGTGTCGCTCGGCCGAGGAGCTCCCCGCGTGATCTCGGCCGGTTCGACGTCGTCACCTTCGCGCTGTCGTTCCACTGGCTCGACGCGGCGGGTGGCCCGCGCGGCGTACGCGCTGCTCGAGCCGGGCGGCGCCTGCGTGCACGTCCACGCCTGGTCGCTGCGCGGCGACCCGGTGCCGGGGGGCCGCCCACTGCCGCCGTACGACGCGGTCAGCGACGTGTCCTGGACGGCTATCTCGGCCCCGAGCGCCGGCTCGCCCACGCCACGCCGGGCGAGGAGGCGGGCCGATGCGCGCGGCCGGGTTCGTTGGCCCGACCGTCGTCGTCGTGCCGGGCGGGGAGGTCGTCACCAGCACGGTCGACGACCTGGTCGCGCGGTCCTACTCGACGTCCGGCGCGACCCCCGAGCGGCTGGGCGAGCGGAGCGCGGACGCCGAGCGCGACCTCCGCCAGGTGCTGGCCGCCGCCCGCCCGACGGGCGGTTCGACGAGCGGCTGCGGGACGCCCGGCTGACCGTCTGGCACCGCCCCTGACGGTCGTCCGCGGCGGTCAGGTCCCGGCCAAGCGCTTGGTCGAGGTCGCGCCAGAGGTCCTCGACGTCCTCGATGCCGACCGAGAGCCGGATCAGGTTGTCCGGCGTGCCGTTGGCGGCGTCGACCGGATACTTGGCCCGACGCTCCATCAGCGACTCCACCCCGCCGAGGCTGGTGGCGTTGCTGATCAGCTCGACCCGCTCGCAGACGGCGTCGGCGACCGTCGGCGTCACCGTGCACCTCGAACGAGATCATCGCGCCGTACCCGTCGTGCAGCCGGGTGGCCCGCTCGTGACCGGGGTCGCCCGGCAGGCCCGGGAACCGCACCCGCGCCACGGCCGGATGGGCGGCCAGCCGCGGCGGCCAGGACCGCGGCGTTGGCCTGGGCCCGCTCCATCCGCACGGCCAGGGTCCGCAGGCCGCGCAGGGCCAGATAGGCCTCCAGGCCACCCGGGCAGGGCGCCGGTCAGGTCGCGGCGGCCGCGCAGCTGGGCCCGCAGCTCCGGCTGGTCGGTGACGAGCACGCCCATCAACAGGTCCGAGTGGCCGGCGAGGTACTTGGTGGCCGAGTGCATGACGATGTCGGCGCCGTGCTCCAGCGGCCGCAGGACCAGCGGCGAGTTCCAGGTCGAGTCGACGCACACCACGGCCCCGACGTCGTGCGCCGCCGCGATCAGCACCGGCAGGTCGGCCACTCCGACCAGCGGGTTGGTCGGCGACTCGACCCACAGCAGGGTCGCGCCGGGCAGAGCGGCGACGCACATCCTCCGTGTCAGTGATGTCGACCTGGCGGACGGTCGAGCCGGTGCGAGCCGCTCCTGCTCGGCGAAGATCGTGCCCGTCGCCGAGTAGACATGTTGCGGCACAACGACCGTCGCACCCGCCGGCAGCCCCTCGACGACCGCCGCGGTGGCCGCCATCCCGGACCCGAAGGCCAGCGCGTCGCCGCCCTCGAGCGCGCCGACGGCCGACTCGAAGGCCCGGATCGTGTCGTTGCTGCTGTGCCGCAGATAGTTCGCGTCGTCGTCGCCGGCATGGAACGTCGCCGACAGCACGATCGACTGGTTGACCGGCGCGCCGGGGCGGCGCTCGGGCCGGCCGGCGGAGACGACGAGGGAGGCGCGAGTCAGCGGCTGCATGCGCCGGACGCTACCGGGAGCCGGAGTCGGCCGGGCTCTCGTACGGCGTGGTCGTGCCCGCCCGGACGAAGCCGAGCCGGGTCAGGATCGGCTCGCTGGTGGGCAGTGCGTCAACCCGCAGGTAGCGGTACCCACGGGTCGCCGCCTGCCGCGCGCGGTAGGCCACGACGGACCGGTAGACCCCGCCCGCGCCAGTCCGGCGCCGTGCCGCCGCCCCAGAGACTGGCGAACCCGGTCCCGGGATGGAACTCGGTCCGGGCCGCGCAGACCGGGCGATCCCCCGCCAGCGCGACGACCACCGTCAGCGCGTCGGGCCGGCGCTGGAGCCGGACGCAGCAGGTCGCGCGCCATCAGCGTCGGGTCGCTCCCCGAAGGCCTCGGCACCGGCCCGGCTGAAGAGCTCCATCCCGTCGGCGTCGTGCACCTCGACCAGACGCACTCCGGCGGGCGGCTCGGTGCCGATGTCGAGCTCCTCGATGTCGGCGATCATCAGCGCCTCGGCCGGTTGGGCCCGAAACCCTTGGCCTGCAACAGATCCGGCGAGGTCGGGCGGCTGGTCGCCGTCGTACAGCTTCCACTCGAAGGTCCGCCCGAGGCGCGGCGAAGTAGACCATCTGCGTCGTCGATCGCGCGGTCGGCGGTGCCCTCGTCGAGGTCCGACCACACGACAGCGCCCCAGCCGTCCGACCTCGTCCGACACCTCGCGGACGACCTGCGACGTGCGCTCGACCCGCGACGTCGGCGCCCGCGCCTTCGCCGCGACGCAGCCGAGCCTCGAACAGGCGCCGGGCCTCGGTCGCGTCCATGGTCCGACGCTAGCGCTGCCTACGATGTGGGCGTGCCGGCCATCGGGTTCGTCCTGGACGTCGTGGCGGTCCTGGTCTTCGCCGCGGTCGGCCGGCGCAGCCACGCCGAGTCCGACGCCGTCACCGGCGTCCTGGTCACGGCCTGGCCGTTCCTCGCCGGGCTCGTCCTCGACCTGGGCCGGGTTCGTCGCCGTCCACCGCCGGGCGCCGCTGACGGTCCTCGACGCCGTGCCGGTCTGGCTGCCGATGGTCGCCATCGGCATGCTGCTGCGTCAGCTCACCGGCAAGGGCACGGCCGCCTCGTTCGTCGTCGTGGCGACGCTGGTGCTCGGCGCGTTCCTGCTCGGCTGGCGCGCGACCGTCGCCGCCCGGCAGCGGCACCGGCGGCGTACGGCCGAGCGGTCGGCTAGAGGTACTGGCCGGTGTTGGCGACGGTGTCGATCGACCGGCCCGGCTCGGTGCCCGCCTTGCCGGTGATGAGCGTGCGGATGTAGACGATCCGCTCGCCCTTCTTGCCCGAGATCCGGGCCCAGTCGTCCGGGTTGGTCGTGTTGGGCAGGTCCTCGTTCTCCTTGAACTCGTCCAGGCACGAGGTCAGCAGGTGCTCGACCCGGATGCCGCGCTGGCCGGTCGTCAGCAGGTCCTTGATCGCCATCTTCTTGGCCCGGTCGACGATGTTCTGGATCATCGCGCCGGAGTTGAAGTCCTTGAAGTACAAGGTCTCCTTGTCACCGTTGGCGTAGGTGACCTCGAGGAACCGGTTCTCGTCGATCTCGGAGTACATCCGCTCGACGGCGGCCTGGATCATCGCGTCGACCGTGCGCGTCCGGCGAGCCGCCGTGCTGCGCGACGTCGTTCTCGTGCAGCGGCAGGTCGGCGGTGAGGTACTTGCCGAAGATGTCCTTGGCGCTCTCCGCGTCCGGCCGCTCGATCTTGATCTTCACGTCCAGCCGGCCCGGGCCGCAGGATGGCCGGGTCGATCATGTCCTCGCGGTTGGAGGCGCCGATCACGATGACGTTCTCGAGCCGCTCGACGCCGTCGATCTCGCTGAGCAGCTGCGGCACGATCGTGGTCTCGACGTCCGAGCTCACGCCCGAGCCGCGGGTGCGGAAGAGCGACTCCATCTCGTCGAAGAACACGACGACGGGCGTGCCGTCGCTGGCCTTCTCCCGGGCGCGCTGGAAGATCAGCCGGATGTGCCGCTCGGTCTCGCCGACGTACTTGTTGAGCAGCTCCGGGCCCTTGATGTTGAGGAAGTAGGACTTGCCCAGCGGCTGCCCGGTGACCTCGGCGACCTTGGCGGCCAGCGAGGCCGCGACCGCCTTGGCGATCAGCGTCTTGCCGCAGCCGGGCGGGCCGTAGAGCAGCACGCCCTTGGGCGGGCGCAGCTGGTGCTCCTTGAACAGGTCGGGGTGCAGGTAGGGCAGCTCGATCGGCGTCGCGGATCTGCTCGATCTGCCCGGCCAGGCCGCCGATGTCGGCGTAGTCGATGTCCGGCACCTCTTCGAGGACCAGGTCCTCGACCTCGGCCTTGGGGATCCGCTCGTAGACGAACGAGGACCGGGTGTCCATCAGCAGGGCGTCGCCGGCGCGGATCGGGAGTGTCGCTCAACGACTCCGCGACCCGGGCGACCCGCTCCTCGTCGGCATGACCGACGACCAGGGCGCGCTCGGAGCCGAGCAGCTCCTTGAGCGTGACGATCTCGCCGACCCGCTCGTAGCCGCGCGCGGCCACGACGTTCATGGCCTCGTTGAGCATGACCTCCTGGCCGGGGTGCAGCGCGCTCGTCGCCGATCGACGGGCTCACGGCGACCCGCATCTTGCGGCCGGCGGTCAGCACGTCGACGGTGCCGTCGTCGTACGCCTCGACGCACCGTGCCGTAGCCGGACGGCGGCTGGGCCAGCCGGTCGACCTCGGCCTTGAGCGTGACGATCTGCTCGCGCGCGTCCTTGAGGGTGCGGACCAGCCGCTCGTTCTGGGCCGTGACCGAGGCCAGGGACGACTGCAGGTGCGAGAGCCGGTCCTCGAGGTTGCGCAGCCGGGCAGCCTCGGCCTCGGCGCGTCGACCATCGCTTTCCTGCGCCATGCCGGACACCTCCTCCATCGGCCGCTTCGACCCTAACCCGATCCGAGCGGCTTCGTGCGGCCCGCCGCGCGAACTACCCGCCGGATTGACCGTTCCGAGACCTGGCGCTCGCCGTAGTCCTCCGGGCTCGCCCCGCTCTCCGGGGTCGAGCCGGATCCGGTGCCGCCGGCTCCTCGGCCTCGTGCCGCTCCCGATCTGCGACCCCTTGGCCGGGCGGCGACGGCGCAACGGCGGCCGTACGTCGGGCGCCATGCGCCGGGCCGTGACCAGGAAGCCGGTGTGCCCGACCATCCGGTGCTGCGGCCGGACGGCCAGACCCTCGAGGTGCCAGCCGCGGACCAGCGACTCCCAGGCCTGCGGCTCGGTGAAGGCGCCGTGGCCGCGCGCGCCCTCGGCCACCCGGGACAGCTGGGTGGCCGTCGCGACGTAACAGATCAGTACGCCGCCCGGAGCCAGCGCCCGCGCGACCGCGTCCAGGCACTCCCAGGGCGCGAGCATGTCCAGCACGACCCGGTCGACGCTGCCCGGCGTCGACGTCGGCGTCGAGCACCTCGACCAGGTCGCCGACCGTGAGCTGCCAGGCCGGGTGCGGGCCGCCGAAGAACTCCTCGACGTTGGCCCGGGCGATCTCGGCGAACTCGGCCGCGCCGCTCGACCGAGTGCAGCGACCCGGCGTCGCCCACGGCCCGCAGCAGCGACATGGTGAGGGCGCCGGAGCCGACGCCGGCCTCGACGACGACGGCGCCCGGGATAGATGTCGCCCATCGCCACGACCTGGCCGGCGTCCTTGGGATAGACGACGGCGGCGCCGCGCGGCATCGACAGGACGTAGTCGGCCAGCAGCGGCCGCAGGGCGAGGTACTCGATGCCCGCTGGTCGTCCGGACGACGAGCCCTCCGGGGCGCCGATCAGCTGGTCGTGCTCGAAGATCCCGCGGTGGGTGTGGAACTGCTTGCCCGGGCGCCAGGGTGATCGTGTGCATCCGGCCCTTCGGGTCGGTCAGCTGGACCCGGTCGCCGGCGGCGAACGGCCCGCGGCGGCGCGGCGCCCGGTCGGCGTCTGCGCGCCGGCATCGCCGTCGTCGCCGGTCATGCCCGGAGTCTAGGAGCGGCCGCGCGGGCCCATCGCGGCCACCAGGTCGCGCCCGGCGACCAGCCCGACCCGGCCCTGCTCGTCGACCAGCGCGTAGGTCGACGCGGCCGGCGCCTGGGTGAGCAGCTGCGAGCAGCGCCTCGCCGGTCGTGCTCGCCGGCAGGACGGCGTGCTGCGGCAGGGCGAGCATCAGCGACTGGACCTGCACGTCGGGCCGACCCGAGGCCGACCATCTGGTCGACCGCGTCGGCGCCGACCAGCCCGATCGGCATGCCGCTGGCGTCGAGGACGACGACGTCGCGACCCGCTGCTCGCGGGCCAGCTCCTGCACCTCGCGCGGCGGTCCAGGTGGCGTGCACCGGCACGGCCGGCCGGGCCAGCTGGCGGGCGTCCAGCCGGGTCGCGCGCCGGCGCATCCCGGCCCAGCGCAGCGCCTGGGTCGCCCCGGTCCAGAGCAGGCCGGAGATCAGGGCCGACCAGATCAGCAGGGTCGGGTCCGGGGTCGCCGTCGCGCCACCAGCGGCAGAACGACGCCGAGCACGGCGCACCGCGATCGGCCACGCCGCGGCCGAGCCAGCCGGCGACCAGCGTGCCGGTGGACCGCTCGCCCGAGCCGGCCCAGACCAGCGACTCGACGACCCGGCCGCCGTCCAGCGGCAGGCCGGGCAGCAGGTTGAAGATCGCCAGCAGCAGGTTGGAGAAGAACAGCGCCGTAGGCCAGCAGGCCGACGACGCCGTCGGTGCTCGTGCAGTGCACGACGATAGCCGACGCAGCGCGAGGACCAGGTTGGCCGCCGGACCACCGCACGGAGACGGCGGCGCTCGGCAGCGGGCGGCGTCGCCTCGGCCGCGAACTGGGTGTGGCCGCCCCACACGTCGGCCACGATCTGGGTGACCGGCATGCCCGTAGACCCGGGCCAGGACCGCGTGGGCCAGCTCGTGCACCAGCACCGAGACCGAGCAGCAGCACGGCGTAGGTCGCCGGCGATCACGTAGTTCTCGCCCGGGCGCAGGTCGGGCAGGTCGTCACCGACGGGCCGAAGCTGAACACGACGAAGGCCGCGATCAGGAACCAGGACGGCGACAGGATGACCGGGGCACCGGCGAAGGTGCCCAGCCTGATCCCGCCGCGCGGCGTGTCCACCCCGCAACCCTAGGGGCGATGTCGGAGCCGCGGCTTACAGTGCGCTGCATGGTTACCGCCGCGTTGTCGCCCAGCCGGGCGGCGGACTTCATGCAGTGCCCGTTGCTCTACCGGTTCCGGGTCGTCGACCGGCTCCCGCAGGCGCCGAGCTCGGCCGCGGCGCGCGGGACCCTGGTCCACTCCGTCCTCGAGCGGCTGTTCGACCTGCCCGCCGACCAGCGGACCTACGACGCGGCCCGCGACCTGCTGCAGCCGCAGTGGGACGAGCTGCTCGCCGCGGAGCCCGAGCTGGCCACGCTGTTCCCGGACGACGGCGGCGCGGCGCTGGCCGGCTGGCTCGACGACGCCGAGCGGCTGCTGACGACCTGGTTCGACCTCGAGGACCCGACCCGGCTGGAGCCGGCCGAGCGCGAGCTCTACGTCGAGACCCAGCTCGAGGACGGTCTGGTGCTGCGCGGGCTACGTCGACCGGCTCGACGTCGACGCCGACCGGCCAGGTCCGGGTGGTCGACTACAAGACCGGGCGCTCGCCGAGCGAGCTGTTCGAGACCAAGGCCCTGTTCCAGATGCGCTTCTACGCCCTGGTGCTCTGGAAGCTGCGCGGCGTCGTGCCCGCGATGCTCCAGCTGGTCTACCTGGGCAACGGCGAGGTCGTGCGCTACTCCCCGGACGAGCGCGAGCTGCTGGCCACCGAGCGCAAGGTGCGCGCGCTGTGGACGGCGATCGCCCGGGCGGCCGAGACCGGCGACTGGCGGCCGTCGAAGAGCCGGCTGTGCGACTGGTGCGACTTCCAGGCCCTGTGCCCGGAGTGGGGTGGCACGCCACCGCCGCTGCCCGAGGGGGCCGCCGAGCTGGCCATCGACCCCGCAGGCCAGTGCCGCGGTCAGCCCGACCGACGAGTGAGCTAGGCCGGGCTCGTGGTCGAGGCGGCGACGGCGGCCGCGATGGCGCGGGCGTGCCGGAGGTCAGTGCCGCAGCAGCCGCCGACCAGAGCGATCGACGGGGACGGCTCCGGCGCAGGTCGGCGACCTGCGCGGCCAGCTCCGTCGGGTCGCCGTCGTCGAGATCGGGCGACTCGTCGAGCTCGGCGTGGCTGCGCCGCGACGCGTTCGGCCGTACGCCGACCAGCCGGGTCTGCCACGCACCGCCCGCGTGCAGGGCCGGGGCGATGTGGTCCGGGTGGGCGCAGTTGACGATGAACCCGGCCGACCTGGCCATCGGTCCGCGCGTCGACCGCGCTGATGGCGTCGCCGAGACTCGTCCCGTCGGGCAGCCGGCCGTCGGTCTCGAGGGTGAAGCCGATCAGCGACGGGCAGGCCGAGATCCGTTGCGGCAGAGGCGATCCCGACCGCCTCGTCGACGTAGCCCAGGGTCAGCGCGCTGACCCGGTCGGCGCCGGCCGCGACGAAGCTGCGCGATCTGCGGTCGGTGGTAGTCGCCGGCCTCCTCGAGCCGACATGAGCAGCGTCGGGCTGGTAGCCGTCACTGCGCGGCCCGACAGTGCCGCCGACCCGAACGGCGTTGTCTCGGTCCGAGCTCGGCCCGGATCGTCGTGCAGCAGGCCGACGAGGTCCCGGTTGACCCGGTCCAGAGCGGCCGCGTCGTAGCCGAGCTGGTCGCCCCAGTCGCTCGAGGCCCGCCACGTCGCCGCATCGAGGCTGACGCCGAGCCCGTGGTCGGTCGCTGCGGCCGCGTGGTCGCGGTGCCAGCGCTCGAGCGCCGCGCGCCCGGCCGGCTCGTCGGCCAGCACGAACGCAGCGAACAGCGGCAGGTCGATCCCCTGGTGGAAGATCAGGTCGGTCTCGATGCCGGTGTCGGTCAGGAACACCTGACCGTCCAGCTCGGGCACCGCGTCGTACAGGCTCATCGGCTCTCCTTGGGTCCCGGAACTCTAGGCGCGCGAAAGTCGTTGCGGCGTCAAAGGTTGCGGCGTTCATTACCAGTGAGTAGCCGACTTTAGTCGGTTGACGCCACCCCTGACCGGCACTCAGGGTTACCAGGGAACGTTCAGGGTTCAGGTCAGGTGTATCCCCGTGGCGGTGACGTCTGTCACCCGCTGTGATGGGTCCACCGTGATCGACTGATGCGGCCACCAGCAACGACGAGACGTCAAGGGACCAAGGGGAAAGACTGCTATGACCGACACCGGTATCGACCTCACCTCGCCTTCGCCCAGTGACCCTGGCCGCGGCGACAGCCACCCGGGGATGCCCAACGGCGTCGTCGCGAGCACGCGCGACCTGGTCAAGACCTACGGCACGGGCGACGTCCATCGTGCACGCGCTGGCCGGGGTGAGTGTTGACCTCGAGCGGGGCAAGCTGACCGCGATCATGGGGCCGTCCGGCTCCGGCAAGTCGACGCTCATGCACTGCATGGCCGGCCTCGACGCCGCGACCTCGGGCAGCGTCGTCGTCGACGGCATCGAGCTGAACGGCCTCAACGACAAGGCCCTGACCCAGCTCCGCCGCGACCGGCTCGGCTTCGTCTTCCAGGCCTACAACCTGGTCCCGACTCTGACCGCCGGCCGAGAACATCACCCTGCCGATGGACATCGCCGGGCGCGAGGTCGACAAGGCCTGGTTCGACCAGGTCATCGACACGGTCGGCCTGCGGGACCGGCTGAACCACCGGCCGAACCAGCTGTCCGGTGGCCAGCAGCAGCGGGTGGCCTGTGCCCGGGCCCTGGTCAGCCGGCCCTCGATCGTCTTCGCCGACGAGCCCACCGGCAACCTGGACTCGCCGCTCCAGCATCGAGGTGCTGACCTTCCTGCGCAAGTCGGTCGACGACTACGGCCAGTCGATCGTCATCGTCACCCACGACCCGAGCTCGGCGTCGTACGCCGACCGGGTGCTCTTCCTCGCGGACGGCCAGATCGTCGACGAGATGGCCCGACCGACCGCTGACATGGTGCTCGAGCGCATGAAGCGCTTCGACGCGCAGGGTCGGTGACCTTGTCATGTTGAGAGCAGCAACCAGAAACGTCCTCGGCCACAAGCTGAGGCTCATGCTGACGGCGATCTCGATCATCCTCGGGGTTGCCTTCGTGTCCGGGACCTTCATCCTCACCGACTCGATGCAGAAGACGTTCTACGCGATCGCCGACAACCAGAAGGTCATCGACGTCTACGTGCACGGCGTCAAGGACGAGTCGGTCATCCCCGACGCGAACGGCGAGAAGCGGCGCACCGTGCCGCTCAGCGACCAGGCCAAGATCCAGTCGGTGGCCGGCGTGCAGTCGGTCGAACCCGACGTCACGGGTCAGGCCATCCTGATCGGCAAGGACGGCACCGCTGCGGTCAACGGCGGCGCGCCGGGTCTCGGCTTCGGCTGGTCGGGCAACCCGAAGGTCTGGACCCTGCTGTCCGGCCGGGCCCCCTCGGGCGCCACGGAGGTGGCCGTCGAGAAGAACACGCTGAAGCTGGCCGACCTGAAGGTCGGTGACACCACGCGGGCCGTCGTCGGCGGCCAGGTGCTGCCGGTGACCATCGTCGGGTCGGTCGAGGCACCGGGTGGGATCGGCCTCGCCGGCGCGACCGCCACGCTGTTCGACATCCCGTCGGCCGAGAAGTACTACGCAGAGGACGGCAACGTCACGGGCTTCCAGATCTACGGCGACTCCGGCGTCTCGCGCACCGAGCTGCGCCAGCGGGTTGCGGCAGCCGTCCCGGGCACCGAGGTGCTCACCGGCGACCAGTACGCCGAGCAGACCAAGTCGACCCTCGCCACCGGCGTCCTGAAGATCTTCAAGACCTTCTTCCTGGTCTTCGCCGGCGTGGCCGTCTTCGTCGGGGCGTTCGTCATCCTGAACACGTTCTCGATGCTGGTGGCCCAGCGGACCCGCGAGCTCGCCCTGCTGCGCGCCCTCGGGGCGTCCCGTCGCCAGGTCACCCGTTCGGTGCTGGTGGAGGCCTTCATCGTCGGCACCTTCTCGAGCCTGATCGGGCTCGGCCTCGGTGCCGTGATCGCGGTCGGGCTCAAGGCGATGTTCAACGCGTTCGGCCTGCAGATCGGCGGCTCGCTGCCGATCGAGCCGCGCACGGTGATCGCCTGCTTCGCCGTGGGCATCCTGGTGACGCTCGTCGCGGCCTACTTCCCGGCTCGTCGGGCGGCCCGGATCCCCCCCGTCGCCGCGATGCGGGACGACATCGCCCTGCCGGCTCGCGGCCTGCGCCGGCGCACGATCGTGGGCCTGCTCCTGCTCGTCGGTGGAGTGGCCATCCTGTGCATCGGCCTGTTCGGCTCGGTGAGCAACGCCGGCGTGCTGACCGGCTTGGGCGCCGGGCTCCTGGTCATCGGCGTCACGGTGCTCGCACCGATCATCGCGCCGCCGGTGCTGCGCCTGATCACGATGCCGTTCGGCCGGCTGTGGGGCACGTCAGGTCGGCTGGCGAGGGACAACGCCATCCGCAACCCGCGGCGGACCGCTGCGACCGCGTCGGCGTTGATGGTCGGGCTGGCCCTGGTCGTCGGCATCACCGTGATCGCGAGCAGCGGCCAGAAGTCGTTCTCCAGCGCGCTGCGCGGTGACCTGAAGGCGTCGTACATCTTCACCACCGCCGGCGGCGGAACGCTGCCGGCCAGCTCGGCCGACGCGGCCCGCAAGGTGTCGGGGGTCAAGGCGGTCGCGGAGTACACCGGCAGTCCCGGTGATCGTCGGGGGCGACCGACTACGACGCGACGGTCTCTCAGGCCTCGGATCTTGAGGCAGCGCAACGGGTCGACATGAAGTCGGGCTCCGTCTCGGTTCTGGACAGCAACCAGATCCTGGTCTCGTCGAAGGCCGCGAAGGCGCACGGCTGGCACCTGGGCCAGGTGTTGACCGGGTCGGTTCCAGGGCGGGTCCATTCCGATGACGATCGGTGGCATCTACACCAACGACCAGCTCATCCCGACGATGGTCATCCCGCGGGCCTGGTACGAGAAGGTGGTCCCGGCCAGCGACCGGACCGACTTCGCCATTGCGGTCGTGACTGACTCGGGCGGTCTGTCGGCGTCGGTGCGGCAGGGTCTGGTCGATGCGGTCAAGCCCTATGCCGTCATCTCGGTCAAGACCAAGGACGAGTTCCTCGACGACCAGCAGGCTCAGCTCAACATCGTGCTGTACATCCTGTACGCACTGCTCGGGCTCGCGGTGCTGATCGCGGTCTTCGGGATCATCAACACCCTTGCGCTCTCGGTGTTCGAGCGGACCCGCGAGATCGGGCTGCTCCGGGCAGTCGGGATGGGCCGCAAGCAGCTGCGCCGGGTGATCCGGCTCGAGTCGGTCGCGATCTCGGTGTTCGGTGCCCTGATGGGCATCGTGCTGGGGCTGTTCTTCGGCATCGCGGTCCAGCAGGCGTTGAAGAACGACGGGATCGACGTGCTGTCGATTCCCTACGTCCGGCTGGTGATCTTCCTGGTCCTTGCCGCACTGGCCGGGGTGTTCGCGGCGATCTGGCCGGCCCGCCGGGCGGCGAAGCTCGACGTGCTTCGCGCCATCACGACGGAGTAGCAGGTCAACACCCGCACAATGGGCAACACTGGACGAAGAGGGGCCGGGGCTCGGGGGCCCGGCCCCTCTTCTCCTGCCCCGCGGCCCCTAGGCTGTCGCAGGTGATCGAGCTGGGGGACGTGCCGGAGCTGCGCAACCCCGTCGTGGTGGCGGCCTTCGAGGGCTGGAACGACGCCGGCGAAGCCGCCAGCGGCGCCATCGAGCAGCTCGCCCGGGAGTGGGACGCCGAGCCGGTCGCTGCCCTCGACCCCGAGGACTACTACGACTTCCAGGTCAACCGCCCGACCGTCGAGGTCGGCGAGGACGGCAACCGCCGGATCATCTGGCCGACGACCCGGCTCCTGGTGGCCCGCCGGCCGGGCCAGGCCCAGGACATCGTGCTCGTCGACGGCATCGAGCCGTCGATGCACTGGCGGGCGTTCGTGGTGGAGCTGTTGAGCTTCGCCCAGGAGGTGGGCGCCGGGATGCTGGTGAGCGTCGGCGCCCTGCTGGCCGACGTGCCGCACACGCGCCCGATCCCCGTCACGGCGACGTCGCAGGACCCAGGACCTGATCGCGCCGGCTGCAGCTCGAGCCGTCGCACTACGAGGGTCCGACCGGCATCGTCGGGGTGCTCGCCGACGCGGCGGCGCAGGCCGGTCTGCCGGCCCTGTCGCTCTGGGCCGCCGTGCCGCACTACGCCGGCGGCGTCCCGTCGCCGAAGGCCACCCTGGCGCTGCTCCGCCGCCTCGAGGAGCTGCTCGACATCACCGTGCCCCTGGGCGAGCTGCCCGAGGAGGCGCACGCCTGGGAGCGCGGCGTCGACGAGCTCGCCGACAGTGACAGCGAGGTCTCCGACTACGTCAAGTCACTCGAGCAGGCCAAGGACACCGCCGACCTGCCGGAGGCCAGCGGAGAGGCGATCGCCCGCGAGTTCGAGCGCTATCTGCAGCGCCGCCGCGACGACGAGCCACCCCGAGCCCAGGGCTAGCGCTAGAGCGCGATCCCGAGGAGAGCATCCGCCGTACGACGGATCAGGTCGGGCGCGGCAGGCACGTCGGAGCTGGCGTCGGTCGAATCCTGTTGTGCCGCAACCCATTCGTCGATCGCGGCGATCGCGGCCGGTGAGTCGAGGTCGTCGGCCATTGCCGACCGCACCGCGGCCAGCGTCGGCCCGGCGTCGGGTCCGAGCGGCGCGGCGACGGCCGCCCGCCAGCGCTCCAGCCGAGCCAGCTCCCGGTCGAGGTCGGCCTGCGTCCAGGACCAGGGCGTCGCGTAGTGGTGCTGCAGCAGGGTGAGCCGGATCGCCATCGGGTCGACCCCTCGCTGCGCAGGACCGACACCTTGACCAGGTTGCCCTTGGACTTGCTCATCTTCTCGCCGTCCAGCCCGACCATCGCC
Source organism: Candidatus Melainabacteria bacterium (assembly GCA_963780635.1). Lineage (GTDB taxonomy): Bacteria > Actinomycetota > Actinomycetes > Mycobacteriales > Pseudonocardiaceae > DATEPR01. The sequence goes on from CAWACW010000013.1 coordinate 1,058,833, forward strand.
TGGTGGACGAAGGCCTGGGCGAACGGCCACTCGCCGGTCAGTGCGCCGGCCTGAACCGCACTCATCTCGTGATGGGGGAAGATCAGGTCGGTGCCGCCGCCCTGCACGTCGAAGCCCATTCCGAGGTGGTCGAGCGAGATCGAGGTGCACTCGATGTGCCAGCCCGGCCGTCCCGGCCCGACCGAGCCGCCGTCCCACGACGGCTCGCCCGTCGCGCTCGGCCCGCCAGAGCAGCGGGTCGAGCGGGTCGCGCTTGCCGATCCGGTCGGGGTCGCCGCCACGCTCGGCGAAGACCTGCCAGCATCTGATCGCGGGACCAGCCGCTCACCTGGCCGAACCGCGGCTCGGCGGCAAGGTCGAGATAGACGTCGGCCCGGCCGTGCGACGTCCGGGCACCGGCACGTAGTAGGCCAGGCCCTGGTCGACCAGCTGGGCCACGGCCGCGGCGATCTTGGGGATGCTCTCGACGACGCCGACGTAGTCCTGCGGCGGCAGCACCCGCAGCGCGGTCATGTCCTGCGCCGAACAGGGCGACCTCGTCGGGCCGCCAGGTCGCGCCAGTCCACGCCGTCGCGCTCGGCCCGCTCCAGCAGCGGGTCGTCGATGTCGGTGACGTTCTGCACGTAGGTCACCGAGCGGCCGCTGTCCCGCCAGGCCCGGTTGAGCAGGTCGAAGGTCACGTAGGTCGCGGCGTGGCCCATGTGGGTCGCGTCGTACGGCGTGATGCCGCAGACGTAGAGGCCGGCCCGGTGTCACCGGTCGCCGGCTCGACCAGCTCGTCCGGAGGAGCTGTCGGTGACCCGCACGCCGGGACCGTGGCCGGGCAGCTCGGGGAGGTCGGGCGAGGGCCAGGCGGTCACGGCCGCGAGCCTAAACGACGGCCGGTCAGAACGGCGGCCAGGGGATCGCCGGCCAGCCGTCCGAGCGCGCCGGGTAGCGGCCGCGCCGGGCGAGCACCTGGGCCCGGCGGGCGGTCACGGCGGATCTCCTCCTGGGTGATCAGCTCGTTGAGGTCGTCGACCCAGCCCTCGTGCGGTCGCTCGCACCAGGCGCGCAGGTCGGTCGCGACCCGGTCGACCACCTCGACCGTCTCGCCGTCGACCGGCTGCCCGGCCCAGCCCCAGAGGACGGTGCGCAGCTTCTCGTCGACGTTGAAGGTGAGCCCGTGGTCGACGCCGGACAGGCCACCCAGCCCGTCGTCCAGGACGTGCCCACCCTTGCGGTCGGCGTTGTTGAGGACGACGTCGAGGGCCGCCATCCGGGCCAGGTCCGGGATGGTCGGCGTGGACCAGGCTCACCGGGTCGCCGGCCCCGTCGTGGGCGTCGAGCACATGCAGCCAACCGGCCGGGATCCGGTCGCGGGCGACGACGTCGACGACGCCGGCGCCCGGGTCGTCGGTCGGCTGCTCGAGCCAGAGCTGGACGCTGCCCGGCCCGAACGGCCCGTCGCGGTAGACCGTGGGCGGCACCAGGCCCCAGCCGGTCGCCTCCGAGAGCTGGTACGCCGCGACCTCGCGCCCGGCCAGGGTGCCGTCCGGGAAGTCCCACAGCCCGCGCTCCCCCGCGACCGGCTTGTAGACGCAGGCCTGCTCGACGCCGTCGAGCGTCGATCCCGCAGTAAAGCGTGGCGTTGGACGCACCCACCAAGCGCCCCTGCACCTCGATCCGGCCCTGGGCCAGCAAGGTCAGCGCATCGGCCTCAGCGGCGGTAGCCATTGGAGCGGGGACAGATGTGCCCCTCCGGGTCGAGCGGGTTGCCGCAGAACGGGCACGGTGGCCGGCCCTGGGCCACGACCGCGGCCGCGCGGTGGGCGAAGACCCGGGCCTGCAGCCCGGTGATGGCGACCCGCAGCATCGACCCCTCGGCCGGCGTGAGGTTGAGGTCGTCGGTCCCGGCGACGGCGTCGTCCTCCTCGTCCTCGTCCTCGTCCGGCTCGGCGACCTCGCGGCACTCGATCACCACGACCTCGCGCTCGCCGTCCCAGGTCAGGCTCATCGAGGCGACCCGGAAGTCCTCCTCGATCGGCACGTCCAGCGGGTCGTTGTCGATCTGGTCCGTCGGCGCGATCGCCGGCACCGGGGCGGTGCCACCGCGTGCGCCGGACGACCTCGTCCAGCAGCTCGTCGACCCGCTCGGCCAGGACCGCGACCTGCTGCTTCTCCAGGGCCACGCTGGTCACGCGACCGTCGCCGCGCGCCTGCAGGAAGAAGGTGCGCTGACCGGGCTCACCGACGGTGCCCGTGACGAACCGCTCGGGCGGGTCGTAGTCGAAGAGCGGCATGTCCTCGACCCTACGTCGCGCCCGCGCCGCCGCCGACCACGGCGTCGCTGGCAGCGGCAACGTTGGCGGCGGCCTTCGAACGACGGCGCTTGGCGGGCGGCGGCGCCAGGGCCGGCCAGGTCACCGCCGGTGTCGTTGACCCGCAGCACGAACGGCCGCAGCTCGGTGTAGCGCACCACCGAGACCGAGGCCGGGTCGACCACGATCCGCTGGAACTCGTCGAGGTGCATGCCCAGGGCGTCGGCGAGCAGGGCCTTGATCACGTCGCCGTGGGAGACCGCGACCCAGACGGCGTTGTCGCCGTGCTCGGCCCGCACCTGCGGCGTTGGTCTCCCGGGCCGCGTCGACCGCCCGGGCCTGGACCGCCCGCAGCGACTCCCCGCCGGGGAAGGTCACCGCGCTCGCGTGGCTCTGGACGACCCTCCAGAGCGGGTCCTTGGCCAGCGTGGCCAGCGGCTGGCCGGTCCACTCGCCGTACCGGCACTCGCCCCAGCGTTCGTCGACGACGGGCTGCGGTCTGGGGCTGCCCGGCTGCCCGGCCTTCGGCGGCGGGCCGGGCACGGCGGCGATCGCGGCGGCCGTCTCCTGGCACCGCTCGAGCGGGCTGGTGACGATCCGGACGAGCGGGTACGACGGCCAGCCGGGTGGCGACGGCCGAGGCCTGCTCCTGCCCCCGCTCGTCCAGGTGGACCCCCGGCGTCCAGCCGGCCAGGGTGCCCGAGACGTTCGCGGTGGTGCGGCCGTGCCGGATCAGGACCAGGGTGGGCACGCGGACAGGCTACGTGGTGTCATCCTGGTCGCGTGATCATGGACCAGGCGGTCTACCGCCACGGCCACCGGATGCCCTGCTCGGACCTCTCCGACGAGCTGGCCGCGGTCCGGCAGGACGGCCACGGCTGGATCTGGATCGGCCTGAAGGACCCGACCGACAGCGAGTTCGACCTGGTCAAGGACGAGCTCCAGCTGCACCCGCTGGCGGTCGAGGACGCGGTCACCGGCCACCAGCGGCCCAAGCTCGAGGTCTACGACGCGTCGCTGTTCGTCGTCCTCAAACCGTTGCGCTACATCGACGCGACCAGCGACATCGAGACCGGCGAGGTGATGGTGTTCCTGGGCGACCGCTTCGTCGTGACGGTGCGCCGCGGCGAGGCCGGGCCGCTGGCCGCCGTGCGGCAGCTGATCGAGCACGACCCGGTGCGGCTCAACCTCGGCCCGGTCGCGGTGCTGCACGGCGTGATGGACGCCGTCGTCGACAACTACGACGTGATCGACCGGGAGATCCAGGAGGACCTCGAAGGCCTCGAGGCCGGCGTCTTCGCCGACGAGCGACGCAGCGACGCGCAGGAGATCTACGGCCTCAAGCGCGAGGTGCTGGAGTTCCGCCGGGCGGCCCTGCCGCTGATCGAGCCCGCTCGCCGGCTCTCCGAGGACGACATCCCGCACGTGCCGGACGGCGCGAAGCCGTTCTTCCGCGACGTCGCCGACCACCTGCTGCGCAGCGTCGACCACATCGAGTCCTACGACCGGCTGCTGTCCGACATCCTGAGCGCGCACCTGGCCCAGGTCTCGGTGCGGCAGAACGACGACATGCGCAAGATCTCGGCCTGGGTCGCGATCGCCGCGGTGCCGACGGCGATCGCCGGCATCTACGGGATGAACTTCCACCACTTCCCCGAGCTGGGCTGGAAGTACGGCTACCCGTTCACCCTGCTGCGATGGCCGTCGATCTGCTCGGTCCTGTTCCGCGCGTTCAAACGCTCCGGCTGGCTCTGAGCCCGCTCTGACCTGACCTCAGCCCGGTCGCGGAGAGCACGCTCGTCGCGAGCAGCACGATGACGACGAGGCCGACCGCGATCCGGTAGGGCACGAACCGGGCGATCGAGTGGTGGCTCACGAACTTCAGCAGCCAGGCGATCGAGACGTAGGCGACGACGAACGACACGACGGTCGCCAACAGCGTTGGGCCGAGCGAGCCGTGGGTGGACAGCGCCTTCTTCAGCTCGAGCAGACCGGCGGCGAACAGCGCCGGGATGCCGAGCAGGAAGGACAGCCGGGTGGCGGTGACGCGGTCGATCCCTCGCAGCAGACCGGCGGAAATCGTTGCGCCTGAACGGGATACGCCCGGAACGAGGGAGAAGCACTGCACGAGGCCGATGAACAGCGCGTCGCGGTAGGTGATGTCCTCTTCGTGCCGGCGCTGGCTGGCCTGTCGCTCGGCGACGACCAGGACTGCGGACCAGAGGATCAGCGCAGCCGCGACGACCCAGAGGTTGCGCAGCGGGCCCTCGATGACATGCCGCAGCGCCAGACCGACGACCGCGATCGGCACCGAGCCGATGATGACGCTGATCGCCAGTCGCCAGTCGAACTCCTGCCGGGCCGCGGCACTGGCCGGCGCCGCGGACGAACGGCGACGATGATCCGGATGATGTCGCGGCGGAAGAACAGCACCGCCGCCAGGATCGCGCCCATCTGGACCACGGCCGTGAACGCGGTGACCTGGTCGGAGTCGGTCTTCAGGTTGAGCAGGCCCTCGGCGATCGTGAGGTGGCCGGTGCTCGAGATCGGCAGGAACTCGGTGATGCCCTCGACCACGCCGAGGATCAGCCCGTCGCCGTAGCCGATGCCGCTGCTCATGCCCCCTCCCCCAGACCGGACTCGTCGAGCAGCTCGGCCATCGTGCGCAGCGTCGCGCAGGCGGGATTCGAGGTCGCCGTGGTAGACGGAGATGCTCAGGGTCGTGACCCCGGCGTCGGCGTAGGCGCCCAGCCGGTCGCGGATCCGGTCGCGCGGGCCGATCAGTGACGTCTGGTCGATGAAGCTCAACGGCACCGCCATGGCGGCGTCCCGATGCTTGCGATCCAGGAAGAGGTCCTGCACCTCACGCGCCTCTCGCTCGTAGCCCATGCGCACGGCAAGGGCGTTGTAGAAGTTCTGCTGACGGCTGCCCATGCCCCCGACGTACAGCGCGGCGTACGGTCGCACCGGCATGGCCGCGCGCTCCACGTCGTCGTCGATGACGACGGGAACCGTTGGTACGACGTCGAATCCGGCCAAAGCATCATCGGTCGCCCCGCGCCCGGCGCGTCGCCGACCGGCCCGTACGGCGTCCAGCGACTGGGCCGCGTGCTCCGGGCTGAAGAAGATCGCCAGCCAGCCGTCGGCGATCTCACCGGTCAGCTCGAGGTTCCTCGGGCCGACCGACGCGAGGTAGACGGGCATGTGCTCCCGCACCGGGTGGACGGTCAGCCGCAGCGCCTTGCCCGGCCCGTCCGGCAGCGGCAGGGTCCAGTGCTTGCCCGGCGTACTCGACCGGCTTGCGGGACAGGGCGAGGTTGACGATGTCGACGTACTCGCGGGTCCGGGCCAGCGGATGGTCGAACCGGACGCCGTGCCAGCCCTCGGACACCTGCGGCCCGGAGACGCCCAGGCCGAGCCGAAAACGGCCACCGGACAACGTGTCCAGCGTGGCGGCGGTCATGGCGGTCATGGCCGGCGTCCGGGCCGGGATCTGGAAGATCGCGCTGCCGATGTCGATCCGCTCGGTCTGGGCCGCGACCCAGGCCAGGACGGTCGCCGCGTCGGAGCCGTAGGCCTCGGCCGCCCAGGCCACGCTGTAGCCCAGCCGGTCGGCTTCACGGGCCAGCGCCAGGTTGTCGGCATCGTTGCCCGCGCCCCAGTAGCCGAGGTTGAGTCCGAGTCTCACGGGCCGGAGCCTAACGACCGCGCGGCGGCGGCACCGGCAGTGCGGTGAAGATTTCCGGTGCACGCGTGTGGAGGTCGGTAGGTTGTCCGATCATGGAACAGCGCTACGTCGGGGCGTCCGGCCTGCGGGTCAGCCGCCTCGGGCTCGGCACGATGACCTGGGGCCGCGACACCGACGAGCACGAGTCGCGCGACCAGCTGAGCGCGTTCCTCGACGCCGGCGGCACCCTGCTCGACACGGCCGCGATGTACAGCGGCGGTGCGGCCGAGGAGCTCGTCGGGCAGCTGCTGCGCGAGCACGTCGAACCGCGACGACGTCGTCATCCTGACCAAGGCCGGCATGTCCCGCCGGACCGGCGACCTCGTCGTCGACACCTCCCGCCGGGCGATGCTGGCCGAGCTCGACGCCAGCCTGGCCCGGCTCGGCGTCGACCATGTCGACCTGTGGCTGGCCCACACCTGGAGCGACGACGTGCCGCTCGAGGAGACCCTCGGGGCGCTCGACGCGGCGGTCACGAGCGGGCGGGCCCGCTATGTCGGAGTCTCCAACTACGCCGGCTGGCAGAGCGCCCGGGCCGCGACCTGGCAGCAGCTGCGCGGCTCGGTGCCGCTGGTGGCGACCCAGGTCGAGTACTCGCTGGTCAGCCGGGACGTCGAGGTCGAGGCGCTGCCGGCCGCGGCCGCCGCACGGGCTCGGGCGTCTTCGCCTGGTCACCGCTGGGCCGGGGCGTGCTGACCGGCAAGTACCGGCACGGCACCCCGGCCGACTCGCGGGCGGCGTCGCCGCACTTCGCGGCCTTCGTCGAGCGGTTCCTGGACCCCGGTTCGCGGCAGATCGTCGACGCCCTCGTCACGGCCGCCGAAGGCCTGGACTGCTCGCCGGCCGAGCTCGCGCTGGCCTGGGTGCGCGACCAGCCGGGGGTCGTCGCGCCGATCGTGGGCGCGCGCACCGCGGCTCAGCTCAGGGGCACGCTCGGGCAGCGAGCAGATCGAGGTGCCCGCGCCGATCCGGGCGGCCCTGGACGAGGTGTCGCTCGGGGCGCTCTAGCTCCGCTCGTAGGTCAGCTCTAGCGGGCCGAGTCCTCGTCGTACTCCTCGTCGTCGAGGCCCTGGTAGCTCGAGCCGTCCTCACGGTCGGCGTCCAGCTCGTCCAGCTCGTCGTCAGTGTCCGGGTCGTCGCTGTCGTCGGCGTCCTCGCGCTTCGAGGTCGTCGGCGTCGTCCTCCTCGGCGTCCTCGTGGTAGACCTCCAGCGGGGTCACCTCGTCGTAGGCGTCGAGCAGCGCGTCGTCGTACGCGTCGAAGGCTTCGGCGACGTCCTGGTAGGCGGCGAAGACGACCGGGTCGTTCTCGCCGCGTTTGGAGCCCGCCGCTTCCAGGTGCCGCTCCAGGGCGGACACCAGGGTGGCGAGTGCGGCTCGCGGATCGGCGCTCATGCCACGACCGTAGCGGCTCCGAGGGAGAATGGCCTCGATGACCGACTACGAGTACCGGGTGCTGAAGTTCCCGCGGACCGTGTCCCGGGCTGACGCGCGCCAGGTCCTGACCGAGCACGCGGAGTACGGCAAGTGGGAGCTGTCCCGAGTGCGCCTGTACGCCGGTGGCGCCCGTCAGGTCTGGCTGCGTCGCCGGATCATCCGCGTCCAGCGCACCCCGTGACGCCGCGCCGGCGGCGTCGGCCAGCGCGGTCAGCAGGTCCTGAGGAAGCTGCCCAGAACCCTTGTGCCGAAACGCAATGCGTCGAGCGGCACCCGCTCGTCGATGCCGTGGAACATCCCGGCGAAGTCCAGGTCGGCCGGCAGCTGCAGCGGCGCGAAGCCGTAGCCGCGGATGCCGATAAGGCTGAGCGCCTTGTTGTCCGTGCCCCCGGACAGGCAGTAGGGCAGCACCCGGGCGTCGGCGTCCTCGGCCTGGAGGGCCTGGACCATCGAGTTCACCAGATCGCCATCGAACGTCGTCTCGAGCGACACGTCGCGGTGGTGCACGTCGACGTCGACCCCCGGCGCCGGCCAGCTCCCGGATCGTCGCCAGCGTCGACTCCTCGTGGCCCGGCAGGAACCGGCTGTCGATGAACGCCTCGGCGCTCTGCGGGATGACGTTGTGCTTGTAGCCGGCCTTGAGCATGGTCGGGTTGGCGGTGTCCTGCAGGGTGGCCCCGACGAAGCGGGCCATCGTGCCGAGCCGGCCGAGCAGCTCGTCCGGATTGTCCGGGTCGAACTCGACCCCGGTGACCTCGCGTCAGCCCGTCGAGGAACTGGCGCACCGTCGGCGTGATCTCGACCGGCCAGTCGTGCGCGCCGATCCGGGTGACCGCCTGGGCGAGCCGGGTGATGGCGTTGTCGTCGTTGATCTGGCGAGCCGTGGCCGGCCCGGCCGTGGGCGACCAGGCGCAGCCAGTTGATGCCCTTCTCGGCGGTCTGCAGCAGGTAGAGCCGCACCGGGTCGCCGGCCGCGCCGTCCACCGTCACGGAGAACCCGCCGACCTCGCTGACCGCCTCGGTCACGCCGTCGAGCAGGTCGCGGCGGTTCTCGACCAGCCAGTGGCTGCCCGTGGACTCCGCCGGCCTCCTCGTCGGCGAAGAACGCGAAGACCAGGTCGCGGGGCGGCCGGGTCGCCGGTGCGGGCCAGGTCGCGCAGGACGGCGAGCATCATCGCGTCCATGTCCTTCATGTCGACGGCGCCGCGGCCCCAGAGGCAGCCGTCGCGCTCCTCGGCGGCGAACGGGTCGACCTGCCAGTCGGCCGCGTTCGCCGGCACGACGTCGAGGTGGCCGTGGACCATCAGCGCGCCGCGGTCCTGGGTGCCCTGTCGGGTCGCCCTCGACCCGGACGACGACGGTGGCCCGGCCGGGCTCGCTCTCCATCAGCTCCGGGTCGAGGCCGACCTCGGTGAGCAGGCCCATGACGTGCTCGGCCGCGGCCCGCTCCCCCGGCCCGGAGCCGTCGCCGTAGTTGCTGGTGTCGATCCGCAGCAGGTCGCGGCAGATCTCGACGGCCTCGTCCTCGGGGGTGCTCGCCTCGCTCACCGGGCCACCGTAGCCGCCGCCTGGTGCGGCCGCCCGACGCGGCCTAGCCTCGTGCGCCGATGAGCCTCTTCGTCGCCGCTGCGCCTGCCGGCCGGCCGTTGCCGACCTGGCGGCGGCGCACAGCGCCCTGCCGCCGGAGCTCGCGGCCGGCATCCCGGAGCTGCGCTGGGTCCCACCGCAGAACTGGCACGTGACCGTCGGCCTTCCTGGGCGAGGTCGCCGGAGCCGCGTCGCGGACCTGGAGACCCGGCTGGCCCGCGGCCGCGGGCCGGCACTCCCCCATGACCTTGCGGCCTGCTCGGGTCCGGTCACTTCGGGTCGCGGGTGCTCTACGTCGGGCGTCGCCGGCGACCGGCGAGCCCTGGAGCGGCTCGCGGCCAGCGTGTCGGCGGCCGCCCGCCGGGCCAAGGTCTCGGTCGACGACCGGCCCTACCGGCCGCACCTGACCTTGGCCCGGGTGCGCGGCACGACGTCGCTGCGCGACTCGCCGACCGCTCGCCGGCTACGCCGGGCCGGCCTGGGTCGGCCGACAGCATCTCGAGCTGATGGAGAGCACGCCGTCCGGCGGCGCCGGCCAGCCCCCGACGGTACGCCGAGACAGGGCACGTTCGCGCTGTCCGGGCCGGTCCCGGTGAGCACGAACGCGGGACGGTACGACGGGCCCGTCGGTGCTATCGTGATGCCCCGCAGCAGCCTCCCCAGGCTGCCGCACGTCCGGGTGGCGGAATAGGCAGACGCGCTAGCTTGAGGTGCTAGTGCCCGAAAGGGCATGGGGGTTCAAGTCCCCCCTCGGACACCGCAGATCGACGAGCATCGCCCCAGGTCAGAGGCCTGGGCGCGCACTGCTGTCGCGGATCGAAGGAAAGAGGCTCAGGTGCTGCGCAACGTCCAGGCCGACGACATCGCCACCCTGTTCGACCACCAAAACGACCAGGTCGCGGCGGACATGGCGGCCTTCCCGATCCGGAGCCGCGACGCCCACGACCAGCACTGGGCCAAGGTCCTGGCCGAGCCGACCAACATCACCCGCGCGATCGTGGTCGACGGGACCGTCGTGGGCAACATCGGCAGCTGGGTCGTCGAGGACGGCCGCGAGGTCGGCTACTGGATCGGCCGGCCGTACTGGGGCCGGGGCTATGCCACCCAGGCGCTGGCCGAGTTCGTCGTCGAGGTCGAGGACCGACCGCTGCTCGCGCACGTGGCCGAACACAACATCGGCAGCATCCGGGTGCTCGAGAAGTGCGGCTTCACCACCGTGGGAACCCACCACGAGGAGGGCGACCCGATCACCGAGGTCATCCTCCGCCTCGATCACTGACCGGCGAGACCGTTGTCCCGCAACCGGGGCGACGCCTAGGGTCCGGTCATGGCGACCAACGACTCGCTGGGCACGATCTTCGGGGTGTGGGCGCACCCGGACGACGAGACCTACCTCTGCGCGGGCGTGATGGCCCGCGCCGTACAAGCCGGTGACCGGGTGGTCTGCGTGACGGCGACGCGGGGTGAGCTGGGCTCGCCGGACGAGGAGCGGTGGCCGAGCGGTCCGCCGCTCGCCGCCGTGCGCACCGCCGAGATGGAGGCGGCCCTGGCCCACCTCGGGGTCACCGAGCACCACTGGCTGGACTATCCCGACGGCGGGTGCGCGGCGGTCGACCAGGACGAGGCGGTACGCCGGGTGACCGAGCTCATGGCCGAGGTGCAGCCGGACACGGTCCTGACCTTCGGCCCGGACGGCATGACCGGTCACGAGGACCACAAGGCGGTCTGTCGTTGGGCGACCGAGGCTTTCGCGCGCGTCGGCCGGCCGGGCGCGCAGCTGCTCTACGCCACGAACACCCCCGAGTGGCTGGCCCGGTTCCGGGCCCGGCTGGACGAGCAGAACGTCTTCATGGGGGCCGAGCCACCGAGCACGCCGGCCGACGAGCTGGTGATCGACCTCGAACCTGACCGGTGACCTGCTCGAGACCAAGCTCGCGGCGATGCGGTCGATGACCAGCCAGGTCGAGCCGTTGATCCAGGCGCTCGGCGAGGAGTTCTTCCGGGAAGGGATGGTCGGCGGAGTCGTTCCGCGCGCCCTGACACGACGCGGCGATCTCCTCTCTTCCAGTTATAGCAGAGTTCGGGCGCCCTCATGAGCGGCAGTTTTTCGATCTAAGGTGACGGCCTTTGGATCGGAGCTGATGCCGTGAACCCGTTGAGTACCAGCGCATTTGACCTGCCCGACCACCTCGCCGCCAAGGCCGACCCGGCGCTCATCGCCGCTGACGAGCGGCACTTCGCCGCCATCGCCGAGACGCTCCAGCGTCCATCGCCGACCTCACCGAGCGGCTCGACGCCGAGCGGCGGGCGCCGGGCGGGACCGGGCCAGGAGGCGATGGACCGCGACCAGGAGATCCACCGGCTCACCGCACGCCTGCGGACCCTGCGGCGGTTCGGGCTCGACCTCTGCCTGGGCCACGTGGTCCGGGCTGAGGATCCCGAGCCGGTCTACATCGGCCGGCTCGGGCTCACCGACAGCACGGGCCGCCGGCTGCTGCTCGACTGGAGGGGCCCGCAGGCCGAGCCGTTCTTCGGCGCCACCCACGCCACTCCCCTGGGCCTGGTCAGCCGCCGCCGCTACCGCTGGACGCGCGGCCGGATCACCGACTACTGGGACGAGGTCTTCACCCCGGACGGGCTTCGCCGGCCATGCCCCCGCGCTGGACGACCAGTCCGCGTTCATCGCCAGCCTCGGCAGTGACCGCTCGGACCGGATGCGCGACGTGCTGGGCACGATCCAGGCCGACCAGGACGCCATCATCCGGGCCGGCTCCCGGGGCGCGCTCGTCGTCGACGGCGGCCCGGGCACGGGCAAGACCGTCGTCGCGCTGCACCGCACGGCCTACCTGCTCTACTCCGACCCCCGCCTCGGGCATCACCGGGGCGGCGTGCTGTTCGTCGGTCCGCACCAGCCCTACCTCGCCTATGTGGCCGACGTGCTGCCCAGCCTGGGTGAGGAGGGCGTGCAGACCTGCACGCTGCGCGACCTGGTCGCCGAGGGGGCGAACGCGGCGAGCCGGAGACCGACCCGCGCGTCGCCGTCCTGAAGTCGGACACGCGCTGGTCGACGGCGGTCGAGGCGGCCGTCCGGTTCTACGAGGAGCCACCCACGGCGCGACTGACCGTCTCGACCGAGTGGGCCGACGTCCGGCTCACCGCTGACGACTTCACTGAGGCGTTCGGCAGCCCCGACCCCGGTACGCCGCACAACGACGCCCGCCAGCGAGATCTGGGACGAGCTGGTCACGATCATCGTCGACCGGCACGACGACGAGAGCACCCGCCGAGCTCGTCCGGAAGTCGTTGGCGCACAACGAGGACCTGCTCGAGGTCGTCAACCGGGCCTGGCCGCTGCTGGAGCCGACCGACGTCGTCGCGGACCTCTGGTCGGTGCCCGGCCTATCTGCGCGCGTGCGCTCCGTGGCTGAGCCCAGAGGACGGGCGGGCGTTGCAGCGCCGCGATGCTCAGGCCTGGACGTTTCGGACCTGCCGTTGCTCGACGTCGCGCGGCAGCGGCTGGGCGATCCGGACGCGGCTCGGCGAAGGAGCCGGCAAGCGGCCGCCGCGGCGGCCGCTCGCGAGACGGATGGCGCCAGGTCGTCGACGACCTGATCGCCACCGACGACTACCGAGATGCAGGTCATGTCGATGCTCAGGGGCGAGGACCTCCAGGGCGCCCTGTCGACCAGGCGGCGACGCCCGGCGCGGGAGCTGACCCGCTGGCCGGGCCGTTCGCCCACATCGTCGTGGACGAGGCGCAGGAGCTGACCGACGCGCGAGTGGCAGATGCTGCTGCTGCGCTGTCCGGCGCAGAGCTTCACCATCGTCGGAGACCGGGCTCAGGCCCGCCACGGGTTCACCGAGTCGTGGCCAACGGCTCGGCGGGTCGGGCTCGACCGGATCACGTTGGCCTCGTTGAACATCAACTACCGGACACCGGCCGAGGTGATGGCCGAGGCCGAGCCGGTCATCCGGGCCGCACTCCCCGACGCCAACGTGCCGACGTCGATCCGCAGCACCGGTGTCCCCGTCGGACAGGCTCGGCCGCGGACCGGGACACGATCCTCGACGCCTGGCTGTCCGACCCACGCGGACGGGATCGCCTGTGTCATCGGTGATCCCAGCCTTCAGGCGACGCCCGGGTGCGGTCGCTGACGCCGGAGCTGGCCAAGGGCTCGAGTTCGACCTGGTGCTCGTCGTCGACCCCGCAGCCGTTCGGCCCGGGCATCGAGGGCGCGGTCGACCGCTACGTCGCGATGACCCGGGCGACCCAGCAGCTGGTCATCCTGACCCGCCTTTGATAGCCGGCGACGGAGAGCCGCTCAGCTCCTCACGCCCGGGAGTCTGGCCCGACCGGCCGCAGTCGTGAGGTCAGCGTGTCCTCGAGCGGCGCCGAGCGGCTCACGACCGTGCCGAACACGGCGATCAGGCTGGCGATCCCGATCAGCGCGAGGACCGGCACCGTCCACCCGCCGCTGAGGTCGTGCAGCAACCCGGTGCCGAACGGCCCGGCACTGGCGATCAGATAGCCGACGCCCTGGGTCGTCACCGAGAGGGCGGTGGTGCCCTCCGGCGTACGGCTCCGGCGCGCGATCATCGTGAGGGTCCAGGTGAAGGCTCCCCCACCGAGCCCCAGCAGGATCGCCCAGAGCCACGACGCCTGGTCCGGCGCGATCAGCACGCCGAGCCAGCCGAGCACCGTCGATGCCGAGAACGCCCACGGCAGGAACGGCCGCTCACCCACCCGCGCGAGCAGCCAGGGCATGCCGAGGGCGAGCGGGATGCCGACCGCGCTGATGACGCCGAGCAGCGCTCCGGCCTCGCCCTTCGAGACGCCGCCGTCGGTGAGGATCTCCGCAAACCAGCCGAACTGCGCATAGGCGCCGGCCGACTGAGCGGCGAACACCAGCAACATGGCCCAGGCCAGACGGGAGTGCGCGAGGTCGCGCAGCGCCAGCCGGGCGGCTGCGCGCGCCGACTACCGTCCTGGCGGACGTCCTGGCGCAGCAGGGCCAGCCACGGCAGCAGGGCCGACCGCCGAGAGGATCGCCCACAGCCCGATCCCGGCCCGCCAGCCGCCGAGGGCGTCGGACAGGGGCACCGTGGTCACCGATGCGACAGCCGCACCGCCCATCAGCGCCGCGCCATAGAGCGCGCTCATCGACGGACACGCGGTCCGGGAAGTGAACCTTGACCAACGGCGGCAGGATCACGTTGCCGATCGCAGCCCCGGCCAGGCACACGACGCTGCAGGCCAGGAACAGGACCCCGTCGTGGACGACCGCCCGCGAGGCTTGGCCCAAGGCCACCAGCACGAGGACCAGGACCGCGGTCCGGTGCAGCCCGAACCGGCGGACCGTGCCCGCGGATCCCACGCCGAAGACGCGCGAAACACAGGACGGGCAGGGTCGTGAGAACGCCGCCGACCGTTGCGCTCAGGCCCAGATCGCCGCGCACCGACTCGAGGACGACGCCGATGCTGCCGACCGCAACCCGCAGGTTGGCGGCGAGCAGGATGATCGCCGCACCGACCAGGACGCGTCCGCCGGTCGTGGGCGATCCGCGGACGGGGTCGCCCCCACATTCGTGTCTCGGCCGGCAGGCCACCGCCCCCGACCAACCGGCCTGTGAAGGTCGTGTGCAGGTCTGACGGGGCCGCAGATCCAGGCGGCGACACCCGCCTCGCGTCGGTCAGATCGCGGCCAGTTGGCCGTGTATCGTCGCCCGTGCTCCGTGACGCTCACGGACGCGTCCAGTCCGGTGGCCTCCGCAGGGTGAATACACGCGGTGAGTACGCCGGTGAGTACGCCGGATGCCCAGCAACGAGGAGGCCCGTCACCATGGCCGATCGCCTGATCGATCTGTTCGCCGAAGGGCTTCGCGTCGACGCCGGCGGGCTCAGCGAGGAGACCGTCGCCCCAGAACACACCGCAGTGGGACAGCCTGGCCGCCATGGCCCTGGTCACGCTGATCGAGGACACCTTCGACGTCCGGCTGTCCACCCGCGAGATCATGAAGATGAACAGCATCGCCGCGGCCCGCTCGGTCCTGCAGGCAAAGGGCGTAGCGGACATCTGAATGTCGGAACTGCACAGCCGCTGTCCGCCCAGCGCCGGTGGCTCAGCGCACCAGCGCGAGCAGCCGCAGTACTCGGCCGCTGGTCCGGCACGGCCGTCGTCGCGATCGGGGTGGCGGCCAGCTTCACCGCCCAGCCGCTCGAAGCCGTACGTCGGCGTGCCGCTGCTCGACGCCGGCGTCGAGGCGACCTTCGCAGTTCGCCGAGTACAACCAGATCCGCGAGGTCTGCTACGACCCGGCCGCGGCGCTCGGCCGGTCGACCTCCTCGTCGTGCTGTGGCGGATCGAGGACATGTTCGGCGCCGCGCCTGGAGCGGGCTGCGGCCGGCGACGCGGCCGCCGTCGACGACATCGTCGGCGCCGCGGCCGAGCTCGGCAGCACCGTCGGCGCAGGCCGCCCGAGCGGCCGGCTTCCCGTTCGTCGTGTCGATCCCGCCGTTCCCCGGCCGATCGGCGTCGACCTGGCCGACTCGGTCGTCGGCCTGCGGCTCGGCCGCGCTGCACGCTGCGGCCGTCGAGGCGTTCGTCGCCGCCGTCGGGCGACGCGCCGGTGCGGTGGGCCGACCTCAACGCCTGGCAGCTGGCCATGGGCATCGACCAGAGCCACGACGTGGTCAAGGCCATGGTCTACCGCCAGCCGTACACGACCGCGGTTCTGGCACGTGCATCGGCGGGCATCTGGCCGACATCGTGCTGCGCGAGTCCCGGCCCGCGCCCAAGTGCGTCGTGCTCGACTGCGACAACACGCTGTGGGGCGGCGTGATCGGCGAGGACGGCCTGGGCGGCATCGAGCTCGGCTCGGCCTTCCCCGGCAGCGGGTACCAGGGATTGCAGAAGGTGCTCAAGACACTGAAGGACCGCGGCGTCCTGCTGGCGATCGCCAGCAAGAACAACCCGCAGGAGGTCGCCGACGTCTTCGCCCAGCACGACGAGATGGTCCTGAAGGCCGAGACATCGCCGTCTGGCGGGTCAACTGGAACCCGAAGTCGCAGAGCCTGCGCGAGATCGCGGCCGAGCTCAACATCGGCATCGACTCGCTGGTCATGATCGACGACAGTGACTACGAGCTGGCCGAGATCGGCAACGCGGTGCCCGAGGTGCGACTGCTCCAGGTGCCGGAGGAGGTCGGCCTGCTGCCGGACCTGATCGCCTCGAGCGGGCTGTTCCGCAACATGAGCGTGTCGGCCGAGGACCTCGACCCGCACCGACATGATGCGCCAGGAGTCGGCCCGCAAGCAGGCAGCCGACGCGATGACCCGCGAGGAGTTCCTGGCCTCGCTCGAGCTGGTCGTCGACTACATCGAGGTCGGCGAGGAGCACGTCGGCCGGGTCGCCCAGCTGACCAACAAGACCAACCAGTTCAACCTGACGACGATCCGCCGGACCGAGGCCGAGATCCGGGCGCTGCTCGCCAGCAGACGACCACGTGGTGCGCGCGATCCGGGTGAGCCGACAAGTTCGGCGACTACGGCCTGGTCGGCGCCGCGATCGTCGACACGGCCGGTGACGGAGTGGGACGCTCGACACGTTCCTCATGTCGTGTCGCGTGCTGTCCCGGGGCATCGAGACCGCGTTCCTCGCCTCGCTTGGCGGCCGAGGCGAGCGGCGCGGGGCGCAACGGCGATGGCCGGGCAGTACGTCGCCGACGCCGAAGAACGTCGCTCGTCCAGGACCTCTACCCGCAGCCACGGCTTCACGGCGGTCGGCGACGGCGAGTTCCGGGCCGAGCTGGGCGACATCACGCCGAAGCCCGACTACGTGACGGTCCGCTGAGGATGCGCAGCTTGCTGAACTTCGATTCGTTCGAGTTCTTCTCGAACCTGTTCGTCGTGCTCGTGGTCGTCGTGCCGGCTACCGGCTGATCAAGAACGTCCTCGCCCGACGGCTGCTGCTCGGGCTGGTCGGGGTCTACCTGCTCTGGCTGATCGCGCCGCGGCTGGCGCTCGTTCTACCTCGTGCTTCTGGCTGCTCGTCGGGCTGCTCGCAGTGGGTCGTCGCCAAGACCGCCGAGAAGCGTTACGGCACAGTGCTCTTCGCGACCTCGATCGTGCTGGTCCTGGCGCCGATGCTGACCTGGAAGATCTGGACCGACACGTTCGTCATCGACTTCAACCTGTGGTGCGAACTCGGTCTCGCACGACCTGCTCGGGCCCTGGGGCGCGATCGACCTGGCGCGGGACATCATCCTGCCGCTCGGCCTGTCGTTCTCGACCTTCCGCGCCCTCGACCTGCTCATCAAGATGTACCTCGGCGTGATGGAGCCGCTGCGGGCGGACGAGGTCTTCTTCTACGGGTTCTTCCCGCCGGTGCAGCTGATCGGGCCGGTCATCCAGTACTCCGAGATCCGCGACGCGCGTGCGACCCGGGCTGACCAACGCTGACGAGCGACCTGCGCGAAGGACTGCTGCTCATCGCGAGCGGCCTGTTCAAGATCTTCGTCGTCTCCTACCCGCTGCAGTCGAGCAAGGACGTCTTCGGCGCCCTGGACCAGAACAGCTTCGGCGGTGCTCTGGCTCGAGCTGCTGCTCTTCACGCTCTACTTCTTCTTCAACTTCGCCGGCTACTCCGACCTCGCCGTCGGCGCATCCCGCCTGCTCGGGCTTCAACATCGGCCGCAACTTCGACTGGCCCTACGCCAAGACCAACCCGCAGTCGTTCTGGAACTCCTGGCACATCAGCCTGACCGGGTTCTTCCGCCGCAACGTGTTCGTGCCGTTCGGCGGGATGCGCGAGCACAGCCAGTACCGCGCGATCTTCCTCACCATCATGGCCATCGCCCTGTGGCACGACATCTCGATCCCGCTGGTCGTCTTCGGTCTCTACCACGCCGCCGGCGCTGATCGGTCATCGCTACCTGCTGACCAAGCGGCAGCCGCGCCGGGACGAGACGTTCCTGTTCCGGCTGCCCAAGATGGTCGGCGATGGTGGCGTTCTTCGGGTTCTCGCTTGCCCCTCATGGTGATCCAGGCCGACCAGATCATCCCGGTCTACTCGCACCTGGTGGGTGTCGCAGTGATCCGCAACGTCCAGGACGTCACCGCGCTGTTCGACCGGCGGTTCGGCTCGGCGCTCCTGCGCCCGCTGTCGATCGCTGCGGACCCTGGTCTGGGTCGTCCTCGGGCATCTACCTGATCGGCCTGTTCGTGCCGGCGCCGAAGTCCGCCGATCCAGGCGCGCCCGGCAGCTGCGCGGCACAGCCGGTGCGCGACCTGATGCTCGACAAGAACGACCCGCGCGGGCTGGCGGCACCGTGAAGAAGGACCCGAGCAAGTTCACCATCGCCTGGATCGGCGGCTCGACGATCCAGACCGTCAAGCCGGGTCACGGCGGCTTCGTCCCGACGGACGTGCGTCGACCGGATGCCGACCATCGACGGCAAGCCGGTCGAGGTGAACATGTACCTGATGGAGGCCAGCCGGATCGTCGACCTCGAGGTCGTGACCCGGAGGCCCTCGCGACCAAGCCCGACCTGGTCGTGCTCGACCTGAACCCGCTCTGGCTGTCCTGAACCCCAACGCCGATCCAGGGGTGGCACAACCTCAACGCTCCCGGCGACACCGCTGCTGGTCACGCGACCCCGCCAACTGGCCGCTGATGGCCGGCGCTCTACTCCCCCAGCGACGTGGCCCTGTCCATCGCGGCGCCGCAAGCTGGGGTCGATCCGGGACCGCTGGAGCTACTCGCAGAGGCTGATCCGACGGCATCGACAAGCTCTCGCCGATCACGCCGGCTCCGCCGACCGAACGGCCCGCAGCCGCCAGCTGAGCGGCACCCGGCTGATCGCCTCGATGACGTCGCCGATGACGTTCTGGAACCACTACCGGCCCCAGGCGCGGCGCCGACCCGGCGGTCGACGGCTACCCGGCGTTCCTGCGCCAGGCGGTGACCGACGGCTCGGTGCTGAACGACGCGGTCGTCACGCAGACGCTGAAAGCCATGCGCGGACACCAAGATCCCGGCGCTCGCCTATGTCTCGGCCGTGGACCCGGCGACGCTCACCGACCCGCGCGACCGATGCCGCGCTGCTCCGGGTCGAGAACCACCTGCAGGAGCTCGGCGCGCCAGTACGACTCCGACAGCCTGCAGGTGCAGTGGCAGTCGGCGAACGCGCTTCGTGCACGGCCTCAAGTTCCGGGACATGGTCCACATGACGTACGACGGCCCGATGGCCGACCTGCCTGGCCGCCACGATCTGCTCGCACCTCAAGCACTGGACCCGAGCACCGCCTGCAGCCCCAGCCCGATCGCGAGGACCGCACCATGACGATCGCGAGCCGCAAGCTCGAACCGAGCGGCTGCCCCGCTATCTGGTCGAGATGGTGTCGGCCTGGCCCTCGCCGCGCTGGTGGTGCTGGCGCTCGTCGCCACGCGTCGGCAGCGTGCCGTTCATCTACCAGGGCTTCTGACGTGCAGCGTCGTCGGCGTTGCACCACATCGGCTTCGTCGTGCCGCGGATGGCACCGGCGTTGCGGCGGTTCGTCGACGAGGGCGCGACCGTGCTGGTGGAGCCGATCGACGACCCGATCCAGCGGGTCACGGTCGCGCTGCTCTCGGTCGACGCCGACGTGCCGGTCGAGCTGGTCGCGCCGATCGACGGGCGTCGACGGGCCGATCACCGCCCGGCTGCAGCGCGGCGGCGGGCTCGACCATCTTCTGCTTCGTCGGTCGACGACGTGGCCGCAGGCGCTCGCCGAGGATGCCGAGCGCGGCTCGCTGGTCGTGTGCGAGCCGGTCTTCGCCGTCGCGTTCACCCGCACGGTCGGCTTCGTCCAGCGCCGGTCCGGAATGGTCGTCGAGTACATCAGCGCTACGGAGGCTCCCCGCCCATGATCACGCCCGCGACGCGCGAGGAGCTGCTGGCCGTGTGCGACCGGCTGCGCACCGACTACCCGGTCATCGGCGGCGGCCTCGATCGACAAGTCCATGGCCGCCGACGACCCGGCCTGGGCGTCGGCCGAGCGCGCGCTGGGCTATGTCGCCGAGCGCTCCGACGACGGGCTGGAGACCGAGCTCGAGGCCTTCGCCGCCGTGAGCATCGACTTCCTCCGGCTGCAGGGGCGGTTCATGTCGACCGGCGCAGTACGCGCGGGCCGGCGGCGCCGCCGCTCTCGTCGACGACCTGTACAACGACCCGAGAAGATGCAGGGCTACTACCTCGACGGGCTCGCCCTGACCTATGCCTTATGGCCCAACCACTCCCGGATGATCCACTTCATGGGCGAGCAGTTCCTCCCGCGCCTGCGGCCGGGCGACCGCGTCGTCGAGGTCGGTGTCGGTCACGGGTTGCTCGCCGCACTGATGTTCGACGCCCAGCCCGACCTCAGCTACCTCGGCGTCGACATCAGTCCCAGTGCCCTCGAGTACGCCGCGCAGGCCCTGGCCGCGCACCGGGGTGGATCCGGGCCGGGTGTCGATGGTCCACGCCGATGCGATGTCCGGCGACCTGGTCCGGCTGGCCGGTTCCGGCGGGTTCGACGCGCTGGTCTGCTGTGAGGTTCTCGAACACGTCGACCACCCGGACGTCCTGTCCAGCTCGCTCTCGGCGGCGCTGCGCCCGGGACAGCCGGGCTTCCTGTCGACGGTGGCCAACATGGAGGCCGAGGACCACGTCTACCTGTTCAACGACGCCGACGAGATCCGCGACCTGCTGCGCCAGACCGGCTGGGACATCACGACCGACCTCCCCAACGTCCTGCCCGGCGCCGAGTCCTGGGACCCGCTGCCGGTCAACTACAGCGCCCTCGTGACCGCCTCAGGACAGGAGAGCCAGTGACCTCCCTCGACCGACGGACCGTGCTGCTCGGCCTCCTCGGTGTCGCCGGGGCAGCGACCGTCGCCGGCTGCTCGAAGGACAAGCCCAAGCCCACCGCGACCAGCCCGAGCCCCACCCTCAGTCCCACGCCGTCCCCGACGGCCAGCGTGGACACGCGCCCGCGCTGGCCGCTGACCGGCAAGCTGCTCGACCACCCGGACGACGCGAAGCACGCCGCCGTCGCGGTGAAGGTGCCGGACAACAAGAACGAGCACCCGCAGGTGGGGTTGGACAAGGCGGACATCGTCTTCGTCGAGCTGGACGGCTACCGCGACGCCTCGGGCTACAGCAGCACCCGGCTGGTCCCGGTGTTCCACTCCCAGATGCCGGCCGACGTCGCCCCGGTCCGGTCGATCCGGCCGGTCGACATCCCGCTGTTCAGCCCGATCGGCGTCATCATCGGCAACACCGGCGCACCGGCTGGGTCGAGAACTACGTCAAGCACTGGAACAAGTACGTCGAGGGCGGCTTGTCCTACCTGGCGACCAAGGGCTCGGGCTCCTACTCGATCGACCCGAACCGGGTGCGGACCTACCAGGGCGTGACGTACTACGACCGGGCGGTCGTCTGCCATCCGAAGGTGCTCGCCAAGCAGACCAAGAAGTTCCGCTCCGGCCCGCCGCTGAGCTACTTCCCGTGGGCCTCGACCGCGGCCGAGGTCAGCACCGCCAAGGGCAAGCCGGCCCGGACCATCCACGTGCCGTGGAAGCAGGGCGACACCTACGACATGGGCTACAGCTACGACCGCAAGAGCGGCACCTACCTGCGGAGCATGCCGTGGGGGCCGCACACCCTGGCCAACGGCAAGCGGGTCGCGCCGACCAACGTCCTGGTCATCCGGGCCACGCAGCGCTACGGCAAGATCTACCCCGGCGGCGGCGGCGCCGAGCCGATCCACGAGATCATCGACGCCAAGGGCACGTTCTACTACTTCCACGGCGGCCGGTACGTCGGCGGCTCCTGGACCAAGGGTGCGGTGAACCAGCTGTTCCAGTTCACCTGCTCGGACGGGACGCCGCTGAAGATGGCCCCTGGCCAGACCTACGTCGAGCTGCCGCAGCTCACGGCCAAGATCCGGATCAAGGCGTAGCCGCTCCGCCGGGGCCCAGCCGGGCGGCGGGTCCTCGCCGACCCGGCCGTCGACCGCCTCGCGCAGCAGGTCGGCGTGGCCGGTGTGCCGGCCGTACTCCTCGATCAGGTCGAAGAGCAGCCGGCGCAGGCTCGGGTGCCGTCCCTCGTCGTCGCTGAGGTGGACCAGCTGGTCGAGCCCGCCCGCCGCCAGCGCCGCCTGCAGCGTGGCCCGCGACCGCGCCACCGCGTCGTCCCAGAGCGCGTAGAGCTCCGCTCGGGCTGTCGTCGACCGCCGACGTGAACTCGAAGTCGTCGCTGCCGTCGTGCCCGGCCACCGACGCGACCCGCGGGAAGTCGGCGCGCCGCTGAGCCGGACGGTGAAGACGTGGTCCTCGACCAGGGCCAGATGCTTGAGCAGGCTGCCCAGGGTCAGCGCGGAGGCCCCGATCCGGAGGTTGAGCCCGTCGGCGTCGAGGCCGTCGGCCTTCCAGCGGAAGGTCGCCCGCATCCGGTCCAGCGAGCCGACGACGTGCTCGGTCTCGGTCCCGGCGAGCGGTGGTTCCCAGGGCGTCGCGTCCGGAGCGTCGGGGCGTCGCGGGGTGGCGGGGTCAGCGGTCACGGGTCCTCCTCGGTCGACGATGGCGTTGCCGGCACCCTAGGGGGTATTGCGGACGATCGGCGTACAGGTTAGACATCGGGGGTGACCGCCGAGACCAGCCCGACCGCGCGGGCCCTGCTGGCCCTCGAGCTGGTCCAGGGCCAGCCCGGGATCACGGCCGAGCGGATCGCCGAGCGGCTCGGCGTGACCGCCCGCGCGGCCCGGCGCTACATCGCGATCCTGCGCGAGGCCGGCATCCCGATCGCCTCGGTCAGCGGACCGGCCGGTGGCTACCGTCCCGGCCGGGGGCTGCGGCTGCCGCCGCTGCTGTTCAGTGCCGACGAGGCGCTGGGACTGGTGATGGCGGTGCTCGATGGTCATCACAACGCGGCCGACTCCGGCGACGCGGTGGGCAGTGCGCTCGGCAAGTTCCTGCGGGCGTTGCCGGAATCCGTTGCGGCGCAGGCAGAGACGGTACGCCGCTCGGCCGCGCCCGTGCCGGACCGCGCGGCCGCCCGCCCCGAGCCCCGGACCGCGGCGGCCCTGGTGCAGGCCTCGGCCGATCGGCGCCGGGTGCGGCTGGGCTACCGGTCCGAGGCGGGCACGGACCTCGACCTCGAGGTGGAGCCCTGGGCCGTGGTGATCCGGCACAGCCGCTGGTACCTGCTCTGCCGGTCCCTCCGGGCCGACGCGGTCCGGGCCTACCGGGTCGACCGCGTGCACCAGGTGACCGTCCTCGACGCCACGTTCGACCCGCCGGGCGACCTGGACCCGGCCAGCGCGCTGGAGGAGCACCTCGCGGCCGGGTGGCGGCACGCAGGCCAGCGTGGTCATCGACGCGCCGCTGGCGACGTGGCCGGGTGGATCCCGCGGGCGTTCGGCCGGCTCGAGCCGGCCGGTCCGGACCGCACGCGGCTGCTCGGCACGACCAGCAACCCCGAGTGGTACGCCGAGCAGCTGGCCCGCGTGCCGGTGGCCTACCGGGTCGAGGGCGACGAGACGATCCGGGCCGCGGTCCGCACCTGTGGGCCGGCGCCTGCTGGCCGCGGTGGCCGACGAGGGGCCGGGCATCGATGTCGGTGGCCCGTCCTAGCGTGGGCGGACCGCCGTTTGCGAAGCCGAGGGAGCCCGTCATGACCACGCTGACCGACCGTCCGAACGCCGCGCTCGTCGTGATCGACGTCCAGAACGGCGTGATGGCCGCCGCCCACGAGCGCGATGCCGTCGTCGCCAACATCGGTGCGCTGGTCGGCAAGGCCCGGGCCGAGGACGTGCCCGTGGTCTGGGTGCAGCACTCCTCCGATGACCTGTCGAGGGCAGCGAGGCTGGGCGTACGTGCCCGAGCTGCCGCGAGCCGAGTCCGAGCCGTTGGTGCCCAAGCGATATGGCGACGCCTTCGAGGACACCGACCTCGAGCAGGTGCTGGCCGACGCCGGCGTCGGACGCCTGGTCGTCGTCGGGGCGCGACGGACGCGTGCATCCGATCGACGATCCACGGCGCGTTCACCCGCGGCTACGACGTCACGCTCGTGGGAGACGCCCACACGACCGACGACCTCAGCGAGTGGGGCGCACCCCCGCCGGACCAGGTCATCGCCCACACCAACCTCTACTGGGAGCACCAGGCGGCGCCCGGTCGCACGGCGGAGGTGACCGAGACCGAGGACGTGGCCTTCACCGGCTGACGCTCAGGCCGGACGCTGAGACCTCGAGCCGCAGCCACGCGGCCAGGTCGTCGATCTCGCGGTCGACGGCCTCGACCATCGTCTTGGTCCCCAGCGCCGAGCCGACATCACCGAGCGGGCCGCTGGCATTGTCTTTCGCGGTAATGTCGATCTCAATGGAATTTCGACTTGGAATGATTGCACCGCCGTAGAATCAAAAACGCCTACCGTAAAGGTAAGCGTTGGGGTGGTCATCTATCGGACACTCAGGAGTTCTTAAACTCTCTGACTTCTTCCTCGATCTCGATGATCCGCATGTGCGTCTGAATGGTCTGCCAGTCTTCTTGCGCCAACTGGCTCGGCGTGCAGTGGTACAACCGGCACAACTGCAACTCGTTCCACTCCCACGGCACCGATCTTCGTTCGCCCGTCGCCGGATCAATGCCATTGCCGATGCACAGGTATCTTACGTCGTCGGCGATGGCTTCAAGTCTTTTTTTTGGTCGAGAGTCGAACCGGTAACCGCTTCAAACAGCCATTGGAGTTCACTGTTGTAAAGTACGCCGATAACTTCAGCGCTTGGTTTCGCCATTGGGCTACCGTCGATGTTAACCCAATTCCAGTCGATCAATAAATCGGCCAAGGCCTTTCTCGATAGCGCTTCCGCTTCTTCTACGTCTTTGCTGTTAATGGTGGCAAACAGTTTTTTGAAAGCCATTTGCTCATCGACGGTCAGACGCTTGACTTCCACAAAGGCATCACTGCCCTGCGGCCCACCATCCACCCGTGTGGTATTACTCTGTCTCTGCGGCATTGCGACTCCTTATCTCGGCGGCTGGCGCAGCGTCAGCGGCAAACTTCGTCTTGCCCGTGCGCACGCCTGCATTCACCGGGTTGACACTGATCTCGCCCGCGACAATCGACACGGTGTAGCTGCCGGACACCTCGGCCAGTGCCACACCCTGCGATTCCAGTTCCAGCAGCACGCCCCGCGCCGCATTTTGCAGCCGGGTCGTGATCTGCTCGTCGTTGGTCGGCGGTAAACTTTTATAGTCCATGACTAAGGCACCTTGAAGAGGTTGACTTCGCCGTTGGGCTTGACGCTGACCTTGCTCATGATCGGCTTGGCCTCGTCGGACTTGAGCGGCAGGTTGATCTTCTCGTACAGGAAACGACCTTCATAGGCATCGGCACCGCTGACGTTGCGCGGCACACAAATGCGGATGCGGCGCTGGCCGCGTGACACGCGCCAGTTCTTGATGAGATCCATCGCTTCGCGCATGGCGGTGGTATAGAGCGCTGTTAAGTCGAGGCTGGAGTTCAAGCCACATTCCAGACGGTAGTTGGCCCGGTCTCCAAAGACCTTGAACTCGCCGAGGGTGTTATCGAAGTCGAGGTTGACTTCATTGGCGCTGCCGGAGCAGTCGATCATCTCGCCGAACTCGTTTTCAATGAGGATGGCAACCCCGCAGGCGTTGATTGCGGTTGATGTGGTAGGCATGGCTTAAATCTCCGTCTTTCGTTTTCGTAAGTATCAGCCGATCAGCGGGCTTCTATCGGAAACTAGAAGATGAACAGTTCGAGGGTAAACACGACCCCGGCGTACAGGATGGCGCTATCCCCTTCCCCAATACGCAGCGTTTGCTCGTTCCCACTCCCAGTTGAAACCTTTGATTGCCTGCAAGCCGAACTGTGGCACACCGTTTTGGCTGCTCAAGACCACATCCACACCGTCTATCAAGGCCACCTGTGCTTCGATGTCTTCGGCCAGTTCGGCGCGCGGCTTGGCGTAGCCGATGATCTCAATGCCAAAGGATGTGGCTTGCACCTTGCCGCCAAAAGACGAGCGCTCGGTGTTGCTGGCGAAGGGATCGACCTTGCCCTTCTTGGGCAGCACCTGCAACAGCGGCCAATCATTCACGGCTTCGGTCAGCTCGTCGAAGTTTTGGACAATCACCGGGGAAGTGGCAAAAGAAGATTTGACCGCCTTCAGTGTGTCGGCAACGGCCCGGCTGATGCTGCCAAACGTAATCAGATCGCCCATTATTTCTCCACAATCCGGCTGACGACATCGCCGATCAGCGCCACAATCTTGGACTCGTTCTGCTCAACCGCCCCTTGCAGGTAGCGATAAGCCTTGGTGCCGCGCCGCGAAATGGCCTGTGCTACCGCAAAAGCCGTTGTGCCGTGCCGCTGCGCCCAGACTTCGAGGGCAGCCAGCGGCGGCCAGTGCGGCTTGGTTCCGAGTTCTACATAAGGCGCGTGCTCCACTGCTGAGCCGACCACGCCGACAATCGAGCCGGTCAGGGGTTCAGAGCGCACTTCCGGCAGGATACTGGCCCGCAGCCGTCCGGTATCCACCGGCACAAGTGTGCGCGCCGTGCCCGTGACCAATAACGTGGCATCTCTCATACCCTCTAACATCGGCTCGCCGCGCAAATCCCGGATGGTCTGATCCACCTTGTCTTGGGTTTCACGCAGTCCCTTGATCTCGGCGGATAAATCCCGATCTGGCATTACTGCTGGGCGGCTTCGGCTTCAGCCTTGAGGCGTGCTTTGCGTTCGGCAGCGGTTTCAACGACGGGCGCTTCCGGTTCAGTTGATTTGGTTTCCAGCGACGGGAGGGCTTCTTCCCACTTGGCATTGCCGCTGATGAGTCGCGACAGTTCGGCCACATCTTCAGTGGTATGGACGGTTGGGCCGGAGTCATCTGGATGTTGGCACCCACGTTAGCCGCTTCAATCGAAATAACGTGGTCGCTGTTGAGGACAAGTTCTTGCTGCTGGTCTTTCGAGTTGTACAGATGCACGGTGATAAGAAGGTCATGGAGGTGTCTCCTTGTGGATTAAATGCGTTTTTGCTTCTTTAGTGTGCGCTTTTTGCGGGAAAGCTATCGGAAAT